>NZ_CP109782.1:0-2162500 GCF_025908475.1 Brucella sp. MAB-22 | reverse complement strand
ACATTCTTATTGGATTGAATGTGCAGCGAAGCGGTTCCAGGAAATAGCTCCTGCATATAGACCGTACCCTAAACCGACACTGGTGGACTGGTAGAGAATACCAAGGCGCTTGAGAGAACTGCGTTGAAGGAACTCGGCAAAATGCACGCGTAACTTCGGAAGAAGCGTGACCTCCATTTAGGCAACTAGGTGGGGGTGGCACAGACCAGGGGGTAGCGACTGTTTACCAAAAACACAGGGCTCTGCGAAGTCGCAAGACGACGTATAGGGTCTGACGCCTGCCCGGTGCTGGAAGGTTAAGAGGAGATGTGCAAGCATTGAATTGAAGCCCCAGTAAACGGCGGCCGTAACTATAACGGTCCTAAGGTAGCGAAATTCCTTGTCGGGTAAGTTCCGACCTGCACGAATGGCGTAACGACTTCCCCGCTGTCTCCAACGCAGACTCAGTGAAATTGAATTCCCCGTGAAGATGCGGGGTTCCTGCGGTTAGACGGAAAGACCCCGTGCACCTTTACTATAGCTTTACACTGGCATTCGTGTCGGCATGTGTAGGATAGGTGGTAGACTTTGAAGCAGTGGCGCCAGCCATTGTGGAGTCATCCTTGAAATACCACCCTTGCCTATATGGATGTCTAACTGCGGCCCGTTATCCGGGTCCAGGACCGTGTATGGTGGGTAGTTTGACTGGGGCGGTCGCCTCCTAAAGAGTAACGGAGGCGCGCGATGGTAGGCTCAGAACGGTCGGAAATCGTTCGTCGAGTGCAATGGCATAAGCCTGCCTGACTGCAAGACTGACAAGTCGAGCAGAGACGAAAGTCGGTCATAGTGATCCGGTGGTGGTCCCGCGTGGAAGGGCCATCGCTCAACGGATAAAAGGTACGCCGGGGATAACAGGCTGATGACCCCCAAGAGTCCATATCGACGGGGTTGTTTGGCACCTCGATGTCGACTCATCGCATCCTGGGGCTGGAGCAGGTCCCAAGGGTATGGCTGTTCGCCATTTAAAGCGGTACGTGAGTTGGGTTCAGAACGTCGTGAGACAGTTCGGTCCCTATCTGCCGTGGGTGTAGGAATATTGATAGGATCTGTCCCTAGTACGAGAGGACCGGGATGGACGTATCTCTGGTGGACCTGTTGTCGTGCCAACGGCATAGCAGGGTAGCTATATACGGACGGGATAACCGCTGAAGGCATCTAAGCGGGAAACCCACCTAAAAACGAGTATTCCCTATCAGAGCCGTGGAAGACTACCACGTTGATAGGCCGGGTGTGGAAGTGCGGCAACGCATGTAGCTTACCGGTACTAATAGCTCGATCGACTTGATCACTCCCATTTACTATCCATATCCATCAAGCGTAGCTTGATGAAAACTTTGCCCCTCACGCCTTATTCACTTCGTGAATGGCGTCCTAAGAGGGCGGCGCAAAGGCGCCGGCACACAGTCGTGTGCTTATTGTTTATCAGCGTTTATCGCTGATTTATCTGCACGAAAGACAACCAGCTTCTCATATTTGTGTTCTTCGCCGACCTGGTGGTTATGGCGGAGCGGCTGCACCCGATCCCATTCCGAACTCGGCCGTGAAACGCTCCAGCGCCAATGGTACTTTGTCTTAAGACACGGGAGAGTAGGTCGCTGCCAGGTCTGCCAAGCACACAAATAACATTCCATCTTCTCAAAACATACAAAACAGCTTTCGTAAGCGCGATGCGCAAAAACTACCCAACCGGTTCAAAATAAACACCCATAGCGCGGGGTGGAGCAGCCCGGTAGCTCGTCAGGCTCATAACCTGAAGGCCGCAGGTTCAAATCCTGCCCCCGCAACCAAATTAAAACCCCGTAGCTATGCTGCGGGGTTTTGGCGTTTAAGCAGCCGCACGATATTCCAAGCCACCAGAATAGCGACAAACCAACCCGTGTAAGCTATCAAACAGCCGCGTTATCAAAGGAAGACAATCGTGAACCTCGATCGCTCCGTGCTGGCTGATCTCAACATATTCGTGACTATCGTACGCCGCAAAAGCATGAAACTGGCCGCGATCGAGCTCGGCGTAACAACCTCAGCTATCAGTCATCGTATGAAAAAACTGGAGGCGGACTTGGGCGTGCGATTGCTCAACCGTACCAGCCGCTCCCTCACGCCGACTGAAGCCGGTGCGGCACTCGCGACACAACTTGAAAGCGGACTGCGGACGATAGGGGAGGCCTTGGAAGCTCTGACCAGTCAGCGGGACTTTCCATCGGGGCGCATAAGGCTTAACGCGCTGCGTGATGCCGCACGGCTGATCATCGCACCCATCTTACCGCGCTATACGCAAACCTATCCCGACATGCATCTCGACCTCACTATAGATGACCAGATGGTTGATATAGTCGCTGAGGGTTTCGATGCGGGGATCCGTTATGGCGACCGGGTGCCGCAGGATATGATTGGCGTTGCGCTAACCGGACCTTTGCAATGGATCGTGGTTGGTTCTCCGGTTTTGATATCGAGGGCAGGGCGCCCCGAAACGCCGGACGATCTGCTCCGCTTGCCGTGTATAGAGACGAGGCTCGGGGACAATTCCCGATATGCATGGGAATTGGGGAACGGTGCTTCCTTGCGCCGGGTCGATGTGAAAGGACCGATTTGCGCCAATGAAACCGAACAGGCTGTGGAAGCCGCTTTGGGCGGGATCGGCTTTGCCTATTGTCTGGAGCCATTGGTCAAGAACTACCTGGACGCAGGTGCGCTTGAAGCCGTGCTACCGGACTGGGCTTCGGAAGGTCCGCCCCTGACCATGTATTATCCGAGCAGACGACAGGTTCCATCTGGTTTGCGACGGCTCATCGATCTCATCCGCGAAGATCAGGGTCTCGCGAAATTGGTGGTCGCTGAGGAAGTCGGATCACGTTAAGAGCCGTTGTTGATTATTTGTCATTCTTTCGTTGAGTAACACTCAGCAGATTAGCATTGCCTCGGCTCCCCTTCGGGATCAAATATGCGTCACACCTGTTATGCATGGGATCGGCGCTGTCTTCCATGCGTGGTCAAACCATTTCACTCATGGAGATGCGTTATGCATTATTCTGCAGCGGCTGATCGCTATCAGTCAGATATGATCTATCGCCGCACCGGTCGGAGCGGCATCGACCTGCCAGCGATATCGCTTGGCCTCTGGCACAATTTCGGTGGCCGGGATGTCTACGAAAATGGTCGCGCGATTCTCCGTCGCGCCTTCGATCTGGGCGTGACCCATTTCGATCTAGCGAACAATTATGGCCCGCCTCCCGGATCTGCCGAAGAAAACCTCGGTCGCATCATGGCCAGCGATTTTCGACCTTATCGCGATGAGATGATTATCTCATCGAAAGCCGGTTGGGACATGTGGCCGGGGCCCTACGGTGGCATTGGCGGCAGCCGCAAATATCTGATTGCCAGTCTCGACCAGTCGCTGCAGCGGATGGGGCTCGACTATGTCGACATCTTCTATTCGCACCGTGTCGATGCCACGACGCCTCTGGAAGAGACGATGGGAGCGCTCGCGCATCTGCATCGCCAGGGCAAGGCGCTTTATGTCGGTATTTCGAGCTATTCGCCGGAACTGACGCTGAAGGCGGCGGCGATCCTGAAGGAAGAGCGCGTGCCGCTTTTCATTCACCAGCCGAATTATAACATGTTCAACCGCTGGATCGAGAATGGGCTTCTCGATACGCTGGATGAGCTGGGCGCCGGTTGCATCGTGTTTTCGCCGCTGGCTCAGGGTTTGCTGACATCGCGCTATCTGAACGGCGTTCCGGAAGGTGCGCGGGCGAATCAGGGCGGCTCCCTGAAAGCCAGCGCAGAGAACGAAGAACTGCTGGGGCGCATTCGGGCATTGAACGCTATTGCGGAACGTCGTGGACAGACTTTGGCCCAGATGGCGATTGCCTGGACGCTTCGCGATCCGCGCGTCACCTCTTCGCTCATCGGGGCAAGCTCGGTCGCGCAGCTTGAAAACTCTTTGGGTGCTTTGAAGGGACTGGAATTCAGTGCCGAGGAACTGGCTGAAATTGACCAGTATGCGCATGATGGCGGAACCGACTGGTGGAAGAGCTCGACTTCGCTTTGAAGCGTCAAGTTTAACGAACAAAATGATAAAAGGCCGTACGCTTTGCGTGCGGCCTTTTTGCTGGAGCGCATCCCGAAAAGTGTGAAACGGTTTTCGGGATGCGCTTCAAAACAAATATTGAGAGCGCCGATCTGATTCAATCAGATCGAAATGCGCTCTAGGAATAAGATGCGGCGAAAGCAATTCACGTGGCGAGATGAAATTGCTATAGGCGAGTGGGGTTCACGGCTGGCGCACGATCCCGCGCCAAGTCTGGCCTTCGGGGGAAGTATATTCGAGAAGATGTCGCTGCGGTCTATTAAGGGCAGTTTGAAATATCCGCTGATCCGTGCGGGGCTGGAGGCTATTGCCTTTTCCGGCGCGTCGGCGCTTTTCCCTTCTGCCGGTGGGCGCGGTGTCGTCTTCACGATGCATCACGTCAAACCGGAAGATGCGACAGATCGGTCAGACCCCAACGCCATTCTTTCGATTACGCCGCAAACGCTTGAAATGGCGATAGAAGCGGCATTGGAAGCGGGCCTTGTGCCGGTGCATTTGCATGACTTGCCGAGGCTGCTTTCCGAACAAGGCAGCACCCGGAAATATGTCGCCTTCACGCTGGACGATGGTTATCGGAACAATGCAGACTTCGCGGCCCCTGTGTTTGCCAGATACAGCATTCCCTACACGATTTTCATCACGACGGGTTTCGTGGAACGCAAGCGATCCATGTGGTGGCGGACCATTGCGGCTCTGGTGACGGAAGCCGACAGTTTCCATTTCGACTTTGGCGGCGGTGTTCTCGATGTGCGCGCAGCAACTCCGGCACAGAAATCAGCGGCCTTTGCCCAGCTTGTGCAGTTCATGCAGTGTTTCGATGAAGACGAGGCAGTAGCCCGCATAGACGCAGCTGCACAAACGGTCGGGATCGACGCAATTTCGCTTGTCGATGAATCGGTGATGAACCCATCGGAATTGCGCGCTCTTGCGCTGGACCCGCTTGTGCATCTTGGCGCCCACACAGTCACTCATGTCAATTTACGTCGTGTCGATGACGAAAGACTGGCCAAGGAAATCGCTGACTCAACCGAATCGGTGCAACACTACGCCGGTTACCGGCCGCGATCCTTCGCCTATCCATATGGATGGAAGGCGGCCGTTGGCGAACGCGAGATCAGGGCGGTTTCAGAAGGCGGGTTCGATGTGGGCGTGACCACCCAGCCCGGTGTGCTGCAGCAAACAGGTGTTATGCCAGCCGCAGCGATGCCGCGTATTTCACTCAACGGCTATTTTCAGAAGAAACGCTATATAAAGGTGCTTGTTTCAGGCCTGCCGTTCAAGCTGCTCTAGCAATAGTCTATTTCCAGAAATACTGCCCTGAAACACGAAAGGCCGCCTGTCGGCAGCCTTCGTAAAACCTGAACTAAAGAAAAACTGGAGCGGGCGAAGGGATTCGAACCCTCGACCCCAACCTTGGCAAGATTGACGAGACCCTACGCTACACTATCCGAATTCTCTCTATCATACTAAAATAATTATGTAATTTCATTTTTGCATCGCCGTCTGTATCCGTCAAATACGCTTCCATTTCTCTTTTTCCGCTGACAACTTGCTGACAAAGGCCAAGCAGTTATGCTATTGTCAGCAAAATCGTCAACCGCAGTCAGAGAGGAAGCAACATGGCCAAACTCACCAAGCGGGCACTCGAAGCCATGACCCCGCCCGAGAAGGGCAAGCAGGCATTCTTGTGGGACGGCGAACTCCGGGGTTTCGGAGTCCGCATGCTCCCCTCCGGTCTCCAGACGTTCGTGCTGAATTATCGAAACGCGGCCAACAAGGAACGGCGCATTAATCTCGGCCGTTTCGGAGTGATGACCGTTGAGCAGGCTCGCGAAAAGGCCAAGGTCAAGCTCGGCATGATCGCGGACGGAGACGATCCTGCCGATGCCGACAAGGACCCGCATCACCAGCAGACAGTCTCTGCCTTGTGTGACTGGTATCTCGCCGAGGCCGAGGCTGGCCGCATCCTCGGCCGCCGCAATCGGCCGATCAAGAAATCGACGCTCGCCATGGACAAGAGCCGCATCGAAACGCACATCAAGCCGCTCCTCGGCAGTCGCCTCGCGCATACGCTGAAGGTGGCCGATATCGAGGGGATGCAGTCGGATATCGTGGCCGGCAAGACGGCGAAGCCGCGAGGCGGAGGTCGAGGCGGCGTCACGACCGGCGGCCCCGGCGTTGCCTCCCGCGCCGTCGGAACGCTCCAGAGTATCCTTGGTCACGCCGCCCGCCTCGACAAAATCGAAAGCCATCCGAGCCGCGGCGCGCGAAAGCTCGCGGGCAAGAAGAAACAGCGGCGGTTGAGCGTGGCCGAGATCAAGAAACTCGGCGCCGCGATGCGGCACGCGGAACGCAACGGCGAAAGCCCTGTGGCCCTCGCCATCGTCCGCTTCCTGGCGCTCACAGGCTTCCGCATCTCAGAGGGACAAGGCGTGCAACGCCATTGGCTCAACGCCGGGGTCGGCTACGTGGCTTTCCCCGACACCAAGAGCGATGCGCAGATCCGTGCGATCGGCCCTTCCGCCGCGAAGATCGCTGCCAGCCAGCCGGCTCGCGGCAATAATCCGTATGTCTTCCCGTCCGATATTACCGACGGCCATTTCACGTCGGCCAAGGCCTGCCTCTTCAGGCTCTGCGCCAGCGTCGGTATTGAGGGTGTCACGCCGCACACGCTGCGCCACACCTTCGGCAGCGTCGCCGGCGATCTCGGCTTCTCCGAGCTGACGATCAGGGCACTGCTTGGCCATGCTGCTCAAAGCGTGACACAGGGCTATGTCCATATCGATGAGGCCCTGAAGCTCGCCGTCACCCGCACCTGCGAGGAAATCGCCTCCCTCCTGGATGAAGAGGACAAAGCCGTGTTTCCCGAACAGGTAGAAAGGCAGGCGGCGTGATGGCGCAGAGCACGGACCCGCACCTTGCCGGCGACGGCTCCCGTCGCCGGTCCCGCAAGGTGTGTTCGATTTCAGTTATTGCAGTTGATGACGTATATCCCTATATTGGCAGGCAAGGAGAACATGCCATGGCCAGCCAAGTCGTCCAGTTTGCCGGCCTTTCGGACCGGGATCGCAAGAATGTAACGCACCTGCCGAAACTCGGCGAGGGCGATCATGTCGAACTGCATGTCCGCCGCCGGGACGGTGCGGAGCAGACGGTTTCACTGCCGCCGGCCGCCGCCAATGCCATAGAAACCCTGCTTTCGCGGCTGCTCAGCGGCGAACGGGTGGCGGTCATTGCCGAGAATCAGGAACTGAGCCCGACCGAAGCCTCGACCATTCTCGGCATCTCTCGTCCGCTTGTCGTCCATCGCATGGACATCGGCGACCTGCCGTTCCGCTACGTCGGAAAGCATCGCCGCGCCTCGCTCAAGGACGTGCTGGCGCTGAAGGCGCAGCTCGACGTCCAGCGCAAGGCCATGCAGGATCTGGCGGCTGACGCCGAGGACCTCCATCTGCGCTATGGCATTTAGTCTCTCCGTCGCAGTCTGCGATGCCTGCATCCTCTATCCGTTCCATTTGAGAAATATCATCGTCCAGGCCAGCGTCGATCGCCTGTTCCATGCGCGCTGGACCGACACGATCCATGACGAATGGATGCGCAACCTCGTGGCCAAAACGCCGGGCCTCTCGATCGACCGGCTGGAAGCCACCAAGCGCCTCATGGACGTCGCCCTGCCGAGCGCGATGGTCGCCGGATACGAAAGGCATGTTCAGGCCGTCAGTCTCCCCGACCCGGATGATCGTCATGTCGCAGCGGCCGCCATCGAGGCCGGTGCATCGACAATCATCACCTGGAACCTGCGCGATTTTCCGGTCGGCGAGCTGCGCAAGCATGGCCTCATGCGTCAGTCGCCGGATGTTTTCCTTGCCGCTCTCTACGAGCACGTTCCGGAGCAGCTTGTCAGCTCGCTGGCGAATGCGCGGAGCAATCTCAGCCGGTCGCGTGTTTCGGCCACAGACTTCATCGGCATCCTGCGCGACCAGAAGCTCATCAGGCTGGCGGCGCAGATCGAGAAACACGTCGGCGATCTCTAGGGCGGTTTTCTCCGTTCCCTGAAACCCTGATCCACGGTTTTACGTGTTTCCGGCTTTACGCCGAAGACGTCATTCCCCGGCTCGTTGCAATATCCCGGTGCACAGCCAGTCCGATTTCAGAGTGATGGTTCCGCACATATGGCCAAGAAGCCGGTCGAACGACTTGATCCGACACAATCCACGATAAAGAAACTCTTCGCCTATAGCGGAAACCAATGCGCGATCCCCGATTGCCAGGAGCGGCTTGTCGATGCAAGCGGCGCCATGCTGGGCAAGATCGCCATATCTACGCCGCCGAAAAAGGCGGCCCGCGCTTCGATTCCAAGATGAGCAACGAAGACCGCCGCAGCTTCGACAGAGGTGTTCGACGTTACCGACTCGATGAAGAGGTCGAAGGGCTGGCTACCTTCATCGACCGACTGAAGGAGCTTCCCCTTGAAGAGCGCGCCTTCGCCATCAAGCTGACGGAGCGCATGAGGCACGAGACGTCGACAATCTGCCGGCTTAAGATGTGGCGGGCGCATTCAGCCTGGGTAAGACCAAGCTACGTCAGCGTATGAACCTGCTTGAGCATCATTTGCTTGGCGATATCACCGCGGGCCATGGTTACCAGCAATATATCGTGCGTCTGTGGGACCGCGATCCCGGCAGCAATCCCTGGATTGAAATGCTGGAATTCTGCGACAGGACCGGCATCGCCATCGACAGTCTCGTCTCCGATCTTAACTTCGCGCAATATGACGCATGACGGCATCGCCTCGATGCTATCGGCGGCATGGGCTTTGATTCGGAATTGCTGGTCGAGGTTCCAAGGCTGAATTCCGGACTGTCGTTTCCACGAGTTTCCGTATCTTGGGTGGGGGAAAGCTTTCCCCCTGGCCGGCACTGCGTTGCCGGCGCACCCTCTTCAGCGGGGAGACCCCGCAACGCCCCCTTAGAGTGAGAGTGCGGGCCGGGTTTTCCGCGACGGGTTGAGGGCTGGGAGAGAGGCTTCCGGCGCCCGTCGCGGAGAACCGCGATGTCCAGATATGACCGTACCGGATCGGATCGGGCAAACCTTTACGACGAAATCACCAACAAGATCATCGCCGAGCTGGAGGCCGGACGTATTCCCTGGGTGCAGCCCTGGGGCACGTCGGCAGCGAAAGCACCGCTCGGACTGCCGAGAAACGCCAGCACCGGCCGCAGCTACAGCGGCATCAATGTTCTCATCCTCTGGGGTGCCGTCATCGAGCACGGCTTTCCCGCTCAGGCCTGGCTCACTTTCCGCCAGGCCCTTTCCCTTGGCGGAAATGTCCGCAAGGGCGAACGCGGCACGACTGTCGTCTATGCCGACCGCTTCGTCCCCGACGACGAGAAAAAGCGTGCGCGCGACGCCGGCGAGGAAGCCCACGCTATCCCCTTCCTGAAACGCTTCACCGTGTTCAACACGGCGCAATGCGAAGGATTGCCCGAGGAGATCGAGACCATCGCGCCACCTCCGCCGCCCGGCATGATCGAGCCGCGCGTTGAGGCGCTCATCAAGGCGACAGGCATCGACTTCCACATCGGCGGCAATAAGGCTTTCTACATTCCGTCGCTCGATGTGGTGCACGTACCTCCGCCCGCCGCCTATTTCGAGCCGATCAACTGGCACAGAACTGCGCTCCACGAAGTCGGTCACGCGAGCGGCCATCACAGCCGGCTCAATCGGGATTTGTCCGGTTCCTTTGGCTCAAAGCCTTATTTTTTCGAGGAATGTGTGGCCGAAATTTCGAGCGCCTTTTGCTGCGCGGCGATGGGGATCGTCCCGACCGTGAGGCATAGCGACTACATTGGCGCGTGGATCGATACGATGCGCGCAGACAATCGCGTCATCGTCCGCGCAGCCTCGCAAGCCAGCAAGGCGGCCGACTGGATCTTGTCCTTCCTGCCGGAGGACGAGCGGCCCGTCGCCGAACCGGAAACCGCCATCGACAGGAGGGCCGCGTGATGCGCTTCCGTCGCTGGCACAGACCCGAACCCTATGGAGACACGTCGCGCAAACGCGCGGCGTTCCTGCGCAAGCAGCGCCTCGAACGCGAGGCCCTGCCGCTTTTCGCCGACGACATCGCTGCCGGTCAGCACAGCGTAGACGAGGAAATGGCCCGCCGCGCCGTCTGGTGGGACGAGGCCGAACGCGAGCGCCGCAGCCAGCGGGCGGCCTGGTGGCGCAAAGGCCGTGCCCGGCTGTTCGCGTTCCCCGATCCGTTGCGCCACCGCGTCCGCGAGATCTGGCGGACTTGCCCTTATCCGGCGGACCCGGCGAGCTTTACCGATTTTCTCCATCAGATCGCGGTCGGCAAGCTCGATCCCTACAGGCCACCGTGGGTCTTCCATCAGCAGCTCGCAGTGCGGATCACCCGCAACCCGGCAACCTTCGCCGACGCCTTCCGGCAGATCGGCAGGCGCAAGGCCGCTCTTGGGCAGAACGCGACCGAAGCCGACCAACTGCTGTTCTGCGGCAATCTCGGCTCCGGCATCCTTTTTCTCGCCTCACAAGCCCGTCCGATCGATCCGGACGAAAGCCTCCACATCCTCGACGGTCACAGCCTTGGCGGTTCCAATCTCGGCCGGGCCAGTCATTGGGTCGATATCGAGGTGCGCGGCAAATGCTCCGATGCGGATTTCGCGCTGATCGAGCGGCTCGCCCAGGCCAGCGACACGCGGCCCGTCGTCGTCCGGCGCATGGTTCGCGTCACGCCCGAGGGCAGGACGGGAGGCGCGGTATGACCGAACGCTCCCTTCCGTCCGGCCATAATGGCGGGCCTCCGCTCGATGGGCCTGATGCCCGGCAGGATGGCCGATGCAAAAACTGCATCCACTGGCACGCCCCGCCCGAACGCGAGCAGCGGGACTACGAAAATTTTCGGCTCGGCCTTTCGCGCCGGCGCGTCAAACGGCCTTCCGGAACGTGCGACCGCGTGTTGCTCGTCGGCCGGACTTCGACCGTCTTCTCCGCGACGACGGCGGATTTCTGTTGCCGGAATTTCGAGGCGAAGCCGCCGATGCCACGGCCTTCAGGTGGCGGTTTCGTCACGATCTGGAAGAACGGCCGGATCGTCTGGCAGGGACCGGAGGAGAAAATCCCGCCGCGCTTCCAGCAGCAGGATCTCGATCTTGACGATCCCGATGAAACTTCGGGGCAAGGCGGCGGCCATGATCGACCGTGAGCAGTTGCGCGCGGCCCTGGCGCGCATGGAAACCAGTCTTGCGGAAACCCGCCGCAACCTCGCCCTTGCCGAGCGTGCGCTCAGCGACCGGGCCGAAGCCGAGACGATCGGCCGGCGTCCGAAGGCGCGATACTATCATCGCCGGATGAGCCGGTGGACCGGCGCCGACGAGGTAGAATACCGGCGCGTTCTCGACGGCTTTCTGCTGGTGTCAGGTCCAGATATGGACCGGCTACGGCTCAGGATCGAGCGGCAGGAGGCGGCGATCGAGGCGCTACGCCGGAAATACGGTGTCAACGCGCAGCGGCCTGGGTGCTTCGACTGGTGACGCCGAGCCTGCCTCCCGCGCTGTAGAGGGAGAGAGAGGCTGGGGATTTCATGACGGGTTGGTAGGTCGAGAGAGAGTCTCTCGGCTGCCCGTCATGGAGTAACCCACCATGGCAAGAGCTGCCAAGAAAAAGTCCGCACCTGCAATCATTGTCTTCTCGCGGTCGCGCGACATTCCGTTCAATCGCATCCACCTCTCGGCCGACAACGTGCGGGAAGTCGACGTCGAAGCCGGCCTTGACGAACTCACCCAGGACATCGACCGCCGCGAGGACCTCGTGCAGGGTCTCAATGTCCGCGCCATCCTTGATGCTGACGGCAACGAAACCGGCGATTTCGAGACCCCGGCCGGCGGTCGCCGCTACAGGTCCGTCGCGCGGTTGGTCGAGACCGGGCGCTTCCCGGCCGATGGCCTCGTTCCCTGCATCGTCAAGAAGGCCGATGCGAAGACCAGCGCTGTCGACGACTCGCTCGCCGAGAACACCTTCCGGCGCGCGCTCCATCCGCTCGACCAGTTCAAGGCGTTCAAGCGCATGGTCGATGGCGGCATGACCAAGGCAGAAGTCGCCAGCGCCTACTTCACCACCGAGCGCTATGTCGACCAGCGCATGGCGCTCGCCAAGGTCTCGCCGGTGCTGCACGAAGCCTATGCCCAGAACAGCATGACGCTGGCGCAACTGGAGGCGTTCACCGCGAATCCGCATCACGAGCGCCAGGAGCAGGTCTGGGAGGCCCTCCAGCAGTCCCACTACCGCGAGCCCTGGCGCATCCGCAACATACTGACCGAAACCAGCGTTCCGGTTTCCGACAGGCGTGCGGCCTTCGTCGGCATCGACGCCTATATGGCAGCGGGTGGCCCGGTGCTGCCGCGCTACCTCTTCGACGATGAGGAAAACGGCTGGCTCGACGACGTGCCGCTTCTCGACCGGCTGGTTGCCGAGAAGCTGAAGACCATCGCTGACGAGATCTCGGCCGAGGGCTGGAAGTGGATCACGGTCGATATCAATCTTCCCTACGGCCACGATCACGGCCTGCGCTCGCTCGGCTTCACCTTCGCCGATCTCACCGAGGAGGAGCGGGCTGCCCGCCAGGCGCTTCGCGACGAATATGAACGGATCGAGGCCGAGCATGAAGGCGCTGACGAACTGCCCGCCGACATCGACCAGCGCCTCGGCGAGATCGAAAAGCAGCTCGAAGCTTTCGAGCGTCGTCCGGCGATCTACGATCCCGCCGACATCGCCATCGCCGGCGTTTTCGTCAGCATCGACGAGGATGGAACGCTTGCGGTCGATCGCGGCTGGGTCCGTCCGGAGGACGAGCCGGTCGAGAGCGCCGAAGGCGGAACGCCGGAGGCTGAAGCTGGCAGCGATACGGATGGTGCGGCGGCGCCTGATGTTCAGCGCGCCACCATCACCATCGATGGGCAGTCGGCCGAGCCCGAGGAAGAAGAGGACACGATCAAGCCTCTTCCCGAAAAGCTGGTGATCGAGTTGACGGCGCATCGCACCGTGGCACTGAGCGACGCCGTGGCCGCCAATCCGCATGTCGCCATGACGGCGCTGCTGCATCGGCTGGTGCGCGACCGCTTCAAGCAGTCTACCACCGGATCGACCGTGCGAGTCTCGGTCCAGGAAGTGTACTTCCGCGAGCAGGGCATCGACCTCAAGGACAGCCCCTATGCGAAGTCGGTCGCCGAGCGGCACGCGGGATGGAAGGCGGATCTTCCGACCGACGCCGATGCGCTGTGGGATTGGCTCCATGCGCTCGATGATACCAGCCGCATGGCGCTGCTGGCGCATTGCGTCTCGTTCGGCATCAACGCGCTCTATGAGCGGCCGAACCCCTTCAGCGGGACCGGCATAACGGAACAGGGTCTTCAGACCCGCATGGCGGAAGCCGACCGCCTTGCCCGCGTCACCGGCCTAGACATGGCGGAGGCAGGTTTCCGGCCGACGGCCGTCAACTATCTCGGCCGCGTCCCCAAAATCCGCATTCTCGAAGCGGTGCGCGAAGGTGCCGGTGATCGGATGGCCGACCTGATTGCCGACATGAAAAAGGCCAAAATGGTCGAGGAGGCCGAGCGCCTGCTGGCGGATACCGGCTGGCTGCCGGAGCCGCTGCGTCTTGCCGGTTCCGATGCCGATCAGGCCGTGGAACCATCGGCAGACGGCGATGGCGGCGACGAAGCGGCGCTGCCCGATTTCCTCGCAGGCGATGACGACGAGGATGCCGCGGACGACGGCGCCAGCAGTGAGGAACCCGAACATCTGGTGGCTGCCGAATAGGTCGCATCGGCGGGGTGACTCAGGTCGCCCCGCTGTCTTCCCTCCCTTGTTTCACAGCCCGGTCCCATGCCGGGCTTTTTTGTTTTGGAGAATAACGATGAAAATTCATGCCACTCTCGAATTCGACCTGGAGGACGAAAGCGGCGTCCTGATTGACGAGCGAAAGGAATATGTCTGGGCCGCAGAGGCCACCGACGATGCCATTCGTTCGCGGCTGATGGGCGCCGGATTCCTGTCCGACGACACGATGATCGGCAGCTATACGCTCGATGTCGTCGTCATCGACGGCTTCGTCGATGACGGCACGGAGGCCGGTCAGGAGGCGGTCCCGGATAGTGCCGCTCTCGCCTCCGAGGAATTCGACGGCCTGATCGACGATGCCACCCACGCGGTCAACAATCTCATCCCCGACCATGCGCTCTCCCGTCTGTCGGACGGCGAGCGCACGGCACTTCTGCACGCGATCAACGACGCGCTGACGCCGGTTCTCGGTCAGTACATTCCGATAAATCCATAAACCGCGCGGCGCTTTGAGCACATACCTTCCCGATCAACCCGGCCCGGCCATCGCGCCGGGCTTTTTCGTTTCTGGAGAAACCTCATGGCCATCCCCGACCATGCCCGCACGAACTTCAACACCCTGCTTCGCGCCGCCGGCGACGGCAATCTCGCACTCATGGAGTGCCTGGATGCCGTCACCCGCGAGCGTCGCTATGTCGTCTGCGCCGTAGGCCGCGCGGATGACGGCGATATCGTCATGACGCCGTTCGGCCATCTCGCCGACGGCAATCCTTACGATCTCTATCTGCCGCCCGATCCCGACGATCCGGCCGGTTTCATCGAGAACCCCGAAGACGGAGGTGCATCATGACGACGATCGACGAGATCTTCGCCGACGATCGCAGCAATCCTCCCGCGGAGCGTTCGCTTCCGTGGGAGGAGACGCATGGCACCGTCACCGTTGTCGTCGAGCCGAAGCCGCACTGGGCATCCGACATGAGGGCCTTCCGGCGCACGGAACAGACCTACTGCTATTATGCCGACTGGACCGAGAATGGTCGACGCGCGCGGTTCTATGGGCATATCGACACGTCCGGTGACGGACGTGATGATGAAGGCACGGACCATGCTCACGCGCGAGATCGCGGACGGACTTTGGGACTGAGAGGAAGAGTGCTGCGGGGCCGGGATGGGTTCGGACGGGCAAAGAGAGAGCGCCGTCCGGTCCTGTCCTTTTCCGCTCTCCGGAGAACCAGTTCCATGTCTACGCAAGTCGCTACTTCTCATTTTGCAACCCTCGTTCCGGATCATCGCCGCGGGAAGTTCCTGCCGACGCTGTTCGGGCATCGGCTCTTCATCGTCGCCGAGGCCGCGGTCTATACGATCATGGAGCGGCTCAGCCCCGACGACTATCGCGGCGGCTTCTGGAATTTCTACGAGCATCATGATCAGCCGCTGTTCCTCGCACCGACGTCTAGGCCACGTTACCGGATCGAAAGCGGCCTCACGGAGTTTCGTGGCGAGGTCTCGGCGGAGGCCGCCGGCATCATCGCCACGATGTTCACGCTTTCGCATCTCACCTTCCAATACGAATCCGACCTACTGGTGGAAAGCTTCCACCGCCTTCGCGACAATCTGGACGGCCATCCCGAGGCGTCCGAGATATTCCAGGCCATCGATTGAATCTCAAAAAGCGTCCTGCCGATCGGTGGGGCGCTTTTTTCATGCCGGCCACGGCCGCAATGCGAGAGCGATGAGAGGGAGAGTAGGGCCGGTTTGGCCGTGGCGGGATGAGGGTCGGGAGAGAGGCTTCCGCCGCCCGTCGCGGAGATATCGTGATGAACAGTTTCACCTTTGCGAATGCCGGCGTTCCAGTTTCGCGCGCCGTTGCCGCTCTGTTGGCCTCCCGGAAATTTCCCCTGCGCGTCACCTGCCTCGGAGAAATTGAGTATCCGGAAGACGATCCAATCTACGGTTCCTATTCCACGGTTACCACGATCGAACTGGCGCAATGCGGCTCGCTCGATGAGGCGATCGCCTTCGTCGAAGGGATTGCCCGACAGAGCCGTATCGTCACCGGCGACGACGATGCCATCGGTTTCCAGCCCCGGCTGTTTGTTGTCGTTGACGGTGAGCACCGGCAAGTGCTTGCCGGCGAGCCGTGGCAGCGCGGCATCCGATGGTGCGATCCCGTCGCCTCCGACGGCGAGGCCCGCCTTGTCGTGGCAAAGGCGAGCAAGCTGCGCGGCGAAGCCTCCCTGGAGGCCGGATGGGACAATCACAGCACCGCCCGCGTGCTTCGTTTCCGCGCCAGCGTCCTCGAAGGCCGCCTGGTTCATCCTGATTGGCGGCAGACCGTCCGGGCAGCGCTGTTCCAGGCTGCCTGACCCCGACGCCCCACCACATTCCCCGATCCAGCCCGGCCCCCGCGCCGGGCGCTTTCATTTGAGGAGTCCCCCATGCCGAAATTTGTTGTCACCGCACGCCATGATGCCCTGGTCTATTACGAAACCGTCGTCGAGGCTGCGACGCCGGAGCAGGCGCGAAGCCTCGCCAACAGCTTCATGTATGAAGGCGAATGGTTCGCTACCGGCTCTGTGTCGGAATATGACGACTTCGAAATCGACGCGGACGACGGCGTTCGCCTGCTCGAAGATGACGAGACCATCGAAGCGTTCCTGACCGTCGCGGTCACGGCCCAGGAGCGCGATGCCGTACTGGCCGGTCTCCGGCTTCTTCAGATCGCCCTTGCGCGGGGCGACATCGATCCGCCGCTCGGGAGCATCCTCACCAATGACGGCGCTCACGCCGGCCTTGATCTGACCCGGATCGACGCCCTGTGCGAACGCATCAACTGTAGGGGGCTCAAATGTACGCCACCTATCTGAGGCTCGACATCATGGTCTGGGACAGCAACCGGGCCGTCATCCGCGCCGCGCGCCGCGATCCGGCGAAGCGGGAAGCCCGCAAGCGCTTCTATCGCGAAATGCTCCGGCATCACGCCGACGCGCAGCGGCTCGTGGCCCACTTCCGCCTCTGACATAGCCGCAAGCATCCCCTCAACCTCGCCCGGCCATCGCGCCGGGCATTTGCGTTTCAGGAGCCTGACATGGCCAACTACTTCACTCATTTCTCCTGCCTGCTCGACGTCGGCACGCCCGACAATGCCGCCCGCGCGCTCGACCTTTACAACAAGCTCTCCGAGGAAGGCGCCTCGGAGGAACCGCCTTCCGAGGGCTTCCTTCTCTCGATCCAGCCCGAACATGGTGGCACTCAGCTCTGGATGCACGATGACGTCACCGGCGATCCCGAGCGTCTGATCCAGTTCGTGAAGATCTGCGCGGCCGAGTTCGGCCTGACAGGTCGTTGGGGTTTCCAGTACGCCAACACCTGCTCACGCCCGCGGATCGATGGTTTCGGCGGCGGGGCGCACGTCCTTGATCTCGCCACCGGCGAGACCGTCGCATGGACCTATACCGATGGTTGGCCCGCCCAGGTTCTCGATGAAGGTGATCCTGATGCCTGAGATCATCGAAACCCACGTCTATCGGCTGAGCGTCCCACCCAACGGTCGGGTGCTCTTGTCATGGCAGCCACGGCTATTTCCACCTCGTAGTCGGGCGTCTTTCCTCGGGACGGAGAGGGAGAGAGGGTTGCCGGGACGGGTTTGAGCCTGTGCGGTCGAGAGAGAGCGCTGCGCGGCTCAATCCTGTTCTGCTCTCCCGAGGTCGTTCCCATGAACATGATTTCCGCATCTGCGGCGGCTCCTGCTTCCGCGTCACTCCCGCTTGCTTCCGACACCGACACGGCCGCTTCCGTCTTCGCGGCCGCCGATCTTCTTCTTCCCCATCTCGAGCGCGGCCAGCGTGTCGATGCCGCTACGCTGCGCGCCGCAATGGAAACCGCTTTCGGAGCTTCCGATGCGGCCGGCGCCTGGGACTGGAAAACCGGCTATGACGCCTGCGAGGCCGCAACCGTCCTCTTCCTGCGCAAATACGGAAAGGCGCTTTTCCGTAAAGCCGGTTCTCCGGCTGCACGACTTTCCGCCCTGTCGAAAATCGCCAGCCTCCTGCCGACCCACACACGGCGATCCGAAGAGGCACAGACCTTCCAGCAATTCTCGACGCCGGTTCCGCTCGGCCTGGTGGCCGCGACGGCAGCGGCGATCACGCCCGCCGATCGTGTGCTGGAACCTTCGGCCGGCACCGGGCTGCTCGCCATTCTCGCCGAGATCGCCGGAGGCGCGCTTGTGCTCAACGAGCTGGCCGAGCTGCGCGCCGGCCTGCTTTCTTCCCTGTTTCCGGCCGTTTCCGTCACCCGCTTCGATGCTGCCCAGATCGACGATCATCTCGATCCCGGTCTGGTTCCTTCCATCGTGCTGATGAACCCACCATTTTCTGCCATGGCCAATGTTGAGGGTCGCATGGCCGACGCCGCCTATCGCCACGTCGCCTCGGCGCTGGCGCGTCTTGCACCCGGCGGACGACTGGTGACGATCACCGGCGCGAACTTCGCGCCTGACAATGTTGCCTGGACTCCTGCCTTTACCCGGCTGCAGGAGCGGGGTCGCGTCGTCTTCTCCGCCGCGATCGACGGCTCGGTCTATGCCAAGCACGGCACGACGATCCCGACACGGATCACCGTCATCGACAAGCTGCCCGCCGATGATCCGGCTCTCTTTCCGGCCGCTCCCGGTGTCGCGCCGGATGTTGCTACGCTGATGGGCTGGCTCGACACGCATCTGCCTGTGCGCCTGCCTGTCGATCCGTCCGTCGCGGTCCCTGTGGTCACCGCGCCCGCGCCCCGCACCGTGCGCGGCTATCTGAACCGTGCCGCTGCCGCAAGGCCGGCTCCTTCCGCGCCGCTGGCCGAGCCCGAAGCCGTGGCGCTCGAATACGAGACCGTCGACTGGCAGGCGGCCGAGGATGGCCGTATCTCCGACGCCATCTACGAGGAATACGGACTTCAGGTTATCCGTATTCCCGGCTCTACGGCGCATCCGACCAAGCTCGTGCAATCGGTGGCGATGGCGAGTGTTGCGCCGCCGAAGCCAAGCTACCGGCCACACTTACCGACCAACATTCACGGCCTGCTCTCCGACGCACAACTCGAAACCCTGATCTATGCCGGCGAGGCCCATTCCGACTATCTCGCCGGTTCGTGGACGGTGGACGAGACCTTCGATCTCGTCAGCGCGGCACCCGAAGACGCGAAGAATGCCGTGCGTTTCCGGCGTGGCTTCATGATCGGTGATGGCACTGGCGTCGGCAAGGGCCGTGAATCCGCGAGCATCATCCTCGACAACTGGATGCAGGGCCGCCGCAAGGCGGTGTGGATCTCCAAATCCGACAAGTTGATCGAAGACGCGCAAAGGGACTGGAGCGCGCTCGGTATGGAGCGCCTGCTGGTGACGCCGCTATCGCGCTTCCCGCAGGGCAAGCCGATCACGCTGCCGGAAGGCGTCCTATTTACGACCTATGCCACGCTACGCTCCGACGACCGTGGGACAAGGGTTTCGCGCGTCAAACAGATCGTCGAATGGTTGGGAAAGGACTTTGACGGAGCCATTATTTTCGACGAGGCGCACGAGATGCAAAACGCCGGTGGCGGCAAAGGAGAGCGCGGCGACGTTGCCGCATCGCAGCAGGGCCGCGCCGGCCTGCGTCTCCAGCATGCGCTTCCGAACGCCCGCGTCACCTACGTTTCCGCGACCGGCGCCACCACGGTCCACAATCTCGCCTACGCCCAGCGGCTCGGCCTCTGGGGCGGCGAGGATTTTCCCTTCGCCAACCGTGCCGAATTCGTCACCGCGATCGAAGACGGCGGTGTTGCGGCGATGGAGGTTCTCGCCCGCGACCTTCGTGCGCTCGGCCTCTACACCGCCCGCTCGCTCTCCTTCGACGGTGTGGAATACGAACTGGTCGAGCATGAACTGACGCAGGAGCAGCGGCGCATCTACGACGCCTATGCCGGCGCGTTCCAAATCATTCACAATAATCTGGACGCCGCGATGCAGGTCGCCAATATCACCGGCGACACGGGCACGTTGAACAAGCAGGCGAAATCCGCCGCCCGCAGCGCTTTCGAGTCGGCCAAGCAGAGGTTTTTCGGGCATTTGCTGACGTCGATGAAATCGCCGACGCTGATCCGTTCGATCACCAGCGATCTGGAGCAGGGCCATTCGGCCGTTGTCCAGATCGTCTCGACCGGTGAGGCGCTCATGGAGCGCAGGCTGGCAGACCTGCCGACCGAAGAATGGAACGACGTCCGCGTGGACATTACGCCGCGCGAGTATGTCCTTGATTACCTTTCACATTCCTTCCCGGTGCAGCTCTATGAGCCGTTCACCGACTCGGAAGGCAACCTGTCGTCACGGCCGGTCTATCGGGACGGCCAGCCGGTCGAGAGCCGCGAGGCGGTCGCCCGCCGCGATGCCCTGATCGAGAAGCTCGCCAGCCTGCCGCCGGTTCCCGGCGCCCTCGACCAGCTTGTCCAGCATTTCGGGACCGACATGGTGGCCGAGGTGACGGGCCGCTCCCGCCGCATCGTCAGGAAACGCAGTTCCGGTGGTATCGATCGTCTCGTGGTCGAAAGCCGAGCGGCTTCCGCGAACCTGTCGGAAACACAGGCGTTCATGGATGACGAGAAGCGCGCGCTCGTCTTCTCGGACGCCGGCGGCACGGGCCGATCGTATCACGCGGAGCTGTCGGCGAAGAACACGCGGCTGCGCGTCCACTACCTGCTCGAACCCGGCTGGAAGGCAGACAAGGCGATTCAGGGGCTCGGCCGCACCCATCGCACCAACCAGGCACAGCCGCCGCTCTTCCGGCCGATCGCCACCAACGTTAAGGCCGAGAAGCGGTTCCTCTCGACCATTGCTCGCCGTCTCGACACGCTGGGCGCGATCACGCGCGGCCAGCGCCAGACCGGCGGCCAGGGCCTGTTCCGCCCCGAGGACAATCTGGAGAGCGTTTATGCTCGCGACGCGCTGCGCCAGCTCTATCTCCTGCTGGTCCGCGGCAAGGTCGAGGGATGCAGCCTCGATCGTTTCGAAAGCGCCACCGGCCTGAAGCTGATGGATTCGACAGGCATCAAGGACGATCTGCCGCCGATCACGACCTTTCTCAATCGCCTGCTGGCGCTGACGATCGAGCTTCAGGGCATCCTCTTCACCGCGTTCGAGCAGCTTCTCGCGGCCAAGATCGAAGGGGCGGTCGCCAGCGGCACCTATGATGTCGGGCTGGAAACGCTGACGGCCGAGAGCTTCGTCGTCACCGACCGGAAGACCATCTATGTCCATCCGGGCACCGGTGCCGAAACCCGCCTTCTGACCATCACCGAGCGCAAGCGCAACCGGCCGGTCACGCTGACCGAAGCCCTTGGCCATCTGGACGATCCGCGCGCCATGCTGCTGATCAACGAGCGGTCGGGCCGCGCCGCGGTGCAGATCCCAACCACGAGCGTCATGCTCGACGATGGCGAGATCGAACGGCGTGTCCGCCTGATCCGGCCGATGGAAGGGCATAACATCCCGGTGAAGCTGATGGCCGAGACCTATTGGCTCGAAGCCGACCATGATGCCTTTGCCGCGGCCTGGGACGCCGAGCTGGCCGAGGTGCCGGAGTTCACCGACGGCACCATCCATGTCGTCGCCGGCCTGTTGCTACCGATCTGGAAGCGGCTGCCACAGGAATCCACCCGCGTCTATCGTCTTCAGACCGACGAAGGTGAGCGCATCATCGGTCGCCGTGTCTCGCCGGCCTGGGCCGCAACAGCGACCACGACCGGCACGACGTCGCTAACGCCCGACGAAGCCTTCACGGCGCTGATGGACGGACGCACCATCCTCGATCTCGCCGAGGGTCTCCAGCTTCGCCGTGTCCGTGTCATGGGCGCCAACCGCATCGAGCTTTCCTGCTTCGACGACACCATGCGCGAGCGCCTGACGGCCTACGGCTTGTTCCACGAGATTATCTCGTGGAAGCTCAGGATGTTCGTGCCTGTCGATGCCAACGGGCCGGTCGTTCTCGCCAAGCTCCTCGACCGCTGGCCGGTCGAGCGCATCGGCGAGCGGGAGGCTGCGTGATGGCCCGTCACGGTGCTTCCGATCTGGCAATCCGTCTCGGCAGGCAGGCCGAGGCGGTCTGCCGCGAATATCTGTCCTCCGGCCGTCGCTCCGGCAATTACTGGCTGGTCGGGGACGTCCAGAACAGCCCCGGCCGCTCCCTCTATGTCCGTCTGAAGGACACAGCCAAAGGCCCGGCCGGCAAATGGACCGACGGCGCGACGGGCGAGCATGGCGATCTCCTCGACGTCATCCGCGAGGCGCTCGGCCTCATCGACTTCAAGGACGTAGCCGAGGAAGCGCGCCGGTTCCTCTCGCTGCCCCATCCCGAACCTTCGAGGCCGAGAACGCCGACCGGAATGACTTCAAACATTGTCATCGGTTCGCCTGAAGCGTCCCGGCGGCTCTTCGCCATGTCGCAGCCGATCGGCGGCACCCTTGCGGAAATCTACCTCAGAAGCAGGGCGATCACGTCGCTCGTCGGTGGCTCCGCGCTGCGCTACCATCCGCGGTGCTATTACAGGCCCGATGAGCATTCGCCCACGGAGATCTGGCCGGCGATTGTCGCGTCCGTGACCGATCTCGACGGCAAGCAGACCGGCGCTCACCGCACCTGGCTTTCCCCGGACGGTTCGGGCAAGGCGCCTGTCGAGACACCGAGGCGGGCGATGGGTGACCTTCTCGGGCACGGCGCCCGCTTCGGCGTTGCCGGTGAGGTGCTCGCGGCCGGCGAGGGCATCGAAACCGTGCTGTCGCCCCGTCAGGTCTTGCCCCACATGCCGATGCTGGCGGCGCTTTCGGCGGCACATCTCGCTGCCATCCTGTTCCCGGCGACACTGCGCAGGCTCTATGTCCTCAGAGATCGCGATCCGGCAGGCGATAGCGCGAGAGACAGCCTGATCGACAGAGCAGCGAGCGTCGGCATCCAGGCGATCCCGGTGTCGCCGGTCGGCGAGGACTTCAACGACGATCTGCGCTGGCGCGGCGTCGACGCCCTTCGGGCGGCTCTGAAGGACCAGCTTCACCCCGAAGACGTTAGCCGATTCATGGAGGGATGAGGACATCGGCGGGGGATGAGGTGCGGAAGGGCATCTCCACCTGCCGCCTCCATTCATCATCGGAAGCATCCTTCTCGTGTCGGAGAGAGCGGCGCCCACGGCCTTCTGAGAGGACGATCGGCTCACAAGCTGGCCGGCCAGGCAATGGCCGTGTCCCGGCTATTTTCCGCCGGCGGCGATGCCGCCTTTGCAGCGCGAAACAAAATAGCCGGAACCCGGCCATCAAGGCCCTCGCGGGAGTGCGAGGGCTGCCAGTCCGTCCCGCCCGTGAGCTTCGACGCCTGCGAAGGCCGCGATGGGCGCGGTCTCCAGACAAAGGACGCTCCCGATGACGAACGAAGACGATGATGCAGGTTTCGAGCCGGTCCACGCCTCATCTCCCACCGATCATGTCCTCACGGAACTCCAGCTCTACGGCTGGCGTCCGTTTCAGGACGAACCCGATCCTCGACCGCTGCCGGAGGGCAATACCGTCGCCGCCGCGGTCGCAGACATCTTCGACGCCCTCATCGCCACACTCGGCGACACTCGCCTCGAACCCGATCTCGAAGAGCTGCTCTGGGGAACCGTCAATCTCTTCCATCGCGCCGCCAGCCGGGTCGAACGCGAGCTTGACGACAACGAGCAGGCACAGCGCCGCCTTCAGAGAGAACAGGATGGCAGCGAGGTGAAGTCGGTCGAACTCGAACGCCTGACGGCGGAGGGGCAGACCATGATCGAGCGGCGCAACAGCATGGAACTCTTCCGTGAAGTCGCCACAGAAGCCTTCGAGCACCACACCGGCAGCGCTTGGCGGCCGCGCACCGGCTCGAAAATCAGCCACCGCAACTTGACCGCCGCGATGATCGACAGCCGCGACTTCCTTGCTGCGAAGCGCCAAGCGGAGAAAGAGGTGCTGCTGCCCGCCGGACCGAAGGTTGCCGTCTCCGGCGGCACGAACTTCAACGACCATCACCTGATCTGGGCGAAGCTCGATCAGGTCCATGCAAAGCATGCTGATATGGTGCTCATCCACGGCGGCGCCAAGACAGGCGCCGAAAAGATCGCTTCCGACTGGGCAGGCATCCGCAAGGTGACGCAGATCGCCTTCGAACCGGACTTCAAGAAGTATTCGTCGAAACAGGCGCCCTTCAAGCGCAACGATACCATGCTCGAAGTCATTCCGGTCGGCGTTCTCATCTTCGGCGGTGGCGGCATCCAGGGCAATCTCGAGGACAAGGCCCGCAATCTCGGCATTCCCGTCATGAAGTTCGACGGCGGCGCGTAAAGCGCCGCCGCTCGGCGGCTGTTTCAGCCGCCAATACTTGACGAAATCCCATTGATCTGGCTCAAATGGAGCATCCTTGCAGCAACGGTGAACTGGCATAGTCGCAGGCGGAGCGTATCTCCTGGCAGCCTGACGTGATCCTCAACCGTTCATCTGGAGGCTGTCATGACCCTGATCCTGCTCGCCATCTCCCTGACGATCGCCATGTGCGTGATCGCCTATAACTTCGCCATCTATGCCTTGCCCTTCATGGTTGGGCTTTCCGCCTTCCAATATGTTCATGGAATGGAGGCCGGTTTCCTGATGTCGGGGCTTGCTGCCATTGGCGCGGCGCTGCTTTCCGTGGCGCTGGTCATCGCCGTTGTGGGCTTTGCGAAGAACCCGGCCTTGCGGCTGATCGCGCTTGCTGTCTTCGCGATCCCCGCGACCATCGCCGGCTACGCGCTCGTCCACGGGGTCACGAAGAACTTCATCGATTCCACGGTTGCGCTGAACCTGCTCGGCGGAGCCGGTGGCCTGTTCATTGGCGTTGCGGCGCTGCTCAATCTCAACGCCCTCGGTACGGCGATCCTCTCGCGCTGAAGCGGGCGCGACCTGCTGCTTCCATGGAAAAAACCGGCGGCTTGCGCCGCCGTTTCTTTGTCACCCGCCCAGATGAGAGATGGCAGATCAGCGCGGTGTTCGTCATCCTCATTCGCGGCCTGCTTCGCCCGGCAGGGGAAGGCGGTCACCGAACGACAATCCCGCGCGATGTTACGGTCAGCACCTTCCGCATCGGTCCGGTATCCGTATAGCGGGGGGCAACCGCGAACACCTTCATGTTTCCGTCTCTCAATACTACTGGATCGTTCCTTCAGCCGGCGAGCCGGGAACGGCGCCATGTGCCTGAAACCCGATAGCCGTTACGGCTACGTCCGGACTGCCGGCCTTCCGGCTGGCGGCATGAGGTCACGGGTGAAGAGGCTCTTGCAGGCGCACCGATCTGATAAGGGTTTCAGCACGGAGCCTGGCACCACGCTGTTACCGGCAAGGACGATGGTTTGCGCCGCATATCTCCGTTTGTGCTCTCAAAGGCACCAATCCCTCCGACTGACTGATCCCCTAAGACCGTTCGGTTTCTGACCGCAACCCGCGCGGCTCCGGACCGAGTTGGCGCAAGCGCCTGCCCGCCCCACTCCGGGCCTTACGGGTCAAGCTGCCGCTTGAAAGCGCCAGTGCAAGCATCTCCCGACGGCCTTGGCCGGGTCTCGTCGGAGGGATGGTCCCTCCGAGGCGCAACGGAGATACGAAAATGACAAACATCGCCATTCTTGCCGGCAACATCGGCCAGGACCCCGAAACCCGCACTACCCAGGGCGGCACCAGCATCACCCACTTCACGCTCGCAACCTCGCGCCCACGCTATTCGGAAGGCCGGGTTGTCCGAGACGAGAACGGCTACCGGGTCCAGGATACCGAATGGCATCGCGTCATCGCCTTCAACGGCGTTGGCAAGACGGTCCAGGAGCATTGCAGTAAGGGCATGAAGGTACTGGTGGAGGGCCGCATCCATTACACGAAATGGACCGACCAGCAGGGCAATGACCGCTACGGCACCGAGATCATCGCCGAGTCGGTCACGTTCCTGACGCGAGCGAAGCAGACCGAGAACGGTGAAGGACAGCGCGATTTCGACGATGACATCCCGTTCTGAGCGGGGTGCCAAAGGCCCGGCGGCGCAAGCCGCCGGGTTTTCCCATGTTCGCATCATATCGTGATCGCTGCTTGCTTGCCTTGGTGTTGCCGAGCCGAGGCCCCATCCGGCTCAGGCCAATGGGAACAGCTTGATCCGGCCCAGTCATATTCGGCGGCGGGCATCACGCAACTGTCGCCAATGGTGCAAGGATAATCGAGATCATCAGGGTGGCGCCATCGGCAAGCTCGGATATCCGGCAATGCAGGGATTTCCAGCTCATGTCAGCGCGCACCACCCCGCTCTTTGAGGCGCAACCTTGGTTTCAATCCCGGCCTTCCACGATCAACCCATGAAGGGTCGGACTATGCGAAGCATGCCGCCGCGCGAGGCTTCGCCTCGGCGGTGATCGCGGCCGGGACCAAAACACATCGGGCGCCTGTCGAGCGGGGAATGGTCCCCGCCTCCAAACAGGAGCCGGAAAATGTCCCTTGCAGATGCCCACGCCTTCGCCTTCAGCCTCGCCGCCACCCTGATGGTCACTATCGTCGTCTTCCGCGCCGGCGACGGCACACTCAGCGTGATGCCCGCCGCCGAATACGACGGAGAAGACGATACCGTCATCAAGGAGATAGACCCGTTCGCTTGAGCCGGACGGCGTCGGCCACCGCCTGCGGGCGGTGGCCCCGCATGCGCCACTAGGCCGGCGTTTACCGAAACCGAATCAGTTCGCGGCCGTTCGCCGGATTCGCTGAATCAAATAGGGTTTTTTCTGGATTTTCACGCCAAGAACGACTAAAATAGTCGTAGTTTTGGAATGTGCGTAGGTCCATGTGGGAGGTGATCATGCATGATCACCGCCCGACAATCTCGGGCCGCGCGCGCGTTGCTTGGTTGGACGCAGGAGACGCTCGCCGACAAGGCCCGTGTATCATTGACCGCCCTCAAACGCCTCGAATCCGAAAGCGGCTTCGAGGTATACGAGACCACACGCGATCAGGTTCGTCGGTCTTTCGAAGACAACGGCATCGTCTTCCTCAATTCCGATCGTGGTGTGGGAGTTATGCTTGTTCGCGAAATTCTCTAATCCTGTCCCGACTGTAGGGAGGCGTCGTATTCGCGGCTTCCACCTCTGTTTTGCCATCACAAATCCGTTAACAAGCACCAATACATTGGATAGGGTTCAGTAGTGGGGATCGTGTGATCAAAAACTTGCTCATGGACCATCCGCCGGCTGACGCGGAGCTCACCGCCTACGACCGGGCGCATCTAAAGCTGTATCTGCGTCTTCTCGATGCGGAGGCCGATGGCGCGGATTGGCAGGAGGTTGCCGAGTTGGTCTTGCGCCTTGATCCCAGGAAAGACGCAGAACGCGCCCATCGAATCTACGCCTCGCATCTGGCTCGGGCGAAGTGGATGGCCGAGCAGGGCTATTCCAGCCTGATGCGCGCCGCCCTTCACTGACCTTCGATCCAGGTGGTGCAGAACCCGCATCACGTTACGCCACCTTCGTTGTTCCCAAAACCAAAGCAACTTGAGATCGTAGCCCTTGCATTGCCCACAGTCGTAAAGCGTATGTGGAGGTCAGGGGATGCCTGAACAACATGACTGGCGGTCCGACGCCGACTATGACTTTATTGATCGATTGACGACGTCCGAGCTTGCTTGGGAATTCCTTCGGCGAAACGAGGATTACCGGAAAGCCTACGAGAGCCTCGCTGCGCGCGGGCAACTTGATAGCGATCAGGCTCGTGCCGTCGCCGAACAATGGGGGCTGTGCTTTCGCCGCCGATCCCCGGCACACAGCAATCGATCATCCTATCTTCTGGACCCCGAATGCCGACCCTGGGGCAATTCTACTCCACAGGATGTCCCTCGCTTCAGGCGATTCCGCCGCTGCTGAGGATTTCATCCGCGCGCACTCCTTTGACCGCATCGATGCTCTCCATCTGCGGATCGACGTTGCCGGTGAACGCCTCGAAGTCACCCGTATCGATGCCCCATCCGACGGCATCCTTGTCGCTGTTCTGATCCTCGATGCCGCCGCGTTGGATCGGCTTCATGCGCTGAGCCGCTTTTGCGCGATGCTGTTTCGCCGTCGTGTCCCCACAGACATGCGGCTGACGTCGCAGCGCCGGCGGCGTATCCGCCAGATGCTGCGCGCATTCGACGCGCGCCTGGACGGGGCGACTTACCGCGAAATCGCGATCGCCATCTATGGTGATGCGCGTATCGCCGCCGAACCATGGAAAACATCTTCTCTGCGCGATGCCGTCATAGGGCTCGTCGAAGGTAGTTTCGCCATGACCAGCGGCGGTTATCTCCAATTGCTGCGTCACCGCCATCGATCCTAACTGTTTTTGGCGAGCCGGGGGTGGGGATTTTCGTCCCCCTTAGTTCCCCATCCCCCCTGAAGGCTTCCCTCCGCCACCGTGGTCGCCGTCCGCCGCTAATCCGCAGCGGCCGCCTGCAACCCCACGGAGGCCCGCCCCATGCGACCCGATCCCGTCATTTTGCCGCCGCGCTTCCTTCGCACCAAGGAGGCCGCTGAATTCCTCAGCCTCTCCGCTCGAACCCTCGAAAAGCACCGGACCTACGGGACTGGTCCTTCGTATCGCAAGCTGGGTGGGCGTGTCGTCTACGCCGTGGACGATCTTGAAGCCTGGGCCGCACTCGGCGCTGTCACCTCGACCTCCGATCCGCGTGGCCAGGTGCTGCCGGCGAAGCGCCATGCGCTGCCCGCCGTTCCGCAGCCCAGCCGCTACGCACGCTGATCGCGGCCGGTTTTTCGAATGGCGGCGCGGCATCGGTCCCTCTCGGAGCGTGGGCAGCTCGATCTGTTCCGGGCGCTCCCCGGCGACTTCGCGCCACGAGACGCGCAGGATCTCATGGCCTATCCCTTCTTCTCCCTTTCCAAGACCCATCGCGTCGCGCCGATCGATTTCGTCGCCGGCAATGTGACGATCCGGGTCGAGGCCGTCCCCGATCACGGCATGGCGACCATTTGGGACGCCGATATCCTGATCTGGGCGGCAAGCCAGATCGTCGAAGCCCGCGATGCCGGGCTTCGCACTTCCCGGCTGATGGCTGCCACGCCATACGAAATCCTTTCCTATGTCGGGCGTGGCACCAGCGTGCGCGACTATCAGCGCCTGAAGGCAGCACTCGACCGGCTGCAATCGACCACGGTGTCCACCTCGATCCGCCAGCCGGCCGAGGGCCGTCGCCATCGTTTCTCGTGGATCAACGAATGGCAGGAGCGCACCGACCGCAACGGCCGTCCCGAGGGCATCGAGATGATCGTCCCGGACTGGTTCTACCAGGCCGTTATCGACGATGCCCTCGTGCTGACCATCGACCGCGCCTATTTCGATCTGACGGGCGGCCTCGACCGCTGGCTCTACCGCCTGGTGCGCAAGCACGGCGGCCGCCAGCGCGACGGCTGGCGTTTCGACTTCCGCCATCTCCATCAGAAATCCGGCAGCCTGTCGCCGTTCAAGCGCTTCGCCTTCGAACTGCGCGACATCATCCGGCGCCAGCCACTGCCGGGCTACAGGCTCTCCCTTGAGACCGAGATCGGCGGGCGCACGCTGCTCGCTTTCGAGCCCACTCCGACCTGTGGAAAACCTGTGGATAGCCTCGTGCTATCGGGAACCCGGACTATCGTGCTATCGGGAACCGGAGGCTCGTGCTATCAGGAACCCAAACAGGGGGTAACGCGCGGAAATCAAACACGAAATCGCGCCCTTAACTTAGAGTCTAACATACTGACTCTAACTTGTTGTTGTGGATCAACAAGCTGTGGAGACAACGCCTCTCCACTTCAGTCTGCCATCGGCGAACTGATCCGTAAAGCCGCTTTTACTGAAGACGACGGCGACGGGCGCTCGAAAGAGCGCGCGAACCCCATCGTCTGCCGTCGCTGCGGCCGTTCCCTTCCATCATCGTCACGCTGAGGTGCGGCTCATGTCTCTCCGAAGAGCACTCGCTAACATCCGTGGTCGGCATGGTGTCCGCCACATTCCGGGATCTGGAGACCAGGCGGTCAGGCTAACTAGCGCCGTGCGGTTGGTCCCGAAGGCCGCCGGCAATCAAAGTTTCGATCTCGCCCAAATCCCCGTCTCCCCGGGAGACGCCGCTCCGCCGTGGCGGAACCTGGTAACGCCGATGGTGGGGGCGGCCGGGTCGCTCAGGCCTCCATCAGGCGCGAGCGGTCCGGCCGCCCTTCAGGCCGACGCCGTAACGGAAGGTCGAACCGTCGACCCAGATCTTGTGCAGGAGCACGGCCAACGCCCGCGCCACGGCGGTCGCGGCCTTCTTCAGCCCCTTCTTCTTCACCAGCCGCAGCCCCCAGAGCCGCAGCTTGAAGTTCTTGGGGATGCGCGTGAGGATGGCGATCGCCGCCTCGTAGAGCATGGCGCGGGTCATCTCGTCGCCGCATTTGGAGATGCGTCCCGACCGGTTGGTCTCGCCGGACTGGTATCGTCGTGGCGTCAGACCGAAGTGGGCGCCGACGGTCGTCGATTTCCTGAACCGGCTGGGATCGTCGACGGTGGCGCGGAAGGTCAGCGCCACGATCGCACCGACGCCGGGCACCGTCATCAGCCGCCGCACCGCCTTGTCGTTGCGGGCGGCCGCCAGCGCCATGCGGTGCATCCGGGCGAACTGCAAACGCATCGCCGCGCGGGCGGCGAGCAGCGGCTCGACGATCTGTTCGAGTTCGGGGATGCCGGCGACCAGCTCGCGCACGCGTGCATCGAACCTGCCGGTCGACACCTGTCCGACCTTCAGCCCGAACGGCCGGATCAGGCCGCGGATCATGTTCTCCATGTCGATGACTTTTCCCAGCAGCGCCTTGCGGCCGGCCAGAAGCACGCGCAGCGCCTGCGCGGCCTGGGATTTCACATGCACGGGCCGGAACCAGCCGGTGCGCATCAGCTGCGCGATGCCGCGCGCGTCGTTGCGGTCGGTCTTGTTCAGCATGGCGTTCAGCGCCGCCTTGGTGTGGCGCGTCTCGATGCACACGACCGGCAGGCCCTTGTCGTCGAGGGCCGTATGCAGCCAGGCGCTGAACGAAAAAGCTTCCAGCCCGACACGTTTCAGGTGGATGCCCCATTCGGAAAGAAACAGCTCGATCGCATCCGGGTCGGACGGCAGCTTTGCCTCCCGGACGACCTTGCCCTCGCCATTCACCACGCACACGCTTGTCGCCTCCAGCGATACGTCCAGTCCCGCGTAATAGTCCATTTCCAGCCTCCGTCGCCGATCCCGACGGAGCACCGCGCGCCGCCTTCCATGATCGTTTCACGAAGGCATCATCGCCACAGCCGCAGCGCTGGCCAGCGGGCACAACACAGTACCCCGGCTAACCAAGAATCTAACCTTAAAGAGCGCGCGCGCGATGTGGAAAACCTCATCCGCGACGCCGCCAGAAGCCTCAGCACAGCCGCGAAGACGAGCATTCCGGTCACGCCATCCGCGCGCCCAGCGGCTCCCGATCACGCTGACACGGCTGCATCCGTCGATCCCGAAACACCTGGACTTCCTCTCGATCCGCCGGGAGGAAGCCGATGATCGTCGCGCTCCTCAATCAGAAGGGCGGCGTCGGCAAGACAACGCTGGCGCTGAACCTCGCCGGGGAATGGGCGGCACGCGGCAAGCGCGTCACCCTGATCGACGCCGATCCGCAGGGTTCGGCGCTCGACTGGTCGCAGCAGCGCAGCCGTGAGGGCCTTCCGCGCCTGTTCGGCGTCGTCGGCCTGGCGCGCGATACGCTGCATCGCGAGGCGCCTGAACTTGCCCGCGACGTCGATCATATCGTCATCGACGGGCCACCGAGGGTCGCCGGCCTCATGCGCTCGGCGCTGCTCGCCGCCGACCTCGTGCTGATCCCCGTACAGCCGTCGCCGCTCGACGGCTGGGCCTCGGCCGAGATGCTGGCGCTGCTCTCCGAGGCGCTCATCTACCGGCCGGAACTGGCCGCACGTTTCGTGCTGAACCGCTGCGGCGCCCGCACCGTGCTCGCACGCGAGACAGCCGAGACACTCGCCGATCACGATCCGCCGGTGCTGACCACCACTATCGGCCAGCGCATCGCTTTTGCCGTTGCCGCGCAATCCGGTCGCCTCGCATCCGAACTTGACGACGACACGCCGGCCACGCGCGAGATCGCGGCGCTGGCCGCCGAGATCGAGCATCTCGAAATCGGGAGGGCCGCATCATGACAGTCCTCACCGAAACCGTGCTAACCGCCGATTGCCGCGATCTCATGCCGGCACGCGGCCCGTTCGACTTGATCCTGGCCGATCCCCCTTACGGCGACACATCGCTTGCCTGGGATCGTCGCGTCGCCGACTGGATCACGCTCGCTCGCGTGGCGCTCACACCCACCGGCTCGCTCTGGGTATTCGGCTCGCTGCGCCATTTCATGGCGACCGCCGACCAGTTCGCCGATGCCGGTTTGCAGATCGCCCAGGAGATCGTCTGGGAGAAGCAGAACGGATCGTCGTTCCACGCGGACCGCTTCAAGCGCGTGCATGAACTGGCCGTCCAGTTCTACCCGGCCGAGACCGCCTGGCGCGACATCTACAACGACGTCCAGACCACGCCGGATGCGACGGCGCGCACCGTGCGGCGCAAGATGCGCCCGCCGCACACCGGCCATATCGATGCCGGTCACTATGTCAGCCATGACGGCGGGCCGCGCCTCATGCGCTCGGTTATCTACCTGCGAAACTGCCACGGCCGTGCCATCCATCCGACCGAGAAACCCTCGGCGCTCATGGAAATCCTGATCCGAACAAGCTGCCCGGAGGGCGGGCTTGTCGGCGACTGGTTCGCCGGATCGGGCGCGGCCGGTGAAGCCTGCCGGCTTACCGGCCGACGCTATCTCGGCTGCAAGATCAGACCCGACATGGCGGAGAAGGCGCGCGCCCGGATCGCATCGGTGCTGCCGTTCGACGGGAGGGCCGCGCCATGAGCGAGCGTCCCGCCCGCAAAGGCTTCGCCTCCCGGCCTGCCGATCCCGACCAGTGGATCAGGGCTGCCGACGCGCCGCCCCGCAATGGTGACGCCGGCGGTTTCACCGCCCGGCTGACCATCGACGTGACGCCCGAGCTGCGCGGCAGGATCAAGATCGCTGCCTTCCGGCGCGGCGTCACCGTCGCCGACATGCTGCGCGATCTCTTCGCTCGTGAATTCCCGCCAACCCAAGGAGACCCCTCATGACCGGCAATGCGGCTCCCCGCTTGCGCGGCGGCCCTTTGCCGTCCGCAGGCTCTACCGACGATATGACCCATGTCGAGCTGACATGGATCGAGAAGAAGGTCGAATACTGGATCAGGTTCGGCCGGGAATCCGGCGAACTGATCCTCGATCGCCGCCGTCGCGTCATTTCTTTCCGCCCAAACAGCATCTTCGCCTTCGCCCGCTGGGCCGGCAACGATTTCGGCACGATCATATCACGCATCGACATCGTGCGCGCCGTCGAGCCGGGCGAAACCTATCAGACGCTGCCCTTCGTGCGTCCCGGTGGCGAGATTCTGCTCAAGATCGAGGGCTGGCCCAAGGTCGAGGACGTGCTGCGCCACATCGATGCGATCGAGCGTGTCGGCATCGACGCCTGCGACGTCGCCCCCGATCACTGGCGCCACATCGCTCACCGAATGCAGTCCGGCGAGACTCCACGCTCCTACACGATGGAGCGTCATCAGGCGTGGCTCAAGCGGCGGGAGATCGGCCGATGACCCGCTTCGGCTACGTCATGGTGACGTATTTCGCGGCGATGGGCGTCGCCATCGCTGCGTTCATCCCGACATCCACCAAGCTGATCTGGAACGCCACCGAAAGCGCGCCGATCGGCTTCTACACCATCGCGCCAGCCGATCGGCTGGAGGTGCCCGAACTGGTCGCCGTCATGCCGCCCGAACCGCTCGCCGACTTCATGGTGGAGCGCGGCTATGTCGGCCGCGGCGTGCCGCTGCTGAAGCGCGTCCTTGGCTTGCCCGGTCAGCGCGTGTGCCGCAGCCGCGACCTGATCACGGTCGATGGGATCGAGATGGGCGAAGCGCTCGACCGCGATCGCCTCGGCCGCGCGCTGCCCATCTGGCAGGGCTGCCGCGTCGTCGCGGATGACGAGCTTTTCCTGATGAACTGGGAAGTCCGCGACAGTCTCGACGGCCGCTATTTCGGGCCGCTTCCGGCCTCCGCCGTGATCGGCCGGGCAATCCCCCTCTACACCGACGACGACGGCGAAGGCCGCTTCGTCTGGCGCGCGCCGACGCGGTGACGGCGCAAGTTTCGCAACCTTGCCGCACAACACAGGAGACCATGAGCATGGCTCAGATTGGACATTTCACCCGCACGCAATCCGGCTTCGAAGGGCGTTTCAGGGCGCTCGGCATCGACGAGGAAATCACCTTCGTTCCGGCCGAGCCTTCGGAAGCAAAGAATGCCCCTGCTTACCGCGTTCTGCTCGGCGACGAGGAAGGTCTCGATATCGGCGCTGGCTGGTCGCATGTCGGCGACCGCGCCGGCGAATTCGTCTCCATCGAGATCTACAGCCCGCTGTTCGGCGGCACGCTTCGCGCAAACCTCTTCCGTGCCGGTGACGACGGCTCCGCCTGGGGCCTGCACACCAACCCGCCGTCGAAGAAGCGGAAGGAGGACTGAACGGTGGCAATCCGGCAACGTGCCTGCGTCGGACGTTCTGCTACCGTCCGACGCTCGGCACTCTCCCTTCTTCTTTCCGGCCTGACCTTTGCCGCCTCCGCGGCGTGTCCGGCTGTTGCGCAATCGCTGCCGCCGACCCGCGCCGCGATCGCCGATCCCCATGCCGCGCACATCGCCGAGGCGTCGCAGCGCTTCGCTATCCCGCAGGCATGGATCGTCGCGGTGAAGCACACCGAAAGCCGTGACGACGTGCGTGCGGTATCGCCCGCCGGTGCGCTTGGCCTCATGCAGATCATGCCCGATACGTGGGCCGAACTGCGCGCCCGTTACCGGCTCGGTCGTGATCCGTTCGATCCTCGCGACAACATCATCGCCGGCACCGCCTATCTGCGCGAGATGCTTGATCGCTACGGCACGGTCCCGGCGATGCTTGCTGCCTATAATGCTGGCCCGGCGCGCTACGACCAGCATCTCGCCACCGGCCGCGCTCTGCCGGCAGAGACGCGCGCCTATGTCGCTTTGCTCGCGCCCGCGCTTGGTGCCGCCGCGCCGTCGGACGGAACGCGCATCGTGCTCCAGCCGCCGGCCGATTGGCGCGAAGCACCGCTCTTCGTGGCGCGTGGAGGCGACCGCCCGCGTGACGATGATCGCGCTGCCGACCGTCCGCCGAGTGGGCTTCATCCTTCCGTTCCGGTGCAGGACGATAGCGCCGCCGGACCACAGGAAGACTCCATTTTCCTCGTTCGGCGCGAGGGGGACGGTCCGCGATGACCCTCGATCGGCTTTTGGGCATCTTGTCGTGCTCTGGCGCATCATGGTGGGTGCCGGGGGTGGAGGCAGAAGCAGCAACCGAGGGATGGCAGGATAAAAGGGCGCACATTGCGCGCCGATCGGGCGGTTGTTTTTGTTTGGATTTCTTCGCTGTGCAGCACATTGCCCGTCTTTGCCGCAATGTTCGTCAACGATCCAACCCTCTGTCTCTACGCGATTTTTTGAACATTGCAGGGCTGCGCCATGGCCGATGAACGCGAGTTCCGAATTCGTCCGGGGCGTATCCGGTCCAGTCGGGCACAATCGGCGCGGCCCTTCATTTCGCAGGCGCTCGCCGCTGCCAAAAAGGCGGGCGGCGGCGTGTCTCGCTCCGGCCGCGTCGTCTCCGGCAACCGCTCGCGCTTCGGTCACGGCCAGCGCGCCAGCATTCAGGCCAATCGCCTGATCTCGTCCCGTTCGCGCGGCGCCGTCGTAAAGGCGCGTACCGTGCGCCATTCCGTCCGGACCGCGCCGCTCGGCACCCATCTCAATTATCTGCGTCGCGAGGGTGTGACCCGCGACGGGGAAAAGGCTCGCCTGTTCGGGCCGGGCACCGAGAATGCCGATGCAGGCGCCTTCGCCGAACGCTGCGAGGATGACCGGCATCATTTCCGGTTCATCGTATCGCCGGACGACGCCGTGGAAATGGCCGACCTCAAATCCTTCACCCGCGATCTCGTCGGGCAGATGGAGAAGGATCTCGGTACTCGGCTCGACTGGGTGGCGGTGGATCACTGGAACACCGAGCATCCCCACGTCCACCTGATCGTGCGCGGCGTCCGCGACGACGGCCGGGATCTTGTGATCTCGCGTGACTACATCAAGGAAGGGATGCGTGACCGGGCGCGCGATCTCATCACCCAGGAATTGGGGCCGCGCACCGACCTCGACATCCGCCGCACTTTGGAGCGCCAGATTGAATCGGAGCGCTGGACCCAGCTCGACCGCCAGCTTGTCCGGGATGCACGAGAAACCGGCATCGTCGATCTCGCGCCGCGAGCCGATCGGCAGCCCGACGAGTTTCATGCCCTGAAGGTCGGACGGCTGCGCAAGCTGGAAGTCCTTGGGCTGGCCGGACAGGTCGGCCATTCTCAATGGTTCATCAAGCCCGAGGCCGAGGCGGTGCTGCGCGAACTCGGCGAACGCGGCGACATCATCAAACGGATGCACAAGGCGCTGACGGACCGCGGCATCGAGCGCGGCTCCGCCAACTATGTGTTGGCAGGCGAAAGCCTCGATGAGCCGATCATCGGTCGCTTGGTCGATCGCGGTCTCGACGACGAGCTGAGAGGCTCGGCCTATGCCGTCGTCGACAGCGTGGATGGACGCACCCATCACATCAAGCTGCCCGACCTCGATGCTGCCGGCGACAGCGTTCCCGGCTCGATCGTCGAGCTGCGCAAATTCGATGATGCGCGCGGTGAGCGCCGCGTCGCACTCGCCGTTCGCTCCGATCTCGACATCGAGCGACAGATCTCGGCGTCGGGCGCGACCTGGCTCGACCGACAGGCAGTCGCGAAGGAGCCGCTCTCCTTATCCGATGGTGGCTTCGGCGCCGAGGTGCAGCAGGCCATGGAGCGGCGTGCTGACCATCTTGTCGAAGAGGGGTTGGCCGAGCGGCAGGGACTCAGCGTGGTGTTCGCCCGCAGGCTGGTCGACACCTTGCGCCGCCGCGAGCTCGATGCGCTTGGCGAGAAGCTCGCCACCGAGACGGGCCAGCCATTCAACCGCGCTGGCAGTGGCGAATATGTCGCTGGCACCTATCGTCAACGCTTCGCGCTTGCCTCCGGCCGCTACGCGATGATCGACGACGGCCTCGGCTTCCAGCTCGTTCCCTGGAGCCCGTCCCTCGAAAAGCAGCTTGGCCGGCACGTCTCCGGCATCGCCCGTAACGACGGCGGCATCGACTGGAGCTTTGGCCGCAAGAGAGGGCTCGGCCTTTAACCTTCAACATCGGAGAAAGGACCAACGCCATGTCCGCGACGAAAATCCTCTGGGGCCAGATCCTCACCGTTCTTCTGATCGTGCTAATGACGACCTGGGGAGCGACACAGTGGACGGCCTGGCAACTCGGCTTCCAGCCCCAGCTCGGCCATCCCTGGTTCGTGATTGCCGGTTGGCCGGTCTATTACCCGCCAGCCTTCTTCTGGTGGTGGTATTTCTACGACGCCTATGCGCCACCGATCTTCGTCGAAGGTGCTTATATCGCCGCATCTGGCGGTTTCATCGCCATAGCGGTTGCCATCGGCATGTCGGTCTGGCGGGCACGCGAAGCCAAGAATGTCGCGACCTACGGATCGGCGCGCTGGGCCGAGCCTGAGGAAGTGAAGGCCGCCGGTCTGCTCGACCAGGACGGCGTTGTTATCGGCAGGCTCGATCGGGCCTATCTGCGGCATGACGGTCCGGAGCATGTCCTGTGTTTCGCGCCGACCAGATCGGGCAAGGGCGTCGGCCTGGTCGTGCCTTCGTTGCTCACTTGGCCCGGTTCGGCCATCGTCCACGACATCAAGGGCGAAAACTGGACACTCACCGCCGGCTTCCGATCCCAGCACGGTCGCGTGCTGCTATTCGATCCGACCAATGCAAAGTCCGCCGCCTACAATCCGCTGCTCGAGGTGCGGCGGGGTGAATGGGAGGTCCGCGACGTCCAGAACATCGCCGACATCCTGGTCGATCCCGAAGGCTCGCTCGACAAGCGGAACCATTGGGAGAAGACGTCGCATGCGCTTCTCGTCGGCGCCATCCTGCACGTTCTTTATGCTGAGAAAGACAAGACGCTGGCCGGCGTCGCGGCATTCCTGTCCGATCCGAAGCGGCCGATCGAGTCGACTCTCGCCGCGATGATGAAGACGGCGCATCTGGGTGAAGCCGGTCCGCATCCGGTCATTGCCAGTGCTGCACGCGAACTGCTGAACAAGAGCGACAACGAGAGATCCGGCGTGTTGTCGACCGCCATGTCGTTTCTGGGCTTGTACCGCGATCCTGTCGTTGCAGAGGTGACGCGCCGTTGCGACTGGCGCATTACCGACATCGTCGGCCGCAAGAGGCCGACGACGCTCTACCTCGTCGTACCGCCGTCAGACATCAATCGGACGAAGCCGCTCATTCGCCTGATCCTCAACCAGATTGGCCGGCGCCTGACCGAGGATCTGCAGGCGAAGGCGGGACGACAAAGATTGCTGCTCATGCTGGATGAGTTTCCGGCTCTGGGAAGGTTGGATTTCTTCGAGTCGGCTTTGGCCTTCATGGCGGGCTACGGTCTCAAATCATTCCTGATCGCGCAGTCGCTGAACCAGATCGAAAAAGCTTACGGCGCCAACAATTCGATCCTCGACAACTGCCATGTGAGGGTGTCCTTCGCCACGAATGACGAGAGAACCGCGAAGAGGGTGAGCGACGCGCTCGGCACGGCCACCGAGATGAAGGCGATGAAGAACTATGCCGGGCATCGGCTGTCGCCCTGGCTCGGGCATTTGATGGTCTCGCGCTCGGAAACCGCGCGGCCGCTGCTCACCCCTGGCGAGATCATGCAGCTTCCTCCGGCCGACGAGATCGTCATGGTCGCTGGAACGCCGCCGATCCGGGCGAAGAAGGCGCGGTATTTCGAGGATGCGCGGTTTCAGGAGCGGATATTACCGCCGCCGAAACTGGTCCGTGCCGGCGAACCGCATCCGGATGACTGGAGCCGCCTGCCGATCCCGACCCGCCCTCCGTTCGATGACGTCGTGGCGGGCGCCACCGAAGAGGATGAGGACCCGACCGAATCCGAACGCCGGCGTCAGCCGGAGCTGAGCCGGGTGAAACCCGTCGAGAAAAAGGAGCCGATCGAGAACGAGTTCGAGATCGATCCCCCCGATGAGATGGAGGAGGAAGCCACCCGGAACCGTCGTATGACCCGGCTCATGCAGGGTGTGGCGCGGCAGGTGTCGCTTGATCCGAATGACGGGATGGAGCTGTGAACGCATGACCGGCAGGAAAAAGAAGACGCAGATCTCCGTTTATCTCGAACCCGACGTCATGACGATGCTCTCGGACTATTCGGCGCGCCGGGAGCAGCCGATGTCCTTGATCGTGGAGGCGGCCGTCGCCTCCTTCCTGTCGCCGGACGACGCCGAACGGCGCGAGGCGTTGATCACCAAGCGTCTCGACCAGATCGATCGCCGCATGACGCGGCTGGAACGTGATGTCGGCATTTCGGTCGAGACGCTTGCCGTGTTCGTTCGCTTCTGGCTCACCACCACGCCAGCACTGCCCGAACCGGCCGTACAGGCGGCGCGAGCCAAGGCCGGCGAGCGCTATGAGGCATTCGTCGCGGCACTCGGCCGCCGGCTCGCTCAGGGGCCAAAACTGCGGCAGGAAATCTCCGAGGATGTCGCCGACTCATCTGACAGTCAGGGCTCCCCGCGCATGGGCGCACATGGCGAGTAGTGACGGCTTTCGCGAGATCAAGCAGATCGCGGCACCGCCGTTTCCCTGTATTTGCACGCTACGCTACTACGACGCCAATTCCTTGTTGAATCAGCATAATTTCTGGCTCCTTTAATCATCCCCATCCGGGGACCGTCTGATTTTCCTCGGCGAGAAACGGGGATCGGATGGCAGTCTCGCATCGAAATTCAGAAGGCTTTGCGCGTGGCGCCCGGATGCTGCGCACTGCGCTAGGTGCATCCATCGCCCGCTTTCTGGAAGATCCCGGTGTCGTCGAGGTAATGCTCAATCCGGATGGGCGATTGTGGATCGACCGGCTCTCCGAAGGCATGTCCGACACCGGCGAGCGCATCTTGCCCGCGGATGGCGAACGCATCATCCGCCTGGTTGCTCACCACGTCGGCGCAGAAGTTCATGCCGGCGCTCCACGTGTTTCGGCCGAACTGCCCGACAGCGGCGAACGCTTCGAAGGTCTCCTGCCTCCGATCGTCACCGGTCCGGCCTTCGCCATCCGCAAGCCGGCGATCTCGGTGTTCACACTCGACGACTATGTTGCGGCAGGAACGATGACCGCCAATCAGGCGGCATTGCTGCGCGAGGCCGTCGCATCGCACGCCAATGTCCTCGTCGCCGGCGGCACGGGCACCGGCAAGACGACACTCACCAATGCTCTGCTGGCCGAAGTGGCGAAGGGGCAGGATCGGCTTCTCATCATCGAGGATACCCGCGAGCTTCAAAGCCAGTCCGAGAACAAGGTGCCGATGCGCACCAAGGATTTCATCGCCAATCTGACCGATCTCGCACGCTCGGCCATGCGTTTCCGGCCGGATCGCATCATCGTCGGCGAGGTGCGCGGTCCCGAAGCCCTCGATCTCCTGAAACTTTGGGGTACGGGGCACCCCGGCGGCATCGGCACGATCCATGCCGGCACCGGCCTCGGCGCGCTTCGCCGTCTCGAGCAGCTCATCCAGGAAGCTGTCGTCACCGTCCCCAAGGCACTCATTGCCGAGACCATCGACATCGTGGCGGTTCTCTCTGGCCGCGGTTCCGCGCGCCGTCTCTCCGAACTCGCCCGCGTCGAAGGGCTCGACCCCGACGGCGATTACCGGGTCGCTTCCGCTCACCTTTCCCCTGATCGCCAACCGCTCTTGAAAGGAGAACAGTCATGACCTCCCATGTTCCGCCCATCCTGCCCACGGCGCCGGATCAGGCGTGCGCACCGTCCGTTCTGCGCGGCATCCGTCGGCACCTCATGGGACCGACCACGCTCGCCGTCGTTATGATGATGGCATCCGTGCCGGCTCATGCTTCCGGATCCTCCATGCCGTGGGAGGCGCCGCTTCAGTCGATCCTCGAATCCATCGAGGGGCCGGTGGCCAAGATCGTCGCCGTCATCATCATTATCGCCACCGGCCTGGCGCTGGCCTTCGGCGACACAAGCGGCGGTTTTCGCAGGCTGATCCAGATCGTTTTCGGCCTGTCGATTGCATTCGCCGCCAGCTCCTTCTTCCTGAGCTTCTTCTCCTTCGGCGGCGGGGTACTGGTCTGATGGCCGGGGCGCTCTTACGGATCGACGATGTGCCGGGGCTCAATGTCCCGGTTCACCGGGCGCTGACCGAGCACATCCTGCTCGGCGGCGCTCCGCGCGCCATCGCCATCATGAACGGGACATTGGCCGGAGCGGTCGGCCTCGGCCTGCGCCTCTGGTTGGTCGGTCTCGCCATATGGGCAATCGGGCATTTCGCCGCCGTCTGGGCGGCGAAACGCGATCCACTGTTCGTGGAAGTCGGTCGCCGTCATCTGCGTATCCCCGGTCATCTTGCGGTCTGAGGAGCACGACCATGCTGAACCTTGCCGAATATCGCCGCACCGCCAGCCGCCTCGCCGACTTCCTGCCCTGGGCGGCACTCGTCGGGGAGGGCGTCGTTCTGAACAAGGACGGCTCGCTGCAACGGACCGCCCGATTTCGCGGTCCCGACCTCGAATCCGCCGTCGCTGCCGAACTGGTCGCCGTCGCCGCCCGGTTGAACAATGCCTTCCGGCGTCTTGGCTCCGGCTGGGCGATTTTCGTGGAAGCACAGCGCCAGGAGGCTGCGACCTATCCCGACGACCGCTTTCCAGATCCGGCCTCGGCGCTGCTCGATGCCGAGCGCAAGGCCGATTTCGAGGAACAGGGCAGCCATTTCATTTCCGGCTACTTCCTCACCTTCACCTATCTCACACATGCCGAGGATGCAGCCCGCGCCGAGACCTGGCTCTATGAGGGCCGCGAACGCTCCGGCGTCGATCCGAACGAGATCTTGCGCGGCTTCATCGATCGCACCGATCGCGTGCTGGCGCTGCTCGACGGCTTCATGCCGGAATGCGACTGGCTCGACGACAGCGAGACGCTGACCTACCTGCATTCCACTGTCTCGACCAACCGGCATCGCGTCCGGGTTCCCGAGACGCCGATGTATCTGGACGCGTTGCTGGCCGATCAGCCCCTGACCGGCGGGCTGGAACCGCGCCTTGGCAACACCCATCTGCGCATCCTCACCATCGTCGGCTTTCCGACCGCGACCACGCCCGGCATCCTCGACGAGCTGAACAGGCTCGCCTTTCCCTATCGCTGGTCGACACGCGCGATCCTGCTCGACAAGACCGACGCCATCCGGCTCCTCACCCGCATCCGCCGCCAATGGTTTGCGAAGCGCAAGTCGATCGCCGCGATCCTGAAAGAAGTCATGAGCAACGAGGCGTCGGTTCTCGTGGACACCGACGCTGCTAACAAGGCGGCCGATGCGGACATCGCGCTTCAGGAACTCGGCGCCGACTATGCCGGCATGGCCTATGTCACGGCGACCATCGCTGTATGGGACACCGATCCTCGCCTGGCCGACGAAAAGCTCCGTCTTGTCGAGAAGGTCGCGCTGGGCCGCGATTTCACCGCGATGCCCGAAACCATCAATGCCGTCGATGCCTGGCTCGGCTCGCTGCCGGGGCATGTCTATGCCAACGTCCGCCAGCCGCCTATCTCGACGCTCAATCTCGCCCATATGATCCCCCTCTCCGCCGTATGGGCGGGACCGGAACGGGATGACTATCTCGGTAGCGCCCCCTTGCTCTTCGGCAAGACCGAGGGAAGCACCCCGTTTCGGCTTTCCATTCATGTTGGCGACGTCGGGCACACGCTGGTCGTCGGGCCGACCGGCTCCGGCAAGAGCGTGCTGCTCGCCTGCATGGCGCTCCAGTTCCGGCGCTATGCCCACTCCCAGGTGTTCGCGTTCGATTTCGGCGGCTCGATCCGGGCTGCGGCCCTTGCCATGGACGGGGACTGGCATGATCTCGGCGGCGATCTCACCGAAGGCGATGCATTTTCCGTCTCGCTCCAGCCACTCGCCCGCATTCACGACGTGCCGGAACGCGCCTGGGCGGCCGACTGGATCGTCGCCATCCTGACGCGCGAGAGCGTTGCGATTACGCCGGATGTCAAGGAGCACATCTGGGCGGCGCTGACCTCTCTCGCCTCGGCGCCGGTCGAGGAACGCACCATCACCGGCCTGACGGTGCTGCTGCAGTCGAACGATCTGAAGCAGGCGCTCAGGCCCTATTGCATTGGCGGTCCCTACGGTCGGCTGCTCGATGCCGAAACCGAGCACCTCGGCAGCGCGTCGGTGCAGGCCTTCGAGATCGAGGGGCTGGTCGGCACAGGTGCTGCCCCGGCGGTGCTGTCCTATCTGTTCCACCGCATCGGCGACCGACTCGATGGCTCGCCCACCATGCTCATCATCGATGAAGGCTGGCTGGCGCTCGATGACGAAGCCTTTTCCGGACAGTTGCGGGAATGGCTGAAGACCCTCAGAAAAAAAAACGCTTCGGTCATCTTCGCCACGCAGTCGCTCTCCGACATCGACAATTCGGCGATCGCACCGGCGATCATCGAAAGTTGCCCGACGCGTCTTCTTCTCCCGAACGAGCGCGCCGCCGAACCGCAGATCGCCGCCATCTATCAACGATTTGGCTTGAACGCGCGCCAGATCGAGATCCTCGCACGGGCCACGCCGAAGAAAGACTACTACTGCCAGAGCCGCAGGGGGAACCGCCTGTTCGACCTGGGCCTGTCCGAAGTGGGTCTGGCGCTGACGGCCGCCTCCTCGAAATCCGATCAGTCCGCCATCGCTCGCATCTTCGCCGAGCACGGCCGGGACGGCTTCCTTGCCGCCTGGCTGCGTCTGCGCGGCGTCGACTGGGCCGCGGACCTCATTCCCGACCTTGCAAATCTCATCCTCCAGCCGGACAAGGAGTCTTCCTCATGAACACCCGTTATTCCCGCACGGCGCTGCTTGCCGCATCCTTTCTTGCCGTCTCAGGCCCGGCTTCGCTGGTTCTGGCGCCGCCAGCTTCCGCCGCCTGGATCGTCTATGACCCGACGAACTACTCGCAGAACCTGCTGTCCGCCGCCCGCGCCCTGGAGCAGATCAACAATCAGATCACCAGCCTGCAAAACGAAGCGCAGATGCTGATCAACCAGGCCCGCAATCTGGCGAGCCTGCCGTATTCGTCGCTCCAGCAGATCCAGCAGTCGGTGAGCCGCACGCAGCAGCTTCTGTCCCAGGCGCAGAACATCGCCTTCGACGTCGGCCAGATCGACCAGGCGTTCCAGTCGAAATACGCCAATGTCTCGCTCTCGGCCACCGATGCGCAGCTCGTCTCCGATGCCAAAGAGCGCTGGCGCAACAGCGTCGGCGGCCTTCAGGACGCCATGCGCGTGCAGGCCACCGTGGTCGGCAATATCGATACCAACCGCACCGAGATGTCACAACTGGTTGGCCGGAGCCAGAGCGCGACCGGCGCGCTTCAGGCTGCACAGGCAGGCAATCAGCTTCTCGCCCTCCAGTCGCAGCAGCTCTCCGACCTCACGGCATTGCTTGCCGCCAATGGCCGGTCCACCGCGCTCACCGAGGCAGAACGCGCCGCCGCGGCCGAACAGGGTCGCGTGCAGCGCGAGCGCTTCCTGACGCCGGGCTCCGGCTATCAGGCCGGCAGCGCCAAGATGTTCAACTGAGGGCGTGGGCCATGGACGGCAAGATGCTGGCCCGCTTGGGCGCCGTCGTCTTTGTCGCCGTCGCGATCACCGCGACGGCGACCGAAATGCTCAGAAGGAGAGAGGCGCCCGCACCATGGACACGCCCCACGGCCGCCGTCGGATCGCCGGCAGATCCACTTCGCGTTGGACAGCGCCGGTGCCAGCAGCTCGGGCAGGCCGCAACGAACGACGCCGAATGCCTGCGCATCTGGTCGCAAACGCGAGACCGCTTCCTCGGCAGGACGTCCGTACCGGCCGCCCCACAGACCATCGAAGGACAGTGATCCATGGGCGGCAGCGGCGTCATCGACAATTTCCTCGGGGTCTTCACCTCTTATATCGACAGCGGGTTCGGTCTTCTCGGCGGCGAGGTCGCCTTCATCGCCACCACGCTGATCGTCATCGACGTGACGCTCGCCGCCCTGTTCTGGAGCTGGGGCGCCGACGACGACATCATCGCTCGACTGGTGAAGAAGACCCTGTTCGTCGGGGCTTTCGCCTACATCATCGACAATTGGAACAATCTGGCGAGGATCATCTTCGAGAGCTTCGCCGGCCTCGGCCTCAAAGGCTCCGGCACCGGCTTTTCGACGGCGGACCTCCTTCGTCCCGGCCGGGTGGCGCAAGTCGGTCTCGACGCGGCCCGGCCGCTCCTGGAATCCATTTCCGACCTCATGGGATGGGTCGCCTTCTTTGAGAATTTCATCCAGATCGCATGCCTGCTGTTCGCCTGGGCGCTCGTCCTCTTGGCTTTCTTTATTTTGGCGATCCAGTTGTTCGTCACGCTGATCGAATTCAAGCTGACCGTTCTCGCCGGATTTGTCCTCATCCCGTTCGGATTGTTCGGGAAGACGGCCTTCATGGCCGAAAGGGTCCTCGGCAGTGTCGTCTCTTCCGGCATCAAGGTGCTGGTGCTCGCTGTCATCATCGGCATCGGCTCGACGCTGTTCAGCGAGTTCACCTCCGGCTTCGGCGGGGTCACGCCGACGATCGACGACGCGATGGCGATCGTGCTCGCAGCACTTTCCCTGCTCGGCCTCGGCATCTTCGGACCGGGCATTGCCAACGGTCTGGTTTCCGGAGGCCCGCAACTTGGTGCTGGTGCTGCCGTTGGCACCGGCCTCGCCGTCGGAGGTGCTGCACTTGCCGCAGGCGGTGCGGCTGGCCTGGCCTTGCGCGGTGGGGCTGCGGCACTGTCCGGCGGCGCTGCTGCCGTTCGTGGTGGCGCAGCGGCGGCAGGTGCCGCCTCGACCGCCTACAATCTCGGATCGATGGGGCAGACCGGCGCTGCCGGTGTGGCGTCCGGTCTCGGCGGTGTCGCGCGAGGAGCAGGCTCCGCCACCGTCTCGCCTCTGAAGCGCGCGATCGGTCGTGCGTCCGAAAGCGTTAAATCGGATTTCTCCGGAGGCGTGAAAGGCGGCTTCAGCGCCACCGGCGGCTTTTCCACCCTCGGCACGGTCGGCGGTGCCGAAGCCGCCAATGATGATTCCTTTGCCGCCACCCCCGCAGCTTCGGGCAATGGCGCCCCCGATTGGGCCAGGCGCATGAAACGCAGCCAGCACTTCAGCCACGGCGTTTCCGCGGCCGCCCATGCCGTTCGTTCCGGCGACAGTCATGGCGGCGGCTCTTCTGTTAATCTCTCCGAAAGTGACCGCTCATGAGCTTGTTCAAACGACCGGCAACCCACTACGGCAAGACGCCGCAACCCGAGACACCCTATCAGAAGGCCGCACAGGTCTGGGATGAGCGCATCGGCTCGGCCCGCGTGCAGGCGAAGAACTGGAGGTTCATGGCCTTTGGAAGCCTGATCCTGTCGGCAGGCTTTGCCGCAGCACTCGTCTGGCAGTCCACGCGAGGGACCGTCGTGCCCTGGGTCGTGCAGGTCGACAAGCTCGGTCAGGCACAGACCGTCGCCGCCGCCACGGCCGACTATCGTCCAACAGATCCGCAGGTCGCGTGGCATCTGGCGCGTTTCATCGAACAGGTCAGGAGCATTCCCGCCGATCCCATCATCGTGCGCCAGAACTGGCTCCGCGCCTATGACTGGACGACGGATCGGGGCGCGACGGCGCTGAACGACTATGCGCGCAGCAATGACCCGTTCACCAAGGTCGGCAAGCAGCAGGTTGCCGTCGAGGTTTCCAGCGTCATTCGCGCATCTCCCGACAGCTTCCGCGTCGCCTGGATCGAGCGCCGATACGAGAACGGACAGCTTTCCACCACCGAGCGCTGGACCGCGATCCTGACCATAGTGATCCAGACGCCCCGCGATGCTGATCGACTCAAGGCCAATCCCCTCGGCATCTATGTCAATGCAATATCGTGGTCGCGGGAGATGGGCGAATGAAGAAGTCGCCGATCCGTACAACCGGAACCCCTTCTTTCCGCAAACCCGCCATTGTCGCCGTGCTCCTTTCCACCGCTGCGCTGGCCGGATGCGCCACGCCGCAGAAGCCGCCGCAGATCCGCTACGATTCCGATGTGCCGGCATTGCCGGTCGTTCCCACCGTGCTGAGGGATGAGCGCCCGAAGCCGCTGCACATTCCGCCGGGCTGGACGCCGGCGCGTGGGGGTGCCACCGCAACCACGCCGACCGGCCGGGTTCAGAATGCCAATGCGGCGGCCCGCGTCGAGCCACGCCGGGATGGTTACTACAATGCAATCCAGATCTATCCCTGGAGCGAAGGCGCCCTCTATCAGGTCTATGCCGCACCCGGCCAGATCACCGACATCACGCTTGAACCCGGCGAAAGCCTGACCGGAGCCGGGCCGATCGCTGCCGGCGACACCACACGCTGGATTATCGGCGACACCGAGAGCGGCAGCGGCACCACCCGGCGCGTCCATGTCCTTCTGAAACCCTCGCGCCCCGACATCACCACCAATCTGGTGATTTCCACCGATCGACGCACCTACATGCTCGAACTGCGATCCGGCGAAACGCCCTACATGCCGTCGATCGCCTGGTCTTACCCGCAGGTGCCGGGCTCGCAGCAGTCCATTCCGGACACGCCGGCTATTCCGGCTGTCGTGGCACGAAACTACCGCTACGGTCTCACCGGAGACACGCCGCCGTGGCGGCCCGTCTCCGTCTATGACGATGGCCGCAAGGTCTATGTCGAATTCCCGCGCGGCATAGTGCAAGGGGAGTTTCCGCCCCTGTTCGTCATCGGCCCAGAGGGTGAAGCGCAAATCGCCAATACCCGTATCTATCGGAACATCCTGATCGTGGACCGTCTCTTCGGTGCGGCCGAGCTGCGCCTTGGCAGCGGCAAGCATCTGCAGACCGTGAGGATCGTCCGGACAAACGGCGTAGTACAGGCGCCGGTTGTCCGAGACAAAGAAGGAGGACGGTCGTCATGAGCGAGGCCGGCAACAGTCAAGAAGCAACTCCGGCGCTCAATCCTGTCACACCCATGCGCTTGCGGGCAGAACCACCACGCGTCACCAGGCTGTCGCGCAGGGTGCTCCTCGGCCTTGGCCTGGTCGCATCGCTCGGCATCGGTGGCGCGTTGATCTATGCTCTTCAGACCCGAGATCGTGGCAATGGTGGCGAAGAACTCTATTCCACCGAGAACCGGACCACGGCCGACGGTCTGGCAGGCCTGCCGCGGGACTATACCGGCCCGATCCTGGGGCCGGCTTTGCCCGGCGATCTCGGCCGTCCGATCCTCAGTGCGCAGGATCGTGGCCAGCCTGTTGTTGTGCCGACAGCGCCGGGTGTCGATCCGGCCGAACAACGCCGCCTCGCCGAAGCGGAATCCGCCCGAACCAGCCGCGTGTTCTTCCAGACGGAAACACGCACGACGGCAAGCGCAATAGCGCCTGACGCGAATACGACCACAAATCTTGCCGGTCTCGATCAGGCTGGCACTCCTACTGCGCAGGACCGACAGGTCGCCTTCCTCAACGCCGCCGTCGACCGACGCACTGTGGCGGCGGATCGCGTGATGCCGCCGGTGTCGCCCTATGTGCTGCAGGCCGGTTCGGTAATCTCCGGAGCGCTGATCACCGGCATTCGCTCCGATCTCCCCGGCCAGATTACCGCCCAGGTCACCGAGAACATCTACGACAGCCCGACCGGCCGCATCCTGCTCGTACCGCAAGGAACCCGCATCATCGGCCAATACGACAACAATGTCGGTTTCGGGCAGAGGCGTGTCCTGCTGGTCTGGAACCGGCTGATATTCCCGAATGGCCGATCCATCGTCCTCGAACGACAGCCCGGCGCCGACACGCAGGGCTATGCCGGTCTCGAGGACGGCGTCGACTACCACTGGTGGGATCTGGCGAAAGCTGCTGGCCTCTCGACGTTGCTCGCGGTCGGCGCAGAGCTTGCCATGGATGACGAAGACCGGCTGGTTCAGGCTATCCGCAATGGTGCGCAAGATACCATCAACGATGCTGGTCAGCAGATCATCCGCCGCCAGTTGCAGATCGCGCCCACGCTCACCATCAGGCCAGGTTTCCCGGTGCGGATCATCGTCACCCGAGACCTTGTGATGGAGCCCTATAGAGGTTAGCCCGATGACAAAATTGAAACTCGAGCCGCTCGTCGACGACAAGCCCGTCAAGGTGAGTATTGAACTTCCCGGACCGCTATATCGGGATCTTGTTGCCTATGCGGAGCTGCTCCACCGTCAGCAACAAGGCCAATCGTCGGCCGATCCCGCCAAGCTGATCGTGCCTATGCTTCAGCGATTCATTACGACCGATCGCGGCTTCGCAAAGCAAAAGCGCGCTGTTCTGGGTTTTTCCGGCGCATCGTCTCAACCACCAAAGATTGACTAATCGCGCTAAAGTACCGGAGCAGCCGGCATTGCTCACCGAGCGCTGTCGGTCAGATTGACAATTGCCTTCCACCGGGCTTTTCCAGTAGCAAGGTCCAGAAAGTGCTTCAGTGCAGGATTATGATTCTTTGCCGACCAGACAGCACTAAAGCGAATGTCTTCCAGGCCATCCGAGATGGGAACGAACACGACTTCCTTGTGTGCACCGCCGGACGTTGACGACAATATGAGCGAAATGCCGAACCCTTCTCCGACCATGTTCAAAAGATTGTCTCGTCCGACTCCCTGAATGGATATTCTCGGTTCGGAATCGGATTTGGAAAGCTGCCGCAGTAGATATTGATCCAATTCCGCACCAGCGATGCCGGCCGGGATCAGGAATGTCTCGTTGCGCACATCTGCCCAGGAAACGCTCTCTGCCGTTGCAAGAAGATGCCGTTTTGGCAGCGCGAGGAAAAGTCGCTCGGTCCACAGTTGAACCGTTTTGCAACCGGCTAACTGAGGCTCTCCCGGAAGAAAGGCCACATCGATGCGGCCGCTGAGAAGATTGGCGGCTGCCACTTCGGACGTCAATTCCTCTATTTTCACCTCTACACCGCGGAACCGGGAATGATATTCGCCTACGAGATCTGAAAGAAATCCGCTTGCCAGGGACGTCATCAGCCCGATTCGTATCTCACCTGTGTCGCCGTGATGCGCCGTTTGCATGTCCTTCACAGCTTGATGCAAATGGGATGCACCGAATGCGGCGTTTTGCAGAAACCGCGCTCCTGCAACGGTTAGCTTTGCTCCGGTGCGACTACGAGTAAAGAGGGGTACACCAAGACGTCGTTCAAGCAGTTGGACCCGGCGGCTTACAGTAGATTGGGACATGCCAACCGCATCCGCCGCACGGCGAAAACTTCCGTGTTCGGCGACCAACAATGCATATCGTAAATATCGCAGGTCAAGCGCGAGATCCGGCATCCAACAGTCTTTTATGCTGTCTTAGAGGTAATCGCTAAGCGACTATTCGGCTCTTGAAGACCGGATCCAATCCCTTGCTTTCGCCTGCTCACTTCGCCATTCATCTATGCTGCCAACTTGACTTGTTCGGCCGGTTGTTCCTCGGCCGCTCGCGGTCATGCACGTTGCGTTGCGGTGAGCTCTTCGGATATCTCGTGGCTTCCGGCGGCGAGAACCATGCCCACCCACCCTTGCTGGCCCGCTTAATTCGATAGAGTGCCTCATCGGCATGTTTTATGAGTTGCGCCAGACCAGTCGCGTCGTCAGGATAGAGGCTCACGCCAACGCTTGCACCAAGCACAGTCCTCGTCCCGCCAATCTGGATGGGCCGCTTGAGCGCTCTTTCGACGCGTCGGCAGACCTGTTCTGCCTGGTACGGCGATCCCATGTTCTCTACGAGAATCGCAAACTCGTCCCCACCCAAACGGAACACGGTATCGTCGCTGCGAACACATGCGCGAAGCCTGTTGGCGATCAAGAGCAGCGCTTCGTCACCGGCATCATGTCCCAGTAGATCATTGATTGGCTTGAATTCATCGAGATCGATCAGAATAAGAGCGATCATCGGCCGCACGTCGTTTTCACAAGACGTTGCGATACTGGTCCATTTCGCTGAAAACCGCCGCCGATTACCAAGGCTCGTCAACGGGTCTTCGAAGGCGATGCGTCTTAGCGTCTCCTCCACCCGCTTTCGCTCGGAGACATCCTCGAATGTAGCAATCCCAACCCCTATGTCATGTAGAAGGATGCCACGCTGGTTGACGGTAACGATACCGCCATTCGCCGACACCACGTCCAGTTCCAATGGTTCTACTTTGGATATTCCGGTGGAATCGGCTTTCCGCAGACGGTTCCAGTACTCACGAGCTAAGAGTTGCTGTTCCATTTTTGGATAGCTTTGTTCAATCCACGCATCCACAGTTGCAAAATAACTTTCATCATAACCGAAGGTCTCCTTGAAAGCACGATTCATGAACTGAATCTTACCCGTCGGTATTGTCGCCCACGAGATTGGAATTGGCAGAGCATCAAGAATGATGTGCATGTCCCGAAGCGAGAGCCCGGTATGTTTTACTCGCTCAAGAAACTCTTCCAAGGCTATCTCCTGTTACAACTCCGCATCGTTTACCTTCGCGAATTTTCCGTTTTCGAGCATTTCATGGCGTCAGGAAGGATTGCTGTTCCGTATCACGCGCACCTTGCTCGCCCTGCTCGATCATTCTTTGGAGCGGGGGCCGAAGAGCGCTTTAACAACACGCGGGCCGTACCAGACGATGATGGCCAGAACTGCGATCAAGAACAGTGCGCCGACCATTTGATAGACAGGAAACCCCACCGCGTCTCTCGAAACGAAGAGGGCCACCACAACGCCTGCAGCAGACAGAATTGCTTGGGCTAGGATACGAACCATGGGAACCGTCTCGAATTCCTGTCACAAACGCTCTGGAGCAGGGACAGACTGGATGTTGTTCTACTGCCGAAAACTAAGAACCGGATCGCCATGCCCAGTCCCTGATTTCTGGCATGTCCTCGCCATGTTCACGGACATAGGCGAAATGCTCCTGCAGCTTGCCGCGCAGGCTTTCGACCACATGACCGGCCTTTTCCTTCAGGCGCGGCACGCGCTCGATCGCCTCGATGGCCAGGTGGTAGCGGTCGAGCTGGTTCAGCACCGTCATGTCGAAGGGCGTCGTGGTCGTGCCTTCCTCAACGAAACCTCGGACATGGATGTTCTGATGGTTGGTGCGTTTATAGGTCAGTCGGTGGATGAGGTACGGATAGCCGTGATAGGCGAAGATCACCGGCCGCTCGGCGGTGAACAGCCGGTCGAAGTCCTCGTCGGAAATCCCGTGCGGATGCTGGTCCTTCGACTGCAGCGTCATCAGGTCGACGACGTTGACGACGCGAATCTTCAGGTCCGGGATCGCTTCTCTCAGAATGGAGACCGCCGCCAGTGTTTCCATCGTCGGCACGTCGCCGGCGCAGGCCATCACCACGTCGGGCGAGATTGTATCCTCTTCATTGCCGGCCCAGTCCCAGATGCCGATCCCGGCCTGGCAATGTTTTGCGGCATCCTCGATGTTCAGCCATTGCGGCTCCGGCTGCTTGCCGGCGACGATGACGTTGATCCGGTTCCAGGTGTTGAGGCAATGGTTGGCCACCCACAGGAGCGTGTTGGCATCCGCCGGCAGGTAGATGCGCACCACGTCTGCCTTCTTGTTGGCGACGAGATCGACGAAGCCCGGATCCTGGTGCGAGAAGCCGTTATGGTCCTGCCGCCACACATGCGAGGTGAGCAGATAGTTGAGCGACGAGATCGGTTTTCTCCATTCCAGCTCGCGCGTCACCTTCAGCCACTTGGCATGCTGGTTGAACATCGAGTCGATAATATGGATGAAGGCTTCGTAGCAGGAGAAGAAGCCGTGCCGACCGGTCAGCAGATAGCCTTCCAGCCATCCCTGGCACAGATGCTCCGACAACACTTCCATCACCCGCCCGTCGGGCGACAGATGTACGTCATAGGGTTCGATCTTCTCCATCCAGACGCGGTCGGTCACTTCGAACACGGCACCCAGCCGGTTCGATTCCGTCTCGTCCGGGCCGAAGATGCGAAAATTCTTCTCCGCGTCGTTGAGGGTCAGGATGTCGCGCAAATAACGCCCGAGGATTTCCGTCGTCTGCACCACGGTCTTGCCGGGCTCCGGCACGTCGACCGCGTAGTCGGAAAGCGGCGGGCATTTCAGTTCCTTGCGCAAGAGGCCGCCATTGGCATGCGGGTTGGCGCCCATGCGCCGGTCGCCTTCTGGCGCGAGCGCCTTCAGTTCCGGCTTCAGCCCACCATCGGCAGTGAACAGATCTTCCGGATCGTAGCTCCGCATCCAGTCTTCGAGTATCTTCAGGTGATCCGGATTTTCCCGGCAGCCGGAAACCGGCACTTGATGGGCGCGCCAGAAGCCTTCGACCTTCTTGCCGTCCACTTCCTTCGGACCGGTCCAGCCTTTCGGGCTGCGCAGCACGATCATCGGCCAGCGCGGCAGTTCGGCAGGGGAGGCACCGCCGTGCGCCCTATCCTGGATCGCCCGGATACGCTCCATCGCCCTGTCCATCGCGCCGGCCATCAGCCGGTGCATCACCTCGGGCTCATGGCCTTCGACGAAGAGCGGCTCGTAGCCGTAGCCCTCGAACAGCTTCTTCAGGTCCTCGTCGCCGATGCGCGAAAGCAGAGTCGGATTGGCGATCTTGTAGCCGTTCAGGTGCAAGATCGGCAGAACCGCACCGTCGCGGGCCGGATTGATGAACTTGTTGGAATGCCAGCTTGCTGCCAGCGGACCGGTTTCCGCCTCGCCGTCACCCACCACGCAGGCGACGATCAGGTCCGGGTTGTCGAAGGCCGCGCCATAGGCATGAACCAGCGCATAACCGAGCTCGCCGCCTTCGTGGATCGATCCGGGCGTCTCCGGCGCCGCATGGCTCGGAATGCCGCCCGGGAAGGAGAACTGGCGGAACAGTTTTCGCATCCCGTCGGTCGTTTCGGCGATCTCCGGATAGATCTCGCTATAGATGCCTTCCAGATAGGTATTGGCCACCATGCCCGGCCCGCCATGGCCGGGGCCACAGATATAGATGACGTCGAGATCACGGGCTTTGATCACCCGGTTCAGGTGCGCATAGATGAAGTTCAGCCCCGGCGTCGTGCCCCAGTGGCCGAGCAGGCGCGGCTTGATATGCTGGGCCTGGAGCGGTTCGCGCAGGAGCGGATTGTCGAGAAGATAGATCTGGCCGACCGACAGATAGTTGGCGGCGCACCAGTAGCGATGGATGAGATTGATTTCCCCGGCGTCCAATGAGGCTGTCGTGATGAATTTTTCTTGCTGCATATTCCCGCCCTCAGCTCGCCCCAAATACGTCAGCAGTTTGGCTGACATGGGAAAGGCCAGCATCCCCCTGAACCGACAGGTTAATTTCATGTCATCATGCGATGACTGCCGGCGACCATATATCCATTCATGCTGGATGATGGCAAGTGAAAATGCAGACGCGATTGTGTTTCATTAAATACAGAAGATTATTGCCAACAACAGTAACAGCCGCCGGTGTTGCCTGAATGGTGTTCATTGCCGATTTCCCTTCATAGTAAAGCGAATGATACAGCCTCGCTGACGTTCAGTAAGCGATCTGTCCATTGACGAGGCCCCCTGATGTCCCGGATAGTTCCTGTTGCAAGATCTTCCGTGCTTCGGGGCTGACCACCGACATCGGGGCTGCAACGACAGTTCTCGCCGCGGAGCCGGCCAGATTGACCGTACCGATTGCCGCCATCCCGACGTGATCGGCCAATGTCACCTGACCGCCCTCGAGGGATTGACCAGCCAGGCGTTTCCCCAGGAGCCCGATGATTTCCGGGCTATCGGCAAAGGCGTTGTGGCCGAGGGCGTCCTTGGAACGCACGGTGCTGGTATCGATCACCGTGATCCCAAGCTGCTTCAGCACGCCGGTATAAGCGGTGGTATCGACACCGCCGACACGGTTGACTCCGCCGGAGATCCATCTCGATACCTCAAGCGCCCGGTCGCGTGTCGAGGCAAAAATGGTGAACTGCGGCCGCTTCGGTCCCATCTCTATGAGTTGGCGGCGGAAGACGTCGACATCGATATCGGGCGACGCCAGCACGACGTTGCGGACCTTCGCCGGGATCGTCTTTTCGCGCATCGCGATCCCGCGCAGAGCCTCGGCCGTCAGCCATGTTCCCATGGAATGGGCAAGGATGGTGATATCGCCGACGTCAGGGCTGCGGGCAGCCTGGATGATCAAATCCTCCAGGGCACGGCGTGAATAGTTCGTGCTTTCCTTGTCGTAGAGATAGCCGAGAACGCTGGCGCGGGAGGGCCAGGTGAACAGGATCGGAGCGGCATCGGTTCCGGCGTCATGAGTGATCTGGGCAAAACGAAAGACGGCATCCGCATAGGTGTTGTTGAAGCCATGCACGAAGATGATCACCTGCCGCTTTGCATTCCGGTTCTTGCGAAACCAGTTGAGCGCCTGCTGCTCTGAGATCACCTTCTCGTCCTTGAGCACGGCGAACTCTTTCGCAGGGTTGGGGGGCACGCGCTTCGGCCACTGGACCTCCCCGATCTTCCGCCCATCATCCGGCGGGATGGAAACGGTGAGGTTGTTGAGCGAGATCGCCGTTCCGCGCTCTCCGGAATAAAGCTCGCCGGGATCTGCGGCGGGTTTTCGGGTGGTCGCGACCAGCATGTCGACGCGGCTTGTGTCGTTCGTCGTCAAAGCCACGGGCTGAAGGACATTTTCCGGCCGGCCAGCGCAGCCGCCGAGCATGGAAAGAAGGAGCGGAAACAATATGATGCGCCTTCGCCACGCGCGTGAATTGCGTAAGCAGGCTTTTCGGGCGGCAACGGCATCCAGTGACGAAAGCCGTCGCAGCGATGCCGTGGAATCAATTGTGTTCGACATCGCGGGGAATCCTGAACCAGGTCACATAGAGAGCGGGAAGGAACAGCAGGGTCAGGACGGTTCCGACGACGATGCCGCCCATCATGGCGTAGGCCATCGGTCCCCAGAACACCTCTCTTGAGATGGGGATCAACGCCAGGGTCGCAGCGGCGGCCGTCAGCATGATCGGTCGCATCCGATGCTCCGTCGCCTCGACGACGGCCTGCCACGGCGGGATTCCTGTTGTGCGCAGGTCTTCGATTTGGACGATCAGGATCACCGAGTTCCGGATGAGGATACCGATCAGGGCGAGCACGCCGAGGATTGCGACGAAACCCAATGGCGCCTGGCTCAAGACCAGCGCGCCAACGACGCCGATCAGCGCAAGTGGAGCGACCGAGAAGACAAGGAACAACCTGTGGAAGCTTTGAAGCTGCGTCATCAGAAGCGTTGTCATGACGAAAATCATGACCGGCACCACGCTTATGATCGGCGCTTGGGACTTGGCGCTCTCCTCGACAGTACCGCCGATGGCAATATCGTATCCCGGTTCCAAAGAGGCCTTCAGTTCTTCTATCTTCGGATCGAGCTGCCGGACAATCGTGGCAGGCTGCAGGTTGTCGCGAACACCCGCCTTGATCGTGATCGTTGGTATTCTGTTGCGCCGCCAGATCGTCGGTTGTTCCAGGCCGTAATCGAATCTGGCCACGGAAGAGAGCGGGATGGATTTGCCGCTGGAGTTTGGCAGCTGGAGGTCGAGCAGGCTGTCGATGGAGGCGCGTTCCTTCGCTTCTGCCCGTCCGACAACATTGATCAGATAGATGGCATCGCGGACCTGTGTCACGGTCGCACCCTGGACGACACCGTTGAGGGCGGTCGCGATATCTTCGGACGAGACCCCGAGCTGCCGGGCCTTGTCCTGAAGGACGTCGACCTTCACGACGCGCGCCGGCTCGTTCCAGTCGAAGACGAGGCCGGTCAGGGAAGGGTGCGACATCACGATACCAGCCGTCTTCTGCGCCAGGTCGCGGACCTTTTGAATGTCGGGACCGGAGATGCGATACTGGATTGGCTTGCCCACCGGCGGGCCGATGTCCAGTGTCCTGACGAAGGCGTCGGTGCCCGGGAAGGTTTTCAGCAAATAGGCCTGCAGGTCGGCCTTGAGCCGGTCGCGGACCTCAATACCCTTCGAGACGATGACGATCTGGCCGAAGGTGGGATCGTCGGGCTGGACGTCGAAGGACAGGATGAAGCGCGGGGCGCCCCTGCCGACATAGCTCGACCAGTGATCGATATCGGGATTGCCGGTGAGCTTTTCCCGCTCGAATTGCGCCATCTGCCGGCTCGTCTCGGCCATAGAACTGTTTTGCGGCAGGTTCCAGTCGACGATAAGCTCCGGACGGTCGGACGCGGGAAAGAATTGCTGCTGAACCAGCGACATGCCGGCAACGGACAGACCAAACGCGGCAATTGTTACGATGATGGTCACCCAGCGAAAGCGAAGGCAGAGCTGAAGCAGCCATGAGAAGGCGGCGCCCATACGGCTCTTGTGCTCCTCGTGCTTTTTCATCGTCTTCGGCAGGATCGTCACGCCCAGCAGCGGGGTGAACAGGACGGCGACAATCCAGGACACGGTCAGCGAAACCGCGAGTACGACGAATAGCGTGAAGGTGAATTCGCCGGCGTTGCTGTTGTTGAAACCGATCGGCAGGAAGCCTGCGACGGTGACCAGCGTGCCGGTCAGCATCGGAAAGGCAGTCGATATGTAGACATGGGTCGCAGCCTTGCGCAGAGTGTCACCGACCTCCAGGCGGGCCACCATCATTTCGACGGCGATCATCGCGTCGTCGACCAGAAGACCGAGCGCGATGATGAGAGCACCGAGCGAGATGCGCTGCAGGGAAATACCGGAATATTGCATCACCATGAAGGTGATGGCGAGCACCAGCGGGATGGAGATCGCCACAACCAGCCCGGCGCGCAGGCCAAGGCTGATGAAGCTGATGGCAAGCACGATGGCGACCGCCTCGAACAGGGCTCTGGTAAAGCCGGAAACGGCTTCATCGACCACGGCTGGTTGATCGGAGACATGATCGACGGACACGCCGAGCGGCAGATCCTGGACGATGCGCTCCATCATCTCGTCAAGAGCGTGACCAAACTCAAGCAGATTGCCACCGGCCTTCATTCCGATTGCAAGCCCGATCGCCGGCTTGCCGTTGAACCGGAACAGCGACGAGGGAGGATCGACGTAACCACGTTTGACGGTTGCAACATCCGTCAGCGGAAAAAAGCGATCGTTGACGCGCAGGTTGATCGCCCGGAGGCTATCTTCGGAGATGAAGCGGCCACCGACGCGTAGCGCGATGCGCTCCGGCCCGGCGTCGACGAAGCCCGACTGGGTGACGGCATTCTGCTTTTGCAGGGTTTCGACGATGTCGGATTGATTGATGCCGAGCGCTGCGATCTTGCGGGTGGAGAACTCCAGATAGATCACCTCGTCCTGAGCGCCAATGATGTCGACCTTGCCGACATTCGGCACTGTCAGGACCTTGGTGCGGGCATCCTCGACGAGATCGCGCAACTGCCTCTGGTTCAAGCCTTCCGTGGTGAAGGCAAAGATATTTCCGTAAACATCGCCGAATTGATCGTTGAAAAACGGCCCGACGACGCCGGACGGAAACTGCTGCTGGATATCGCCGATCATGTTGCGGATGCGCTGCCATGTCGCCGGGACATTGCGTGCCTTGGTCGTCGGAAGAAGATCGACGAAGATCGTGGTTTTGCCGGCGGTCGTGAGGCTCCGCGTCCGATCGAGGCTGTCGAGCTCCTGGAGCTTTTTCTCGATACGATCGGTGACCTGCTGGGTGACCTCTTCGGCAGAAGCGCCCGGCCATTGGGCCTGGATCACCATCGTCTTGATGGTAAAGGACGGATCCTCCTCCCGTCCGAGGTTGAGATAAGCGTACATACCGGCGACCGCGAAGGCGATCATGAAATACCAGACGAAGGAACGATGTTCGAGCGCCCAGTCCGAAAGGTTGAAATTCTTCATGGGTGCAACTCCTGTCCAAGCCTGATCTTTTGTCCCTCCTGAAGTTCGCTGACGCCCGCAACCACAACTCCCTCATTCGCATTCAAGCCTGAATCGACCCGCACCATCGGGTCTTCCGGCCCGGTATGATCCAGGAGAACGGCGCGGGACGACACGGTCAGGGCATGCGGATCGATGACCCAGACGGCGGGGGCGCCGTCCTTCTCGACGATAGCCGAGCGGGGCAGCACGACGTCGTGAGCCTGCCCGCCGTCTGTGAATGTGGCGGTTACGACCGCACCGAAGCGAAAGACGTCGGGCGCCTTGTCCAGGGCGATCTTCACCCTGTAGGTTCGGGTGTCTGCATCGGCCTGCGGAGCGATTTCGCGTACCTGCCCGGATGTCCGCAAGCGGTCGTCGAGTTGCAGCGTTACGTCGATATGGGTGGACGAACGGATAAACGAAACCTGCGCCTCAGGAACGTCGATGACGACATCGCGCTGATCGAGGCGTGCAAGTTTCAGGACGGACTGTCCGGCTGTAACGGTCTGGCCCACTTCAACGGAGGTCGAGGTGATCACGCCGTCGAAGTCAGCCTCCAATCGTGCATAGCCGAGCTGCTCGTTGGCTTTTGCCAGATTGGCTTGCGCTTGCGTGACATTCGCCTCTGCCGATTTGAGGCCCTGCTCGGCCAGTTCGAGATCGGCGGCGCTGGCCGTATTGGTAGCAGTGAGCATGCGCTTGCGTCGCTCGTTGATCGCGGCATTCTCCAGCTGGGCATTCGCATTTCTGAGATCGGCCCGGGCGCTGATCACGGTGAGTTGCAGCGTGAGCGGGTCGATCTCCGCGAGAATGTCACCCTTCCTGACGACGTCGCCTGTCTCCACCCGCCGTGCGATGACACGGCCAAGAACCCGGAAGGCGAGTTCAGTCTCCACGCGCGGCTGAACCACACCGGCGAAACCCATGGCTTCGGAACGATCGGCAGCGACGTTCATCCAGACTACCGGTCGTGGCGGTGCGTTTTCCGCAGTAGCGGAATGATAGGACAAGGAGGAGGCGCAGACCGTCGCAATGAAGAGCAGCATGGCCGGGGAGGGACGCTTCATGTCAGTCGCCCTCCCAATTCACGACCTGCTCGGGGCGCAGGAACTTGCCGCCTTCCGTAACGACAAGTTCCTGTGCGGAAATCCCTTTTGCAGCAGTGAACTCGCCTGCCCGGTAACTTGCGACAGTGATGGGGCGAAGCGCGACGGTTCGTGTTGTTGCATCCACGATCCACACCGCGGGCTTCCCGTCGTCTGACGCCATCGCACTCCATGGCAGTGTGATTGCAGTGTCCGGAGGCGTATGAAAAGTGCCTATTACGGGAGTTCCAAGGGACCACTGGATATCATCGGGGAGCGCCAGTTTCACGCGGATCGTTCCAGTCGTCGTATCGATGACCGGCGCGACCTCTCTCACCTTTGCAGGGATACCGCCGCCAGGATTCGAGACCGGTGCCACGGTCGCTTCGTCGCCCGGTGGGCCCGCCAGGAAAAATGCTTCAAAGACATCGAAGACCGCATCGCGCGGACCGTCATGGGCGAGCGAGAAAGCAGCTTGTGCGGCTGATACGACTTGGCCCACCTCGACGCTTCGCGCCGTGATGATGCCGTCGGCATTGGCTTTGAGTTCGGTGTGAGAGAGTGCATCGCGAGCGATCGCCAGGGACGCCTTGGCGGATTCCAGCGACCCTTCTGCCGTTGCCAGTTCCTCCTTCGCCTGGTCGTAGGTCGACTGGGCGATGGCGCGTGTCTCCACCAATGTCTGATAGCGCTGAAACGCGAGGTTCTTTTGATTGAGTGTCGCTTGCGCCGCCAGAAGACCAGCCTCAGCGGATTCCACGTCCGCGCGCTGCTCGGTGTCGTCGATCCGTGCCAGGACATCTCCGGCATGCACGTGTGAACCGACATCCACCCGCCGCTCTATGACCTTGCCGGCAGAGCGGAAAGCGAGGTCGGTCTGTATGCGCGCTCGTATCTCGCCTGTGACACCTGTGCTGCGCTGATGCTCGATCATTGCAGCGTGAACTACACGGACCGATTGCGGTGGCGCGGCTGTTGTCTTGGCGTTGTCGTCGCATGCGGCAAGCAACAGGCCGATCAAACCGAGACCAATCATGCGGAATTGAATGGTGGAAAGGCGACTCCGATGCGTATACCTGCCGGCACCATGTCGTTCGTGCTTCTTTGAATAACTACCAGTCAGAGTATGATCTCCTGCAATCGTCTGCGCGGCTTTGAACCGGTAAACTTCTGGCCCACCGCGTCTGTTAGGTTTTGACGTCAGGACGCTTCCAGCCGCTTTGAGTGAAGCGGCTGGCACAGTTGGCGTCCTCAGCTATCTGGTGCCGCCGGCCAGCTCCTTATCCAGTTGGTCCGCCGCCGAGCGCACCCCGGCCTTCGCCGCGTCGAGCCCCCCGAAATTGGCCGTGATGTCGAGTGCGTTGGCGCTCCTGCTCGCAACATGTGCGTAGAGCAGGGTGCCGGTCTGGGCATCCTCGATCTCGACGGCATAGGACACCCAGCCGGAGAATGTGCCACGACCGCCAGTGGCCTGAGCGCCCGCATTGACGACGAGGCCGACCGGAAGAACATGCGAAACGGTGGATAGCACCGGTGTGCTTGCTTCTGCACCGGTCAGCGTCAGCCTGGCGCGCAACGTCCCTGGTCCGGGCTGTGCAACGAGTTGAAGGCGTCGGCCGAGGACCTTGGAAAACTCCTGATGCATGTAGCTGGCGAGTGCCTGCCGGTCGGTGGCCGACATCTTGCCGAATTGTGCGTCCGGCCCGGCGTAGATCGCTGTGGGTGGGATAATGATGCTTACATAGGCTGCGAAATTCACATCCGGACGACGGTAGGCATAAGGTTTCGTCTTGTCCGAGGTCGGGCGCAGAAACGCCGACGAAGACAGAGCTACAGACGGTGGCGGCGTTGTCGCACAGGCGGCGAGGACGAGTGCCATTACGCAAGCCACCAGGCCGCGCAACCAAATATTGGAAGACCGCCTCCGAGGCGCTTGGGACGGACCGGAAATCGGGGCTTGGCTATTTGCACGAGTATCCAAGGTTCACCTCATGTGCATGGCCCGCTGTCAGGTGTTTTGTTCACCGGCAGAATGGTCCTCAGCTTTTGAACGAAAATCCCGAGGCGGTGATCCGCCTCGGCCTGGCTTGCGTCATAGCTAGCGATCCGGATATGAACGGCCGGCGCGTGTTCGTCTCCGAACCGGAACGAGGTTCGTCTTAACGCTGCATTACGCCCCTGTGGAACTCGAGTCCGCCACCAGGTTGCCGCACGACTGCGCCACCGGCGCAGCGTTCCGGGCCGCATACTCCTCGTACTGCTGCGCCGCCGCCGTTAGGGCCGCGAACAACAGCGGAACCACCGCATGCAGCTCCAACGCAGCCACCTCGCGCGGCGCCACCGTAAGCCGGCCCGGTACGATAATACGTGCTCCAGCTTCCGTACCAGGGCTGGGCGGCATAGTGGGTATTCCAGTAAGCCTGATTGAAGGCGACAACGGTCAATCCGATCATCGGAATGAGCGCCGGCGAAAGAGCTACTGTCTGACCCTGATAATAAACACTGACATAGTTCGAAGAAACCCAGCCGCGCGCGCCTCCCCACGAGACGTCGCACCAGGAGGCCGCGTCGAGACATCCATAGATGGTCAAAGCTGCACTGGGCGGCATTGTCATGACGACTGGATACCATGTCCCCGGGCCGGCCCTCAGGTTGACGCTGGAGACTGTCGCGCCTCTCGTTGCCGCCAACGCGGGGCTGGACATCACGGCCACCAACATTGCCGCAAATGCGCCAAGCACATAGCGACGCGTGATCCACATTTTTCTGTTCATGTCATTTCTCCTTTTGAAGTGATCGATCCTGTGTGCTGGGCACTCAACAGCACCTGTGGAATGCGCTCGGACCTTTACAGATCGAACACGCTCCAACGATTGTCTTCCGGGCCTTCATCTTCCGGATCGCCAGAGGGGTAATTGCTGACGCATCTCTCCCTTGAAGCCATCATGTCGGCGACGCACAGCTCGTATCCGTCCTGATCGGCATAAAGAGTGACGCACACGGCATCCGGCCTTTCGTTATCCGTTGGGAAACAAACGGCCTCGATGGGTTCGTTTTCCCAAGGGATCGTAGAAGCCCGCTCGTGGGCAACTGCGCTGACCGAGCCGAATATTCCGATGAACAGAATCAGGGTGAGACAGATAAAACCGCTCCTCTTTCTCATCGTCCGTCACCTGTAATCCTGAGTAGAGCGCCGATCTCCGTGACTGTTTCTCTTAGCCACAACGTGGAATCGGGCTAACGGCAATCGCCATCCGGCCTGCTGCCAAGCGCTCGAGGCAACAGCACTTTCTGAAAGATAGGCCTGTTCCATGATCGATCGGCGCCGGGGGCAAGCCGCCCCTGTTCGCGCCGCCGCTGCGGTGGGTCTAGGTCGGTATTTTTCGATCATGAGCAGCTTCCCCAAATGGATGAATTGCTACTGATACGAAGCGCGCCCCCCGATGCGACACTCCCGCTGCATTTTTTTGGAGCTGCTATGCAGACCTGAGATCTTCTGGTGAGCGACATTAAGGGAGGGACATGCAGCGCGAGCTGGTCCAGTTGGCGCAGACGATCGTCTGGCCGTTTCTGGAAGAGCATTTTGGCGAGGTTTATCAGGATGGATCAGATATGCCGCCGCTGCCGATCCGGCTGGGAATCCTCAAGCATACATTCAATTTATCGGGTTGGAATGTGCGTCTGCTGCCGCGACAGTCCGTACTTCCGCAAGCGAGCACTTCACACAGTCCTCACTAACTTCTTAAAAAGAAGGCGATCACGCGATAACGGATGGGTCTAGCCCCCGTCGGATCGCCCCTTGTTAGGGAACACGCAGTATTCCCTTTGCATTTTGATCGCCAAGCACCTTGCGTCTTCCTTCCGGGGAGATTTGACCTATCGCATCCACCAACGGACCGCCGATTGCGTCCATAAACTCCGTCCAGGCGGACTGCGTTGCACTGAGGGCCGTCAGTGTTGCGACAGGATCATATTGGTCAGAAGATATCTGCTTCAGCATTTCTTGCCGCGCCTGGGTAACGTTCTTTACGGCTCGCGCATATCGCGGTTCTTCTTGGAGAAGAGTCTGGCGGAATGACTTGAAGTCAGAAGCAGAAAGGGTCGCTTCCGCAACAGCCAGAATGCGAGCAAGAGGGTCAACACCTTTTGGAACCTCCGGTGTCGCACGCAGCATTTGCCCCCCCAGGAAAGCGAGGAGGAACATGTTCAAAACGAGTGATAGGGGAAGAGCAATTCGCAGCCATTTTCTTGTGCCAACCTGTTTCTGAACCATATTGCTGTTCATTCCGCGAAAATTGGGATCGATGCGACCTGAAGCGTGGAAAGCAGGTCACCGGAGGCGGGTAAGTTCGGGGAGTGCATCCCGATGAACAGTCCCGCGGCCACTGCTATTCCGCTACCGGAGGAAAGACCGATCCAATTCAAATCGGGCCATAGCCCGCGAACATGCGCAAAAAGTCGTGCACCGAACGGGATCGGCCCGGATGGTGCTGGCGCTATTCGCGCAGCGACGTTCGTTCTCAGGCGCACCAGGGCGGCATTGCGTTCGCCCGGCGACCACAGGGAAATCTCTTGATGCCTGCGCGCCGCCGCGAGCACATCATCCATCAAGCGTTCCTCCGCAAGAACGGTACGCGCCACTTTCGAGATTTTTAGCAGAGACAACGCATCGGCCTGCACCTCTACAGGCCAGAGATCAATATTTGATCCGTAACTTCGCGCCAGAGATGTAAAACGTTCGATCTTCAACATATTTATTCTCCCTGTTTATCACGCTCTGCCAGCAGCCGCTCACGAAGTGTCGTTCTGGCGCGGGCAAGCAGACGCTCTATTGCTTTGGCCGATAGCCCAAGAATACGTCCCGCCTCAGCACCCGATACGCCTTCCTCGTAGACGAGTATCATCGCGGCCTGTTGGCTCGCGGGCAATGCGCGTATGGCTGCAGCGAGGGCGGCATCGCGCTCGGTACTCGTCAAAATCTCGTCTGCTGCGGCTCCTGGATCGACAGCATCAAAGTTGTCTGGAAGGGACTCCGGCTCTTTACGGCGGCGGCGATCAATACAGAGATTGACGACGATCTGGTAAAGCCAGGTTCTCAACTGAGCGCGCTTTGGGTTGAAGCGGCCAGCGTGCTTCCACACCTTGATCATTGCCTCCTGGGCAATGTCCTCAGCATCGCGAAAATTCGGGGTTATGCGGCTGGCTACACTTAGAACAAACGCACCGTGACGAACAACGATTTCGTCGAAGGCTCTCCGGTCTCCTTGTGCAGACCAGAACAGGAGTTTGTCATCAGCAACCTTGTTATAGGCCCGGGGTTCGACCATGCCGGTGCCCAGAGTCCGCCTGACTAGCAACGCGAGCGCGTCCCATTCGAGTTCCATCTCCTGCCATCGCGCTGCCAATTCCTGTGCCTGCATGTGCGCCGCTCGCTTTTCCCGGCTCTTGCAGCTTATACGGGGCGCGCACCTGTTTCCCCCTCATGCGATCGAGATTATGCGCGGCAATCCCGATAGGCACGCGGGCGACTTCCCGCCCAAACGCGCAGACGGGAATTGCATGGCCGCAGGTTCAACCGTTGCGCTCATATCGCGCCATCGCCCTACAACCAGATCGTCAATCCTTGCCCCAGGATGCCGCGCGCACAGCTCGGGCTTGACCGCTGGGCTAGCGCAGGAACGCCCTGAAACGGCGCAGCGAGAAGAAGAACAGCGCCACCCCAAGAACCAGCAACGCCAGAAACTGAGGCCAGACGACATCCAGGCCCGCGCCTCGAAACAGTATCGCCTGCGCCAGCATGACGAAGTGCGTATCGGGTGCGACGAGCATGACGTCCTGGATGATCTGCGGCATGCTCTCGCGCGGCGTCACCCCGCCCGACAGGACGCGCAATGGCAGCAGGGTCAGCATCAGGAGAAGACCGAACTGTGGCATTGAACCGGCCACCGTCGCGAGAAAGATGCCAAGCGAAGTGGTGGCGAACAGCTGAAGCACCGTGCCTGCCAGAAACAGCATCAAGGAACCTTCGATCGGCACCTTGAGAAGGCCCTGCACGACGAAGACAAGCGAAACGGTCGAGGCAAGAAGCACCACAAGTCCCATAGACCAGATCTTGCTCACCATGATCTCGGTCGGAGTGACCGGCATGACGAGCAGGTGTTCGATCGTGCCATGCTCACGCTCGCGGATGAGGGCAGCACCCGTGAGAACGATCGCGAGCATGGTGATCGAGGAGATCACGTTGTTGATTGCCCCGAACCACCCCTTGTCGAGCGACTGGTTGAAGCGGGAACGCAGCGCCAGATCGACGGGGACAGTCGTATTTCCCCGGTAACGGTTGAGGTATTCATTCACCTCGCCCGAAACGATCGACTGGACGTACCCGCCGCCGCTGAAGGCCTGGGTCATCCGGGTAGCATCGACATTGAGCTGGATCGTCGGCGCCTTGCCGGCGAGCAGGTCGCGCTGGAAGTTCGGCGGGATGTCGAGGGCGAAGGTATCAAGGCCGCTGTCCATGCGGCGGTCCATCTCGTGCTGCGAGATGATTTTTGGAATCGTGAAGTAGGGCGGATAAAATGCCGTCAAGATGCGTGAGGAGACAGGAGACTGATCCTCATCCACGACCGCGATCGCCGCGTTGTTGAGTGTCTCCGGCATTGCCGTCGAGGCGGTGTAGATCGACAGCGTGAAGGCATAGACGATCAGGACGGCGAGCATCGGATCGCGTGCAAGCGCCCGCAATTCCTTGACGCCGAGTTGAATGACGTTGGCCAGTCGCATGGATCACGCCGCCTGTTTCTTGAGGAAGGCCACGGTCATTCCGGTAAGAACGGGAATGGCGATCAGGAGAGGAATGAAGGAGGTTGCAAGATCGTTGAAGTTGAGCGCCTTCGAAAAAGTGCCACGGGCGATCGTCACGAAATAGGTTGCAGGATAGATCTGGCCGATATAGGCGCCCATCCCCTGAAGCGACGATACGGGGTCGATGATCCCCGAATATTGGACGGCCGGGATTATGGTGATGAGGGCCGTGCCGAAGATGGCGGCGACCTGGCTGCTGATGAAGCTCGAAATCAGAAGTCCGATTCCGGTCGCGATGATGACGTAGAGGAAGGCCGCCAGGGCGAGCGTGAGAAAGCTCCCGGTCAGCGGCACCCCGAACACGAACACCGCAAACGCCGTCAGCATGGCGAAGTTCAGCATGGCGAGCGCGATGTAGGGCAGTTGCTTGCCGATGATGAACTCGAAGCGCGTCACCGGCGTCACGTAGAAATTGACGATTGAGCCGAGCTCCTTTTCGCGGACGACGCTCAGGACCGCGAGCATGGACGGGATCAGCATCAGGAGCAGTGGAATGACAGCCGGCACCATGGCGATCAGACTGTCGACGCCCGGATTGTAGCGATATCTGAGCGCGATCTGGAATTGGCCGATCGTCGCCGCGTCGCCGTAGAGTTCGCGCGCCTTCTGGGTCAGCCAGGTCTGATGCATGCCCTGCACGTAGCCCTGGACGGTCTCGGCGCGCGATGGCGAAGCCCCATCGATCCAGGCGCCGATCTCGACTTTTGTGCCACGCGAGACATCGCGTCCGAACCCAGGCGGAATCTCCAGCGCCAGGCTGAGCTCGCCATTGCTCATGCGCCGGTCTAGGTCGTTGTAGTCGGTGATCGGCGCCTTTTCGGTGAAGTAGCGGGAACCGGCGATCTGGAGCGTGTAGTCGCGACTGACTGTGGTATCGTCGCGATCGAGCACGGCAAAGGACAGGTTCTCGACATCCAAGTTGATGCCGTAGCCGATGACGAACATGAGGATGACGCTGCCGAGAACGGCAAGCATTGCGCGGATCGGATCGCGGCGCAACTCGAGCGCCTCGCGCTGCGTATAGGCCAGCATGCGGCGCAGATTGAAGGCAGAGTGGGCAGATGGGGCTCGGGGCGGCGCCGCCCCATCCGCCTCCTCCTCCTCACGCTGCGCCTGGGGTGCTCGCGCAGGTGAAGCCTGTTCGCCAATTGCTTCTTCGAGATAAGAAATAAAGGCTTCTTCAAGCGTCGCCGCGCCCCGCTTTTCCACTATGGCACGAGGCTTGTCGCTGATCAGAACCTTGCCGGCATGCATCAGCGAGATGCGGTCGCACAGCTCCGCTTCGTTCATGAAATGGGTGGAGACGAAGATCGTCACCCCTTCATTGCGCGACAGGTCGGATAGAATCTGCCAGAAGCCGTCGCGCGCGACCGGATCAACGCCGGAAGTCGGCTCGTCGAGGATCAGGATGTCCGGGGCGTGGATCATTGCCACGGCGAGCGACAATCTCTGCCGGATACCGAGCGGCAGCGCGTCGGGCAACGCATCCATGATCTCGGTGAGATCAAAGCGCGCGGCCATCTCGGCGATGCGCGCCGGGATCTTTTCGAGCGGCAAGTTGAACAGGCGGGCATGCAGATCAAGGTTCTGACGAACCGTCAGCTCGGTGTAGAGCGAGAAGGCCTGGCTCATGTAGCCAACCTTTCGCCGGACCTCGATATCGTTCGGATCGACCTCATGTCCGAACAGTTTCGCGGTTCCCTCACTTGCCGGCAGGAGACCGGTCAGCATCTTCATCGTGGTGGTCTTGCCGCAGCCATTCGAGCCGAGGAAGCCGAAAATCTCGCCGCGCGGGATCTGGAAGCTGACATCGTCGACCGCCGTGAAATCGCCGAAGCGCATCGTCAGGTGCTCGGCTTCGATCGCGAACTCCGCCTCCCCTCTATCGGGTCGGGGCGGGATGACGACCTCGTGATGGCCCTGTCGCTTTTCGTCCGGAAGGAGGGCGACGAAAGAGGCGTCGAGATTGGCGGCTCCGGTGCGGGACAGCAATTCGGCGGGCGTTCCAGTTGCAAGCACGCGGCCGGCATCCATCGCGACGAGCCAGTCGAAGCGCTCGGCTTCTTCCATGTAGGCGGTCGCGACGATCACGCTCATTCCCGGACGCTCGCTTCGGATGTCGTCGATCAGTTCCCAGAATTGCCGGCGCGATAGCGGATCGACGCCCGTGGTCGGTTCATCGAGAATGAGGAGATCGGGATCGTGGATCAGCGCACAGCAGAGGCCGACCTTCTGTTTCATGCCGCCGGAGAGCTTTCCGGCCGGGCGGTCCGGGAAAGGTGCAAGCCCTGTCCGCTCCAGCAGGTCGCTGATGCGGCGCTGCCTTTCTTCCTGGTCCTGGCCGAACAGGCGCCCGAAGAAATCGATGTTCTCAAACACCGACAGCGTCGGATAGAGGTTCTTGCCGAGACCCTGCGGCATGTAGGCAATCTGCGGGCAGGTGCGGTTGCGATGCCTCACGTCGGCAATGTCGCCACCCAACACTTCGATCCGGCCCTCCTGAACCGTACGGGCGCCGGCGACGAGGCTAAGCAGGCTGGACTTGCCGACACCATCCGGGCCGATGAGGCCAACCATGATGCCCGACGGGATATCGAGGCTCACCTTGTCGAGGGCCCTGGTTTTACCATAGGACAGGCCGACATTCGCCAGCTTCGCGACCGGCGCAGTCTGCGTCTGGTCCTCCGTCTCTCGCGGCGTTTCCCCGGTCATTGAACGAGCGCTTTCGTGAGCTGTTCAGGCCATTCTGCCTTGGGGTCTATCCGGACATAGGCCATACCCGGAAGACCGGTCTTGGCCTGCTGAATGTGTTCGCGAAGCAACTCCGGCGGGATCTTCGCTTTGATCCGGAACATCAGTTTCTGTCGCTCCTCCTCGGTCTCCACTGTCTTGGGCGTGAACTGGGCGACATCGGCCACGAAACTCACGCTCGCCGGCACGACAAATTGCGGCGCTGCGTCGAGTACGAGACGAACATCGGAACCGATTGCGACACGTCCAGCCTGAGCCGTCGGGAGAAAAAATGTCATGTAAACGTCGGAGAGGTCGACGAGATTGAGTACCCGCCCACCGGAGGCCAGGACCTCGCCGGGCTCCGCGACGCGATATTGCACACGCCCGTCGCGTGGCGATCTGAGGGTGCTGTCATCGATATCGGCAACAATACTTTCAATCGCCGCATCTGCGGCAATGACGGCAGCCTCTGCATCGACGATCTGGGCCTTCGCAGCGCCGATCGCCGCATCGGAAGCGGAAAGAGAAGCCCGGGCTGCAGCAGTAGCCGCCCGCGCCCCCTGTGCCGCCGCCCGGTCGTCGTCGAACGTTTGCTGGGAGGTCACGTTGGTCTTGATCAGTTGCTCGGTCCGGGCAAGTTTTCGTTCGGCGGCATCCTGTTCAGCTTCGCGCTGTCCGATCACCGCGGCAGCAGATTCTTTTTCCGCCTCCCTTTGGGCGAGCAGGCTTTTCGCTGTATCCACACTGATCACGGCGCGTTGACGAGAGGCTTCGGCTTGCCGCCGTTGTGCCTCCAATTGCTGGGTGTCCATGCGAGCCAGCACCTGTCCGGCGGTGACGAGACTCCCTTCGTCGACGAGGATTTCCTTGATCCGCCCGGCCGTCTTGGCGGAGACGTCGATTTCGGTTGCCTCGATGCGGCCGTTGCCGCCGACGATCCCGGCCGGCAGGCCCGTACCGTCATACATCCGCCAGCCATAGTAACCGCCAGCGAGAACCGCGACACCGAGAACGGTCAGTATCCAATTTTTAGCGGACTTCACGACTGCATCCACCCAGTTTTTCTGTCACCGAGGGAAAGTCTGTCAGACTCTTTTGTTGTTGGGCTTGAATGTTGGGAATGAGTATTCACCATAAAAACCTACCTTATCTTGATTGACGTGTGTCGCGGCCGATCGAGGTTCATGACCGGCCTCTGCCTTGTGCCTGGTGTTTAACGTGTCCCTACCGAAGGCGCTGCACGCAGGGCACCGAGCACCAATCGATCGCTATGTACCTGGGGTCATCCGACGGGCGAAAGATTGGCCATGCCCTGTTTGGGCGTGTGCCTTCCTTCACTTATCCAACCCGTCATAAACTCGCGGATGTTGCTGCCGCGACCAGCAAGCATCTCGGCAGGCTGATCGATTGTCGACAGTTTGCGAAGGTAGGTCGCTTGCTCTGGGACGAGGCGCAATGTCGCCTTGAGGCTTCCTCGATATCGTCCAGAATAAAAACCGGCTAAAGACGATGATAATGATTTCATCAAATAGAATGAAATCATGCTGACGTCGTGTGTAGACCTATTCTGTAGCCTTCTCGCCTTGCCGGTTTTCATCGCCCCTCACTTCATTGTTGGTTACATGAAATCCCCCAACAAGCATGCGCATCGAAACGGACACGTTGCATTTTGTTATATCATCACCTGTTGACCGCCTTGTCAACAGGTGATGATTTCGTTGCTGTCGTTTGATAATACTCCGTCTGGTGAAGGCGACTCGTTCACCCTGAGTGCGTTCGGGTTCGCTACGGCAGACGGTCTCGGCGTTTGCTCTCCTCGGCTTTCGAAAAGCTGGGCGCAGTAGTGAGTGGCGTGCCCTTGAAATCGCGCGGTGTCGGTAGCTCGGCATCCAATGCGTGGCAGACCGGCGATCGAACCGGTCGACAGCCTTATCGTTGCCGCCAAATGCAGCCCGACGACCTTTGCCGGATTGACGGCAACCTCAATAATTATTGCGGAATTTGCAATAATACTGAATTCGTCACCCATCCCAGGGAACTCAGTCTAGTCATCATGCGTTGACTGTTAAGCTTTGTGCAGCTAATCCTGCTACTCGGTCAATAGGAGAAATCATGCCCAACCGAGTCATAAGCCCGGATGCCAACGACACGACGCGCGAGCGCATTCTAAAAGCCGCCATCCTTCGTTTTTCGGCCCATTCCTATGACAATACGGGCCTTCGCGACATTGCGGCCGACGTTGGGGTGGACATGGCTTACGTCCACCGCTCCTTTGGATCCAAGGAGAAACTTTTCTACGAGGCGGTCAAGGAGAGCGGCAAACCCGAGCAACTCTTCGCCGATGACGATGGCTGCCTGCCCTCAATTCTGACGAAGCAGATCCTGTCAAGGAAGGCCGCCAACGAGATTCGGGTACTCGATATCGTGATACAATCGTTCGCTAGCCCGGCAGCCTCGCGCGTGCTCAACGAGTTCCTCGAAGAGGATTTCGTTACTCCACTGGTGAGCAAGCACCCGATGGTGCCGAGGAGGCGGGCAGCACTGGTCGCAGCGTTTCTGGCGGGTGTTGGCATTCTTAAGGACGTGATCAAGGCCGACCCTCTTCTGAAGGGAGACGCCGCGGCGCTGGAAGAAGACGTCAGGATGGTCATCGCGGCCATCCTTGAGTTGGGCCCGAATGATCTCGACACATCTTGCGATTAAGTTCCGCGCGAACGCGCCGCTGATGACTGAAACAGTTCCGAGTGGACTTGCCGTGCCCAACCTCTCAGCGCACAGCGACGGCCACGATACCCGCATGGCGCCCGACGGATGTCACCTTCGTGTTGACCAGCGCGTCCAGAATGCCGGGATTGTTAGCGAACCCGGTCATCGTAGTCGACGCTATAGCGTCGCCTTGAACCGAACGGCTGATCTCTGCCTCAGCCCGGATGATGGATTGGCGCAGCGATGCAAAAGGAGGGGTCCTGGTGGGAGGAATGGCAGGGCTGGCTTTCGGCGCAGTCGCTGGCTGGACGCGTACCTCCGCCAAAAATGGACGCGTCTGACTCGGAATTTCCGCCGCTCTGCGGTGCTCGCGGCACCTATGTTTTTCAGAAGTGAGGCTATCGTGGCTCCCGGCAGGCTGAGGAATCGAACATTTGACGAGTTGGAGCTCGGAGACACGGCCTCTCTGGTGCGGGTCGCGGGCGTGGACAAAGGCGAGATCGACCCGCCAATGGCAACGGGCGAAGGCGATGCGTCACCGGATACGGCTGCCGAGGCGATGCACGTCTTCAATAGCGTCGTCACGAATGGTGCATGGACGGGCACGCTGATTTCCGAAGTGTTGGGTTCGCAACTGCCCGGGCCCGGGACAACCTATCTCGGACAGGAGTTCCGCTTCCTGAAGCCGGTCCTGTCTGGCGACACGATCACAGCGACGGTTCGCGTCACCAGGAAACTGCCGGCAAACCGGGTTGTGATCCTCGACACGACATGCTCGAACCAGAAGGGCGAAGAGGTCCTCTCAGGGACTGCGACGGTGATTGCGCCTGCCCATTCCATAGAGTGGCCAACGCCGCAACCGTCCGGTCACGCAACGGCACGCAGCGATCGATACGACGCCTTTGTGCGGCAGGCCCGCGAACTGCCGATGGTACGCGCGGCGATCGTGCATCCATGCTCGACCGAGGCAATACTCGCTGCCGTCGAAGTCCGCGAAAGAGGATTGTTCGAGCCGCTCCTTGTCGGCCCCGAGGCCAAGATCCGGGCGGCGGCGGCAGTCGCGAAAACCGACCTCGACGGGATCGCGATCGAGCACGCTCCGCATAGCCATGCCGCGGCGGCGCGTGCGGTGGAACTTGCCGTTTCCGGCAGGGTGGCGGTCCTTGTCAAAGGCAGCCTGCATACAGACGAATTGCTTGGCGCCATCGTCGCGCCGGGATCCGGGTTGAGAACCGAGCGCCGCATCAGCCATGTGTTCGCGCTGGACGTGCCCGCCTACAGCAAGCCGTTGATCGTTACCGATGCGGCGATCAATATCCAGCCGACGCTCGATCAGAAGCGAGACATTTGCCAGAACGCAGTCGGTCTGCTGCGGGCACTTGGCGTCGAAAAGCCGCGCGTTGCTGTGCTCGCCGCAGTCGAGACGGTGAATCTAAAGATGCAGGCGACCCTCGATGCGGCCGCCCTGACCGTAATGGCGGCGCGGAGTCAGATTACCGGCGCGTACGTCGACGGGCCGCTCGCATTCGACAATGCGATCAGTATCGATGCGGCGCGGACCAAAGGGATCGTCTCCGAGGTCGCCGGCAAAGCCGACATCCTCCTGGTCCCCGACCTTGAAGCAGGCAACATGCTCGCCAAACAACTCATCTATTTTGCCGGAGCAACGGCAGCCGGGATCGTGCTCGGGGCACGCGTGCCGATCGTGCTGACCAGCCGCTCCGACCCGCTCGCCGCGCGGATCGTTTCGGCAGCCCTCGCAAAGTTGCTTGTGGGCCGCAGCGAGCGGCTCGCGGCGGGGACAGCAGCATGAGCGCCAAGCTGCTGATCACGTTCAACGCCGGTTCGTCGACCGTCAAGATCGGCCTGTTCTCCGTGGAAGGGCGGCATCTCGAACCTGTCGGCAAGGGCATGATCGACTTTCGAAGCACGCCGCTGCGCTTCCAATTCCTGGAAGGGTCGCAGCATGTCGATGTCGAGCTCAAGGCACAACCGGGCGAGGAACTGGACGAGGTTCTCAGCGAAGCGTTCAATCATCTGGCAGGGCACTACAGGCTCGACTGTCTGGCGGCGATCGGGCATCGCGTGGTGCATGGCGGCGACATATTCTCAGGCCCGGTGCTTGTCGATGAAGGTTCACTACGTCAGATGGAGGCCCTTGTTCCGTTAGCGCCGCTGCACCAACCGCAGGCCCTTAGATTGATCCGCGCCATCAGGCGGCTCCGGCCAGACCTTCGCCAGACCGCTTCCTTTGACACGAGCTTTCATCGCACAAATTCCGACCTGGTGCGCCGCTTCGCCCTCCCGCGAGCACTCCACGAGCGCGGGATCAAGCGCTACGGGTTTCACGGACTATCTTACGCGTTCATCGCAGGTGAGCTCGCACGCAATTGGCCGCAATTGGCCAGCGGCAAGGTCATTGCTGCGCATCTCGGTTCCGGTGCCAGCCTCTGCGCCATGCAGGACGGCGGCAGCGTCGATACCAGCATGGGCTTTTCGACCCTCGACGGCGTGCCGATGGCGACGCGATGCGGCGCGCTGGATGCCGGAGTGCTTCTCCATCTGCTGTCGCAGGAAGGGATGCCGGTGGCAGTTCTGGAGGATATGCTCTATCACCGCTCCGGACTACTCGGTGCTTCAGGTATCAGCGCCGACAGCCGCGACCTTCTGGCGAGCGAGGCGCCGGAAGCAAGGGAGGCTCTGGATCTCTTCACGCTGCGCGTCGCCGGAGAAGCGGCTCGGCTTGCCGCAACGATGGGTGGTCTCGACGCCATGGTGTTCACCGCCGGCATCGGCGAACATCAACCAGCGATCAGGGCCGACATCTGCAGCCGACTGATGTGGCTCGGCATCGATCTCGATCCCGCCGCGAACGCCGCCAATCAATCGATCATAACAAGCGCCGCGAGCCGGATTCCGGTGATCATCATTGCGACGGACGAGGAGCAGGTGATCGCCACCGATGCTCTGCGCGTCCTGATGAGGTGAGATATGGAGGCGGTCTTCGATCTATGCGGGAAACGTGGGCTCGTCGTCAACGTAGCAAATGAGATTCCCATTGCTGTCGGCTGCGCGACGGCGTTCCGTGCTGTCGGCGTAGACCTCACGATCACCTATCTGGATGAAAGGGCGGCTCCGTTCGCCGACAGATCTCACTGTCTCCACGCACGCCTCGAAAAGCCGCTTTCCTATTTCGACATTTTTCCTGGCGATCTGGACTTTACGGCCGCCTCCCCACTACCGGTATCCTGAACCGGGACAGGGGCACTGGGCGAGCTCTCTCCATCTCCTTCGACCAAAGACAGATATTCATCCATGGCTTGAAACCAGTGGTCGAGTTCTTTTCCGTTCGGGCACCCTTCTGCTTCCCATAATTCATGTGCGCGATTGCGAACCCAGTTCTCATCGATGTCCGACATCTGATCTTCTTCCTCAAGTGTGTGGATTGTTACTGCGGTTGTAACGGATCAGGCAGGCCAATATCCGGTCATGCGCCTCCGCTTTCTCGGAATATCTGCGTCACCGCCCGCCGGTCGATTGGAAAGGGGAGCGAGCCTGCCCATTCGAGCAAGTCATCGATATGGCAGAGTCTAAATCGGAGCCCTACCAAGCTGGTGTTGGAAAGGTCTTCACAAGAAATTGCCGACATCCTCATTTTGACGGCAATTTAGATTAATCATCATTCGATGACAACAGGAATCATCGGCCGATGATAACTTCTGTCGCGGAGCCCTAGCCCCCAAGCGCCCAGTGATATGAATCTTTGCCAGTGGTGATGCGCTTGGCAGCGACCAGTGGGAGCGGAACAAGGATTTCGTGCCCAGTGATAGGAAGAATCACTGTTCGAGGATGTCTTCGCCCATGAGCGCGTAGATGAGCGACGATTGCGCAACATTTCGGCTTTCCACGGACGCGACTGCCGTCATGTGGCTACCCTCGCGATCCCCTCTGTGCTTTCTGATTGATTTTAGTCAACGACTGATGACAATATCATCTATAGGGTTCATGCTGCTTTAAGGCGAACGGATATTGAGATTCGCAGAAGAATTCGCTTTCAGTTTTTCTAATTTCGGAGGAGTGCATGGACGGGCAGCCGGAAGAGACAAGCGGGTTGCTCGCCCTTCGGGAGCTGGCGCTCGACCTGCATTGGTCCTGGAACCACGCCTCCGACCGGCTGTGGAGGGAGCTCGATGCCGAAACATGGGAAACCACGGGCAATCCATGGGGTGTTCTCCACACCGTCTCGCGCTCCAAAACAAGGGCTCTGCTTGCTCAGTCCGATTTCAGGCAAACTATCGAAGCATTGCTGAAGGAGAAGCGGGAGGCTGCAAACGAATCGAGATGGTTCCAACAAGCACACCCAGCCTCGCCGCTGAAAACCGTAGCCTATTTCAGCCTGGAGTTCATGCTGACCGAAGCCTTGCCCATCTATTCGGGCGGGCTGGGCAACGTGGCGGGAGATCAGCTGAAAACCGCCAGCGATCTCGGCGTGCCGGTCGTCGGGGTGGGCTTGCTTTATTCACAAGGCTACTTCCGTCAATCGATAGGGCGGGACGGTAGCCAGGAAGCCCTCTACCCGGTCAACGAGCCGGATCAGCTCCCAATCCAGCCGTTGCGTTCCGCCGATGGCGAATGGTTGCGACTGCAAATCGACCTTCCCGGATGCAAGCTCTGGATCAGAACCTGGGAAGTCCAGATCGGACGGCTGAAGCTTTACCTGCTGGACATGAACGATCCCGCAAATCCCGCGACGTATCGATGCATCACGAGCGAGCTTTATGGCGGCGGCCCCGAGACGCGTCTGATGCAGGAAATGATATTGGGAATGGCCGGTTGGCAGCTCCTTCGCACACTCGGGCTCGAACCGCAGGTCTGCCATTTGAATGAAGGGCATGCGGCCTTTGCCGCTCTGGAGCGCATCCGCTGCTTCCGGGTCGATCATGACGTATCTTTTGCCGAGGCTCTGGCGGCAACACGGGTCGGCAATGTTTTCACCACTCATACCGCCGTCGCGGCCGGTTTCGACCGCTTCGCGCCTGAACTGATCACAAAATACTTCCGGTCCTATGCCGAAAATCATCTCGGCATCGCCATCGCCGATTTTCTGGCCCTCGGCAGGAAGGATCGCAACGATGACCTTGAGCCGTTCAACATGGCTTACCTGGCCATCCGTTCGAGCGGCGCGGTGAACGCCGTCAGTGCGCTCCACGGAAAGGTTAGCCGGTCGCTCTTTCAGCCTCTCTTCCCTGGTTGGCCGACCGACGACGTGCCAATCGGGCATGTGACGAACGGCATACATGTTCCGACATGGGACTCGGTTCAGTCCGACGCTCTGTGGACCGAAGCCGCAGGCAAGGATCGCTGGCGTGGCGACCTGACCGGACTGGAAACCGGCATCCTCAAGCTCGACATCCAGCAAATCTGGCGAATGCGCAATGAATCGAGGCAAAACCTTTGCGATCGGGTTCGCAGGCAATATCTGCGCCAGCGCGTGGAAGACGCGGAGATCGGCGGTGGGCTCGACGCCGCCCATGGGATTTTCGACCCGCATGCCCTGACACTCGGATTTGCGCGCCGCTTCGCAACCTACAAACGTCCTGCTCTTCTGCTGCGCGATCCCGACAGGCTGGTCCGCATCCTGACCGATGCCCGGCACCCGGTCCAGCTCGTGTTGGCCGGCAAGGCTCATCCTCAGGATGCCGAAGGCCAGGCGCTGATCAAAGCCTGGAACGAATTCGCCAGACGGCCGGAACTGAGATCCCGGCTTATCTTCGTGCGCGACTACAACATGCGCCAGGCCGAATGGCTCGTCCAAGGGGTCGATGTGTGGATCAACACGCCGCGCCGGCCCTGGGAAGCCAGCGGCACCAGCGGCATGAAAATTCTTGCCAACGGCGGGCTCAATCTGTCGGAACTCGATGGCTGGTGGGCGGAGGCCTATGAACCCGAGGTCGGATGGGCCATAGGCGACGGCGAGGAGCACGGAGACGATCCGACTGTTGACGAGGCGGAAGCGGATGCACTCTATTCGCTCCTGGAGGACGTCATCGTTCCCGAATTCTACAGCCGCAATCAGGATGGGATTCCCACTCGCTGGATTGAGCGGGTCCGCGAAAGCATGGCCAGCCTCGCGCCACGGTTTTCGACAAATCGCACCGTTCGGGAATATGCGGAGAAATTCTATCTCCCTGCCGCCGTGGCCTATGAAGCGCGCTCGGCGGAAGGCGGCAAGGTCGCGCGGGAACTGGCGCGATGGAAACAGGACCTCGACAGGCTCTGGCCGCATGTGCGCTTCGGCGCCGTAAATACGGAAGAGGCTGAAGACACCCGCCTTTTCTCTGTCGAGGTCTATCTCGGCGAACTGCCGCCGGAGATGGTCAAAGTGGAACTCTACGCCGAACCGATGGCGGGCGAAAAGGCGTTCCTCGCGGTGATGACAGGACAGGATTCGGGCCAAGGCTCTTATCGATACCGCGCCTCCATCCCCCCGAACCGGCCGGTCTCCGACTTCACGCCGCGCATCGTCCCCTATCACCCGCTGGCCCGCCTGCCTCTGGAGGACACAAGGATCGCCTGGCAGCGGTAGGGAAGGATCGGCAATTGGCGCGATACGCACGTAAGACAACGCAAATATCGAACAAGTGACACAACCACAGGAGATGTGATGATGTTCAGTTCCAAATCTTCGAAGAAGAGTGACAAATCCGGCCAGTTCATTGTTGAAGTCAGGAAGCCGAAAAAGAGGCTCGTCCGTCCAAATGATGCGTCCTCGCAAACCATCCAGCGCCAGCAAGACAGAAACGCCGCGAAGGCGGATGTGAGGGACGCGTCGGTGTTCCGCTCCTGGGCGATGCCGGAAGAGGCGGAGTGATATTTAGCTGGCGAAAAAGGTTCGGCCACAGATATGCCGGCAACTACGTTGGCGTCGATATCGACTTCCATCGTGTCGTTTTAGCGCGGCCCCAGCCGTGACGGCTGCTGCCCCTTCACCAACGATAATGATCCCGCGCCTCAACTCCGACACCTGAACTGCTCGGACATCCTGAACGGCCATTCAAGGTGCTCCTCCCACTTGCAGAATTACATATCTGGTTTTATGTAAGTGTGTAATTCATATTTGCAGGTGTCAAGGAGCCGCCCGATGAAACCGATACCGCTCACAGAGAAGCTTTCTGTCATAGGGCAGCTTCAACCCGAGGAGTTCGTCGAACTCGCCCGGCGCGGCTTCAAGACGATCATCAACAATCGGCCGGATGGTGAAGAGGCTTCTCAGCCGGGGACAGCGGCAGAGGAAGCCGCGGCGAGAGCGGCAGGTCTCGACTATGTCTTCATCCCGGTGACGAGCAGCAACATGGGGCCGGAAGACGTGCGGCGCTTCGCGGAGACGATCGTCGCCTCGGACGGTCCGGTGCTTGCGCATTGCCGATCCGGGGCCCGGTCCTTCTACATGTGGGTTCTGGCCGGTGACGCCGACGTCGTGGGCCTCAGCGACGACGAACTGATTGCCGTCGCCGGCGAGATCGGCATTGCGCCCGACAACGCCCGCGACTGGCTGGCCGCGCATCGACACACCGGCAAGCCGGAGGTCAAGGGCTTCTACGAGAAGCGCACCGGCAGCATTCAATATGTCGTCAACGATCCCGCGACGAAGAAATGCGTCATCATCGACCCGGTGCTCGACTATGACGAGAAGTCAGGATCGACCAGCACCGAGCAGGCAGATACGATTCTCGCCTACATTGCGGAGAAGGGCCTTACCGTCGAGTGGGTCCTCGACACCCATCCGCACGCCGACCACTTTTCCGCGGCCCGCTACCTCAAGGACAAGACCGGAGCTCCGACAGCGATCGGCGCGCACGTCGTCGATGTGCAGAAGCTCTGGAAGGCGTTCTACAACTGGCCTGACTTCCCGGCTGACGGCAGCCAATGGGATCGGCTCTTCACCGAAGGCGACACATTCAAGGTCGGCACGATCGAAGCGAGGGTGATGTTCTCGCCAGGGCACACGCTTGCTTCGGTCACCTATGTCATCGGCGACGCCGCTTTCGTCCATGACACGCTGTTCATGCCGGACTCCGGAACTGCACGCGCCGATTTCCCGGGCGGCAGCGCAAAAGTTCTCTGGAAGTCGATCCAGGACATACTCGCCCTTCCTGACGAAACCCGCGTCTTCACCGGCCACGACTATCAGCCCGGTGGGCGCGAGCCGTTGTGGGAAAGCACCATTGGCAAGGAGAAGCGCTCCAATCCGCATATCGTCGGCCAGACGGAGGAAAGCTTCGTCAAATTACGCGAGGAGCGCGACGCGACCCTGCCGATGCCCAAGCTCATCCTGCATGCGCTGCAGGTGAACATCAACGGCGGCCGGCTTCCCGAGCCGGAGGGTAACGGCAAGCGCTACCTGAAGATCCCGCTGGACGTGCTCGAGGGGGCTGTCTGGTGACGGACACCTATTTCGCTCCCCTGGGCGGCGGCGCGCTGATCGGCTTGTCGGCCAGTCTTCTCATGCTGCTCAACGGTCACATCGCCGGGATCAGCGGTATCGTCGGCGGGTTGCTTTGCCATCGCGGCCAGCGCTTGGGTCATGACATCGCCTTCGTCGCCGGCCTTCTTCTCGGTCCGCTGACCTATCTCGTCATCTTCGGAACAGCCCCACAGGTGGTCGTTGCGGCGTCCTGGCCGTTGCTGATCGTCGCTGGTCTGCTCGTCGGCTTCGGCACGCGCATGGGTTCCGGCTGCACCTCCGGACATGGCATCTCGGGACTGGCACGACTGTCTCCCCGGTCCTTCGCGGCGGTGCTGACCTTTCTGATCACCGCGATCTTGACAGTGCTCGTGATGCGGCTCGGAGGCTGGCTATGACGGCGGCCATGCGCATCCTGACGAGCCTTGCCGCCGGCCTGCTCTTCGGGCTCGGCCTTGCGATCTCCGGCCTCCTCAATCCCGCAAAGGTGAAAGCTTTCCTCGACATCACAGGTGCATGGGACCCGAGTCTGATCTTCGTTCTCGGCGCCGGCGTCGTCGTCGCCTTCATCGGCTACAGGATCGCCTTCGCGATCAACAAGCCTCTGTTCGACGATAAGCTTCAGCTGCCGACCAAGACCCGCATCGACCGCCCACTCATCATCGGTTCATCGATCTTCGGCGTCGGCTGGGGGTTGGCCGGCTTCTGCCCCGGTCCTGCAATCGCATCCCTCTCGCTTGGTCTGCTGCCCGCAGTGATCTTCGCGGTCGCCATGTTCATCGGAATGGTCACCCATGATCGATTTCTGGCCGGGAAGGTGTGAGCCATGCTTGCCAATCTCGGCCCGGCATTCGCTTCGGGCGGCCTCGTCGGCTTCTCCCTGGGTCTCGTCGGGGGTGGTGGCTCGATCCTGGCGACGCCTTTGCTGCTCTACGTGGTCGGAGTAACCCAACCGCATATTGCCATAGGAACCAGCGCGCTCGCCGTATCCGTCAACGCCTTCGCCAATCTCATCGGCCATGCGAAGAGCGGCAATGTCCGCTGGCGCTGTGCGATCATCTTCGCAGGCATCGGCACGCTCGGCGCGTTCGCCGGCTCGACCCTCGGCAAACTCGTCGACGGTCAGCGGCTGCTTTTCTTGTTTGGCCTGCTGATGGTCCTCGTCGGCATCCTCATGCTGCGTCCGCGTAAGCCCGGAAGCGCTCCGGAACGTCCTGCGGATCTGCGCACCTGCCTCGTCACGGCCGCCGTCGCATTTGTCGCCGGATCGGCATCTGGCTTCTTCGGGATCGGCGGCGGTTTCTTGATCGTACCCGCGCTCATTCTGGCAACCGGCATGCCGATAATCAATGCGATCGGCTCTTCACTTTTGGCGGTCGGTAGCTTCGGGCTCGCCACGGCGCTCAACAATGCCGCTTCCGGCCTCGTCGATTGGCCCGTTGCCTTCGAGTTCATCGCAGGAGGGCTCGCCGGCGGCGTTGCTGGCATGATGCTCGCCAATCGCCTGTCGACGGGCAAGAACACGCTGAATCGTATCTTTGCGGGCCTGATCTTTGTCGTCGCGGCCTACGTGCTCTATCGCAGCGCTGGCGCCTTCATGACTTGATTCCATTTCGTACTTTCGCGGTTTCCAACGGTTTGGAGCCGCACAGCAATATGCTTGAACACAGGAGATGACCATGATCGAAGACTGGAAAAAACTCATCGAGAATATGAATGGCGGCGTAAGGTCCCTCCGGCAGGATGCGCCCAATGTTATGAAAGCCTTCAGCGACATGTCACGGGCCGCACATAGCGGCGAAGCGCTCGACCAGACGACGAAGGAGTTGATTGCACTTGCCATTGGCGTCGCGACGCGGTGTCAGCCTTGTATAGCCTATCATGCCGAAGGTGCCGTCAAAGCCGGCGCGAGCCGTGAGCAGATCAGCGAGACCTTGGCTATGGCCGTCTATATGGGCGCGGGGCCGTCGGTCATGTACGCGGCCCAGGCGCTTGAAGCCTGCGATCAACTCGCGGGGTAGCTGTGCATCTCATTGACCTGTAGAAGCGCGATATCGTAGCGTATCCTTTCTGCCGTTGTGACGCGCTCCTGCGGCAATTCAATGCTCGGAGAGAGTGCCCCGCCTGCACACTTAAGAGTGGTTTAAGGCATGCCTTCCGGTCAACGTATTCGCACGAAGTTGGCCGCGCCCCGCACGATCCCGCTTCGCTCCGGCCGGACGTCCGGTTTGACCATGCTCAAGAGCGCCTGTTCAGGATCGCCGGCGCCGAACACCGCCTCGATGCTGCGCACACACAAGACGACGGTGTCATCGGCGAGGCTGTAATAAACCTGCTTCGCCTGCCGGCGCGTTGTCACGAGTTCTGCCTTGCGGAGTTCGGCGAGCTGCTGGCTGAGTGCTGGCTGGCCGATCCCGCTCGCCATGTCGATTTCGGTGACCGATTTTTCACCTTCGAGCAGAAGGGACAAGATCATCAATCTTTGCGGCTGAGCGAACCTGCGAAGCTTGTCGGCCGCGATATCCGCTTGCGCCCGCGATTGCCAGAGCGTCATCATCCATCCCTCCGACAGAACCAGTCGGCTTCATCCTGAGCCTTTTCGTCGGCGGGATGAAGCAGTGGCTGGCCCGGCTGCCAGTCGGCCGGCGCCAGCTTCTCGCCCGAATAGGTGGCTTGCAAGGCCGCCACCATCCGCACCATCTCGTCGACCGAACGCCCGATCGTCAGAGGGTAATGGGTGATCGCCCGGATCACGCCTTCCGGGTCGATGAAATAGCTCGCCCGAACGCCCGCGCTGTCTTCAGGCGCTTCGTCGATCATGCCGTAGGCTCGGCCTACGAGCATCGAGGGATCTTCGATGACTGGGAAGGGAATGTCGACCGAGAACAGCTCGCGGATGGCGCGGCTCCAGGCGAGATGCGCATAGAGACTGTCGACCGATAGTCCCAACAGCGCACAGTCGAGAGCCGCGAACCGGTCATGCGCCTTAGCGAGTGCAACGAACTCCGTCGTGCAGACGGGCGTGAAATCGGCCGGGTGCGAGAAGAATACCAGCCACCGGCCCTTGAAGTCGGAAAGCCGAACCGGGCCCTGGGTGGATCGGGCTTCAAAATCAGGGGCGGCGTCGCCCATTCGCAAAGCGGGAGAGGAAATACTGGTCGATACGTCGTTCATTGAAGTCATGGTCTCGAAAGCGTCATGACCGAGTTTGTCACACGCCCGTCGGGTTGACGCAATACGATTACACAATTACACAATTTGATAAACAGATAAATAGCGATCGCCTGACGGTGGTATGGCCGTCCGTTCGCAGCAGTTCGGGAACGAACGATAACGTCCAGGATCTTGGCATTCCGATCTGATCTCGAGCCCTGAGCAGACAGAGGGCCTTATGATGAGATATTGGAAGTCCACTGCTTGCCCGGCATCCGCGCGTCCTTCGATGGAAAGAGAAGCGCGATGTTTGATGCCCGGCTGTCGGTAAGAATTCAATTGGGCTTCATTGTCAGCTTCCATTTCATCTTTCCAGTACGCTCTATTGGCCTTGCAGTCGGTCCAAATTCTGACCTTCGGTTTGTCCGGAGGTCGCAACGCCAATTTGATAGACGTCAGCAAAAAATTGCGTCTTGGCGACATTGGATTATGTCCCCATCCAGATCGTGGGGCAGAAGCGTCACGCTACAATATCCGAGAATGCTATTTCTCGCGCTTACAAACTGCTGACAACGCGCCGTCATCGAAGCTGTGTCAGCAAAAAAGCGCCCCGTAGGGCGCTTCTTAAGCTTTTGATTTTCATGAAGAAAACTGGAGCGGGCGAAGGGATTCGAACCCTCGACCCCAACCTTGGCAAGGTTGTGCTCTACCCCTGAGCTACACCCGCTCGCGCCAGTCATTCCGGAAACCGTTCGTTTCCGTCAGGCAGGCGCTATATGGACCAACGGTTCGGAGATTGCAACAGGGAAATTTGCTTCTTTGTGCAAGATATTTTCCGGTTCCCTCCAAAGCTGTGGATGAAGTCAACGCCCGAGGCGTGTGACGCTGATCAGCGAGGCAAACAGTGCGAAGCCGGACGCGAAGAAGAGAATATAGGGTGTACCTTCCACGCCCCATTGCGACAGCAGAAAGGCGACGAAAGCCGCCCCCAGCGATTGGCCGAGAAGGCGCGCCGTGCCCAGCATGCCGCTGGCGGCCCCGCTGCGTGAGCGTGGCGTGGAGGTAATCATCATGCGATTGTTCGGTGCCTGAAAGAGGCCGAAACCAATTCCGCAAATTGCCATGCGCCAGCATATATCCGGGATCGACGGATGTTCCGGCAGCATGCCGACCAGAGCAAGGCCGATGGCGAATATGATGAGCCCAAGCAGGCCCAGAATTGCCGGTGAGTGTTTGTCGGACAGTTTGCCCGAAAGCGGCGCGACGATGGCAAGCGCAATGGGCCAGGGCATCATCAGGAAACCAACCTCGATCGGCCTGAAGCCAAAGACGACCTGAAAGAGGAACGGCAGAGAGATGAACGCCATCATTTGCGCCAGAAACGACATGATCGAAGTGCAGATGGAAAGCGTAAAGACGGGAATGCGCAAGAGGTCGAGCGGCAGCAGCGGATCGGCCATGCGCAGCGACCGCCGTGTGAGGAGAACAGCTGCGGTTACGCAGCCCACCGCCTGCAACAGCACGACGACAGAACCGATTTCGTTGCCTGCACTGTCGATGGTCGTGACCAGAAGGCCGAAGGTGAGCGCTGACAGGATGGCGCTGACCACGTCGAACTTCCGTGCGGAGCGCTCATTCTCGGGCAGGCTTTTGAGGCCCATCAGGACGGCAGCAACGCCGAGTGGAATATTGATGACGAAAAGCCACGGCCAGCTCAGGGATGATAGCATGACACCGGCAAGCGTCGGCCCGATGGTCGATGAAACGGCGACGAAGAGTGCATTGAGGCCGATGGCTGTACCGAATTTCGCCTGCGGCACCGTATAGCGCAAAAGGGCGGTGTTGACGCTCATCAGGCCTGCTGCACCCAGTCCCTGTATGATGCGGGCGAAAGTGAGCGCTTCCAGTGAACGTGAGAAAACGCAGGCGACGGAAGCGACGGTGAACAATGCCACGCCGCCAAGATAGACACGCCTGTAGCCATAGATTTCACCAAGTGCTGCAAGCGGAAGCAAGGTGACCACAATTGCAAGCTGGTAGCCGTTGACGATCCAGATCGAGGCTGCAGGACCAGCCGAAAAATCGGCGGCAATCGTCGGGAGGGCGACATTTGCGATGGTGCCATCGATGACGGCAAGCGTCAGGCCCACCATCAGGGTTGCCCATGCCCAATAGATTCTCGGCTTGGGCAAACCGTCCGGAGCGACGGACGTGCCTTGATGGATCGCGGTTTCGTGCTTCATATTATGACCAGTATTCGGATTAATATGGCTGGCGCTTCCATGTTCGCCGGAACCGCTTCAAATGCCAAAAATAAAAACAGGTTTCCTATAACCTTAACCCTATTGGGAAGGTCAGCAAGCTATCTAGCCGAAAATTGCCTGCCGAAAACCGTTTTCGGGCCATAAACTGGCCGGGTAACGCTATTGTGTGCCACTTTCCGCTGGAACCGGCAGTTTCATCACATGCGCATATTTGTGCGGATTGAAGCTCAGATAGAGCGGGCAGATGCTTGCGACCAGAACGAGGTGCAAGATCCAGCCGGAAGCAAAAGAGCCGGTCAGCCCATGCAGGAAAGCGGTTGCGACGGGACCGAGAGCTGCGATCAGAAAGCCACCGCCCTGCATCATGGCAGCCAGTGCGCCTGCTTCTTCCGGTTTGGGCAGGTGATCGAGCGATGTAATCATGGCGAGTGCGAAGCTGCCGCCGAGACCTGCGCCGCAGATCGCAGACCAGAAGAAAGGCGAAAGCTGGGGTGCCAAGGCAAGGCCTGCGAAGCCAACTGCCTGCATAGCCAATGTCAACAGCAGCCACGGGCGGCGGTCGGTACTGTGGCGGGCGACGAGCGGCAGTCCGAAAGCCGCTAGCGCCTGTGCAACAGCCATCGCCGCGACGAGATTGCCGGTGGTGGAGGCAGCAAGCCCTAGCGATTGATAATAGGGCGCGAGCCAGGCGACCATGGACGAGTAGCCCGCATTGACGAGACCGAAAGCAGCCATCAGCACCCAGGTGCGAGGGCGCTGCAGCAGGTGCCCGGTTATTCCGGATTTTTTGCCCGACGATGACGTTTCGCGAAGAATGGGCAGTGCCGTTAGCAAGGCCAGCACTGCGGGAATTGCAAGGACGGAAAGGGCGAAGCGCCAGTTATGCTGGCTGCCTGCAAGCCATGGTGTCAGCCGCGCGCCGAGAGCTCCGCCGCCCATTATCATGGCAGAATAGAGCCCTGTCACGGTGGCGATGCTTGACGGGAAATTGGCCTTGATGAGGCCGGGCATCAAGGCCTGAATCATTGCAACGCCAGCACCGCACAGAACGGCGGTTAGCACCAGCGAAACGCCGTCCGGCACAAAACCGCGCAGGAGGGAGCCTGCTGCAAGGATGGTAAGTGCTGCGAACATGCTGCGCCGGGTGCCGAACAGCGACTGGATGCGCGGGGCGGCGAAAGCGCCAAGCCCCATCAGCATCATTGGCAGGAAGGTGAGCAGGGAAAGCGCACCAAAGCCCATTCCGGTATCGGCTGCGATATTCGAAAGTACCGGCCCCGGCGCGGTCAGGAACGGACGCAGGTTGAGGCCGATCAGGACGACGAGCGTGATGAGGGCGAGGCTTGCTGTGTTCTTGCTGCCGGTCGCCGGATGAATGGTAGTCTGCATGTTTCAGGCGCCAGTCTTCTTCTTGCTTTCCCATACTTGGTAGAGGTCAGGATCGTTTTCCGGTGGGGAATGTTCGAAACTGATGCCGGTCTGCGCGCCGAGGGGCTTGGCGAGTTCAGCGGCGATTTTTGCGGTTGAAAGGCCGAAGGGTTCGGCCTGCTCATTGGAATAGGCGAAGCGGATTTTTTCAATACCCGCCATGCGCATCGCGGCAAAGCACATGGGGCAGGGCTGGCCGCTGGCATAGACTTCACAGCCGTCGAGCCGTGGCGATTGCAACGTCTTGCCCGCCGCGCGCAGTGCCAGCAATTCGGCATGGGCGGTGGGATCGCAATCGGCCTGCATGCGATTGACGCCTGTGGCGATGACCTTGCCGCCCTTGACGACCACGGCGCCGAACGGGCGTCCGCCTTGTTCGACATTGTCGAAGGCGAGCCTTATGGCCTGATCGAGATATGTGCGGTCGTTGCTCATTTCGCGCCAGCCTTTTCCAGCATGGTCACCATCGGCGCAAAGCCGCGGCTGCGGGCATGCTGAAGCGGCGTGACGCCGTCATTATCTGCCAGATTGACGTCGGCCCCTGCATCAATGAGAAGCTTCACGATATCGACGTGGCGCTGGCCGCCGTCGCCGAGCATGATGGCTTCGAGGAGCGCCGTCCAGCCAAGATTATTGACGTGATCGACCTTGACGCCCGCCTCGATCAGCGTGCGCACCGTTTCGACATGGCCGCGTTCGGAGGCGGGAATGAGTGCAGTTCCGCCATAGCGATTGGTGCTCTTCAGGTCCGCACCGTGCGCAAGCGTCATCTTGAGGATTTCGAGGTGTCCGCGCGCGCCAGCATAAAGATAGGGGCTGTCCTTGATGGCATCCTTGGCATTGACGTCGGCGCCAGCATCAATGAGCGCACGGGCGACATCGACGTGATTGGCATGGGTTGTCGCCAGAAGTGCCGTCTCGCCATTCTTGCCCCGCGCTTCGAGGTCTGTTCCGGCCTTGATGGCTGCATTGACCGCCGCCAGATCGCCAGCCGCTGCGGCCTGAAGAAGAGACGTTTCGGCTTCGGCTTGGGCTTGGGCTGCGGCGTGGTGGCCCGGCAATGTCGGTTCGGTCATAACTATCGTCCCTGCAATCAATGCCAAGGCACTCAAGCTGAATATTGTTTGACGCATCGGCTGGTTCTCCTGCTTGTTGCGTTCATACAAGCAGGGTGTCATATTTGGAAATTAAATGTTGAACTGATATCCAGTGGGTTCATGAATACTTCTTTCAATCTCGATCTTTTGCGGGCCTTTGTGGCTGTTGTCGACAGCCGTAGTTTTACGGCTGCGGCCTTGCAGCTGCACTCGACCCAATCGACCATAAGCCAGAAGATCATGCGGCTGGAGGAAGCTGTTGGACAGGCGCTTCTGGAACGTGCCCGGCATGATGTGCGCCCGACGGATGCAGGCGAAAAGTTGCTGGGCTATGCGCGCCGTATTCTGCACTTGCATGACGAGGCGGCAGCCGCGATGACCGGCACAGCACTTGCTGCCGTGTTCCGCCTCGGCCTGCCGGAGGATTTCGCCTCACGGCTGGTTACGCCTGCGCTGGCACGTTTCATGCGCACACATCCCAACACGAAACTTGAGGTGACGAGCGGTCTCAGCCGTGACTTGCAGAAAGGTTTCGAGACCGGTGAGTTTGACCTTGTCATGGTGAAACAAAAACGTGGCGAAACGGTTGGGACCATGCACTGGCCGGAGCCGCTGTCCTGGCTCGATAGCGCCGATTTTCCCGTTTCCCATGTTGATCCGCTGCCGCTCGTCGTGTTCCCACCGAACGGGCTTTATCGCAGCGACATGATGGAGGCTCTCGATCGGGTGGGCAGGCGCTGGCATGTGGTTTTCACCAGCTCCAGTCTGGCGAGTATTCAAAGTGCGGTCGCCGAGGGGCTGGGTGTCAGCCTGCTGCCGACGCGTGTTGCGCTTCCCGGTCATCGGGTGGTGCCTGCCGCAGCAGGATTGCCGTCCGTCGAGCCGATGGAAATTGTCATCCGGCACATGGACAATGGCCCCGACCAGATCCGTCAGCTTGCCGAAATGCTGGCGGAGATTGTCGGAGACTGAGACGGTTTCAGACAGGCCGCCGACCCGTGCCTTCCCTCGACAATTGCTTTCTCTGATTGATTGTATCGTTTCGAGTGCCTTTCACGAAATTTCCGGTCTTTCATTCTCTGTTTAATTTCTGAAAAGCACATCCGTTTTCAGATTGACTGATTTTGTATCCAGGATATTGTGTCCAGAAAAGTTGGGAGGCTTTTCTATTGGCGGCTTTTGAATGGCGCAGTCAGACCCGTTTGCTGGACGAAGTAGCAGAGGCGCTTCGTGAGCGAATCTATGCTGGTGACTATGCGCCGGGCGCGATACTCAGGCAGGAACATATAGCGGCAGAGTTCGGCATCAGCCGGACGCCCTTGCGTGAAGCCTTGCGCGTTCTGGAGCGGGATGGGCTGGTCATTCACCTGCCGGGCAGGGGGGTGCGTGTCGCTTCCGCCGATCTCACCCGCCTGATCGATGCCTATGCGGTGCGCGAAGTGCTGGACGGTGTGGCAGCGCGTTTTGCCGCCGAGCGGGCGAGCGATGTGGATATTGCAAAACTGCGTGCGCATGTTGCAGGACAGGGCACGGTCGTCGATCCATGGGATGCGAAAGCCTATACCCAGTCCAATGTTGATTTCCATATGGCGGTGATGAACACCGCGGGCAATGCCTCGCTGATCGCCTTCGTGCCGCTTCTGCGGATGACATCGCAGGTTTTTGCGCCTTCGTTCTCGTTGTCCGTCGACAGGGCGCGCGATGCGATCCGCGAACATGGAGCCATTGTCGAAGCCATCGCTTCGCGCGACGGCGAAGAAGCCGAGCGGCGGGCGCGGGCGCATATCCGCGCCACAACCGCGAGACTTGAGGCGGAAATGCCTCTTCGGGAGAATGAAAATGAAACATGAGAACAAGACGGGAGGAGCCGGCTTGCTCCGTTATGGCAATTTCATCGCAGGCGAATGGCAGGATGCCGTTGGCGGCGAGCATATCACGCTCCGAAATCCTTCCGACGGCAGCGATCTTGCGCTGATTGCGCGCGGCACCAAGGCTGATATCGATCTGGCGGTGGCTGCGGCCCGTAGCGCGCTTTCCGGCGATTGGGGCAAGCTGACGGCGACCGAGCGCGGTCGTGTGCTGCACCGCATGTCGGAAGAAGTGCTGAAGAACATTGATCTTCTGACTGATCTGGAATCAAAGGATGTCGGCAAGCCGGTCGGCCAGGCCCGTGCCGATGTGGTGGCGCTGGCGCGTTATCTCGAGTTTTATGGCGCTTCCGCTGACAAGGTGCATGGCGATACGCTGCCTTATCAGAACGGTTTTACGGTTCTGTCGATCTATGAGCCGCACGGCGTTACCGGCCACATCATTCCGTGGAACTATCCGATGCAGATTCTGGGCCGCAGCCTTGGCGCAGCGCTTGCCATGGGCAATGCAGCCGTGGTCAAACCTGCTGAAGAAGCCTGCCTGACCATTTTGGAGTTTGCAAAAATTGCCGAAAAGGCCGGTCTGCCGAAGGGCGCGCTCAATGTGGTGACCGGACTTGGCGCGGAAGCGGGTGCAGCGCTTTCCGAACATCCCGATGTCAACCATATCTCGTTTACGGGGTCGGTGCGCACGGGCGAGGCTGTGCAGGCTGCGGCTGCGAAGAACACCGTGCCGGTGACGCTGGAACTCGGCGGAAAATCGCCTCAGATCGTTTTCGCTGATGCCGATCTCGACCGCGCTTTGCCGTTTCTGGTCAATGCGGGAATTCAGAATGCCGGTCAGACCTGCTCGGCGTCGTCGCGCATTCTGGTTGAGCGCAGCATTTATGAAGATGTCGTAGCGCGCATGAGCGAACGCTACCGTGCGCTGAAAGTCGGCCCGGCAAGTGCTGATCCGTCGGTCGGTCCGGTGGTGTCGCAGCGCCAGAAGGCGATTGTCGAAACCTATCTCGAACTGGCCCAGGAAAGCGGTCTGGCCATTGCCGCGCAAGGCGTGCTGGCCGAAGACGCGCCGGAAGGCGGGGCCTATGTCCTGCCGACGCTGATCCGCGACGTGCCTGCCGATCATCGTCTGGCGCAGGAGGAAATCTTCGGCCCGGTGCAGGTCATCCTGCCGTTCGATACCGAAGAAGAAGCCATCGCGATTGCCAATGGGACATCCTACGGCCTCGTCTGCGGCATCTGGACCAATGACGGCGGACGTCAGTTCCGCCTCGCGCATGCCATCCATGCCGGTCAGGTGTTCATCAATAATTACGGCGCTGGCGGCGGTATCGAACTGCCGTTCGGCGGTGTCAAGAAATCCGGCCATGGACGCGAGAAGGGTTTTGAGGCGCTCTACGGGTTTGCCTCGCTGAAAACGATTTCCGTGTATCACGGCTGAAAATAGCATTCGGGAGAATTACAGTGTCGCTTGAAGGTAAGGTCGCGCTCATCACGGGAGCAGGTTCGGGGTTTGGCGAAGGCATGGCAAAGCGCTTCGCTGATGGTGGCGCAAAGGTCGTCATCGTCGACCGCGACAAGGCGGGAGCCGAGCGCGTTGCAGGCGAAATCGGCGATGCGGCGCTGGCCGTGGCGGCCGATATTTCCAAGGAATCTGATGTCGATGCAGCAGTGGAAGCCGCTTTATCGAAATTTGGCAAGGTCGATATTCTGATCAACAATGCCGGTATCGGTCACAAGCCGCAAAATGCCGAACTGGTGGAGCCGGAAGAGTTCGACCGCATTCTCGGCGTCAATGTGCGCGGCGTTTATCTGATGACGCGCAAGCTCATTCCGCATTTCAAGGGCAATGGTGCCAAGGGCGAAGACTGCGTTATTCTGAATGTCGCTTCGACCGGCGCTGGGCGCCCGCGCCCGAACCTCGCCTGGTACAATGCCACCAAGGGCTGGGTCGTTTCCGTGACCAAAGCGCTGGCTATCGAGCTTGCTCCAGCAAAGATTCGCGTGGTTGCACTGAACCCGGTTGCCGGTGAAACGCCGCTTCTCACCACCTTCATGGGCGAAGACACCGAGGAAATCCGTAAAAAATTCCGCGATTCCATCCCGATGGGCCGCCTGTTGAAACCCGACGATCTGGCTGAAGCGGCGGCTTTCCTTTGCTCGCCCGCTGCCTCTATGATTACCGGGGTTGCGCTCGACGTGGATGGCGGGCGTTCGATTTAAAAAAGAGACGAGGGGAGCCAAAGAGGAACAATGGGTAAACTGCTGAAAGCCGGGCTGATAACAGCCGCGATGCTGGCATCGATCAACGGTGCATTTGCAAAAGATACGCTGGTGGTTGGCGAAGTACTGGAACCGCCGGGCCTCGATCCGACGGCCAATGCCGCCGCCGGTATCCGGCAGGTTACCTATGCCAACCTTTATGAAGGTCTGGTGCGCATTGTCGAAGACGGCACGGTGAAGCCGCTTCTGGCTGAAAGCTGGACTGTTTCCGACGACAAGAAAACCTATACGTTCAAGCTGCGTCAGGGCGTGAAGTTTCATGACGGCACGCCGTTTGACTGTTCGGTCGTGAAATTCTCCTATGAGCGCGCTGTCGCGCCGGATTCCACCAATGCGCAGAAGGGCCTGTTCGCGCCGATTGAAAGCACGGAATGCCCTGACCCGGCGACCGCCGTTGTCACGCTGAAGCGCCCGACCTCGAATTTCCTGTTCAATATGGGCTGGGGTGACGCGGTCATGGTCGCGCCGAATTCGGCTGCCGACAACAAGACCAAGCCGGTTGGCACGGGTCCGTTCAAGTTCAAGCGCTGGGTGCAGGGCGACCGCGTCGAACTGGAGCGCAACCCGGATTATTGGGGTGAACCTGCAAAGCTTTCCGCCGTCACGTTCCGCTTCGTGAGCGATCCGTCGGCTGCTGCGGCTGCCATCCTTGCCGGTGACATCGACGTGTTCCCGATGTTTCAGGCGCCGGAGCTTATCAGCCGCTTCAAGAGCGACGACAAGCTGCAGGTCGAAGTGGGCGATACGGCAGGCAAGGTGCTGCTGTCGCTCAACAATGCCAAGGCGCCTTTCGATAATGTGAAGGTGCGTCAGGCGCTGGCTCATGCCATCGACAGCAAGGCGCTGATCGAAGGCGTTTATTCAGGTTTCGGTACGCCCATTGGCTCGCATTATGCGCCGGTCGATCCGGGCTATGTCGATCTGTCGGAAACCTATCCGTATGATCCGGCCAAGGCGAAGCAGTTGCTGGAAGAGGCTGGCGTTCCGACTGGCACATCGATCACCATCACGCTTCCACCTCCGGCCTATGCGCGTCGCGGCGGCGAGATCATTGCGGCGATGCTGGCAGAAGTCGGCATTCAGGCCAATCTCGTACCGATCGAGTTTGCACAATGGCTGGATCAGGTGTTCAAGCGCTCGGATTTCGATGCGACGATCATCGCGCACACCGAAGCGCGCGATCTCGATATCTATGCCCGCGACAAATACTACTTCAACTATAACAACCCGGAATATAAGGCGCTCTACAAGGCCTATGCCGAGGCTGGAAGTGATGAGGAACAGCTCGAACTCGTGAAGAAGCTGCAGGAAAAACTTGCTGCTGACGAGCCGAATATCTTCCTCTATGCACTGCCGAAAATCGGTGTGTGGAACAAGAATGTGAAGGGTCTGTGGAAGAACATGCCGATTCCGGCTGACGACCTGACGCAAGCCTATTGGGCTGAATAACAAGGTTCGCCCCGTCGTTTGCTCGGCGGGGCGGTTTTACGCGAATGGCCGCGCACCCCATAAAGATAAGGGGAGGGCGTGCGGCGAGTTGGAATGTGGAAAGCGGATATCCGTCTTTTCAAGGAGGTCGCTTTGCTGGCTTACATATCCGGGCGATTGGTTTCGCTCCTGCTTACGACGCTTGCGGCTTCCGTCATCGTCTTTCTGCTGATGCAGGTGCTACCGGGGGATCCGGCGGCGGTGATCCTCGGTATCAATGCGCAACCTGAAACGCTGGCAGCACTTCACAAGCAGCTCGGCCTCGATCAGCCACTCTGGTGGCGTTATCTCGAATGGATTGGCGGTTTTCTGAAAGGTGATTTCGGAACGAGCTATACTTATTCCGTGCCGATCAGCGAACTGCTCGGACCACGCATTATGGTCACGCTGCCGCTGGCGCTTTTGTCCATGGTGCTGTCCGTTGCTGTTGCCATTCCTGTTGGCGTCTATGCGGCGTCCAAGCGTGGCAAGACCGGTGATGTGCTTTCCATGGGCGTGGCACAGGTCGGTGTTGCAATTCCGAATTTCTGGCTTGGCCTGCTCTTGATCCTCCTGTTTGCCTTGCAGCTCGGCTGGTTTCCGGCCTCGGGCTTTGCGGGGTGGGAAGGCGGCTTCTGGAACGGTATCCGCTCGCTGTTCCTACCTGCGCTGGCCCTTGCCTTGCCGCTTGCTGCAATTCTTGCTCGCGTGACACGCTCCGCCGTTATTGAAACACTCGGCGAAGACTTCGTGCGTACTGCACGCGCCAAGGGGCTCACACGCAACGCTGCACTCTGGCGTCACGCAGTGCCCAATGCACTGATCCCGGTTGTCACCATCATCGGCCTGCAATTCTCCTTTCTGCTGGCGGGAACCATCATCATCGAAAACGTCTTCAATCTGCCCGGCCTTGGAAGGCTGGTATTTCAGGCCATCGCGCAGCGCGATCTCGTCACCGTGCAGTCGCTGGTGACGCTGCTTGCCGCTTCCGTGATCGCGGTCAATTTCATTGTCGATCTTGTCTATGGCTTCATCGATCCGCGCCTTTCGACGGGAGGCAGCCGATGAGTGAAACGCAAGCTCTTCCGAAACCGGGTGTGTTCAAAACAGTGCTGCTGAGCCGCAGCCTGGCTGTCGGTACACTGATCACGGTCATCCTCGTCGCGATGGCCGTCATCTCCTATGTCTGGACGCCATATTCGCCGACCGCCATGAACTTCCGTGACAAATTGCAAGGTCCGAGTTTCAGCCATCTGTTCGGCACGGATAATTTCGGGCGCGACGTGTTTTCCATGATTATGGTCGGCGCGCGCAATTCCATCGCGGTGTCAATCATCGCCGTGCTGGTCGGTGCCGGTATCGGTATTCCGCTTGGTGCCTTCGCGGCTGCACGTGGCGGCATGGTGGACGGCTTTGTCATGCGCATGACCGATCTCGCCTTTGCGTTTCCGGCGCTTCTTACCGCCGTCATCATCACCGCTATTTTCGGGCCCGGCGCCGTCAATGCGATGATCGCCATCGGCATTTTCAATATCCCGGTGTTTGCGCGTGTCACACGTGGCGCATCACTGGGCCTGTGGAAGCGGGAATATGTGCAGGCTGCGCGTTGCGCCGGGCGTGGCGATGTGTCGATCACGCTTTTGCATGTGCTGCCCAATATCAACCATGTGCTGATCGTGCAGGCGACGATCCAGTTCGCACTCGCCATCGTTGCCGAGGCGGGCCTTTCCTATGTCGGGCTTGGCACCCAGCCGCCAATGCCAAGCTGGGGCAAGATGCTCAACGATGCACAGACCTTTATCTATGATGCGCCATGGCTCGCCATTTTCCCCGGCCTTGCTATCACGCTCGCCGTACTTGGTCTCAACATGCTGGGCGACGGATTGCGCGATGTACTTGATCCGCGCGTCAGGAGGCAGAGATGACAACACCTTTGCTTGAAATGGACAATATGTCCGTTGAATTGCCTATCGGTCTCAAGGTTGCGGATATCGTGTCCGATATCACGCTGACGCTCAATCGTGGCGAACGCCTTGGCGTGGTGGGTGAGTCCGGCAGTGGCAAGTCGATTACGGCGCTTGCCGCCATGGGGCTGTTGCCTGACCGGATGCGGGTGCGGGGCACGCTGCGTTTCGACGGGGAGAATCTGGCAAGCAAGCCGGAAGCGGAACTGTGCAGGATGCGCGGACGGCGCATGGCGATGATCTTTCAGGAGCCTATGACGGCGCTCAATCCGGTCAAGACCATAGGTGCGCAGATTGCCGAAGGTCGCCGTCTGCATTTGGGCGAAAGCCGGGCCGATGCGGAGCGCAAGGCGCGCGAGCTTCTGGATCGTGTGGGGCTGCCTGCACCGCGTTTCAATCTCGATCTTTACCCGCACCAGCTTTCCGGCGGGCAGCGTCAGCGCGTGATGATCGCCATGGCGATTGCCTGCGAGCCTGATCTGCTGATTGCTGATGAGCCGACGACCGCGCTCGACGTGACCGTTCAGGCGCAGATTCTCGATCTCATGGATGAGTTGATTGACGAAACCGGCACAGCTCTGATGCTCATTACCCATGATCTCGGCGTGGTGTCAGAAATGACCGACCGTATTGCTGTCATGTATGCGGGCCGCATTGTCGAAACCGGGCGCACGGAAGCGGTGTTTAATCGTATGGCGCATCCTTATGCTAGGGGGCTGTTCCAGGCTTCTCCACATGGGGCGGCACTTGTGCGCAGCCATGGCACGGGACGCCAGCGCCTTGCTGCCATTCCCGGCGTTGTGCCGGACCCGCTGGCGCGTCCACCCTATTGCACCTTTGCCGACCGCTGCGCCTTCGTGCAGGACGATTGCCGAAAGGCGATACCGGGGCTGGATTTCATCGCCGACAATGACGGCATCGCGCATCGCGCCGCCTGTATTCACCCGCGAGACGGCGAGGTGGTGTTATGAGCAACATGATCTTGCAGGTGCGCGATGTGGTGCGCGAATATCAATTGCCGCGAGCATCCTTCTTTTCACGAACGAGCGCGTTGCGCGTTCTGCATCGTGTGAATGTGGAGATTGAAGCAGGGCAAAGCCTTGGCATTGTTGGTGAAAGCGGTTCCGGAAAATCCACGCTGGCCCGCGCCGTGATGGGGCTGGAACGCCCGCAATCGGGGCAGATTCTGATCAACGGTCAGGATATCTATGCGCTGGATCGCCCCGGCCTGCGTGAAGCGCGCAAAGGCTTTCAGGCGATCTTTCAGGACCCTTACGGTTCGCTCGATCCGCGCCATACGGTGAAGCGGATTATTTCCGAGCCGATTGTGTCGCTGGAAAGCGGCACCAGTTCCAAGGACCGCGACGACCGCGTGGCGCAAGTGCTGGAAGCGGTCGGCTTGCCCAAGGCATCGGCGGAAAAATATCCGCATGAATTTTCCGGCGGGCAGCGCCAGCGCATCGCCATTGCGCGCGCCCTGATCACCAGACCGGCGCTGATTGTCGCCGACGAGCCGGTCTCCGCGCTCGACGTTTCCATTCAAGCGCAGGTTTTGAACCTGATGATGGATTTGCAGGAAAAGTTTGGCCTGTCGTATCTTTTCATCAGCCACGATTTAGGCGTCGTGCGCGCCATCACCGACCGCGTGGCTGTCATCTATCGCGGGAATATCGTTGAGCAGGGGCCAACGAATGAGGTCTTCGACAATCCGCGGCATGATTATACGCGCGCGCTGGTTGATGCCGTGCCAAAGCCTTTCTCCGGTCGCCGCAAGCGCGTGCGGCGATCCGATGCCACACTGAAATTGCCTGAGTGATTTGAGGAAATATCCAATGTCGAATCTAGCCGATTTGTCAGCCGTTGAACTCGTGTCCGCCTATAAGGCGAAGTCGCTTTCGCCCGTCGAGGTTACGGAAGCCGTCATCAGCCGCATTGAAGCCTATGAGCCGAAGCTCAATGCACTCTGGGCTTACGATCCGGATGCGGCGCGGGTTTCGGCAAAGGCCTCGGAAGCGCGCTGGGCGAAGGGTGAGCCTGCTGGGCCCATCGACGGGGTGCCGCTGACGATCAAGGAAAATATCGCGACGGAAGGGACCGCCGTTCCGCTTGGCTGCGCGGCACTGCCGCTGAAGCCTGCCGTCGCCGATGCCCCGCCTGCTGCGCGCACCCGCGAGGCTGGCGGCGTGCTGCTCGCCAAGACGACCATGCCCGATCTCGGCATGTTGTCGTCGGGGCTGTCGAGCTTCCACAAGCTCGCGCGCAATCCGTGGGATTTGAACACCAATCCGGGTGGTTCGAGCGCTGGTGCGGGCAGCGCCGGTGCGGCCGGTTACGGGCCGTTGCATATCGGTACGGATATTGGTGGCTCCATCCGCCTGCCTGCGGGCTGGTGCGGTCTCGTCGGTCTGAAGCCGTCCTTCGGGCGTATCCCGATCGATCCGGCGTTTCTCGGTCGCGTTGCCGGGCCGATGACCCGCACGGTTGCCGATAGCGCGCTTTATATGTCGGTTCTGTCGAGACCGGATCGCCGCGACGGCATGAGCCTGCCCCAGCAGGATATCGACTGGATGAACCTCGACATCGACGTCAAGGGCTTGAAGATCGGTCTATGGCTTGATGCCGGTTTTGGCGAAGAAGTTGGCGAAGAAACGAAAGCTGCCGTGGAAGCATCGGCAAAGCTTTTTGCCGATGCTGGTGCGATCATCGAGCCGGTTGCACCATTCCTCAATCGCACCATGATCGACGGTCTTGATCGTTTCTGGCGCGCACGTTCCTGGTCGGACATCAAGAAGATGACGCCGGAAAACCGTGCGAAAATCCTGCCTTATATCTATCAGTGGACAGAGACGGCGGAAGGGCTTTCCGGCGAGGAAGTCTATCTCGGCTTTGCCCAGATGGACGCCATGCGCAATGCAGCACTTGCAGCTTCCAAGGGCTTCGACTTCATCATTTCGCCAACGGCACCCATGCCAACCTATCCGGCGGAATGGGCATCGCCGGTCAATGATCCGCAGCGCCCGTTCGAACATATCGCCTTCACCGTGGCGATGAACATGTCGGAGCAGCCGGCGATTTCGATCAATTGCGGTTACACGTCGACAGGACTGCCCATCGGCCTGCAGATTTTCGGCCAGCGTTTTGATGATCTGGGTGTGCTGCGGTTGGCAAAGGCTTATGAAGAGATGCGGCCCGTGCAACGTCCCTGGCCAGTTATTGCATGATTGCCAAATCCTGCCCCTCATCGTGAGGAGGCGCGAAGCGCCGTCTCGAAGGGCGAGGGGCCATCTCCTATCCTTCGAGACGGTGATCTTCGACAAGCTCAGGTCACCTCCTCAGGATGAGAGAGATGGGGCGGGCGCTTGAGATGTGGGCGCGGTTATTTCTTCGGGCGAAGCGGCGCGCGTTCCTTGTAACGGTCCATGGCGGTGAGCTTCTGGATCAGCGGATCGGCGTCGCGCCATCCATAAATCTCGGTGCGCAGATATTCGAGCTCGGCTTCGAGTTCCTCTTCGCCGATTTCCGTCCACCATGATTTCGGACGTCCATCCGTGCCATCCGACCAGCGATAGCCGCGCGCCTTCAGGTGATCCTTCATTTCGAACGGACTGTTTTCTGCATAGACGCGCATCCGCGCGCGCTGGCTTGCTTTCAGCAATTCGGCAAAGGGCGTGGTGTCGCCCGACTGTTCTTTCAGTACCGCGAGCAGGGCCTGACAGTCATCTTCGGCCCGATGGCCATTATGGAAATAGCCGCTCTGGCCGATCAGGTAGCCAAGCTTGGTGCCTTCAAAACCGCGTGCGGTCCAGTCGATCTCCTTGACCGAGCAGGCCCAAGGCTTGTTGGCGAAAGCGATTGAGAAGCGCTCGAGAAACGGGCGGTCAAAACCGGCATTATGCGCGATAATGATATCGGCTTCGGCGATGAGTGCGTCCAGCTTCTCACGCGGGATCGTCTGGCCTTTCACCATGTCGTCGGTAATGCCGGTGATACGGGTAATGTCAGCGGGTATTGGCTTAGATGGCTGCTGCAGCGCACCGAACGTGGCGCAAACATCGCCGATGGAGCCGTCGTCCGCATAGCGGAAAGCAACTGCACCGATCTCGATGATTTCTTCCTGCGCGGGATTGAGGCCGGTTGTTTCCGTGTCGACAACGACGCCCAGTCGCGGAAAGGCGATCCGGTCGGCATCCGGTACTGTCGGCGGCGGATCAAGCCGCTGCAGGATGCGGTAACGCCCGCTGTCTTTCAGGCGCTGCACCATTTCCGCTTCATCGATGCTGGTCGTCTTGCCGGGCTTGGCGCGGGCAGGGCGCAGTTCTGCCCGTTCCTCTCCTTCCGCCGGGGAAAGAGCAAAAAGGTCGAACTGATGGCGCATGGAACTTCTCCGCATGGGGGAACGGGTTTGGCAAAGAATGCCATTTTGCGGTGCTGCAACCAAGACCGCAATCGTATAAGTAACAGGTAATCATCCTGTCGAGCGGTAGCAAGGCAGGGCGCTGCGCCGGGAAAGGCATGAGGAGGGGACTTCGTGGCAGATTATGATTATTGCATCATCGGCGGCGGCATTGTCGGGCTTGCGACAGCAAAAGCCATGCAGGAAGCGGAGCCGGGCGCAAAGATCATCCTGCTGGAGAAGGAAAGCGATTTCGCGCGCCACCAGACAGGACACAATAGTGGCGTCATCCATGCCGGTATCTATTACCAGCCAGGTTCATTGAAGGCGCAATTGTGCCGGGCCGGTGCGGAAGCCACGAAAGCCTTCTGCAGGCAATATTCCATTCCTTTTGAAACATGCGGCAAGCTTCTGGTCGCGACCTCTTCGCAAGAAGTCGAACGCATGGAGGCGCTCGCCAAGCGCGCGATCCAGAACGACATCACCTTCCAGCATGTGGACCAGCAGACTTTGCGCAAGGTCGAGCCTGCGGTTGCAGGCCTCGGGGCACTGCTCGTTCCCGCGACCGGCATTGTTGACTATGCGAAAATATCGCGGGCGATGGCTGCGGAAATCATTGAGCGCGGCGGTAGCGTGCGGCTCAAGGCGCCGGTTACGGCAATCCGGGAGGATGGCAAAGGCGTTACGGTAATGGCAAATGGCGAGACCTTGCGCGCTTCCAAGCTGGTCGCTTGCGCCGGGTTGCAGTCAGACCGCATTGCGCGGCTTGCCGGGTTGGATATCAGCCATCGCATCGTTCCTTTTCGCGGTGAATACTACACCTTGCCGAAATCGAAGGCGAATATCGTCAAGCATTTGATCTATCCGATCCCCGATCCCGACCTGCCATTTCTCGGCATTCACCTGACTCGTACGATTGACGGCGGTGTCACGGTCGGCCCGAACGCAGTTCTGGGTTTTTCGCGAGAAGGCTACGACAAAGGCAGTTTCCGTGCAGGCGATGTCGCGGATATGTCGACATTTCCCGGCTTCTGGAAGATGGCGATGAAGAACTGGCGCTCGGCTCTAGCCGAATTCAGCAATTCCGCGTCTCGCACACGCTATCTGAAAGAGTGCCGCAAATATTGCCCGACGCTGGAGCTTGCCGACCTTGGTGCGCCGGGCGCCGGAATCCGGGCGCAAGCCGTTCTTGATGACGGTACGCTGGTGCATGATTTTCTCTTCAAGGAAACGGAGAGAATGCTGCATGTGTGTAATGCGCCGTCACCGGCCGCGACGTCTTCCATACCCATCGGCCGCATGATCGCCGAAAAGCTTCTGGGGATAAATCTGAAGGTAAAAACGACATAAAAAGAGATCGTCGCCGAAGGATGTTGTTTTCAATTTATTTTTAGCAATCGCTTATTCTCAGTGTTGCTCTTTTAGGTTTTAGTGTTCATCAATATTGCAAGCTTACAACTTGACTTTGACGCTGGTTTGTAATTGCACATTGGGTTCAATTTGAAATAGCGTTTTAGCATTCTCATTTTCAACCGATTTAGGGCCTGTTCGTGAAGTTTGTGCCGCCGCTGGTAGTATTGCTGTTTGCTGCGACGATGTTAGGCATTTGGATGCTCGACACGAAGCGCAGGCATCTTTTGCTTTTCGGCCTGAGCTTCGCCAGTTTTGCTTTCGGGCTTCTGGTTCCTATCTCGCTGGTCTCGGACCGCCTGGCCCTGACCTCGCCGATTGCCACGACTTTCCATTTTCTGGGCGGCTGGCTGCTTTGCGAGGGTGTAATGATACGCATGGGCGGACGTTATTCCCGCCTTGCATCAGGCCTGATCGGGCTCGGTCTTCTTGGAGCCATGGCCTATTTCATTGCGAATGATACGAGCTATTCGCGGATTGCGCCCACTGTCCAACTGGCTCTGGGCAGTCTGGTGGCCGTGCTTTGCATTCAGGCGCGCAATCTTGCACGCCGAAGCTGGATTGAGCGCGTGCTGTTTGGTGCATTGTTGTTGTTGATGGTGCATTTCTATGCACAGGCTGGAATGGCGCTTGGGCTCCCCGCCGACATCACCCGGCCGTCAGAACTCATTCATTCGCGCTATTGGCAGGGCATCATGATATTCGGTGCCTTTGCGGGTGTCTTTGCCGGTCTGGTTCTTCTGGTGGTGACGACTTCGGATGTGGTCAAGGAATTGCAGGCAGAGCGCGACTCCGATCCGCTGACCGGTGTTCTCAATCGTCGCGGCCTTGAGCGTCATGCGACTATGCGTTTGGCCGAGGCCCAGCGTGGTGATCATGGGGTCATTATCGCGGATATAGATCACTTCAAGTCGATCAATGACGAGCTGGGTCATGCAACCGGCGATCAGGTGCTGGTTGAGTTTGCCTGCATTCTGCAAACAGTGGCAGCAAATACAACGATTGTCGGTCGCGTCGGTGGCGAAGAATTTGTTCTTCTGGTCCAGGGGGATGCCGAAACATGTGAGCGACTGGGCGATAGGCTTTGCGGGCGCGTGGCCCGACACAGTTTTCCCATGTTGCCTGCAGACCGCCGGATGACATGCAGTTTCGGCATCGCCATGGTGCGCGGCGCTGAAACATTATGGGAAACAGCAGCACGTGCCGATCTTGCCCTGATGCGGGTAAAGCACCGTGGACGCAATCGCGTTGCGGTGGAGGGGCTGGAATTCCCGAGCGCCAAACAGGGCGCTTATCTGCTGACCGCTTGAGTTGGTTTCCGAAGCCAGCTGAACCGGATTTTTTCATTCCGTAAAGGATTTGGTTACCATAATTGACGATGCTGGAGACGACCTTCCAGTCACCGCTTTGCCATGTCTTGTTCGTCTTTTTGCCGAACTGACATGCAAAGCGGTGCCGCGAAAGTTGATTTCCACTCGGATTTTGTATCATGGCGTGTGTAACAGAAGTGTATGGCTACGCAGCTCCGCGCAGCAACGGCATCAGACTTCCGCTCGGTTTCAAAGGTTTTACGCGCGTTGCGATTTTCGCTGCGACGGGACTTGTGGCCGGAAGCTGGATGATGACCGCGCTCGGCACGCTGGAAACGGTCGTGCCGGCCTTTGCGCCTGTCGCCCCGATCATGCGCCGTGTTTCCCTGACCGCGCCGCAGGCACTTGCCGTCGTTGATCACAAGATCGCGCCATCGCGGCGGATCAGGCAGAGCTTCATCGATGCCTACACTGCTGATGCGGCCTATTCCAACCTCGACTGGCACCGGGCCAAAAACGTAAACGATCAGCCGATCATTGCTGACATCGGTCCCGATTCCGTGATCGAGGACAAGCCTGTCGATACGGCATCCCTCATCGAATTGCGTGCTGATCGCGTCAGGCGCGACGAGCCTGTTGTGGCGAGTGTCGAGCAAGAGCAACCTGCCGCGACGGCTGGCGTGACTGTGGCTGCCTATGCGCCAGTGCCGACTGCACCGAACACTGCGGCGGCCTTCAACAAGATTGATCCGCTTTCGCAAGCTGAAGAAATGGATGCCGCTGAAAGGCAGGCACATCTTCCTACCGGCAATGCGGTTCCCGTTCCGCAGCTTGCTCCGGATCAGAAAACCGACATGGCCGCAGAGGATGAAGCCAGCCGGGATGCATTCCTGCCCGATGATGTGCCGCTGCCGGGCGCGAAGCCGTCGCTGCGCCGCTCCCGCATGCATGAGAAGACCGAACTCGCCTATGCGCCGGAAAGCGGTGCAACCGAAGAACCGCGCCCCGGCCTGTTCAGCCCACTTCTCAATCAGGCTGCACGCAGCAAGGTTGCTATCTACGATATTTCTGCAGCCACTGTTTACCTGCCGAGCGGCGAGCGCCTTGAAGCCCATTCCGGTCTCGGTCCGATGCGCGACAATCCGCGTTATGTGAACCAGAAAAACCGCGGGCCAACGCCGCCACATACCTATGATCTGCGCATGCGCGAGGCCTTGTTCCATGGCGTCGAGGCGATCCGCCTCACGCCTGTCGACGGCAACAACCGCTATAATCGCGATGGCCTTCTGGCGCATACTTTCATGCTGGGGCGCCGTGGCGATTCCAATGGTTGTGTCGTGTTCAAGGACTATCCGCGCTTCCTGCGCGCCTTCAAGCGCGGCGAGTTCAACAAGATGGTTGTGGTGACACGAATGCAGTCTTCGAAGCCTGCGCGGATCGCATCGCTTTTCTGATAAATTGTCCGTCAAAACAAACAGCTAGAGCGCCGATCTGATTCAGTCTGATCGAAACACGCTCCAATGCAATTACGCAAGGAATTGTGATCCCCAATTCCTTGCGGGGCACACCAGAATTGATAGAGGTCTTTCATCGAAACTGATGGGAGATTTTTATGAAGCTTTACTACAAGGTCGGCGCTTGTTCGCTCGCACCCCACATCATTCTGAGCGAGGCGGGCCTGCCTTATGAGCTGGAGGCCGTGGATCTCAAGGCCAAGAAGACAGCGGACGGTGGCGACTATTTTGCAGTCAATCCGCGCGGCGCGGTTCCGGCGCTGGAAGTGAAGCCCGGCACTGTCATCACGCAGAACGCGGCAATTCTCCAATATATCGGTGATCATTCCGACGTTGCGGCATTCAAGCCCGCCTATGGTTCAATCGAACGCGCACGCCTGCAGGAAGCGCTGGGCTTCTGTTCGGATTTGCATGCGGCCTTTAGCGGCCTGTTCGCGCCCAACCTGAGCGAGGAAGCGAGGGCGGGCGTCATCGTCAACATCAATCGTCGTCTGGGTCAGTTCGAAGCCATGCTGTCGGACAAGAACCCCTACTGGCTTGGCGATGACTTCACTCAACCAGATGCTTATGCGTCGGTGATCATCGGTTGGGGCGTTGGTCAAAAGCTCGATTTGAGCGCCTATCCCAAGGCGCTGAAACTGCGCGAACGTGTGCTGGCCCGCCCAAACGTGCAGAAGGCATTCAAGGAAGAAGGCCTGAACTAAAAATCACAGCCGGAGGTCCAAACCTCCGGCTGTTTTATTGCCTGGGTTGCGGATGCGGTAACCAGTCTACCGTCTTGAAAGAGGTAACTCGCGTCTGTTGTGGGGAAAATCAAATGGCGGAGAGAGAGTCCGCCTAACTAGCATTCGCTCATGTCCGCGAGTGTCTGCCAATGTCGCAAGAACCCTATTAAATGCTGATGTTTTCACATCTTGGTATCCGCGTGTGTTCATTCGTGGTCGCCTACGCCCACATCATTTGCTAGGATCAGCGCTAGGATCAAGTTAAGGCGCGTTCTAATGGCAAAACCAATCAACAAGTTCTCAGCAAAAGCGGTTGAAGCTCTCTCGAAGCCCGGACGCCACAGCGACGGCGGCGGGCTTTACCTCAAGGTTCTGCCTGATGGGCGGCGGCAATGGGTGTTCATGTATCGCTGGCAGGGCAAGCAAAAGGAAATGGGCCTCGGCGCGTTTCTGCCTGTCAAAACCGAGAAGGGGCAGCGATACGAATATGTGACGCTGGCTGAGGCCCGGCAGAAGGCAACAGACGCTCGCGCCGCCATAGCTCAGGACGTCGATCCCATGCAGGCCCGCAATACTGCCAGCGGCGTACCGCTGTTCGGTGAGTTTGCGGACAATCTCATTGACGATCTGGCGAGCGGCTTCCGAAATGAGAAGCATCTTGAGCAATGGCGCATGACGCTCGGCGACACCTATTGCAAGTCTCTCCGTAGCAAGAGGGTCGATCAAATCACCACGGCTGACGTGCTCGAAGTGCTGAAACCGATCTGGCAGAAGAAAGCAGAAACCGCTTCGCGCATCCGTGGCCGCATTGAGCGGGTACTGAACGCAGCAAAGGCGAAGGGCCATCGCTCAGGCGAAAACCCTGCGATGTGGCGCGGTCACTTGGCTAATCTCCTGCCAAAGCGCCAAAAGCTTCAACGCGGCCACCACGCGGCCATGCCCTTTGAGGACGTGCCTGCCTTTCTTGCCGGGTTGCGTGATCGGCCTGCCACAGCCGCGCGCGCCCTTGAGTTCACCATTCTAACGGCAGCACGATCCGGTGAGGTCTACGGCGCAACGTGGTCCGAAATCGACCTGAAAGCTCAGGTTTGGACCGTGAAGGCCGCTCGCATGAAAGCCGGGCGAGATCACCGCGTACCACTGACCCCGCGCGCCGTGGCGATCCTTGAGGAATTGAAAAAGCTCGGCTCCGAACCAGACGCCTATGTATTTCCGGGTCAAAAGCGCGACCGTCCGTTGTCGAATATGGCGATGGACATGATCATGCGGCGGATGAAAATTGACGTGACCGTGCACGGCTTTCGTTCATCGTTCCGCGATTGGGCTGGCGAGGTCTCCACGTTCCCACGCGAGATTGCAGAAGCGGCGCTCGCCCATGTCGTCGGTGACGAGACAGAGCGGGCTTACCGGCGCGGTGATGCGCTCGCAAAGCGTCGGAAGATGATGGAAGCATGGGCGAATTACTGCGAGCCGAAGGGCAAGAATGTCCTTGCGTTTAAACGCTCATCGAAGTCGTGATGCGAGCGTTTATCGCTATGAAGACACAAAAAAACATTGGCGCGCTTTGGAAATTGGCGGCGGAAACCATTCGCGCATTATTCCTTCGTTCGGATCAAATTTTGAAAGGTTCCGAACGATGCAAAAACAGGAAAAGCTCTTTTACTCGATCAATGAGGCTATGGCCGCAATCGGCATTAAGCGCTCGATGATGTACACGCTGATCAGTTCTGGTGAGTTGAAGGCGGTGAAAGTTGGTCGCCTCACGATGATCCGGTCAACTGATCTGCAAGAGTTTGTCGATAGTCGTCAGCCGTATGCAGCCTGAGACAGTCCGCCATGCCGGGAAAAGAAAACGCCCGGCTCGATAAGAAACGAACCGGGCGGACTGATCTTCGAATTGCACCGTAGCTGCTGCGATTTTTACAACATCTGTTCCGCTCTTGCAATCCCGCGAGGGCAAATGGTTACGATACCCACCTTCTATTGCGAGCCGATTAAGGTTCGCGGACGCATCTCAGAACAGCTTTGGCAGTTTAAGTGCCCCTACTGTCAGCGCCTTCACATTCACGGCGCATGGCAGGGCCACCATGCTTCGACATGTATATCGAGTGACGGCGAGGTGGCTTTCCCGCGAGGCTATGTTCTTAAGCTCGATCCGCGTTACGAGGGTCGGCCATGATCAACAATTTCGATGTTCGCCACGTCACGGGCCGTATGGAACGCGTCTTATACTCGCACATTTGCGTCGATGCCATTCAAACCGATCTAACGTCACGGCAGGCGATGGACGTTGCGCTAGTCATTGGCACGACGCCATGCCCGATCTTTGCGATCATGGATGAAAACAATCCCGTCGCCATTGCTGTTTGCAGCCTTGATCTGCCGGGTTATGCGCGCCGCTTGCGGTTTGGATGGACTGACCCGGCATGTCGTAAGATGGGCTTCGGTTTGGCCGTCGCTCGCCATGTTGTCCAGAGCGCGAAGCATGTCGGGGTTGCGGTTCGACACGAAAGCGAAAAGCGAATTGCCGAACGGGCCGGTTTCACGCACTGGCGGCGGGCTGACGGCGGATGGGCTGGAGCGACCACGAAGGCAGCGTTTCGCATGCCGTTCGCTCATCCGAACCCGACGCCGGAAGCCATTGCCGACGCCATGCGGTCCTTTGGATTGGAGGGCAGAGCATGACTGTTGCAGCGTATACATTTGCTGACTGGCAGTCTGGCATGAAGCCCCCCAAAGGGTGGGACTGTGCCGACGCGTTTGATGATGGTTGGGGCAAGGATGAGTTTGACGCGTTCATGAAAGCTACCGTCCGTCCTTGGTTCCCACCGAATGACAAGCCGTTGCCTGATCCCGATGGATATGGTGCGCCGCCCGATTATCTCAGTGAAGCGCCACCGCTCGAAGATTGCGCAGTCGAAGCGGTGTTTCTCTCTGCTGGTGGAAACGCAGCCAGCAGCGAGCAGGATGGGCTTCGGGCCGGTCAGCTTCTCAAGATGGAACAATTTGATTTCGAGTTGGAAGCGTTCCTCATCGACCGGAAATGGTGGATCAGACAGAACGATCTTTCCGGCGAAATCGAAATTCATCGCCCGCGCGACATAGTGCCGATGACTGACAACAGATTGGCCGAGATACGTTTCTCTGTGTCATATGCGGCGAATGGCAAGGAACCGGCCAAAGATAAGATAACGGATGCAATCGGCTTGATTGCAGAGCGCAACTCCTATCATCCGGTGAAGGATTATCTTTCCCGTTTGAAATGGGATGGTGTGCCGCGATTGGATACCTGGCTGATTGATTACGCCGGGGCTGAGGATACGGACCTTAATCGGGCGTTCTCACGGAAAATCCTATGCGCTGCCGTGCGCCGTGTAATGCAACCCGGTTGTAAATTTGATCATGCCCTTGTGTTGAGGGGGCCGCAAGGTGCGCTGAAATCATCGCTAGTCAAGGCGCTGTGCTGTGATGAGGCGTGGTTTACGGACCAATTGAAGGTTGGGGCGGATGCGAAAGAGACAATCGAAAACTCAACCGGCGCTTGGATCGTTGAGCTTGCGGAGCTTGATGGGCTGAGCCGTAGGGAAGCGAACGCGGTCAAGTCGTTCATCACCACGGTTTCCGACAAAGCGCGCCTGTCATACGCCAGATACGCGGTGACCCGGCCACGGCAATTCGTCCTGATTGGTACCACGAACGAAAGCGCCTTCCTGAACGATTTGACCGGCAATAGACGATGGTGGATCGTCAACGTCGCGGCCTGCGATCCTGCCGGGATTGTATCGGTACGCGATCAGCTATGGGCCGAAGCTCTCGCGGCTGAGCCGAATGAAAGCCTGTGGCTCGATGATGAGGCGCTACAGGCTGACGCCGCCCGGATGACGCAATCCGTGACCGACTTCGGACCATGGGCGGAAATGCTTGATGAACAACTTCCAGAAGGGCCCCTCAAGATTGAGGCTTCGGACGTGTGGAAGCTTGTCGGGATTGACGGCCCTGACAGCATCAACAAGCTCACGAAGTCGCACCATGCGAGCATGAAAGCGGCAATGGCTGGCTTAGGGTTCGACAAGAAGGACGGCGGCGTTCGTCGCGATGGAAGGAATGTGAAAGCATACATGCGCGGCGATCCGCATATAGCTGAGTGGTGGCGACCGGGCGAGCCCGCGCGGGACGTACAGGAAGCATGGGGCGACTTTTAGATCAAAGCAATCGAGGCGGGGCAATGCCCCGCTTTTTTGACCCAACGAACCGGTTGCACTAACCGGTTACGAACCGGTTGCAGTACGAACCGGTTGCAGCAAATCAGCCCTATTGCAACCGGTGCAACTGGTTCATGTTGCGAACCGGTTGCACGAAAACCTCTTTCATTTCAATGCTGTCACCGCTGCAACCGCTGCAACCGGTTAGTACTTAGAATAGGGCTTTAGCGTTGCGTTTTTCACAGCGCTAGAGACCATCTCTAAGGAAAACGCATGAACCGGTTGCACCGGTGACAGCCCATCGTTGCGACGATTTAAATGGCCCATAGGTAAAGTTGCCAGAGGCCAACAGGAATTCCTATTGCCGCACCGAATAAGGCTATTGTTTTTGCTGAGCGACTTTCAAATAGCCGATCTACAGCCACACCAAATCCCCGCGATGCAGTGCGTAATTTGCCGCTCAAAAGTTTGCGAATAACTGAATGCAGGAAGCCAACCTTGCAAAGTGTGGAGTTGTGCATTCTGATAAATTCATTGTTTTGAAACGCCTGCACTTCTTCCTCGCCGGTCAGGAAATGCCGGTGAATGCCGCCGTTCAACTCGATCAATGATTTCAATTTTGGATGGGCCGCATAATCGCTCCCATAATGATCGGCCAAGATGTCATTTAAGTTTAATCTTCGCTCCACTGGGATTACAGGCGCATCGTTGCCGCCGAGAACGCGATAGCGATGTTCAAGGTGCTCGAAACCATATGTAAGGTTTCGCATGTTCCAGTGAACCCAGTACTTGTCGCGCCGATCACGCACGAATGCGTAAAATCCTCGCAACAATTCAAGCTCCACTTCGTCAAACCGATCACGAACAGATTCGCGAGGGATGTGGAGTTCTTCGGCAATGGAGTGGGTCGAAAAGCTAACCGTTTGCTCCGTTGCGTAGTGCGTGATGCCGATTGAAGTGATGCGCGGTGAAAGCGCTTCGTTGTCATCGTACAGGCTTTGGCAGGAATAATGAATGACATAGAAGTTTTCGGGATGCCCTTTGGCCTCTTTGATAAACTCTCTGCTGTTGTTAATTCCCATATATTGCCCCCGCTCGGTTTAGCGATATTTGCAAGCTGATGCGGCCTCGTCTGCGGCACGTTTCACATCATCCATCGAATATGTGAGCCGGTCGCATGTGCGAGCTTCGTTGGCTGCTTCTGATGCTGAATAGTATGCTGTTTCTGCACGATCTGCCGCGCTGGCTGCGTAATATAGAGTTGCCGCTTGCATCGCGGCCACCGCGATTAACAATAGATCGCGCGCACTCAAGCTTGATGCCCGCTGCCATACGCGCTGCACTCGTTGCCCCCACGTGAACATTCGCCGCCCCTGATTCTCCATTTCTTCATTTGTACGACAGCGCCGGTATTTTCGTCAGCTTTTTTTGCCGTAACCAGAGCGGGCGGAAACCATCGGCTGATAGCTTGCGACTTAACAAAACTTAACGTCGCTGGTTTCTATGACGCCCAAACAAGAGCTTTTCGTATCTGAATTTCTAGTCGATCTGAACGGCACTCAGGCCGCAATCCGCGCCGGTTATAGCGAGCGGACCGCGAAGGAACAGGCTGCGCAGATGCTTGCACGGCCTGAGATCGCAGCGGCAATCAATGCCGCAATGGGAGACAGGGCCGAAAAGCTTGAACTCACTGCTGAGCGCGTTCTGACTGAAATTTCCGTCATGGCCTTTTACGACCCCGCCGAGATCATGCTTGAGATTGGCAAGGCCGATACTGAATTGTCGGACGGCGTTTCCGTTTCTGATGACGGCAAGATTTATGGATTGCGTGGGCCGGGCGACGTGCGCCGCCTGCCAGACAATGTTCGTCGCGCTATCGTCGGTTGGTCATGGGATCGGAACGGCAACTTCACCGTAAAGCTGGCTGACAAGTCAAAAGCGCTCGATCAGCTTGCGCGTCATCTCAGTCTCTACAATGACAAACTGGCAATCGGTGGATTTGACAATCTGGCCGACAGGTTGATGCGCGCTGACAACCGAGCATCGGACATGAGGCCAGCCTCCGCGCCTGTCATGCCTGAGCCAGCGCCGAAGCCTGCCCCTGTCGCTCATGCCGGTCCCGGCAACGCTGATCAGCCCCGCCACGCCTCAGACCGGCCCGCTGACAGCCAGAAGCCGCCAGCACCGTCCGAAGACTGGCGCGCGCCTGCTCAGTCGCCAGTGCCCGCCTATCGTCCGATCCTGCCAGCGTGGCCCGACGATGATGCTGTCGGGGACGTGGCGGCAGACTATGACCCATTAGCTTGATGAAAGGATTTCCGTATGGAACCCGAAACTCTCATTCCCGAATTGATCACGCTGGCACAGCAGGCCGATGCGCTTGCTGACCAGCTTCGCCCGGTCCTTGCTGCGATCACAGCCAAGGAAAAGGAAATTGCAACCGTTCTGGGGGCGGACGCCGCCACGCAGATTTCGGGCCGTTTCAACAATGCTCGTTACGCCTATGGCCGCGCGTGGGCGCTCCCATCGCCGGATCGTGACCGCACCACGGAACAGATGGTGACAAGCGGATACGCAACGGAGATTGCCGCGTTCCCGCCGCCGCCAGAAGAAGAACCAGAGGGAGGTGTATAATCATGGCCACAGTTGCACAGATTAATGGACAGCTTGAAGCGCTGTCCATTCACGTCGCGGAATGTGAAAACAAGGCTCGTGAACTGGCCTTCCAAGCGGTTAGTGGTGACAAGGAAGCCAGCGCCGAACTCGCCCGCATGAATGCCGAGGTCAAACGGGCGAATGAAGACAAGCTTGTACTTGAGCAGGCTCGCATAACGGCTGCACAACGTGAGGCCGAAGCCGCCGCCGCGAACGACGCCGAAAGCCGGGCGCGGCATATGGATGATGCCCGTGTTGCAGCCGGAAAGTTGGTCGATCTGGCTGACCGTGCCGACAAGCTTATTGCCGAGTTCTTCGCGCTGTCAGAGGAAATCGACGCGGTTGAGCGCGAAGTGCGGCGCTCTCTTGTCACCGCAAAACATAACGCAATCGGTGGGTTCTTCGGGCGTAACGGCCTATCGGAGATCGCACTCGACCGCATGGACGTGAAAATTCGCGGCCTGCGCGTATCGGACAAGCGAGACGTAGGGGAGATTGCCGCCGCTGCATGGCGCTTCCTGCTCAATGATCACAAAGACAAGAGGGCCGCGTAATGGCTGATATCGATCCTGCACACGTACTATTCCCATCCGACGCGCCGAAGCTGGACGCCTCGCTTGATTTCAACGGTATAGCCAAAGGCGCGGCTGAGGCTCGCCTGACGCGCCGTGCCGAACCTGATGCGGCCAATGTGTTCCCCAGTGACGCGGCCAAGCCCGATCAGACTGCCGGGCAAAGTGATGATGACATTGCTGAAAAGCTGTTCGGTGACACATCCAAGGCCGACTATGACAAGCTGATGGAAGGTGAGCTTGATCAGTATGCTTTGAATGCCATTCAGGACGGCGACAAGGAAAGAGCGGATGCATTGAAATATGCAACATCTGCCCTCGCTGATGACATGCGCACCGCTGGCACTGATGCGAGCGACCTGAAAGAAGCATTCGAAATCGTGCGCCATAGCGCGGGCATGGTGCCACCCACGCATGAGCAACGGGAGGCCAGCTTCAACGAAGGTTTGTCAGCGGTGCAGCAGGCCGGGATTTCAGACGCCGATCTGTCTGCGGCCCGTGCATTCATTCGCGATCTTGAAACCGTCTCGCCCGGCGTGGTTGCATCGCTCAACGCGCATGGGGCCGGGAATGATATCAGACTTATCAGGAAGGCTGTCGCCGAGGCGCGGCGGCGTGGTTATTGATGGTCTGTGCCCAACAGGCGGGCTGTTCAAACCTCAAGGTGCAATGCATGAGTAATGACCGTGACCTGATCGAGCTTGGCAGGAAGTTCGATGAAGCCTATGCGACCTATCAGGCGATGACGGATGCAATTCCTGAGCGCGTCAGCATCGATACGGAAACCGCCGCGATTGATGCCGTGGTGCAGCCTGTTCGGGCGCTGGCGCTTGAAATTGCGGAAAAGCCAGCGGCCACGGATGAAGGTCATGCCGTGAAGGCGAAGGCACATGCATTCCTTGCCGGTCAAGTAAGCGATGGAAACCAATAATCCCCATAGTGCGGAAGATCGCACGGCGTCAGCGGCTTAGTCCCCTAGTCGTCAGGCGAGGCCGTCTTGCTCTAGCAGGCCGGACGGCCAGAGTTTTATAGATCGTCCGATGCGGTGATTGCTTCTGAGTTGGCACAATCCGCATTCTGAGTGACGAAAGCCGTGCGGGAGTTTTCTCATCATCTTCGCCCGCACGGCGTTAATTGCGATCTGGGACACCCGCATGACCGGATTGCCTTGAGAAGCCCCACGAGTTCAACCGCGCTCGTGGGGTTTTTCATTTGCGGTGATGTGACGCACAGGAAGCGTTGTGAAAGCTCAGCCAAGTATCGCTGCTAGGATCAACGCTAGGATCAAATGTACGATCGATAGATATTATGCAGTTATTTCAATACGTTATGAGAAATCGATGGCGGAGAGAGAGGGATTCGAACCCTCGATACGGTTTCCCGTATACACGCGTTCCAGGCGTGCGCCTTCAACCACTCGGCCACCTCTCCGTCTGCCTTGCTGTCGGGAAACCGTGTCTCACGGTGAAAACTGACTGCAAACGTGACACCGCTTTTCGAAACAGGCGCTGGTTAATCGCCAACTAGCGGGTGCGGCGCGAATATAGCCAGAAAATGCATATGTTCAACAGCTATTTGCAAGTTTTTGCGTCTAAATCGCAGAGCCTGTGCAAAGAGCGATATCAACGAGATAACTGTCTGAAATTATTATATTTTATTTTAATCGTGCAATAGTGTTCCAGCTTGGCTTTGAGCCTGACGGGTTCTGTGTGCTATGCTTTAGCAACATCAAAAAGACAAATCTTCGGGAGACCGGTCAGAAAACCGGCGTCGAAATCAAGGTAGGAAATCCGGGGCAGAGAATCGTGATCCGATTTGTATTGCGTAGTTTTGCGGTTGTTTTTCTGGCTTTGGCGGTGATTTTCGCGGTCCTTGATGGCGCGCGTTCCGTCGGCGCGTCGCAGTTCATAGCGAAGCCGCTTTTTTCCATGTGGTCGCGCAACGCGCCCGAGACATTGGCCGATGCAGAAACGTTCGTGACACACTATATAGGGGCAGGAGTCTGGAATGCCGTCTGCATCCCTTTGCTTGAGCGACCGGGTTGGCTTCTTTTCGGCATTCTCGCCCTTTTATTCTATGCAATCGGTCATCGTCGGGAGCGCCCTCTGGGACGCTTCACCGCTCGATAATCAGGAGGTGGATACCATGAGTTTCTTGGACAGCTATCGCAAGAAGACGCAGATGCCTTCGACGGATGAAGCTTTGCCGGGACGCGCGCAACCGATCCCGACATCTACGACCCACTTCGTCAATGGTCGTCCGCTGAAAGGACCATGGCCGGAAGGCTATAAGCAGGTTCTGTTCGGAATGGGATGCTTCTGGGGTGCCGAGCGCCTGTTCTGGCAGGTGCCAGGCGTATATGTAACGGCTGTCGGTTATGCGGGCGGGGTCACACCCAACCCCACCTATGAGGAAACCTGCACGGGGCTGACCGGCCATGCGGAAGTTGTGCTGGTCGTTTACGATCCGAAGGTGGTGAGCCTTGACGAGCTGCTGACCCTTTTCTGGGAGGAGCATGATCCGACGCAGGGCATGCGGCAGGGCAACGATATCGGTACGACCTATCGTTCAGTCATCTATACTTTCGACAAGACAGATCGTGATGTGGCGGAAAAGAGCCGGGAAGCCTATTCGCAGGCGCTTGCCGGTCGTGGTCTCGGTCCGATCACCACGGAAATCGAGGATGCGCCGGAGCTCTATTATGCCGAGGATTATCACCAGCAATATCTGGCGAAGAACCCGAACGGTTATTGCGGATTGCGCGGCACTGGCGTGAGCTGCCCGATCCCGCTGGCACAATAAGCGGGCTGTAATCAACAGATCGCGCGGTCCTTACCGCGCGATTTTCTTTTTCATGATCAGCATCCCGGCATAGTCGCCTTCCAGATGCTCGAAATCGCTCCAGCCGATCTGGCGGTAAAGGTCGGGCTTGTCTGTGTAAAGATAAGCTTCCGCATAGCCGAGTTCCCGCGCGGCATCCTCAATGGCGCCAACCAAACCTTTGGCAATGCCTTTACTGCGATAGTCAGGCGCGACGAACACACTTGCCACCCATGGCTTCAGATGCGGATGTGTTTCCAGATCGTTGTGGATCAGAAGGGCAAGACCGGCGGGTTGTTCGTTCCAGAGGGCAACTCGCGCCACCTGTCCATCGTCTTCGCGGGAGATGTCGTTAAAAGCCTTGACGGTCTGTTCGAGGGTGGAGCCGCTAAATTCGCCCCATTCCGCATGGTTCCACGCGGCACAAATGGGCACGAGATCGGGGCGGTCGGCGAGGGAGGTAATCTGAAGCATGGTGTTACCAGTGCGGTGGTTTGGTGACCGGTACGTCCGGAGCAGTCTGTTCTTCCAGTTCCAGAAAGCGGTCGGTCAACGCGCCGAGCTTCTTGGAAAGCCGGTCTATGGTTTTCCATTGTTCGGCCAGAACGGATGACAACTCGTCGATTGTCTTTTCCTGTTCGGCTACGCGAATTTCGAGCTCGGTCAGGCGCTGGTCCGGTGTCATGGCTGGCTTCCATTGGTATTTGGGCGTCGGTGGTCAGCGGGGTTTAGCCGCTTTCGATCCATATCGGAAGTACGGTATCACATCATTGCGTCAGCACGAGTACGCCGTTTGAAACTTCATAGTGACGCAGACGTTTCAGAAAGCTCATGCCGAGAAGCGTATCGGACAGGGCATCGTCGCGCAGAACCATGGCCTCCACATCCTCTACACGAATACGCCCGATTTCGATGCTGGGCAGGATGGCGGATGCAGCGACGGTTTCGCCATTGGCGGTCGAAACGCGATACTTGAAATCATCGGGTTTGAGCGACAGGCCGATGCGTCGTGCAGCGTTTGCGTTGATCGCAACCACGCTCGCCCCCGTGTCCACCATTGCACGAAGGGATTGCCCGGCAATTTTTATGTCCGTGATGAAATGGCCACGACTGTCCGGTGTGATCTGCGTGCGGCGTCCGCTATAGGCGGCGGGGTTTTGCGAAGGAGCAGTCGAAGCTGTCGCGGATGTGTTTGAACCGGCTTTAGGCTGTTGCCCGAATTTTTCAAACAGAAGCGGGAAGGCAATTGCCAGTCCCGCAAATACCAGAAGGATCGTAAAAACCCGCGCCATGCTGCCCCCGTTTCCAGGCACATTAGCAGGCGCGGGTTAATGCTTACTTCGTACCGTACATACGGTCGCCGGCATCGCCGAGACCGGGAACGATATAGCCCTTTTCGTCGAGGCGTTCGTCGATGGAGGCCGTGAACACGTCGACATCCGGGTGAGCTTCGGTAAAGCGCTTGATGCCTTCCGGTGCAGCCAGCAGACAGAGGAAGCGGATATTGGTCGCGCCGCGTTCCTTCAGCTTGTCGATGGCTGCAATTGCCGAATGTCCGGTGGCGAGCATCGGGTCGACCACGATGATGAGGCGGTTGACGATGTCTTCCGGCGCCTTGAAGTAATATTCGACCGGCTGCAGCGTATCGTGATCACGATAAAGGCCGATATGGGCGACGCGCGCGGCGGGCACCAGATCGAGCATGCCTTCGAGAAGACCATTGCCTGCGCGGAGGATCGAGGCGAAGACAAGCTTCTTGCCTTCAAGGACCGGCGCATCCATTGGCATCAACGGGGTTTCGATCGGCATGGTGGTCAGTTCGAGATCGCGTGTCACTTCATAGCAGAGCAACAGCGATATTTCCTTCAGCAGCCGCCGAAAGCTGGCTGTGGACGTTTCCTTCTTGCGCATGATGGTGAGCTTGTGCTGGACAAGCGGATGGCTGACGACTGTAACGCCCATGATCTTTCCACTTTTCTTGTTATCTTTTTGACTTTAGCGGCAGTTTGCGCCGGAGAAAACGCATGGTGAGCCCACACGCACAGTTTTATGTCTCTTTGGCCATTTTTAAACGCTAACGCAAGACAGTTCACAAGTGCCGGATCACAAAAGGGGTAGTGGAGGACGGTCTCTGCTTGTATCGTCTGGCACAAGCTTTATATGCATTACGGAAATCGTTTTCGTCTTAATATTCAAAAGCAGGATGAGCTATGAGCCAGCAGAACGGCAATGCGGACCGCGTGGGCGCACAAGGTGGCATGGAGCATTCATTCGGCTTCAAGGCGGTTGACGAAAGCGAAAAGCAGGGTCTGGTCAACGACGTTTTCCATAAGGTCGCCAGCAAGTACGACGTGATGAACGATCTCATGTCGGCGGGCATGCACCGCGTTTGGAAAGATGCGATGATCGCATGGCTGGCACCATCGAAGCGCCCCGGCTGGACCTCGCTCGACGTTGCAGGCGGCACCGGCGATATTGCTTTCCGCATTGTGGAGGCTTCCGGTCGTCAGGCCCATGTCACCATTCTTGATATCAACGGCTCGATGCTTGGCGTCGGTCGTGAACGGGCGATCAAGAAGGGCCTTGCCGACAATCTCGAATTTGTTGAAGCCAGTGCCGAAGAGCTGCCATTTGAAGATGCGAGCTTCGATGCTTACACGATTTCGTTCGGCATTCGCAATGTTCCACATATCGACAAGGCGCTGTCCGAAGCTTATCGCGTGTTGAAGCCGGGCGGTCGTTTCCTTTGCCTCGAATTCTCCGAGGTTGAACTGCCGGTTCTCGACAAGGTTTACGACCAGTGGTCGTTCCACGCCATTCCGCGTATCGGCAAGATGATTACCGGCGATGCCGATTCTTACAGCTATCTGGTCGAATCAATCCGCAAATTCCCCAAGCAGCAGGATTTTGCCGCGATGATCGAGAAGGCTGGTTTCGAGCGCGTGAGCTATCGCAATTTCACTGGTGGCATTGCCGCGCTGCATTCCGGCTGGAAGCTTTGATTGTGCCTGTGGTGAGTTGGGGTCAGGAACGGGGCATCGGGGCATGAGTAATCTATCCGCCGCTTTCCGGCTGATGCGGGCCGGATGGGTTTTGACACGTGAAGGCGTTATCAGCGCCTTGCCGGTGGAAGGGCTCTCTGGCCTTCCGGCATTCGGACACAAGATTGCCGGTCTTCTGGCGCGTCCGCGCGCACGCCACATGCAGCGTTCCGAACGTATGTCGCGGGCCATGAACAAGCTTGGTCCGTCCTATGTGAAGCTCGGCCAGTTTCTGGCAACACGGCCCGATATTGTCGGGCGCGATGTCGCTGCCGATCTCGAACTTTTGCAGGACAGGCTCGACTTCTTCCCGCAGGTCGACGCAGTTGCTGCTATCGAAGGTTCGCTTGGCCGCAAGATTGACGATCTTTACCTGCATTTCGATGCGCCGATAGCAGCGGCGTCGATGGCGCAGGTTCACCCGGCTGAAATCATGAAAGACGGAACGCGCCAGAAGGTTGCGGTCAAGGTCATTCGTCCGGGCGTGCGCCAGCGTTTCGTCCGCGACCTTGAAGGTTTCTACATGGTCGCGCGCATGCAGGAGCGTCATGTTCCGTTTACGCGCCGCCTGCGCCCGGTTCAGGTTGTCGAGACGCTGCAACAGACAACCCGCATCGAGATGGATCTGCGTCTTGAAGCGGCAGCGCTGTCCGAGATTGCCGAGAATATCAAGGGCGATGCTGGGTTCCGCGTTCCACAGGTGGACTGGGAGCGCACCGGTCGCGATGTGCTGACGCTCGAATGGATCGACGGCACCAAGATGTCGGATATTTCGGCGCTGGCCGCTGCCGGTTTTGATCTCAAGAAACTGGCCGAAACGTTGATCCAGTCTTTCCTGCGCCATACGCTGCGCGATGGCTTTTTCCATGCCGACATGCATCCGGGCAATCTGTTCGTCGATCCGCAAGGCATTATCGTTGCGGTCGATTTCGGCATCACCGGGCGGCTCAACAAGCAGCAGCGGCGTTTCCTTGCCGAAATTCTCTATGGCTTTATTACCCGCGATTATATGCGCGTGGCGGAAGTGCATTTCGAGGCAGGTTACGTGCCACACACGCATGATGTGGCGAGCTTTGCACAGGCCATTCGCGCCATTGGCGAACCGATCCACGGCCAGCCAGCCGAAACCATTTCGATGGCCAAGCTTCTGACACTGCTGTTCGAGGTGACCGAGCTCTTCGATATGGAGACCCGACCGGAACTTCTGATGCTCCAGAAAACAATGGTCGTCGTGGAAGGGGTGTCGCGTACGCTCGATCCGCATTTCAACATGTGGAAGGCTGCGGAACCGGTGGTGGGCGACTGGATCGCCAAGAATCTCGGACCGCAAGGTATGCTTGCCGATGCGAAGGACAGCGCTTATTCGCTGCTGCATTTCACGCGTAAGACGCCGGAACTTGTTGCGCGTGTGGAACGTGTTTCCGTTGCTCTGGACGATATGGCAGCGAACGGATTGCGCTTTGACGAAGCGACGGCAGAAGCTATCGGCCGGGCTGAAGCGCGCCACTCACGTTGGGGTCGCATCGCGCAGGTGGTGATTGCGGTCTCGCTCGCAGCGATAGCGATTAAGCTTTATATTTGGCTGTAGGATCACTTTTAAGGTGACATCTACCTGCTAAAGTGATTTCAATGATTGCACTTGTAACGAGCGGGTGCAATCAAATGGCCAGCATTACCATCCGTAATCTCGATGATGACGCCAAGGAACGGCTGCGTATCAGGGCAGCGCAGAACGGGCGCTCCATGGAAGAGGAAGCGCGCATTCTGTTGGCCGGGCAGGATATAGCTCCGCAGGCTGTTGCAGTGTCTCCCGGCGCGGGTGCGTCGCTGGCCGGGCAGCGCATTCTTCTCATTATCGGTGGTGGCATTGCCGCCTATAAGACGCCGGACCTCATCCGCCGTCTGCGTGAACGTGGCGCGCATGTGCGCCCGTTGATGACGGCTGCAGCGCAGCAATTCGTGACACCGCTGACCATTGGCGCCGTTTCTGCCGATCATGTCTTCACCGATCTGTTCTCGCGTGAGGACGAGCAGGATGTCGGGCATATCCGGCTTGCCCGCGATGCGGACCTGATCGTCGTCGCGCCCGCGACCGCTGACCTGATGGCGAAGATGGCGAACGGGCTTGCCGATGATCTGGCCAGTGCGGTGCTGCTTGCTCGCAAAGTTCCAGTGCTTGTTGCGCCTGCCATGAACCCGGCCATGTGGGACAATCCCGCGACGAGACGCAATCGTCTGACGCTCGAAAAAGACGGCGTTCGCTTCATCGGCCCGGAGGGGGGGGAGATGGCGGAAAGCGGTGAAGCCGGAACGGGCCGGATGAGCGAGCCACTGGCGATTGTCGCGGCGATCGAGAACCTGCTTGCTCCGCAGGCAAAGCCGCTTGCAGGCAAAACCATTGTCATGACGTCCGGCCCGACGCACGAGCCAATTGATCCGGTGCGCTATATCGCCAACCGTTCGTCGGGCAAGCAGGGCCACGCTATTGCGGCGGCGCTGGCGCGGCTTGGTGCGACGGTGCATCTGGTGTCCGGCCCGGTCACCATTCCTGACCCCGAAGGCGTCGATGTCATTCATGTCGAGACGGCGCGTGAAATGAAGGCTGCTGTGGAGCGGCATCTTCCTGCCGATGCGGCAATTATGGTTGCAGCGGTTGCCGACTGGCGCACGGCCAATGAAGCCGGACAGAAGATCAAGAAGAAACCCGGTGAAAGCGCGCCGACGCTTGCCATGGTCGAGAACCCGGACATTCTGGCCGGTGTCGGCCATAGCGACAAGCGTCCCGGCCTCGTCGTCGGCTTTGCAGCAGAAACGCAGGACGTGGCCGAAAACGCGAGAGCCAAGCTTGAAAAGAAGGGCGCGGACTGGATCGTCGCCAACGATGTTTCGCATGCGCCGGATGGCAGCAGCGTCATGGGCGGCGACCGCAATCATGTCCGCATTCTAAGCCGTTCCGGCATCGAGGAATGGCCGGAAATGAGCAAGGAACAAGTGGCTGAAAAACTGGCGGAGAAGATTGCTGAGCGGCTTTTGGAAACGAAAGGCTAAGCGTTTTTGGGCGATGCCGGTTTAGAAAAACTCGTCCAGCAAACGGTAATAGGCAATTTTCGTTTCGTCGATTGCCGGGCCGCCATAAATGTCGAGAAAAGGCTGTACCCATTCGTCGCCCAGATTGTAGCGAATGCTCCAGCAGGCTAGTGCGAGATCCTGATGGCGGTCTGCACGGCCGAGCCTGCCACAGTCGATAAAGCCGGTGAATGCACATTCGCTGGCCATGAAATTTGGCAAGCAAGCATCGCCGTGAGTCACGACCACATCTTCCTGTGACGGTTTCAGGCGGCAAAGTTCGGTGAACAGGTCTTCGGCGCTGCGGCCTTCGCGCTCGTCATCGAAATCATCTTCATCGACGGCACCGGCTTCGACCCGCTTGCGCGCGTCTTCAATGCGACGGTCCAGCCGGTGGTCGAAGGGACAAGCGGCGGGATCGACGCTGTGCAGCGCCTTCAAGGCTGTCGCGAGAATGGAGACGATGCTGTCCGCCGGGAGAGTGCCGACAGATGAGGCGAGGTCCGATCCGGCAAGGCGCGTCATCAAAAGAAAGTGGTGGTCGGCCTGCGTCTCGTAAGCGACGACCTTGGGGCAAGGCAATCCCTGCGTTGCGAGCCATTCGAGCCGGGCGCCTTCATCGGCAAGTTCGCTGACGGTGCTGGCCGGTTCGATTTTCAGAACGAGCGGTTCGTGTTCGTCATGATCGAGAAGCAGGACATTGGCGGTCGAGCGGCCAAGCTCATCCTGCTGGCTGCTATAACCGGCAAGCCGATGCAGCAACGCATCGGGCAAATCGAGAGCAGCCAGAACAGGATCGGTCATATCACCTTACCGTATCAGGCCTTGTCGCGGACCTGATAGTCCTTGACGGTGGCAAAGCGAATATCCTTCCAGCGTTCGGCTTCGTAATTGAGAGAGAAGCCGTTCTGGGCAAGGAAGACCGGATCGTGATCGAGGTCATGGGCGATATCGGCACGATGCGAGGCGATGAAACGGTCGAGTTCGGCCGGATCATCTGCCGTAATCCACCGGCAGACCGAGAAGCGCGACATTTCAAAGCCGACCGGCAGCGAATATTCCACTTTCAGGCGTTCGGTCAGAACGTCGATCTGAAGAGCGCCGACGACGCCGACAATGGCTGGAGAACCGTCATCAGGCACGAAGAGCTGTACGACGCCTTCTTCGGCCATCTGCTGCAGCGCTTCACGCAGCTTCTTGGCTTTCATGGCGTCGTCCAGACGCACGCGGCGCAGGATTTCCGGCGCGAAGTTCGGCACGCCACGGAACAGGATATCTTCACCCTCGGTCAGCGTGTCGCCGATGCGCAGCGTGCCGTGGTTCGGAATGCCGACCACGTCGCCCGCAAAGGCTTCGTCGGCAATCTGGCGCGAACGTGCGAAGAAGAATTGCGGCGCAGACAGGCTCATTGGCTTGCCGGTGCGCACCAGCTTTGCCTTCATGCCGCGCGACAGCTTGCCCGAGCAGACGCGCAGGAATGCGATGCGGTCGCGGTGGTTCGGGTCCATATTGGCCTGAATCTTGAACACGAAGCCGGTCATCTTGTCTTCGGTGGAGCCAACCATGCGTGTGTCGGCCTGCTGGTCGCGGGGTGAGGGGCCGAAATCGCAGAAAGCTTCGATCAGGTCGCGCACGCCGTAATTCTTCAGCGCCGAACCGAAATAAACCGGCGTCATATGACCTTCGCGGAAGGAGGCGAGGTCGAACGGACGGCAGACGCCGCGTGCCAGTTCCACGCCTTCGAGCCATGCCTCGCGTTCGTTTTCAGGCAGCAGTGCGGCGGCTTCTTCCGGGCCGCTGACCTTGGTTGGCTGCTCTTCATTGTCCTGACGACGCATCGTGTCGTTATGCAGGTCGAAGGTGCCTGCAAAGCTCTTGCCTGAGCCGATAGGCCAGGTGATCGGGGCCGTGTCGAGCGCCAGCTTTTCTTCGATCTCGTCGAGGATTTCGAGCGGGTCGCGCGCTTCGCGGTCCATCTTGTTGACGAAGGTGACGATGGGAATGTCGCGCATACGACAGACTTCGAACAGCTTCAGCGTGCGCGGCTCAATACCCTTGGCGGCGTCAATGACCATGACGGCGGAATCCACGGCAGTCAGCGTGCGGTAGGTATCGTCCGCAAAGTCTTCGTGGCCCGGTGTATCGAGCAGGTTGAAGATGCAATCCTTGTATTCGAAGGTCATCACCGAGGTGACGACCGAGATGCCGCGGTCGCGTTCGATGTTCATCCAGTCCGAACGGGTCTGGATGCGGTCCTTCTTGGCCTTCACCTCACCGGCGAGCTGGATGGCGCCGCCGAACAGCAGCAGCTTTTCGGTCAGCGTGGTCTTACCGGCGTCCGGGTGCGCGATGATCGCGAATGTGCGGCGCTTGGAAACGGGATGGTCAGCGGGCATGAAGAAACTCGTGATGGCGAAACGTTGGGCTGCGCGTGAAAGCGCGCCGCGAAGATGTTGGGGAGCATCTAGCAGGACTTGGCCGAAAGGTCGAGTTCAAATGAAAAAGCGGCGCAGTGCGCGCCGCTTTGCCAGTGATCTGTGATGTTTATCGGCTCTTGATGCCAAGGCCGAAGGCAATAAAGGACCAGCCCTGAAAGATCAGGTCTATCGCCAGGAAAAGACCAAGAATGAACAGGCTGTTGACCGGCCATTGCATGGCGATGATAAGACCGAGCAGCATGGTGATGACACCGGCTGCGACGATCCAGCCCCAACCGGCGGACGGTTTCGATTTGAAGCCTAGCCAGATGCGGAAAGCACCGGAACCGAGAAGGGCTGCCGCCAGAAGGAAGGTCATCACACCAGCCGCCAGCACCGGATTGATGAAGGCGACGATACCGGCTGCCGTGTAGAGCAGACCGCTCAGGAGCCAGAAGAAGAAGCTGCCCCATGTTTTGACGCCGAAGGCGTGAATGATCTCGATGACGCCACCAATCAGCATCATCAGGCCGACATAGTAGACAGAGACTACGGTGGCCAGAACGAGATTGCCGAAGGCGATGCCTCCGAGGATCAGCAGTGCGACCCCAAGGGCGACGAACCACCCCCATTTGCTGGAAAGTTCCTTTGGAAAGGTCGGGCGGTCGAAATCATTATGAGCTGTTGCCATGAGACGTCCCTCAAATTGTCATGCCTCGTGAACAATATAAGGCATGTCCGGGATTTGACCAGCTTTTGTGCGAGGCGTGTGGGATCATCGTTGTCTACTCTGTTCGTTCGCTCGACCGCGCAATATATCTCTTTGCTATTGCAGTCGTTTTCCGCTTAAAGTTCATGTGATGTTCGATCTCGTTTCCCACTACTGGCCGCATATCCTGTTCGTTCTGTCGGGCGTTCTGGGCGCGATTGCCGCCATTCACGCGACGATGACGAAGGACGAGGTACGCACGGCCATCGGCTGGGTAGGCGTGATTGTGCTGTCGCCCATCGTCGGGGCGGTGGTCTATGCCATTGCGGGCGTGAACCGTATCCGGCGGTCGACGCTCACCCACCAGCGCGCCAATATGGGCAAGATCGCGCTCTATCACCTGTCGCATTTCGATACGACGAACGACCTCGTGCGCGCCGCCTTCGGACGTCAGTTCGGGGCGATGAAGATATTGGGCGATGCCGTCAGCCTCTATGATTTCACCAGCGGCAACAGCATCGAGATGCTGGAAACGGGGGACGAAGCCTACGCCGCAATGCTCGACGCGATAAGCAGAGCCGAGCGCAGCATCATGCTGGAAACCTATATTTTCGACCGGGACGCCATTGGCGAAAAATTTGCCGATGCTCTGGGTGATGCGGTCAAGCGCGGTGTGGAAGTGCGGGTGCTGGTCGACGCTGTCGGCGCGCGCTATTCCTTTCCGAGCATCGTGAAGCTTTTGAAGGACAAGGGTGTTGCCGTCGATGTGTTCAACGGCAACATCATCATCGGGTTGCGCCTGCCTTATGCGAACCTGCGCACCCACCGCAAAATTCTCATTGTTGACGGCAAGATCGCCTTTACCGGAGGCATGAATATCAGAGCGGGTTTCGTGCGTGCGATCGCGGGCAAAGCGGTTGCCTTCGATACGCATTTCAAGCTTGAAGGCCCGGCGATTGCCGATCTCTTCCATATTGCATCCGAAGACTGGCGCTTTGCGACCGGCGAACTTCTGACCGGCGAGGCATGGAAGATAGCGCCGCCGGAAAACCCGCCGGGAACGGGAACGCTGGTGCGTGTCGTCGGGTCAGGCCCCGACAAGAATGTGGAAACCAACCAGCGCATGATGATGGGCGCTTTCTCGATTGCCGAGCAGCATATTCTCATCATGACGCCTTATCTTCTGCCGGACCGTGAACTGATCAGCGCGCTGGTGACGGCGGCGCGGCGCGGCGTGTCAGTCGATATCGTCGTGCCGGGCGTCAACAATCTGAAGCTGGTGGATCGCGCCATGCGCGCGCAGTTCGACCAGCTGTTGAAGGATGGTTGCCGCATCTGGCGGGCAGGCGGCGCTTTCAATCATTCGAAACTGATGACCATCGACGGTGCTTGGTCTTATGTCGGATCGTCCAATATTGATCCGCGCTCGCTGCGACTGAATTTCGAGGTCGATCTTGAAATTCTCGACCGCGACGTGGCGCGTCAGGTGGAAGAACGCATCGGCAAGGTGATCGAGGGTAGCCGCGAGGTCAATCTTGCGCGTCTCAAGAACAGGCCATTTCTGGAGCGGCTTCTGGACCGGATTATATGGCTGGGTTCGCCCTATCTCTGAGAGTTATCCCGTCCTGCTCGTGAAGATTTCCGGGCTGAATTCTTCCAGCAGGTTCGTTGCCGATTTGAGGTCAAGATGCGCCTTGATGGGCAGGTGATCGGATGCCAGGCGCGCCAGTGGCGTGTTGTGCACTTCAACCGATGTGACCAGATTGTGCGGTGCTCCGAGCACGCGATCCAGCGCAAAAACCGGGAACCGCGACGGGAAACTCGGGACTGCTGTGGCGACATGGTTGAATGTCGGCATGAGGGCAGCGAGTGACGAGCGCTTGCCGATGCGCCATTCGTTGAGGTCGCCGATGAGCAGGGTCGGCACCGTATCGGCCTCCTGCAAGGCAGTAAGAATACTTTCGGCCTGCTGCTCACGGGAGCGTTTCAGAAGGCCAAGATGCGCGGCGATCACCCGGAGAGGCCCTGCCGGAAATTGCAAGTCTGCGACCAGAGCGCCGCGCGGTTCGACACCGGGAAGCTTGAGCTGCTGCACATTGCGCACCACACCTTCACGGAACAGAAGCACATTGCCGTGCCAGCCGTGGCCCTTGGGCATTGTCGCGGTAATGGGGACTGGAACGAGCCCATGGCGGCGCTCAAGCAGGCCGAGATCAAGCAGGCCGGAACGCTCGCCGAAACGCCTGTCGGCTTCCTGCAGGGCAATCACATCCGCGTCGATTTCACTGATGACTTCAGCCGTTCGTTGCGGGTTGAACTGTTTGTCGATACCGATGCATTTGTGGACATTGTAGGATGCAATGACGATATCACCGCCGGTAATATTGGCGTTGAGCGGCCTGAAACCCGGCCTGTTCCGGATAGCAGTCAGGATGGACTTCGATATCCGGTTTGGTTCTTTCTTTTTCAGCACCCGTTTTTCACCTGTCAGGTATTCTGTTCTGAAAGACTATGACTATACCGGAGAAATGAACCGGCGATCAGTCTTTATATAGTCAGATTGTATCTCTGTTTGAATAGCAATTCCCTACACAATCAGGCGATCTCAATATCCGAACGCGGAGGATGTTGGCATAGTTCCCAACCTCATCTTGCAATGAAACGGATCAGCCTGTCAGTGAGGCCGGTATAGGGCGGCTTGATGAGGTCGCTCGGAGCCGGGGCATATTTGGTCAGGACGGGCATTGCCTTGGAAAAGGTCAGAAAACCGTCATGGCCATGATACTGGCCCATACCGCTTGCACCCACCCCGCCGAATGGCAGGCTGCTGCAGGCGAAATGGTAAAGCGTGTCGTTGACGCAGACGCCACCCGCAACGATACGAATGAGCATCATTTCAATTTCTGCAGTGTTATCGCTGAAGCAGTAAAGCGCCAGCGGACGGTCAAGCTTGAGAACAAAGCCGATTGCATCGTCGAGCAGGCGATAGCTGATGATCGGCAGATGTGGACCGAAAATCTCCTCCTGCATGATCGCGCTGTCTGTGGCGGGTTCCAGCACGAGCGCAGGCGCCATTGATCGCGGCTGTTCGGAACCTGCCGGAAGCTCAATGACGGCCTCGCTCCTGTTTGCGGCATCGGCCAGGAGTTTCGACAGCCGCGCTTCCTGAGCATCGTTGATGATCGTCGTGCGGTCTTTTTCCGCTGATACGCTGCCGTAACGTGCCTGCATTTCGCCACGCAGAAGGTTCACGAATTCGTCGCGCTTGCTGTGATGGATCAGAACATAGTCAGGCGCGATGCAGGTCTGCCCCGCGTTGAAGAATTTTCCCGTCGCGATCGCTCGGGCGGCGCGTTTGAGATTAGCGTTTTCGCTGACGATGGCAGGTGACTTGCCGCCAAGCTCAAGCGTCACCGGGGTCAGGTTTGGTGCCGCCGCCGCCATGATCTTGCGCCCGACAGCAGTGGAGCCGGTGAAAAAGAGATGGTCGAATGGCAGCGATGCAAATTGTGCTGACAGGGAAGCATCGCCAAGCGCCACGGTAACACGATCCTCCGGGAACACATCGGCAAGCAGGCTTTGCAGGAATTCGGCGGTGCGTGGCGTGTGTTCTGATGGTTTCAGGAAAACGTGGTTCCCGGCTGCAATTGCCGCGACAAGCGGCGCCAATGCCAGATTGACCGGATAATTCCACGGCGCGATGATCCCCACCACGCCGAGCGGAACATAACGGATTTCGGCCTTGGCGGGCCACATTTTCCAGCCTGCCTTACGGCGTTTCGGTTTCATCCAGCGCTTGAGATTGTGCAGGGCATCATCAATTTCGGAAAAGACGACACTGGCTTCACCGAGCAGGGTTTCGTGCAGCGAGCGATTCCCAAAATCCGCGCTGATGGCCTTCGCCATTTCATCCAGTCTTGCTTCGAGCCGCTCGCGCAGGCGCTTCAGGTCGTCCAGACGCTGCTCATAGGCAGGGCGGTCTTCAAGCCATGCGTGACGCAGGCGCTCGAATGAGAGCTGCAATGCCTGTTCTTCAGTCGCCATAGGCAAAATCCTCCGTTGAACGGGCAAAGAGGAATTGCGCAGCATAATAGGTTGCAAGCACCCACAGACCGTTCAGCGGAATGTCGAGGCTGAAGCGTCCATAAGCAAGCAGCGTGTCGCTTGCCATGAAGAAGAGGCCGCCTGCTGCCGCGAGCCATGCGGCATAGCGCTGTGGCGTTTCCGGCTCGGTGCCGAGCGCGCGGCTCATCGCCTGCGCCGCCATGATGCCGAGCGCTGCGGCATAGATGACGACCGGGATTTTCATCGACGTCGGCAGCGACGACCAAAGGCCTGCTATGATGGCCAAGGCCGCGATGGCAAAAAGGACGAAAACGCCTTTATGCGCGGCAAAGCGCGTATGGCGGCAAAGCGCATAGATATAGGCGCAATGGGTGATGAGAAAGCAGATCAGGCCCGCCATGAAATAATCGCCGGGCAACATCAGGAAAAAGTCCCCGAGTGCTGCAAAAGCCAGGCCAAAGGCGACGGCAAAGCCATAGGATTTCGATTTGGGGCGTTCGGCGCAAAGGACGGCGGCGAGCAGCAGCAGGGTTGCGGTTGGCTTGGTCAGATAGTGCAGCCAGCGCCAAGCGGAATCCTCGCCACTATAGCCCATGAGACTGCCCGCAATGGCGCAGATCGCGCAGAACAGAAACAGGCCGTAAAGCGTTCTGTTTCTCCCGAATTCCAGCAAGCCTTTACGGCGCATATTCGCTCCCCGTTATTATATTTGTAAGCAAATGAATTTGAGCAAAGGACGTCGGATTGTGCCGCCAATTGCGAGATCAGCGCAATAGGCACAATTCATAGGGCTGTTGACAAAGCCTTGCCGAAGGGGCGGGTTCTCTACTCCAATGGTTCGGGAAGCCCGGCTGGAATCAGGAAAGGTTCTTACGTCGCTCGATTTCTTCTTCCGATGGGTGGTCCATCGCAAAAGATCCGGTCTTGAGTTCGCCTGAACGCTGATAATTGGCAATGATGACGCCGCTGGGCGATGTGGTGGAGCTGACCAGCTTGAAGGCTGATGGCACGGATTGCCCGTCGAAGAGACGCTTACCTTTGCCAAGGATGACCGGATAGATCAACAGCCGCAACTCATCGACCAGATCGCTGGCAAGTAACTGATGGACCAGTTCGCTGCTGCCCGAGACTGACAGGTCAGGGCCTTCGGTGGCCTTGATGGCTCTCAATGAGGCGATGATATCGTCGCCCAGCAGTTCACTGTTCTGCCAGTTCAGGCTTTCCGGCCTGTGCGTCGCGACATATTTCGTTACATCATTGAACATTTTGGCGATCTCGCCTTCGCCGGATACGAAGCCGGGGTCGTTGGGGTCTGTTACCTGATGCGGCCAGTGGGCAGCAAAAATATCGTAGGTGCGTCTGCCCAAAAGCAGGTCGAACGGCTTGGAAAAGCTTTCACCCATGGCTCCGGCAACCACATCGTCCCAATAGGGCACTGTCCAGCCGCCATATTCGAATTGGCCGGTACGATCTTCCTCCGGCCCACCTGGCGCCTGCATCACGCCGTCGAGGCTCAGAAACGTTCCAACAATGATCCGTCGCATGATTTTCCTCCCAGAAAGCCCGCCACGCGGGGCCTACCTTACAAGGTAGGGGTGGATCAGGATAGATGCGGGCTGTCAGGAGGTATTTCTGCCGCCTTGCGTCTCTTGCGCTCTAGGAACGATGCCAGATCGTCGCTTTGTTTTTCTGCCAGCCGTTTCGGTGCAGCAGGGGTGTGTCGTCATCAGCCAGTGGCCAGCCGATGCACAGATAGAGGCTGAAGCGCCAGCTGGGCGGAGTCTTGAAAAGCGTTTCCATTGCATGTGGACCGAGAATGGAAACCATACCGACGCCAAGCCCGAACGATCTTGCCGCCAGATTGAGATTCTGGACCGCCATTGCCGTGCTGTGCTCCAGGGTATTGGCCATGGATTGTCTGCCGAGGCCTTGCCCTTCGACGGGCGCAGTCTCGGTAAAAATGGCAAGCTGCACTGGAGCAACGCGGATGCCTTCCAGTTTCAAATCGCGGTAATGCTCCGCGCGCGCCCCTTCATAGATTTGTGCGGCCGACCGGTTGGCTTCCAGAAAGTTGTCGTGCACCGCTGCACGTATTGCAGCAGTTTCAACTGAAATCACGCGCCAGGGGCGGGCATTGCCGACGGAGGGAGCATAATCCATCGCTTCGTGCAAAGCATCGATGATTCCGCCGTCTATGGCTCTATCGCTGAAGTGACGGACATCGCGCCGCCATTTCAGCAATTCGAAGAAAGCGTCGCGTTCTGAGGGAGAAAACTGCATCGACTGCCAAATCTGTTGGTCGGATTAACCGGCTTGAAGCTTGATCCTGTCGGGACGACAATCCAGAAACAAAAAAGCCCGCTTGCGCGGGCTTTTTGGGGTGCTTCTGGACCTTGGTAGTGGTCTGAAGACTTGGAAATGGTGCCCAGAAGAGGACTCGAACCTCCACGCCCTTGCGAGCGCCAGCACCTGAAGCTGGTGCGTCTACCAATTCCGCCATCTGGGCGACGAGGACCCATCTAAGGGGTCGACCTGTCTCTGTCAATCGCGTTTTCGACATTCAGCCAGCTTTTTTTCAGCCAATGCTTTTTTCGCGTTGAAATGAGGGACGGGCGCGCTGACGCGCCCGACGAATTCACAGCCAAACAGCTATCAGGCTTCGAGAATTTCCTTCGAAGCGACAGTCGAATCGGCATTGAGCCGGTAAACGACCGGAACACCGGTGTTGAGCTCCTGCTTGAGAATCTGTTCCGGTGTCAGACCATCGAGCGCCATGATCAGTGCGCGGAGCGAATTGCCGTGGGCTGCAACCAGAACGGTTTCGCCGCGCAGCACGTGTGGCTGCACTGTGTGCAGATAGTACGGCCAAACGCGCGCGCCTGTATCCTTCAGGCTTTCGCCGCCCGGAGGCGGGACGTCGTAGGAACGGCGCCAGATATGGACCTGTTCCTCGCCCCACTTGGCGCGGGCATCATCCTTGTTGAGGCCGGACAGATCGCCATAGTCGCGCTCGTTCAGGGCCTGATCGCGGATCGTCTTGAGATCAGACTGACCGAGCTGGTCCAGAATGTGCTGGCAGGTCACCTGCGCACGCGACAGCGCAGACGTATAGGCGATGTCGAACTTCAGACCGGCAGCTTTCAGGCGCTGGCCTGCGGCCTTGGCCTCGGCATGGCCCTGTTCGGTCAGGCCCGGATCGCGCCATCCGGTGAAGAGGTTCTTGAGGTTCCACTCGCTTTGACCGTGGCGGACCAGGACGAGAGTACGAGACATATGCAACGCTCCGTTAGAGAGCGCATCCCGAAAAATGTGAAGCGGTTTTCGGATAAGATGCGCGATAAGACAAAACTCTGGAGCGCCGATCTGAACAGGTCGGATCGGCACTCCGGTGGAAACGATCAGTCGTTCAGCCCGAGAACATCGAGCATCGAATAGAGACCGGGCTTTTTGCCATGGGCCCAGAGTGCAGCCTTGATGGCACCACGTGCAAACACCGACCGGTCTTCGGCATGATGGGAGAGAACGACGCGCTCACCGGGACCGGCCAGAATCACCGAATGATCGCCGATGACCGAACCGCCGCGCAATGTTGCAAAACCGATGGAGCCGGTTTCGCGCGGGCCGGTATAACCGTCACGCACGCGTACGCTGTTTTCCGCCAGTGCGATATCGCGTCCCCTGGCTGCCGCTTCGCCGAGAAGCAGCGCGGTGCCGGACGGTGCATCGACCTTGTGCTTGTGGTGCATTTCGAGAATTTCGATGTCGAAATCCGCAGGATCGAGCGCTTGCGCTGCCTTCTGCACCAGAACGGACAGAAGATTGACGCCGAGGCTCATATTGCCGGATTTGACGATGGTTGCATGGCGGGCGGCGGCGCGGATTTTCTCGTCGTCTTCAGCCGAGCAGCCCGTCGTGCCGATGACGTGCACGATGCGCGCTTGCGCAGCAAGCCCTGCAAATTCCACGCTTGCCGCAGGGCTTGTGAAATCGAGGACGCCGTGCGCCTTGGCAAAGACCGGCAACGGATCGTCGGTGATTGTCACGCCGAGCGGGCCAATGCCGGTGACTTCGCCCGCATCCCTGCCGAGAAGTGGAGAGCTGGAGCGTTCGATGGCACCGACCAGTTTCGCGCCTTCGATGGTCTGGATGGTCCGGATCAACGTCTGGCCCATGCGTCCGCCAGCGCCGACGACGACGAGGCCCACTTCGCTGTTCTGCGTTTCTCCGCTCATCGGGGTTCTCCTGTCCGCAATTCTTCTGCCGTTTTTTCGGTGATGATATCGCCGTTGCCGCTCTGCAATTGATAAAAGCGGGCATAGACGCCGTTCTGGATGCCGATCAGATCGTCGTGACGCCCTTCTTCCACCACACGACCAGCTTCCATCACCACGATGCGATTTGCATTGACCACCGTGGAAAGACGATGGGCAATCACGATTGTGGTGCGGTTCTGCATGATGCCTTCCAGCGCTTGCTGGACCCGCTTCTCCGATTCGTTGTCGAGGGCGGAAGTCGCTTCGTCGAGCAGGAGAACCGGCGCATTGCGCACGATGGCGCGAGCGATCGAGACGCGCTGGCGCTGGCCGCCAGAAAGCGTCACGCCGTTTTCGCCGACCGGCGTGTCGTAGCCCTGCGGCTGTTGCAGGATGAATTCATGCGCATGGGCAAGTTTCGCCGCCTCGATGATTTCCTCATCCGTCGCGTCCGGGCGGCCATAGCGGATATTGTCGGCAATGGTGCCTTCAAACAGATAGGGCTGCTGCGAGACATAGGCGATGGCATGGCGCAGCGACCGTTTCTTGACCTGTGCGATATCCTGTCCGTCGAACAGGATCTTGCCGCTGTCGAGATCGTAGAAGCGCTGGACAAGATTGATGAGCGTCGATTTGCCCGCGCCTGACGCGCCGACCACGGCAGTGGTTTCGCCCGCCTTGGCGACGAAGCTGACGCCGTGAAGCACCGGCGCGGTCTCGTTGTAGGAGAAATAGATATCCTCGAAGCGGATTTCGCCAGGACCGGCTTTCAGTTCCACGGCGTTTGGAAGATCGCGCTGGCGCGGCTCTATATCCAGCACTTCATAAATCATGCGCGCATTGACGAGCGCCTTTTCCAGTCCGACCTGAAGGCGGGCGAGGCGGCGAGCCGGGTCATAGGCAAGCAGCATTGCGGTGATGAAGGCAAAGGTTGCGCCGGGCGGTTGTTGTTCGAGAATGGCGCGGTAGCCGCTATAGGCCAGTACGCCGGAGACGGCAAAACCTGCCAGCATTTCGGAAATGGGCGTCGTGCGCTCGGAGACCTTGGCGATCTTGTTGCTGCGGCCTTCGGACTGGTCGATGAGCTTGCCGATCTTGGCGCGCAACTGGTCTTCCATCGTAAAGGCCTTGACGATGGCAATGCCCTGAATCGATTCCTGCATCGCGCCCAGCAGATGGGAATTGAGATGCACGAGATCACGGGTGACAGAGCGAATGCGGCGCGAAATATAGGCAACGGCGAGAATAAGCGGCGGTCCGATCAGGAAAATCGCAACGGACAGAACCGGATCCATGTAGAACATCATGCCGACGAGACCGACGAGCGAGATGAAATCGCGCGCGATCGACGAAATCGTCATGTTGAGCAGATCGCGAATGCCGGAAACGTTCTGATTGATCTGCGCTGCCAGATGACCGGAACGGGTGTCGTTATAGAAATCGAGACCGAGCTTCATCAGATGGTCGAAAATGCGCTTTTGGTAACGCGCGACCAGATTGTTGCCGATCTTGGCCAGTTCCACAGCCTGTATATAGCCGGAAATGCCACGCAATACGAAGATGGCCAGCAATGTGCCACAAATGACCCAGACCAGAGCGAGATTTTGCTCATAGAAGATCTTGTCGATCATCGGCTTCATCATATAGGCCAATGCGCCATTCGATCCGCCGACGATGAGCGATGCCAGAATGGCGATAATGTAGTTCTTTTTATATTCGCGGATGTTTTCCGACATCATGCGCCGGATTACGCGGGTTGCTTCGCCCGTATCGATCTTCTTGTTTTTCTTCTTAAATAGACTCACGTGCAAAAGCGCTTTTTGTCTCTTAGCCCTCCGGCAGGTCCGGCGGCTATCGTTGAAAAATACGACTTCCCATACGGAAACGCTGCACTGAAAAAGCCATCGGCAATTTCAGTGCAGCGTTTCTATAACGTTATCCGTGCGGCTTGACCATCCTCAAGCTTTGTCGGTCAGTCGATACGCCAGCGGCGTCCTTCGGTCGAAACTTCGAAACGGGCGGGGGCCTGCGCAAAGGCGGAAAGCCCTGTGAGGGCTGCAAGCTGGTGCGTGATCACGCGGACAGGAATGTCGCGCATGATGGCCTTGTGCGGGGCTTTGTCTTCGAATGCTTCGCGAAAAGCGCCGGACTTGAGCGCAGAAAGGATGCGCTGCGGAATGCCGCCGGAAAGATAGACACCGCCATGCGCCATGAAGATCAGCGCCAGATCGCCTGCAACGCGTCCGAGATAGGTGACGAACAGATGCAGGGTTTCTTCCGCCTGCGCATTGCTGCCATCGAGCCCTGCTGAAGTGATGTCGGCAGGTGTTTCCAGCGTTGGCGTCACCTTGTCGGCGGCACATATGGCAAGATAGAGATTGCGCAGGCCGCGGCCGCACAGGATCTGTTCGCCAGCGACGCGGCCGTCGATGCGTTCGATATGCGGGAAGACCTGATAATCGCGTTCAGTGCGTGGGCCGATATCGATATGGCCGCCTTCGCCAGGCACCGGCACCCATGCATGGCGCGTGCGGACAAGACCGGCAACGCCCAGCCCCGTGCCCGGTCCGAGTACGACGCGGGTGGCAATCACTTCTTCCGGCTTGCCGCCAATCTGTTCCAGATGATCGCTGCCGAGAGACACGACGGCAAGCGCCTGCGCCTCGAAATCGTTCAGCACGGTCACGTCCTCGAAACCGAGATCGGCGATCATCTTCTTCGGGCGCACGACCCAGTCGCAATTGGTGAGGTCGATTTCGTCACCGTCGACGGGACCGGCGACGGCGAGAATTGCGGAGCGTGGCCGGATCGAAGTGTGATCAAGAATGGCGCTCTGTATCGCCTCATCGATGGTTGCATAATCCGCCGTCTGGAGAACGGGAAATTCCTTCGGCTCTGCATTGGAATCCACCAGGATAGCAAAGCGGGCATTGGTGCCGCCGATATCGCCGACGAGTACTGGAAACCGGAAACCCTGTTCGACAGGCTCTATCTCTTTGTTTTCATGCATGTTTTTGTCCCAAAGCCGGTTCCCACTTTTGGGAGGCATGCTGTACTCGCCAGCATGCCCTCTCCCTGGTCATGTCTTCCGCCCGCGGTGGTCTTCCGCGGGCGAGCCTGTCTTGTGCAGGATTAGAGCGCGTTTCGATCTGATTGGATCAGATCGCGCTCTAATCATTTGTTTTTACGCGCATCTTTTCCGAAAACCGTTTCACACTTTTCGGGATGCGCTTTAATCAAGCGCTTTGATCAGTTTTTCCGCTGTCGCGCGATTGAGCGCCATTGGAATATCGTAGACGCTGCCAAGGCGTGTCAGCGCCTTCACATCGACATCGTGCGGAAGCGGGGACAGCGGGTCGATGAAGAAGATGAGCACTTCCACCGTGCCTTCCGCAATCATCGCGCCGATCTGCTGGTCTCCGCCGAGCGGCCCACTTTTCACACGCTGAATGCTGAGTGAAGGGCAGGCATCCAGAATGAGGCTGCCGGTCGTCCCCGTCGCCACGATGTCAAAGCGGGCCAAAGCCTGCTCATGCGCTTTGGCGAAGGCGACCATGTCATCCTTCTTCTGGTCGTGGGCGATCAATGCGATGCGCAGGCGTTCCGTCATGAATGAGCAACCTTACGAGTTGATAACCTTGTCATTAGCATTCTAAATCGTTTTAAATCTATAGCGAAGTGCCAAAGACCTGAAAAGCGCTAAAAGCCGTTACTGCACGCCGTAGGTGACATCCGCAACCGAATTCGGCGCAGGGCCGTTGAGGACGGCGGCACAGGCCTTCGGCAGATCGGAAACCATCACCGGACGCGGCTTTTTCGGCGGTTCCTTCGACGGTTTTGCAGGTTTCCATGGCTCGTCGGTAAACCACCAGGCGAGCGACTTGTCACAACCGTCGCCAGCAGCCACTTTCGGCTGTCCCTTGCATTGAGGCGAACCGGGCTGGCAGGTCAGGCGCACATGGAAATGGTAGAAGTGCCCCCAATAGGGGCGAACCTTGCCGAGCCAGCTTCGGTCGCCCGTCACTGTGTCGCAAAGCTGCTTCTTGATGCCCGGATGCACGAAGATGCGCTCGACTTCCGGATAGCTTGCGGCATGCTTGATGAGGGCCGTGCGGGCAGGGGTCCATTTTTTGGGGTCCACATAAAGCGAATCCGGCTTCAGCATCGAAACGGCGGAAACGCTCTCGCGTTCGGCATCGGAAAACCGCTTTTTCGGCATCGGTGTCAGCCAGATATCTGCATCGAGGCCGACCTGATGCGAGGCATGACCGGTGAGCATCGGGCCGCCGCGCGGCTGCGAGATGTCACCGACGAGCAGGCCGGGCCAGCCGTCCTGTGCTGCATCGCGGGACAGTTTTTCCAGAAGACCGATCATGCGCGGATGACCCCAGCGGCGATTGCGCGAAAGGCGCATGACCTGCCAGTTCGGTCCATCCGTCGGCAATGCCACAGCACCGGCGAGGCATCCTTTGGCATAAAAGCCGATGGATTGTGGCTGCTGCGTCAGCACAGGAAGTCTTTCACCGCCGAAAGCCTGTTTGGCCGGCATGTCTTCCGCCATGGCCATTGGCGCGAAGTCGGGCGCGATCATTGCGGCCAGCGAAGCTGCGAGAATGATCTTGTTCAATCTGTTTGCGATCATGGGGCAATTCCATGTTTTGCCTACAGCATCGGCCCGAAAATCGATTTCGATTTTCGGAAAGACGATGCGTAGATTCGATCGGTTAGAGCATCCTTTGTGCGTCCATATGGACGCATGGCGCTCTAGGGGCTGCGGCTGCGAATCAAGGCAACCGGATTGCGGGCATTATGCTGTGTCCACGGCAGGGCTTCAATGGCGGTCGACAGTTTGTGCTGCCGACCGCCATTTCCTTCAGCTCTTTCGTAGCCTTGCAAGCATGGCCAGAACCAGCAACGGCATGAAGGTGCAGAAGGTGATCAATGGCCAGGCAGTATCGCCAGGCAGGAAAATGACCAGTGCAGTTCCTGCGAGACTGACGATCAGGCTCTGAACACAGAAATAGACAGCGACCGCCATGCCCGCATTGTCGTCAAAAGCTGCAAGCGCACCATTCGCCGTCATCGATGCGGTGAGAACGATCCCGACAGCGGCAAGCCACATCGGGACGATGAGGCTTGTGAACGATGGTTGCAGCAGTGTCTCTCCCGCCAGAAGCAGGAGCGCGCTGGCAAGGAGCACGACCATGCCAAGGGCCACGCTTGTACGGGCACCCCATTTCTGTGTCTGGCGCGGCAGGATGCGCGTGGCGGCGATCATGACGCCGGCAACGCTTGCGAAGGCAAGGCTGAATCCTGTTTCACCGAAGCCGCTGCGTTCGATCAGAATGCGCGGTGCGGTAGAAAAGAATACGAAGAACGTGCCCATCGCCGTGGCAAAGCCGAGCGTGTAGGTCCAGAAGCGGAAATCCTTTATGATCCGCCCCAGACTGCCGGCGTTTGGCGCATCGCCGGTCGGTCGTGTCTCGTGCCAGTGGCGCAAGGCGCGCCATGTTGCGATGAGACCGAACAGGCCCAGCAATGCGAAGATTGTCCGCCATCCGAAACCCTTTGCAATCAGTGCACCGGCAATCGGGCCAAGCGCAGGGACGAAGGAAAGCATGGCGCTGAAAAGGCCGTAGATCGTCGCGCCTTCGGGACGTGTCGCATAGACGTCGCGCACCGTTGCGAAAGTGGCGACAAGTGCCGCCGAGGCACCCGTTGCTTGTACGAAACGAAGCAACACGAAAACGGTGGCATTGTCGGTAATCGCCAGCGCGAAGGACGAAAGGGTGAAAACCAATCCGCCACCAAGCAGGATGGGCCTGCGTCCGAAGCGGTCCGACAACGGGCCGAACAACAGTTGCCCGACACCCAGCATCACCATGTAGAGGCTGAGCGTCAGCTGCACCATTGCGGGTGTCGTTTGCAGGATGGCGGGCATGGACGGCACGACCGGCAGGTAGATGTCCATGGCCAGCGAGGCGAGAATGTCGAAAGGGGCCATCAGCGCGAGCGCAAATGGCAGGGAGTAACTCCAGCGTGGAGTTTGTTTGTTATCAAAAGGCATGACGAAGCATCCGCTCGAGAAAGAATTCGGGCGGCGATCTGCCTGCTTTACAACGCGTGTCTTATCCGAAAATCGTTACACACTTTTCGGGATGCGCTTTAAGGGAAATTGGTCCGGGGCAGATGCCGCAACAGGTCGGAAAGGCTGTTGCGGCTTATCTGGTTGCGAGTTCGGTGCTGCTCATTCTGTTTTGTCCCGGTTCGATTGCGGATGCATTTTTAACAGCCGCATCTGAACAATGCAAATCAGTGCCAGCTATCGTCGCGCCACATCGCCGAAAAGGCGGTCTTGTAGTCGGGATAGGCAAATTCATAACCGAGATCCCTGATGCGCTGGTTGGAGACACGCTTGTTCTCGCCATAGAAGGAGCGCGCCATCGGCGTCATGTCGGCTTCCGCGAAGGGGACTTCCGGTGGCGGCGTCACGCCCATCAGTTCGGCTGCATAGGTGACGACATTCTGTGGCGGGCTTGGTTCATTGTCGGTGATATTGAAGATGCCGCCCGTGTTGGTTCCTGCCAGAAAACGCAGGCTACCGGCGATGTCATCGACGTGGATGCGGTTGAAGACCTGATTGTCTTTGATGATACGCCGTGCAGTACCGCGTTCCAGATTAATGAAGGCGTTGCGGCCCGGCCCGTAAATGCCGGAAAGACGCAAGATTGCGAGCGGCGTTCCGTGCCGTTTGCTCAATTGTCCCCATGCTTCTTCGGCTTCTACCCGCTCCAGACTGCGGCGGGACGCGGGCTTGCAGGGAGCAGTCTCGTCCACCCATTGGCCCTGATGGTCGCCATAGACGCCGACCGTCGACAGATAGCCGATCCAGCGAATGGTGTTGTCGGGGCGACGAAGCGCTTCTTCTACAACGGCGACCGCCGGGTCGCCGCTTTCGCCGGGCGAAATCGAAACGACAACATGGGTCGATTGGGCAAGCCGGTCCAGAAGGTCGGGCGAAGGTGTTTCACCGTCAAAGAGCATCGGCTTTATGCCCGCCTTTTCAAGGAGCGGGAATTTCTGCTCGTGCCGCGTTGTCCCGTCGATGCGTTCCGCCTCACCTGTCATCCTTTGAGCAAAGGTCTGGGCAGAATAGCCGGCTCCGAACAGAAAAATGCGCATATCAGACTATCTCCGTATTCCACTCTGCCCGCACCGTAGCATCCTCTTCCGATGAGGCCAGACGTTTCTGCATTTCGGCTGCACGTTCGGGGCTAGCTAATTGCTTCAAGGCCCATATAGCCGCGCCGCGCACGACAGGCGCTTCGTCTTCCAGCAGTCGTTCGACATCTGGCAGAAGCGTTTTATCACCGGAATTACCGGTGGCGATCAGCACATTGCGGAGGAAGCGGTCGCGCCCGATCCGTTTCACCGGGGAACCCGAAAACAAAGTGCGGAAAGCGGGGTCATCCAGTGTCAACAGGTCGGCCAGACGCGGCGCTTTCAGATCGTCGCGGGCTTTCAGCTTCATTTCGCTGGTTGCCTGCGCAAACTTGTTCCAAGGGCAGACGGAAAGGCAGTCATCGCAGCCATAGATGCGGTTGCCCATCGCCTTGCGGAATTCGTGCGGGATCGGCCCCTTGTTCTCGATGGTGAGATAGGAAATGCAGCGCCTTGCGTCGATGCGATAGGGCGAGGGGAAGGCCTTGGTCGGACAAGCGTCGAGGCAGGCGCGGCAGGAGCCGCAATGGTCGCGTTCAGGCACGTCGGGCGGAATTTCCGCTGTTGTGAAGATAGAGCCGAGGAACAGCCATGAGCCAAGCTCACGGCTTACCAGATTGGTGTGCTTGCCCTGCCAGCCGAGCCCCGCGGCCTCAGCCAGCGGCTTTTCCATGACGGGCGCGGTGTCGACGAAGACTTTGACATCCTGTCCGGCGCGCGCGGCAAAACGGCTCGCCACATGCTTGAGCTTGCCCTTGATGATGTCGTGATAGTCGCGGTTTTGCGCGTAGACCGATATGGCCGCGCGATCCTGTTGCTCCAGAATGGCGAGCGGGTTGGCATCCGGCCCGTAATTCATCGCCAGCATCATGATGGAACGGACTTCCGGCCACAGCACGCTTGGATAGCTGCGGCGCGCCTCGGTTTCCTCCATCCATTCCATGTCGGCGTGGTGGCCATCGGCAATATATTGGCGCAGCCGTTCGGGCGCTTGCGGAATTGCATCCGGCGTAGTGAAGGCGACGGCATCGAAACCGACCGCCTTCGCCTCTTCGATCAGGAAGCGCTTCAGCTTTTCGGTTTTCGAATTAGAAGTCGAGGTCGCCATAATGGGCCACCGGGGCAAGCCCGCGCACGCGGTCAGAAAGCAATGGGCGGAAGGCCGGACGCGATTTCATGCGTGCATACCAGTCACGCGCCGCTTTGGTTTCGCCCCACTCGATTTCGCCGAGATAGTCCAGCACGGAAATGCATGCTGCAGCAGCCATGTCGGCATAGCTTGGATGCGCGCCACCCAGCCAGTCGCGGGTCGCGGCCAGCCAGTCGATATATTTCATGTGCTGGCGGATATTGGTGCGGGCGGCGCGGATAGCGGTCGAATCCGGCGCGCTACCGCCCATTTCGGCGGCCATCTGCAGCTTGAACACACGTTCGCGCGCGATGTGGCGTGTGACTTCATTTTCGAATTTCAGCAGAAACCAGTCAACGAGGCGGCGCACTTCGGCGCGCTCCATCGGGCTTTCCGGCAGAAGGCGGCGACTGCGTTTCAAGGCGCCGCGTGTCTCGTCCAGATATTCGGCAATCACCGTCGCGCCGACGACCGGAAGGTCATTTTCAGCCAGAAGAACGGGCAGGGTGCCCGCCGGGTTCAGCGCCAGAAATTCTTTGCGACGTGACCACGGTCGTTCCTCGATCAACTCCGCTTCAACGCCATACTCGCCGAGGATGAGCCGCACATAGCGCGAACCCGAAGACATGGGATGATGAAAAAGCGTAAGCATGATCGACGCGATACTCTCGACTGAAGCTTGAATTGAACGTCCGGAGATAGCACGGCGGCTGGCGTTTGCGCATGCAGCAGGCTATTCCTGCTACCGAGCGATTCGACGCCGCCTCAACGGAATATAAAGTCTATAAGGGCTATGTCTGCGTGAGACAAGCAATCGCTGGAAGTGCTCGTTTTTGCCTCGGCAACCGCAATCGCGGCCCGGTCTTGCTGCCATCATGGTGCCCAATATTCTAAGGTGCTGACTTCATGGATGTTTTTAATCTGCTGGAAGCCGCGTTTCTCGGTCTTATCGAAGGCTTGACCGAATTTATCCCGGTTTCCTCCACCGGGCATTTGCTGCTGATCGGCCATTTTCTTGGTTTTGAATCCACAGGAAAAACCTTCGAGGTTCTGATCCAGCTTGGTGCCATTCTGGCCATCTTGACCGTCTATTCGGCAAAACTTTTGAAAATCCTGACCGATTTTCCCCGCGATGCCCGCACGCGGCGCTTCGTCTTTGGCATTCTGGTTGCCTTCCTGCCCGCTGCCGTCATCGGCGCGCTGGCGCACGGCTTCATCAAAAGCGTGCTGTTTGAAACGCCGATGCTTGTCTGCATCATGCTCATCATCGGCGGTTTCATCCTGCTCTGGGTGGACCAGCTCAATCTGCGTCCGCGCTATCATGATGTGATGGATTATCCGCTGCCCATGTGCCTCGCCATCGGCTTCATCCAGTGCCTGGCCATGATACCAGGCGTGTCGCGCTCCGGCTCCACCATTGTCGGCTCGCTTCTGCTGGGGGCCGACAAGCGCTCGGCGGCGGAGTTTTCGTTCTTCCTCGCTATGCCGACCATGGCAGGCGCTTTTGCCTATGACCTCTACAAGAGCCGCAATATCCTGTCGCTCAACGACGGTGCGCTGATCGGGGTCGGCTTCGTAATGGCTTTCATCTCGGGCGTTTTCGTCGTGCGCTATCTGCTGGACTATGTGTCCCGCCACGGCTTCAAGCTGTTCGGCTGGTGGCGCCTGATCGTCGGGTCGGTGGGGTTGGCCGCGCTTCTCGTCTGGGGGTAAGCTTTGCCATTATTTCCGCGCTGACAGCCTGCAAATGGCACTCTTCTGCGCTTCCGGTGCTCATGTACCATAAAGTACACTCCGCTCCGGTTCTCGAAGATCACCATTTTCGACTCGTCAGCACGAAAATCCTGACAAAGCTTGGCGCATAAAAGCCAAGCAAAAGAAAAGGGGCCTTTCGGCCCCTTGTTCATTTTCCGATGAGCGGAATGTCTCACGCAAAACCGGTTTTGGTGTACTGGCCGGCAACGCGGTAGCGCCACAGATAGGATGGGAGCACGGCGTCGACGCCTTCCGGCGTGATGCCCATGCCTTCCAGCGTGCGGCCTTCCTTGATCGCCTTTTCGGAAACGATATTGTCGAATTTCAACAGCGTCACCTGATCGTTGGTGAGCATCGGGTTCGGCAGCAGGCCGAGGATCGATGCCTGCAAACGGGCAACCCACCAGGGCATGGAAATGATGAGGCGCTTGCGGGCGATGACGCCGAGCATGTCCTTCATCCAGTTCTTGAACGGCTGCACATCCGGGCCGCCGAGTTCATAGACGCCACCCGGCATCAGCTTGCCATCGACGGCGCGGGCGACGGCTTCCGCAACGTCACCGACATAGACCGGTTGGAGCTTCGTTTCGCCGCCGCCGATAGCTGGCAGGAACGGCGAGAAACGCGCCATGTTGGCGAAGCGGTTGAAGAAGCGGTCTTCAGGACCGAAAATGATCGAGGGGCGCAGGATGAGGCTTTCCGGCAGAACGGAAAGAACGGCGTTTTCGCCTTCGCCCTTGGTGCGTGCGTAATCCGATGGCGAATTGACGTCGGCCGCGAGCGAGGACAGATGCGTCATGCGAATGCCTGCGGCCTTGGCGGCTTCGGCGATGTTCTTCGCGCCCAGCACCTGAACGGTGTTGAAACGCTGGCGACCGCTTTCAGCAAGGATGCCGACGAGGTTCACGACATGGTCGGAACCCTTGACGACATGTTCGACCGAAGCGCGGTTGCGGACATTGGCCTGCACCATCTGAATCTGGCCGACATTGCCGAGCGGAGCCATGTAATAGGCAACTTCCGGCTTGCGCACTGCAACGCGCACGCGATAGCCGCGCTTGGTGAGACTTGCGACGACCGCGCGCCCGACAAAGCCGGAGCCGCCGAAAACGGTGACCAGTTTCGGCCTGTTGTGGACTTCGTTCGGTTCGGTCTTCATCCTAAACTCCTGCATGAAAGCCAGCTGCGCCGCTTGCAATGAGCGGCGGCGATGCGTCTATATTGCCGGTGATTTATCGCCTTTTGGCCACAAGGCAAAGGGGACTTGTTGTCACGATCATGATAGCAGGACTTTTTCCCGTGTTCGTTTTTTTGTTTCAGCGTGAACTTATCCGAAAACCGCTTTGAGATTCCGCTTCTTGCTGTTAAATCGCGCGCATGAGCACACCACTTGACCATATTCGCAATTTTTCGATCGTCGCCCATATCGACCACGGCAAATCGACGCTGGCCGACCGCCTCATTCAGTTGACCGGCGGGCTGGACACGCGCGAGATGAAGGATCAGGTTCTCGACTCGATGGATATCGAGCGCGAGCGCGGCATCACCATCAAGGCGCAGACCGTCCGTCTCAGCTACAAGGCGAAGAACGGCGAAGATTATGTGCTGAACCTGATCGACACGCCCGGACACGTCGACTTTGCCTATGAAGTCTCGCGCTCGCTGGCTGCGTGCGAAGGTTCACTTCTGGTGGTGGACGCCTCTCAGGGCGTGGAAGCGCAGACGCTGGCCAATGTCTATCAGGCCATCGACAACAACCATGAAATCGTGGTTGTGCTGAACAAGATCGACCTGCCCGCTGCCGAGCCTGAGCGCGTCAAGCAGCAGATCGAGGAAGTGATCGGCATCGATGCGGCGCAGGCCGTGCACATTTCTGCCAAGACCGGCATCGGCATCGAGGATGTGCTGGAAGCCATCGTCACTCAGTTGCCTGCACCGAAGGAAGGCGACCGCAATGCGCCGCTCAAGGCCATGCTGGTCGATAGCTGGTATGACAGCTATCTCGGCGTTATCGTTCTGGTGCGCATCATTGATGGCGTCCTGAAAAAGGGCCAGACCATCCGCATGATGGGCACGGGCGCGAAATATCCGGTGGAACGCACCGGCGTGTTCACGCCGAAGATGGTTCAGGTGGACGAACTCGGTCCCGGCGAGCTTGGTTTCATCACCGCTTCGATCAAGGAAGTGGCCGACACCCGCGTCGGCGATACGATCACCGAAGATCGCCGCCCGACGAACAAGATGCTGTCTGGCTTCAAGCCCGCGCAGCCGGTCGTGTTCTGCGGCCTGTTCCCGGTCGACGCGGCGGATTTTGAAGATCTGCGCGCTGCCATGGGCAAGCTGCGCCTCAACGATGCGTCGTTCTCGTTTGAAATGGAAACCTCTGCTGCGCTTGGTTTCGGCTTCCGCTGCGGGTTCCTTGGTCTCCTGCATCTGGAAATCATTCAGGAGCGTCTTGAGCGCGAGTTCAATCTCGATCTCATCACGACCGCGCCTTCGGTTGTCTATCGCCTGAACATGCAGGACGGTTCGCAGAAAGAGCTGCACAATCCGGCCGATATGCCGGATGTGGTGAAGATCAATGCGATTGAAGAACCTTGGATTCGCGCGACCATCATGACACCGGATGATTATCTCGGCGCGATCATGAAGCTCTGCCAGGAGCGCCGTGGTCTGCAGATTGATCTGACCTATGTTGGTCCCCGCGCCATGATCACCTATGATCTGCCGCTCAACGAAGTGGTGTTCGATTTCTACGACCGTCTGAAGTCGATCTCGAAGGGCTATGCTTCGTTCGACTACAATCTTTCGGATTACCGTGAGGGCGATCTGGTCAAGATGTCGATCCTCGTGAACGAGGAGCCGGTCGACGCGCTTTCGATGCTGGTGCACCGCTCGGCGGCGGAAAAGCGTGGCCGCGCGCTGTGCGAAAAGCTGAAGGAACTGATCCCGCAGCACATGTTCAAGATCCCGATCCAGGCGGCCATCGGCGGTCGTATCGTGGCGCGTGAGACGATCTCGGCACTGCGCAAGGACGTGACGGCCAAGTGCTACGGCGGCGACGTGACGCGCAAGCGCAAACTTCTGGAAAAGCAGAAGGAAGGCAAGAAGCGCATGCGCCAGTTCGGCAAGGTCGAAATCCCGCAGGAGGCCTTTATTCAGGCGCTCAAGATGGGCGATGATTGATCTCAAGTTGTTTTAGGGGCGCTTCGGCGCCCCTTTTTATTTCTGTTGTTTCTTGAATATTTTATAAGGAATTATGCATGTTCGGACTATTGAAAGCGTTGATTGAGTTTTGTCATTCGATACTGAAAATTTTTGTGGAGCGATCGGAAAGAGCAGCTCATAGCATTGAGAAAGAGGAAGAAAGTCGCCGTAGCAAAGAGCAAGAAGCGTTGCAGTGGCTGAACCATCATTTGCCAGCATTGGAAAATGCGGCGCGAGATGCATATTCTTTCATTCTGCAAAAGTCGTCTGAACAGGTTCCGGTAGACTATTCGGGAGCGGCTTATCCATTTGTTGAAAAGTTGAACACTTTCCCATCAGATGACCGGAACGCTATTAAGGTACGTTTTCAACTGCTTCGTGGGAAGGACTCCAAGAGAGCTTGGGCGAAGTGTAAATCTTATGTTGATTTATGGGAAAAATGCATGGGGCAGTTTCCTGGTAATGTGCCGGATTTTCCATATGATATCGAGAAATTCTATAAGGTTTGTTGTGTTTTCAAAACAGTGACGGGAACTAAGTAATACGGATGTGCTGAACATGTCTCCATCGATCTCCATTACCTACTGCACCCAATGCAACTGGCTGCTGCGTGCTGCGTGGATGGCGCAGGAACTGTTACAGACTTTCGGGCAGGACTTAGGCGAAGTGGCGCTGCGTCCGGGCACCGGCGGGGTTTTTGAAATCCGTGTTCATATGCCGGATGGAAGCGAAGAACTCATCTGGGAACGCAAGCGTGACGGCGGATTTCCGGAAGCCAAGGTGTTAAAGCAGCGCGTGCGCGATCTGGTCTGGCCGGAACGCGATCTCGGTCATTCGGACCGGCCAGCCAATACTTGATGCTATCGGCCCTTTCGACAGGCTGAGAATGAGGGTCGAGTTGTGCGTTTCCCTCGTCCTTCGAGACGGCGCTTCGCGCCTCCTCAGGGTGAGGGAAATAGCAGCGTCGCTATTGTAAGCCGAAGAAATTAGTCCTCATCCACCACGCGCAGGCGCATTTGAGTGGGAGTGTTTTCCGTCTGTCTCGTTTGCGGGCGGGATGCCTCCTCTGCGGGTGCAGGGCCAAATTCCAGCGCTTCGATCTTCGCGCCGCGCCGGGTGACCTTGTTGGACGACACCAGAATATCGTCAATATCCTTGTTGGCCTGCACAAAGTGCGTTTGCAGCTTCCGCACGCGCTCGTCCAAACGGCCCACATCTTCCATCAAGCGGATCACCTCGCCCTGAATCACATGCGCCTGCTCGCGCATGCGGGCATCCTTCAGGATCGCCTGAATGACCTGAATCGACAGCATCAGCAGCGACGGCGAGACAATGACGACCCGCGCCCGATGCGCACGCTGGATCAGGGCCTCGAAGTGCTCGTGAATATCGGCGAAGATGGACTCCGACGGCACGAACAGAAAAGCCGTATCCTGTGTTTCGCCGGGGATCAGATACTTGTCCGAGACATCCTTGATATGCACTTCCATGTCGCGGCGGAACTGGGCGACTGCTGCCTTGCGCGCCTCCGGCTGTTCCGTTTCGCGCATCGAATTCCAGGCTTCGAGCGGAAATTTCGCGTCGATCACGAGCGAGGGCGCATTGTTCGGCATCCGTACAAGGCAGTCGGGGCGGGTGCTGTTGGAAAGCGTTGCCTGAAACTCGTAGGCCCCCTGTGGCAGGCCATCGGCAATGATCGCTTCCATGCGCGACTGGCCGAAAGCGCCGCGCGTCTGCTTGTTGGCGAGGATCGCCTGCAATTGCACCACCTGTCCGGCGAGCGACTGGATATTGTTCTGCGCCGTGTCGATGACGGCGAGACGCTCCTGCAATTTGGCGAGATTTTCATGCGTCGAGCGGGTCTGTTCGGTCATGGTCTGGCCGATGCGATGCGTCATGCCGTCGAGCCGTTCGCGGATCGACTGGTTGAGTTCCGCCTGCCGCGAGCCGAATACCTCGGCCATGGTCTGCATCCGGCCCTGCATCTCGGCCTGTGCTTTCAGGATTTCCGCCATGCGATATTCTGCATCACGGGCACGGTCCTCGGCCTGCGCTTCCGCAACCGCGCGAAGCCGGGCAGAGCGCGCCGCCGCGATCAGAAAAATGGCAAGACACAGCACCAGCACGACGATACCCGCCAGCAGGATATTCCCCAGCGTGAAGGATGTGGCACCGAGCTGCAGAATCGGCTCATTCAGGAGATTCTGGTTTTCCATGAAGGGAGCTTAGCTGATTCGTATCGTCTTGATGAGATCAAAACGAGAACATTTTGCAAAGTGTAATTGACGATTCTCGCGTGAGCCATTACGTGAAAGCCCATGTCTGTAAAACCGCTTGTCATCCTTCCCGATCCCGTCCTGCGCCAGGTTTCCAAGCCTGTGGAGCGCTTTGACGACCAGCTGCGCAAATTTGCCGGCGACATGTTCGACACCATGTATGATGCGCCGGGCATTGGCCTCGCCGCCATTCAGGTAGGCGAACCGATCCGCATGCTCGTCATCGACCTTGCCAAGGAAGATGAACCGAAAGCGCCGCATGTCTTCATCAATCCCGAGATTGTCGGCGTGACGGATGAAGTCAGCACCTATGAGGAAGGCTGCCTTTCGATACCGGATTATTATGCCGAAGTGGAACGGCCAGCCGCCATCAAGGTCAATTACTTCGATGCAGATGGCAAACAGCATTTGATCGAAGCCGACGGGCTGATGGCTACCTGCCTGCAGCATGAGATCGATCATCTGAACGGCGTGCTCTTCATCGATCATATTTCCAAGCTGAAGCGCGATATGGTCATCAAGAAGTTCAAGAAGCTCGCCAGCCAGCGCGCGCCCGGGAAAGTGCTTTAATGCGTGTCGTTTTCATGGGGACACCGGAATTTTCCGTGCCGATCCTCACCGCCATCATTGGTCACGGTTATGAGGTTGTTGCGGCCTATACGCAGCCGCCGCGCCCGGCGGGCCGTCGCGGGCTGGAGCTGACCAAGTCACCGGTGCATGAAAAGGCCGAACAGTTCGGCATTCCGGTGTTCACGCCGAAGAGCCTCAAGGGTGCGGAAGAGCAGGACGTTTTCGCAAGCCTCGAAGCCGATGTTGCGATTGTCGTGGCTTATGGCCTGCTGCTGCCGCAAGCCATTCTGGATGCACCGCGCCTCGGTTGCTATAACGGCCATGCCTCGCTGCTGCCGCGCTGGCGCGGCGCGGCTCCGATCCAGCGTGCCATCATGGCAGGCGATAGCGAAACCGGCATGATGATCATGAAGATGGATGCCGGGCTCGATGCCGGTCCCGTTGCCATGGCCGAAAAGGTTGCGATCACGCCGGACATGACGGCAGGCGAACTGCATGACCGTCTGAGTATGATCGGCGCCGACCTGATGATCCGTGCGCTGGGCGCGCTTGAGCGTGAAAGCCTTGCCTTGCAGCCGCAGGCGGAAGAAGGCGTCACCTATGCCGCCAAGATCGACAAGGCCGAGGCGCGCATCGACTGGTCGAAGCCGGCACAGGACGTGCACAATACCATTCGCGGTCTGTCGCCCTTTCCGGGGGCATGGTGCGAGATGGAAATCAATGGCGCTGTCGAACGTGTGAAGCTTCAGCGCTCGGCGCTGGGTGAGGGGTCCGGTGAACCGGGCACGGTGCTGGACGATCGCCTGACGGTTGCCTGCGGGGAAGGGGCCGTGCGGCTCGTTACGCTGCAGCGTTCCGGCGGCAAGCCATTGCCCGCGCAAGAATTTCTGCGTGGCGCACAGGTTTCGAAGGTTCTGTAAGCGGTGCCGCGCTACAAGCTCACTGTCGAATATGACGGCACGCCCTATGTTGGCTGGCAGCGGCAGGAAAACGGCCATGCGGTGCAGAATGCCATCGAACTGGCATTCAAGAAGTTCTGCGGCGAAGATTTGACGCTGAGTGCGGCTGGCCGCACCGATGCAGGCGTGCATGCAACCGCGCAGGTCGTGCATGTCGATCTCACCAAGGATTGGGGTGCAGGCAAGGTGCGCGATGCGGTCAATGCGCACCTCGTCATGGCGGATGAGCGCGTCAGCATCTTGAATGTCGAGAGGACGACGGACACATTCGATGCGCGTTTTTCAGCGCGTGCCCGGCATTATCTCTATCGTATCCATAATCGCCGTGCGCCTCTGGCGATTGATTATCAGCGCGCATGGTGGGTGCAGAAGCAACTTGATGCTGAAGCGATGCACGAAGCAGCAAAGCGGCTCCTGGGCGAGCACGACTTCACGACGTTTCGCGCCACGCAATGCCAGGCCAAGAGCCCGGTCAAGACGCTTGATCGGCTCGATGTCACCCGCAATGGCGATTATGTGGAAATGCGCGTTTCGGCGCGGTCCTTCCTGCACAATCAGGTCAGGTCCTTCGCAGGCAGCCTGATGGAGGTGGGTGTTGGCCGCTGGACGGCGGATGATCTGCAGGCGGCTTTGGAAGCCAAAGATCGCAAGGCCTGCGGGCAGGTTGCCCCGCCCTATGGGCTTTATCTGATTGGTGTGGACTACGCCTTTCCGTACTGAGACCCGAAGCGCGCTCTAGGGGATCAAGAGCAAACTTCCGGATGATTTTCCCGTCTCCAGCGCACGATGGGCTTGTGCTGCCTCGCTCAGCGGATAGGTTGCCCCAATCGTTCCAGTCAGTCCCTTTTCCATGATGTCGAAAAGCTTGGAGGCGGAGTTTAGGTAGTTATCCAGATCGTTGATGTAAGCGATCACGCTTGGCCGGACGAAAGAAAGATCTGCTTGATTGCCGAGTGCATCAATGACGGTCTGGGAGATTTTTCCACCGGCCTGACCGATGCTCGCCAGAGTTCCGAACGGGCGCACGCATTGTGCCGTTTTGGCCAGAGTTTCACCGCCGATTCCGTCATAGGCGACGTGAACGCCCTGACCATCCGTGAGACGCCGGATGGCTGTGACGAAATCGCAATCGCGTCCAACGAGCACATGATCGGCACCATTTTTGCGCGCGATTTCGGCTTTATCTTCCGAGCTGACGGTTCCGATCACAGTTGCTCCAAGAGCCTTGCCCCAACGGGTCAGCAAAGTGCCCAGTCCGCCTGCGGCTGCATGCACCAGCATGATTGTATCCGGGCCAACGGGAAATGTATCGGTCAGAAGCATGTGGGTGGTAAGACCGCGCAGCATGGTCGCTGCTGCCGACTGCGAGGAAATTGTGCCGGGCAGTAGCAGCGCCCTTTGGGCCGGTAGAAGCCGGGTTGAAGCATATGCCCCCACTGGCAGGCCCGCATAGGCAACCCTGTCGCCTGGCTTGAGGTCGGTTACATCCGATCCGACAGCTTCCACCACGCCTGCACCTTCGACGCCGAGCACTGCCGGAAAGGACGGCAGCGGATAGAGGCCGGTCCGATGATATATGTCGACAAAGTTCACGCCGATTGCCTCGTGGCGAAGACGTATCTCGCCCGCACCGGGGCTTCGGGGTGTCTGCGGGACTGTCTGAAGCAGCCCTGCTTCACCTGTTTCGTTCAGAATGATCTCGTAGTCCATCAGTCAGCCTCCGTTGCAATCCGTGGCAGTATCGTGGATAGAGAAACGGGAAAAAATTGCCGATTTTATCGCAGCGTATGGGAAAAATTTCACAATGGTGAATTGGGAAAGCGTGCGTTACTTTGTGGCTTTGGCCGATACGGGGACTCTGTCCGGTGCCGCCCGATTGCTCAATGTAGAACATGCGACGATTGCGCGACGTGTGGCAGCTCTGGAATCCGAAACCGGTTTGAAACTGGTTGATCGTCGGGGGCGACGTTTTCTGCTGACGGAAGACGGCGAGCGGATTGCGGCGATTGCCCGCAAGATGCAGGACGAGGCACAAGCCATCAGCCGTTTCGGCGCAGTTCGGGATACGGGCATAAGCGCTACCATCACGCTCACCGCGCCGCCGTCCTATGCGGTTGCAAGACTGGCGAAGCCGCTCGCTGCCGTGTCAGAACAATATCCGGGTATCCATATGCGTGTGATGGGAGAAGCACGCTTCAGTTCACTGAACCGTCGGGAGGCGGATATAGCTATTCGCCTGACGCGCCCGACAACCGGCGATCTCACCATTCGCAGGCTGGGCGAGGAAGCTTTCCGCCCTTATGCGAGCCGGGATTATCTGGCGCGAACTCCTCCTGAAGAATGGCAGTTCATCGCTTATGATGAAAGTCTGGAAGACGCTCCGCAGCAGGCCCATTTGCTTGCTTTGGCTGGTGCCCGGCCAATCGCCCTGCGCGCCAATACGCTGGAGATGCAGCTCGCTCTTGTAAGCGAGAATGCGGGCATAGCCATGTTGCCTGATTTCATGGCTGAGACGCAGGAGCAGCTGGTGCCAGCGCTGCCGGATCATGCCCCCCTCACACGCGAGGTGTGGATGGTCGTTCATTCCGATATGAAGACGGTTCCGGCTCTCCGTGCCGTCATGGCCGAGATCGCCAGCGCCCTCAATCATCCCGTGCCGATATAATGGCTTTCGCTTTAATAGGCGTGCGGATCAAAGCCGATCCCGAGCAGTTGCTGCAGCAGGACGGTCAGGAACAGTGAGCCAAAGACGATGCAGGCGAAGAACGGTGCCGCATAGGCATGTGGGCGCTGCAGCGCGACAAAAGTCAGCCGGTAGCTCAGCACAATGGATGCGCCGAACATGATGAAGGCAAACAGTGTCGCGATGTCGAATCGTCCGGGAAAGAAGAGCTGTAGCAGTGTAATGGGCGCGAAGACCCACGAAAGCAGTGCGCTGCCCCAGTTGGTGGCAATCACGAAGGCCGCATAACGCTTGGCAATGCCGATCCGCTTGGCGATAAGGCCGATGATGACGAGCGGAATAATCCAGGCCGCTATGTCCACGAAGGCTGCGCGCGTGACAATGGCAAAGCGCAAGCCTGCCTCCTCGCGACCTGCCGTCAGATCCGCGGCATAAGCGACCCAGCTTGCGAAGAGCGGCGGCAGTGCAATCGCTATCGCAAAGAAGGACGACCAGAAGCCCTCGGCGGAAATGTCGAGATAGCCCAGTCCTTCCTTGCGCCCGAGCATCATTTTCCAGACGCCCCAGAAATATCTGAAAATATCGTCCAGGCTTGGCATGAGATTCCCAATTTTTCGCGTAATCCCGGCGGAACAGTCATGCGACTTTCCGGGACTATGCGTTACCCAAAGAAATCGGCGATGAAGCGTTCATAAATCTGTGTCAGGCCTTCGAGGTCGGCAAGGGCTACGCGCTCGTCAACCATATGCATGGTCTGTCCGACAAGGCCGAACTCGACCACCGGACAGTAATCCTTGATGAAACGGGCATCGGACGTGCCGCCTGATGTCGACAGTTCCGGGCGTTTGCCCGTTACGGCCTCGACGGAATCCGTCAGCGTACCGATCAGCTTTTCGTCACGGGTCAGGAACACATGGCTCGGATGCTCGCGCCAGGTGAGTTCGTATTTGATCGGTGTTTCGCGACCCGGCCGCAAGCGATTGTCGCGGGCGGCTTTTTCGAGGCGCGCGATGATTTCGGCCTGCAAGGTCTCTGCCGTCCAGGTGTCGTTGAAGCGGATGTTGAACGAGGCCGTTGCCTTGTTCGCAATGACATTGGTGGCCTTGTTGCCGACGTCGATGCTCGTCACTTCCAGATTGCTGGCCTGGAAATTGGCCGTCCCTTGGTCGAAAGCCGGATAAAGCAGGCTGTCGACCAGCGTGGTAATGCCGCGTACCGGGTTTTCGGCCAGATGCGGATAGGCGGCATGGCCCTGCACGCCATGGACGGTGATCGTGCCGGACAGCGAACCGCGCCGTCCGATCTTGATCGCATCGCCGAGCGCATTCGGGTTGCTTGGCTCTCCGACGATGGATGCATCCCAGCTTTCGCCGCGCTGCTTCGCCCAGTCGAGAAGCTTGACCGTGCCATTGATGGCCGGGCCCTCCTCGTCGCCGGTGATGAGGAACGAAACGCTGCCCTTGATGCTGCCGTGCTTTTCGATGTGACGGGCAACTGCGGCCACGAAACAGGCAACACCGCCCTTCATGTCAACCGCACCGCGACCGTACATCACGCCGTCTTCAATAGCGGCAGAAAAGGGCGGGTGTTTCCAGTCGCCCTCATTGCCGGGCGGCACGACATCGGTATGTCCCGCAAACATCAGATGCGGGCCATTGCCCGACTTGCGTGCATAAAGGTTTTCGATGTCGGGCGTGTCTTCATCGTGGAAGACAGGTCGTTCCACCGAAAACCCCATCGGCTTCAACATCGCTTCCAGCGCCGTCAGCGCACCGCCCTCGGCAGGCGTTACGGATGCACAACGGATGAGGGCGGCAAGGTTATCGGCGGGATTGACGGCTAAGCTCATGAGATCGGGACTTTTTTGAAAAGGGAATCGTCTGACGGCGAGATTATCGCGCATCCCGAAAAGTGCGAAGCGGTTTTCGGAATAAGATGCGCGTGAGAAACCAACGGCATCCCGAAAAGTGCAAAGCGTTTTCGGAACAGGATGCGCGTTGAAAAAAACAGGCCGGAAACCGGCGGATGAAACAGCAATCCGATGGTTGCGCGCAGGCGGCATCGTTTCGCCTTTCACTTGTTTTTCTCAACCGGTTTCAATTTGGGAACGAAATTTCCTTGACCGGAGGGGGCCTGTCATCGTTAGTTAAAAATAAGTTGATAACGAGACCCGCAAAGGGCCGCTCAACGGGGACTCTTTTTAAATGGGAAACTGCGCATGCGTTTTGTCACTTCTGCGATAGCAGGCATGATGGTGCTCTTCGGGGCGACGACGATACCGGCCAAGGCCGCGCAATGGAGTGAAGCAGGCGGGCTTACAAGCATTCCTTACGGACACAAGGAGTATTGCGATCGTAACAAGCGCGATTGCGGTGCGCATCGGGTATTGCCGCCGATGAAGATGACCCCGCAGCGCGCGAAGCTGCTGCAATCGGTCAGCAGCTCCGTCAATCGCCGCATCAAACCGGTCTCCGATCAGGATAATTATGGCAAGCGCGATTACTGGACCATTCCGGTCAACGGCAAGGGCGATTGCGAAGACTATGTCCTGATGAAGCGGGCCCAGCTGATGGCGCGGGGCATCAGCCCGTCACAGCTTCTCATTACCATGGTACAGGGCAGCGAGCCGCATGTCGTCCTGACCGCCCGCACAGATCATGGCGATTATATCCTCGACAATCTGCGCGACGAGGTGTTGCCGGTCGAGAAAACTTCGTACCGCTATATCAAGATGCAGTCGCCTGCCAATTCCGGTCAGTGGGTTTCCATTGCCGGGCGTTCGGTCGCTGTTGCAAACAACTGATCGGGGTTACAGCGTTCAATCAAAAGCTGGTCCAATTGAATGTCATCAAGCCGCATTCCGATGCGGCTTTTCTTTTGAGCATAGGCTGATATGACTGGCTGAACGATGCCAGCCGCAAATCAGGGTGTCATTTCGACGAAGCTTGCGTCGTTTGCAAAGGGCCGATTTCGCGAAAAATCGCATCATTGTTCACTCTCATTGGACAATATATTGGGACAGACTGTTCGCTCTTTTTGAACAAAAGACACTTTGTAACAGTCGTGTGATTGCTGGTATATCAATTAAATATTTGATTTTGTTATTATTTTATAATTTCAATTATCGTTCTCCAAGAAAATGGCCGCACAAATGTGTGATAAAGAAAACATTTTCGTGACTGGAACTTTTGCCCACTGTCACCCATTTCAGCTGCATCGGAACGACGAACAAACGCCGCTCCACTTTCCAAGGAGATAGGAAAATGAAGAAGATTGTTCTTGCTGCCGCTGCTCTTGCTCTTACCGCTGGTGCCGCTTTTGCAGAAAACCCACATGTCGGCGAACCTGCCGATCTTTATGCAAATGACCGTACGCCGGTTGCAACGCAGAGCCAGAAGCTCGACTACACGGCTCCTGCCTCGATCAACAAGGCAACGGTTTATCAGGATGGTTCGGCTCACCGCTTCGGTGACGCATCGCCTTCCTCTTACCAGAACTAAAAGTCCGCTCGGACTTTTGGCCTCTCCGGTCCAGACGGACCGGGCATGAATGAAATACCCACATTGCATGTACTCCCGAAGGTGTCGGGGCATTTCCTCCCAGATGTGCCTGGCACCGTAGGGCGGGCCACGAAGGCCCAGCTAACCAAATGTCCCCTCTATGCCTGAGATGCAGTCTCAAGGTTCAGCCGGTTAAGCACCGATGTCGGGGACGCTATGGAGAAAAGGAATAAAGAAATGAAGAAGTTTGCTCTCGCCGCTCTTGCTGTCGCTCTTAGCGCCGGTGCTGCCTATGCCGAAAACCCGTTCGTTGGCCAGCCGCCTGCAATGGCTGCTCAGGACAAGGCTTTCGTTCTTCCTGGCGAAACCCCGGTCGCTTCGACCCGCAGCAACATCGACTATACGGCTCCGGCTGCCATTCGTCAGTCTGCGCCAGTTAATCAGGATGGTTCGGCTCATCGCTTCGGCGACGCTTCCCCGTCCAGCTACCAGAACTAATTCGTTCTGACGGCTGAGCCTGTCGGTCGCCCTGCATCGTCCGTTGCGTTCCTCCCCCTCACGCATGTGACACGCGGGGCAGCCGAAGGGCTGCCAAGAAATCTCCCCGGAGGATGGCGTCAGTGTCTCCCCGGACTGCCCGGATCAGAGGCATTGCGCCATCCGAAGGGGCGACCATTAAATGCAAAAAGGCGACGCCAGCAGCGTCGCCTTTTGTTTTTAAGCACGCTCTCAGTCATTGTCGAAACGCGCTATCCATTTGTTTAAGAATGTCTTTATCCCGAAACCGGTTCCCACTTTCGGGAGACATGCTCTAGTGGTCTGATTTCGACATTTGCATCCTCGGGATATGAGCGCCGAGCAAATGTCGAAATCAAAAAGACCACTAGTAACCTTATGAATCTAGTGGATTTTTCGAATTTGACGTTTGAAACGAGATTTATATCGGACGGGTATCAAACGTCAAATTCAATCCACTAGTCACGCAGCAATTCGTTGATCGAGGTCTTGGAGCGGGTCTTTTCATCGACACGCTTGACGATCACGGCGCAATAGAGGCTCGGACCCCAGTTTTCGCCGGGAACGTTCTTGCCCGGCATGGTGCCTGCAACGACGACCGAATAGGGCGGCACTTCGCCATAGAAGACTTCGCCGGTTGCGCGATCCACGATCTTGGTCGATTTGCCGATGAAGACGCCCATGCCGAGGACCGAACCTTCACGCACGATGCAGCCTTCAACGACTTCCGAGCGGGCACCGATGAAACAATTGTCTTCGATGATGGTTGGACCGGCCTGCATCGGCTCCAGAACGCCGCCGATGCCGACGCCGCCGGAAAGGTGAACGTTCTTGCCGATCTGTGCGCAGGAGCCGACGGTCGCCCAGGTGTCTACCATGGTGCCTTCATCGACATAAGCGCCAAGATTGACGAAGGATGGCATCAGGATCGCGTTTGGCGCGATATAGGCCGAGTGGCGCACGATGCAGTTCGGTACGGCGCGGAAGCCTGCCTTTTCGAATTCATTGGCTGTCCAACCATCGAATTTCGACGGCACCTTGTCCCACCAGGAGGACTGGCCGGGGCCGCCCTTGATGACTTCCATCGGGTTGAGACGGAAGGAGAGCAGAACTGCTTTCTTCAGCCATTGGTTGACTTGCCAGTTGCCGTCCGCCTGTTTTTCTGCGACACGGGCTTCACCGCGGTCGAGCAGAACGAGCGATTGTTCGACGGCTTCGCGCACTTCGCCGCGCGTTGCCGTGTTGATACCGTCGCGCTCGTCAAAAGCCTTGTCGATTGTCTTCTCAAGGGAGGCGAGGTCTGGCTTGGTCATAGGGTGCGATCTCCATGAAGGGGCGGCGGAAGGCAGGCGTGGACAAGTCCGGCCTGTTTGCTGGGAAATTGATTAAGCGAAGGCGTCATGAGGGTCAATGTCGTTCGTGATCCGATTGCAGTGCCACGTTTGAGACAGATTAAGCATTTAGCGCCAGAATGGATGCTGTTATACCAAAACCCGATGAGCTTGACTCATTGAGTTCTGGTTAAGCCGGTGCGGCAATTGAGCATTTTCAGGGCCTGATGCGTCAGCATCTCAGCGCCCTGGTATTACGCGTTGAATGGCGATAATGAAGGAGCAGGTGAGAGCATGAACCCGATGGAGAAGTCTGGCTGGACGCCATTCCCGAATTCTGAGGAAGCGGTCAAGCAGGCGCGCACCGTACCGCAGACGCCACAGACCGAAGCCCCTGCCTATCGCCTTGCTTTCACGGACGATGATTTCCTGACGCGGCGCGAACTGCGGCCGATCCGGCTGCAGCTTGAGCTTCTGAAACCTGAAATGATTCTGGCCGACCGGGGTATCAAGTCCACTGTCGTCATGTTTGGTGGTGCGCGCATTCCGGAGCCCGGCGGCGAGGCATGGGCAGCCAAGAACGAGGTTCAGAAGAAGAACCTTGAAGCCAATGCGCATTATTACGAAGAAGCGCGCAAATTCGCGCGGCTTTGTTCCGAATATTCGGCAACGACCTATTATCGCGAATTCATCGTGGTGACGGGCGGCGGTCCCGGCGTCATGGAAGCAGGCAATCGCGGAGCCGCCGATGTCGGTGCGCCGACGATCGGTCTCAACATTGTGCTGCCGCATGAACAGGCACCCAACGCCTATGTTACGCCTGACCTTTGCTTCAACTTCCATTATTTCGCGATCCGCAAGATGCATTTCCTGATGCGGGCCAAGGCGATCTGCGTGTTCCCCGGCGGCTTTGGAACGATGGACGAGCTTTTCGAGGCGATGACCCTGATCCAGACCAACCGTATGGAGCGCGTGCCGCTGATCCTGTTTGGCAAGGAATTCTGGACGAAGGCGATCAATATCGAGTTTCTGGCCGAGCAGGGCACGATTTCGCCTGCCGATATCGAACTGCTCAACTTTGTCGAAACCGCCGACGAAGCCTGGGAGCAGATCAAGGATTTTTACAAGCTCTGATTGTGTCCTGAGGGACTGATGGAATCGCGCCCGGTTTTCTTAAGACCGGGCGTTTTCGTTTTCGTCATAGGCACGAGGGCGGTGAACGAGTGTCACCAGCACGACCGAGATAATCATCAGGAGATACCACGAGCCGAGCTTGCTCATTGAAACGAGTTCCCAGCCATTGCGCTGGTTCGGATAAAGCCAGGCCTTCGACCATGTGCCGATGTTCTCGGCAATCCAGATGAAGAGCGAGGTCAGCAGAAAGGCGACCAGCAACGGCATTTTGTGCCGGAAGCGGAAGACGCGGTAATGCATCGTCGTGCGCCAGAAAAGGACGAAGGTCGCAGCAAACAGCAGCCAGCGCATATCCCAGATGAAGTGGTGTGCGAAGAAATTGATATAGATTGCGGCGGCCAGAACAACGGTCATCCAGAGCGGTGGATAGTGGTTCAGCCTTATATCGAAGATGCGGTTGATGCGCGCCATATAGGAGCCGACAGCTGCATACATGAAGCCGGAAAACAGAGGAACGCCGCCAATGCGGAAGAAGTTTTCCTCCGGATAGACCCATGAACCGGCATGGGTCTTGAACACTTCCATCGCTGTGCCGACGACATGGAAGATAAGGATGACCTTGGCTTCCTCCCACGCCTCCAGCTTGAAGACCAGCATGGCAAGCTGGATCGCAAGCGCGGACAGGAACAGAAAATCGTAGCGCGTGATGAAACCTGCGCCGCCATCCGGCCAGAACCAGCGGGTCAGCATGATGAGCGCCAGCATGGCGCCACCGAAAAGGCAGGCCCATGCCTGTTTCAGCCCGAAGACCAGAAACTCGATCAGCGCATCGCTGATCCGGTGACGGGGCAGATTGTCGAGAAGGCGGTGGGCGGCCTTGTCGATGCGTTTTTCAAGGCCGGTGAATTGCCTATCTTCGTGCAATGATTTCTTCCAGAAACTGGGTCAGATTATCGGTCACATAGTCCACCTGATCGGTGAACTCGGGATCGCTTTCCCATATTTCGGAGAATGTAGGCTCAAAATTGTTCGGCACGACCAGCACGGTTTTCATGCCGAGGGCTTTGGGAACGACCAGATTGCGCGCCAGATCCTCAAACATCACGGCCTTGCCCGCATCGATGCCAAAAGCGCCGAGGAAGCGGTCATAGGTGACCCGTTCAGGCTTCGGTGTCAGGCCAGCTGCGACAATGTCGAAAATATCGTCGAAATCATCGAGGATTCCAAGCTGACTGGCAGCGCGCTCGGCATGGCCGCGATCACCATTGGTAAAGATGAAGCGACGGCCCGGCAGTGCCTTGATCGCCTGCCCGAGAGCCGGATCAGGTGTCAGCCAGGAATAGTCGATGTCATGGACTTGTCTCAGAAAGTCGTCCGGATCGATCTGATGGCACTCCATCAGACCTTTCAGCGTGGTGCCATATTCCAGATAGAACTGCTTCTGAATCTTGCGCGCTTCGTCACGCGGCAGTTTCAGCAAAGTCTCGACATAGCTCGTCATCTTCACGTCGATCTGCGAGAACAGATTGGCGGCGTGCGGGTAGAGCGTGTTGTCGAGGTCGAACACCCAGTCAGTGACATGGGCGAAGGCAGCTCTGTCCGGAATATCGGTCATGGTCGATCCTTAAGGCACGATAAGCGCGCATCTTATCCGAAAACCGTTTCACACTTTTCGGGATGCGCTCTATGGCACGATCAAGGTGCCGGCACCATGTTCGGTGAAAAGCTCCAGCAGCACGGAATGCGGGGTCTTGCCATTCAGAATGACAACGCCTTCGACGCCCCGGCGGATTGCTTCGATGCAGGTTTCCACCTTGGGGATCATGCCACCGGAAATGGTGCCGTCCTTGATGAGCGCCTGCGCATCGGCAACGGACAGTTCCTTGATGAGGTTTTTGTCCTTGTCCAGCACGCCCGGAACGTCGGTCAGGAACAGGAGGCGCGTTGCGGCGAGCGCCCCGGCAATCGCGCCTGCGAAAGTGTCGGCGTTGATATTGTAGGTATGGCCGTCGCGACCCGGTGCGACCGGCGCAATGACCGGGATCATTTCGGAACGCGCCAGAAGATCGAGCAGGGTGCGGTCGACTTCCGCGGGTTCACCGACGAAGCCGAGGTCCAGCACCTTCTCGATATTGGAATCCGGGTCGATGACGGTCTTGTGCGCTTTCTGCGCAAAGACCATGTTGCCGTCCTTGCCGCAAAGACCGATCGCCCATTCGCCTTCGGCATTGATGAGGGCGACGATTTCCTTGTTGATGGAACCGGCCAGAACCATTTCCACCACTTCGACGGTCTTTTCGTCGGTGACGCGCAAGCCGCCTTCGAAGCGGGATTCGATGCCGAGCTTGGTCAGCATGGCCTGAATCTGCGGGCCGCCGCCATGCACGACAATCGGATTGATGCCCGACTGTTTCAGAAGCGCGATATCGCGCGCGAAGGCCTTGCCCAGTTCCGGATTGCCCATGGCGTGGCCGCCATATTTCACAACGACATGCTTGTTCTCGTAGCGCTGCATATAGGGCAGGGCCGCGGATAGGAGTTGCGCTTGCATTTCGGGATTTTCAAGTGTCGTCATCGCGGGCTCCATGGCTGGCGACAGGGCAAAAAGAGGCAGGCTTTTCTAGACCGGATTCATCGCAATTGGAATCCGCAGATGCTTATTTTTCGCTTTCCCGGTCGCGATTATTTGAATTTGCAGCTCGAAACCTGCCCAACAAAAAGCCGGTCTGCGCTCTATGCAGGTTTTTTACCCGGAATGATTTTCAGAGACCGCATCATGTGCAAAATATTCCTCACTGTTCTTACCTGCCTGCTTGGCACATCAGCATCCTGTGCTGCGCCTGCAGCAACGACTGAAACGATCATCCTCATCCGGCATGGAGAAAAGCCCAAAGGCGGCATGGGACAGCTCAGCTGTCGTGGGCTCAATCGTTCCTTGAAACTGCCTGCCGTCATTGCAAAAGATTTCGGCAAGCCCGATGCCATTTTTGCGCCCGATCCTGCCAAGGAAAAGAAGGATAGCGGCATTTCCTATGCCTATAACCGACCGCTGGCGACGGTGGAGCCGACCGCCATCCGATTTCAGATGCCGGTCGATACGCGCTTCGGTTATGACGAGATCGGCAAATTGCAGGCGGTACTTGGGCAGCCGCAATACAACAATGCGACGATACTGGTTGGCTGGGAACACAAGCAGCTCTACAAGCTGGCCAGAAATCTGCTCAAGGACAATGGGGGAGATAAAGCTGCGGTGCCGAAATGGCGCGGCAATGATTTCGACAGCATCTATGTGCTGCATATCCAGCGCGGCGACGGGCACACGACTGCCCGTTTCGAGCGCCTCAATGAAGGGCTGGACGGGCAGCCTGAAAGCTGCCCGAGCTAGAGCATGTCCCCAAAAGTGGGAACCGGTTTTGGGATTAGGACATGCGTGAGAATAGGTAGTATCAGGCTTCCTTGATAAGCAATGCGATTGCTGCACGCAGCTCGTCGAGGCCTTCGCCCTTTTCCGACGATGTTGCGATGATGCCCGGAAAGCAGGCGGCACGCTTGTAGGTAAGCTTGTGCGTTTCTTCCAGAAGGCGCGGTACGCCCGCGGGCTTGATCTTGTCGATCTTGGTGAGCACGATCTGGTAGGAGACGGCCGCCTTATCAAGAAGATCGAGCACTTCCGCGTCGTTCTTCTTGATGCCATGGCGGGCATCGATCAGCACATAGACACGTTTCAGTGTGGTGCGTCCGCGCAGATAATCGAACACAAGGCGCGTCCAGGCATCGACCTGTGCTTTCGGTGCTTCGGCGAAACCGTAGCCCGGCATGTCGACCAGTGCGAGCGGTGGCAGATCGCCGTTTTCGCCGGAATAGCCGTCCGGCACGAAATAGTTCAGTTCCTGCGTGCGGCCCGGCGTATTGGATGTACGTGCAAGGCCCTTCTTGTTGACGAGCGCGTTGATCAGTGACGACTTGCCGACATTGGAGCGGCCTGCGAAAGCGATTTCGACCGGACCTTCCGGCGGCAAGAATTTCATCGATGGCACGCCACGGATGAAGATCCACGATTTCTTGAAAAGCAGGCGTCCTTCCTCGACGAGTGCCGCCTGGACTTCCCGGACCGCATCCGCCGCTGCCTGAGCGGCCCTGATCGCCGCTTGCTTCTTATCCTGCTGGTTCAATGGTTCTGTCCCGGTCGGTATGTTCTCTTGTGTACACGCATCAATGTTATGAGCCGTATTGTCAACATGAAGGCACAAAAAACCCCGCCGAAGCGGGGTTCTTTCAAGTCTATTTCTTCGCCTCTTTCGGCTTTCGCTTGAAGAGACCCTTGAGATTGTCGAAGAGCTCGATCTTCACGCCCTGGCGCTTCATGATGATGCCCTGCTGCGTAATGGAGAGCAGGTTGTTCCATGCCCAGTAGATCACGAGACCAGCCGGGAAAGAAGCCAGCATGAAGGTGAAGATCACTGGCATCCAGGTGAAGATGGCAGCCTGCGTCGGGTCTGGAGGCGTCGGGTTCATGCGCATCTGCAGGAACATGGTGATGCCCATCAGGAGCGGCCAGACGCCGATCATCAGGAAGTGCGGCACGCCGAAAGGCAAGAGGCCGAACAGGTTGAAGAGCGAGGTCGGATCGGGCGCTGCAAGATCCTGAATCCAGCCGAAGAACGGCGCATGGCGCATTTCGATGGTGACATAGAGCACCTTGTAGAGTGCGAAGAACACCGGAATCTGCACCAGCACCGGCCAGCAACCGGCGAGAGGATTGATCTTCTCTTCCTTGTAGAGCCGCATCATTTCCTGCTGCTGCTTCATCTTGTCATCCGCATATTTCTCGCGGATTTCAGTCAGCTTCGGCTGCACCAGCTTCATGCGTGCCATCGACTTGTACGACTTGTTGGCAAGCGGGAAGAACAGGCCCTTAAGGAGAACAGTGACGACCAGAATGGCGACGCCGAAATTGCCCGAGAACTTGTAGATCCAGTCGATGAGGTAGAACATCGGCTTGGTGATGAAGTAGAACCAGCCCCAGTCGATCAGCAGTTCGAACTGCTTGATACCGAGCTTTTCTTCATAGGCCTTGATGTTGGAAACGACTTTAGCACCGGCGAAGACGTGGTTCTTCAGCGTCTGTGCCTGGCCGGGTGCAATGGTCATCGGCGCGCCGAGGAAGTCGGTCTGGTAGCGCGGGCGATCATTGGTGAAATGCGAGAAGCGACCGGTGAACTTTTCGTCCTGCGGCGGAACGAGCGTTGCCGCCCAGTACTTGTCGGTGATGCCGAGCCAGCCACCGCTCACGTCCTTGAACGAGATGTCCTTGTCGTCTTCGACCTTGGAATACTTGATTTCCTGCAGGCCGTCCTGACCCATGACGCCGATCAGGCCTTCATGAAGCACATAGGTGGCGCTGGCATGTTCCGGCTGGTTGAAGCGGGTCACGCGGCCATAGGAGGCCAGCGAGATCGGCGCGCCGGTATTGTTGGTGATCGTGTCTTCAACGGCGAACATATAGGCGTCGTCGACCGAAATGACGCGCTTGAAGGTGATGTTCTTCTCGTTGGTATAGGTCAGCGTGACCGGCGTGGATGGCGTCAGCTTGTTGTTGCCTTCCACGGTCCAGACCGTGTTCGGACCCGGAACCGGGCCGGTCGTGTCGTTGCCGGTGAAGCCGAGTTCGACGAAATAGCCCTGCTTCAGCGCCGAGGGCGCAAGCAGTTCGATCTGAGGCGAATTATCATCGACGGTCTCGTGATATCTCTTCAGGAAGAGATCATCGAGGCGCGCGCCGGTCAGGTTGATCGAACCGCGCAGCGAAGGCGTATCGATTTCGACGCGCTGCGTCTGGGCAACGGCTGCCTCGCGGGTCAGCGTGCCGCCAGCGGCTGCAACATCGCTATGGCCGGGAATATTTCCGGACGTGGCGGGCATCTGCGGCGTGTCGCCACTTTGCGCCTGTTGTTGCGTCGCCTGTTGTTTCTGCTGCTGCTGCTGCTGCTCCTCAATGCGTGCCTGCTCCCGCTGGGCTTCCGTTTTCGGACCCAGATAAAACACTTGCCACAGCGTTAGCACGAGGATGGACAGGGCAATGGTGATGAAGAAATTACGATTATTTTCCATTGACGGGTCCTGATTCCGGTCTTTCCGTTCGGCGTTTCCCATCGCCCCGCCGTTCACCCTTCGCCTTGATGCGGCGGGAGAGTTCTTCGGTCAGTCGCGAAAAGGGCGCAGTGAGGGCTTGCTCGCGCGCTACGATCACATAGTCGGTCGAAGGCGCCATGTCACGCCCTGCGTGACAACGAACCGCTTCTCTCAGCCTGCGGCGGATGCGGTTTCGTATCACGGCGTTGCCGTTTTTCTTCGTTACGGTGAAACCTGCACGGGGTTTTTCGCCGATTTTGGCGGTTTGCGATTCTTCTTCGGTCCGCTCGCGGACTTCGAGAAGAAACAGTGGACCACGTCGCTTTTCACCATTCCTCAAAGCCAAAAACTCCGCTCTCTTGCGAAGGCGGAGTATTTGTTTCGGCTTGTTCATTTCTTTATTCACCGCGCTGCAGCGCGGGAAAAGATTAAGCGGAAAGCCGCTTACGGCCGCGCGAACGGCGAGCGGTGAGAACCTTGCGGCCGCCGATGGTTGCCATGCGTGCACGGAAACCGTGACGACGCTTGCGGACGATCTTGGATGGCTGGTAAGTGCGCTTCATTTATTTAATACCGCGGTGTGCGGCCCTTCTTGATTCTGTTTTTCCGTTGAACACGATCTTGTCCGAAAACTGTTTTCCACTTTTCGGGATCACGCTCTATTGAACAGGAGCTGGTTCTTGTCCCTTGCGACGGACAGCACAAAACCATCCGTAAAACCGCGCGGGCGAACGTGACGCGGCTTATAGGGGGAGGGGAGCAAAGAGTCAATGGTGACGGGCGCTAAAGCTTGTCTCCCAAAAGTGGGAGCCGCCTTCGCGGGGAAATCAGTCCACTGGACTGATTTCTGATCCCGCTACGATGGGAAAAAGACATGCTTGATATGATCACAGCTGTGCTTCAATCGCTGCCTTATCGATGACTGACCAGACTTTCCTTATGAGCGTATTCTCGAATTCATAGAAGACATTCTCTGCGAACCGAACCCGTTTACCGTTGACCGGGAGACCGAACAGTAGCCCCTTCGGCGTGCAGTCGAACTGAAGCCGGCTGGCAATATAGGGCGGCTCGCTGACAAGCAATTCTATGTTGAAGCGCAGGTCGGGAATCGCCTCGAAATCCTGTTCCAGCATCGTGCGATAGCCGCCAAGTCCCAAAGGTCTGCCATTATGAATGGCCTCCTCGTGCACATAAAGTCCGAGGTCGTCCCAGTCCTGCCGGTTCAGGCATGCAATATAGTCGCGATAAATCTCGGCGAGTGGTTCCGACATGGCTGTCCTCCTCTTCGGAGCGGTTCCAGTTGGAGCGGTGTCGCTGGAACTGCTCCAAGTATTTGTTTCGTCGCATTATCCTCACGCAAAACCGCTTCGCACTTTTGCTGGAAATGTTCTTTTTACTGAAATTGCATCATTCGGACCGGCATTGGCATTGCCAAAGCAGACTAGGGCTTTAATAAGGATGCGCAACATTTTCACATGCGGGACTGGTCCCGCAGAAGAGCATTATTGAGAGGAGTTCACCATGAGCATCCGTCGCATTGGAGTCGGCCCGCGCATGAGCCAGGCCGTAATTCACGGCAACACTGTTTATCTCGCCGGTCAGGTGGGAAATCCGGGTGCCAGCGTTACCGAACAGACCAAGGCCGTTCTGGCCGAGGTGGACCGCCTTCTCAAGGAAGTGGGCTCCGACAAGACCAAGATCCTTCAGGCCATCATCTGGCTCGCCGACATGAAGGATTTTGGCGAAATGAACGCTGTCTGGGATGCATGGGTCGATCCGGCTCACACGCCTGCCCGCGCCACCGGCGAAGCAGCGCTGGCAACGCCAGACTACAAGGTTGAAGTCATCATCACCGCTGCGGTGTAATTTCTTCAAATCGATGCGAACCCCGTCGAAGCTTCGGTTTCGGCGGGTCTTTTTATTCGCGGATACGTTGCGAAAAGCCGTCGCGTCCGCCCGCGAGCGCTCTTGCGTCGATTGACGCGCGTTTGCGCGCTTCCTCCAGTGTGCCGCCATTCTCGATCCAGCCGTGATCGTACAGATAACCGGGCAGGTAGCCTGACAGGAGGATGCGGTAGTCGAACGGGAAGGTCGGATCCAGCACCCGCGCCATGTGGAAGATGATCGTGGTGCAGTTCGCGGTCAGCGTATTATAGAATTTCGGCTGCTCTGCCAGCTCATTGCCAAGCTCGACATAGGACAGGAAAAGTTCGCGCGCGCCCACCGGCGGCAGCTTCACGCGGTAGCGATAGACGTTTTCCTTGCGGACATTGGTGCGCAGATAAATGATGTCCTGCTCTTCGGCGGCAATCATCGCCAGCTCGTATTTGCGGAAGAAGCCCGCGATGGGCGAATAGACTTCATGGTGTTCGCGGCGGATTTCGCCGGAAAAGACCACATGACGGCCATCCTCGAAGCCGAATGACAGAAGCGTATGGGCGATTGCCGGGCCCGACCAATAGGACAGATAAACGTCCACCGTCGCAATTTTGCTGAGGTCGTAGGTTTCCTCTTTCCAGTTGGGCGTAAAATCTTCTGTCGTTCGCCAGGTGAAATCGCGGACATTGGAAAGGGTGACGATGTCGCCATTGATCTTTCCCGTCACCGTGCGGGCGACGTCGGGCGCCCAGATGCGGTTGAGGGAGGGGCGGACTGTAGACCATGCCCCCAGCATCACCAGCGCCAGAAGGCAGAAGACCAGTCGCCTGCGCCAGCAGCTGTAATGTCTTTCGCCTGCAATCACGCCCAGAGCGATCAGAAGCCAGACGGCGATGATCGATCCGCGCATGGCATCGCCGAAGGGCAACTGGAACCACATGGCAAAGCTGGCCCATATCGCAAAGATAAGGACGAATAAAATGAAGACGAACTTGCCTGCGATGCGGACGGGAGCCGATTTCAGGAGAGATGACATATGCATTCCGTATTCGTCGGTTGCCGCTGCCAGGAATTATTCTGTGTGCGGAAATCGGCGGGATACTGACATGATTTGCATCCCTATGTCATGGGGTAACGGTTAGAATAGTAAATTTAAGTTTCTACATTAGAAACCGTAGAAAGTTATTGGTGTGTCAGGGCTTATTTCTTTACTGCCATTGCTTCGCCGCGCGGGCGGGAAACAGGCTTGCGGTTGCGGGCGTGCGGACGCACCAGACGCCATAGAAGCAGTGCGCTGACGATCCCGGCATAGATGACCGGTTCGGCGGGCCAGCTTTTCACCGACATGATGAAATGGATCGCGCCGCCAGCGATTGCGACATAGACCAGCTTGTGCAGGCTGTTCCAACGACGGCCGAGCTTGCGGATCGACCAGTTGTTGGAGGTAAGCGCCAGCGGCACCAGCAGGACCAGGCTGATCATGCCGATGGTGATGAAAGGCCGTCGCACGATATCGGTGACGATGGCGGAAATGTTCAGGCCCTGATCCAGCACCATATAGGTGGCGAAGTGCATCAGCGCATAATAGAAGGCGAGCAGGCCGAGCGCCCGACGGTAGCGCAGAAAAGCCATGCCTGTCAGGTCGCGGATCGGCGTTACCATGAGGGTCAGAATGAGAAAGCGCAGAGCCCACAGGCCAAGCGTGTGTTCGAAAGTCTTGACCGGATCGGCACCAAGGTTGCCGCTTGCGCCCAGATAGAACGTCCAGACTGCCGGAACGAAACCGACCGCATAAAGCAGCCAGATCTTCCATTCACCGGGACGAACTGTCTTCTTTTTGCCTGTCTGGGCCGCTGCTGCCATGTCAGTAATTCACCTTCAGGTCCATGCCCGCATAAAGTGAGGCGACTTCCTCGCCATAACCGTTGAACGGCAAGGTGGGGCGGCGGCCCGAACCCAAAAAGCCGCCTTCGCCGATACGCCGTTCGGTCGCCTGGCTCCAGCGCGGATGATCGACCTCCGGATTCACATTGGCATAGAAGCCATATTCGTTAGCGGCCTGCTGCTGCCATGAGGTTGGCGGCTGCTTTTCGACAAAGCTGATCTTCGTGATCGCCTTGATCCCCTTGAAACCGTATTTCCAGGGCACCACGAGCCGGATCGGCGCGCCGTTCGCATTGGGCAATGTCTCGCCGTAAAGGCCGGCCGAAAGGATCGTCAGCGGATGATTGGCTTCATCGAGACGCAGGCCTTCGATATAGGGCCAGTCGAGAACCTGAAAGAGGCCGGTCTGGCCCGGCATTTCTTCCGGTCGCACGATGCCGGTAAGGGCGATGTATTTGGCGGAGCCAAGCGGCTCCACCTGCGACAGAAGGCTTGCGAGCGGAAATCCGATCCACGGAATGACCATCGACCATGCCTCGACGCAGCGCATCCGATAGATGCGTTCTTCAAGCGGCATCCTGGCAATCAGTTCCTGAATGTCGAATTCCTTCGGCTGTTTCACGAGGCCATCGACGGTGAGCTTCCAGGGCAGCGGCTTGTAGCTGCCGGAATTGGCGGAAGGGTCGCTCTTGTCGGTGCCGAATTCATAGAAATTATTGTAGGTCGTGACAGCATCCTGCGGTGTCAGCTTTTCATCGACCTTATAGGCGGAAGCCTTCGCCTTGAGCGGTTCGGCAAAGGCGGTTGGTGCAACACCAGCCGCGGCCAGCGCACCCGCGCCAACCATGAAGTTGCGACGGTTCAGATAGAGGCTCTTGGGCGTCACCGCGTCATAAGTGAGACGGGCGGATGAAAAACGCCCGGGTTTGAAGCTGCTCATGGTCTCTCCCACTTCCAAAACGATTAGCCTGCTGTTGCAGATACGATCCCACGTAAAGGCGTCAAAAGCATGGATAATTTGCGAACACGATGTTGTTCACGCATTGTTGAGATCGCGTGAAGGCGTAACAGAATTGTAACACAATGTAACTTTTCGTGCATTCTGCCATATTCTCGCTAAAACTCTGCTGTTAACGGCATTACATTAGCGCATCCCGAAAGCACTTCCCGCAAAAGCATGGGCGATTTCGGAGAGATGTGTCGGGTCATGTGATTATCGCCGGCAGGGGTGGGGACGCACCCGGGAAGAGCTGCCTTCAAACCTTCGTTAACGTCTCATTGGCTATATTGAGATCATGGTAAAGAAGATGTTTATTGCCGCTTTGGCGGCAGCTGCATTCACGGTGGCGGCCGGCTCGGCTCTGGCCGAAGGACAGCCCGTTTCGACGAACGGTCAGGGCAAGGTTCTGAGCGCTATTGCTGCATCGATGAAAGAAGAGCAGGGCGCTCCCAAGCTGGGTGAAGGCGTGACAATGCGCGAGAAGAAAATGGATACGGAAACGACCCCGGAACAGAATTTTTCGCGCAGCAAGCAGTTCATTCATCGCTTCTACAAGCCGGAAAATGCTTCGAACGAACTGGTGATCCTGCTGCACGGTTCGGGTGGCAATGAAACCAGCCTTGTGCCGCTGGCTTCCAAGATCTGGCCGCGCGCCACACTGCTCGGCATTCGCGGTCGCGTGATGCAAGATGGCGGTACACGCTGGTACAAGCGCATCTCGCCGGTCAAGTTCGACCAGAAGGACGTGAAGCTCGAAGCCAATGCATTCGTGACCTTTTTGACGCGTCTGGCCGATGACAAGGATCTCGACCTCACCCACGCAACCTTCGTGGGCTATTCGAACGGCGCCAATCTTCTGGCTGCAACCATGATGCTGCACCCCGATCTGGTGAAGCGCGCCATTCTGATGCGCTCGATGCCGGTTCTGGATAACGCCCCTGTCGCCAATCTGAGCAAGGCGCGCGTTCTGACCATCACAGGCGAAGAGGACAAGCTCTATTCACCGTTTGCGCCAGCGCTTTCCGCACTTCTGCGCTCCGGTGGCGCCCGCGTCGATGCCCGCACCATCGATGCGGATCATATGCTGGGTGAAAAGGATATCGCCGCCATCACTCAATGGGTGGCATCGCTCGGACCAGATGGCGCGCCTGCGGTTGCAAGACGCGGACAATAATATCGACTTGATTGAAGCCCGGTCAGTCTCCTTGATCGGGCTTTGCTTCATGCATTTGGGCGATAGCGAAAGTGGCCGGTAATGGGGAACTCAAACAGCCGGTCTTCAATCCGGGTTCCCGCACCAATATTGTGAACAACCAAAGGACGTGTGCCCTCGGCGTTATAGCGCTGTGTAACGATGGCTATATGCGGCAGGCTTCCCGGAAGCATCTGCGCGACGAGATCGCCGGGACGATAATCCTCAGCAACTTTTGTAACCGGTAAGGCCGCTTTGCTCCTGTTGAAAAAAACGGCAAGGTTCGGCACGCGACGGTGGTCGATATTCGGGTCGGGGCGCTTCAGGCCCCAGTTTCTCGGATATTGCGTGAAAGCTTTCCGCATATCGTTGTGAACCAAGGCCTGCAGGTCCGCATTCAACCCCTGCCGATAGGCGCGGATGATGACATCGGTGCAGACGCCTCGATCGAGAGGAACGTCCCCGCCGGGATATTCCAGCTGCGTATAGGCGGGGTCATAGTGAACCGTCGTTCCCACCTGGCTTTCCGCTGCCGCAATCAGCTTTTGTGCCCACGGTTCGACCTCAGCCGCAGGGGCGGTTGCGAAAGTCTTTTCGACGAGCAGGGACGTCGAAAAGACTGCCGATACTCCGCCGAGGACAATAGAACGACGTGAAAGCATACTGAAATTCTCCTCCTCCTGTATGAACAGGATAAAACCGCTGAAGATGGATTACGATTGTTGGTCCGGTGTTGGTATGGTCTATTAGCAACTCTAGATTTAAATAAGGAAATCGTATGATTCTAAGAAGTGCTAAAGGTTCTTCTGTCCTGATGGCCGTAATTGGTGCAGCTCTTGTGGCAGGCGGATTTTATTACCAAGCCAGTGGTTCGTCTGTTTCCAGCGCGGATCAACAGCGCTGCGAACAAATCATCCAGAATATTTATGGTGATAATGCCGATGCCAAATCGTCGTTGCTGCCGAAATGCAACGAGCCCGGCATGGTCGCGATGATGGATGCCAGGGCTGGCGGCTCTGGCGCGTCGGAAGCTGCCGCAGCCATTGCCTCTGCCAATCAGACCGACATAACGTCGAATGCATTGGGTTATGGGGTGATGGGCGTCGGTGTTGCGCTGGTGATTTCGGGTCTTTTCGGTGTGGCTCGCGCCAAACGAAACGGTCAGGTCTGAGGATCTGCAAGCAGTCTGCTTGTGTAGATGAAACGGGGAATCAGTCCATTGGACTGTTTCCTCCGCGACCTGCGGCTTCTGTTCAGGGTTTAGAGCGCCGATCTGATTGAATCAGATCGGCGCTCTAATCATTTGTTTTTACGCGCATCTTTTCCGAAAACCGTTTCACACTTTTCGGGATGCGCTCTAATCCGCTATCGAAACCACACCGCAATCCCCGGCCTCGGAGCCGAAGACGAGGCGTTGGCCCTGTTCATCCCAGCCCATGCTGGTGATTGCGCCCTTGCCGGGGCGGCGCAGCAGAACTTCCTTGCTGTCGGCGAAACGAGCAACCAGGATCATGCCGTCATTATAGCCGATGGCTGCAATGTCCTCGACCGGATGGCAGGCAACGGATGTCACCATGCTATCGCCACGAAGACCGAGTTCCAGAGGAGCCTTGCCCATCGGGCCGTCCTTGCCCGCAAAAGGCCAGACGATTGCTGCCGGGGCGCCGGAGGTGGCCAGCCACTTGGCCTTGGCGCTCCACGACCAGTCTTTCACCTTGGCCGGATAGCCGGTCATGCGCATGTGCTTCGTATCTTCGAGACGCCAGCCATGCAGGGCATTTTCCTGCATCGAGGTGATGAGGAAGCGACCATCGGGTGAAAAGATTGCGCCGATATGTGCGCCTTTCCATTCCAGTTCGACAGGCTTCGCCGCCGTTCCGGTCCAGATCAGGGTTGCACCATTATAGCGGGCAATCGCCAGCCGCTGGCCCTTTGGCGCAAAGGCAATGCCTTCGACGCTGCGTTCCTGCGCAAATTCCTGCACCTTGCCGTCAGACGTGCGCACCCAGGCGGTGCGACCCGACGCAAAACCGACAGTTCCGCCAGGGCCTGCTGCCACGGCGGTCATCCATTTGCGCGGGATCTTCGCAAGTTCAGTTACCGTCCCATCGGCGTCGGTACGGCACACGCGACCGTCTTCGCCGCCAGTGATGAGCGACTTTCCGTCAACGGAAACGGTTGCGCTCAACAGTCCGTCATGGGCTGCCGATGTCTTGCTGCCGTTGTTGAGCTGATGGATCGAGCCATCGGCCATTGCGAAGAAGGGAATGCCGCCGACAAAGCGCGCATAAAGACAATGACCTTCAAGGTCGAGCGGAGCTACTGTAGGCATCGGCTTCCGGTATTGTTTATTGATGAGAGCATTTCCAGCAGAAGCGGTTTTGCCGGAAATGCATAGAAATAGGCGGTTAAGCGGTTTCCCGGTTCGAACATAACCGGAAGCGCTTTATCGGGCCTGACTGTTTTCGAAGCCGGCCTTCAGGGCGGCGGGGTCGAGTTCACGTCCGATGAAGACGAGGCGGCTTTCACGCTTTTCGTCTTCCTTCCAGGCACGCTGGTGGTCACCTTCGATGATCATGTGCACGCCCTGCACCACATAGCGGTCCGGATCGTCCTTGAAAGCGATGATGCCCTTGAGGCGCAGAATGTTCGGTCCTTGCGTCTGGGTGATGTTCTGAATCCACGGGAAGAATTTCGCCGGGTCGATTTCACCAGCCCTGAGCGACACCGACTTCACCGTCACATCATGGATCGGTGAGGCGTGATCGTGGTGATGGTCATGATCGCAGTCGGGACCGCACACATGGTCATGGTCGTGATGGTGGTCATGATGATCGTGATCATGCGCATGATGATGATGTCCATGGTCGTGACCATGATGGTCATGATCATGGTCGCAATCCGGTCCGCATACGTGATCGGGATGATCATGGTCGAGAAAGTGCGGATCGTTGTCCAGAACGCGCTTCAGGTCGAAGGCGCCGCGATCCAGCACGCGGTCGAGCGGAATGGAGGCGCGCTCGGTGCGGTGGATGATGGCATGCGGGTTGATGGCGCGAACGGTCGCCTCGATGGCCGCCAGCTCCTGCGGCGTCACGAGATCGGTCTTGTTGATGAGCACGACATCGGCAAAGGCGATCTGGTCTTCCGCCTCGCGGCTGTCCTTCAGGCGCAGCGGCAGGTGCTTGGCATCGACAAGGGCGACAACGGCGTCGAGACCGGTCTTGGCGCGCACGTCATCATCCATGAAGAAGGTCTGCGCAACCGGAACCGGATCGGCAAGGCCGGTCGTTTCCACAACGATGGCGTCGAAACGACCCGGACGGCGCATCAGGCCTTCCACCACGCGGATCAGGTCGCCACGCACGGTGCAGCAGATGCAGCCATTGTTCATTTCGTAGATTTCTTCGTCCGACTCGACGATCAGGTCGTTGTCGATGCCGATCTCGCCGAATTCATTGACGATCACGGCGTAACGCTTGCCGTGATTTTCGGTCAGGATACGGTTGAGAAGAGTGGTCTTTCCCGAACCCAGATAACCGGTCAGAACGGTCACGGGAATGCGGCCAGCTTCAGTGGTCGTCTTGGTTTCAGACGGAGCTTCGGTTTGGGCTTCAGCCTGGCTCATGGTTATGCCTCTTGAAGTTGTGGCCTTTTGAAATCGTGGTCCGGGATGGCCAGTGCGCGACCAGCGCGAGCGGCACAGCACCGAAACCTCGGATAGGACAATTCATATAAGGGAAGGGCAGCGTGAATGCCATATGCAATGCTATAATATTACATTCGCCTAATCACATTCACGCCAGTTGGAACACGGGCCTTGCAGTGTCTAACCTGCCTGATTGGCGAGACGTTGCAATTCGAACCGGGCGAGATCGAACCTGTCGACATCGCGCAGCAGTTCGATAAAGCCCGTCACCGCGTTGGTGATCAGCCTTTCCCCGGCTTCTGCCGTTGCGGCAGCAGCGTTGCCAGCAACCCCTTCCGGGTTGAGATCGTGCATCTTCCAGCCGAAGGCATGAGGGCCATAGGCGCGCAGGAACTTGAATTCCTCGGCGTAACGTGACTGGGCGTTGGAGAAATTGCGTGCCTTCGACATGTCCACCAGATCGGGGCGCAGCGCCAGCATCACCGATGTCTCGATGAAACCGCCATGAATATCGAGCGCTTTTTCCTCCGGCGTAATCAGGCCCTCCGGCAGGCCGAAGCGGGTCCAGCTTGTGGCGACAGTCAGCATGTCGAGCCGTGTGCGCAGTTCCGTTGCAACAATTGTCATCAATGGCGAATTTCCGCCATGCGCGTTCAGCATGACCAGTTTGCGAATGCCGCCAGCGTGAAGGTTTTCACCAATGCCGATCCACTGGTTCACGGCCTCGGCGAAGGCGAGGCTCTGGGTCCCTTCCGTATCCATGTGTTCGATGGAATAGCCGACCGGCTGTGCAGGCAGGAAATTGACGTTCAGTTCGGCAGGCAGCGCATCGCTGACACGCGCGACAATGCCTTCGGCGATGATCGTATCCGTTTCAAACGGCAGGTGAGGCCCATGCTGTTCGTGAGCGCCAAGGGGCAGAACGACAATCATGTCGCTGTTTTGATCGCGCAGGTCGGTCATGTTTTCCTCGCTTTATTTGTTTTATTGGGTCCTGACCCTAACGTCCGTTAGCCATGACAGCAACCGGGCCTTGTTGTTTCATAAGTCGGACAATATTTTACGATATATGGATGGATGGGACTATCGATCAGGCGACAGTAACTGGTTTATTTTGAACAGCGTATCTTGTCCGAAAACCGTTGGATGCTTTTCGGGATGCGCATCAAAGTGCCAACAAGGGCGAGGTGGCGATGAGCAAGGACAATAAGGCGGTTGTACTTTACCGGCTGCAATCCGTGGCAAGACTGTCGCGGACGGTGCTGGCCACGCGGCTTCTGGAACAGGGGCTTTATGCGGGGCAGGATGCAGTCATGTTGCAACTGGCTGCGGAAGACGGGCTGACACCCGGCGTTCTTGCACAGCGGCTGGGTGTGCGTCCGCCGACCATCACCAAAACCATTGCGCGTCTGCAGGGGCAGGGGTTCGTGGCGAAGCGCGCCTCGGAAACCGATCAGCGCCAGTCGCATGTCTATCTGACGCAGACCGGTCTCGAGACCATCAAGGCGATCGAGAAATCCATTCGCAAGACTGAAAAGGATATGCTGAAGGGGCTCGACAAGAAAGATCGCAAGACCTTCCTCAAGATGCTGAGCCGGATGGAGAGCAATCTTGCGCTTCGCGGTGTCACGCGCATTCCCGATGAGCCTGAAACGGAAGCGCTTGAAGAGGACGACGTGGAATAGGCCTGTCGCTTATCAAGCTCTAACTATTTGTTTTGACGCGCATCTTGGCGGGAAACCGTGAAACACTTTTCAAGATGCGTGCTATCGAAAATGCTTCCAATTCAAGGTTTGCAATGGCATAACCGTTCGCAAGACGAACGGTCGCGTCTCACCTTGTCAGGTTGCGGCCGCGTCTCCGACTGCGGCACGGACCATTTTGGGGAGGCGACTTGGCCCAGAAAATAAAGCTATCGACCATCGCTGATGCGCTTGGTGTTTCGACAGCCACAGTTTCGCTCGCTTTGCGCGACAGTCCCCTCGTTGCCGACCAGACTCGCGAGAAGATCAAGGAACATGCCCGCGCCATCGGTTATATCTATAACCGTCGCGCTGCGAGCCTGCGCACCTCACGCTCCGGCATTGTCGGCGTCGTGGTGCATGACATCATGAATCCGTTCTTCGCGGAAATTCTCAAATCCATCGAAACGGAACTGGACCGGTCGCGGCAGACCTTCATCCTGTCCAACCATTATGATCAGCTGGAAAAGCAGCGCACCTTCATGGATACACTTTTGCAGCTCGGCGCGGATGGGGTCATTATGTCGCCCGCTATCGGCACGCCGCCGGAAGACATCCAGCTTGCGGAAGATAACGGCCTGCCGGTCGTGCTGATCGCGCGTAGCGTCGAGGGTGTTCATGCGCCGGTTTTTCGGGGTGACGACGCCTATGGTATCGGTCTCGCCACCAATCACCTGATTTCACTCGGTCATACGCGTATCGCGATGATCGGCGGTACGGATCAGACCTCGACGGGTCGTGACCGTTATCGCGGCTATGTGCAGGCCATGGAAAAGGCCGGGCTCGAGGTTCGCCCCGACTGGCGCATTGCCGGGCCGCGCACGAAACAGGGCGGCTTTGAAGTCGCGCCGCAATTTCTGGCGCTGAAAGACAAGCCGACGGCTGCGGTCTGCTGGAACGATCTGACCGCCATCGGCCTGATGAACGGCATTGCCCGCGCCGGGCTGGTGCCGGGCGAGGACATATCCGTGACCGGCTATGACGATCTCGAGGAAGCGGCCATTGCAACACCAGCGCTGACGACCGTCTGGAACGGACAGCGTGAAGTGGGACGCCGTGCTGCTCGCGCACTGCTTGACCAGCTCAACGGCGTCGAAGTTTCTTCGATGCAGGAACTCATCAAGCCGGAACTGCATATCCGGCAATCGACATCCAAGCCGAAACACGGCTGATTTCCCCCGCTCCGGCTCCGGTTGCAGCCTTTGGGTTAACCGGTCGCCGGTCCCTCACGAACTGCGACATGCTGTCCAGAGGAATCCAGAGGAATATTGTCATGACCAAGCGCGACGCAACCGTTCTGGTGCTCGGAAACTTCAATGATTATGCCGTCGAGCGTCTGTCCGGTGAGTTTTCGGTGCGCCGCATACCACGCGGTGACGCGGCGCTGGTCGATGCCGACTGGGCAGGCGACATATATGGTATTGCCAGCATGTCCACCGTCGATGCGGCGCTGATCGATGCATTGCCCAATCTGAAAATAATCGGCAATTTTGGCGTCGGTTACGATGCGGTCGATGCAAAACATGCCGGTACGAAAAATGTCATGGTCACCAATACGCCTGACGTCCTGACCGATGAAGTAGCCGATACGGCGCTTGGCCTTCTGATTGATACGGTGCGGGAATTGTCGAAGTCGCAGGAATTCCTGCGTGCAGGCAATTGGGTGAAGGAAGGCCGCTATCCGCTGTCGAAGCTATCCTTGCGTGGGCGCAAGGTCGGCATTTTCGGCCTTGGCCGCATCGGCAAGGCGGTCGCCCATCGTGTCGAAGCTTTCGGACTGCCGGTTTCCTATCACAATCGTCGCAAGGCTGAAGGCGTCGCCTACGATTATTATCCGACCCTGCTCGAGCTGGCCAAGGCGGTGGACACACTTATTCTGGTCGCACCGGGCGGCGCGGAAACCGCAAAGGCAGTCAATGCCGAAGTGCTGAAGGCGCTCGGTCCGGACGGTGTGCTGATCAATGTCGGGCGCGGTTCGCTGGTTGATGAAGATGCGCTGGCCGCAGCGCTGAACGATGGCACCATCGCTGCTGCAGGTCTGGATGTTTTCGCGAACGAACCGTCAGTGCCACAAGGCCTGCTTGATGCGCCCAACACGGTTTTGCTGCCGCATATCGCATCCGCATCGCAAAAGACCCGTCAGGCCATGGCGGATCTGGTGATCGACAATCTCATTGCATGGTTCGACACCGGCAAGGCGATCACGCCGGTGCCGGAAACGGTGCATGTGCAAGGCTAAAGCAGTCTGTCAGGCGAGTAGGGGAATATGTTTTGATTGCGGATGACCGCAACGAACTTTTACCCCTACTGTCCTACTGCCTGATGTTGACGCACAGCCTCTCCGAACGCCTCGAATATCTTGCGCGACGGAGCATCGGAATGCGCCCAATATTCCGGGTGCCACTGCACGCCGACGACAAATCCCTTCGCATTCTTCACGGAGACGGCTTCAACCGTACCGTCTTCGGCCACAGCCTCGACTTCAAGCTGCGGTGCAAGCTTGTCGATGGCCTGACGGTGAACGGAGTTCACGCGCACGCTTTCTTCTTTGAGGATTTCCGCAAGGCATGAGTTCGGGTTGAGCTTGATCGGGTGCTGGATGGCGAAGCGCTCGGCCTGGCTTTCGGATTCCGGGGCGCGGTGGTCCATCCGGCCTTCCATTTCCTGAATTTCGGTGGCGAGCGTGCCGCCCAGTGCGACGTTCAGCTCCTGTATGCCGCGGCAGATGGCCAGCACCGGAACACCTTTTTCGATGGCTGCGCGGATGAGTGGCAGCGATGTCGCATCGCGGGCATTGTCATAGGGCTCGAACGCGGCGCTCGGTTCGACGCCATAAAGCGCCGGATTGACGTTGGATTTGGAACCTGTGACGAGAACGCCGTCCACCGCATCCAGAATGGCATCGAGGTCTATTCTGTCGCCAAAACTTGGAACCAGAAGCGGCGTTACACCTGCGACGTCGATGGCGGCTGCCAGATATTGCTGGGGTGCTGCGTGCCAGGTGTAGTTTTCAAATGGCTTTACATCGGTCGGTACGGCAACGAGAGGGCGAGAAGTCTTGGGCATAATGTTCGTATCCACCAGTCGGATTATGCTCTTATCTGCTCTGTTCCTTACTTCTCCGCAATGGGTCGCGCAATCACGAACAGGTGTCGTCTTTCGGCTGCGCCATAGGTCTTTCGTCGTGCCTTCTGTGTATTGTGTTGATTTGAACCGATTTTTACGGTCGAAGATGGTTCAAATGCCGATCTCTATATTCTAGGAAGGTATAAAGAGGGATTGGCAGTTGAGGGGATGAATGACTGACGATCAGCTTTTCTCCGTCAGGGGCAAGGTTATTGCCGTGACGGGAGGGTCTTCGGGGTTGGGCCTGCGCATGGTTCATGTGCTGGCGGGGCACGGTGCGCGCGTGATTTCGATCTCGCGCACCCATGCAGGCGAAAGCATTTGCCCATCGGGCGGCGAAGTGCTCGAAATCATGGCGGATGTAACCCATCCGGATGAAATCGTGCGTGCTTTTGATGAAGCGGAAGAACGCTTCGGACCGATAACGACGCTCTTCAACAATGCCGGTGTCGCGCATATGGCACGCGCGCTCGACACGACGCGCGATATGCTGGAGCATATATTCGAGGTCAATGTCGCCGGTGCGTTTTTTGTGGCGCAGGAAGCAGCGCGCCGCATGATCGAGCGCGGCGAGGGCGGCTCCATCGTCAATACGACCAGCATTCTGGGCGAGCGTCCGCAGAAGGGTGCCGCCGCCTATTCCATGTCCAAGGCCTGCGTGACGCAGATGACGCGGGCACTGGCGCTGGAATGGGCCGCGCACGATATTCGCGTCAACGCGATTTCCCCTGGATGGTTTCCAACGCGAATCAATGAAGATCAGCTGCAAGGCCCTGCCGGGGGCTACTTCAAAGGGCGGAACCCGATGCGGCGCCTCGGCGAGCCTGAGGATCTGGACGGGGTTGTGCTGATGCTGGCTTCCGATGCCAGCCGCTATATGACGGGTTCCGTCATTACCGTGGATGGCGGTCATCAGCTCTGACAAGGTTGGAAGTTTCTTTAGCGGTTATTTCCCGCGTCGTGACTTGTATGGCAGGTTTTTTCTCTAACGGACGGGGGTCTGGCGGTAGAATATCCACATCGACTAATCTGGATTAATTCTCGGGAATGCGGAAACTAACCTGTCCCTGTTCTCCCATTTTAGCCATTTCAGTAATATTAGGACGACTAAAACATGTATGCCGATGGTTGTGATTGCCCGTTGAGGGTTGTGCGTCTGTGGTTTTCCTTAAAAAATATCTGAATACATCTTATGGTGGTTGTCGTGACAGCTTGTGGTTTAATATCCCGAAAGATATTTTTAAGTCATTAGTGCGATATTGCCTCCCCGTATAAGGGATAAATGCATCGATATGTGGCAAAGCCGTAAACCTGAGATACCTGCAGATGTGCGGCTATCTTTTCTCAGAGCGCTGTATGGTAATCGTACCACGCTCTGGTTTGGCTTGCTCGCGCACGTTGTAGCCTGTGTCGTCATCTATGTGAAAACCGATGACTGGCGCTATCTGGTTTTTGGCGGTGTGTTCGCCATCATTGCCGTTGGTCGCATCTTCGACATGCACAAGTTCGACCAGGCAAAACAGCAGTCGCTGTCCCATGCCGATCTCGACCGCTGGGAAACACGCTATCTGATCGGTGCGTCCGCCGTCTGCCTGACGCTCGGCATGTTGTGTTTCTTCTCAAGCTATGTGCTCAGGGATTCCTTTGCCGAACTTGCCAGCCTGACCGTGCTGCTTGCTTCGGTCGTTTCCATTGTGGGCCGCAATTATGCATCGGCGAAAGCCGTTGTTCTGATGTCGGCCTGCACGCTGATTCCGGTTCTGGCCGGGCTTATTCTGGCGGGAACGCCGTTTCACGTCATCATTGGCCTGCTGCTGATCCCGTACTTCCTGTCCAACATCCAGATGGCAAACGGCCTGCGCGAGTTTCTCTTCGCTGCAGTCATGGGCAAGCGACGCCTGTCCATTGTGGCCGGGCGTTTCGATGCGGCGCTCAACAACATGCCGCAGGGCTTGCTGATGTTCGACAGCCAGCAGCGCATTGCGGTCATCAACAATAAGGCCAAGGCGATGTTGCAGATCGCCGAACACACCAAGCTGCATGGCCGCAAGCTCGATGTCCTGCTGCGCTATTGCGCGAAGAAGGGACTGTTTCCGCAAAACGACCTGAAAAGCGTGCATGTGCGCATGCAGGATCTTCTGCTGGGCAAGCGCACGCGCGATATTTTCCAGCTTTCGAACCAGCGTTATATCGAATGTATCGGCAATCAGACCCTCAATGAGGGGGCCGTCCTGATGTTCGAGGATGTGACGCAGCGCGTGGAAGCGGAAGCGCGCATTCAGCATATGGCGCGTTATGACGGCCTGACAGGCCTGCCGAACCGCAATTATTTTGAAACCCTGGTGCGATCCATGCGTTCCCACCAGCAAGCGGGCACGCAGGCTGCGCTTATCGTCATCGACATCAATCATTTCAAGCATGTCAACGATACGTTGGGGCATCATACCGGTGACGTATTGCTGCGCCTGTTTGCAGAGCGGCTGAACTCGCTCGATCCGCAGCGTTTCGTCGCGTCACGCTTCGGCGGCGACGAATTCGTGGTGTTCGTCTTCAATCTGCGCAGCGAGGCCGACGTTGCAGGCGTGATGGATCATATCATGACCGTCGTGACCGGCGTCTACGATCTCGACGGCGATCAGGTGCATATCGATATCAGCGCGGGCATCGCGATCGAGGATATCGGAAGATTCGATGTCGGCAGCATGCATATCAGCGCCGATCTGGCGCTCTACGAAGCCAAAAGCATGGAAGACAAGCCCTGGTCGATTTTCATCGATGCGATGGACACCAAATATCGCGGGCGCCAGAAACTCAAAGCCGATTTGCGGCTTGCCATCGAGCATGGCGAGATCAAGGTCGTCTATCAGCCCATCGTCAGCGCGCAGTCCCTGCGCGTTGTTGCGTGTGAAGCGCTGGCGCGCTGGGAGCATCCGCAGCTTGGCTTTGTGCCGCCTGCGGAATTCATTCCGCTTGCGGAAGAAATGGGCATCATCACCGACATTACCCGCTTCATGCTGGCGCAGGCCTGTGCCGACTGTCTGTCATGGGGCGACCGCATCGGTGTTTCGGTCAATCTTTCGGCCATCGATCTGAAAAGCAATGACATCGCCCGCGACATCGCCAATGCCTTGCAGAAATCGGGCCTTCCGGCTCACCGCCTTGAGGTGGAAGTGACGGAAAGCGCCATCATCTCGGACCGCAACAAAACTTCGATGGTGTTGCAGCGGCTCAAGAACGCCGGGATCAATATCGCACTGGATGATTTCGGCACCGGCTATTCCAGTCTCAGCTATCTCAATACCTTGCCATTGACCAAGGTGAAGGTCGACCGTTCCTTCGTGCGCGACATTACCACCGACCGGCGCTCGCTCATGCTGCTTCGCGGCGTTACACAGCTTTCGCACGAGCTTGGGCTGGGCGTGACAGTCGAAGGTGTCGAAACAGAGGAACAGCTTGCGCTGATCCGTGTGGCGGCGGGTGCCGATCTCGTACAGGGCTATCTTCTCGGTATGCCTGTGCCTGTGGAAGCGATCAGCGCTATGACCACGAAAGCCGCAGCGCGCCGCGACGGCGGGCGAACCGTCGCCTGATTATTTCAGATTTAACTGTTTGTATTGGACGAGCTTCTCGCGGTTTTTCAAAGTACTGCGAAGTGTTCGGCATGTCTCATCTACGACGCTCAATGTCGTTGCCACTTCTCGTGTAAATCACAGGAATTTGAATATAAATATAATAATTGGGATTTTTTGAGATGCACGTATCATGCTCTTAATGTCTTAGGAGGATGTATATAAGTATTTCGTTATTTGCTTATAAAATGTCTATAAAATTCAATTTGAATATTTAAAGGGGAGGCGATGAAACGATTTTTTCGCTATGCTTTATATGGGCTGATCGGGCTTGTTGTTCTTGCCGGTGTTGGTACTGCGGTCTTCTGGAAGAAAATCCACGAAAGCTGGGCGGTCTATCAATATGCCCAGATGTTCAAGGGGCCGGAAATTTTTGAAAACTTCCGCAACGTTTACAGGCGCTATCCATCGGTGCGCATCCCGCATGAGGGTGAAGTCAGCCAGCTGGTGAAAGAAGAGCGGCCCTTGCCGGAGACTTTTGTCTACAAGGGTGAGACCCGCAAGATTTCCGACTGGCTGAAGCGCGGCGGCACGACCGGTTTCATTGTTCTGAAAGACGGCGTGATCGTCCACGAGGAATATGATCACGGCAATACCGAGGCCACCCAGAGCATCGCATTTTCCATGTCGAAATCTGTCGTTTCCTTCCTTGTCGGCAATGCCGTTCGGGACGGTCTGATCGATATCAACCAGCCAGTCGACCGCTATGCGCCGGTGCTGGCCGAGGGCGGATACAAGGGCGTGACGGTCAAGAACGTGCTGCAGATGGCGTCTGGCATCGGATTTAACGAGAACTATGGTGATCTCAATTCCGATATCGTTCGGTATGCTGTCGAGCTTCTGACTGGCTCGATCACAAATTTCACCGCACATCTGAAAAATGAACGCCCGCAGGGAACGCTCAGCCACTATGTGTCGGCGGATACGCAAGTGCTCGGGCTGGTTTTGGAAGGCGCGACTGGTGTTCGTTTTCAGGATTATTTGAAGGACAAACTCTGGTCAAAGCTTGGAGCGGAAGCCGATGTCTATTGGGCGGTGGATCCCACGGGTGAAGCTGCTGCCGGGGCCGGCATGAATGCCGTGCTTCGCGATTATGCACGTTTCGGCCTGCTCTATCTCAATGAGGGTCGCAACTTCAAGGGTGAGCAGCTTGTGCCGGCGCAATGGGTGCACGATTCGGTAACGCCGGATGCGCCTTATCTGATGCCCGGTCGCAAGGATGCACTCGGCAAAATCCCGTTCGGCTATGGCTATCAGTGGTGGACGCCGGTTGACTGGCAAGGCGACTATAGTGCCGTTGGCATCTATGGGCAGTTCATCTATGTCAATCCTGCCAAAGGTGTCGTCATTGCCAAGACCTCGGCATATTCCAATTACAATGTCGACGGGCAGGATATGAAGGACGAAACGATGTATGCGTTTCAGGCTATCGCCAACGCGCTTTGAAGGCTCGTTTTCAAATCAAGGCAAATTCGTGAAATGGCCCCAGATGGGCCATTTTGCATTTTTATCTCGTTTGGCGCGCGCAAAAGCACAATCCAATTATGGCGAAGGAGTGTTTTTTGTGGGGCAATAAAAAGGCAGTGCAAAAAGTTATATCTTTACACGCTGATAAAGGCGCATATTCTGCGCACTGATTTGTGGGGTGCGGAAAATCGATTGCATGACGAATACAGCTGTTACAGGCGATAAACCGCCATTGTCCAATTTCGCGCGACAGCTGTTGCAGTTTCTCGACCGGGTGGAATATCGCCGCATTGTCCATGCGGAGGACCTCGAGGAAATCGGTCGTCTGCGTTACCGTTCCTACCGAACCCGCAATGTCATGCATGAGGCGGAAGTGCCGTCTATCGTTGATGATATCGACCGCGACAGCCATGCCTTCGTCTATGGTGTGTATGTGGACGGGCAATTGGTCAGCACGCTGCGCATCCATCATATTACGCCCGATCATCGTCGCGGCACGAGCTATGCACTGTTCCCGGATATTCTTGATCCGCTGCTCAATAGCGGTATGCATTTTGTTGATCCGACCCGTTTTGCCGCCGATCCCGAGCTATTGAGCGAATACCCGGCCATTCCCTACATCACGCTGCGCATCGCGGCGATGGCATCCGAATTTTTCGCGGCAGATCAATGTCTTGCCTCGGTGAAACCGGAACATATGGCGTTCTACAAACGCATATTCGGCACCTCTGTCATGGCCGATGCGCGCGAACATGAAGGCTATGGAATCAGGGTCGGGCTTGGTTCCGCACCTATCCGCAATATTCGCGATGCGGTGGCGGTGCGCTTTCCGTTTTTCAAGTCGCAGCCGCATGAACGCCATGCGATGTTTGGTGACATGCGCAGCAGTTCCGTGCCGCTGACGATTTTGCCGACGGCGAAATATACTGGCCTCGGCGTATAAGAATCTAAAAACATCGCCGGATATTAAACAATTAAATGTAGCCAGAGGGGTGGTTTCGCTTTACGAAGATTGCGGAACCGCTTCTGCGGAGAGAGGGTAGTGCGACGAAAAGCCTTGCTGTCAAAGCATCGGTTTGTTCGGTCGCACATTGAAGATTGCAGTTATTTTCGCTTAACATGACGGTGTACGGGCGGAAATTCTGAATGGGTGGAACTAAAATGGCAGAACATCATACGACGGCTCCGGCTGAACTTGGCGCACCGATGGATTATTCCGAGCATGAGAAAACTTATGCCGGTTTCACGGGCCTGGTTAAATGGGGCACGGTGGCGCTCGTCGCCCTTATGATTGCCATGGCGTTCGGCTTTTTTGCTGGTGGTTTCTTCTCCGCGACCGTTCTTTTCATTCTAGTTTGTGTCGCTGCCTGGTTCATCCTCTAGCGCATCCTTTCGCCGCCGGATGGAGACCAACCGGTGGCGCACGATGCAGCTTTGGTGCTGAACCGGGATTAACCCGCACGATTTGATCGAATGCCTTGGCATGGGGTACCGTGCCGAGGGTTTATGCATGTCTGTAGTTCATTTTTAGAGCGCATCCCGAAAAGTGTGAAACGGTTTTCGGACCAGATGCGCGTTACAAAACAATAGTTAGAGCGCGTTTCGATCTGATTCAATCAGTTCGAAACGCGCTCTAAAAGGGCTTCTTCCCGGAAGCCCGTAATGCCGCCTGACCGGGGGAACCCCGGAAGAACGCCACGAAAGGGAAACCAGCTTGGCCCAGACGTTATTTATCCCGAAAGAGAGTGACCCCAGCGAGACCCGCGTTGCTGCGTCGGCGGAGACGGTGAAGAAGTTCATCGCGCTCGGTTTCGACGTTGTGGTGGAAAAAGGCGCTGGCGAGAAATCGCGCATTCCCGATGCCGAGTTTACGGCAGCCGGTGCCCGCATCGGCACAGTGGCGGATGCCAAAACGGCGGATGTGGTACTCAAGGTGCGGCGTCCGACGGATGCGGAACTCAAAGGGTATAAATCGGGCGCAGCGCTCTTCGCCATGCTTGATCCCTACGGCCATGAAGACGCTGTAGCGGCCCTCGCTAAGGCTGGCATTTCCGCTTTCACGATGGAGTTCATGCCGCGCATCACCCGTGCGCAAGTGATGGACGTCTTGTCGAGCCAAGCAAACCTCGCCGGTTATCAGGCGGTGATCGATGCGGCGGAAGTCTATGACCGCGCCATGCCGATGATGATGACGGCAGCCGGTACGGTTCCCGCCGCCAAGGTGTTTGTCATGGGGGCAGGCGTTGCCGGTCTTCAGGCCATTGCAACTGCGCGCCGTCTCGGTGCGGTCGTGACGGCAACCGACGTTCGCCCCGCCGCCAAGGAGCAGGTTGCTTCGCTCGGCGCGAAGTTCATCGCCGTTGAGGACGAAGAGTTCAAGGCTGCGGAAACTTCCGGCGGCTACGCCAAGGAAATGTCGAAGGAATATCAGGCGAAGCAGGCCGCACTTGTTGCCGACCATATCGCCAAGCAGGATATCGTCATCACAACGGCGCTCATTCCGGGGCGTCCGGCGCCGCGTCTGGTTTCCAGGGAAATGGTTGCTTCCATGCGTCCGGGTTCCGTGCTGGTCGATCTCGCGGTCGAGCGCGGCGGCAATGTCGAAGGCGCAGTTGCGGGTCAGATCGCTGACGTGAACGGTGTCAGGATCGTCGGTCACCTCAATGTGTCGGGCCGCATCGCCGCGAGCGCATCGCAGCTTTATGCACGCAACCTGATCGCCTTCGTCGAAACGCTGGTCGACAAGGAAGCCAAGGTTCTGAAAATCGACCCGGAAGAAGAGCTGGTCAAGGCTACGCTTCTGACCCATCAGAGCAAGATCTTGCATCCGGCGTTCGCCAAGGCTGAGACAGCACCGGCTCAGGCTGTCGCTGAAAAGGCTGCCAAGCCAAAAGCCGCGCCGAAACCGAAAGCGGAAAAACCGGCAGCAAAGGCAGCGGCGCCGAAGGCGGCTGCCAAGCCTGCGAAAAACGCACCTGCAAAGGCGCCGAAGACAACGTCTTCCCCCAAGTCTCCAGTTGATGGAGGAGAGGCATAATGGCCGATACAAATCTCGACAAAGCCCTTGAGGGCCTTAATCAGGCTGTGGACGCCGTGCGTCAGGCCGCGGAAAACGCCGGTGGTCTGGGTGATGCAGCAGCGGCTGCCGCGCATGCCGCATCGGGCGGCGCAATCGATCCGTTCGTGTTCCGCTTTGCGATTTTCATTCTGGCGATTTTCGTCGGCTATTACGTTGTGTGGTCGGTTACGCCTGCGCTGCACACCCCGTTGATGGCCGTTACCAACGCCATTTCATCGGTGATCGTGGTGGGTGCGCTTCTGGCTGTCGGCCTTTCGCTTTCGGGCTGGGCAACCGGCTTCGGTTTCATTGCGCTCATTCTGGCGAGCGTCAACATTTTTGGCGGCTTCCTGGTCACCCAGCGCATGCTCGCCATGTACAAGAAAAAAGAAAAGTGAGGCTGAACCATTATGAGCGTTAATCTCGCAGCCTTCCTTTATCTCGTTTCCGGCGTGTTGTTCATTCTGGCACTGCGCGGCCTGTCGCACCCGACGACCAGCCGTCAGGGCAACATGTACGGCATGATCGGTATGGCGATCTCCATCGTCACCACGCTTCTGCTGGCGCGTCCAAGCTTCGGCGGTTTGGTCCTGATCGTCATCGGTATTGCCATCGGTGGCGGTATCGGTGCCGTTATTGCCCGCCGCATCGCCATGACGGCCATGCCGCAGCTTGTTGCCGCGTTCCACTCGTTGATCGGCCTTGCCGCCGTTCTGGTGGCCGCTGCTGCAATTTACTCGCCGCATTCCTTCGGTATCGGCGAAGTGGGCCAGATCCACGGTCAGGCGCTGATCGAAATGTCGCTGGGCGTCGCCATCGGCGCGATCACGTTCACCGGCTCGATCATCGCCTTCCTCAAGCTTGATGGTCGCATGTCGGGCAAGCCGATCATGCTGCCGGGACGTCATGTCATCAATGCCGCGCTGGCCGCAGCCATCGTGCTGCTGGTCGTCGTGCTGGTGAATACCGAAAGCCATTTCGTGTTCTGGCTGATCGTGCTTCTGTCGCTGGTATTCGGTGTGCTGATCATCGTGCCAATCGGCGGCGCAGACATGCCGGTCGTCGTCTCCATGCTCAATTCCTATTCGGGCTGGGCAGCGGCAGGTATCGGCTTCACGCTTGGCAATCTGGCGCTGATCATCACCGGCGCGCTGGTCGGCTCGTCGGGCGCGATCCTGTCCTACATCATGTGTAAGGGCATGAACCGCTCGTTCATCTCGGTCATTCTCGGCGGCTTTGGCGGCGATACGTCTGGCGGTCCTGCCGGCGAGGTTGAACAGCGTCCGGTCAAGCAGGGTTCTGCCGACGATGCGGCCTTCATCATGAAGAACGCTTCCAAGGTCATCATCGTGCCGGGCTACGGCATGGCGGTGGCACAGGCGCAGCACGCGCTGCGTGAAATGGCTGACAAGCTGAAGGCCGAAGGCGTGGAAGTCAAATACGCCATCCATCCGGTGGCCGGTCGTATGCCGGGCCATATGAACGTGCTGCTGGCTGAGGCCAACGTGCCTTACGATGAAGTGTTCGAGCTGGAAGACATCAATTCGGAATTCGCGCAGGCCGATGTGGCTTTCGTGATCGGCGCGAACGACGTCACCAATCCGGCGGCGAAGACCGATCCGAAGTCACCGATCTTCGGCATGCCGATCCTTGATGTCGACAAGGCTGGCACGGTTCTGTTCATCAAGCGCGGCATGGGCTCCGGCTATGCGGGCGTGGAAAACGAACTGTTCTTCCGCGACAACACCATGATGCTCTTCGCCGATGCGAAGAAGATGGTGGAGAGTATTGTGAAAGCCCTCGATCACTAGGTCTTCGATATTCGGGTTCTGGCGGCCTGCAAATGGCGCGGTTCTGCGCTTCCGGTGCTCATGTACGTTAAGTACACTCCGCTCCGGTTCTCGAACCTCACCATTTTCGGCAGGCCATTTCCCCGAATCTCATAAGGCCGGGGTGCCCGGTTGGAAAACAAAAAGGCGGCTTCGAGCCGCCTTTTTGTTTGAGTTTTCGATCGGGCTTCAGCCGTAGATCATCTTGTCCTGCAACGCGCGCAGTTCGGCGATCTTGGAGCCCGGCTGCGGTGCCGCATTGGCATAGGTGATGAGTTCGCCCTTCCTGATCGGCGCGATGACCGTGCCGTTCTGGAGCAGGCCGCAGGGGATGGCCTTGGCCGCACGCGCTTCAGGCGTCGTCATGATCCACGAGCGGTAGCAATATTGCCCGATGGCATCCAGATGATCGCCGGGCTGCAAGTCCTTCTTGGCGACGGCGCAGACTTCCGCCACAGGCTTTGGCAGCGGCACCATGTCGGTCTTGCCGTGCAGCACGACACGAGCGACGGTGAGCGGCACTTCCAGCGAGGTGAGGTGGAAAGGCCGATGGAAGGTGAAGTAGGGGCCTTTGCCCATCTTCAGGTCTTCCAGACGTTCGACAAGGCGCGGATGTTCCATCTTGGCGATGACGAAGACACCGGGCGACACGCCGCGCCCGATGGAATAATCGACCACGCCGGTCTTGTTCAGAACACCGCCGTCTTCCTTCGGAATCAAAGTGCGGTTCAGCTCGTCAATGGCTGCCTTGGGGCCATGCATGCCCGCAATATCCGGCACAAGGCCGGTTGCATTGGCGATGGCCGCCATTTCAACCATCGTTTTGGAACCATCGACGAACTCCACCAGCAGGCGGACATTCATATTCCGGCGGTCGGCTTCTTCCTGATAATCGTCTGGGATCGCGTCGAAATTGAGCGGATTGTTCTTGCCTTTGCCAGCGGCCACGACCTTGTGCCCCATGGCGGAAACGAACTCGATCAGTTCCATGCAGGATGACGGCTCGTCGCCCGCGCCAAGGGAATAGATCACGCCGTGCTTGTCGGCCTCGGCCTTGAGGTAGGGCCCGATGGTGACATCCGCCTCGACATTCATCATGACGAGGTGCTTGCCGTTACGGATGGCCTTGATGCCGGTCTGAGCCCCCACTTCCGGAATACCAGTCGCATCGATGATGACATCGAGCAGCGGATTGGAAAGGATCAGGTCATTGTCATCGGTGACGGCGATCTTGCCGTTTTCGATGGCGCTGGTCATTGCGGATTCTGTGCGGGCTTCTTGCGCGTTTTCCTCGTCGCCATAGGCGGTGCGGACAGCTTTGAAAGTGTTGGGCAGTCTGCGGGCAGAAAGAGCGCCGACTTCGATGCCCTGCATCCGCGCCACCTGCGTGACGATGTCGGTGCCCATTTCGCCAGCGCCAATCAGACCGATGCGGATCGGCTTGCCGGTTTCCGCTCGCGCTGCGAGATCGCGCGCCAGTCCTACCAGTGCCACATTTGTCGTCATGAAACTCTCCGCAAAACTTCAAGGCCGCTTCGTCGCGGTAATTTTGTCACGCTTATGTTGTTATAGATGCGTATTGGATGAACAGTCTCTATATCAACACTGACAGACGCGCATCCCCAAACTGCGCGACAAAATATGCATCCCTTTAGTGGGCCACTGGAGCCAAAATGAGCAGCGTATCCCCTTTCGATCTCGTGATCTTCGACTGTGACGGCGTTCTTGTCGATAGCGAGCCGCTTTCCTGTCTGGCTTTCGAGCAGGTCTATGCCAATCACGGCATGAAGCTGCCGGAAGGAACGGTCGCCAAGGGCATCGGCATGAAGCAGGCCGATATCATGAAGATGATTGAGGACATGACCGGGCACCGTCTGCCGGAGGAGGCCACCAGCCAGTTCTGGCCCGAGACGAAAATCCTGTTCGCGGAGGCTCTGCAGCCAACCATCGGCATTGCCAATTTCCTGCGCGATCTGCCGCAAAAGCGTTGCGTTGCATCGTCGTCGCAGCCGGAGCGTATCGCGTTCAGCCTGGAAAAGACCGGCATCAGCCATTATTTCGGCGATGCCGTTTACTCGTCCAGCATGGTCAAGCGCGGCAAGCCGGCGCCAGACCTGTTCCTGTTTGCAGCCGACAAGATGGGCATCGATCCGGCGCGTTGCGTGGTGATCGAGGATTCTCCCTTCGGTGTCGAAGGCGCTATCGCGGCAGGCATGACGGCATTCGGCTATACGGGCGGCGGACATACTTATACCGGGCACGCCGAAAAATTGACGGGCAGGGGTGCGCATAGGGTTTTCTCGCACTGGGATGATATAGCACGGGAAATTCTGGTTGCCGCCTGAGTGTCTGATCCAAAAGTCGCCATGCCGGACTGCAAATGGCAATTTCTGCGCTTCCGGTGCTCATGTACATTTAAGTACATTGCGCTCCGGTTCTCGAAATCACCATTTTCGCCATGGCCTGCCACTTTTTGATTCAGACACCAGGCTTTATTGGTTAAACACAAGGCAAATCACATCAGCAGGAATAGCCAGCGAATGAAAGACGCAATCACGCTCGACCAGTTGCGCGAGGCAATCGGCACGGAAGTCGGATGTTCCGAGTGGCGCGAAGTCACGCAGGAAATGATCAACCAGTTCGCAGATGCGACCGACGATCATCAGTTCATCCATGTCGACCCGGAACGCGCCGCCAAGGAAACGCCGTTTGGTGGCACCATCGCGCATGGCTTCCTGACGCTGTCGCTACTCTCTACGCTGGCTTACGAAGCGCTTCCGATGCTGGAAGGTGCTACGATGGGCATCAATTACGGCTTCGACAAGCTGCGCTTCATGTCGCCAGTCAAGACCGGCGCCCGCGTGCGCGCCCGCTTCAAGCTGGCGGATGCGGATATCCGCCCGTCAGGTCGCGTGGTCAATCATTATGATGTGACGCTGGAAATCGAAAACTCGCTGAAGCCTGCGCTGACGGCCACCTGGCTGACGATTGCCGTCGTGGAGCCGTCGGAGGCTTAAGCAGTTCAAGCCGCTTCGCTATGTCGAACTGGAAGCCGTCCTTCTTCATCGAGAGGGGCGGCTTTTCCTTTGTGTTCGGTCATCAGCTCGCGGAAGAAGAACGGGCCGTGCAGGAACATGCCAAAATCGTAGAAATTCTTCTTCTCCGCCCCGCGCATGTAAAGCAGATGCATAAGGAAGAAATTGCCCTTCGACCGCTTGTAGCGGTTTTCGCTGTGCACGTTCTTGAAGCGGATGCGGTTGATAAGCGGCGGGTTGGTGGTCTCTAGCTTCAGAACCTTGGCCGGGTTCGAGCCGTAGAAGTGGATAATGTCGGTCAGCACCTGGAATTCCGACCACAGGATCGGGCTTTCCTCGATCACCACGCGCACGTCCTCGCGCAATGATTTCGCCTTGGGATGGAGAGCGATCATCATCAGGCATGAGCCGATGGCGAGCAGCGACACGGGCTGTTTTGCCAGAAGATCGGGACGCACACGCTGCAGGTCGGCAAGCGCCTCCACTGCCGGAACCGTGCCAAGACTATGCGCAACGATGAGAACCTCATCGGCATTGCTGGCTTCGATCTTCTGCTTCAGGGCTTCCGCAAAAGCCTTGCGCCGCTGGTTGAGCTTCTCGTTGCGCCCGTGGATACGATCATAGGCCGCAGACCAGTCGTCGAGCAGATAGGACATGAAAAATCGGTCGCCGGGTTTGCGCACGAGCAGGGTTGCGACGACGGCGGCAAGTGGAGCCGACCACAGAAGATGCAGCGCGGAAAGGCCTGCTGCCATCGGTGCGAAAGCGAGCAGGGCAGCGATAGCCAGGATCGCCAGCGACAGCAGAAACGGCCACAGGAAAAACAGGATAAATCGCCAGCTCGTCGTCAGATAGCGCCACAGCGTTCCGGTGAAGAGGATGTTCAGGAATGCGTGAAAGCCGGTCAGCATTCGCTTCGGTGTGGAGCGCGCGGCGTAATCGTCAAAAATATCCGCAGTGCCGAACTGGCAGAATTCGGTTTCCGTCTGCCAACCATTGCCTGTGGTGATGGCGGTGGTCGTGCCGCAATCATCAGGCTCGTCGGTCATGGGCGGAAGCTTGGTCTTTGCCTTCCACAGGCGGTCGAAATCCTTCAGGGCTTGCGCGTGGCGCACGCGGACGGCTTTCGGGTGCAGACCTTCATAGCCTGTGAACTGGATAACGAGTCGTTTGCGGAGGGACATCAGGAGAATCGGATAAATTGAGAGGAGGCATTATCGGTTTGCTGGCAAAATGCTATGCATAGCTATTGAGGCCGAATTATGCGGGAAACGCGTGCCGCTTAGCCTATTCGCGCGGTTGCGGCCATAGTAATTCGTGTGCAAGCCGGTATTTCACGCAAGCCGGTGGGCAAAGTTGCATCTTGAGGTGGACAGGCTAGGCTCTTTCTGGTATTAGCCACGACCAATTTGCAGCGTATCCGTTGCGAAGCTTGGGAGCCTTTGGGCGTTGCTCGGCCGGTCAGACCGGCTGAAATCGTTAAAAGACCCCCTAACGGCCTCAGGCTTAACCGAAATTCTAACTGATACGGGAATACACGTGCAGGTACTCGTCCGCGATAATAATGTTGATCAGGCTCTCCGCGCTCTCAAGAAAAAGATGCAGCGCGAAGGTATCTTCCGCGAAATGAAGATGCGCGGCCACTATGAAAAGCCGTCCGAAAAGCGCGCTCGCGAAAAGGCAGAAGCCGTTCGTCGTGCACGCAAGCTGGCCCGTAAGCGCGCTCAGCGTGAAGGCCTCATCGGCGGCCGTCCGGGCGCTCGCTGATCGACCTTGAAAACAGGCGCTGCTGGACAGCGCCTTTTTTGCTTTCCGGTGCTGGCTTCAGCTTGCGCCGGATTTTGCACGTTTTGACTTCAGATATTTGAGATTGTTTCCCGCGCAGTGTGAAGCAATTTTATGTCGGCTAGTGGATTGAATTTGACGTTTGATACCCGTCCGATATTAATCCCGTTTCAAACGTCAAATTCGAAAAATCCACTAGATACATAAAGTTACTAGTGGTCTTTTTGATTCCGACATTTGCTCAGCGCTTATATCCGAGGGATGCAAATGTCGGAATCAGACCACTAGATGTATTTTCATAACTTCGAGCCTCTATTTTTAATGCAGCGTTACGAAAAGTTTCTGGACTTCTTGCACGCCATTATGTGTAAAAACAAATAATTAGGATATTCAACTGTCAGGCGGGTTAACCGTAGGCAAACCAAGCTTAAGAACATGCCGCCTTTTTGCTGTTTTTATCTGCTGGTTGAGACCAGTATAGTACCGTAACAGACAGAATAGCCCGGCATGAGTTAGCTCCGGAAACCGGGCTGGCACGGGATGGAAAAGAGGCAGAAGGGCCTTGCGCCCCTATGCGAGCTGAAAGGAATGCAGTCGTTGCCCACGCGCTTGAAGATGATGCAATCGTCTGGAACAGGTCGAAACGGCCTTCTCATTGCCACCGCACTTCTGGTTTTGACCGTTGCTGGCTGCCAAAGCTCCACAACCACCGCACTCAGCACTGTCGATAAAGCGCAGGGGTCGAGCGAGAACATCAGTTCGCTGACAAGCGTGATCCAGAGCAATCCGCGCGATCCGGAAGGCTACAATGTGCGTGGTTCCGCCTATGGCAAGTCCGGCCGCTACAAGGAAGCACTGCGCGATTTTGATCAGGCAATAGCGCTCAATCCGAATTTCTATCAGGCCTATGCCAACCGCGCGCTGGTCTATCGCTATATGGGCGATAGCACCAAGGCCGTGCAGGATTACAGCAAGGCCATCCAGCTTAATTCGCAATATGACGCTGCCTATATCGGGCGCGGCAATGTCTACCGTCAGGCGGGCCGTCTCGATCAGGCGCTCAGCGACTTCAATCAGGCTATTGCCCTGCAGACCACCGACGGTCGCGCTTACCATAATCGCGGCCTGATTTATCAGGCCAAGGGCCAGCACAAGCAGGCCATCGAGGATTTCTCCAAGGCAATTTCGCTCAATTCCACGGCGCCGGAACCTTATAACGGTCGCGGCATTTCCTATGTGGCGCTCGGCGACTACGACAATGCCTTCGACGATTTCAACACAGCCATTACGCTTGACCAGAATATTGCGGAAAGCTGGGCCAATCAGGCGCTTGTCTACGAGCACAATGGCGACAAGGCCAAGGCTGCAAATTCCTATTCGCGCGCGGTACAGCTTGATCCGAAATACCAGCCTGCAAAAGACGGTCTGGCACGGACACGCGGATAACCTTTTAGAGCCTGTTCCAAAAGTCGCCCTGTGTGGCTGCAAATGGCAATTTGTCTGCGTTCCGGTGCTCATGTACCCAAAAGTACACTGCGCTCCGGTACTCGAAAATCACCATTTTCGCACACACATACCGCCTTTTTGATTCACGCTCTCATATTGCCAAGAATTGAAGAGTGATAGCGGCGTTTTCCAAAATCGAAAGCGCCGCTTTTCTTTATAGTTGGCCGCGATATATTGAATCTTATGTCGCTCTTCGATCACATCGGATTCAAAGCCCGTAACGTCAATCGCAGCCTTTCCTTTTACGAAAGCTGCATGCCCGAACTTGGCCTGGAGGTCATTGCCCGATCAGGCAGCGGTTTCTTCGTCAGTGGGGGAGAGCGGGCGCCGGTTCCGTTTCTGTGGATCCATGGCAGCCACGATGGTGCAGGCGCTGGCGAGGACAAGCCCGGCGACCGCCTGCACCTGATGTTTACAGCCGGAAGCCGCGAGGCGGTGGAGGCGTTTCATGAGGCCGCACTGAAGGCAGGCGGCAGGGATAGCGGCGGCCCCGGCTATCAGGGACCGGAAGAGATGGGCTATTACGCGGCACTGGTCTTCGATCCCGACGGAAACACGCTGGAAGCGGGTTTCCGCGAGAGGAAAAGATAAGCGGACCAGTAAAGGGTCAGGCGCGCAGGTTGCGCTTGTCCAGACGGCTCACCAGCCGGTCGCCGATCCACTGGATGCCGCAAACCATGATGATGAGGATGATCACGACTGCGATCATGATCTGCGTCTCGAAGCGCTGATAGCCATAGCGAATGGCAAGATCGCCGAGACCGCCAGCACCGATGGCGCCCGCCATTGCCGATGCGCCGACCAGAGTGATTATCGTGACCGTGAAGCCTGCGATGATGCCCGGCAAGGCTTCCGGAACCAGCACTTCGCGCACGATGGTCCAGCGGTTTGCACCCATGGAGCGCGCGGCTTCGATGAGGCCGTGGTCCACTTCACGCAACGACACTTCCGCAATACGCGCATAATAGGGAATAGCGGCAATGGAAAGCGGCACGATGGAGGCCCATGTGCCGATGGACGTGCCGACGATGAAGCGCGTGACGGGAATGAGCGCCACCAGCAGAATGATGAACGGAACCGAGCGGAAGCCATTGATGATGGCGCCGAGGATCGTGTTCAGCGTCAGGTTCTGTGCGAGGCCACCCCGTTCAGTCAGGATCATGATGAGTGCGAGCGGCAGACCGACGACAAGCGAGATCAGGCTCGAAAAGCCGGTCATGATGATGGTCTCCCAGAAGGAGCGCCAGAGAAGATCAAGCATCGCCTGAGACATAGCCGAGTACCTCCGTGGCGTCTGCATGGGTGTTGAGATAGGTGATTGCGGCGTCGAACTTCGCTTTGTCCTCAGCGGGCAGGCTGATGAAGAGCGTGCCGACTGGCTCTCCCTGGATCGTGTCCATGCCGCCATGGATCAGTTGCGGCACAAGGCCGGTGGTCACTGTCACATCGTTGAAGAAGGCGCCTTTTGCGGCTGCGCCCGACAGCTTTACCTTCAGCACGGCGAGGGCGCCGGATTTTTCCAGCTGGTCGCGCCAGACGGCAGGCAGTTCCGGCGTCAGCACCTGCAACATGCTTTGCGTGACGGGCGATAGCGGATTGGCGAAGACTTTCCAGACCGGACCTTCCTCGGCGATAGCGCCGTGGTCGAGCACGATGACGCGGTCGGCAATGCGGCGGATGACTTCCATCTCATGCGTGATGAGCAGGATGGTGAGGCCGAGCTTGGTATTGATGTCTTTCAGCAGCGCCAGAATGGACTGCGTGGTTTCCGGGTCGAGCGCGGATGTCGCTTCGTCCGAAAGCAGCACAGCCGGTTCGGCAGCAAGGGCGCGGGCAATGCCGACGCGCTGTTTCTGACCACCGGAAAGCTGGGCTGGGTAATGCTTTGCCTTGTCGGAAAGGCCAACCAGTTCCAGAAGTTCCGCAACACGCCTGGCGCGTTCGGCCTTCGGCTTGCCCGCGATCTTCAGCGGCAAAGCGATGTTTTCCGCAACCGTCTTGGCCGAAAGCAGATTGAAATGCTGGAACACCATGCCGATGCGGCGGCGCAAGGGGCGCAGTGCGTCTTCGCCAAGACCAGTGATTTCGCGACCTTCGATCAGGATCGAACCGGCGTCCGGCTTTTCAAGGCCGTTGACGCAACGGATCAGCGTGGACTTGCCCGCGCCGCTGCGACCGATGATGCCGAGAATTTCGCCGCGCGCGACGGAAAGCGAAACGCCGTTGATAGCTGCCGTATCGCCGAACATTCGGCGCACGTCTTTCATCTCGACGATGGGCGCTGATGTGGCGGGTGGCTTTTCAATGGTCACGGTCGTTTCTTCTATAGTTTGATGCGCCGCTGCGAACAGCGGCTTGATTTATTCGATAAGGCTTCAAGGAAGGATGATGCCTGGCTCAAGCCATCAGCTTTTGCTGTGGCGATGCTTTAGGGCAATTTTTGTCGGTACGTCAATAAAAGCCGCGCCGGAAACGGTTCCGGCGCGGTCTTTCAAGCTTCAAAAGCGATTATTTCCAGGCCGGGATGCCGGTGCCCTTGTAGGCACGGTCGATTTCGGCCTTCACGGCGTCGTTCTGGAACGAAGCCACGAGGTTTTTCACCCATTCGGCGTTTTCATCTTCGGTGCGGACCGCGATGAAGTTGTTGTACGGGTTGTTTTCCTTCGATTCCCAGCCGATTGCCTCTTCCTTCTTGAGGCCTGCCTTTGCTGCCCAATCGTTGTTCACGATGGCTGCATCGAGGTCATCGATGGAACGGCCGACAACACCGGCGTCGAGTTCCTTGATCTCAAGCTTCTTCGGGTTTTCGACGATGTCGATCGGGGTGGCCAGAATGCCTGCATCCGGCTTCAGCTTGATGAGGCCCTTTTCTTCCAGGACGCGAAGCGCGCGGCCTTCGTTCGACGGATCGTTCGGCACGCCGACGACAGCGCCTTCCTTCAGCTCGTCAAGGCTCTTGTGCTTGCGCGAATAGATGCCGATCGGCCAGACAGCGGTGTAGCCGGCGACGCTGATCTTGTAGCCGTGCTGCTTGACCTGCTCATCGAGATAAGGCTTGTGCTGGAAGGCGTTGGCGTCGATTTCCTTGCGTTCCAGAGCTTCATTCGGCTGGTTGTAATCGTTGAAGGTCACGCGCTCGATGTTGAGGCCGTGCTTCTTGCCTTCTTCGGCAACGACTTTCCAGACGTCTTCGTCTTCACCGCCCATGATGCCGACCTTGATGGTCTTGTCTTCTGCGTGGCTCGGTGCCGACGCGAAGCCGACAGTCAGTGCGGCTGCGGTGAAGAGAAGGGCTTTCAGACCGGCGCGACGGGTCAGCGTGTAGCGGGAAAGGACTGACGACATTTTGTTTTCCTTGTTTAAAAACTTTGGAGAGCCGGTCCCGGAAAGCGATCTTTTGAGATGATCTTTCTCCCCCTGCCCACCTTGTTGCCGATAATTCCCTTTTGTCAGGCAATAAACAAGGAAAATTATTTCAGAATTTGCCGAAGCCATGATGCCGAAATTGCGTTCACGAGACGGTGAGCGGATTGCCATTTCCGCTGACCGGGCACTCGGAAATCTGGTTCTAGCGGTTATCGGCGATAATCATCTGTGCGGCCTTCTCGGCGATCATGAGAGTCGGCGAGTTGGTGTTGCCGGAAGTGATGGTCGGCATGACCGAGGCGTCGGCAACGCGCAGGCCCGCAATGCCATTGAAGCGCAGGCGCGGATCGACGATTGCTTCCGCATCCTGCCCCATGCGGCAGGTGCCGACCGGATGGAAAATCGTGGTGCCGATATCGCCCGCCGCCTTTTCCAGCTGCTCCTGCGTTTCGTAAGCAGGGCCGGGCTTGAATTCCTCGGGGCGGAACTTCTGCAATGGAGCCTGTGCCACGATATGGCGCGTGATGCGGATTGCGTCGGCGGCAACGCGGCGGTCGCTTTCGGTGGTGAGATAATTCGGCCTGATTGCCGGTTGTGAACGATGATCCGGTGACTTGATGTGGATCGAGCCGCGACTGTCGGGGCGCAGATTGCACACGCTTGCCGTGAAGGCAGGGAAGGGGTGCACAGCCTCGCCGAATTTTTCCAGACTGAGCGGCTGCACGTGATATTGCAGATTGGCGGTCTCGTAGGACGGGTCGGAGCGGGTGAAGACGCCGAGCTGGCTTGGCGCCATGGACATAGGCCCCGAACGGCGCAGCAGATATTCCAGCCCGATCATTGCCTTGCCGACAAGCTTGCTTGCCTTTTCGTTAAGCGTCGGAATCCCGGTAACCTTGTATGCGCAGCGCAATTGCAGGTGATCCTGCAGGTTTTCGCCGAGTTGCTTGCGCTCCAGCTTGATCGGGATACCCGCTTGCTGCAGCACGTCGCCGCGCCCGATGCCCGACAATTCGAGAATTTGCGGCGAGCCGACCGCACCGGCAGCAAGAATGACCTCACGCTTTGCCTTCACCGTGCGGGTGGTGCCGTTCTGGTCGAAGGTGACGCCGGTGGCGCGCAACTCCTCGATCTCGATGCGGCGCACATGCGCGCCGGTTTCGACGGTGAGGTTCTTGCGATCCAATGCCGGGCGCAGAAAGGCCTTGGCCGTGTTCCAGCGAATGCCGCGCTTCTGGTTGACCTTGAAATAGGACACGCCTTCATTGTCGCCGCGATTGAAATCGTCGGTGGCGGGGATGCCCGCCGAGACGGCTGCATCGCGGAAGGCATCCAGAATATCCCAGTGCAGGCGAGCGCTCTCGACGCGCCATTCGCCGCCCGAACCATGCAGATCGCTGGCGCCTGCAAAATAATCTTCTGATTTCTTGAAGAGTGGCAGGATATCGTCCCAGCCCCAGCCTTCGCATCCGGCCTGACGCCACAGATCGTAGTCGCGGGCCTGACCGCGCATATAGATCATGCCGTTGATGGAGGAGCAGCCGCCCAACACCTTGCCGCGCGGATAGCCGAGCGAACGACCGTTCAGCCCCGGTTCGGCCTCCGTGGTAAAGCACCAGTCGGTGCGTGGATTGCCGATGCAATAGAGATAGCCGACCGGGATGTGGATCCAGGCGTAATTGTCCTTTCCGCCTGCCTCCAGCAGCAGCACGGAGCGGTTCTGGTCTGCGGAAAGCCGGTTCGCGAGGGCGCAACCTGCCGTGCCCGCGCCAACCACGATGTAATCGTAGGTGTCGGTCATGATCTCATATCCAGTAAAAGGCGGAGCCGCTATCGAACGAGCGTGCGGCTCCCGAAATGTTGGTTAGCCGAAGAGTTTCTTTCCAATTCGCGATGCATAGAACTCGCCTACGATTCCCTTACGGAAGAGGAGGACGCATGCCATGAAGATGACGCCCGTCACGATCGTTACCGGGAAGTCGGATGTTGCGAGATAGTTCTGCAGCGCGACGACGAAGGCAGCGCCGACGATGGGGCCTATGAGTGTTCCGATACCGCCCAGAAGCGTCATGAGGATCACTTCGCCCGACATCTGCCAGCCGACATCGGTCAGCGTTGCAAACTGGAAGACAAGCGCCTTCAGGCCGCCTGCAAGACCCGCGAGTGCTGCCGACATGACGAAGGCTGCAAGCTTGTAGCGGTTGACGGAATAGCCGAGCGAAACCGCGCGGTTCTCGTTTTCGCGTACCGACTTCAGGATCATGCCGAAGGGCGAATTGATGATGCGCCAGATAACGAAGACACCAAGGACGAACACGGCCAGCACGAAATAATACATGTTCATCGGCTGGTTGAGGTCGATGATGCCGAAGAGATATCCACGCGGCACGCCCTGCAATCCGTCTTCGCCATGGGTGAAGGTGGCTTGCAGGCAGAAGAAGAAGAACATCTGCGCCAATGCCAGCGTAATCATCGTCGAATAGATGCCCTGACGGCGAATGGCGAGATAACCGATGACGAGGCCAAGGGCGGCTGCGGCGAGAACGCCGAGTACGAGACCGAGTTCCGGCGTGACGCCCCAGACTTTCACCGTATGGGCTGTGATATAGGCAGCGCCGCCGAAGAAGGCCGCATGGCCGAAGGACAGAATGCCGGTATAGCCCAACAGAAGGTTGAAGGCAGAGGCGAACAGCGCAAAGCACAGCATCTTCATCAGGAAGATGGGATAGACCATGAAGGGTGCTGCTAGCAGCCCGACGAGGGCAATGCCGAGCACGATGATCGAGAGGCTGTTGACGGCAGGCGCTTTGCTGTCGCGCGGGGTCGCAGTTGCCTTGAGAGCGGTATCAGCCATATCAGGCCTCCTTCCCGAACAGTCCGGCGGGTCGAACCAGAAGGACGATAGCCATGATGACGAAGATGACGATGCTGGAAGCCTCGGGGTAGAAGACCTTGGTGAGGCCTTCCGCCAGTCCCAGCACATAGCCGGTGATGATGGCGCCAAGGATCGAGCCCATGCCGCCGACGACCACCACGGCAAAGACCACGATGATGATGTTGGACCCCATCAGAGGGCTGACCTGATAGATCGGCGCGGCCATGATGCCTGCAACACCGGCAAGCGTCGCACCCAACGCATAGGTGAAGGTGAGGAGCAGTGGCACATTGATGCCGAAGGCTTTGACCAGTGTCGGGTTTTCGGTGGCGGCGCGCAGATAGGCGCCGAGCTTGGTCTTTTCGATCAGGAGCCAGGTGCCGAGGCAGACGAAAAGCGAGGCGACGACCACCCAGGCGCGATAGTTCGGCAGGAACATGAAGCCGAGATTGTGCCCGCCCGCAAGCGAAGGCGGCACGGCATAGGGCTGACCGGCAGCGCCATAATAATAGCGGAACGTGCCTTCGATCACGAGGGCAAGGCCGAAGGTGAAGAGCAGGCCATAGAGCGGATCGAGATTGTAGAGCCGCGACAGGGCCACGCGCTCGATGATCGCGCCACCAAGGCCGACGATAAGCGGAGCGAGGATCAGCGCTGGCCAGTAGCCGATGCCGAGCCAGCTCAACAGCAGATAGCCGACAAAGGCACCCAGCATATATTGCGCGCCATGAGCGAAATTGATGATGCGCAGAAGCCCGAAGATGATGGCAAGGCCGAGACTCAGCATGGCATAGAAGGAGCCGTTGATGAGGCCGACCAGCAACTGCCCGAGAAGTGCCTGCAAAGGTATTCCAAAAATCATTGTCATCGTGTCATACCCCCAGCGCTTCGTTGAGCGCCGCCATGCGGGCGGGCAGTTCGGCGGTGGGGAAGTTTTCCGTCACCACGCCATGATCCATGAGATAAAAGCGGTCAGCGACCTTGGCGGCGAAGCGGAAATTCTGCTCAACCAGCAACACCGTCATGCCACGTTTTTTCAACTCCACCAGCACATCACCGATGCGCTGCACGATAACGGGCGCAAGACCTTCGGTCGGCTCGTCGAGCAGCAGCACCTTGACCCCGGTGCGCAGGATGCGCGCAATGGCCAGCATCTGCTGTTCGCCGCCTGAAAGCTTGGTGCCGGGGCTGTTGCGGCGCTCATGCAGATTGGGAAAGAGTTCGTAGATTTCGTCAAGCGACATCGTGCCTTGACTGCCTTTGGCGACGACAGGCGGCAAAAGCAGGTTTTCATGCACGCTCAAGGTGGCAAAGATGCCGCGCTCTTCGGGCACAAAACCGAGACCGGCATGGGCGATGCGATGCAGCGGCACGCGCATGATGTCCTTGCCGTCGAGCGTGATGGTGCCGGTGCGCTTGCGGATGATGCCCATGATGGCACGCAGCGTCGTCGTCTTGCCGACGCCGTTGCGGCCAAGAAGCGTGATGGTTTCGCCGGGCCAGATATCGAGGTCGACGCCGTGCAGGGCATGGCTTTCGCCATACCAGGCATTGAGCCCGCGCACGGATAATAGCGGTTGGCCTCTATTCATGTTCGGTTCCCATATAGGCGGTGCGCACGCGCTCGTCCTTGGAGACGGTGGCATAATCGCCGGAGGCGAGAATTTCGCCGCGCTGCAGCACCGTGACGTGGTGGGCAATGTCGGCCACCACCTTGAGATTGTGTTCGACCATCAAGACCGCGCGATCCTTCGCCACATCGGCAATGAGGGCGGCAATGGTATGGACATCTTCATGGCCCATGCCCGCCATCGGCTCATCGAGCAGCAGAACCTTCGGATCGAGCGCCAGCGTGGTGGCGATTTCGAGCGCGCGCTTGCGGCCATAGGACAGATCGGCGGCCAGCGCATGACGGGCATCGGCAAGGCCGACCCGCTCCAGAAGCTCGATGGCCTGTGCGTCGAGCCGGTCGAGTGCTGACAGCGAGCGCCAGAACTGTGTGGCAAGCCCATTGGGACGCTGCAATGCGACCTTTACATTTTCCAGCACGGTCAGGTGCGGAAAGGTGGCCGAAATCTGGAACGAGCGCACCAAACCCATGCGGGCCACCTTGGCCGGATCGGTCTTGGTAATGGTTTCGCCCAGAAGTGTGATCTCGCCACTCGATGGCTGCAAGAACTTGGTCAGGAGGTTGAAAACAGTGGTCTTGCCTGCGCCGTTGGGGCCGATCAACGCGTGAACACGAGCATGTTCCACATCGAGGTCGACATTCTTGACTGCATGAAAGCCGCCAAAAGACTTGCCCAGTCCGCGTGCCGACAGAACGGTCTTGCCGGATGAGCCGCCATCGTTCGGCCCTGCTTCATGCAGGGCCGTCATATTGCCAGTTGCTGCGTTCATTCAACCAGCCTCTTTTTACTGCGTTACCAGCGGGCAGCCGCTTTCTTCCGGCTTCATGTAGGCCTGATCGCCGGGAATGGTTGCAAGAACCTTATAGTAATCCCAAGGCGCCTTGCTTTCATCAGGCTTCTTCACTTCCATCAGATACATGTCGTAGATCATGCGTCCGTTGGCGCCGACCTTGCCGTGACGGGCAAAGACGTCTTCGACCGGCATTTCATGAAGCTTCTTGGCAACGGCCTCGGTTTCGTCGGTTCCGGCTTCCTTGATCGCCTTCAGATATTGAGTGACAGCGGAATAGGTGCCTGCCTGAACCATGTTCGGCATACGGCCCGTGCGCTCGAAGAATCGCTTGCCGAATTCGCGCGATTCATCGTCGCGATCCCAGTAGAAACCTTCGGTCAGCGTCAGGCCTTGAGCGGCTTCGAGGCCGAGACCGTGCACTTCCGACAGGGTAAAGAGCAGGGCCGCGAGGCGCTGGCCACCGGCAACGATGCCGAATTCAGCCGCCTGCTTGATGGCGTTGGACGTGTCGAGACCTGCATTGGCAAGGCCGACCACCTTGGCGCCGGAGGCCTGTGCCTGCAGCAGGAAGGAGGAATAATCAGTGGTTGCCAGCGGGTGGCGCACGGAACCCAGAACCTTGCCGCCCTTGGATTCGACGAATTTGCTTGTCTGCTCTTCGAGCGAATAGCCGAAAGCATAGTCGGCAGTGAGGAAGTACCAGGTATCGCCGCCCTGCTGCACAAGCGAGCCGCCGGTGCCGACTGCAAGCGCATGGGTGTCATAGGCCCAATGGAAGCCATAAGGCGTGCACTGCTTGCCGGTCAGTTCCGATGTGGCCGCACCTGTGTTGATGGTGATCTTCTTCTTGTCCTTGGACAGGGCCTGTACGGCGAGGCCGACCGACGAGGTTGTCAGTTCCATGATGGAATCGACCTGCTCGGTGTCGTACCACTGGCGCGCGATGTTCGAGGCGACGTCCGGCTTGTTCTGGTGGTCCGCCGTGATGATCTCAATCGGCGCATCGAGCACTTTGCCGCCGAAATCTTCAGCCGCCATCTTGGCAGCCTCGAACGACCATTTGCCGCCGAAATCGGCATAAACGCCGGATTGATCGTTCAGAATGCCGATCTTGACCTTGCCGTCGGAAATTTCCGCTGCCGACGAGATAGCCGTGGCGGCGAAAAGCGCTGCCGTTGCAAGTGCGAGACATTTCATGAAGTGCTCCTCCCAATAACACCAAAACCGCCACGGAAAACCCGCACGGCATTCTTCAGAGCGCCATGCATCCTTACGGACGTACAAACGACGCTCTAAACTATTGAATCTACGCATTGTGCTTTCTGAAAATCGATTCCGATTTTCCGGCTAATGCTGTAGTGAAGCAGTCTTTCGAGATTAGGAAACGGCTTTTCCTCTGTGCCGTTCGCCCTCTGCTTCCGCCCGATTTGTTCCTCCGCCCCGGGCGTTTCTTTCTTTATTGCAGCTCCTGACGCAAACCTGTCTGGCATTTTCGACGGAGCTACTTTTTGAAACGGTAGCATTGACAAATGCGTACACGAACAACAATTTTTGAACACCGTCTGTTCGAAAACGTACAGATAGAGAGGCGGGGGCCACTGCAACTGTTTGGGAGGGGTGCATGCGGCAGTTCACATGGGACGATCTGCAATATTTTCTGGCGGTTGCGCGCACCGGCCAGCTCTCCACGGCGGCGCGGCAATTGCGCACCAGCCATGTCACTGTTCTGCGCCGGATCGACCGGCTGGAACAGGCCCTTGCGACCAAGCTTTTCGAGCGCAATCCGCGCGGTTATCTACTGACGCCCATCGGCGAACGGCTGGTGAACTCTGCCGAGGTCATGGAGCGCGAGGCGATGAAGTTCCAGACCGAGGCTACCGGCAATCTGGCGGCGCTGTCAGGTGTCGTGCGTCTCTCGACGCTGGAAGGTTTCGGCAATTTCTTTCTTGCCGACCGTCTGCCTGTGCTGGCGCAATCCTATCCGAGCCTGTTCGTGGAAGTGGTGACGATCCAGCAGATCATGTCGCTGTCGCGCCGCGAGGCGGAATTGTCGATCACGCTGCATATGCCGCGCACCGGTCCCTATCACAGCGAGAAGCTGACGCCCTATCGGCTCTTCATCTATGGTCATCGCGATTATCTGGAGCGGCATCCGCCGATCAGGACACGCGAGGACATGGCCCGGCATCCGTTCATTGGTTACATCGACGACATGGTTTTCACGCCGGGCCTTGATTACATGCGCGAAATCCTGCCAGGGCAGCGCTGCACCTATCAAAGTTCCAGTATTCATGCGCAACTGATCGCCACGCAGATTGGCTATGGCTTGTGCGTGCTGCCTTACTTCATCGCCAGCCGACATCCGGAATTGGTTCCGGTTCTGCCGCGCGAGATGCATCTGGTGCGTGAATATTGGATGAGCTGTCACATAGATGTGGTGGCTGCACCGCGAATCCGGGTGCTGAGCGATTTCATGATCCGCGCTGTGCGCGAATCTTCAGCAATCTTCCTCGGGGAACCCCTGCTGAGGGCATGATATTGTCGTTCGTTACTGATCAGATAGTGCCGCCGCCGATGGCGAAAATGCAAGTAATGACGAGTGCGGTAAAGCCGAACCCGATAATGAATAGATTAAGCGTCTTCATGTCCCCTCCTTTTCAACCCGGAGGCGTTATGTTCGACTTATGGTAGAATGTCTACCTTAAATTGTAATAGTCCAAACTAAAGTTGTATAACTGAATTTTAGACGGTTTCGCGCTCGATATCCCGGCGAAGCACGATTGCGGTAGTGAGATCCTCTACAGTTTCATGGGTGGCGATGAGATCACGCAGGCTGTTGAGGCGGTCTATGGTGGGGACTTCAACCTCGACGATCAAATCGAGCTGGCCACTCACCGACGATACCCGGCGCACCTCGGCATGGCGCGCCAGCTCATCGAGAAGGCCAAGCGCCGGTGTACGCTTGAGGCTGACCAGAATCATGGCGCGGATGACGTTCCTGTCGATCTGGCCGATGTCTGCCCTGTAACCGCGAATGACGCCATTTTTCTCAAGATTGGCGACACGCTCTCCGGTTGCACTGCGCGAAAGACCGATGCGTCCCGCCAGGGTTTTCAGCGGAATGCGCGCTTCCTTGGAGAGAATGGCCAGTATCTCGCGATCCTTCGCATCCAGTTCCCGCATGGTCGGTTCTTTCGTATTATCGTAAATGTGCCGGTCCATTCCGGCAAAGTGCCGGTCTGACCGACGCCTTGTCTGATGCCTGAAAATCGCGGACATGCCAAGCTCATCCTGTTACTTCCCATTCATATTCAACCCGTGAAGCGCCTCCCATGACCGATATTTCGCATCCCGCCCCCGATTTTTCTCCGCAAGAGGCTGAAGTGCTGGCCCAGCTTCATTTCGGCGTGACGGCGAGTGCCTCGCCGCTCGACAGCGAGCGTGATCGCAATTTCCGGCTGAAGACGGGCAATGGATCGGGGGACTGGATTCTGAAGGTCGTGAATGCCAGCGAACCGCGTGTTGAAAGCGAATTCCAGACAGCGCTCCTGCAGCATCTGGCCAAGGCTGATCCGGCGCTTGCCGTACCGCGCCTGAAGGCGAGCCTGTCGGGTGAGGTGCTGGCCTCTATCGAAAAGGAAAAGGGCAAGCCCCATGCGCTGCGGGTGGCAAGCTGGCTGCCGGGCACGCCGCTGGCCGAGGTCAGGCGCACTAAGGCGCTGATGCACAATCTGGGCGGTGCGCTGGGGCAGCTGGACCGCGCCTTGCAGGGCTTCATCCATCCGGGTGCCTTGCGCGATTTCGACTGGGATGTGCGCCACGCCGGACGGGCGCGTGACCGTCTGCATTTCATCGACAAGCCGGAAGACCGCGCCGTCGTCGAGCGCTTCCTAGTCCGTTTCGAGCGCGATATCGCGCCGAAGCTGCCGCTCCAGCGTGCGCAGGTAATCCACAGCGATGCCAATGACTGGAATGTGCTGGTTGATCCGCAGGATAATGAACGTATTGCCGGGCTGATCGATTTTGGCGATGCGGTTCACACCGTTCTGGTTGCCGAAGTGGCGATTGCCGCTGCCTATTCCATTCTGGATATGGACGACCCGATTGGTGCAGCCGCAGCCCTCGCTGCCGGGTTCCATGCGAAATATCCGCTTTTGCCGCAGGAAATCGATCTCATATTCGATCTGATTGCGATGCGCCTCGTCACCAGCGTCACGCTGTCGGCTTCGCGCCGCGAGAAGACCGGCGATAATCCTTATCTTGCGATCAGCGAAGCGCCTGCATGGCGGCTTCTGCACAAGCTTGATGCCATGAACCCGCGCTTCGCCACCGCCATCCTGCGCAAGGCATGCGGTTTCGATGCTGTAGACGGTGCTGGTGCAGTGCGTGACTGGATCAGTGCCAACCGAAAGAACCTCGCCCCCATCGTTCGCCCGCATCCGGCGACCATGACCAAGGCGCTGGTGCCCTATGGCGACCCGGCCCATGTGATGACGGTCGATTCTGCCGGGCAGCGCCCAAAGGAAGCCACCGCCTGGTGGGATGATTTCTGCGCCCGCAACCATGTGCAGCTCGGCATCGGTCCATGGGGCGAAAAGCGTACTGTCTATACCGATGAGGCGTTTCGTTCACGCTTTGTCGAAGGCGAGCGGCGTGTCCACCATCTGGGCCTTGACCTGTTCATGCCTGCAGGCACGCCCGTCTACACGCCGCTTGCAGCTACTGTGAAAAGCGTCGAGATCGAGACCGCGCCACTTGGCTACGGCGGCCTGATTGCGCTGGAACATCAGTCGGAAGGCTGCCCGCCTTTCATCACGCTCTGGGGCCATATGGCGCATGAGGCTGTGTCCCGCCTGAAGCCGGGGCAGAAACTGGCCGCCGGTGATCTCGTCGGCCAGATGGGCGACATGCACGAGAATGGAGGTTGGACACCGCATCTCCATTTCCAGATTTCGACGGATACCGGCCTCACGGCAGCGGAAATTCTGGGCGTCGGCGAACATGCCTATCTTGATGTTTGGGCCGATATCTTCCCGGATGCCGCAGCTCTTGCCGATATTCCGGCGGAAGCCTTTCGCCAGACCGGTCGCACGCGCGCCGAGATCGTCAGCGCCCGCAAGGATATTCTGCTGCCGAACCTCTCCATCTCCTACTCCGAGCCGATCAAGTTCGTGCGTGGTGAAGGCGCATGGCTGATCGACAATCGGGGCCGCGCCTATCTCGATTGCTTCAACAATGTCTGCCATCTCGGCCACGCTCATCCGCAGGTGGTGGAGGCGATTGCCAGACAGGCCGCAATCCTCAACACCAATACGCGCTATCTGCACGACAACATCGTTTCCTATGCGGAGCGCCTGACGGCGACTTTGCCCGAAGGTTTGACGGTGGCCTCGTTTGCCTGCTCAGGCAGTGAGGCGAACAGTCTGGCGCTGCGTATGGCACGCGCGCATTCGGGCCAGCGCGATGCGCTGGTGCTCGACTGGGCCTATCACGGCACGACCCAGGAGCTGATCGATCTCAGCCCTTACAAGTACAAGCGCAAGGGCGGCAAAGGACGTCCGGATCACGTGTTTGAGGCCGTCATCCCTGACAGCTACCGCGCGCCGGAAAACTGGCCGCTGGCAGAACATGGCAAGCGCTTTGCTGAAAGTATTGCCGAGCAGATTGAGGCCATCAAAAGCCTTGGACGCGGCCCGGCTTATTTCATTGCCGAGTCGATCCCGAGCGTCGCCGGTCAGGTTTTCCTGCCGGAAGGCTATCTGCAGGAAGTCTACGCGATGGTGCGGGCGGCTGGTGGTGTCTGCATCGCGGATGAGGTGCAGGTTGGCTTCGGCCGTGTCGGCAGCCACTGGTGGGCGTTTGAAATGCAGGATGTGGTGCCGGATATCGTCACCATGGGCAAGCCTATCGGCAACGGCCATCCGATGTCGGCAGTGGTAACGACCCGTGAAATAGCCAGCAGTTTCAACAATGGCATGGAATATTTCAACACGTTTGGCGGCAATCCGGTTTCCTGCGCGGCAGGTCTGGCAGTGCTGGATGTCATTGAGCGCAACGATCTGCGCCGCAACGCGTTTGATATCGGCAACTATCTCATCGACGGGTTCCGCTCGATGCAGAAGCGCTTCGATATCATCGGTGATGTGCGCGGGCAGGGGCTGTTCCTCGGTATCGAACTGGTCACGGATCGCAAGACCAAGGAACCGGCAACGGCTCTGGCCAAGAAGATCAATGATGGCGCGCGCGAACGCGGCATTCTGATGGGGACTGAAGGTCCGTTCGACAATGTTCTGAAAATGCGCCCGCCGATGATCTTCACGCGTGCCAATGCCGATCATCTGCTGAGCGTTCTGGAGGACAGCTTCGCGGCTGCACTGAAGTAGTTCGTAGTCGGATAACTGAACAAACAACAAGCCCGGTGGCGTGCTGCCGGGCAATGGATCGGCTTTTTCGAAATTCTGGGCCGAAATTCTGGGCCGAAACTCTGGCCTGAAACTCTGGCCTGAAACTCTGGCATGAAACTCTGGGAGGAGGAACAATGAAAAAAATAGTTTTGGGTTCGTTATTGGCGGCGGGCTTTGCCATGTCCGCTCAAAGTGGGGCGCAGGCGGATACGCTTTCGACCGTGAAGGAGCGCGGCAAGATCAATTGCGGCGTCAGTCAGGGCGTTGCAGGCTTTTCGTCGCCAGACGATCAGGGCAAATGGACCGGCTTCGATATTGATTTCTGTCGTGCGGTATCGGCGGCAGTCTTTGGCGATCCTGACAAGGTGAGCTTCATTCCGCTTTCGACCAAGGAACGCTTCACGGCGTTGCAATCCGGCACGGTCGACCTGCTTTCGCGCCAGACCACCTGGACGCTTTCGCGTGATGCGGGCATGGGCATCCATTTCGTCGGCACCGCCTATTATGACGGTCAAGGTTTCATGATCCGTAAGGATCTGGGTATCGATAGCGCCTTGAAGCTCGACGGCGCTTCGGTCTGCACCGAGCAGGGCACGACCACCGAACAGAACGCCGCTGATTTTTTCAGCGCCAACAGTATCAAGTATGAACCGGTGGTGATTGATTCTGCCGATGGCATCCTGAAGGCATTTGAAACGGGTCGCTGTGATGTTTACACGACCGACGCGTCCGCACTTTATGCGCAACGTCTGAAGCTTGCCGAACCTGATGCTTTCACCGTTCTGCCGGAAGTGATTTCCAAGGAGCCGCTTGGACCTGCCGTCCGCCAGGGCGACGATAAATGGTTCAACATCGTTCGCTGGACGCTGTTTGCAATGCTTGAGGCAGAGGAACTGGGCATTACGCAAGCCTCCGCTGATGCAGATCTGAACTCCAAGAAGCCGGACGTGCGCCGTTTCCTCGGATCGGAAGGCGATAGCGGCCAACAGCTCGGCCTTGAGCCGAAATGGGCCTATAATGTCGTCTCCAAGATCGGCAATTATGGCGAAATGTTTGAACGCACCATCGGCAAGGGCAGCCTGCTCAAGATCGACCGCGGCATCAATGCGCTGTGGAACAAGGGCGGGCTCATGTATGCGCCGCCTGTAAAATAACCGGTTTACAGCTCTTCGAGCAGGTCGCCGGAGGCTTCGATATCACGCAGGCGCTTTCGTCCGGAAGCGCCTGCTTTTTCAATGGCCCGCGTGGTCAATAAATGGCAGAGCGCCATGACCGCAACGTGATTGAACAACGGGCCGGGCGCCAGTGTCTGGCAATGAAAATGCCATTGCGCGGAAGCCCGGAACGGCGCGCCTTCATCGGTGATGTAGAGAAGTTTCGCACCACGCTTTTCGATGGCGGCAAGGATGTCGTCCATTTTTGCAATACGGCGGCGAAGCGCGAAGACGATGACCATATCGTCGGGGCTGATGCTGGCAATATATTCGCCAAGTGTCTGGCCTGGTCCGGGAACCGCAACGATATTGTCCACCACCTGTATCATCTGCCATTGCAGATAGGCCGCAAAAGGCTGGCTGCTGCGAAAGCCGAATACCCATGTCTTGCGTGCGCCGAGCATTGCTTCCACAACGGCATCGATCTGTGTTTCGCGTATGGAAAGAAAGGTCTTTTCCAGATTGGCGATGCCCTGACCGACATGCGACGACAGGGACTGGCCGCTCTCCGCATCGGTGGCACTCGACAGAAACAGACGCGATCCCGTCTGTTTTTCCTCACGGGCATGGCGTCGGGATTCTTCATAGGTGTCATAACCGAGGCGCTGTACGAAACGCGTCACGGTCGCGTTGGAAACATGGGCGAGAGCTGCCAGTTCCGACGCCGAATAGCTCGCCAGTTCCCCTGGAAAATCACATACGAATTCACCCAGCCTTTTTTCGGCTGGCGGCAGTTCGTCCATAACGTCTCTTACGCGGGTCAGAAAGGACTTTTCGGTGGGTTTCATGTGCCGCCTGATGAAATCATATTTTCAGATTGCCTAACTATTAGCAGCTTTTGACTATTTTTGCATCTTTTTCGCCTAAGCTTTGAGCAGATTATCTATCTGAAAATAAACGATAAAAAATTGCTTGTAAAAATTGATTTTCTGATGTTTGATTATGAAAAAATAATTTCATACGGCTAATATCATGGGAGTTGGACCGTTATGGCAGGGGAACAAATGATACAATCCGGTGCGACGTCACCGGCCATCAAGCAGATGGAAAATGCATTGGGAAATATCGGCGTGACAACTGCGCACAAGCAGATTCTCGCGCTGATCCTGATCGGCTGTCTCTTTGACAGTTTCGAGCAGAACACGATTGGCCTCGTCGGGCCGATCCTTCGCGAACAATGGGGTCTGTCGGGCGCCGATATCGGCTTCCTCAATACCATCACTTTCGCAAGCGCGGCCATTGGCCGTCTCTTGTCCGGCATTCTTGGCGACCGGTACGGCCGCCGTGTCATGCTGACGATCAATCTTCTTCTCTTCACCGTCGGTTCCGCACTTTGTGCGCTCGCACCGAGCTTCGGCTGGCTCTGTCTCGCACGCGCCATCGTCGGCTTTGGTGTCGGCGGCGAAATTTCGACTGCCGTTACGATGCTTGCCGAATTCTGTTCGCCGAAGTTCCGTGGAACTGCAGCCGGTCTCGTCAATGTCGGCGCAGGCGGTTTCGGCAACTTCCTCGCCCCGGCTTTCGGCCTGCTGGTTTTCACGCTCTTTCCGGGCGACGACAACTGGCGCTGGCTCTTCGCCGTTCTGGCGATCCCCGCTTTCCTCGTTGTTTTCTTTCGCCGTTACGTGCCGGAAACACCGCGTTTTCTGGCCTCGCAAGGCAAGATCGACGAAGCAAACAAGGTACTTTCCATTCTGGCGTCCGGATCACTCCGACCCAAGAACCTGAAAGTCACTGAATATCTGTCGAAGTCGGAAGACAGTGACACCAAGCCTGTCAAGGGCAATTGGAGGGAACTGTTCCAGGCGCCTTATCTTGGCCGCACCGTCCCTGTGGCGATCGCGATCCTGATGAGCTACGGCGCACAGCTTTCCGTCCTGACGCTGATGCCAATGATTTTCGTTTCGATGGGCTACACGCTTTCGGGCAGCCTTCTTTACAGCATGATCATCCAGAGCGGCAGCGTGCTCGGTGCCATTGCAGCATCGGCATTCGGCTATTACTTTCCGCGCAAGAAAGTTCTCAGCCTGGGTGCAGTCTGTGCCTGTGCCGCAGCGCTTTCGATCATCTATCTGGGCACGAACATCTATCTGGTGCTGTTCTTCGGAGCGCTGTTCCAGTTCTTTGTCCTGTTGCTCAACACGTCGATCTGGATTTACGCGCCGGAACTCTATCCGACCCGTATCCGCGGCTTCGGTGTGGCACTCATCCTCGCGAGCGGTTCGGCTGCCGGATCCTTCGTGCCGACGATTGCGGGTGCCTTGTTCGACACATACGGAATGCTTGGTGTCTTCGGCCTTGCCGCATCGATGTATGCCATCTTCGCATTCTGCATCCAGCTTGGGCCGGAAACCTATGGTCGGTCCATGGAAGACTTGACGCAGCCGGCGGAAGCCGACGAGCCGACGGTCGATTTTACAAAAACTGCTAAAGAACAGGCCTGAACATGACTGCATCATCCCCCTATGTCCTGCTGATCAATCCAAACAGCTCAGAGGCAACGAGCGGGATGATGCTCGATATTGCCAGGCGGAAGGCGAACGGGCGGCTTCGGATCGAAGCCGCCACTGCGACACGCAGCCCTTCGATGATCGTCAATGACGAGCAGCTGATGGCTTCAGCGGCGCAGGTCATAGAAATCGGCAGGGGGCAGAATTCAAACTGCATCGGGGTCATTGTCAGCGCTTATGGCGATCCCGGTGTCGTGCATCTGCAGGAGAGCCTGGCCGTGCCGGTTCTCGGCATTTGCGAGGCCTCGATGGTCGAGGCAACACGGAATGGACGACGGTTCGGCATTGCGACGGTAACGCCGGATCTTGCCGATGCGATAGCGGCGCGGGCGGAAAGCCTAGGCCTGTCGCATCTTTATACGGGTATTCGCTGCACGCCCGGAGACCCTGAGAAGCTGGCGCGCGATGGCGCGCGTCTGCGTACAGAACTGGAAGCGGCGGTGCGGCTTTGCATCATGGATGGAGCCGAAGCGGTCATCATCGGCGGTGGGCCGCTCGGGGAAGCTGCGGAACAACTGCGTGGCGGCTTCGATATTCCGATTGTCGCGCCGATCTCGTCAGCGGTGGAGCTGATGATCGAAGCGCTCGACAAACAGCAGGTCTGTGGAGAAGCGCAGGCCTGATTGTGGGATTGCCGGGACACTCGTTCCAGCGACCGAAAGGCATTTTATCGGTGCGGTACACCCCCTTGCACCGGATCACAGATACGCCGGGGGCGTTGTGATTGAAAATGTCTTTTTGCACGCTTCCTTCTTGGCCGAGAAGAAAGCGTGCTTTTTTATTTGGCGTCCGTCTATCGCTGCTTGGCCAGACCCTGCTCGCGCATCTGACTGAGGCTCATCTTCGGTGAAAGCGCTTCCGGATCGATGCGGATTTCGATGAGGCCCGGCTTGCCGGACTTTTCGCAAGCCTCGAAGGCCGGTGCAAAATCAGCCGTCTTTTCCACCACTTCGCCATGCAGGCCATAGGCGCGGGCAAGCGCTGCGAAGTCAGGATTGGCGAGGCCGGTGCCTGAAACGCGGCCCGGATAGGTGCGCTCCTGATGCATACGGATGGTGCCATACATGCCGTTATTCACGACGATGAAGATGGCATTGGCTCCATACTGCGCTGCTGTTGCCAGTTCCTGTCCGTTCATGAGGAAACAGCCGTCACCTGCAAAGGCAACGACCGTGCGTTCCGGCGCGGTGAGCTTGGCCGCGACCGCAGCCGGTACGCCATAGCCCATCGAGCCGTTGGTGGGAGCCAGCTGGCTGCGATAGGTACGGTACTGGTAGAAGCGATGCGGCCAGGCGGAATAGTTGCCTGCGCCATTGGTGATGATGGCGTCGGCTGGCAGATGCGCGCGCAACCACTCCATCACTTCGCCCATCTGCACATCACCGGGGATGACCGGCGATTTGATGTTGTCGCGGTAATCGGCATTGGCGCTGTCGGTCCATGATTTCCAGCGCGGATCAGCAACCGGCGCAAGCTTTGCTGCTGCCGCACAGAAGGCAGGCATGGAAGCATTGACCGGAACGTCTGCATGATAGACGCGGCCCAGTTCCTCCGCGCCCGGATGGATATGGACGAGCTTTTGCTGCGGCACCGGAATGGAGACGAGTTCGTAGCCCTGTGTCGTCATTTCGCCGAGGCGGGCACCGATTACGATCAGCAGATCGGCGTCGCGCACACGCTGCGCCAGCTTGGGGCTGATCGAGGTTCCCATTTCGCCTGCATAGAGCGGGTGAGTGTTGTCGAACATGTCCTGGCAGCGGAAGGATGCCGCGACGGGCAGGTGCATGTTCTCGGCAAATTTCTGCAGATCGCTGATGGCTCTCGCATTCCAGCCGCCACCGCCGACGATCACCAGAGGCCGTTCGGCCTTTGCAAGAAGCGCCTGCATGTCCTGCAACTGGTCGGCACCTGGATGCATCTGAACCTGTTTAAAGGCTGGTGCGTCGCTGACGGCGGCATAGGATGTCAGCATGTCTTCCGGCAGGGCGATCACGACCGGGCCGGGGCGACCGTTGACGGCGCGGTGGAAGGCTTGGCTGACCAGTTCCGGAATGCGGGCGGCATCGTCGATCTGGACGACCCATTTGGCCATCTGGCTGAACATGCGGCGATAGTCGATTTCCTGAAACGCCTCGCGCTCGACCTGATCGCTGGCGACCTGACCGATGAAGAGCAGCATCGGCGTTGAGTCTTGAAAGGCTGTGTGCACACCGACAGAGGCGTTGGTTGCGCCGGGACCGCGTGTGACGAAGCAGATGCCCGGCTTGCCGGTCAGCTTGCCATAGGCTTCCGCCATATAGGCCGCGCCGCCTTCCTGCCGGCAGACGATCAGGTCAATCGCGTCGCTGGAATCATGAAAGGCGTCAAGCGCAGCGAGATAGCTCTCGCCGGGGACGCAGAAGACCCGGTCGGTGCCGTGGATGCGCAGCGCATCCACCAAAATCTGGCCCCCGGTACGGGCATTGGGTTTGCTCGTCATTGTATGCATTTCCTCAATCTCACCATGTCTCGCTCGCCATTCCGGCTCGCCTTGCAAGGACGGTTTCTCCGCCTCTTTTCAAAAAGATCCTCCCGAAAACCGGGACAATCCATGTGTTGGGGGAACGGGAACTCATGGTCAGACGCACCCAAATGGCCGACAGGTGCATAAACCTCAGTCTCGCGGCAAAGTTTACGTTCAGCCGCCTGCTTCTCCTCCCAGTCAAGCACGCTGATATGAACATAGCCAGCGGTGCGAATACAGATTAAACATCATGACTAAACTGTATGAACTCATGATGCACCGGTATGGAGGAATGGCAATGGCCAGGGAAAACACGGGTAAGATCCGCGTCGGTATTGGCGGGTGGGCCTATGAGCCGTGGGACAAGAGCTTCTATCCTGAAAAACTGTCGAAGAAGCGCCAGCTTGAATATGCATCGAGCAAGCTCACATCCATCGAGATCAACAGCACTTATTATGGCCCGCAGAAGCCCACGACCTTCGCCAAATGGCACGATGAAACGCCGGACGGCTTTGTGTTTTCATTGAAGGCACCGCGTTTTTCAACCAACCGCCGTGTGCTGGCGGAGGCGGGTGAGAGCATTGAACGGTTCATGACCGGCGGCATGATGGAACTGAAGGACAAGCTCGGCGTGGTCAACTGGCAGTTCATGGGAACGAAGAAGTTCGACCCCGTGGACTTCGAGGCTTTTTTGAAGCTTCTGCCGAAGCGTGTCGACGGGCGCGATGTGCGCCATGCGGTGGAGGTGCGTCACGACAGTTTCAATTCACCGGACTTCATCGCCTTGCTGCGCGAATATGGCGTAGCGGTGGTGATTGCAGGCGACAGCGACTTTCCGCAATTCGCCGATATGACCGCACCTTTCGCCTATCTTCGCATCATGGGAACGAAGGAAAGCGAGCCGCTTGGCTATGGTGAAAGTCATCTCGATCAGTGGGCTGCACGCGCCAAGGCGATAGCGGCGGGAGAACCCGCTGAAGGGTTGAAGACCGTGACGCCGCCTGTTGCGGACCATATCGCCCGCGATGTCTATCTCTATGTGATCAGCGGCTATAAGGCGCATAATCCGCATGCGGCCATGGCCTTGATCGAACGGACAAAATGATGCCTCGTGGCGGCTGTTGATTTTCATCTGAGTCGCCTGAGCATCATGTCAAAATTCGATCTTTCCGCGCTAGAAACCTTCGTTCGCACCATTCCGCAGCACTATAAAGGGCCAGGTGGCGCGGTCGCGGTGCTGAAAGATGGCAAGGTCGTGCTGCGCCATGCATGGGGCTTTGCCGATCTTTCCACTCGCAAGGCGATGACGCCCGAAACGCGCATGCCGATCTGTTCGGTCAGCAAGCAGTTCACCTGCGCCGTTCTGCTCGACAGTGTCGGCGAGCCGGAAGTTCTTGATGATGCGCTTGCCGCCTATCTCGACAAGTTTGCTGAAAAGCGTCCCAGCGTGCGCGATCTTTGCAACAACCAGTCGGGCCTGCGTGATTACTGGGCGCTGACGGTTCTGTGCGGAGCTGATCCGGAAGGCGTCTTTCGGCCCGAACAGGCGCAAAGCCTGCTGCGCCGCCTGAAGACCACGCATTTTGCACCGGGAACGCATTATTCCTATTGCAACGGCAATTTCCGCATTCTGGCTGATCTGATCGAGCAGCATACAGGTGGAACACTGATCGACCTCCTGTCGGAGCGCATTTTTCAGCCTGCGGGTATGAAGACCGCAGAGCTTATCCCTGATACCGCGCTGTTCAGCGAATGCACCGGCTATGAGGGTGATACGGTGCGCGGCTTCCTGCCTGCCGTCAATCGCATCCACTGGATGGGCGATGCCGGCATCTGCGCGTCGCTGGACGACATGATTGCCTGGGAACAGTTCATTGATGCGACCCGCGGCGACGAAAGCGGAATCTATCGTCGCCTGAGCGGTCTTCAGACTTTCAGCGACGGTGCTGCTGCTCCCTACGGTCTCGGCCTCAAATTCGAGGAAACGGGCGGCAAGCGACTGACCGGCCATGGCGGGGCTTTGCGCGGCTGGCGCTGCCAGCGCTGGCATTGCGCCGATGAGCGCCTTTCGACAATCGCTATGTTCAATTTTGAAGGCGGAGCTTCCGACGTCGCCTTCAAGCTGATGAACATTGCGCTTGGCGTCCCGACATCGGAACAGGTTCGCGTTGCAGCCGATGCCGTATGGTTCGGCTCATGGCTCGACCATGAAACCGGCCTCGTGCTGAGCCTTGAAGATGCCGGACGCGGACGCATGAAGGCACGTTTCGGCACTGGCCCGGAAATGATGGACGTCGTGGGCGAGAACGAAGCGCGTTCCTCGATGACCGCGATCCGCCGCGATGGCGACACGATCCATCTGGCGCGCGAGGACGAAAATCTGAGCCTGACAATGCAGCGCCTGAAAGGCGCGGCGAAGCAGGATATTGCGGGGCACTATCGCAGCGACGAACTTGAGGCCGATCTTTTGATCGTCAATGAGGGCGGTGCTTTCTATGGGGCCTTTGAAGGGTTTCTTGGCAAGAGCGATATGTATTCGCTCTATGAGGCGGGACCGGATGTCTGGCTGCTGCCGGTGCAGCGCTCGATGGACGCGCCGTCGCCGGGCGAATGGAAACTTGTCTTCCATCGTGACGCCAAAGGCGAGATAACAGGCATGACCGTCGGCTGCTGGCTGGCACGGCATGTGGACTACAGGAGAATTCAGGAATGAGCGAACTGAAAGTCAGAACCCGCGAGACGGGTGCCATCGCCGAAATGCCGCATGGAAAACTGCCAGTCATCACCACGCCGACCGGCGGCGTGGTCGAGCTCGTTACGAGTGTCAGTCAGGCGGGCTTCAATCCGCTCGATCTCATCTATTCGTCGGTCGCTGCCTGCATGGCGCTCAGCGCGCGCATTGCTGCCACCAAGCTCGAATTGAAGGAAAAGCTGACCGATGTGCGGGTGGAAGTGAAGGGTGACAAGGCGCATGAAGGACCGTCGCGTATCGAACGGTTCAACATCACCTTCCATTTCGGCGGTGACCTGACCGACGACGAAAAGTATCGTCTCGCCGAAATGGCTGAGGAAATCTGCACGGTCAGTAATACGCTGCGCGGCGAGCCGCAGTTTGATCTGAAGGTATCGTAACCTTCAGATCACATCGCGGATGCGATCGACGCCGAGCTTGATAACGCTTTCCATGGCCAGACGTGCTTTTTGTGGATCACGCGATGCAATGGCGTGGGCAATGCGCAGGTGATTGGCCGCGCATTCGGCAATGCCTTCTCGCGATGAGGCGGGTGATGAAAGCTGGAACGAGATTGCCAGCGCCGCTTCGATCAATCCGCTGACCGAGCGCATGAACGGATTGCCCGACATGCGCGCAATGGCCAGATGAAATTCCAGATCGACCTTGGCGATGGATTCAGGCGTGTGGTTCGGATCGTCGAACTTGGCGGCGAGCGCGTAAAGTTCGACAATCTCGTCGCTGGTGGCACGCTCTGCTGCTGCGGCGGCGGCTGCCGGTTCCAGCGCCATGCGCATTTCCGCCAGATGGTCCACGAAGACTTCATCGAAGCCTGCCTCGAAGCGCCATGTCAGAACATCGGGATCGAAGAAATTCCAGCTCGCATGGCCGAGAACACGGGTGCCGACCTTGGCCTTAGGTTCTATGAGGCGCTTGGCGGCAAGGGTTTTCATTGCTTCGCGCAGAACGGTGCGGGAAACGCCGAAGCGCAGCGATAATTCATGATCGCCCGGAAGGATGGACCCTGCAGGAATGGTTCCCGCGACGATGCCGCGGCCCAGTTCACCCACCACGACAGCGTGGCTGTTATGGCGTTTGCGTCCGGTTATGGCCGTTTCCAGCAATCCCAATTCAGGCCTCCTTCATTCGTTGCCTGGCTAGCTATTTGTTTCAATGCGCATCTTGCCCGAAAACCGGTTCCCACTTTTCGGGATGCGCCTTAGATCCGAGAACCACGCAAGTCCTCGTTGCAGAGCAATGAACAGGAACAGCAATATACCGATTGCTATTTTCGTCCACCAGGAAGACAGCGTTCCGTCGAAAACAATGTATGTCTGGATCAGCCCCTGTATGAGAATGCCGACAAATGTTCCGGCCACAAGGCCTGCGCCACCTGTCAGCAATGTCCCGCCGATCACCACCGAAGCGATGGCGTCCAGTTCTACCCCAACCGTCGCCAGCGAATAGCCGGACGACGTATAAAGCGTATAAACGATCCCGGCGAGGCCGGAAAGGATACCCGACATCGTATAGATGCCGATTGTCGTGCGGGCAATCGGAACGCCCATCAGCTCTGCCGACTGCTGGTTGCCGCCAAGCGCGTAGATATTGGCGCCGAAGCGCGTGCGATGGGCGATGATGCCGCCAACGATGAAGACCGCGAGCATGAGCATGGCGATGAATGTCAGCCTGCCGCCACCCGGCAGGCGGAAATAAAGCCCCTGCAAGGTGTCGAGAAACGGATGCGCGATGGGCACGGATTGCGTCGAGATGAGGAAGGCCGCACCGCGCGCCAGAAACATGCCCGCAAGTGTGGCCACGAAAGGCGGGATCCGCAAGAAATGGATCATCATGCCCATCCACGCCCCGAACAATGCAGCGATCACAAGAACGAGGCCGAATGCCACGAGCGGATGCACGCCGAGCTGCCCGACCATCACGGCAACGAAAACGCTGGTGAAGGCGATGACCGAGCCGACCGACAGGTCGATGCCGCCGGAAAGGATCACGAATGTCATGCCGACGGCGGCTATGCCGAGGAAGGCGTTGTCGGTCAGAAGATTGCCGATTACCCGTGTCGACAGCATGTTCGGAAACTGGACGATGCAGATCGCATAGGCGAGCAGGAAGATTGCAACCGTCGTCAGGAAGGGCAGATTGCGCAGTGCTCTCATTGCCGTGCTCCCTGCTGGCTTTGACGGACCGGATTGGCTCCATTGCCCTTGCGTTCCGAGCGCAGGAAGGTAATGAGCTGGACAATGGCCGGCGACTGGAAGGTGAGCACGATCACGATGATGACGGCCTTGATGATGAGGTTGAATTCCGGCGGAAAGCCCGCCATCAGAATGCCTGTGTTGATCGACTGGATGATGAGCGCGCCGAGCAGCGAAGCCATGATCGAGAAACGCCCGCCATTGAGCGAGGTGCCGCCGATGACGACCGCCAGAATCGCGTCGAGTTCAAGCCACAGCCCGGCATTGTTGGCATCTGCGCCGCGAATATCCGCCGCCGCGATCAGCCCCGCAAGGGCAGCGCCGACGCCGGAAACCGCATAGACGCTGAACAGGAGAAAGCGCGCCTTGACCCCCGCCAGCATCGCTGCGCGACGGTTGATGCCGGTCGCCTCGATCAGGAAGCCAAGTGCACTGGAGCGCACTGCGAGGCCCACAACGAGACCGGCCAGAATCCATATCAGGACTGGAACGGGCACACCGAGGAAGGAGCCGGAGCCAAGCGCCGCAAAGGAGTCATTGTTGAAGGTCAGGATCGCGCCTTCGGTGATAAGCTGTGCGATGCCGCGACCTGCCACCATCAGGATAAGCGTCGCGATGATCGGCTGGATATCGAAGACCGCAACCAGAAAGCCGTTCCACAAGCCACACAGAAGGCCCACGCCAAGCGCTGCCGGAATGACGATTGCAAGCGGATAGCCCGCGACGATGAGCGACGCGGCAAAAGCACCGCTGATCGCCATGACTGCACCGACTGACAGATCGATGCCGCGCGTTGCGATCACCAGCGTCATGCCGACAGCCAGAATGGCGACGGGTGCGGCGCGCACCAGAATATCGATCAGGCTTCCATAGAGCCGTCCGTTCTGGAAGGAAATGTCGAGAAAGCCGGGTGCGATGATGGTGTTCGCCACCAGAATGAGCACAAGGGCGGCCAGTTGCGGCGCCAGTCTTTTGAGTTTTCTGGTCATGCGGGCAATCATGCTGCAGCTTCCTTTTCGCTTCCGGTCTCTGCGATTGCACGCACGATATTGTCGGCAGTGATTTCCTCGCCCTTCAGTTCCGCCACATGGCGACGGTCGGACAGGACGATGACGCGATTGGCAACGGCGGCAAGCTCCTCGAATTCCGACGAGATGATGACCAGCGACATGCCTTCGGCGCAAAGTTCGCCGATGAGCTTCAGGATTTCAGCATGGGCGCCGATATCGATGCCACGCGTCGGCTCATCGAGGATCAGCAGGCGTGGGTCGGTGGCAAGCCAGCGTGCCAATATGGCTTTCTGCTGGTTGCCGCCGGACAGGAACTTGATCGGCTTGTCAGGATCGGGCGGGCGAATATCGAGCGCCTTGATGTAACGCTGCGCAAGCGCCGTCTTCTCGCGTGAGGAAATCGGTCTGGACCATCCGCGCTTCGCCTGAACCGCCAGCGCGATGTTCTCCGCCATCGAGAAATCGCCGATAATGCCGTCTGTCTTGCGTTCTTCTGGGCAGAAGGCGAAGCGTTCCGCAATGGCCGCAACGGGCGAGGGGAGCCTCGTTTCCTTGCCGTCGACGGTCAAGGTGCCGCTATCGGTCTGATCGACACCGAACATCAACAGCGCGGTTTCGGTGCGGCCGGAACCGAGCAACCCGGCAATGCCAACGGCTTCTCCCGGCTGGATCGAGAGATCGAACGGCGCAACGCTGCCTTGTCTGCCGAAGCCTGCAAAGCGGATCGGGGCAACCGTGTCGCGGCTTACTTCCTCGGTCAGCTGGCGGCGCACAGTTTCCTGCAACTGGTGGCCGAGCATCATGGAAATGAGATCGGTGCGCGGCAGTTCCGACAGGTTGCGGCTGCCGACCAGCCGTCCGTTGCGCAATACGGTGGCGCAATCGGCGATGGCGTAGACCTGATCCAGAAAATGGGTGATTACGATGATGCCGAGGCCTTCTGCCTTCAACTGGCGCAGCACGCCGAACAGCATCTCGACTTCGCGTGCATCGAGACTGGCGGTCGGTTCGTCAAGGACGAGCACCTTGCCTGAGAGATCGACGGCGCGTGCAATCGCGATGATCTGGCGGATGGCGACCGAATAGGCGGACAGAGGCACGCCGACATCGATGGTGAGGCCATAGCGGGAAAGAAGGTTCGTCGCATCTTTTTCCATCCGGCCCCGGTCGACCAGTCCGAAACGTTTCGGCTGGCGTCCCAGAAACAGGTTTTCTGCTACCGTCAGATTTTCGAGAAGGTTGACCTCCTGATAGACCGTGCCGATGCCAAATGTCTGCGCTTCAGCCACGGAGGCGGGCGCAATCGGCTGGCCCTCAAGCAGGATCGAACCACCGAAGCCGTGGTAAGCGCCGGTCAATATCTTGATAAGCGTGGATTTACCCGCGCCGTTTTCGCCGAGCAATGCATGGATTTCCCCGCGGTTGAGCGTGAAATCGACATGGTCGAGCGCGGTCACGCCCAGAAAGGATTTGGTGATCGAACGGGCTTCAAGAAGCGGCATTGCGGCCGCCGATGGAGCGTCTTTTGCAGCCATGGCAGTCTTCCATTGCATTTTGCAAAGGTCATTCCGGGCCGCGACAAACGCGGCCCGAGGACGAGAGGATCAGTAACCGAGACCCTTCTTGGCTTCGTAGACGGCCTTCGGATCGTCAGCCTGCGTGTAGAGCTTCGATTCCGTCTGGATCCACTTCGGTGGAACGGTGCCCTTGTCCTTGAAGGCTTCAATCGCGTCGAAGGCCGGGCCTGCCATGTTCGGCGTCAGCTCGACGGTCGCATTGGCTTCGCCGTTCGCCATGGCCTGAAAGATATCCGGTACGGAGTCGATCGACACGATCTTGATTTCCGTGCCCGGCTTCAAGCCAGCTTCCTTGATTGCCTGAATGGCGCCGACAGCCATGTCGTCATTATGGGCATAGACGGCGCAGATATTCTTGCCGCCGCCTTCGGCCTTGATGAAGCTTTCCATGACTTCCTTGCCCTTTGTGCGGGTGAAGTCACCCGTCTGCGAGCGGGAAATCTTGATGTTGTCATGACCCTTGATGGCGTCTTCAAAACCCTTCTTGCGGTTGATGGCGGGCGAGGAACCGGTGGTGCCCTGAAGCTCGACCACATTGCACGGCTTGTCGCCCACATCCTTCACCAGCCAGTCACCGGCCACCTTGCCTTCATGAACCTGATCGGAGGTTACGGCGGTCAGATAAAGGTCTTCCGGAGAATCGATCTGGCGGTCGAGCAGGACGACCGGAATTTCGGCTTCCTTGGCTTCCTTCAGAACGGCGTCCCAACCTGTGGAGACCACCGGTGCGATCAGGATTGCATCAACCCCTTGAGCGATGAAGCCACGAACGGCCTTGATCTGGTTTTCCTGCTTTTGCTGTGCATCGGCGAACTTGAGCGTATAGCCGCGTTTTTCGGCTTCCTGCTTGGTCAGGGCCGTTTCTGCAGCACGCCAGCCCGATTCCGAACCGATCTGCGAAAAGCCAACCGTCAGCGATGCAGCAGATGCGCTCGAAATCAGGGCAAAAGAAAATGCGGCCGTCAGGGCCGTCAATGTGCGTTTCATGATGGTTCCTCCCAGTAAGGCCCTCCCGGCCTTCGCGTTTATGAAGCATATAATATTACTTTATGGCAAGCGCCTTTCGACGTTTCCCAATAAAATGCCGGTGCGACAAACGCGCAATATTGCTATTTACATATATAAAACAAAGGCTTGTATTCGTGCGAGGGGGGCAGGATTCGCGAACTGCCCCGGTGGGGGCGTCTGCTTGCTTGACAAAGCGGGTGACGGCAAAATAGTCATATTAATAACACGAACCGTAAATTGGCGTCTTATGGCGTTTCTCAAGCGGTCGGGGTGAATTCCGCAACGGGTATGCGGAAAATGGGAGGTTTAATGTTGCGTCTGGTCCAGTTCCGCGATGAAAGCGGAGAAATGCGTGTGGCTGCCTGCAGTGAGGAGGGAGCGGCGCATGTCGTCAAGGGCGTAGCAACGACCTATGAGCTAGCCTCGGCAGCCATTGCAGCGGGTATCAGCCTTGAGGCACAAGTCGTACGCAGCGGCAAGGGCGAAGCCGTCGATATAGACGCCGCTCTGGCTGCGGGCCGCGTCGGCCTGCCGATTACCCATTCTGACCCAGCACATCTGATTGTTGCCGGCACGGGCCTCACACATCTTGGCTCTGCTGACGGTCGCGACAAGATGCACAAGGCAGCACAGGCCGCCGAAAAACCGACCGATTCCATGCGCATGTTCCTGATGGGTGTCGAAGGCGGCAAACCGAAGCCGGGCGAAACCGGCGTGCAGCCGGAATGGTTCTACAAGGGCGACGGTTCGGCGCTGGTGGCAACCGGCGGCGAACTGGTTTCGCCTTCCTTTGCGGAAGATGGCGGCGAAGAACCGGAACTGGCGGGCATCTACCTGATCGGCCCGGATGGTACGCCATTCCGGCTTGGCTTCTGCCTTGCCAATGAATTTTCCGATCATGTGACCGAGAAGCAGAACTATCTCTGGCTTGCCCATTCCAAGCTGCGTCAGGCCGCGTTGGGGCCGGAACTATATGTGGGGGCGTTGCCTGACCATGTGGAGGGCGTTTCGCGCATTCGTCGCGGCGATCAGGTGATCTTTGAAAAGCCGTTCCTTTCGGGTGAAGCGAACATGTCACATACGATCGCCAATCTGGAACACCATCATTTCAAATATGAGCTGTTCCGCCGTCCGGGCGACATTCATGTTCATTTCTTTGGCACGGCAACCTTGTCTTTCTCAGAAGGCGTGAAGACGGAAGCTGGCGACCAGTTCGAGATTTCCGCCAAGCCGTTCCGTTATCCGCTGGTCAACAGGCTGGCTCAGGCAGCAGCTAAAAACCTTGTCGTGAAGGCGCTTTGAACATGGCGGCGGAACCGAACATCGCTCTCGCAATCGTCGGTCTGGGCAAGATTGCGCGTGACCAGCATCTGCCGTCTATTGAAGCCGTCGATGGCATTGAGCTGAAAGCCATTGCCAGTCGCAATGCCGGGCTGGACGGCCTGCCGTCTTTTCACAACATCGATGAGCTGCTGGGCAGCGACGTTGCCATTGACGCGGTGTCGCTCTGCACACCGCCGCAAGGGCGCTTTAGCCAGGCCTACGCAGCCTTGAAGGCGCGCAAGCATGTGATGCTGGAGAAGCCTCCGGGTGCAACCATTTCGGAAGTGCAGGCGCTGGAGCGTCTTGCGCAAGCGGAAGACGTGACGCTTTACGCCACGTGGCACTCGCGCGAAGCCGCAGCGGTCGAGCCGGCGCGGGAATTCCTGAAAGATGCGGAAATTCGTTCGGTTTCGGTCACGTGGAAGGAAGATGTCCGCCACTGGCATCCCGGCCAGCAATGGATCTGGGAGCCGGGTGGTCTCGGTGTGTTCGACCCAGGCATTAATGCGCTTTCCATCGTCACGCATATTTTGCCGGAGCGCTTCTTTCTCACGCAATCCGATCTTTATTTTCCCAAAAACCGTGCGGCACCCATCGCAGCCGATCTCAAGTTTCAGACGGAAAGCGGCATACCGGTTTCGTTCGAACTCGACTGGCGCCAGACGGGTCCGCAGACATGGGATATTCGTGTTGAGACCGATAAAGGAACGCTGCTTCTCAGCCATGGCGGTAGCCGCCTGACCATCGCAGGCGTGGAGAAAATGGCCGAGCCGGACCGCGAATATCAACGACTTTACAAGCGTTTCGTGCAATTGATCGGCGCGGGGCGTTCGGATGTTGATCTCGCTCCACTGACCCATGTGGCCGATGCGTTTCTGCTCGGAAAGCGGCATGTCGTCGAAGCTTTTGAAGATTAGGAATCGAGGTTGTCGTAACGCGGCCTCTCACCCACGCAGGACAATGAAATGAACAAGCCCGTCTCTCCGAAAACGCCAAAGCTCCGCTCGCGCGCCTGGTTCGACAATCCTGATAATGTCGATATGACGGCGCTCTATCTGGAGCGCTACATGAATTATGGCCTGAGCCAGGAAGAGCTGCAGTCCGGTCGTCCGATCATCGGCATCGCGCAGACGGGCTCCGACCTCTCACCTTGCAACCGTCATCATCTGGAGCTGGCCAAGCGCGTGCGCGAAGGTGTTCGCGAGGCGGGCGGCATTGTCATTGAATTTCCGGTTCATCCAATTCAGGAAACCGGCAAGCGCCCGACCGCTGGTCTGGACCGCAACCTTGCCTATCTCGGCCTCGTGGAAGTGCTTTATGGCTATCCGCTTGATGGTGTCGTGCTGACAATCGGTTGTGACAAGACCACGCCTGCCTGCCTGATGGCAGCCGCAACTGTCAATATTCCGGCGATTGCTCTGTCGGTGGGCCCGATGCTCAATGGCTGGTTCCGCGGCGAACGCACAGGCTCCGGCACCATCGTCTGGAAGGCGCGCGAGCTGCTTGCCAAGGGCGAAATCGACTATCAGGGCTTCGTCAAGCTGGTTGCTTCCTCGGCTCCATCGACCGGCTATTGCAACACGATGGGCACGGCCACGACGATGAATTCGCTCGCCGAAGCGCTCGGCATGCAGCTTCCGGGCTCCGCCGCCATTCCGGCGCCTTATCGCGACCGTCAGGAAGTTTCTTATCTATCGGGACGCCGCATCGTTGAAATGGTGCATGAGGATTTGAAGCCGTCGGACATTCTGACCAAGGATGCCTTCGTCAATGCCATCCGCGTCAATTCCGCTATTGGCGGTTCGACCAATGCGCCGATCCATCTGAACGCTCTGGCCCGTCATGTCGGCGTGGAGCTGACGGTCGATGACTGGCAGAAATATGGTGAGGAAATTCCGCTTCTGGTCAATCTGCAGCCTGCCGGTGAATATCTTGGTGAAGATTACTACCATGCGGGCGGTGTGCCAGCCGTCGTCAATCAGCTGATGGGGCAGGGCCTCATCAATGAAGATGCGCTGACCGTCAATGGCAAGACCATCGGCGAGAATTGCAAGAACGCGACCATCGAAGACGGCAATGTCATCAAGACCTACGATCAGCCGCTGAAGAAGCATGCCGGATTCCGCGTGCTGCGCGGCAATCTGTTTTCGTCGGCGATCATGAAGCTCAGCGTGATTTCGGACGAGTTCCGCAATCGCTACCTGTCCGACGACAAGGACCCGAATGCATTCGAGGGTAAGGCGGTCGTATTCGATGGGCCGGAAGATTATCATCACCGCATCGACGATCCGGCACTGGAAATCGACGAGAATACGGTGCTGTTCATGCGTGGCGCTGGCCCCATCGGTTATCCGGGTGCGGCGGAAGTCGTCAACATGCGCGCGCCGAATTACCTTCTGAAAAAGGGTATCAGCTCACTGCCATGCATCGGCGACGGTCGCCAGTCGGGCACGTCGGGTTCGCCTTCGATCCTCAATGCCTCGCCGGAAGCTGCTGCTGGCGGCGGTCTGGCTATTCTGAGGACCGGTGACCGCGTGCGTATCGATCTTGGTCGCGGCAGCGCTGACATTCTGATCTCTGACGAAGAACTGGCCGAGCGTCGCAAGGCTCTGGAAGCTGCCGGTGGCTACAAATATCCGGAAAGCCAGACACCGTGGCAGGAAATCCAGCGCGCTGTTGTCGGCCAGATGGAAACCGGTGCAGTTCTCGAAAACGCGGTCAAGTATCAGGACATCGCGCATACGCGTGGCCTGCCGCGAGATAACCACTAAGGTTCCCCGGATGGCTCTCGATAAAATGCCATTTGCGGCAGTTGCGGACTGGGGCACCACCCGGTTCCGCCTCTGGACGCTGGATGTCGATGGCAATGTGCTGGGCGAAAGCCGTGGCGATGATGGTCTGCTGCAGGCAAAGGAAGCCGGTTTCGAGCCAACGCTCGAACGGCACCTTGCTTCTGTCGGCGCGTCGGACGATCTGCCGGTGGTGATCTGCGGCATGGCCGGTTCGCGGACCGGCTGGATCGAAGCGCCCTATATGAGCTTGCCCGCCGGGTTGGATGGCATCGTGAAGGCTGCGGTGCGCGTGCCCGCGCGCCGTCACGTCATCATGTTGCCGGGCGTCGCGCGTCGGGACGAAACGGCACCCGATGTTATGCGTGGCGAGGAGACGAAGCTTCTTGGACTTGTGCACGGGGGCACGCATGATGCGGTTGTCGTCATGCCCGGCACCCATGCCAAATGGGTGCGGATTGCCGACGGTGGCCTTGCCGATTACCGAACCTTCATGACCGGTGAAATGTTCGCTCTTTTGAAGGAAAAATCGGTACTGGCCGGTGCGCTGGAAGGTGCCGCGGCGGTCGATCCGAATGGTGTAGCTTTCGCTGCGGGCGTCAGGGCGTCGCTCGAAAACCCGGCACTGATTTCCAACGCGCTTTTTTCCATTCGCGCAGGCTGGCTCGTCCATGATCGCAAGCCGACCGACCAGCTGGCCCGTTTGTCGGGCTTGTTGATCGGGCTGGAAGTGGCAGGCGGGCGCATGCTTTATGGCAAACCCGAAGAAGTGCTGCTCCTTTCAGACGACATGATGGGCGCGCTCTATGCCAGCGCGCTTGAAATCGCCGGGCTGACAGTCAGGCGCGTTGCAGCCGATGAGCTGGTGCGAGACGGTCTGTTCATGGCTGCAAAACACGCCTTCGAAGGAGCTGCGCAATGAGCGACCGCATCGCATGGCCAAAGCTGCGCTATCCGCTGGTCGCGATCCTGCGCGGCATTCGCCCGGAAGAAACGGAAGCAATCGTCGGAGCGCTGATCGAGACGGGTTTCGAGGCGATTGAAATTCCGCTCAATTCGCCGGAGCCTTTCGTCTCGATTGAGAAGGCGGCGAAGCTTGCGCCTGCGGGCGTGCTGATCGGGGCCGGGACCGTGTTGAGCGTCGAAGATGTGGACCGTCTCAACGATGTCGGCGGCAGGCTTCTGGTCAGCCCCAATGTCGAGCCGGATGTCATCCGTCGTGCCGGACAGCACGGCATGGTGACGATGCCCGGCGTTTTCACGCCGACGGAAGCCTTTTCGGCGATCCGTGCAGGCGCATCGGCGCTGAAGTTCTTTCCGGCCAGCGTACTCGGCGCGGACGGTATCAAGGCGATATCCGCCGTCTTGCCGAAGGATATTCCGGTCGGCGCCGTGGGCGGTGTTTCCGAGGCTGATTTTGCGACCTATCGGGCAGCGGGAGTGAGCTGCTTCGGACTCGGTTCCAGTCTTTACAAGGCCGGATTGACGGTTGCTGAGGTTCGCGAACGCGCCGAGCGCGCGGTTGCGGCATGGGACAAGATCGCGGGCTGACGGCCCCTTGAGAACTTGTTCCGGAGGAATTCCGCATGGCCGGAAGGCGGGGGCGGAAATTTTGGGAGAACGACAGGCGGAAAAGCCTGTCCCAATTTGGGAGTGAGACAATGGCAGGCATGAAATCTCTAACACTGGCAGTCGCGATGGCCGCGCTTGCCTTTGGCGGTTTGGCGCATGCGGAAGACAAGGGTCTTGTCGCCGTCGCCATGCCGACGAAGTCTTCGGCGCGCTGGATTGCTGATGGCGACAACATGGTCAAGGTGCTGAAGGAACGCGGCTATCAGACCGATCTTCAGTATGCTGAAGACGATGTGCCCAACCAGCTGGCGCAGATCGAAAACATGGTGACCAAGGGCGCCAAGGTTCTCGTCGTTGCATCCATCGACGGCACGACGCTTTCCGATGTTCTGGCCAAGGCCCACGATGCGGGCATCAAGGTTATCGCCTATGACCGCCTCATCCGCGATACGCCGAATGTCGATTATTATGCGACCTTCGACAATTTCCAGGTCGGCGTGCTGCAGGCGCAATCGATTGAAACCGCGCTGGACCTCAAGAACAAGCCGGGTCCGTTCAATATCGAGCTTTTCGGCGGATCGCCGGACGATAACAACGCCTACTTCTTCTACAACGGGGCGATGTCCGTTCTGCAGCCTTATATCGATAGCGGCAAGGTCGTTATCGGCAGCGGCCAGACCGGCATGGACAAGGTTGCAACGCTGCGCTGGGACGGTGCAACTGCTCAGGCCCGCATGGATTCGATCCTTTCGGCCTATTATTCCGACAAGAAGCTCGATGCAGTCCTGTCACCTTATGACGGCATCTCCATCGGTATCCTGTCCTCCCTCAAGGGTGTAGGCTATGGCAGTGGCGACATGCCGATGCCGGTCGTTTCCGGTCAGGATGCGGAAGTGCCTTCGGTGAAGTCGATCCTCGCTGGCGAACAGAACTCGACCATCTTCAAGGATACGCGCGAACTCGCCAAGGTCACGGTCGATATGGTCGATGCGCTGATGACCGGCAAGGAGCCGGAAGTCAACGACACCAAGACCTATGACAATGGCGTCAAGGTTGTGCCGTCCTATCTGCTCAAGCCGGTGATCGTCGACAAGTCGAACTGGAAGCAGGTTCTGGTCGATAGCGGTTACTACAAGGAAGACCAGATCCAGTAATGCGGTTTTGGGCGTATCGGAGGATATGCCCGTAACCTTTCTGCATGCCATTGCCCCAAATCCCCAGCCTTTCGGCTGGGGTAGGCTCGACGATTGACAGCGCTGTCTTTTCGTTGAGGGCAATGGCAGAGCAGATTTGTAATGGGAGCGAGCGATGAATGTAGCCAATCCTGTCCTGCGCGAGCAGTCTGACGGTAAGCCGGAAATCGCCGGCAAGCCGCTTCTGGAAATGCGCGGCATCAGCAAGTCTTTCGGCGTCGTCAAAGCGCTGAGCGATGTCAATTTCACGGTCATGCCGGGCGAGATTCATGCCTTTGTCGGCGAGAACGGAGCAGGCAAGTCGACCTTGATGAAGGTGCTGTCGGGTGTCTATCCGCATGGCAGCTACGAGGGGTCGATCTTCTTCGACGGCGAAGAGCGGCAGTTTCGCGACATCAACGATTCCGAAGCGCTTGGCATTGTCATCATCCATCAGGAGCTGGCGCTCATACCGCTTATGACGATTGCCGAGAACATTTTCCTCGTCAATCCACCGGCAAGCTATGGCGTCATCGACCGCAGTACGGTGCACAAGCGTACCCGCGAGCTTTTGCAGAAGGTTGGCCTGTCGGAATCGCCCGATACGCTTGTCACCGATATTGGTGTCGGCAAGCAGCAGCTTGTCGAAATTGCCAAGGCATTGTCGAAGCGCGTGCGGCTTCTGATCCTCGACGAACCGACCGCAAGCCTCAACGAGACGGACAGCGCGGCATTGCTGGCGCTTCTGCGTGAGTTTCGTGCTCAAGGCATCACCTCGATCCTCATTTCGCACAAGCTCAATGAAATCCGCGAAGTCGCCGACAAGATCACGGTGCTGCGCGATGGCAAGGCAGTGGCGACACTTGACTGTAATGCGGGCGAGGTCGAGGAAGACGATATTATCCGCAAGATGGTCGACCGCGATCTGGAAAGCCGCTACCCGAAGCGCGATCCGAAGATCGGTGAGGTGATTTTCGAAGTCGACAACTGGTCAGTGCATCACCCGCTGCATCCGGAGCGGCACTCGGTCAAGAACGTGTCGTTCAAGGTGAGGGCAGGCGAAATCGTCGGCATTGCCGGGTTGATGGGGGCGGGACGCACAGAATTCGCCATGAGCCTGTTCGGGCGTTCATGGGGCACGAATATCAGCGGTGAGGCGCGTATCAACGGCAACAATGCCGATATTTCCACTGTGGCGCGGGCCATCAAAGCGGGGCTTGCCTATGTGACCGAGGATCGCAAGAAGCTCGGCCTGGTCTTAGGTGAAAATATTTCGCGCAACATCTCGCTTGCGCATTTACGTGGCGTCAGCCCGAAAGGCATCATCGACGATATTCGCGAAATGAAGATCGCGAATTCCTATCGCGAACAGATGAGCATTCGCTGTCACAATGTCTATCAGGAGACGGGCACGCTTTCGGGCGGCAACCAGCAGAAGGTGGTGCTGTCCAAATGGCTCTTCACCGGGCCCGACGTACTGATCCTCGATGAACCGACGCGCGGCATCGATGTCGGCGCGAAATATGACATCTACACAATCATCAATTCGCTGGCGGATAGCGGCAAGGGCGTGGTCGTCATTTCTTCGGAAATGCCGGAGCTGATCGGCATCTGCGACCGCATCGTCGTCATGCATGAAGGTGCCTTCGTCGGCGAAGTCGCTGGCGAGGAAGCAACGCAGGAAAACATCATGCGCGCCATCATGCGGAACAAGGGAAAACGGCCATGAGCGAGAATATCATCGGAAGCAGTGGATCGAAAGCTCCGGCGAGCAGCGTGGGGCGGTATCTCAAGAACAATCTGCGCGAATCCGGCATGCTGATCTCGCTGGTCGCGATCATGATCTTTTTCCAGATCGTGACTGGCGGTGTGCTGATGAAGCCGCTGAACCTCACCAATCTGGTTCTGCAGAACAGCTATATCGTCATCATGGCGCTTGGTATGCTGCTCATCATCGTCACCGGTCATATCGACCTTTCGGTCGGCTCGGTCTGTGGCTTTATCGGTGCGCTCGCGGCTGTGATGATGGTCAAATGGGGCGTGCCATTTCCTATTGCCGCCATTCTGTGCCTGCTGGCCGGTGGCATCATCGGTGCGATGCAGGGCTTTTGGGTCGCCTATTTCAATATTCCGTCCTTCATCGTCACGCTGGCGGGCATGCTGGTCTTCAAGGGCTTGACGCTTGCCGTGCTTGGCGGCCAGTCGGTCGGGCCGTTTCCGGTCGTGTTCCAGAAACTATCGTCCGGCTTTATTCCGGAAATCATCGGCACGACGGGTGGCGTCTATCTGACATCGCTCATCATCGGCGTGCTACTGGCCGGTTTCATGATCTGGCAGAATGTGAAATCGCGTCAGCGCCATATAGCGCATGAAGTGGAAACGGAGCCTTTTGGCCTTTTCGTCATCAAGAACATCCTGTTCTTTTCGGCGATTGCCTATTTGTCGTTGCTGATTTCAATGCATCGCGGATTGCCGAACGTCCTCATCATCATGGCCGTTCTGATTGCAGCCTATGCGTTCCTCACCAATCGGACCGTGCTCGGGCGGCAGATTTATGCGGTGGGCGGAAACCGGCATGCGGCCAAGCTTTCGGGCGTGAAAACCGAACGGCTGACATTTCTGGCTTTCGTCAATATGGGTGTGCTGGCGGCGCTTGCTGGCCTGGTCTTTGCAGCGCGCCTTAACACGGCAACGCCCAAGGCCGGTATCGGCTTCGAGCTGGACGTGATCGCGGCCTGCTTCATCGGTGGCGCGTCCGCCTATGGCGGTGTGGGCCGTGTGACAGGTGCCGTGATCGGCGCGCTCATCATGGGCGTGATGAACAACGGCATGTCGATCCTCGGCATCGGCATCGACTATCAGCAGGTCATCAAGGGGATCGTGCTGCTGGGGGCTGTTTGTATCGACGTCTATAACCAGAAACGCTGATATTTCGGCTCTGACGGCCTGCAAATGGCGTTGTTTTGCGCTTCCGGTGCTCACGTACCTTTAGTACGCTCCGCTCCGGTTCTCAAACTCCACCATTTTCGGCTCGCCATAACCAAAATCTTAGCCGCTTCACTGACGTGCGGCGGTTCAGTTTTCAGATTGCCGTGCGGTGGGCGTGATCGAGATAGATTTCGCGCAGGCGCTGGGCAACTGGACCGGGTTTACCCGTGCCGATGGTTTTCTCGTCAATGACGGTGATCGGTGTGACGAATGTGCCTGCGCTGGTAAGGAAAGCTTCCTTTGCCGCATAGGCTTCATCGATGGTGAAGAGCCGCTCTTCGAGCTTCATGCCGGTCTCGGCGATCAGTTGCAGAAGCGAAAGCCGTGTGCAGCCGGGCAGGATGGAATTGCTGTTGGGGCGCGTGACGACGACATCATCTTCGGTCACGATATAGGCGGTCGACGATGCGCCTTCGGTTACATAGCCGTCTTCAATCATCCACGCTTCATCGCAACCGGCGTTCTTGGCGATTTCCTTGGCAAGCGCTTGTGGCAGCAGACAGACCGTCTTGATGTCGCGGCGCTTCCAGCGCAGATCATCCAGCGAAAGCACGCGGGCACCGGTTTTCAGCGCAGGCTTGTCGAGCAGATTGGCTTCCTGCGTGAACAGGACAACCGAAGGCTTCATACCTTTCGCGGGCACGAAATCACGGTCGCGTCCGTCGCCGCGTGTCACCTGCAGATAGACCAGACCTTCAGTCAGATTGTTGCGGCGGATCAGCTCACGCTCGATGGCAACGATCTCGTCTTCGTTCATCGGCATCGGAATACCGATCTCGCCGGTCGAGCGTCGCAGGCGTCGCATATGCGGCTCGCTGTCGATGAGTTTGCCTTCGAGCACGGCAGTCACTTCGTAAATACCGTCGCCGAACAGGAAGCCACGGTCAAAGATGGAAATGCGCGCATCGCGGGCGGAAACATATTCGCCGTTGACATAGACGATGCGGTTTTCAAGTTCTTCTGCTGAAACGGCCATGATTGGATGTGTCCTGAAACGAAAAGACTGCGATCAAGTCGCAGTCTTTTCATAGGTCAGTCGGCTGCAATGGGAAACAGCTATTTTCAGGCAGCCTGCTTTGCTGCCGCAATGGCTTCGCTGCGGATTTCTTCCGTCAACTTCAGGCGCAGTTCGGAAAATTCCGGGCTTGCCTTGACGTGGTAGGTGCGCGGATGCGCGATATCGACCGGTGTGATCGATTTGATCTTGCCCGGACGAGCGGTCATCGTAACCACGCGGGTCGCCATGAAGATGGCTTCCTCGATGTCGTGGGTGACGAAGATCACTGTCTTGTGCTCCCGCTCCCAGATGCCGAGCAGAAGCTCCTGCATCAGTCCGCGGGTCTGGTTGTCGAGTGCGCCGAACGGCTCGTCGAGAAGCAGGATTTTTGGATCGTTGGCGAGTGCCCGGGCAATCGCCGTGCGCTGTTGCATGCCGCCCGAAAGCTGCTTTGGCCAGTGATCTTCAAAGCCGCGTAGTCCGACCTTGTCGATATAGCTGTCCACGATTTCACGCGCCTGCTTTTCCGGCACGCCTTTTTCGCGAAGCCCGAAGCCGACATTCTGCCGGATGGTGAGCCACGGAAACAGCGTGTAGGACTGGAACACCATACCGCGATCTGCACCCGGTCCGGTGACAGGGTTGCCCTCCAGCATCACGGTGCCGGTGGTGGGCTTGTCGAGACCGGCGATGATGCGAAGAAGCGTGGACTTGCCGCAGCCCGAGGGGCCGAGAACGGTCACGAAATCATTTTTCGGGATGACGAGGTCGGTCGGCTGCAATGCTAGTGTCGGCTTGCCGCCATGGACGCCCGGAAAGGTACGGCTCACGCCCTTGATGACAAGTTCCTGGTCGCTTTTGGTAACCATTATGCGAACCTCCATGCAAAGAGCCAGCGGTTGAAATATTTGAAGGCAAGGTCCGAGATCAGGCCGATGACGCCGATCACGATGATGCCGAAGATGATCTGGCCCGTGGCCATCAGTGCCTGAGAGTTGATGATCATGTAGCCGATGCCGGACGATGCGCCGATGAGTTCGGCCACGATCACATAGGTCCATGCCCAGCCGAGCACGAGGCGCAATGTTTCGGCAATGTCTGGCGCGCTGGCAGGCATGAGCACGCGGCGAATGATGCCGCTGTTCGACGCGCCGAGCGTGTAGGCTGCTTCGACAAGATCGCGACGCGTATTGGAGACCGTCACGGCGATCATGAGAATGATCTGGAACACCGCGCCGATGAAGATGACGAGCAGCTTCTGTGTTTCACCAATGCCTGACCAGAGGATCAACAGCGGAACGAACGCCGAAGCGGGAAGATAGCGCGCAAAAGAGACGAAGGGCTCCAGCAGCGCTTCAATCGGCTTGTATGCGCCCATGGCGATGCCGAGCGGAATGGCAACGACGCTTGCCAGTACGAAGCCGCCAAGCACGCGCCAGACAGTCATTCCGATATCGGACATAAAGCCTTGATTGGCGATAAGATCCCAGCCGTCCTTCACCATGGTGATCGGGTCGGCAAGAAAAGTCGGGGAAACGAAGCCGCCCAGAGTGGCTATACCCCAGAACACAAAGAAGAGAATGAAGAATAGAATGCCCAGTAATATCCGGGTCTGACTGCCTATCGGCTGCAAGGGCTGCATATATTTTCCTGTTTAGTCGCGCATCCGCCGCACTCGACGGGCAGAAAATAAGGAAGCCCGGACGTGTCGTCCGGGCTTGCATATGAAGCGATGTTACTTGATGAAGCTTGTATCCACGATGTCATCGAGATTGGGCTTCGACTTGATCACACCCGCCTTCAGCAGAAGATCGGCGGCTTCGGTTGAAAACTCCTTGAATTCACCTTCAAAGAACTTCTGGTTGGCTGCCTTGTCCTGCCAGCGAAGATAGTCTGCCGACTTGCCGAAATCCTCGCCCGACTGCTTCACGTCCTTGCCCATGATTTCATAGGACTTCGCCTTGTCGGAAGCGATCATCTGCAGCGCTTCAAAGTAGCTGTCGGCAAGCGCCTTGGCGGCTTCGGGGTTCTTTTCAAGGAAATCGGGCGTGCAGCCGACCGTGTCCATGACCGCAGGATAATCGAGCGTGGTGGCAAGAATCTTGCCCTTGTCGGGTGCTGCGCGCACGGTGGAAAGATAAGGCTCGTAGGTCATGGCGGCATCGTTCTGGCCGGCCACGAAAGCCTGTGCAGCCGGTCCCGGCTCCATATTGACGACCTTGACGTCCTTGGTCGTCATACCGTTTTTGGCGAGCATGAAGGCGAGAAGGAAATAGGGCGACGTACCCGGAGCAGAAGCGGCAACCGTCTTGCCCTTCAGATCGGCGAAGGAATTCACATCGGCACGCACCGCAATACCATCGGCGCCGTAGGACTTGTCCATCTGGAATATCTGCTTGGTCTTCACGCCAGCCGCGTTCCAGACAATCCATGTTTCAACGGTGGTGGCCGCGCACTGGATATCACCGGAAGCGAGGGCCAGATGGCGGCTTGCCTGCGGGATTTTGGTCAGTGTGACGTCGAGGCCATTCTTCTTGAAAATTCCGGCTTCCTTGGCAAGCGTCAGCGGAGCAAAGCCGGTCCAGCCGGAAAAGCCAAGGGAAACGGCAGTTTCAGCGTGCGCCGCAGACGTTAACGTGAAAGCTGCTAGTACCGCCCCGGCAAGCAATGATTTCTTCATGTGTAGTACCCCTTTTATAGTGAGACTTTTTTGTCTCTTACTCCTGCCAAATTAACAGGACCGTATCGTCTGTCCAGAGAGTTCGTTGCGGTTCTTTGAATACTTCATTCTCGATGGAATAGTCGTAAACTACTGATCAGATTGGGCTAATCGAAATCAGGTAAGCGGCTCCCTTCCCCTTTAGTTCAAGAGGCAAGGCGTCGCAGTTTGTGGCGACCGCGCAATCATGCTGCTCAAGTTTCGTCGTTTTCGCCGCGAGTGTCAGATCGATCTGACCTTCGGCACAGAAAAGAAGAACCAGATTGCCATTGGCCTGGGTGAGCGTAGTGCCGTTGACGGGCAGGCGCCGGACCATATGGGCAAACCGTCCGCGCCGGGTCATCACATTGAGGTCGGTAATGGCCGATCCGATCAGCCGTGCGCTGGATTGAGCATCCGCAGCGAAGAACAGCGGTACGCTTTCGCAGGTGAGGGTGCTCTGCTGTCCTTCGACATCGAGCAAGATGCCGTCTCCTTCCAGCACCGACAATGTGCGGTCGATGCCGGGAAAGACGGAAAACGGGCCATCGCTGGCGACGGTCGCCATGGAAATGCGCCAGTCGAAATTATCGACTGACGCGCCTTCCGGATGGACGGCGATTTCGACCGTAACGCCGCCGCCATTTTTCCATGGCATACGGCGATGACTTTCGGCCTTGAGAATTTCGACCATCAACCGAGCCATCCATTGGATGCTGCCCAGAAGGCAATTGGTGCCGTTAGCAGGATGCTGAGTGCCGTGCGGATATACCAGATCACGATCAGGTCCCGGAACTTGAGCGGGATCGAGGTGGCAAGGACGCAAGGGATTGAGGCCGACAGGAAGAGAACCTGGCTGACCGAGACAACGGCGGCGACGAACTTCAAAACGACATCGGCGTCCTTCAAGAGGATGGCTGGCAGGAACATTTCTGCAAGGCCGGACGCCATGGATTTTGCGGCAAGCATCGGATCGGCCAGTTGCGCAAGCCATGTAAACGGATAGAGCGCCAGACCCAGAAGATCAAAGATCGGCGTATATTTGGACGCAAGCAGGCCGAGAAGCCCGACCGCCATGATGCTGGGAAGGATCATGGCTGCCATGCGCAGGCCATCAAGGAACGTCGCCCCGAGAAGCGGCAGAAGCTTGGGGGCATTTTGTGCCTGCTGGATGCCGGTGTCGATTGCCGTTTGAATACGGCCTTTGCCTTCGGGCAATGGGGTATCGCGGTCGCCCGGATGATCCATGCGGCTCAATGGCCAGATGCGTGCGGTGATCGCGGAGACAATGAAAGTCACGAAGAAAGTGGTCCAGAAATAGAGGTTCCACGCGTCCATAAGGCCCAGCGTCTTTGCGACGATGATCATGAAGGTGGCTGATACCGTGGAAAAGCCGGTGGCGACGATTGCCGCTTCGCGGGCGGTGTATTTGCCTTCCTTGTAGACGCGATCGGTGATGAGAAGTGCCAGCGAATAGCTGCCGACGAACGATGCCACGGCATCGATGGCCGACCAGCCCGGCGTGCGCCAGATCGGGCGCATGACTGGTTGTACGATGACGCCGGTAAATTCGAGCAGGCCATAGCCAATCAGGAAAGCCAGTGCCAGTGCACCGATCGGCACGATCAGGCCGACCGACAATACGAGCTTGTCGAACAGGAACGGCAGCATATCGGGCGTGAAAAGTGCAGCCGGACCGATATTGGCGAGATACATGGCAGTCGCGATGAGGCCGAGCAGACGCAGAACCGAGAAAATTCTTTCGGTTACATTCTTTTTCCACGTGCCCGTTACGAAAGGTGCAAAGGCACCATAAGCGATAAGCAAGCAGACGAAAACGAGAGCGGCAGGGCGAAGCTGCGTGGCAATCGCGGTCGCGGCGTGATCGAGCAGGATGGTCGATTTACCGCCAATGGTGACGGGCACGAAAAAGAAAAATATGCCTATGAAGCTGTATATGACCAGTTTCAAAGCCGCCGATCCACGAGAGGGCTCATTACGGCCAAGCGCTACGTCTGTCATCGTTATTCCCCAGTATTTACGTATTATCCAGCTATGAAAAAGGCGGCCCCCGGAAGGGCCGCCTTTCATTGATTTCTTAGTTGCCAAGGATGGCTGGAAGGCGCAGGCCCTGCTGCTTCGCCCAGTCGAGCGCGATATCGTAGCCCGCATCGGCATGGCGCATGACGCCGGTGGCCGGGTCGTTCCACAACACGCGACCGATGCGCTGATCGGCATCTTCGGTGCCGTCACAGCAGATGACCATGCCGGAATGCTGGCTGAAGCCCATGCCGACGCCGCCGCCGTGATGGAGTGACACCCACGTTGCGCCCGAAGCGGTGTTGAGCAGAGCATTGAGCAGCGGCCAGTCGGAGACTGCGTCCGAGCCATCCTTCATGGCTTCCGTTTCGCGGTTCGGCGAAGCCACCGAGCCGCTATCGAGGTGATCGCGACCGATAACGATTGGTGCCTTCAGCTCGCCATTGCGGACCATTTCGTTGAAGGCGAGGCCGAGACGATGGCGGTCGCCGAGACCGACCCAGCAGATGCGTGCTGGCAGGCCCTGAAACTCGATACGTTCCTTTGCCATGTCGAGCCAGTTGTGCAGGTGCTTGTTGTCTGGCAGCAGCTCCTTCACCTTGGCGTCGGTCTTGGCGATATCTTCCGGATCGCCGGAAAGGGCAGCCCAGCGGAACGGGCCGACGCCGCGGCAGAACAGCGGGCGGATATAGGCAGGGACGAAGCCCGGGAAATCGAAGGCGTTTTCCAGACCTTCTTCAAGTGCCATCTGGCGGATGTTGTTGCCGTAATCGACGGTTGGAATGCCAGCATTCCAGAAGTCGAGCATGGCCTGAACCTGCACCTTCATCGAAGCGCGGGCGGCTTTCGCAACGCCCTTCGGATCGCTTTCCTGCTTGGCGCGCCATTCGGCGACGGTCCAGCCGATTGGCAGATAGCCATGCACCGGATCATGCGCCGAGGTCTGGTCGGTGACGATGTCGGGGCGCACGCCGCGCTTGACGAGTTCCGGATAGATTTCAGCCGCATTGCCGATGAGCGCGATGGATTTGGCTTCGCCTGCCTTGGTCCATTCATCGATCTTGGCCAGCGCTTCGTCGAGGTTATGGGTCTTTTCATCGACGTAACGGGTGCGCAGGCGGAAATCGGCGCGGGTTTCGTCGCATTCGACCGCAAGGCAGCAAGCGCCTGCCATGACGGCTGCCAGAGGCTGTGCGCCGCCCATGCCGCCCAAGCCGCCGGTCAGAATCCATTTGCCCTTGAGGTTGCCGTCGTAGTGCTGGCGACCGGCTTCCACGAAGGTTTCGTAGGTGCCCTGAACGATGCCCTGCGCGCCGATGTAGATCCACGAACCGGCGGTCATCTGGCCATACATGGCAAGACCCTTCTTATCCAGTTCGTTGAAGTGATCCCAGGTCGCCCAATGCGGCACGAGGTTGGAATTGGCGATGAGAACGCGCGGTGCATCCTTGTGGGTGCGGAACACGCCCACCGGCTTGCCCGACTGCACCAGCAAGGTTTCGTCTTCATTGAGCGTCTTGAGGGTCGCGACAATCTTGTCGAAATCATCCCATGTCCGGGCCGCCCGGCCAATGCCGCCATAGACGACCAGCTCGTGCGGGCGTTCGGCGACATCGGGGTCAAGGTTGTTCATCAACATGCGAAGCGGCGCTTCGGTCAGCCAGCTCTTGGCGTTGAGTTCGTCTCCGCGGGGCGCGCGGACTTCGCGCTCGTTATGGCGTGGATTGGACATGGTGTTCTCCTCAGGATTTCAGTTCTGCGGCTATTGTTTCCAGCCGCTGCAAAAGGGTTTTGAGATGCACGCGAAGCTTGTCCGCCCTGGCCTCGTCATAGGCGAAGGGAACCGCTTCGGTCGCAAGATGCGTGGATTGGGCAAGCTCCATCTGGATGGCGTGAACACCAGTTTCCGGCTTGCCGTAATGGCGCGTCGTCCAGCCGCCCTTGAAGCGGCCATTGAGAATCGACGTGTAGCCTTCGGCCCGTCCCGTAACCTCAACGGCGGCAGCTTCGATCTTCGGATCGCAGGTCTTGCCCATGTCCGTGCCGATGTTGAAATCCGGCAATTTGCCTTCGAACAGGAACGGAATATGCGAGCGGATCGAATGGCAGTCATAAAGGATGGCGACGCCATGGATCGCCTTCACACGCTCGATCTCGGCTAAAAGCGCGTCGTGATAGGGCTTGTGGAAGCGCGTGATGCGGTCGGCAATATCGGCTTCCTTTGGTGCTTCGCCGTCTTTCCAGATGGCAATGCCGTCAAAGTCGGTTTCCGGGATCAGCGTCGTGGTGTTCTGGCCGGGATAGAGGCTGACACCTGCCGGATCACGATTGGCATCGATGCAATAGCGGTGAAAGGTGGCGCGCACCGTGGTTGCGCCATCAATAAGGCCATCATAGAGCTGGTGAATATGCCAGTCGGTATCGGCAAGGATGCGGCCATTGTCGTTGAGCCGTGACCAGATGTCGTCGGGAACATCCGTGCCCGTATGGGGAAGGCCCAGAATGACGGGCGAGGTTCCCTGACGAACTTCGAACGGGTTCATGATCACGCCTCCAGCGCGGGCAGGATGCCGCTCGAAACCGCCCCGGCAAGTGCACCGTCAGCCACCAGCTCAGCGGCATTCTTGAGGTCGTCGGCCATATAGCGGTCGTCTTCCAGCGTCGGCACGCGGCCGCGCAGCACGGCGATGACCTTGGAGAGTTCCTGGCTGGTGGTCAGCGGTTCGCGCAGTTCGACGCCGAGCGCACCGGTCAGTGCTTCGATGCCGATGATGGCGTTGAGGTTGGCGGTCATTTGAAGAAGACGGCGTGCACCATGGCAGGCCATGGACACATGGTCTTCCTGATTGGCCGAAGTCGGGGTGGAATCGACCGAAGCCGGATGCGCCATCTGCTTGTTTTCGCTCATGAGTGCCGCAGACGTGACTTCTGCGATCATCAGGCCGGAATTGAGGCCCGGCTTGCGGGCGAGGAAGGCCGGAAGACCGAAGGAGAGGGCGGGGTCAACCAGAAGCGCGATGCGGCGCTGCGAGATCGCGCCGATTTCGCAGACGGCCAGCGCAATCTGATCGGCGGCGAAGGCAACAGGTTCGGCATGGAAATTGCCGCCCGACACGGCGCGACCGTCCGAGAGAACGAGCGGATTGTCGGTGACCGCATTGGCTTCGATTTCCAGCGTGCGTGCTGCCTGACGCAGAATGTCGAGGCAAGCGCCATCGACTTGCGGCTGGCAGCGAATGCAATAGGGGTCCTGCACACGCTGGTCGCCTTCGAGGTGGCTCTGGCGGATGACGGAACCTTCGAGTAGGGCGCGCAGTGCCCGGCCAGCGTCGATCTGGCCCTTATGGCCGCGCAATGTATGGATTTCCTCATGGAATGGCGCATCAGATCCCATGGCGGCATCGGTGGACAATGCGCCGGTGATCAGCGCTGTCTGCGCGGCGCGATGCGCACGGAAAAGACCGGCCAGTGCAAGAGCGGTGGAGGTCTGTGTGCCGTTGATCAGCGCCAGCCCTTCCTTGGCGGCAAGCACAACCGGCTTCAGCCCGGCCTTTTCGAGTGCCTTCGCACCCGACAGGCGCTCGCCCTTATAAAAGGCTTCGCCTTCACCGATCATGGCCGCGGTCATGTGCGCCAGCGGTGCAAGGTCGCCAGACGCGCCAACGGAACCCTTTTCCGGGATCATCGGGATCACGCCTTTTTTCAGCATGTTTTCGATGAGGGTGATGACTTCAAGCCGCACGCCGGAAGCGCCACGACCGAGTGAAATCAGCTTCAGCGCCATGATGAGGCGCACGATATTTTCGGAAAGCGGTTCGCCGACGCCGCAGCAATGCGACAGGATCAGATTGCGCTGGAGCGTGGCGACATCGCCTGCCGCAATACGGATCGAGGCAAGTTTTCCGAAGCCGGTATTGATGCCATAAACCGGTTCATCCCCTGCCGCGATTTCCGCAATACGCGCCGCAGCCTTTTCGACGCCTGCGTGAAAAGCAGGGTCGATGCGGACGGGGAGACCCTCGCGATAGATTGTTTCAAGTGTTTCAAGCGGCACGCTGCCGGGCTTCAATACGAGGGTCATGGAAAACTCCCAAAGAGCGCATCTCGAAAAACGTGAAGCGGTTTTCGGATAAGATGCGCGTTGAAACAAAAATTCAGATTTGGCCTTTGAACACCCGCTTCCAGAGCGGGTTGAAGCCGATGCGGTAAACGAGCTCTGCCGGGCGCTCGACGTCCCAGATCGCGAGGTCGGCATCCTTGCCAACTTCCAGTGTGCCGGTCTGATCAAGAAGCCCGAGTGCGCGCGCTGCTTCGCGGGTTACACCTGCGATGCATTCATCGACCGTCATGCGGAAGAGCGTTGCGCCCATATTCATGGTGAGCAAAAGCGAGGTCAGCGGCGAGGTGCCGGGATTGTTATCGGTGGCCAGCGCCATCTTGGTACCCGCAGCACGGAAAAGCTCGACTGGCGGCTTTTGTGTTTCGCGGATGAAGTAGTAGGCGCCGGGCAGCAGCACGGCTACCGTTCCGGCCTTGGCCATTGCAGCGGCGCCGTCCGCATCCGTATATTCCAGATGATCGGCTGAAAGCGCATCATAAGATGCTGCAAGAGCCGCACCATGCAGATTGGACAACTGGTCGGCATGAAGCTTGACCGGAATATTATGCGCCTTGGCCGCATCGAAGACGCGGGTGATTTCATCCGGCAGGAAGGCGATGCCTTCGCAAAAACCGTCAACCGCATCGGCCAGATTTTCAGCGGCGATAGCCGGTAGCATGTCGTTGATGACGCGGTCGATATAGGCGGCCTTGTCGCCGTTCATTTCCGGCGGCAGGGCGTGCGCGCCAAGGAAGGTCGTGCGGACCGCCACGTCACGCTCTTCGCCAAGACGGCGGGCGGCTTTCAACGACTTGATTTCGCTGTCACGGTCGAGGCCATAGCCCGACTTGACTTCAACGGTGGTGACACCTTCTGCAATCAGTGCATCGAGACGGGGCAGGGTTTCGCGCACCAGATCATCTTCGCTGGCAGCACGCAGGTTCTTGACTGAGGAAACAATGCCGCCGCCTGCACGTGCCACTTCTTCGTAAGTGGCACCATTCAGGCGCAGCTCAAATTCATGGGCGCGGTTGCCAGCATGGACAAGATGCGTGTGGCAGTCGACCAGGCCGGGTGTGATCAGGCGGTTCTCGCAGTCGATTTTCTCGAAAGATGCATATTCAGCAGGCAGAGCATTTTCCGGACCGACATAAGCGATCTTGCCGTCTTTCACGGCGAGCGCTGCATTGTCGATGAGCCCCAGACCCTCGGCGTTTTCACCCAAGGTGGCGATACGGGCGTTGCTGAAAATGTAGCTTGTTTTATCTGGCATGAGCGTTTTCTCGCTTCCCCTGTTTTTCAATAATGTATATACATATTAACGGAGTCGCCAAGAGAAAAAATGCATCCATTTGCGATCTGTTGAAAGATCGGCGTGTGAATTTGGCGAAATGAGGAGCTTGTTCGAATGTCTGCCGCAGCCACAAAAACGCAATTTATCCATGCCGGTCAGGCGCTTCTGCAAACAGGCTGGGCGGATGATGTTCGACTTGGCATTGTCGACGGAAAAATCGCATCTGTGGAAACCGGCGTCAGTGCGCAGTCGGGCGACGAACACCATGCAGTGATCGTTTCAGGCATGCCAAATCTGCACAGCCATGCGTTCCAATATGGCATGGCAGGACTGGCTGAGCGGCGTGGACCTTCTGCTGACAGCTTCTGGAGCTGGCGCGAGATCATGTACAAGTTTGCGCTCACCATGTCGCCGGAACAGGCGGAAGCTGTAGCGCTGCGGCTTTATGTCGACATGCTGGAGGCAGGATTTACCCGCGTCGGTGAGTTTCATTATCTGCACCATGATCGCGACGGCACACCTTACGGCAATATTTCCGAGATGGCGGATCGCATTGTTTCCGCAGCTGGGGCAGCGGGTATCGGCCTGACATTGCTGCCAGTGCTTTATGCGCATTCGACCTTTGGCGGTGCTGCTCCGAATGAAGGCCAGCGTCGGTTTATCAATGATGAAGCAAGCTTTTCCCGTTTGATTGAAGGCTGCCAGAAAGCGCTTGTCGGTTTCGATGGTGCCGTGCTTGGCGTAGCCCCGCACAGTCTGCGTGCTGTCACCCCCGATGAGCTGACATTTGCGGCAAAGCTTTTGCCGGATGCGCCTGTGCATATTCACATTGCCGAACAGGTCAAGGAAGTGGACGACTGCATTGCATGGTCGGGCCAGCGACCTGTTGAATGGCTGCTTGACCATCAGGAATTGTCGTCGCGCTGGTGCCTCATCCACGCGACCCACATGACCGACGCGGAAACCATGCGCATGGCTGAGGCTGGTGCGATTGCTGGTCTTTGTCCTGTGACGGAGGCCAATCTTGGTGACGGCACTTTCAATGCCACGGTCTTCCACGAAGCAGGCGGCAAGTTCGGCGTCGGCTCGGATTCCAATGTGCTGATCGGCATTAGCGATGAGTTACGCCAGTACGAATATTCGCAGCGTCTCCTGCACCGCGCGCGCAATGTTCTGGCCGAGAACGCAGGCTCGACAGGCCGCGCATTGTTCGATGGCGCGGTGACGGGCGGCAATATCGCCATGGGACGTGCAAGCGATGGCTTGGAAGCGGGGGCTTCGGCCGATTTCGTCGCACTTGATGCGGCGCGTCTGCCACATGCAAAAGGCGACGCAGTGCTCGATGGCTGGATTTTTGGCGGTCGCGCACGACCGTCCGATGTATGGGTGCGCGGCGTTAAACAGGTGGAAGGCGGGCGTCACCGCTTGCGCGATGAAGCCGAGCGTGCTTTCCAGACAGTGATCGGCGAATTACTCGCCTGACAGGAGATGGCATGGCTGGCGAAGATTTGATCGTAAAGGACGCACCGGTGCTTTCGCTGCATCAGCGTATTCTGGACGATATTGAATCGCGCATCCTGTCGGGAGAATGGCTGCCCGGCCATCGCATCCCGTTTGAACACGAGCTGACGGAACAATATGGCTGTTCACGCATGACCGTGAACAAGGCGCTGACACAGCTGGCAAAGGCCGGTCTGATTGAGCGCAAGCGGAGATCCGGCAGTTTTGTTTCCTTTCCGCAATCGCAGGCCGCAATCCTCGAAATCCACGATATTCGCGATGAAGTAGCAGCGCTTGGCGCCGCTTATCGGTTCGAGCTGACGAGCCGGCGCGAGCGATTGAGCGGACCAGCCGATGCAAGGCATATCGACATGCCGCGCCATACGCCGCTGGTTGAACTCGTCTGCCGTCACTATGCGGGCAAGCGTGTTTTCGCTCTGGAAGAGCGCATCATTAGTCTGGATGCGGTTCCGACCGCTGCGCAGACTGACTTTGCTGAAAATTCGCCGGGACCATGGCTGGTTTCGTGCGTGCCGTGGAGTAGCGCAAAACACTCGATACGTGCGATTGCCGCCACGCAGGAAAATGCTGGCATGCTCGGTATTCCGCTGGGGGCGCCCTGTCTGGTGATCGAGCGCCAGACCTGGAATGCTGACCAGCCGGTAACACATGTACGCTTTACCTATCCCGGCGACAGCCATGCGCTGGTGGCGAATTTCACGCCATCGCAGGGAGGATAAACGACTGGTCGTGCACATTACGGCCCGGCAAACGCATCGGCGCGCTTTTCCTCATGGTTTGACTGTTAGCTTTCCGATCATATCGGGGTGAAAACGGCAGTAAAACTTGACCGCTTCTGGCGATTTCAGAACCTGTCTCGTGACCTTCCGGGGTGGCAGCAGAATATCCCATTCTCCCTTTACGGTTGCGGTGTGCTGCATGGGGTCCTTATTGTTCCATTCGATCACATCGCCCACGTTCGCTTCAATGTTCTGCGGTGAAAAAGCAAGTTTTTCGACCGTAATTTCAATTGTTTTCGCCTTTGCCGGGACACTGATAATCAGCAACCCGGCAAGTATGGTGACAGCTTGAACATATCTCATCGGACCGGTCCTATTTCAAAGACATGGCGATGTGTTCGGCATGTTGCTCATGGCTCTGGAACAATTTGAGACCGGTTTCGAGCAGGTTCTTCAGTTCAGCATTGCTGGCGGACGGGATAAGTGCGGTTTTCAGCGCCTTGTTCACTTCCTTATGATAGGCAACCTCGTTGTCGACATAGGATTTGTCGAAAGCTGCGCCATCGAGTTTGCTCAACCTGGTCAGTTCTTCTGCCGCCGCTTTGGACAAGGCTTTGCTTGTGTCGTTATCCTCCGGTGTGACGTTCAGTTTCTTGACCAGAGCGAGCGCCTGCTGATTGACCGCTTCATGATCACGCAGCATGGTCTGTGCGAACTCAAGCACCGTTTTGTTTTTGGATTTTTCGAGAGCCTGTTTGGCAGCCGCGACATCGATGGCGCCTGCCGTGTAGGCAATATGGGCTATCGCCGGATCGTGTAATTTTCCGTCATGGGCAATTGCCAGAGACAGACTGCCGCAAATGCAAATTGCAGCAACGGATACAACTGAACGAATAGACATGGAACTCTCCCTTGTCCGGGCACCTTTTTATGGGCTCCAGATAGTTGTTTCGTCGCATTATCCTACGCAAAACCGCTTCGCACTTTTGCTGGAAATGCTCTAGTGACAGCTATTGGATGCGGGAGAGTTCAAAAGGTTCCTGACATTATGTCAGTTCGTCCAGCCGCGCCAAAACGGCGGTTATAATCCGCTCGCAGCGTTTGCCTGCGAAGGGAAAGGCATCCAGCAATACAGGGCCGATTTTCTCGTCCAGCTGTTTTCGCAACAAATATCGGGCGCGGTGAAGACGTGTCTTTACGGTTTGCGGGCGCAGATTCAACAATTCGGCTGTTTCATCCACGCTCAAGCCTTCAATGACCCGTGCGACGAATACGAGGCGAAAAATTTCCGGCAGATTATCCGTTGCCTGTTCGACCAGTTGCAATATCTGTCGCTGCGCAAAACTGCGTTCGGGGTCATTCACGCTCACGTCGGATGGAAACGGGATGATATTGTTTGTGTCGGGCGTGGTCTCAAGAAGCTTCTCGACCTTCCGGGTTTTGCGCAGACGACCGAGGGCTTCGTGAATTGCAATACGGGATAGCCACGTGGTCAGGCTGGATTGGCCGCGAAAGCGATCAAGACTCCTGAAGGCCAGAAAATAGGTCTCCTGAACCACATCTTCCGCTTCGCTGTCGTTGTGCACGATGCCGCGGGCCAGACGATAGAGCCGCTGATTGTTGGTCTGCATGATTTTGCGCAGCGCTTCCAGATCGTGCATTTTTGCGCACTGGGCGAGGACAAGATCATCCTGAAATGTCGGAGAGGTGGCGGGTAGCGCTGTTTTTGCACGCATGGGTCAAACTCCTGTGGAGTTTCATTGGATGTATGCGAGGCCAAAAGGTTCCCGAAACAAGACAATATACGTTCTGAATAATATCGCGATTTGATATTTCCCGATAGCCGCGAATGAATTGCTGTTATCAGAAAAAAAGCCGCCGCAGGGGAACAGCGGCGGCGAGCGCATCGGTCCAAGAATCGATGCGTAGTTTAAAAATAGAGCGCATCTTGTCCGAAAACCGTTTCACACTTTTCGGGATGCGCTCTAAAAGGCAGCATGACTTGGGTGAAGGTCAGGCTGCGCGTTTGATGGCGTCGCCGAGGACGGACACGATCGTGTCGATCTGTTCCTTTTCCACGATCAACGGCGGCGAAAGCGCGATCACATCGCCAGTTACGCGAATGAGCAGGCCCTTCTTGAAGCAATCCACGAAAACATCGTAGGCGCGGGCGCCCGGTGCATCCTTGCGCGACGAGAGTTCGATGGCGCCAACCAGACCGAGGTTGCGAATGTCGATGACGTTCGAAACGCCCTTGAGCGAATGGAGTGCTTCTTGCCAGTGATTGGCAAGCTCTGCACCGCGCGTCAGCAGGCCTTCTTCGGCATAGACTTCCAGCGTTGCAAGGCCGGCTGCAGCGGCAACCGGATGGCCGGAATAGGTGTAGCCATGGAACAGCTCGATGGCGTTTTCCGGGCCGGTCATCAGGCCATCATAGACCTTGCGGGCGGCGAAGACTGCGCCCATCGGGATGGCGCCATTGGTCAGGCCCTTCGCGGTTGTCACGAGGTCGGGCACGACGCCGAAATAATCAACGGCAAACGGCGTGCCGAGGCGGCCAAAACCGGTGATGACTTCGTCGAAGATCAGGAGGATGCCATGCTTGTCTGCTGTGGCGCGGAGGCGTTCCAGATAGCCCTTCGGCGGGAGGATGACGCCAGCCGAACCGGACATCGGTTCAACGATGACGGCAGCGATCTTTTCAGCGCCATGTAGCTGGACGAGGCGTTCCAGATCGTCGGCAAGCTCGATGCCGTTTGCTGGCAGGCCCTTGGAGAAGGCGTTCTTTTCGATGTCGAGCGTGTGGCGAAGGTGGTCAGCAGGAATCTGCGGGAAGACGCGGCGGTTATTGACAAGGCCGCCGACGGAAATGCCGCCGAAACCAACGCCGTGATAGCCCTTTTCGCGACCCAGAACCATGGTGCGGGTGCCCTGGCCGATGGCGCGCTGATAGGCGATGGCGATCTTCAGTGCGGTATCGACCGATTCCGAACCGGAATTGGTGAAGAATACGCGGTCGAGTTTTGCATCCGGTCCGCCCGGTGCGATAGCTGCGAGCTTTTCAGCAAAGTCGAAAGCCACATTATGGCCCATCTGGAAGGTCGGTGCGAAATCCATGGTCGAAATCTGGCGCTCGACAGCTTCGGTGATGCGCTTGCGGCCATGACCGGCATTGCAGCACCAGAGACCAGCCGTGCCATCCAGAACCTGATTGCCGTCGGTGTCGGTGTAATACATGCCCGAAGCACTTGCGAGCAGGCGAGGCGCTGCCTTGAACTGCCGGTTCGCGGTGAACGGCATCCAGAAGTTCTCAAGGCTTGGCGTGTTGGTTTTGGTGAGCATAATTACCTCCTATTTGTAAGCAGCAGGCCACGCTTTGCGAGGTGCAACAAGTCCTTTTCTTCAAGATATTAAGTTATTGTTTTTATGTGGGATAATTATCAAGTTTGTGCTATATCGAACATCATAAACATGGGGAAGAGTTCGATGAGCATCGATATCGGCGGGAGGCTTCGTTATGTGCGCATGCGGCAGAACCTGTCGCAGCGCGAGCTGGCCAAAAGGGCAGGTGTGACCAACTCCACCATCTCCCTCATCGAGGCCAATCAGTCCAATCCGTCCGTCGGTGCATTGAAGCGCATTCTCGACGGTATTCCTATCGGCATGGCCGAGTTTTTCGCGCTCGAACCGGATGCTCCGCACAAGGTATTCTATCAGGCCGAGGAACTGGTGGAAATCGGTAAGGGCCCAATTTCCTATCGGCAGGTGGGAGACCATCTGTTTTCGCGCTCTTTACAGATGCTGAAGGAGCGTTATGAGCCGGGTTCCGATACGGGAAAAGTGCTTTTGATGCACGAAGGCGAGGAAGGCGGCATCGTCATTTCTGGCCGCATCGAAGTGACGGTCGGCAGTGAACGCCGCATTCTGGGGCCGGGTGACGCCTATTACTTTTCCAGCAAACTGCCGCACCGGTTCCGTTGCGTCGGACCGGTGCCATGCGAAATCGTCAGCGCCTGCACGCCGCCGAGTTTTTGAATCGCCTTGAGGAAGGCGATTCAATTTCGTGCAAATAGTCTATTCGTAGCGGGAAATACCGAGATCGTCGGCCCGGATATCCGGCTTGTTGCCGGAAATAAGGTCGGCGAGCAATTTGCCGGAACCGCACGACATCGTCCAGCCGAGCGTTCCGTGACCGGCATTTATGAACACGTTGTCGTAGCGCGTTGCACCGATGATCGGCGTGGAATCCGGTGTCATCGGGCGCAGGCCGGACCAGAAGGTTGCCGCTTTCAGATCGCCGCCGGGGAACAGGTCCGTTACCGACAGATCGAGCGTTGCGCGCCGCGCGGCAGGCAGGTCCGTGGTGAAGCCCGAGACTTCCGCCATACCGCCGACGCGGATGCGGTCGCCGAGACGGGTGATCGCAATCTTGTAGCTTTCATCGAGAACGGTCGAAACCGGAGCGCGATCCTCATCGACGATCGGCGCGGTGATGGAATAGCCTTTCACCGGATAGATCGGGGCGTTAAGGCCAAGCGATTTGACGAGCGCAGGCGTATAGCTGCCAAGAGCGACGACATAACGGTCGGCGGTCAGGACACCCTCGGAGGTCTCGACGCCGGAAACCTTGCCGCCGGACATCAGTAACGACTTGATGTTGACGCCGAAGCGGAATTTTACACCGAGTCCTTCGGCAATCTTTGCCAGCGCATTGGTGAACTTGAAGCAGTCGCCGGTTTCGTCATGCGGAAGACGCAAGCCACCGACGAACTTGTCCTTCACGCGGGCAAGTGCCGGTTCTACCTTGGCGCAGCCCTCGCGGTCGAGGACTTCAAACGGCACGCCATCCTGACGCAGCACTTCAATGTCCTTGCCGATACCGTCGAGCTGGTACTGCTCGCGGAAAAGCTGGAGCGTGCCCTGCATGCGCTGGTCGTATTCGATGCCGGTTTCCTTGCGCAGATCGACAAGGCAATCGCGCGCATATTCGGCTACGCGCACCATGCGGGTCTTGTTGACCTTGTAACGGCTGTCGGTGCAGTTCGCGAGCATCTGCAGGAGCCAGCTATACTGAACGGGGTCGCATGTCGGGCGCAAAATCAGCGGAGCATGTTTCTGGAACAGCCATTTCACGGCCTTGAACGGAACGCCGGGGGCTGCCCAGGGCGAAGCATAGCCTGGCGAAACCTGACCGGCATTGGCAAAGCTCGTTTCCAGTGCGGGGCCTTCTTCGCGGTCGACAACGGTTACCTCGTGACCGAGCTTGGCGAGGTAATAAGCGGTCGTAACGCCAATGACGCCGCTGCCGAGAATGGTGATCTGCATGTTCGCCTCTTGTCTTATACTTTTATGTCGCTCGCGCCGCTCTCCACGTAGACACGTGCATAACGGTTGCCGAGCGCAGTCAGAATTTCATAGGGAATAGTGTCGCAATCGCGCGCCACGTCTTCGAGGCGCTGGTGCGGGCCGATCAGCTCCACAAGACTGCCGAGTTTCAGCGTGCCTTCCGGCAATGCGCTGACGTCGAGCGTGATCGAGTCCATCGACACACGGCCGATGATCGGTAGTCGCGTATCGCCAAAGAAGGCCGCACCCTTGTTGCTGAGAGAACGGAACCAGCCATCGGCATATCCGACAGCAATCGTTGCAACCCGCATTGGCCCTTCGGCGATATAGGCGCCGCCATAGCCAACCGCCGCCCCCTTGTCGATCTCGCGCACCTGAATGACGCGTGCCGAAAGGGTGAGGACAGGAATGATCTCGCTTTTCGGTCCAACGCCATAAAGCGCGACACCGGGGCGGGCGAGGTCGAAATGATAGGTCTTGTCGAGGAAGCTGCCGCCGGAATTGGCAAAAGCAACCGGCAGTTTTGGCAGACGGGCAAGCAGCGCGGTCATATTGGCAAGCTGACGGGCATTTGCCGCATTTTCCGGTTCGTCACCGCTGGCCAGGTGGCTGATGACAAACTTGATGTCGATGGCATCCAGAAGCGTGGCGTTCTCAAGAAAGCGTTCAAATTCCTTCGGCGACAGGCCGAGACGTGACATGCCGGTATCGAGCTGCAGCAGGGCGGGCAGCTTCTTGCCCTGTCTGGTGGCGAGTGCCGCCCAGTTTTCAATCTGTTCCAGCGAGTTGAGAACTGGCAGAATGCCTTCGCGGGCGCAGGCTTCTTCCGTCCCCGGTTGAAGACCGTTCAAAACGTAGAGCGTCGCATCGGGTTGGATAAACGGCTTCAGCGCAATGGCTTCACCGAGATGGGCGACGAAGAAGTCACGGCAACCGGCATCGTAAAAAGCTGGCGCAACACGACTGGCGCCGAGCCCGTAGGCATCTGCCTTCACAACGGCAGCGGTACGGGTGGGCGCGATATGACGGGCAATGGCCGAATAATTGTGACGCAGCGCCGACAGGTCGATGGTCAATACGCCACCGGCGGCAAGATCGCGCTCATCCTGTGAAAATTGCATCGACATCTCAACCATTTGCACGGTTCTTTCCAAACTGCTCACTACGTTACGAGAACGCCTGGAAGGTCATTGTCGATATGGATCGTCTGCCACCCAAAGCATATAAGCCTCGGTTGAGAAACCTTGTGACTCCTCACTCCCAGAGCTTGCTCGCATATTAGTCGAAGACTATTCGAATGTTTTTGCTATTTGTCGCATATTATGCGAATTTTCGCACATCTTGCGCATATTTTAGCTCCAGAGTTGAAGATTATTCATGCCAACGCTCGACGGTATCGACCGCAATATCATCCGCTGCCTGCGCCGTGATGGGCGCATGACCAACAGCCATCTCGCCAGCGAAGTAGGACTTTCGCAGTCCGCCTGTCTGCGGCGGGTGCAAATATTGGAAGAAAGCGGCGTTATCCGTGGCTATACGGCCATCGTCGGTTCATCCGACGGCGATGAGCGGCTCGTCGCTATCGTACGCATTACGCTTGACCGCCAGACCGAGGAGTTTCTGAATCGTTTCGAGGAAGCGGTGCGGCGGCACCCCGAAGTTCAGGAATGTTATCTCATGACAGGCGACGCGGATTACATTTTGCGCGTCGAAGCCGAAAACGCTGCGGCTTATGAGATCATTCACAAGGAAATCCTGTCGCGATTGCCCGGTGTCGCGCGCATCCATTCCAGTTTCGCAATCCGCACGGTGCTTCTGTCAAAGGCACCGACTTCACGCGGCTGAAATGAAAAAAGCCCGGCACTGACCGGGCTTTCTATCCGAAAGGTCACTCTCTTTAACGGAATTCGTAGCGAAGACCGGCGCGGATCGTGTGCATGTTGAAGCCATTGTCTTTGGCCTGCGTTCCCGTGGCGCCCGGTCCTTCGGCATTGCCGTAAGGGTTGGTGCTGCGATCGGCTGCGTCAAAACCGTAGGCTTTGCCACCATTGATGCGCATATAGCGGTAACCGACGTCAAGCTTGAGCTGCTCGGTCAGATCGTAGCTGACACCGGCCATGAGAGCCATTGCGAAGCGCCAGCTGTCGAGGCCGTCCTTTTCGCTGGAATAGGTGCAGCCTGCGCAGACTTCGTGGGTTTTCCAGTCGTCATATTGCACATAGGCGGCGCCGAGACCTGCGCCGAGATAAGGCGTCACAGGTCCCACACGCGGCAGGTCGACATAGGCGTTGGCCATGGCCGTCCAGATATTGGCTGTCGAGGAATCCTCGTAGTTGCAGTTGTCCTCGACCGGATTGAAGCCCTTGGCAGATTTCACATAGCTTGGGCAGGCGGTGCGACCGTTTATGCCTGCACGGAAGAAGTCGAGCGTTGCGTCGGCGCGGAACATGTCGGTGAAGCGGTAACCGACACCCACGCCGTAAGTTGCGCCTGCCTTGAGGTCGAAATCATCGTAGCGCAGCGTGTCGTCAATGCCGCGATAGGGCGGATCGAACTGGTTCCAGAAGCTCCAGTCGCCATCTGTGCTGGATTTGAAATTGTAACCGAGATCGCCACGAATATACCAGCCGGACGAATTAACCGGTTCCGGCATGGGTTCAATAACAGGGTCTGCAATTATGTCGGCGGCAAACGCCGCTCCTGATCCCGCCATCAGACTGATAGCCACGATGGCAATGGCGGAAGTGCACTTCATCGGTTCCCACTCCAAATCCGAACAGAAAAACGGCTCACAAGCCGTACTGCCGGATATGGTAAAGAGATATGTTTAACACTTGGTTATTTTTAAGTAACCTTGCGGTGCATCAGTCGCCGGTACTCGCGTGTGACGCGATATTATGCAAGCAATTTCTAAAGTATAGGAGCCGACGCGAGGCCGGCTCCTGTCGTTATCAGAAGTTTATCGAATGGATGATCGACTTGTCGATATCGTTGATATCCCGCTTGCCGCAGAGCGCCATCGTGACATCCAGTTCCTTGCGGATGATGTCGAGCGCCAGCGTTACGCCGTCCTTGCCCATGGCGCCGAGGCCATAGAGGAACGGGCGACCGATATACACGCCCTGAGCGCCAAGTGCGCGGGCCTTGAGCACATCCTGGCCGGAGCGGATGCCGCCATCGACATGCACTTCGATCTTGTCGCCAACGGCATCAACGATCGGCTGCAGCATGGATATCGAGGACGGTGCGCCATCCAGCTGACGTCCGCCATGGTTCGACACGATGATCGCGTCGGCACCTGATTTGGCTGCCATCTTGGCATCTTCCACATCGAGAATGCCTTTAAGGATCAGCTTGCCGCCCCATTGTTCCTTGATCCAGGCAACGTCGTTCCAGTTGAGCTGCGGATCGAACTGTTCAGCCGTCCACGAGGAGAGCGAAGAAAGGTCGGTAACATTCTTGGCGTGACCGGCAATGTTGCGGAACGTGCGGCGCTGCGTGCCCATCATGCCCAGGCACCAGCCGGGGCGGGTCGCCATCTGCCAGATATGCTTCGGGGTGAATTTCGGCGGAGCGGAAAGGCCGTTGCGGATATCCTTGTGCCGCTGGCCGAGAATCTGGAGATCGAGGGTAAGCACAAGAGCCGAACAGCCTGCCGCCTTAGCGCGACCGATCAGGTTCTTCACGAAATCGCGGTCCTTCATCACGTATAGCTGGAACCAGAACGGCTTCTTTGTCACCGAAGCGACGTCTTCGATGGAACAGATGCTCATGGTCGAAAGGGTGAAGGGAACGCCAAAGGCTTCGGCAGCCTGTGCTGCCAGCATTTCACCGTCCGCGTGCTGCATGCCCGTCAGGCCGGTCGGTGCGAGAGCCACCGGCATGGACACTTTCTCGCCGATCATCGTCGTTTCCAACGAACGGTTCGTCATGTCGACGAGAATGCGCTGGCGCAGCTTGATTTTCTTGAAGTCGTCTTCATTTGAGCGATAGGTCGACTCGGTCCATGCGCCAGAATCCGCGTAATCAAAGAACATCTTGGGGACGCGGCGCTGGGCAAGCCGCTTCAGATCGGCGATTTCAACGATGTTGGGCATCTATCCCACCCCTTGTGGTAATTTTTCTTGACCAATCGCATGACGGATCGCGCGGCCGAAATCAAGTACGAACAAGTATCGAATAACAATTGCCTCGCGGTTAATTGAAGGACCGTGTAATTCCACTTATGATATTGGCACCCGCCCAAGGCATCTTTGCCACTCGAAGAAGGCGGTCCCGCAACTGGGTTAGAGGGTAACGGATGAGCAAGGCCACCAAAACCGGTTTCATCGGCAAGCGATCCGCTGCAGCGGGTGGATGGGGTGCATTGAAAAGCTGCGGCAAGCAATTGCTTGCAAGTGGCGCTCCTCTTTCCGGCGCGCGCACGCTTCTCAAGGCGAACCAGCCGGACGGTTTCGATTGCCCCGGTTGTGCCTGGGGTGATCCGGAACATGGCTCATCTTTTGAATTTTGCGAAAACGGTGTGAAGGCTGTCGCCTGGGAGGCGACCGACCGGCGCACGACACCTGCCTTTTTTCGGGAGCATACGGTTTCGCAGCTGCGCAACTGGACCGACTACGATCTGGAGAATACCGGGCGCCTGACCCATCCGATGCGGTACAATGCTTCGACCGATCAGTATGAAGCCATCGAATGGGATGAGGCGTTCAGGACTATCGGGGACATTCTCAAGAGTTTCGACAGCCCAAACCGGGTTGAGTTCTATACGTCGGGCCGTGCCTCGAACGAGGCTGCGTTTCTGTATCAGTTGTTCGTACGCGCTTATGGGACCAATAATTTCCCCGACTGCTCCAACATGTGCCACGAGGCTAGCGGCGTTGCACTGAAACAGTCGGTTGGCGTCGGCAAGGGGACCGTCCTGCTGGAAGATTTCGAAATGGCCGATGCCATTTTCGTGGTCGGTCAGAATCCGGGCACCAACCATCCCCGCATGCTGGGTGATCTGCGTCGTGCTGCCGAGCGCGGTGCGCGCATTGTCGTTTTCAATCCGATCCGCGAACGCGGGCTGGAGCGTTTTGCCGATCCGCAGAACAAGCTTGAAATGCTGCATGGCGGCAGCGAAGCCATAGCGAGCGACTATTTCCAGCCGCGTCTTGGCGGTGATCTTGCCGCTTTCCGCGGTATGGCCAAGGCGGTTTTCGCAGCGGATGATGCCGCACTCGCCGCAGGCAAGCCATCAATCCTCGACCGGGAATTTCTCAGCACACATACAGCGGAACTGGAAGCCTATCGCGCTGCGGTGGACAGCACGTCGTGGGAAGAAATCGAGGACCAGTCGGGACTTCTCCGGCAATCGCTCGAGCGTGCGGCAAAGATCTATATGGAATCGGAACGGGTCATCTGCACCTGGGCGATGGGCATCACCCAGCATCGTCATTCGGTGATCACGATCCGCGAAATCACCAATTTCATGCTGCTGCGCGGCAATATTGGCAGGCCCGGTGCCGGCCTCTGTCCGGTGCGCGGTCATTCCAACGTGCAGGGTGATCGCACCGTCGGCATCAACGAACGGCCTCCAGTCGCATTTCTTGATGCGCTGGAAAAGGAATTTGGCTTCAATGTTCCGCGTGAGCCGGGACACAACGTTCTGGGTGCCATAGGTGCCATGCTCGACGGGTCGGCTCAGGCATTTATCGGTCTCGGCGGCAATTTCGCCCGGGCCACTCCGGATAGTCCGCTGATTTCTAAAGCGCTTTCCGGCCAGCGCCTGACGGTTCATGTCGCAACCAAGCTCAACCATTCGCATCTGGTGCCGGGGCAGGAATCTTTCATCCTGCCTTGCCTTGGCCGCACCGAGATCGACCTCAATTCCAGAGGTGTGGCCCAGATCGTGACAGTCGAAGATTCCATGAGCATGGTGCACGGTTCGGGCGGCATTAATGCGCCTGCTTCATCACATCTTCGTTCGGAAGTGGCGATCATTGCGGGTATGGCGCAGGCGACGCTAGGGCCGCAGCCGGTCAACTGGCTGGAGCTTGCCGACGACTATGATCTTATCCGCAACCATATCGCCCGTGTGTTGCCGGACTTCTACGATTTCAATGCTCGTGTACGGGTTCCGCGTGGCTTCCATTTGCGCAATTCTGCCCGTGAGCTGGAATGGAATACGACAAAGGGCAAGGCGACATTCTGGACCGGCGCCCTTCCGGAAGCTGTCGAGCATCAGCAGGCACGCGGCACGCCGGGGCGTTATGTGCTGCAGACCTTCCGCAGCCACGACCAGTACAACACCACCATTTATGGCATGGATGACCGCTATCGCGGTGTCTATGGCGAACGACAGGTCGTCTTCATGAATGAAGCTGACATGGCGGATATCGGTGTCGAGGCCGGTGACCGGGCTGATATTGTTGGCGAATTCGATGATGGTGTGGAGCGTATCGCGCGCGATTTCCGCTTCGTGCCCTATGACATCCCGCGCGGTTGTATTGCGGGCTACTATCCGGAAATGAACGTGCTGGTGCCGCTCGCCAGTTCTGGTGATGAAAGCTACACGCCCACATCGAAATCGGTGATCGTTTCGTTCCGCCCCCTTAAATCGGCAGTTGCATGATGGATGAGGGCGAAGTGGAATATATGGCGTTCGTCGATGCTTTGATGACGGCGTCCAGCAATTTGACCGGGCTTGGTGCCGGGATCATCGCCGCGCTGGCGCTGGATATCGCGTCGGATAGCCGAACTTTTGCGCGTTCGCTGGGGATCGCTCATGCGCTTGTGCTTCGGGAAATTTCAGTGCTCGGGCAGGACCACGGTTATGTGCGGATCAAACAGCGCGATCCGCGCACGCAACGCACACGTTACGAATTGAACGTTGCCGGTAAAAGGCTTGTCGAGGAGGCAACGAGTTAGCCGCCGCCGATATTCTTGAAATTCAACACAACTATATATTTCTACTTATAAATTCTCTGATCGAAGGCAATGCCTACCGATTGGTCCTGAGTAAGTGTTTTCGAAAAGACTTTGATAGCGATAACTATGATTCATCATCTTTTACAACGCCGCTTTTCTCTGCAAAGCTTTAGTTGCATTCTCAACAGAACCAAACCAGTGAGAATCGTGTAAATGGCAGCAAAACCATTCATTTACAGCGTGCAGAATGGGTGGAGGCGCGTTATGGGCCAGCTTGCTCCCCATTTCAAAGCACCCCGTATACTGCTCTTTTGCCTGGGGCTGCTTGCGCCGGGCACAATGTTGCAGGCGCATGCCGACTCGCTCGACATCGTGCCGGTGGCGGCGGTAAAGGCAGTCGCCAGCGATTATCAACCGAAACTGACCTTATCCGGCGCCATTGCGGCACGGTCGCTTGTCAATGTCTCGTTTCGTCTGAACGGTCAGGTTGTGCAGCGTCTGGTCGAGATCGGCCAGCACGTGGAAAAGGGGCAGCCTCTCGCCAGCATCGATAATGTTGAGCAACAGGCCAATCTGCGCGTTGCACAGGCGTCGAAAGATGCCGCGCAGGCGCAGCTGGTGCAGGCCCAGGCCAATTTTGCGCGACAGAAGGCATTGCTGGCACAAGGGTTCACCACTCGCAGCACCTACGATCAGGCAAACCAGAACCTGCAAACGACGCAAAGCGCTCTTGCCAGCGCTGAAAGCCAGCTCAACGATGCACGCGATCAGCTCTCCTACACTGAATTGCAGGCACCCGTTTCAGGCGTGATTACGGCGCGCAATGTCGAGGCCGGTCAGGTCGTGCAGGCTGCGCAGACAGCGTTCTCGATTGCCGAGGATGGTCCACGCGACGCGGTATTCGATGTGCAGGAAACACTGGTCAATCATGCCAAAATCGGAATGGACGTAACGATTGCGTTGCTGTCCGATGCGTCGATAAGTGCCAAAGGCAAGGTTCGTGAGATTTCGCCGGTGGTCGATGCGCAGACTGGAACCGTGCGGTTAAAGGTCGGCATAGCGCAAACCCCGCCTCAGATGGCGCTCGGGGCCACAGTGACCGGCACGGTTCATATGGACACGGTGAAGGTGGTCGTTTTGCCATGGAGCGCAATGACTTCGGATGCCGGGCGTACAGCCGTCTGGAGGCTCTCGAAGGATTCCAAGGTGGCAACGCTGGTTCCGATCAAGGTGCTCTCATACGAAAAGGGGCGACTACTCGTGGAAGGCGGACTGCAGGAAGGCGAGCTGATCGTCACGAAGGGCGCACAAATGCTGCGTTCCGGCGAGCCGACCGAAGTCGTGCAGGAACAGGAAGGACAAGTTGCGCAATGAAGGCGACAATCCAGTTTCCTAGAATCCACACCATGAGCAGTGTTGCTGTTATCGCTGCCATGCTTGCGCTTGCCGCTTGCGGAAAAGGTGAAGAGAACACGGCTGAGACGGACCCTGTCCGTCCGGTTCTTTATATGGTGGTCGAGCCCAAGCCCGTAACGCAGACGGGTTTTGCAGGCACGATTGAGCCACGCTATTCCACTGATCTTGCATTCCGTGTGCTCGGGCGAATTATCAATCGGCCTGTTCAGGTGGGGGATATTGTGAAAAAGGACGAGATGGTTGCGATGGTTGATCCATCCAACCTCGATCTTGCCGTTCAGTCTGCGAGGGCTGATCTGGCGAGCGCCGAAGCACAATATGCCAACGCTGCGGCGAGCGAAGAACGCCAGAGCATCCTGCTTAAGGGCAACAACGTTTCGCAAGCCGATTATGATGCCGCCAGACAGGCGCGTGACAGCGCAGAGGCCGGGTTGGAAAAAGCCAGGGCAGGACTGAAAAAGGCGCAGGATCAGCGCAGTTACGCTGTGCTGCGTCCGGATTATGATGGCGTCATTTCTGCAACGAATGCCGAAGTCGGGCAGGTGGTTGCCGCTGGCCAGACGGTTATGACGGTTGCGCGTCCCGATATTCGCGAAGCGGTGCTCGATATTCCTGACAGCATGACGCAATATTTTGAGCAAGGTACGCCATTCAATGTACAGCTCCAGGCCGATCCAAAAGTGACGGGGCAGGGAACAGTACGCGAGGTGGCGCCGCAGGCTGATGCGCAGACACGCACACGCCGTGTGCGTATTGCTCTCGACAACCCTCCGGAAGGCTTTCGCCTTGGCGCGACGATCCGGGCAGCCAAGGCCGCACCTGAACAGAATCTTGTGACGATGCCGATACAGGCTTTGCTCGACGAAAACGGCAAGACAAGCATTTGGGTCATCGATCCGCATAAACAGACGGTCTCTCTTCATGACGTGCAGGTGACTGAACGGCGCGGCAACAGTTTTGTTGCCGGTGGCGTGGATGTCGGAAGCTATGTTGCGATTGCTGGTGTGCATGAGTTGAAAGAAGGACAGAAAGTCCGCCTGGACGAGAAAGGAACGGGCCTGTGAAGAAGGGATTTAATCTGTCTGACTGGGCTCTGAATCATCGGTCTCTGGTCTGGTATTTCATGCTCGTCTTTCTGGTGGCGGGCCTGATTTCCTATCTTGACCTTGGTCGTGAGGAGGATCCGGACTTCACCGTCAAGACGATGGTTGTACAGGCCAACTGGCCCGGCGCCTCCGTCGACGAAACGCTCAACCAGGTCACGGACCGGCTGGAAAAGAAGCTCGAAGAACTGGATACGCTCGATTATACACGCAGCATAACCACGGCGGGCAAGTCGGTCGTGTTCGTCTTTCTGAAAGATACGACGCGGGCCGAGCAGGTCAAAAAGTCATGGACCGAAGTGCGTCATTTTCTGAACGATATTCAGAATACGCTGCCTCAGGGCGTTCTCGGACCGTATTTTAATGACCAGTTCGGTGACGTTTACGGAAACGTCTATGCATTCACGTCGGATGGTCTTTCCATGCGACAGTTGCGGGACTATGCCGAAAGCACGCGGACGAAAATTCTGACATTGCCCAATGCGGGCAAGGTCGAGCTGATCGGCGCGCAGGACGAAGCGATCTATCTGGAGTTCTCGACGCGCCAGATTGCAGCGCTTGGACTGGATCAGCAGGCAATCCTGCAGGCCTTGCAGGACCAGAATGCCATTACGCCGTCCGGTGTAGTGGAAGCCGGGCCGGAGCGCATCAGCGTGCGCGTCAGCGGACAGTTCAATTCGGAAGCGGATCTGCGTGCGGTAAACCTGCGCGTTAATGATCGCTTCTTCCGTCTTTCCGACGTCGCGACGATTACGCGCGGCTATGTCGACCCGCCCGCATCCATTTTCCGGGTGAACGGGCACGATGCGATCGGCCTCGGCATTGGCATGAAGCCGAACGGCAACCTGCTCGAATTCGGCGCGGCACTCGACAAAATGATGAGCCAGGTGACGGCGGAACTCCCGGTCGGTGTCAAGGTCTTCAAGGTTGCCGATCAGCCGGAAGTCGTCAAGGACGCTGTTTCGGGCTTTACCGAAGCTCTGTTTGAAGCGGTTATCATCGTTCTGGCGGTGAGCTTCGTCAGTCTTGGGGTGCGAGCGGGTTTTGTCGTTTCGCTTTCGATCCCGCTGGTGTTGGCAATCACCTTCCTGGCGATGTCTTTGATGGATATTTCCCTGCAACGCGTGTCGCTCGGTGCGCTCATCATCGCGCTGGGCCTGCTGGTCGATGACGCGATGATTGCGGTGGAAATGATGGTGGCCCGGCTTGAGCACGGCGATCCCATCAACAAGGCTGCCACCTATGTCTATTCGCATACGGCTTTCCCGATGCTGACAGGCACGCTGGTTACGATTGCCGGGTTCATACCCATCGGGCTGAACAACAGTCAGGCGGGTGAGTACACGTTCACATTGTTCGTAGTGATTGCGGTTTCGCTGCTTGTTTCCTGGATCGTGGCAGTTCTGTTTGCGCCTTTGCTGGGTGTCACTTTCCTGCCGAAGAAAATGAAGGCGCATGAGGAAAAGCACAGCCGTCTTTTCCAGATATTTTCGCAGGTCCTGCTTGCGTCGATGCGGCACAAGTGGATCACGATCATTACGACCATTGCACTTTTCCTCGTTTCGGTTTTCGGCATGGGCTTTATCGAACGGCAGTTCTTCCCGGAATCCGACCGTCCGGAACTGGTGCTCGACTGGACCTTGCCTCAGAACAGTTCCATCACCGACACCAAGGCCCAGATGGAGAAGTTTGAAGCCACGATGCTCAAGGACAATCCCGATGTGGATCACTGGAGCACGTATATCGGGGAAGGTGCTATCCGTTTCATTCTCTCCTTCGACGTGCAGCCAGCAAATCCTTATTTCGGGCAGATGGTCGTTGTCGCGAAGGACCTCGAAGCGCGTGACAGGCTCAAGCAGAAATTCAACGAGGTTCTGCGCAAGGATTATGTCGGGACGGATGTCTATGTGAAGTATCTGGAGCTTGGACCGCCAGTTGGCCGTCCGGTGCAATATCGCATCTCGGGTCCGGATGTCCAAAAACTGCGCGGTGTCGCACAGGACTTTGCCGGCATCCTCAGTTCCGACAAGCGGCTTGGAGTGGTGAGCTACAACTGGAACGAGCCGGGTCGGGTTATCCGCGTCGACGTCATGCAGGACAAGGCGAGAAAGCTCGGCATCTCCTCGAAGGATATTGCAACAACCCTGAACGGCGTTGTCGGCGGTATCACCATCACTCAGGTGCGGGATTCGATCTATCTGATCGACGTTATTGTGCGGGCACAGAAACACGAACGCGATTCGATCGATACGCTGCAAAGTCTTCAGATCGCAACCGGTAACGGGACGTCGGTGCCATTGGCCGCGATTGCCAATTTCCGATATGAGCTGGAACAGCCGGTTGTCTATCGCCGTTCGCGTATTCCTACGATCACGGTTGCTGCAGGCATTATCGACAAGACGATGCCGGATACGATCGTCAAGGATCTGGCGCCCGCCATCAAGACTTTCGCCGACAAGCTGCCGTCCGGTTATCAGATCCAGATTGCTGGCACGGTGGAGGAGAGCGGTAAGAGCCAGGGGCCGATTGCTGCCGTGGTGCCTCTGATGCTGTTCGTCATGGCGACAATCCTGATGATCCAGCTTCAAAGCTTCCAGCGCTTGTTCCTTGTTGTCGCCGTGGCGCCGCTTGGACTGATCGGTGTGGTGGCTGCCTTGTTGCCGAGCGGCAAACCGCTTGGCTTCGTGGCCATCCTTGGTGTGCTGGCACTGGTCGGTATTCTTATCCGAAACTCGGTCATTCTGATCGTGCAGGTCGAAGAGCATATCACCGAGGGCATGCACCCGTGGGATGCGGTGATGCAGGCCAGTCAGCACCGAATGCGACCCATCGCGCTGACGGCGGCGGCAGCAAGTCTGGCACTGATCCCGATTGCGCGTGAAGTGTTTTGGGGACCAATGGCCTATGCCATGATGGGCGGCATCATAGCGGGCACGGCAATCACGCTTCTCTTCCTGCCGGCGCTTTATGTCGCCTGGTTCCGGATCAAGGAGCCCGAGCATGGCGCAGATGAGCCACCAGCCGAGGCGCATCCCGCTCCGCAATCGCATTAAACAAAAAGCCCGGTCATGACCGGGCTTTTTTCATGAGATTGTCACTTGCCATTGGTTCTATATAGGTTCTATTATATGAAGCATGAATAGAACCACATTGATCACGGCCATCGAAGAGCGCGGTTTGCACGATCCGCAGCTTACGGGGCCGCTTTACCGGAACCTTGCGCGTATTCTCGGTGAACTGATCGAGGAGGGGCAACTTGCGCCCGCTGTCGGACTGCCGCCGGAGCGCGATCTGGCGGAGCAGCTCGGCGTCGGCCGCATCACCGTTCGCAATGCGTATAAGGAACTGCTGACTCAGGGCGCGGTCGAGGCGCGGCGTGGCAGTGGCACCTTCGTTGCCGAACGCCCGGCCCGCATCAGCCAGCATCTCTGGCGCTTGACTTCGTTTTCCGAGGATATGCTGTCGCGTGGCAAGGAGCCGGGCGCACGCGTTGTCACCAACAAGGTTGACAGGCCGTCGCCCGACGAGGCTTTCCGGCTGGGAATCGGCGTTGATACGACGGTGGTGCGGCTGGACCGTCTGCGCCTTGCCGATGGTGTGCCGATGGCCTTCGAGCGGGCTGTGGTCCCGCGCCATTATCTGGATCAGGACCGCGTCGAAGAAACCTCGCTTTATGGCGCATTGGCAAGGCGTGGCCACAAGCCGGTGCGCGCCTTGCAGCGCCTGACGGCGGTTACACTCGACCCCGGCACGGCACGCCTGCTTGGTGTGCACAGGGGTGCGCCAGCACTTTTGATCGAGCGTGTCTCGCATCTCGAGGACGACCGGATCGTCGAATATACCCGTTCGCACTATCGCGCCGATGCCTATGACTTCGTCGCCGAACTGAAAATTGGAGAATGACCATGAACAGCCCTTCCTCCCTGATGCTGCAGGAAACCGAACAGTCGCCTGCCGTCGTCGCCGGTCTGCTTGAGAAGGAGGCAGGCACATTCTCGGAAATCGCGCGCATTTTCCAGAAGAACGAACCTGCTGTCATCACCACCGCCGCGCGTGGTTCGTCCGATCATGCGGCGACATTCTTCAAATATCTGATGGAAATCACCATGGGTATTCCGGTGGCATCCATCGGGCCTTCGGTGGCGTCGGTCTATGGTTCCAAGCTGAAGCTCAAGAACGGATTGCACTTTACCGTGTCGCAATCCGGCGCGAGCCCGGACATTGTTGCAGCGCAGGACGCTGCCAAAAAAGGTGGTGCCACCACAATTGCCGTCGTGAACGTTGTCGATAGCCCGCTGGGTAATGCCGCCGACGTGGTACTCGCGCTCAATGCTGGTGAAGAAAAGAGTGTTGCTGCCACCAAGTCGTTCATTGCCGCAGTCGCGGCATTGTCGGGTGTGGTCGCGTCGGCCAGCGGTGACGCAAGCCTGCAGGCCGGACTGCAGCGCCTGCCGGAGGCGCTTGCTGCAACACGGCCTGACGGTCGCGAAGCGGTTGAAAATCTCCTTTTCAATGCCCGCTCGCTTTATACCGGCGGTCGCGGCACGGCCTTTGCAATCGCGCTTGAGGCTGCGCTGAAGGCAAAGGAAACCGCCAATATCCATGCGGAGGCCTTCTCTCTGGCAGAGCTGATGCACGGTCCGATGCGTCTGGTGGAAGAAGGTTTCCCGATTATCTCCTTCCTGCCGCGCGATGAAGCGTTCGACACCAACATGCAGGCCCTGAAGCGGCTGCATTCGTTTGGAGCGAGCATCGTGTCGCTATCCGATGCGGAAACGCCGGGCTTCCGACTGCCATCGGCTAGCACGGGCAATGCGCATCTCGATCCGCTGGTTTCCCTCATCAATTATTACCGCGTCATTGAAGCGGTCACGCGCCGCAAGGGTTTTGACCCAGACAAGCCGCGCAATCTCAACAAGGTTACGGTGACGGTATGACAAGAAAATCGGCAATAGCAGGCGCGCGCATTTTCGACGGCGAGCGCTTTCACGACCAAAGCGCGCTGGTGTTCAGCGATGGCAAGATCGAAGCCATCGTGCCGGAAGCGTCACTAGGCGAAGCCCATGATGTCGAGCGCCTGAACGGTGGTGTTCTGGCACCCGGATTTATCGATGCGCAAGTTAATGGCGGCGGCGGGCGTATGCTCAATGACCAGCCGACACCCGAGACCATGTTCACGATTGCCAAGGGGCATCGCAAATATGGAACGACGAGCCTTCTACCGACGCTGATCACCGACACGACGCCGGTGCGCGATCGCGCCATTGAAGCGGCAATTGAGGCAGTCAAGGCCGACAAGGGCGTTGCCGGTCTGCATCTGGAAGGACCGCATCTGGCACCGGCTCGCAAAGGCGCCCATCTGGCGGAACTGATGCGCCCCGTCAATGATGCGGATATCGCGCTCTATATCCATACGGCAAAGCAGATCGGTACCTTGCTGGTCACGCTTGCTGCCGAACAGGTCACGCCTGATCAGGTGCGTCGTTTGAGCGACGGCGGTGTGGTCGTCAGTATCGGCCATAGCGACACGACGGCAGATGAGGCGTTCAAGCGTTTCGATGCCGGTGCGCGAAGCGTGACCCATCTTTTCAACGCCATGAGCCAGATTGGCCATCGTGCACCGGGGCTGGCTGGTGCGGCACTTGATCATCCCGACATCTGGTGTGGCATCGTTGCCGATGGCCATCATGTCGATCCGATGGCGCTGCGGCTTGCTCTTCGGGCGAAACGGGGAGATGCCCACCTGTTCTTCGTGACGGATGCCATGGCTCTGGTCGGTTCGGATTCCGAAAGCTTCGAGATCAACGGGCGTGCCGTCCGTCGTGTGCCGGGCGGTATCTGCTCCAAGCTTGTGCTGGCGGATGGCACCATTGCCGGTTCCGATCTCGATATGGCGTCGGCGGTACGTTTCGGCGTGGCCGAACTGGAGCTGACGCTGGCCGAGGCACTGCGCATGGCGAGCCATTATCCGGCGCGCTATCTGCATCTCAACGATCGCGGAACGTTCCGTCCCGGCATGCGGATGGATGCCGTCCATCTTGACGATGGGCTGTTTGCGAAAGCCACATGGCTTTCCGGCGAAAAACAGATTTCGGGGTAAGGTCGATGACGGAAATTACGGATCGTTATTTCGATGATCTCATTGCGCGGCTCACCGGCCTGCGTGATCGCCTTGCCGAACCGATGGCCAAGGCTGCGGAACTGGTTACCGCTGCGGCTCTGGCAGACAGCCGGGTCTATGTGTTCGGTACTGGCCATTCGCACATGATGGCGGAAGAACTGCACTATCGCGCGGGCGGATTGGCAATCACTGTGCCGATCCTTTGCGGGGCAATCATGCTGCAGGACGGAGCGGCTGCCAGCTCGCATTTCGAGCGGATCGAAGGAGCTGTGCTGCCGATCCTCGAGCGCTACGGCATTCGCGAAGGTGACGTGCTGATCGTCGTGTCGAACTCTGGTGTGAATGCCGCTCCCATTGAGGCGGCACGCTATGCACGGGAGAAGGGGGCTGCCGTTATCGCGGTCACTTCCGTCACTTATTCCAACGCAATCGCCAAGGGCCGCACGCAGCTGCTTTCTCTGGCCGATGTCGTGCTGGACAATGATGCGCCAGCGGGCGATGCGGTGCTGGAAGTGGAAGGCAGTTCTTTGAAGGTCGGTCCGGTTTCGACGGCGCTTGGTGTCACGATCCTCAATGCCATTTTTGCCGATGTGGCGGCGAAGCTGGTGGGCAAAGGCGACGCACCAATTTATCTGAGCGCCAACATGCCGGGCTCCGGTGAGGTGAACCGGGAACTTGTCGCCCGGTATCGTGACCGCAATCCGCATCTTTGATCAAATTAGAGCGATCTTTCTTCCAAAGTCGCTTGATAGCGCAATCCGGTCAGTGCATTACGCATTCTGGCATGGCGGAGGCCGCATCGTGAACTAGTTTCAAGGCGCGCGCTTTGGCTTGCGCCTTCGAAAATTGAGGAAGTCCGATGCATAATTTTGTCCTGACCGTCACCTGCAAGTCCACTCGTGGTATCGTTGCCGCAATCTCGGGTTATCTTGCGGGCAAGGGTTGCAACATCATCGATAGCGCCCAGTTCGATGATTTGGATACCGGTCGTTTTTTCATGCGCGTCAGCTTCATCTCCGAAGAAGGCGTAGCGCTTGATGTGCTGCGTGAAGGCTTTGCGCCCGTGGCAGCTCCGTTCGAGATGGAATTTGAATTCCACGACAACGCCCAACGGACAAAAACCTTGCTGATGGTTTCCCGTTTCGGCCATTGCCTGAACGATCTGCTCTATCGCTGGAAGATCGGCGCTCTGCCAATCGATATTGTTGGTGTCGTGTCGAACCATTTCGATTATCAGAAGGTTGTCGTCAATCACGACATCCCGTTCCACCATATCGCCGTGACCAAGGCCAACAAGCCGGAAGCTGAACAGCGCCTTCTGGATATTGTCGATGATACAGGCACCGAGCTGGTGGTTCTTGCGCGCTATATGCAGGTTCTGTCCGATCAGCTTTGCCAGAAGATGTCGGGCAAGATCATCAACATCCACCACTCCTTCCTGCCATCATTCAAGGGCGCGAACCCTTACAAGCAGGCCTATGAGCGCGGTGTGAAACTGATCGGAGCCACGGCGCATTATGTCACCGCTGATCTTGATGAAGGTCCGATCATCGAACAGGATGTCGCCCGTATCACGCACGCACAGAGTGCGGCGGATTATGTGTCTATCGGACGTGATGTCGAAGCGCAGGTTCTGGCACGCGCTGTTCACGCGCATATTCATCACCGCTCGTTCCTCAACGGCAATCGCACGGTCGTATTCCCGGCTAGCCCCGGTTCTTTCGCCTCCGAACGCATGGGGTGATATTGCGGCTCTGGCAGCCTGCAAATCGCGTCTTTTTGCGCTTCCGGTGCTCACGTACTCAAGTACGCTGCGCGCCGGTTCTCAAAAGCCACGATTTTCGGCATGCCATAACCACAATCTCCGCTAATCGCTGATGTTGCGTCAATAAAAAAACCCCGCTTGCGCGGGGTTTTCTTTTTGATCTGAAATCAGACCGATTAGTCGATGTCGAAGGAAACGCCCTGTGCGAGCGGCAGAGCCTTCGAGTAGTTGATGGTGTTGGTTGCGCGGCGCATGTAGCCCTTCCACGCATCCGAACCCGATTCACGACCGCCACCGGTTTCCTTTTCGCCGCCGAATGCACCGCCAATTTCAGCACCCGAAGTACCGATATTGACGTTCGCAATGCCACAATCCGAACCCTCAGCCGAGAGGAAACGTTCTGCTTCCTGCAGGTTGAGCGTGAAGATTGACGAGGACAGGCCTGCGCCAACTTCGTTGTGGCTTGCCAGCACGTCGTCGAAATCCGAATACTTCATGACGTAAAGGATCGGTGCGAAGGTTTCTTCAAGAACCGGACCTTGCTGCTTCGGCATTTCGACGATGGCCGGACGCACATAGTAAGCGTTTTCATGGCCAGCATCGACGCGTTCGCCGCCCTGTACCTTGCCGCCGTGAGCAGCAGCTTCCTTGAGGGCCTTCTGCATGTTGTCGAAAGCAACCTTGTCGATCAGTGGACCGACCAGAGCGCTTGTTTCGAGCGGCGAACCAACGGTGACGCTGGCATAAGCCTTCTGCAGACGCGGAACGAGAGCGTCGTAAACGCTTTCATGTACGAAGAGACGACGCAACGTGGTGCAACGCTGACCGGCAGTGCCCATTGCGCCGAAAGCAATTGCGCGCAGGGCCATGTCGAGATCGGCCGACGGGCAGACGATACCGGCATTGTTGCCGCCGAGTTCGAGAATTGCGCGAGCAAAGCGCTTGGCCAGACGCGGACCGACTTCGCGGCCCATGCGGGTCGAACCGGTTGCTGAAACGACCGGAACCTTCGGGCTGTCGACGAGGACTTCACCGATTTCACGGTCGCCGAGCAGAAGCAGCGAGAGGCCTTCCGGTGCATCGCCGAAACGCTTCAGCGCGCGCTTGAAGATTGCATCGCAGGCAAGAGCGGTCAGAAGGGTCTTTTCAGACGGCTTCCAGACAACCGAGTTGCCGCAAACGATTGCAAGAGCAGCATTCCACGACCAGACAGCAACTGGGAAGTTGAAGGCAGAGATAACGCCGACAACACCGAGCGGATGCCAAGTTTCCATCATGCGATGGCCAGCGCGTTCGGTTGCAATGGTGAGACCGTAGAGCTGGCGCGACAGACCGACTGCGAAATCGCAGATGTCGATCATTTCCTGTACTTCGCCGAGACCTTCCGAAGGAATCTTGCCAGCTTCGAGCGAAACGAGACGGCCGAGGTCTTCCTTGGAAGCGCGCAGTTCTTCACCGAGAAGGCGGATCAGTTCGCCGCGCTTCGGTGCCGGAACGTTGCGCCAGGCACGGAAGGCTTCATCGGCCTGGTCGATGATCTTGACAGCATCTTCCTTGCTGTGGGTCTTGACCGCAGCAATCTGTTCGCCCGAAACAGGGCTGAAACCGGCAAGGTCGCCGCCGGTATAAGCGGATGCATCGACGCCGAGTTTGGAAAGCAGATCGGCGGCTTCCTTCTTCACGTCGATTTTTCTAACAGCGGTGTTCATGGCTTTCCTCTCTGTATGAGTTGTTTGCGCATAGTCCTGTCCAGAAAGTCTGTAACTTTTCGGGGCTATGCGTTTATTCTGCCGCTTCAAGGCCTTTCAGGCCTGCCTGAACGGCTTCGATGGATTTGCGTTCGATGCGGGCATAGTGCTCGAACTCATTAAGCACTTTCGCACCCAGATCATCCTCGAAACGCTTCTGGTTCGGGCTTTCAACAAATTCCTGTGTTTCGTCGTCGCCCAGATTGGACTGGAATATACCGGCAGCACTCACCGGCAGGAAGTCTTCATAGATGATCGGGTCGGACTGAACCGCGCCAGCTTCAATCAGAACCTCAATATCGGTGCCCGGCTTGTAAGCTTCAAGCTTTGCAGCGTCCTTGACCGAATAGGCGAAGTAGCCGAGGCCTTCTTCACGCACGCCAGCCCATGTGTCCGGGAAAGCGGCAAAGGTGCCGCTGAGCGCCTTCACATATTCAGCTGCATTCGAGCCGTCTGGGGCAGGGCGGACAACGGCACGGGTGTCGTTGAGCAGCTTGTCGTAAAGCGCGCGACCCTTTGGCGTGAGCGCCACGCCGCGCTGTTCGATTTCACCGAAACGGGCAGTGTGCGAGCCCGGCGTCCAGGTGCCGTCTGCATTGACGAAGGACACTTCTTCTTCCAGCGCCTTGAACGAGGTCTGGCGCAGAAGGATCGGGCACTTGCGGGTCGGAGGACCTTCGACGACGGCTTTCGGGTTAATACCGCGATCCGGCATCTGAACCTGCACGGCGTCGATGTCGAGCGTGCGCGGCGTCAGATGGTTGATATGTGGGCCCTTGAACGACACGACATCGGCGATCAAGCGATGCGCGTCATGCAGGCGATGGTAAAGTTCGACGCTGACATTGGCATGATCGTGCCAGCGGAAGGTTTCCAGTACTTCAGCAACAAAGGCTTTCGCGTCGTCGTCGTTGAGGCCGCCTTCGGCTTCAGCCTTTTCGACAAAAGCGATGGCTCCGGCAGTGAAGATGTTGCGCTTCAACAGGACTTCTTCCGATTCAGCGCGCAGCTTTTCATCGGCGATCAGGTCGAGGCGCAGAAGCGAGGTGAAGACGCGGAACGGATTGTGCTTCAGTGCCGCATCGTCAACCGGGCGGAAGGCGGTCGAATGAACCGGAACGCCTGCGGCGCTGAGGTCGTAATAGCCGACCGGGAACATGCCCATGACCGCAAAAACGCGGCGCATCATGGAAAGTTCAGCAGCTGTGCCGAGGCGGATAGCGCCGTGACGTTCTTCAGAGATGCGTTCAAGCGAATCTGTTTCTGTCAGACGTTCATGCAGGTGACTGTCATCAGCAAGCACCTTGGCGTTCACATCGGCAACGAGTTCCATCAATGTGCCATAAGCAGGTACTTCCTGCTTGTACATGGCGGACATTGCTGCCGAAAAAGCCGAGCGAATGGCGTCCGGTGAAACGAATTTCTGGTCTTTCATGGCGAAAATTTCCGTCGAGTGGGGCATCTTCGGGTGGTGCATGTCTTGTTTGGGAGGAACATGCATGGATTATGATGAAAATGTATCATATAGACCGTTTTGCGGTTATGCTTGCGACGAAAGCAACTATGTTAATGCGAGAATGGAATGAAGCTGAGCAGAAGACTGATCCCGGACATCGCCACGCTGCAGGCATTCGAGTGTGCCGCCCGTCATGGCAGTTTTACGCAGGCTGCGCATGAGCTCAATCTCACCCAGAGCGCTGTCAGCCGTCAGATCAAGGATCTTGAAAGCCAGCTCGGTGTTCTGTTGTTCGAACGCATCCGCCAGCGCATTCTGCTTTCCGATGCGGGCAGGAAATTTTTGCCGGAAGTGCGGCGTCTTCTGAACCAGACGGAGGACACGATGTTGCGCGCCATGGCTTCGGCGCAATCAACGTCTTCTTTCAGTGTGGCTACATTGCCGACATTCGGCACGCGCTGGCTGATGCCGCGTATTTCAGATTTCATCGAAAAGCATCCCGGCATTGCCATCAATGTCGCGTCGCGCTCCGGTGTCTTCGATTTCGAGGAGCAGCCGTTCGATCTGGCCATCCATTATGGACAGCCGGTCTGGGCACACGCCACCTGCACTTTCCTGTGCAGCGAGGTCATCGTGCCGGTTGCCAGCCCGGCCCTGTTGAAAGCGCGTCATCCGTCCGCCCCGGAAGAGCTTGAGAATGAGCCCTTGCTGCATCTTGCGACGCGGCCCAAAATGTGGGCGCAATGGTTTGAAAGCTGCGGTGTCGAGGGGCGATCGGCCTATCGGGGACATCGCTTCGATCAGTTCTCGATGGTCATTGGCGCGGCGTTGGCCGGTCTGGGTTTCGCGCTCCTGCCGCTTTATCTGATTGAACAGGAATTGCTCAGCGGTGAGCTGGTCATGCTTTTCGAGAAGCCGATGCGAACCGAGAATGAATATTATCTCGTCGTGCCGGAAGGAAAGCTGGAAAATCCGCTGACGCAGGTGTTTTGTCAGTGGATCGCCGGGCAGGTAGGAAATACGGATTATTCGCCGTTGGTTCATTCCAAACCGGAATGAATTGTTGCGCAAATAACGCTGTCCAACCGGCTTTCGCGGCGTGAAATAGAAACAGTCGGGCAGGGTGCCCGTATTCCACTATTTAAAATGGTTGCTCTCAATGCTGAACGATCCGCGCTCCCATGGTCTTTGGGAAAAGACCGCCCCTGCCGCCCCCGAGACGAATGCGCTGCAAGGTGATCTGACTGCGGATGTCGTGATTGTGGGTGGCGGTTTCACCGGTCTCTCGACGGCTCTGCATCTGGCCGAAAAAGGCACGCGAGCCATCGTTCTCGAAGGTATCGAGATCGGCTATGGCGGTTCGGGCCGCAATGTGGGTCTGGTCAATGCGGGCATGTGGGTCATGCCGGATGATTTGCCCGGCGTGCTCGGTCAGAAATATGGAGATCGCCTGCTTGATGTCCTCGGCAATGCGCCGAAGCTCGTTTTCGAAATCGTTGAAAAGCACAAGATCGCCTGTGAAGTAGAGAAGCAGGGCACGCTTCATTGCGCTGTTGGCAAGAAGGGCCTGAAGGAACTTGAAGACCGCCATGAGCAGTGGGCGCGCCGCGGCGCCAATGTGAAGCTGCTTGATGCGAAAGAAACTGAAGCCAAGGTTGGAACCAAGGCCTATGCTGGATCGCTGCTTGATCTGCGTGCCGGTACGATCCAGCCGCTCGCTTATGTGCGCGGGCTTGCCCATGCCGCCATTACCGCTGGCGCGACAGTATTTACCGGAAGCCCGGTGATCGGTGCCGAGGAAAAGAACGGCAAATGGGTGGTCAAGACTGCCAAGGGTTCCGTGACGGCCAACTGGGTGGTTGTGGCGACGAATGCCTACACCAATGCGCCATGGCCGGAAGTGCGCGCCGAGCTGGTTCATCTGCCCTATTTCAACATGGCCACCAAGCCTCTTTCGGACAATATCAAGCGCTCCATTCTGCCGGAACGTCAGGGTGTGTGGGATACGAAGGAAGTCCTTTCATCCTTCCGTTTCGACCAACAGGGCCGCCTTGTCTTCGGAAGCGTTGGTGCGCTGCGCAATACCGGCGCTGCCGTGCATAAGGCATGGGCGAAGAAATCGTTGAAGCGTCTTTTTCCGCAGATTGGCGAGGTCGAGTTCGAAGCCGAATGGTATGGCAAGATCGGCATGACCAATGACAGCCTGCCGAAATTCCATCGCCTCGCGCGCAATGTGGTTGGATTCTCCGGTTACAACGGCCGTGGCATCGCGCCGGGCACGGTCTTCGGAAAACTGCTTTCGCAGCTTGTTTCAGGCGAGATCAACGAAGACGATCTGCCGCTGCCGGTCAGCGATCCGAAGGAACAGAATTTCCGCGGTCTGCGTGAAGCCTATTATGAGGCGGGTGCGCAGGTTGCGCATGTCGCCGAGATTGTTATCTGATCTGTTGATCTTTTTACCGAGAATGCGTTTGCGGTTGTCATAAAACCGCATTGCAATTCCTCTAATGCCATCCGCATCTTCTCCATACTTGGAGATACGGATGGCTGTTCGGCAAAACATTCAATGTCTTACAAGCCTTCCGATGGTTATGATTCCGCCGGGAGGCTTTTGCTTTTCCGGGTTCACGTTGCAGGATGTTTGACAGGTGCACCATGAATGGAAATGATCGTGCCTATCGCCATGGCAGTATCTGCGCGCTATCACTTCGCACGCGTCAGGATTGTACCGGCATCGCTGGTCATGCTGGCGAACATTATACAGAAATTCGAGGAGCGAATCCCATGAACAAGATGCTGAAGCGGGCTGCCGTCGTACCTGCGCTTCTTGCTCTTTCCATTGCCGTGGCACAGGCTGATACACTGACGCTCTATACGTCACAGCCGGAAGCGGATGCGACAAAGACGGTTGAAGCTTTCCGCAAGGCCAATCCGGACACCGATGTGCAGATTTTCCGCTCTGGTACGAGCGAACTCCTCACCAAGCTTGCCGCCGAGTTTTCGGCTGGCGCGCCGCAGCCTGACGTTCTGCTGATCGCTGATGCGGTGACGATGGAAGGTCTCAAGAAGGACAAGCGCCTGCTCGCCTATCCGGAAGCCAAGGTTGATGGTTTTGCTGCGGATAGCTATGACGCCGACAAGACCTATTTCGGCTCCAAACTGATCACCACCGGCATCGCCTACAACACGGGTGCCGCACAGAAGCCGGAACATTGGGCCGATCTCGCCAAGGCCGATTACAAAGGCCAGGTGGTCATGCCAAGCCCGCTTTATTCGGGCGCTGCCGCCTATCTCCTGAGCGGCTTTGCACTCAATAAGGATATTGGCTGGGATTACTTCAAGAACCTCAAGACCAATGAGCTGGCAAGCGTTAAAGGCAATGGCGCCGTGCTGAAGTCGGTTGCGAGCGGCGAAAAGCCATATGGCATCCTCGTTGACTTCATGGCGCTCAATGCCAAGGCCAAGGGTTCGCCGATCGAGTTCGTCTTCCCGTCGGAAGGTGTGCCTGCCGTGACCGAACCGGTTGCGATCATGGCAACCGCCAAGAACGTCGACGGTGCCAAGAAGTTCGTCGATTTCATCCTGTCGGATGATGGCCAGAAGCTGGCATTGGAGCAGGGCTATCTGCCTGCCAAGGAAGGCGTTGGTCGCCCGGCATGGCTGCCGGAAGGCACCAAGATCAATATCATGTCTATCGACACCCAGAAGGTTCTCGATCAGACTGATGCCGACAAGAAGCAGTTCTCCGAGCTGTTCGGCGGATAAGGCATTTTAATGCACATGTTTCGAGATCTTCAGGGCCGTGATGCGGCCCTGATTATTGGTGTAACGCTTATTGTTGCAGTGCTGTCGCTTCTGCCAATGGGCAGGCTGCTGGTCGAACTGGTCGCGCCGCAGGGGCAGTTTTCGACCTCGGCGCTGGTGGAAACGCTTGGCAGCCAGTCGACATGGGTTGCCACATGGCATTCCCTGCAGATTGGCATTGGCGGCGCGCTGCTGGCGCTTGTGTTCGGCATTGTTGCGGCGTTGCTCGTCGGTCTCACCAACATGCGCGGGCGCAATGTCTTTGTGCTTTTCTACGTCACCCCCCTGCTGATTGCCCCGCAGGTAACAGCGCTGGCGTGGCTCCAGCTATTCGGGCCTTCCAGCCAGTTCCTCAAGATCATCGGCATGGCGCCGCCGCTTGGCAGCCGCAATCCGCTCTATTCTGTCTGGGGCATTATTTTTCTGCTTGGCGTGCAATATGGACCGCTGGTCTTTCTGATCGTGCGGGCAGGACTGCGCAAACTCCCACGCGAACTGGTGGAAGCGGGCTTGAGTGCCGGTGCCAGCAAATGGACCGTTCTGCGCACCATCATTCTGCCGCTGATGACGCCATCGATCATCGGTGCTGCTGCCTTGGCTTTCGTGTCGTGTGTCGGCAATTTTGGCATCCCGGCGTTTCTGGGGATTCCATCGAATTACCTCGTTTTGCCAACGCTGATTTATCAGCGTCTTGCGGGCGGCGGTCCAGCTGTGCTGTCCAGCGTCGCCGTGCTGTCGGTTCTGATCGGGCTGATTGCAATGGCAGGCATCGCCGCGCAGGAATATGCCTCGCGCCGCCGCGATTTTCGCATTGTTTCGACGTCGCTGCCTGCTGCACCCTTCGCGCTTGGCCGCTGGCGCGTGTTGGTGGAAGCCGCGGCATGGCTCCTGATTGTTATCGTGCTGTTTCTGCCGTTGATCGGTCTTACGTTGTCCGCTCTGGTTCCGGCCTATGGTGTGCCGCTGACATTTGCGACGGCAACAGCCGAGAATTTCCGTTTCGTGCTGCTTGAACATGCTGGTGCTGCGCGCGCTTTCCGCAACAGTGCGGTTCTGTCGCTGGCGGCAGCATTCTTTGCGGTGCTGATAGCAGTTCCGCTTGCCTATATGCTGGCATGGCGTAAACGGCGCTGGACGCCGATCCTCAATTTCGCAGCCGAGATGCCCTATGCGTTACCGGGCGTAGTTCTCGCGATTGCCTGTCTGCTGATGTTCTTGAAGCCGCTGCCAGTGGTTGGTGTCAGCCTCTACAACACGCTCTGGATCATCCTCTTTGCCTATCTTGCACGCTTCTTCGTGCTGGCATTGCGGCCAACGGTTGCTGGCCTCCACCAGATCGACCGTGCTTTGGAAGAAGCAGCGCGCGTTGCGGGGGCGGGGCTTTTCTATCGGCTGCGGACCATTATATTCCCTCTGGTCGCCCCGGCGACGCTTGCAGGCGGCGTGCTCATTTTCATGACCGCCTTCTGTGAGCTGACGGTTTCAGCGCTTCTTTGGGCGTCGGGATCGGAAACGCTGGGCGTAGTGATGTTTTCTTTCGAACAGGCGGGCGATTCCGCCTATGCGGCTGCCATATCCATTCTGGCCGTTGCGGTGACATTCATGCTGATGCTTGCAACAAATCTGTTTGCGCGGCGTCTTCCAAACGGAGTGCTGCCATGGCGCGACTGAAAATCGCTTCTGTTTCCAAGGCCTTCAACGAGTTTCAGGCCCTGTCTGAAGTGTCGCTCGATGTGAAGGACGGCGAGTTTGTTGCTATTCTCGGACCATCCGGCTGCGGCAAGACCACGCTTCTGCGGATGATTGCCGGTTTTGAAGATGTTGATGGCGGCGAAATCCATATCGGCGACAGCCGCGTTTCCCATGTTGATGGTAACGTACCACCTGAGAAGCGGCAGGTCGGTATCGTCTTCCAGAACTATGCGCTCTGGCCGCATATGACGGTCGCAGAAAATGTCGGCTATAGTCTGCGGGTGGCCAAAGTTGCCAAAGCCGAGCGCGAGGCTCGTGTGAAGCAAGCGCTCGCGCTGGTCGATCTCGACGGTTTCGGTGATCGCCGCCCGGCCAATCTTTCGGGTGGTCAGCGGCAGCGCGTGGCATTGGCCCGCTGTCTGGTGGCTGCGCCTTCGCTGGTATTGTTTGACGAGCCACTCGCCAATCTCGACGTGCATTTGCGTGCTTCGATGGAAGACGAGTTTGCGGCTTTCCATAAGCGTACCGGTACGACGATTATCTACATCACGCATGATCAGGCCGAGGCCATGGCGCTTGCTGACCGGATTGCTGTGCTTGATCATGGCAAGCTTCAGCAGTTCGATACGCCGCGCAAGCTTTACGAAGAACCGGCTAGCGAAATGGTCGCGTCCTTCATCGCGCATGGCATGGTTCTGCCTGCTGAGGTCGTGTCCTTTGCGCAAGCGGGACAGTGCGAGGCGCTGGTGCTTGGAAGCCGTGCGCAGGTGCGCTGTTCTGGCATTGAAATGCCGCGTGCCAATGCGCAGCTCTGCGTTCGCGCAGAAGATCTGGCATTGACCGAAACCGGCGGCATCCCTGTGCGGGTCAAGCGTTCGGTCTATCGCGGTGGCGGTTCGCGCATCGAGGCACATCCGCTCACCAAGCCAGATATTCATCTGCATTTTGAAGTGCGCGATCCAGTGCGACTGGAAGAAGGCGATGAGGTTCGCATCGCTATTCGCGGTGGTTGGATCATTCCAACCGATGAAATGCCGGTGAGAAAAGTCTCAACCGGCTTTCCAATCGGCAACAAGATTTAGCTTATTTTTTCTTCATCGCTTCCAAAAGTGCTGCACCGAAACCACCGGTTGATGGCTGCTCCTGTTTGCGCTGTGGAGTGAAGTTTTTGGCAGGCCGCTGGTCGCGGCTTGCAGGATCACGCGGGGCAGGAGCTTCGCCACCGTCCTTGCGCATTGTGAGGCCAATGCGCTTGCGCGGCACATCCACTTCCGTCACGCGCACCTTCACCACATCGCCCGCCTTGACCACTTCATGCGGGTCTTTGACGAAGCGGTCGGCGAGCTGCGAAACATGGACAAGTCCGTCCTGATGCACACCGATATCGACAAAGGCACCAAAAGCCGCAACATTTGTTACCGTGCCTTCGAGCACCATGCCGGGCTTCAGGTCTTTGATGTCATCGATGCCATCGGCAAAGGTTGCGGTCTTAAATTCAGGGCGCGGATCGCGGCCTGGCTTATCAAGCTCGGCGATGATGTCGCGCACGGTTGGCAGTCCAAAACGCTCATCGACAAAGACGCGCGGATCGAGCGCCTTGAGTGCTGCGCTATCCCCCATGAGGCTGCGCACATCGCGACCGCAAGCGGAAACGATCTTCTTGGCAACGCCATAGGCTTCCGGGTGAACGGAGGACGCGTCAAGCGGCTCGGTGCCGTTCGCAATACGCAGAAAGCCTGCGCATTGTTCAAAAGCGCGGTTGCCGAGACGGGCGACTTTCAGCAGTTCCTTGCGGTTCTTGAAGGCTCCGGCTGCATCACGATGCGCGACGATTGCTTCGGCGAGAGACTTTCCGAGACCGGATACGCGCGCGAGCAGTGGCGCGGATGCCATGTTGAGATCGACGCCAACAGCATTCACCGCATCTTCGACCACCGCATCGAGCGAACGCGCCAGACGGGACTGATCGACATCATGCTGATACTGGCCAACACCGATGGATTTCGGCTCGATCTTGACGAGCTCTGCCAGAGGGTCCTGCAAGCGGCGGGCGATGGAAACGGCACCGCGCAGCGATACGTCGAGCTGCGGGAATTCGGCGGCTGCGGCTTCGGATGCCGAATAGACCGACGCACCTGCTTCCGACACGATGACTTTGAGCGGCTTTGGCGCTGGAAGCTCGTTGAGCATATCCACGACAAGACGTTCGGTTTCGCGGCTGCCTGTGCCGTTGCCAATCGCTATCAGCTCGATCTTATGTTTGCGGATCAGGCTTGCAAGCTCCGCCTGGGTGCCGCGCACATCGTTTTTCGGCGGGAAGGGATAGACCGTCGTTGTGTCGAGTAGCTTGCCGGTATCATCAACGATTGCGACCTTAACACCAGTGCGGATGCCCGGATCAAGACCCATGGTGGCGCGCGATCCGGCAGGGGCGGCCAACAGCAGGTCTTTGAGGTTGCGGGCGAAGACGTTGATGGCTTCTTCCTCGGCGCGCTCACGCAGGTCTCGCATGAGATCGAGCGACAAGGACAGCGAAAGTTTGACGCGCCATGCCCAGCCTGCAACTTCCATCAGCCAGCGGTCGCCGGGCAGGGTTGCGCCGATATTGTAAGCGGCTGTGATTTTGCGTTCGACAGGCTTTACCGGTGAAGTGTCGTCGGCGTCGATTTCGATATCGAGCGACAGAAAATCCTCGTTGCGGCCGCGCAGCATAGCCAGAGCCCGGTGGCCTGCAACATTTGCCCAGCGCTCGAAATGGTCGAAATAATCCGAGAATTTTGCGCCTGCATCCTGTTTGCCATCGACCACACGTGAGCGCAGAACAGCGCGTTCCTTGAGATAGTTGCGCAAATTGCCGATCAGTTCGGCGTTTTCGGCAAAGCCTTCTGCGATGATATCGCGCGCACCATCCAGTGCTGCCTTCACATCGGCAACTTCACCGGTGACATATTGCGCAGCAATCTCGGTGGGGACCAGCCTGCGGTCGGTCAGAATGGCTTCGGCAAGCGGCCCAAGACCGCGTTCGCGGGCGATTTCCGCTTTGGTGCGGCGCTTGGGCTTATAGGGAAGATACAGGTCTTCAAGCTCGGCCTTGGTCTGAACGCCTGCGATTTTCAGTTCGAGTTCCGGCGTCAGCTTTTCCTGGCCGCGGATCGATTCCAGAATGGACGAGCGCCGCGCCTCAAGTTCGCGCAAGTAAGCGAGGCGCTCTGAAAGCTGGCGCAGCTGCGTGTCATCAAGGCCGCCGGTGACTTCCTTGCGGTAACGGGCGACGAAAGGCACGGTCGCGCCTTCGTCCAGCAAGCCAATGGCGGCGATTGCCTGTTCGGGCTTTGCATTGATCTCCGCCGCTATAATCCCAGCAATGCGCTTAATATCGTTGGCCATATTCATTCCAATCTCAAATCTTTACGGCAACATAGTCGGATGTGGGTTCGGCGCAATCAAGGCAGTAACGACGTTCCACAGGAAAGGCGTCGGTTTCCTGTTCACGGCGATGTGAACGAACGGCCTCTTTATAAATCGGATTTACTCAATACTTATATCGGGAAATGACGATACGTATCAAAGGATCAGCGAGGTGACTGCGATGTCGGATGTTCAGTCTATACCCTTGGACGAGATACTCAAGGCGCTCGCCAATCCGGTGCGTCTCGACATTTTGAGCTGGCTCAAGGAACCGGAGAACCATTTCTCCGATCAGCACATGCCTCTGGAGATGGGCGTGTGCGCGGGCCAGTTCGAACGGTGCGGTCTCTCCCAGTCGTCCGTTTCTGCTCATTTGTCCGTGCTGACAAAGGCGGGGCTGATCATGCCCCACCGCGTTGGCCAATGGACGTTCTACAAGCGTGATGAGGAGGCGATAGCCGCCTTCATCAAAGCTGTATCCGATCTTTAATTCACCAGTCCAATCTTTCCCATTTGCCCAATCTTTCCCATTTGAAGGAATGTATCCATGGCCACATTGTTCGATCCAGTTACAATCGGCGATCTGAAGCTTGCCAATCGTATTGTTATGGCACCGCTGACGCGTAATCGCTCACCGCGCGCCGTGCCGAATGATCTCAACGTCACCTATTACGAACAGCGCGCCAGTGCGGGCCTCATCATCACGGAGGCAACGCCGATCAGCCATCAGGGACAGGGCTATGCCGATGTGCCGGGCCTTTATTCCGCCGAACAGTTGGCAGGCTGGAAGCGCGTAACGGATGCGGTGCACAGCGCAGGCGGCAAGATCGTCGTGCAGATGTGGCATGTGGGGCGTATTTCACACAACACGTTGCAGCCAAATGGCGGTAAGCCGGTTGCGCCTTCGGCCATCATCGCCAAGTCAAAGACCTATCTTGTGCATCCCGATGGCACCGGCGAATTTGCGCCAACCTCCGAACCGCGTGCACTTGAAAAGAGCGAGCTTCCGGAAATCGTTGCGACCTATGCCAAGGCTGCCAAGGATGCCGTTGAAGTGGCTGGTTTCGACGGCGTCGAAATTCATGCGGCAAACGGCTATCTGATCGATCAGTTCCTGCGTTCGGACAGCAACCATCGTACCGATGAATATGGCGGCTCTATCGAAAACCGCGCCCGCTTCCTGTTTGAAGTGGTGGATGCGATCACCAAGTCGGTCGCGCCAGGCAAGGTTGGCATTCGTCTTTCGCCAGTGACGCCCGCCAATGACGCCTCGGATTCCGATCCGCAGCCGCTGTTCGACTATGTGCTCGACAAGCTCGCCGCTTACGGTCTTGCATATGTTCATATCATTGAAGGTGCGACCGGTGGTCCGCGCGATTTCCAGCAGGGCCCGCAGCCTTTTGACTATGCGCGCCTGAAGCAGGTCTATCGCGATGCTGGCGGTGAAGCTGCCTGGATGGTCAATAATGGCTATGATCGTGAACTGGCGGAAGAAGAGATCGAAAGCGGTCGCGCTGACGTCGTGGCCTTTGGCAAGCCGTTCATCTCGAATCCGGATCTCGTTCGTCGCTTGAAGGATAATTCACCGCTTAATGAGCTGGACCAGCAGCATATGTATGGCGGCGGCGCCAAGGGATATACGGATTATCCGATCCTTGCCTAACAGCGAAAAAGCCCGGCGAATTGCCGGGCTTTTTGTTACAGACGCGCCCGCGTCGAGCGTGGTGTGGCAAGCAGCAGGTTGGTTTCGCTGGCCTTGATGCCCGGCACCAGCCTGATGCGGCGCAGCACGGCATCAAAATCGGTGAGCGTCGCAGCACCCAGTTCCACTACCAGATCGAAGCGGCCATTGGTGGTGTGAACGGCGGAAACTTCCGAGAAGCCGCCGAGCGCCTTGACCACACGGTCGGCGACATTGCCTTCGATTTCGATCATCATGATACCGCGCACCGGCAGATCAACTGCATCGGACCGCAGGATCACCGTGTAGCCGATGATGTCGCCGGACTGTTCCAATCGTTCCATACGGGCGCGGACCGTTGCGCGGGAAACGCCAAGATCGATTGCCACATCCGAAATACTGCGCCGTCCGTTGTGACGTAAAAGCGTGATGAGCTTTTCATCCAGATCGTCCATGTTTTCTCCATTTTGAAAAGCCAATCCGACATTCTGATAAACCAAACCGTTAAAATTGCCAATCCGGTTGCTTCACATCGCCAAGCGTAAATGGTCAATCTAGGGCAATAATTTCTCTGGAGTAGCAGTTTATGCATTGCAAGATTTTGGGATTGCCTGTTCAGGAAGGCACTGGTCGTCTGGGCTGCAATATGGGCCCTGACGGTTATCGCGCTGCTGGTATTGCGGATGCGATTCGTGAACTCGGCCATGAGTTTACCGATCTCGGTAATCTGGCTCCGACCGAACTGCGCCCTTTGACCCATCCCAATCCTGCGATCAAGGCTTTGCCGCAGGCTGTCGCCTGGATCGAAGCAATCAGCGAAGCTGCTTATCGTGAGAGTGCAGACGGTTTTCCGATCTTCCTCGGTGGCGATCATCTGCTTGCAGCAGGCACTGTTCCCGGCATTGCGCGCCGCGCCGCAGAAAAGGGTCGCAAGCAATTTGTGCTGTGGCTTGATGCGCATACGGATTTCCACACGCTGGAAACGACTGGCAGCGGCAATCTGCACGGCACGCCTGTTGCCTATTACACGGGCCAGAAGGGCTTTGAGGGCTATTTCCCAGCCCTGGCAGCACCGATTGATCCCGCCAATGTTTGCATGATGGGTATTCGCAGTGTTGATCCGGCAGAACGCGCTGCAATCAAGCAGACCGAAGTTGCCGTCTATGACATGCGCCTTATCGACGAGCATGGTGTTGCTGCCTTGCTGCGTCGCTTCCTTAAGCGCGTGAAGGACGAAAACGGCCTTCTGCACGTCAGCCTTGATGTCGATTTCCTTGAGCCGTCGATTGCGCCCGCTGTCGGCACCACGGTTCCGGGTGGCGCCACCTTCCGTGAAGCGCATCTCATCATGGAAATGCTGCATGACAGCGATCTGGTGACGAGCCTCGATCTCGTTGAGCTTAATCCGTTTCTCGATGAACGCGGACGCACCGCAACGGTGATGGTTGACCTGATGGCGAGCCTTTTGGGCCGCAGCGTCATGGACCGCCCAACCATCAATTATTGATTTCAGAAACTGCATTCACTGCTGGCGGGATCAAATGGTCTGCCGCTGAATGTTAAGGAGCAAGAATGACCCAACCGAACCTGAATATCGTCCCCTTCGTCAGCGTCGATCATATGATGAAGCTGGTGCTGTCTGTCGGCGTCGAGACTTTCCTCAAGGAACTCGCCGACTATGTCGAAGAAGATTTCCGCCGCTGGGAAAACTTCGACAAGACGCCGCGTGTGGCGTCGCACTCGAAGGAAGGCGTGATTGAGCTGATGCCGACGAGCGACGGAACGCTCTATGGCTTCAAGTATGTGAACGGCCATCCGAAGAACACGCGTGAAGGTCTCCAGACCGTTACGGCATTCGGCGTTCTTGCCGATGTGGGCAGCGGTTATCCGATGCTGCTGACCGAAATGACCATCCTGACCGCGCTGCGCACTGCCGCGACTTCGGCAGTTGCCGCCAAGCACCTGGCCCCGAAGAATTCCAGCACGATGGCCATCATCGGCAATGGCGCGCAAAGCGAATTCCAGGCTCTGGCTTTCAAGGCACTGCTCGGCGTCGACAAGCTGCGTCTCTACGATCTTGATCCGGAAGCGACTGCCAAGTGCATGCGCAACCTGCAGGGCGCCGGTTTCGACATCGTTGCCTGCAAGACGGTCGAAGAGGCTGTCGAGGGTGCGGACATCATCACCACCGTCACCGCCGACAAGGCCAATGCGACGATCCTGACGGACAACATGGTTGGCGCTGGCGTGCACATCAATGCAGTTGGCGGCGATTGCCCCGGCAAGACGGAACTGCACGGCGATATTCTGCGCCGTTCGGACATCTTCGTCGAGTACCCACCGCAGACCCGCATCGAAGGCGAAATCCAGCAGCTGCCGGAAGATTATCCGGTCAAGGAGCTTTGGGAAGTCATCACCGGCAAGATCGCCGGACGCAAGGATGCCCGCCAGATCACGCTGTTCGATTCCGTCGGCTTTGCGACCGAGGACTTCTCGGCCCTGCGCTATGTGCGTGACAAGCTGAAGGACACCGGCTTCTACGAAAAGCTGGATCTTCTTGCAGATCCAGATGAGCCGCGTGATCTCTACGGCATGCTGCTGCGTCACGAAAAGCTGCTGGAAGGCGAAAAGACCAAGCCAGCGGCCTGATCCGGTCTTTTGAACAGCTTCCACTTTTGGAAGACGGGCTCTACCTGTTGCAACCCTGCCGCGCTTGATGCACGGCAGGGGCACGTTTTCGCAGTAGCTGCGATAAATCCTTGGTGCCTTGCGCGATTTCCATTATTGCAGGATGTGATTTCTGTGATGGGGTGCATCAGGCATGGGCGACAGGGTGGAAAACGAAACATCCTACAGGCAACCGGCGAATGTTGTGCGGTCTGCCGCCAGTCCGGTCGTCTTCTGCGACACGCTGGGCCTTTATCAGGCCCCTGTTGGCCCATCTCTTGATACGGTTGTCTTGTTCGCAAGCCCCTGGGGGCTGGAAGAGCTCTGCACGACACGCAAATTCTGGCGCATCATCGCCGACAGACTTTCGGTGCAGGGGATAGGCTCCTTCCGCTTCGATTGGCCCGGTACGGGCGATGGACGCGACGACATCGAATTTTCCAAAGGGCTGGAGCTCTGGCGCAATACGCTTGCTGAAGCTGCCCGGAAGGCGCGTGACCTGTCCGGGGCAAGCCGCGTTATCATCATTGGACAGAGCCTTGGTGCAGCGATTGCTGCCGAAACTGCGGCCCGGATCGAAGGCATCGCAGCGTTGGCGCTTCTGGCGCCGGTCATTTCCGGGCGGTTCTACACGCGTGAACTGGCCGTCTGGTCGAGTATGGTCGATGCCGATCTGGGCCTGACGGACGAGCAAAGGATCAAGAACAGCGTTTCCATCGCATCGCTGACAATGCAGCCGGAAGTGGCCGCCGATGTAAAGAAGATCAATCTTCTGTCGCTGGAGACGAAGCCTGCGCCTCAATGCCTTTTGCTGGCGCGGACGGACCGTCCGAACGATGCCGAATTGGCAACGCATCTGGAAGGGCTGGGCGCCGATGTGACGGTTGAAGCTTTTACCGATTACGACAAGCTGATTTCGAACCCGGTCATCTCGCGCCTGCCGCTGGAAGTCGCGGACCGGCTTGTCGACTGGGCGGCAGGTCTGGCAGGTTCGCAGCCTGCGCAGAACAAGCCGGATGAAAGGGCACTCGGCGGCACTTTGACGGGTGACGGTTTTGTGGAAACGCCGGTGTCGTTCGGTTCCGGCAATCGCCTTTCAGGCGTTCTCTGCGCACCCGTGGGTGAGCGGCGCGGCAGAACGGTCCTGTTCCTCTCCGCAGCCTATGATCGACGTGTCGGGTGGGGGCGTACGACCGTCGATATGGCGCGCAAGCTTGCGCGGGAAGGGACAGCGTCGCTGCGCTTCGATATTGCGAATGCAGGCGACAGCCCGCCCAATCCGGGGATGCCGGAACAGGTGCTTTATACCAATGGGGCAGAGGCCGATGTTGCCGAAGCACTCGACTATCTCGACACTATTGGTTGGGGCCGTCCCATTATCGCAGGACGATGCAGCGGTGCCTTTCTGGGGTTCCACAGTGCCTTGAAAGACGAGCGCATTTCCGGTGCAGTCCTCGTCAATCCGGAGACGTTCTATTGGGCGCCGGGACGCTCTGTGGAAGATGCCGTTCGCGACGGCAAGCGTACGCTGGAGGATTATGGCAGCCGCGCGCTCCGCGCCGAAACATTCCAGCGCTTGTTTCGCGGTGAACTGGATATCCGTGCCATCCTGCGTAACATCTCGCGCGGGGTTGTCGGGCGTATTCGCGGGCTTGCACGCAAGCTTCTGCGCAGCCGCACAGTGGAAGGACGGGCAGTCTATTCGGCTTTTGACGAATTGAAGCAGCGTGAGGTGCTGCTGGCGCTGGTCTATGCCGAAAAGGATATCGGGCGCGAACATTTCAATTTCTATTTTGATCAGGCGGGCACCAAGCTGCAGGGCTACGACAATGCGTCAGTCGCCATCATTCCGGATGCCGATCATAATCTGACGCCGGAACATTCGCGCGAGATTTATATCGGCGCGATCCGCGCAATGGCCTTGCGGGGTTAGAACCAGACGATCCGTGACGAACCGGCGATGCGGATTTCTCCAGACGGTTTTTCGAGTGTTGCCTTACGTGGAGCAAGGGCGATGCGTTTCGTCTCGTTGGGAGCAAGGTGAAACCAGTTCTCGACAGCCCGCCAGTCACCTGCATCGATGCTGACAGATTGGGCCAGAACTGGCGTTTTCAGATCGAGGAACCAGTTTCCGTTCTCTTCGATGGGAGCTACTTCGATAGTGGCGTCGTGAAATGCCTTTGTTCGTCCGAGCGGAAAGTGAAATGCCTCGGCAATCGTAATGTCATTGCGCTTCAGTCGCGCAACGGTCACGTCATGGGCCGGAGGGCCGAAACGATAGGCGTAAGTGACATCGAAGAATGCGCCGAACAAATCCGTTGCGGCAATGGTGATCGCTGAACGACTGGCAATTGAAAGATCACGGCGGCCGGAAACCACCGGCTGCGAACCGGCGCGCAAACAGGTCAGTTCAAGCGAAAGATCAGCGGATTCTGCCTGCTCATTCAGAACATGAATCGCGAGGCCATTGACGCCTTCATCGGTCAAGGCGACCTGCTGTGGACGGAAGGCGCGTTTCAAACCATGCCATGAGGCTTTGGGTTCGCCGGTCGCATCGATCATGCCCCAACCGGCACCGGGCAGCAGGTCTTGGAACATCCAGAGAAGCGCACCGAAACAGGTGCTTCCCGGTCGTCTCCACTCGGCGAATGTCGCTTCCATCACTTCCGCCGTGACAGCGCGGGAAAGGTGGAGATACTGTTCCACATCCTCGCGCCGCAGCCGTGCCGGATCATAGCCGTACAGCATCTCCAGATAGGCGTCCCGCACATCCTCGAAATCCCAGGACACACCACGGTCGCGGGGCACGCGTGCTTTCCAGCGCGGATCGTGAACCGGGGGTACATCGAGATGGGTTTTCAGCGTGCGCGCTTCGGGCACGTTGGAGAAGGCCAGACATTCGGTCGCAAAGCGTACTTCCGCACGTCGCGCATCGTCCAGGGGACGGCAATAAGCGCTGACTCCATAGTAATGGCTGACGCCTTCATTGCTGATGAAGGGCAGGGCGCCATCGCAGGGCGAATTTGGAACATAGGGAATATTCGGGCAAAGTGCATTGGCGACACCGGGCAGAATTTCCTCGGTAAGCGGACCTTTCCACGTCGCTTCCGGCAGGCCCATCATTGCGCCCTGCTGGTAGATTTCGCTGCCGCCGCAAAGGACCGTCAGCGATGGCGCATGCCTGACAGCGGCCAGAAGCTGAGACGCTTCTGCCTGAACTTTTGCGACAAATGCTTCGTCCTTCACCGGATAGTCGAAATTGGCGAACATAAAGTCCTGCCACACCATGATGCCCAGCTCATCGCAGACAGTATAGAAATCCGGTGTCTCATAGGTGGTGATGCCGCTCAGCCGCAGCATGTTCATGCCCGCTTCCTGTGCGAGCTTCAGCCATGGTTCGTAATCGTCGCGGGCGCCGGGAAGGCGGACGATATCGGCAGAACTCCATACCGCGCCGCGGCAGAAAATCTTCTCGCCATTGATCCTGAGTGCAAAGCCCTTGCCGTCTGGCCCGCGATCAACCTTGATGCGGCGGAAGCCGGTGCGCCCGAGCGGGCGTAGTTCGCCGTCAAGTGAGAGTTCGACATTGTGAAGCGTCGGATTGCCATGCGTGTGTGGCCACCATGGTTCAATATTAGGAAGCGTCAGCCTTGCCGTCCAATGATTGTCAGTCTGGCGCTTGCAGGCGATTTGTTGCCCTGCGCAATGGAGAATGGGTGCCTCGGCCTTGCCGCTATAGGTAAAGCTGACCTGAAGTTCGCCATCACCGGTTTCGGCCAGCCTTGCCTGAATGGCGATGTCGGATATGGTCTCCGTATCAGAACGGCTGATGGAAATCGGACGCCATGGACCCACGGCATGCACTTCCGGGCACCAGCCTGGCATATAGCCAAGCGCGGTCGTGCGGATGAGGCGCAGACCTTGCGTGTTCATCAGTTGCGTGCGCCAGCGGGCGCGTGGACCTTTTTGGCTGAGGCAAGGCGCGAGCGCGCGAAAACAGAGGGCAAGCTCGTCCTTGCCGGTCAGTGTAACGGGCAGATCATGGCCGAGAAACATGCTGTCGGTTTGCAGCAGCAACTCGCCATTGAAAAAGATGTCGCAAATCGTGGCAAGCCCGCCAAAATGGAGTGTGGCGGGGCCGGGTGTCTCCTCGATATCAAGGAAATACCAGGCTTGCCTGTTATCGAGCGCTACGGGATTGTTTCGGTCGAAATGCCCCGATTTTTCAAGAGCTTCCGCCACTGTGCCGGGCACCGGCGCGTCATTGATCGCCGCACTGGACTTGGCATCATGCGGCGTTTGCGCCGCATCCGGCCCGATGACAGCAAGCCGCCAGCCGGTCGAGAGCGGTCGGTTGGTCGGGTTTAGTTCAAGCCGCATCGCGACCAAGTTCCGCTGCAAGCGCTGCCGTCATCCGATCCCAGGCATCTGCCGCCGGTTGTAGCGTTCCGGCCAATGTGTCGAATTTCTTGCGCATGACGGCGCGGGCGAGCTGGAACTGAACAGCCTTTGCCGTTTCCGCAATCTGCAAGGCATCTGCCGAGGCCGTTGCAAAGCGCCTGCCTTGTCCGAGCCAGTCAAGATGACTTGCTGCGAGTTCGAAATTCGCGCCGAGCTGGCGCAGCGTGTTGAATGCATATTTATGGAAGAAGCCGAACGGGCGTTCCGCGATTGCTTCAACCTGTCCCGGAAACACGCTGGCAAAGGCACGGATCGGGTTTTCCTTCGGCCTGCGGGCAAAGTGGCGGGGCAGAAGGATTTCGGCAACGCGTCGCTGATGCGCCTCATCCGGCACATGCTTCGGAAACTTGGCAAATTCCGTATAGGGCAGGAAGGGCAGGTCGGTTTCCGTCAGATGACGCTGGAAAACGCCGTCGAAATCCTCACCTTCGAGGTGATAGAAACCGCCATTGTGGAAATAGTCCAGCAAGCGGTTTTCGACGTCCATACGGTTGATGGCGATGGTCGTCTTGCCATGTTCCGTGCGATAGCTGACGCCGTGCGTATCCGGCATGAAGTAGCTGTCCATTTCGATCATGCACAGACGTCCGCGCGCGATCTGCTCGGCGACATGGCTTTCCACATGATCAAAAATCGCAAGCTCCGTCGCCCGAACGCCATAAAGGGCTTCGAGGTCTTCCAGCGGCACCTTGAAGAAGGTGAACTGGTCGCCCTCGAAATCCTGTGTCAGCGTGAAACCGAGCATGGCTTCCGGAGCGACACCCAATGTTGCCAGCACTTCGATCCAAAGATCGACATAGCAGTTTGTTTCCGGCCAGATACGCGTCTGGGCATGCAAAGCGTGCGGCGTGTAACGGTCGGGCGCGATGTTCGGAAAAACTGCCTGCATGGTCGTGATCAGCCCCACAATTCCTTGCGTACGTTTTCCGGCCAGATTTCAACATCCAGACCGTGATGATGGAAGAGCGCCAGCGCGATGCGCTCCAGTCCGAACCCGACGCAGGCCGTGTGCGCCACGGCACCGTCATCGAGGGAGAGGCCCCACTTCACGCCGAACTGGTCCTGATGATAGTTGAAGCTCATGCAAGCGGTCGGCTTTTCGACGCTGGTGATCGGGATCAGCAGCTCGAATTTCAGGTTCTGGTCGCGCTGGTTGTTGACCAGCAACTTGCCTGCGCGTCCGAAGAACGGGTCGTTGGCGACGTCGATTTCGACCGGCAGTCCGACCTTCTTCATCATTTCCGTGCCACGGTCGATCCAGAGCTGGCGGAACGACATCACATCGGCTTCGGTGCCCATGCGCACATACTCACGCATGCGGAAAAGCTGCTGGCGGGCAGGGTCGATCGACGGTTCATGACGGAAGCAATAGGATTGCAGGTCGTAAAGCCCGCCGCCCTGCGGCAGCGGTCCGCGTTTGGCTACAGTCGGATAGAGCGGATAACAGGCCGCAGGCGTCAGCACGATGTCTGTTGCTTTTTGCTCCAGCGTCCAGTCCGTGCCTTCATCCATGCATTTGATGAGATTGACGTGGTCAAGCTCGCAGCCACAGAAGCTGTGCACGGTGCCGGCCAGCTGCGGGAAGCTTTTCATGTAGCCACTTTTCTCGAAAAAAGCGCGGTTCATGCCGGGTGGAAAGCGGATCGCTTCGGCGCCGTCATTGCCTCCGGTACGGTCGATCAGGCGTTCAAACGCCTGGATGACATCTTCGAACTGGCCGGAACGTCCGTATAGGCCTTCCACGCCGGTGTCGATCAGGAGACCGGAATCGAAAAGCCGGTTTAGAAATGATCTCTGAGCATCCATGGCAATTACCCCAAAAGGCTGGTGTTCTGTTTGTGAATGAGCAGCATGGTGGCCGTATTGCCGAGGATGCGCTCGTTTGAAATCATCAACTGCGCCGAATGCGCGTCACGCAGATGGCGGCCGAGGCTGAAAGGCGTACCGTTCTTGTAACCCATGATGCCGCAGACCAGCATGGCATGATTGATGATCTGAAGGATCGTCTGCGATGCGGCAATCTTGAGATTGTTCATCGCAATCGCAAAGCCCATCGAGGCCAGCTTGTCCGGATCGTGCTTTGCTTCGCGATAGGTCTTGAGGCAAGCGACGATTTCGGATTTCAGCATCTGAAGCATGTTGGACGCTTCGGCTACGCGCAGAGCGCCCGGCTGCGGCGCACCCGGATTGCGCTTTGCTGCGGCGCGCACGAATGCCTGCGCGCGGTTGACCGCATCGACGGCGATGCCATACCAGAGCGAACTCCACAGCGTATGCGACTGCGCCAGCATGGATTGGGCTGCGATTTCGGCAAAGGGATGCGGCAGGATCTGCACCTTGTCCGCCTCGCCACGGAATACAAAACCTTCCGAGCAGGTGCCACGCATGCCGAGCGTGTCCCAGTCATGGGTCCTTTCGAGCGTGTACTGGTCCTTCAGGAACACGGTCATCACCTGATCCGACGATGCGGCATCCTTGTGGGAGCGCGATGTGATCAGAATGGCATCCGCATAGGTACCATAGGAAATGACGGTGGCGTTCTTTTCCAGACGGCAGATATCACCTTCGACCTCGATGGCGCAGATCGAGAGTTGCGCAGATCGCCGCCAATGCCGCCTTCGGTCGTAGCCGAAGCAAGCAGTAGCTGGTCCTTTGCGACCTTGCGCATGAAGTCCCGGTGCCATTCAACCGTCTGGCCGTGCTCCACCAGGCTTGAAAGCTTGATGTGATGCATGGCGAAAATCATGGCGCTCGATGCACAAGACTGACCAAGAACACAGCACAGTTCTGCAATCTGGTCGATCTCTGCACTCTCGCCGCCGAATTCGCTCGGCACCTGAATGCCCAGCAGACCTTCGGCCTTCATCGCATCGATTGCTTCACACGGGAAGCGGCCTTCCTTATCGACGCTATCGGAAAATTTACCCGCTATGGCCGCAACGCGGCCCACGCGCTCTGAAAGACTGTTTCCCGCCCCGGCATTCATTATGCGGCCTCTTTGTCCTTGAGAATTTGGGTGATCGTCTGTTCGATGGCCTTGATGCTCGCAAAAGATTTGCGATTGAGATACTGGTCCGGAAATTCGATGTCGAACTTGTCTTCCAGGCCAAGCATGAGCTGGACCGATGCAAAGGAGGACAGGCCCGCGCTGTAAAGGTCGGCATCGTCGGCGATGTCCGTCACCGGGCCCGGCAGGCCGCCGACCTTGGCCAAAAGTTCGCGAATGGATTCATTCATAGTTTAACTCCCTGCATATCCGCTCAAGTCGAAACTTCACGTCTGGGTTGACGCGATACACGATCTATCGAGCTTTCAAAAAAGCTACGGTAACTGTTCGAAATTCTGCCCCTTTATGCAAGTGATATGTTGCGAATATTAGTTAATCCGCAAGCACACCATCGTGCGTCAGGCTTTATCTGCTCCCGCAAGCCTTTATTTTCTATTGACGCAACTGAATTGCGGCCCGGCTATTCTGCGGACGTGCTTATATAGTTAAATATTCGATGACAAGATGGGTGGCATTGCCCGCAAGGGTTGCGTCCTCTTGTGGTTAAAGAGGGCGGTGCGAATGCCGTGGTGCGGAAATCTGTCCCGTATTGGTAGCAATCGCCATTTCAAAACTGTCGGCAATGCGCCGTGCCCGGTCTATGAAAATGATCGCGGCTTCCGGCGGGAAGATTTCGCGTGCGGTTGTCTCAAAAAGGTCGAGCCAACGGTCGAAATGTTCGTTCTTGAGTCCCAGTTTCAGATGTGGCGCCATGGGGCGGCCTTCATAATTGCCGGTCTTGAGAATAACCGACGACCAGAATGCGGCGATCTGTGCGATGTGATGATCCCAATCATGAACCGCATCGGCAAAGATCGGCCCGATGACTTCATCCTCGCGTGCGCGTCCATAGAAAGTGGCCACTAGTTTCTCGATTGAAACCGGATCGATGGACGGGTGAGGCTGGTTGATGAGAACAGTCATGATCGCTTGTCGATTGCCTTTCGCCGGGTAGCGGGCTTTGGGCCGGATATAGTCGCTGCGCCGGCCACAATCCAGTGAAGTGTTGCCGCATGGCCATCAACTTCCCGTTGGCGAAACTGCTGCCACGATTTAATAGTCTAAATGTCTAATATAGTTGAGGGAGAGATGAATGCGGGTGTTTCTGCTTGCGGGTCTGTTGACCCTGGCGACAACTGGGGCAGGCTTTGCTGCTTCGTGCGAACAGAATTTCAAGTCCGAGGGTGTTCCACTCGTAACAGCGATTAGCTATCGCTCGACACAAAGCTTTGCCGGTGTGAAATCATCGACCGCCTTGCAGCGTCTGGCGCAAGCCGTCGCAGCCGAAGGGTTTTCGGGCATCAAGGTCAACAAGCAGCTCGCTTCGATTGACGCGTTTCAGGAAACAACCGGATCGGGTCGCATCCAGACCTTGCGCGTCACTGCACGGGCGCAGGGTAAAGGCACTCGTGTCGATGCGATCTTCAGTATTCAGGCGGGGCAGGCGACCAGCAAGTCGGTGGTACGCGAAGGGCTTTGTCGCATCATCGCAGCTGCAGCGAATTAAAACTTATAGCCTGATGGCCATCGCCGTCAGGCTATCTTTTGCATCAATTCGATACGATTGCCGAACGGATCGTGGATGTAGCAACGCTCATAACCGTGCAGCGGCTCATCCCCGATGGTTTCGATGCCTGCTCGCGTCAGATGCGCGATCGTGTTATGGAGGTTATCGACCAGAAATGCAGGGTGTGCCTTGCGCGCAGGTGCGAAAGGACGTTCGACGCCCAGATGAAGCCTGATTGCTCCATTCTCAAACCAGCAACCGCCACGAGCCGCCAGATTCTCAGGCTTTGGAACTTCCGCAAAGCCGAGGGTCGAACCATAAAAATCGCGCGCTTTCTGCTCCTGACCTTCAGGCATTGCCAGTTGAACATGATCGAGAGCGATGATTTGCATGAATGTGCCGACGTTAAATAATGACGCGCACAACATAAAGCGCATCGATAGCCAGTCAAGCTATAGGCATTTGACACAGATGTCTGGAGAGGGAGAACGATGGTAGCGGAGGAGGGATTCGAACCCCCGACACAAGGATTATGATTCCTCTGCTCTAACCTACTGAGCTACTCCGCCACGCGTCGCTTTACAGAGACAACTTCATGATCGCCGTTTCCGGTGGGACAAATCGTTGTTCCTGCAAGGAATGGCGGCGGTATATGTGCGGAATGAAATGCTGTCAAGCACTCTTCGCATAGCTTTCGTCTTGTTTTCTATCATTTGCACCGATAAGGAACTTGGCATCAGCAAAGGCATAGTTTTATGGCACCTCGTATTGCGGTTTTGGGTTGCGGCTATTGGGGCGGCAATCACATTCGTACCCTGAAGAGCCTCGGTGCCCTTCAGGCAGTCTCGGACTCAAGGGCAGAACAGGCGGAACGCTTCGCGACCGAGTTCAATGTTCCGAGCATTCCCGTCGATGAATTGTTCACGCGTCCAGACATTGATGGCATCGTTCTGGCGCTGCCAGCGCAGTTTCATTCACAATATGCCATTCAGGCAGTGAAAAACGGCAAGGACGTTCTGGTCGAAAAGCCGATCGCGCTCGACATTCCGGCTGCAGAAGCCGAAGTGGAAGCTGCCCGCGAAAACGGTCGCGTGTTCATGGTTGGCCATGTGCTGCGTTTCCACCCGGCCTTCGAGAAGCTTCTCGACATGGTGAAAAGCGGTGAGCTCGGCGACATTCGCTATGTGCATTCGCATCGTGTCGGGTTCGGCAAGTTCCACAACGAGTTCGATGCCCTGTGGGATCTTGCGCCGCACGATCTTTCGATGATCCTGGCTATCACCGGGGAAGAACCGAGCGCGGTTCGCGGAGAGGGTGTTGCGACACTCGATCATCTCACCGACATCGCCCATCTTCATCTCGATTTTCCGAATGGCATCCGCGGCCACCTGTTTGCATCGCGCCTGAATGCTTATCGTGAACGCCGTCTGACCGTTACCGGCACAAAGGGCATGGCTGTCTTCGATGACGGCGAACCATGGGATCGCAAGCTTGCGCTCTACAGCCATGAAGTCTGGCGGGAAAACGACCAGTGGTCTTTCAAATCCGTCGAGCCTGTCTATATCCCGGTTGAGGAAGGCATGCCGCTGACACGCGAATTGCAGCATTTCCTGCATTGCATCGAGACGCGCGAAAAGCCGCGTACCGATGGCAAGGAAGCAATCAGTGTGCTGCGTATCCTCACGGAAGGCACTGTCCGGCACCCGCGCTAAAGGGGAGCCGTGCGATCCGCGTCAACTGCGTCAAGCGGTGTTACAGGAATCGCAAAACTTTGAACGCTCTGGCCATAGCGGGGCAGGGCGCAAGCGAATAAATAGGTTGCCGAGGATTCGCATATCCATTTGTGCGGGCCAGATATATTGGAGCCAACATGCAGTTTATTGATCTTGGAGCGCAGCGCGCGCGTATCGAAGACCGTCTCAATGCCGCCATTTCCAAGGTTGTTGCGGAAGGCCGTTATATTCTTGGACCGGAAGTGGCCGAATTCGAAAAGAAGCTCGGTGAATATCTGGGTGTGGAACACGTCATCGCCTGCGCCAATGGCACCGATGCCTTGCAGATGCCCCTGATGGCACGCGGTATCGGCCCGGGTGACGCGGTGTTCGTTCCGTCTTTCACCTTCGCTGCCACGGCGGAAGTTGTTGCGCTGGTTGGCGCAGAGCCGGTGTTCATCGATGTAGACGCGGACACATACAATCTGAATATCGAACAGCTTGAAGCTGCCATCGCCGCTATCCGTAAGGAAGGCCGTCTGCAGCCGAAAGCGATTATCCCGGTCGATCTGTTCGGTCTGGCTGCCGACTATAACCGCATCAGCGCCATCGCCGACCGCGAAGGCCTGTTCGTCATCGAAGACGCTGCACAGTCGATCGGCGGCAAGCGTGACAATGTCATGTGTGGTGCTTTCGGCCATGTCGGTGCGACGAGCTTCTATCCGGCCAAGCCTCTCGGCTGCTATGGCGACGGTGGTGCCATGTTCACCAACGACGCCGAACTGGCCGATACGCTGCGCTCGGTGCTGTTCCACGGCAAGGGCGAAACCCAGTACGACAATGTCCGTATCGGCATCAACTCGCGTCTCGATACGATTCAGGCTGCCGTCCTTCTGGAAAAGCTTGCGATCCTGGAAGACGAAATGGAAGCACGTGACCGCATCGCCAAGCGCTACAACGAAGCGCTGAAGGATGTCGTCAAGGTTCCCGCCCTTCCGGCTGGCAACCGTTCGGCATGGGCTCAGTATTCCATCGAGAGCGAAAATCGTGACGGCCTGAAGGCGCATCTTCAGGCGGAAGGCATTCCTTCGGTCATCTATTATGTGAAGCCGCTGCACCAGCAGACGGCATACAAGCATTATCCGGTTGCGCCGGGTGGACTTCCGATTTCGGAAAGCCTGCCGAACCGCATTCTGAGCCTGCCGATGCACCCCTATCTGTCGGAAGCCGATCATGACAAGATCATCGGCGCCATCCGTGGTTTTCACGGAAAGAAGGCCTGATCTATCTCAACCTTATTGACGAAAAACCCGGCGAAAGCCGGGTTTTTTATTTGTCATGCCTGTAAGTTCAATTGCCAGGAAACGCCGTATTTGTCCTTGATCCAGGCGAAAAGCTTGCTGAACCCGTAATTGTCGAGCGGCATCAGCGTCTCACCACCTTCTGATAGCTTTTCAAAAACGCTGGTCAGGCTTTCCTCATCATGGAAATCGACGAACAGCGATATGGATGGATTGAAATCGAACTGATGCGGAATGGGGCTGTCGATGACGATCAGCCGGTGTTCGGCAAAGGTCACACGTGCAATCTGCACCTTCCCGGGACTACCGCTCGCTTCGTCATAGATTTTGATCGACTCGATCAGGAAGTCGGGAAAGATCGAACGATATGTTTCCAGAGCTGCGCCTGCACTGCCCTGAAACATGAGATGGGTGCAAACCTGTGTCATTCAGAAAGCGTAACACGGTCCCGCCAGTTTCGGCAATCGGGCTGTTATAGCAGGGCGTTAAGATGCAAATGCATCACGCCCTGAGAATGCTCAATCGCCGCACGGGCTTAACCAAGTCTCGATGAGTCAAACGCAACGAGACTTGGTATTAAAGGTTCTTTTTCATGATCCGCTTATCGATGCGCGCAGCGATGAAGCGGGCGATGGCAGGACCTGCCAGAAGCACGATGAAGAAGCGGCTGGTCTGCATCGCGATGATGAAGGGCAGGTCGACATTGCTTGATGCTGCGATGATTGCAACAGTATCGGCGCCGCCGGGACTGGTAGCGAGATAGGCGGTCAGCGGATCGAGTCCCAGCACGTGACCGAGCGCCATGCCGAAAAGTCCGCAAACGGCAATGAGGAGCAGCGTGGATGTCAGCACCGCTGGAAAAGCCCGCGCGGCATGAGCGATGATGGCGCGTGAGAAGCCAAGGCCGATGCGCCATCCGATAAGCAGGTAGCTGACCGCGAGCAGCCATGGTGGCAGGTCAATGGTGATGAAACCGGTGTCCTGAAGCAATGCGCCCAGTACAAGCGGCACGAGCATGGCGCCGGTGGGGATGCGGAGAATTTCTCCAAGGAACGAGCCGCCGACAATCAGAAGCACTGTCGGGCCGAGGGTGGACCAGTCGATGGGCGGAAACCAGACGATTTCGACAGGCGCAACGGTCTCCACGCCTGTGCTGAGGCGCAGGACGAGCGAAGCGGCTGTGGCGACCAGCACCACACGCAGATATTGCATGAAGGCGACGAGACGAGCATCGGCTCCATGGGCTTCGGCCATCAGTGTCATTGCGGTGGCAGCGCCCGGAGAAGATCCCCATACAGCAGTTGTTCCGGGCAGGATGCGAAACCGCGCGAGCAGATAGCCGATAAAAGTGCTGGTAAACAGCACATAGCCGACGGAGAGCAGGATAACGGGCAGGTGTTGACCCATGCTGGTGAAAAACTCCGCCGTGATCGAACGGGCGATAAGGCAGCCGACAACGCCTTGGGCTAACAGCGACAGCCAGCGATGAACCCGCAAGGTGCTTTCGCCTGCAGCCATCAGGATTGCGCCGAGCATCGCGCCAAGGAGCATGGCGGCAGGTAGCTGCAGCACTTCCCCTGCAAAAATCAGAATAGCGGAAAACACAGCCAGCAAGACCCATTGGATTGGTCTGGCTCTGTTCCTGAAACTGAACTTGCTTTGGGTCGAATTCGGCCCTGAGGGGGAGGTTTTCTGCATTGCCCTTCCTCACTACATCTGGGGAGGAAGCTATGCAAATCCGATTTTACTCGGGAAATATTGATTTCTAAATATCAATATACTGAGGAAAAAGAGGTGCTTGCAGCAAACGGCAAGACGCCGCTTTTCGACAAAAGCAGCGTCTTGAATTTCCGTATGGCCGCTTCGATCAGCCGATCATGGCGCGGCGCTGGTTGACAGGGCGCTCGATCACTTCCCGCGGAGCCTTGCCACCGTCGCGTTCTTCGAGCGCTTCGGCTTTCGTCAGTTCGGTTTCCGCAGCCGACAATTCGGCTTCGGCCGCTTCCTTCTGGGACATCAGGTCGCGAATCGATACGAAGAGATTGTCGCGCCGCTGGCGTGCCGCCTTGGCGAAGGTCGGATAAGCGAAATGATTGATGTCAGTGATGCCAGCTTTTTTCTCTTCCGATAGAATCTGGGCGTCGAGTTCTCCGGCCATCCGTTCGAACTCGCCGATCATCAGGTCGAGCTGGCCCAGTTGACGGCGTTTTTCCTTCACCTGGAACAGTTTCAGCCTGACTAGGCTTTCACGTGGCTTCATACGCAATACTCCTTGAACACCAACCAGCTTCATGTGTTGGGGCGTTCCCCCCGACTTTATTAACAGGTGTAAACGAGCAAAACGCACCCGATCCACCGCCGAATCTCCTTGCGAATCCAAGCCCCTAAAGGGGAAATCATCGCAGCCGTTCTTCCGAAAGGGCTCAACAAGCGAAACAAAAAGTTAAGAATTCGCTCGTTTGGTAACCATTCCTTTACCGGCGAAGTTAATCATACGCGTTAGGACTTAAGGCTCGGTAAACCTCGTGTGGTTTTTCGGCAACAGGCGAAAGCTAGAGTCAGATGAATCGCTTAGCGAAGATTCTTAATGCGATGCTTTAGAGTCATCAGAATGAGAATGTCTTTATGATTCAGGCGCGTAAGAGAATTTTCTAAACAGGGCAGAAATATGCTTGCCAAGCAGAATCATATTTTGTTAACCATTTGCTGGCACCTTCATGCACAGGCAACGATAGTTCCGTGTGCTGCCGTGAGGGACATCGGGTCGGCTGCGGAAAGGGGATAAGAGATGCGCGTCCTTTTGATTGAAGACGACAGTGCTATCGCACAGAGCATCGAGTTGATGCTTAAGTCCGAGAGTTTTAATGTCTACACGACCGATCTGGGCGAAGAAGGCATCGATCTCGGCAAGCTATATGATTACGATATCATCCTGCTGGACTTGAACCTGCCGGATATGTCTGGTTACGAAGTTCTTCGCACCTTGCGTCTGTCCAAGGTGAAGACGCCGATCCTTATCCTTTCCGGCATGGCCGGTATCGAGGACAAGGTTCGCGGTCTGGGCTTCGGCGCCGATGACTACATGACCAAGCCGTTCCACAAGGACGAGCTGATCGCACGTATTCATGCGATTGTGCGCCGTTCCAAGGGGCATGCTCAGTCGGTCATCACGACGGGCGACCTGGTGGTCAATCTGGATGCGAAGACGGTCGAAGTTTCCGGCCAGCGCGTTCATCTGACCGGCAAGGAATACCAGATGCTGGAGCTTCTTTCGCTCCGCAAGGGTACGACGCTTACCAAGGAAATGTTCCTCAACCATCTCTATGGTGGCATGGATGAGCCGGAACTGAAGATCATCGACGTCTTCATCTGCAAGCTGCGCAAGAAGCTTGACGCTGTTTCCGGTAGCCAGAGCTACATCGAGACTGTCTGGGGTCGCGGCTATGTGCTGCGTGAGCCGGATGCGGAAATGCGCGAAAGCGCCTGATCGGCAACAGGCTTCGAAATGTAAAAAGCTCCGCTTCGGCGGAGCTTTTGCTTTTTGGGGACTGCTTTCGGATTTAGGCGGACAGGATGCCTGAAAATTGTTCGGTGAGATAGGCGCGGTCAAACGGCTTCAGGATGTAGCCATTGGCGCCTGCGCGCTTCGCCCGCATGATGCGGGTCACATCGAGTTCATAAAGACACAGGATGATGCGGGGGCGGTCGCCGCCCGGCATGGCGCGGAGCTCGGTTACGACCTCCAGCGCTGTCATGTCCGGAAGGTCATAGTCGAGCAGAACGACGTCTGGCATGCGCGCAAAACAGGTTTCGAGCGCTTCCCGGCCGGTTGAGGCCTCAGCAAATTCTGCAATGGTTTCGGAAAGGACGCGGCGCGCGACTTTGCGAATGACGGAGGAATCGTCGACCAGCAGGCAACAACCTGTCATTGGTTCATTCGCCATGCAGTCCCCCTCCACAAATGCGTGTTGGCTGTCACGCCTTCGCTGAATATTTTCTGACGCATATCTCGCTGGAAATGCGTTGCCTGACTGATAGAGGGTTTTATGACTGTTTGCCAGTGTGAGCGCGGGTCGGCCCCGCGCTCAGGGGCGCTTATTCAGCAGAAAATACGATGTCTTCCGCAGTGGCGTGGATGGAAATCTTCATGCCGGCTTCTTCGGCCAGAAGCAGAGTGTAGTAAGGCTGGACGGAATGGGCGTCGATTGGCTCTTCCGGGGCAGCACCCGAGTGAAGCTCAAGGAACTTCGGTGGAACGCGCAGCATACGACCCTTCACGGTGATGACGAAGCGCGGTTCGGTGTCCCCGCCTTCAAGGCGCACGGCCAGTGAGCCGCCACGTGGTATGGCTGCATTGCCGATCAGAAGCATGTTCAGAAGCAGCTTGACCTTGTTCTTGGGCAGAAGGACACGCGTGCCTTCCCAGGTGAATTCCGGCTTTTCGTTCTTGAAATATTCAGTGGCGACGTTCTGTGCATCGCCTGTGTCTATCTGCACGCCAGCCGAACCTGCAGCGCCAAAAGCGATGCGGGCAAACTGAAGGCGGGCGGAGGCATTGCGGGCGCTCGACTTGATAAGCGCCATGGCGTCTTCGTCGGCTCCGCCTTCTTCCAGCAGTTCCAGACCGTTATTGATCGCGCCAACCGGCGAAATGATGTCATGACAGATCCTGCTGCACAGAAGCGCACCGAGGTCGAGCGCAGAAAGGGTAACGGGCATTGGCATGGCGTTTTCTCCGGAACGCGGATCGATCCTGCTCGTCCCGGCGTGTTGGATGAGCAGACCGTTATCGGTTGACGAGACAGTTCGCAAAGCCAGAGTTTGCGCGCTGCATGAAGGTGGGCGAATCGCCCGGAATATCGATTTAACTGGATACACGCGCCGTCGGACCGCCGCAACAAAGCTCTCTTTCCGGTTCTTTCGGGCTCCGGCATTCCCTCACATCAGTGTGAAAAGCTGGAAATCGTATGCCTTCGTAACGCCAATTTCGATGCTTAAAGGTTTGGACAATAAATTCGGGTCTAAAATAGGTGCGATTCGACCGAAATGTCCGTAAGAGACGTGGTCTGGCTTTTAACAGGGCCGTCAGACAGAGGAGCGGAGAGCCAAAAGGAATTTTACATGGCCATACAATCCCTGTCGCAAATCAGATTCCGCAATGCGGCGTGCTTCGTTGCGTTTTTTGCGGCGCTGTTTGTTTCTTTCATCGCTCTGCCAAATCAGGCCAGAGCACAGAACACATACACTGCCGAGGAAATCGTCGAATCTGGTCACAGGTTCTTCGGGTCGACTTCGGGTGGCATCGCAAGCGCGGTCGAAAAGGCGTTCCAGAGTTTTGGTCTGCCCAACGGCTATATTCTTGGTGAAGAAGGCTCCGGCGCTTTCATCGGCGGCCTGACCTACGGCGAAGGCACGCTCTATACCAAGAACGCAGGCGACCATAAGACCTACTGGCAAGGCCCTTCACTTGGCTGGGATTTCGGCGGGCAGGGTTCTCGTGTGATGATGCTCGTCTACAATCTCGACGACATCCAGAACCTTTACGGTCGTTATGCCGGTGTTGCAGGCTCTGCCTATGTCATTGCGGGTGTCGGCTTCAACGTCCTGAAACGCGAGAACATCATGCTGGTGCCGATCCGCACCGGTGTGGGCGCGAGGCTAGGTGTGAATATCGGTTATCTGAAGCTGTCCGCTGCGCCGACGTGGAATCCGTTTTAAGGATTAGTTGCGCATGGGTGTCTTTTCAGCCGGAGATTGTTTTAGCTGGCTGGAAAGACGGTCGATTGCGCACTATGAATAGGAAATACTTGTCTGAAACCGTTCGGGCCTATTTGAAATCGTGATCCAGTCCGCTCTCTTTTTCATATTCGGCGTTCTTGTGACAGTTTTCGTCGTGGTTCTGCTCGGCCCTTCGGTCTGGCGCCGTGCCTTTTTTCTGGCGCGACGGCAGGTTCAGGCGGAACTGCCGATAACGCTGGCCGAGATACGTGCCGACCGCGACGGGTTGCGCGCCGAACACGCCGTTGCGGTCAGCCGTCAGGAACAATTGCTGAAGCTCGAACGCCACAAGAACGCGGAACAGAAGGTGACGCTCGCCCGACAATATGAAGAGCTGAAACGCATTCCGCTCCTCGAAGGAAGCCAGGCGGAGATCGAGAAGCAACTGGAAGAGCACGAGCGGGTGACGAAAGAAGCCGAGACAGCGCGTGACACGGCGCTGGAAAAGGCAGAAATCCTCCAGGCGGAACTGGAACGGATGCAAAGCCACTACAGCGCGCTCGAGGGACTGGCCGATACCTTGCGTATCGAAATAAGTGGAAGCGAGACGGAGTACAGCCGTCTGACAAACGAGATGACTGAAATGCGTCGAGATCGCAAGGAAGCCGCAGCACGTTACAACGAAGTTTCGACCCAGTTGACCTCTGCACAAACGGAGCTGAAAAGCGAAAAGCGGCGCAATGGTGAACTGCAGCAGAAGCTTGAAAAGCTGATATCCGAGCTTTCCGACGCGCAGGAAAAAATCGAGCGCTATAGCCGTAAGAATGCTGGCGCGAGTGACAACCCCGAGTTGGCCGAAATCGAACGCGAGAATGCAGCGCTTCGTGAAGAAATGGCCGTGCTCGCCGCCCGTATGGTGGCTGCGACCGCTGAAAAAGAAGGACCGGAATCTCCGATCCATTCAATTCTTGAAGCGGCAGAAAAATCTGACACAGGAAAAGACAAGAAATCCGGCCCCAAAAGTCTGGCGCGCCGCATTCGCGACCTGCAATAGAGCATTTCCAGTTTAAATCGAATCGTTGGAAATACTCTATCTCTTTGTTTTTACGCGCGTCTTTATCCCATTATAGCGGAATCAGAAATCAGTTCAGTGGACTGATTTCCTCGCGAAGGCGGTTCCCACTTTTGGGAGACATGCTTTAGTTCAGCGATTATTCCTTGCCGAAAACATCCGACCAGTCAGGATGACGCATCGCCTGCGCGTGCATGAAGCTGCAGCGCGGGATGATTTTCCATCCGCTGCGCCGCGCGTCCAGAACGGCATTCTTGGCAAGCGCCTGCGCGACGCCTTTGCCACGCATCGTATCCGGCACGAAAGTGTGGTCGATGGAAATCAATGAGGGACCAAGCTTCGTATAGGTCATTTCGGCTTCGCTGCCGTCAAGAACAGCCGCATAGCGTCCGCCGTCGGAGCTGTCTTCCTTGCGAATCTCGATAGTCCCGCTCATGCCATCCTCCTGAACAAATACGTGTTCTGATCAACGCATCAAGTTCACAACATAGGAACGGAATGTGCAAATAAAAACCGGCCACGTGGGCCGGTTTTCGATTTGTCGATCCATGACAAGCACGGAAGATATTGTTCCACCGAGGCCATGATCCCCGTCCTTCCAAAACCTGTCCCGGTTTTGGCGAGACAGGTCTTAGTGACGATATTGTTGTATTCTGGTGGTCCTGAGACCGGCGAGACCATGCTCGTCGATCGAGGATTGCCAGCCAAGGAACTCCTCCACCGTCAATGTATAACGCTGGCATGCCTCCTCAAGGCTCAGAAGTCCGCCGCGAACAGCAGCGACAACTTCGGCCTTGCGGCGGATGACCCAGCGCCTTGTATTGGCGGGGGGAAGGTCCGCAATGGTCAGCGGGCTGCCATCGGGACCGATAACATATTTTATACGCGGTCTTACCAGATCGGTCATTGTACTCTCTACACAACACTCAAGGACCTAATCGAGTGTGAGACTAACGCGACAGCTTTAAAAATTACCTAAGCAGCTGGTAACTCTCTGGTAAGACTTGGAAAAATTTTCGTTTTCGCCCTATTGCCGGCGTTTTTGCGACATATGTCTGGAAAACCTCACGGGGAAGTGTGGCTTGCCTGTCGCAATCTGGACAATGATTGTTCCCGGACCCTTGGCAAATTGCCGCACTTTAGCCTATATAGGGCGCAGAAATCTAAATTTTGAGAAGCAGGGCGTATGCCCGGAAGCTGGAATCAATCATGAGCCTGAACAGCCTCGATCTGCCGGGAAAGCCGGAAGACACGCGCGTTGTCGTCGCCATGTCGGGCGGCGTCGATTCATCTGTTGTGGCCGGGATTCTCAAACGTGAAGGTTACGATGTCGTTGGCGTGACGCTGCAGCTTTATGATCATGGCGCAGCCGTTCATCGCGCTGGTTCCTGCTGTGCGGGACAGGACATCGAAGATGCCCGCCGCGTTTCGGAAAGTCTCGGCATTCCGCATTATGTGCTCGATTACGAAGCACGCTTCCGCGAAGCTGTGATCGATCCATTTGCGAATTCCTATGTCAGCGGCGAAACACCGATTCCATGCGTCTCCTGTAACCAGACGGTCAAGTTCGCCGATCTTCTCCAGACCGCACGCGATCTTGGCGCCGACGCGCTGGCGACAGGACATTACATTCGCAGCCGCGCCAATGGTGCGCACCGTGCGCTTTATCGTCCGGTCGATACGGATCGCGACCAGAGCTATTTCCTGTTTGCAACCACGCAGGAGCAGATCGATTATCTGCGCTTCCCGCTCGGTCATCTGCCGAAGGCACAGGTGCGTGAAATTGCAGAGGAAATGGGCCTGACTGTCGCCAAGAAACAGGACAGCCAGGACATTTGCTTCGTGCCGCAGGGCAAATATTCCGACATTATCTCCAAACTGAAGCCGGAAGCGGCCAATCCCGGCGATATTGTCCATATCGATGGCCGCACGCTCGGCCGCCACGATGGCATTGTACACTACACCGTTGGCCAGCGCCGTGGCATTGGCGTTGCCACAGGTGAACCGCTTTATGTCGTGCATCTCGATGCCGCCAATGCGCGGGTTATCGTCGGTCCGCGTGAAGCGCTGGAAACGCACAAAGTCTTCCTGCGTGACATCAACTGGCTGGGCGATGCGCCGATCAGCGATTTGCCTGAAGGCGGAATGGAAGTATTCGCGAAGGTTCGCTCGACTCGACCGCCACGCCCTGCCGTGCTGCGCCATGCCGATGGCCAGACTTGGGTTGAGCTGGTCGATGGTGAAAGCGGTATCGCTCCGGGACAGGCCTGCGTGCTTTATTCCGATGAAAGCAACACTGCGCGCGTCTTTGGCGGCGGCTTTATTGGCCGTTCGGAACGCGAGCCGCAGGCAGAAGAGATGTTGCGCCGCCTTGTCGCCAACACGGCAAGTGCCTCGGCAGCTTGAAGCTTTTTGTGATCGATGAATGAAAAGCGGGTGCGAGAGCATCCGCTTTTTTTATGTGTGTCAGCAAGATGCAATCTCAGTTAGAGCATTCGTTGTTATGCATGTCTTTATTCCGAAACCGGTTTCCACTTTCGAGATACATGTTCCAGAGTTTGAAAGCGACAAACGGGAAGTCAATTGCACTGGCTGCGTCTAAGCTCATAGTGAGCGGTATTTTGAGCGCGTTTTGATCCGGCCGAATCAGATCGGCGCTCCAACTTTTTGTTTTGATGCGCATCCCGAAAACCGTTCCACGCTTTTCGGGATGCGCTCCAAGCTTTGGCTTCAGAGGTCTTGAAGATGACGGCGCAGAAAATGATGGGGTGGAAGGAATGGGCGATGCTTCTTGTTCTTTCCGTTCTCTGGGGCGGTTCATTCTTCTTCAACGGCATTGCTGTTCGAGAATTGCCGCCTTTCAGTATCGTCACGCTTCGGGTGGGGCTGGCTGCGCTCGCTTTGGTCGTATTGATTCGCATGATGGGCCTGTCGCTGCCGAAAGACCGCCGTGTATGGCTGGCGTTTTTCGGAATGGGCTTTCTCAATAATCTGCTGCCTTTCTGTCTCATCGTCTGGGGGCAGACCCAGATTGCCAGCGGGCTGGCTTCCATCCTCAATGCCACGACACCGCTCTTCGGCGTCATTGTTGCGCATTTTCTGACGGCGGATGAAAAGATCACCCGGAACAAAATTGCTGGCGTTTTGATCGGCTTTTGCGGTGTAGCAATCATGATCGGACCCGATGCCATCGGCGGGCTTGGAGGCAATCTGTGGCCGCAGCTTGCGATTCTGTGTGCTGCTTTTTCTTATTCGCTGGCGGGAATTTTCGGTCGCCGCTTCAAAGCGATGGGGGTCGCGCCGTTGATAACCGCTACCGGCCAGGTGACGGCCACGACCGTCATGCTCATTCCGGTGGCTTTGTTGGTCGATCATCCCTGGACGCTGGCCGCTCCGAGCGCGGCAGTCTGGGGAGCGCTGGCCGGTATCGCGCTTCTTTCAACAGCACTAGCTTATGTTCTCTTTTTCCGCATTCTTTCGACTGCGGGCGCGGTCAATCTCATGCTGGTGACGTTTCTCATTCCCGTTAGTGCGATCCTGCTCGGAGTGCTCTTTCTTGGCGAGACTTTGCAAGCCAAGCATTTGATCGGCATGGCAATGATCGCCGCAGGATTGGCAGCCATCGACGGCCGGTTGATAGCAGCGGTATTGCCATCGTCAGGCAAACGAGAAATCTACTGAAACTTGCTGAAGCGCGACAAGGCGATGCCGGATGCGGTTGCAACATTCAGGCTGTCGAACGCAGTGGACATGGGAATTCGCGCTGTTTGCAGCTTCTCAAGCAGGCGTGGCGGTAATCCTTCGCCTTCCGTGCCGAGCAAGAGCGCCTGTCGGCCGTGCTTGGTCGCATCGTAGACACTGAGCGACGATGACGGGCTTAGCGCAAGCAGGTTGAAGTCGGCATCGCCCAGCGCAGCGATGATCTCATCAATGCTTCCACCGTGGAAATAGGGAACTTTCAGCGTGGCGCCGACCGATACCCGAATAGCCTTGCGGTAAAGCGGGTCGCAGCACGTATCGTCCATCAGGACGCAGTCGGCTTCGAAAGCGGCGGCATTGCGGAAGATCGAACCGACATTGTCGTGATTGGAAATGCCGCACAAAACGACGACGAGTGATTTTGCGGGCAGGGTATTCAGCATTGCCTGAAGGCTTGGCGGCGTCTTGCGACGGCCTACTGCAAGAATGCCGCGATGGACATGAAATCCTGCGACCGCATCCATAACAGTTTGTGGAACGGAATAGACAGGAACCTCTGAGGGCAATTGGCTGAGTTGTTCGCCGAGGCCCGCAAGCCGGTTCTCCAGAACGAGCAGCGATTCTGTCTCAAAACGCGCCGAAGATGAGAACAGAACGTTCAGAACCACTTTACCTTCAGCGATAAACCGCTGCTGGCGTCCTACAAGATCCTTCTCGCGAATATCGCGATAAGGGGACAAGCGGATGTCGTTCGGATCGTCGATCTGCTGGACGCAGCCGTGCGAATGAGTGTCTTGGTTCATCGCACGGCTGTGACCTCATGTGATTATGCGTGAGCGACTGCCGCCAGATTATGTCTGCGCGGTGTTGGACTCATATACAGACTTGAAAGTGTCGACAACATCAACTCGATATGCGGCGAAGAGACCATATAATAGATGGTCTGCGCGTCGCGACGGGTAGAAACGAGGTCAAGGGCTCGCAATTTTGCCAGGTGCTGAGACAAGGCGGATTGGCTAAGGTCAATCGCCTTGGCAAGCGCACCTACCGACATTTCATTATGAAGCAACTTACATAAAATTAGTAATCGCTTATTGTTAGCAAGTGCCGACAGGAAGTCGGCAGCCTGATCTACATTTTCAATTAAATCAAAGAAAGTATTCTCGTTGCTCATTTGCCGTCATACCCCCGTAAGACTCGACAAAGTTAAAAATATACATGCGAATTTTCATAAGCATGCATATTGAAAATAATGCCATATGCAGAATTTGAAAAGCCCTTGCTTATATTCAATCCAGTATAAAGACGTGCAATTTCGTCCCAAAAAAAATGCGGTTTTGTTTCAGGGGGCTTTATTTACTGTTTGGTCAGTGCTGTAACAGCTTCCCTTACGGAGGGTGGATTCGAAGGAAAAACGTAACGCAGAACAAGGTCGCCATTGGCGATGTCGACGCCATCCGGATCCAATCCTATCACCTTTTTCTGATCTTTGACGGTTCCCGCTTTTAAAAGCTGTTGAGCAATTTGCGCAATTTTTGGTGCGTGATACTCGTTCATGCTGTCGAGCGCATTTTGCTCGCTTTCGGCAAAGTCCGCGCTGATCGACGCAGCGCAGAGCAAGTCGTCCTGTGTCAGGTTGAATGCCTTGCCAAAGCCACCATTCAAGCTGGCGCTTTCCAGTTCAAGCCGGAAAAAGACAAAGTCTCCAAGATCCACATAAAGCGAACCCTTCGGATTGTGATTGAGATAACGTCGCCGAATGCGGGGGTAGTCAGCGGCTGTTCTCTCAACTTTCCGGGCCTGACAATGAAGCGTGACGCGCGCATGGGCGAGGGGGTCTCCCTTGCCAACCTCGCCGAGCAGAAGCGAGCAGGCCGGGTTTGCCAGCAGCCCCGGTGTGTGTGCCGCCAATCCGGAAACCAGGATGAGAGGCGTTCCGTCCATATCCGTCGCTACGGAGACACGACTTGCCAGTGGCCTGCCGGTCGCAGCGTCGGAAACGGCGATGGCACCGTAGCGCGATGTCCGCAACAGGGTTTTGGCAAGCTGAATGGCTTCAGGCGTGGTCGGGCGAATTGGATTGGTTTCAGGCATGGCTGTCAGACTCAAATATGACTAATATTATCCACTTAATACTGTGCCTTATTCGATAGAGCCAGCGAATTCGGTGGAGTACTTATGCCGGACATTCAAAACTGCAAGCAATTTCCGATTGATCGGCCGCATTGACGTCGCGCCTGAGTCGGTGATGCATAAGTTGCATTATCCCATGCAAAATGCGTGCGAATAATATTATAAATCAAGGGGCTTTAGCGCAATATTTCGAAATTTCGTCGATTGATGGAATAAAAATCTAACCATTGGGGCCAAAACCCGTTGAGAATGTGAACTGGTTCTACAGATTGCGCTTGCAAAGTGACAGTCCACGCGTTTCGATAAGCGCAAGCTGCGGGCAATGGGGTGCGCGCGGCATGCTTTTCCGTGGAGGCGGACAATAATGAAATTCTACCAAAAACTCCTGGCAGCAACCGCGCTGGTGGCTCTGATGAGCGGTGCTGCATCGGCAAAGACCTTTGTATATTGCTCGCCGGCTTCGCCTGAAGGCTTCGATCCGGCTGCCTATACCGGCGGCGATACGTTCGATGCCTCGGCACATCCGGTCTACAACCGCCTTGCCGAATTCGAAAACGGAACGACGAAAGTCGTGCCGGGTCTCGCAGAAAGCTGGGATGTTTCCGCCGATGGTCTGGAATACACCTTCCATCTGCGCAAGGGCGTCAAGTTCCATTCGAACGACTATTTCACGCCGACCCGTGATTTCAACGCTGACGACGTGATCTTCTCGTTTGATCGCATGCGCAACAAGGACAATCCTTGGCACCAGTACACCGCTGGCATCACCTACGAATATTTCGACAGCATGGAAATGGGTGCGCTGATCAAGGAAATCACCAAGGTTGACGATTATACCGTCAAGTTTGTGCTGAACCGTCCAGAAGCGCCGTTCCTCGCAAATATCTCGATGCCTTTCGCTTCGATCATTTCGAAGGAATACACGGACAAGCTTGCCGCCGACGGCAAGAAGGACGATCTCAATCAGGTTCCGGTCGGTACTGGTCCTTTCCAGTTCGTCGCCTACCAGAAGGACGCCGTCGTCCGCTTCAAGGCCAACGAAAACTATTGGGGTGGCAAGCCGAAGATCGACGATCTCGTCTTCGCAATCACGACCGATCCTGCTGTTCGCGCGCAGAAGCTCAAGGCTGGCGAATGCCACCTGATGTCCTATCCTGCTCCGGCAGACATCAAGGGCCTTCAGGCCGATTCCAACCTCAAGGTTGACGAACAGGCTGGCCTCAATGTTGCTTACTTCGCGTACAACACGCTGAAGGCACCTTATGACAAGCCGGAAGTGCGCAAGGCGTTGAACCAGGCTATCAACAAGCAGGCCATCGTCGATGCCGTGTTCCAGGGTCAGGGCCAGGTTGCCAAGAACCCGATCCCGCCGACAATGTGGGGCTATAACGACAAGGTCGAGGACGACAAGTACGATCCGGAAGCTGCCAAGAAGGCTCTCGAAGCCGCTGGCGTCAAGGATCTGAAGATGAAGCTGTGGGCCATGCCTGTCAGCCGTCCGTACATGCCGAACGCACGTCGTACTGCTGAACTCATGCAGTCCGATCTGGCCAAGGTTGGCGTCAGTGCCGAGATCGTTTCGATGGAATGGGGCGAATACCTCAAGAAGTCGTCCGACAAGGACCGTGACGGTTCCGTCATCCTCGGCTGGACCGGTGACAACGGCGATCCGGACAACTTCCTGGGCACGCTTCTCGGCTGCGCCGGTGTTGGCAATAACAACCGCGCCCAGTGGTGCTACAAGCCGTTCGAAGACCTGATCCAGAAGGCCAAGGTTTCGACCAGCCAGGAAGAGCGCACGAAGCTTTACGAAGAAGCACAGGTAATCTTCAAGGAGCAGGCTCCTTGGAATACGCTTGCTCACTCGACGGTCTTTGTGCCGATGTCGGCCAAGGTTACGGGCTTCAAACAGAGCCCGCTCGGCGATTATCGCTTCGAAGACGTTGATATTTCCGAGTAAAATCTGACAACACAAGCGGCCGGGTGTAGGGTGATCCCCTGCACCCGGTCGGAGTTTTTGTATGTTCCGTTTCATATTCAACAAACTCGTCTATCTGGTTCCGACCTTCATAGGCATTACAATCGTAGCCTTCGCCTTCGTCCGGGTTCTTCCCGGCGATCCTGTGCTACTGATGGCCGGCGAACGCGGCGTAAGCCCTGAGCGCCACGCCGAACTGATGGCGCAACTTGGGTTCGATCGCCCGATCTGGCAGCAATATCTGGACTATGTCTGGAACCTGCTGCATGGCGATTTCGGTCAGTCTCTGGTGACCAAGAAGCCTGTTCTCGTCGAATTTTTCGCGCTGTTTCCTGCAACTGTCGAATTGTCCATCTGCGCGATCATCGTGGCTATTCTCCTTGGCATTCCTGCCGGCGTCATCGCTGCTGTCAAGCGCGGCTCGTGGTTCGATCAGGGCCTGATGGGCATTTCGCTGGTCGGTTATTCGATGCCGATTTTCTGGTGGGCGCTGCTGCTCATCATTTTCTTCTCGGGCGTGCTGCAGTGGACACCGGTTTCCGGTCGTATCTCGCTGCTCTATTTCTTCCCGCCTGTGACCGGTTTCATGCTGATCGACAGTCTGCTGTCGGATCAGAAGGGCGCTTTCGCCTCGGCGGTCTCGCATCTCATCCTGCCGACCATCGTGCTTGCGACCATTCCGCTCGCCGTTATCGCGCGTCAGACCCGCTCCGCCATGCTGGAAGTTTTAGGCGAGGACTATGTGCGCACCGCTCGCGCCAAGGGCCTGCCGGTTCGTCGCGTTGTCGGACTGCACGCACTTCGCAACGCGATGATCCCTGTTATCACGACCATCGGCCTGCAGGTCGGCGTTCTGATGGCTGGTGCGATCCTGACCGAAACGATCTTCTCATGGCCCGGTATCGGCAAATGGATGCTCGATTCCATTTTCCGTCGCGATTATCCGGTCGTGCAAAGCGGACTGCTGCTGATTGCATTCATCATCATGCTGGTGAATCTGGTCGTGGATCTGCTGTACGGCCTTATCAATCCGCGTATCCGGCACAAGTGAGGGTATCATGACACACTCAGCTATTCAGCCGGAAGCCGCGAACGACATTGGCAAGATGCGTGCGCTGAAGGACTTCTGGTTTTATTTCAGCGTCAACCGTGGCGCTGTGATCGGTCTTTTCGTATTCCTCGCGATTATTCTGGTGGCGATCTTCGCTCCATTGATTGCGCCGCACGATCCTACGGAACAGTTCCGTCAATTCGTGAAGGTTCCACCCTTCTGGGAAGATGGCGGTTCGACCCAGTTCCTTCTGGGAACGGATGCTGTCGGGCGTGATATTCTGTCCCGCCTGATCTATGGCGCGCAATATTCGCTGCTCGTGGGCTTTGTCATCGTCATTATTTCGATGTGCCTCGGCATCACCATCGGCCTCATCACCGGCTATTTCGGTGGCGGCGTCGATACGGTGTTCATGCGCATCATGGACGTTATCCTGGCATTCCCGTCGCTCCTGCTGGCTCTGGTTCTGGTGGCGATCCTCGGGCCGGGTCTGATCAATGCCGTTCTGGCGATCACGCTGGTTCTGCTGCCGCACTTCTCGCGTCTCACCCGCGCCGCCGTCATGGCGGAAAAGGAACGCGAATATGTGACCGCGGCCAAGCTTGCCGGTGCAAGCAAGCTGCGCCTGATGTTCAAGACCATTCTGCCGAACTGCCTTGCTCCGCTTGTGGTGCAGGCAACGATGTCGTTTTCCAACGCCATCCTCGACGTTGCGGCTCTGGGCTTTCTTGGCATGGGCGCGCAACCGCCAACGCCAGAATGGGGCACGATGCTTGCCGAAGCGCGTGAGTTCATCCTGAGTGCCTGGTGGATCGTTACTTTCCCCGGCCTTGCTATCCTGATTACTGTTCTCGCCATCAACCTGATTGGCGACGGTCTGCGCGATGCGCTTGACCCGAAACTGAAGAGGAGCTGATCGATGGCTCTGCTTGAAATCAAGAACCTCACGGTTTCTTTCGACACTTCGACAGGCCCGTTCCGGGCGGTCGACGGGATCGACATAAGGGTTGACAAGGGCGAAGTGCTTGCGATTGTCGGCGAGTCCGGTTCGGGCAAGTCGGTCGGCATGCTTGCCGTCATGGGGCTTCTGCCTAAGACGGCAACTGTTACCGCAGACACCATGACCTTCGATGGCAAGGACTTGCAGGCAATGTCCGACAAGGAGCGCCGCAAGATCATCGGTCGTGATATTTCGATGATTTTCCAGGAACCTGTTGCCAGCCTAAACCCGTGCTTCACGGTCGGGTATCAGCTTGAGGAAGTGTTGAAGCAGCATATGGGCATGAACGGCTCGGCGAGCCGTGCGCGTGCTATCGAGCTTCTGGAACTCGTCGGCATTCGCGATGCAGCGGAACGCCTGAAAAGCTTCCCGCATCAGATGTCGGGTGGCCAGTGCCAGCGCGTCATGATCGCTATCGCGATTGCCTGCAACCCGAAGCTCCTTATCGCCGACGAACCGACAACAGCTCTCGACGTTACGATTCAGAAGCAGATTCTCGATCTTCTGATGCGGCTTCAGGTGGAACACGGCATGGGCCTCATCATGATTACCCATGATATGGGTGTCGTGGCTGAAACGGCGGACCGAGTGATCGTGCAGTACAAGGGCCACAAGATGGAGGATGCCGACGTGCTGTCGCTGTTCTCTGCGCCCAAGCACCCTTACACCCGTGCGCTGCTCTCGGCCCTGCCGGAAAATGCGACCGGTGATCGTCTTCCGACGGTTTCCGATTTCGTCTTTGAAAATAATGGTGCGGGAGAAGCGCGATGAGCGAGATTGTTCTCGAGGCGCGCGACATCAAGCGCGATTATCATGTTGGCGGTGGTCTGTTCGGCAAGGCGAAAGTGGTTCATGCCGTCAAGGGCGTGAGCTTCAAGGTCGAAAAAGGCAAGACGCTGGCGATCGTTGGTGAATCGGGTTGCGGCAAGTCCACGCTGGCACGTATTCTCACCATGATCGATCCGCAGACCTCTGGCGAACTGAAGATCGGCGGCAAGGATGTGGATATCGCTCGCGATGGCCTGACGCCCGAAATGCGCCAGAAGGTGCAGATCGTTTTCCAGAACCCGTATGGCTCGCTCAATCCGCGCCAGAAGATCGGTGACGTTCTGGCCGAGCCTCTGCTGCTGAATACGAACATGTCAGCCGAGGAGCGTCGCGCGAAGGCTATGCAGATGTTGTTGAAGGTCGGCCTCGGTCGCGAACACTTCAACCGCTATCCGCATATGTTCTCCGGCGGCCAGCGCCAGCGTATCGCCATTGCGCGTGCGCTGATGCTCAACCCGAAGCTGCTCATTCTCGATGAGCCGGTTTCCGCGCTCGATCTGTCCGTTCAGGCGCAGGTTCTGAACCTGCTGTCCGATCTGCAGGAAGAGTTCGGTCTCACCTATGTTTTCATCAGCCATGACCTTTCGGTCGTGCGCTACATCGCCGATGAGGTGATGGTGATGTATTTCGGTGAGGTGGTTGAATACGGCTCGCGCGACGACGTTTTCAACAATCCGCAGCATGACTATACGAAGAAGCTTTTTGCTGCGACGCCGCGTGCGGATGTCGATGCCATCAAGGCTCGCGTTGAAGCACGCGCTGCTGCCAGACAGGCAGCGCATAGCTGATCTACATCTATATGCAGTCTGAAATGAAAAAACCGCACATGAAAATGTGCGGTTTTTTGTTTTGAGCATCTCCAGCAAAAGCGCGAACGAATATAAGCGCATTCCGCTCTAGCTGGACGTTCCGCGTTGCTGATGCCAGGCGAGGGCGCGCACGATGTCATCTGCTGCAATCTTGCCGACGATGGCGCCGTTTTCGATGATGCCAACATCGCCGCTGCTGTCTGCCACCGCATTCATCAACTCGCGCACCAGCGTTTCGCGCCGGGCAGTGGCCGCAAAAGGACGTGGCGCTGCTTGGCGATCGAAGGGCACCATAATGTCGCCTGCCCGAAGCACGCCGAGCGGGTTCATATGGGCAACGAAGTCAGCGACATAATCGTCGGCAGGCTGCAGGAGAATCTCCTGCGGCGTGCCGCACTGAACGATACGCCCGCCTTCCATGATGGCGATGCGATTGCCAATTTTCATGGCTTCGTCGAGATCGTGGCTGACGAAAACGATGGTCTTTTTCAATCGTGACTGGAAGGCCAGCAACTCGTCTTGCAAGCGCGTGCGGATCAGCGGGTCGAGGGCCGAGAATGGCTCATCCATCAGCAGAATCGGTGCGCCGGTTGCAAAAGCGCGGGCAAGCCCGACGCGTTGCTGCATGCCGCCGGAAAGTTCTCCAACCTTGCGCTTGGCCCAGTCCTGCAGGCCGACAAGTTCAAGCTGGTCGCGCGCTTTGGCAAGGCGCTCTTCCTTGCCCATACCGGAAATTTCCAAGCCGAAAGCGACGTTTTCTTCAACCGTACGCCAAGGCAGCAGGCCGAACTGCTGGAACACCATGGAGACGAGTTCGGTGCGCAGATGGCGCAGGGTTCCGCGATCGGCCTTGCCGACATCTATGGCGCGCTCGCCTTCCCGTACGAGAACGCGCCCGCGCGAAATCGGATTGAGCCGGTTGATTGCGCGAAGAAGGGTGGATTTGCCCGAGCCTGACAGCCCCATCAGAACGAGGATTTCACCTTCCTCAATGTTGAGTGTGCAGTTGTGCACGCCCAGCACGAGATTGGTTTCAGCCTGAATCTGGGAACGGGTAGCGCCGCGATCCGCAAGAGCAAGTGCGTCATCGACATTGCTGCCGAAAATGATGCAGACGTCTTCGAGTGCGATGATGGTCATCCGCGTGCTCCTGATCTTTGTTGGAGCATGATCTGTTCCGAAAACCGGTTTCCACTTTTCGGGATCATGCTATTTCTCGCGTCCGGCGCGGAAGATACGGTCGAGCACGATGGCGACCACGACGATGACAAGTCCAGCCTCGAAACCGAGTGCGGTATTGACCGAATTCAAGGCCCGGACAACCGGTACGCCAAGGCCGTCGGCGCCGACAAGGGCTGCAATGACCACCATCGAAAGCGACAGCATGATTGTCTGAGTCAGACCGGCGAGAATTTGCGGCATGGCATAAGGCAGCTCAATCTTCCACAAGAGCTGAGAACGCGACGCACCGAACGCTTCACCCGCTTCGATCAGCGATGAGGGTGTGGACGATATGCCGAGGTGGGTCAATCGCACCGGCGCAGGCAGAACGAAGATTGCCGTTGCAAGCAGGCCCGGCACCATACCGATGCCGAAGAAGACAATGGCCGGGATCAGGTAGACGAATGTCGGCAGGGTCTGCATCAGATCGAGCACAGGACGCATTGCGGCGTAAAGCGCGGGGCGATGGGCTGCGGCGATGCCGAGCGGCACGCCGATGGCCATGCAGAGAAAGCAAGCTGACAAAACGAGGGTCAGGGTTTCGAGCGTTCGATCCCAGTAACCCTGATTGATGATGAACAGGAAGCCGATCACGGTCAGCACGACCACCGAGATACGACGCTGGATCAGCCACGCGATGACAGCGAAGATTGCGATGAGAAGCAGAGGGTGCGGGAGCTTGAGAAGAAAAAGCAGCCCGTCAATGAGGCTCTGCATGACGGCGGCGAGGGTATCGAAAAAGCCGCCCATATTGTCCGTCAGCCAGTCCACCACGGATTTGGCGGTCGGTCCGACAGGGATCTTGTAGTCCGTCAGCCAGTTCAACGATCAAGTCTCCTGCTGCGTGCTAGAGCATTTCCGGCAAAGGTGCGATGCGATTTGCGTAGGATAATGCGTAAAAACAAAGAGAAAGGGTGCGGGCATCCTTGAAACTGCCGGGCCGCGTTTGTCGCCGCCCGGCAGCATGTCGGGATTAAAGACCGAGTGCCGCCTTGACGGCTGGCAGGCCTTCCTTGCCGTCGACGGTGGTTACACCGGCGAGCCACTGGTCGAGTGCGCCCGGATTGGCTTTCAGCCAGTTGGTTGCAGCCTTCGAAGGCTCTTCGCCATCATCGAGAATCTTGCCCATGATGTCGTTTTCGATATCGAGCTTGAATTCCAGATTGGTGAGGAACTTGCCAACATTCGGGCATTCCTGCGTGTAGCCGGTGCGAACGTTGGTTTCGACCTTGGCGCCGCCGAGATTGGGGCCGAAGAAATCGTCACCACCGGTGAGATACGCGATTTCGAAACGCTTGTTCATGGGATGAGGCTCCCATGCCAGAAAGACGACCGGTTCCTTGCTCTTGATGCTGCGCGCGACCTGCGCCAGCATGCCCTGCTCGGACGATTCCGCCAGCTCGAATGACTTGAGGCCGAAGGCATCCTTGTTGATCATGTCGAGGATCAGGCGGTTGCCGTCATTGCCCGGCTCGATGCCGTAGATCTTGCCGCCGAGCTTGTCCTTGAACGTGGCGATATCCTTGAAGTCCTTGAGGCCTTCGTCATAAGCATATTTTGGCACGGCAAGCGTGTATTTCGCGCCGGTCAGATTGGTGCGCAGCGTCTCGACGGTCTTGTTGTCCAGATAGGGCTGGAGGTCGGCGGTCATGGACGGGTTCCAGTAGCCGAGGAAGACGTCGATGTCCTTTTTGCTCAGCGATGCATAGGTCACCGGCACGGAAAGAACCTTGATGTCCGTCTTGTAGCCGAGACCTTTCAGGATTTCTGTCGCCACCGCGGTCGTCGAGGTGATGTCGGTCCAGCCGACATCCGAGAAACGGACGGTCGAGCAGCTTTCAGGTTCGGCGGCGAAACCGGTTGCAGGCGCGCTCAGCATTGCCGTTCCCGTGGCAAGCCCACCCAAGGCAAGCGTAAGCATATAGGTCGATACGGACTTCATTGTTCTCTCCATTTACCGGGCCGTTTTGACGGATTGATTGTTTTTCCGGTTCCAGCTTTAGCAAACACCAAAGATTGCGCCATTCAAGTACCACAGCGGCGAAAATGTTCTCGATTGCGACGTTGGTCGCAGTTTCCGGCGGAAAACCGTTTCGCACCTGACTTGAAACTGCTGTCACTCATCATTTTCCGGAACCGTCGGCCAAGGGGAAACGGGCTGGATTGCCACGCATTTGGCCGAAGCGAGTTGGCGCCATGTTACGGATCGGCCCTCGGGATTCAACCCTGTCAGCGGAAAATGACGGATAAAATCAGTTGGATGACCGTTCCAGGTTGTCGAAAAGATGAGCACACTCTATTTGAGAGCGTGAAGCCTTTTCAGGTTTGGCTGCTTGCTAACAGGACTTGTAATGCATAGGTCCATGGGCGATGCAGAAGCGATGGAAAGCCCGGATTTTCGGGCAAAAGGAAGGATTTTTTACAGTGTGGAATGCAGTAAAGGGCGTTTTTTCCTTCCTGGGCCGTTTCATCGCCGCGCTTGCTCGCCTGATTGCCATTCCGCTCGGCGGTTTGTGGCGGCTTTTCCTGCGGCTCGGAATTTTGTGGAAAGTTGCGGTTGCGGTCGTCGTGATCGGTCTTGGCGGTCTTTACGTCTATTTCATCTGGCAGACTCAGGTGTGGACGAATTTCGATCCCGACTATCCGGCCAAGTACAGCTATCAGGATGCGACTACGCCCGGTGAAGAGGTAAAGGCGCAGGCCGTACCGGCTGCGCCGTCCACCACAGCACCCGCGGAACAGCCTGCTGCCACGCCTGAAACCAATCAGACTGGCGATGCCGCTCCCGCGAATCAGCCGGTTCAGGCGGCACAAATCCCGTCTTCGGCCCGCAAATGCTCACGCTCGGCGATAGCGGAAGTTGCCGCGGATCTCACCGATTTCAACGTGAACCAGAACGCGTGGATTTCATCCATGCTACTCTACAAGACCGGTCTTTTCGGGCTGGACTGGGATCGCACGCCATTCCTCGACAATAAGGCGTCGTTCCAGCGCGGCATCAATGCAGCGGTACGCCGTACCGCGATTGAGCTCGTCGACAATATCGGCCGCCTGCGCGGCACATCGCAGATCGACGGCGATCTGCAAAAGGCGCGCGGTAATCTGCAGTTTGCCGAAGATTCCTGGTATTTCGGCCTGAGCCCGTTCGGTCCGAAGACACCGACACCGAGCTATTACCGTTCGGCGATCAAGGATCTACGTTCCTTCAACGGACGGCTTGAAAACTGTCAGGCGACCTTCGATGCCCGTGCCGACAATCTGATCCAGTTTGTCGACCGTATCGCAAGCGACCTCGGTTCGACTTCGGCCATCCTCAAGGACCGTGCCGAGAATTACCACGCCGGCTGGTTCGATACGCGTGCAGATGACCGTTTCTGGTTCGCCTATGGTCAGCTCTATGCCTATTACGGCCTGCTGCGCGCCGCACATTCGGATTTCCGCGGTGTTCTGGCCGAGAAGCACCTCGACGGTGTGTGGGACGAGATGGAAAAGCAGATGCGTGCTGCGCTCGACATGCAGCCTTTCATCGTTTCCAACGGTAGCCCGGATGCATGGTTCACGCCGTCGCATCTGACCACGATGGGTTTCTACATTCTGCGTGTCCGTTCGAATCTGGTCGATGTGAAACAGGTTCTGGAGCGCTGACCGGCAATGGAACTGCCAGCTTCATTGCGACAGGCGGTGGATGCTGCGCTTGAGGGCGTAGCATTGGCCGATCTGAAGCGCGCATCTGAAATGCTTTCACGCCGTTACCGCGCCGAGACGCGGGACGGACGCATGCATATTTCCGATGATCTTGCCGCGAAGGCCTATCTGGCAGCACGTTTGCCTGCGACCTATGCGGCGGTTCGCGCCAGTATGGACAGTGCAGCAGAGGTTTGTCCCGATTTCACGCCGCAATCCATGCTCGATGTGGGTGCAGGACCGGGAACCGCCCTTTGGGCGGCAAAGCAATGCTGGCCCATGCTTCATTCGGCAACGATGATCGAGGCCAGTCCTGCGATCAGAGCTGTGGGCAGCGATCTTTCGCAAAATTGCGGATTTTCCGACCTCGACTGGCGGGCAGGGGATGTGGTTCGGGAGAAACTTGATTTTCCGCAAGCCGATCTCGTGACCATTGCCTATGTGCTTGACGAGCTTGCTCCTGAAAAGCGGCAGGCACTGATTGAGCGCTTGTGGGCGTCGGCACGGCAAATGCTGGTGATCGTGGAACCCGGCACACCGGCAGGCTGGCAGCGCATTCTCGATGCACGCCGGGCGCTTATTGCGGAAGGCGCAATCATTGCGGCGCCTTGTCCGCACCAGCTCGATTGCCCGCTGGTCACCCCTGACTGGTGCCATTTTTCGCGCCGCGTTGCGCGCTCGCGTATTCATCGTCTGACCAAGGAAGCCGAAGTGCCGTGGGAGAATGAGAAGTTCATCTATCTTGCTGCGGTGCGCGAGACGGTCGATGAAGTGGAAGCGCGGGTTATCGCGCCGACACGGGTTGGCGGCGGCAAAGTTTCGGTTAAACTCTGCAAGGATGACGGCAGGGCGGAAGAACGTCTTCTGACCAAGCGCGACGGCGATCTGTTCCGTTGGGCACGTCGCGCCGACTGGGGCGATGCATTATTGAAAGATTGAGCTGGAACCAAAGCCCGGAACCAAAGCGATGAAGATCAGTCTGGTCCAGTTACGTTTGCTTGAAGCTGTCGCGGAAACCGGCAGTGTCGGTGCTGCTGCGCGGCGCTTGCGGCTCACGCAATCGGGAGCCAGTCAGGCGATTGCGACATTGGAAAAAATCCTCGGGGTCGATGTGCTGGCGCGAAAGCGCGATGGAGCCGCCCTGACGGCGTTCGGGCATTCGATCCTTGCCGATACCAAGGCCGCCCTCGCGGCAGTCGACCGGATAGAGCAGCAGGCACGGTGCAGTGCTTCCGGCGCGCCCGAACGGCTGCGCGTCGCGGCAATTCCAAGTCAGCTTGAATATGTTCTGCCCGGTCTGCGAAAGACGTTTCAGCAGCTTTATCCCGGCATTGAATTCAGCGCTTTCGAGGGCGGGCACGACGATGTGAGCCTGTGGGTGCGCGATGGTATTGCCGATCTCGGCATTACATCGCTGCCGACGCCCGAGCTTGAAGCACGGGAAGTTGGCCGCGAAGAACTTGTCGTGGTGGGGCGGCGTGACGATCCCTTTATGCGCAACGACACAATCACTGCCGGGGACCTGCGGGATCGCCAGTTGATCGCCGCAGCAGGCTGCGAAATGATTATCGACAGGATCATTCATGGCGATGGCGAAATGCGCAGCGAGCAGGTGCGCACCCGCGACGTTGCCACGGTGCTGGAAATGGTGCGCCATGGCATCGGCACGACGCTTCTGTCAGAAATCAGTCTGCCGGGGGCCGATCTGCATGGATTGCGGGCGCGCCGCCTCAATCCGCCGACGTTTCGTACCGTCTATATTGTTTTTCGGGCCGACAGTCCGGTCCGGCATCTGGTCGAACGGTTCTGCGACGTGGCGCAGGACGCCAGAAGCAGAGCGGCATAAGAAACTCTAATATCTCATATCTCGCTTATCCGTGACGCTCGCGCATATCAGGGATGCAATAGTCTGCGCTCTTCCCTCATCCTGCAGCGAGTGACCATGACGGCAATTACCGAAACCACCCCGACAAGCTCGACTTCCGATACCATACGCGGTCTGGCCTGGGGACTGTCCGGGGTTCTTGTGTGGTCCGGTTCGTTCGTCCTGACCCGTTTCGGGTTCAAGACCGCACTGACGCCTTTCGACATCATTGCGTTGCGTTTCGGCGTGGCGGGGCTGGTGCTGTTGCCCGTGGTTCTGATGAAAGGGTTCGGCTTTCGCAAACTCGGTCCGCTCGGCTTTGTGCTTCTGGTTTCCGGAGCAGGTGTTCCCTATGCGCTGCTGACCACCTGTGGTCTACAATATGCTCCGGCATCCCATGCAGCAGCGCTCATTCCGGGGCTGATGACAGCAATGGTTGCCGTTCTGGGTATGGCGCTTCTCAAGGAACGTCTTGCGCCGTCGCGCTGGTCCGGGGTCGTGCTGATCCTGATCGGCGCCATGCTGATCGCCGGTCTGTCGCAACTGGGCGGACCGGAAATGCTCGGGCACTTTTTCTTTTTCGTCGCGGCACTCGTGTGGGCGATTTATGTCATGGTGTTTCGCAGAAAGGGAATGGACGGGCTGCATGCGACGGCCATCGCGGCTGTCACCTCGGCAATTGTCTATTTGCCGATCTATATGCTCTTCCTGCCCAAGGGGCTTGGCGCGACATCCTGGGGTGATATTGCCTTGCAGGGTTTTTATCAGGGCGTACTTACTTCGGCCTTTGGCGTCTTTGCCTTCAACCGTGCCGTTGTGCTGCTGGGAACGGCGGCAGGGGCAGCGCTATCAGCACTGATCCCTGTCATCACTCTGGTTCTGGCGCTTGTTCTTCTGGGCGAGGTGCCCGGTTGGACCGACACGCTCGCCGCCTTCCTGATCAGTCTCGGCGTGCTGGCACTGAACAGGAAGGGCAGGAAGCGTATAGCATCATGAAGCCTGCAGGACTGGCCTTGCAGCAGGACGGTTGATGATGAACACCATGGCCGCAGCGGCAAAACACATGGCACCGGCGAGGATCAGGGCAGGGGTGTAGCTGTCATAGTCGGTGCGCACGAGCCCGGCGAAAGCGGCTGCGGCTGCGGCTCCGATCTGGTGGCCGGTGAACACCCAGCCGAAAACCAGCCCGGCCTTTTCCGGGCCGAAACGTTCGGCGGCGAGCTTGACGGTTGGCGGCACGGTCGCCACCCAGTCCAGCCCGTAAAAGACGGCGAACAATGCCAGTTCGTAGACGGTGAAGTCGGTGAAGGTCAGATAGATCAGCGAGAGACCGCGCAACGCATAGAACCAGAACAGAAGCCAGCGATTGTCGAACCGGTCGGAAAGCCAGCCGGACATAATCGTGCCGATCAGGTCGAATGCGCCGATCACGGCAAGGATGCCAGCCGCACCGACCGGCGCAATTCCGAAATCACCGCAAAGCGTGATCCAGTGCGTCTGGATCAGGCCGTTTGTGGAAAAGCCGCAGACGAAGAAGGTCAGGAACAGGACCCAGAAAGTTGCCGTTGAAGACGCTTCGCGCAACGTGACGAGGGGTGAGGCCAGCATGGTGCTGAAGCTCATTCTGGGTCCGGGTGCCGGGAGCGGTGCCGTGCGGCCGTAAGGCTTCAAGCCGATATCCGCCGGATGGTCACGCATCAAAGCGAGAACCAGCACAAGCGCGGCAACAAGGAAGCAAACGACGATGGTGAGCGACGTTCGCCAGCCGATGGTCTGGCTGACACTGGCAAGGATCGGCATGAAGACGAGCTGGCCGGTGGCATTACTGGCTGTCATCAGGCCGACGACCAGACCGCGCCGCTTTTCGAACCAGCGTGCTGCAACGGTTGCACCGAGCACGAGCGCCGTCATGCCGGTGCCAAGGCCGATCACCACGCCCCAGAGCGCAACCATCTGCCATTCCTCGGTCATAAAAATGGAACCGACAAGCCCTAGTGAAATCATGATGAGAGCGGCTGCAACCACACGACGCAAGCCGAACTGGTTCATGAAGGCTGCCGCAAACGGCCCCATCAGGCCGAAAAGAACGAGGCGAAGCGCCATTGCGAAGGAGATATTCGCATTCGTCCAGCCGAATTCACGCTGGAGCGGTTCGATCAGGATACCCGCAGACCCCATGGCTGCTGCTGTCGCCAGCATGGTCAGGAAGGTAATGGCGGCGACGACCCATCCGTAATGGATGTTCCTCTGGGCGAGAAAGCTGGCAAGGCGGGCAGAAATCATCTTTGGCGCTTTCGGGTTCAAGCTGGTTTCAAGCTGGCTTTTGGCCAGCCATACGTTTGATGGCGAAACCGTTCGCTCCATAACGGGCGCGTGGCTTCAGGTCATTGTTTTCAGTCAAGGGACAACCGGTCTCCGGTCAATCGAGGCTGCGTAACAGGCTTTCCAGCTGTTCCACGCCGTCCTCTCCCAGCCTGGCTTCGATTTCTTCCTGCGCCTGATCCCAGAGCGGGCCGCCGCGTTCCACAAGATCGCAACCGTCTGCCGTCAGCGTTACGCTGGTCTCGCGATGGTCGTCGCTGGCCGCAGGCTCGATCAGCCCCATGCGCTGCAGAACCTTCGCATTACGGCCCATGGTCGACCGATCCAGCTCGGACAGATGTGCAAGTTCGGTCAGCGAGATGGAACCCGCACGACGGATTTTTCGCAACGTACTGAACTGCGCGACATTGATGCCAAGCGGCGCCAGAGCGTTGTCATAGACGCTCGATGTCTTGCGGGCTGCCTGGCGCAGAAGGATACAAAAACACGGATGTGACATATTGCGGGTATATACCCGTAAATAAGCGATGGCAAGTTGGAAGTGAAAAGTAGGGAGTTCGTTGCTGCCATTCTGCTGACAGCAACGATGTCTTCAGGAAGGGCTTGTCGCCGGTTCAGACGGCGATATAGGCGGTTTCCTTCACTTCCTCCATCACGGCGTAAGTGTGCGATTCCCGCACGCCGGGCAGAGAAAGAAGCGCCTCCGAAAGGAAACGCCGATAGTGATCCATGTCGGATACACGGGCTTTGACGAGATAATCGAAGCCGCCCGCAACCATGTGGCATTCCAGAATGTCGGGATTGTTGCGGGTGAAGGTCGAGAAGGTTTCAAAGACTTCCGGCGTGGTGCGATCAAGCTTGATCTCGATAAAGACCAGCATGGCCCGGTCGAGCATCTTGGGTGAAAGCCGTGCCGAATAGCCGAGAATATACCCTTCACGGGTCAGTCGTTTGACGCGTTCTGCAGTTGCCGTCTGCGAGAGATTTATGCGATCGGCCAGTTCGGTATTGGTCAGGCGCCCATTCTCCTGAAGGGCGCGCAAAATACTCCTGTCCATCGCATCGAGATTCTTCATCAGTTGTCCCCAATGGCCGCTTATGTGTGACGGCTCTGTTCTTGATTTTTGCATATGTGTTTGAGTTGCCACGGAAATCAATCCGAAATCGGTCCCCGACGCAAGATGAAACTTGTTGGGTGGTCCTACAAATTTTTGAACTACTCGGATGAATTCGGCTTAAACGTAAGCATATATGCAAATAACAATCACAGGTTGTAAATTATGCGCAACCTGTGATAAGGATAGTGCGCATACTGAAAGTTATATTGCACCTGTAAATTTTGGCATGGGGTAAGGGGGCGTTTGAAACTGGAGGAATCGTCCCATTCCTTCCGTTTCGTTTATCCCGGTTCTGAGGAAATCCGGACAGCCCCAAACTGTCCGGATTTTCTTTTGCGAGACCTGTGGAACTCTGTCCCGAAGATGGCCTGCGTGGCACATTTGGGTGGCTGAATTTTCCGGTTGCAAGCGGACACATTGAACGCTAACAGTACGTCCATGAACATTTCGCGCAATATCGTCATCAACGGTTGGTGGTGGGCCCGCTAAAAGCGGCCACGCAGGCGTTTGTGCATTTGCGTTTAGAAAACAGGCCGCTGGGATTATCCGGGCGGCCTTTTTGTTTGGCTGTTTGAATAAGACTGGCGGGGAAACCGGGTTCTGGAAATATTCGGAAACAGTTGAGATTTGGGATAGCCGATCATGAATGCGAAGATTGCGGATAGCGAGATATTCCAGCACGAGACGGCAGGCGGCATCGTCGTCGAGCGCGTGCGTCACCTCACGGCCTATAAGGGCGCGATCGAGACCTATATCGATGCGCTGAACGAACGGCGTGGTGCGGTATTTTCGTCGAACTACGAATATCCGGGCCGCTATACGCGATGGGACACGGCTATCGTCGATCCTCCGGTGGTCATCACCTCACGCGCCCGCACCATGCGCATCGAAGCGCTGAATGCCCGCGGCGTCATTCTCCTGCGACCTATCCTGGACACAGTGAAGGCGCTTGCCGAGGTGACGGTCGACAAGGCCGAAGAAAGCCGCATTGAGCTGACCATTGCCGAGCCGAACGGAACCTTCACCGAGGAAGAGCGCTCGCGTATGCCTTCGGTCTTCACCGTTCTGCGTGCCATTGTCGGTCTGTTCTTTTCTGAGGAAGACGCCAATCTCGGTCTTTACGGTGCCTTCGGTTACGATCTGGCGTTCCAGTTCGATCCGGTTCAGTACAAGTTGAAGCGCCCCGACGATCAGCGCGATCTGGTGCTGTTCATCCCCGATGAAATCTTCGTGGCCGATCACTATGCGGCACGTGCCTGGGTGGATCGTTATGAATTCACCTGCGGTGGCTCATCCACGCATGGTCTCGCACGGGCAACGCCTGCACAGGCCTTCAAACCATCGGAAGCCAAGCTTGCGCGCGGCGATCACAATCCGGGCGAATATGCGAAGCTCGTAGAGCGCGCCAAGGAAAGCTTCAAGCGCGGCGACCTCTTTGAAGTGGTCCCGGGCCAGACCTTCTATGAGCGCTGCCATACCGCGCCATCGGAAATCTTCCGCCGGTTGAAGACGATTAATCCGTCGCCCTATTCGTTCTTCATTAATCTGGGTGACAACGAATATCTGGTCGGCGCATCGCCGGAAATGTTTGTGCGGGTCAACGGACGGCGTATCGAAACCTGCCCCATCTCCGGCACGATCAAGCGCGGCGAAGATGCGATTTCGGATTCGGAACAGATTCTGAAACTGCTGAATTCCAAGAAGGATGAATCCGAGCTGACGATGTGCTCGGACGTGGACCGCAACGACAAGAGCCGTGTCTGCGAGCCGGGTTCGGTGCGCGTCATCGGTCGCCGTCAGATCGAGATGTATTCGCGCCTGATCCATACGGTCGATCATATTGAAGGGCGGCTTCGCGACGGCATGGATGCTTTCGACGGGTTCCTCAGCCATGCATGGGCGGTTACCGTGACCGGCGCACCGAAGCTGTGGGCGATGCGTTTCCTCGAGGAAAACGAACGTAGCCCGCGTGCATGGTATGGCGGCGCCATCGGCATGATGCACTTCAATGGCGACATGAACACCGGCCTGACGCTGCGCACCATCCGCGTGAAGGATGGCGTGGCCGAAATTCGGGCTGGTGCAACGCTTCTGTTCGATTCCAATCCGGAAGAGGAGGAAGCCGAAACCGAATTGAAAGCATCTGCGATGATCTCGGCTGTGCGTGAAGCGCAGAAGAGCAATCAAATTGCGGAAGAACGCGTGGCGGCAAAGGTGGGTGAGGGGATATCGATCCTGCTCGTTGATCATGAAGATTCCTTCGTGCATACGCTCGCCAATTATTTCCGCCAGACCGGCGCTACGGTCTCGACGGTGCGTTCGCCTGTTGCCGAAGATGTGTTCGACAGGGTCAAGCCTGACCTCGTGGTTCTGTCACCCGGACCGGGCACGCCGCAGGATTTCGATTGCAAGGCGACCATCGACAAGGCGCGCAAGCGGGAACTGCCGATCTTCGGTGTCTGTCTTGGATTGCAGGCACTGGCAGAAGCCTATGGAGGTACGCTGCGCCAGTTGCGTATTCCGATGCACGGCAAGCCGTCGCGCATTCGCGTGTCGAAGCCGGAGCGGATATTCTCGGGTCTGCCAAAGGAAGTGACGGTCGGGCGCTATCATTCGATCTTCGCCGATCCTGAACGTCTGCCGGACGATTTTCTGGTCACAGCGGAAACGGAAGACGGTGTCATCATGGCTTTCGAGCACAAGAAGGAACCGGTTGCCGCCGTTCAGTTCCATCCGGAATCCATCATGACCCTTGGTCATAATGCCGGAATGCGCATGATCGAGAATGTGGTGACGCATCTGGCGGGCAAGAACAAGGCGCGCCGTACCAACTACTGATCGAACGCTTTTCGTTCCGATTTCGAGCCAGCCGCAGCCATCGCTGCGGCTGGCTTTTTTGTGCGTTTGCTATGCTTGCCCATTGCCTGCTTTGGCAACTCATTTGCAACTGTAATGCCTTGCATTTGCAGGAGAAAATTAAATGCCGTAACTGAAAAAACAGGGGTACGAAGTTTCGCTTTTCTGGGGTATAGAACGGCGGTGAATTGCTGCTGCATATGCCAGATGCGTTGTGGATGTGTCCCGCGCGCTGGAGCGTATCCCGAAAAGTGTGAAACGGTTTTCGGATCAGATGCGCGGTTCAAAACAAACACGTAGAGCACCGATCTGATTCAATCAGATCGAATCGCGCTCTAGTAAATGAGTGAAGGGCTGTGCGTAGGCCCGTCTCGATTTCGGGACAAGATAACGATATTCAAAGGTTCATCATGGACGCGAGTGCAAAGGTTCGGCGGCTTGCCGCTTGGTCTATTCCCGTTGCTTTTGGTGTGATGGGTCTGAAATATCTGGCCTATGCATTGACCGGTTCCGTGGCCCTTTATTCGGATGCGCTGGAATCCATCGTCAATGTGATCGCGGCAATCGGCGCTTGGTGGGCCATTCGCGTCAGCTATCTGCCCGCCGATGACAATCATCCCTTCGGTCATCACAAGGCCGAGTATATTTCGGCTGTCGTGGAAGGCGTTCTGATTACGGTCGCCGCACTTTTGATCTTCCGCGAAGCCTGGTTTGCGCTTCAATCACCGCGAACGCTCGATGAACCCTGGCTTGGCCTTGGCATCAACACGGTAGCCGCAGTCATAAACGGCTTGTGGGCATCATTGTTGATTCGCACTGGTCGCAAGTTCCGCTCGCCTGCGCTGGAAGCCGATGGCAAGCACATCATGACCGATGTGTTCACCTCCGTGGGCGTTCTGGTCGGTCTTGTCGGTGCGGTCGTGACCGGTTGGGCCATACTCGATCCACTGCTTGCTATTCTGGTGGCAATCAACATTCTCTGGCAGGGCTGGCATGTCATCAATTCCTCGGTGCAGGGATTGATGGATATCGGCGTCGAGCCAACCGAGGAAATGCGCATTCGCGATGTGATTTCGGCCAATGCGGGCGGTGCTATCGAAGTTCATGACCTGAAGACCCGCATCGCTGGCCGTGTAACCTTCATTGAGTTTCATCTGGTCGTTGCGGCGGAAATGAGCGTCGGCGATGCCCATGTGATTTGCGACCGTATCGAAGATGCCCTGAAGAAGCAGATCGACAGCGCGCGCGTGGTGATCCACGTCGAGCCGGAGGATGAGGCCAAGCTGCCGCCGGGAACCAGCGCGGTGCCCTTCGCCTGAATGAAATACTGTCTTGCACAGTACAAATCGCGCGTGTAAAAGCTTTTCCATGACGATCAGAAACGCAACATCCTTGGAACATTCCGCAGCTGCCTTCGGCGCGCGCGTTGATGTTTGCGTTCTAAACTCGCTTCTTACCCTCGGCCTTAGCGGCGATCGCCGGGCTCGCTGAAAGGAGCGTCCGGCGGTCGATCTTCGGTCGCAGGCCTGTGCTCCTTTCCAGAAAACCCTTATAATCGATCAGTAGTATCCGCGCTTGACGGGCTTGAATGCCGTCGAAAGCCGGGAGGAAACGAAAATGAATCAGTCCGTCGCCACGCCGCAATCGAAATCCATTTCCGAGCGCAAAGGCATGCCTACTGCAGGCAGCAAATATTCGCCTTTTCCGGTTCCGCAGCTCGATGACCGCACCTGGCCGTCCAAGCGTATCGAAAAGGCACCGATCTGGTGTTCGGTCGATCTGCGTGATGGCAATCAGGCCTTGATCGACCCCATGGGCCATGACCGCAAGGAGCGCATGTTCCGCCTGCTGGTCGATATGGGGTTCCCGGAAATCGAAATCGGTTTTCCGTCCGCTTCGCAGACGGATTTCGATTTCTGCCGCTGGGCCATCGAACAGGGCAATGTTCCCGACGAAGTGGATTTGCAGGTTCTGGTCCAGTGCCGCCCAGAACTGATCACGCGCACTTTCGAAGCGCTTGAAGGCGCCAAGTCGCCGATCATCCATTTCTACAATTCCACCAGTGAATTGCAGCGCCGCGTGGTCTTCGCCAAGGATGTTGGCGGTATCAAGCAGATCGCGACCGACGCCGCCAAGATGATCATGGATATGGCAGCGAAAGCAGGGGGGGGCTACCGTTTCCAGTATTCGCCCGAAAGCTTTACCGGCACTGAGCTGGATGTGGCGCTGGAAATCTGCAATGCGGTCATCGAGATCGTGAAGCCGACCGCAGACAACAAGCTGATCGTCAACCTGCCTTCGACCGTCGAGATGAACACGCCGAACATCTATGCCGACCAGATCGAATGGATGTGCCGCAACCTCGACAATCGTGAGAACCTGATTGTCTCGCTGCACCCGCATAATGACCGTGGCACGGGCATTGCTGCAACCGAACTGGGCTTGATGGCTGGTGCCGACCGCGTTGAAGGCACGTTGTTCGGCAACGGCGAACGCACCGGCAATGTCGATGTGGTGACGCTGGCGCTCAACATGTACACGCAGGGCGTGGACCCTGAGCTGGACTGCACCGACATCAACCGGATGAAGGAAGTCTATGAATATTCGAACCAGTTGAAGATTGCCGAGCGTCATCCTTATGTCGGCGAGCTGGTCTATACGGCTTTCTCCGGCTCGCATCAGGATGCGATCAACAAGGGCATGAAGGCGCGCCGTTCGGCCAATTCGCCGATCTGGGAAGTGCCCTATCTGCCGATCGACCCGCAGGATGTGGGCCGTTCCTATGAAGCGATTATTCGCATCAATTCGCAGTCGGGCAAGGGCGGCATCGCCTATATCCTGCAGGCGGATTATGGCTTGAACCTGCCGCGCAACCTGCAGGTCGAGTTCCGCGAGATCATTCAGAACATCACCGATGAAGAAGGCAAGGAACTGCCGTCGAAGCGCATTCACGAGGCGTTCCAGCAGCTTTATGTGACACAGCCCAATGCCCGCATCAAGTTCGTCGATCATCACACCATGCCTGATCCGGAACAGAAGGGCCGTCGTATCCTGACCGCCGAAATCACCGATAACGGCGTGACCAAGAATATCGAGGGCAAGGGAACGGGACCGATTGACGGCTTTGTCGACGCGCTGTCGAAATATCTCGGCGTGAAGATGTCGGTCATTGACTATTCCGAACATTCGCTACAGCAAGGTTCGGATGCTTCGGCCATCTCCTATGTCGAAATGGCTCATCCGGGCGGCAAGCTGTTTGGCGCCGGTATCAACGACAATATCGTCAGCGCTTCGCTGGAAGCCATTGTCTCGGCTGCTAACCGGGTGATTGGTAAGTGAGTGAAACTAAATGAATGAAATGAAAACGGCGCTTCGGCGCCGTTTTTGTTTTGGAATTAATAAAGCACGCGCTCGTTGAGCTTGGTTATTTTCTCGCTGGCATCGGAAACGCCGTGCTCTTCCATGAGGCATGACCAGCTGCCGTCAGGCCGCTTATCGATATTGAATATATTATAGCGGGCAGCCGGTTTATGGCCGCCGAAATTCTGGCTTGCAGACGGCACGCTGATAACGGGAATCTTGCCGTTCGGCCCGTCGATCTCATAATGCGTGATAAGATGCGTATGGCCGTGAAGAACCAGCTCTGCACCGTGTTTGCGTATGATCTTCTGGAAACGGCGAATACCATAGAGGCGTTTATGGGCAGGCGTTGCACCATAGATCGGCGGGTGATGGATCATCACAATACGGAAGAGCCCACGAGCGCCAGCTTCGTCCAGCATTGCGGCCAGACGTTTTCCTTGTTCAGACCGGAAGTCGCCGCTCGCCATGAAAGGGGCCGTAGCACGCGCTGACGAAACGCCGATCAGCGCAACGGGTCCGCGCACGCGCATATAGGGAAATTGCGGGCGATTGTCTTTGTTGTCGATGCCGTCGCCGCGCATCCACGGTTCCCATTTCCGGCACGACTTGTCGAGCGCGCCCGGAACATAGGCATCATGATTACCGGGAACGACCGATACATCGTCCGGACTACCCAGTTTGGACAACCAGTCGTGGGCAATATCGATTTCGAGATTGAGCGCCAGATTGACGAGATCGCCCGTCACCGCGATATGATTCGGCGTTTGCGCCTGCATATCATCAATGAGAGTGTCCAGCACGGTTCCGTGCATCGCATTTTTGCGATTGCGCAGCCAGTTGATATAGCCGGTGATACGCTTCGATGCCAATTCGCGATATCGCACGCGCGGCAGAGGCGAAAGGTGTATATCGGAGATATGGGCGAGACGAAACATAAGGCCCATTTACTGGATAATGTGTGAAACCGAAACCTGTTTAGCGACTTTTTGTTGATGTCATTGCTGTTTTGGATAGAGGTATATTGCCTCGCGGAGAGACGGTATGCGCTTTCGTCATTTCATATTTCATACTTATTTTCTAATGCGACGCCCGATGACGCTGGGCGTCAGGGCTATTGTCTTCGATGAAAAGAAGAATTCCGTTTTTCTTGTGAAGCATACCTATGTGCCCGGATGGCAACTGCCGGGCGGAGGCGTCGAACGTGGCGAGACCTTTGGGCAGGCGCTGGAAAAGGAGTTGCGCGAGGAGGCCAATATTGTTCTGAAAGGCCCTCCGCAGCTTTTTGCGCTCTACAAGAATGCGCATGCATCGCCGCGCGACCACGTGGCGCTTTATATATGCAGGAAATTCGAACAGACGGCCCCGCGTTTGCCGGACCGGGAAATCGCAGAATGCGGTTTCTTTCCTCTGGACGATTTGCCGGAAGGGACGACGCCGTCAACCAAGCGGCGTCTGCAGGAAGCGCTTCACGATCTGGAACCGCTTCCGCTTTGGTGAAGGCACATTGGCTGCGCCTTCACTGTGACATGCGTAATTTTAGAAGCGGTAGGTAACACCCGTACCGATCAGCCATGGATTGAGCTTGGCCTTGCCGCTGACTTCCGTGCCGCCGATCAGGGTGGCGTCGAACTTGGGCTCCAGGAACAGCTTCTTGACGTCGAAGTTCACGCCCCAATGCTCGTTGAGCATGTAGTCGAAGCCGATCTGCAGCGCGCCGCCGAATGCATTCTTGACCTTGAGATATTCAACGCCAGTCGCATCCTGATTGTAGAACATGGTGTAGTTCACGCCCGCGCCGACATAAGGCTTGAAGGCGCCGAAATTGGTGAAGTGATATTGCAGGGTGAGGGTCGGAGGCAGAATCCATGCCTTGCCGATCTTGCCCAATCCGTCGATTGAACCGGCGCCATTGATATTGGCATAGGTCGTGCCGAGAATGAGTTCGGCAGCGAAATTATCGGTGAAGTAATAGGTGATGTCGAGTTCAGGTGTGATCGACTTCGAATAGTCGAGATCAGACCCCGAAATGCCGTTCACATAGCCGGAATTCTGGGGGATGACGCCGAGTGCGCGCACACGGATCTGCCATGGCGACAGGGCCTCCGGAATGGCCTGAATTTCAGATGCGGGCTGGGCTACAACGGCGTCCGCAGCAAATGCTGCCGGCGCGGCAAAGGTCAGCGCGGTTGCGGCCAGCAATCCCCTCGTGAAGCGGTTCATCTTCTCTCTCCTTAAGTCGTGTTCGGTCTTGTCAGTCTTGTTAGCCTTGGGGGGTAGTGATGTGTGCAATCTGGACCGCGCAACGAAACGCCCCATTGATCGAAATCAAAGGGGCGCAAGAGATTTGAGAGAGTGCTGATGTTCTAACAATAGTGTTGCAGGAAAAACGCAGTCCCGTCTGGTCAGGCTTTCGGAAACCGATCGCGGTCATGCGGCGCAGAGAAGTCGATCTCCGGTCCCGCAGGCACAATGCCCGTTGGATTGATGTTCTTGTGGCTGCGATAATAGTGGCCCTTGATGTGTTCCATGTTCACGGTCGCGGCCACGCCCGGCACCTGATAGAGTTCACGCGTGTAATTCCAAAGGTTCGGGTAATCGGCAAGACGGCGCAGATTGCACTTGAAATGGCCAACATAGACCGGATCGAAACGCAAGAGCGTCGTGAACAGCCGCCAGTCCGCTTCTGTCAGGCGGTCGCCGGTCAGATAACGCTGGCGCGAAAGCCGATCCTCAAGCGAATCGAGCGCCGCGAACAATTGCCCGAACGCTTCCTCATAGGCGTCCTGCGTGGTGGCGAAACCGGCGCGATAAACCCCGTTGTTGATATTGGGGTAGATGAAATCGTTGTGGGCATCGATTTCACCGCGCAATGCTTCCGGGTAAAAGTCGAGCGAGGCATCACCGAAATCGTTGAACGCGGCGTTGAGCATGCGGATGATTTCCGCTGACTCGTTGGACACGATTGTCTGGCGCTCTTTGTCCCAGAGCACCGGCACCGTGACGCGGCCGGAATAGTTTGGATCGGCGCGAGTGTAGATTTCATGCAAACGCTTTGCACCGTAAAGTGCATCGCCGGTGCTGCCAGTCGTGCCGTAGAAGGTCCAGCCTTCTTCCGCCATCAGGTAATCCACGACCGATACCGAGATGACATCTTCAAGCCCCTTCAGGGCACGGAAGATCAGCGTGCGATGCGCCCACGGACAGGCATATGAAACGTAGAGATGGTAGCGCCCTGGCTCGGCCTTGAAGCCGCCTTCGCCGGTCGGACCGGCGCTGCCGTCTGCCGTTACCCAGTTGCGGAATTGCGATTTAGAACGTTCAAAACGGCCTTTCGTGCTCTCGGTGTCGTACCAGACATCGTGCCACTTACCATCGACCAGAAGTCCCATGTGATTTCTCCTTTTGCAAAGAGAATAGGGCGAGAACCGCCGTTTTGCAGCATTGCAAGCCGTGAACAGTCCGTAACGGTTCCAAAAAGATCAGTCTAAACCGCCATTTTGAAAAAAATAGTTTTATCTCTGTCCATTTTGGTGTAATGCAAATTCCAAATTGCGGTCATCCAAACGCCGACCGCCAAGGAGAACGATTAATGGAAATGCTTTTCATCCGACGATGAAACTTGAACCGCGCCCAAGCGCGGAATGCATTCCATTGACCTGACGGTCCCCGACTTCTCCTATTGCGATCTAAGCCCATGCAGCAGCTTGAACTGACCTACGCGCAGGAATGCCCGGCGCACGACATTGAAATCGAAGCCATCAATGCTGAAGCCTTCGGGCCCGGACGGTTTACCCGGGCCGCGCATTTCATCCGTGAAGGTGGTCCGCACGCCCTTGACCTTTCCTTCGTTGCACTGATGGGCGGTATCGTCGTCGGCTCAGTACGGCAGACGCCGGTTGTCGTTGGCAAGACGCCTGCACTCCTGCTTGGACCACTTGCTGTACGGCCTGAATGGAAGAAGCGGGGCATTGGCGGCAAGCTGATGCGCATGTCGCTGGAAGCGGCGGAGAAGGCTGGTCATAAGCTGGTCATTCTCGTCGGCGACGAGCCCTACTACGGTCCGTTCGGTTTCAAGATGGTGCCTGCTGGCTCCATGGTCATGCCAGCATCGGTCGATCCGCGCCGGATGCTTGCCTGCGAACTCGCAACCGGTGCGCTGAACGGTGTCAGCGGCATCGTGCGCCACGCCAACCGGGCCTGATTGATTTCGTCTGGGAAGTTAGCGGAGACGCTTGTTTTCCCCTCATCCTGAGGAGCCGTCGCAGATGGCGTCTCGAAGGAGAGGGGAACTGAACCGGCGCTCGCCCTTGATCCTTCGACAAGCTCAGGATGAGGGCGTCGGACGAACGCGGTTTACCGCCCTTCGCGATACCACATGCTGCCAAAGACGAAGAGCAGCAGGCCGAGCGCCAGGAAGCCGGAGAACAACGGCAGGCGATTGACGCTTTTCAGCTGCGTATCCGAGGTTTCACGCAGGCCAATCCAGTCGTTGCCGCTGGCGCTACGGTTGCCACTGATTGCGGTAATCGTGGGAACCCGGACCGAACTATCGGCACTTGCATGCACGCGATGGACCGAGCCACCGGCCGCTTCAGCGAGCGGCTTCAAACGATCCGTTGTGGAGATACTGTCCGCAAATTCTGGCGCATCGATCGGCCCGACATGGGCCAGTGCTTCCAGATCGCCGTTTTTCACCCGGAAGATGCCGATCTCGTCCGTTTGCAGCGAACCTTCAAACAGGCCTGGCTTGCTGGGCGCAAGATTGACCTGCAATTCCTTGCCGGATGGGGTCGAGACGGTTGCAACACCCGGATTGTCGCCCATGGTCTGGCGGCGGATGGAAAGGGTGCGGCCATTGCCGGAGGCGGTCAGCGCCTCTTCCTCCAGTTCCGGCTCCTGCATCAGCCAATGGGCAATACGGCGATAGAGCGAAGCATAAGGACCGCCGCCTTCGAAGCCGCGCGCCCAAAGCCAGCCCTGATCGGAGAGGAACATGCCGACGCGGCCTTTTCCGACGCGGTTGAGAACCAGCAACGGCTTGTTGTCCGCGCCACTCATCACTGTTTCGCCCTGTGGCGCGGTGATGTCGATGGTGCGGAACCAGCGGCTCCAGTGCGGTGGCTCCTGTTCGCTGCCATCAAGCCCGCGCGTGACGGGGTGGCGTTTGCCGATGGTCGTAAGGCGCGGATAGAACGCCTTTTCCGTCACGGCACCAGTCGGCATGGCGGGCAGGGCGCTATAAAGCGGCGTGCGGGCAATCGACATTTCGCCTGCATATTCCGGGCCAGCTGCGACCAGCAAGGCACCGCCATTCTCCACATATTGCGCAATGTAATCGTAATAGAGGAGCGGCAGCACATCGCGGTGCTGGTAACGGTCGAGGATGATGAGGTCGAACTCGTTGACCTTGTCCACGAAGAGTTCACGTGTCGGGAATGCGATCAGCGACAATTCGTTGATTGGTGTACCATCCTGCTTTTCCGGTGGGCGCAAAATGGTGAAGTGAACGAGATCGACGGCGGCATCGGATTTCAGCAGGTTGCGCCATGTGCGCTCACCATTGTGCGGCTCGCCGGAGACGAGCAGCACGCGCAGGTTCTCGCGAACGCCGTCCACGGTTGCGACAGCGCGATTGTTGGTGTCTGTTACTTCACCGGGAAGCGCTGGCGTGGCAATTTCGACAATGTTCACACCGGCGCGCGGCAAGGTGATGGTGACGGGTGTTTCCTGCCCGACCTGCGCTTCTTCCTCACTGACGGTTTCGCCATTGACGCGGATTTCGACCGGCGCAGGGCTGCCGAGGTTTTTGCCTTCATCGATCACCGTAAACGACATTTCGAGCGGCTTGCCGCTGATGCCATAACGCGGTGCCTTGTTGAAGCGGATGCGGCGGTCGAATTCATCCGGCTTTCCGGTCACGAGACCATGCAGCGGCGCATCGAAGCCGAGCGCATTCTTGTTACCTGGGATGTCGTGCACCTGCCCGTCGGTAATCATGATCGCGCCCGCGACGCGGGACGGTGGCACATCGAGGAGCGAACGCGCCAGCGGCCCGAAAAGCCGGGTTGCATAACCGTCTTCGTTTTCGCCGGGCTTGCCTGCTTCCACCACGCGGGTTTCAAACTGCGGCATGGCTGCAAGCTGGTCCTGAACCGCCTTCAAGGCGGCATCGGTGTCGGCACGACGGCTGCCGAGTTCCTGGCTCTGGCTGCGATCCACCACCACCGAGACCACGCTTTTCAGCGGTTCGCGTTCTTCATTGATGATGACTGGATTGAAAAGCGCGAGCGCAAGCGCTGCCGCAGCCAGCAGACGGATCAGACCGCCGCGCATCCGCAACGCAATCGTGGCCAGCACCAACAGCGCCAGCGGCACGAGGATGACAATCATCCAGGGCGTGGAGAGGAACGGTTCGAATTCGATATTCATTCTCACCTCCTACCGCCGTTCGCGTTCACGATGAGGGGAAAAGAGAAGCGGGATCGGGCGATGACGTGGCTGCAAAACATCATGCTAGTTCCCCAGCCGTTCGATGAGGTCCTTGGCGTGGACCTGATCGGATTTGTAGTTGCCGGTCAGCATATACATCACGATGTTCACGCCGCCGCGAATGGCATAGATGCGCTGCATCGGATCGTTCGGCACAGTCGGGAGCAGCGGATTGCCTTGCTCATCCACAGCCCATGCGCCAGCGAAATCATTGGCTGTAATCATGATCGGCGTCACGCCGTCGCCGGTGCGCACGGGGCGTTCCCGTGGCGAAGCGTTCGGTGTCGAAGCCTCGACCCAGAGCGGGCTGCCTTCATAGCGACCCGGAAAATCGGGCATGATGAAGAAGGATTTGGTCAGCACATGATCGTCAGGCACGGGTTCCAGCGGCGGAACGTTCATGCCGTCGAGAATGGCGCGCAGGCGCTGGTTGGCGGGTGAGGCCGACGGATCGAGGCTGGCTCCGGCCTGCAACTGGTCGCGCGTGTCGAAAAGCACGGTGCCGCCCTGCTGCATATAGGCATCGACCTTGGCAATCGCTTCCGGGCTTGGCATCGGTGCCTGCGGGTCGATAGGCCAGTAGATCAACGGATAAAAGGCCAGTTCGTCCTTGGCGGGGTCGACGCCGATAGGGTCGCCCGGTTCGAGTGCGGTCTTGTCCATCAGCGCGAAGCTCAAGCCCCGCATGCCTGCCTTGCTGATGTCGTCGGTCTGGGCGCTGCCGGTGATGACATAGGCAAGATGCGTCTGCGAGACGGAGTTGATGATCGCCTCGTCTCCCGGCTTGCTGTCGTCATGCACCTGCTCTTGAGCCCCAGACTGGGATTGAGTCTGTGCTTGTGCTTTGCCCATTCCGGAAGGAAGCAGGTTGAAGGCGAGGGAACCGGCCAGCAGAACAGCTATTCCCGCCACCTTGGCACGCACTTTCATGCGGCGACGGAAGGCACCGCGCAGCCACAGCATCAAAAGCGTATCGAGTGCGAGAAGCATTGCGGCGACCGCAAAGAATGGTCCCGCCAGTGAAATCGACTGGTCCGATGTATAGGAAGCAGGCGTTATTCCGACGGAAAGTGTCGGCTGGGCAATGGGTTGCAGCTTGATGTTCGCACCTTCGAAGATGTTGAGCGCTTTCAAGCCGTCCTCATTGCCATAAAAGCCGGGCGGCGTGTTGATGCTGACGCTGGCCTGCTTGTTCTTTTCGATGATCAGTGGCTTGGCCTCGGATGTCGGTGGGGTCAGCGCGCCGGAAGCCGAAAGCAGCTGGTAGGGCGGCAGAGAGACCGAAACCTGATTTTCCTGCGCGCCGGTTCTCTGTGACAGCGACACGATGCGGCGCAGCATTTCCACGAAGGAACCCGAAATGGGCAGGCTTGACCAGCTGGCATCGGGAGAGATGTGGAACAACACGATATTGCCGCGTCCGCGCTGTTCGCCGGTCACAAGCGGCGTTCCGTCCTGAAGAACGGCGTAAGCCTTGTCGTTGAGATCGAACGACGGCTCGGCAAGAACCTGCCGGGTGACGGTCACATCATCGGGGACGGCCAGACCGGCAAAAGGCCCCTTGTCAGGAAAAATGCGGAGCTTCTGCGGTTCGGACCAGGACAGCGTGCCGCCCAAGGCGCGCTCGCCCTTGCGCAATTTCACCGGCAGAAGCGGATCATTGTCGCTGGCACCGGCAAGGCGCGGGCCTGCGAACCGCACCAGCGTGCCGCCGTCCTCAATCCATTTGGAAAGCTGTTCGGTGACAGGCTGCGGCAACGTGCCGATATCGGCCATGATGAGGATCGACGGCTTTGCATCCAGCACTTCCGGCACGGATTGCAGAAGATCGGCAGAACGTGGTTCGATCAGATTGACATAGGGCGACAGCGCCCGGGAAATATAATGCAGTGGCGAGAGCAAGGGCTGCGCCAGATCGCCGTCACCGCTGGCGATAAGGCCGACGGTGCGCCGTTCCGATCCTGCATCGATCAGCCGTGTTGCGCCTGCCTGTTCGATACCATCGACACGGATCAGGCGGAAATCATTGCGAAGCTCCACCGGAAGGTTGAACCGTGCCGTGCCTTCCGCGCTTCCAAGCGCGAAGGAAAGCGGCGCTTCGGCGATGCGGCGTCCCTTGTCGTCATAGGCAGCGGCAGTGAGCGTGCGCGGAGCCGACACGCCTTCCGGGCGGATGGCGACGGCTTCCAGACCGTCAGCCTTGTTGTCTATGCCGGTCAGCGCCAAAGTGCGGCTGAGGCTCGCGCCATACCAGAGAACGGAGGCGAGATGCCTCGACTTGTCCAGCTCTGCGAAGGTTTCCGCATCACCTGGCGATGCCAGCCCGTCGCTCATGAAGGCGAGGCGGACCTTTGTATCCGCGGGCAAGGTGGAAGCCAGTCGTTCCATTGCCGACTTGCGGTCAACTGGGATCGGGCGCGGCTCCAGTGCCTGAAGGCGCTCAGCAGCACTCTTGCCGTCATACGGGCCGATTTCGGCATTGGCCGGTTCCGCCGAACCCACGATGTAGATCGGAGCATCGCTGCCCTCTGCGTCGGAGATGAGTTTTTCGGCGGCATTGACCCGCTGTTGCCAGTCCTCGGCGGAAGCCCAGCCATTGTCGATGACGATGGCAAGCGGCTCATTGCCGGACAGCGCGACCGGACGCGGATTCCAGACCGGCGAGGCGAGTGCGAGAATGACGAGCGCGGCAATCAGCAGCCGCAGCAGCGTCATCCACCATGGACTCTTCGATGGCACTTCCTCGCGCTTGAAAACTTGCGCCAGAATGCGAAGCGGCGGAAAGGTTTCCTCCTGTGGACGCGGCGGCGTCATGCGCAGAAGCCACCAGATGACCGGCAGGGCGATCAGCCCCGCGAGAATGAGCGGCGAACCGAAGGCGAGCGGCAGAAAATTCATGTGCGCGCGCCTCCCGCTGCAGGCAGGGCGGCGCTCAAGTTTCCGCTGGTGCTCAGCGCATCGTGAAGCCGTGCCAGTGCTTCCGCCGTCGGCCTGTCTGTCCGGTGGACCGTATAGCTCCAGCCGAGCCGCTTGCAGAAATCCGACAGGGTTTCACGGCGCGCAGTGTAGAGGCGGCGATAATCGTCCGCATAGGTTTCGGCCCGACCGGCGACGAGCGTGGCGCCGGTTTCAGGATCGCGGAATTCGGTGCGGCCCGAATAGGGAAATGTTTCTTCGGCAGGATCGGCAACTTCCACCAGATGCGCGCGGACACCGCGTTGTGCCAGACGGTCGAGAAGATCGGTCAGTTCATCAAACGGATGCAGGAAATCCGATACGAGGACGACTTCCGAAAAGCGGCGGATCTGGGTGATGTCGGGCAGTGCTGCAACCGGCGCTTCGTGCATCAGCGCTGCCGCCAGACGTTCAGCGCCGTTGCGGGCAGAAAAAGGCTGGATCAGCGCCGGAAAGGCAATGCGTTCGCCCGAGCGCGATAAAAGTTCGGCAAGAGCGAGCGTCAGCACGAGCGAACGCGCTTCCTTGGAAACAGGCGCGAGCTGCGAGCGATAGAGCATTGAGGGCGAGAAATCGCACCAGAGCCAGACCGTATGGGCGGATTCCCATTCGCGGTCGCGGACATAGGTATGATCGTCGCGCGCGGAACGCCGCCAGTCGATACGGGCAAGGGATTCGCCGTCCACATAGGGGCGGAACTGCCAGAAATTTTCGCCGGGACCGCGTTTGCGCCGTCCGTGCCAGCCATTCATGACGGTGTTGACCACGCGCTGAGCTTCAACCAGCAGATCGGGGATAGCCGCTGCCCGCGCACGGGCGCGAGCAAGTGTCTCCTTGCGATCTGCGGTGGAAACTTCTGCGCCAATGACCATCAGACGGCAGCCTTTACCAGATTTGCGATGACGTCACGAATATGCATGCCGTCGGCGCGCGCCGCAAAGTTGAGCGCCATGCGGTGCTGAAGGACTGGCTCGGCCAGCGCTTTCACGTCGTCTACGGATGGGGCGAGGCGACCTTCATAGAGTGCGCGAGCGCGTGCGCAGAGCATCAACGCCTGGCTGGCACGTGGGCCGGGACCCCAGGCAATATGTTTCTTCGCGTGGTCGTTATCGGCATCGGGACGGGCGGAGCGCACCAGCTTGAGGATTGCTTCCACAACGCTTTCCGACACCGGCATGCGTCGCACCAAAGTCTGCATTTCGATCAGCCGTTCGGCGTTGATGATCTCATAGGCCTTGGCCTCGGAAACGCCGGTTGTTTCCAGAAGAATGCGGCGTTCCGCATCCAGTTCCGGATAGAGAATGTCGATCTGCATCAGGAAGCGGTCGAGCTGGGCTTCCGGCAGCGGATAGGTGCCTTCCTGTTCCAGCGGGTTCTGCGTCGCAAGCACATGAAACGGTGCGGGCAAGTCGTAGCGCTGGCCCGCGACCGTGACATGATATTCCTGCATGGCCTGCAAAAGCGCGGACTGCGTGCGCGGCGAAGCACGGTTGATTTCGTCAGCCATCAGGAGCTGCGCGAAGATCGGGCCCTTGAGATAGCGGAAGGAGCGGCGCCCGTCGGCATCCTGTTCCATGACTTCCGAACCGATGATGTCGGATGGCATCAGGTCGGGCGTGAACTGGATGCGCTGGCCGGAGAGGCCGAGCACGGTGCCCAGCGTTTCGACCAGCTTGGTCTTGGCGAGACCCGGTACGCCGACCAGCAAGGCGTGCCCGCCAGCCAGAACGGCGACGAGCGTGCGCTCGATCACGTTTTCCTGACCGAAGATCACAGTCCCGACGCTTTCCTTGATGCGTGCGATGTCCGCGAGCGCCCGTTCGGCCTCCGCGACGATCTGTTCGGGATTGGCGGTTTCAGGCGTAACGATAACGCTCATGTGGACCTCGCAATATGACCGCTCTGGCGGAAGTGCCTTATAAATCGCATATAGTGCTGACAAGCCGCGAAACGGTGACTATTTCATGACTTCGAGCATATTAAACACATTCGAGCAGGAATAACCGAGTCGGATGATAAAAAGCACCCCTGAAGGCAAAGACGCGCCGCAAAGTTCGATGCGCACCGCGGAAGGAACTGGCGGACTGGAAGCCCTGATTGCGCGCGCCCATGCGGATGCGCAAAGTGGTCCGGCGACGAAAGAGCGCGGAATCCCGCCTGTTGAGCGCTGGAACCCGGACTTTTGCGGCGATCTCGATATGGAAATCAAGGCGGATGGCACCTGGTTCTATATGGGTACGCCGATTGGGCGCAAACAGCTTGTGCGACTGTTTTCGACCGTTCTGCGCAAGGATGATGACGGCCAGACCTATCTTGTAACGCCGGTGGAAAAAGTCGGCATCCGCGTCGAGGATGCGCATTTTGTTGCCGTCGAGATGGAAGTGTCTGGCGAAGGCGAGACGCAGGCACTGACATTCCGTACCAATGTGGGTGACGTCGTGACCGCCGACGCGCAGCATCCCCTGCGCTTCGTGATAGAGCGGACAAGCGGTGGCTTGAAGCCCTATGTGCTGGTTCGTGGACGGCTGGAGGCGCTGATTGCGCGTGCTGTGATGTATGATCTGGTGGCGCTGGGCGAAGAAATCGAAGTCGACGGCGTGCCGACATTTGCGGTTCGCTCTGGCGGCGTGGTCTTTCCGATCATGGTGTCCGATGCACTGGAGGCTGCACTGCAATGAGTGAATTCCCAGCCTTTTCAGCCGGTGATTTTGCCGAGCGGGTTCGGCAGTGGCGCCCCAGCCAGGATGATCTGATTGGCGATCATTCGCTTAATCCCGATATTACACAATTAATGACGATGGCTAAGATGCGCGACGCCGCCGTTCTTGTGCCGGTGGTGGATCGCGGGTCGGAGGCAACACTTCTTCTGACACAGCGCACCGATACACTGCGCAAGCATTCCGGCCAGATCGCCTTTCCGGGTGGTGCAATCGACCCGGAGGATGGCACGGCGGAACGGGCTGCACTGCGCGAGGCGAATGAGGAAATCGGGCTTGCGGCGGATCGTGCCGAGATCATTGGCAATCTGCCGCGTTATCTCACCGGTAGCGGATTTTCGATCACGCCCATTCTGGCGGTGGTGAAAACGCCGTTCGACGTGCATCCCAACCCGGACGAGGTCGCCGATATTTTCGAGGTGCCGCTTTCCTTCCTGATGAACCCGGAGAACCATCGGCGTGAAAGCCGGGTATTCAACGGCAAGGAACGCTTTTATTACGCCATGCCTTATCACGAGCGATTCATCTGGGGGGCAACCGCCGGTATCATTCGCGGACTTTATGAAAGGCTCTACGTTTGAGCGAGAGTATGAATATTTCCGGCAAGGCGGACTGGCTGAAAGCAAAGCCGTTGCAAGCCCTGTTCAAGGCGCTGAACCGCGATGGCGGCGAGGCGCGTGTCGTGGGTGGCGCAGTGCGCAACACGCTGCTTGGCACCAAGGTCAGCGATGTCGATCTGGCAACGACGCATTTGCCGCAGGATACGGTGAGGCTGGCAAATGAAGCCGGTTTCAAGCCGGTGCCGACCGGTATCGAGCATGGCACGATCACTGTTGTCGTGCAGGGCCATCCGTTCGAGGTCACGACGCTGCGGCAGGATATTGAAACCAATGGCCGCCATGCCAAGGTCGCCTTCGGCACCGACTGGAAAGCCGATGCGGAACGGCGCGACTTCACCATCAATGCACTTTATGTGACGGCTGATGGCGGCGTGATCGATGATGTGGGCGGGCTTGGCGATATTGAGAGCCGGACGCTGCGCTTCATCGGCGATGCGGAACAGCGCATTCGAGAGGATTACCTGCGCATCCTGCGCTTTTTCCGCTTCTTCGCCTGGTATGGTTCGGGACGGCCCGAGGCTGAGGGCTTGCGCGCCAGCGCACGATTGAAGGATGGCCTCGCCCAGCTTTCCGCCGAACGGGTCTGGTCGGAACTGAAGAAACTCCTGTCCGCTCCCGATCCGTCGCGCGCGCTTTTGTGGATGCGACAGGCCGGTGTCTTGAATCTCATTCTGCCTGAAAGCGAGAAATGGGGTATCGACGCCATTCATGGGCTGGTGCGGACCGAGGCCGATCTTGGCTGGCAGCCTGATCCGCTGCTGCGGCTTGAAAGCATTATTCCGCCCGACAGCGTGCGGATGGAGGAGATGGGCAAGCGGCTGAAAATGTCCAATGCGGAAAGGGCGCGGCTTGAAGCCTGGGCACGGGCCGATGCGGTCAAGCCGGAGCTTTCCGAGCAAGCTTTGAAGAAGACCATCTATCGCGGCAGCAAGCAGGCTGTGCTTGACCGCATTCGTCTGGCCTATGCGGCGGCGCGAGCCGATGCCGCGGGCAGCGACGATGCGATGATCCGCGCCGGTGGTTTCGCGCGTCTTCTCGATGCCGCCGAACATTATGATGCCCCTGTTTTCCCCGTCACGGGCAGTGATCTTCTGGCTTTGGGCATTGAAAAAGGCCCCGGTCTTGGAGAAACATTGCGGTCTCTCGAAACTTTCTGGATTGACTCCGGTTTTAGTCTTGACCGTGCCACGCTTCTGGACAAACTTGATCGCGGTTAGAGCGGTTTCGCTCTAACCGTTTTTTCTCAGGCATTTCCGAACACAAAACCGTGTCTCACTTTTGTTGGAAATGCCCTGAAAATGAATAGCTAATGGCTTGCTTGCAAATTTCAGCCGTAGTTTCATCGCTTTATAGCTGGAGCATGTTTCCCAAAAGTGGGAACCGGTTTTGGGGCGAAACATACCCAAAACAGGCCCAATACTGGCAAAGAAAACTTTTCAGCGCGCGTTTTGAAAGAATATGAGATGTCCAACCCCGATACATCGATACAAGACAAAGCAGCGACCGATCCGAAGCAGAAGTTTGGCACCGAAGGCATCGCCGCCATGGACCGGCCAAGCCCGATCACCCGCTTTTTCATGGGGATCGTATCCTGGGCCGAAGGTCTCAATCTGAAATATGCCAAGCTCGGCAATCCGCCCGTCTACGACAATGCGACTTTCCCCTGGTCCGCCGAGATCGAGAAGGAATGGCCTGCCATCCGCAAGGAGCTGGATACGGTTCTGCTGCGTCAGAGTGAGCTGCCTTCCTTTCAGGATATTTCGACCGATGTGAAAACGATCTCGACCGATAATCGCTGGAAGACGTTCTTTCTGCTCGGTTTCGGCGTGAAGTCGGAACAGAACATCAAGGCCTGCCCGGAAACCTGGCGTATCGTGAACAAGATTCCCGGCCTGACGACGGCAATGTTCTCCATCTTCGAACCGGGCAAGCATCTGCCGCCGCATCGCGGACCTTATAATGGCGTGCTGCGCCTGCATCTTGGTCTCATCGTGCCGGAACCGAATGACCAGCTTGCCATCCGCGTGGACAATCAGGTCTGTCATTGGCAGGAAGGCAAGGTGTTGATTTTCGACGATGCCTATGAGCATGAGGCGTGGAACCATACCGACAAGACGCGCGTGGTCCTTTTCGTCGACTTTGTGAAGCCGCTCAAGTTCCCGGCTCGACTGGTCAACTGGTGCCTGATGAACCTTGCGATCTTCACGCCGTTCATCAAGGAGGGGCTCGATAACCACAATGAGTGGGAAAAGAAGTTTTATGCGGAAGCCGAAAAGCTGCGCAACCAGCCGAAGGCGTGAAGCCGTTTGACACTGGCGTTCAGCGCTTATAAATGAGCAGGAGGGCTTATCGCCCTCCTGTTTTTATGTGTTTCCAGCCGCATCGCCACTTTGGGCTTTGCCGGGAATACCATGACGAGGAATTGTTGATGCCGGAGATTGTAGGAAGCCTTTGATCGTTCCGAAAAGCTGCAAGATGGCAGGCGCTGAGAGCGTCTGACTGGCAGTGTTCAGGAGCGGAAACGGCATTGGCCGTGGATGGTTCACCATCCGCGAGAGCTGGTGCTTGTCATGGTTTCCATCCAGGCAAGAACAACAATGAATATCTCACGCATGGAACAGCGCGTCTTGCACGTGCTGGCGCAGGGCGGCTACATCCGCCATCTGCGCGAAGACGGACATATCTGCGAAATCGAATGCTTTACCCGTGAAGGCTATCTGCTTTCCGATTGCACGATGGCAGTTTTCCAGCAATTGCGCCGTAAGCGGCTGATCGAATCCCGAATGGGCAGTCCTTATCGCATCTCGTTCAAAGGGCGTGAAAATGTTCGCGCTCAGCTCAATAACCGGTGAAGGAGAGCGTCATGCATATTCGCAAGGAAACGTCTGAAGACGCCGCCGAAATCCGTCACCTCACGGATGAGGCATTCCGCACCGTGGCTTATAGCAACCAGAAGGAAGGAGAGATCGTTGATGCGCTTCGCGCTACAAAGGCGCTCACTCTGTCGCTGGTTGCCGAAGATAAGGGCGAAATTCTGGGTCATGTCGCATTCTCGCCCGTCCTGATCGGTGGCGAGGACAAGGGCTGGTACGGGCTTGGCCCTGTTTCGGTCCGTCCAGACCGGCAAGGCGAGGGGATCGGCGGCAAGCTGATCCGTGAGGGCCTTGCGCAATTGCGTGCGGCTGGAGCTAAAGGCTGCGTTCTTCTGGGTGATCCCGGCTATTATGGTCGTTTCGGCTTCAAGGCCGATGCGCGGCTGAAACTGCCGGGTGTGCCCGCGGAATATTTCCAGTGTCTGGCCTTCGGGGCCGATATGCCACAGGGCGATGTCGCCTATCATGCCGCATTCAATATATAAAAAAGGGCCGGGAAACCGGCCCTTTTCATTCAGTACTGTTAAGGCCACTTCACCACGGGCGGCATGGAAGACAGGATGGAATTCACATTGCCACCGGTCTTGAGGCCGAAGATCGTGCCGCGATCGTAAAGCAGGTTGAACTCGACATAGCGGCCACGACGGATGAGCTGTTCGTTGCGATCCGCGTCGGTCCAGTCCTTGTTGAAGTTCTGGCGCACGAGATGCGGATAGACGACCGAGAAACCGCGTCCCACGTCGCGCGTATAGGCAAAATCCGCATCCCAACCGCCTTTTTCGTCCGGCGAATGCAGCCAATCATAGAAGATGCCGCCGGTGCCGCGCGCTTCATTGCGGTGCGGCAGGAAGAAATATTCGTCGCACCAGTCCTTCACGCGCTGATAGTCGACGATGTCCTTGTGCTTCTCGCAGATGAAACGGAAAGCCTTGTGGAAGGCGAGTGTATCGGGATCGTCCTGCGTGCGGCGGTTGTCCAGAACCGGCGTCAGGTCGGCACCGCCGCCGAACCACTGGCGCGTGGTCACGACCATGCGCGTGTTCATGTGGACGGCAGGCACATTCGGGTTTTGCGGATGGGCGATGAGCGAAATGCCGCTCGCCCAATAACGCGGGTCTTCCTCTGCGCCGGGAATCTGTTTGCGGAATTCCGGCGAGAACTCGCCATAGACCGTCGAGACATGCACCCCGACCTTTTCGAAGACACGGCCATGCATGATCGACATGACGCCACCGCCGCCACGGCCTTCGTCCTTCTGCCAGGGCGTGCGGACGAAGCGTCCGGGTTCGCGATCCGAAAGTGGGCCCTGCAATTCATCTTCAAGTTGTTCGTAGCTTGCACAGATACGGTCGCGCAGTTCCTCGAACCAGCGCTGTGCCGCCTGTTTCTTCTCTTCGATGTCTGCGGGGATGATTGCTGGAATTTCGTCGCGTTGCATTGTCTGTTTCCTTCCGGCGCGGTTTGCCGGATCGCTCGGCGGTATCAGGCAGCCAAGGGTAAATGGATGAACTATTATTTCTTGGCTTATCAAAGTCCGCTGCAGGCGCAAAGCACGAAGCGCGCGATCACAGGGTAGTATAGACCCTCTCCCCAAGAAAAGACTCGTCTTTATAGACCCGCTCCCCTATCTTTCTCTACCTAGGGTTTGGAAGTCATTCATTTCCGGTTTTGCCGGGAGGGCATAGCATGACAGCAGCACCGCCCCGTCCACCGCTCGAAGGCTTGCGCAAGCAGCTGCAGAAGAGTCGCGCCCAGAAAGGCCTGAAGCAAAGCCGGATGCCGCGCGACGGTTTCGTTCGCGAGACATTCACCCTGCCGAGGCTGGCGGCACGTGAAAAAGCGCGTGAATGGTTCGAGACATTCCCGAAAGCGGCCTACTGGACGGAAATCGAGAGCTGGTGCGAGCGCCCGGATGACGTGATCGAGTTCACCATGCGCCGGCTGGCGACTGCGGATTAGCGAACTGGTTCAGCCCAGCGGCTTAATTCAATGAATCGAGATTCGAATTAGGACATTGTAAAAACGCCCCGCGGCAGAAGCCCGGGGTGCTTTCAATTTTGGGTTGTTATATCGTAACCCGTTTTGTCTCACGTTGAAAGTTGGGTTTCAACGTGAGCCTGTTCGAGACGATCTAAACGAAGTTCTAGAATTTTACTTTCAGGCCAGCTGATACAGTTGCTGCCTGAAGCGAAGCGCCAGCGCCATCTGACGCGAAGCTCATCGTGCTGTCGGCGTGATCGAAAATTTGGGTGTCGCCTCTCATTTTCATGTGCTTTTCAAACCCGGCAGTGACGTAAAGGCTTGTTTGTTCGTTAAACGAATAGGAAGCGTTGGCTTGAAGTTCAAAGAATGGCGCTCTGTTAAATGTGTCAATGAAATGCAGATCGCGTAGCCAGTGATCGTCGAGATCTTTGCCGGAAACAGTGAGGCCAGCACGTCCAAGGGCACTGAACGACCATCGATCCACATTGGTGGTCCATTCGGAGCCAATGAAGAGTGCAGGCAAGCGCTGCTCGTAACTTATTACCTTTCCATCGGGGAGTGTGCTTGTGGTGTCACGAAAACCTTTTGAACTGTAGACGTAATCACCGCCCGAGGCCGTCCATTTCACATTCGTATATTTAAATCCGCCATGAATATTCAATGTATTCTGCGGGTTGATAACGAAGTTATGCCCCAGGGCGACGTCAAAATTGATGTAACGGTCCAAATCGGTTTCGCTTTGAGAATGATCTGTCCAGTTGCTGAAGTCATATCCCTGGAAACCGCGGATATTGGAAAGCCAATCATAATCGTGCATATTTCCTTTCCCTTGCAAACCGACTTTCAAGTTGCCCGAGAATGTAACATCAGAGCCAATGTCTGCTGTTATCTTGCCGCTTAAAACTGGCATCTGAGACTTCCAGATAAGATGACTTATTCTGTTGTCTTGGTCATATACTATTTCGTCGGCCTTGATCCAGGAGTATCCTATGCCGCCAGAAAATGTATAATTTATATCTGTTGTTTTTTTATTTGAAATATCTGCCGAAATGGCATTGCTGCAGTTCAAAGAATATAAAAAAACAAAGAATATAAGTTTCTTCATTATTTAGCCCCATATCAATTAGAGTGTAATTTGAGATGGAGTAATTTTTATAATACTTTGAATCAACCGCTTGTTTGAGCTGGCAATTTTTATTCAAAAAACTGCCAGCTCAATGATTGGAGTTTTATTTCCCTGCAGTCTGCGGTGCTTTTTCCCACGCTTTCCAGTTCTGGATGATGCTGTCGGCATAGGCCTTCCCGACGCGATAGGCGTTGGTCGTGGCGAGCGGGAAGCCGCCGGAATTTGCGGCAAGCGATTCAGCAGCCGTCTGGTCCTTGCCCTGACGGTCGAAGTTCGACGCGGTGCGCAGCAATGCGATGCGGTTGAAATCGAGCTTGCCGGCATCGGCAGCCCGTTTCAGCGAGGTCAGCGTGGCATTGTCTTCCATCTGGGATGTGCAGTAGTCGGCCTTGCCGTCGGTCAGAAGCTTCGACCATTCGGTCATGGCTTCGCCGAGCTTCGCGCCGTGCCAGTAGGTATCGCCCGAAGCCGTATCGCAGATTGTGACCTTTGGTGCGCCAGTCGCCGCTTCCTGCGTGTAGTGCTTGCGGTATTCCTTCGCTGCGTCGCTATCGAGAAGTTCGATGCCCTTGGTTGTTGCCAGTGCGTAATCGGCCAGCTTGCCGTTCAATTCGAAGACTTCAGTGCCCGCAGCCCATTTCGGCTTTTCGCCGGGCTTTGCAGCCCCGAGGCCGAAAAAGTCCGTTGGCCAGCCTTCCGGTGCTTCCCGAATGTCGATGCGGTGGTTCAGATTGGCATCGACGGAATATTTTGCCCAATGCGCCGATCCGAGTGTGCCGTGCTTCGGGTCGACACCGGCAATGCCAGCGATCAGAAAATAGGTGTGCGAGAGGTCGAGCTTGTCGCTCAGCGCCATAGCCGCCGTCGCGCTTGCGGCATTGGCGAATCCCATGGCCGTCGTCATGTGGCAGAGGCCTTCGGCGGTGCAGTCGATCTCTGGATATTCGGGGCTCAGGCCGGGCAGCTTGATCTTCTGCGTGAATTTTTCGCCTTCAAGCCATGGCTTGGCTTCTTCGCCGAACATGGTGATGACCATCACCTTTGGCGCGATGGGCGAAGCCTCCTTGGCGAAAGCCGGAGCACTTGCCAGCAGTGAAGCGGCGGAAGCAGCAAGAGTGAGTGTACGAACAGACAGGTTCATGGACGAAGCGAGCCTTTCAGACCGGATGGGGCGGGGGTGCTTTGCGAAGCCGGTCCTTTCGCGAAGCGCAATTCTGGCGTTGTCATTCCTGTCGGAGGGAATCGACCTTGTCCCTCCGCTGGCGCAGAGCTTCGCCTGCCGTCATCGCAACCGAAACCGCAAGATTTAGCGATCTCGCGCCGGGCATCATCGGGATCAGAAGCCGTGCATCGGCGGAATTGTGGACATTGTCGGGAACGCCCGACGACTCACGCCCGAAGAGCAGAATGTCATTTTCCTGAAACCGATAATCCGTATAGGGGATCGCTGCCTTGGTAGACAGCAACACGATCCGGCGCTTGGCCTGCAGGCGCCAGTCTTCGAAGTGGTGCCAGTCCGCATGGCGAGTGAGGGTTGCCTGCTCCAGATAGTCCATGCCGGCGCGCTTCAGGGACCGGTCGGAAATGTCGAACCCGGCAGGTTCGATCAAGTCGACCGCGAAGCCGAGGCAAGCGGCCATACGCAGGATGGTTCCCGTGTTGCCGGGAATGTCGGGCTGGTAAAGTGCGACGCGCAGTTCCATATGATGCGGGTAACGCGAAATACAGATTGCCGCAAGCACCGAAGGCGGCAACAGCCGGAACATCAACAGCTCCGGTGTCGTGATTTCTACAGAAAACATCTGTAGAAATATTCCCGTTTTGTTCCTCTTCCGTCTTGGCAATTCTTCCGGGACCACCTAAAAGGTGCACCATGTTCAGATGGTTTGAAAAACGACTCGAAGCTTATCCCGAAGAACCGCCGCGCGAGCCCCCGCGCGGACTGGTAGCCTTTTGCCTTTATTATACCCGCGGCGCCTGGCCGTGGATCATCGGCATGGCGATCTTCACCACGCTCATCGCCGTGATCGAAGTGTCGCTCTTTGCCTTCATGGGCAATATTGTCGACTGGCTGTCACATCAGTCGCGCGAGACATTTCTGAGCAATGAAGGCTGGCGGCTTGCGCTGATTGCTGGTGTTGTTCTGGTCGTCCTTCCGGGCGTAGTATTGATCCATTCGCTGCTTATCCACCAGACATTGCTCGGCAATTATCCGATGCGCGTGCGCTGGCTGATGCACCGTTACCTGATCCGCCAGTCGATGGCTTTCTTTCAGGATGAGTTTGCCGGGCGCATTTCAACCAAGCTGATGCAGACTGCGCTCGCCGTTCGTGAAACGGTGATGAAGCTTCTGGACGTGCTCAACTATGTGATCGTCTATTTCGCGGGCACGCTGTTCATTGCAGCGTCTGCGGACCTTGTCCTGATGATCCCGTTTGCCGTCTGGCTCGTCGTCTACATCATATTGCTGCGTGTTTTCATCCCGCGTCTGCGCGTGATTTCGGAACAGCAGGCCGATGCGCGTTCATCGATGACGGGACGTATCGTTGACAGCTACACCAATATCGCAACCGTGAAGCTTTTCTCGCATTCAAGCCGGGAAGAATCATATGTGAAGGAAAGCCTCGATGGCTTCCTCGGTACCGTGCATCGGCAGATGCGACTCATCACGTTGTTTCATTTCACGCTCTATATGGCGAACTGCATTCTGCTGTTTGCGGTGGGTGCAATCGGCATCCAGCTCTGGATGAATGAAGCGATTTCCGTCGGCGCCGTTGCTGTGGGCATCGGTCTGGTTTTGCGCCTCAACGGCATGTCGCAGTGGATCATGTGGGAAATGTCGGCCTTGTTCGAAAACATCGGCACGGTTGAAGACGGGATCACGACGATTGCGCGTTCGCATGAGGTCGTGGACGTCCCCAGTGCACCGGCATTGCAGGTGACCAGAGGCGAACTCGACTTCGACAAGATCGGCTTCCATTACGGCAAGGGCAAAGGGGTTATCGAAAATCTCACGCTCACGATCCAGCCGGGCCAGAAAGTGGGCCTGGTTGGGCGGTCCGGTGCTGGCAAGTCCACGCTGGTCAATCTGCTGTTGCGCTTCTACGATCTGGAGAAGGGCCGCATTCTGATCGACGGGCAGGACATTTCCAAAGTCACGCAGGATTCGCTTCGCGCCAATATCGGCATGGTGACGCAGGATACCTCGCTTCTGCATCGTTCGGTTCGTGAGAACATCATGTATGGGCGGCCGGATGCCACCGAAGAAATGCTTCAGCAGGCCATTCGTCTGGCGCAGGCCGACCAGTTCATTCCGCTGCTAACCGACCCGAAGGGACGGCAGGGGCTGGATGCGCATGTTGGTGAACGTGGCGTCAAGCTTTCCGGCGGACAGCGCCAGCGCATTGCCATTGCGCGTGTGATGCTGAAGGATGCGCCGATCCTCATTCTGGACGAGGCGACCTCGGCGCTCGATTCGGAAGTCGAAGCAGCCATTCAGGATAGTCTCAACACCTTGATGGAAGGCAAGACCGTGATTGCCATCGCGCACCGCCTTTCCACCATTGCGGCGCTTGATCGTCTCGTGGTGATGGACAAGGGGCGCATCGTCGAAGATGGCACACATGAGGAACTTGTGGCGCTCGGCGGCATTTATGCAAGTCTATGGGCCCGCCAGTCTGGCGGTTTCCTCGGCTTCGATGAAAATCCCGAGGATGCGCTGGTACAATAAGGACAGAAGCCATTGATGAAAGCGGTTTACAGCCTGTTCGAACGTTGGGTCGATCCCTTTCGTGAACCGGACCGGCTGAGACCGCCTTCAACCACACTTGGCTTTCTCTGGCATTATGCGAGGCAAGCGAAATGGCCGCTCGCCGTTTCGCTTGCGGTTGGCGGATTGCTGCCGCTGGTCGAGGCAGGCCTGTTCTATTTCACAGGCAGGCTGGTCGATATTCTCGATCAGGCGGGGAAGGGTGGCGTCGAACGAAGCTGGTCGGCGCTTTTGCAGGCGGCAGGGCCAGAGCTTCTGTTCATGGGCATAACCGTCCTTGTAATCCGCCTCGTCGTGACGGCGATCAACACGCTGCTGGAAGACCAGACCTTGTCGCCGGGTTTCTACAATATGATCCGCTGGCAGGCGAACTCCTATGTTCTCCGCCAGTCCTATGCCTTCTTCCAGAATGATTTTGCCGGGCGCATTGCCACCAAGGTCTGGCAGGCGGGGCAGGCGGCAGGCGATCTCATTGAAAGTCTCATTCAGGTCGTCTGGTTCATGGCGATCTACAGCATCACCACGCTGTTTCTGGTCGGTCGGCTCGACTGGCGGCTGGCAGTGGCGGTAGTCCTTTGGATCATTGCCTTCGGCTTCATCGCCTGGCGCTATCTGCCACGCATCCGCAAGCACGCCGAGGCTTCTGCCGAGGCGGGATCGATGATTAACGGGCGTATTGTCGACAGCTATTCCAATATTCAGACGATCAAGCTCAATACCGCCGATGACGATGAGCGCTATCTGCGTGACGGTTTCGAGCGGTATCTCGGCGCAATTCTTCCGTTCATGCGTTCACTCACCGGCGTTCGTGTTTCGCTCACCGCACTTTCCGGCCTGATGATCGTGACGGTTGCGGCGATTGCCATCGATTTGTGGACGCGCAATGCCATCACGGTCGGGCAGGTGTCGTTCACACTTGGCCTCGTGCTGCGCCTCAATATGCTCCTTGGCCGTCTCATGATGCAGCTCAATGGCATGCTGCGCCAGCTCGGACTGATCGAGAATTCCATGCGGCTGGTTTCTGCTCCGCTTGGTCTTGAGGATAGGCCCGGTGCCAAACCCTTGCAGGTGACAAAGGCGCGTATCGATGTTCAGGACGTCACGTTCCACTACGGCAAGGCGGCGGGCGTTCTCGACAATATCAACCTCACTGTGCGCGGTGGTGAACGCGTCGGTCTCGTCGGGCATTCCGGGGCGGGCAAGTCTACCCTCGTAAATCTCATCCTGCGCCTCTACGATGTCGAGAAAGGCGCGATCCTCGTGGACGGGCAGGACATTCGCGACGTCACCCAAACCTCGCTGCGTCGGGCGGTCGCGGTCGTCAGTCAGGAAACTGCATTGCTGCACAGGTCGCTGCGCGACAACATCATGCTGGCGCGCGACGATGCGACCGACGATGAACTGCTGCAGGCAGCACGTCAGGCCGAAGCCGATGGGTTCATTGCCAGTCTGGAGGATTTCCAGGGGCGGCGGTCGTTCGATGCCTTTGTGGGCGAGCGCGGCGTCAAGCTTTCCGGCGGGCAGCGCCAGCGCATTGCTATCGCTCGCGCTATTTTGAAGGATGCGCCAATCCTCATCCTCGATGAGGCGACTTCCGCACTCGATTCGGAGGTCGAAGCTTCGATTCAGGAGAATTTGAAACGCCTTATGGATGGAAAGACGGTTATTGCGATTGCTCACCGCCTTTCCACCATCGCAGCGCTCGATCGTCTCGTTGTGATGGATCAAGGCCGCATCGTGGAGGAGGGAACGCATGACGAACTTATCGCCCGCGGTGGCATCTATGCGGGACTTTGGGCCCGCCAGTCGGGCGGTTTCATAGGGAGGAACGGAGAAAGTTGAAAGCTTTCCACTGTCTGTAATGCGTTATCGCTTTGCTGTGCATTCCCTGAATTGAGCAAGCAAATCCGCCTGCGACATCGTGCCGTCATAAGGGGTTGGTGTCTGGACAAGCGATTTTTACGCGCATAAACCGGATAGTGAAATGGAGGGAATTTCGTCCTGTGAGCACTTGCAGGACTACTTTTGCGCAAGTGCAAAAGAGGACGAGGGGAGAGTTCAATTGAACATGCAGGTTGAAAAGGAATTGGCACGTGAGCGCACACGACACGGCTGAGCCGACACGGCGTGATTTTTTGTATATTGCGACGGGAATGGCCGGTGTCGTCGGAGTTGGCGGACTGGCCTGGCCGTTTATCGACCAGATGCGTCCGGACGCTTCGACACTCGCGGCTGCGTCCATCGAGGTTGATGTTTCGTCCCTGACGGAAGGAGCATCACTAACTGTCAAATGGCGTGGTAAGCCGGTTTTCATTCGTAACCGCTCCGCCAAGGAAATCGAGGATGCCAAGACAACCGCTCTTGGTGATCTCAAGGATCAGAACGCACGTAACGCCAACCTCGCAGCGGATGCGCAGGCGACCGATGTCGCCCGCTCGGCAGGCGAGGGCAAGGAAAACTGGCTGGTGATGATCGGCGTGTGTACCCATCTGGGTTGCGTGCCGCTCGGTGAATCCGGTTCTTTCGGTGGCTGGTTCTGCCCATGCCATGGCTCGACCTATGACACTGCCGGACGTATCCGCAGTGGTCCGGCTCCGGAGAACATGCACATTCCGCAATATGCGTTCGCTTCCGATACGGTCATCAGGATCGGCTAACAGGTCTTGGGGAGAGAAGACATGAGTGGTGGACACTCCACATACACGCCGAAGACCGGCATCGAAAAATGGGTGGACGAACGGCTTCCCTTGCCGCGTCTCGTCTATGATTCCTTCGTGGCCTATCCGACGCCGCGTAACCTGAACTACATGTACACCTTTGGTGGCATTTTGAGCTTCATGCTCATTTCGCAGATCCTGACCGGCGTTGTGCTGGCCATGCATTATGCTGCCGATACGGGCATTGCGTTCAATTCCGTCGAGAAGATCATGCGTGACGTCAACTCCGGTTGGCTGCTGCGCTACATGCACTCCAACGGTGCATCCTTCTTCTTCATTGCCGTCTATCTCCATATCGCTCGCGGTCTCTATTACGGTTCCTACAAGGCGCCGCGCGAGCTTCTGTGGATTCTGGGCGTGGTGATCTTCCTTCTCATGATGGCTACCGCCTTCATGGGCTACGTGCTGCCATGGGGCCAGATGTCCTTCTGGGGTGCGACGGTTATCACCGGCTTCTTCACGGCTTTTCCGATCATCGGCGAACCGATCCAGCAGCTTCTGCTGGGCGGCTTTGCGGTCGACAATCCAACGCTCAACCGCTTTTTCTCGCTGCACTATCTGCTGCCGTTCATGATTGCCGGTGTCGTCATCCTGCACGTCTGGGCGCTGCATGTGACGGGTCAGACCAATCCGACCGGCATTGAAGTCAAGTCCAAGACCGACACGCTGCCGTTCACGCCTTATGCGACCATCAAGGACGCTTTCGGCGCGCTCGTCTTCTTCGTGTTCTTCGCCTACTTCGTCTTCTACATGCCGAACTTCCTCGGTCATCCGGATAACTATATCCCGGCCGATTCTCTGAAGACACCTGCTCACATTGTTCCGGAATGGTACTTCCTGCCGTTCTACGCGATGCTGCGCGCCATCACCTTCAACATCGGCCCGATCGACTCGAAGCTCGGCGGCGTTCTGACCATGTTCGGTTCGATCGCAATCCTCTTCGTGGTGCCGTGGCTCGATACGTCGAAGGTTCGTTCGGCTGTCTATCGTCCGTGGTTCAAGCTGTTCTTCTGGCTGTTCGTGATCAACGCCATCTTCCTCGGCTGGCTGGGTTCGCGTCCTGCGGAAGGTTCCTACGTCTTCATGGCGCAGCTGGGTACGCTCTACTACTTTGCATTCTTCATCATCATCATGCCGGTCATCGGCCTGATCGAAACGCCGAAGCGTTTGCCGAACTCGATCACCGAGGCGGTTCTGGAGAAGAGCGGCAAGGCCGGGGTTACCCCCATGGAAATCCCTGTTGAAACTCGGGGCTGAACCAGCGAGAGAGATGAAGGACGTAACAATGAAAAACATCCTCAAGAATTTCGCTGCCTTCGGTATTGCTCCGCTGGTCGCGCTTGGTATCGCCCTAGGTGGTGCCTCGGCTGAGGAAGGCGGCAATGCCGCGGAGCCGGAACATTTCCCGATCCACCATCCCAAGCAGGAAAAGTGGAGCTTTGCCGGTCCGTTCGGAACCTATGACAAGGGACAGCTTCAGCGTGGCCTGAAGGTCTACAAGGAAGTTTGTTCGGCCTGTCATTCGATGAACCTGGTGGCCTTCCGCACGCTGGAAGGTCTCGGCTACTCACCGGAGCAGGTCAAGGCATTTGCCGCTGAATATGAAGTACAGGACGGGCCGAATGCGGATGGCGAAATGTTCACCCGCAAGGCGATCCCGACTGATCACTTCCCGGCGCCATTTCCGAACGCGAACGCAGCTGCGGCCGCGAACAACGGTGCAGCTCCTCCGGACTTCTCGCTGATCGCGAAGGCTCGTGGTGTTGAACGCGGCTTCCCGACCTTCATCTTCGACATATTCACGCAATATGCCGAAGCAGGTCCGGACTACATCCATTCTCTGCTGACCGGCTATGATGAACAGCCACCAGCGGGAATGCATATTCCGGAAGGGACGCATTTCAACCCATACTTCATCGCCGGCAAGTCGCTGGCCATGGCAAAGCCGCTGAGCGACGACCAAGTCACCTATGACGATGGTTCGCCGCAAACGGTGGATCAGTATGCACGCGACGTTTCGGCATTCCTGATGTGGGCTGCAGAGCCGCATCTGGAAGATCGCAAGCGGACCGGTTTCCGGGTCATCATATTCCTGATCCTTTTTGCCGGTCTGGTTTATGTCGCCAAGCGTTCGATCTGGTCGGATGTTAAACACTGACAATAGATCAACCTGAATTAAAAGATGGGCGCCGCGAGCGCCCATTTTTTTGTGCTGTAGCTGGAAGGTCGGCTGCGCCACAAATAAGCCATGAAAAAGGCCGTGCGTCGCCGTAATGTTCTTGGCAGAAATGAGCGGTTTCTTTTGCAATTTGACCGTTCGAGGGTGTAAAGGTCCTTGGCCCCAACTTTGCCTTGATTAACTTGACCGGCCTGCAGGCCGCCTGAAAGGATGGAAAATGGAATCCGGATTTAAAGCCAGCTTGAAGGATGCGATCCGCACCATTCCGGACTATCCCAAGCCGGGCGTCCAATTCCGTGACGTGACGACGCTTATGGGCGATGCGCAGGCATTCCGCCGTTCCGTCGATGAGCTGGTCTATCCCTATGCAGGCAACAAGGTCGACAAGGTAGCGGGCATCGAAGCACGTGGCTTTATTCTCGGCGGCGCAATCGCGCATCAGCTGTCGGCTGGTTTCGTACCGATCCGCAAGAAGGGCAAGCTGCCGCGCGATACAGTGCGCATTGCCTACAGCCTTGAATATGGCATCGACGAAATGGAAATGCATCGCGACGCGATTGAAAAGGGCGAACGGATCATTCTGGTGGACGATCTGATCGCCACGGGCGGAACGGCGGAAGCGGCGGCGAAGCTTCTGCTTCAGATGGGTGCAGAGATCGTCGCAGCCTGTTTCATCATCGACCTGCCGGATCTCGGCGGACGCAAGAAGCTGGAAGCTCTCGGCGTGCCGGTCCGCACGCTCGTGGCCTTTGAAGGCGATTGAGAATACGAAAAAGCCCGGACATTGCTCCGGGCTTTGTTATTTCAGGCATCAGCCTTGGGCGGCAGTTTCACCATCGCCGCATTGTCGAAGGAAAGCACCTCTTCGCCATTCTGGTTATGGGCGCTCGTCGTCATAGTCAGCATCGACCAGCCGGGGCGGGAGGCGAGCGGCCTTATGGCGTGGACCAGGCGCTTGTAGGTGATCGTATCTCCGGCATAGACGGGCTTCGACCATTTCAGGTTTTCAAAGCCGGGTGAGGGGCCGAATGTCGGCGGCGTCTCGCCGCGTTTCAGAGCTTCCTGCGTTGCCTTGACGATGGACGCGACATTGAGCTTCATGAACACTGCAGTGGTGTGCCAGCCGGAAGCGCAAAGTCCGCCGAAGACACTCTTCTTTGCCGCTTCGCTGTCCAGATGGAACGGCTGCGGATCATATTTCCTGGCGAAATCGATGATTTCCTCGGCAGTAAACGTATAGCTGCCGATGACGAGGTTCTGCCCGAGATTTTCTTCCAGGAAACTCATGACGCCCCTCCTGCCGTCGCATCGTAGTCGCGGCGCAGCATCATGCATGGATGCTGCATTTCGCACACGCTCTCACCACGCTGATTGAACAGTTCATGGTGGAACGTCACCAACCCGATTGCCGGGCGCGATTTGGAAATGCGTTTGTCCTTGATGGTCGTCACACCATTCAGCGTATCGCCCGCGAGTACGGGGCGTTTCCAACGCGTGAATTCGACGCCGGGACCACCCTGTGACGTTGAGTTTGTAAGATAGGCATCGCAGACCATGCGCATGATGAGGGAGGTGGTCTGCCATCCCGATGCCGCCAGCCCGCCGAGCACGCTCGCCTTGCCTGCTTCCTCATCGAGATGGAACGGCTGCGGATCGAACTCGCTGGCAAACTCGATGATTTCTTGCTTGTTGATCGTACGAGGACCGAAGGGAAGGGTCATTCCCGGCTCCATATCCTCATAAGCATATTTAGGCAGAGGCTTGCTCACCCTCGATCTCCTCCGAGTAGGCATAAAGAAAAGGCCGCCAGTTTTCGGCGGCCTGAACGTATCAGGTATTGAAGCGGAACAGCATCACATCGCCGTCATGGACGATGTATTCCTTGCCTTCGTCCCTTGCCTTGCCGGCTTCCTTCGCTCCGACTTCGCCATTGTATTTGACGTAGTCTTCATAGGCGATGGTCTGGGCGCGGATGAAGCCGCGCTCGAAATCGGTATGAATGACACCGGCAGCACCGGGAGCTTTGGTGCCGCGCCGGATTGTCCAGGCGCGGGTTTCCTTCGGTCCTGCGGTGAAATAGGTGATGAGGTCGAGAAGCTTGTAACCGGCGCGGATCAGGCGGTCGAGGCCCGGTTCCTCAAGGTCCATGCTTTCCAGATATTCCTTGGCCTCCTCATCGGGAAGCTGCGCAACTTCCGCTTCGATTGCAGCCGAAATGATGACCGTCTGGGCACCCTGTTCCTCGGCCATCTTGTCGACGGCAGCGCTATACTCGTTGCCCTTGGCCGCATCGCCTTCAGCGACGTTGCAGACATAAAGAACCGGCTTGGAGGTGAGAAGGTTCAGGCCCTTCAGCGTCAGCAGGTCTTCTGCCGCAATATCCTTCAGCATCAGGCGGACTGGCTGGCCGTTCTGAAGCAGTTCGAGTGCTGCTTCCATCACCGGCAGAATGGTGAGAGCTTCCTTGTCCTTGCCGGTAGCGCGCTTGCGGATCTGCACGATGCGGCGCTCGATGCTTTCGAGGTCCGACAGCATCAGCTCCGTTTCAACCGTCTGGGCGTCCGATACCGGATCGATACGACCTTCGACATGCGTGATATCGTCATCCTCGAAGCAGCGCAGCACATGCACGATGGCATCCACTTCGCGGATATTGGCGAGGAACTGGTTGCCGAGACCTTCACCCTTCGATGCGCCGCGCACGAGACCGGCAATATCAACGAAGTTGATGCGGGTCGGGATGATTTCCTTCGAACCGGCAATCCGGGCGATATCGTTCTGGCGCGGATCGGGAACCGCCACTTCGCCCGTGTTCGGCTCAATGGTGCAGAACGGATAGTTTGCGGCCTGTGCGGCGGCCGTTTTGGTCAGCGCGTTGAAAAGCGTCGACTTGCCAACATTTGGCAGACCGACGATGCCGCATTTGAAACCCATGATCGTACCTATCAGACTAGAATTCTATTGTTGTGGCTATGCGTCATCGGACCGTGAAGCGTCAAGAGGCGGAGGCGTCGCGCCCTTGGTAACGGCTTACTTTTACGCATTCTCCCATGCAAAACCGCTTCGCATTTTTGCTGGAAATGCTTTAGTCCTTTTTGCCAAGCAGCTTTTTCAGCATTTCAGCCATCGGGCCGCTGGCAGGAATATTCGGCTTCTTCTGGTTCTGCCGCGCCTGCCGGATATGGCTCTGCGCCTTTGGTGGCGCCTTTTCCAGTTGTGCGGGATCGGCCTTGAAACCGCTGGGCCGTTGATTGCCGTCGCCCATGGCGAGCGCAATGCGGTTCATGAAGCTGTTGTCTTCGCCCTTGGCGGCAAGCAGGCCCACATTGTCGGCAATAGCGCCCAGAAGCGTATCCAGCCATTCATTGTCGGCCTTGGCGAAATCGCCGAGGACATAGTTATGCACGAGTTCCTTCGCGCCCGGATGGCCGATGCCCAGCCGCATGCGGCGATAATTCTGGCCGCCGGGGAAGGCCTGCATATGCGCGTCGATGGATTTGATGCCGTTATGGCCGCCGGAGCCGCCGCCGGTCTTGATGCGCAGCTTGCCGGGAATGAGGTCGAGTTCGTCATAGATCACGACAAGATCGGCAGGTGTCAGCTTGTAGAAGCGCATGGCTTCGCCGATGGACTGACCCGAAAGGTTCATAAAAGTCTGCGGCTTGACCAGCAGCACTTTTTCGCCGTCGATCACACCGTCGGCAATCTCGGCCTGAAACTTCTTCTGCCAGTTGGAAAAGCGATGGCGGCGGAATATTTCATCCGCCGCCATGAAACCGATATTGTGCCGGTTATGCGCATATTTGGGGCCCGGATTGCCAAGACCTGCAATGAGCAGCATGGTTCAGAGCCCCTTCTGTAGCGCTTCCCGAAAAGTGGGAACCGGTTTTCGGATAAGAAGCGCGTTAGCGCTCCTGTGCGGAAAGCGATTATTCGCCGTCCTTGGCTTCTTCTTCTGCAGCGCCTTCCGAAGCAGCTTCTTCCGACTTCAGGCCGGCAGGAGCAGCAATCGTGGCGATGGTGAAGTCGCGATCCTGGATGGCAGCGGTCACGCCCTTCGGCAGCTTGATCGCCGAAATGTGGACGGAGTCGCCGATTTCGAGGCCGGTCAGGTCGAACTCGAGTGCTTCCGGAATTGCATTGGCCGGAACGATCAGTTCAACGTCGTGACGAACGATGTTGAGAACGCCGCCGCGCTTGATGCCCGGAGCAGCTTCTTCGTTCTTGAAGTGAACAGGAACATTCACATGGACGACCGACTTCGCGGAAACGCGCAGGAAGTCGACATGCTGCGGGAAGTCACGGACCGGATCCAGCTGGTAGTCCTTCGGGAGGACCTGAATCTTCTTGCCGTCCACTTCGATCGTGGCAACAGTGGTCTTAAAACCACCGCCATGAATCTTGTAGAAGATTTCCTTGTAAGAGACGGCGATTGCGAGGGGTTCCTGCTTGTCGCCGTAGATGACTGCAGGAATCTGGCCGTTGCGACGCAGTTCGCGGGAGGACCCCTTACCAACCCGGGTACGCAGATCGGCCTTGAGCACGTAAGTCTCGCTCATGGCATTTCCTTTCAATGTTACTGGAGTGTCGCTCGCGGTATTATCCGAGCATGACCTTGTTCGAAAACCGTTTCCACTTTTCGGGGCCATGCTTCAACAAACGACATGAAACAGCCCGTAACGTCTGCCACAAGGTGAAAGACCGGACCGCTCCATTCCGCGTTGCCTCCAAGGGTGTCTACGCGGATGGCGCTGGCTATAGACCATAGCGTGCGGCGGCGCAAGTTTTTTGGGCTGCGAGCAGTTCCCGTGCCCGGCATCTGTGGGCATTTGTCTTAACGGGTGGCAATGGCACCGTCAAAGATGTTAAGCGAATGCCTGATCGACTGCCGGCTTTGCCGTGCGAGTCGTTTGTTCCTGCTATGTTGAAACAAGGAGGCGAGATGCAGGTCGGTATCGACATGGGTGCAGTTGCTGGAAGCGGTTCTGCCTCGGCAGCGGCGCTTGGCGGTGGCAAGCAAGCCATGCTTGATCTTGAGGAGCTTCTCGCCACGCGCCTGCTCGTGCAGGGCAATTCCGGCTCCGGCAAATCGCATCTTTTGCGACGCCTTTTGGAACAGAGCGCGCAATGGGTGCAGCAGTGCATTGTCGATCCGGAAGGCGATTTCGTTACGCTGGCCGATCTTTACGGCCATGTCGTCGTTGATGCCGCCCGTACCGAAGCCGAACTGACCCGCATTGCCGGACGTATCCGCCAGCACCGTGTTTCGGTGGTGCTCAATCTGGAAGGTCTCGATGTTGAGCAGCAGATGCGCTCGGCTGCGGCTTTTCTTGGCGGTTTGTTCGATGCCGAACGCGACTACTGGTATCCGATGCTGGTCGTGGTGGATGAGGCGCAGCTTTTTGCGCCTGCTGCCGCCGGTGAAGTGTCGGATGAAGCGCGCAAGCTTTCCCTCGGAGCGATGACCAATCTCATGTGTCGCGGACGAAAGCGTGGCCTTGCGGGTGTTATCGCCACGCAGCGACTGGCGAAGCTTGCCAAGAACGTTGCAGCTGAAGCTTCGAACTTCCTCATGGGGCGTACATTTCTCGATATCGATATGGCGCGCGCCGCTGATCTTCTGGGCATGGAGCGCAAGCAGGCTGAAATGTTCCGCGATCTGCAGCGCGGACATTTCGTGGCGCTTGGCCCCGCATTGTCGCGTCGTCCATTGCCGATCAAGATTGGCAAGGTGGAGACATCGGCGCGGTCTTCATCGCCGAAACTGATGCCACTTCCTGATGCGCCGGAAGATGCGCTTGATCTCATCTTCACGCCTGCGCCGCAGGAAATCCGTGCTGCCGTGCGCAGAGCGCCGCCGCCTCCACCGCCGCCATCGACGGCGGAGATTCTGGCGCAGGTAGCAAAGCCGAAGCCCGAAGCCGAACCGGCGCAGGAACCTTTGTTCCCCGGCATGGTGGAAGCCGAACGGGATGAGCTCCTCGAAAAGGTCATGCGCGAGATCGTGGACGATCCGGAAGCGTCGTTCCGGTCCGTGGCCGTGCTTTATCAGGACTTTCTGGTGCGCTGTCGCATTCACCGCGTTCCGGGCGAACCGCTGGCTCTCCCTGCCTTCCGCCGCAGGCTGGCGGTGGCGCAGGCCAGCATTGAAAGCGATGTGGCCAGTGGCGAAACATGGCAGCAGGCGCTTTCCCTGTCGGAAAGTCTCACTGATGATGTGCAGGGCGTATTCCTGATCGTGGCGCAGGCAGCCGTCACCGGCGCGCCTTGCCCTTCCGATGCGGCTTTGGCGCGCGCCTATGGCACACACTCGTTCAGTCGTGCCCGGCGTCTGCTGACCTATTTTGAAGAACGCGGACTTCTGGTTGTGCGCAATGATTTCAAGGGAATGCGTATCGTCAATTTCCCCGATCTCGCCTGCGAAACGGCACCGGGCGACCCGAATGCGCCGGATGAGCTGGCGGAAGAAGGCGCTGCGGCTGAGTAAGCTGTGAAAACTGTCATGAACCTGTAATGATCCTCGCCGACAGCTGCACTACAGTTGCATTCTTCGTGATGCCGGGCTGCAAAGAGCAATTTGCCTGCGTTCCGGTGCTCACGTACCTTTAAGTACGCTCTGCTCCGGTACTCGAAAATCACTCTTTTCGCCACGGCCTGACGAATTTGCAACTGTAGTGCCAGGGATCATTCAGGATGACAGCGTGACACAGCCAATTCAGCAACCGGGCTACAAAGAACTCTTCGCGACATTCGGCAAGATCGGGCTTCTGTCGTTCGGCGGGCCGGCCGCGCAGATCGCCATGCTGCAGCGCATTCTCGTGGATGAAAAGAAATGGATGGATCAGGAACGGCTGATCCATGCGCTCAATTTCTGCATGTTGCTGCCGGGGCCGGAAGCCATGCAGCTTGCGACCTATTCCGGTTGGGCGGTTAAGGGCTGGCGCGGCGGCCTTCTGGCCGGGCTTCTGTTCGTGCTGCCCGGCGCTGTCGTCATGCTTGCATTGTCGGCGCTGTATATCTCCTTCGGGCATGTCGACATCGTGGCCGGGCTGTTGTTCGGCCTCAAGGCTGCGGTTCTCGCCGTGGTTTTTGAAGCGCTTTATCGCATGGCCAAACGGACACTGGCCTCGGGGTTTTCCTATGCGGTGGCGATTGCGGCATTCGTTGCGATAGCCTTCCTGAAACTGCCGTTTCCGCTCGTCGTTCTGCTGGCGGCTCTTGCAGGTGGCCTGCGGCATATCGTGCAGGGAAATGGTGCTGCCACAATTCTGGGAGAGGCGACGCCTGGCGCCTTGCGCGAATTCACGCAGCAAACGCTCATCTGGGGCGGGCTGTGGCTTTTACCTTTGCTCGGGCTTTTCTTCGCTTTTGGTGGCGCGCATGTTTTTGTGCAGGAGGCGGCATTCTTCTCGAAGCTTGCTGCGGTGACTTTTGGGGGCGCTTATGCAGCTCTTTCCTATACGGCGCAGCAGGCGGTCGAGCATTTCGGCTGGATGAAGCCGGGGGAAATGCTGACCGGGCTCGGTCTGGCGGAAACCACGCCGGGACCGCTGATCCTGGTGCTGGTCTTTGTCGGCTTTGTGGGGGCTGCGAACCTGTCGGGCCTGCCGCCGCTTCTGGGCGGCTTTTTCGGCGGACTGATCGCGCTCTGGTTTACCTTCGTGCCCTGTTTTCTATGGATATTGGCGGGCGCGCCATTCGTGGAGCGGCTGCGTCAGGTGCGCTGGCTGTCGGCCATGCTGGGCGGGATTACGGCTGCGGTCGTCGGCGTGATTGCCAATCTGGCGCTGTGGTTCTCGCTGCATGTCCTGTTTTCGCAGGTCATTGAGAAGGCTGTCGGTCCCTTCACATTGCCGCTGCCGGTCTGGGGCACAATAGACAATGCCGCCGTCCTGATTGCAGGCGCGGCGGCATTCTTGCTTGTTGTTCTGAGGCTCAACATGCCGCTCGTGCTGTTGCTGGCGGCATGTCTCGGAATTGTAATCCGGCTGGTGTTTTAGTCGAACAGGCTCGAAACGGACTCTTCCGCTGCCGTGCGGGCGATGGCTTCGCCAATCAGGTCCGAGATCGAGAGGACGCGGATATTTGGCGCATCATTGATGGCGGTGGTCGGCTGGATGGAATCGGTGATGACCAGTTCCTTCAGCTTGGACGAGGCGATACGGGCAACGGCGCCGCCGGACAGAACACCATGCGTGATGTAAGCGGTGACGCTGTTCGCGCCCTTGGCCAGCAGGGCCTCGGCTGCGTTGCAGAGCGTGCCGCCGGAATCAACGATATCGTCGAACAGCAGACAATCTTTGCCAGCCACTTCACCGATGACGTTCATGACTTCCGATTCACCTGGACGTTCGCGACGCTTGTCGACGATGGCGAGCTGCGCATCGATGCGCTTTGCGAGCGAACGGGCGCGAACCACGCCGCCAACGTCAGGCGAAACGACCATGCAGTTGCCGGTTGCGTAATTGGCCTTCACATCGCGCGCGATGACCGGAACGGCATAGAGATTGTCGGTCGGGATATCGAAGAAACCCTGAATCTGACCGGCATGAAGATCAAGCGTCAGGACGCGGTTCGCACCGGCTTCGGTAATGAGATTGGCGACCAGCTTGGCAGAGATCGGCGTGCGCGGGCCGGGTTTGCGGTCCTGACGGGCATAGCCGAAATAGGGCAGGACGGCGGTGATGCGACGTGCCGACGAGCGGCGGAAGGCGTCGATCATGATGAGCAGTTCCATCAGGTGATCGTTTGCCGGGTAGGAAGTCGATTGCAGTACGAATACGTCTTCGCCGCGCACGTTTTCCTGAATCTCTACGAAGATTTCCTGATCGGCGAAGCGACGGACGCTGGCCTTACCGAGTGGAATGTTGAGATACTGAGCAACGGATTCGGCAAGAACCCGGTTGGAGTTGCCTGCGAAAAGTTTCATTCTTTTGCCTCTGACGCCGATGCGGTCGCGGTTTGCAGTTTGGTTCTGTCGCAACAGTCCGCCGGAACGGACTTAATCTCTTAAAAACTTTAAAGCTGCGTACGGTCTGACCGGCCAAGGACTGCAGCTAGAAAGGTTTTCTTTCGGATGTGGGGCCTATTGCAAAGAGTCATCGCCATTGCAAGGCCCTCGGGAACACAATTGCTGTAAAAAGCCCGGTTTTCCGGCTTTCCCACAGTAGGCAAAACAGATTCAGCAAAAGATTTCAGTCTTTTGCTGCCAAAGCAAGTTTCTATGCGCGATTTGCCGCAAGCCAGGTCGAATATTCCTGCATGGTGCGGTCGGCGATTGTCTGCATTGCGGAAGCCGGAACGACGCTCCATGAGTCTGCGGCAGCACCTGGAACTTTCTCCTGCCCCTGTATCCGGTGAAGGCGGTTGCCGGAAGCATCCAGAACATCCCAGACGTAAAGCACGGTGGTCTGATTATCTTCCGAAAGAACGGAGAAATATCCCTTCATCACATAGGCAGCACTTGGATCGTTATTGCCTGCAAGCTCAATGCCCTTCGTCTTGGCATCGTCATTCATGCGATGGGTCAGCGGCGTCACCACATTGACCGGTGCGCCGACAATCGGGGCGATATGCAACTTGCCCGGCTTGAGCGCTGCACTGCGCTGCGGTGCCACTGGCGTGGTCGTCGCAGGTGCTGTGCCGGTTGTGGCCGGAGTTGTTCCCGTGGGCTGCACGGGAGCGGTGCCCGTCGCCGGGGTGCCCGGTGTCGCGGCTGGCGTAGTAGTTTGCCCGGAATTTTGCCCGGAATTTTGATTGCTACCCTGTACGTTCAGAGCGGACTCTGTGCTGTTGCAGGCGGCCAGGACGCTTGTAAGCACTCCGGCCAGCAACAACATCGTTGAAAGACGTGCCTTGTTCATGTTCGGCTTCATGCTCCTGAAGGCGCAGGTTCTCTGCGGTCGGGCATTTTCAGTTCAAAATAATCTATCGATTTTATCGACGTGCATCTTGCCCGAAAGCCGCTTTGCAGTTTCCGGGTTGCGCTTGTGGCAGTTTTATCGCCGATTGCGCCTCATTTTACAATCATATCAAGAGAATGGCGGGATAATGGCTGAGCTGCGCCATTTGTTGTGAGATATGTCTGCCCCAGCGTCATGGCGGTTTGGGTGTCGGAATCCATGATGATCATATGTGCGAAAAGCGTCATGTCCGGCTGGATGCTTTCCGGGTTTCCGGCATAGAATATCTGCGGGTCCATCCATGATGGCGTGAAACGTGCTCCCACCGAATAGCCACAGGTATTGAGGCGATGGCGAGTAAGGCCGTGTGCCTCCATGGTCCGCGCATGGGCGTCAAAGACGTCGCCGAATGTCGAGGCGGGCGTCATGGCTGCTTCCACGGCCTCCAGCGCCTCGCGTGCAGCCGCATAGAGCTCCAGATGATGTGTGGTCGGCTTGCCGACGACGATCGTGCGCATCATCGGCGCGTGGTAATGCCGGAAGACGCCCGACCATTCGAGCGTGAGCTGATCGTTCTTGTTCAGCTTGCGCCGACCGGATTTGTAGCGGCAAAGCAGGGCATCGTCGCCCGAGCCGATGATATATTCGTTGGCGGGAAAATCGCCGTCGCCAGCAAAATTGGTGCTCATCATCGCAGCCAGAATATCGGCTTCGCTCGCCCCGCCTTTGGTGAGCTTTATCGCAGCGTCGAGTATGTCGTCGCTGAGTTCGGCGGCGCGTTTCGCATAGGCAATTTCCGCAGGGCTTTTGAGCAGCCGCAGGCGATCCACCATGCCGGAAGCATCGTAAAGCTTGGCAAAGCTCTGCAGCTGTTCGTCCAGCTTGCGCGCATTGGCGCCGGTAAGGCCATGTGTCTGGTACTCGATCCCGATCCGGGTGCCGAGAAGGTCGAGTTCGGTCAGAATATTGCGAAGGTCGGAAGCCGGATTGGCATTGTCGCGATCGGTCCAGACGACGACGTTCTCGATGTTCGACGTATGACGCGCCTGCCGCAAATCGGCGGAGCGTGTCATCAGCACCATCGACCCGTCGGCCTTCACGACGAGGCATTGGAAGAAGCAGAAGCCGAACGTGTCATAGCCGGTCAGCCAGTACATGCTCTCCTGCGCGAACAGCAGAAGCGCATCCAGCTTTTCCTCCTCCATCTTCAAGATCAGACGGTCGCGACGTGCTGCGAATTCTTCCGGCTCGAAGTGAAGGGCCATGCGGTTCTCCTAATCTTCTATGATGGCGATCGCTGCAATCTGACGCCCGTAGTCGGGTTCGTTGCGATGGGTGGTGCGCCGGTAGGAATAGAATTGTTCCTCATCGGCATAGGTGCACTGGCGAAGGGATTCTGCCCGCACACCAGCCTTCGTCAGCCGGTCGGTGATGAATGTCCACAGATCGAACAGCTTGTGTTCCGGCTTGTCGGAAGGCCGGAAATAGGTGGTGTAAGCAGCATCTCTGCCGATGAATTCTGCATAGAATTCCGGCCCGACTTCGTAATTTTCCGGCCCGATGGTCGGCCCGAGAACAGCAACGATGTTCTCGCGTTTCGCACCGAGGCCGATCATGGCTTCAATCGTGTTTTCAAGGACACCGCCGAAAGCGCCACGCCATCCGGCATGGGCGGAGCCGATGATTCCCGCTTCGTGATCTGCAAAAAGCACAGGCCCGCAATCGGCAGACAAAGCACCAATGGCGATGCCCGGCACATTTGTGACCATTGCGTCGGCCTTCGGGCGTGGAGCGCCGAACGGCTCGGTGACGTGGAGAACATCGGGCGAATGAACCTGATGCACGGTCATGAGGTGATCGGGTGCAACGCCAAGGTTCTCGGCGACGCGGCGGCGATTCTCGGCAACTTTTTCCGGCACATCGTTTGACCCGCTTCCAACGTTCAGGCCCGTATAGATGCCATCGGAAACACCGCCCCTGCGGGTGAAAAAGCCATGCGCGATCCGCTTCCCGTTCTGTCCGACGGGCTTTTCAAGGAGAGGCGAGCGGAGTGGTTGCGGCATGTCGGTCATCTTGCTTCACTTTCCAAAGTGTCTGGTCCAAAAGTCGCCATGCCTTGCTGCAAATGGCGTTTTTCTCCGCTTCCGGTGCTCATGTACCTTTAAGTACACTGCGCTCCGGTTCTCGAAAACCACCATTTTCGCTACGGCCTGACGCTTTTTGATCCAGACACTAAACGGCGGGATGGTGGGGGAGGAGAGTCTGCTTGTCAATCGAAGCTTTCGCCGTCATGGAGCTGCAAAAGGAATGAGTTTTGTGTCGGAATCGCTGATGGCCAGCACCTTGAACAAGGTTCCCATTTGATCGGGTGCGGCCAGTCTTTCGACGTCCTGCCGGATTTTTTCCTGAAACGCTGTATCCTTGTCCGCGCCAAGCCGTCCTGCGCGATCAAGCAGGCCCATTGCGAGCAGAAATTCGCCCTGCGTCATTGTTCCGGTCTTGCAGCCGCTGGCCCGCGCGGTCTTGTCCAGAATGTCGAAATCGACATGGCTGGTGAGGTCCGCAATGCCCGGATTGGCAAATACATCGTCAAACCCGTGTTTCAACATGGCTTGCAGCGTATCGCCGAAACCGGCTTTCAGATGGCCATAGTCGATGTTGAGCGCTGCGCCGCGTGTGGTCGCGATACGGCTGGCGATTTCCTGCATCAAGGCGGTGCGCGCCGGGGCCGCTTCAAAGATTGCACCTTCGGGTGCTTCCGCATGCCCTGCAGGTAACAGTGCCGGATCTATGCCGCCCAGACCGCTGACGAAATGGAATTCGCCCTTTTCGTCGAGCGCGATCATCCGTTCGACAAAGCGGCCATCGACCTTGACGAACTGCCGAAGCGGGATCGCATCGAACAGCTCATTGGTCACGAGGATCAGCGGCCCGTCAGCTATGTTGGAAAAACGCTCGAACCAGTCGATCTTCGCGCCTGCGTCGGACAGTTTTTCCTTTTGCTTTTCGGCAAGGCGCGGGCTCGTTTCGACCATGGCGACACGCACATGGCCCAGCATTTGCGGGGCGAGCCTGCCAATGGTGCGCAGCATATCGCTCATCAGCGTGCCGCGACCGGGGCCGATTTCACAAAGCACGATATTGTCCGGTCGTCCCAGCGCATCCCATTCGCTGACGCACCAGATGCCGATCAGTTCACCGAACATCTGGCTTACTTCCGGCGCAGTGATGAAGTCGCCGTCACGTCCGAAAGGTTCGCGTGTCGTATAATAGCCTGCCTCGCGGTCGCCGAGGCAGGCTGCCATGTAATCGGCGACGCTGATCGGCCCGGAAGTGGCGATCAGGCGTTTCAGCCGGTCTTTCAGCGAAAGATCAGGCATCCTTGGCTGCAGTCCGGTTTGCGCGCCACATGGCCCAAAGCCCGATCAGTACCATCGGCACCGAGAGGACCATGCCCATGGTAAGCCAGCCGCCAAACAGATAGCCGAGCTGCGCATCCGGCTCGCGGAAGAATTCGACCACGATACGGCTGAGGCCGTACCCTGTGACGAAAGCGCCAGCAATGAAGCCGGGCTTCTTCAGTTTGCGTCCGACCCAGACGAGGAGGAACAGTACGAAGAAGAGGACCACACCTTCAAGGAAAGCTTCGTAAAGCTGGCTTGGATGACGCGGCAGCGGGCCGCCATTGGGAAAATAGACTGCCCATGGCACATCACTGACACGACCCCAAAGTTCCGAATTGATGAAATTGGCGACACGCACCACGCCAAGCCCGACCGGAACGCCAGCGGCAATCGTGTCGAACATGCTCCAGACCCTGATGCCGCGCGAGCGGGCGAACAGGAACATGGCAAGCGTTGTGCCCAGAATGCCGCCGTGAAACGACATGCCGCCATCCCACACCGCCGGAATGGCGAGCGGGTTGGAGATATAATAGGAGAAATTATAGAAGAGCACGTAGCCGATACGACCGCCGAGCACGACGCCAAGCGCTGCCCAGATGACGAAATCATCGAGGGCTTCCGGCGCCATGGGCGGCTGGTTGTTGGCCCACAGGCGGTGGCTCCGTAGGAGCTTCTTGCCGTACCACCAGGCGAACATGATGCCGACGACATAGCCGAGGCCGTACCAGTGCACTGCCAGCGGTCCGACCCGGAAGATCACCGGATCGATATTTGGGAAGGCGAGCGCCGATGCGGGCAGCAACGTCTCAATCATGAAATCACTCCGTTTTGTGACGGAACATGCTGGACCGACCCGTTGTGGTCAAGCTGTTCCCGTCGGCTGCAAATCGCGTTTGCAAATAGCGTTTGCAAATAGCGTTTTCCGGGCTTCCGGTGCTAATCTACCCTTAAGGTAGCCTTAAGTACATTCGCTAGTGGCGCTTCCGGTTCCCGGTCGCTGTCATTTTCGCGTGGCCCGTGGTTTTGATTCAAGTGCGCCGAACCTGATCACTTTCTATAGCTGCGCTTGCATCGGAACTGAGACGGCCCTATTTCAAATTTATGTTTTCAACAGGTCTCACCTGGAAATAAGGAATGATTGCCATGACCAGCGGACAGAACCGGGTTCTCGATGAACTCGCCAAGCTTGTGACGGATGCGGCAGGCGCTGCCCAGGGCGTGCGCCGTGAAGTGGAAACGGCGTTGCGTTCGCAAGGAGAACGCGTGCTGAACACGCTCGATGTCGTGCAGCGCGAAGACTTCGAAGCCGTTCGTGAAATGGCAATCAAGGCGCGTGCGGAAAACAGCGCGTTGCTGGCAAGAATCGAAGCTCTCGAAGCACGTCTTGCGAAATTCGAAGTTGATTCTGATGCCAAATCGGCAAAATCGGCTTCATCTTCGGCAAAATCCAAAAATAATCCCTGAATATTTATTAACAGGCCGCAAGTGGCAAAAACCCTTGTCTTAGAGTCGGTTAAGGCAAGGGTCGCGGTCGGTCCCTCGTATATTTCCACATGCTTTCACGGCTCTTTGTTCAAAAGGGGCTGGCGTTCAGATTCAGCATCAATAGACTGAAAACACTACATGATTCGTAACGCGGTCATGTAGGCGGCGGCGAGGGGCTGAGTGTCAGGTTTCGCGTCTTTCAGGCTGCTTTCCAGTATCAGTTGCGTATGTGCGTGTGCCATTGAGGCGCTTGCATGCCGTTGTGCATGCCGGTTCCTCAACCGATCAATTCGTGCCTGTTTTCCTGCGCTTGTTCTTGCGCGGTGGCCGGCACGGGCGAGCAATGACTTGCGCGCCGGGAATTAGGAAGCATCTGGGGGCAGATGGTTCCCAGAACAGGAAACGGACATGAGCCTTCTTGAGCTTGAATTCGCACGTGAGGCACATCCGGTGGATGTGATCGAACAGGTCGCGCATTCAAACGACTGGACGTTCGAGCGGACTGGCGACGACGAAATCGCAATTTCGGTTGCGGGCAACTGGACTGACTATCACATCTCGTTTTCCTGGATGGAGGATTTCGAGGCACTGCATCTGGCCTGCGCATTCGACATCAAGGTGGCCGAGCCACGTGTGAACGAAGTGATGCGCCTGCTGTCGCTCATCAATGAAAAGCTTCTGATGGGCCATTTCGATCTCTGGCAGCAGGAGGGTGCGATCATGTATCGCCAGTCGCTGCTGCTGGCAGGTGGTGCGGAACCGACAAGCCGTCAGGTTGAAGTGCTGCTTTCGGCGGCGCTGGAAGCGTGTGAAGCCTATTTCCAGGCCTTCCAGTTTGTGGTCTGGTCGGGTGTTACGGCGCGTGAAGCGCTTGAATGCGTCGTCTTTGAGACCGTCGGTCGCGCCTGACTATAAATCAGTTGAATTTTGGCCCGGCGCTCGCGCCGGGTTTTCTGCGAGGCCGGGAGCGCGGGCCGGGGAGTGAAAAAATGAGCGAAGCAACCACTATCACCTGGGCAGATTTCGAGAAGGTCGATATCCGCAGCGGAACCATTGTGGAAGCTGTGCCATTTCCCGAAGCGCGCAAGCCCGCCTTCAAGCTGAAGATCGATTTCGGCGAAAAGATCGGCATCAAGAAGTCGTCAGCCCAGATCACCCGGCACTACACGCCGGAGCAACTCATCGGCAAACAGATCATGGCCGTGGTGAATTTCCCGCCACGACAGATCGGCCCGTTCATGTCGGAAGTCTTGACACTCGGCATGCCGGATGAAGATGGCGAAGTGGTTCTCGCTGCAATCGACAAACCCGTGCCGAATGGTGGCAAGCTTTATTGAGAGCGGATGATTTCGCGTTAAGCAAGCGCGTTTCTCCCTCATCCTGAGGAGGCTCCTGAGCTTGCGAAAGAGCCGTCTCGAAGGACGAGGGCTAGCATCGTGCGTTTTCCCTCGCCCTTCGAGATGCCGTTTTCAACGGCTCCTCAGGATGAGGGAAAAGAATAGCGTTGGAAGTATGGAACTCCGTTGTCGGATCGCTCTGTCTTGACGTGCAGCCGCGCATTTGACGGGGCCAGAACGCTTTAAGCCGGAATATGGATGGTCGCGCGCAGGCCGCCGGTCGGGGCGTCTTCCAGCGTAATGTCGCCACCGTGGCTGCGTGCAATATCGCGTGCAATAGCAAGACCCAGCCCGCCCGTGCCGCCGGAATCCTGCGTTCGCGCTTCATCCAGCCGGACGAAAGGCTTGAAAACGTCTTCGCGACGGTCTTCCGGAATGCCCGGCCCGTCATCGTCCACAACGACTTTCAGCCAGCCTTCGACATGCGAAATCGACAGCTCGACATTCTGCGCATGACGGAAGGCGTTTGATACGAGATTGCTGACCAGCCGCGAGAAGGCGTTCGGACGCACATGGATCTCGCTGTCGCCTTCAATATGATACTTGAAGCCGCGCTCGCGCAGGCGTGCTTCATGCTCCAGTTTTTCGCAAAGCCTCGTGACATCGTAGCTTGCGGTTTCCTCCGAACCTTCGCCACGCGCAAAGGCGAGATAGCCTTCGAGCATGGTCTGCATGTCGGCAATATCCTGATTGAGCGGCTCGGTGTCGATCGAGTGGCCAGCCAGCGCAAGCTGCAGCTTGAAGCGGGTCAGAATGGTGCGCAGATCGTGGCTGACGCCGGAAAGCATGGCAGTGCGCTGCTCGATCTGGCGTTCGATGCGCGAGCGCATCTGAATGAAGGCGATGCCTGCACGGCGCACTTCCTCGGCTCCGCGCGGATGGAACCCCTCCGGCATGGGACGCCCCTTGCCGAAACTCTCTGCGGCCTCGGCAAGCTGCTGGATCGGCTTGATCTGGTTGCGCAGGAATGCGATGGCGATGATCAGCAGAACGAGCGCGGTGCCCACCATCCACGTCAGGAAGATGCCTGTATTGGATGCATAAGCCTGGCTGCGCCGCGCAAAGACGCGCAACACCTTGTCCTCCAGCTTGATGCGGATTTCGATGAGATCGGAATCGCCCACCGTATCGACCCAGAAGGGCCGATTGATCTGGCGGGTGATCTCTTCACTCAAGAAGTAATCGAGAATGGCGAAAAAGGGCTTGGGGCCGGGAGGCGGCAGTGGATCGGGCGGCAGGATCGAAATGTTCAGCGCCAGCCGCTGCTGCGCGATACGGATGAGATTGTCGTAGCCCGGTTCCTGCGGATAGGTTTCGAGAATGTCGATGATGCCTGCAATATCGCGCACAACGGCGGTCGATAGTCGTTCGGTCACCATCTGCCAGTGACGCTCCATGAACACATAGGCGATCACGGACTGGAGCAGAACCATCGGGGCAATGATGATGATGAGCGAACGCGCATAAAGCCCCTTCGGCATGATGCGCGCCAACCAGCGGGAGAATTTTCTCAAGGGCGATTTCATCGTGTTAAAACGTCCCTCAGTACCCTGTGGTTGCGCTCAAAAGACTTATTTTGTCGCAAAGCCGCTTCACACTTTTTGGCTCGAAAAACGCTTCCGGAAATATTGCTGTCTGCAAATGGCGTTTTCCATGAACAACATTGCGGCTGCACCTTTGGTACATGCCGCCCTGCGTTTTGAGAAAACACCATTTTCTGATCGCGATATTCCTGATTGCCGATGGTTGCTATTCGATGCTGAGCTTGTAGCCGATACCGCGCACGGTCTGGAGCCAGACCGGATTGGCCGGGTCCTGCTCGATCTTGCGGCGAAGGCGATTGATCTGGACGTCGATCGTGCGTTCGCCGACATCGCCATCCTGACCGGTCAGCTCATGGCGGGGGATCGTCTCGCCGGCACGCTCGGCGAAAATCGCCATGATATCCTGCTCACGATCCGTCAGCTTGATTGTTTCCGTACCCTTTTTCAGCTCGCGGCGCGGGATGAAGAAAGTATAGGGGCCGAACACGATCTGCTCGATTTTCGGCTGTGCGGGTGGCGCGCCGCGGCGCAGGATATTGTTGATGCGAAGCGTCAGCTCGCGGGGATCGAACGGCTTGGGCAGATAATCGTCCGCACCGGCAGCCAGACCGTCGATGCGGCTGTCGGTTTCCGACAATGCCGTCAGCATCAGGATGGGGACGTTCTTCTGCTCGCGCAGCGATTTCGTCAGCGAAACGCCGGTTTCGCCCGGCATCATGACGTCGAGGATCAACAGATCGAAATCGATGCCTTCGAGCTTGCGGCGCGCTTCGGCAGCGCTTCCAGCCATGGTGACACGGAATCCGCTATTGGTCAGATATTGTGAGAGAAGGCTGCGGATACGCGTATCGTCGTCAACGACGAGGAGATGCGGCGCGTCGTCCGAGAGCGTCTTTTCTTCTTCTACAGCCATGGCGTCTTTCGATCCCATTCCGATAATTTTACTTCAGCATTCCAGCTTATGCCCGATGCTTTGGTGCACATATTATCGACTGGAATGCGGCACGTCCATTCACTGCCTGCGTGGACCTGTTTTTATACAAGCACTTATTGTCTGATCCAAAAGTCGCCATGCCTTGGCTCGCAAACAGCGTTTTTCTGCGCTTCCGGTGCTCATGTACTTGCTCAGACGCATAATCTTATCCGAAAAGTCTACAACTTTTCGGGATTATGCTTAGCAGTACACTGCGCTCCGGTTCTCGAAACCCACCATTTTCGCCACGGCCTGACGTTTTTTATTCAGACACTTTGTGCAACTAGACGTAACACTCAAGCCCAGTGTCACTCGGTTCAGAGATGTCTGGTCGAACTATCTTCGGCAGAAAACTCGTCGATCTGGGCGCGCCGCTCGGGGTTGACCATATTATAGAGGAAGCGCTCGATGACTTCCCGATCCTGCGGCGCACAGTCCTCCAGTGCACGTGCGATGCGTCGTGACTGTGGAAGGGCGAGGGCAAGCGTGAGCTGGCGGCCGCTCTTGGTCGGATAAAGCTTGCGGTGGCGGCGGTCGTGAAGGCCGGTGGCCTGAACCACATGCCCCGTATCGATCAACTGTTTAAGCACGCGCGACAGGCTCTGCTTGGTGATCCGCAGGACCTCCAGCAGCTCGGCAACCGTCATACCGGGCTTTCGGTTGATGAAGTAGAGAACACGGTGATGCGCCCGCCCGAATCCGATCTTTTCCAGAATAAGATCAGGGTCGGCGGTAAAGTCGCGATAGGAAAAAAACAGTAGTTCGATCACGTTGAGGTCGGCCGCCTCCTCAGCCGTCAACGGATTGCTTATATAATTCATATCGTTCGTCGAATTCACATCTGTGCTCCGTTCTGTTGCGTTAAATATGTCAGCATTATTGACATAATTCAATCGCCCAGATAATTTTCGATAAGTGTGAGCTGGCTTTTTTGGAATAATGTTTGCGCTGATGCGTGCAAGAAGGAGGAATAATTGCGCTAACGGGCTTCCCGCCACCGTCTCAATGGGTTGGTGATGGGATGGTTGCCGCAATATTCGAACCCTGTGGAGGATTTATTTTCTTTCCATGCATGCTCCGCCTGGGATTCGCGCAATATGTTTGCGTGACCTCAAAGCATTTTGAACAAAAAGGCCAGCAATTACGCAGGAAAAGGTGGCCGTCTCACCAGTTATATCGATTTAGCTGGGGAAGACGGGATGCGGAGAAGTTTATCTGGTCTGAAGTCGACCTGAAACCAGATCAAGACAGCGCTGCTGAGGCGCATCCCGAAAAGTATGAGGCGATTTTCGGGATGCGCGTCAAAATGCATAGACAGGGCATTTCCAAGGTTTCATCCTGAAAAAAGAAATGCTCGATGAAATATTTAGGAGCAAGAAAATGGCTGCGATTCCATTCGATCAACGGGACGGATTTATCTGGCTGGACGGAGAATTCGTCGACTGGAAAGATGCAAAAATCCACGTGCTGACCCATGGTCTGCATTATGCGAGCGCGGTGTTTGAAGGCGAACGCGCCTATGGCGGCGAGATCTTCAAGCTCAATGAGCATACCGAACGCCTGCATGAATCTGCACGCATTCTCGGTTTCGAGATTCCTTTCAGCGTTGCAGAAATCAACGATGCCTGCCGCGAGCTTCTGAAGAAGCAGGGTTTTGAAGACGCCTATGTTCGCCCGATTGCCTGGCGCGGTTCGGAGTCACTGGGGGTCTCGGCGCAGAACAACCGCATTCATCTTGCCATCGCCATCTGGCAATGGCCGAGCTATTTCTCGCCCGAAGAAAAGATGAAGGGCATCCGGCTCGATATCGCTGAATATTGCCGCCCGGACCCGCGCACTGCGCCCTCGCGCTCGAAGGCTGCCGGTCTCTATATGATCTGCACGATCTCCAAGCACGCCGCCGAAGCCAAGGGCTATGCCGATGCATTGATGCTCGACTGGCGCGGACAGGTTGCGGAAGCAACCGGTGCAAACGTCTTCTTCGTGAAGGACGGCGCACTGCATACGCCGAAGCCTGACTGCTTCCTTGACGGTATTACGCGTCGCACGGTCATTGATCTTGCCAAGCGCCGCGGCATTGAAGTCATCGAGCGGGCAATCATGCCGGAAGAACTTGCCGGTTTCTCCGAATGCTTCCTGTGCGGAACAGCAGCGGAAGTGACGCCGGTATCCGAGATCGGTCAATACCGTTTCAAACCTTCCGAAATTACAAATGTTCTAATGAATGACTATTCTGCGGAAGTTCAGCCAAAGCGGGCGGCAGCCGAATAGTAGGTGCCGAACCAAGTTTTAAACAGAAAAAGAGCGGTCTTGGGGCCGCTTTTTTGTTATTCCGTCGCTTATTGTTTGACATTGGAAAGTTTCGGCACAAGATTTTTTTACCGGAGTCGCGCTATTCCGGTTTAAAACTCAGATGGGGTGACGATTATGGAATCTCTACTACCTATCATTCTCCAGCTTGTGGCTGGCGCGGTTGGTGGCAACATCGCCGGAGCAGTGAAGAATATCAGTCTGGGCACCACGGGTAACACGGTGGCAGGCGGCATCGGTGGTGTCATCCTCGGGCAGCTGCTTCCGATGTTGTCTGGCGGTGGCCTCGATTCCGTTCTCAACGGTGTTGTTGGTCAGCTGGCAGGCGGCGGCATTGGCGGTATCGTGCTCACGGCCGTTGTCGGCCTGATCAAGAACGCGATGGCTGCCAAGGCCTGACGCACTAAGACATCCCGAAAAGTGTGAAGCGCCTACGCAGGGAAATCAGTCCACTGGACTGATTTCTGATCCCGCTTCGATCGGGTAACATGTGCGTGAAAGCAAACAGTTGGAGCGCCGGTCTGATTCAATCAGATCGAAATGCGCTCTGGAGACTGCATGGTTGTGGGGACAACCGGTAAGACGAACTGTCGGGGCCTATCCCGGAAACCGTGAAACGGTTTTCGGAGTAGGCACCTCGAACAATCCTGGAGAGGGAAAACGGGCGGCTATCAGCCGCCCGTATCTATTTAAAGCTTCACCTGGCGGGCACAGGACACTATCTCTGTGTCAGAAAGCACCTTCCGGACCGCTATTTATTCAAGTGGAGTAAGACTATGGGGCAATTGCAGGCCATCATCGTTCCCGTCACGCCTTTCCAGCAGAATTGCACCATTCTGTTCGATGGCGAGACCAAGAAGGGTGTTGTGATCGATCCGGGCGGTGACCTGGATCGCATCCGCGAGGCGATTGATTCCCAAGGGATCGATGTCGAGGCCATCTGGATCACGCATGGCCATATCGATCATGCTGCGGCAGCCCTTGATCTCAAGGAAGCCCTGAATGTGGACATTATCGGCCCGCACAGGGATGATAAGTTCCTGCTCGATAATCTGGAAGCGACCGGCCTAAAATATGGCATCACTGAAGGCGTGCGCAATGTTACGCCGGACCGCTGGCTGGACGAAGGTGACAAGGTTTCCGTCGCCGGGCACGAATTCGACGTGTTCCACACGCCGGGCCATGCGCCGGGACACGTCGTGTTCTTCAACCCCGAAGCGCGGTTTGCGATAGTCGGTGATGTGCTTTTCAACGGCTCGGTCGGGCGCACCGATCTGCCGGGCGGTGATCACGCGGCGCTGATTCGCTCCATCAAGGAAAAGCTGCTGCCGCTCGGGGACGATATCGGTTTCATTTGCGGGCATGGTCCCGGTGGTCGGTTCGGTGATGAACGGCGCTCCAATCCATTTTTGAACGACATCGGATATGCATAAAAAAAGCCGCCTTTAAAGGCGGCTTTTCCTCGGGATGGTTTGCTTTGGAGCACCGATCTGGTTGAAGCAGATCGGTGCTCTAATCACTTGTTTTGACGCGCATCTTATCCGAAAACCGTTTCACACTTTTCGGGATGTGCTTTAATTTGCGGAGCAGAAGTGATCACGTCCGTCATAACCGCGATAGGTGCCGGTATTCGGATTGAATGACCGGTAACGGTCGGCGCAATACTGGTACCAGCCACGGCTCCATGGCTCATAGCTTGAGCGATAATAAGTCGCCTGACGAGCCGGGGCTGCCGGGTAATAAGCTGGCGGCGGCGGAGGCGGTGCATAGACCGGGGCAGGCTGCACGTAGGTCGGTTGCGGCTGGCTCAGCGCGCTGCCGATGAGGGCACCTGCTGCAAGACCGATCACACCTGCGGCAACGGCGTCGCCATGGTTGCGATGCCGGTCGCGGTAGTAGGGACGATCCCATCCGCCACGATCCCAGCCATGGCGGCCCCAGGAATCTGCCGATGCTGTTGCAAGCGGTGCGGCAACAGCCGCAAGGGATGCCGCTGCCAGAATGGCTGTTTTCGCAAATCGGTTCATTGTTCGCTCCTTCAGAAGCTCGACTGTAATTTCTCCGATACGCTCGCCGAACGGGCACACACGTATCGTTTATGAATAACTAATTAACTGTTTCGACATGAATGGAGGCTGAACAATGGTGAAGGGCGATGGAAAGCTGTCAGTTTCCGGTCAATTACTTGCAGCATCTGTAATATTTCGCGCCTGAATGATCATCCGTTCAGGGTTGCATACTGGCAATAAAAAACCCCGGCAAAAGCCGGGGCAAGTGGTAGGTTCTTTTATGAACGATCAGCCGGTAACGGTGATGTTCACGGCCTTCGGGCCTTTGCCGCGACGATCCGGTTCCGTCTCGTAGGAAACCTTCTGATTGTCTGCGAGGCCAGTGAGGCCAGAAGCCTGTACAGCAGAAATATGTACGAAGATGTCAGCGCCACCGTCGTCCGGCTTGATGAAACCGAAACCTTTTTCGGTATTGAAGAATTTGACCAGTCCGGTCTGTGCCATGGGATCCGTTCCTTTTCCTTGGCGCCACTGCTCTTGTGGAGACAGTGGTATTACAAATTCTGCCAAGCGCACCACACACCCGGCAGAGGGTTATGCAGGCAGTTCTCGACATTGGGAAGGAACCGATCATTGCCGAAGGGGAGCCTTCGACCCGGAACTTATAGCGGCCCCGGCGCGCCGTTCTTCCAGTCTTCCATTTGTTCGCTAAATGCCCGAACAGGTGGAGACTGATCTATGAAGCGGTATTTGGCAAGCAAATTCTTTGGGGGGAACATGATTGGTTATCTTTGAACCGGTATCGTCAGAATTTTTTACGATTGTTTCAAGAAAATCATCGACTCAATCCCAAAATAGAACAGGCTAACCCTAATATATCGCGAATTTAAACGGATATGTCCTGGTATTTTCATCGATTGCGCGAAACTATGCATGCGCCACCGGCGGCGCGCAGCTTCGCACAAATGCTGTCGGCTTCTCCGCGGCTGTTGGCGCCGATGCGTACTGCATAGATGCCACGGCGTCCCATCGGCGTCCGTATCCGGCTGATAACGGGGTCGTGGCCTGCCAGCACGGCGCTGAACTGCTTGCGCAGGCGCACCCATTGATTGGCAGCGGCGCTGCGGCGGAAATTGCCAGCGACCTGAATGCCCCATGGCTTAGGTTTCACGCGCGACATCGGAATTGTGGCGCTGCGGATGATCGGCAGGCGCTTGCAGGCATCGACGAAGGCGAGCTTGGGATCGAGCGGGCGGTTCACGACCTCCTTGCCTGCCGCGAAATCGTCGGCAGGTGCGCCGGTAATGTCCAGCACGTAATTTTCAGTTTCGAGCGGCAGAAATCCGCCGGACCGCATCCAGCTGGAAACACGCCCGGCCCCTGCATTATAGGCGGCGGCTGCAAGGCCCCAATTGCCGAAAGCGCCTTTAAGGTCGCGCAGGAAACTCGCCGATGCGGGAATGGCCTGTTCTATGTCGAAAGGGTCGGCAAGCCCACGCTCCTTAGCAGTATAAGGCATGAACTGCGCAATGCCTTCAGCGCCGACAGGGCTGACCGCGTTGTGATCGAAACGGCTTTCTTTCCAGATGAGCCGGGCGAAGAAGTCGCGCGGGATGCCGTGGATGTCGGCATTGGCACCGATGAGCTGGCAGATGCGGCCGACGGTCGGGACTTTCTTCTCCGGCGGTAAAGGCGGCGCATAGACTGGCGGGTTTGGCTCGCTCGCTGCATAGGATGCAGCCACGCCGGAAGGCAGGCTGAAAAGCTGCGAAGCCAGGATAAATGCTATGCCGTGCCGATAACGATTCATGCTGCCTGTTCCGCCCCTCAACTTCGGCCAAAGTAACCTATATGGGCGGGTTGTCGATATGGTCTGCAAGGTTTTGCACTTTTGCGAAAAGACTTGCTCTTATCGTAGGTTGCGCCATTTTAGTGACCGGGACAGATCGGATTTATCCGGACAAGGGAGAGGAAAATGCAGTTTCATCGATTCAGACAATTGGCTGTGCTTGCGGGCGCTCTGCTTCTCGCCGGTTGTGTTGCCGAAGGCGGCCCGGATTATGGTCCGCCGATTCGCCCTGGACCGTCGCAGCCGCAGATGTGCCCGATGATCTATGCTCCCGTCTGCGCCACGCGCGGTTCTTCGCGCAAGACCTTCGGCAATTCCTGTCAGGCAAGAGCTGAGGGCTATCGCGTCATCGCAAATGGCCAGTGCTCATCAAGACCGGGTCCGGGATGGGGCGGCGAAGGCGGCATGCGTCCGCCGCATCAGGGCAACAGACCGGGCAGGCCGGGCGCGGGTGCTTGCACGCGGGAATATATGCCTGTTTGTGCACGCCGTGGGAACGACAGGCGCACTTTCCCCAATCGTTGCGAAGCAGATCGTGCAGGCTATCGCATTATGAATGGCGGGCAGTGCCGCTGAGTATAGAAAATCGAATGGCCGTTCGTGATGTGTTGGAAGATCGGTAAGTATTCCAACACATAATCAACGATCTCGGTCACCGTCCCGGTCGGCCTGTCTTGCCGGGGCGGCGTTTCTTGCGCGCTGTTTCGGCAGGGTCCTCGTAAGACCCGATGCCTGCGCGCTCACGGCGGATTGCGGCATCGTCGCCGCCACTTGGCACTTCGGTCCGCTTGACCGTCATTTCATCGAGTGTGTTCTTGCGGAAGAGCGGTTTTGCCATGTCGGTGCCCGGTCCCATATCGTCAAGCGACGGCTTCTGGAACAAAGACGGCTTACCAAGCGGGCGCGTCGTATCGGCGCCCATTTCATCCAGTGCCGGCTTGCGGAAACGTGAATTGCCGGTGGGCTTGCCCTTGTTGCGACCTGCGCCTGCATCGCCCGCCTCAAACTCGCGTGCCAGCGGGTCGTCGGCAATAGCCAGTTCCGTCTCACGCAGCCGCTTGATTTCGTCGCGCAGGCGCGCGGCCTTTTCGAAGTCGAGATCGGCAGCGGCGTCGCGCATCTGCTTTTCCAGATGCTCCAGATGGGCGGCAAGATTGTTGCCCATCATCGCGCCTTCTTCCGCAAAGCCCGAAATATCCGCGCGGACATGATCGCGCTCGTAAACCGAGCCAAGAATATCCGAGATATTCTTCTTCACCGAGGCAGGCGTGATGCCGTGCTCTTCATTATAGGCAACCTGCTTCTCACGGCGGCGGCTGGTTTCATCCATCGCGCGCTGCATCGAGCCGGTAATATTGTCGGCGTAGAGAATGACCTTGCCGTCAACGTTACGCGCTGCACGTCCAATGGTCTGAACCAGTGAGGTTTCCGAGCGCAGGAAGCCTTCCTTGTCGGCATCGAGAATGGCGACGAAGCCGCATTCCGGAATGTCGAGACCTTCGCGCAGGAGGTTGATACCAACCAGCACATCGAAGGCGCCGAGACGCAGATCGCGAATGATTTCGATACGCTCCAGCGTGTCGATATCGGAATGCATGTAGCGAACGCGCACGCCCTGTTCATGCAGATATTCCGTCAGGTCTTCGGCCATGCGCTTGGTCAGCACCGTGACCAATGTACGGTAACCCTTCTGTGCCGTTTCTCGAATTTCGCCGAGTACGTCATCGACCTGTGACTTGGCAGGGCGGATTTCGACGGGCGGATCGATCAGCCCGGTCGGGCGGATGACCTGTTCTGCGAACACGCCGCCAGCTTCTTCCATTTCCCAGCCGCCCGGCGTTGCCGAAACGGCAATGGTCTGCGGGCGCATGGCGTCCCATTCCTCGAAACGGAGCGGGCGATTGTCCATGCAGGATGGCAGACGGAAACCATATTCGGCAAGCGTTGCCTTGCGGCGGAAGTCGCCGCGATACATGCCGCCGATCTGCGGAACCGTGACGTGGCTTTCGTCGATGAAAACCAGCGCATTGTCCGGAATATATTCGAACAGCGTCGGCGGCGGCTCGCCGGGATTGCGGCCGGTCAGATAGCGCGAATAGTTTTCAATACCCGCACAGGAACCGGTTGCTTCCAGCATTTCGAGATCGAATGTCGTGCGCTGGTCGAGGCGCTGGGCTTCCAGCAGACGCCCGGCATTGTTCAGTTCGACAAGGCGATGCTTCAGCTCTTCCTTGATCGACTTGATCGCCTGATTGAGGGTCGGGCGTGGTGTCACATAGTGCGAATTCGCATAAATCTTGACCGATTTCAGATCGCCGGTCTTCTGGCCGGTGAGTGGGTCGAACTCGGTGATGGTCTCGATCTCATCGCCGAAAAGCGAAATGCGCCAGGCGCGATCTTCCAAGTGGGCCGGGAACAATTCGATCGTGTCGCCGCGCACGCGGAACGAGCCTCGCACGAAATTGATGTCCTGCCGCTTGTATTGCTGGGCCACGAGATCGGCGAGCAGCTGGCGCTGATCGAGCCGGTCCCCGATCTTCATTTCGAAGGTCATGGCCGTATAGGTTTCGACCGATCCGATACCGTAGATGCACGATACGGAAGCGACGATAATCACATCGTCGCGTTCGAGCAGCGCGCGGGTGGCCGAGTGGCGCATCCGGTCGATCTGTTCGTTGATGGACGATTCCTTCTCGATATAAGTGTCCGAGCGCGGCACATAGGCTTCCGGCTGGTAATAATCGTAGTAGGAAACGAAATATTCGACGGCGTTGTTCGGAAAGAAGCTCTTGAACTCGCCATAAAGCTGTGCGGCCAAGGTCTTGTTCGGCGCCAGGATCAGGGCAGGGCGTTGCGTCCGCTGGATGACCTGCGCCATGGTGAAGGTCTTGCCCGAACCGGTGACACCGAGCAGGACCTGCGTGCGGTCGTCGTTGTCCAGCCCTTCCAGCAAATCGCGAATAGCCGTCGGCTGGTCACCGGACGGTTCGAAACTGGTTTCCATCTCGATGGCGATGCCGCCTTCGGATTTATCCGGACGTGCCGGGCGGTGAGGCGTCCAGAGTTCGCCGTTCTTGAACAGCGGATTGCCGGAAGCAATCAGGTCCGACAGGGCCTGAACTGTTGCGGTTGCACCGGACGGGTTCAGTCCGGCAGCGTCTTCCAGACTGATGTCGAGACCGGCAACCGGATTGAGGCCAGCCGCCGCCCGCTCCTTGGCGGATGCAGCTCCGCCCATGGACGTACCGCGCCCGCTGCGCGACGCTTCCTTGCTGCGCTCGGGAATTTTCTTGGGTTGTTTTGGGTTTTTCGCGCGTGGTTTCGCAGCCTCGTCGCCGATTTCCTTCGCCCAATCAGCAATGGGGCCGGCGATGGAGCCGGAAAGGGGCGCACCGGAAAGTTCGGCTTGTGGTGCTTCACCGAAGCCGCCAGCCTTGTCGTGCGAATCCTGGGAGTGTTTGTCTTTTGAGGAAGCCATGCCCTCAATATGGATTTTCAGCGTCCAAATGAAAAGAGTGCGAAGGCGAAATCCTCCGCACCCTTACTCTATCTGGCGATGCTCCTGACAGAAGGTTGTCAGGAGGTGTGGTTCCAGAGGCGGCTTTACAGCCTGCCGCCGGGACGCATGCGAGGGCCGGGGCCAAAACCATGCCCGAAGCCGGGGCCAAAACCGGGATGATAGCCCGGATGATCGTTCCAGCCGGGACGGTCCGTCCAGTGTGGGCGTGCTGGTCCCCTGTTCGATTGGCAATTACGCCCGATGCAGCCATTATAGACATTGCCGCCACCGTTCCAGCCGCGATAAGGACCTGGACCCCAGCCGGGGCCCCAGTAGGGGCCGCTGTTGGCCGCCAGTGCCGAACCGATGGCGATGCCTGCGATGAGCGGTATGCCAACCGCTGCGGCGGTCGATCCGAAATTGTCGTTCGTCGTGTAGCCGTTGCCTGTCTGAATGGCGATGTAGCTCGATGCAGCCCAGCCGGTCATGCCGCCATAGGTCACCTGACACCAGCCATAGCCGCTGGTGCAGCCAGCCACCGTAATACCGACGCCATTCGGGATCGCCCCGATGGTTCCGTACTGGGTGCCCGGGCCGACGCGAAGATTAATTGTCGATGTTACAATTGCCGATGATGCATAAGCATTCGTTGAAACAAGAAGTGCTAATGTAACTATGGAGGACTTAACCGATAGTTTCATATATCATTCCTCTAATATACTTTCTTTAATTACTTATAACATGAAGATTATTATTTACGTGCATCACGATTTTTCGATTTCAATTCATGATTAATGAATATCGACCTCTTGAAATCGGCTTTCACACTAACGGTTTAAGCGCTTCATGCGGTACTTTTCTTCGTGGCGGGCTTGTCTCATATTAAAGGGCGACTCTCTCAAGCACTTAAGGACCGACTTCGATGAATACTGATAATGCGCCGAAGGGCATGCTGACATTGCGCGTTCCGGCCATGCCCAAGGATGCGAATGCGGCGTTCGATATTTTCGGCGGCTGGGTGATGGCGCAGATGGACTCCGCATCCGGCATTCGTGCTGCAGAACGCGCCAAGGGCCGCGTGGTGACGGCAGCGGTTCGTGAAATGTCCTTTGCCAAGCCGGTGAAGATCGGTGACGCGCTCTGCGTCTATACCGAGATTACGCGGGTTGGGCGCAGCTCGATCACGCTGCGGGTGGAAGCCTGGGCACAGCGTTACCTGACCCAGCAGATGGATCTCGTGACCCATGGCGAATTCGTCATGGTTTCTCTGGATGAAAATGGCAAGCCGACGCCGGTGCCGGCGGAGGAATAAAGCATCGTCAAGCCCGGCATTGTGCCGGGCTTATTTAGAGCGGTTCCGGTTAAAACCGGTGGTTGGAACCGCTCTATCTATTTGTTTTCACGCACTATCCTACGCAAAACCGCTTCGCACTTTTACTGGAAATGCTCTATTTGCAGGCGCGATAGCCGCTGCGGCGCTGCATCAGGTCGAAATGGAAGTGATCGGCATGTTCCGGGTTATAGCCGGGGCCGAGAACTGTCGAGAAATAGCCGCATGCATCGGAGCGAACGCTGTTGAGCAGGCCCTTTTCGCGGAAGGCGAAGAAGCCCGGCTTGCGCACCATGATGTTCTTGCCGTTGTTCAGCACGATCTTGGTGACATCGATGGCGTTGCCGCGTGAATGTTCCGACATTTTCGCGCCGCGACGGCTGTTCATGGTGCGGCAGGAATAGCCCCCGGCATTATAGATCGTGCTCACGCCGGACAGATAGCGCATCCGCGAGGCAGGTTGCAGGTCGCCCTTGATCCAGCGGGCAAAGGCCTCGGTCACCTGACAGTTCAGTGTTGCCGCCGGTTTGAACGCGATGGCGCCGCTGTTGAAGCCGGACACCTCGATGGGATTTGCGATCTGGCAGGAACTGCTGCGATAGATCGGCGGCTTTTCCTTGAAGACGACGCCGAGCCGTTTTAGGCGCGTGCGGCAGGCGGTTTCCGCATTGGACATCGTATAGATGTTTTCGGCAGCTGTTACCGGATTTTGAATCGGGGCTGAGAAGCCATAGTCGCCGGAATATTGCGGCTGGCTCTGCTGCGTGGATTGCGTGACGTGGTTCTCTTCCTCCTCGGCAAGCCCGACGATGCGTTCTTGCTGTGGCTCCTGCATGACGGGTGCGTCTACAACCGGGGCAGCATTTGCAATCGGTGCATCGGGAACCATCACGTCGGAATTGCCGACACTGGCCTGCGGGCGCGGGGCGCTTTCACCGGAACAACCGGCGATGATAGCCAGCAAGGCGAGGGACAAGGATGGGGCCAGACCTCGCAACCGGGAGCGCTGGCGGCTGACTGGAGCGGTGGCGGACAACGCAGAACTCATGTCCATACCTTTTCTTCAGGAGACCAGACCGATGGCGTTCCACGAATATTAGCTTGGAAGCGTAAAGGAAGAGTCAGCGCTCGCGTTAAGTGCTGTGGCGTAATCAGGGCAGCGGCCAGAGTATAAACCGGCCGGAGTGAAACGCGCTCCAGGGTGCAGGATTGGCAAAATGCCGCCTTTGTTCTATCACCATGCAGCGGTTTCGGGCCATGCCGCCGACAACATCCTCCCGGTCCCTGAAGTCATTTCCATGTCAGCACTGATTTCGCCAAGCGTCCTGCCGATCCTGCTTCTCATCGGCTCGAACGTTTTCATGACATTCGCCTGGTACGGGCATCTGAAATTCACCAGCACGCCACTCGTCACCGTCATTTTCATCAGCTGGGGCATCGCTCTGATCGAATATTGCCTCGCGGTTCCGGCCAACCGCATCGGGCACGAGGTCTATTCGGCGGCGCAGCTGAAGACCATTCAGGAAGTCATCACGCTGGTGATCTTCAGCCTGTTCTCGGTGTTCTATCTCAAGGAAGCCTTCACCTGGCACCATCTGCTGGGCTTTGCGTTCATAGCAGGTGGGGCAGCTCTTATTTTCAAGGGGTAGAGCCTGTTCCAAAAGTCGTCCTGTGTGGCTGCAAATGGCAATTATCTGCGTGCCGGTGCTCATGTAGCTTTCTCTGGTGCATAGTCTTATCCGTAAAGTCTGCAACTTTTCTGGACCATGCTCAAAAGTACACTACGCTCCGGTACTCGAAAATCACCATTTTGATTCAGGCTCTGACGCACTTTACTCGGCAGGTTCAGGAACAAGAGCCGACTTGCGTTTCCAGAACATGGGAATGAGTTCCACCGCCATCATGGCGGCGAAGATCAGTCCGCAGCCGATAAAGCCTATGAAGGTCACCCGCTCGCCGAGGAAGAGCGCGCCGAACAGGGCCGCAAAAAGCGCTTCCGACGACAGGAAGATCGCGGCCTGTGCGGAAGTCGTATAGCGCTGTCCTATGGCCTGCAAGGTGAAGGCAATGCCGGACGAGAAGACGCCGGTGAAAAGAATTTCCTTCCAGGTGAGTGCGATGGCCGTCCAGTTGAAGTCTTCGATCATGGAGGCGATCGCAAGGCCTGCGAAGGCGCTGGTTGCGAACTGGATGCAGCTCAGTGTTATCGGCCGTCCTGCACGGTTTGCCCTGCTGATCAGGACCACCTGCAAGGCCCAGAAGACCGCGCCGCAAATGACCAGCCAGTCACCTTGCTTGAGCGCAGTCAACGTTCCGCCGGAAAGCAGGAATATGCCTGCCAGACATGCCGCCGCACTCGGCCAGACGACAGGATGCGGCCAAGTGCGGAACAGGACGACGCCAAGCACTGGCACCATGACGACATAGAGCCCGGTCAGAAAACCGGCATTGGTGACGGATGTGGTGATGAGCCCGATCTGCTGGAGAACAAGCCCGGTGAACAGGCTCAGTCCGATGAACATGAAGAAGAGATAGTTCGAGCGGCTCAGGCTGGTCCTTGCCCGACGGCCCTCGGCTACGGCCCATGGCAGGACAGTAAGGGCGGCGATTGCCGAGCGGATACCGATGAACAGAAACGGGCCGATACTGGCCATTGCCGTCGATTGGGCGACGAAACCCATGCCCCAGATGACGCCTGCCAGAAGCAGCAGCATATTGGCCTGTACGCGCGTCATCATTACCTCGGTTCGGGATATGTCATTGCAGAAAGAGAAACCGGACGCTTTTCAGCCTTTCCCGGTCGTCATGCTATAGGCAATATTATGGGCAGGCGGCAAGGGAACTTCCGATTCTGCGACATTCATGCATAGTCTGATTATAATTAGAGCGATTTCTTACCGACGGAGTGTTTTATGCTCTCTTTAAATCGTCAATCCGCTGTTGTGGCATCGATTGCCACAACGATGCTGTTTCTGGCGGGTGGGGAATCGCAGGCTGCTTTCAAGAAGGTTCGCGACACGCTGGTTCTGTGCGATTTCGCGCAAAACTGCACTTTGACCCTTACGCCGGTCGCAAGCGATGGCGCGCCGGGGCTTGGCATCTTTCGCAGCAGCCAGTCAGGCTCGAAGCCGCTACTCCGGCTTTCCTATGTCGATCCATCACAGAAAACTGGCAAGTTGGAGATTTCCATCGACGGTCAAACACTGCTCGATGTCGATGTCTCGGCTTTGAAGGCGCAGGACGATCAGCTGGATTATACGGGCGATGTGGTCAAGGCGCTCGACGGGATGAAGAACGGTCAGAAACTGCAACTGAAATTTGCCGGAAAGACCTCGACCTATTCGCTTTCGGGCCTTGTCGGCGGGCTGATCTATGTGGACGAACAGCAATCGCGCGACGGAACTGTCGAGGCATTGCAGGTCAAGGGCAGCAAACCGGCGCCTGTTCCGCCACAGCTCAAGCTGATCGAAACGATCGAGCAGATACCGGCTGACATCCGCAAGGATTTTTCCGACGAGGCGGCGGTCTGTGGCGGGGCAAGCCCCGGCACGTTCCGCAATGCAGGCGGTTTCGAGACGAAGATTGCCGATGGCCTCGATCTTATCGGCCTGCCATGCGGATCGCCGGGCGCCTACAATCAGCCTTATGCCTTCTACAGCCGCTACGAAAACAAGACTGTGCCGATCTCGCTACCGACCATTTCCGACGATGGCCCGACTGTGACCGACACGGCATGGAACATCGACTGGACCCAGAAAACCTTGACGCTGGCGGCCTTCTTCAAGGGGAGAGGGCTTGGAGATTGCGGCATTTACGATGTCTGGAAAGCTACTGACAGCGGCGAGGGCCGGGTGCGTTTCGTTCTGGTGCAGGAACGTTCAAAAGGCGATTGCGATGGCAATTATGCCGGAGGCCCGGAGAAGTGGCCCGCGAGCTGGCCGGTTAACGCGCAATAGGTGCCGCTTAAGGGCACAGTTGACAGAGATATATTTTTCCGCGTGAAATGGTTGATGGAAATGCTATAGTTCTGTGAACGGCTATTCGAACGGTTCCGAGGCGGATGTTTCGGTGACCGTTTTCTTTTTGTGTGTCGGAGGCTGGTTGGCCTTCGAAAAGCGCCTCGCACTATCCAAGCATTGCGCGAGGTGAGGCGGGCAAATCAAGATGCCGGTGCGTGCAGGACCTCGGGGAGAGGTGAGTACCGGACGAAGGAAAGGACTGGGTATGGAAAAGTTCCCTATGACCCCTGGCGGTTTCGAAAAGCTCAAGGAAGAGCTGCGCTGGCGTCAGCAATCGGAGCGCCCTCGGATTATTGAGGCGATCGCCGAAGCACGTGCGCATGGCGATCTGTCGGAAAACGCCGAATATCATGCTGCGAAAGAAGCCCAGAGCCTGAATGAAGGTCGTATCAACGAACTGGAAGATCTGGTCGCGCGCGCCGAGATTATCGATGTCTCGAAGCTGTCGGGTGACCGCATCAAGTTCGGTGCCACCGTCACCATGATCGACGAGGATACGGAAGAAGAGAAGGTCTACCAGATCGTTGGCGATCAGGAAGCCGATGTGAAGGAAGGCCGCATCTCCATTTCATCGCCGATTGCGCGTGCGCTGATCGGCAAGGGCGAAGGCGATACGATTGAAGTCAACGCACCGGGCGGTTCGCGTTCCTACGAAATCGTCGGTTTGAAGTTCGTCTGATTTCCGTGTCCGTGCATAAGCCAGATTCCGGACCGGTTCGGGTTCAGGACGTCGAGGTAGTGGCGCCGAATTTCAAGCGCCGCCTCTCCGGTGTCACATCGACAATCGTTCAGCTGATCCCCTTGCAGCGCGCAAAGGGGTTGAACATTGCGACGATGGGGCCGGGCCTGCCGGATACGCTTCCGCATCTGGGATGGAGCGCTCTTTGGTCCTTCTGGTCAAAGCCAGCGACGAAACCGTTCCGCATCTGGCATGCGCGGCGCAATATTGAAATGCTCGCCGGTATTTTCATGCGCGATGTGCTGCGCATGAAACTGAGGCTGATCTTTACCTCGGCTGCACAGCGAGACCACAAGCCTTTTACCAAATGGCTCATCCGCCGCATGAATGCGGTGATTGCAACGAGTGGTCGCTCGGGAAGCTTTCTCGAAGTCCCGCATCAGGTCATCATGCATGGGGTGGATCTGCAGCGCTTCCATCCGCCTGTCGGCGATGAGGACAGTTTCGCGGCGTCGGGCCTGCCCGGAAAATATGCTGTCGGTTGCTTCGGTCGCGTGCGTTCCTCCAAGGGAACAGACCTTTTCGTCGATGCGATGATTGCGCTGTTGCCGCAATATCCGGACTGGACGGCCATTATCACCGGACGCACGACTGCAGAACACCAGTCTTTCGAGGATGCGCTGAAGGCGAAGATCGCCGCTGCCGGTTTGCAGGACCGTATCCTCATTCTGGGGGAAGTGCCGGATATCCGCGTCTGGTATCGCCGCCTGACGCTTTATGTTGCGCCTTCGCGCAATGAAGGTTTCGGGCTGACACCGCTTGAAGCCATGGCGTCGCAAACGGCAGTCGTTGCCAGCGATGCGGGTGCCTATGCGGAAATGATCGTGGAAGGCACCGGAACATCGGTTGCGGCCGGTGACGGAGATGCCCTGCGCAAGGCTATCGAACCTTATCTGGCAGATCCGGCTCTGGCGGAACGCGATGGCGAGAATGCTCTCAGGCATGTTCGCGCGACTTTTCCGCTCGAAAAGGAAGCAGCTGCCATCAGCGCTGTCTACGAGCGCGTATTCGCCGGGAAGTAACAAGTAATGACAGGGCGCTGCGATGCTGACGCATCACGCCCTGAAAATGCTCAATTGCCGCACGGGCTTAACTAGGTCTTGATAAGGCAAGCTCATCCAGACCTGGTATAATTCCCGGCGCAAACCGTCGAAATATCAGAGAATCATCAGCGGTTCGTCCTTGACCGGACGAATGGTCAGTGCGGTGCGCACGGAATCCACATTGGGAGCGGCGGTCAGTTCCTCGATCACGAAGGTCTGGAACGTGTTGAGATCGCGCGCGACGCAATGGAGCAGGAAATCGGACTCGCCCGAAACCATCCAGGCGCGGCGTACCAGAGGCCACTGCTTGGATTTCTCGGCAAAAGCCTTGAGGTCGGCATCGGCCTGGCGATGGAGGCCAACCGAACAGAAAGCAACCAAATCCTGTCCAAGGGAATTGCCATTCAGAATGGCCCGATAGCCCCGGATAACGCCGCTTTCTTCCAACTTGCGCACACGGCGCAGGCAGGGCGGAGCCGAAATACCGACGCGTTCGGCCAGCTCGACATTGGTGATGCGCCCGTTATTCTGGAGCTCCCGAAGGATTTTCCAATCGATTTCATCCAGATCGGCCTTGATCGGCATGCGTAACTCCGCGCGCAAGGAAATTTCATTCCGGGGTAATTATAGAACATTCGTCGCCATCGTGGCGCAATCTAATCCTGCTCATATCAAATGAAACGGGCGGATGTAAACTGCCTAACGTTCTGTCAACGCACCCAAAAAGTGCGAGTGAACAGGATATACACGGTAACGAGCTCCAGACGCCCTGCCAGCATCAGGAAGGAAAGGACCCACAATGCCGGGTCGTGAATGGTGGAAAAGTTGCCGACGGGGCCAATGGTGTCGCCAAAGCCGGGGCCGATATTGGAGAGCGCGGTCAACGCGCCGGTGAAGGCCGACACGAAGTCGAGGCCCAGTGAAGCAAGCAGCACCGCGCCTATAATCAGCGAGGCGCAGTAGAGGAACAGGTAGAGAAGCACGTTCTGTGCGATTTCGCCGGAAACTTCCGAGCTGCCGTAGCGGATCTTGATGACAGCATGCGGCATGATGAGCCGGGCAAGATTGGCGCGCGTCAGGCTCCAAAGGATGATGAGGCGGTTCATCTTGATGCCGCCCGACGTCGAACCGGCGCAGCCACCCAGAAATGAAGCGAGAAAGAAAATTCCAATCGCGGGTGGTCCCCACAGGAAATAGTCTTCCGTGGCATAGCCTGTTGTCGTCATGACCGAGACAAAATGAAAAGAGGCCGAGATCAGCGCGTCGCCGAAAGGCACATCGGACCCAAGTCGCAGAACCACCGCGAGTGCAAAGCTGAAGCTGATTGCGATCGTGAAGAACAGTTTCACCTGCGGGTCGACAAGCGATTCCATGCGGCGTGGCATGAAGGCCTTGATATAGAGCACGAAGGGCAGGGCCGAGAGGGCCATGAAGATCGTGGACACGACCAGGAGCGGGCGGTTTCCCTGATAGAAGCCGATGGAGCTGTCGTGAGTGGAAAAGCCTGCTGTCGCAATCGTCGTGAAGCCGTGGTTGATGGCGTCGAACATGCTCATGCCGACGGCAAAATAAGCAATGATGCAGGCGGCGGTCAGGCTGAGATAGGCCAGCACGATGCCGAGCGCGATCTGGTTCATGCGCGGGAGAATTTTTTCCGACTTGTCGGAATTCTCCATATGGAAGAGCGCCAACCCGCCCGCCCGCAGGGACGGCAGCATCAGCAGAGCCAAGCCGATAAAGCCGATACCCCCGATCCAGCAGAGAAGCGAGCGCCACAGGAGAATGCCACGCTGCATGTTGTCGAGCCCGGTCAGCGCGGTCGCGCCGGTTGACGTGACGCCCGACATGGCCTCGAAGAAGGCCGTCGCATAGCTGATCGGCAAATGCGAGAAATAAAGCGGTATCGAACCCAGAAAACTCGCTGTCAGCCAGAGGCACGCCGTCAGCAGAAAGCCAAGGCGCGGGGTGAAGCGCATCGTCTGGTTCTGGGTGGCCAGCAGAATCAAGGCAGAGAGCGCGCCGGTTGCCGCAGCTGAACGCACGAAGATCAGCCAGTCGTCACTTCCGTCGCGCAGGTCGATTGCCGCAGGCAGAAGCATGGCTACCGCCATGAGGAGGCCGAAACGCGCACAGATATTGGCGACTGTCTTATAAATGGCGGACGGCTCCGAGGTTAGGCAAATTTTCCCTTGTTTAGCGTGAGATCGATCCACCCGCAATGCGCTGGCTGTCAAAGGCTTTGCTTAAAGGTCACAAGCTGTGGCTAAAGCACAGCAAATCCCTGTGGAACCTTGCAAACATTGAGGGGCAGACCTACCTTGGCCATAATGTCGGGGCATTGGCCAAACAGGCGCGAAAGCGATTCTGGTGAGCCGGAACCCGTCGCTTTAAATCGATTTTAGAGTACCCCCCAAAGTGTGGAACATTTTGGACAAGGTACATGTGAAAACAAACATGTGGAGCGCTGATCTGGATCAATCAGATCAAGACGTTCCGGGACCGGAGAGAACTTCATGTCACAGCGTCACGCGCCAGTCATAGTCATCGGCTCAGGTCCTGCTGGTTATACCGCTGCGATTTATGCTGCTCGCGCCATGCTGAAACCACTCATCATTGCCGGTCTCCAGCAGGGTGGTCAGCTGATGATCACCACCGATGTGGAAAATTATCCGGGCTACGCCGATCCGGTGCAGGGGCCATGGATGATGGAACAGATGGCAAAGCAAGCGGAAAATGTCGGCTCCGAAATCGTCCATGACATTATTACCGAGGTTGAAACCGCGGTGCGCCCTTTCCGCCTGAAGGGTGATTCCGGCACGATCTATACCTGCGATGCTTTGATCATCGCGACGGGTGCGCAGGCCAAGTGGCTTGGCCTCGACAGCGAGCAGACCTTCATGGGCGGTGGCGTTTCTGCTTGCGCGACCTGTGACGGTTTCTTCTATCGCGGCAAGGATGTGGTCGTTGTCGGCGGCGGCAATACCGCTGTTGAGGAAGCGCTTTATCTTTCCCATATCGCCAAGAGCGTGACGGTCGTGCATCGCCGCGATGGCTTCCGTGCAGAGAAGATCATGCAGGATCGCCTGCTTTCGCGCCAGAACGTCTCGGTGGTCTGGAACAGTGTGATCGACGAAATCCTTGGCACCGAGGCAAAGCCGCCGATGGGCGCAACTGTGACCGGCGTACGCCTCAAGAACGTGGTGACGGGCGAGGCGCAGGAACTCGACACGCACGGTGTTTTTGTCGCTATCGGCCACGCACCTGCGGTTTCTTTGTTCGAGGGCAAGCTCAAGCAGAAGCCGAACGGCTATCTGTGGACTGCACCTGATTCGACGGCTACCGACGTTCCGGGCATTTTCGCTGCGGGCGACGTCACGGACGATATTTATAGGCAGGCTGTGACTGCCGCCGGTTTGGGTTGCATGGCTGCTCTGGAAGCCGAGCGCTGGCTTGCCGCACAGGAACCGCTGCACGAAGCTGCGGAGTAAAGCATTTCCAAGCCAGAAGTGTGAGGCGGTTTTGCGTAAGGTGAATGCGGTGAAAACAATGAGAGGGGATAATCGTGGTCGCTCCGCTCGACTGGGATAAACTGCGCATTTTTCATGCTGCGGCTGAGGCTGGGTCGTTCACCCACGCAGCCCAGACATTGCATCTGTCGCAATCGGCTATCTCGCGTCAGGTGAGCGCGCTGGAGCAGGATGTCGGCGTCCCGCTGTTTCATCGTCATGCACGCGGTTTGATCCTGACCGAGCAGGGCGAAACGCTTTATCGCACTGCACATGACGTGCTGATGAAGCTTGAGAATGTTCGCTCGAAGCTTGCCGAGAGCAAGGAAAAGCCGACGGGTCGTCTTCGCGTGACGACGACTGTTGGTCTTGGCTCCGGCTGGCTGATCGAGCGGATTCAGGAATTCGTCGAGCTTTATCCCGATATCCAGCTGCAGCTGATCCTCGACAATGAGGAACTGGACCTGACGATGCGTCATGCGGATTGTGCCATCCGGTTGCGGCAGCCGCAGCAGCCAGACCTGATCCAGCGCCGGCTGTTCACAGTGCATATGCATGTCTATGCGTCGGCTGGTTATGTTTCGAAATATGGCAAGTTGAATTCGATCGATGAGATTGATCAGCATCGTGTCGTGACTTTCGGTGAACCGGCGCCAAGCTATCTGACAGGCCTGAACTGGCTGGAGATTGCCGGGCGCGCCGATGGCAGTACACGCATTCCGGCGTTGCAGGTGAACAATCTGCTGTCGATCCGTCGCGCTGTGCAGCGTGGCGTTGGCATCGCCGTTCTGCCTGACTATATGGCCGACAAGGAATCCGGGCTGGTGCAGCTTCTACCGGAACTGGAAGAAATACCGTCCTTTGATACGTTCTTCTGTTATCCGGAAGCCTTGAAGAACTCCGCGAAACTGCACGCTTTCCGCGACTTCCTGTTCTCGAAGGCCCGCAACTGGACCTATTGATCGTATCTTACTGTTCATAGAAAAGGCCGCGCTGATCGCCAGCGCGGCCTTTTTGCTTATGGCGTGGCTGGTTACTTGCGTGGCAGCAGGCGCTGCACTTCCTTGGATGCATCGGCAAGGGCGTCTTCCGGCGTGGCGGATTGCTCGACGACGCGCGAAAGATTGTCCACGATGGTTTGCGTCACCTTCACGCCGTTCGAACCCGGGAAGGCATACCACGGGATCATCAGTGACATCTGGCTGAGACCGGCCTTGAACAGCGGATTTTCCGCGTAGAATTTGCCGAGATATTCGTCGGACTTTGCAGCCAATTCGTTGTTCGGCACATAGCCGGTGCCGGGAACGACGACGGAAGCGCCGTAAGGGCCGGCAGCGAACTTGGCGAATTTCCATGCCGCATCCTGCTTGGCCTGATCTTCGGTCAGGATGACGACTGCGTTGCCACCGGTTGGCAGGTGACCCTTTTCAGCATTGATAAGAGGAATTTTGGCAGTGCGCAGATCGAACTTGTCGCCGACATTCTTGATCGTGTTGCGCAGCGCGCCAGTCGTCTGGAACGAGAAGCCGACTTTGCCAGCCGCGAAAGCCTGCTCACCCGCTGCCTTGGTCAGAACCGGCATGCCGCCTTCCTTCACCATGCGGTCGACCAGCTTGAAGGCTTCGAGCCCTTCCGGTCCATCGAAGGCGACCTTCTTCTCGTCTTCGGTCAGCATGGTGCCGCCTGCGCCGAACAGAAGCGCCGAGAACATCCAGTCGTCACCCTGCCAGCGGAAATCAATGCCTTCATTGCCGTTGCCAAGCGCCTTGATCTTGCCGCCGAGCTCGATCACTTCGTCCCAGGTGGTTGGAGGCGTGTCGGGATTGCCGCCTGCTGCCTTCAGGAGATCAGCATTGTAATACATGATCGGGTTTGAGGTCGCGAAAGCAAGACCAACCTGACGGTCGCCAACGCGGGCGAGGCTCAGCAGGTGATCAGTGAAGCCCTGTGCTTCCATGTCGGTTTCTTTTTCGACCAGCGGCTTCATGTCGACGCCGATATTGCGCTCGGCCAATACGCGCAGGCGGTTCAACCCGGTGAAGGTGATATCCGGCATTTCCGACGTTCCGGCCTGACGCATGATCGTCTGGATGCCTTCTTCGTAGGTTGCCGAGGGGCTGACGAAGTTGATCTTGATGTCCGGATTTTCTGCCATGAACTTTCCAGAGATGTCAGCCATGACATCCTTGAAAAAGCCTGGCATCGGATAGTGCACATTCAGCGTCGTTTCGGCAAAGGCGGGCGAGCCGAGACCTGTTGCCATTGCCAGAGCGGCGAGTGCACTGGAAAAGCGTTTCATGTTTGAACTCCTGTGGAGGATGGGAGGGAAGAATTCAGCCCTTGAGGCCGGTGAGGGTGATGCCTTCGATGAAGCGGCGTTGGGCGGCAAGAAAAGCAAGCAGCAGCGGCAGCGTGATGATGAGGGTTGCCGCCATCAACGCCCCATAATCGTCGCCTGCTTCCGCAGCGCGGAAATAGAGGAGGCCCAATGGTGGTGTGGCGCGCTCCATGCCGTTGATAACGATCAGCGGCCAGAACAGATCGTTCCAGTGCGCAACCACCGAGAAGATCGAGAAGGCGGTGATGGCGGGCCAGGCATTGGGTACAATCACCCGCATGACGATGCCCGCCTCTGACATGCCGTCGAGACGCGCGGCGCTGATGAGATCATCCGGCATGGCGCGGAAGAACTGCAGAAACAGGAATATGCCGAAGACCGAGATGAAGAACGGAGCACTGAGAGCAAAATAGCTGTTGAGCACGCCGAGCTGATTGAAGCCGACATAGAAGGGCAATGCGGTGGCATGGATCGGCACGAGCAGGCCGAGCATGACCATCATCATCATAGTACGCTGGCCGCGGAAATTGAGCTTTGCCATGGCATAGGCGCAGGGAATGGCGACCACGACCTGAATGACCAGAATGAGCGCGCAGACGACTACGCCGTTAAACAGCAAAAGCCCCATCGGCACACGGCTGAATGCCTTGGCAAGATTATCCCAGAGCGCCCAGTTGTGCGGGATCAGCGACAGGGAGGACGAGAAAATATCCTGCTGCGACTTTGCCGCCGTCGACAGCATGAAGATGTAGGGCGCGACGAAAAGCAGGGCACCCAGTGAAAGAATGCCGAGGCGAAGCGAACGGGTGAAAGACATGCTGGTTTCCTCAGAGTGGTCTAGTTAAAACGGGATCTTGGTAGCCGCTCTAACTACTTGTTTTTACGCATGTCTTTATCCCAAAACCGGGCCTCGCTTTTGGGAGGCATGCTCTAGTAATGGGTGCGACGGTCCAGCACGCGGAACTGCAACATCATCAGGATCACGAGAACCGCGAGAAAGATCACCGTCATTGCCGAGGCATAGCCGACGCGCAGATAGACGAAGCCTTCCTGATAGATGGTCCAGAGCAGGACTTCCGATGCCTTGTTCGGGCCGCCTTCGGTCAGCGTCTTGACCGTCTCAAACACCTTCACGGCATTGATGATGCTGATCGTCGTGACGAAAAGCGTGGTGGGTCCGAGCAGGGGCCACGTGACCAGCCGGAAGCGTTCCCAGCTGTTTTTCACGCCGTCCACTTCGGCTGCGGAATAGAGTTCTCGCGGAATGGCGGTGAGTCCGGCCAGAAACAGCACCATGTTGAAGCCGACGCTCTGCCATACGCCGATCATCGCAAGGCTGGTCAGAACCGTGTCACTGGAACCAAGCCAATTGGGACCGGCAATACCGATCATGCCCAGCATGGCATTGACGGGGCCGAGTGTCGGATGCAGCAGATATTGCCAGACGGTTGCCATGGCGACGAGGAGCGAAGCGACCGGCAGGAAATAGACCGTGCGGAAGAAGGATTTGCCGCGAACTTCACCTTCGATGAGGAGGGCCACGCCGAGGCCTAGAAAGACGGAGGCCGGTGCCACGATCGCGGTATAGATGGCGGTGTTCTTCAGCGAGACCAGAAACGTCCGGTCGCTGAAGAGTTCGGCGTAGTTTTCCAGTCCGATGAATTCGAAACCGTCATAGCCAAGCTCGAAATTGGTCAGGCTCCAGAAAATGACGGCGGCTGTCGGCAGGAGGATCAGCAGCCCCGTCAGAATGATGGCCGGAGCTGCGAGTTTCCAGGCCAGCCGTTCTTCGCGGCGGCGGGCTTCATCAGCCGCCGTGCGCGCGCTGGTGGCCGCAGGGCCGGATAGCGTAAAATCAGACATGAGCGGCAGCCTTTGCCGGCGATGCAGGTTTGACGATGTTCCCGGCGGGCTGGCGCAGGCGCAAACCATCTTCTCCGAAGAGGTGGGCGTGGCTGGCATCGAAATGCAGGCCCACCGGCAGGCCGACGACAATGTCACGGGCTTGTTCGGGTGTGAGCTTCACAGTGAAATCTTGTGAGGCGCCGGGAGCCTTGAGATAGACCAGTACTTCCGAGCCGAGAAATTCGATCCGCGATACCGTGCCCGCAATGCCTGTCTTGTCATGAGGCTTGAGCTGAAAATGCTCAGGACGAATGCCGATGCGGATATTGGTACCGGAATGGGCGGCGACGTCCTGCAGGATGGGGCGACCGGCAAAATGCACCATGCCGTTGTCGCTGACCAATGCTTCCAGAATATTGATGCGCGGCGTGCCGATGAACTGTGCGACCTCGATATGGCGCGGATCGTTATAGATTGCGGTTGGCGTGTCGATCTGCAGCAGTTTTCCGCCCATCATCACTGCAACGCGGTCGGCCATGCTGAGCGCTTCGGCCTGGTCGTGGGTCACATAGATAGTCGGGACACCGGCGCGGCGATGCAATTCGACGATTTCCGCACGGGTGTGAACACGCAGATTGGCATCGAGGTTCGACAACGGTTCATCCATCAGGAATGCACCGGGCTGGCGGACGAGCGCGCGGGCAAGGGCCACGCGCTGGCGCTGGCCGCCGGACATCTGGCCCGGCTTGCGGTCGAGCAGATGGTCGATCTTGAGGCTTGTTGCGGTTGCCTTGACCTGCTTCTGGATGGCGGCGCGCTTCCTGCGCTGGCCGGGAATGAAAGCGCCGATCATTGGCAGGCGTTCCATGGCGGTCAGATCACGCATTGCAAGCGGCACCGCGATGTTCTGCGCTGTCGTCAGGTGGGGATAGAGCGCGTAGGACTGGAACACCATGGCGATGTTGCGGTCGGCAGGGTGGGCGCCGGTTATGTTACGTCCTGCCAACTCCACGCTTCCTTCATCCGCATGGTCGAGACCGGCCAGAATGCGCAGTAAGGTGCTCTTTCCGCAGCCCGACGGGCCGACGAGGGCGATGAATTCGCCTTCTGCTGCTTCGATGGAAATGCCATCGAGAATGCGATTGCCCCCGTAGGATTTGCCGATGTCGCGAAGGACGAGCGTGCTCACTGGCTTGCCTCCTCAGCGACTTTCTCGCCGTCGCCAGCGTGGTGTGGATAGACTTCATGCACCACGTCATCGATGACATAGGGCGTCAGCTCATCGATGCGGACGATGCTGCTTGTGGCGACTTCATCGAGATCGTGAATGGCGGCTCCGAGGATGCGTTCGCCGGGGAGATCGCGTTCCATCGACCCGACGATGAAGGCTGCGGCAGGCGCCCAGACATAATTCGTTCCGAAGGCGTCGCCCGACCAGGCCCGGTGCAGGTGGCCGCTGGCATGAAGCTGCACATTATACTGAGCGAAGAGATCATAAAGACGTTGGCGCGGGGCAGGGCGAATGCCCCAGTAGCCGCTGTCGCCTTCATCCGGATCGTCCACGAAGAGCGGCTTGTGGGCGAAGACGGCGACGGGCTTGCCATCGCTGTTCTTCAATTCGTCTTCGAGCCACTGGAACTGTTCTGCTTCTTCGGCTTCACCGGAGCCGATGACGAGACTGTTGAGGCCGATGATGCGCCAGTTGCCGAAATTTTCCGCCCAGCGGTCCGGACCGATATGACGACGCCAGCGCATCAGGCGCTGCGGATTGACCGGCTGGTGGCTCTCGGGAAGATGGCCGATATCGTGGTTGCCTGGAAGACTGAGAACACGCGCCGGAAGCTCGTTCAGGCAGGTGCGGCAGAACAGAAGGTCAGCCTCTACGTCTGCGCCATCGACGGTCAGGTCACCGGTGTGAATGACGAGATCGGGCTTTTGCTGATCGATCCAGGCAACGAGCGGTTCCCAGTTGCGATTGAAGTGCGGCTTAATGGGGCTGAGGTGGGTATCTGTAATTTGAACGATCCGCACGGCTACGATCCTTCTCGGGTCTGTCTATTGTCGCAGCACTTTTCGCGCGCTGCACATCCGCCAGGCGCGTCATGCGCGGCGTCTTGCCGGGGCTTTTAGGCGCGTTGTGTGACAGGCCCGCTGCATAGCCGTGACAGTTACATGACATCTGCTTTGAGCGACTCAGAAAGGGCGATTTGCCAAATTTGGAGGCATCGTTGTTTTGTCGATGCTCATGCTTTAGGCGGCTAATTTGCACATTATAATATTACGAAGTAATTCAATTTGCTGTAAGCTTTTGTTTTTAAACAAGTTTCTTGCTTAATCTAGTCATGCGTAAAATGCATAGCTGCATTGCGCTAAAGTCGCATTGCAAAAACAATGGGCAACAGGCATATAAAGATCATCTCAGCGCTGCGTTTCCTCCTCCCATTTGCGCAGGCTGAGTGTTCCCCTCTGGAGGTTTGCCTCAAAGGCACCTTCAAAACTCAAAGCCAGACATTTGTCTGGCTTTTTTTTTTTTTTTGGCTTTTTGCCAAGCCGCCTCTTTTTGTGAGAAATACAGAAACGAAAAAGGGGCCTTTCGGCCCCTTCGTCATTCCATTTTGTTTTGTTTAGCGCAGGCTGGCGCAGAAGCGCTGGATGCGCGTGCAGGCTTCTTCGAGAAGCGCGTCCGACGTTGCATAGGAAATACGGAAGTTTGGTCCAAGACCGAAAGCCGAACCGTGAACGACGGCGACGCCTTCTGCTTCCAGCAGTTCGGTGACGAAGTCTTCGTCGCTTTCGATGACCTTGCCAGCTTCCGTCTTCTTGCCGATGAGGTCAGCGCAGGACGGATAGACGTAGAACGCACCTTCCGGTGTCGGGCACTTGATGCCTTTGGCCTGATTGAGCATCGACACGACCAGATCGCGACGGGCCTGGAAGATTTTCTTGTTTTCCGGAATGAAATCCTGGGTGCCGTTGAGTGCTTCGACTGCGGCCCACTGTGCGATGGAGCAGGCGCCCGAGGTCTGCTGACCCTGCACCATATCCATGGCCTTGATGAGCTGCAGTGGTCCTGCCGCATAGCCGATACGCCAGCCGGTCATGGCATAGGCCTTCGACACGCCGTTCATGGTGAGCGTGCGGTCGTAAAGCGAAGGCTCGACCTGAGCAGGCGTCGTGAAGACGAAGTCTCCATAGACCAGATGCTCATACATGTCGTCGGTCAGGATCCAGACATGCGGGTGACGAACCAGAACGTCGGTCAGGGCCTTGAGTTCCGCTTCCGTGTAAGCCGCGCCGGTCGGGTTCGACGGCGAGTTGAAGATCAGCCACTTGGTCTTGGGCGTGATGGCCTTTTCCAGATCGGCGGCGGTCAGCTTGAAATTGTCTTCGATCTTCGTGTTGATGAAAACCGGGTTGCCGCCGTTGATCGCTACCATTTCAGGATAGCTGACCCAGTAAGGGGCAGGGACGATGACTTCATCGCCGGGGTTCAGCGTCGCCATAAAGGCGTTGAACAGAATCTGCTTGCCGCCAGTGCCGACGATGACCTGTTCCGGCTTGTAGTCGAGGCCGTTTTCACGCTTGAACTTGGCAACGATGGCCTGACGCAGTTCAGGAATACCGGCGACGGGCGTGTACTTCGTTTCACCGCGATTGATCGCGTCGATGGCAGCCTGCTTGATATTTGTGGGCGTGTCGAAGTCGGGCTCGCCCGCACCGAGACCAATCACGTCCTTGCCCTTGGCTTTCAGCTCACGTGCTTTCTGGCTGACCGCGATGGTCGCAGATGGCTTTACACGAGAAAGGGCGTCGGCGAGAAATGCCATGATAGATCTCCATAGATGGCAGGCTCTGTTAACCGGCACCGGGCGCGTCCGGTTTTGCGGATTTTCTATGTCCCATCGGCGCAGGAAGCGCAACAGAAGGATTGTGATTTCATCGGCAATTGCTGGATTTCGCAAAAATGTGTTGCCGAAACGAACAGATCCATCAGTAATGCTGACATATTAACGCAACGAAACTGATCGGACCGGGCGATATTGCGCGTCATCCTGCCAGGAGGTCTCGCAAGCTGCGCGTGGCCATTACTTTATAGGCCTCTATCAGCGTCATGCTTTCCTCTTCCGAAACGTCGACGGCGATGCGCATGGTGGATTCGCCAAAATGCATCAGGAGGAAAGCAGTCTCGTCCAGTTGTGCGGACACCTTGCCGGGGGCAATCCGGCGGATCGTATCAGCAAGCAACTGACCATTCTGCCTGCTTTCGGCAATTTCCAGTTTTGACAGGGACTTATCGGTCTGCGTGGCCGACCAGATGTCGCACATTGCCGGTTCCTGACGCATCAGTGCCAGATATTCATCGATCAATGCATTGAACGCGACAATCAGCTCATCGGCAGAATGGGCCGCTGCAAGACCTTCCTCGATGCACTGGCGCGATTGGGCATTGCAGCTTTCAAACAGGTAGCGGATCAGGGCGCTTTTATCGGGAAAATACTGATAGAGCGCGCCAATCGAGATGCCTGCCTGCTGGGCGATCTCACTCATCTTGAGACTGTCGCTGCCTTTGGCGGCGATCAGCGCCGTGGCGCATTCAGCAATGCGACGAATCTTTTCCTGCGCCCGGCTCTGGCTGGGGGTGCGGCGCAGGATCGGTGCACTGGTTGATTCTGTTTCCGTGGCGGAATTCTGCTTCATGGCGGACTCACATTTTTCGCTCTTGACAGAATATGAGAGTTGCTCACATATTGCAAATATGAGGGTTGCTCATATTTTGGGAGACGGAAGATGAATACACATCGTAATGATCGTTATCTGGTGATTGGCGCCAACGGCAAAACCGGCAGGCGTGTCGCTGAGAGGTTGTGGGAGAAGGGGGTGTCCGTGCGTTCTGTGTCGCGGAGTACCGAGGTTCCCTTCGACTGGGCCAACCAATCCACCTGGGCTGCCGCGCTTGACGACATCGACAGTGCCTATGTGTCATACCAGCCGGATCTGGCCTTGCCGGGTGCCGTCGATGCCATTCGCGCATTTCTTTTGGCGGCAAAGAAGGCGGATGTGAAGCATGTCGTGCTTCTGTCCGGGCGAGGTGAGGAGGAGGCGGAAATTGCGGAAAAGGTTCTGCAGGATTCCGGGCTGGACTGGACCGTGTTGCGCGCCAGCTGGTTCATGCAGAATTTCAGCGAAAACTACATGCGGGATGAGCTGCTTTCAGGCTCGCTGACCCTGCCGGTCGGGCCGACGAAGGAACCCTTCATCGATGTTGACGATATTGCCGATGTCGCCGTTGCTGCCCTCACCGAAACGGGACATCGCAACAAGCTCTATGAACTCACCGGCCCGGAACTGTTCAGCTTCAGCGATGCAGTAAGCGAGATTGCCAGGGCGACTGACAAAGACTTGTCGTTCAATTCGGTCTCATACGCCGATTATGAGGCGGCGCTGCGCGAGCAGGCATTGCCGGAAGATGTCATTACGCTTTTGCGCTATCTTTTCGTCGAGCTTTTCGATGGCCGCAATGCCAGTGTGGCACATGGTGTGGAGGAAGCTCTCGGGCGCAAACCGCGCCGGTTTGCAGATTTTGCGCGCAAGGCTGCCATTGAAGGCACATGGGAGGGACAATCATGACGATGAGTTTTCAACTACTTGTTCTGCTGACGGCATGGGGGAGCGCGATTACAGGCGGCATCTTCTATGCGTTCTCAAGTTTCGTGATGGCCGCGCTGGCACGCATTCCGGCCAATGCGGGCATAACGGCGATGCAGTCGATCAATATCACCGTTATCAACGGAACGTTCTTTGCCGCCTTTTTCGGCACGGCATTGCTGTGTCTGGTGATTATCGTACTGGGATTGATGGGCTTTGGAAGCTTGTCGAAATGGGCGGTGATCGGCGCTGCAGTCTATCTTGTCGGCACTATTGGCGTCACGATGGCTTTGAATGTGCCGCTGAACAATCAGCTCGCGGCGATGGATGCCAGTGCCGCCGCGTCGGCCGATGTTTGGCTTACTTATGTGCGCGACTGGACCCTATGGAATCACGTCCGCACCATTGCTGCGCTGATTGCGGCCCTGATTCTGGGCGCGAGCGCGCTGGCAAGGGTGTGAGCAGAAAAGCGGACAAACAAAAAAGGCGGGTCCGAGGACCCGCCTTTTCTCTGCCTTACGGCAAAACTTATGCTGCGACGAGGTTGTCGGCAGACGAACGGCCCGAACGACGGTCCTGTACGATTTCGTACGAAACCTTCTGACCTTCATCGAGCGTGGCCAGACCAGCGCGCTGAACGGCGGAAATGTGGACGAATACGTCCGTGCCGCCCTGATCAGGCTGAATGAAGCCGAAGCCCTTGGTCGTGTTGAACCACTTAACTGTTCCCGTAGCCATGGGAAATTCCTTTGTAACATTAGTAGTAGAGTAGTCCGTATGCTTCGCACACGTCCCTGTGAATCGAATTTATGGACAGGAGATCGTCAGGAAGCACGGCGGGCCGCACGGGTCGCAAAGTCACTTGACCGAAAAATCGATGTGCTAACTATATGCGACAAATTTGACCAATACAAGACAGCTAAAATTGTCAGCTAAAAACTGATTTTACTGAGGCTTTTTGCCATTCCGAGCCCGAGCCGGTTTTGCGCGCTCAATCGGTCGAGCCAGAACAGTCGGAACAGAATCGGGGCGCTTCCGTCGCAGGGCGACATTTCGTAGTGATCCCAGGTTTCAGGTACGGCGTTTCTCAATCGCAGATGAAAGCAGTGGCGGCGGTGAGGCTCTGTCTGCCCCTGTTCGGGATAGTCATAATCGACGGTTTCGAGATGGATCATGCCATCGTCATAGAGGAGGCCGGTTTCCTCGGCGAATTCGCGATAGGCGGCGGCGAGAATATCGTCTCCCGCATCGACCGTGCCGCCCGGCACCTGAAGCGGCGTTTCAGGAAAATCCGGTTCTTCAAAAACCAGAAGCCGGTCGTTCCATGTCGCGTAAATGAGTACTTTGTCGATGGGTTGGATTGTAACGGTCATGGACTTTTCCGGCAGGGTTAGCGTTCAGACCATAATTGCAACGAATGATTTGCGGTAAAACCCGCATATTGTTGTGGGTCATCGCAGCTGGCGCGCGCGAAAAGCGTGTGCTCTCCTATCTTTGACTTCCACGTGACGTAGATATTCAGCATGTTGCAAACATATCTGCAAAATTGAGCGGGCGGATGGGCAGCGAGGCAGGACATGACGTCTGAACCAGACAAGGACAAGACGAAGCGGAGTGCGCCCAAGAAAGAGCGCCGCCGCAAAAAGCCCAGGCGCAGTGTCTCGGAGCGTCTGCGCAAGAGTTCGGCCAAGCTGATTGGTGGTTCTCCGTCACGCGACGGAACCGATCTTTTCTCCCAAGTCTCGATGATGGTGGGAGCCTTTATGGTCTCGCCGGTACGCAATACGCTGATTGCGCTCGGGACCGGTATTTTCGTTCTCATCGTGCTGATCGCCATCGGACAGGTTGCCATCAATCGCTGGAACGAACCCTTCTACGATGCGCTTGCGCGCAAGGATTTGCAGGCTTTCTTCCACCAGCTGATGGTTTTCTTCGGGATTGCGGGCAGCCTGCTTGTGCTCAACGTATCGCAAACCTGGCTCAACCAGATGTTCAAGCTCAAGATGCGCGAAGGACTGGCGCGCGATCTCGTGGGGCAATGGCTGGTGCCGGGTCGGGCATTTCGTCTCGCCAATGCCGGCGAGATCGGCATCAATCCCGATCAGCGCCTGCATGAGGATGCACGTCACTTTGCAGAAATGTCGTGCGATCTTGGGATCAACCTCCTCCAGTCGACCGTCATTCTGGTGAGCTTCGTCGGTGTCCTGTGGTCGCTCTCAAGTGGCTTTGTCTTTCATGTCGCGGGCTACAGTTTCTCCATTCCCGGCTACATGGTCTGGGCTGTCATCATCTACGCGGCCTCTGCCTCATGGCTGACATGGATCGTCGGGCGCAGTCTGGTCAATATCAACGCCAATCGCTATGCGCGCGAGGCGGATTTCCGCGCATCGCTGATGCGGGTCAACGAACATCTGGATGCCATCACCCTGTCGCGCGGCGAAGGGGATGAAAGACGTCGTCTCGATCTGGATATAGATGCGGTTTTGGCCGCAATCCGCAAGATCGTCTATGCGACCACGCGATTGACCTGGGTAACGGCCGGTTACGGCTGGCTGACAATCGTGGCGCCGATCCTCGTGGCGGCTCCGGTCTATTTCGGCGGGGGTCTGACATTTGGCGGGCTGATGATGGCCGTCGGCGCATTCTCACAGGTGCATAATGCACTGCGCTGGTTCGTCGACAATTTCGGGGCGATTGCGGACTGGCGGGCGACGCTGCTGCGTGTCGCGAGTTTCCGTCAGGCGGTGCTGCGCATGGACGAGCTTGGTCATCTGGACCGGCAGATCGATCTTGAGACGAACGAAGATGACAGGCTGACACTGGACGGTGTTTCCATCGCCGCCCCCGATCAGTGCCTGAAGCTCTCCCGCAAGGCTTTTTCGGTAAAACCCGGCGAGCGGGTGCTTGTGACGGGCGGGACCGAAACGCAAAGAACGCTGCTGTTCCGCGCATTGGGCGGGCTTTGGCCATGGGGCGAGGGGCGGATCGGCATGCCGGTTGGCGATGGTGTCGCCTTCATGCCGCGCGCGCCTTATTTCCCGCCGGGCAACCTCAAGGGCGTGATCGTCTATCCGCTTGATATCAAGAAATTTTCTGAACAGGATCTGGAAAATGTCCTGCGGCGTGCCGGGCTTGAACGGCTTTCCACGAGCATGGATCGTGTTGCGCGCTGGGATCGCGTGCTGACGGACGATGAGCGCCAATGTATCGCCTTCGCCCGGCTCATATTGCAGAAACCGCAGTGGATCGTGATCGACGGTGCGCTCGATGGTCTCGATGCTGAAGCCTATGACAGGATTCGTGACATGCTGAACACCGAATTGAAGGATGCAGCCGTGATCCATCTCGGCAAGCCGCATTTGCATGACGGTCTTTTCACACAGCAGATCAATCTGGAAGACGATCCTTCAGGAAAGCCTCTGGAGCTGCCAGCCTTGAAAACAGCATGAAAAAAGCCGCCGGGATGACCGGCGGCTTTTTTGTTTCGGGATGTCTTCAGGCTATCAGCGGAAGTAGTCCTGCAGCGGGCGCACTTCCAGCGATCCGGCCTTGAGCGCAGCGATGGCCTCAGCAGCGGCTTCAGCTCCCGCCATGGTCGTGTAGTAAGGCAGCTTCTGCATCAGCGTTGCGCGGCGGATCGACTTGGAGTCGGAAACCGCACTGGCGCTGTCCGTCGTGTTGAAGACGAGATGAATCTGGCGATTGCGGATCGCATCTTCCACATGCGGACGGCCTTCGATGACCTTGTTGATCTTGGTCGATTCAACGCCGTTGGCTTCGAGGAACTTCTGCGTTCCGCCGGTTGCCATGACCTTGAAGCCGATGCTTGCAAGCTTGCGGACCGCACCAAGCACGCGTTCCTTGTCCTCGTCGCGAACAGATACGAAGACCGTGCCTTCACGCGGCAGTTCAACGCCTGCGCCAAGCTGTGCCTTTGCGAAGGCCAGAGCATAGTCGTAGTCGAGGCCCATGACTTCGCCGGTCGAGCGCATTTCCGGTCCGAGCAGCGTATCGACGCCCGGGAAGCGGGCGAACGGGAACACAGCTTCCTTGACCGCGATATGCGGGCGGGAAGGTGTCTTCGGCTTGCCGCCATAGGCGCCGAGTGCTGCTTCCAGGCTTTCACCGGCCATGACGCGGGCTGCGACCTTCGCAATCGGGGTGCCGACCGTCTTGGCGACGAACGGAACCGTACGTGATGCGCGCGGATTGACTTCCAGAATGAAGATTTCGCCGTCCTTGATGGCGAACTGCACATTCATAAGACCGCCGACATGAAGCGCCTTGGCAAGCGCCGCCGTCTGGCGTTCCAGTTCGGCAACGGTTTCAGGCGAAAGTGTATGCACCGGCAGCGAGCAGGCCGAGTCGCCCGAATGGATACCGGCTTCCTCGATATGTTCCATGATACCGGCGACAAAGCTGTCCTTGCCGTCACACAGGCAGTCGACGTCCACTTCAATGGCTTCCGTCAGATAGGTATCGAACAGAAGCGGGTTCTTGCCGAGCAGCGTGTTGATCTGGCCGGTCTTGTCGTTCGGATACTTGGCCTTAATGTCTTCCGGCACCAGTTCCGGCACGGTGTCGAGCAGATAGTTCTGTAACGAGCGTTCGTCATGGATGATCTGCATGGCGCGGCCACCGAGAACATAAGACGGGCGCACGACAAGCGGGAAGCCGAGGTCGGCTGCGACGAGGCGGGCCTGCTCGACCGAATAGGCAATGCCGTTCTTCGGCTGGTTGAGATCAAGCTTGATCAACAGCTTCTGGAAACGGTCACGATCTTCCGCAAGGTCGATGGCGTCTGGCGAGGTGCCGAGGATCGGGATACCGGCCTTTTCAAGCGCATTGGCGAGCTTGAGCGGGGTCTGGCCGCCAAACTGTACGATGACGCCGTGAAGTGTGCCCTTTTCCTGTTCAACGCGCAGGATTTCCAGCACGTCTTCTGCCGTCAGCGGTTCGAAATAGAGACGATCCGACGTGTCGTAGTCGGTCGAAACCGTTTCCGGGTTGCAGTTGATCATGATGGCTTCATAGTCAGCATCATTGAGCGCAAAAGCCGCATGGCAGCAGCAATAGTCGAACTCGATGCCCTGACCGATGCGGTTCGGACCACCGCCGAGAATGACGACCTTCTTGCGATCCGACACCTCGGCTTCCGAGCGCGGCTGGCCGACGAAAGGCGTTTCATAGGTCGAGTACATGTAGGCAGTCGGCGAAGCGAATTCGGCAGCGCAGGTGTCGATGCGCTTGTAGACCGGATGCACATCGAGTTCGCCGCGCAGCTTGGCCACGTCTTCCGCGTCCTGATCCGTCAGGCTTGCAAGGCGCGCATCGGAGAAGCCCATGGCTTTCAGCATACGCAGGTTTTCAGCGTCCTGCGGCAGGCCGTGTTCGCGGATACGCTCTTCGGTCTTTACGATGGCTTCGATCTGTTCGAGAAACCACGGATCGATCTTCGATGCGTCGTGCACCTGCTCGGTGGTCAGGCCGAGACGCATTGCCTGCGCGACCATGCGCAGACGATCCGGCGTCGGTGTGCCGATGGCAGCGCGGATCGCGTTCTTTTCGTCGCCTTCCTCGATGTTCGGAATGGCGATTTCGTCGAGGCCGGTCAGGCCGGTTTCAAGACCGCGCAGCGCCTTCTGCAAGCTTTCCTGGAAGGTGCGTCCGATGGCCATGACTTCACCGACCGACTTCATGGCGGTGGTCAGGATCGGCGAGGAGCCGGGGAATTTCTCGAAGGCGAAACGCGGGATCTTGGTGACGACATAGTCGATCGACGGTTCGAACGAGGCAGGCGTCGCACCGCCGGTAATGTCGTTATCCAACTCGTCGAGCGTGTAGCCGACGGCAAGCTTGGCCGCGACCTTGGCAATCGGGAAGCCGGTCGCCTTGGAAGCCAGAGCCGAAGAACGCGACACGCGCGGGTTCATTTCGATGACGATCATGCGGCCATTGACCGGGTTGATCGCGAACTGCACGTTGGAGCCGCCGGTTTCAACGCCGATCTCGCGCAGCACCGCAATCGAGGCGTTACGCATGATCTGGTATTCTTTGTCGGTCAGCGTCAGCGCCGGTGCAACGGTGATCGAGTCGCCGGTGTGCACGCCCATCGGATCGAGGTTTTCGATCGAGCAGATGATGATGCAGTTATCCGCCTTGTCGCGGACGACTTCCATTTCATATTCTTTCCAGCCCAGAACCGACTCTTCGATCAGAACTTCGGTCGTCGGCGACGCATCCAGACCGCGCTCGATGATTTCGAAGAACTCCTGACGGTTATAGGCAATGCCGCCGCCAGTGCCGCCGAGCGTGAAGCTTGGGCGGATGATGGCAGGCAGGCCAACAACGTCGAGCGCCTGCGCAGCCTTTGCAAGCGCGTGCGTCATGTAACGCTGCTTGCGTTCGACTTCGCCGAGCTGCCATTCGGTTTCAAGCTTGTCGAGCGCCTTGTCGAGATCGTCACCCGAAAACTGCGCCTTGACTTCGGCGCGCTTGGTTTCGTGGCGCTTGCGGTCTTCGTCCTTGATTTCGGTGGCGTTGGCGAGTCTGGATTCCGGTGTATCGAGGCCAATCTTTTCCATGGCTTCGCGGAAAAGCGCGCGATCTTCCGCCTTGTCGATGGCTTCCGCATTGGCGCCGATCATCTCGACATTGTAGCGCTCCAGCACGCCCATGCGGCGGAGCGACAATGCGGTGTTCAGTGCGGTCTGACCGCCCATGGTTGGCAGCAACGCGTCCGGGCGTTCCTTGGCGATGATCTTGGCGACCACTTCCGGCGTGATCGGTTCGATATAGGTTGCATCCGCCAGATCGGGATCGGTCATGATCGTGGCCGGATTGGAGTTGACGAGGATGATGCGGTAGCCTTCCTCTTTCAACGCCTTACAGGCCTGGGTGCCCGAATAGTCGAATTCACAAGCCTGGCCGATGACAATGGGGCCCGCGCCGATAATCAGGATCGATTTGATATCTGTACGTTTCGGCATGGGCGCTCGTCCTATCTTCTTCGCGCGCATGATCTTGTCCGAAAACCGGTTCCCATTTTCGGGATCATGCTCTTGTTTTACGCATGTCTTTGTCTCGAAACCGCTTCCCACTTTCGAGAGACATGCTGCTTAGCCTGCCAGAAAAGCCCGCACGGTTTTCCGGCGGGTTGGCAGCGTATGAATTCTGTGGGCTAAGCGGGCCTTATAGGCAATCGATTCCGAAAGCGGAACCCCACAAATCGTTTTATTTCAAAGAAAGTGCGGGCATTCACGAAAATTCTTGCCCGCCTCATACTTTCTCTATCAATGTTATGACCGAAACACAGTGCTCGCGGGTCGATCAGGCTTCTGCCTGAGCGACCTTCAGCGATGGTTTGTTGCGCTTTGTGAGCATATGGCCGAGCCTGTTCGACGGTAGTTCGATCAAGCGATAGGAAATCTTTGCTGCGATGATCGCACCAATCACGATGGCAGCCATGCCGGCGATCTCAAGTGTGGGGCCGAGGTTCAGCTTCCGCATCACCGCCCAGCCAAAACCGACCACGAACATATGTGTCAGGTAGAGCGAATAGGAAGTTGCCCCGAGATCGACAAAGAAATTGTCTCGCAGGTCGCCGAGCCAGCGCTCGATGCCCAATGCACCGGCAACCAGTAAAACAGCCGCACCGCACATGATGAGATAAGTGAAGAAGTTGTTGAACGCGACCAGTGGGGTGGAGAAGGTGCCGTAAAGCGCCGCTATGGCGAGGACACCAATTCCGGCCAGCGCCACCGGGGGCAATTTTTCCCACAGGCGGTGTTTTTCCGCTTCGGCCAGCCACATGCCGCACATGAATGTCAGCAGGTTCTTGTGAAGATAGAATGCAGCGATGCTCGCCGATGGTTCGACGAAGAAGCTTCCGATGACACATGCGCCGAAGATACCGGTCAGCAAGATCGTGCGCTGTAAGGCATTTTTGCACCACCAGAACAAGGCGAACACAAGATAGAAGAACAATTCGTAGTTCAGCGACCAGCCGAGTTTGAAGATCGGGCGCCAATCGCTTGGGTCACCCGGTGTGGCGGCGGGTATGAAGAACAGCGATTTGATGAAATAGCCCACATCCGGAACCGTCGTCTTGAACAGTGACGGCAGATAGAGAGCGCAGATGAAAACCGTGATCGTGCAGAGCCAGTAAAGCGGCACGATGCGGAAAACGCGGCGCAGCAGAAAGTCACCGGGCCTGAACGGGCCATCGGCATTGACATAGGCGATGATGAAACCGCTGATGACGAAGAACAGTTGAACGCCGAAAACACCCAGCATCGTGATGGCATTGTTTGTTTCTGCGCGCGGATGCTCGATCGTATGGGCGATCAGGACGGCCGTTGCCGCAAGACCGCGTAATATCTGGATCGAATAAAGCTGTTTTCGATTCTGCATCGTCTATGCCCCCATTGACAGAGCATGCTTTAGCGAATGCCGCGCATTTCCGCAATTACTAGCGTATAGATTGTGGAGGCTTCGCCTTCATGTTTGTGACATTGTGAAGGAAGCCGTCAATTTTTCTAGGATCCCTTCCATTGATGCTTGTTTTGACAGGTTTTGTCTATCGAAGCAGGAGGGGATTTCTATTGTCCAAACTATTGCGAAAGAGTCTTCGTTTGTGATTGACACTGCCATTTACTTTTTATGTTGCCGTGCCAACTCTTTATGCGACAATTACATGTATAGTTTGGTGCTGCTTCGTCGAGAGCGGCACGGTGTAGGGGAGTTGGTCAATGCGCTGGCAAGGCCGTAGGCAAAGTGACAATGTGGAAGATCAGCGCGGGGCGCAGGGCGGTGGCATAGGTGGCGGCTTCGGTCGCGGCGGGGGCCTTGGCGGTCCCGGCTTTCGAATCGTTCGCGGTGGCGGCATTTCCGGTATTCTCATTCTGGTGGTGATGTTCTTCGTGCTGCGTGCGGTTGGTATCGATCCGCTGCCGATCCTGTTCGGCGATGGCAGCATGGGGCCAAGCGTAACCCAGCAAGCCGGTCAATCCGGACGGACCGCTGCCGAGGGGGGCGCGGTTGCCAATGATGAGACAACGCAGTTCGCCCGCACCGTGCTGGCCGAGACGGAAGACGTCTGGAGCGGCATTTTCAAGTCACGCGGCCAGACCTACACGCCGCCGACCATGGTGCTCTTTTCCGGACAGGTTCGTTCGGCTTGCGGCTTTGCTTCCGCGGCGTCCGGGCCGTTTTATTGCCCCGGCGATCGCAAGCTCTACATCGATCTGAGTTTCTATAAGGAACTGGCAAACCGTTTTGGCGCTTCCGGCGATTTCGCACAGGCCTATGTCCTTGCGCATGAGGTCGGGCACCATATCCAGAACCTGCTTGGCATTCTGCCCAAGTTCAACCAGATGCGTCAGCAGATGAGCGAAGCGCAGGCCAACCAGATGTCGGTTCGTGTTGAGCTTCAGGCCGATTGCTTCGCCGGTGTATGGGGTTACTACACGGAGCAGAAGGGTATTCTGGAAGCAGGCGACCTTGAAGAAGCTCTGAATGCGGCACACCAGATCGGTGATGACACGCTGCAGCGCCGTAGTCAGGGTTATGTTGTTCCGGAAAGCTTCAATCATGGCACATCCGCCCAGCGCGCCAAGTGGTTCCAGCGCGGCTTCGATAGCGGCAAGCTGGAATCCTGCGATACATTCAGCGGTGATGTTTAAAGTCGTTCTGATACTGTAGAAAAAGGCGGTTTCGACCGCCTTTTTCTTTGTGGAGGAAAAACGCCCGTTCTTTTTGTCGAAAGCCTGCAATATTCGCCTTGTCGTGAAATAATTTTCCAGATAAATGCATTCGCACCGGCGCGGCCTTTTTCCGATTTGCAAGCGTGACGCTCAATTTTGAGCGGCGATGGCGCGCGAGTTCTCCAATCAACACAATTTATGAATGTTCCACCTTTTCAGTCGTGGAGCATATTTCAGGTGTCCCATGCATGATCCCCAGTTTGTACGGCGGGGCTTGTTACTCGTCTTTATGACACTGTTCCTCGACATTATCGGCATTGCGATCATCATGCCGGTTCTGCCGACTTTTCTCGAAGAGCTGACCGGCGCGGATATCAGCACTGCAGCCGTCGATGGTGGCTGGCTTTTGCTGGTCTATGCCGGAATGCAGTTCCTGTTCGCGCCGATGATCGGCAATCTGAGCGACCGTTTCGGGCGCCGGCCGGTGCTGCTCGCCTCGATTTTCACCTTCGCACTCGACAATCTGATCTGTGCGCTCGCAACCACCTATTGGATGCTGTTTGTCGGTCGTGTGCTGGCAGGCATCAGCGGAGCAAGCTTCGCGACGGCATCCGCCTACATTGCCGATGTCAGCGATGACAGCAATCGTGCGCGCAATTTCGGCCTGATCGGCATTGCTTTCGGTGTCGGCTTTGCGCTTGGTCCGGTGCTGGGCGGCTTGCTGGGGGAGTTCGGTCCGCGCGTTCCGTTCTACGGAGCGGCGTTCCTGTCGTTCATCAACTTCATCCTCGCCTATTTCCTGTTGCCGGAGACGTTGACGCGTGAAAACCGGCGCACCTTCCAGATCGCCCGCGCCAATCCGCTGGGCGCGCTCAAGCAGATGCGAAACTATCCCGGCATCGGCTGGGTGGTGCTGGTCTTCTTCCTGTTCTGGCTGGCCCATGCCGTCTATCCGTCCGTCTGGGCCTTCGTCGGTGCTTATCGCTATAACTGGAGCGAAGCCCAGATAGGTCTGTCGCTGGGGCTTTTCGGTATCGGCGCGGCGTTCGTGATGGCGCTGGTTCTGCCAAGGGTCTTGCCGGTGCTTGGCGAGCGGCGCACGGCGATCACAGGCGTGCTGTTCTCCTGTCTTGGCATGATTGGATACGCCATCGCATGGGAAGGCTGGATGGTTTATGCCGTCATCTTCCTGACGGCGCTGGAAGGTCTGGCCGATCCGCCGCTGCGCAGTATTGCGGCAGGCAAGGTTCCGCCTTCCGCGCAAGGCGAATTGCAGGGTGCACTGACAAGCGTGTCGAGTATTACGACCATCATCGGCCCGCTCATCTTCACGCAGCTTTTCGCCGTGTTCACCGGCATGAATGCGCCGTTCGTCTTCGCTGGAATGCCCTATGCTGTGGGAGCCGGACTGGTTTTTCTGGCACTGGTCATCGTGGTGGCGCGGGTGCGTCCAACGCCCTTGGCCAAGCCCTCAGAGGTTTGATCGATACGGAAAATGAAAAGGCCGGAGTTTTTACTCCGGCCTTTTACTTCGATAATTCTTTTGGATGGCTTAGAGCGCGTTTCGATCTGATTGAATCAGATCGGCGCTCTAACTGTTTGTTTTGACGCGCATCTCTTCCGAAAACCGTTTCACACTTTTCGGGATGCGCTCTAAGCCGCCTGTTCGCGTTCCGGAAGCGGCGTTTCGCCCTTCTTTTCGCGGATCAGGTTGATGAAGCGGCGGAACAGATAGTGCGAATCCTGCGGGCCGGGCGATGCTTCCGGATGGTGCTGCACCGAGAATACCGGCTTGCCGACGACGCGCAGGCCGCAATTGGTGCCGTCGAAGAGCGACACATGTGTTTCCTCGACATTTTCCGGCAGCGAGTCTGAATCGACCGCGAAGCCGTGGTTCATCGATACGATCTCGACCTTGCCGGTCGTGTAGTCCTTCACCGGATGGTTGGCGCCGTGATGGCCCTGATGCATTTTCTCGGTGCGTCCGCCAAGGGCCAGCGCAAGCATCTGGTGGCCGAGGCAGATGCCGAAGACCGGAAGATCGGTTTCGACAAGCTTCTTGATGGTTGGAACGGCATATGCGCCGGTCGCTGCCGGATCGCCAGGACCGTTGGACAGGAAGACACCATCCGGGTTGTGGGCCAGAACGTCCTCAGCCGTTGCCGTTGCCGGCAGCACGGTGACCTTTGCGCCGAGACCGGTGAGCAGGCGCAGAATGTTACGTTTCACGCCGAAATCGAGCGCCACCACGTGATATTCCGGGGCGTCCTGTTCGCCATAGCCGTCTGCGAGCGTCCATGGCGTTTCTTTCCATGTGAGGCTCTGGCCAACCGTGACGTCCTTGGCGAGATCGAGATTTTCAAGACCGCTCCATGCGGCGGCGCGTGCCTTGAGTGCTTCGAGGTCGAACTTGCCGCTCGGATCATGAGCAATGACTGCGTTCTGTGCGCCGCGCTCGCGGATGAGCGAGGTCAACGCGCGTGTATCGATACCGGCCAGTGCAATGACGCCGCGGTGCTTCAGCCACGCATCCAGATCTTCCGTTGCGCGGAAATTCGATGGTGACGTGATGTCAGCCTTGAAGATCGCGCCGACTGCGCCGTGGCGATTGGCCGGCGTCAGGTCTTCAACGTCTTCGGCATTGGTGCCGACATTGCCGATATGCGGGAAGGTGAAGGTTACGATCTGACCGGCATAAGACGGGTCGGTCAGGATTTCTTCGTAACCGGTCAGCGCCGTGTTGAACACGACCTCGGCTTCAATCGCACCGATTGCACCGAGGCCTTTGCCTTCGATCACGGTTCCGTCCGCAAGTACGAGGATGGCGGTTCGCTTCTCAACAGTCCAGGGTGCTGTTTTCGATGTGGTTTCTGTCATGGTCTGCACTCCTGATTGTTAGCCGCGCGCCAGCGTGTGCTGTTATTTCGTTGCCAGCTAGAGCGTCGAACTGATGGAATCAAATCGACGCTCTAACTGTTTGTTTCCATGCATGCCGTTGTCCCAAAACCGGTTCCCACTTTTGGGCGGCATGCTTTATGCGGCACGCGTTCGTGTTCCAACGACCACCGGAAGGGTGGCTTGAAAGATGAAGCGTCAAGGGTCATATATGCGCCAAAAGGCAGCGGGGATTTTAAACCTCCCGCCGCGAGCACGTGCCGATGTCCTGCTAAGCCTTGAGCAATAGAGAAACTTGGACGCCGGGTCAATCGTCCGAGGCCATGCTTTCCTGAAATAATGACGATAATCGTCGTATTATTATTTCTCGGGATGGTGGTTCGGACAGCTCGGCGATTCTATTCGCTTGTTGTATAGATGCAGGAAACGAACAACAAAGAACTTACACCGTCAGGAGAGACGTTATGCTTCGCCAGGAGATTTCCCAGGCCCTCACGACCGCGCTGAAAGCACAGGAGAAGCGTCGCATGTCGACGCTGCGTTTGATCCTGGCTGCGGTAAAGGACCGAGATATCGCCAACCGTACTGCTGGCAAGGACCCGGTCGGGGATGAAGAATTGCTGGGTATTCTCGGCAAGATGGTCAAGCAGCGCGAAGAATCCGCCCGCATCTATGAAGAAGGCAGCCGTCTTGAGCTCGCTGAAGCCGAGCGCGAGGAAATCACGATCATTTCCGAATTTCTGCCGCAGCAGATGAGCGAGGATGAGGTCAAGCAGGCCTGTGCGGATGTGATTGCCGAAATCGGCGCTCAAGGTCTGCGCGACATGGGCAAATGCATGGCCGTTCTTAAAGAGCGCTATGCAGGCAAGATGGATTTCACCAAGGCCAGCGCCATCGTGAAATCGCTTCTGCAGTGAAAGCGTGAGGCATAAGTGCCTTTCGCTTTTGTTTCAGCCCCCGCTCTGGCGGGGGCTTTCTATTGTTTGGCGCTATACTCAGCCCTGCTTGACGGCTTTCAGTCGCGTATCGCTGAGGAGGCCCTGTTCTTCAAGGACCGGATAGGCCATTGAGGCGAGAAGCGAGTTGATCTGCTTGAGATCGCGGATCGTGTCGAGATGGATGCTGCTGGTTTCGATGCTGCGGGTGGCGCCTTCGCGCAGTCGGCTGAAATGGCGCATGCTGGTCTGCTTTTCCAGTTCACGCAGCTGGTCCTTTTCCTGCACTAGCTGACGGGCCGTACGGCCATCGCGTGAGACGATCACATTGAACGCCATGTGCGCATTGGCCAGAACCATAGCGTGGAAATGGCTGAGCTCCTTCCAGCCTTCTTCGGTGAATTCCAGCTTGTGATCCATCTTCTTTTGAACGTGCGCCAGCATGTTGCGCACGATGATGTCGCCGACCTGCTCAAGCTTCACACATGCGCCCAGCAATTCCTGCATGCGCAGCGACTCGAAATCACTCAGCTCATGGGTTGCAAGTTTGGTCAGATAGAGCTTGATGGCAGCATGGCGCTTGTCCACGCGGTCATCGAGAGCTTCAAGTTCATCGATCCGCACCTGATCGGGCTTCTCATAAAGCTCGATGATCCGCCGCAGCATGACTTCGATCGTGTCGCAGACGCCGACCACTTCGCGGGTTGCATTGGCAAGCGCCTGCGAGGGCCGGTCGAGCACGGCAGTGTCGAGCGCGCTATATTGCTCGATCTCGATGGGCTGCTGCGAGGCGGGGCTGCCCTTGTCCGCATTGAGATTGACCAGAGCCTCGGTTGCGCGCAGCACGAGGCCAGAAAGCGGAATACCGGCAATCATCACGATGACATTGAACAGGATATGCGCATTGACCACCTGCGAAACCGGATCGGTGCCGAGAAAGGCGACCGATGGTTTGAAGGTCTGGTAAAGCACGAGCATGATGAGTGACCCGGCGCCGCGCATCAAAAGGTTGCCGAGTGGCACGACGCGGGTTTCAGGTGGCGCATGCCGGGTCAGGATCGGGGCGATGATCGAAGACCCCAGATTGACGCCGAGAACCATCACCACGGCGAGCTCTGGATGGATCAGCCCGCGCGAGGCAAAGGTGGTCAGCAGGATGACGGCGGCAACGCTGGAATGGAACAGCCAGGTCATAAGCGCTGCGAGCAGATAGGCAGTGATCGGGTCGCCCGACAGATAGTCGACGATGACCGGCAGCAATTCGCTTTGCCGCAGCGGCTCGGTGGCCTGTCCGGTCATTTCCAGTGACATGATGAGCAGGCCGATACCGACCAGAATGCGTCCGATCTGCCGCCAGTCGCGGCGCTCGGTGGTCATGAAGATGCCTGTGCCGATGACAAGGCAGAGCGGCACCAGAAGCGTGAGGTCGTAGCTCAGGATCTTGACGACGAGGGCGGAGCCAAGCTCGCCGCCGCGCACGGCCATGAGGCCTGCAACGCCGCTTACAAAACCTGAACCGACAAATGAACCGACGAGAAGCGTAACCGCTGTCGAGCTTTGCAGGGCGACAGCAAGGGCAAGGCCGAAGGCGACGGAAAGCAGCGGGTTCTGCATCTGGTTGCGCAAGCGTCTGCGCAGCCGGTCGCCATAGGCACGCTCCACCCCGGTCCGAACCATGCGTGTCGCCCAAAGCAGGAGCGCAACTGCACCGGCCAGATGCAAAAGGACCAAAGAACCATTCACGGCAAAATCCCTTCGGGTTGGAGGTTGACATCTGTGATTAAGCTAACGCAACAAATGAAGAAAAAATATGTTCCGGCTAATCAATTCTTCAAGAGATATGGGCTTGTTCGCAATTAAAAGCAATCCATCCCCGCAGCGTCATGACGGATATATGACAGTTTTGTGACGGCTGGCTTGTTTGGTAGCGACATGTGATTAGCGGGGAGGGACATGCCTGCACGATGGACTGTCAGAACGGGCACGCCTATATACTCTAAGGAATACACTCCCGCTGTCTGAACGAACTGAAAGTGAAATCTGTAATGCGTTTTCCGCCCTCCTTTCTCGATGAGATCAGAGACCGCGTCCCGATCTCGACGCTGATAGGAACGCGCGCTTCGTTCGACCGCAAGAAGAGCAATCCTCCGAAGGGTGATTTCTGGGCCTGCTGTCCGTTTCATGGCGAGAAGACACCAAGCTTTCACTGCGAAGATCGCAAGGGTCGTTATCATTGTTTCGGTTGCGGTGTGACCGGTGATCACTTCAAGTTTCTAACCGATCTTGAAGGCCTGAGTTTCCCGGAAGCAGTGGAGCGTGTGGCCGATATGGCAGGCGTTCCGATGCCTGCGCGCGATCCGGAAATGGAAAAGCGTGAGGCACAGCGCGCGACGCTTTATGATGTCATGGAGCTGGCTGCGCAGTTCTTCGAAAACCAGCTGCAAAGCGCCGTTGGAGCCAAGGCACGCGCCTATCTGCGGGATCGCGGACTTTCGACCGCAACGCAGCAGTCGTTCCGCATTGGCTATGCGCCAGAGTCGCGCAATGCCTTGAAGGAGTTTCTGGCTGGCAAAGGCGTGTCGCGCGAGCAGATCGAAGCGTGCGGCCTTGTTGTGCACGGCGAGGGGATTGCCGTTTCCTACGACCGTTTTCGTGATCGCGTCATGTTCCCGATCGAGGATTTGCGCGGGCGGATCATTGCTTTCGGCGGGCGTGCGCTTTCTGCGGACGCTCCGGCCAAATATCTGAACTCGCCGGAAACCGAACTCTTTCACAAGGGGCGGGTTCTCTATAACGGATTGCGGGCGCGCAAGGCCTGCCAGCCGCAAGCTGGAGAACCGGCCAAATCCATCATCGCTGTTGAAGGTTATATGGATGTGATCGCGCTTGCGCAGGCGGGTATCCATCAGGTGGTGGCTCCGCTCGGTACGGCGCTGACGGAAGAACAGCTCGAACTTCTCTGGCGCATCAGCCCTGAACCCGTTCTGTGCTTCGATGGCGATGGTGCGGGGCTTCGCGCTGCCTATCGCGCCGTCGATCTTGGATTGCCTGCCTTGCAGCCCGGCAAATCGCTGCGCTTTGCACTATTGCCGGAAGGGCAGGACCCGGACGATCTGGTCAAGGCGGAAGGCCCAGCCGCATTTCATGTGGTCCTGCGTGACGCCAGACCGCTGGTCGATATGGTGTGGACGCGGGAAACGACGGGCGGTGTGTTCGATACGCCGGAACGCCGCGCCGAACTGGAGGCGCGGCTGCGTGAAATTACCAGCCGCATCGCGAATGAGGATATCCGGCGCCACTACAGTCAGGATATGCGCGACCGGGCACAAGCCTTTTTTGGCCAGGGGCGTCAGGGGTATCAAGGCGGCGGACAGCGCAATTCGTCTTTCAACCGCAGGAATGATGGCGGACGGGGACGCGGCGGACCGGCGGGCGGCAATGGCCGCCTTGCGATTTCCGACAGTCTGGTGCGCTCCACGCTGGTAAAGGGCGGCAGGCCGGGCGCTGGATCACATGCCCCCTTGCGCGAAACTGCCATCGTGCTGACGCTTCTCAATCACCCACGGCTGATTGAAGAGGATTTCGAGACGCTGGCGGCACTCGATCTAGGACATGAGGCACTCAAGTCGCTGCATCTGGCCATGCTGGATGTGCTGGCTGCCGGCCATATGGAAGATGGTCACGCCATGCGGCACGCACTGGTCAATGCCGGTCATGGCGAGCAGATTGAAATGCTCGAGCTCGTGGTGAAGGGTGCGAAACTCTGGACTGCGACGGCTCTGGCCGCAGAAGACGACGCGCGCGAAGCCCTTCGTCAGGCGCTTCACTTGCATCAGCGTGCGCGCACACTACATAAGGAGCTGCGGGCCGTTGAGGCCGCACTTGAAACAGACGAGACGGGCGAATTGTTTGCACGTCTCAGAGATATACAAAATCAGATTTTGAAAGCTGATGCGACTGAAGCTCTGATCGACGGTTTTGGACTGTCTTCGGGGCGCCCACCCGGCGGTTTCTGATTCGGATTTCCGAATCAGTTCTGCGAGAACAGCCGGAAATGCGGGGTTGCGATCTGGAAAACGTGCTCTATCTGGCCAACGAAGAGGTCGCGACAACAAATGATTCGCTTTTTAAGCCCGAATCATGTGAGTCGCTCTTGACGTGTGGCGTAAATGACGGAATCACGACAGTTCGAATAAGGAAAAGAACAGAAACCGGTGATATCCGATGCTGCAAGGCAGCAAGCCGGATTTGGGCCGGAAAAGTGGCCCGGAAAGTGGCGTTGTCTGGTTGACCGCCTGATCTGCCCACAAGAAATCGGAGATGAAGAAGCCCGATACCGATGGCAAGGTTAATCCGCCATTAACAGGAAATCGGCTACTCGCAGAATCAACTGACGGATTGCGGCCTCGCAAAACTGTCCGAGAACTCTATATATCTTAGAAGCGACCGGGGTCGCCTGGAGAAGAACATATGGCAACGAAGGTTAAGGAAAACGAAGAAGCCGAAGTCGAGCGCGAAGGTGCTGCCGACGGTCCGCTTCTCGACCTTTCTGACGATGCTGTCAAGAAGATGATCAAACTCGCGAAGAAGCGCGGCTACGTCACCATGGACGAGCTAAACGCCGTGCTGCCTTCCGAGGAAGTGACATCCGAGCAGATCGAAGACACGATGTCGATGCTTTCCGATATGGGCATCAACGTCGTTGAAGATGACGAGCAGGACAACGACCGCGAAGAAAACAACGACGACGACTCGGAAGAGGGCGGCGATCTGGTTGAGTCCGGTGGCACGGCTGTTGCCACCACCACGACCAAGAAAGAGCCGACCGACCGTACCGACGATCCGGTGCGCATGTATCTGCGCGAAATGGGGTCCGTCGAGCTTCTGTCACGTGAAGGCGAAATCGCCATCGCCAAGCGCATCGAGGCTGGTCGCGAAACCATGATCGCCGGGCTTTGCGAAAGCCCGCTCACCTTTCAGGCGATCATCATCTGGCGCGACCAGTTGAACGATTCCAACATTCTGCTGCGTGAAATCATCGACCTCGAAACCACCTATGCAGGTCCGGAAGCCAAGCAGGCTCCGGTGATCGAGCGCGTGGAAGAGGAAAAGCCGCGTGACGACAAGCCTCAGCGCCGCCGTGACGACGACGACATTACCAATGTCGGCGGCGACATGCCCACGGAAGAAGAGGAAGAGGACGAAGACGAAGCCAACCTGTCGCTGGCGGCCATGGAAGCCGAACTGCGTCCGCAGGTCATGGAAACGCTCGACCTCATCGCCGATACCTACAAGAAGCTGCGCAAGCTGCAGGATCAGCAGGTCGAGGGCCGTCTGGCCGCGACGGGCGAACTGTCGTCGAGCCAGGAACGTCGCTACAAGGAACTGAAGGATCAGCTCATCAAGGCAGTGAAGTCGCTGTCGCTGAACCAGAACCGTATCGAACAGCTCGTCGAACAGCTTTACGATATCAACAAGCGTCTGGTTCAGAACGAAGGCAAGCTGCTGCGTCTGGCCGAATCCTTTGGTGTGCGTCGTGAGGAATTCCTGAAGGAATATCAGGGCCACGAGCTGGACCCGAAATGGGTAGAGCGCGTGAGCACGCTTTCAGCCCGTGGCTGGAAGGAATTCGCAGCCAAGGAAGAGCGCGCCATCGACCGTCTGCGTTCGGAAATCCAGATGCTGGCGACCGAAACCGCGATCTCCATCGGCGAATTCCGCCGTATCGTCAATCAGGTGCAGAAGGGCGAACGCGAAGCGACCATCGCCAAGAAGGAAATGGTGGAAGCCAACCTTCGTCTCGTCATCTCGATTGCCAAGAAGTACACGAACCGTGGTCTGCAGTTCCTCGATCTCATTCAGGAAGGCAATATCGGTCTGATGAAGGCGGTCGACAAGTTCGAATATCGCCGCGGTTACAAGTTCTCGACCTATGCGACATGGTGGATTCGTCAGGCAATCACCCGTTCGATTGCCGATCAGGCGCGCACCATCCGTATTCCGGTGCACATGATCGAAACGATCAACAAGATCGTCCGCACGTCGCGCCAGATGCTGCATGAAATCGGTCGTGAGCCGACGCCGGAAGAACTGGCTGAAAAGCTCGCCATGCCGCTCGAAAAAGTGCGCAAGGTGCTGAAGATCGCCAAGGAGCCGATCTCGCTCGAGACGCCGGTTGGCGACGAGGAAGATTCACATCTGGGCGATTTCATCGAGGACAAGAACGCGCTTCTGCCAATCGATGCAGCGATTCAGGCCAATCTGCGCGATACGACGACCCGTGTTCTGGCTTCGCTGACGCCGCGTGAAGAACGTGTTCTGCGTATGCGTTTCGGCATCGGTATGAACACCGACCACACGCTGGAAGAAGTCGGCCAGCAGTTCTCGGTTACCCGCGAACGTATCCGTCAGATCGAAGCCAAGGCGCTGCGCAAGCTGAAGCATCCGAGCCGTTCGCGCAAGCTGCGTTCGTTCCTCGATAGCTAGGGCCTGGATAGCTCAACTGAACAAAAACATACGGGAAGGGGAGGCGATATGTCTTTTTTGAAGCGTCTTTTCGGTGGAGGCTCTGCCTCCGAGACACCGGCAGAGCCGAAAGAGGCGGGTCGCCTTGAACACAAGGACTTTCTGATCATTGCCACGCCCTATAGCGAGGGCGGGCAGTATCAGGTCTGCGGCGTTATTTCCAAGACGATCGATGGCGAAGTGAAGGAATATCGCTTCGTTCGCGCCGACCGTTGCCCTGGCATCGAAGATGCCGCCAGCATTTCGCTGAATAAGGGACGGCAGATCGTGGATGAACAAGGCGAAGCTATTTTCTGCTGAGCCGCCTGCAAGAGAATTGAAAAAGCCGCGCATCAAGATGCGCGGCTTTTTCTTTTTTGGAGCATAATCCGACCGGAGTGAAACGAGGATCGATAAGATTATGCTTGAAACAGAAGATGTTAGAGCGCCGATCTGATCTTATCAGATCGAAACGCGCTCTAACTGTTAATGCGGGTCGCACACCATGGCGACCATTCTGCGCACGATGGGCAGAATGGCGAGGAGAACCGGAAAGGCGACCACCCATGAAAGGGCCCATGCCGTCATCCAGCTGGATGCGAGATTGGGATGGGCAACGCCAAGGCTCTTGGCGGTTGCAATCAACGACACGATGAATGTCATCATGATCGATAGGATGAACGGCATCACAATAGATGCATAGCGTGCAGGCAGCTTCCTGCGGCGTGCGCATTCAAACTGAGACATGTGTATTCCTGAATATTCTGCGGGGAAGGCGCAACGAAACATCAATGCGAATTGCCGTTCCCGGCGAGATTGATGCGTTGCCTAACGTAAGACGCTTACGGTCATGATGATGACGCGGGTCTAATAGCCCGATCCGGATCGAATATCAAGTGTTCTGAAATGGCGGCGATTTGTCCACGCCATTCCCGACATAATTCCATTATACGCTGCGTTATGAACGACAAACCATTCTGGCGCACCAAGACCTTGAACCAGCTCACCCGCAGCGAGTGGGAGAGTCTGTGTGACGGTTGCGGCCAATGTTGCCTGCATAAATTGCAGGATGACGACACAAACGAGATTTACTGGACCAGCGTTGCCTGCACGCTGCTCAACCCGGACAGCTGCCAGTGCCGTGATTATCCGAACCGCAAGAAGACGGTGCCGGACTGCGTTTTTCTGACGCCGGAGATCGTTGACGAGGTGGACTGGCTGCCTGTGACGTGCGCCTACCGTCTGGTTGCAGAAGGTTCGGATCTCTATTGGTGGCATCCGCTGGTTTCGGGTTCACCCGAAACGGTGCATGAGGCAGGTATTTCCGTTCGCGGCAAGGTGACGGCTTTCGATCACGATCTGGAAGATGACGACGATTATCTCGATCATATGGTGATGCCGAGCCACCGCTGATGGCTCGTTTGCGTTTTTCAAACATTGCGTAAATTTAATCTATGCTTCAAATATCGCAGCGCGGATTTTGTTCCCTTATAACGCATTGAATTTATTTAGTTTATAAGAGCAGTGCGCAGGCATTCCTTCTACTTCATATGAAGCTGAACGGCACATGAACGTTGGTTTTTCATTCTGTTCATCTATAGGGCGCTACTTCTCGGATGCCTCAGGCAAGACCTGAAAACAAATCGAAGAGGTTCAAAGATGTCTGCTATTTCGCTCAAGTCGTTCGTCGTAACCGCTGCTCTTGGTGTTGCCGCCATCTTCACGACGGCAGCTTCCGCCAGCGCCGCCTCGCCGGTTGTCGCTCCAGGCATCAGCACGTCGGCAAGCTCTGCCATCGTGAATATCGATTACCGAGGCTACCACCATGGCCGTCCAGCTTATCGTGGCCGTGCCTGCTCCATCGAGGGCGCCAAGATGAAGGCTAACCGCATGGGCATCCGCAATGCGCGTGTCGCCTATCGCGGCAAGTCGGTTCAGGTTCGTGGCTTCCGTCATGGTCGCCCTGCCGGTGTCGTGTTCGCAAATGTTCGTGGTTGCCCGATCATTCGCTAAGGCGCACGGTTTAAGTTTCAAAAGCCCCGGCCTGAGTAAATCAGGCCGGGGCTTTTCTTTGTGGCGGGTAAAAGAAAAGGGGCGCTGGAGCGCCCCTTCGCAATTGCCAATTGGATTGCCGTTATTCCTTGATTTCGAAAACGACATTGACCGAAACGTTATAGCTGTTCTCGCCAGCTGCAACGGGCACGGCATCTTCCGGCGCTGCTGCGGCCATGGTCTTATACTGAGCACGAGCAATTGGCATCGGCATGGGTGGGCGGCTCTGCTCGTTGATCTCGACAACGCGACCAATGCCTACACCGGCAGCATCGGCAAGCGTCTTTGCCTTGGCGATGGCGTCGGCAACGGCACGCTTGCGCGCTTCATTGATCGTGGCTGCCGGATTGTCGTTGACGAAACTCAGATCGCCACCCTGATTGACGCCGAGCGTGACGGATTCATCAAGCACATTGCCGACCTTGGCCAGATCGCGCACGCGTACAGTCAGGCTGTTCGAAACCGTATAGCCGGTGATGCTTGGTTCTTTCAGACCATTCTTGTCGTCCGGATAGACGTAGCGTGGCTGGATGTTGATGCCGCCGGTCTGAAGATCGCGATCTTCAATGCCGGCTTTCTTCATGGCTTCGAGTACTTTCGCCATGGCTTCGTTGTTAGCGGTCATAGCTTCGCGAGCGGTCTTCGCCTCGCGCAGTACGGAGAGATTGAGGATGGCCATATCGGGCGAGGCGGTCATGGTGCCTTCGCCAGTGACGGCGATACGCGCAGGCTGCTTCGTCATCTGATTCTCCTGTGCCAGAGCTGGTAGCGTCAGCGCGCCTGCGAGCATGATTGCAGAAAAGGAGGTTGCAAGAAGAGTGGTAGCGCGGTTGTTCATAAAATCTCCTGTAGAGAAAGTTGAGGCAGCTCTGGCAAAGCTGGTTACACCGGAGCGGCTAGCCACTTTGCCTTTGAAATCGCTTATTTCTTAAGTTCCCTCTTATGTATGAAGCTGACGATATCAGATTCGAATTGCGTGCCAATTACAACTGCTGGTTCAAATCAGAAAGACCGTGGTTCTAGAGCGGTTCCAGTTAAAGCGGAGTCGCTGGAACCGCTCTAACTATTTGTTTCGTCGCATTATCCTACGCAAAACCGCTTCACACTTTTGCTGGAAATGCTCTAGGTTGTATGCATCGCAACTGAATATGTGCGCATTAGGGCAACTGATGCATTTGACAGCTTGTATCCCGGCTTTCTTTAGGGTAGGTCAACGTTGCGTGGGGCCTGTAGCTCAATTGGTTAGAGCCGGCGGCTCATAACCGCTTGGTTGGGGGTTCGAGTCCCTCCGGGCCCACCATTTACTCCTTCAATTAATTCGTGCCGATGGTCGTGACCGAATTGCGTTTCTTGGTGATGTTGACAAGGAGTTTGGACGCGCTCAGCTGGGTGCCCAGCTGACGGTTACGGATGACATCGGTATGTTCAGTGAAATCAACGCCCGCTTCGCACATGATGACGGAAGCGAGGTTAGCTATTCACTGGGACTTCAGTTTCGGTTCTAGATTTCTCAACATATCTCATATTTGCAAAACACCGGTCTGTTCCAACAGATCGGTGTTTTTGGTTTCCATCGCAAACTTTCAACAAATTTTAGCAGTTCGTTAAGAAAATAGTAACGCAATGAAACAATTTTTTAAGTGACGTGAACTGGCGACAAAATGGAGGTTTTGGGCGATGAGAAAAAATGCAACCACCGTTGCGCTGGCATTGGCAGGGTTGGTGGCGAGCTCTCTCGCGGCTTCAGCGAAGACGAGTTATTTGGGTGAATTCCGCGATTGGGGCGTTTACCAGAACACCGAGCTTGCGGGTAACAAATGCTATGCTTTGACTGTACCGATCAATTTTCAGCCGACCGGCGTGCAGCACGGTGATAATTTCGTGATTATTTCCAAGGCGGATGGCCAGTATAGCCCTCAATTGGTGATGGGATATCAGCTGAAAGCCAACAGTTCGGTCAATGTGATGGTGGATGGCGCGCGCTTTCCGTTCTTCAGCGAGGGCAATCGCGCCTGGGCGGAAAATGTTGCCGATGAAGCGAAGCTGATGCGGGCAATGCGCGCGGGCAAAACGCTCAATGTGCAGGCAACATCGGCACGCGGTACGCAGACCCGCTATACCTTCTCCCTGATGGGGCTTTCCGCCTCTCTGCAGCGCGTGGATGGCTGCCGGTGATAATTGAAAAAGCCCTGCCAATGGGCAGGGCTTTCTCTTGAAGGATGCGGCTTTATGAAAGCCAGGTCTGGCGATTGTACCAATCATCCAGTTCAGAACGCACGCGGTCTTTTTCTATGCCGTAGCGTTCCTGGATTTTGCCTTCCAACTGCTCGCGCCGGCCATTGATCTGGTCGAGATCGTCATCGGTGAGTTTACCCCACTGTTCCTTGATCTTGCCCTTGGCCTGTTTCCAGTTTCCTTCAACGCGATTCCAGTCCATTGGTTGGTCCTCCGTTCTGGGTTGGTTATGGATAACTAACGCAACGGAGCGTGATTGGTTCAGCAAAAAACTGTAGAACCAGCTCAAAGACCGAGGAACTTGAAGGGCTCGCTTTCCTTGAAACTGTCGTTGACGACGCCATTGAACGTGTTGGTCTGATTGACGCCGAGGTCGAGTTTCTTGACCTTGCCGGTTTCTGGCGAAAAGTCGATTTCCTTGAGATCAACCCAGAAGACATTGGGTGTCAAAGCCGATTCGAAGAAATACAGCATGCGCTTCTGGTCGGCCACCGTCCGCCAGCGTGTCGAGGAAATGTTCGGCTGGTCAGGTGTTGTCAGGCCGAAAGGCACCGAGGTGTTCCGGATGACGCTGAAAACACTGGCAATCGACTCAACAGGGTCGTCGGTTTTCGGGACGGCGTTTACATAGAACGATGCGCGCGCAAAACGGTCGGCGGCGCGATTGGTGCCCGGCAGCATGACAGTGCCGCCGATCTGGGTCCAATAGGAGTTGAGCGCAAGCTGCTCGTCGAATGTCGGCGAATTGGTCATCACCTGATATTGCTTGCCGTGATGGATCACCTGCTTGCCGTTGATATATTCGATGACCGCGCTGTCGCCGCTGGAATCGGATATGGCCAGATGCAACGTGGCCAGTCTGTCTTCACCGGGGACCTTGTCCGTCACGATGGTGAAAGGCTCTGCGCGCAGAGTTTTGACCGCCTCGTCGACTGTGGCAAAGTTATCAAGCACATATTGCGCCCAAGCCGCGATGCTGAGGCCCGGTGTGGTGCCGTCATATTTCGGATATTCCGATTCAACGAGCCACAATGCGCCAACGGAAAGTCCTGCTTCGTTCAGTCCATCTGTCGTGGAAATGTCGTAACCGGAGGCGATCACACTGCCATATTTGGATGTCCACTGAAGCGAGTTCTTGCCGGCCTCGCCGGAACGTTTCATGCCGCGTGGAAAGACCCAGAGATTGGTTGCAACATCCACTTTCCAATCCATGGATCGGGCGGTCATCACCTGATCGTTGGCCCCGTGATACACGAAACGTGTGCAGGCTTCGGCAATCGGTGCGGCAAGCATGCTGCCTGCAACGAGCGCTGTAGTGCAGATGCTGGAAAAAGACCGCTTCAAAATCGGCATGGATCGTCCCCTCTGTGATGCCCGGTAATCTCTAGGGCAGGATGCCCGTTCGCTATTGAGTGAATGCCCTTCGCAGGGCGATATAAGGCAGTGATTGTAAGTGGAAAGACGGGCGGACGGGTTTTAACGCTCGCCCATATAACCGCGCTGCTTCCATTGCTGCAGCGGCATGATGTCTGGCGGTCCGCCGCCTGCCTCATACCAGGAATCGACGGCCCATTTCTGGCCCTGCTTGTCTTCGACAACTGCCGTCCAGTGCGGATATCGTCCATCGAAGAAAGCGCCGCGGGACGTGCGTCGCGCGACAGTGTGGTGCTTCAGCCAGCCGCGTGATTGCAGGTAGCGCAGGAAGTTATCGGTATTGGTCGATTCATCGATGCAATCCATCTGGCCCTTGATGCGGGCCTTGCCGAATTGCATTCTCGGCTTGTCCCGGACGCCAATCGCTGCGGTGCCGCGCTGTTCGAAGATAGCAACTGCCGTTCGCAGTGCTTTCCGTTCGCCATCTGCGCTGCGACTGCCATTTTGCAGAAGGTTCCGGATACGCTGTTGGTCCTTCGCGGTCAGCGTAACCTTGGTCCGGTAATGGCATTCATAACCGTGGCAGACGCTGAAGGTTTGTGCAGAAGCCATTCCGACCGGGAAGGCCAAGCCTATGAGGGCGCCAGCGCCCAGCAGTTTCATCAAATCGCTGCTCCGCGTTCGATTGAGAAGATTTCCCTGCAATTTCAGCAGGATAAAATAAATCGAATCTCCAGATATCTTAACCGTGCTTGTGGCTGGTGAAAAGCAGGGACGGTTCAAGGCGTTCCAGCCCCTGATAGGGATTGGCGTGGATTGCGAGAATCCAGAGGCAGAATGAGGCTGTCAGCGAATAAATGACGAGCGCCTTTACACCAGCTCGCACACGGTCCGCGTGGGTCGCTGCAATGGTTATCGCCGTGAGGAATGTAAGAGAAAGCACGAGATACCATTTGTAATAGTCGATTGAGGTCGATCCGACAGCCAGACGGGTATTGCGCGCGTCCTGCAGTTCATCGAAGTCGTTGATGAGCTGCGAGATAACGGGTGACGGCACGTCGGCGCGTGCCAGATTGATGATCTCGCGCCGGATACTCTGCAACGCCGTTTCAACGGAAGCTGCTGGCTCGACATTGATCTTTTCGCGCCATTCGTCATCGATTACGGCAAGGCGATAGCCGGTGAGGGCGGCAGTAAGTTCAGGCGCATTCAATATCTCGGCCCTGGACGTTCCGATCAGACGGGAAATGGCCGAGCGTTCTTCACTGATCGCCTGATCTGCCCGGGAATTGACGCTCCAAATATCAGCGGCAACAAAACCGAGCGACAAGGCCCAGGCCGTCGCAATGGTGCTGATGAAAGCACCGATCGGAATGGACAGAACGTCGCTGGCTGCATGTTTGGACAGCATGTCGAGCGCGAAACGTCCAACCGCATAGAACACAATTCCAAGTACGGCGAAGGCCGTAAAAGAAAGATAGATCGGCAGCTCGAAGATATAGGTCATTCATTCCCCCACATTATTCCCCGCTTATTATTACCGGAAGTCGTTGAATTTTACTTAGAGCTGATCAAGGGGAGAGAATAGCAAAAAACCCGCCGGTTTTGCCGGCGGGTCAAACAACAGAAACTAATTTGTTGTGAACTAGAACGAGACGGAGAAACCAACGACTGGCCCATGCTGGGTCACGTCATACTTGAAATTCTCAACCGTATCGTTGTCCTTGTAGTCCTGATAAAGCGCCCGGTAGCCGACACGGAATGTCGTGGGAATATCGAAAACCATTGTTCGATATCCAAGATAGATTTGGCCATTGGCGCTGAGTTTGGTTCCAGCTCCGAAACCACCAATGTCGGCTTCTGCAAAAATGTTCCACCGGTCGTTGATGTCGTAGAAGACACGCGCGCCTACGAAAGGATCAGTCCATTCTACCTTGCGCGATCCGCTGTACGGACCGACTTCAAGTCCGGCTTCGAGCCTTGTCCAGCGAACGCCGAGGGTTGGTTCAATCGCGAAGATACGCTGGTTTCCGAAGAGCGTCGTTCCCTCGAGCTGCTGTTCATATACGCGATAATAAGCGCCAGCTGCCAAGGTGGTTGTCTTGATATCGAGGGCGAGTTCGTTGTCGCGGAGGTTTTCATCCTGACTGGTCTTGACGTACTGACCGTCGATGAAAAAACCAACCGTGCCGTTGCTGATATCGACATTGCCCATGAAAGTCATATCGAGATTATCGAAAATCTCGCGGAATGGGACGTTAACATCCGTGCTGCGGCCCAGCAGACCTGCAGTGCCGTTCAACGATGCGCCCCAGACATATGGGCTGAAAATCACGCGCCAGCGCTGCTGGTCCTGAATTTCTGGTTGTGGTGTCACGGCATCTGCCGCGAACGATGTCGCTGACATACCTATTAAAACAGTTGATGCTAATATAATACTTCTGGAAAATTTTAACAGTAAATTCCCGTTCTGGTTACGCGATCTTCCGTCTTTCACCGAAAAAACCCCCTGGATTATGTATTAGCAATTCCGATAATACATCAGATTCAAATCTTTCTCCATATATATGTTAATCATTCGGGGAAATAAACTGAAAATTGATACTTATATTAAGGTTTGTTCTGTTGACTTTCATCAGGTGCAACCATTTATTCGGAATGGGAGCGGCGCCTCTTTTCTCATTGAGGTGAGGCGAGGAAGTTATTTTGGCAATTCTTAATATGACAAATCGTGGAGTAACGAGGTCATCATGAAAACGAAACAATCTATCTGGAAGTCGTCTCGCCGGATGTTTGCGCGGGGCGCTGCAACCGCTCTCATCGCTGCAGCTCTGGTCGTTCCTCAGGCAGCTTTCGCCTGCACCAGCTTCGTTCTCCCGACGAGCGACGGTGGTATGGTCTATGCGCGCACGATGGAATTCGGGTTCGAACTCAAGTCCGATATGATCGTCGTTCCGCGAAACTATGCTTTCACGGCGACCGCCGCCGATGCGAAACCCGGCAAGCAATGGAAGAGCAAATATGCCGTGATCGGCATGAATGCATTCGGCATTCCGGCTCTCACGGATGGCATGAATGAGAAGGGACTTGCGGGCGGCATCCTCTATTTCCCGGATTACGCCAAGTTCCAGGATCCTTCCACGGCCAAGGCGGAAGACAGCCTTGCTCCTTGGGATGTTCTGAGCTGGGCCCTGACCAATTTCTCCACCGTGGCGGAAGTGAAGGCAGCTCTTGGCAGCATTGCCGTCATTGATGTCAAGCAACCCAATATGGGTTTCGCACCACCGGTGCATTATACGCTGCACGATGCGACGGGTGCATCGATTGTCATTGAACCCATCGACGGCAAGCTGAAGGTTTATGACAATCCGCTCGGAGTGATGACGAATTCGCCGTCCTTTGACTGGCACATGACCAATCTGCGCAATTATGTTCACCTGTCGCCGGACAATACCAAGCCGCTCAAGGTCAATGGTGCTACTTTCACGCCATTGGGTGAAGGATCGGGTATGCTGGGCGTGCCTGGAGACACGACGCCTCCATCAAGGTTTGTGCGCGCAACGGCTTTCGTTCTGTCGGCGGCAAAGGTGCCGAGTGGGCCGCAAAGCGTTCGTCTGGCCGAGCATATCGCCAACAACTTTGATATTCCCAAGGGCTGGATCGTGGACCCGGCAACGCCGCTCGAATACACGCAGTGGACGACCATTGCCGACATGAAGAACATGACTTACTACGTCAAGACCTATGACGATCAGGTTCTTCGCGGTGCTGCTTTCAAAGATTATAATCTTGAAGCCAAGGATCTGGTGACGATCAAGATGCAGGAGCGTCTGGATCCGCCAGCCCTGACTGACAAGTAAGTCTTTTCAGGAATTGAGAGTCTGGAGCGCCGATCTGATTGAACCGGGTCGGCGCTCCAACTATTTACGCGGTCGTTTTCAGGACGCGCTATCGAAAAGCCTGCGCTTGCTACGGCACCTCGTCGGAGGCAGTCGGGCCGCCCTCGTTCTCCAGATTGGCAATGCGTTTGGTCTCGGAGCGATTGAATTTCAGGCGTACCCCGACACCGCCACCATTTTCGGGAATGAATTGCGCTCCGGCTTTTTCCAGCGCATTGGCCAATGCCTGTATCTGTTCGCCCGTTGGCGTACCGAGCTTGCGCTCAAACTGCTCGATGGTCGCTGCGTCGATCCCTGACAGTTGGGCCAGACGGTCGCGTGAGAATTCCACAAGCGCTCTGGCTGCACGGCATTGAGGTCCGGTTATCATCATCTGTGTCTCCCCTTGCAGTCATATATAGAAAGAAAAATACTGGAAATGCGCTCTAAATGTTTTTTCTAACGCACATCTAATGATGGTCGGAGTTGCCGACCTTTTTCCCAGCGCCATTGATAATCGTTTCGAGCAGCCAGGGCTTGTGGTCGATTATTTCGGAAAGCTCCTGCAGACCTATTTGCGAACCGGCTTCCTTCAGCAGTGCGTCGGCCACCGAGGCTGATCCGTTCTTGCCTTCCTGCGCCAAACGATGCGCCCGCCGGATCAGAAGTTCTGGTTGTGAAAAACTGCTCTCGGCAAGTCTTTTTTCTATTCGGCGCTGTAGCTCTTCCGGAGCAATCATCTGTTGAATTCCCTTATTCCTGAAAGGCCTGCAACCGGCAGCGGTGCGCAGCCCACATTATAAATCTATGTTGTGATGAAGTTTTTGCCACGTGACAATTCGTACAAATCTGACGTTCCGGCAGATTTTACTATGAGAGCGAGTAGGTGGAGCTGTGAGGCTGTTCTACTTTAGTATCACGGAATAGTAACGAAATATTTCAGCACATCAAATCCGCAAATTGGCCAAATTATTGCCACGCTTTCTCTTGTTTGCATCTGGCAAGCTACTTACATAGCCGGTACGCCTTGGCGGGAAGAGCAGTGGTCAGGTAGAGCGCGCGACGGGAAGCGGATTTCGCTTCACGGCAGTGTGCTGTAGCGGCCAGTGTCTGTTTCCGTTTGATAAACAATAAGAATTCAATGGTTTGAAATGGCCACTCTTCGTTACTTTATTTGGCCCATGGTTTTTACCGTACTGGGTCTCGCTGGTGCCGTTTGGCTCGGTTTCGAAATGACCGGCACTTTTGGGGGAATGGTCTCCGTCTTCATCATCTGTGCAGTTTTGAGCGTTCTCGAAATATCGCTTTCTTTCGATAACGCTATCGTCAATGCGCGCATCCTGCGCGACATGACGCCGGAATGGCAACATCGCTTCCTGACTTGGGGCATTATCATTGCCGTTTTCGGCATGCGCATCATCTTCCCGCTTGCCATTGTCGCCGTTGCCATGTGGACCGATCCGATCTCTGCATTGAAACTCGCGATCTGGCAGCCGGATGAATATGCTCGCGTGATCTCGGAATCCCATACAGGTATTGCTGCCTTTGGCGGTACATTTCTGCTGATGGTCGGCATGAAGTACTTCTTTGATGTCGAGAAGGACGTGCACTGGATCAAGGCCATCGAAAGCCGTATGTCGAAGTTTGCTTCGGTGCAGGGGGTCGAGATCGGTGTGGCAATCGCTCTGATCATCTTCTTCTCGTACCAGCTTGATGCCGAACATTCGCACACCTTCCTGATCGCAGCCCTGTTCGGTCTCCTGACCTTCCTCGCTGTCGAAGGACTGGGCGAGGTTCTGGATGCGACGCAGGAGCAGATGGATATGGTCCATCGCGGTGGTCTCGGCGCCTTCATCTATCTTGAAGTGCTGGATGCCAGCTTCTCGTTCGACGGTGTTATCGGTGCGTTCGCGCTGACCACGAACCTGTTCATCATCGCTATCGGTCTCGGTATTGGTGCATTCTATGTGCGTTCGCTCACTATCATGCTTGTCGAGCGCAAGACGCTGGGTCAGTACCGTTACCTCGAACATGGTGCTTTCTATGCGATCCTGGTTCTGGCGGTCATCATGTATGTCCAGACGCTGGTACATATTCCGGAAGTCATTACCGGCCTTATCGGCGCGGCTTTGATCGGTCTCTCGTTCATGTCTTCGCTGCGCTACAACCGGCTCAATCCGAACTGGCAGGAAGAAGCCGAAGAGGTGACAGGGCACTAGTTGGCCTTGTATCCCTGGATTAGAAGGGCAGCTTCGGCTGCCCTTTTTGTTGGCCTTGACCGAATCGCCGGAGTTGAGGACCATCACCGGACGCGACTGACATCGCGCTTTCATGCTGCAGATCGTTTTCAGGGGATCATGATCGGCGCGCTGCGGCTCATTCGGGGAAGGGGATTTCCATGATCGTAACACGTTTGAGCAAAACCGCCTTCGTGGCGGCGATAGCCTTTTTCGCAACGCTGGTTTCGTTCGGTAATATCACCGATTACGATACGAATTTCGGATTCGTGCAGCACGTCCTGATGATGGATACCATCTTTCCCGATGCCACGATCAAGTATCGCGCCATCACTAATCCGATGCTGCACAATGCCGCCTATATTCTCATCATCGCGGCAGAGACGCTGACGGCGATCCTGTGCTGGATCGGGGCGTTTGCGATGCTCGGTCGTCTGACTGACCGGGCGGTCAGCTTCAACCGTTCGAAGAAATGGGCCATTGCCGGTCTTGCACTCGGTTTTCTGGTCTGGCAGGTCGGCTTCATGTCGGTTGGCGGCGAATGGTTCGGCATGTGGATGTCGCAAACCTGGAACGGGATCGAATCCGCGTTCCGGTTCTTCATCACCATCATCGCTGTGTTGATCTTCGTCGTGCTGCCGGACGGCGAACTGGTGGATTGAATTTGACGTTTGAATCCCGACTTCATGAGATGCTGTTTCAAACGCCAAATTCGAAAAATCCACTAGATACATGAAGTTACCAGTGGTCTTTGCGATTCCGACATTTGCTCGGCGCCTGTATCAGAGGGACGCAAATGTCGGAATCAGACCACTAGAGTAAATGTGATGCTGAAACAGGCTCGTCAATCAACTCGACACCAGCCTGTTTCATCTTCTGCAGCATGATGTCCATTGAGCCATTAAGGTTGATCCCGCGGCACGCATCCAGACGGACGCGCACCTGAAAGCCTTCTGCAATGGCGTCGAGCGCCGAATAGGCGACGCAGAAGTCGGTGGCCAGTCCCGCCAGAGTGAGCGAACCAATGTTACGTTCGCGTAAATACCCGCCAAGACCGGTCGGCGTACTGCGGTCGTTTTCGAAGAATGCAGAATAGCTGTCTATGCCGATGCGAAAGCCTTTGCGAATGACGAGCTGTGCCCGCGTCCACTGCAAGTTGGCGTGAAAATCTGCGCCATGACGACCCTGAACGCAATGGTCGGGCCAGAGCGTCTGCAGGCCATAGGCCATCTCGATCGTATCGAAAGGCTGGGCGTGGGCATGAGTCGAGGCGAAGCTTGAATGATTGGCCGGGTGCCAGTCCTGCGTGAGGATCACGTGTTCGCTTTCATCGATCAGCCGGTTGACGGTGGGAATGATTTCGTCACCGCGATCGACGGCTAGCGCACCGCCGGGGCAGAAATCATTCTGGATGTCGACAACCACAAGTGCATGACCGATCATAGAATACTCGCTTTGCTTATTCCGTAACCGACTATAGCCAGACAGGGTTCACGAGACCAGCAATAAGCCGCGTTCTGGTATAACATCGGCAAGAGTGCTACGGACGGCTCAAATCAGACATCAGACAGGAAACCATCATGACAGATGTTATCGTCCGCGACAGCAATGGAACTCAGTTGAATGACGGTGATTCCGTCACCTTGATCAAGGACCTGAAGGTCAAGGGAACCTCCACGACATTGAAGCGGGGAACGCTGGTCAAGGGCATTCGCCTCACCGGGAACCCGGACGAAGTCGATTGCAGCACCAAGCAGGTCAAGGGACTGGTGCTGCGGACCGAGTTTCTGAAGAAAGCCTGATTTTCAGAGCGCGCATCTTATTCCAAAAACCGCTTCGCACTTTTCGGGATACGCTCTAAGCATCGATCTCCACGCGACCGCGTGGGCGGCTGCAGCAGGCGAGGATATAGCCCTCGGCAATTTCGTCGTCGCGAATGCCGCCATTGTGATTCATCTCGGTCTCTCCGCCGAGGCACTTCACCTTGCAGGTGCCACAGATTCCGAACTCGCAGGCGCTCGGAATCTTGAGGCCGCCACTACGGGCGGCAAGCAGGATTGTGTCGTTTTCCGTACATTCTACTTCCACGCCGGAAAGGCTGAAGACGACGCTGGCTGCTGCCACGGCCGGGGCGATGGGTGCTGTCGCTGTGCTCGCCGGTTCGGAGAGCGTGGACGGCACCGGAACCGACGAAATCTCGCTGGCCGGATTAAAGCTCTCCTGATGATAGTTGGCCATGTTGAACCCGGCGTCTTCCAGCAGGCCACGTACACCGTTCATGAACGGCTCCGGTCCACAGCAGAAAACCTTGCGATGCAGGAAATCAGGTGCCAGCAGTTCAAGCCGGGCACGGTCTATTCGCCCGTGCAAGCCCGGCCAGACATGGCGTGCCGATGATTGCTCGACAATGAAGGCCAGATGCATTGCTTCCATGCGACCGGCGAGCAGCTCCAGTTCACGGCGGAAAATGATGTCGTCCGGCGTGCGCGCGCAATTGATGAACGCGACGTCGGTCGCAGGGGCACAGTCGAAGAGCCAGCGCGTCATGGAAACCATCGGCGTGATGCCGGAACCCGCAGAGACGAAAAGATACTTTTCGCCCGGATGATTGGCGAGCGAGAAATCGCCGTTCGGTCCGTAAGCCTTGATCTTCATCGGCGGACGCAGATTGTCGAGCATCCAGCGCGTGCCGATGCTGTCCTTCTGCGCCTTGACGGTGACGGAGACGTGGTAGGGGCGGGAAGGGGTCGAGGAAAGCGTATAGGTCCGCAGCACCGGGCCGAGGCCATCTGCCCGTTCAATCGGCAGTTCCAGAGTAACGAACTGGCCCGGCGTATAGCGGAACCAGTTGTCCTCGGCGGTCTTGAAGGAGAAGGTCATGACGTCTGGCGCTTCTTCGATGGCCGAGATGCATTCCAGCATCTGCAACCTGTCGTTCCACGGCAGCATCTCGTCCAGATATTTCAGAGGCTGCATGGCCTTCTCACTTCTTCAACTGCATTTCAAAAATCAGGCGACGCGGCTGAGCTTTGCCGCTTCACCACGCAGGCGCGGCGTAATGGTGTTGGTGTACCATTCGAGGAACTGCATCACGCCGCCTTCATGTTCAACCGAGTAAGGGCCCGGCTGATAAGCGGGCGAGCGAATGCCCACCGCATTTTCTTCAACGATCTGCCGGTCCTGGTCATTGGTCTGGATCCACACATGGGTCAGTTCATCGAGATCATAATCCACGCCTTCGACGGCATCCTTGTGGACGAGCCATTTGGTGGTAACAAGCGTTTCCTCGGCGCTGATCGGCAGAACGCGGAAGGAAATCGCATGATCTGCCATCAGGTGGTTCCAAGTTGATGGATAGTTGAACATCAACATCGCACCGATATTCGTGTTGCCAGCCACCTGATCGCTCAAAGGCTTCTTGACTGCCGCCTTGCCAGACATGGTGTAGCTCACCGCGTCGCGCAGAAGTGGGATGCGGGTGATGCGATAGCGCCCATCTTCGGACATGTTGAATTCTGCAGGCAGACCGACGCTGGCGCAATTCTTCCAGAGCTGGTTGATCTCCGGGTCTTCCATCACGCCCTGCACGCCGGTTGCCGACGGAGCTTCCGGATAGGTGCGGCAGAGTTCGGGATGGTTCGCGGCGCAGTGATAGCACTCGCGGTTGTTTTCCCAGACGAGCTTCCAGTTGCCCTTCTCGATGATCGAGCTTTCAAAAGCGACCTTCGCGTCCTTGATATTGTGCGGCGCGAGATAGGGTTCGACCAGATTGCGGAAAGCCGCGAAGTCGGGCGCTTCCTCGGCGACGCAGACATAGATATAGCCGGCGACGGTTTCGCAATGGACCGGCTTCAGGCCGTATTCGGCAGGCTTGAAGTCAGGGCCGACCTGACGCGCGAAAAGCAGACGCCCGTCCAGTTCATAGGTCCACTGGTGATAAGGGCAGACGAGCTTTGCGGCGGTTCCCTTTTCAGCCGCGCAAATGCGCGAGCCGCGATGGCGGCAGGAATTGTGGAAAGCGCGAATGCCACCCTGCGCATCGCGAACGATGACGACCGGATACGCGCCGATTTGCACCGTCATATAGGAACCGGTCTTCGGCAGCTCGCAATCATGGCCGACAAACAGCCAGTCCTTGTAGAAAATATTCTCCAGATCCAGCTTGTGATATTCTGGATCGGTGTAGAATTTCTGCTCCAGGCTGAAATTGGGGTCGCGCCCGGTCAACAGCCCCAGCATTTCGTTGCGAACGTCCATAGCCTCGAACCCTTGCTTTCCATCTTGGATCTGCCTTCTGCTGTTCTCCCAGCGACTATGGCTCGATCCGGTGTTCCCTTTGTCTTCCGGAAGCACGGCTTGTCCCGTTATCTCAATGGCTTGCTCACATCTCCCGAGGTCTGTGAACTAGCTTCCGTTATCCCGATTCAATCACTGAACTATTCTAAACGCGCATTGGGATGCGACATGGTTTTCGCGTAAAGACGACACGCCAAAATGTCGCTTTTGCGGCGTGATCAGATCGTCGCAAATATGTGTTACATCCGCCTTCGGAGCGTTTCCGGGATTGCAAATTGGTTTAAAAGCCAGTTACCACGTCAACCACATCCCAATCTGTTTCATTCCATGGGAGGCTCGGTGGCCATGAAACGTTCTGAAATCAACGAAATCATCCGCGAAAGCGACGCTTTCATCCGCTCTTTCGGCTACGTCATGCCGCCTTTCGCATATTGGTCGCCAGAGGAATTGAAGACGCGGACCTCTTCGGATGCGCATGCCATTCGCGACGCGCGCCTTGGTTGGGATATTACGGACTACGGGCAGGGCAAATTTGCCGATCTTGGCCTGTTCCTCTTCACCACGCGTAACGGCAACGCAGAAGACCTCAAGCGCGGCGGTGGCATGCTTTATGCCGAAAAGATCATGATCTCGCGCAAGAACCAGCTTTCTCCGATGCACCGGCATGTGGTGAAGGCCGAAGACATCATCAATCGTGGTGGGGGCACGCTGGTGCTGGAACTGTTCAACTCGCTGCCGGATGGTAGTGTGGATGAGCAAACCGACGTGACTGTTGCCACCGACGGACGCCTTGTGACGCAGAAGGCTGGTGCTCATCTGAAGCTGCAGCCGGGCGAAAGTGTGACGCTGCTGCCGGGCAATTGGCATGCTTTCTGGGGGGAAGGCGGCGATGTGCTGATCGGCGAGGTTTCGACCGTCAACGACGACCTGACCGACAATATTTTCCGCGAGCCGATTGGCCGTTTTTCGAATATCGATGAAAACGAGAAGCCGCTGCATCTTCTGGTATCCGACTACGACAAATGGCTGTGAGCCTACCGATATTTCGGTTCTAGCCGCCTGCAAATGGCGTTGTTTGACGTTTCCGGTCTGCATGTAACTTTAAGTGAACGATGCTCCGGTTCTCTAACGCTGCCATTTCCGGCAAACCGGGGCCGGAATCTCACGCGAAGCCAAACTGAAGGACTGAACATATGAAGCTGGCGATGATCGGAACGGGCTATGTGGGTCTGGTTTCAGGTGTGTGTTTTGCCGAATTTGGTTTTCACGTTACCTGCGTCGACAAAAACCCGTCGATCATCGAGCGGCTGAAGGCCGGGAAAGTCACCATCTTCGAGCCGGGGCTTGATGAGTTGATGACCCGCAATATTCGCGATGGTCGGCTGGAGTTCAGCACCGATCTTCCGGCAAGTGTCGCCGATGCCGACGTCATCTTCATCGCTGTCGGCACGCCATCCCGTCGTGGTGATGGCGAGGCGGACCTACAATATATCGAAGCAGCTGCGGATGAAATCGCCGCCGCCATGAAGACGGGCGCCGTGGTCGTCATCAAGTCGACGGTCGTGGTTGGCACCAATGCGCGCATACGCGACCGTATCAAGGCTGCCAATCCGGCTGTGTCGTTCTCGATGGTGTCCAATCCGGAATTCTTGCGGGAAGGCTCGGCAATCGAGGATTTCATGCGACCCGACCGTGTTGTTGTTGGGGTGGAAGACGAGCGCGGCAGGGCCGCGATGCAGCGCCTCTATCGTCCGCTTTACCTGCGTGAAACGCCGATGGTCGTCACGTCGCTGGAAAATGCGGAAATCATCAAATATGCGGCCAATGCTTTTCTGGCCATGAAGGTGACGTTCATCAACGAGGTTGCGGACCTTTGTGAGAAGACCGGCGGCAATGTGCAGGAAGTCGCGCGCGCCATTGGTATGGACAATCGCATCGGCTCGAAATTCCTGCATGCCGGTCCGGGCTTCGGTGGGTCGTGCTTCCCGAAGGATACGCGGGCCTTTGCTGCGACGGGCAAGAAATATGATGCGCCGCAATCGCTGATCGAACAGGTCATTGCGGTCAATGAGACGCGCAAACAGTCGATGGCCGAACGGATCGTGACTGCCGCCAAGGAAAACGGTGCAGACACGGTTGCTGTCCTGGGCGTCGCCTTCAAGCCGAACACCGATGATATTCGCGAGTCTCCTGCGCTCGACATTATCGCGGCCATTCAGAAAGCCGGGATCAAGGTTCAGGCGCATGACCCTGAGGCCATGGACGCTGCCAGGGCGGTGCTTCCTGATGTTGTCTGGTGCAATTCAGCTTACGAAGCGGCGAAGGGCGCAGGCGTCGTTGCCCTGCTGACCGAATGGAACGCTTATCGTGCGCTGGATCTTAAGCGAGTGGCCAATGTCATGGCCGGAAATGTGCTGATTGATCTGCGCAATGTCTACAAGGCAGAAGATATTGCAGGCACCGGGCTAGATTATCGTTCGGTTGGGCGGACGCTTCGGGCCTGACTGGTGGTCTGATTCCGACATTTGCATCCCTCGGATATGAGCGCCGAGCAAATGTCGGAATCAAAAAAACCACTAGTAACTTTATGAATCTAGTGGATTTTTCGAATTTGACGTTTGAAACGGGATTTATATCGGACGGGTATCAAACGTCAAATTCAATCCACTAGAGCATTTCCAGCAAAAGTGGAAACCGGTTTTGCGTCCAGAAATGCTCTGGAAACGACCGGGGAGTTTACTCCCCGGCTGTCAGCCGCTTCTTCTCATTGGCGATGAGCCAGAGATTGCGAACATAGACGATGAGGCCAAGTCCTTGGCCAGCGATGAAGACCGGGTCTTTACGCTGGATCGCATAGATCAGCAGCAAAGTGCCGCCGAAGAGTGAGAAGAACCAGAAGGCAACCGGCATGACGCTGCGTTTTGCCTTTTCGGAAGCCAACCACTGCACAACGAAGCGCATGGTGAAACAGGCCTGAGCGACGAAGCCCAGCACGATCCAGCCATCCCACTGGGCCACGAAAACCTCGTGCAGCCACTGTGACAGGCTGTTGAAAATATCAGTCATGGGTGATCTCTCTCACACGCGGAACGACCTTGCGGCGCTTCCGCAGCCACCAGACGCCATAAAGGTCCAGAATGCCACGCACTCCACGGTCTAGAATGCCGTAATTGGATTTGCCGTGGCGGCGTTCGCGGTCGACAACATCGACATGCACGACGTCGAAACCTTCGCGGATTGCCAAAGCAGGCAGATAGCGATGCCATCCGTCAAAGAAAGGCAGTTGCCGGAACAGGTCAGTGTGCAGCGCTTTCAGGCCGCAGCCGGAATCGCGGGTCTTGTCCTTGAGGATCGCGCCGCGCAGATTGTTGGCAAAGCGAGACGAAAGCTGCTTGAGTTTCGTATCCGTGCGCTTGAGGCGCTGTCCGGCTGCAATGCCGTAATCAGGCCCGGCCTTTAACAGTGCATCTGCCAGAACCGGGAGATAGGCGGGGTTGTTCTGTCCGTCGCCATCCATAGTCACAACGATCTTGCCGCGTGCCGCGAAAACACCGGAGCGCACAGCAGCGCTCTGGCCTGACGACCGGTCATGGCGCAGATGGCGGAGTGGCTTGCCGGCATGAATGCGGCCCGCGAGTACATCGCTGGTCGAGTCCGTCGAACCGTCGTCGACGACGATGACTTCGTATGCGCGGCCCTGCATGGCGGCATCGACTTCATCCAGCAAAAAGGCAAGATTGTCGGCTTCGTTGCGGCAGGGGATAACCACAGAAATCGTCGGTGTGTCCAAGCGGAGTGTTCCTTTATTCCTCGCGCTATCTGCTTAAGCTCGGCTTTCCTGCCCGGAAACCCGATAACGCGCAAGGCGCGCTCCATAGCATTGATTGGATGGCAAAGCCAAGACGGTTCAAGTAAACGTGAGTTCTGGCCCGGATAATAGCTTGATTGATCGGTTGACTGCCGTTTTTTAGCCGGACATTGCCGAATACGGAAGAGCCTCCGCCAGCCAGTCCAGAAAATTCTGTGTCACCTCGTCCCGGTTGATTTCATTGAGGCTCTCGTGGCGGGTGCCGGGCAGGATCGTGCAATTGATACGCTCGAAACCCATTTTCCGCATTCTGTCTGCCAGTCTGCGCACGGCGGCACCGTTCACCGTTGCAGGGTCTTCGGTCCCACCAACAAGATTGAAGGGCATGTTTCGCGGAACCTTCGAGAAATTCCGGTCGTCGGCGCCACGGCGGATCAAGCGGAAAATGTCGATCCATAACGCCACGCTGGCATCGAAGCCGCAAAGCGGATCGGCGACATAGGCGTCGACCTCTGCCGGGTCGTGCGAGAGCCAGTCGAATAACGTGCGGTGGCCCTTTATGGATCGACCCCAGGCGCGGAAAGTCATCTTTGGCAGAATGGTACTCGGAACATCCGAGCCTTTCAGCATGCGCTCCATATAAAGAAGTGCGAGCGCTGCAGCGCTTTCCGCGCCACCATCGACATTGGCATTCCAGATCGCGGCGGCATCGACTGTGTCAGCGTAGTCCAGCACATAGTTCAGCGCGATCAGTCCGCCCATGGAATGTCCGAAAAGCACGACCGGAAGGCCCGGATGGTTCTCGTGAATATGCCGGTTAAGCGCCCGCACGTCCTCGATAGCCACAAGATGGCCCTGCTTTTGTGCAAACATTCCTCTTGGCGCATGAGCGCCGATATTGGCGCCGTGGCCGCGATGGTCGTGGATATAGACGTGGTAGCCTGCTGCGACCAAGACGGACGCGAAGCGTTCATAGCGTGCGGAATGTTCGGCAAGGCCGTGGCATATCTGGACAACGGCTCGCGGTGTCCCGGCGCGGACGGTGCGGAACGGGAGTTCTGATTTGTCTGAAACCGGCAGATGATGAATGGTTTTGAATGTCATTTCGCCATCTGATTTTATGCCGTGCAAATAGTCAATCTCCTCCGTTGCGGCGTCGCTTAAACAGGCACTGGAACGGAGTGTGAATGAATTTTAGGCAATTGCGTTTTTTGTGCAGATTCCGCTTGAAAAGCGCAAAAGCTTGGGCAAATCTAGCTTTGCAGACGGGGTTTTTGAAGGGCAATCAGGGGCGTTTTAAACGGGATTCCACGTCATAACTTGCAGGCCGTCCGATGAAAGGGAGGAAACTTTCGCGGACGGTGGCCAGAGGGGAAACCGGGTGACGGAAATATCCGCGCCCGGTTTCATTATTTATGGTTTTCATCAGAGTTTGATTTGCGGTTCCGGCTGCTTCCGTTTCGTGGGTTGCCGTTTGCGTCCGGGGCATATTTGGCCTACATACGCGTCAGCAATTTCCGCGCGGTTCGGCAATGTTAAGACCGATCGCGCTTCTCAACCTGCGGAGACGACGCGCTTTATGGCACGCCAGTTCATTTATCACATGTCCGGCCTCAATAAGGCCTACGGCAACAAGAAGATTCTGGAGAATATCCATCTCTCCTTCTATCCCGACGCGAAGATCGGCATTCTCGGCCCGAACGGCGCCGGCAAGTCGACCATTCTCAAGATCATGGCCGGTCTCGACAAGGAATATACCGGTGAAGCCTGGCTCGCTGAAGGTGCGACTTGCGGGTATCTTGCGCAGGAACCGGAACTCGATCCTTCTAAGGACGTGCTCGGTAATGTGATGGAAGGTGTGGCCGCCAAGAAGGCGATCATCGACCGTTACAACGAACTGATGATGAACTATTCCGACGAAACTGCGGATGAGGGCGCGAAGCTCCAGGACATCATCGACAGCCAGAATCTTTGGGATCTCGAAAGCCAGGTCGAAATGGCCATGGAAGCGCTGCGCTGCCCTCCGGGCGATGCCGATGTGACCAAGCTTTCGGGCGGTGAAAAGCGCCGCGTGGCACTTTGCAAGCTTCTGCTTTCGAAGCCCGACCTACTGCTTCTCGACGAACCGACCAACCATTTGGACGCCGAAACGACCGCATGGCTTGAAAAGCACCTGCGCGAATATCCGGGTTCAGTGCTGATTATCACCCACGATCGCTACTTCCTCGACAATGTGACGGGCTGGATTCTCGAGCTCGACCGGGGTCGCGGCATTCCTTATGAAGGCAATTATTCTGCCTATCTGGAAGCCAAGGCCAAGCGCATGCAGCAGGAGGGCCGCGAAGAGGCTGCTCGTGAGAAGGCGCTGTCGCGTGAACGCGAATGGATTTCCGCGAGCCCGAAGGCTCGTCAGGCCAAGTCCAAGGCGCGTATCAAGGCCTATGACGAACTGGTCAAGAGTGCGGAAGAGCGTCGCCCCGGCGATGCGCAGATCATTATTCCGGTCGGCGAGCGCCTCGGTCAGGTGGTCATCGAGGTTGAGGGCCTGTCGAAAGGTTATGGCGACCGTCTCCTGATCGACGATCTGAACTTCAAGCTGCCCGCGGGTGGCATTGTCGGTGTGATCGGCCCGAACGGCGCCGGTAAATCGACCCTGTTCAAGATGCTGACGGGACAGGAACAGCCGGATAACGGTTCGGTTCGCATCGGTGACACGGTTCATCTTTCCTATGTCGACCAGAGCCGCGACGCGCTGGACGCCAACAAGACCGTCTGGGAAGAGATTTCCGGCGGCAATGACGTCATCAAGCTTGGCAAGTTTGAAATGAACTCCAGAGCTTATTGCGGTGCGTTCAACTTCAAGGGCGGCGACCAGCAGCAGAAGGTCGGCAATCTTTCCGGCGGCCAGCGCAATCGCGTTCACCTTGCCAAGATGCTGAAGTCCGGCGGCAATGTCCTGCTGCTCGACGAACCGACCAACGATCTCGATACGGAAACGCTCGGCGCGCTTGAAGATGCGCTGGAAAACTTCGCTGGCTGCGCCGTTATCATCAGCCACGATCGTATGTTCCTCGACCGTCTGGCAACACATATCCTCGCATTCGAAGGCGACAGCCATGTCGAATGGTTCGAAGGCAACTTCGAGGACTATGAAGCTGACAAGATCCGTCGTCTTGGACCGGATAGCGTCAACCCGAAACGGGTGACCTACAAGCCGCTCACACGGTAAGGTTCGAGATGTTCAGGCTCTGGCGGTCTGCAAATGGCGTGGTTCTGCGCTTCCGGTGCTCACGTACGCAAAGTACGCTCCGCTCCGGTTCTCGAACCTCACCATTTTCGTCTCGCCATAGCCAGAACCTCAACGAACCTTTGGCGCTTTAAAGTTAAGGCCGGTGCATTGCACCGGCCTTTTTATTTGATGAAGGGAAACATGATGAAAGACTGGTCTGCAAAGCAATATCTGAAGTTTGAAGACGAACGCAGCCGCCCGGCACGCGATCTTCTGGCCCAGATACCGGTCGATAAGCCGCGCAAGGTTGTCGATATCGGCTGCGGACCGGGTAACTCGACGGAGCTTCTGGTCGAGCGTTGGCCGGAAGCTGATGTTTCCGGCTTCGATACTTCGCCAGACATGATCGAGAAGGCCAAGGCCCGCTTGCCGAAGGTGGATTTCGCCATCGGCGATGTGGCGAGCTACGAGCCGGATGCGGAAACCGATGTCCTCTTCTCCAATGCCGTTTTCCAGTGGCTGCCGGATCACATCGAGCAGATGAAACGCCTCTTGTCGCTGCTTCGTCCCGGCGCGGTGCTGGCCGTCCAGATGCCGGACAATATGGGCGAGCAGACCCATGTCGGTATGCGTGACGTCGCAAAAACAGAAGCCTTTGCTGCCAAGATCGGCACCAAGGGCAGGGGACCTCTGCCCCCGGTGATGGAATATTATAACGCGCTCGCCAGTCAGGCCGCTCGGCTGGATATATGGCACACGGTCTATAACCATCCGCTGGATGGCGTTGATGCGATTGTGGAATGGGTGAAGGGAACAGGATTGCGACCGTTTCTCGATCCGCTCGATGAACAGGAGCAGGCCGACTATCTGAAGGCTTACAAGGCGAGGATTGCGCCGCATTATCCGGTGGCAGTAGACGGGAAAGTCCTGCTGCGTTTTCCGCGTATTTTCTTGGTTGTTCAGAAGAGATAGTTGCCCGAAGATCGCTCTACACGGGGAATTGATCGATTGCCCGTGTAGAAGAAGCCAATTATTTTATAATTATTTCAATGCCTTATATTGGAAGTTCATCGCTCGGTAACGTCAATTATTCATTTAAGCAATTTCTAATATTGGAATAGATTGCATGCAAACGATTTTGTTCCTATGGTCTGGCCGCATCCTGAAACCGCTCTAAATATGAGCTGTCATGATCGTAACGCCGCGATGCGCGCCATCCCCGTTGCGATTTCGTTCAGGAGGCCGGTTTCGATGCTCTTGCTCCGTTTTTATTTTTCAATGGGAATGAACGCCGAGGCCGCCGGTTCAAGGACTGTTTCAGGCGTCTTTGCGTCTTCGCAATAGATCCAAGCAGCGTGATTTCGACCGGGAGGACATTTCAAATACGAGCCTGCTTTCGGGTTGAAATGCAGTTCGTAGTTTTATGTTTACGAAGTGAAACAATCGCCGATTTCGGTAATCCCTGCTTGGGGTCGGCGGCTTGCAGGCTGTTTGAGAACCGCCTGCTATCGGGAGTTTTCAGAATGAACAATGCAGAAATGCATGCTGACGCCAATGGCGAGGTCGAAGCGGCACATGATGCCCATGACACGCGCCGCCGCGTCTTTGCCATCGTGGCCAGCGCATCGGGTAATCTGGTGGAGTGGTACGATTTTTACGTCTATTCCTTCGGTGCGCTTTATTTCGCATCGCAGTTTTTCCCTGCGGAGGACCAGACCAGCCAGTTGCTGAATGCGGCTGCGATTTTTGCGGCTGGCTTCCTCATGCGCCCCATCGGTGGCTGGCTGTTTGGTCGCATTGCCGACAAGCTTGGTCGGCGCACATCCATGCTGATTTCGGTTACGATGATGTGCCTTGGCTCTTTCGCCATCGCCATTTTGCCGACCTATGAAACGATAGGTGTTCTGGCGCCATTCCTGCTGTTGATCGTGCGCCTCTTGCAGGGCCTTTCCGTGGGCGGCGAATACGGCACCACCGCTACCTATATGAGTGAGGTGGCGCTGGCCGGGCGCCGTGGCTTCTTCTCCTCGTTCCAGTATGTCACGCTGATTGGCGGGCAGTTGCTCGCTGTTCTTGTGATCGTGGTCCTGCAGTTCTTCCTGACATCGGACGAGCTTCATGCCTGGGGCTGGCGCATTCCATTCGCCATTGGCGGTGTTGCAGCCATCGTCGCGCTTTTTCTGCGGCGGACCCTTCACGAGACCTCGACGGAAGAAACCCGCAACAACAAGGCGGCGGGCAGCTTCGCCAATATCTGGAAGAACCATCGCAAGGCCTTCCTTGTCGTCGTCGGCTTCACGGCTGGCGGTTCGCTCGCTTTCTATACTTTCACCACGTATATGCAGAAATATCTGGTCAACACGGCTGGCATGAGCAAGGAAACGGCCAGCGAAACCATGACCTTCGTGCTGTTGGCCTATATGTTGATGCAGCCGCTTTTCGGCGCGTTGTCCGACAAGATCGGCCGCAAGACGATGATGATCGGCTTTGGCGGCATTTCAATCCTGACCACAATCCCGCTCATGACGTTGATCGGTTCGGTGCAGAGCTCGACCTGGGCATTCATCTATATCGTGATCGCTCTGGCGGTTGTCAGCATGTACACCTCCATCAGCGGCATCGTGAAAGCGGAATTGTTTCCGGCGGAAGTGCGGGCGCTGGGCGTCGGATTTTCCTACGCCATCGCCAATGCGATCTTTGGCGGCACGGCTGAATATGTGGCGCTCTGGTTCAAGCAGCAGGGCATGGAAAGCGGCTTCTTCTGGTATGTGACCGTGATGATGGTGATTGTCTTCGTCGTCAGCCTTGTGATGCCGAACCCGCGTGAACATGGATATCTGCAAGGCCACGGCACCGAGTAGCCGGTGTTTTATCGCGTATCAAACGCCGCCTGGGGGCGGCGTTTTCACATCTCCACGGCTTCGTCGTCTTCGGGCGACAGAAGGCGCGTGGCGCGCCATTCGGTCAGCTTGGTGTTGATCGCATCCAGCACGAAGAAACGCGCTGAATCCTTGTCATATCCATCATCCCGCAGTGCATCGTAATCAGTATGCGTGTGGCGCACATGCGCGACCGTCGCCAGCCACACGGCAGTAGACGGCGGCAGCGTCTTCATATGGGGGCTGAGCGCCGCAGCGCGGATCGGTTCTGAATCCGAATAGGGTACTGCCGGAAGCAGGAGCGTCAGCGATTTGGCGATTGCCTTCTGGCGCATTGTGCCTGCACGCATGGCTTATCCTTACAGTCAGTTATTGAGGCGAATCCTTCGTCTGCTTCATTGTGCCACGAAAATCGCTTGCGCAGGAATTACTTTCCATATAAACATATCTTTATATCTTTACGGATTGCCGCGATGGGCCGTAAATGAGGTGATGGATCAATCAAGAGCGGAAGGCATGACCGGTTTGCAACTGCAACTCGATCTGATGGTAGATGTGCTGAAGGCGGTGGCTGAGCCAAGCCGCTTGCGTATTTTGGCGCTTCTTTCGCGCGGTGATCTCACCGTCTCCGACCTGACGACGATATTGGGGCAATCCCAGCCGCGGGTTTCGCGCCATCTGAAGCTGCTTGGAGAAGCCGATCTTATCGATCGCTATCAGGAAGGCGCGTGGGCCTATTTCCGTCTCGCCGACAATGCGATCAGTGGCGATCTTGCACGTGGGCTTTTGGCTCGTCTCGACAAGGCGGATGCGCTGGTTGAGCGCGACATGGAACGCCTGTCGCAAGTGAAGTCCAGCCGTCAGGAAAAGGCGGCCGCCTATTTCAGCGCCAATGCCGGCAGCTGGGATCAGATTCGCAGGCTGCATGTTTCCGAGAATGCGGTTGAAGTCGCGCTTAAGAAAGTTATCGGTGACAAGCCGTTTCAGGCGATGCTGGATGTCGGCACCGGCACGGGTCGGTTGCTGGAGCTTTTTGCCCCGCTTTACCTTCGTGGTGTCGGCATCGACATTAATCGTGACATGCTGTCTGTAGCGCGAGCCAATCTCGATCTTGCAGCCATCGGCAATGCGCAGGTTCGCCAAGGCGATGTCTATGCGCTGCCTGTAGAACGTGAGAGCTTCGATCTGGTGACTATTCATCAGGTTCTGCACTTCCTTGATGATCCGCTTGCGGCCATTCGTGAAGCGGCGCGGGCTTTGCGCCCCGACGGACGGTTGCTGATCGTCGATTTTGCGCCGCACAAGCTCGAATTCCTGCGTGAGGAACACGCCCATTTGCGGCTTGGATTCAGCGACGAGCAGATGCTGGGCTGGATGAGAGATGCCGGTCTTGAGCCGGAAAAGACACTGGAACTGGAGCCGAAGGCGGCCAATGGAGAAGAGGGGCTGACAGTGAAGCTGTGGCTTGCTCGCGATCCACGCCTTCTTATCGCCGATCCGGCTTCGCATGTCTCCCAAAAGTGGGAACCGGTTTTGGGATAAAGACAATGCGACAAAAACAGATAATGAGCATGACGGAGACAGTTTGATGGGTTTTTACGGTCTTTCCCGCCGACCGGATGTTGGCCAGACCACCCGGGTATCGTTCGAATTCTTCCCGCCCAAGTCGGAGGAAATGGAACAGCGTCTCTGGGATACGGTGACGCGGCTCGCTCCGCTGCAGCCCGAATTCGTTTCCGTGACTTATGGTGCCGGTGGTTCCACACGTGAACGTACGGCGCGTACCGTGGCGCGCATCCTTAAGGAAACCGATGTCAAACCAGCGGCGCACCTGACCTGCGTGGATGCAACACGCGAGGAAGTCGATCGTGTCGTGCGTGAATTCGCGGCTCTCGGTGTCAACCGCTTCGTGGCGCTGCGCGGCGATCCGGCAGCGGGTATTGGTGAGAAATATGTGCCGACACCGGGTGGTTATCAGAATGGCGCCGAACTGGTTTCCGGTTTGCGCAATATTGCCGATTTCGACATTTCGGTTTCCGCCTATCCGGAAAAGCATCCGGAAAGCCCGGATTTTGCCACCGATATTGATATGCTGAAGCGCAAGGTCGATAATGGTGCAACGCGCGCCATCACCCAGTTCTTCTTCGAGAACGACCTTTACGAGCGTTATGTCGAGCGTGTTCGCCGTGCTGGTATCTATATCCCGATCGTTCCAGGTGTTCTGCCGGTGCACAATTTCAAACAGGTCAAGAATTTCTGCGCGCGGTCGGCGACGCATATTCCAAGCTGGCTGGCGGAGCGTTTCGAAGGACTGGACAACGATCCGCAGACGCATCAGCTGGTAGCGGCCGCAATCGCCGCCGAGCAGGTGATGGATCTGATCGAACGCGGCGTGCAGGATTTCCATTTCTACACGATGAATCGCGCCGATCTGCCCTTTGCGATCTGCCACATGATCGGCATAAGGCCGAAGACGGAAGCAGCTCTGGAAGTTGCCTAAGATAAAGAAAGCCCGGCGGTGACGCCGGGCTTTTCATTTTCGTGCGGGTCGGCCTATCCTCAAAACCGAAGCCGCCGTAATGGTTTAGGCTAATTCCCCTAAGGGATGACGCCTGCTATCAACGCTGCAACAAATGCAAATGCCGCACAGATCATGAGGACATTCAAAGATCGCGTAAGTCCCATTGGTCTGTCTCCTTCATATGCGCCCGGATGACCGGACGCGCGCTGGTAGGAAGCTGGAATCTAAGCGCAAAACGTCTCGAACAAAAGAAGATTTCGTGCTGCAATCTGGCGTGATGGAGAAATAAACCTATCGTTTACCACCTAAACTATTGAAATATTTGACTAGAAAAATTTGTTCACATTTCATGAAAAAGACACTGAACTGCCACGTTTGGTACTGTTTTCGCCGTAGTTGCCACCGGCTTTTGGCGATGTTTTTTGCGCTTTCTAGCGAATTAGCGCCAAATATGCCGACAAGGTGAGGATAGATATCACTGTCGAGTAGAGGATGACGTTGGAGGTTATCGCCGCCTCGCGACGATAGTGCTCAGCCAGCATGAAGGGACCTGTGCCAGTCGGAAGTGCTGCAAGAAGGGCAGCGCTTTGCGCGAGCAGGGGAGGCAGTCCGAATACATAGACCGCCAGCAGCCAGGTCGCGAGCGGCTGGACGATGAGCTTCACCGAAACGAGAAAAGCGATGGCATTGACGCTTTCGCGTTCGATCTTGCGCGGCTGGGCGAGGAACAGGCCAAGCGCCACCAGTGCGCAAGGGGATGCGGCACCACCGAGCATCTTCAGGAAGGTTTCCGCCGGGGCCGGGATGGCTAACCCCAGAAAGGACACCACGGCACCAAGTGCTGGAGCGACAAGCAGCGGATTGCGGATCAGGGACCGCATGACCTTCCAGATGAGACGAAGCGGCTTCTTCTCTGTCTGCAGGCCGATTTCGATCAGCACGATCGCAAAAGCAAACGTGACGCAGACGGTGATGATGATCGAAATGGTGGTCGCTGCCAAAACGCCTGACCCGAAGGCGATCATCGAAAGCGGAATGCCCATATAGCCGGTATTCGGGTAGGCGGCGTTCAGCCCGTCAAGCGCGGTATCCGCCAGAGGCAGCTTTCCACGCAGTCGCACCAGAAAGGGCAATGCGAAAGCAATGGCGCTTGAGAGCAGAAACACTGCGATGAACCCCGGCTGCCAGAGCTCGCTGCCATGCGTATTGGCCATGATGTCGAAGAGAAGAGCAGGCAGCGCCAGATAGACGACGAAACGGTTTAGCTCCGCTATCGCATGAGGCCCGAGTATTTTCAGCTTGAAGGCACCCCAGCCGGAGAAAATCAGCGCAAAAACGGGAAGGACGACAATCAGCGTTGTGAGCATGGGGCGCATTTCATTTCAGGAAAGGAAAAGGCGCGGTTTTTTGAACCGCGCCTTGTCGAGATCAGAGCCTATCGAGAAGCTCTTGTGTCGGCCATGAATCGGCAGGCATTCCAAGGCGCATCTGTTCGGCGCGCACGGCATCGCGGGTGAGGAGACCGAACACACCGTCGATCTTTCCGCCCATGTCGTAACCGCGGGCCTGGAGCTTGGTCTGAAGTTCCTTTAGCTGGTCCTGTGTCAGACCCGGAACTGGATTGCCCGGATCGAAGGCAGGTGCACCAGCCAGACGGGTTGCAAAATAAGCAGCCGTTGTGGCGTAGACGATGGACTTGTTCCATTCAACGAACACGTCGAAGTTGGGATAGGACAGGAAAGCCGGTCCTTTGCGGCCCAGCGGCAGTAGAAGCGACGCGTCGCCATCATCCGGGCCGAGCGGACCGTTGAGGCCCATCACACCCTGCTCAGCCCACCAGGAATGTGGCTTGCGGTTGGTGCGGATCGCTTCTTCCCAAGGCAGATCCTTGGTCAGGCGAACTTCCTCCAGCCACGGTTGGCCACGCTTCCAGCCGAGTTCCGAAATCATGCGGCCTGCGGTCATCATGGCATCGGGAACGCTGCTCTTCAGATCGACCTTGCCATCGCCGTCGCCATCGACGCCACGTTCAAGATAATCCTTCGGCAGAAGCTGCATCATGCCGATTTCGCCAGCCCATGCGCCGGTTGTCGCGGCATCGACGACGCCCTGGTCGAATAGCTTGAGAAGGGCTATCAACTGCGGGCGGAACAGGTCTGGACGGCGGCAGTCATAGGAGAGGGTGACAAGCGCATTCAGCGTGTCGAAATCACCCTGAATGGCGCCATAGTCGGTTTCAAGCCCCCAGAAAGCGGCAAGGACTGGCCCCGGAACGCCATAGGTATCTTCAACCTTCTTGAAGACGTCGGCATATTTGACCAGATTTTCACGGCCTTTTTTCAGGCGCGCTTCCGAGATGAGGCGCTTGGAAAATTCGGTGAAAGTCAGGTTGAAAACAGTCTGCTTGCGGTCGCGATCAAGCACCTTTTGCTCAAGCATGGCCTTGTGCAATTCGGCGATGCCCTTTTCGCCGACACCGGCTTCCCGGGCTTGCTTGGTCAGATTGTCCATCCACTGGCCGTAATCGATCTCGCATTCCGGCTTGGGAAGATTGACGGTGTTTTCAGTTGGCGTCGCAGCAGGCGCCGGAGACGCGGCGGCCTGTGCACCCGACATGGTTGTTGATGCAAGCAAGGCGGCTGCGATAACTGAAGCAAAAAACTTCATTGGTAACTCACACTAATAGATTGGGAGCAAAAGGCTCCCTTTCGGGGATTGTTTTAGCTATTGCCCCAACAAGCCCCGGAAATGAAGCAAAACTTGGTGTGAACTGCCAAACTGCGCCGTGTTAGCGGACCTTGTTGCTTTCCAGCCACTTTTTCCACGAGTTGGCATCGCCTGCGAAGACATTGATATCGGCGTCGCCCTTAATGCCGGGAATGGAGCCGGTGCCGGTATATTGCCAGAACGTCCACGGATGCGGGCCGTACTTCTCGTCCGGATGACCGGCAACGGAGCGCAGCCAGAACGGATAGTCTGCCATCTGCCGCAAGTCGTTGTCATCGAAGAAATCGACCGTCGTGTAAACAATCGGGCGTTTGCCGTAATGCTTTTCCAGCGCCTGCAGGAAGATGCGCATTTCCTTGCGCACAACGGCTGCGTTGGGGCGCAGCTTGCAGGTTGGCGATTGCGGGTTCCACTCCATATCGAGAACGGGTGGAAGCGCGCTCGGATCACGCGGCACGTTCTGGATATACCAGCGGGCCTGTTCAATGGCCGGGCGGCAGAAATAGTAGAAGTGATAGGCGCTCCGTGCGATGCCTGCCTGATGGGCGCCGTTCCAGTGTTCCTTGAAACGGTCGTCGACGCGGTCACCGCCCTCTGTCGCCTTGATGAAGGCGAAGGAAATGCCGCTGGCGCGCACGGCGCTCCAGTCAATGTTGGTCTGATATTTGGAAACGTCTGTGCCGTGGATCGGATAGTGCCAGGGCGTTTTGCCGGTCCAGTCGTGCGGGTCGCGATCACCGAAGCGCGGTGCCTTTACCGAGCCGGACGGCGGTGCGATCCGGGCCACCGAGCTGCCCGATTTCTTTACGTCGGAAAAGTCGTAATCCACCGTCGTGCAGGCGGAGAGAAGTAAAGCGCCGAGGGCGAGAATGCTGCAGCTGGCCAGACGGTTCATATAGTGGTTCCGTGTCGCGAATCAGTCCTCTAACGGTTACGCGATCCGGAGGCGGACGTCACCAGTCTGGCGGGCAAGTTTGGTGCTAATCTGTGGCAGAGGGTGGCATTGTCGAACGAACAACCGTTATCCAGGCAAAGCCGCGATAAAGAATGCGCTTCTCAACGACAGCACTGCGTTCCTGCGCAAGCTGGTCGCAAACCGCGAACAAGTCGCTGCGCGGTGTGACATGGAACCATTCCAGCCATTGGAAGAGTGCCTTTCCGAACCAGCGCGGCAGCCGGGCCTGATCGCCAAAATCGACGATATGCAATTCTCCGCCCGCATTGAGGTGCCGGATGCTTTCACGAATGACCGACTGCCATTGCGGTATCATCGATACGGCATAGGAAATGAAAATCCGGTCGAAGCCAGCTTGCCCGAACAGTCTTTCTGGATCGAACTGGGCCGCATCCGCACGATCAAGCCGGACGCGATCTTCGATGCCAGCGCGCTCCGCCGCCCGGCGTGCCGTATCCAGCATTTCTGCTGAAATATCGATGCCGAAGAGTTTTGCATCGGGGTAGTTTTCTGCAGCTTTTATCAGATTGCGGCCGGTGCCGCAGCCGATCTCCAGAACTGTGCCGTCCTTGGGTACGGACAGTCCTGCGATCATGGGGTCGCGACCCAGAAGATAGTATTTGCGGGTCGCGTCATAGAAGTGTCGCTGACGACGGTAGACCCGATCCATGAGGTTGGCATGGTCTATACCCTGAACGCTCCATGGGCTGCGCGACATGTCAGGCATCCTTCAGCGCATAAAGATGGAACCCGCCATAGATCGACGAGCGATCGCGGTCGTGCAGGGTGCGGGATTCGTCCGCTTGATATTCCCAGCGATCCAGAATCTGCGGTGCCACCCGTCCTGGAAGCAGGCTCGGTTCGGCTGCGGTACGAAAGATGACACGGGCATTTGGTGCTGCCGTACGGGTGATTTCACTCCAGAGGGCATTGAGCTGCTCGTCATTCATCCAGTCCTGCGCATCCAGCAGGATATAGCGGTCGACGGATGCCGCAGGCTTGGCAGCGAGAAAATCGGTATAGCTTGCGTTCTGTACGGTCATGCGATCAGCGCGTGTGCGTACTGTTTCAAAATTGGAGCGTGACAGATAGGGCGGGAGAGGCCCGTTTTCCTCATTGCCGCTATAGCCGCGCCCGAACGCCTGCCAGGCGAAATAATTGTCGGTAAGGGGGAAACCGCAAGCGAGTTTCTCAAGACGACTGCGCAGGACAAGCGCCATGTCGCCGTTTCCTGCAGTGGCAAGGGCATCATATTGCTGTGGCGGTATGCCCAGTCCGAAAAGGGATGATTTGCGGGCCGTGGCCCAGCGCACCATGCGTTTTTCAAAGAGCGGGGCAAGCGCCGTGTCGAAGAAGCTACGCTGCTCTTCCATTGTGCGCGCCTTCAAGATGTCGCGCGGATCGATCCCGTAGAGGCGCGCCACGCGATGGCCCATGCCGATGAAGACGCCAAGCAAGCCGTGGCGATAGAGGTCGCGCCAGAAAATGGAAATACGCTGGCGGCCATTCCATTTGCGTTTTTCCCAATAGTCGCGGCTTTCGCTGTCCAGATGCGGGCGGATGAAGCGCTTGTAGGCGGCAAGATTGGTCTTGTCGTCGGCTTTCCCGTAAAATCGGTAGAATGCATCGTAGTCGGGCAGGTTTTTGACAGCCGCAAGCTTCAGCCGGTTGAACGCGACGTGTGCCTGATTGAGATCGACCGCCTCCACACGTGCCGGATCGGCGGTCAGGTAGGACATGGCATTGCATCCGCCGGACGCGATGGTGACGATGCGATGGTCCGGCTCTATAGCCAGAGCTGCCATATCAACTTCCGGGTCTTCCCATATCTGCGGATAGACCAGCCCTTTGAACAGCCAGGCAAACAGCCTTTCAGAAAAGCCTGCCCGCGAGAGGGCGCTGTTCTGGGTCACGGCCTGCTTTAGAATTGTGTCGGCTGATGCTTGCTGTGTCATCAAAAATTCCCCTAATGCACGAATCCCGACTTTGATTTTGCCAAGTTAAACATCGTCCAATGACAGGGGCGTGACGAATTAATTGCGGGTTTTTAAACCAGATGAATGCGGCTATACGCCTGTAATACTGTCGCTTTATTACGGTCGGTAAGACTATTTGAGAGAACTTTTTCGCGCCGTTGCCGTTTTCTTGTGTGACGGTCCGAGTCGACGGGATTTCTGTGTCGATGAGTGACCGTAAAGGTGATTGGCCGGATCAACCGGTCACGCACGGAGAAAACAGAGAGAGGCGTTTGGCAATATTGCCATTTAATGCCTGAAACCAGGCCAACGAGCCTGATCTAGGAAGGAGAGCCAACGTGAAGAAGTTTCTGATTGCTTCTGTCGCCGCCGTATCGCTTCTCGGCCTTGCAGCGTGCAATGACAAGAAGGACGACACGAGCAACGCACCGGCACCATCCGCGCCGGCAGCGCCCTCGAACAATGACACGACGACGACGCCAGCCCCGGCAACTCCGGCACCGGCTACCCCGGCGCCAGGTACAGGGACAGCGCCTTCCAACTAAGGTTGGGAAGTCGTGATGCACTAGCATGCGGGTGGCGATCCGGTTTCCGGGTCGCCATTCGTGCCAATAGGCTTCGGTCAAAGGCTTTAGGCCAATGGCTTTAAGCCAATGGTTTTAGGATTGAGATGAACGTTAAAGCAACCATGTCGGGAAAAGACGGGCATTCTGCGTTTTCCGTGTTTCAACGCAGGCTCGGTTCGGTTATGGCTTTTGTCATGAACCGTAACTTCCTGTTTTTCATCTCTGCGATTGTTCTTGTTGTGCTTGCCGCTTGCGGCAAAGGAGACGACGAGATTGCTGCCACTACGAATGGCAGCGAGCAGGGCGCTGCTGCTGTATCGCAGCCTGCCAAACCGGCAGAAAGTGGAAGCACGGAGAAAGGCCCCGATCTGGTCAAGTCGCTCCGCGACAGTTCCGGTGTGGTGAGCCCGGAAGAGAAGGCAGCAGCCATTGAACGCGCACGGACCAATGCCGTTGCCGCGGCAAAATCTGTCGGTCAAACGGATCAGCAGGCACTGACGGCTGGACAAGCAGCAGCCACGGCCGCACAGCGTTCCTTCGACGAACGCGAACCCCAGCAATAAGCGTTCGTTGCGGAACTCGGCAACAATCTAAGCCAATGTCCTGACATTCTTTCTAAATGTTTGTTTTTTAGACTTTCGCTCGCCTGGGCGGTTTTCAGTTCATTCGGAATTCTATAGAAAAGTCCCATGTCGATTTGGGTTCGCATCGGTGAGTTTGTCACTTACGTGGCGTCGAATGCCATTACTGGCGTTATCGAAGCCGTGCGCACCGTTTTCGAAGGTGACGCCGATACACGGCGCCGGGTGGCCTTCTCCATTGCGATGATCGCGCTTTCAGCCAAGATGGCCAAGGCCGACGGGGTCGTCACACAGGACGAAATCCGCGCCTTTCAGGACATATTCGCCGTGCCGAAGGAAGAGACGGCGCATGTCGCGCGGCTCTATGATCTCGCCAAGCAGGATGTCGCTGGCTATGAATCCTATGCGCGTCAGCTCGCCGGATTGTGCAGTGAAGGACAACCCGATTGCCATCTGCTTGAGGATATCCTCGACGGTCTTTTTCATATAGCCACCGCTGACGGCTATGTGCATGAAAAAGAGATGGCCTTCCTTGCAGGCGTTGCGGATATTTTCGGCTATGATGAAGTCGCTTTCGATCGTATCGCGATCCGGCATGTCCAGCGCGGTGCTGATGATCCTTATGCCATTCTGGGGCTGGAGCGCGGCGTTTCCTTCGAGATGGCCCGCAAGCGCTATCGTTCGCTGGTCAAGGAACATCATCCGGATCGGCTGGTGGCAGAGGGCTTGCCGCTTGAATTCATAACCATTGCCAACAGGCGTCTGGCAGCGATAAACGCTGCCTGGGCAAGCATTGAGAAGAATCTGGAGGCTGCATGAGCAGCGTGCGCGAAATCGAGAGCGAGTTGTTGCGGGAGCTGGCGCTTGACCGGCCCGATTTTGCCGGTGCAACGCTTGATCCGTCACCCAATTTCGGTCCGCGTCGCGACGGCAAGGTGCCCGCCTTTCTCATTCTCCATTATACCGGTCTGGCGACTGCCGAAGAGGCCGTGCAGGTTCTTAAATCGCCAGATATGGAAGTTTCCGCGCATTACCTTGTCCATGAAGACGGGCGGATCGTGCAGATGGTTTCGGAAAAGGCCCGTGCCTGGCATGCGGGCAAGAGCTTCTGGAAGGGCGAAACGGACATCAATTCGGCCTCCATCGGCATTGAGATCGTCAATCCGGGTAATCTTGAAGACTATCCGCCGTTCAAGGATGCGCAGATTGATGCGGTCATCCGCCTTTGCCGCGATATATGCGAGCGTTATACCATCAAGCCGGAAAATATTCTGGCCCACTCCGATATTGCACCTTCGCGCAAGACAGACCCGGGCCATAACTTCCCCTGGAAGCGGCTCCACGAGGCGGGTATCGGCCACTATATCGAGCCGACGTCGATCCGCGGCGGGCGGTTTCTGGCACGTGGCGAAAACGGCCAGCCGGTCGAGGCGTTGCAATCCATGCTGGCACTATATGGCTACGAAATCGCCATCACTGGCGTCTTCGATGAAGGCACCGAGACTGTGATTAAGGCCTTTCAGCGACATTTTCGGACACAAAATGTGGACGGGGTGGCCGATGTATCTACTATAGATACCCTCTACAGGCTAATTTTTTCCCTGCAGAATGTTACCGCCTGACGAGATGCGGGCGGTTAATCTCTCTATCCAGCGTTGATTCGTATTTCTGTAATGATTTCATAAAAATAGATCGATTCAGCCCGGTTGCAGAAGGGTTGTGACGAAGGTTTACGCCGCGTTTGTGTGAATCACGAATGTTACAACCTGTAAGACTATTTTACTTTTACAACCAATCTTCGGCTGCATTTGCCCGGCACTTCATCGCTCAATCCCAGCGGACAAGGGCCTGACAACCCATATCGGGCGGGATCAAAAAACAGGACTGTTTTTACCCAAGACAGACAGTCTGAGAAAAGAAACGTTCCAAGACGGTAGGTTATGAAAATTAAATTTGTTGTTGTTTGCGCCCTTGTTGGCGCGATGAGTTCGTTTGGCCTGAATCCAGCACTGAGTGCCCCTTCAACTGAACCGACCAACCTCGCAGCTCTCCTCAAGGCACGCCAGCAGAACAAGACTGCCGAGGCGGAAAAGCCAACCAAAGCGCCGAAGAAGGCATCGGTCGTCAGCCGCCGTGCGGCTCCGACTGCCAAGAATTCTACGGGCAAGGGTTCTGCTGCTAAGCGTTCGCAGTCGAAGGACACGACTGCCCGTAACGCCAAGAGCGGCGGCGCTTATTCAAGCATCATCAATCGTTACGCATCGACCTATGGCGTGCCTTCCGCACTTGCCCATGCGGTTGTGCGTCACGAAAGCAATTTCCAGCCGAATGTGCGTGGCAAGGCCGGTGAAATCGGCCTGATGCAGATCAAGCTCTCGACCGCACGTGGCCTCGGCTACACGGGTTCAGCCAAGGGTCTCTATGAGCCTTCCACGAACATCCAGTTCGGCATGAAGTATCTGGCCCAGGCGCAGAAGCTCGGCGGCGGCAGCACTTGCGGCACGATCCTGAAGTACAATGCCGGTCACGGTGCAAAGCGTATGAACCCGACCTCGGCGAAATATTGCAGCTCGGTCAAGGCCTATATGCGCGCTCTCTGATGCATTTTCAGGATGCGAATGCAGATTTACGTCGGCGGTCGCGTAGAGTACAGGCCGCCTGATGTGAACGAAAAGCCGACAGTGGAGACACTGTCGGCTTTTCTGTTTCCGGTGACTGCAGATTTTTTCCGGAATCCGGTTCCACTGTTCCGCTATCGTTGCTATATGCGCGCTGTCAGTCGGTCGGGCAGCCGCGCTTGTCATATGCCGAAAGGCGGCAGGTGAGGAAAGTCCGGGCTCCATGGAAACACGATGCCGGGTAACGCCCGGCGGGGGTGACCCCAGGGAAAGTGCCACAGAAAGCAGACCGCCCCGTCTTCCGTACCGTTGCGCAATGAAACGGCAGGGATGACGGGGTAAGGGTGAAAGGGTGGGGTAAGAGCCCACCGCGTCTGCAGCAATGCAGACGGCACGGTAAACCCCATCGGGAGCAAAACCGAATAGGGACGGCGCGCTGGCTCGCAAGGGCCGGCAATCGGTTTCCGGATCAGCCGTCCGGGTGGGTTGCACGAGGCGGGTGGCGACATCCGTCCCAGATGAATGGCTGCCACGTCGGGCGAAAGCCCGGCCATACAGAACCCGGCTTACAGACCGACTGACAATTTTCTCTAGAGCGGCTTCTATTTTAAAAGAAGCGTTGGACCCGCTCTAACTGTTTGTGTTGTCGCATTGCCTACGCAAAACCGTTTCACGCTTTTTTTGGAAATGCTCTTAATTGACTGCTTCAGCATTCAAACGCAAGAAACGGATAGTTGCGTTACCGCCGGGACTTTAATTGGGACCTCCACGAAATCACGGAGGTTCAGTATGTCCAGTTTGAAAGACAAGGTCGCAATCATCACCGGCGCATCGTCCGGAATAGGGCGCGCCGCTGCATTGCTCTTTGCCAGAGAAGGCGCAACCCTTGTGCTGAATGCTCGCGGGCTTGCCGGTCTGGAACGTGTTGCGGAGGAGATCGCGGCGTTTGGCGGAAAGGCGCATTGTGTTGCGGGCGATGTCTCAGAAGCTGAAACGCATGAGGCACTTGCTACGGCAGCGAAGGATAAATTCGGCGGGCTTGATATAGCTGTCAACAATGCTGGCACTGTAGGCCCTATCGCGCCGCTTGCCGAAATCGTGCCCGATGATTGGGAAGGGGTGCTGGCGGGCAACCTGACCTCGGCATTTCTGGGAGCGAGATCGCAAATCCCGCTGATGCTCGAAAGGGGCGGGGGCTCGATTGTCTTCACCTCGACATTTGTCGGCACGAGCGTTGGCATTCCCGGCATGTCGGTTTACGGAACCTCGAAGGCAGCTCTCATGGGGATGGTCAAGGGCATAACCGCTGATTACGGCGCCCGTGGCATCCGGGCGAATGCGCTTCTGCCGGGCGGTGTTGATACGCCGATGGGCGGAGATGAAAAGCAGAAGGAATGGGCCGCAGGCCTGCATGCGATGAAGCGGATCGCCCAGCCTGAAGAAATCGCGCAGGCAGCGCTGTTTCTGGCAGGCCCGATGTCGAGTTTTGTCGCTGGTTCAGCGCTTTATGCCGACGGTGGCAACGCGGCGGTGAAGTAAAAGAAAGGGTGGCTCCGTGATACGGAACCGCCCATTCCAAGAGCCTCGGGAGGGGCTTAAATTGGCACGCCGGACATGAAATCGTAAATCAGCTTCATGTTCAGGACGACGATGATCGCAGCGGTAATGGCGGCAAGAATCGTCACCCAGCGTGGAGCGACCAGCGATCCCATCTTCTTTTTCTCCGCCGTGAACATGACGAGTGGAATGATGGCAAAGGGCAGCTGAAGACTCAACACGACCTGAGACAGGATCAGAAGCTCGGTCGTTCCTTGCGAACCATACATGATCGTCACGACGGCAGCCGGAACGATGGCCACGAAGCGGGTGATCGCGCGGCGCAGCCACGGCTTCAGACGTATGTCGATGAAGCCTTCCATCACGATCTGACCGGCCATCGTCGCGGTGATGGTCGAGTTCAGGCCGCAACAGAGAAGCGCAATCGCAAAAAGTGTTGGTGCGAGGGCCGATCCCAATAGCGGGTTCAGAAGAGCATGGGCCTTGTCGAGATCTTCGACACCGGTATTGCCGGTGGCGTTGAAGCTTGCCGCAGCGAGGATCAGGATCGATGCATTGACCAGGAGTGCGAATGTCAGCGCAATGGTGGAATCCAGCGTCGCATAGCGTATGGCTTCGCGCTTTTCAGCGGTCGTGTGGCCGTAATCGCGTGTCTGGATGATGCCCGAATGCAGATAGAGATTATGCGGCATGACCGTGGCGCCGATGATACCAAGGGCGATATAAAGCATGTCCGGATTGCGGATGATGTCGGTCGTTGGCGCAAAGCCCTTGATGACTGCGCCCCATTGCGGCTGCGCCATCAGAATCTGAATAAGGAAGCAGAGCGCAATCACGCCCAGAAGGGTGATGATGAGCGCCTCGACACGGCGAAATCCCTTGTTCTGGAGATAAAGAACCAGAAGCACATCGGCAGCAGTGATGATGACACCGATTTCCAGCGGAATGCCGAAGAGCAGGTTGAGGCCGATGGCGGTGCCGATGACTTCCGCCAGATCGGTGGCGCAGATTGCCAGTTCGGCCAGGAACCAGAGCGGCCATGCGAGAAAGCGCGGATAGGCATCGCGGCAAGCCTGTGCCAGATCGCGGCCGGTTGCGACGGCAAGACGTGCGCAAAGCGCCTGCAGGAGCACGGCCATAAGATTGGACAGCAGCACAACGGATAGCAACGTATAGCCGAAGCGAGAGCCACCAGCGAGCGAGGTGGCCCAATTGCCGGGGTCCATATAGCCAACGGCTACTAGATAGCCGGGACCGAAGAAGGAAAGTGCGCGACGGAACTTTGAACCTGAACGATTGACTCGGATCGAGCGGTGGACATCGGACATGGATGCTTCGCCGCGATCACGTCGCCAGCCTTCAAATGTTACTTCGCCAGCGCCGGAGGGGCCTGCTCCATGGGGTGCCATACTCAATGCCTTGGGTGTTTATGCAGTTGCAAACTATTTGCATTAAATATGCCAATGATGGGAGGGCGTCAACCGGGGGCGGGGCATCACAAATCATAAGCTTGTGATGCATAGTGTGTGGGTCCATCGCATTTGGATTGAAGCAAATGTCCGTTTTCGGGCAAGTGCTGAGCGCAAACCGCCTTCAAAAAATCCCTGTTGAAAATTATGGGGCTGGCACAGTTCTGTAGAAGTGCTGAGCCAAAGGATAACGCTTCATTAAGCTTAATATCCGATAACTGACGAACGAATCCGCCATGTCGCCACGTTGACGGCAAATGGGCGGAATCCGCAAGCAAAACACGAAAGCATGTTTCCTGAAGTTGGGAACCGATTTTGGAACAAAACATGCGTGAAAACAAAAGATTGAAGCGCGAGACGCTTTAAAAACGGGCCAAGTACCCGGGAAAGGATCGGAATGATGGCAAGCCTCGGCGGAGACAATTCTCAAGCCGAAGGGGCTGAAGTCCGTCACGTTCCGGTGCTGATCGCCGAAGTGATCGACGCCCTGAAGCCTGTATCTGGCGCAGTGATTGTCGATGGGACATTCGGTGCTGGCGGGTATACGCGTCGCATACTGGAAGCGGGAGCGGACGTGATCGCGATTGACCGCGATCCGACCGCAATCGAAGCCGGGCGGGCGATGGAAAAGCAGTTTCCGGGCCGGCTCGATCTGGTCGAGTCCCGGTTCTCTGCTCTTGATGAAGCAGTCTCGAAGGTTAAGGGAGCAGGCAGCAAGGTGGACGGCGTTGTGCTCGATATTGGCGTATCGTCGATGCAGATCGATGAGGCCGAGCGCGGCTTTTCCTTCCAGAAGGATGGTCCGCTCGACATGCGCATGTCGAAAAAAGGACCAAGCGCTGCCGATGTGGTGAACCGTCTCAAGACCGGTGATCTTGCCCGCATCTTCAATTTTCTGGGCGAAGAGCGCCATGCAGGCCGCATTGCACGCATGATCGACAAGCGCCGGACCGCACAGCCTTTCACGCGTACGCTCGATCTTGCCAATGCCATCGAAACGCTGGTGGGACGCAATCCGAAGGATCGCATCCATCCGGCGACGCGGGTTTTTCAGGCGCTGCGGGTCTATGTGAATGACGAGTTGGGCGAACTGGCGCGGGCGTTGCTTGCTGCCGAACGCATCCTGAAACCGGGCGGCCGGCTGGTTGTCGTGACCTTCCATTCGCTCGAAGACCGCATGGTGAAGCGCTATTTCGCTGACCGCGCCGGCGGTAGTGCCGGATCGCGTCATCTGCCGGAAACACATGTCCGTCTGCCGAGCTTTACGCCTGCGGTCAAGGGCGCTGTTGGCCCGACCGCAGAGGAAGAAGAACGAAATCCACGTGCGCGCTCGGCGAAGCTGCGCGCTGGAATAAGGACGGAAAATCCGCCACTGGAAGACGATTTATCGCTTTTCGGACTGCCCAAACTGCCCGAGACGAACGAACTGGCCCGGAGTTGAACGAGTGCTGCGTACTTTCGACATCATCATGATAGCGGCGATGCTGGTGGCGGCGACCGTCACCTACACGATCAAATATGACGCGGAAAAGCAGATCGCGGTCATCGCCAAGCTGAAGCGACAGATCGACTCCGAGAAGGACACGATCACGCTCCTGCGCGCCGACTGGGCATTGATGACCCAGCCTGGTCGTCTGCAAAGTCTCGTTGGTGTCTACGAAAAGGAACTCAACCTCCAGTCGATCGAAGCCGAACAGCTTGTGCTGGGTGTCCACGAAATTCCGGAACGTCCGGTTGACGATATCCAGAAGATCATCTCCGGCAGCGATGAACTGCTTGCAAGTGGCGTGCTTGAAAAGGATGCCATCACGACCGGTAGCGTCAAGAAAAGCGGGGCGAGGCACTGATCATGCGGCTGAGACTTTTCAGAAAAAAGAATATGCAGGCGGATGACGGTGTTGAGCCGGTTGGCGATGAAAAGCTGGCCGGCAACATGGCGTTTGTCGGCTCGCGCAAAAAGCATGGCAACCGCGCGCGCAATCGCCTCTGGATGGCCATCGCCTGTTTTGTCGGCATCTATGGTGTGATGGGTGGCAAGCTCATCTATTTTGGTGTCATCGGCGGCGAAAATGAGGATAATGCAGGCCCGGCGGTTCACCAGCTCGCGTCGCGCCCGGATATTCTCGACCGTAACGGCGAAATCCTCGCGACCGACATCAAGACTGCTTCGCTCTATGCAGAGCCGCGCAAGATCGTAGATCCCGACGAAACCATCGAAATGCTGTCGACGGTGCTGCCCGATCTTGATTGGGAAGCGACATATAAGCGTTTGAAAAGTGGTGCCGGTTTCGTCTGGATCAAGCGAGGACTGACGCCCCGCCAGCAGAGCCAGATCATGGCTCTCGGCGTGCCGGGCATCGGCTTCCGTACGGAAAAGCGCCGCTTCTATCCGGGTGGCCCGACCGCGTCGCATATTCTCGGTCTCGTCAATGTCGACAATCAGGGCATTGCGGGCATGGAGAAATATATCGACAGTCAGGGGCTGACTGACCTGCGCTCCGTGGGGCTCGCAACCGGACAGTCGCTGGAGCCGGTGCGCCTCTCGATCGATATTCGTGTGCAACACATCATGCGTGACGTACTCGTCAAGGCCATGGAACGCTACCGGGCAATTGCTGCCGGGGCTGTGGTGCTGAACGTCAAGACCGGCGAAGTGATTGCCATGGCATCGGTGCCGGATTTTGATCCGAACAACCCGGTCCATGCTCTGGACAAGGACCGCCTGAACCGCATGTCGGCAGGCACCTATGAAATGGGTTCGACCATCAAGAGCTTTACCACGGCGATGGCGCTCGATTCCGGTAAGTTCAACCTGCAGTCGAAACTCGATGCCAGCCGTCCGCTGGTGTTCGGTCGCCAAACGATCCGTGACTTCCACGGCAAGGGCCGCTGGCTGACGCTGCCGGAAGTCTTCATCTTCTCGTCCAATATCGGTTCGGGCCGCGAGGCGGATGCCGTCGGCATTGAAGGCCATCGCGCATTCCTCAAGAAGATCGGCCTTCTCGACCGCATGCAGACGGAGTTGCCGGAAGTGGCGCGTCCCGTCGAACCTCGTGTGTGGAAGAAGGTCCACTCGATGACCATTTCGTTCGGCCACGGCATGATGACGACGCCGTTGCAGACGGCGGTCGGTGCGGCTGCACTGATGAATGGCGGCAAGCTGATGGAGCCGACTTTCCTGATGCGTACGCAGGCTCAGGCTGATCAGGTGGCCAAGCAGGTCATTCATCCACAGGTTTCTGCGGATATGCGTTACCTCTATCGCCTCAACGCGACCGCTCAGGGCGGCTCCGGCAAGCGGGCCACTGTTCCGGGCTACCGCGTCGGCGGCAAGACCGGCACGGCGGAAAAGGTTGTGAATGGCCGCTACTCGAAGGACGTGCGCTTCAACGCATTTCTGGCGTCATTTCCGATGGATGATCCGACCTATGTCGTGCTGACCATCATCGACGAGCCGAAGCCGGAAGAAGGCAAGTTCAGCGCAACCGCAGGTCTCAACGCAGCACCCATGGTTTCGGAGATCATCCGCCGGTCTGCATCGTTCCTCGGTGTGAAGCCCGATTTCCAACTCGAAGCCCAGCCAGCAATGGTTAGCAATTTAAGCGGCAAGCCTGATTTTCAACAGGAAGTGTCGCCAGCAATGGTTTCCAACGAATACGACTGATTCGCATAAAGCAGCCCTTGCAGCGAAACGCGCACAACTGAATCTGGATTTGGTATGACCATGAAACTGAAGGAAATCGTTCTCTTTAAGGAACTGGCCTCCGGCGATGCCGGTGAGGTGGAGATCACCGGCGTCACGTCGGACTCCCGCAAGGTCGAACGCGGTTTTCTTTTCGCAGCGTTGAAAGGCGTGAAAGCAGACGGTGCGGCTTTTGTCGCCGATGCCGTCAAGCGCGGTGCCAGCGCCATCATCGCAGGCAAGGATACGGCTGTCGCTGACGCAGGTGTGCCGGTTCTTCATGTCGATGATCCCCGCCTTGCATTGGCAGTTGCTGCGGCGCAGTTCTATGGCAAGCAGCCACAAGTTATGGTTGCGGTTACAGGCACCAGCGGCAAGACTTCCGTCGCGTCCTTTGCACGACAGATTTGGGCCTATGCCGGTTTTCCGGCGGCGAATATCGGTACGACCGGCGTGTTCTCGCCGACGCGCAGCGACTATAATTCGCTGACAACACCCGATCCGGTGGAGTTGCATCGTGTTCTGGCAGAGCTTGCCGATGAAGGCGTGACCCATGCGGCCATGGAAGCTTCGTCGCATGGCCTTGATCAGCGTCGTCTCGATGGTGTCAAGCTCGCTGCCGGTGCGTTTACCAATCTCGGTCGCGACCATATGGATTATCACGCGACCATCGAGGAATATCTTGGCGCGAAGATGCGTCTCTTCAACACGCTTTTGCCGAAGGGGGCGCCAGCCATCATCTTCTCCGACGATCATTTCTCGGCGCAGGCCATCGAGGCGGCGACGCTTGCTGGATGCGACGTGAAGACGGTCGGACGAAAAGGCAATTTCATTGCTCTCAAGCGGGTCGAGCACGAGCGTTTCCGCCAGCATGTCGAAGTGCGCATCGGCGATGAGATTTTTGAGATCGAACTGCCGCTCGCCGGAGATTTTCAGGTCGCAAATGCGCTGGTTGCCGCAGGGCTTGCCATGGTTACGGGCGTTCCGGCTGCGGCTGCAATGCGTGCCTTGGCGCTCCTCAAAGGCGCACCGGGACGGCTCGATCTCGTCGGTGCGACGGAAGATGGCGCTCCAGCCTATGTCGATTACGCCCATAAGCCTGAGGCGTTGGAAAATGTTCTGACTTCGGTGCGTCCGTTCACGACGGGCCGGGTGATCGTGGTCTTCGGTTGTGGCGGCGACCGCGACAAGGGAAAGCGTCCGATCATGGGCGAAATCGCCTCGCGACTGGCGGATGTGGCAATCGTCACGGACGACAATCCGCGCTCGGAGGTTCCAGCCCAAATCCGCTCGGAAATCATGGCAGCAGCGCCGGGCGCGACCGAAATTGGTGATCGTCGAGAGGCTATCTTTACCGCTGTTTCCATGATGCAGGCGGGCGATACGCTGGTCGTTGCAGGCAAGGGGCATGAAGAGGGCCAGATTGTCGGCAGCATTACCTTGCCGTTCTCTGATCATGCGGAAGTTGCAGCAGCACTTGCTGCCCGCCTTGAGGAGCGCTCGGAATGAGTGACTGGCTCTGGACATCCAACGATATGGTTGAAGCCATGGAAGGCAGGCCCTTTGGCAACCTTCCCGGCGGCATAACCGGCATCTCAATCGACAGCCGTTCGCTGAAACCGGGCGAGGCTTTTTTCGCCATCAAGGGCGAACAGTTCGACGGGCATGATTTCGTAACCAGCGCCATGGCCGCTGGTGCGGGTCTTCTTGTGGTGGCCGAGCATCGTCTGCCCGCATTCGGCAATTCCAAAGTACCGATGATCGTGGTCGAGGATGTGCTTGAGGCCCTGACCAAGCTTGGCATTGCCTCGCGGGCACGCTCGAAGGCGCAGATCATCGCGGTGACGGGTTCCGTCGGCAAGACGACGACCAAGGAAGCCCTGCGTCACGTTCTTTCGGAAGTCGGCAAGGTCCATGCTTCTGTGGCGTCGTTCAACAATCATTGGGGTGTGCCGCTGACGCTTGCGCGCATGCCTGCCGATACGGATTACGGCGTTTTCGAAATCGGCATGAACCATCACGACGAAATTCGTCCGCTGGTGAAGATGGTGCGCCCGCATGTGGCGCTGATCACGCTGATTGCACCGGCACATCTTGGTCATTTCGCCAATCTGGAAGAAATCGCCGTTGCCAAGGCGGAGATTTTCGAAGGCATAGTTCCAGGCGGCTATGCGCTTCTCAATCGTGATGACAAGCGCTTCAAACAGCTGGAAGAACTGGCCGAAAAGGCTGGTGTCGAACACATTGCCACATTCGGCGAGAACGCCCGGTCCGACTATCGTCTGCGCGAAGTGAAGCTGCACCCAACCTGCTCTTGCATGACGGTCAAAATCGGAACGCATGAAGCAGCCGTGAAGGTTGGTATGCCGGGCCGTCATATTGTGCAGAACATGCTCGCCGTTCTTGGGGCCGCTGATCTGGTCGGAGCTGATATCGCCAAGGTGATGATGGCCATGGCGACGCTTTCTGCCGAAGGCGGTCGCGGCGCGCGCCATGTGCTTCAGCATCCTGAAGGAACCTTCACGCTGATTGATGAGAGCTACAACGCCAATCCGACCTCGATGCGCGCAGCCCTGTCGTTGTTGCATTCGACCACACCGGAAGGCTCGCGTGGTCGTCGCATCGCAGTTCTGGGGGACATGCTGGAGCTTGGCCGTCAATCGGGCAAACTTCATGCCGATCTCGCGCGCCCGATCGTGGATGCTGAAGTGAACACGCTTTTTATCGGTGGACCGGACATGTCGGCGCTGAAAAATGCCTTGCCGGTTGAAATTCAGACCGAGTACAGGCAAAGCACCGACGAATTGTTGCCGCTGGTGATCAAGGCGGTCCGTCCGGGCGATGTCATCATGGTGAAATCGTCGAAGGGGATCGGCTTTTCCAAAATCGTCAAGACGTTGATCAGCCAGTTTCCGCCGGTGGAACCCGCGGAGTAAGCGGTATTTGAGGGATTTTTCTCTACATGTTGATGCTTCTCACCTTCTTCGCCGAACATATGACACCGCTCAATGTGTTCCGCTACATTACCTTCCGCACCGGCGGCGCGATGATTACATCGGCGCTGATCGTGTTCCTGTTCGGCCCGTCGATCATCAACTCGCTCCGGGTGCGTCAGGGGAAAGGCCAGCCGATCCGCGCTGACGGTCCGCAGACCCATTTCAAGAAGGCCGGTACGCCCACCATGGGCGGTCTTATGATCATGACCGGCATTCTTGTGTCGTGCCTGCTCTGGGCCAATCTGGCCAGCGTCTATGTCTGGGTCGTTCTGCTGGTTACGGTGGGTTTCGGCGCCATCGGCTTCTATGATGATTATCTCAAGGTGACGAAGCAGTCTGACAAGGGCTTTTCCGGCAAGGCGCGTCTTGGCATCGAATTCCTGATCGCCGCTGTTGCCGCTTTTGTCATCATGCGGGCAGGGCAGGAGCCGTTCTCCTCTTCGCTGACATTTCCGTTTGCCAAGCAGTTCGTCGTCAATCTGAGTTGGTTCTTCATTCCGTTTGCAGCCTTCGTCATGGTTGGCGCAGGCAATGCCGTAAACCTGACAGATGGTCTCGACGGGCTTGCAATTGTACCGGTCATGGTGGCCGCGGCGTCTTTCGGCTTCATTGCCTATCTTTCCGGCAACGCGATCTTCGCTGACTATCTGCAAATTCATTTCGTGCCGGGCACAGGTGAACTTGCTGTGGTTCTTGGCGCTGTTATCGGCGCGGGCCTCGGCTTCCTGTGGTTCAATGCGCCTCCCGCCGCTATCTTCATGGGCGATACGGGTTCGCTGGCGCTGGGTGGTATGCTGGGCACCGTTGCGGTTGCAACGAAGCATGAAATCGTTCTCGCCATCATCGGTGGCCTGTTCGTCGTCGAAGCGCTTTCCGTCATCATTCAGGTTGGCTCCTTCAAGCTGACCGGCAAGCGTGTCTTCCTCATGGCGCCTATTCACCACCATTTCGAAAAGAAGGGCTGGACCGAGAGCCAGGTCGTGATCCGGTTCTGGATCGTTGCGATCATTCTCGCGATGATCGGTCTTTCCACCCTGAAGCTCAGATAACAGGCATATCGAATGATCCCGATCACCGCCCTCAAGGATAAGACAGTCGCCCTTTTCGGACTGGGCGGGTCGGGTATCGCGACCGCCAAGGCCATTCTTGCGGGCGGCGCAAAGATCATTGCCTGGGATGACAATCCCGACAGTGTTGCCCGTGCCCAGAGCGCGGGCATTGCCACAGGCGATCTGCGACAGGCTGACTGGTCGCAATTTGCGGCTTTCGTGCTTTCGCCGGGCGTTCCGCTGACCCATCCAAAGCCACACTGGACTGTCGATCTGGCTCATGCCGCAGGTGTCGAAATCATCGGCGACGTGGAGCTGTTTGTCCGCGAGCGCAATCACATTGCTCCCGATTGCCCGTTCATCGCCATCACCGGCACCAACGGCAAATCGACGACGACCGCTTTGATCGCCCATATCATCAAGGCTTCCGGTCGGGATATGCAGCTTGGCGGCAATATCGGCACCGCAATCCTGACGCTGGAGCCGCCGCAGGCAAATCGCTTCTATGTGGTCGAATGTTCATCCTATCAGATCGATTTGGCGCCATCGCTGAACCCGACGGCGGGCATTCTGCTCAATCTGACACCGGATCATCTCGACCGTCATGGTTCGATGGAAAACTATGCCGCGATCAAGGAACGTCTGGTGGCGGCGAGCGACACGGCAATTGTCGGCGTTGATGATGATTATTGCGAAGCCATTGCGGACCGGCTTTATCGCGATGGTGTACACGTCGTGCGAATTTCCAAGGAAAGGCACCTCGGCAAAGGCTATTTCGCTGACGGCGCAAAGCTGCTCTGGTCGCAGGACGGGGAAATTGACGAAATCGCTTCCCTGGAAGGTATCGGTTCGCTGCGCGGCGCGCATAATGCGCAGAACGCGCTTGCGGCTGTCGTCGCGTGCCTGTCAGTGGGCTTAAGCCTTGAAGAAATCGATGCGGGATTGAAGAGCTTTCCCGGCCTGGCCCATCGCATGGAACAGGTTGGGCATCGCGGAAAAGTACTGTTCGTCAACGATTCCAAAGCAACCAATGCGGAAGCAACGGCTCCGGCATTGTCGTCCTTTCCGCAGAACATCTACTGGATTGCAGGTGGTGTGCCGAAAGCTGGCGGAATTGCTTCGCTGGCCGGGTTCTTCCCGCGGATTGCCAAGGCCTATCTGATCGGCGAAGCCGCAGCACAGTTTGCTGCAACGCTTGGCGATGCGGCGCCGTTCGAGATTTCCGACACGCTTGCAGTCGCTGTCGAGCACGCTGCCCGCGATGCCGGTAACGATGCTGCTCCCGAACCGGTTGTGCTGCTGTCGCCCGCTTGCGCCAGCTTCGACCAGTTCCAGAATTTTGAAAAACGCGGCGATGCATTCCGTAGCGCTGTTCTGGCGCTTCCGGGTGTTGAACCGATAGGAGGAAAAAGCTGATGGTAAGCCGTGTCGATCGCGGTCCTGTCGCCAATTGGTGGTGGACAATAGACCGCTTCTTCCTCGCTGCATGTCTGGCCCTGATGGGGCTTGGCATTCTGCTGTCATTCGCCGCAAGTCCTGCCGTGGCCCAGCGTATCGGCCTCGACGGGTTCCACTTTGTCGAACGCCAGATTTTCTTCATGCTGCCGGCGGTGGCCGTCATGATCGGCGTGTCGTTTCTGTCGCCGCGCCAGATCAGGCGATTTGCTTTGATCCTGCTCGGCATTTCGCTTGTATTGATGGTTGCCGCACTGTTCTTCGGTATCGAAGTGAAAGGTGCGCGGCGCTGGGTCAATCTGGCGGGTATCTCTATCCAGCCGTCGGAATTCATGAAGCCTGCATTCGTGGTGGTTTGCGCCTGGCTGTTCTCGGAGCGTGAACGCGGTGGCGAAATGCCCGGCAATTTTCTTGCCATGCTGCTGTTCGGCACCGTTGCTGCTTTGCTCGTCCTTCAGCCTGACCTTGGCCAGACAATGCTGACCACAGGCACATGGGGTGCCATGTTCTTCCTCGCCGGTCTGCCGATGTTCTGGATTCTGGTTCTTGGCGGTCTTGCGGTTTGCGGCGGCATCTCAGCCTATTTCATGTTCGATCACGTGGCGGGTCGTATCAATCGGTTCATGACAGGCGAGGGCGATACGTTCCAGGTCGATGCCGGACGCGAAGCGATTCTGCGTGGCGGCTGGTTCGGACAAGGTCCGGGCGAAGGCACCATCAAGCGCATCATCCCGGACAGCCATACCGATTTCATTTTCTCGGTTGCAGCAGAAGAATACGGCATCATCCTGTGCATGATCATCATGCTGCTGTTCGCATTCATCGTCGTGCGCGGCCTTTCGATTGCGCTGCGCGAGCGTGATCCGTTCACCCGTCTGGCCGTCTCGGGGATTGTCATTCTGTTCGGCTTCCAGTCGATCATCAACATGGCTGTGAACCTGCATCTCATGCCTGCAAAGGGAATGACCCTGCCGTTCATCTCCTATGGCGGTTCCTCGCTCATTGCCATCGCCATCACGATGGGCATCCTTCTGGCTCTGACGCGCCGCCGTCCGGAAGCCCGCATGACCCATACGGTCGGTAGCGGTGTCGATATGGGCAAACGCATTCCTGCGCTGTGAGGGGCTGATGGTAAAAGGCGTAATCGTACTGGCCGCCGGAGGAACGGGCGGCCATCTCTTTCCGGCGGAAGCGCTGGCGCATGAATTGAAGGCACGTGGTTGGGACGTCCATCTGGCGACCGATGCGCGCGCGCAGCGTTTCGCGGGTGCCTTCGCGGAAGATCATGTTCATGTCATTCGTTCGGCAACAATTGCAGGCCGCAACCCGATAGCGCTCCTGAAGACGTTCTGGTCACTATGGCAGGGTAATCTCGATTCCCGTAAATTGTTCCGCAGGCTGAAGCCCAAACTCGTCGCGGGCTTTGGTGGCTATCCAACACTGCCGCCGCTCTATGCCGCGAGCAACATGAACATCCCGACGATGGTGCACGAGCAGAATGCCGTCATGGGCCGCGCCAACAAAGGGCTTGCAGGTCGCGTGAAAGCAATTGCTGGTGGTTTCCTGCCCGAGACCGGCGGGGTCTATGCCGAAAAGACGGTCACGACCGGCAATCCGGTGCGTCCTCCAGTTCTGGCCGCGGCTGAGACTTCTTACAAGCCGGTCAAGGCGGATGAACGGTTCCGCCTGCTGGTTTTTGGCGGTAGCCAGGGCGCACAGTTCTTTTCGACAGCCATTCCCGCTGCCGTGGCCTTGCTGCCGGATAGGGACCGGGCGCGGCTGCTGATCACCCAGCAGGCCCGCAAGGAAGACGAAGCCGCTGTGCGCGAAGCTTACAAGAAGCTTGGTGTTCCCGCTGATGTTGCGCCGTTTTTCAACGATATGCCAGCACGCATGGCGGATGCCCAGTTCGTGATTTCGCGGTCCGGTGCTTCGACCGTTTCGGAGATCACGGTGATTGGTCGCCCGGCCATGCTGGTGCCGTTTCCGCACGCGCTCGATCACGATCAGGCAGCGAACGCAGCAGCGCTCGCGGCTGTCGGCGGCGGTGAGGTCGTTCGCCAGTCGGAATTGTCGCCAGAACGCTTGGCCGCGATACTCCAGGCTGCGATGAATGAGCCACAGCGCCTCGAAGCACAAGCAAAAGCTGCAAAAAGCGTTGGTAAGCCGGATGCAGCGCAGTTGCTTGCTGATCTGGCAGAGGCTATTGCAGCAGGTAAATCTGTTCAGGAATTCAAAGAAGGAACTCGGCCATGAAAATGCCGCTGAATATCGGGCTTGTCCATTTCATCGGAATTGGCGGCATCGGCATGAGCGGTATTGCCGAAGTGCTGCACAATCTCGGCTATCATGTACAGGGCTCTGACCAGTCCGACAGCGCCAATGTGCAGCGCCTGCGTGAAAAAGGCATTGAGGTCTTTGTCGGCCACAAGGCTGAAAACATCGGCGATGCCGAAGTTGTTGTCGTTTCGACGGCGATCAAGAAGAACAATCCCGAGCTGGTTGCTGCACGCGAAAAGCTGCTGCCTATCGTGCGCCGCGCCGAAATGCTGGCTGAGTTGATGCGCTTCCGTCATGCGGTTGCGATTGGCGGTACGCATGGTAAGACCACCACGACCTCAATGGTCGCCGCATTGCTTGATGCCGGGCATCTTGATCCGACCGTCATCAATGGCGGTATCATCAATGCCTATGGAACCAATGCCCGTATGGGCGATGGTGACTGGATGGTGGTGGAAGCGGATGAAAGCGACGGTACGTTCCTCAAGCTTCCGGCTGATATTGCGGTCGTCACCAATATCGACCCGGAACATCTTGACCATTACGGCAATTTCGATGCTGTGCGCGCGGCTTTCGCGCAGTTTGTCGAGAATGTTCCGTTCTATGGTTTTGGCGTGATGTGCCTTGACCATCCGGAAGTGCAGGCTCTGGTGAGCCGCATCGAAGACCGGCGTATTGTGACTTACGGCCAGAACCCGCAGGCCGACGTGCGTTTTATCAATCACCGGATGGATGGCGCGGCGAGCCTGTTCGATGTCGTGATCCGCTCCCGCAAGGGCGAGGCGACCGAGATCAAGGATCTGCGTCTGCCGATGCCGGGCCAGCACAACGTATCCAATGCGACGGCAGCAATCGCGGTTGCGCATGAACTGGGTATCTCTGCCGACGATATTCGTCGCGGTCTTGGCTCGTTCGGCGGCGTGAAACGTCGCTTTACCCATACAGGCACGTGGAACGGCGTCGAGATATTCGATGATTATGGCCATCACCCGGTTGAAATCCGGGCCGTGCTGAAAGCTGCGCGTGAAGCCACGAAAGGTCGTGTGGTCGCCATTGTGCAGCCCCACCGCTATACGCGTCTGGCAAGCCTCTTTGATGAATTCGCGGCATGTTTCAACGATGCCGATACGGTTATCGTAGCGCCGGTCTATACGGCTGGCGAAGACCCTATCGAAGGCGTCAATTCCGAGGCGCTCGTATCGCGCATCAAGACCGCAGGTCATCGCGATGCGCGCTATGCCAGCGGGCCAGAAGCACTGGCACCGCTGGTTGCTTCGATAGCGGAGCCGGGCGACTTCGTGGTCTGCCTCGGCGCAGGCAATATTACGCAGTGGGCATATGCGCTGCCGAAAGAACTGGCTGAACAGGGTAAGAAGTAAGATGGAAAGCGGCGAGACGCTTCTGAAGAAGCTCGACGGCAAATTGTCGGGCTTGCGTGGTCGGCTGACGCCCGATGCCGGCATGGACAAAATCACCTGGTTCCGCGCTGGCGGACCGGCACAGGTTCTGTTTCAGCCTGCCGATGAAGAAGACCTCTCCTCATTTCTGAAGGCTGTGCCGGAAGAGGTACCGATTCTCGTGGTTGGCATCGGCTCCAACCTGCTCGTGCGCGATGGCGGTGTTCCAGGCTTTGTCGTGCGGCTTTCCGCAAAAGGCTTCGGTGAAGTCGATCAGGTTTCTGAGACGCAGCTGCGGGCAGGCGCGGCGACGCCTGACAAGCGCGTGGCCGCAGCGGCGCTGGAAGCGGGGCTGGCTGGCTTCCACTTCTACCATGGCATACCCGGCGGCATGGGCGGGGCTTTGCGCATGAATGCAGGCGCCAACGGCGTGGAAACGCGCGAGCGCGTCGTGGAGGTTCGCGCCCTTGATCGCAAGGGCGAGGTGCATGTGCTTTCCAATGCGGATATGGGCTACGCGTATCGGCATTCCTCAGCATCGCCGGATCTGATTTTTACCTCTGTCTTGTTCGAGGGAACTCCCGGCGAGCATGAAGCGATCAAACAAGCCATGGACGAGGTGCAGCATCATCGTGAGACGGTGCAGCCTGTACGCGAAAAGACAGGCGGCTCGACCTTCAAGAATCCGGAAGGCACATCGGCCTGGAAGGAAATCGACAAGGCAGGTTGCCGCGGTTTGCGCGTCGGAGGCGCGCAGATGTCCGAAATGCACTGCAATTTTATGATCAATACAGGCACCGCAACGGGGCACGATCTGGAGACTTTGGGCGAAACGGTTCGCGCCAGAGTTTTTGAAAATTCGGGTATTCGCCTTCATTGGGAAATCAAACGTCTCGGTTTGTTCCGCGAGGGCGAGCCGGTTGAAGAGTTTCTTGGAAAATTTTGATAAAAAAGTTGCCCGGATTTTCTACCTGATATTCCGGGCTTTTTTGCCTTCACAAGCGACGCGTAAGGTTCGTCCCTTTCTATAGGGTCTTGTCACGGAATCAATCCTCTGATTCTTTAGGGTTAACCACACAGTGATTTGATTCGGCAGGATTTTCCTGCCGCGGGTGCCTGCGGCCTTTGCTGCTGGGTTACTCGGATTCTGTTTAATTGATGCGCAGGGGATTGCGCAGAGGGGATGCTAACATGACGGGAAAGCACGTCGCCGTTTTGATGGGCGGTTTCTCTTCGGAGCGCCCGGTCAGCTTGTCCTCCGGAACGGCTTGCGCTGCGACCCTTGAAGAGCGCGGCTATTGCGTGACGCGTATTGATGTGGATCGCAATGTTGCCAGCGTTCTTGCCGAACTGAAGCCCGACGTTGCGTTCAATGCGCTGCATGGCCCTTTCGGTGAGGATGGCGCTATTCAGGGCGTTCTCGAATATCTCCAGATTCCCTACACGCATTCGGGTGTGCTCGCATCGGCGCTCGCCATGGACAAGGACCGCGCCAAGAAGGTTGCGGCTGCTGCCGGTGTTGCTGTTGCTTCCTCGCTTCTGCTCAACCGTTTTGAGATCGGCACTGGGCATCCGATGGAGCCGCCTTACGTGGTCAAGCCTGTTCGCGAAGGTTCGAGCTTTGGCGTCGTGATCGTCAAGGAGGATCAGACGCATCCGCCGCAAATCATCAGTTCGGCTGAGTGGAACTACGGTGCCGAGGTTCTGGTCGAAAAATACATTCCCGGCCGGGAATTGACCTGTGCCGTGATGGGTGGCCGCGTCATGGACGTGTGTGAGATCATTCCGGTCGGTCATCAGTTCTACGATTATGATTCAAAATATGTTGCAGGCGCGTCATCTCACGTGTGTCCGGCAAAAATTTTACCAAATATTTACCAAAAAATACAAACAATGGCCCTTACGGCGCATCGGGCAATCGGGTGTCGGGGCGTAAGCCGGTCAGACTTCCGTTTCGACGATCGTTTCTCTGATGATGGCGAAGTTATCTGGCTGGAAATCAATACCCAGCCGGGGATGACTCCTACCTCGCTCGTGCCTGATATCGCCAAAGCGGCTGGTATCTCTTTCGGTGAATTGTTGAGTTGGATGGTGGAGGACGCGTCTTGTTTGCGTTGAACGGAAAATCGGACGGATATGGGCGCTCGGGCTCGATGCGGGATGCATCGGGAGCGACGGGTGCTGCTTTTGTCCTGCCGCGTTTCCTGCGCAAGCCGTTTCGCTTTGCTGCTCGCCTTTTCCAAGGCAATGTAAATATTCCGCGCCATGCAGGCACTGTCGGCATGCTGGGTTTCCTTGGTGCTACCGGCCTTTATGGCATGGCGGTTGGCGGTCACACACCGGAGGTGGTCAAGGCGACTGCTTCCACACTCGGTTTCGCAATTGAGGATATAAAGGTCGTCGGCAACAACGAGACGTCCGATATCGATATTCTGGGTCAGCTCGATCTCGATGGCGAGACATCTCTCGTCGGTCTGAGCGCTGAAGAAGCGCGCCAATCCATCGACAAGCTGCCATGGGTTGAAAGCGCAGAAGTTCGCAAGGTTTATCCTGGTACGGTTCTTGTCTCGTTGCATGAACGCAAGGCGTTCGCCATCTGGCAAAACGACAAGGATCTGGCGCTGATCGACGCCGCCGGCGATACCATCGTTCCGTTCCGTCCGGGCCGTTACAATTCGTTGCCGCTCGTCGTGGGCGAGGGCGCGGAAAAGAAGGTCAAGGGCTTCGTTGATGAAATCGCGGCCTATCCGGGTCTGGCCGGAAAGGTTCGCGCCTACATCCGTGTCGGCGACCGTCGCTGGGACCTGCTTCTGGATAATGGCGTGCGCATCATGCTGCCGGAAACCGATCCGCTGAAGGCACTCGCACAGGTCGAGAAGCTCGATCAGGACCAGCATCTTCTGTCGCGCGATATCGCTGCGGTCGATCTTCGTCTCGATGATCGCGTGACTGTTCAATTGACTGCGAGTGGCATGGAGCAGCGCCAGAAGTTTCTGGCAGAGCGTAAAAAAGAACTATCCCGCACGGGGAAGCGCGTATGAGTATTCTGGGCGGCAAGGGATCATCACAAGGCGGAGCTGCAGGGCGCAAGGTGCGCCTGTTAACGGTTCTGGATGTTGGATCGAGCAAGGTTTCCTGCGTCATCGCACGGTTGCGTCCGCATGAAGGCGGCGCACTGCTGCCAGGTCGCACGCACCGTATGGAAGTGCTCGGCATCGGCCATCAGCGTTCACGCGGCGTCAAGTCGGGCGTCATCATTGATCTGGATGCGGCAGAGCAGTCGATCCGCCTTGCGGTCGATGCAGCTGAGCGCATGGCTGGTCTGACCGTCGATAGCCTGATCGTCAATATTTCAGCCGGTCGCCTCAAGAGCGAAACCTTCACGGCAAGCGTTAATCTGGGCGGCCATGAAGTCGAGCAGACCGATATTCGCCGCGTACTGGCTGCCGGTGCCAAGCAGGCGCTCGCAGCCGAGCGTCACCTCGTTCATTCGCTTCCGGTCGGCTATACGCTCGATGGCGAACGCGGTATTCGCGATCCGCTCGGCATGCTGGGCGACAGCCTTGGCGTCGATATGCATGTGCTGACTGCCGATGCAGCGCCACTGCGCAATCTGGAGCTTTGCATCAATCGCTGCCATTTGTCGGTGGAAGCCATCGTTGCAACGCCTTATGCCAGCGGTCTTGCCGCTCTGGTCGGCGACGAAGCTGAAATGGGCGCGGCCTGCATCGATATGGGCGGCGGCACGACGACGATCTCCGTCTTCTCCGAAGGCAAGTTCATTCACGCCGATGCAGTGGCCATCGGCGGCAATCACGTGACGATGGATGTGGCTCGCGGCTTTTCCACCCGGATGGAAGATGCCGAACGTCTGAAGGTCATGTATGGCTCCGCTCTGCCGAGCGCTGCCGATGACCGCGATCTCATCTCCGTTCCGCCCATCGGCGACGATGAGCGTGATGTACCCAATCAATATCCGCGCTCGGTGCTGACGCGGATTATCCGTGCAAGAGTGGAAGAGACGCTGGAACTGGTGCGCGACAGGCTTAACCAGTCAGGTCTTGGACATATTGTCGGCAAGCGTGTGGTTCTGACCGGCGGCGCAAGCCAGCTGCCAGGAATGCCAGAGGCAGCCAGGCGAATCCTTGCAAGAAATGTACGAATCGGGCGTCCTCTAGGAATAGCGGGATTGCCTGAGGCGGCTAAGGGGGCAGCTTTTGCCGCGACCGTTGGACTTCTGATTTACCCGCAGGTGGCCGGGATAGAAGAGCGGTCGGTGAAAGCGGCTTCCTCCGGTCTCATGACCGGTACGGGTGGGCGCATTCAACGTGTCAGCCAATGGCTGAAAGAGAGTTTCTGAGTAGTAAGTATTGTGTAAGCTGTTGAAATAGCGTGTTGAATTATTGGGGCGTGACCATCTGGGTAACAACCAATCCACACCGCGGCGGCGAAGCGGTGGTAAGGCTTAAGAGGAACAAGGACCTATGACTATCAATCTGCAAAAGCCGGATATCACCGAGCTGAAGCCCCGCATCACCGTATTCGGTGTCGGCGGTGGCGGCGGCAATGCGGTCAACAACATGATCAATGCCGGTCTGCGCGGCGTGGATTTTGTCGTGGCCAACACCGACGCTCAGGCTTTGACGATGTCGAAGTCCGAACGCATGATCCAGCTCGGCGCTGCCGTTACAGAGGGTCTTGGTGCTGGTTCCCAGCCAGAAGTTGGCCGTGCGGCTGCTGAAGAGTGCATCGACGAAATCGTCGATCACCTGAATGGCACGCATATGTGCTTCGTGACCGCCGGTATGGGCGGCGGCACCGGCACCGGCGCTGCTCCGGTCGTGGCGCGCGCTGCCCGTGAACGGGGCATCCTCACCGTTGGCGTCGTGACCAAGCCTTTCCATTTCGAAGGCGCCCGCCGCATGAAGACTGCCGATCTCGGCATCGAAGAACTGCAGAAGAACGTCGATACGCTTATCGTCATTCCGAACCAGAACCTCTTCCGCATTGCCAACGACAAGACCACCTTCGCCGATGCTTTCGCAATGGCTGACCAGGTGCTTTATTCGGGCGTTGCCTGCATCACCGACCTGATGGTCAAGGAAGGCCTCATCAATCTCGACTTCGCTGACGTTCGTTCGGTGATGCGCGAAATGGGCAAGGCCATGATGGGTACGGGCGAAGCTTCCGGCGAAGGCCGTGCAATGGCTGCTGCCGAAGCTGCAATCGCTAACCCGCTGCTCGACGAAACCTCGATGCGCGGCGCGAAGGGCCTCCTGATCTCGATCACCGGTGGTCGCGACATGACCCTGTTCGAAGTCGACGAAGCTGCTACGCGTATTCGCGAAGAAGTCGATCCGGATGCGAACATCATCCTTGGCGCAACCTTCGACGAAGGCCTCGAAGGCGTCATCCGCGTTTCTGTCGTCGCTACCGGTATCGATAAGCAGTTAGGAGACGCGGCGCCTGCGCCGCTGGAATTTCGCCAGCCGGTAAAGCAGACTGCACAGGCGAAGCCAATGGCTCCGCATGGCGCACTTCGTCCTCCAGTTGTTGAACAGCCGCGTCAGGTCGATCCGATTGCCCAGGCGATCCAGTCTGCCGAAGCTGAAATTCCAGCCGCACCGGCAGCTCCTGCGGCTTCTGCTGAGCCGGAATTCCGTCCGCAGAGCCGCATTTTCCAGGCTCCGGCACCGGAGTCCTTCGAACGCGCTCCGGTTGCCCGTGCACCGATGCCGCAGGCACCGGCAGGTCATCAGGCAGCACAGCCACAGGCCTACCAGCAGCCGCAGATGCATGAACAGCCGGTTCGTGAACCGCGTCCTGCTCCGCGCATGCCTGCCGTTTCGGATTTTCCGCCGGTTGCACAGGCTGAAATCAATGCCCGTCGTGCTCCGCAGCAGCCTGCACAGGAAGAGCCGCGCGGCCCGATGAGCCTTCTGAAGCGCCTGACTCATGGTCTGTCGCGTCGTGAGGAAGATCAGCCTGCAGCCCGTCTGGAACCGGCTCAGCACCGTGAACCTGGCATGCGTCCGGCTGAACGTCGCGCTCCGCAGCAGGACTCGTCCATCTACGCACCACGTCGCGGCCAGCTTGATGATCAGGGTCGTCCGCAGCCGCGCGCAGCTTCGGAAGAAGATCAGCTCGAAATCCCGGCCTTCCTGCGCCGTCAGTCGAACTGAGCCATTTCGGTGAGTGAATAGGAAAGCCGCGGGTAACCCCCGCGGCTTTTTCGTTTCAGTAAACAAAATCAAAACATTCGTAAGAAAGCGTGATTTTGTTCAAGTCACGCAAATTATTATTTTAGTTGTAACGGGGTATGGTTCGGGCAGCACGAGTTTGTGAACCCTCTGTATTTCCTGTCGCAATTTTAGCTATATCTATCCATATAGAAGCAAAGAATTGCGAAATGGGCTGTGTTGAAATTCCGTTTAAACGGCCTGTATTCATTTTATTCAGCAGATTGGAACTCTCTTGAGCGCTTATCAAAAGACAATTGGTCGTGCGGTTACGCTTTCGGGCGTCGGCGTTCATGGCGGAGCTCCAGCTTCGGCGACGTTTTTCCCGGCCGATGCCGATACGGGAATCGTATTCCAGCGTTCAGATCTGAAGGGCAAGGCGCCGGAAGTGCGCGCCCATGTCTCACAGATTGGCGCAACAGACCTCTGCACGTCGCTCGGACCGAAAGAATCCAAGATTGACACAGTCGAGCACCTGATGGCGGCGGTCGCTGCGCTGGGCATTGATAACCTTGTCGTTGAAATTGATGGTCCTGAAGTTCCCATTCTCGACGGCACTTCTGCTCGTTTCATCGAAGCTTTCGATGAGGCAGGTATCGTCACGCAGGAAGCGAAGCGCCGCTTTATCCGTATTCTGAAAACGGTTCGCGTCGAAGCTGGCGGTTCCTGGGGTGAATTCCGCCCCTTCGCCGGTACGCGGTTTGAAGTCGAGATCGACTTCGAATGCCCGCTGATCGGTCGGCAGAAATTTGCAGACGACGTGGACGAAGCGACTTTCCGCAAGGAGCTTTCCACCGCGCGGACGTTCGGTTTCATGAAGGATGTGGAACGTCTTTGGGCCTCCGGCCATGCGCTTGGCTCGTCGCTCGACAATTCGCTTGTCATTGGTGACGACAATTCTGTCATCAATCCGGGCGGGCTGCGTTTCAAGGACGAATTCGTTCGTCACAAGACGCTCGATGCCGTCGGCGATCTGGCACTTGCCGGTCTGCCGTTCATTGGCTGTTTCCGGTCCTACCGCAGTGGTCACAGGCTGAATGCGGAAACGGTGAAGGCGCTGCTGTCGGACAAGACGGCGTTCGATATCGTCGAGGCTTCGGGTGTTCGCCAGAACTCGAGAGCATCGGATTTCGTTGCTGTGAAGCCGAATATAGCGGCTCCATGGGCGCTCTAAATTTAGCCAAGAAATAGTATGTATCGGCGCATGGCCTTAATTGAGCCGTGTTCGCCGGTTCACCTCACAATTGAGTCGGTGCGCCGTTCTACGGTGGATTGATCGGGGAGCAACTACCCATACGGGTAGCCAATACCGGGGACAATTCACACTGGTTACGCGTTTCGATACGCCGTCCGGCGGATTCAGACCACTAGACGATTGCCGATTTCGCCTGCATGTGGTTTATGGACGGCCAAAACAGCGTCAGCTATGTTCGTACATTCGCTGAAGCTGAATGATTTGTATGGATGGAGCTGCCGTGCAGTGCTAGAAGCACGCAACTCCAAACAGGAATGACGCTGTCAGAAGGCCGGAGACCGCATGACGAGTTTCAAATTCAAGGGTGTGACGAAAACCGCGCTGCTGACTGGCGCTATCGCCGTTCTTATCCCGCTCGCCGGTTGTGCCAGCAAGGACGACGACATCGATCTCACCAAGTATGTCGAGACGATTGATCCTGCCGACAAAACCTACAATGAAGGTCTCGCCAATCTGGACGCAGGTCGCCTTGATGAAGCTGCGAAGAAGTTCGCCGCCGTCGATCGCCAGCATCCCTACACGGAATGGGCACGCAAGTCGCTCGTGATGGCTGCCTTCACCAACTACCGCAAGGGCAATTACGAAGAAGCGATCTCGATGGCGAAGCGTTACAACACGCTTTACCCGACTTCGCCTGAATCGGCCTATGCCTATTACATCATCGGTCTTTCCTACTTCCGCCAGATTCCGGACGTGACCCGCGATCAGGCTGCAAGCCGTCGCGCAATCGCTGCGATGCAGGAAGTGGTCGATCGTTTCCCGGATTCCGAATATACGGATGATGCCAAGGCCAAGATCCGCTTCGCCCGCGACCAGCTCGCTGGCAAGGAAATGCAGGTTGGCCGCTATTATCTGGAACGCAAGGAATACCTTGCCTCTATCAAGCGTTTCCGCGGCGTTGTGGAGGAATATTCCAATACCCGTCAGGTGGAAGAAGCACTGGCTCGCCTCGTCGAAGCCTACTATGCGCTTGGCTTGACGTCGGAAGCCCAGATGGCCGCTTCGGTTCTCGGCAAGAACTATCCGGACAGCCCGTGGTACAAGGACAGCTACAAGCTTCTGCAGAGCGGTGGTCTTGAGCCACGCGAAAACGGTAATTCGTGGCTGGCCAAGGCTTCGTCGCTCATCACCGGCGGCGGCTCATAAGCTGATTCTCACATGCTGTCGCACCTGTCGATCCGCGATATTGTTCTGATTGAAAGGCTCGACATCGAGTTCAAGACAGGCTTGTCCGTACTTACCGGTGAAACCGGGGCGGGCAAGTCTATTTTGCTTGATTCGCTTTCTCTGGCGCTTGGCGCGCGTGGCGACGCCTCGTTGGTGCGTCATGGTGCCGATCAGGGGCAGGTGACAGCGGTGTTCGATGTACCGGGCGCGCATCCTGCCCGGATTTTTCTGCGCGATAACGGTTTTGACGATGATGGCGACATCATTCTGCGTCGCCTGCAGATGGGCGATGGTCGCACGCGCGTCTTCATCAACGATCAGGCGGCGAGCGTCGCGCTCCTTCGTGATCTCGGACGCAGGCTGGTGGAAATCCACGGCCAGCATGACGACCGTGCGCTGATCGATACCGATCTTCACCGTACATTGCTGGATGCTTTCGGTGGTCTCGAGCCAGAGGCGGCAGTGGTTCGCGAGCGTCACAAGGCCTGGCGCGATGCGGAAACCGCACTTGCCAAGCATCGTGCCCGTGTCGAGCAGGCCGAGCGTGAAGGCGATTATCTGCGTTCTTCGGTTGAAGAACTGACCAAACTCGATCCGCAGCCCGGCGAAGAAGAAGAGCTCGCCGAGCATCGGGCGATCATGATGAAATCCGAAAAGATCGCCGGTGACGTGAACGAAGCTGGCGAGTTGCTGTCGGGGCAGGGATCACCTGTACCGACGCTGGCGAGCCTTGTGCGCCGTCTTGAGCGCAAGATCCCGGAAGCGCCGCATTTGCTGGAGCCGGTTTGCAAGGCAATCGATGAGGCGCTCAACAGTCTGGCTCTCGCGCAAGATGGCATAGATCATGCCATGCGCGAAATCGATTTCGATCCGCGCGTGCTGGAGCAGGTCGAGGAACGGCTTTTTGCTTTGCGCGCTGCCGCACGCAAATATTCTGTCGCAGTGGAGGGATTGCCTGCGCTGCGCGACAAGATGGATGCTGATCTCGCCGATCTGGACGCTGGAGCGGAAAAGCTTATCCAGCTTGAAGGTCAGGCGACTGAAATGCGGGCGGCCTATGACACGGCGGCAGCCAAGCTTTCCGGTTTGCGCAAGGAAACAGCGGAGCATCTGAAGGCTGCTGTGATGGCCGAATTGCCTGCACTGAAACTGGAGCGCGCAGAATTCATCGTTGAAATGACAACCGACGCGCAAGCGCGGGCGGCGGAAGGCATCGATACGGTTGAGTATTGGGTGCGCACCAATCCGGGCACGCGGGCCGGGCCGATGATGAAGGTCGCTTCGGGTGGTGAGCTTTCACGTTTCCTGTTGGCACTGAAGGTGGCGCTTGCGGATCGCGGTTCTGCTCCGACGCTCGTATTCGATGAAATTGATACCGGCGTGGGCGGTGCGGTGGCAGATGCCATCGGGCAGCGCCTTGCACGGCTTTCCGGGCGCGTGCAGGTGCTTTCGGTCACACATGCGCCGCAGGTGGCGGCGCGTGCTTCCACGCATTTCCTGATTGCCAAGTCTGCGACCAATGAAGACCGTATGTCTACCTCGATCCGTTCCATCGGGGTGGATGAGCGGCAGGAAGAGATTGCCCGCATGCTGGCCGGTGCCAGCATTACCGACGAAGCGCGCGCAGCAGCAGAACGCCTGCTGGCCGAGAATTGAGCATTTCCAGCAAAAGTGCGAAGCGTCTACGCGGGGAAATCAGTCCACTGGACTGATTTCTGATTCCGCTTCGATGCGTCGGATAATGCGTACAAACAAAGAGATAGTGCGCTCGTCTCCTGACATGACGCTGTCAGGGGATATGCATGTTCGTAATGTCGGGTCGGTGTAGGCGCGATGCCATTTCTTGGCTATGTTGAGCAAAATTGAATCAGCAGGTTTTGCTCCGCTTATGACCGATACTCCCGTCGAAAAACTGACTGAACCTGAAGCCGCTTCAGAACTGGAACGGCTGGCGCTTGAAATTGCGCATCACGATGAGCTTTATCATGCCAATGACCGGCCAGAGATTTCGGATGCCGAGTATGATGCGCTAAAGCGGCGTAACGATGCGATTGAAGCGCGCTTCCCGCATCTGGTGCGGACAGACAGCCCGTCCTTGCGTGTTGGTACAGCACCTGTTTCCAAATTTGCGCAGGTTGTTCATGCACGCCCGATGCTTTCGCTCGGCAATGCGTTTTCAGACGATGACGTCCGCGATTTCGTGGGCAGTGTCTATCGCTTCCTGGGGCCGCTGCCGGATAATTCCATTGCATTTACCGCTGAACCGAAGATCGATGGGCTTTCCATGTCGATCCGTTACGAGAATGGAATTCTGATTAGCGGCGCGACGCGCGGTGACGGCACAACCGGCGAGAATGTCACGACGAATATCCGCACCATTGCTGAAATTCCGAACCGGCTTCCGGCTGGAGCGCCTTCCGTCGTTGAAGTACGCGGTGAGGTCTATATGGCCAAAAGTGACTTCCTCGCGCTCAACGAACAGATGGCCGCTGAAGGCAAGCAGACTTATGTGAACCCGCGCAACACGGCAGCAGGTTCCCTGCGCCAGCTCGATGCCAAGGTGACGGCGAGCCGCAAACTGAAATTCTTTGCCTATGCCTGGGGTGAGATGTCGGACATGCCTGCCGATACGCAGATGGGTATGGTTGAGGTTTTTCGCGAATGGGGTTTCCCGGTCAATCCGCTGACGAAGCGGCTTCACGGTGCAGATGAATTGCTTGCGCATTACCGTGCTATTGGCCTTGAGCGCGCCGAACTCGATTATGACATTGATGGCGTCGTCTATAAGGTTGATCGGCTCGATCTGCAGACACGGCTCGGTTTCCGTTCCCGCAGCCCGCGATGGGCGATTGCGCACAAGTTTCCGGCAGAACAGGCGCTGACGATCTTGCGCGGCATCGACATTCAGGTCGGGCGCACCGGCGCGCTGACGCCAGTGGCGCGGCTGGAGCCAATCACCGTCGGTGGCGTGGTCGTGACCAATGCGACGCTGCACAACGAGGACTATATCAAGGGTATCGGCCTCAAGGGTGAGCGTATTCGTGCTGATGAGCATGATATTCGCGTCGGCGATACGGTAATCGTGCAGCGCGCAGGTGATGTGATCCCGCAGATTGTCGATGTTGTACTGGAAAAGCGCCCGGCCGATGCCTCGCCGTTCCATTTCCCGCATGAATGCCCGGTCTGTGGCAGCCATGCCGTGCGTGAAGAGGGCGAGGCGGTCTATCGCTGCACCGGCGGCCTGACCTGTGCTGCGCAGGCGGTCGAGCGCATTCGTCATTTCGTATCGCGCAATGCGTTCGATATTGAAGGCCTTGGCGAAAAGCAGGTCGAATTCTTCTTCCATGCCGAAGATGACAAACTGAAGATCAAATCGCCTGCGGATATCTTCACGCTGCAACAGCGACAGGCTGAATCGCCTCTCAAGAAACTGGAGAACATTGAAGGTTTCGGCGCGACTTCCGTGAAGAAGCTTTACGATGCGATCAATGATCGGCGCGAGATTGCCCTGCATCGCTTTCTGTTCGGCCTTGGTATCCGTCATGTTGGTGAGGTGAATGCCAAGCGCTTTGCGCGCGCCTATCTGTCTTATGCGGCCTTTGAAAAAACGGCTCAGGAGGCTGTGCCGCCAAAAGAAGGCGACCGTACCGACAAGGGTAATGAAGCCTGGCAGGAACTGATTGCGGTTGAGGGCATCGGTTCCATCGTTGCTGAAGCTGTCGTGGATTTTTATGCGGAGCCGCATAACGCGCAAGTGCTGGCGGCTCTTCTCGCCGAAGTGACGCCGCTTGATGAAGAGGCGCGTGTTGCCACCGGTTCGCCGGTAGAGGGCAAGACGGTGGTGTTCACCGGCAGTCTGGAACGTATGTCGCGCGATGAGGCGAAGGCCATGGCTGAGCGCTACGGAGCAAAGACGGCCGGATCGGTATCGAAAAAGACCGATCTTGTGGTGGCCGGACCGGGGGCGGGTTCCAAACTCGCCAAGGCATCCGAGTTGGGCATCGAAGTCATTGATGAAGACGCCTGGTTTACACTGGTCGGAGAAGAATAATGGCCCCGTTCAGCGGTTTTGGTGAAAAAGCGATCCCGTTTCTGAAAGCTCTGGATTTTCACCAGAATCGCGAATGGTTCGTCGAGAACAAGGATCTTTTCGAGCAGCAGCTGAAGGAACCTCTTGTAGATCTTGTCGAGGAATTGACGGGTCGTTTTGAAAAAGCCGGTCTGCCGTTCAAGGGCGATCGGGTGAAATCGCAGTTCCGCATCAAACGGGATACGCGGTTTTCCAAGGACAAGGCCCCCTATAACCGTCACCTGTCTGCGCTGCTGTCGCAATCGGGTACAAAATGGGACGAGAGCGGCTGCTTCTATGTCTGCATCGGCCTGCCGGGTGTCCGCGACTGCTACGCCTGTGTGGCTTGGTGGGGGCCAAAGAAGGAACTGCTTCTGGCTATACGCACGGCCATTGCCGAGAAGCCGGAAGAATTCCGCGCCATGGTCGCGAAACTCAAGAAAAACGGTTTGAAAATCAGCGACTACGACCGGCTGAAGCGCACGCCGCGTGGTTTTGAGGCCGTGACCGATGATGATTTGCTGGAAGCAATTCGCAATCGGCATTTCTCGGTGCGGATGGAAATCGACCCTGAAACGATTACCCGCGCTGATCTGGCAGATCGTCTTGTCGACTTCACCGAACGGGCTCGCCCGCTTGTGGACTGGATGCACAAAATCGAAAAGACAGTTCCGCAACAATCATGATCGTTCATGAATGCATCAGCTGGATTTATGAGTGATGCGCAAATGCGGCATTCCTGTTTAATAGTATGATTTTTTGGGAAATCATATTCCAACAGGCCCCAGAATTTCCTAACTACTCTTCATTCGGAGGAGTGAATATTCGTGGATCAGACTTTTCGGCCCGTACGGGCTTCAGCGCGCGCCGATATTATTGACGGTGTCCGGCGCGGACTTCCGCTTGTCGTTGCCGGAGCGCCCTTTGGCTTGCTGTTCGGTGCGCTTGCTGTCGATAACGGATTGTCGCTCGCGGAAGCGGTGTTCATGAGCTCCATCATCTATGCCGGGGCCAGCCAGATGGTCGGGCTTGATCTTTTCGGCCAGAACATAGCGCCGTGGATGATCGTCATGTCGATTTTCGCGGTTAATTTTCGGCACGTGCTTTATTCGGCGAGTACTGGACGCCGTATTCGTCATTTCAAGCCATGGCAGAAGGCGCTGGCCTTTTTCGTACTGGTCGATATCCAGTATGCGGAGGTCGAGCAACGGGCGGAGGCTGGCAAACCGGTCACTTTCGTCTGGTATATGGCACTCGGGCTTACATTCTATGTCACCTGGGTGCTTGAAGCACTGATCGGCGGACTGTTCGGCAATCTGATTACAAACCCCTATGCCTTCGGCATCGACTTTCTGCTGCCGATCTATTTCCTCGGCATGGTGATGAGCTTTCGTCATCGGCAGAACTGGCTACCGGTCGTCATCGTCAGTGCGATTTCAGCCGTGGCGGCCTACAAGTTCGTGGGATCTCCGTGGCATGTTTCGCTGGGCGCACTTGGCGGCATTGTTCTTGCGGCGATTATTGCCAAGCCACGCGAAGGGGAGGCGTAAATGTCCACCACGATTTGGATCATTCTCGTAGGCGCGCTCTGCACCTATCTCACCCGTATTGGCGGGCATCTGGTCCTGTCGCGCTTCAGCCGTGTGCATTACCGGGTGGAAGCGGCGCTCAACGCCGTGCCTGCAGCCGTTCTGACGGCTATTGTGGCGGCACCTGCTTCGGATCACGGCTGGCGGGAACTGCTGGTACTTGCGGTCTGTATAGTGCTTTCGTTGCGGCTCAGCATGATGACCATGTTCTTTGCAGGCGTAACGCTTTTGATCGCGCTACGCCATTTCACGGTGTGAATGCATTATCAAAGCGGCGCGGTTGCCGCTTCAAGCCATTTGCGTTCAGCGTCCTTGAGGTGGCCTGACAGCTTCTCGCGCACGCTGGCATGGTAGCTGTTCAGCCAGTCGATTTCTTCCTGCGTGAAAAGCGACTTGTCGATCAGGCGCCGGTCGATAGGGCAGAATGTCAGTGTCTCGAAGCCCATCATCGGAATGTCGCCGCCTTCCGGCACTTCCGGTTCGGTGACGATGATGAGGTTTTCGATGCGGATGCCGAATGAACCGGGTTTGTAATAGCCCGGTTCATTGGAAAGGATCATGCCTGGCAGCAGTTCCTGCGCGCCCTTTTTCGAAATGCTCTGTGGGCCTTCGTGCACTGACAGGTAGGAGCCGACGCCGTGGCCGGTTCCGTGCGCATAGTCGAAACCATGCTTCCATAATGCGATGCGCGCCAGAACGTCGATATCCTGCCCGCGTGTGCCTTTCGGGAAGCGAGCCGTCGTGATCGCAATCACACCTTTCAACACGAGCGTGAATGCCTTGATCGTATCTGGCGTTACCTTGCCGATGGGGACGGTGCGGGTGATATCGGTAGTTCCGTCGCGATATTGTGCGCCGGAATCGACCAGATATAGCTCGCCATCTTCAAGCGTTCTGTTGGTGTCGGTATTGACGCGATAATGGATGATTGCGCCGTTCGGCCCCGCACCGGAGATCGTGTCGAAGGATATGTCTTCCAGCGGCATTTGGAAGTCGCGCCCGGCATCGGCACGCGATTCTTCCAGCTTCTGCGCTGCGCTGATTTCATCGATTGTGCCGGGCTTCTGGCCGTCGACCCATGAGAGGAAATTGACCATAGCCACACCGTCGCGCTCATGGGCGGCGCGTGAGCCATCGAGTTCAGCCTTGTTCTTGATTGCGCGTGGAATACGGGCAGGGTCTTTGCCGTCGATGACACTTCCGCCTGCACTGGTGACAATGAGGCGAAGTTTTTCAGCCGCGAGGATCGGGTCGAGAAGAATAGTTTCGCCCTTGGCCGCGAGAGCACTGAGATGCCCTTCCAGATCGCTCGGTGCCGAGAGCTTGGCGAGCTGGGTCAGATAGGCGCGCGGTTCAATGGCGAGCTTGCGTTCATCGATGAAAAGCTCTGGCTCACCCTTCGCAGGAATGATGGCAAAGCTTAGCGGAAGCGGCGTGTTGGATACGTCCTTGCCGCGGATATTAAACACCCATGCGACTGATGACGGGTCAGTCAGGACAGTTGCGCTGGCGCCGCTTGCGGTAACGGCTGCCTGTATTTCCTTGATCTTGTCTTCCGCTTCATGTCCTGCGAAACGGGCCGGCTGAATTGTGACCTCTGCCGTTGGCACTTCAGGCTGATCGTCCCATACGGCGTCGACAAGATTGGTTTCGACCGGGACCAGCTGACCGCCCTGAGCCTCCAGTGCTTCACGTAAATTGCGGGCTTCGGAAATGGTATGGAGCCAAGGATCGAAGCCGATATGCAGGCCCTTGCCGTTTTCTGCCAGCCAGGAAGCCGGCGGATTTGTAACGAGGCTTTCATAGGAGAAGACCTTGGGGTCCGTCTGGGCGCGGACCTGCAGTTCATAACGCCCATCGACGAAGATATAGGCGCTATTCTTGAGGACGAGCGCGGCACCGGCCGATCCGGTGAAGCCGGTCAGCCAGGCAAGGCGCTGCGCATGGGGCGGAACATATTCACCCTGATGCTCGTCTGCGCGAGGAACCAGAAATCCGTCAAGGCCAAGTTCGGCCATTTTCGCGCGCAGCTTCGCAACGCGTGGGCCGCCATTGGCCGGATTTGTGGTGACGTCGAAACTCTGAAAAGCCATAGGTTTAACTCGCTCAAAACAGGAATACGCCGTGGTTCAAACGGCCTGTTATTTCAGATGAATTGCTACCCAGCCTTCGCGATGCAGCGTCTTTTGGTGGGCGAGTCCCTGTGCCTGATAGGCAGCAAGCACTGCATCGTGTTGACTGTCAAGTATTCCGGAAAGAACGATGGAACCGCCGGATGCCAGATGCTCCTTGAGGGAAGGTGCCAGCTCGATAAGCGGATTGGCAAGAATGTTGGCGACGATCAGGTCGAATGGCGAATAGGAACGGAAGATCGGGTGGCCGAAGCCTTCCGCCGTTGCCGTAACGATATGTTCTGCCACACCGTTCTTGGCGGCATTTTCTGCGGCGACGGTGACAGCGACAGGATCGATATCGGTAGCCAGTACAGGAATGGGAGCGAGCTTGGCTATGGCGATGGCAAGAACAGCGCTGCCGGTGCCAAGGTCGAGCGCATTGGTCGGATGTTCGCCGTTGACAGTTTCCTCGATCAGTTCAAGGCATCCTGCCGTCGTTCCGTGATGGCCGGTGCCGAAGGCAAGACCAGCATCGATTTCAATGGGGATGTCGCCTGCTTCGATCTTGTCGCGATCGTGCGAGCCATGGACAAAGAAATGCCCGGCTCTGACAGGCTTCAGACCTTCCAGCGAATGCGTGACCCAGTCGATGTCGGGCAGTTCTTCAACGGAGAAAATGTCCGCACCCACCAACGCATCGATCCGCTTGGCGACATCTTCGGCATCGTCCTCGACATAAACCGACACCTCGAAAATCTGCCGGTCTTCATCGATTTCGGTGATAGCGATGGGGAAGCCGTCTTCCTCGAAAGCCTGTTCGAGAATGTTGTAGACGCGCTCGGCTTCTGCCTTATCCGCCGAAAAGAAAAGTCGTGACTGGGCCATGAAGTAATAAAGCTCTCTATCTTTGAGAGTCTGTACCAAAAGCCGACCTGTATGGCTGCAAATGGCAATTTTTCTGCGTTCCGGTGCTCATGTAGCTTTCTCTGGTGCATAGTCTTATCCGTAAAGTCTGCAACTTTTCGGGACCATGCTCAGAAGTACATTGCGCTCCGGTACTCGAAAATCACCATTTTCGCACACACATGCCGCTTTTTGATTCAGGCTCTGACGCATTTCCGATGGAAATGCTTCGTAGATTCTATTTAGCTCTTTGCAGCGCCTTTGGCCAGATTCTTCAACTTTTCCAGAGCCGTATCCGGGTTTTCCTGATAGGCGATTGTGCTGCGGAAGCGACCGCCTTTGTCGAGCAGAAATACCGATGCTGTATGATCCATCGTATATTCGCCGTCTTCGCCCGGAACCTTCTTGGCATAGACGTGGTAGGATTTGACCATATCAGCAATATTCTGTGGTGTACCGGTGATGCCAATGATGCGGTCGGAAACGTTACCGACATAGGTCTTCATGACTTCCTGCGTGTCGCGTTCCGGATCAACGGTGATGAAATAAGCCTTGATGTCACTGGCTTCCGGCCCAAGCTGCTTCAGCCAGCCATCAAGCTCATAGAGCGTGGTGGGGCAGACGTCCGGGCAATGGGTGAAGCCGAAAAAGATTGCTGCTGGCGCAGCGCGCAGGTCATTCTCGGTGAAAGGCGTGCCATCCATGGTCACAAGGTTAAGCGGACCGCCGAAGGGTTCTTTAGCCGCTTCCTTGTCTCGGAAAAGATTGAGACCCGCAGCGCCGACGATAACGACGATGAAGGCGATGATGAAGATGGGCAGGAATTTTTTCATGTCCAGTCAGCCTTGAATTTCCGTACGCGCCTTGATGCGCTGATCAACAATCTATCTTTTCTTTATGCGCTGCAGAACGGTCGATATAGCCGCATCCTGCATCATGAAGAGCATGGCGGTAATGTACGGCCATTTGCTCAATTTTCAATAATTTCTGAAACTTTTGACTATTTGTCGCGCGGTGGATAATGGCTCTTCGCACAGTTTGGCTCCTGTCTCATCCGCGTGACCAAAGTTGAACAGCTTCTTCGTTCTTTCTTTTTGCAAGAATGATTGAACTGATATATTTCGGTCATAAAATTGCAATTTCTTGTGAGAGCAATATTGGAAGTCGATTACGTAATCGCTTGGGTTGACGGGCAGGATCCCGCGCATATGGCTGCCAGAAAAAGGTTCGCGCCAAATTCTGATCGCACGCATTTCGAAGCCGTTACAAACGAACGTTATCTCGATAATGGCGAGATTTATTATAACATCGCTTCCGTCATCAAATTCGCCCCGTTCATCAAGCGCATTTTCATCATCACCGATCATCAGAAGCCCCGTTTCCTCGATGCATTCAAGCATGAGGGCAAATGTGATGCTTCTTTTATCCAGATCGTATCACATGATGATATTTTTGATGGTTTGCCGGCTGCTCGCCCTTCGTTCAACGCCCGCGCTATTGAAGGTGCGATGTGGCGGATACCCGGGCTGTCGGAGCATTTTATTTATTCCAACGACGATTTCTTCGTGAATGCTCCGCTGACAGTATCCGATCTTTATGAGAACGAGCGCCCTGTTCTTCATGGCGATTGGGTGCGACCTGAAAACACACGCTGGAAGTACAAGCTGCGCCATTTGCTTGGCAAGATATCGCGGTATGAATATACGTTTCCGAAATTCCGCATGGCGCAATGGAAAGGCGCTGTCACTGCTGGCATGAAGGATCGATTCATGTCGATCCATCATCACCCACATCCGTTGCGGCGCAGCACGCTGGCGGCTTTTTTCACCGAACGTCCCGATGTTCTGAATCGGCAGGTCGGTTTTCGATATCGCGATATCGAACAGTTCAATACGGTTGCTCTCGCCAATCATCTGGAGATTTTGCGGCACAAAGCTTCTGTTCGTCCGGCGAGAGAACTGGCTTATCTGGATTTTGTCCAGGAAAAACATTGGGCGGAAGAACTTGAGGCGATCGAGGCCGGTTCAGCGCCCTTCGGCTGCGTGCAGGGTTTTGAGCGTTTCGAGCCCGCTTTTCGAGCCCAAATTCACCAGGCCCTCATTGCGAAGTTTGACGATGTTCTGCCGAATGTTATCAAGGATTATCTTTCCGGCGAGCAAGATAGTTCGCAGGAAGCGGCTTAAGCAGTTCGTTCCAGAGCTGACTGCGCTGCAGGGAAGCTTGAGGTGAGTTTGCAATGATGTCGTCAGATGATCTCCGTTTCCAGAACAGCGAACCCCGCATTCATTCGACGGCTCAGCTGAAATCCGTCAAGCTGGGACGGTATGCCGATATTGGCGAGCGTGTGATTCTTCGTGAAGTCACGGTCGGCGACTTCACTTATTTCGAGCGGAACGGCGAGGGAATCTATGCCGAGATCGGCAAGTTTTGTTCAATTGCTGCGAATGTTCGCATCAATGCTCTCGAACACCCGATGGAGCGGCTCACGACTCATAAAGTCAGTTATCGACCGAATGAATATTTTCGTTATCTGGGCGTTGATGGCGAGTTCCGGGCAAGCCGTCAGGAGCAGCGCGTGATCATCGGTAACGATGTATGGATCGGCCACGGCGCGGTCATCACACCGGGCGTTCAGATTGGCCACGGTGCCGTGATTGGCGCGAATGCGGTCGTGACGAAGAATTTGCCACCCTATCATGTGGTCGGCGGTGTTCCCGCTCGTTTCATCCGCAAACGCTTCGATAATGCTGTCATAGACCGACTGCTCGAACTCGAATGGTGGAACTGGTCGGTGGAAAAGCTCTATGAAGCGGTTCCAGACATCCAGACGCTCGAAATCGAGGCGTTTCTGGAAAAGTGGAGCGGCTGAATTCCGGCTCTTGCAAAGCCGCAATTGTTTACCCACCTTGGCATCACAACAGTTCTGGAGGCTGGAAGATATGGTCGGACTGAAGCGTTTTGCCGGGTTGTTGCTTGCTCCCATGTTGGTCGTTGCGGCTTCGGCCGCTCCGGCTGAAGAAGTTGGCAAGGTTGGCGTCGACTGGCTTGGAAACGATATCGTCATCGATGCGGTACAGGACCCGAAAGTGCAGGGCGTAACCTGTCATCTGGCGTCGTTTTCGCGCGGCATGATCGACCGGCTGCAGAAAGGCAACTGGTTTGAGGACCCGTCCAATGCGTCCATCTCTTGCGAGCAGACAGGGCCGATCACTATCGCAGATATCGATCTCGGTAAGGGCGGGGAACGGGTGTTCTCCGAGCGTACAAGCTTGATCTGGAAGAAGCTTGTCATCACGCGCATATACGACAAGACAAACAATACTCTGCTCTATCTCGCCCATGCGACACAGGTTCAGGACGGTTCAGCGAAAACGTCGCTTTCAACCGTGCCGCTTTACAAGGGTGACGTCACATGGGCAAAGGGCAAGCCGGAATAATCCGGCTGCCCTGATCCTTCATCTGTGATGGAAACTAGATCGGCTGGACGAAACTATCGAGAACGCGCTTCTGTCCGGCCTTGTCGAAATCGATGGTCAGCTTGTTGCCGTCAATAAGCGAAATCGTTCCGTTGCCGAACTTGATATGGAACACGCGGTCGCCCGCCTTGAAGGCCGATGGCTTGTCGGCCACTGACTTAGCCACCAGTTCACCGTCAATCGTGCGTCCCTTGATGGAGCCACGACCAGCTCCAAAACCGGAATCGGTCTCGCCATAGCCGATGCGTTCCACTTTGCTGCCCGAACGAGAACCCCAGTTGTTACGGGTGGCATCGGAGCGATTCTGCTGCGCGCGCTGCCAGCCGGGTGTCGAATAGGAATTCTGGAATGGATCAGCCTTGTCGAAGCGGGACTGTCCATAGCCTCCGCCATAACCGCCGTAATTGCCTTCCAGTTCGGCCACTTCCACATGCGCTTCCGGTAGTTCTTCCAGAAAACGGGAAGGAATGGTCGATTGCCACATGCCGTGGATGCGTCGGTTGGAAACGAACCAGATATGCAGGTTTTTCTTGGCGCGGGTCACGCCGACATAGGCGAGGCGGCGCTCTTCCTCAAGGCCGGAACGCCCGCCTTCATCAAGCGCGCGCTGGTGCGGAAACAAGCCTTCTTCCCAGCCGGGAAGAAAGACGGTTTCAAATTCCAGACCTTTGGCCGAATGCAGCGTCATGATGTTGACGGCATCCAGATCCTCATTCTGCTCGGCGTCCATCACGAGTGCGACATGCTCAAGGAAACCGCGCAAGCTTTCATATTCCTCCATGGAACGGATCAGTTCCTTGAGGTTTTCAAGCCGGCCTGGTGCTTCTGCCGATTTGTCATTCTGCCACATGGCCGTATAGCCGGATTCATCAAGGATGGTTTCGGCCAGTTCGGTATGCGGCGTGTTGTCGATCAGGGACTGCCAGCGCAGGAAATTCTCGACCACTTCGCGCAGTGCGGAGCGTGGCTTCGGCTTCAATTCCTCGGTTTCAATGAGATCGCAGGCCGCGGAAAACATCGAAATATCGCGTGCACGTGCATAGTCATGGATCTGGCGGATCGCGGCTTCGCCCAGACCACGCTTAGGCGTGTTGATGATGCGTTCCAGCGCCAGATCGTCGGCCGGTTGTGCAACGACACGCAGATATGCCATCGCATCACGGATTTCGAGCCGCTCGTAGAAGCGTGGGCCGCCGATGACGCGGTAATTAAGGCCGAGCGTGACAAAACGGTCTTCGAATTCACGCATCTGGAAAGAAGCGCGGACGAGGATCGCCATGTTGTTGAGGAGATGCCCCTGACGCTGGGCCTGCTCAATGGCTTCGCCGACAGCACGGGCTTCCTCTTCCGAGTCCCAGGCCGCATGAACTTTGACCCGTGGATCGTCCGGATTGGGTGCTTCGGTAAACAGCGTTTTGCCTAGGCGACCCTCGTTATGTGCGATCAGGTGGGCGGCTGCACCGAGGATATGTGCTGTGGAGCGGTAATTGCGCTCAAGCTTGATGACGACTGCGCCCGGAAAATCCTTTTCGAAGCGAAGAATATTGTCCACTTCTGCTCCGCGCCAGCCGTAAATCGACTGATCGTCGTCGCCGACGCAACACAGATTGACTTTATCTCCGCTCACGCCGAATTCGCTGCGCTCATCGGTCCTGCGGGAGGCTTCGGATGCCTTGGCGGGCTGTACCGGCGAGCCTCCGTCCTGCGTTGGTGCTGTCGTTCGTGATTTTGGTCGCTGCGCCAACAGACGCAGCCACAAATATTGCGCCGTATTCGTATCCTGATATTCGTCCACCAGAATGTAGCGGAACTTCGCGTGATATTCGCGCAGGATATCCGGATGATTGCGGAAGATACGGATCGGATGCAGCAGAAGATCGCCGAAATCGCAGGCATTCAATGTGCGCAGGCGCTCCTGATAGGCCTGATAAAGCTCGCGTCCGCGACCATTGCCGAATGAGCGCGCATCGCCTTCCGGAATATCGGATGGCCCGAATCCCTTGTTCTTCCAGCCATCGATCATGTTGGCGAAGGTGCGGGCAGGCCAGCGCTTGTCATCAAGCCCTTCAGCCTGAATGAGCTGCTTGATAAGCCGGATCACGTCGTCGGTGTCGAGGATCGTGAAATCCGATGTCAGATTTGCAAGCTCCGCATGGCGACGCAAAAGCTTGACACCGATCGAGTGGAACGTGCCGAGCCACGGCATGCCTTCGACTGCGCCGCCGACCAGATGACCGATACGCTCCTTCATTTCGCGCGCGGCCTTGTTCGTGAAAGTCACGGCGAGAATCTGGCTTGGATAGGCAAGGCCGGTGGTCAGAATATGTGCAATACGCGTTGTCAGAACGCGCGTTTTTCCCGTGCCCGCACCGGCAAGCACCAGAACAGGACCTTCCGTCGTCAGGACTGCCTGACGTTGCTCGGGGTTCAACCCTTTCAGGTAATCAGGCTCGCCACGCTGCTGGTTGCGTGCTGCCATGGCACGTGCGGCAATGCCACCGGGAGCAGGCGTGCGGCCTGCCGGAGCGTCGTCATCGCCGAAAAACGGCATATCGTCGGGAAAGTCAGACATTTGACCCGAATGTAATGATTCGTGGCTGAAAGACCAGCGAAAGGGTTAAAATATTCGACTACTCTAATTGAGTGACGCGACGATCCGTAAAGTTCAGGCGATGCGAGGCCAGTGCTTCCACAAGTCCGCGCAGTTCCGGTTCGCGCTGCAACAGATCATCGAGTTCCGTCATCTGGTTCATCGCGATCAGCCGCAGAATGTCGTCCCGGATGGTCCCGTCAGCGCGCCGGGGCAGATGGGCAACCGGCTGGATCAGTTCAACCTTCTGGCCTTTCAAGCGCGCGCGCAGGCTTTTTTCGTCGGCGTTGAGAGTCTCCACGAAAGCATAGATGCCGACGCCCTTGGCTGGCAGCGAATAAAGCGCGAGAGCTACATCCGAGACACGCGGATCAGATTTGAGGGCCGCCTGAATTGCAGGACCTTCATTGTCGATCCGGTCACCGGTGCCTTCGCCGTCCGACCAGCTGAAAATGCCGCGCGTGATGAAGTTGTAGACTTTCTTGCCTGTCGCCAGCCAGATGCGCGACGGCAGCGAACGGCGCGCCAGAATGCGCTTTTCCGTTGGTGTCATCATGTCCTTTGCGAAAGCACGCTTCTGCTTGATGAGGTGGCGAAAATCCTCATAGGCCATCAGGCGATAGAGCGCGCCACGACGACGATGCACGCTTGCAAGCTGGAAATCGATGACTGCAGCTTCACCTTCAGGCGTCATCAGCCAGTTTTGCGGTTTGGCGAGGTCGTTGTGGGTAACGCCAAGACGGCGCATATCGCGCAGGATGCGGTGCGCGGTGCGATACCATTTCGGATCGGACGGGCGCGCAAGATGCAGCGGTGTGCCTTCCGTCCAGGATCGATACAGCCCGTCCTTATCGACGGCGAGGAGCTGCGGGACACCTTCAATGCCGCGTACCGTCTTGAGGCCACGGATTTCGCGCCGGGCCAATATCCATGCCAGCGGCTTCGACCACCAGGGAGCAGCGCTTACGACACGACGGATGATACGGGTATCGGGATCGCCTACGAAATAACCGGCATGGGTTTCCGAGAACACGTCGCGCTTGAACACGGCGGTTTCGACAAAATCCGGTATTTGATCGCCTTTCAGGGGCACATCTATATTGGGGTTCTGAACCATAAGGCTCCACTAGTGGATTGCATCCGATCAATCAAGTTTGATGGCGGACAACCCTTATTGCAATCACGTGATCGAAGGCGCACAAGGAACGCACAGATTTCGTGCGGCTCATCGGGGAAATGCAGAGAATGGCACAGGGCGACGACAGCAAGCAGGCGATTGCGCAGATCATCCGGCAGGAACAGGCGCTTATTTTTCCGTCATTTGACGAGAATGAAGCATTCGCGCTTGGTCATCGCATTCGCGATATCGCCGTGAAGGAAAAGCTCGGCATTGCCACCGAAATTTCCCTGTGGGACCGGCAATTGTTTTATGCGACGACCGCCGGAAGCACAGTGGACAATCAGGAATGGTTGCGCCGCAAGTTCAATGTCGTGCGCCGCTTTCATGCTTCGACCTATCGTCTTGTTCTGGAACAGAATCGCGACGATCGCATGTTTGCTCTCCATAAAGCATTGAATGTCGAAGATTACGCGCTGGCGGGCGGCGGATTTCCGATCCGCGTTGCAGGGGCAGGCGTAATCGGCGCAGTAATCGTATCGGGGCTGCCGCAGCGCGAGGACCATAATCTGGTGATCCGCGCCGTTGCCGAGCATCTTGGACAAGACCCGGTCGCATTGGCGTTGCCTGCCGTTTGACTATGAATTTCGGAGAATGAACGATGTCGCTTGAAAATGTTGTCGCGCTTGCACGCAATGAGAACGGTATTGCAGCAGCAGTGGGTATTCTCAAGCAGCGTTTCGGTGAGCGTGCGCAGACCGGTCAGGCTATCCGCGAGCAGCACGGTCACACGACGACCTATGTACCGACACAGGCGCCGGACATCGTCATCTTTGCGGAGACTGCGCAGGAGGTGCAGGATGTTGTGCGTATCTGCGCCGAACATCGCGTTCCGGTTATCGCCTTCGGCGCCGGTTCGTCGCTCGAAGGGCAGGTGAATGCGCCCGCTGGTGGTGTCTCTCTTGACCTCACGCGCATGAACAGGGTGATTGCGGTGCACGCGGAAGATCTGGATTGCGTGGTGGAACCGGGCATTACGCGCCGGGAACTGAATGAATATCTGCGCGATACGGGACTGTTCTTTCCGATTGATCCGGGTGCCAATGCCACGCTGGGCGGCATGGCTTCCACCCGTGCGTCCGGTACGAATGCAGTGCGTTATGGGACCATGCGCGAGAATGTGCTGGCGCTGAAAGCCGTGATGCCCGATGGGCGGTTGATCGAGACTTCCAAGCGCGTGAAGAAGACGGCTGCGGGTTACGATCTCACGAGGCTGCTTGTCGGAGCCGAGGGAACACTTGGCATCATCACCGAACTGACATTGAAACTACAGGGGATACCGCAGGCGATCTCCGGTGGTATCTGTCCTTTCCCGGATGTGGATTCGGCTTGCCGCACGGTGATTGAAACCATCCAGATGGGTATCCCCGTTGCACGTATCGAGCTTGTAAACACGCTTCAGATGCAGGCGCTGATCCTCCATTCCAAACTGCCTTATGAGGCACAGCCCTATCTGTTTGTCGAGTTCCACGGCACGGAAAGCGGCGTTGCCGAACAGGCGGAATTGTTTGGAGAAATTGCTGCAGGCAATGGTGGGGGCAATTTCCAGTGGACCCACGATGCCGAGGAACGCGACCGGCTCTGGCGGGCGCGTCACGACGCCTATCTTGCATCTTTTTTGCTGAGGCCCGGTTGTAAGGGTGTTTCCACCGATGTCTGCGTACCGATTTCGCGTCTGGCCGATTGCATCGGCGAGACGGAAAAAGACCTTGCCGAAACAGGCCTGATAGCACCAATTGTCGGGCATGTGGGGGATGGTAATTTCCATCTTCTCCTGCTTCTGGACACGGATGATGTGAGCGAAATGGAGCGTGCCGAAGCATTCATGGACCGATTGGCAAAACGTGCCATTGCCATGGAAGGAACCTGCACCGGCGAACATGGCATCGGGCAGGGCAAGATGAAGTATCTGGCCATGGAGCTGGGTGAAGCCACGGACTACATGCGGGCCATCAAGAAAGCGCTCGATCCAGACAACATCATGAATCCGGGCAAAATACTGATTTCCTGATTCAAATCAGCCGTTTGGACGGGTTTGCCAAGAGTTTGATTCAGGCAGGCGTGCATATCGATATGGCTGTGATGCGATTTGCCTTGTTGTCGCCGGATCGATGCCGTTATGTTGCGCAGATAAAGACAGCGTGATTCACTCTTTGTTTCGCGCTAACTTGCAATCTGTTTGACCGGAGCTGGTTCTTGGGCCGCATATTCGTCATCGTCGGCGGGCTTCTCGTGCTGCTGTTGACGGCAGCACTTGTCGTGCCGCCTTTTGTTGACTGGAGCGGCTATCGTGCCGATTTCGAGCGCGAGGCCAGCCGTGTTTTGGGGCGCCCTGTTAAGGTCGCTGGTGACGTCAGCGCACGGCTTTTGCCGTTTCCTTCTCTCGCTTTCTCCGATGTGCGCGTCGGGGCCGATGCTGCTCATCCGGTGATGACCGTCGATACGTTTTCGATGGATGCCGAACTGATGCCGTTTCTGCGCGGCCAACTTCTGATTTTCGATATGCGCGTGGATCGCCTGCGAGCCACGATTTCCCTGGACAAAAGCGGTAAGGTCGATTGGGCAATCCGCCCGTCGACGCCGCTCGATCCGACGAAAATCAAGCTGGAACGGCTTTCCGTCAGTGACGGAACAATTACCCTTCGCGAAGAGGCAAGCGGTCGCAGTCACACAGCTACCGGACTCAATGCCGTGATCTCCGCAAACAGTCTTGCAGGTCCGTGGCAGGCAAACGGAAGTCTCGTTCTTCAGGGCGAAAAGCTGGCGATCGACCTTACAAGCGGCGAGGCGAAGCCGGACGGTTCGCTGCGCGTACGCGCTCGCATTTCGCCGGAGGCAATCCCAGCTACTTTCGAGACCGATGGTGATGTGACCGTGACCGAAGGTCGACTCGATTATGCCGGTGATTTTTCGCTCCGCTCTTCCGATATGGTTGCCAAGACGGCTAAGGATCAGAAAACGCCGACGGAAACGCCTTTTTTCAGTGGCGTGCGCGTAACCGGTAAATTCAAGGCGGATCGCAGTCACTTCGATGCCAGCGAATTCCGGATGGAGCAGGGGCCTGCCGACAATCCTTATGTGGTGAATGGCAAGGCATTCATCGATTATGGCGCCAAGCCGCGTTTCGAGGTCAGCGCCGACGGACAGCAACTTTTCTGGGGGCCGAATGAAGCCGCCAGCGAAGAACAATCCGGTTCTGCAATGCCGGTTGCGGATCGTATTGCGATAGCGCGTCGTGTTCTCGAACAACTGCCCATTCCGACTATACCCGGCAATGTGGATTTGCGTCTGCCTGCCGTCATTGCAGGTGGTACAACGATACGCTCAGTCACAGTGAGCGCGGAGCCTGACGGAAAGAACTGGAATATTCGTCAGTTCGCTGCTGATCTTCCGGGGCGAACCAAGGTGGAAGCCAAGGGCACGCTCTCGGTTGGCAAGGATTTTGGCTTTAAGGGTGATATGCTTGTTGCGTCGCGTCAGCCGTCCGGTCTCGCAAGCTGGCTGAACGAGACAGTTGACGATTCTGTGCGCAAACTCGAAGGCGCGGGTTTTTCAGGGCAGGTCGATCTTCGCGACGGAATGCAGCGGATCGATAATCTCGAAATTGCGTTGGGAAAAACCACACTCAAAGGCTCGTTTGTTCGCGAAGTGAAAGGGTTGGCACAGCCTTCAATTGTGCTGACCTTCAATGGCGGAGCGGTGGACAGCGAAGCGCTGCAAGCTTTTACAGCCTTTTTTTCCAGTGGTGACGGGCTGGATTTTCTCGATGGCCAATCGCTGAACCTGGCATTCAAAGCAGGGCCTGTCCGCTATCAGGACATGGAAGCGGCCAATGTCGACATGGCGCTCCGGCTGCATGACGGGCGCTTCGATTTCGACCGGCTGCTGGTTGGCGATGTAGCGGGCACGACGCTTACTGCAACAGGCACCTACGAACCCTTCTCCAATACGCCTTCCGGCTCGCTCGATGCGACGATACTGTCTGGAGATCTTTCGCGTTTCCTCTCGCTGATGGCCAACCGCTATCCCCAGCTACCGCTGTTTCATGCGCTTTCGTTGCGTGCGGCGAATTTCCCTGGGCTGTTCGAGGATAGCGAGATCAATGTCATCGCCAATGCGGTGGCGCCGTCCGTGCCTGTGGCGAACAAGACACCTGCTAAAGGCGCGGCATCCAAGGGTAAGAGTGCCCGGCCTGCTGAGGCAAACACCAAAAGTGCTCCCGGTGTCGGGGAGTTTTCGTTCAGTGTTACCGGGAAAACAGGCGGCATGAAGCTGGACCTGTCGGGCACGGCGAGCGGTGGCGAGGGTGAGGGCGAGCCGTTGCAGATGCAATTGAACGGCACGGCAACATCAGAGCAAGGCGAGGCGGTACTCGCATTGATCGGCTTGCCTGCCTTGCCGCTCGGGCTTGCTGGTGAACTTACCGCCGACCTGAGCATGCAGGGTGCGCCGAGTGCAGGCATGCGGACATTGCTCAAGCTCACGGCACCAGACGGCTTGGCGACTGCAGACGGTGTGATTTCGCTTGTCGGCGGGGATATCGCTGCCAGCGGCAAAGCCCAGTTGAAGTCTGCGGACCTGCAGCCTTTCATCGCAACGGCTGGTTTCGCGCTGCCCGGATTTGGTGAAGGTCTTTCAGCAGACCTTGCCAGCGATTTTCAGTTCGCAAAGGGTATCTTGCGGTTTCCCAATCTGACAGGAAAGCTGGATGGAGAAGATGTTTCCGCGCGGCTGGAGGCCAATTTTGCCGATAGCGGCCTGCCGCAGTTGAAGGGTGAGGCAAAGCTCGCGACGCTCGAGGTTGATAGTCTTGCTGCTATCATGCTTGGGCAGGATGCATTTGAGCCGGCAAAGCCCACCACGAAGACAATCTGGCCGCGTGGTGCATTCGCGGTCCGTCCGTCCCTGCCGTTATTGCTGGATATGAAGCTCAACGTGGCGCAAGCTCATATGGAAGGGTTCGGGACCGCTACGGAGTTTTCAACACGGCTTCTGAAGACCATGGATAGTCTTCAGTTGAACGAATTGACCGGCAACTGGGCAGGTGGATATCTGGTTGGAAACGTTTCTCTGAGCAATAGCGACAAGAATGCACTCCTCTTGACAGAGCTCAAATGGAGTGGCGCAAAGCTCAAGGATTTTTACCAGCTAGAGAACGGCTCTGCACCGCTGGGCGGTGTGGTGAAAGCTGCCGTCAATCTGAATGGTGGCGGCGAGAGCGTTGCGGCGCTGGTCGGATCGCTGGCGGGAGCGGCAAGTTTTGACGTGGAGAATTTCACCGTCGACGGTCTGGATGGCGCGGCATTGCCTGCAATGATAGCGGCGGCCGATGCAACGGGCGATCAGTTCTCCGGTTCCGACAAGCTTGCTTCCAAGCAATTTGTCGGCATTGCCGACAAGGCAACCGGGCAGGGCACATTTGCGCCAGGCAACGCGCGGTTTGACTTTACGATCAGCGGCGGTGTCGCACGTATGGCTGCGGCAAATCTGAGCGATGGAAATGCGGCTCTTCTCAGTGATCTGCAATTCGATCTGTCGACACTGGGAATTGGCGGAAACGGTACTTTGACGTTCCAGAACGGGGATGGCGCCGATACAGGTATTTCTCCGCAGGTGGCCTTTTCTCTCGGCGGTAGTTATAGCGCGCCGGAGGTGTCATTCGACAAGCAGCCGCTTGTTCAGTTCCTGACCCAGCGTGCGCTTGAACGCGAACAGGAACGTGTTGAATCCATGCAGGCGAGTTTGATGGAGAAGCAGCGCCTTCGTCGTCAGCTTGGGCTGTTCGAAGCAGATGAAGTGGAACGTGATCGTTCGCAGCGTGAGGACGAGGTGAGACGCCGTGCCGAAGCCAGTGCGCGCGAAGCGGCTCGGAAAACCGCCGCGGAAGCTCAACGGCTTGAGGCTGTGAAGCCGCAAGGCGGACCGGCGGGTGGATCGAAAGATCCTCTGGCATCGCCGGAAGGTGGTCAATCCCTCAACGAATTCCTGAAAAGTCTGGAAACGACGCCTGTGGTGCCTGTACCTCAGCCTTGAGTTATTCTGGATTTGAGCCAATCCAGAACATGAAGTCTAAGTGCGGAAGACAGATTGATTGATCGGTCACGCTTGCTGTCGACTTCTGCGATCAGAGCCGCCACGGAAAGCTCCCGTGTGGCCGCAATTTCCTCAACCAGTTCGAAAAACGGGTCTTCAAGCGTATAGCTGGTTGCGTGCCCGCGAATACTGACGGAATGTTTGCGTAAACGTCCTGACGGGGTCACTTTGTCTCGTCCGGCTTATCGTTTTTTTCCAGACGGTTCTGATCCAGAAAACGTTCCGCTTTTGTCGTCTCCGCGCGAGCGAAAGCTTTTTCGGTCTTCGTACGACCGAATTGAATGCGGTTTTGGTCAGCCTGCTTTTCTTTTTCAGCGCGGGCTTTCTGCTTTTTGAACTGTCTGAGATTGACGATATCGCTCATGGAACCACGCGGAAATATTGAAGGCTCCTGAAAAATTACCGCGTTTCGGCCCGGTCTCGCAAGCTCGTAATAGGCTGGTTCTACTTCTGTGGATCTTTGGGGTTGGTGAACCACCAGATGGCCAAGGACGCCAGAATCAGAAGTATAAGCCCAACTGTCATCTGCAGAAGCGGAAAGTTGGGTTCGTCTTTTGCCACGAAGAAAGCCGCGACAATGCCGCTTACCCACAATACTGCCTGAGCAATTGCACGAATCATCGAACTCAATCCTGAACTGGTTGCCGTCAGAACAGAGTATAAAGCGCCTGTTTGCTTTTCACCATTGATCACGATCAACAGTGAAACGAAACTGTCCAATCAAACAAACGGACGAAACCAATCGGAGTTCTGGCCCATTATTCACATGAGGATGGTGTGTGCGGAATTACTTTTTCCGGAAAGCATCCAGTGAAACAACATCGGCAGAAGGTTTGGCTTCCTTGTCGGTGCCATCATCTGCATTGTTGTCTTTGGCCGCAGCGGCTTCTTTTTCGGCTGCAGTCTTGCGCGACTTCGATTTAGGCTTTTCTGCCTTCTCGACCGGTGCTTCCGTGGGGAGGATTTCGATAGGCGCTACATTGCCGCCTTCGTCATTGTCGCTTTCTGGCTGTGCGATCGCGACATCGAATTCGAGTTCGAAATTGACCGAAGGGTCGTAGAAACCACGGACGGCAGAAAAAGGTACAGTCAGCTTTTCAGGAATATCACCGAAAGACAGGCCAACTTCGAATAGTTGATCCGTAACGAGCATGTCCCAGAACTGATGCTGTAAAACGATTGTCATCTGTTCGGGATATTTTTCCTTCAGGCGCGAGGAAATTCGCACACCGGGCGCTCCAGTCAGGAACGTGATGAAGAAATGATGGTTGCCTGGCAAGCCAGCCTTGGCCACTTCCGCAAGAACCTTGCGAATGACGCCGCGTAGGGCTTCCTGAGCGAGAATATCGTAACGGATTAGGTCCTGTACCATGGTTTGCTTATCCCACGGATTCGGAGGTCGATGTCAAGTTCGTTCTCGCCGGAACGGATGATATATGATCTGAAAAAGCAATAGGGCGACGCCTGTGGCGGAAAGATGTGCAATTTTTGAACGCAATAGGGTACGCTTGCCTCTATCGACTTCCGAAGGCCATCAGGAACGTGCGAACTCCGTTGACGGCGCTCTTTTCAATGATTGCATCGTCCACACCCTGACCGGTTAGCATATGGTAGTGCGTGTCGGCATTGATGAGCGCCATGAAATGGCGTGCGGCAAGGTCCGGATCGTCGACGCGCAGATGACCATCCATGGCGAGGCGCGCCAGACGGGCCGCTATGGCCGGGATGGCTTGTGCCGGGCCTTTGGTGCTGCAAATATTGGCTGCAAGTGGCAGGTTGGTCTCATTGGCCTGCATTACCTTGCGCAGAAACGCACCGGACGAATCGTATATGCAATTCCGGCTCATGCGGATCGAGAAAGCCACCAGATCGTGCTCCAGATTTTCGCCAGTCTGGGGGAAAGTGGCCAGAACTGCGAACAGGCTCGCGTTCATACGTGCAAGCGCATCCTCGACGACGGCAGCAAGCAAAGCTTCCTTATCGCGATAGTGATTGTAGATGGTTTGACGTGACACGCCCGCTTCGTTGGCAATGAGGTCTATGCTCGCGCCTTGAAATCCGTCGCGATTGAAAACACGCGCAGCAGAGCACAAAATGAAGTCGCGCTTCATGCACTGTCCGGGCTTTATCACCGCGGAATTCAGACCCTTTTCGGATACAGCACGCTTCTCGGGCAGGGCGGCCATGTCGATAATGTCAGTAGGCTTCATAACTCCAACATAAGATAGCTTGACGTTTTGGACAATGGTGTCTAATTTGACATCAGTGTCAAATCTGTTTTGACGATGCGTATAGAATGCCTTTCGCTACAGAGTTTTCAAGTGTCGGCCGTAATGGAAAACAGGTCGATATCGTCAAGATGGAACGAAAACCGGTAGCGAATACAAATATTTATCTGTCCTGTACCGATTTTGCGAGCCCGATGGCGCCATCCTCCCAAGCAAAACCGGAGATTCGAAATCGGTGCGGGAACCTCACGAAACATTGATGAAAGCGCGTCCCCCATGGCTTCCAGTCTTGTGCGCAATGCCATTGTTCTTGGCCTTCTTTCCGCCATTGGCCCATTTGCGATCGATATGTATCTGCCAGCTCTGCCCACCATTGCCGCCGATTTGCACGCGGAAACTGGTGCGGTGCAGATGAGCCTTCTGGCCTTTTTCATTGCTCTCGCGGTTGCGCAGCTTTTCTGCGGGCCGCTGTCCGATATGGTCGGGCGTAAACTTCCGCTCTATGGCGGTCTGGTCTTGTTCGGTATCGGCAGCATTGGCTCCGCCGTCGCGACCGATATAGATGTGCTCGTGCTTTTCCGCTTCGTTCAGGGGCTGGGTGCAGCAGCTGGTATGGTCATCCCGCGCGCTGTCGTGCGAGACCTTCACACAGGTATCGAGGCAGCGCGTCTGATGTCGCTTCTGATGCTGGTTTTCTCCATTTCGCCGATTCTGGCGCCGCTGACCGGTTCCGTCATCATCAGCTTCTTTGGCTGGCGTGGTGTTTTCTGGGCGGTTCTGGTCGCTGCCATTATTGGTATCATTCTGGTGGCCACTGCACAGAAAGAGACGCGGACGGCAGAGGCCCGGCTTGAAAGCAATCTGGGCAGCGCCTTGCGCGGCTACGGTCGTCTGCTTAAGGATCGCTATTTCCTCGGACTGGTCTTTGTTGGCGGCTTTGGCATCGCGTCCTTCTTCGTCTATCTCGCCAACTCGTCCTTCGTGCTTATCGACCATTATGGCTTGACGCCGACGCAATATGCCATCGCGTTTTCGGCCAATGCAGTATCGTTCTTCGGCGTTTCGCAGTTGAACGGCTGGTTGGGGGCACGCTTCGGGCTTCGCCGTGTCATGCGATTCGCCGTTTCCGGATTTGCAGCGGCAATGCTCGCCATGTTCGCCGCCGCACTCATGGGGCATCAGTCGCTCTGGTTGATCGCAGGCTTCCTGTTCGTAGGCTATGGTTTCCTTGGCCTTGTCATCCCAACAACGGCGGTGCTGGCTCTGGAAGACCACGGCGAGATTGCTGGAACTGCTTCCGCGCTGATGGGTACGCTGCATTTCGTGATTGGCGGCGTGGCCATTGGTGTGACAGGCTCGTTCTTTGACGGAACGGCTGTGCCGATGGTCGGCGGAATTGCCGGTTGTGCGCTCACTGCCTTCGTGCTGACGCAGATCGTTCTTTCGCGCAAGGCGAGTGAACTCGATACGGAAGCTGCTGCTGCATAAGTAATGTGAAAGGGAAAGTGGAGGCTTCTGTTGCCAGGTGCCTCCGAACCCCGCCTTAAGGGGCTAACCCTAAGGACTTTAGAGTGGGTTTCCCGCACCGCCATTAGGCAGCGAGAGCATAACCCTGAGCTTTGTTGTCATTTGCAACTACTCAATTGACCCGATAACGGTGGTATCATGCCGAGTAAAAGAGCGATCTTTACACCCTTGTCGATCCTGTTTCGCCCCCGCCACAATACAAACCGATAGGCTGATTTGTATTCTGGTGGAGGCGCCGGGTACCGCCCCCGGGTCCAATGGGTTTATTACACCGTCCGTTTATCACCATAGTCAGCTTGCGCCGACACGCTGTATATAGGCGCGGTTGATCATGATTGGAAGAGGGCGCGTAGTTTTAAACGGGTTTTCCAATAGGCTCCCGACAACCAGCCCTTGTGTTCATTTTTCATTGACAGCCTGCATTTGCTGGTCAATCCTCGCAACATATCGGGGTCGGCAAGTAAATTCTTATATAGCCGGATTCCGTGGCTGAAACGGGGTGCTGATACCCCATTCGAAGGAGAGTGGATATATGAGTGAATATCTCGCGGATGTCCGTCGCTACGATGCCGGTGCCGATGAAGCTGTAGTCGACAAGATCGTCAAGCATCTGGGTATTGCGCTGCGCAATCGCGATTCCTCGCTTGTTTCGGCAACGGACCCGGAAGAATTGAAGCGCGTCCGCACCAATTGGGTTGCCAAGAAACTCGGCGTTGATGACGAAGCCAAGGGTGACGAAGTCGTCGCGCATGTTGCGGAAGTCATGAAGGGTGATCGCAACAAGAATCGCGTTACCTTCTATTATCTGGTCGCCAAGCAGCTCGGAAAACTCGGCGGCCTTTGATCCACAGCGATCTGGTGAATCCGAAGCCCCGGTGCCTTACACCGGGGTTTTTCTTTATAGTGGCTTAAACGAATCGGATTCTGGATCATCCCCCATGCGCACCTATCTCGATCTTCTTCAACATGTGCTGGATAACGGCACCGACCGTGGTGACCGCACGGGTACAGGTACGCGATCGGTTTTCGGATATCAGATGCGTTTCAATCTGGAAGAGGGGTTTCCGGTTCTCACGACCAAGAAGCTGCATCTTCGCTCGATCATCCATGAGCTGCTCTGGTTTCTGAAAGGTGATACGAACATCGCCTATCTGAAGGAAAATGGTGTCTCGATCTGGGATGAATGGGCAGACGAGAATGGCGACTTGGGCCCGGTTTATGGTTATCAGTGGCGCTCATGGCCAGCGCCGGATGGCCGCCATATCGATCAAATTGCGAATCTTCTCAAGATGCTGCATGGAAATCCCAATTCGCGGCGCCTGATCGTATCGGCGTGGAACCCGGCGCTGGTCGATGAAATGGCTTTGCCGCCATGCCACTGTCTTTTCCAGTTCTATGTCGCCGATGGAAAACTCTCCTGCCAGCTTTATCAACGCTCTGCGGACATATTTCTGGGCGTGCCGTTCAATATCGCTTCCTATGCGTTGTTGACGATGATGATCGCGCAGGTTGCCGGTCTGAAACCGGGAGAGTTCATCCATACGCTCGGGGATGCGCATATTTACGCCAATCATTTCGATCAGGCGCGCCTGCAGCTTACCCGAATACCAAAGAAATTGCCGACAATGTGGATCAATCCGGATGTGAAGGACCTCTTTGCTTTCCGTTTTGAGGACTTCCAGCTTGAGGGCTATGAGGCCGATCCGACGATCAAAGCGCCGATTGCTGTCTGAGGCATTCCATGTCCGTACAAGAACCGATTGTTTCAATCATTGTTGCTGCCGCCGAAAACGGCGTCATTGGGCGCGAAAATGATATGCCGTGGCGGCTCTCAACCGATCTCAAACGCTTCAAGGCCCTGACGCTCGGCAAGCCGGTTATCATGGGGCGGCGGACTTGGGAATCTATTGGGCGCCCCTTGCCGGGACGGCCCAATATTGTCGTGACGAGGGACAACGGATTTCAGGCTGAAGGTGCAAGTGCTATCGGTTCTCTCGAAGAGGCAATTGCGCTCGGACAAAAACTGGCCGCTGACCTGGGTGTCGAAGAGGTTTGCGTCATAGGCGGCGGGAAAATTTATGCGCAGGCTTTGCCTCTCGCGGACCATATTCACCTGACCCGCGTGCTGGCCGAGATCGATGGAGATACGCATTTTCCAGAAATCGACCTCCAAATCTGGCGCGTCGTTTCGCAGGAGGATGTGCCCGCTGGTGACAAGGATAGTCACCCAACGCGCTATTTTGTGTACGAAAAACGTGTTGTGTAAAGCATAGTTCACGAATTTTGTCGTCTTCGCGTTGAAAGCGGACCTCCCGATGCCTATAAAACGGAAACATTAGTTGATGACGGGAGTGGGCAGCTCGCTTTCCCGTCGCCTGGACGAGAGGTGAGGATGCCCTGGAGTAATCAGAATGGTGGCGGCGGCCCATGGGGTGGCGGCGGCGATAATAACAATAACAACAATAATGGCGGTCCTTGGGGACAAGGGCCAAAGGCCCCACGTGGCGGCGGCCAGAACACACCACCTGATCTCGAAGATATTCTGCGCAAAGGACAAGATCGTCTGAAGCAGGTCTTCCCCGGTGGTGGTGGCAAGGGCGGCAGCAATCGCGGCGTTCTTTTCCTTATTGGCGCGGCAGTTGTCGGCTTCTGGCTCTTCCAGTCCGTCTATACCGTGCAGCCGGACGAACTTGCCGTCGAATTGCGCTTCGGCAAGCCGAAGGAAGAAGTGTCCGAACCGGGACTGCATTTCCATTGGTGGCCGATTGAAACCTATGAAAAGGCGCAGATCGTCGAAAAGCAGATCAATATCGGTGGGCAGGGCAACCGAAGTGCGACGCAGGGCCTGATGCTGACGGGCGACCAGAACATCGTCAACGTTCAGTTCTCGGTTTTGTATCGCGTTTCCGATCCGCAAGCCTATCTGTTTAACGTCGATAATCCGGATGCGATGGTGCAGCAGGTTTCTGAAAGCGCGATCCGTGAAATCGTTGGTCGTCGACCGGCTCAGGACGTTTTCCGCGACAACCGTTCGGCAATCGCATCCAGTGTTCGCGATATTGTTCAGCAGACGCTCGATACCTACAAAACGGGTATCCAGATCAACGCCGTTTCCATCGAAGATGCAGCACCGCCGCGTGAAGTGGCTGATGCCTTCGATGAAGTGCAGCGTGCCGAACAGGACGAAGACCGTTTCGTGGAAGAATCGAACCAGTATTCGAACCAGAAGCTCGGTCAGGCTCGTGGTGAAGCAGCCCAGCTTCGCGAAGAAGCAGCCGCTTACAAGAACCGTGTCGTTCAGGACGCGGAAGGTGAGGCTCAGCGTTTCAGCTCCGTTCTGGGTGAATACCAGAAGGCGCCGGAAGTGACGCGTAACCGTCTGTTCCTCGAAACCATGGAACAGGTGCTGAAGAGCACCAAGAAAGTTATTGTCGAACCTGGAAAGGATGTCGTGCCTTATCTGCCGCTGAACGAACTCATGCGCCAGCAGCCACGCCCAGGCGTGAATGCGACCACGACGACCCCGAGCGGAGGTAACCAGTAATGGCTCAGAACAGGCTCCCAATCATTGGCGGCATTATCGCCGTCATCGCTTTCCTGATCTACTCCGCCACGTTCATCGTATCCGAGCGTCAGCAGGCTATCGTGCTTCGCTTCGGTCAGATCGTTGATGTGAAGACGGAACCGGGCATCTACTTCAAACTACCTTTTGGCTTCCTTGATGCAGATACTGTGCAGTTGATCGATGATCGCCTGCTGCGCTTCGATCTGGACGATATCCGCGTTCAGGTTTCGGGCGGCAAGTTCTATGACGTCGATGCGTTCCTCGTTTATCGCATTACCGATGCGCGCAAGTTCCGTGAAACCGTTTCGGGCAGCACGCTGCTTGCCGAGCAGCGTCTTCGCACGCGTCTTGATGCTGCATTGCGTAGCGTTTACGGCCAGCGCGGATTCGAAGCGGCACTTTCGGAAGAGCGTGGCGACATGATGCGCGAAGTGCGTGACCAGCTTCGTCCCGATGCAACGTCGCTTGGCTTGACCATCGCCGATGTGCGTATCCGTCGTACCGATCTGACGGCTGAAGTTTCGCAGCAGACCTATGACCGCATGAAGGCAGAGCGTCTTGCCGAAGCAGAGCGCCTGCGTGCCCGTGGCCGTGAAGCTGCCCAGCGCATCCGCGCTGTCGCGGATCGTCAGGTCGTCGAAACGATTGCAGAAGCACGCAAGGAATCGGAAATCCTTCGTGGTGAAGGCGATGCGCAGCGCAGTGAGATCTTCGCAGGCTCTGCAGGCAAGGACCCTGGTTTCTTCGCCTTCTACCGCTCGATGTCTGCTTATCGTGAAGCCCTTGAGACCCCGGATACAACGCTGGTTCTCTCGCCGGACTCGGAGTTCTTCAAGTTCTTCCGTGATGCTGGCGGCAAGCTGGCAACGCCTGCCCAGTAACAACCGGGTCAAACGCTCATGAGCGATTTTTTAGCCGCCGTAGGTCTTCTCTTCGTTCTCGAAGGGCTGCTCTACGGCGGCTTTCCTTCCTTGGCGAAGAAGCTTGCTCGTGAAGCGAGTGAGACGCCGGAGAACATGTTGCGCATTGCCGGGATTGCAGCGCTCGCAATCGGCGTCGGCATTGTTTGGCTTGTCAGGGGATAAGCCGCTTTCCTTCCGTTATTTATTGTCTGTAGTCTATGCGGGGCCGTAAACAGGCCGTATTTTGCAGCGATCAAGCCTTAGTACATCTATCGCTAATCAAACGACTGCAAGCAAACAGGAACGGAGCAGGGCTTCATGGCAATTGCACCAAAGGCGGGATTTGCTCGCACCCTTTTCGCAACCGTGGCATTGGGGGCGATGACCGTCGCTGGCACTCTTTCGGTAGGGACACCTCCGGCAATCGCGGCTCAGGGACCGGCTTCCGTTGCCGATCTGGCCGAAGGGCTGCTGGATGCAGTGGTGAACATCTCGACCTCACAGACCGTCAAGGAAGATGGCGAAGGTGACGGTGCGGTTCCGATGCCGCAGGTGCCGGAAGGCTCTCCATTCCAGGAATATTTTAAGGACTTCTTCGGTGACAAGGGCGGCGCGCAAGGCGACGAGTCGCGCAAGGTCCAGTCGCTGGGTTCCGGCTTCGTCATCGATGCCGAAAAGGGCTTCATCGTAACGAATAATCACGTCATCGCCGATGCGGATGAGATCGAAGTCAATTTCAACGATGGGTCCAAGCTGAAAGCGGAACTGGTCGGAAAAGACATTAAGACCGATCTGGCGATCCTCAAGGTGGATCCGTCCAAGCACAAGCTGAAGGCCGTAGAATTCGGTAATTCGGAAAAGGCGCGTATCGGCGACTGGGTCCTTGCGATTGGCAATCCCTTCGGTCTTGGTGGAACGGTGACTGCGGGCATTATTTCGGCCCGCAAGCGAGATATCAATTCCGGTCCCTATGATGACTTCATCCAGACCGATGCGGCCATCAACCGTGGCAATTCCGGTGGGCCGCTGTTCGATATGGATGGCAAGGTGATCGGTATCAACACTGCAATCATCTCGCCCTCGGGCGGCTCTATCGGTATCGGCTTTGCCATCCCTGCGGAAATGGCTGTGGGTGTTATCGACCAGCTCAAGGAGTTCGGTGAAGTTCGCCGTGGCTGGCTTGGTGTACGTATCCAGCCTGTTACCGAGGATATCGCTCAGAGCCTTGGACTGAAGGAAGCCAAGGGCGCGCTGATTGCCGGGCTGATCGAAAATTCCGGCGTCGACAACAAGGCCATTGAAGCCGGAGATGTCGTGATCCGCTACGAAGGCAAGCCGGTCGACACCGCCCGCGATCTACCACGACTGGTAGCGGAAACCCCGGTCGGCAAGGACGTCGAGATCGTCGTGGTTCGTCAGGGTGAGGAAAAGACGGTGAAGGTCAAGCTCGGACGTCTGGTCGAGGATGACAAGAGCACCGAAGCTGCGACGGAAGATCAGGCTCCGCTACCCGAGGGCGAGGGCGGTGATGAAGGTGCGGAAACGCCGGATACGTCAAAAAAAGAACAGAAGAGTGACGTTGCCCCGAGCGTTCTTGGAATGAAGCTCAGCGAGCTGAATGACGATGTTCGCGGAGAATTTGGCATTGCCGAAGATGTAGAAGGCGTTGCTGTTCTTTACGTCTCTCCTGGTTCAGCTGCTGGCGAGAAGCGTATCGAAACCGGCGATGTTATCGTCGATATCGGGCAGGTGAACGTGAAGACGCCGGAAGACGTGAAGAAGCGCATTGATGCGCTGCGCCGCGAAGGACGCAAGAATGCACTTATGATGCTGGCTTCTCGTTCGGGGGAACTGCGTTTCGTGACTGTCCGGATCAATTGATCCTCAATTGAATGTACTGCTGAAGCGGCATTGCAGGGAAATCTGCAATGCCGTTTTGTTTTGCGGTTTGAATCACTTGGCGCCAGAACCGTACAAAGAGATTCGAGTACTTCCTTATTTGTCGTTCGAAATGGCAGAGCCTTCTGTTTCATTCGCCTCCGGTATGCTATGGACCGGCGCCATTCGGAGTAGGGTGAGTTGGAAACAGTCGATATTGTGGTCATAGGCGCTGGCGCGGCAGGCATGATGTGTGCCATCGAGGCGGCCAAACGCGGGCGTTCCGTGCTGGTCGTGGATCACGCAAAGGCAGCAGGTGAGAAAATCCGTATATCGGGCGGTGGTCGCTGCAATTTCACCAATCTTCATGCAAGTCCGAAAAATTATCTCTCACAGAACCCGCATTTTTGTATCTCTGCTATGAGCCGCTACACGCAGCGCGACTTCATTGCGCTCGTGGAACGTCATCGTATCGCCTATCACGAGAAGACACTCGGGCAGCTCTTCTGTGATGGCTCGGCGTTGCAGATAATTGAAATGTTGCTGGGGGAAATGAAGCGCCATGGCGCGCGACTAAAGCTTGGTTGCAGTGTCAGTTCGGTCGAAAAATCCGCACATGGTTTTACGCTTCAGCTAACGGATGGACCTGTTCGCTGTCGATCACTGGTCGTGGCCTGTGGCGGGAAATCTATCCCGAAGATGGGAGCTACAAGCTTCGGCTACGATATCGCGACACAATTTGGATTGCGGATTGTCGAAACACGACCGGCACTGGTGCCATTGACGTTTGAACCCAACACACTTGAGCGGCTGAAACCGCTGGCCGGTGTTGCCGTCGATGCCGTTGTCTCCTGCGGCAAAACGAAATTTGCCGAAGCGATGCTTTTTACGCATCGTGGCATTAGTGGCCCTTCGATCCTGCAGATTTCTTCCTACTGGCGTGAAGGAGATGAAATCCGCATTGCGATGCTACCGGAGACGGACATTTTCGAAGCCCTGCGTGAGCAGCGCAAACAGAACGGCAAGCAGGCATTGCAGACCGCACTGGCGCTTTATCTTCCGAGGAAACTTGCGCAAACCATAGCCGAGCAAATTGGTGCGACCGGTCATCTGGCGGATATGTCGGACAAGATGTTTCGCCGTGTTGAGGCCGCGATAAACGACTGGCGCATCAAGCCCGCCGGCTCGGAAGGCTATCGTACGGCGGAGGTTACGCTTGGAGGGGTCGATACGCGCGATCTCGACTCCAAGACCATGGAAGCCAAATCCGTTCCCGGCCTTTTTTTCATCGGCGAGGTTGTCGATGTTACCGGCTGGCTCGGCGGCTATAATTTCCAGTGGGCATGGTCTTCGGGCTGGGTGGCTGGTCAGGCTGCCTGAATGCGGTAGACGGAATGAAGCTTCAAATGCGGAGTTTTATCCGGCACGCGCGGATGGTCGAAATCGCTCGACGGATCGCGGGTCATGCCGATGCGACGCATGACGGCCGTAGACCGCTCATTATTATGGACGGCGAAGGAAACCACTTCGGTGAGGCCAAGGGTGCCGAAAGCATATTCGATCAGCGCTTTGCCCGCTTCGGTCACATAGCCTTTGCCCCAAAAGGGAGGGGCCAGCCGCCAGCCGATTTCAACGGTGCCATCCGGTAAATAAGGTTCAAGGTCAGTGCGGGCGAGACCGGCGAAACCGATGCACTGACCTTCTTCTTTTTCTTCCAGCGCATAGAAACCGAGACCCGTTTCAGAAATCATCTTCCGGAGGTGGTCGAACAGTTCATCCGATTGCGAGCGATTTCTACGAAAGGGAAAGAAACGCATGACTTCTTCATCTGAATTGATGACATGGAACAGGTCGCGGTCGTGATCTTCCCAGTTCCGGATGATGAAGCGTGGCGTTTCCAGAATGATCATTGAACGAAATCCGTCTTTCGATAGCCCTGAATATAGAGGAGGGCGGTCAGGTCGCCATGGTCAACCCGCATTCTGGCCTGCGCTGCCACAGTCGGCTTTGCGTGGAGTGCGACGCCAGTGCCTGCAAGCTGGATCATGCCGAGATCGTTCGCCCCGTCACCTACTGCGATTGCATCATCTGGTGTGAGACCAAGGCGCTCGGCGATTTCCTCGAGTTTCTCGACCTTGGCTTCCCGGCCGAGAATTGGTTCTGTGACCAGCCCGGTCAGATGCAAACCATCGTCGATCAGCCTGTTCGCACGTTCTTCGTTGAAGCCGATCATTTCGGCGATACGCTGGGTGAATGAGGTGAAACCGCCGGACACCAGCGCCGTGTAAGCGCCATGTTTACGCATGGTGCGCACGAGTTCCGGGCCGCCGGGCATCAGTGTAATGCGGGTTGAAATGACCTTGTCGATTACGTTGAGCGGCAGACCTTTCAACAAGGCGACCCGCTCGCGCAAGGCTGGTTCGAAAGCGATCTCGCCGTTCATGGCGCGCGCGGTGATTGCAGCCACATGCTCGCGCAGCCCGGCTTCCTCTGCCAGTTCATCGATGCACTCTTGCTGGATCATCGTGGAATCCATGTCGGCAATCAGAATTTTCTTGCGTCGGTGCTCCTGTTCCTGCACCACCACGTCGACCGGCGCGCCATCAAGCGAATGGCGCAGCAGGGTTTCGGCTTCGTCACTGCTGATCCCCGATGGAAGCGCAATGTCGCAGGCAATGTTGTCGGCCAGCCAGTAGAGTCCAGTTGCGTTCACTGCCGCTGAGGCTTTAATCCCAAGCGCTGATGCAAGCGAGGCCTTGGCCGGATTGGCAATCAAAGTGGCGACGAGAGAAACCTGTTGGGACATGGAGAGCAATTCCGACGATGAATGAGGGTGCGATCACGAATGCAATCCTGATAGCTGGCCCGACGGCCAGCGGCAAGTCGGCACTTGCCATTCGCATGGCTCATGAGACCGGCGGTTTCATTGTGAACACTGATTCCATGCAGGTTTACGATGTTCTTGACCTTCTGACTGCGCGGCCGAACAAAGCGGATCTGGCTGCGGCAGAACATCATCTCTATGGACACGTCGCGCCATCGATGTCCTATTCGACCGGACGATGGCTGGATGATGTAGCTGACCTGCTAACCCAACCTGCCATGAAGCACAGGACCCCGATCTTTGTTGGCGGGACGGGGCTTTATTTCAGAGCGCTTCTCGGTGGACTGTCGCAGATGCCAGAGGTGCCGGGTGATGTTCGCGCCTATTGGCGAGGACTTATGGAGACGGACGGTCCGGAACTTCTTCACCGGCTTCTCAGCGAACGTGACCCGGATATGGCCGCAACCCTTCAACCTTTCGACAGCCAGCGCATCGTTCGGGCGCTGGAAGTTTTTGAGGGCACCGGAAAGTCGCTTCTTGTGTGGCAACAGACGAAAGGGCAGGCACTGGTAAACGATGATAGCGCCCGCAAGATCGTCTTGCTGCCGGAACGGACATGGCTTTCAGAACGTATTGCCCGGCGGTTTGCCCTGATGTGGGACAATGGTGCGATTGATGAAGTCAAAGCGTTGCTGACGCTTGATCTCGACCCGGCATTGCCTGCAATGAAGGCCATCGGTGTGCGTGAAATCACGGCATTTTTGCAAGGCTCGATGTCGCGGGAAGAAGCCATTGAACGTTCGGTTATCGCCACCCGGCAATATGCAAAGCGTCAGTCGACCTGGTTTCGAAATCAGCTTGATGATAGCTGGTGCACGCACGCAAATTCCGATGATGCCTTCGCTCAATTAACGACAACGAAATAACTCGCTGGCACTCTCTGAAACAGGAGAGGTGGGCGCGGGCTATGCGGTTTCATAAATCGGAACGGGCATTTTTTATTCTGATTGTTCTGATGTTCGGTATCGGGCTGTTGCTTTATCAAGCTCGTGTCGACATCGGACAATTGCAGACATTGCCTCTTGATGCGGGCGCCTATGAACTGGTTTCGAGACTCGACCAGCTGAACCACGTCACAATCTGGGTGCTGATTGCGACAATCGCTTGCGGGTTGTTCCTGATCTATCCCCAAATTCGCACCGATGCGCTGGACCACGGCAAACTGCAGGTCATCACGCAGGATCTTTCCGAACGGTCGCAGACCCTCGAACATGCTGCGTTGACGGACAGCCTGACTGGTATGCAGAACCGGCGCTATTTCGACGAGGCGCTAAAGGAATATCTGGTCCAGTTTGACCGTATACAGCGGCCTGTCGGACTGATGATTATCGATCTCGATCACTTTAAGGCCGTGAACGATACCTACGGACATGACATTGGCGATGTCGTGCTGCAGGAGGTGGCGCGGTGTCTCAAGGACTATACACGGTATCATGATGTTGTCGCCCGGCTTGGTGGCGAGGAGTTCGCAGTCCTTGCGCCGAACATGGACGCGGAATTGATGATCAAGCTTGCTAATCGTATTCGCAAGGCCATATCGACGCTCGAAATCGATCTTGGCGATGAAAAGCTTGGCGTTACCGTCAGTATCGGTCTTGCGATATGGGATCGGCGCGAGACCTCGAAAGATCTCTATCGTCGCGCTGACAAGATGCTCTATGCCGCGAAGAATATGGGCCGTAACCGCGTCTGCGCCTAGCTTCAGGCTGATAGGATTTTCGGATTCGCTACACTATCTAGCGCTCGCGATCCTTGCGAAAGCTGCGCACCAGTTCGCCCATCTTCTCAATACTCTGTTTTGTGTCGAGACTGAGTGATGTTTGTGGCCTCGGCGAAGAAGATGAGCGATGGTAAGCTTCGTCGGTAGGCGCTTGGTCACGGCGACTGGTAGAGACTGGGCTGCCCCACAGATTATCCTCGTCTCCGAGTTGGTCCACCGGTTCCGTCTGTGAACTGTTCTCAAAAGCACGTAATTTTTCAACGATACGGTCGAGGGATATCTTTTCGTCGTTGCGCCAGCTGGAAAGAGCGCTCTCGCTTTTGCTGCGTCCGGGAAGCTGATGAGGTGGGATGGTTTCGAATGTGAGACGCATCGGTGTTGAGAACGCTTCGCCGAAGGCTATCGCTTCGCGGTTGGCGATGGATGACAGGAAGCCTGCCATGCTCTGTGCGCCGCCGCGAATGGCACCTTTGATGATTTCCTGATCACGTTCATTACCGAGCCGCATCGCAAAAATCGAATTGCACTGTGAGAGGATCGTTGGATCAAGCTCGCCGGGGCGCTGGCTTATCACTCCGAGATAGGAACCGTATTTTCGACCTTCTTTGGCAATTCGGGATATTGCCTGCCTTGTCGGCCAGAACCCGGCGTCGCGGTCGGTTGGAATATAGCGGTGGGCTTCCTCGCAGATTACCAGTGTCTGTAGGCTGCCCTCACTTGAAAGGGCGATATCGAATGCCAGTCTGCACAAGACGGAAGCAACAGCGTTGACAACCTCGGATGGTAAGCCTGCAAGCTGGAATGTGCAGATGGATTTTCCGTTCAGCGGGATGCGAAAAATCCGGCCAATGGCCTGTCGCATTGTTTCCGAGCCGCCAGTTACAGCGAACATGAAACGGAAGCGGGGATCGGCAGAGATCGATTCAAGCCGAGCTTTGAGGCTGCGCAGATAGGGACGTTCCGCCTTGCTGTCGAGGAGACCCATACGCTCATCGATGAGGGCTATCAGGTCAAGCAGACGGTAGGCGATGGGCGTGTCGGCGCTGACGCTCTGGCGGTCGGCAAGCTGCCGTCGCAATGTTTTCGCGGCTGACAGTTCTGTGCCCTGCATTTTTTCGCGGGCTAGCTGGACCAGATCACGCAATATATCGAGTTCCATCGGGTCCGGCGCGCGCCCGCGAAAGATCACATCTGCAAATTCATCCAGCCGCAGCATCCAGAATGGCAGTTCGATATTCGTCTGATCGACCGCCACGGCCAGATCGGGAAATGCGCTCGCGAACTCATTGTGTGGATCAAGAATGAGCACACGCAGATTGGGCTTTTCGGCGACGATCCGGCGTAGCAGCAGGATGACTGCGCTCGACTTGCCGACGCCCGTTGTGCCGACGATAGCGAAATGCCGGGAGATAAGATCATCGACCGATATGTAAGCCGGAACGGTTGCGTCCTGCGTGAGTGTACCGATTGAAACGCTGCTGTGACCTGTTTGCGCATAAATGGCGGCAAGGTCGGTGGCGCGGATACGGTGAGCAATAGCGCCGGGATGGGGAAACTGCGAAATACCGCCGTTGAAAGTGGTCTGCCCGGTCGGTTGCACGCGAACTTCACCCAGAAACTCGACATGGACATGGAGCGTGTTGTCACCGCCGTGTATCCAGACATCACCGGGAACAAGCGCGTTGCGGATGAGTCCCACGACGCGATTGTCGCCTGCCTGAATGGATATAAGCTGACCTACGGCCCAATAATCGTCAGATGCTGCCGAAGAGGGGCCTGATAGCGCTGAGACGATGGCACTCTCGCCATCGCATTGGATGACATAGCCTTCCGTGCGATTGCGCTGCACATATTCGCTCTGTTCTCGCGCGTTGGAACTGTCCCCAATTTCGCTCATGCTGCCCACTCCGCCCCAACTTTCAACAGGAGGTTTCGTGTCAGGATAAGAATCTTCCGTTGAAATAAAGTTATCGTTTGGGGCGGGTGAGCCTAAGAAAATATCGCGGGCGATGTATTTATGCGTTGACGACGCCAAATCCGGCTATTAGTGTCCGCCACCATGAACACGATTATTATTCTTGTGGTACGGGCGCGCATGGGCAGGATGGTGTAACCATCCGGCGAAAGCTCCCATGCGCGAAAGACAGGCTCCCTCGGGGGCCTTTTTTATTATCCAAATCAGAAATGAAATGCAGACGACGGGAAGAGAACAATGACTGCAGGTAAACGTGAGGCGGACGCAAACGCCGCAGAAACGCAGGAAGCAAGCAATCCACGCGAAATGACCGGCGCAGAAATGGTCATTCAGGCTTTGATCGATCAGGGTGTGGAGAGCATCTTCGGTTATCCCGGCGGCGCTGTGCTTCCGATCTATGACGAACTGTTCCAGCAGGACAAGGTTCAGCACGTTCTGGTCCGACACGAGCAGGGCGCAGGACACGCTGCGGAAGGCTATGCGCGTTCGACCGGCAAAGTCGGTGTGATGCTTGTTACCTCCGGTCCGGGTGCTACCAATGCAGTTACGCCGCTGCAGGATGCCCTGATGGATTCCATTCCGCTGGTTTGCATTTCTGGTCAGGTTCCGACAACGCTGATCGGCTCCGATGCGTTTCAGGAATGCGATACGATTGGTATCACGCGCCCCTGCACCAAGCACAACTGGCTGGTGAAGGACGTCAACGATCTGGCGCGCATCCTGCACGAAGCCTTTCATGTCGCTTCCACCGGTCGCCCCGGTCCCGTTGTGGTCGACATTCCGAAGGATATCCAGTTCGCCAAGGGTATTTACACGCCACCGGAAACCGCGCCGCGCACCAGCTACCGTCCGGTTCTCGACGGCAAGGCGCAGGCAATTTCGGACGCCGTTCGTCTGCTCGTCAATGCAAAGAAGCCCGTCATCTATTCTGGCGGCGGTGTGATTAATTCCGGCCCGGCAGCTTCCCGTCTGCTGCGCGAGCTGGTTGAGATCAGCAATTTCCCGATCACATCCACGCTGATGGGGCTGGGCGCCTATCCGGGCTCCGGCAAGAACTGGCTCGGCATGCTCGGTATGCATGGCACTTACGAAGCCAACATGACCATGCATGACTGCGATGTCATGCTGTGCGTCGGTGCCCGTTTCGATGACCGTATTACCGGACGTCTGAACGCATTTTCTCCGAACTCGAAGAAAATTCATATCGATATCGACCCATCCTCCATCAACAAAAGCGTTCGCGTTGATGTTCCGATCATCGGCGATGTTGCGCATGTTCTGGAAGATATTGTTCGGCAGTTCCGTGCCTCTGACAAGAAGCCGGAAAAGCAGGCAATCGGTGCCTGGTGGGAACAGATCGATCGCTGGCGTGCCCGCAATTCGCTCGCCTATGCGCCGAACAAGGACGTCATCATGCCGCAATATGCAATTCAGCGGCTTTATGAACTGACCAAGGATCGGAAGACTTACATCACCACGGAAGTTGGTCAGCACCAGATGTGGGCTGCGCAATTCTATGGCTTCGAGGAACCGAACCGCTGGCTGACCTCTGGTGGCCTCGGCACCATGGGTTACGGCCTGCCGGCAGCGCTCGGAGTACAGATCGCACACCCTGATGCACTGGTTATCGATATCGCGGGCGATGCCTCGATCCAGATGTGCATTCAGGAAATGTCGGCTGCCATCCAGCATAATGCGCCAATCAAGATATTCATCCTGAATAACCAGTATATGGGCATGGTGCGCCAGTGGCAGCAGCTCCTGCATGGCAATCGCCTGTCGCACTCATATACCGAGGCGATGCCGGATTTCGTGAAGCTGGCTGAAGCCTATGGCGCACATGGTATCCGTTGTGACAAGCCGGGCAACCTCGATGCCGCCATTCAGGAAATGATCGACATCGACAAGCCGGTTATTTTCGATTGCCGCGTGGCAAATCTCGCCAACTGCTTCCCAATGATCCCATCGGGTAAGGCGCATAACGAAATGTTGTTGCCGGATGAAGCAACGGATGAAGCTGTCGCCAACGCCATCGATGCCAAGGGCCGCGCGCTCGTCTGATCCGGAGGAAAGAAATCATGAATGCACAGAACCTAGCTTCCGGATCGGCCTATTTCATTGCAGCCGAAACGCAAACGCCGGAAACGCATACGCTTGCGGTACTCGTCGACAATGAGCCAGGTGTCCTTGCCCGTGTGATCGGTCTTTTCTCCGGACGTGGCTACAATATTGAAAGCCTGACGGTTTCGGAAACCGAGCATGAAAAGCACCTGTCGCGCATTACGATCGTGACGCGCGGCACGCCGCACGTGCTTGACCAGATCCGCCACCAGCTGGCCCGGATTGTTCCGGTTCACCGCGTCGTTGATCTCAGCCATCGCGCCTCTGAGCTTGGCCACGACCGTCCGGTTGAACGTGAACTGGCACTGGTGAAGGTTGCCGGCAAAGGTGAGGCGAGGGCGGAAACGCTTCGTCTTGCCGACGCGTTCAAGGCTAAGGTGGTTGATGCGACGACGGATCACTTCATCCTGGAGATCACCGGGAAGACTGCCAAGATTGATCAGTTCATCTCGATCATGAAGCCACTCGGACTGGTTGAGACCTGCCGTACGGGTGTTGCAGCCATGAACCGTGGCCCGGAAGGCATGTAAAAGCTTTCAACTGAAATCGATACAATATGTTTGAAAACCGGCACAATGTTTCGATTGTGCCGGTTTTTTATTGAGCTAATTTGTCCCCATAAATTGGGGCCGTCCTATGTCTGTTGAAATTTTTCTGGCGCTTCTTGTCTTCGCCTTCGTGTCGTCCGTTACGCCGGGGCCAAATAATCTCATGCTTCTGGTATCAGGCGTAAACTTTGGTTTCCGTCGAACGATCCCGCATATGCTGGGGATCGGTGTGGGCTTCTTCGTGTTGCTGCTTGCGATCGGCTTCGGGCTCGGCGCTTTGATCGAAACGGTGCCGTCATTCTATGCCGCGCTGAAATTCGCTGGTGGCGCCTATATGCTCTACCTTGCCTGGAAGATTGCTATGTCGCGTTCCATCGGAGAGGCAAAGCATCGAGATAAAGCTGAGCCAATGACTTTCTTGCAGGCAGCGGCATTCCAATGGGTCAATCCGAAAGCCTGGGTAATGGCGATCACGGGAATTGCCACCTATGCCAATCACGACAACTATTATGTCGCCGTGCTCCTGGTCAGCTCCGCCTTCGCGATTGTGAATTTGCCGAGCGTTTCGGTCTGGGCAGGGTTTGGCACATTGCTGCGCAACTGGCTTTCCGATCCTGTTCGATTGAAATGGTTCAACCTTATCATGGCCCTGCTGCTCGTTCTGAGCCTATGGCCGATGCTGAAATAGAGAATGAAGAGGCGAATGATGAACCAGCTTCCAACTTATGATGATGTTATTTCGGCCGCAAGGCAGATCGAAGGATATGCGCACCATACGCCGGTGTTCACGTCGTCAACTATCGACCGCGAAACCGGCGCTCAGTTCTTTTTCAAATGCGAGAACTTCCAGCGCATCGGTGCCTTCAAATTTCGTGGTGCTTTCAATGCTCTGTCGCGGTTTACGGATGAGCAAAAAGCGCGAGGTGTGCTGGCTTTTTCGTCCGGTAATCACGCGCAGGCGATCGCGCTTGCGGCAAAACTGCTCGGTATTGGCGCGACCATCATCATGCCTGAGGATGCGCCGCGCGCGAAACTTGATGCAACGCGAGGCTATGGCGCGAAGGTTGTTACCTATAACCGCTATGAAGAAGACCGCGATGTGCTTTCGAAGCGCCTGGCCGAAGAGGGTGGGCTGACCCTCATTCCGCCATTCAATCATCCTGATATAATTGCGGGGCAGGGAACTGCGGCAAAGGAATTGATTGAGGAAACCGGTCCCCTTGATGCCCTGTTTGTCTGTCTTGGCGGTGGTGGCCTGTTGGCCGGTTCAGCGCTAGCGGCAAAAGCCTTGTCGCCGGAATGCGACGTCTACGGTGTCGAGCCGATGGCCGGAAATGATGGCCAGCAGTCGCTCCGCTCCGGCAAGATTGTGCACATCGACGTGCCGAAGACCTTGGCGGACGGCGCCCAGACGCAAGCTCTTGGCGACATGACCTTTGCCATCATCCGCGAAACTGTTCGTGATATTCTGGCCGTTAGCGACGATGAACTGGTTGACGGCATGAAATTCTTCGCCAGCCGGATGAAAATGGTGGTCGAACCGACAGGCTGTCTCGCTTTTGCTGGCGCACGACAGATGGCGTCGAAGCTGCAAGGTAAGCGTGTAGGGGTGATCGTCAGTGGTGGCAATGTCGATCTCGACAGATTTGCAGCACTGGTGAGCAAAACCGTTTGATCACGGTTTGATCTTGTTTTCGGGCGGCGAATCCTGTCTGAAAGGATCATGCAGTTTTCACCGGAACAGGATCAGGCGCTGAAGGCCGTCGGGCAGTGGCTCAAAGACGGCCGCAGCCCTATTTTCAGATTGTTCGGCTATGCGGGTACGGGCAAGACGACGCTCGCCCGCTATTTTGCCGAGCATGTGGATGGCGATGTGCAGTTTGCGGCCTTTACCGGCAAGGCGGCACAGGTGCTGCGCTCGAAAGGCGCTAGCAACGCACGCACGCTTCATTCGCTGATCTATCGCCCACGTGGCGAAGAAGCGATTGAGGACGAAACGACTGGCAAGACTTCCATCGCGCCGACCTTCTCGCTTAACCGGCAGAGCCCTGTCGCCAAAGCCGCGATGATCGTCGTGGACGAATGTTCCATGGTCGATGAGGCGCTGGGGCGGGATTTGATGAGTTTCGGCACGCCCATCCTCGTTCTTGGCGATCCGGGGCAGTTGCCGCCGATTTCCGGCGGCGGCTTTTTCACGGAACACGAGCCGGATTATCTTCTGACCGAGATTCATCGTCAGGCGCAGGACAATCCGATCATCCGTATGGCGCTTGATGTGCGGGAAGGGCGTGAACTTCCTTATGGTGACCATGGCGCTGCAAAGGTTATCGGAAAAGGCGACGTCAATCAGGAGATGGTGTTAGCCGCCGATCAGGTGCTCGTCGGTACCAACCGGACGCGCCGCCGCTATAACCAGCGCCTTCGGGAGCTAAAAGGCTTTACTGCTGATTACCCGCAGGCTGGCGACAAACTGGTTTGCCTGCGCAACGATCCTGCCAAGGGACTTCTCAACGGATCGCTCTGGAAGGTGATGACATCGTCCAAGGAAACGGTGAAGCCCGGTATCAATTTGCTGGTTACACCTGAGGATGATGATCGCGGTGTGGCGAAGATCAAGCTGCTGAAGGCGCAGTTCGAAGACCCCGACAGTGAAATTCCGTGGCAGACCAAAAAACGCTACGACGATTTCGATTACGGTTATGCTTTAACTGTGCATAAGGCACAGGGCTCCCAATGGGATGAAGTCGTGCTCTTCGATGAAAGTTTTGCGTTTCGCGATACGCGTGAGCGGTGGCTTTATACGGCGATCACGCGGGCTGCCGAACGTTTGACCATTGTAAAGTAATTATTCGTCTGTCGGTCGGGCGCTCAGCCATTCCCAGGCCTCGTTTTCTTCGTCTGCTTCGAAAGCGCGAAGCTCTATGGACAGGAAAGGCTGCATGAGGGTTATGCTGGCTTGTATCCACAAGGGGCCACCGACGATTGCATAATGTCGGAGCTTTTTCAGGGACTTGGAGCGCATGGACAACATGCTTTCCGAGAAAGCGGCCGTCCAGTCGAAACCTTCATATCCGGTGAGACGGATCAGGAGGTCAATTTCTTCATGCGTTTCGTAAGCTGCGTCGAGAAGCCCGTAGAGGTTCTCCAATGACGCATCGTCGAGATGTCCTTCAATTGCAAAAGCAAAAACGTCTTCCCGGTTTGTTGGAATGCGGCGAATGACGGGTATGTCCTCATTTCGCATCATAGACCTCCATCATTGATCAGATTTAAACGTCGAAGCGGGGGCAAAGGTTGCGGACAGTCTCCAAATTGATGCGAACTGGAAAAACTATGCAAACCCAGTTTGTTGCAGGCAGATTTCATGGTTGGGGATTGCGGCCGCGGTGCGACGGCAAAGCACTCACATTTTTTCGTGGCAGGCGTTATAAAGCGGAATATCTATCCGGGAGTCGCCAATGCCTGCGAAATTATCGGTCAATCTCAACGCTGTTGCGATGCTGCGAAATCGGCGTGATTTGCCTTGGCCAAGCGTTACCGGTCTGGGCCGCGCTGCGCTTGCAGCAGGCGCTGCGGGATTGACAGTGCATCCGCGTCCCGATCAGCGTCACATCCGGTTTTCCGATCTGGGTGATATACGCGCTTTGATCGATGACGAGTTTCCGCAGGCGGAGTTCAATATCGAAGGTTTTCCAAGCGAAGCATTTCTCGATCTGGTGGAGAAACATCAGCCTGAGCAGGTGACGCTCGTTCCTGATGATCCAACACAGGCGACCTCGGATCATGGATGGGATTTCGTGTCGAAATCTGACTTTCTGGCTCCTATCGTGGCCCGTTTGAAAGCAGGCGGAATGCGGGTGTCATTGTTCGCCGACCCCGATCCGCTTGGATACGAACGCGCAGCTGCTATCGGTGTGGACCGTGTGGAGCTCTATACCGGCCCTTATGGTGCGACCTATGATGACCCGGCAGCCGCAATACGTGAACTGGATCGATTGGAAAAGGCTGCAAATGCCGCTACGGCGCTAGGCCTCGATATCAATGCGGGGCATGATCTTACAGTAGACAATCTGCCTGCGCTGATAAAACGTATCCCTCAGTTGAGTGAAGTTTCCATTGGACATGGATTGACCGCCGATGCACTCATGTATGGAATTCCGGTAACTGTAAGCCGCTATATTGCGGCATTGGCATAAGATGTTAGTTAATGCGCTTGGTGCATGGCTCGGGTTGAAGCTTTGCAAAAAGCGCATTTGCATTCGGGTGAGACAAGCTTTAGGCGTCCGCCACTATTCAGATGCGTTGGGGGACGCAGGATCGTATGAGGGAAGCATTGAAGCAGTTTTCCGACGTCTGCTTTCTGCGCCGAGGCAGTTCTATTGCGGTTGCATTCGGACGAATTGCTACGTTCAATCGATACCAAGCTTATGATTAAAGCTGATTTGGGAAACGGTGCGGCGACGATGCGGCAATTCGCAACTTTTTGCGAATACACTCATTATCTGAAATCGATCTCCAGTAACTCCAGCCAGAATCTTTTCAGGAAGTTGCGAGGTGCCTGCATATGAGCGGCGAGCTAAATGGCAATGACACGCCCACACAGGCCGCTATGCCTGCCGTTGGTGTTCCTGAAAGCGTCGCTTTTGCTGAAGATGCCGAACAGCACAATGAGAGCATGAAAACGCTGGTGCTTGGGGCGCTGGGCGTTGTCTACGGTGACATCGGCACCAGCCCCATCTATGCTTTTCGTGAAGCCCTTCATGCGGCGGCGAGCGATGGCATTCTCGCCCGCAGTGACATTCTGGGCGTTGTTTCTCTGATCTTCTGGGCACTGACGCTGGTTGTGACCATCAAGTATGTGCTGTTTGTTCTGCGCGCCGATAATAACGGCGAAGGCGGCATTCTTTCGTTGATGGCTCTTGTCAGAGGTGCGTTGAAAGGCCGGCCTGACCTTATCTTGGGGGTAGGCATCTGCGGTGCGGCGCTGTTCTTCGGTGACGCAGTCATTACGCCCGCAATCTCCGTTCTATCAGCGATGGAAGGTCTTGAGATTGTCGCTCCTGATCTTACTCCGTTCGTTGTTCCCATAACTGTCGTCATTCTTGTGACGCTGTTTTCGGTGCAGAAACTCGGCACTGGCAAGGTGGCCATCGTCTTCGGACCGATTATGGCATTGTGGTTTTTGGCGCTGGGTGCGTCGGGTCTCTGGCATATTTTCGATGATCCTACGGTGATGGTGGCGCTGAATCCCTATTATGCTGTACGCTTTCTGATGATCAGCCCAGGCATTGCCTTTATCACGGTTGGTGCCGTGTTCCTCGCAATGACCGGTGCCGAAGCTCTTTACGCCGACCTCGGCCATTTTGGACGCAAGCCAATCGTTCGTGCATGGCTATGGATCGTGTTCCCATGCCTGCTGCTCAACTATTTTGGACAGGCAGCCTTCATTCTTTCACATGGCGAAGCCGCTGCATTGCCATTCTTCCAGATGATGCCGAGCTTCGCGCTGTTGCCCATGGTCCTGCTGGCAACTGCGGCGACCGTTATCGCTAGCCAGGCAGTTATTACGGGCGCTTATTCGGTGGCACGTCAGGCTGTTCAGCTCAACATTCTGCCGCGCCTTGAAATCCAGCACACCTCGGAAAAGCTGCACGGCCAGATTTATATTCCGCGCGTCAACCTGCTTCTAGGGCTGGCGGTGGTTATTCTGGTGCTCGGGTTCGAGAAGTCCAGCAATCTGGCCGCTGCATATGGCATTGCAGTTACTGGCAACATGCTGGTCACGACAGTCCTTCTCTATATCGTGATGACACGCATCTGGAATTGGCGCGTGAGCCGCGCTCTGCCGATTATTGTTGGATTCCTGATCATCGATATAATGTTCTTCGGTGCAAATATAATCAAAGTCCATGAGGGTGGTTGGGCTTCGATTGGTATCGCCGCGATACTTGTTCTCATCATGTGGACCTGGGTGCGCGGAACGCGGCATCTCTTTAACAAGACCCGCAAGGCCGAAGTTCCACTGGATCTGATCGTCCAACAAATGACCAAACGTCCGCCGACCATCGTGCCGGGCACGGCTGTGTTTCTGACGGGCGATCCTAAAAGCGCTCCCACTGCGCTCATGCACAGCTTGAAGCACTATAAGGTTTTGCACGAGAATAACGTCATACTGACGGTTGTGACGGCATCGAAGCCGTGGGTTTCAAGTGCCGACCGCGCGCGTGTATCCCAATATAACGAGCGCTTCATGCAGGTGACGCTTACCTTCGGCTATATGCAGCAACCGAATATTCCACGAGCGCTCGGCATCTGTCGAAAGCTTGGCTGGAAATTCGATATCATGACGACGTCGTTCTTCCTGTCGCGCCGCTCGCTCAAGGCGTCGGCTCATTCAGGCTTGCCGCTCTGGCAGGACAAGCTGTTTATCCTGCTTGCCCGAACTGCGTCTGACGCGACAGAATATTTCCAGATTCCCACCGGTCGTGTGGTGGAAATTGGAACGCAGGTGAATCTGTAAATCCATCTGAATCGATAGTTTCAAAGGGCGCTTTCCCGGTTTCGGGAAGGCGCTTTTTTGCATTTGATGACGATGAAAATTATTCCCGTATCAGGCAGCTGCAATTTTAGAAAACATGCTTGACCGCTGACGAAACAATAATTATGAATTGGGAACCGTACCGTACGGTACAAGGTGGAGGAAGAGACCCGTGACTGATACCAGCGACGAATTGCAGGCTCAAAAGCAGCAGGCTCTTTCGCCGCGTCAGAACGATGTTCTGGAGCAGGCGTTGCGCCTTCTAGTGGAAGGCGGGGATCGCGCTTTGACGACGGCAAGTATTGCACGTGCCGCCAACTGCTCGAAAGAAAGCCTTTATAAATGGTTTGGCGACCGCGACGGTCTGTTGACGGCAATGGTTCGCTGGCAGGCATCGAAAGTTCGCGTCGTACCGCTGACCCGTGAAAAGCTGGATGCGGAATCTCTTTTCTCGAGTCTGGAACATTTCGCGCGCGACTGGCTGCTGGTGCTGTCGGGGAAGACCTCGATAGCCTTGAACCGGCTGGCGGTCAGCCATGCGGCGTCCGGCAAATCCACGTTGGGCGATATCGTTCTGGCCAACGGTCCTGTGGCCATGGCCAAACGCCTCAAGCCCATTCTCCATATGGGGCAGGAGGCACGTTTGCTGGCCTTCGACGATATCGATGAGGCATTTCGCACGTTTTTCGGGCTTGTCGTCCGGGACATGCAAATACGGTTGCTGCTTGGCGACCATCTGGAACTGACTGACGACGTGGTCATCCGGGACGCCCGGCGCGCCACCAAGCAGTTTTTTGCCCTCTATGGGGCCTAATCACATCGGTGGACGCAAGAAAGCCGAAGAACAATCTGAACGAAGGGAATAAGGAAATGCGCGTTTACTACGATCGGGATGCTGACGTTAACCTGATCAAGTCGAAGAAGGTGGTTATCGTCGGTTATGGCAGCCAGGGCCGCGCCCATGCGCTGAACCTCAAGGATTCCGGTGCCGCCAACGTGCGTGTTGCCCTTCGTGAAGGTTCTGCAACCGCGAAGAAGGCACAGGCTGACGGCTTTGAAGTGATGAACGTCGCCGATGCCGCCAAGTGGGCCGATCTCATGATGATGGCAACCCCTGACGAGCTGCAGGCTGACATCTACAAGGAACACATTCACGACAATCTTCGTGATGGCGCGGCAATCGCTTTCGCCCACGGCCTCAACGTGCATTTCGGCCTCATTGAGCCGAAGAAGTCGATTGACGTCGTCATGATCGCACCGAAGGGCCCAGGCCATACGGTTCGCGGCGAATACCAGAAGGGCGGCGGCGTTCCTTGCCTCATCGCCATTCATCACGACGCCTCGGGCAATGCTCATGATCTGGCTCTCTCCTACGCTTCGGGCGTTGGCGGCGGTCGTTCGGGCGTCATCGAAACCACCTTCAAGGAAGAGTGCGAAACAGACCTGTTCGGTGAACAGGCCGTTCTTTGCGGCGGCGTGGTCGAACTGATCCGTACCGGTTTTGAAGTTCTGGTTGAAGCTGGCTACGCGCCGGAAATGGCTTACTTCGAGTGCCTGCACGAAATGAAGCTCATCGTGGACCTGATCTACGAAGGCGGCATCGCCAACATGAACTACTCGATTTCGAACACTGCCGAGTGGGGCGAATACGTCACTGGTCCGCGCATCATCACTGCTGAAACCAAGGAAGAAATGAAGCGCGTTCTGAAGGACATTCAGACCGGCAAGTTCACTTCCGATTGGATGCAGGAATATCGTGCAGGTGCAGCGCGCTTCAAGGGCATTCGTCGCAACAACGACAGCCACCAGATCGAAGAAGTCGGCGAAAAGCTCCGCGGCATGATGCCGTGGATCGCCGCGAACAAGCTCGTCGACAAGGCACGTAACTAAAAACAGCGGGTTTCAGGTTCTGGTTGTCTGCAAATGATGCAAACGCCAGAGCCGGAATATCATCTGATTTTGAAATTCGATGAAACATGAAAAGAGGGGGCGTTTCTTGCGCCCCCTTCATACATGGTGCGTTGTAACGGGGGTGATCGTGAGCATATGGCGAACGAAAATAACCCAAATTCTGCGCCAGTTTTTTCGTTTCGTGCACTTTGAAGGCCAAAACAATTCCGAATATCTTTATTCCATAGAAGCATGGGAAAAGCTGTTCTCGTCTGCTGAAAAGTGCGCTAGAGCTTCACATCCAATAGCCAAGTTTTGAGGAGACTTAGCTATTACAAGTTCCGTAAAATGTACGGATAGTCTAATTGAGGAGATTTCCCGTGTTGGACTGGGAAAATGTATTTGCAACGCGCTCGAAACGTATGCGCGCATCGGAAATCCGCGAACTGCTGAAGCTTCTGGAACGCCCAGATATTATTTCGTTTGCGGGCGGAATTCCTGATCCGGCTCTTTTCCCGCACGAAGAATTCCAGGCAGCCTATAAGGACATTCTTACGGGTCCAGAAGCCAACGCAGCGCTGCAATATTCCGTTTCGGAAGGCTACAAGCCGCTGCGCACCTGGTTGGTCGGAGAACTTGCCAAGATTGGCATTCCCTGCACGGAAGACAATGTGTTCATCACATCGGGTTCGCAGCAGGCTCTCGATTATCTGGGCAAGCTGTTTTTGTCGCCCGCCGACACAGCACTGGTGACCGCACCGACCTATCTTGGCGCGCTGCAGGCTTTCAACGCTTACGAGCCCAATTACGATATGCTGGCGATCAACGGCAACCGCACGCCGGAATCCTATGCAGAGGCTGCCAAGAAAGCCGGCGGTCAGGTCAAGTTCGCTTATCTGTCTGCCGATTTCAGCAACCCGACAGGGGAAACCGTCGATCTTGCCGGTCGTGAGAAACTGCTCGCACAGGCTGATGAGCTCGATATTCCGGTTATCGAAGATGCGGCTTATCAGTATCTTCGCTACAATGGCGATGCGATTTCGCCAATTCTGGCGTTGGACATTGCCCGCAATGGCAGTGACATCGAGAAGACCCGCACCATCTATTGCGGTTCCTTCTCCAAGACGCTGGCTCCGGGTTTGCGTGTCGGCTATGTGGTTGCGTCGAAGCCAGTCATTCGTAAGCTTGTTCTCATGAAACAGGCTGCGGACCTTCATTCGTCCACGATCAACCAGATCGCTATTCAGCGTGTTGCGAGCGGCGGCTTTGGTACTCAGGTCGCGAAGCTGCACAAGGTGTATAAGCACCGTCGCGACAAGATGCTCGAAGCGCTGGCGAAATATATGCCTGAAACCACAAGCTGGACGAAGCCTGAAGGCGGTATGTTCATCTGGGTCACGCTGCCGGAAGGCATGGATGGCGCAGCGCTACTTGCTGCATCCATCGATAGCGAGAAAGTGGCGTTTGTTCCGGGGCGGGCATTTTTTGCCGATGGTAGCGGTGCCAACACGCTGCGCCTCAGCTATTCATGCGCCAACGACGAGATGATCGATGAAGGCATCAAGCGCCTTGGTCGTTTGATACGTGCTCATACGAAATCCGCTGCCGCCTAGGTTGGTGGAAATAAAAAAAGCCGGGTTCAGACCCGGCTTTTTTCTTACTGGAATGGCGAATTGCAGCCTGTTCTGGGACCAGCCAACGGCTGGAATGTATTGTCGGATGTTCGGTAGCTGCGATAGCGGTTTGAACACCACTGGATATGATTGCTGCTGGGGCGCGCGCCCGCAGTCGGTGGCTGCATCGTGCGTCGATATTGCAGAGCATCGCCGTTCTTGTAGTTCAATACGCCATGTTCGGTGATATAAGTTCCACTTTCCCGGCAAAGCGTTGAACCGTAGCAGTTGCGAGCGCTCGGATCTGTGCGATTGGCACCTGCCTGACCGCCGATAATCAACGGTCCGCTCGGTTTCAGCGAGGGAAGATATTGGCTGTTACGCAGTTCGACGGCTGAACCCACACTTGCAATGCCTGCAACGAATAGCCCTGTCAGTATCGTCAGGCGCACAATTTTTCGCATCGTTTCAGCTCGCTTTAATCAACGTTCTCCCGATATATGGGTATACTTTATATCCAAGTCACCGCTTCGGCAGAAATTTATTGGTTTCGGAAATCATCCTCTTGCCAATCGCCCAGCAAGCAGAGAGATTGCGAAGACATGTTTACCATAGCTACTTTCAATGTCGAAAATCTGATGCGCCGGTTTGATTTTTCCGGCTTTCGCAATGAATTGCATCAGGATCGCGCCCTGCAATTGTTCGAGATCAACGATGAGGCGCAGTATCGCCTTCTTGAGCAGGCGCGCGCTGTGGCGCACGCAGACGACACACGCCAGATGACGGCTCTGGCGATTGCCGAAACGCGGGCTGATATTCTCTGCCTGCAAGAGGTGGATAATCTGGCGGCGTTGAATGCGTTTGAATATGGCTATCTTTTCAAGATGATAGGCCACGGTTTCCGACATAAATATCTCATAGATGGCAATGACAGCCGCGGCATAGATGTTGCCGTTATGATGCGCGATACGACACGGGACGGGCAGCCCATCGAAGTCGACGAAGTCACCAGCTATGCTTATGTAACCTATAATGATTTTGGCCTCTACGAGCCCGTACTTGGGGAACTTGGCCTGGAACCCCATGACCGAATCTTCAAGCGAGATTGCCTGAATTTGGATATCCGCATTGCCGGGAAGCCCATATCGCTCTTCGTTACGCATCTGAAATCGATGACGGGCGCGCGCAACGGATTTGACGGACGGACAGCATCTCTGCCGGTGAGACGCGCAGAGGCGCGCGCCATGCGCCGTATCATCGAGGATAAGTTCGGACCATCCAATGTTGCAGATCGCCGCTGGCTGATTTGTGGTGATTTCAATGATTATCGTGAGCGGATCATTATCGGGGGCGATGAATGGAACGGCTATCAGTTCACGCCAATGGTTGAAGAAGAAAGTGCGTTGGACGTGCTCTTAGCCGATGGGTTTGCGGTCAATCTGGTCGAGCGCCGTCCCGTTATGGACCGCTGGACGCTTTACCATACGCGCGGGCCGCAGGAGCGTCATCTTTGCCAGCTTGATTACATCATGGCATCGCCTTCTTTTGCGAAGAAAAATGAGAAGGCGGTTCCGAATATCATTCGGCGTGGCCAGCCTTGGCGCACGATTTTTCCACCTGATCAGCAGATCGAGCGTTATCCTAGAACAGGTTGGGATCGCCCGAAAGCAAGCGATCATTGTCCGGTTGCAGTGACATTGAACATGGTTTGAGCGATGAAGCAGGTTCGGGAAAATACTGTCCACATTATTGACAGTGCCGATGTCCGGGTACTGCCCGGTCCTTTATCATATACCGTGGATAACCACGAAGCGATTGCTTCGAACTGGACACGTGAGCGGGCGGCCAACCCTACTTTGTTCGATGGCGAATTCTATCTGGCACCACACGCAGAACTGATTGGCGGCGTGTTTCAGGCTGGCTTCAAGCGCACCAGTTTTGCAACGCTGATGCACTGGCGGCATGACGTATCGCAGGAACGTCCGTGGCACATTTTCGGTGTCGGTGTGATTGTCTCGAGCGAAGGACATTTGATCGCCGGGCGTATGAGCACACAAAATGCCGGGGCGGGAAGGGTCTATTTTCCGGCGGGCTCAGTGGATGATAATGACATTGTCGATGGAGCTGTCGATTATGACGCCAATCGGCAACGGGAGGTTCGCGAGGAAACGGGTCTTGATCTTCTTGACGCGCGTGCGGAGCGACAGATCAATCTTGTGACAGGAAACCGTAGCATCGCGCTTTTCCGCCGTTATTATTTCGATGCGCCGTCAACCGATCTGGTATCACGGATTGAACGATATCTTTCTGCGGAGGAAGAACCGGAACTATCAGAGATCATACCAGTGAAGGCAGCTCGAACGATGGGAGACGCAACACCGTCCTATGTGCGAGCATTTGCCGACTGGCATTTCAACAATCTCTAAAGCTTGGCCAGACTTGCAGATGACAGCGGCGCGAAATTGGCTATGCTCGCAGACAATGCGAAGCATGAGACATTGGAGTGAAACCGACCTCGCAGTCGGTTTTGTGTGTAGGTCGAGGGGAGAATAAGGGATGAATGACGCCGCCGTTTCCGGCAGATTCTATGAGGTTTTCGACGTTTTCGCCGACAAGGCTCTGGCTGGAAATCCGCTGGCTGTCGTCCATGATAGCGAAGGTTTGACCGATGCGCGTATGCAGGCCATCGCACGCGAGTTCAATCTTTCCGAAACGGTTTTCATTTTTCCCCCGAACAATCCCGCACATGAAGCGGCGGTGCGTATCTTCACGCCTGATTATGAGCTTCCCTTTGCCGGGCACCCGACAGTGGGGGCTGCCGTGTCGCTGGCTCGCCGTCGTAAAACTGGTGATGAGACCGACAGGCTCGTGGCTTTGGAAGAGAAGGTCGGTATTGTTCGCTGCGGCGTGATATTGGGCGAAAATAGCGCCTTCGCCGAGTTCGATCTGCCCCGCCTGCCGGAGCGAGTTGATGTCAAGGTCGAGAAAGAAGAGGCCGCTGCTGCGATCGGTCTCGGTACACATGAGATCGGATTTGAGAACCATGTGCCTGGCGTCTGGAGCGCGGGCACACCTTATCTGCTCGTGCCGGTTCACAATCTGATTGCCGCAGCAAAAGTGTCCATTGACCCGGTCTATGTGAACGAAAGCCTCCCACACGTCGATGGCCGACCTTTGCCGATTTACGTCTATTGCCGCGAAACGATTTTGTTCGACAGCAATTTCCATGCGCGCATGTTTGTAACGGGGGCGAATGTCTATGAAGATCCGGCTACGGGCTCGGCTGCAGCCGCCTTTGCAGGCATGATTCAGAAGAACGACAAACCTGTTGACGGCAGTTCGCAGTGGTGGATCGAGCAGGGAATGGAGATGGGGCGACCTTCGCGGATTCGTCTCGAACTGGACGTTGCCAAGCAGCAGCTCACGGGAGCGAGGATTGGAGGCACGGCGGTCAAGATCGCGGAAGGGCGTTTGTTCGTCTGATAAATTAGCTCTACTTGTGTTTTGATTACAGTCAAAGCTGTAGGCCCGCCCTATGTTAGTTTGTTGGCAGATAAACAAACAGCGGAGGCGTGCCATGATGATCAGGGAAATGTCGGAATACGATATCCGGGACATGATACAGCACACCCATCTCGGGCGGCTGGCTTATGTTCTCGACAATCGTCCGTTTATCGTACCGCTTAGTTTCCGGTTCAGTGGCGGCTCGCTCTATTCTTTTACCACCGATGGGCAGAAGACCGAGGCCCTGCGCAAGAATGATGCAGTTTGTATTCTTTTCGATCATATCGAATCCCGGACAAACTGGCGCACCGTTGTGCTGAACGGTCATTATCGGGAAATCGATCGTGATGAGGAAAAAAATGCGATCGTCGCGCTTATGGCTTCGGAACCGACCTGGTGGGAACCGGCATACATAAAGACGGTCGCGAAGGACGGACACGAACGCAAACTTGAACCGATCTTCTTCCGTATCGATATCGAAAGCGCGACGGGTCACCAGACTGGCTGAAAAGGAAGAAGGCCCGATAATTTCGGGCCCTTTCGATGTGGCTTTATTTTACCACTAGAACCGGTGTGTTGCTGCGCGTCAGGACTTCGTAGGTTTGACTGCCAAGAAGCATACCTTTCAGTCCGCGACGACCATGAGAGGCCATGACGATAAGATCGTTGCGCAGTTCTTTAGAAGTTTCAATGATCGATGTCGCCGGATGTGGGGCAACCACATGCAGCGTATGAACTTCGACTTCCGTTTCAGCCGCCAGTTCGCGGGCACGAGCGAGGGATTTATCGGCATATTCATTCCATTCCTGCTCGAAGCGCTCGATGAAGGCAGGGCTATCAGTCCAGCCGCCAGGAAGCCCCGAAACGGAATAGGGAGCGGTCACAGTCAGTACCGTCGCCTTCGCGCGGACTGTTCGTGCCAGTTTAAATGCGTGGACGAGCCCGCGCTCTGCAAATTCTGACCCATCGGTGGTTACGAGAATATTCTTGTACATGCTGCCCTCGCTGTTGCTTTTCCATCTTTAAGCTACAGCATCGGGCCAAAAATCGGGATCGATTTTTTGGAAAGCACGATGCGTAATTTCAGTAAATTAGAGCGACCTTTGTGCGTCCAAATGGACGCACGGCGCTCTGATGCGTTAAAGAACCATTTCAAACCCTTGCCTGACGAGTTGTTTAGACGGAACGATTTCATGCCCCTCGACTGCGATGCATTTCATGCCAGCTGGATAGCGACAGTTCTCAATCTCGACTGGCCGTCACGCAGTTCGTCCCGTATCGAGGACGATGCTGAACGCATAAAGCGTCAGAAAGAAGAGCTGCTCAGACTTTTCGATGAAGCATCTGAGCATGGTATCAATGCTGTCATCTTTCAGGTTTCGCCGACTGCCGATGCATTTTATCAGTCATCCTATTTGCCGTGGTCGTCCTATCTGACTGGAACTCTCGGTAAAGATCCCGGCTTTGATCCGCTGAAATTTGCAATTCAGGAAGCGCATAAGCGCGGCATAGAACTGCATGCATGGCTTAATCCCTACCGTGTTTCGATGGATACGAAGCCGTCTACCCGCAAGGAATTGCGGAATTCGTCAAACGAGTCGCCAGTCAGTGTTTTCAAGTCCCACCCCGACTGGGTCGGTGTTTCAGCCGACCGTTACGTCCTTGATCCTGGCATTCCGGCTGTCCGTGAATGGGTGACGAATGTGACGGCAGAGGTCGTCCAGAAATACGATATCGATGGGATTCAGTTCGATGACTACTTCTACTACGAGACAGCATCGTCGAAACTTGACGACGACAAATCATATGCACGGTTTGGGACACGGTTCTCGAGCAAATACGAATGGCGTCGCTACAATACCCATACGTTGGTGCGAGAGATTTCAGACAAGATAAAAGCCATCAAACCAAATGTTCGCTTCGGCATCAGTCCGAGTGGCGTTTGGCGCAACGCTGCGGACGATCCGCGCGGTTCTGCAACTCGCGCCGGGAAAACGAACTATGACGGAGATTTTGCTGACACCCGGCGCTGGGTGAAAGAAGGCATGATCGACTATATCGCGCCGCAGATTTACTGGTCCTTTGGCCGCAAAGATGTGTCTTACGGGACGATTGCGAAATGGTGGGCCGATACCGTTCGCGGCACGAAGACCGATCTTTATATTGGTTTGGCACTCTATCGGGCCAGTTCTGGAACCACACTTGAACCCAGTTGGCAGGCGGGCGAGGGCGTGACCGAAATTAAGCGCCAGCTAGAATTCAATGAATCTTTGCCGGAGGTGAAAGGGAGCATTCTCTTTCGTCAGGGTTTCCTCTCCGACCCGAAGCTGAAAGGTGTGTCGAACTATCTGAAAAAGACGTGGGGCAAGTGCAGGCCACGGAAAAACTAACGGCAAAAAAACGACGACGATTTGCGGAATTGTTGTTTGTTTGATTGAAATCAAAGAGCTTCGTTTGAGCGGGTGCTAACCAACAATCGTTGCCGGTTTCCACCAGAGTCGGTGACCCGGGGTGCCGAGGCCCTACTCGAATGGCACCCCGGCTAAATCAATCTGTCGAGCGCATGAGCGCGATCTTTCTGTAACGTCGTCTGTCGACAGCCAGCGGGTGCTGTCGACGTTACTCCCCTCTGTTTCATAAAATCAGCACCCGCGTCTCTAGCAACATTGTTCTGTATTTTAGCGGTTCTTGATCCTAATCAAGGCGGGCAGCCTTTACTCCGATTAGAGCAGGTTTAACCGGGAGTTTACGATTCTGGATCGCTTCCCCCAATTCACCGGTTGCTAAATGAAAAGGTAGTTCCATATCCTCCCGAGAAGGTTCTGGCAGACGCCGGAGGCGGGGCGGTGGGGACAATCAAAACCCTTGCAGGCAGCGACCGCTTGCCGGTGCTTCATTTGAAGACGGTATTGTGACGACGATGGCAATGAGGGTGTTTCATTATGGCTTTCAACCGTAAGCAATGGATACTGGCTGGAGCGATTATCGTCCTTGCCGCAGGCGGGTACTATGCCTGGAAAGCGCTGAACGGCGATGGGTTGCCGGACGGTATCGCCAAGGGCAATGGACGCATCGAGGCGGTTGAGATCGATATTTCGACGAAGAGCCCGGGTCGCATTCGCGAAATCCTCGCAGATGAAGGGGATTTCGTTCAGGCAGATGATATTCTCGCACGTATGGATACGGATCAGCTGGAAAGCCAGCGCAAGCAGGCTGAGGCGCAATTGCGCCGTGCTGAGATCGGTATCGAGACAGCGCGCAGTCTTGTCACGCAGCGCGAAGCCGAACACACGGCTGCAGAAGCGACGGTGGCACAGCGCGAAGCGCAACTGGATGCCGCCCAGCGCCGTCTGGCCCGCTCCCAGCAATTGACGCAATCGCGCACGGTTTCCCAGCAAGTCCTGGACGATGACCGTGCAACTGCGCAGGGTGCGGAGGCGGCTGTCGGTGCAGCCAAGGCGCAACTTGCGGCCACTGAGGCCGCCATTGGGGCTGCCAAGGCACAGGTCGTGGATGCCGAAGCATCGGTTGAAGCCGCCAAGGCGGCAATCGCGAGCATTGAGGCCGATATCAACGACGCCACTTTGAGAGCGCCGAAGCCGGGACGTGTTCAATACCGCGTTGCCCAACCGGGTGAAGTGCTTTCCGCAGGTGGGAGGGTGCTCAATCTTGTAGACGTCAGCGACGTTTACATGACTTTCTTCCTGCCGACGGGGCAGGCCGGGCGGGTGGCCATGGGGGCCGACGCCCGGATTGTTCTCGATGCCGCGCCGCAATATGTCATTCCTGCAAAGATCAGCTTTGTGGCCGATGTGGCCCAATTTACGCCGAAGACCGTAGAAACGGAGGAAGAGCGCCAGAAGCTGATGTTCCGCGTGAAGGCAAAAATCCCGCAAGAACTGCTTCAAAAATATATCCAACAGGTGAAAACCGGATTGCCGGGCATGGCCTATGTCAAGCTTGACCCCAATGCCGAATGGCCGAAGAATCTCGCGGAAACCGTGAAATGAATGGTTCTACTGTCAAAGCTGGCGCCAATGACGACAGCTTTGTCGTCCGGGCGCAAGGCGTAGGGCTGTCCTATGGGAAGACGCGCGCTCTGCGCGACGTCAACGTTGATATTCCCGTCGGCTGCATGGTCGGTCTGATCGGACCTGACGGGGTCGGGAAATCAAGCCTGTTATCGTTGGTCGCCGGAGCGCGAACGATGCAACAGGGATGCATCGAGGTTCTCGGCGGTGATATTTCGGACAAGCGTCATCTCCAGTCTGCCTATCCCCGTATCGCCTATATGCCGCAGGGACTTGGGAAGAACCTCTATCCCACGCTTTCGGTGTTCGAGAATATCGACTTTTTCGGACGGCTGTTCGGGCATAATCGAAAAGAACGTGAGCGTCGTATCGCCGATCTTCTGGCGCGCACGGGTATGTCGGCTTTCGCCGATCGTCCGGCTGGCAAACTATCGGGCGGCATGAAGCAGAAGACCAGCCTCTGCTGTTCGCTCATCCATGATCCCGATCTACTCATACTCGATGAGCCGACGACCGGTGTCGACCCCCTATCCCGGCGCCAGTTCTGGGAGCTGATTGATGATATCCGCAAGGATCGCCCCGGAATGAGCGTCATTGTCGCGACCGCTTATATGGAAGAGGCCGAGCGTTTCGACTGGCTGGTCGCGATGAATGATGGACAGATTCTGGCGACGGGTACACCGCAGGAATTGCTGCAGCGCACCAACACTCCAAATCTCGATGCGGCCTTCATTGCGCTCCTGCCGGAGGAATTGCGGAAAGGCCATCAGGACATAGAAATTCCGCACCGGGATTTCGGTGCCGATGCTGAAATCGCCATTGAGGCAGAACACGTCACCGTTCGTTTTGGCAGCTTCACTGCGGTGAATAATGTAAGTTTTCGAATTCCGCGCGGTGAAATCTTCGGTTTTTTGGGTTCCAACGGTTGCGGCAAGACCACGACCATGAAGGTTCTGACCGGACTGTTGCCTGCCAGTGACGGAACGGCGCGACTGTTCGGGCGAGAGGTCGATCCCAAGGATATCGATATACGCCGCCATGTCGGATATATGTCGCAAGCATTTTCGCTTTATTCGGAGTTGACCGTTCGTCAGAATCTGGAACTCCACGCCAAATTGTTCGATATGGCGCCGGATCTGACCGAACGCCGTATCAAGGAATTGACCGAACGCTTTGATCTCATTGAGGTCATGGCTTCCTTACCCGATGCCTTGCCGCTCGGCATCCGCCAGCGCCTGTCACTGGCTGTGGCTTTGATCCATTCACCTGATATTCTCATTCTCGATGAGCCGACATCGGGTGTGGACCCGGTCGCTCGTGATGCTTTCTGGCAAATCCTCGCTGATTTGTCGCGCAAGGACAATGTGACGATTTTCGTCTCCACCCATTTCATGAACGAAGCGGAGCTTTGTGACCGGATTTCACTGATGCATGCGGGCAAGGTGCTGATCAGCGATACGCCGAAGGCGATTACCAAGAGTCGCAATGCTGAAACTCTGGAGGAAGCCTTCGTCGCATATCTGCAGGACGCTATTGGCGAGACAGAACAGTCAGCGCCATTGCCGGTAGCCAATTCAGATCAAATGGGAGAGGTAGGCGAAACACACCCAAAGAAGACTCCAGGCTGGTTGCCAGACCTGCGGCGAATGCTGGCTTACACACGACGTGAGGCTTTGGAACTGAAGCGTGATCCGATCCGCGCAACGCTGGCTATTCTGGGTAGCGTTATCCTGATGTTCGTTATTGGTTACGGTATTAACCTGGATGTCGAGGATCTGAAGTTCGCCGTGCTTGATCGTGACGATACGACGATCAGCCGCGATTACACGCAGCAGATTGCAGGCTCGCGATATTTTTCTGAACAGGCTCCCATAACCGATTATGATGATCTGGACCGGCGAATGCGCGATGGAGAGATCAGTCTGGCTATCGAGATACCGCCGAATTTCGGCGCAAATGTCATGCGCGGCCGCCCGGTGGAAGTTGCTGCCTGGATTGACGGTGCGATGCCCACTCGTGCCGAGACGATCAAAGGCTATGTTCAAGGCATGCACGCCAACTGGCTGACGCAAAAAGCCCGCGAGCTTTATGGCAATGCGGCGAATGTTGGCAGTTTCAACCTGGAGATACGCTACCGTTATAATCCAGATGTGCAAAGCCTCGTAGCGATGGTGCCGGCAGTGATTCCGCTACTGCTTCTCATGATCCCTTCGATGCTGGCAGTGTTGAGCGTGGTTCGGGAAAAGGAACTGGGGTCGATCATCAATTTTTACGTGACGCCGGTGACGAAATTCGAGTTTTTGTTCGGCAAGCAGTTGCCCTATATCGGGCTGGCATTTTTGAATTTCCTGATGCTGACAGCCTTTGCGGTGTTTATTTTCCGGGTGCCGTTCACAGGGAGTTTTCCGACTTATGCGCTGGCGGCGCTGCTCTATGTCACAATTGCGACCGGCATGGGGTTGGTGCTGTCCACCTTCATGAACAGCCAGATTGCAGCGATCTTCGGAACGGCACTTCTGACACTCATTCCGGCTGTGCAATATTCCGGTATCATTGACCCCGTATCGTCGCTGCAAGGTGCGGGCGCGTTCATCGGTAAAATCTATCCCGCGACTTATTTTGTGACCATTTCTCGCGGGGTTTTCTCCAAGGCACTGGGTTTTGTCGATCTGGCAGGTTCGTTTTTGCCGTTGTTAATCGCGGTGCCGGTTCTCATGGCGCTCGCTATCGTTCTTCTCAAGAAACAGGCGAGCTAAGATGCGGATATCTAACATATTCCAGCTTGGAGTGAAGGAACTGCGTGGTTTGGCGCGCGATCCGATGCTGCTGATCCTGATTGTCTATGCCTTTACGCTTGCGATCTATACGGCATCGAAAGCAATGCCCGAAACCCTCAACAATGCGGCGATAGCGATTGTCGACGAAGATCAGTCGCCGGTTTCGAGCCGGATCACGACGGCATTTTATCCGCCATATTTCGTGCCTCCGAAGCTGATTTCATCCTATGAAATGGATGCCCGGATGGATGAGGGGCTTGATACTTTCGCACTGAACATACCGCCGAATTTCCAGCGTGATCTTCTGGCGGGTCGTTCGCCGACAATTCAGCTCAATGTCGATGCAACCCGAATGAGCCAGGCCTTTACCGGTGGCGGCTATGTGCAGTCGATTGTGTCGAGCGAGGTAAGCGAATTCCTCAATCGCTATCGCGGTAGCGCACAAACGCCGGTTGAACTCAATCTCAGAGCGAGATTCAATCAGGATTTGAACAAGGGCTGGTTTGGTGCGATCAACAATGTGATTTCATCGGTTACGATGCTATCGATCATCCTGACGGGCGCGGCGCTCATTCGGGAACGCGAACACGGAACCATAGAGCATCTATTGGTAATGCCCGTGACGCCGGTTGAAATCATGGTCAGCAAGATTTGGTCCATGGGGCTTGTCGTGCTGGTTGCTTCTGCATTCGCATTGGTCTTCGTGGTACAGGGGCTGCTTGCCGTTCCTATCTATGGGTCGGTGTCGCTGTTTCTCGTTGGTGCTGCGCTCCAGCTCTTCGCAACGACCAGCCTTGGTATTTTTCTGGCTACGGCGGCCGGTTCGATGCCGCAGTTCGGAATGTTGCTCATGCTGGTGCTTTTGCCTTTGCAGGTGCTTTCGGGAGGGACAACACCTCGCGAAAGCATGCCTGAAATCATCCAGACAATCATGCTGGCAGCGCCGAATACGCATTTCGTCATATTGGCCCAATCGATCCTGTTTCGCGGAGCAGGGCTGGGTGTCGTCTGGCCGCAATTTCTGGCGCTGATCGTCATTGGCTCTGTGCTGTTCTACTTCGCGCTTCAGCGTTTCCGTGCGTTCCTGCGATAGGAAAATTCTTTAAAATCAGGAGGCTGAATCCATTCCCTGCGAATGTGATTCAGTTTTCTGTGCCGGATTGTGCTTTAGTGGAGTTGCGAATCCTTAACCATGTTGCTATCGCAATTCTCAGGAAACGGTTCCGCTGTTCAGGCGGATGAAAAGGGAACACGGTGAAGCCATCCTGGTTGATGCCGCGACTGCCCCCGCAACTGTAACCGGAGAGCTATCCTCCACAGCCGTGCAAGCGGTAAAAGCCACTGAGAGCAGTCGATGCACTCGGGAAGGCGGAGGGAAAGCGACGACCCGGAAGTCAGGAGACCTGCCGTATCCGGTCACCCATGCATGGATACGGGGTGTGTCCAGGCGCGGCTGTCCGTGGCGGTGACATTGTTGAAATGTTGCCGTCAGGGAGAAGGGCCTTCAGTGCCACTATCACTTCAACCTGCGGTGCGAGGAAAAGCCGGTATCGTTCTTCGGTTCGGCGGGTTGAGGGAAAATGCATCTTTTGAAATCATCTGTTTTATTGGTATCGGCCAGCGTTCTTGCGCTGCCGTCCACGACGCTTGCTCAAAGTCTGCCGAATAGTGCTGACAGTGTCGTCCTCGATACAATCGTGGTTACACCATTGCGCCGCGCGTCTTCGCTGCAGCGCTCGACCTCATCTGTAACGGTTATCGATTCAGCCGATATCGAACGGTCGGCTGCTCCCGATCTCCAATCGTTGCTGAAGTCCTATAGCGGTATCTCCATAAAGACGAACGGCGGGCAGGGCTCGTCGTCGGACATTTACATGCGTGGCATGTCTTCCAAGCAGACGGTTGTTCTCATCAATGGTGTGCGCACGGCGTCGGCGACAACCGGAGCAACTGCGCTTGCGAACATTCCTCTGAGTTCCATCGACCGTGTTGAAATTGCCAAGGGCTCTCATTCTGCGCAATACGGCGCCGATGCCATGGGCGGGGTGATCAATATCATCACCAAGCAAGGCGGAGCCTGCGGTGAGCGCTCGTGGTGCGGCAGTCTTTCTACCGGTGTCAGCCATCCATGGGGTGGATATGCTTCCGGGACCATACAGGGAAGAAGCAACGACGGTGTCGACTATGCCTTTAGTGCGGCCATAACCGGCACGCAAGGATATGACTTCACCACATCGGATGCCTATGGTCATGAACCAGATCGCGATGGATTCTTGCAGGGCTCGTTCAACTTTGCCCTATCGAAGGATTTCGACTGGGGTAAAATCTATGCAGACGGTCTCCTAAGCCGAGGGCGCAATCAGTATGATGCCAAGGCACCGTCACCGAACCAGGCCGATAGTACCGCATTTACGGGCAAGATCGGAACACGCATCGATCATACGGCGGATTGGTCATCCACGCTGGAATTCAGCACCGGTATCGACAACAGCCGTAACTTCCGGAAAGACGTGAGCGGTTCGGACCAGTTTGAAACCAAGCGTTATGGCGTTTTTGCCTCGACCGAGAAGAGTTTCGACACCGGCACGGTCAACCACACCGTGACCGCTGGTGTGGAAGCCTATCGCGAGGAGATCAACACCACCGTTGCTTATGATGAAACCAGCCGCGATCTGGCTGCAGTATTTGGTCAGTATTCGCTGGAGTATGAGGCGCTGTGCTTCGATGGCGGGCTGCGTTACGACCATAATGGGCAGTTCGGCGATGTCGTGACCTACAATCTCGGTACGAGTTATGAAGTTCTGCCGGACCTTGTTTTGCGGTCATCCTACGCCACGGGTTTTAGGGCGCCGACTTTCAACGAGCTTTATTATCCAGGCTTCGCCAATCCTGATTTGCAGCCGGAAAAGTCCCGATCATATGAAATCGGCTTGAACTGGCAGGCTACGGCTTCGACAAGTCTTGATATGGCTTTCTACCAGACATGGTTGCGTGATGCGATTATGAGCACTGCGCCAACCTATCTGCCTTACAATGTCGCAAGTGCAAGGGTTACAGGCTTTGAAGCTACGCTGGCGCATCGTTTTGATGATCGCTGGGGCGTCAAGGGTTCTATCGACCTGAAGCAGCCAATCGATGAGGATACGGAAAAGGATCTTCCTTATCGTGAACGTTTCAAGGCTGCGGCGGAGGTCAATTTCACGCCGATTGAACAGCTCGATCTGACTGCAAGAGTGATCTATGGCGGTTCGCGTTATGCTGATGCTGCGAACAGCAAGAAACTCGGAGACTATGTGACTGCTGATTTCGTGGCACTCTATTCCATCGACAAGCAATCGCAGTTGAAGTTCTCGGTGGAGAATATCTTTGGCAAGGACTATCAGACCAGCTCTGGCTATATTGCGCCGGGGCGCACCATCAATGTCGGATTGACCCGGAATTTCTGAGGCTGAACAGGGAATGAAAAGGGCGTCCGCAAATTGGATAACCAGCTTCTGCCTCGCGGCGGGGCTGGCCCTATTCGTTCGAAATTCAGCAAACGCGGGGGACATTCCCCATCACGTCGTTTCCATCAACGTATGCACCGATCAGCTGGCATTGTTGCTGGCCAATGAGGGCCAGTTGCGATCGGTTTCTTACTTGTCGCAGGACCCGGAACTATCCGTGATGGCTGCAAAAGCCCGCGAGGTGCCGGTCAACCATGCGCAGGCAGAAGAAGTCTTTCTGATGAAGCCTGACCTTGTGCTGGCGGGCACATTCTCGTCGAGGGCAACGGTTGGGCTATTGCGCAGGCTCGGTGTTCGTGTGGAAGAGTTCGCGCCTGCCCGCACGTTCGGCGATATAGAGGATCATCTGCGTCGCATGGGCGAGGTGCTCGGAAGACAGGCGGAAGCCAGCCGGGAAATCGACAAAATGAAAACTGCTCTGGCGGCAATCCAGCCTCCGATCCGTCGCAAGACGGTCGCGCTTTATTATGCCAACAGTTACACATCCGGTCGGGGGACGCTGGTTGATGAGGCCGTGCGTCTTGCCGGGCTTGATAATCTGGCCGACAAGGCAGGGATCAGCGGTTCTGCGCCGCTGCCGCTGGAAAAGCTGGTGCTCGAGAAGCCGGATATTCTGGTGCGTAGTTCAAGAGATCGCGCGCCTGCGCTGGCTTTCGAGAATTTCGAACATCTGGCACTGCGGGCGCTTGAAAAACAGGCGAGGGCGGTGACGATAGCGGATAATCTGACGGTTTGCGGTGGTCCATTCAGTGTGGAAGCTGTGGCAGAACTTGCGGAGGCGGCGCGTGACTGAACGGAACCGCTTCTATCTTCTGCTCGTCGGACTGGCCATGCTTGTGGTTTTGCTTTTCATCGTTTCACTGCTGACAGGGCCTGCTGCGATCAGTATGACTGACAGCCTCAGGGCGCTTTTCGGCGATGATAGCGAAATGATCGCACTCGTCATGCGTGAAATCCGCCTGCCGCGGGCACTGCTCGCGCTCCTCATCGGCGCTTCTCTTGGATTGTCTGGCGCTGCCTTGCAGGGCTACCTGCGCAACCCGCTCGCGGAACCCGGCCTGCTGGGTGTGAGCGCATCCGCGTCATTCGGCGCTGTTATTGCTATTTATAGCGGTCTCTCGCTTCTGTTCCCGCTGGCTTTGCCGCTCCTCGCGCTTGCAGGTGCCTTTGTGTCGGTGTTTCTCGTCAAGCTTCTGGCGGGGCGCAATGCCGGTACGCTTGCGGTCATATTGGCCGGTGTCGCGGTGACCAGTCTCGCCGGTGCATTGACGGCGCTGGCGCTGAACCTGTCGCCCAACCCATTTGCCGCAATGGAAATCGTCTTCTGGATGCTCGGATCGCTGGCGGATAGATCGATGACGCATGTGGCTCTCGCCGCACCGTTCATCCTCATTGGCTGGGTGATGCTTCTGGCACTCGGGCGGTCACTCGACAGTCTGACACTGGGGGCTGATGCTGCGGCAACGATGGGCGTCAATCTGGCTCGTGTGCAGCTTTTTGCCGTGCTGGGCACAGCGGCCTGCGTGGGTGCTTCCACCGCTGTCGCCGGTGCAATCGGTTTCGTAGGACTGGTGGTTCCTCATCTTCTGCGGCCGCTTGTCGGTGCGCGTCCATCACGATTGCTGATTGCAAGTGGCTTCGGCGGGGCTGCCCTATTGTTGGCGGCAGACGTATTGGTGCGCGTCGTCATGCCGGGACGGGAACTGAAACTGGGCGTCCTGACGGCAATCATTGGCGCACCGTTCTTTCTGTGGCTTGTGTTCAAGTATCGGAGGCAACTCGTATGACATCGCTTTCGATAAAGAATCTTTCAGTGACGCTTGGCGGGAAGGCAGCACTCAGCGACGCAAGTTTCGATATTCATGGCGGTGAATTCATCGGACTGATCGGACCTAATGGTGCTGGCAAGACGACATTGTTGCGCGCCATTTTGGGACTTGTGAGGTCCAGCGGGGAAATTTCGCTCGACACGGGCGATGTGCGCCACATGAGCGCTTCGACAAAAGCACAGAACCTCGCTTATCTGCCGCAGGAGCGTGATGTCGCGTGGCCGGTATCCGTGGAGATGCTTGTTTCTTTGGGACGCTCCGCCTTGAAGCCGGTTTTTGCGAGCATGAGCGCACAGGATAAAATGCTCATCGAGACCGCAATGCAGCGTATGGATGTTACCCGATTTCGGGAACGATCGGCGATCGAGCTTTCCGGCGGAGAACGGGCACGCGTGCTGATTGCGCGCGTTCTGGCGCAGGATACGCCCGTAATACTCGCCGATGAGCCGGTGGCTGGGCTCGACCCTTCTCATCAGCTTGGATTGATGGAAAGTTTTGCCGAACTTGCAAAAGAGGGGAGGACTGTTGTCGCCTCATTGCATGAGTTGAGCCTTGCGGCACAGCATTGCACGCGCCTTATTTTGCTCGACAAGGGACGTATCGTTGCAGATGGGGAGCCAACGAAAGTTCTCACGCCGCAACTGCTGCACGACGTCTATGGTATTCGAGCGAAAATCATGACGGTGGATGGCGAGTTCATCGTCCATCCGACCTCACGTATTGGCTAGACATTTTTCCACCGATGCTCGCGGGAAGAGGCGTAGATGGTTTCTACAGCCTTCTGGACTTCATAACCTTCGCGGAAATCGGCGTGATTGGTCTTCTGCCCCGCAATGGCCAACAGGAAGTCGCGAACTTCGATCGTCTTGAGATCGTTGAAGCCGATCTGGTGGCCGCCCGCTACGCAAAATGCGCCATAGGGGTCGTGTTCGGGGCCAGCAAAGATCTTGCGGAAGCCTTGTTGTCCTTTTTTGTCGGAAAAGAGAAACAGGTCGAGCTCATTGAAGCGTTCCTGCGAAAAGAACAGGGAGCCTTTCGATCCAGAAATTTCGAAGTCGTGCTGCATCTTGCGACCGCAGGCGATCCAGCTCGCTTCGATTGTACCCGTCGCCCCGCTTTCAAAACGTACAAAAGCACGGCAGATATCGTCTACTTTCACGGGTTTCATCTGCGAAAGGTTGAAACTATCTGGGCGTTCATTGATGATGGTGACGGCGTCTCCCATGACCGTTGTTATCGGCCCAACGAGATAGCGCGCGGCGGCAATGATGTGACTGCCGATATCGGCTAATGCTCCGCCCCCACCTGCCGGATCGAGCCGCCAGGTCCACGGAATGCGGGCATCGGCCATGAAATCTTCGGCATGAATACCGCGAAAACTGCGAATTTCACCTAGCTCTCCGCTGTCGATGATTTCCTTGGCCAGTTTTATCATAGGGTTTTTCAGATAGTTGAACCCAACGGCTGTCTGAACACCTTGCTGTTCTGCGGCGAGCGTCATTTCGAGGCACTCGGCAGCGGTGGGTGCAAGCGGCTTTTCGCAATAAACGTGTTTGCCCGCTTCAATGGCGGCGAGCGCCATCTCCTTGTGAAACCGGTTTGGCGTCGTGATGTCGATGAGATTGATATCCGGGCTGGTGATCAATTCCCGCCAATCTCCAGTGGCATTTGCAAATCCCAGTTGTTTTGCGGCTTTTGACGCCGTTTCAGAATTCACATCGGCCAATGTGTGAAGCTGCACATCGATAGGTAGGTCGAAAACGCGATTGACGTTAGCGAGCGCAAGGGCGTGCGTCTTGCCCATGAAGCCGGACCCGATCAAGCCCGCCACCACAACCTCAGCTCTATCAGCCATTGTCATTCCTCCAGAAACGATGGTCGAAGCGTTTGGTGCTGCGCAACTCCTTTGGGAAATAAGCATATCGTCGGCAGCTTATGCGATTGACATGAGCTACCAGAAATGGAATTATAATTCTACGAGAATTTGTTATGAATGTTTCATTCTATTGAAAAGATCCACGATCTGCATGTGTTCACGGGTAAAACGCTTGGAGGAGCGCCGGAATACAGCAGGCGGAAGGTAAAGCGTTAACGCAAACCGGCGGGGAGTGCCGGACAAGGGAGGAGTGAACATGCAATCTCTATTGAAATCGGCAGTGGCCGGGGTGGCGTTGCTGGCTGCGTCTTTCGCAGCACACGCGGCCGATATTAATATCGTTGTCGTCAGTCACGGTCAGGCATCGGATCCGTTCTGGTCTGTCGTCAAGAACGGCGTTGCCGAAGCGGCAAAGGATACGGGCGCGAAGGTCGATTATCGTGCGCCAGAAACCTTTGACATGGTGCAGATGGCCCAGCTTATCGATGCGGCGATCAATCAGAAGCCGCAGGGTATTGTGGTTTCCATTCCAGATGCGGATGCGCTTGGACCATCGATCCAGCGTGCTGTAGCAGCCGGTATTCCCGTCATTTCCATGAATTCCGGTTCCGATGCCTCGAAGAAGCTCGGCGCTCTGCTGCATGTTGGACAGGATGAATTTGATGCCGGTAAGGTAGCAGGTGAAGCATTGAAGAATGCTGGCGGCAAAAAGGGCATTTGCGTCAACCAGGAAGTGGGTAACGTCTCGCTCGATCAGCGCTGCGCAGGCTTCAAAGAGGGCTTTGGTGATGTAACGGTTCTGCCGACATCGACCGATCCTGCTGAAAACGAAGCCAAGGTTCGCGCTGCTCTGGCATCTGATGCTGCCGTCGACACAATCCTGACGCTCAATGCGACACTTGCAGGTGAACCGGCCGTGAAAGCCGCCGCCGAAAGCGGTCGCAGCGGAATCCACGTTGCGACGTTCGACATGTCGGCTGGCTTCCTGGAAGCTGTTGAAAAGGGACAGGCGGACTTCGCCATCGACCAGCAGCAGTTCCTGCAAGGCTACCTTCCGGTCTCGTTCCTCGCGCTTAATGCGAAGTACGGTTTGATGCCGGGCGGCAATGTTCCATCGGGCCCGAACCTGATCACCAAAGACAAGGCCAAGCAGGTCGTGGAACTTTCGGCCAAGGGCATCCGGTAAGCATTGTTTCGACCATCTGATATCGAACCCGCCCATGAAAATGGGCGGGAACGGGTCTCTGTGCCCAGAATGCATCAGGAGAAGATCATGAGTGAGCCACTTCCCCATGAAAAGGCCAACACAGCGGCGCTATCGAAGGATGAGCGGCTTCAGTCGGCGAGCCCAATGCAACGGCTCCTGAGCCGACCGGAATTAGGAGCGGTATCCGGCCTGATCCTAATTACGGTCTTTTTCGTTTCAGTTGCCAATCCGGCGATGTTTACTGCTGCCGGCATCATGAACTTCATGGCTCCTGCTTCGCAGCTCGGCATTCTGGCAGTCGCCGCAGCGCTTCTTATGATCGGCGGTGAATTCGACCTGTCTATTGGCTCGATGGTAGCTTTTGCAGGCCTGATCTTCGCCGCTGCCCTTGTCGTCTGGCAGGTGCCGCTCGGTATTGCTATCATCGTCACACTGCTGTTCGCCGCTTTCGTGGGGATGGTGAATGCGCAGATTGTTATCCGGACTGGATTGCCATCATTTATTGTGACGCTCGCATTCCTGTTCATTTTGCGTGGTCTGTCGCTAGTCGGGCTGAAATGGGCAACAGGTGGCGCTACGCAGCTGCGTGGCGTGAAGGAAGCTGTAGCGGGCAGTTATCTTGCGGGCCTGTTTTCCGGCGATGCTTTTCAGGGACTTTTCGCCTGGATGGCTGAAAACGATCTGATTGACAAATTTCCCAATGGTGAGCCTTCGGTAAAAGGCGTGCCGGTCGAGGTTCTGTGGTTCATCGCCATCGCACTTATTGCAACCTATGTGCTGGTACGCACACGCTTTGGCAACTGGATTTTCGCGGCCGGCGGTGATGCTCTGGCTGCACGCAATTCCGGTGTTCCTGTCCGTCGCGTCAAGACAACGCTATTCATGTGCACGGCAATGGCTGCGGCATTGGTGGCTATTCTTACCGTTCTGGATGCCGGTTCAACTGATGCGCGCCGGGGCTTCCAGAAGGAGTTCGAGGCGATTATCGCTGCGGTCATTGGCGGCTGTCTGCTGACCGGCGGTTATGGTTCTGCAATCGGTGCGTTCTTCGGCGCGATCATCTTCGGCATGGTTCTGATCGGGCTGACCTATACCCAGATCGATCAGGACTGGTATCTGGTCTTCCTGGGAGGAATGCTTCTAATCGCGGTGCTCTTCAACAATTTCATTCGCAAGCGCGCGACCGGCGAGCGCTGAGAGGGAGATTTGCCATGACGACACCCATCATCGAAGTTCGCAATCTCGTTAAACATTTCGGTCCGGTCATTGCATTGAACGGTGTTTCATTGAGCGTCGAACCGGGGCAGGTCCATTGCCTGCTTGGCGACAATGGAGCCGGTAAATCAACCCTGATCAAGACGCTTTCTGGCGTGCACAAGCCGACCAGTGGCGACTTTCTGGTCGAAGGAAAGCCTGTCACCTTCAACAGTCCGCGCGATGCGCTCGATCATGGGATTGCGACAGTTTATCAGGATCTTGCGATGATCCCGCTAATGTCGGTCATGCGGAATTTCTTTCTGGGACGGGAACCGACCAAAGGCATCGGCCCGATACGCTGGTTCGATACGCAGCAGGCGGAAGAAGTTACGCGTGAGGAGATGCGCAAGATCGGGATCGATGTCCGTGATCCGCAGCAGGCTGTCGGAACGCTTTCCGGCGGTGAGCGGCAGTGTGTGGCGATTGCCCGCGCCGTCTATTTCGGCGCGAAAGTGTTGATCCTCGATGAACCGACTTCCGCGCTGGGGGTCCGGCAAACGGCGATGGTTCTCAAATACATCAATCTGGTGCGCTCACGCGGGCTGGGTGTGATCTTCATTACACACAATGTCCGTCATGCTCATGCGGTCGGTGACAAATTCACAGTTCTCAATCGCGGGATAACGCTTGGAACGCGAACGAAGAACGATGTGGACATGGACGAATTGCAAAGCCTCATGGCAGGTGGGCAGGAACTCGCCGACCTGACTGCTGAACTGGGCGGTCGGGTCTGACCGGGATTTTCGGAGCGTAGAATGAACGGACAATTCAATGGCAAAGTTGCCGTCATTACCGGAAGCACGCAAGGGCTTGGCGCAGCAACTGCGAAACTGTTTGCAGAGAGAGGCGCCAAAGGTCTCGTTATATGCGGGCGTTCGGTTGAAAAAGGGCGAGCGCAAGTCGATCAGTTGGCAAATCTCGGAGCCAAAGCGGTCTTCGTGCAGGCTGATCTTGAGAAGGTGGAAGACTGCCGCAAGATCGTTTCGGAAGCCGACCGTGTTTTTGGAAGGCTGGACGTTCTCGTAAACGCTGCTGGTTTGACGGATCGGGGCACCATTCTGGATACGAGCCCGGAATTGTTCGACCGCTTGTTTGCGGTGAATACACGAGCGCCATTCTTCCTCATTCAAGAAGCGATAGAGCTGTTCCGGCGCGACAAGATCGAGGGAACGATTGTCAATATTTCTTCGATGTCGTCCATGGGCGGCCAGCCTTTCATTGCAGCCTATTGCGCTTCCAAGGGGGCGCTGGACACACTGACCCGCAACGTAGCCTATTCGGTTTTGCGCAATCGTATTCGCATCAATAGCCTGAATATTGGCTGGATGGCATCAGACGGCGAAGACCGTATCCAACGCGAGTTTCACAATGCGCCGGAGAACTGGCTGGATGAAGCGGCTAAGAGCCAGCCTTTCGGAAGGCTGATTGAACCGGTCGAAGTTGCCCGCGCGATAGCATTTCTGGCTTCGGAAGAATCCGGCTTGATGACTGGCGCCATCGTGAATTTCGATCAATCCATTTGGGGCGCTTACGGTTCATCTCCACATCCCGATCAGCCGCTTTGAGCGTTTGATAGTATCTGTGTGTTTGAATGAACGGGATAGTAACCGGTTCAATAGCTGAAATGGCGCGGAAGGTATTTCGTTGAAATTACCAATGATTTTTGTGTTGCCTTGTTCGAGTATTGCTTGAGAAAGCCCAAAAATATTGTGAGGAACATTTACGATCCTGCTTGCGCTTGCAATTTCAGGTAGTTAGAGCATCTGTCTGCCTGACCGATTCAGGCTGTGTGTTTTAAGCAGTTGTTTCAGCCGTATTTACGCGATGTCGAAACCTCCCTTTCGTCAGTGAATTCGTTCTGGCAATGGCTTGCACAGACACCGTTTTAATTTGCGCTGAAAGGACCAGCATCGTGGAGCAGGCAAAGAACGGAACCCGTAAGGGTGGGCGCAAGGCGCTGTGGGCGGCAGTTGCGGTAATCGCTATCGCTGCTGCCGGTTTGACCGGATACAAGATCACACTTGAGAACACGATCACGTCGCAGCTTGAAAAGCGTGGCGGCAAAGCATCTTCCGTCGAAGCCGACTTTCTCGGACGTATTCATCTGCGCGACGTGACGTTGCCGTTGAAGGATGGCTCCAACGTCCGTATCGCTTCGGTTGACGGTCGCCCCAAGTTTCTGTTCCTGACCGGCATGTTGAATGCGTCGGGCATTGATACGGAGATCGGAAACTACAAGGTTTCCATTCCAAGCGTGGCAATCGAAGACGCTAATTTCGATACAGCCATGCTGAAGGATACTTTCGGCAATAGCGGTCTGACGCTGCCGGAACGCGTTGGTCGTTTCTCGGCAAAGCGCCTGACTGCGCAGGAAATCAAGGTTGTCCAGACAGTCGCGAATAACGAACAGAACATCGTCTATAAGGACGTTGCGCTGGAAGATATCAACCTCGGTAAGGTTGCTCGTTATACGGCGGGCGGCACGATTTTCGACTTCACGATCCAAGTGCCGGGTGAAGACGGCGAAAAAGTCACGGACAAGATGACAGGCACCATGGGTGCCGCAGAGGGCAAGGACATTGATGGTGTCTTCCTCGCCCGCCTCTATACCGAAAAGGCAGGCCCGGACGATAAGGAAGCAAAGCCGGTCTATGGCCCGTTTTCGGCGAAGAACATCGTCATGAAGACGAAGGATGCGAACTTCAGCTACGATGAGATTCGCAGCAACGGTTTCACGGCTCGTATGCCCGCCGTACCGTTCACCGAAACCTTGGAGAAGCTCCAGTCTCTCGAAAATGCGGACGAACTTTCACAGGAAGAGACGCGCGAGCTTATTCTTCAGTTGAGTTCCCTGTTCGACACGATCGGTAAGGGCGATGTCGAAATGCTCGGCATGAAGATCGAGCCAACTGATTCATCGAAAGGCAAGGGCGGTATCGAACGCGTTGCAGTTGCTTTCGACAATCAGAAGATGGATGCGACCATCAAAGGCTTGGCCTTCTCCGAAGGTCAGGACTACATGAAGATGGAGGAAGCTTCCTTGAAGGGCTTCTCCTGGGCGACTTCAGTCGAAGCCTTGAAGAAGTTTGCGGCGCTGAATGAGGACGAAGTTGAAAACTTCCCTTTCACGACCATGCTTCCGGAATTCGGCACGCTTCGGGTAGTGGGGATCGACGCCGATCTGCCATACGAAAAGTCTGAAGATGTGGACGCAGGCGAGGAAAATGCGGATGAAGGAGAACAGGCTGCAACCGAAGAATCGTCGGTTCCTTCGCTGCCTGAACGCATTCAGTTTGCCATGAAGAACTATGAAGTCGCTCTCAACAAGCCTTACAACGGTATTCCGACCGATGTGCGCGTCGCTTACGAAGACATGTCGATCAAAGTGCCGACACAGGCTGATGACGAGTTCTACCAGCAGCTTCGGAAGCTTGGTTATGATAGTCTCACCATGTCTTCAAACTTCGAAGCAAGCTGGGATGAGGCAAACCAGGATCTGATCATCAAGGACATTTCGATCAGCGGTAAGGATATGGGTTCCGTATCCATGTCTGGTTTGATGGGCGGACTGACGAAGGAATTCTTCTCTGGCGATAAGGTGATGATGCAGGTCGCTCTGCTCGGGCTCAAGGCCAAGCAGGTAAACCTGAAGGTTGAAGAAAAGGGCATTATCGCTAACGCGATCAAAATTTATGCCGAAGAAAAAGATATGTCGGAAGACGAAGTACGCGGCACGATGTCTCTGATGGCTGCAGCCGCTCTGCAAGAGCTGGCAGCGGAGCAGCCACAGTTGCAGGATGTTGCGACGGCGTTTTCGACGTTCTTGGCTAAGCCGAATATTTTCGAGCTGACCGTCAAGTCGAAAGCCGAAAAAGGCATTGGCGCTCTCGAAATGGTAGCTGCATCGCAGGATCCGACCTTGCTGCTCGACAAGGTCGATATCGAAGCCAAGGCGGAATGATCGACTATTCCGCTGATCTGAGTGAAACGCCGGCCTTTGGCCGGCGTTTCTGTAATCAGAGCTTCACCAAAACATTACACAAGGGTCATGCCCTTGATATATAAGGGTCCTAGTAAGCCTCGGAAATAACGAGGCCAACATGACCAGAAAAAATGTCCTGCTTATCGTCGTTGATCAATGGCGAGCAGATTTTATCCCCCACCTGATGCGGGCGGAGGGTCGCGAACCCTTCCTCAAAACTCCCAATCTTGATCGCCTGTGCCGGGAAGGCTTGACCTTCCGCAACCACGTCACAACCTGTGTGCCGTGTGGACCAGCAAGGGCAAGCTTGCTTACTGGCCTTTACCTGATGAACCATCGGGCAGTGCAGAACACTGTTCCGCTTGATCAACGCCATTTGAACCTCGGCAAAGCCCTCCGCGCCATCGGCTATGATCCCGCGCTCATTGGTTACACGACGACGACGCCTGACCCGCGTTCGACGTCCCCAAGAGATCCGCGTTTCACGGTTCTTGGCGATATCATGGACGGGTTTCGCTCAGTGGGCGCATTCGAACCCAATATGGACGGATATTTCGGCTGGGTGGCGCAGAACGGTTTTGAACTGCCGGAGAACCGGGAAGATATCTGGCTGCCAGAAGGGGAGTATTCCGTTCCCGGTGCTACCGACAAGCCGTCGCGTATCCCGAAGGAGTTCTCGGATTCCACATTCTTCACGGAACGCGCGCTGACCTACCTTAAGGGCAGGGATGGCAAGCCATTCTTTCTGCATCTAGGTTACTACCGCCCGCACCCGCCATTCGTCGCCTCCGCGCCTTATCATGCGATGTACAAGGCCGAAGATATGCCTGCGCCGGTTCGCGCGGAAAGTCCGGATGCCGAAGCGGCACAGCATCCGCTTATGAAGCACTATATAGATCATATCAGGCGTGGTTCGTTTTTCCATGGGGCGGAAGGCTCCGGCGCAACGCTGGACGAAGGCGAGATTCGCCAGATGCGCGCCACCTATTGCGGCCTGATTACGGAAATCGACGATTGTCTGGGGCGGGTCTTCGCTTACCTTGATGAAACTGGTCAGTGGGACGACACACTAATCATCTTCACCAGCGACCATGGTGAGCAGCTCGGCGATCATCATCTGCTCGGCAAGATCGGCTACAACGACGAAAGTTTCCGTATTCCTTTGGTTATAAAGGATGCGGGGGAGAACCGGCACGCTGGCCAGATCGAAGATGGGTTTTCCGAAAGCATCGATGTCATGCCCACCATCCTCGAATGGCTCGGCGGGGAAACGCCGCGCGCTTGCGACGGGCGTTCGCTGCTGCCGTTTTTGGGCGAGGGGAAACCCGCCGACTGGCGCACAGAATTGCATTACGAGTTCGATTTCCGCGACGTCTTCTACGATCAGCCGCAGAATTCGGTGCAGCTCTCCCAGGATGATTGCAGCCTCTGCGTAATTGAGGACGAGAACTACAAGTACGTGCATTTTGCGGCCCTGCCGCCGCTGTTCTTCGATCTGAAGGCGGACCCGCACGAATTCAACAATCTGGCTCAAGACCCCGGTTATGCGACTCTCGTTCGCGACTACGCCCAGAAGGCTTTGTCGTGGCGGCTGTCTCATGCCGACCGGACGCTGACCCATTACAGATCCGGCCCGCAAGGGCTGACAACGCGCAACCATTGATCTCAGGAGCAACTAAATGATCAATCTGACCCGACGCGGAATGCTTGGCCTTTCAGCCGGCGCCGCCGGTTCGCTCGTCCTGCCGCGATTTGCAATCGCACAGGCTGACAATCGCCCATCGATCACCATTGCTGTGCAGAAGGTGGCAAACAGCAACACGCTCGACGTTCTTCGCGAACAGTCGAATGTCGGCGAACGCGTTTTCTTTTCCAGTATCTGGGAGGCGTTGATCGACCGCGACTGGCTGGGCGGTCTTTCGGCTGTGCCTGGTCTTGCGACCGAATGGACCCGCATCGATGACAAGACGGTCGAGCTAAAGCTCCGTCAGGGGGTGAAGTTCCACAATGGCGATGAGATGACCGCCGAAGACGTTGCCTTCACTTTTGGCAAGGAGCGCATGTTTGGCGACACGCAACCAGCCGAAGGCAAGACGATTTACGTCACGGAGAAAAATCCGCTCGGTCGTGAAAGCAAGGAACTGCCGCTTGAAGTGCCAGCGACGGCACGTCGTTCCTGGCCAGCCTTGCTGGGTGTCGAAATTGTCGACAAATACACGGTGCGCTTCAAGAACGGTACGCCAGACGTCACCATGGAAGGCCGTATCTCCCGTTACGGTAGCCAGATTATGAGCCGTCGTGGCTGGGAAGAGTCGCCTAGCTATCTCGACTGGGCGCGCAAGCCGGTTACCACCGGGCCCTACAAGGTTGTCGAGTTCAAGCCGGACAACATGCTGGTGCTCGAAGCTCACGACGAATATTGGGGTGGACGCCCACCGCTGAAGCAAATCCGTTTCATCGAGGTGCCGGAAGTTGCCTCCCGCATCAATGGTTTGCTCTCGGGCGAATATCAGTTTGCCTGCGATATTCCACCGGATCAGATCGAAGGTATCGAAAAGAATGAGGCTTTCGAGGTGCAGGGCGGTACGATCCTCAACCACCGTCTAACTGTATTCGACAAGTTCCATCCGCAACTGGAAAATCCGTTGGTGCGTCGCGCATTTACCCATGCGATTGATCGTCAGGCGATCGTGGATTCGTTGTGGGCCGGTCGTACGGTCGTTCCGGCTGGTCTCCAGTGGGACTACTATGGCGATATGTTCGTTCAGGGCTGGAGTGTTCCGGAATATAACCCGGATCTCGCCAAGCAGCTTCTGAAAGAGGCCGGTTACAAGGGTGATGCCATTCCTTACCGCCTGCTCAACAACTACTACACCAACCAGACCCCAACCGCGCAGATCCTTGTGGAAATGTGGAACCAGGTGGGGCTGAACGTCGAAATTCAGATGCAGGAAAACTGGCAGCAGGTTCTGGAGAAGAGCCCGGGGCGTGCCGTGCGCGACTGGTCCAACTCCGCACCGTTCAACGATCCGGTTTCGTCTATCGTCAGCCAGCATGGTCCGAATGGTCAGCAGCAACAGGTTGGTGAATGGACGAATGAGGAGGCGAACAAGCTTTCCGTCATTATGGAAACGAGCACGGATCACGCCAAGCGCAAGGAGGCATTCAAACGGATGCTGGAAATCTGCGAACGTGAAGATCCAGCCTACACCGTCCTCCACCAGAACGCGACTTTCACTGCCAAGCCGAAGTCATTGAAGTGGAAGGCGGCGCCCGCTTTCGCGATGGACTTCCGCAAAAACAACTGGGCCTGATCCATTTGTAGAGGCGAGCCCGGTTCAATCGGGCTCGCTTTTCCTTTGGGGTTTCAAACCCTGCGACTGTGAATGAACCAGAAGGATTGCATGATGCCGCTGGTCGAAGTTTCCAATCTCAAAGTGGCCTTTGATGGCGTGCCGGTTCTGCATGGTATCGACCTTTCGATTGAGCGAGGCGAAGCTGTCGGATTAGTCGGGGAGTCCGGCTGCGGCAAGTCCGTCACCTGGCTGGCAGCGCTCGGTCTCTTGCCGAAAAAGGCGTCGATCTCCGGTAGTGTTCTCCTTGAAGGAACAGAATTGCTGACCGCATCGCGCAGCACGCTCGAAGGTGTTCGGGGTGGCCGTATTGCGATGATCTTTCAGGATCCATCGAGTTCCCTAAATCCGGTTATTCGGGTCGGGCGCCAGATTGAGGAGGCCGTGCGGCTTCATCGCAATCTGAGAGGACCTGCAGCCCGATCAGAAGTTTTGCGATTGATGGAACTGGTGGGAATACCCGATGCGCGTCGCCGCATCGATAATTATCCGCACGAATTTTCCGGTGGCCAGAACCAGCGTTTGATGATTGCCATGGCGCTGGCGGGTAATCCCGATATCCTTATCGCGGATGAGCCCACGACAGCACTTGATGCTACGATTCAGGCTCAAATTCTTGATCTATTGGCCGCATTGCGTGCGGAAACCGGCATGGCTGTGGTCTTTATCAGCCATGATCTTGGTGCAGTGTCGCAAATTTGCGAACGTGTTTCCGTCATGTATGCCGGGCGTATCGTTGAACAGGCCCGGACCGAAGCGCTCTTTGCTGCTCCGCGCCATCCTTATACGCACGGCCTGTTCGATTCTATTCCGAACCTTGATGGCGGGCGCAATCGTCTGATCCCCATTGAGGGCACAGTTCCTGAGCCGGGCAAGCTTCCGCAAGGTTGCGCATTTTCGCCACGCTGCTTGAGCGCGAGTGATCTGTGCGCGCGAAGCCTCCCCAGGCTCGGTGTTCCGCAGGACGATGCCGGTGAGGGGCGCATGGTCTCGTGCTTTCATCCCTATCCGGCTACCTCGCATTTGCCGCCATCCATGAGTGACCATGTTTCAGTCCCGGCGAGCACAAGGGCAATAGCACAATGACAGCTGCTCTCATCGAAGCTCGCGACCTTGTCAAAACCTACACGTCGCGCAAAGGTCCGTTCGCAAAACCGGTCGCGGTGCGCGCGGTCGATGGGCTTTCCATATCGGTCGCTCCGGCAACAACACTGGGCATTGTTGGCGAGTCCGGTTCGGGTAAATCCACGACCGGGCGGCTGCTTCTCGGTCTGGAAGATCCCAGCGAGGGAGAGGTGACGTTTGAAGGTTCAGCCCTACCTCGCCAGAAGACCGCAAGCTGGCGCGCTTTGCGGGCGCGTATGCAGCTTGTCTATCAGGACCCTCTGGCAGCTCTGGACCGACGGTTGCCGATTGGCCGTCAGATTGCCGAACCACTGGAGATTCACGGAATTGGAACCGCTGCTGAGCAGAAAGCGCGTGTTGCAGAGCTGATGCGAGCGGTCGGCCTTCGTCCCGATCAGGCTTCGCGCTATCCGCATGAGCTTTCAGGCGGGCAGCGCCAGCGTGTCGTCATTGCACGCGCCATCGCATGCAAGCCGCAACTCATTGTTTGCGACGAACCTGTATCGGCGCTGGATGTTTCCATTCAGGCGCAGGTTGTGAATCTTTTGCGCGATTTGCAGGAACGCGAAGGCATCGCCATGGTTTTCATCAGCCATGATCTGAAGGTGGTACGCAATATTTCGGATCGTGTTGCGGTCATGTATCTGGGCCGGATCGTCGAAGAGGCGTCCTCGGACGAGATTTTTGCCAAACCGCTTCACCCCTACACGCAGGCGCTGGTGTCCAGTGTCCCTGTCGCTGGAACTCCTCTCAGCGATCGCATCATCCTGCAGGGAGAGCCGCCGAACCCTGCCGCGCGACCTAATGGCTGTGCGTTTCACCCCCGCTGCCGTTTCGCGGCTCCGCGCTGCAGCAGCGAGACACCTGAACTCCTCGACATGCCAGCGGGACGCAAAGTGGCCTGCCATTTTGCAGGAACCCTGCAGACGGACAATATTCATGCTTAGATTTCTGATGGTTCGCGGGGTTCGCGCATTTGTGACCATTCTTCTTGTGGTGACATTCGCTTTCGTCGTTTTGCGTATGTCCGGTGATCCGGCCCAGATCATCATGGGACCGGACGCGCCACCGGAAGCGATAGCTGCCTTCCGGAAGAACTGGGGGCTCGATGATCCGCTCTGGCAGCAATATTTGCGCTATTTCGGCGCTATTGCGCGCGGCGATCTTGGGATATCGATGCGCGATGGCCAATCTGCAATCGCACTGGTGACTGAGCGCATTCCCGCGACGCTTCAACTTACGATACCGGCTTTGTTGATCAAACTTGGGCTTGGCATTCCGGCCGGAATTTATGCTGCGTTGCATCGCAACAGTTTCATTGACCGGGCTGTCATGGCTACTGCCGTCATCGGCTTCACTTTACCGAGTTTTGTACTTGGCTTGTTGCTCGTGCTGGTGTTCTCGGTTTCGCTAGGCTGGTTGCCCTCGGGCGGGCAGGACAGCTGGATGCATGCCATTCTACCCATAATCACCATGGGGCTCGGCGGCGCGGCCATTCTGGCGCGGTTCTCCCGCAGCGCAATGATCGAGATTCTGGGGCAGCCCTATATTCGCACGGCGAGTGCCAAAGGTGTGTCCTGGCGAAATGTTGTCTGGCGTCATGCACTGCCTAACGCGGCCATCCCGATTGTCACTATCGTCGGGTTTATGGTCGGATCGCTGATTGCAGGTGCGGTGGTGGTTGAATCGCTCTTTTCCTGGCCAGGCGTGGGCAGATTGCTCGTGGTTTCGGTAGCCAATCGCGATCTTGCTATCGTGCAATGCATATTGCTTCTCGTGGCCGCGACGATGGTGATCTCCAATTTCATTGTTGATCTTCTCTATGGTTATCTCGATCCGCGTCTGCGTCAGGCGCAGGGCAAGGCGTGAGGCTGAACCGATGACGGATATGACCGCCAATACTGCCACTGTTTCCACGCAACCGAAAAAGAGCCGTAAAAGCATTCCGCTGATGGTCATCATCGGCTTTGTCTGGATCGCCGCAATGATCCTGATTGCGCTGACTGCGGACTGGATAAAACCCTACAACATTACAGCCTTTGACCTGAAAAACCGCCTCGCACTGCCGGGGAACGCACAGCATTGGCTGGGTACTGATGAGCTGGGACGTGACGTGCTTTCACGCCTCATCGAATCCATTCGCATTTCGCTGCTCATCGCGTTTGGTGCGACGATCATTTCAGCGGTGTTCGGGACGACACTGGGTTTCCTCGCAGCTTATTTTCGAGGCGCGGTGGAGCAGGTTGTAGTCATGCTGGCTGATTTTCAGGCGGCGCTGCCATTCCTGATTTTGTCGCTTGCCGTACTGGCGTTCTTCGGAAGCTCGCTTCTGTTGCTGACCTGCCTGATGGGCTTCTACGGCTGGGAGCGTTATGCCCGTATCGCGCGTGGACTGGCTGTCTCAGCGAATGCACAAGGTTATGCAGCAGCGGTTACCCAGCTCGGCGCTACGCCGTCGCGAGTGTATCTCAAACATATCCTCCCGAACATTGCTTCAACGCTAATCGTCTCGATGACATTGACATTCCCGGAGATTATTCTCCTTGAAAGCAGCCTCTCGTTTCTGGGCCTTGGCGTGCAGCCGCCGATGACCAGCCTTGGTAATATGGTTGGTTATGGTCGCGAATATCTCACTCGCGCACCGTGGATCATGCTCGCGCCGTCATTTGTGATCATGTTCACGACGCTGTCGATCAGCTTTGTGGGTGATTGGCTACGCGACAAGCTGGACCCGACCACGAGATAAGACCGGTCAACTTCCAACACTTGGACCTTGCGATTCTGAAAGCGAATTGTTTAGTGTGAGGCGACAGAATTTTTATAGGAACTGACGTCTTATGTTGAAGAACATCAATCCATTGCTGACCGGCTCGCTGCTCGAGGTTCTTGCCGATATGGGGCACGGAGACGATCTCGTGATTGTTGATGCCAATTATCCGGCGCAGTCCTCTGGTGTCCACGTGCTGGACTTTCCGGGGATCACTGCAACGGATATGGCCGAGGCTGTGTTGTCGCTGTTGCCTTTGGATGATTTTGTCGACAAGCCAGCCGCTGTCATGCAGGCGCCCAATGAAACGCCGGCGATTTTCAAGGAATTTGAATCAGTCATAGAAAAGGCTGAGGGTCGAAAGATTTCTGTCGATCCAGTTGAAAGATTTGCTTTTTATCACCGCGCTCGCGATGCTTTTGCGATCATTCGTACCGGTGAGAAGCGGCTTTATGGCAATATCATTTTCAAGAAGGGCGTCATCCGCTCTTGAACGGTGAAATTGACATCGGCGTATGAAAAACCCGGGCATTGAGCCCGGGTTTTTTTATTTCAGCTTTATTCCTGTGGCTTCTCTGCCTGATCCTTCATCGGGCCTTTGTGCTCACCACCTTTGTGGTTGCCCATGTGATGTGAACCTTTGTGGTGAGAGCCTCTGGCTTGGTGATGCATCTTCGCGGCGCGCATTTCGCTGCGATCGATTTTGCCATCCTCATTTCGATCCAGTGCAGCGAATTCCTTCTTGCGCTGGTTCTCCACTTCCGCAAGCGTAACCTTGCCGTCGCCATTGACGTCGAGGCGACGCTCCATGCGGTCAGCTGCCCGGCTCACGATGCGCTTGAGTGCCAGTGCTTCGATTTCGGCGCGAGAAAGTACGCCGTCGCCGTCGGTATCGGCGGCCTTGAGGTCATCCATGCGTGAGAATTTCTCAAGATCGACAGGGCCACGCTTGCCCTTCATGTCCTTGTTTGGGGCAACGGTCGTCTCTGCTGCCGGTTTATCAGTATTTGCACTGCTATTTTCTTGTGCCAGTGCGGGTACAGCAAGCAAAGATGTTGCAATTACAGCGATAAATGCGGTCTTCGATTTCATGGCTATTTGACTCCATTACTCTTTTACAGGGGCGCCGCTAAAAGGCGTGCGAGTAATGTCTGTCTTTTTAGATGAACCGCATATGAATATGCCAATTAATTATCGGTAATGTATTGGGGAGTGTATGAGCAAACCAGAGTTGAAGCATTCTCCAAAGCGAAAAATCATCCGCAGGCACTGAGACACATATTCGTTCGGGCAAGAAGAATTTTTCTGATCCATCAGGATCAGTTATCAGCGGAAGCGTTTGTTTTCAGAAGAAAAAGTGGTGGGTGATGTAGGGATCGAACCTACGACCCGCTGATTAAGAGTCAGCTGCTCTACCAACTGAGCTAATCACCCACTCGCTTTGCCGAGGCAGCGGCCCCGGTGAAGTGAGCGGTTCTATAACGGCCTCTTTTCCACCTGTCCAGCCTCCAACTGCAAAATTTCTGAAAAAAATAACAGCTTGCGTAAAAAGCCCGGAAATGCGGGCCTTCCGAAAATCCATAACTGCGCGTTACCGGTGTCTTTTTCAGGGTGTGTGCATTCTGGTTGTGTTTTCTGGTCGCTCTTTTGAGAATCAAAAATGAGAGATTCTTGATTTGATTCATTTTTTCACGTTTTCGGCGTTGTAAGCGGAACCCTGCGGCTCCATATTCGCCGATGCTGGACTAATACGTGCGGCGGGGAGGTTTCGTTCAGGGAGTAGAGTCACGCTGCAAATGTCGCAGCCATGTCATCAATTATTGATGCTTGTCTGAGAAACTACGGCATATAAAAGACTTGATCGGTTGGTAGTGGTTCTGAAGTCACGGACACCGGCGCCGCCCCTAAAATTTGTCAGAGCAAGGCGCTTTATGCACCGGGTTGCCCTTGCCGAAGAAAACAGAAACGGCTCATATCGTTTCAAAATCCGGTTCGCGACATTTGAGGACGGAATGGAAAGTATAATAGGCGATCTCGGACAGTTTATTTCCGATCATCGGGCATGGGCTGGGCCTATCGTGGGCGTTATCGCCTTCGGCGAATCTCTCGCCATTATAGGAATGTTCATTCCAGCTACGCCGATCATGATCGCTATCGGCGGCCTCGTGGGTGCCGGAATCATCGAACCCATTCCCGTTATAATCGGTGCGATTATCGGCGCAGTGATTGGCGATATCATCTCCTATTTCCTGGGCTGGTGGCTGGGCCGCAATATTATTCACAAGTGGCCGCTCAACAAACACCGCAGCGGTGTGGCGCGTGCACGCCTTCTCTTCCGTCGCTATGGTTTTTCTGCAGTGTTCCTTGGTCGTTTCTTCGGCCCTGTGCGCTGTACCGTGCCGATGGTTGCCGGTATGATGTCTATGGATCAGACACGCTTCCAGACAGCCAATGTCCTCTCCGCGCTTGTATGGGCTCCGCTGATGTTCCTTCCGGGCTGGCTGGCAGGTCGTGGAGCAGGCGTTTTCGCCAGAATGGATGGCGATCACATGTTCTGGTTCGTGATCGGAATCACTATCGTCACCATCATTGCGACGGTTATCGGTGTGCGCTTTTTCAAAGCTCGTCCACGTCGGGAGCGTAAGCGCCGCGTTCAGGTCTCTCCCGCCGAATAATCGACCTCTTGTGCTACAGGCTTCGGTCTGCATAATAACAGACCATATGTTCCATGTGGCAACCGGTGTGGCTGAGGATTCAGGCCTCGCGACACCTCATATAAGGTTCATCGCGCTTTATGCCCGACGACAGTTCTGACGATTCGTCTTCTCGAAGTCCGAATTCCCCGGAGGGGTGTTCGGGCTTCCTGCGCATTGAACAATTCCCGATAGCCTTTGCCTGCAAGAGACTGGACCGCACAGATGCGGCCCGGTCACAAAGCTGTTGCGACGAATTTCCCAATTTCCATTTCTGCTGATCTTTAAAGGAGCCGACATATCATGGACTGGTCCATGGACTGGATTGCTGACCCCAATGCCTGGATAGGTTTGGTGACATTGGTGGTGCTCGAGATCGTTCTCGGTATCGACAATCTCGTCTTTATTGCCATTCTGGCCGACAAACTGCCCCCACACCAACGTAATCGCGCGCGACTTATCGGCCTTACTCTGGCTCTTTTGATGCGTCTGGTGCTGCTGGCGTCGATTTCCTGGATCGTCACCCTCCGTGAGCCATTGGTTTCGCTCATGGGGATGTCGTTCTCGGGCCGAGACATCATCATGCTAATTGGTGGTCTGTTTCTCCTCGCCAAGGGCACGATGGAGCTGCATGAGCGGTTGGAGGGTGATCATGGGCCTAAGAGTTCCAAGGTCGTACATGCTGTGTTCTGGCAGGTGATCGTTCAGATTGTCGTGCTTGATGCCGTGTTCTCGCTGGATAGTGTCATCACGGCTGTGGGCATGGTTCAGCATCTGCCGGTCATGATGATTGCTGTCATTATCGCCATCGGCGTAATGATGCTTGCTTCCAAGCCGCTGATGGATTTTGTCAACAAACACCCCACCGTTGTCATCCTGTGTCTTGGCTTCCTGATGATGATCGGTTTCAGTCTGGTCGTGGAGGGTTTCGGCTTCCATATTCCAAAGGGATATCTTTATGCGGCGATCGGCTTCTCGGTGTTGATCGAAGCGGCCAACCAGATGTCGCGACATAATCGCGAAAAGCTGGTCACGACCAACGATCTGCGAGAGCGCACTGCGGGTGCCGTCCTGCGTCTACTCGGTGGCAGTCGCGGCGAAAACCCGCTTTCCGATACGGTTGACGTGATTGCTCAGCAGACAGCGGCCAGTGATGTCTTCCTGCCGGAAGAAAAGGAGATGATCCGCGGCGTTCTTGATCTGGCTGATCGACCTGTGCGTTCTATCATGTCGCCGCGCAACGAGATCGAGTGGCTTGATCTCGATGAAGACGAAGCGGAACTTGATGCGGCCATTCGTGAGCTGTCACATTCTCGCGTCATCGTCGCGCGCCGTCAGGTGGACGAGTTTATCGGTGTGGCGTTGGTCCGGGACCTCTTGCTCGACATTGGTGACAAGAAGCCTGTCGACTGGGACAAAATCGTAAAGCAGCCGCTTGTCGTGCATGAAAATGCAAACGTGCTGCGTGTTATGGAGCAGTTGCGTAATTCACCTGTCCAGATCGCAGTCGTCGTCGATGAGCATGGCTCTTTCGAAGGTGTCGTGACGCCGACCGACGTTCTGGAAGCCATTGCTGGTGAGTTCCCGGATGAAGACGAAGAGGCGGCTGTCGCGCAGTCGGATGGGCAGGGTGGTTATCTTGTAGACGGCTTTACCGACATTCGCCGGTTAAGCGGCCTTCTGGAACGCGACCTTCTGGATGACGGTGACCGTTATACTACCCTTGCCGGCTATGTTCTCTGGCATCTCGGACACCTGCCTTTGGGTGGAGAAAGCTTCGTTGCCGATGGCCTGGAGTTCAAGATCGAGTCGATGAATGGTCGTCATATCGGCAAGGTACGCATTACGCCCTCAACCGACTATGAGGTTTAACAGGAATGAATTTGCGGGTTGTTTGGTCTGGCTCGCAAATTATTTCACGCAGTTAACTCCGATAAAATAAGTAGGTTATTGACAAAAGCCGAGAAGCCTTCAAAATTAACCTATCGTTCATTGTTGCGGCGAAAACGCGATGATATTTGAGCGTAAGGCAATGAGGAGGCTAGGCATGAAGCGAACCGTTCAGCTGCTCGCTACGAAAATGAAGAATACGGTTTTGCGTGTTCCGGCCCTTCTGGAGCGGCCTTGGAGTGAGATGAAGCTGAATGCGGAAGAGATTGCAGCCCGCCGCCGTAGTCGGCTGGAGCGTGGCGAGCATAATTTTCTCTGGTGCTGGCAGCATCGCGGTTTCTGGTAAGTCCAGAGTCTAAGAAAGTTTTGAAGGCAGGAGACCTCCGTCTCCTGCCTTTTTGCATTTCATTTTATGGTTTCGCTCCTGATGAGAATTATTTTCTCACGCCAGCATGAGGTTTGGGTACGGGTTCCATGAATGGCGATAAAAGTAGTTTATATATTTAAATCAATGATTTAGATTGATTTTGTCTCTTCTCTCGTTAGATTTGTTTTCTGAAAACAATCCAGTTTAGAGCGCTTTTCGCAAACAGCGTGGTGGGGATGGGTCTAATGAGAAAAATTATTCTATACGCGGCGGTAGCCTTCGGTCTCGGCTCTGCACCGGTTCATGCACAGGAGCCGAAGGAAATCTTGAATGTTTCCTATGACATTGCGCGGGAACTCTACGAACAGGTCAACAAGGCTTTCATTGCCGATTGGAAGACGAAGACGGGCGAGGATTTAACCGTCAATCAATCTCATGCAGGTTCTTCGAAGCAGGCTCGCTCGATTCTGGAAGGACTTGAGGCGGATGTCGTTACGTTTAATCAGGTGACCGACGTTCAGGTCCTCCATGACAAGGGTAATCTGATTCCCGCGGACTGGCAGAAGCGGCTTCCTAACAACTCCTCGCCTTACTATTCGCTCCCTGCATTCCTCGTTCGTGAGGGCAATCCGAAGAACATCAAGAATTGGGACGATCTGGCGCGTGACGACGTGAAGGTGATCTTCCCGAATCCGAAGACCTCAGGCAATGCGCGCTATACCTATCTTGCTGCGACGGCCTATGCGAACGAGGCGTTCAAGGGTGATCAGGCGAAGGTACACGAGTTCATCGGGAAGATTTTCAAGAATGTTCCAGTCTTCGATACCGGCGGACGTGGAGCAACGACGACTTTTGCCGAACGTGGCATTGGCGACGTGCTGGTGACGTTTGAAGCTGAAACACGCGGGACTGAGAAAGTTCTCGGACCGGACAAGTATGATGTCGTTGTCCCAGAAGTCAGTCTGCTGGCGGAGTTTCCCGTTACGGTTGTCGACAAGGTGGTAGACAAGCGTGGATCGCGCAAGATAGCGGAAGCCTATCTGAACTATCTCTATTCACCGGAAGGTCAGGAAATTCTGGCTCAGAACTTCAACCGTGTGCACGACAAGGATGTCATTGCAAAGCACAAGGACATCTATCCTGATGTGCGTCTCGTGACGGTTGAAGATGCTTTCGGTGGCTGGGAGAAGGTGCAGAAGGAACATTTCGCCGAAGGCGGGGTGCTTGATCAGCTATTCACAGGCAAATAACAAAGCCAACTGGCGATCCCGGACGGGATCGCCTTGCTTTTTGGAAAAATCCAGTGGCGCTTCTAAGCATGAAACGTAATTCTGTGCTGCCGGGGTTCGGACTGACCCTCGGCTGCACTTTGCTTTATCTGGCTGTTATCGTGGCCTTGCCACTGCTGGCCATGATTCTGAAAACGGCAAGTCTTGGCTGGAGTGACTTCTGGAGCATTGTGACTTCAGATCGGGCGCTAGCGACCTATAAGATCACCTTGAGCGCAGCCGCAGTGGCCACTGTTTTTAACGGCTTGTTCGGTCTTCTGCTGGCTTGGGTACTGACGCGATATGAATTTCCCGGCAAACGTCTGATCGATGCCGCCGTCGATCTTCCTTTCGCGCTGCCGACTGCCATAGCCGGTCTGGCATTGGTGACGCTATTTGCCCAAAATGGCTGGTTTGGACGGTTCCTTGAACCGATCGGGATAAAGGTTGCTTATGCGCCGCTCGGCATCATGATCGCGATGTTTTTCACCAGCATCCCGTTCGTTATCCGCACGGTTCAGCCGGTGCTTGAAGACATGAGTGCTGATGTGGAAGAAGCTGCCCGCAGCCTTGGGGCCAGCTCCTGGCAGACATTCTCACACATTATCTGGCCGACCATCTTTCCAGCTTTCCTTGCAGGCTCGTCGCTGTCCTTTGCCCGCAGCCTCGGTGAGTTTGGTTCGATTGTCTTCATCTCTGGCAATCTCCCCTTTGAAACCGAAGTGACGTCGTTGCTCGTTTTCATCCGACTCGACGAGTATGACTATCCTGCAGCCGCTGCACTTGCATTCGTGATGCTCATTACGGCTTTCGTGATGCTTCTTGTGACCAATCTCATTCAGGCAAGGCAGCTTCGTTATGCAGAACGCTAGCGCAAGCCTGCAGGCACGAAATTCCGGACCAGTGCGCAATCTGTTGATCTGGCTGGCGGCTGGCTTGTCGGTGGTCTGCATTGGAGCGCCTCTGGCCATTATCTTCTCCTACGCATTCAGCAAGGGCGCCGATGTCTTCTTCGGTGAAATATTGAAGCCTGATACGTTGCATGCGGTCTGGCTGACCATTCTCACAGCAATCGTCGTGGTGCCGATCAACATGGCCTTCGGTGTCTGTGTCGCATGGCTTGTGACCAAGTTCCGTTTTCCAGGACGGCGGTTGCTGATCACTTTCGTTGAGATACCGTTTTCGGTCTCGCCCATCGTGGCCGGCGTGACCTACCTCTTCCTGTATGGATCGCAAGGTTTGCTGGGGCCATTGCTGGAAACTTATGACATCAAGGTGATGTTTACGGTTCCGGCGATCTTCCTTGTCAGTCTCTTCGTCACTTCACCTTTCGTGGCGCGTGAACTGATTCCGCTAATGGAAGTGCAGGGGAGCGATGAAGAAGAAGCGGCTCTGACGCTTGGCGCCAATGCCTGGCAAACCTTCTTCTATGTCACCTTGCCCAATATCAAATGGGCTTTGCTCTATGGTGCGGTGCTTTGCAATGCGCGCGTAATGGGAGAGTTTGGGGCAACGTCTGTCGTTTCGGGTGCAATCCGAGGCAAGACCAATACGCTGCCGCTTCAGGTGGAACTACTGTTCAATGACTATAACGTCGCTGGTGCATTCGCTGCGGCTTCGACGCTCGCTTTGATCGCTCTTCTGACACTTGTCCTGAAGGTTCTGCTAGAACGTAGGCAAGGTGCCTAAAATCGAAGAAGCCGTCCATTCGAAGAATGGACGGCTTGCGGTCACGCTGCTTGGGAAAGCGTGTTGGCTACCGGTTCTCTGTGAAGAGAGGATGCAAGGATAATCCCTTCCGGCCAGCGGCTGAATCCACTTGCTACGTTGATGTGGCCAGCATGGCCGAGATCGACAAATCCAGATCCCCACACATGGGACAGAGCTTCTGCCTTGGCAAAGCTCATATATTCATCGTTGCGGCTTGCCACGACGATGGAAGGGAAGCCCAGCTCATGGCGCGGCAGCGGCGCAAAGCTCTGGAAACGGCTGTCCTTGCGGGCCATAGTTTCCGCGTCGGCAGGTGCAACGAGAAGGGCGCCCGCCACATGTGCTGCCGACGGTCGGCTGGCCAGATGTGCGACCAGTGCGCAGCCGAGACTATGGGCGACCAGAACGGCGCCCGGATTTTCGGCGAGTTTGGCTTCGAGTGCGTGCATCCAGTCGGATAGCACCGGATAGTGCCAGTCGTCCTGTTCGACAAGCAATGCTGACGGATCGTCATGCAACCATTGGCGCTGCCAGTGGCCTGCTTCCGATCCCTTGTAGCCGGGGATGATCAATGTCGCAGGCATGCGTTTTTCCTCTTGGATAAAGCCTTGGGAGGGCGTTCAGTTTCGCAATTTGTTCCATTTGCGAAACTGGTTCCAAGATAGGCGGCCATGGCCTCCATTTTAAGGAAAACAAATTCAAATTATGGCGGGTTTTGTGAAAAATATACTCCGTCGTTGATCTGCTTCTATTTTCGCTGTTTATCGTTCCAGCGCAGGAGAAACTGGGATTTCTCGAAGACCAGCACGACCACAAGCGACATCGCGAACGGAATGAGCAGGTAGAGCAGACGGAAGACGATCAGCGCAGCCAGAACATCAGCCTGATTCATATCCGGCAAGCCAGTCAGGAAAACGAGTTCCAGAACACCAAGGCCGCCCGGAGCGTGCGATATCAGGGCTGCAGAGAATGAGACCAGGAAGATGCCAAGAATAATGAGGAAACCGGGATTGCCGGCCTCTGGCAAGGCAAAATAAATGATACCCGCGGCACCGATCAGCTCCAGCGGTGCGACGATGAGCTGCTGCACTACAACCGACAGCCGCGGATATTCCAGACGGAAACTGCCGATCTGAAGCGGACGCAGGCGCAGCCAGCTACCGAAGACATAAAGCAGTACGAATGCCAGCATCAAAAGTGCAATGATGATGGAGACGGTTGGTGTCAGTTCCTCGTTGAAGCGCATGAGAATATGCGGCTCCAGCAGGAGAACGACGCTGGAAGTAATGACAACACCGAGAATGAATGTGAATGAACAGAAAGCGATGAGGACGGCGATCTCGCTGCCGGGCATGCCTTGAGAGGAATAGGCCCTGTAGCGCACTACGGCACCGGAGACGACTGAAGCGCCAATATTGTGCGATAGCGCGTAGGTGGTGAAGGAGCAAAGCGCGATAAACAGCCAGGAAATCTTGCGTCTGAGGTGCAGCAGCGCGATGCGATCATAACCAGCAAGCGAACTGTAGGCCAGAAGTGCTGAAGCCGCCGCGAGCGCCCAATGATGGGCGCGGATGGCGTAAAGACTGTCCAGAACATCATCGAGCGAAATGCTGCGAAGTTCGCGATAGAGAAGCCAAGCCGAAATACCGACTGCGCAAATACCCACGACCGGCCAGATGTAATCCTTTGCTTTCATCAACCGGTCACCATGCCTTCATGCTTCATATCATCCCCTTTTTTGCCCATGATATCGGTCGACCCATCTCCCGATATTATCCCTAATGCGTCGGCCTGAAATTCGTTTTCCTCTGAAACGGTTTCGGTATTTTTCCTCTTGATCTCAGTTCCGATTGCCTTTGCCATGGCTGCTGCGATTTCTTCTTCTCCCAGAATGACAAAATCTGCGCCAAGATCATGCAAATATTGTGCTTCTGCCTTTGAACAGGCCCGCACGACGATGCTGATTTCCGGATTGGCGGCTCTGGCCAGTGCCGTCACCCGCCCAGCTTCGAAAGCGTTGGGTATTGCAATAACCAGGTTTCGAGCCGTTACCGGATTGGCCGCCTTCAGTATATCTGAATCCGAGGCGTTCCCTGTAATAACCTGGATGCCTTTATCCTTGAGCGAGGCGCTGACTTTCGACGAATCCTCAATGACGAGAAAAGGCGTCTCTGCCTGCAATCCTGCTGCGATCCTTTCGCCGATCTGGCCGTAACCAACGATAATCGTGTGTGCGGTCAGCAAAGTCTGCGGCAATGGCTCGGGCTCAGAAATATTGAGTTCGGCACTGGTGTTATCACCGGCTGACGTTTCGCCTTTGCTTCGTTTTTCGATCCATGGTCGCATCCGTTCCGCGACAATGAACATGACTGGATTGAGGAAAATCGAGAGGATTGCGCCTGCGAGAATGAGGTCGCGTCCGGCTGGCGGGAGGAGATTAAGGCTGACGCCCAATCCCGCAAGAATGAAGGAGAACTCACCAATCTGCGCAAGGCTCGCCGAAATGGTGAGCGCTGTGCTGACAGGGCGACGGAAAGCGCGCACGATGAAGAATGCTGCGACCGATTTACCGATAAGAATGATGGCGAGCGTTCCGAGCAGGGGCAGCGGATCGCGAAGAAGACTCATCGGGTCGAATAACATGCCGACAGAGATGAAGAACAGCACCGCGAAGGCGTCGCGCAAGGGGAGGGACTCCTCCGCGGCTCGATGGCTGAGTTCGGATTCGCTCATCACCATGCCGGCGAAGAATGCGCCCAATGCGAAGGAAACGCCAAACAGATGGGCTGCGCCGAAAGCGACGCCCAGCGCAATCGCGAGCACACCAAGACGAAACAGTTCGCGAGAGCCGGTCTGAGCCACGACGTTCAGAAGCCACGGTATGACCTTACGCCCGACTATGAGCATCAGGGCGACAAACAGAACAACCTTGGCAATGGTGAGAAGGATGATGCCGCCAATTCCGAGGCCAAGCCATGAAACGATAGGATCACTCGCTGCTGAGCCTTCTGCACGGCCGGTTACACTGGCGACTGCCGGAAGCAACACCAGTGCCATGACCATGGCAAGGTCTTCGACGATCAGCCAGCCTACTGCGATGCGTCCACGTTCGGTGTCGATCAGGCGGCGCTCTTGCATGGCGCGCAACAGGACGACGGTACTGGCGGTCGAAAGTGCGAGGCCAAAAACCAGACCCGCCTGTACATCCCAACCAAGGGCGAGCCCAAGGCCGGTGCCGAGGGCTGCGGCTGCTGCAATCTGCGCGAGCGCGCCGGGTACTGCTATGGCTTTGACGGAAAGAAGATCTTTGAGGGAAAAGTGCAGGCCGACGCCGAACATCAGCAGGATGACGCCAATTTCGGCTAGCTGCAGAATCAGATCCTGATCAGCGACGAATCCGGGCGTGTGCGGGCCAGCAATGACACCTGCCAGAAGATAGCCGACGAGGGGGGAGATTTTCAGGCGGGTGGCTATCGCACCGAAGATGAAGGCCAGGCATAACCCGATGACGATTGTCGCTATCAAAGGCGTGTCATGGGGCATCAGGTGCCTTCCCCCTCTGGCTTTTCAATTGTGTAAGTGGGAGCCGGGCAAGGTTTGAGCCTTGCCCGGCAAGCGGGCTATTTCTGCGCTGCGGCGCTGTCTTCAATTGCCTGATGGGCTTCCTTGCGGTGTTGCCACCAGTTGCCGAGCAGAAGCAGGATCGGAGCGGCGATGAAGATCGACGACGATGTAGCGATAAAGATACCGAACAGCATCGGCACGGCAAAATTATGAACCGCGCTACCGCCCCAGATTGCCATTGGGAGCATACACAGGAACGTCGTCATTGATGTGTAAACACAGCGGACGAGCACCTGATTGATACTCATATCGACAATCTCGCGCAGCGGCTTCGATTTATAAAGACGCATGTTTTCACGCATGCGGTCATAAACCACGACCTTATCGTTTACCGAGTAACCGATAGCGGTCAGAAGCGCTGCGATGGCTGTCAGGTTAAAATCGAGCTGGAACAGCGCGAAGAAGCCGACCATCTTCGTGGTGTCGAGGATAAGCGTGATGATTGCGCCCATCGCAAAGAACCACTCGAAGCGCCACCAGAGATAGATGAGCATGCCGAGTGCCGACAGGATGACGGCGATGAAGCCTGAACGGGCCAGTTCACCAGAGACTTTCGGGCCGACGACTTCTGTCCGCTCGATTTTCACACCAGGATCAAGCTCGGTTACGGCTTCGCGCATCTTGTTGACAGCAACCGTCTGCGCTTCCTCGCCACCTTCCTGACGCTGGACGCGGATCAGGACATCATTCGGGCTACCGGCTGACTGAAGCGCTACTTCGCCAAGACCCAATGCGCCTAGCTTGGCGCGAAGTTGCGCCAGATCGGCTGGCTGTGACGTGACGATTTCCGCCTGAATGCCGCCCTTGAAGTCAATGCCGTAATTCAATCCCGGTTTGAAGAACAGACCAATGGACAGAATAGACAGCACAATCGAGACGCCAATGCCGATGAAGCGCGCATTCATGAAGCTGATATTCGTCTTTTCAGGAACGAATTTCAGGAACGGCTCGATGACGAGCACCTTCAGCTTACGCTTGCGGACGTACCACGCCATGACCATACGTACCAACGTCACATCAGTGAACATGGAGATCGCGATACCGAGCATCATGGTGATCGCAAAGCCGCGAACCGGGCCTGTGCCGAAAGTGAACAACAGCAAGGTCGAGATCAGGGATGTAACATTCGCATCCACAATGGTGGAGAAGGCGCTATGGAAGCCCTTGTCCAGCGCGGCCATGGCTCCGAGGCCGCGTCGCGTTTCTTCGCGGATACGTTCATTGATGAGAATATTGGCGTCAACCGCGATACCAATACCGAGAATAATACCGGCGATACCGGGCAATGTCAGCGTTGCGCCAATGAGGCTCAAGGCAGAGAAGGTGAGCAAGGTGTGGAGCAACAGCGCCACGTTGGCAATCGTGCCCCAGACGCCATAAAGGAGCTGGATGAAGACCGCGACGAGTACGAAGCCCACGATACCTGTAATCAGACCCATCTTGATGGCATCGCCGCCAAGATCGGGACCAACAGTACGTTCTTCGATAACGGTCAGCGGAGCGGGCAGGGCGCCAGCGCGCAGGAGTGCCGAAAGAACAACTGTGTCCTGAACCGTAAAGCTGCCGGAAATCTGGCCCGAGCCGCCGGTGATCGGTTCACGGATGACCGGAGCGCTCAGCACCTTTCCATCAAGCACGATTGCGAACGGACGATTGACGTTTTTCGTCGTAATGTCCGCGAACTGGCGTGCACCGAGGCTATCGAAACGGAAAGACACGATCGGCTCGTTGGTGCGCTGGTCGAAACCTGCACGCGCATCGGTGAGACGCTCGCCGGAAAGGGCGATCTGATCCTCGATCGGATACTTGATGTTGGGATCCTTGGAATCCGGCATGATGGTCACGCCCGGAGGCGGCGCATCGTTCGGATTGGCATCGGCGACCATATGGAAGCTCATTTTCGCCGTGCTTCCGAGAAGCTGGCGAAGCTGCGCCGGGTCTTGAAGACCGGGAAGCTGAACGACGATACGGTCCGAGCCTACGCGCTGGATGGACGGTTCTGCAACGCCGACCTGGTCGACGCGCTGACGGATGATTTCAAGGCTCTGCTGAAGAGCGGCATCAAGACGATAGTTGAAACCTGCCTCGGTGAGGGTCAGGCGTACCTGATTGTCGTTCGAGGCAACATCTATGTCGTTGATCGCCGTACCGAAACCGCTGGTATTGACCTGCGAAATCAAGGTGCGAAGTGCAGTTTCCGCCTTGGAACGCTGGTCCGCATCAGGGATGGTCACAACGACCGCATCGCCGACAGCACGGATCGACTGCGGCTGGATGCGTTCGGCACGCAGCTTGCTGCGGGCATCGTCAAGCAGAGAGCGCAAACGGTCTTTCTTCAGGCTCGCTGCATCGACTTCGAGCACGAGATACGAGCCGCCGCGCAAGTCGAGGCCGAGCGTGACCTGACGCTTCGGGAACCAGGACGGCATCGCCTCAAGTTGCTTTTGAGTGAAAAAGTTGGGCAAGGCAATGATAACGCCGATCGCAACGATCAGGCTATAAAGCACAACCACCCATTTGGAAGTACGCATGGATTAAGGTTCCGGTTGGTACGCCCCAATTGCCACTCATCAAGCAGCGGTGCGGGCATCGTTTGTAATGGTGTCAGGATTGGTTAAAGCCAATCTTCGAGGATGGCATATTATGCGCTTTTAGGAGGCGCACGGGCAGAGCCAAAATGTCTCTGCAAAACTGCGAGGCGCTGGAAATTCAGCGCCGCTTTGGCTGCTGCCGACTTTGGAAGAGCAAAAGCCACTGCCGCCACGGGCAGCGCTACTCCGGTGCCATCAAGGTAAACAGCTTTGATCTTGGCTGCGATCGCTTCGATCAAGATCGCCCGCATGGGCTGCGGCGAGGGGGTGGATTGTTGGCGAACAGGGGTTGTCGGAGTGCCTTCGACCTGTCTTGCGACGATGCCGCCGGAGTGACCACGGGCAACATCTTCGTCCGGCGTTGAAAAATCCACGGCAAACAGAAAAGCCGTAAACGACAGAACGCACGTAACGAACAGCATGAAACCATGCCGCTTATGCTGTTCCGTGTTTTTCATGCCCTTCATCAAATCGCCAAGACTTTCTTTAGAGTCTATCCGTGGAGTTGAGCCAGCTTTTCACACTCATTGCGAATCCTCATTAATCATTTGTGTTCGCACGAACAAGGAAATACTGGCATCAAGGCTCGTCTTATACGTTATGGGTCCGCTTCCTGCGCACCGTGAAATCTTGTAGACGGCCTACGCCTTGCATCCGTTTTAGGGCGCTTTATGTTGAAACCATGTCTTGTTTAACGGCAGAATTGAATTGGCATATTCATCGACGTTTCGTGTTCTTGCATTTTCTCTTCTGATCGGCGTTCTGTCGCCGGGTGGCATTGCGCCTGCCTTTGCGCAGGATAACAAGCCCTCGACTCCGCCGGCGGCACAAACCGCGCCCGTTGCCGCTCCGCAAAACGACTCAGCCCAGCAAGCGCCCGCCGCCACCGATCAGCAACAGGCACCAGCGCCTGTTTCCAGTGTTGTTCAGCAACAAAAGCCTGTCATCAACGATCTGAAGCAACAGACGAAACGGATCAGTGATCAGCTTCCCAAGGCCACTTCGAACGATGAAACGCTGGCCAATCTCAAGCTCCAGCTGGACTCTCTTTCAAAGAAGCTTCTGGATGCTGGCGTTTCATTCCGCCCGCGTCTGACTGAAATCAATACGCGGCTGGAACAGCTTGGCCCCGCACCCTCTGGTGATCAGCCGCCAGAACCGGCAATCGTCAGTGAAGAGCGGGCGCGACTGACCGCCGAAAAGGCCGAGATCAATGCCATTGTCGGCGAGACGGAAGACACATCGCTTTCCGTCAATCAGATGTCCGCAAAGATCGGCGACATGCGCCGAGACCTTTTTGCACGCACACTTTCACAACGCGTGAATCTCGATACGACGCTGGGTACAGAGGTTGCTTCGGCTGCCAGCAACCAGATGGTTTCACTCTGGCGCATCGTTCAGTCGTGGTGGCGTTTTGTAAGTACGTTCAAGCTCAAGTCATTTCTCGCTGCCGCGTTTTTTGCGTTTGCGGCGGCGCTGGTCATCCAGCTGGGTGCAAGGCGCGTCCTCGGAACTCTCTATCAACGCGATCCAACGATCGAATCGCCCTCCTATTTAAGCCGCCTCTCAGTGGCTTTTTGGTCTACGGTTATACCGTCCGCTGCTGTGGGCGTATTCTTGGCGACGACTTATTTTTTAATGAACTATTTCAACGTTTTGAGAACAGATATTGCCGCTCTGATTCAGTCGCTTTTTCTCGTTCTTGGGCTCGTTTTCTTCATTCATAGACTGGCATCTGCCTGTATCAGCTCGGATATGCCGCAGTGGCGGCTGGTTCCGGTCGCACCACGTCCAGGGCGCGTGTTGGGGTTGCTGATAACTGCCACGGCGCTGACAAGCGGGCTCGATTCTTTCTTCGGAAAGGTCAACCAGATTTTGTCATCGCCTCTGTCGCTGACGATGGCGAAAAGCCTGCTTGCTACGGTGATGGTTGGCGTTCTCATCCTGGCGATTGCGTTTCTGAAACCGGTTGAGCGCGAAAAGGATGGCGCTGTCCGCTCATGGCCGCGCGCATTCAGAACATTCCTGATCATATTGGGGCTTTTACCCATTCTGACCGCGCTGTTTGGCTATATCGGCATGGCGCGCTTCATATCGCAGCAGATCGTGGTGACGGGCGCATTTCTGGTTACGATGTATATGGGCTTCTTGACTGGGCGTGCAATTTCCGAAGAGCAGGCTTTCGCATCCAGCCAGATTGGCAAGGCAATGCGGGAGCGGTTTCATTTCGATGACGCAACCCTTGATCAGCTTGGCCTTGTGGCGGGCATATTGATCAATCTCGTCGTTGCCTTGATCGGCATTCCGCTCGTTTTGATGCAGCTCGGCTTCCAGTGGGCCGAACTTAAAAGCACCTTTTATCAGTTGATGACCGGCTTCCAGATCGGCAATATTTCGATCTCGCTCATGGGACTATTGACCGGCGTGCTGCTGTTCGTGATCGGCTATCTTCTGACGCGCTGGTTCCAGAACTGGCTCGACAACAGCGTTATGGCACGGGGGCGAGTGGATTCTGGCGTACGCAATTCAATCCGCACAGTCATAGGCTATGTTGGCCTTTGTCTTGCCGCTCTGGTGGGTGTATCGGCCGCCGGGTTCAATATGTCGAACCTGGCCCTTATCGCCGGTGGTTTGTCTCTCGGTATCGGTTTTGGTCTCCAGAATATCGTCCAGAATTTTGTTTCTGGTCTCATTCTGCTCGCCGAACGTCCGTTCAAGGTCGGCGACTGGGTAGAAGCCGGCACGGTCAGCGGTATCGTCAAGAAGATCAGCGTGCGCGCAACGGAAGTGGAAACTTTCCAGAAGCAATCGATCATCGTGCCGAATTCGACGCTTATCAACGGTAACGTCGGCAACTGGACGCATCGCAACAAGCTCGGGCGCATCGATATCAATGTGCAGGCCTCTTATACGGAGGAGCCGCGCCGGGTCCACGCTTTGCTTCTCGAAATTGTTCGTGGCCATCCGTCGATCTTGAAGAATCCTGAGCCGTTCGTTTCGTTTCAGAACATGAACGATTCACTGATGATTTTTGATATCTACGCCTATGTGGCCGATATTACAGCGACGGGTGGTATCAAGAACGAGTTGCGATTCCAGATTGTAGAGCGCTTCCATGAGGAAGGATTACACCTGTCGTCTACTAGGACTGATCTCGTTCTCAGTGTGCCTGAAATCGAAAAACTCTCCGATTTGATGCAGAAGGAGAAAGAGCCTTCATCATCAGCCAAGAAGAAAAAGGCCCTGACAGAGAAGCCGGAAGTCGACGAGGATGCCGACGACCGGGCTTGATGAACGTTTCGTTCAGTTGCAGTTCAGTTTTGTCCGCTTATAAAGGGGATGACAGAGGGCAATAGGGCTCTTGCGACATTGGACATATCGCGGCGGGAGCGATGGAAAGGTCGGGACGGTATGAACAGAAATCAGGCCAACAGCTTGGGGAAGCTTGTTCTTGGTGCAGCAATCGGTTTTGCAGTTTCAGCTGGCAGCGCTTATGCCGCGCAGATTTCCAATAATGATAGCGGCCCTCAGACGATTGTCGTTACGGAAGGCGCTGCCAAGCGCGAAATGATTGTCGCGCCCGGTGAAACTGTTGAATTTTGCGCCTCGGGCTGCTTCGTAACGTTTCCGAACGGGGACCGCGAAGCGTTGACCGGCGATGAAACGATCACGATCAGTGGTGGCAAAGCCACGTTGAAATAGTTTTCCCATTGCGGAATGTGAAAAGCCGAGGTGTTGCCTCGGCTTTTTTGTATGGAAAGTGTCTCGGTCAGCTGCGAGGCTTGAGGTTTTCCGGGTCGTAGAGAGGTTTGTAACCTATCGAAAGCACTTCAACCGGATAAGTCTCACCGAAATATTCCACATTCAGCTTGCGACCTTCCTGACAATAGGCCCATGGCAGGTACGCGAGCGCGATGTTCTTGCCAATCGTCGGGCCATAGGCGACTGAGGTCGTGAAAGACCGGCGGCCAAGTTCGTCGATGAGTGTTTCTCCGGTACTTGGATCCTGTACTGGCATGATGCCGACAGGATACCTGGCCACACCTTTCGAATCGACATTGTCGGTTATGGCTAGCGTGCAGAGCATGGCAGGCTGATGCTCGCGGGCGCGATATTCCACATGCTTTGCCTTGCCGCGGAAATCCGCCTCCTTGACCTTCGGGCGAGCAAGATCGGCTTCGAGAAGGTTATACTCGGTCAGCAGATCGGCATTCTGCAGGCGTAAGCTCTTTTCCATGCGACGCGTGTTGGCATAGGTCTCGACGCCTACCGCAATTACGCCGGTGGAGCGAAGCGCATCCCAGACGGCAAGGCCGTCTTCGTAACGCATATGCAATTCCCAACCCTGTTCACCGACATAGGAAATGCGGAACGCGGTAACATCCTTGCCCGCAATCCGGATTGGCTTGATGGCAGCGAAGGGGAAGTTTTCCGCATCAAGACCTTCAGGGCTCTCAACGACCTTCTTCAGATTCTCGCGCGCATTCGGACCCCAGATGCCGATGGTGACGTATTTTTCCGTCACATCGGTGATCGTAACGTTAAAGCCCTTATCTTCGGCCACGCGACGCATATAGTGGAAGTCGCGAGGTCCGGCATCGGCACCATTGATCATACGGATGCGGTCTGCCATGCGGATTACCGTGAAGTCGGCCCGCACCATGCCTTCGTCGTCGAGGAAGTGGGTATAGATGCCCTTGCCGATATTGGCATCGCCGCCGATTTTAGCTGCACAGAGCCACTCCATCAGCTCGACATGGTCGGGGCCTTCAATGTCGTACATGGCGAAGTGCGAGAGATTGATGATGCCGCAATTCTCGGTCAGTTCGAGGTGTTCGGCATTGGAGACGCGCCAGAAGTGGCGGTTATCCCATTCGTTTTCGCGCACTGGTACGCGATCACCATACTTTTCGAGAAGGTGTTCATTGGCGGCATAGCCGTGCGCGCGCTCCCAGCCGCCAAGCTCCATGAAATGGCCACCGAGTTCGACTTCGCGTTCATAGAATGGTGAGCGGCGGATATTGCGGCCCTTGGAGAAGGGTTCACGCGGATGAACCGCCGGATTGTACACCTTCATCGCCGTTTCCGTGCAGCGATCCCAGATGAACTGCTCGGTCATCTGATGCGGGTAGAAACGGGAATAGTCGACGGCGTGATGATCAATGGACGTGCGACCGTCGGTCATCCAGTCGGCAATGAGCTTGCCCATGCCGGGACCGTCCTTGACCCAGATAGCAACTGCATACCATAGGCCGCGCACCTTCTGGCTTTCGCCCATGGATGGGCCGCCATCAGTCGTGACCTGCAGGAAACCGTTGAAGGAGTGGCTTTCATTATAGCCAAGCTCGCCCAGAATGGGCGTCAGCTCGATGGCGCGCTCAAGCGGTTCGAGAATCTGGTCCATCTCAAGATCGCGCTGTGATGGCGAGAGACGTGCTTCATGCTTTTCCAGAAGGTCACGCGGATGGCACAAGCGCGGGTTCTTTTCCTCGTAATAGCCCCATTCGATCTGGCCGCCTTCGGCAGTTTTCGGATCGCCGGTGTCGCGCATATAGGCGGAGTTACCCTGATCGCGCATGAGTGGCCAGCCGATTTCCTTGCCGGTGCCTTCAAACTCGTTATAGGGACCGAAGAATGTTAGCGGATGGTCAATTGGCATGACTGGCAGGTCTTCACCAACCATTTCGGCAATCAGACGTCCCCAAAGGCCAGCGCAGATGATGACATAGTCAGCTTCGATGGTGCCGCGATGCGTGACGACACCCTTGATGCGTCCGTTTTCGACGATTAGCGACTGGGCCGGTGTGTTGGCGAAGCTTTGTAGCTTGCCTGCAGCTTCAGCCTGATCAATCAGCTTGCCGGCGACGGTCTGCGAGCGCGGAATGACCAGACCGGCATCGGGGTCCCACAGGCCGCCTTGAACAAGGCTTTCCTCGATGAGCGGGAATTTTTCCTTGATCTCTGACGGTTCCATCAGGCGAGCGCGAGTGCCGAAAGCTTTACCTGATGCGACCTTGCGCTTGATTTCGTCCATGCGGGCATCGTCACCGACGCGCGCTACCTCGATGCCACCGACGCGGGCGTAATGCCCCATCTTTTCATAGAAATCGATGGAGTAGAGCGTTGTCCAGCACGACAGGAAGTCATGGCTGGTCGCATAGCAGAAGTCCGATGCATGGGCAGTAGAGCCGATGTCGGTCGGGATACCCGATTTGTCGATGCCGACGATATCGTCCCAGCCGCGCTCGATCAGATGGTGTGCCACCGAGGCGCCGACGATACCGCCAAGCCCGACGATCACAACTTTTGCCTTCTTAGGAAACTCTGCCATTTTATGCGTCCCTAGAGCATTTCCAGCAAAAGTGCGTAGCGGTTTTGCGTCGGATAATGCGTGAAAAAGATGGATAGAGCGGTTCCAACGACTCCGTATTACCTGAAACCGCTCTCGTTGGTATTTGACAAAACCATAGTCGTTGGCTGGGCGCGACATTTGCCTTTATACGACATATTCGCAGCGTCAGACGACTGCATCGCAGCTTCTGGAAATCCCGGAAGGTTGAGCATCGGCTGTCCTGTTCGCGACATATCCAACAATCCTGCATCCACAGATGGTCGGTCTGTAGAACTGATTCCGGAAAAGCCTGTATGGTTTTGATTTTATTCTGAAAGCTGACAGTAGTGGAGCTGCTCCATTCAAGATGCAGCTCTATCTTTCTTTAGTGTCGTGCTTAAGCGGCGATGAGCATTTTGCGCTCGGCCCGTTCCTGTTGCGGCGAGCGTCCGTATAATTCCCGATAGCATTTGGAAAAATGCGACGCCGAAACAAAGCCACACGCGACTGCGACCTCGACCACAGGCATGGACGATTGCAACAACAGATGCCGCGCGCGATCGAGGCGAATTTCCAGATAATAGCGCGCCGGAGACCGGCCCATCTCCTGTCGGAAAAGACGCTCCACCTGACGCCGCGAAAGACCAATCGTATGGGCTACATTGATCAATGCCTGCGGCTCTGAAAGATTGGCTTCCATCATCTCGATGATGGTCAATACCTTGGAGTTCTGAATGCCGAGCCGGGCACGCAGCGGCAGGCGCTGGCGATCCTGCGGGCTGCGGACACGGTCGGTCAGTGCCTGTTCACAGATCTTGTTGACCAGATTGGCGTCGAAATCATCTCCAATCAGCTTCAGCATCATATCGAGAGAGGCGGTTCCGCCCGCGCAGGTGTAAAGGTTACCATCGACCTCGAACAGATCGGCATAGACCTCGGCCTTGGGAAAGGCTTCCGAGAAACCGGGGAGATTTTCCCAGTGAATGGCACAGCGTTTGCCAGATAGAAGCCCGGCCGCGGCCAGTATATGGGCGCCGGTACAAAGTCCACCGACTGCCACGCCGCGATTATATTCCTCACGCAGCCACGCAAAGACCGACTTGTTTCTGAATTCTTCCACGTAGACGCCGGAACAGACGAACACCATCGAGGGGCGTTGCTCGCGCTGCAGGAAACGTCGCTCGTCTTCCAGCGATGCATTGACGGCGCATTCCACACCGTTGGATGCGGTCACCGGTTTTCCATCAACCGATGTCAGTCGCCATCTATAGGCATCATAACCCAGCATCCGATTTGCAATGCGCAATGGCTCAATGGCCGTTGCGAATGCAATCATCGAAAAGTTTGGAACCAGGAAAAAGACAATAGACCGCTTAACCGATGAAGCTTGGATCATGCCCGATCGTTCCCATTCTCGAAAGGCTCTGGCTGCGGTTCCCGACGCAGTTGAAGCCTTGTGTCTCCGTCACGACTCCGGGTCTTTTGGGCCCGGTTTTCTCCGGTCGCTTTCAGACCGGCAACCTTGCTGCGTTGGCCCGGTTTCACAGGGGGAGGGCGATGGCGCAAACAAGATAGTGTTCTATTGAGACACAGAACGGGTAGGTTGCAAAGTGCGGCTAAATGCCTGCCGCGAAAAGGTATTTTAATGTCGGGAAATTGAGGGCGGATCGCATGATCGCCCTCAATTGGCTTTACTGCCCACGCTTGAACTCTGCTGTGTTTTTGGCGATGCCCGGCAGACGATCATCCACGTTTGGCCAGCCGATATCGTGCAATATGTGTTCAGGTAGCGATTCCAGCACACGACGGCTGCGCTTCACCCGACGTTCGTACGACCAGGCTTCGATCCGTTTTTGCACTTCGGAGTAAAATGCCAGAAACCATAACTGTGCGTTCGCAACGGATGACGTTGATGTAAAGCGCACGACTGATGCCCGGCCGTTGGGAGCGGATTGGCATTGAACGGTCATTTTCTCTCTCCTCATTCAGGAAGTTCGGTTGATACGCTCGCTGCAGCTCTGCTTGTTCGTGTCCTCAATGTGCATTCTGCTTGACGTTCAATCAAACGAAATATAGAAAGGCTTAAGATCAGAAAATTTGAACAAAGAGCGGAAAAACGGAGTCCGTCATGACAGCGCCCGTTCAACATCCCCTTCCGATGCTCGATATCGATGTGCTGCGCACATTTGTGGCAATTGCCGATACGGGAAGTTTCTCCTCTGCTGCGAACGCGGTGTTCCGCACGCCCTCTGCCGTTTCGATGCAGATCAAGAAGTTAGAGGAACAGATTGGTGTTGCAGTTTTCGATCGGGACGCACGCTCGGTTACGCTGACCAGCGATGGCGAGATTCTGCTCGGATATGCGCGTCGTCTTCTGGCTCTCAATCGAGAGGCAGTCTCGAAATTTGTTGCGCCCACAGTGACTGGAGTGGTTCGGCTAGGGTCGCCGGATGATATCGGCGAATGCGTATTGCCGCTCGTCTTGAAGCGTTTTGCCGAAAGCCATCCGGGCGTAACAGTGGATGTCGTGATCGACCAGAGTAGCAATCTGCGCAAGCGGCTCGATGAGCGGCGACTCGATGTTACGCTGATCAACATGTCCCATACGATACTAAACAAAGGCGATGTGGAAGTTCTGCTGGATGAGGAACTCGTCTGGGCGGGTGCCAAGTGTGGTACGGCTTATCGTCGGGAGCCTCTGCCTCTTTCGATTTGGGAAGAAGGATGTGCCTGGCGCGGCAATGCGCTTGAAGCGCTTGAGACTAGCGGCCGTCCTTACCGCATTGCCTATATGAGCTCGCATTCGACAGGACAGCGGGCTGCGATCATGGCTGATCTTGCCATTGCGCCATTTGGTAAAACGCTATTGAGCGATGGAATTGTCGCTCTGGGGCCGGAACATGGTTTGCCCGCTCTGGGACGTTATCAGCTGGGTATAATTGTGAAGCCGGAAGCCGGGCCGCACATTCAGGTCGTTGCTGACCATCTGCGGAATGTTTTCGAAGGTTATCGCCGTTCCGGCCGGTTTGAGACTTTTCGTTCCAGCTGATGACAGATCACAGTTTATTGGGACGGGAACTAATGCATTCTCTTGCCAGCGAAAAACGCTGCGCTAGATTTCTTTTGTGACAGCCGAGTGAATCGGCTTCACCGCCAGATGCCGGGCAGGGGCTTCGTATGTGGCGGGAGGCATAACTGGTTTGAATAGACTTGGAACTCTATGCACCTACCCCTGAAAGGGGAGGATTGCACATCCCATTGGAGAGACTGTCATGAAGCTGACCCGACTTGTCCCAGTTGCTATCGTTCTCTGCGCATTCACGCTTGCGTCCTGTGCAAATACTGTTCGCGGCGTTGGCCGCGACGTAAAAGGCACCGCTCATGCGGTTCAGGAAACAGTAGAATAAGAGAATAAATGGCCCGGGTTTCCCGGGCCTTTCCTTTATGGAACCAGAAAATAGCTGACGGTTATGTGCTTGTCTGGTCGGGTTTTATATTCAATTTCGGTGGTAGTGATACCGTCATGAGGTATTGTGATGTTCGCATTTTGCAACAAAGCAGCAATGCGTTCATTGGGTTCAGCGCCACCGAACCACATGACGAGTACAGGTGGTGTCAGATGAGCTCTGGCATCAGGCGTTTCTGGATGAACCACGCGCAACGACGAATCAAATAGTCTGAAATTGCCCGGTATCTGTGCATTGTCCGTCAGGATCGTCTTGAACGGGCCTTTCGCCTGCACTTCCTCGTAGAAATGACGATAATCGAGCTGGCCGTAAGGCGGAGAGCTGGAGCCATAGGTCAGGTAATAGCTCAACACTGGCGGGACGATAAGCGCTACGACAGCGCTCACGACAGCGAAGTCGATCAAGGCCCTGTTTCCGGTCCTGTAACGAGCAAAAAGGCTCGCCATCAGTGCCGGAGTGAGGAACAGAACGGGCTGCAGCCAGCGATCTTTCACGTTGTTTGCGCCGGTGGCGATAACGCCAACGAGAACAATAACCAGTCCGACTAGGATCAAGAGCCGCAGGAATTTTTCGCCGGTGGTCAGCGGAACGGAGGGGGCGGTTTTCTTCTGCCAGTGAATGAGTGCGATGATACCCGCGATTGCCAGGGCAAGGATCGAGAACAGAAAGGCTGCTTCTATCAAGCTTTCGACGCCCATCAGCCGGTCGAAGAAGACATTGCCGGAAGCGCCGATTTCAAACTTGCTCGCGCGCGCCATGACGCTGGATTTGTGTGCGAACATCCAGAGCGCAGTTGGTCCGAAGCAGATGGCGAATGCCAGAATCGTAACGAAACTCAGCTTGGAGAGCAGTATCCGGCGGTATTCGGGAATGAGAAGTCCTGTCATGATCAGCATGATCAGGAAGAATGAGGCATTGAATTTGCCGAGGATAGCTGCAGCCATCGCGATGCCTAATGCGGCGGCAGAGATGACACTGCGCCTGCGCATATGCCAGGCAAAGGCCAGGAAGGCCCAGCCACAACCGGCGGTGCCTGCAACTGAATGGGTCAGGGCGCGTTGTGATTCCCACCCGATTTGCGGGATGAGAAACAGACCAAGCATACCGGCTGACGCGACGATGCGCGAAAAACCGAGCAGTCTCATAGCGCCGTAAACGCTTAGGAACAGGCTTGCAAGAATGCTGAATTTCACGATCTGGAGTGTGAGCATCGATGTGCCCAGCACCGATGCAACCAGATTGGTAATCCAGGTATAGAGAGGGGGTTGTGATCCGCCATACCCCCAGTCCAGGTAGCCGATATTGGCCAGCTGCTCGGCGTCATCAAGGCCTGCGCCGTTGGAAACAACGGTGACAAGAATGGTTTGGAACGCGAAATAGCACAGCACAAAAATTACAGCCAAAGGCAGGCCGAAAAGTTTCTTATCGGCAGTGGAAACAGCGGTGGCTGGTCGTTGTGCAGTCAAATTAATTGCCCTGAATAAAAATCACCTGTGTAGCAGGCTTCATTGGAAGCGCTCTGCATTTCACAGGAATATGTCCGGATTTCAATCGAACAGCTCTAAATGTTTTGTAACAAAGGCGTGTAATTGTGCATTCCCTTGTGATCAAGGGCAACGGGCCAGTTTCAGGCAACTATTTGTAGGCTGAAATGGCAAAAACCGCGCTGCCAGAGGTGCACGGTTTTGCCAATTACGCATGGCATCTCCGCCGAACAATACACTGGCGGGATATACTGAGCTCCGGTACGCAGTACCAGATCCGGAGCGTTGAGCCGGGTGAACCCGTCTCGTGCTCCTTTCTAGCCCAACATCGTTACCGTACGGTTATCAGAGACTTAAGCAAATCTAAACAATGCGATTTTTTTGCGTGGGCAATTGTTTACTTTGCTCCAGATTTGGAGCGCAGGTAGTTGATGATGCCTGAGAAGTCTTCGGCGCCATGGCCTTCACCATCAAAAAGACTGTAAAGTTCCTGTGCATGTGCACCGAGCGGTGTTTCAGCGCCAGCGCTTTGCGCGGCTTCCTGCGAGAGCTTGAGGTCTTTCAGCATCAAAGCTGCCGCAAAACCGGGTTTATAGTCGCGGTTTGCAGGTGATGTTGGAACCGGTCCCGGAACCGGACAATAGGTTGTCAGTGACCAGCATTGCCCCGATGATGTTGACGCCACATCGAAGAGCGCTTGGTGGGACAGGCCCAGTTTCTCAGCCAGAACAAAGGCCTCGCTGACACCGATCATCGAGATGCCGAGGATCATGTTGTTGCAGATTTTCGCCGCTTGTCCTGCGCCGTCACCACCGCAATGCACGATCTTTCCAGCCATTGGCTGCAGGATCGGCTCCCCGCGTGTGAATGCGTCGTCGCTACCGCCAGCCATGAAAGTCAATGTCCCTGCGGAAGCGCCACCGGTGCCGCCGGAAACAGGCGCATCAATGGAAAGATGTCCGTGGCTTGCGGCCAGCTCATGTGCCTTGCGTGCTGAATCTACATCGATTGTCGAGCAGTCGATGAAAAGTGAGTCTTTTCGAGCATTTGGTGCAATGTCCTCATAGACGGAGAGAACGTGCTTTCCGGCGGGCAGCATGGTGATCACCACGTCAACGTCGGCAACCGCATCCTGCGCGCTCGAGGCTATCGAGAGACCATTGGCCTTTGCCTCATCGAGATGTCGCGGCAGGAGGTCGAAGCCGCGAACGGTGTGACCGGCTTTCACGAGGTTGGCGGCCATCGGGCCACCCATATTGCCAAGGCCGATAAATGCTATTGTGGCCATAAAAAATTCCTCCCTTGGCGGTTACTAATTCAGAACTAGCGTCCGATCATCTGGCGTGCGATGATCACGCGCATGATCTCGTTCGTACCTTCGAGGATCTGGTGTACGCGCAGATCGCGGACAAGCTTTTCGATCCCGTATTCATGCAGATAGCCGTAGCCGCCGAAGAGCTGCAGCGCTTCGTTCGCCACATTGAAACCCGTGTCAGTGACAAAGCGCTTGGCCATTGCCGACCATTTGCCCGCATCGTGGGTTTTGCGATCAAGCTTGCTGGCAGCGGAGTAAAGAAGAAGGCGTGACGCGGAGAGTTCCGTCTCCATGTCCGCCAGGCGGAATTGCAGCGCTTGAAAACGGTCAATTGTCTGACCGAAGGCTTTGCGCTGGCTGCAATATTCCAGTGACTTGTCGAGCGCCGATTGCGCGCCGCCGAGCGAACAGGCAGCAATATTGAGCCGACCGCCGTCAAGCCCGGCCATCGCTATGCGAAACCCTGTTCCTTCTTCACCGAGAAGGTTTTCAGCCGGGACGCGACAATTGTCGAAAATGACGGTTCTTGTCGGTTGTGCGTTCCAGCCCATCTTGAATTCATTTGCACCAAACGAAAGGCCGGGTGCATCTTTTGGCACAACGATGGTGGAAATCCCCTTGGGGCCGTCCTCGCCGGTACGCACCATCGTCACATAGACATCCGTGGCGCCTGCACCGGAAATGAACTGCTTGGAACCGTTGAGGATATAATGATCGCCATCGCGTGTAGCGCGTGTTCTGAGCGCCGCCGCATCCGAACCCGATCCGGGCTCGGTCAGGCAGTAGCTGGCAAGCCATTCCATTGACGTGAGCTTTGGCAGAAAGCGCAGGCGCTGTTCGTCATTGCCGAAAGTGTCGATCATCCATGCGGCCATGTTGTGGATGGAGACGAAAGCCGAGAATGAAGGGCATGCAGTTGCCAGTGCTTCAAAAATGAGAACTGCGTCGAGTCGCTTCAGCTCCGAGCCGCCCACATCTTCACGCACATAAATGCCGCCCATGCCGAGCGGTCCAGTCTCTTGCAATACGTCGACGGGGAAATGCTTGTCGCGGTCCCATTGCAATGCATGCGGGGCAACGCGATCACTGGCGAAGGCTCGCGCCATGTCCTGAATGGCAAGCTGATCTTCGTTCAGTTCGTACTGGTTCTGGTCGGCAGCATCCATGGTTTCCTCCCTGTAGCACCGCACCTTTTCACCGGACTAGATCATAACCGTGTGAGACTGCCAACGCTCCATTGGAATAATGTTGCTCACATTTGTAATAAACTGATGCGCATTTTTGCATAGACGCTCGCCGATTGAGGTCCCGTTGCCAGAAAGTTCAGTTTAAGCTACGCAGCAGTCCATGGCACGCGCAATCATGTTTCAGGGAACGGGTTCGGACGTCGGCAAAAGTGTTCTTGTTGCCGGACTATGCCGGGTTGCGCGCAATCGCGGCCTGAATGTTCGACCGTTTAAGCCGCAAAACATGTCCAACAATGCGGCAGTCAGCGACGATGGTGGCGAAATTGGTCGGGCGCAGTGGTTGCAGGCGCTGGCTTGCGGTGTGCCGTCGTCTGTCCATATGAATCCGGTACTCCTCAAACCGCAGACTGACATGGGTAGTCAGGTTATCGTCCAGGGACAAGTGCGAGGCGAGGCGCGCGGGCGCTATTATCAGGAATTGAAGCCGCAGCTTATGGCGGCTGTCATGGAATCTTTCGCCAAGGTCAGCGAAGGCGCGGACCTTGTGCTGGTGGAAGGGGCAGGGTCGCCAGCTGAAATCAATCTGCGGGCCGGTGATATCGCCAATATGGGGTTTGCCACACAGGCCGATGTCCCGGTTGTTCTGGTCGGTGACATAGACAGAGGTGGCGTGATTGCGTCTCTCGTTGGCACGCACACTATTCTGTCCGAACAGGACCGCGCCATGGTTCGCGGATTTCTGATCAACAAGTTCCGGGGCGATATTTCGCTTTTTGATGACGGGCTGGCTGCCATTACCCGGTTTACCGGCTGGCGCTCTTTTGGCGTTGTTCCGTGGCTGAAAGCGGTATCACGATTGCCAGCTGAAGATTCTGTCGTTCTTGAACGTGCCGTTCGCGGAGACAAGAAGTCGCTCGTGGTTGCTGTGCCGATGTTGCCGCGCATTGCCAACTTCGATGATCTTGATCCGCTAAAGGCTGAACCGGATGTAGAAGTGGTCATGGTGCCGCCTGGTTCGAGCATTCCCGGCGATGCGGGCCTTGTCGTTCTGCCGGGGACAAAGTCCACGATAGCCGATATGCAGGCGGTTCGGGACAATGGCTGGGATCGCCAATTATCTGCCCACGTGAAACGAGGCGGTCATGTGCTTGGTATCTGCGGCGGGTTCCAGATGCTTGGTCACCACATCAGCGACCCTGCTGGTATCGAGGGGCATGTACGCGACATTGATGGTCTTGGGCTGCTCGATATCGAAACGGTGATGGAACCTGAAAAAGTGGTCCGCAACGTGCAGGCGACCGCGCTTCTCCATAATGTGCCGCTGGAAGGCTATGAAATCCATATCGGCCGCACGACTGGACCGGATATGGGGCGGCCTTTCGCTCGAATTGGCGAGCATGACGACGGAGCCATATCACCAGATGGGCGCATCATGGGGACCTATCTCCACGGTGTTTTCAATGCGGATGAATTTCGCCGGAGATTTCTGCAGAATCTTGGTGTGCAGAGCAGTTCAGTGAACTATCGCGCCGGCGTTGAAGCTGCATTGGATGAACTGGCCGAAGGGCTGGAAGCATGTCTCGATATCGATGCACTGTTTAATTTGAAATGAGGTCGTCAATCATCGGTCGCGATTGACGACGATGGGGCGAAAGCCTAGTGTCGAAACCATGCAACAGGTTTTTGCCGGGACGAATCCCGGCAATACCAAAAAGGGAATGCGACGGACGGACCCAATCCGGGCGTCTTTATCGCAGCCGACCCCGCGACTGTAGAGCGGAGAGGGATGAGGCAAACCGGGCAACCGGTAACCACTGGAGGCTGCAAAGCTTCTGGGAAGGTAGCTTCAATCCCCGCGACCCGTGAGCCAGGAGACCTGCCTGCTGCGTGAGGGCATTGAGCCCGAGCCCCATGGGAGGTTTTTCCCTGCTGCCTGCACGGAGGTTGTCATGGCTGCACGTACTCAAAATTCTGTTTCCAGCACACTCGCAATGCCGCTCGCTGCCCGTCTGGGCACGGCTGTGGTTTCACTGCTTCTCGGCGCGTTCCTGATCTACGGCGTAGGGCTTGCTCATTCCGATACGCTGCACGATTCAGCGCACGATACGCGTCATTCCTATGGTTTTCCCTGCCACTGAGCAGTTTTACATCTTTCGGAATTGAAGCTGAGCAAAGCTCGATGGTGGACGGCCATCGGCGCGAAATTGCTATTGAGGGACAGAAATGTTGATCCGTTATTTGTTGGCGACGCTTGCTGCCGGGCTTCTGGCCGGGCTGCTGGTTACTCCCGCCATGTATTTGAAGACAGTGCCTTTGATCCTGCAGGCCGAAACCTATGAAGATGCTGGCGGTGGCCATAGTCACGGCGAGGCGGAAGCCACACCGCATGATCATGGTGCCGCTGCCGAAAGTGCCGAGGAAGAAGGGGCTGAACTACCATTTGGGCGGTTGGGCAATACGATCCTTGCCAATCTCGTAGCAGGTGCAGGTTTTGCCTTGCTGCTCGGTGGCGTGGCCTTGCTTCTTGGGCGCCGCATTACGGTGCAGAATGGGATTTATTGGGGCGTTGCCGGTTTCTTTGCGGTCGCGTTTCTGCCTGCATTGGGTTTATCGCCGGAATTACCGGCAATGCCTGCGGCTGATCTGGCTGAACGTCAGCTCTGGTGGCTCGCTACCGTGGTGCTGAGCGGTTTAGGCCTCTATCTCATCGTGTTGCGCCAGGAAATCTGGGCAAAGACCCTCGGTCTGGTGCTGATCGTGGCGCCGCATCTTTATGGTGCTCCGCATCCCGAAGACATCTCGTCACCGATTCCATCACTGCTTGCTTCGCAATATGCGGTCGCATCGCTGGCGACGAACCTGTTCATGTGGGCCGTGATCGGCCTCGCACTTGGCTGGTTCATCCAGCACTACGCATCGTCCGAGATTGAGGGCTGATGAAAATGGCTTCGCCGGGAAAATCGGTTCTGGTTCTTGGCGGAGCCCGTTCGGGTAAGTCGTCCTATGCCGAGAAAATGGTTGAATCCTCGGGACTTCAGCCACTCTATCTGGCAACAGGACGTGCCTTCGACAAGGAAATGGAAAACCGCATTGCCATTCATCGCGACCGACGTGGTTCCGAATGGCAGACGGTGGAGGAGCCACTCGATCTGGTCGGTGCACTGACATTGAATGCTGCTGCGGATCGGTTCGTGCTGGTCGATTGTTTGACCCTGTGGCTGACCAATCTGATGATGGCCGAGCGCGATATAACGACAGAGACGGCAAGTCTTGTCGCCATGCTGCCGAATCTTGCCGGGCCTGTGGTTTTTGTTTCGAGCGAAGTTGGACTTGGGATCGTGCCTGAAAATCGCATGGCACGGGAATTTCGCGATCATGCAGGCTTTCTGCATCAGGCAGTGGCCGCGATTGCGGATGAAGTTTATTTCATGGCGGCAGGGTTGCCGCTCAGGATGAAGGGATAAATCGATGCAGGGACAGAAAATTCCCGCAACAGTCATCACGGGTTTTCTCGGATCGGGCAAAACGACGATGATCCGCAACCTGTTGGAAAACGCCAATGGAAAACGCATTGCGTTGATCATCAATGAGTTCGGCGACCTCGGTGTCGATGGCGGTATTCTGAAAGGTTGCGGTATCGAGACTTGCCGCGAAGAAGATGTGATCGAACTCAACAATGGTTGCATCTGCTGCACCGTTGCCGATGATTTCATCCCGACCATGACCAAGCTTCTGGACCGCGCTGATCGCCCCGATCATATCGTGATCGAGACGTCCGGTCTGGCATTGCCGCAGCCGTTGGTCGCGGCTTTCAACTGGCCAGAAATCAAGACGCAGGTAACAGTCGACGGTGTAGTAACCGTGATCGACGCCGCAGCGGTGGCCGAGGGGCGTTTTGCCGATGACCACGACAAGGTGGATGCGCAGCGCGCAGCGGACGAATCTCTTGACCATGAAAGCCCCTTGGAGGAACTTTTTGAGGATCAGATTCATGCAGCCGATCTGATTGTTCTCAACAAAGCTGACCTGATCGACGCCTCAAGGCTGGATAGTGTGAAAGCCGATGTGGCCGAGCGTTCGCCTCGCCGCGTGAATATGGTTCCTGCGAGCTTTGGCAAGCTTGGAGCTGACGTTCTGCTCGGCCTCGGCGTTGGCACGGAAGACGACATCGCCAACCGCAAATCCCACCATGAAATCCATCATGCAGATGGACATGAGCACGATCATGACGAGTTCGAGAGCTTCGTGGTCGAAGCGGGCTCTGTGGCCGATCCCAAGCTGTTCACGGAAAAGCTGAAAGCGGTCATTGCGAAACACGATATTCTTCGTCTGAAGGGCTTTGTCGATGTGCCGGGCAAGCCGATGCGACTGGTCGTGCAGGCGGTTGGTCCGCGTATTGAGCATTATTTCGACCGTCCATGGGGCAAGGATGAAGCGCGCTCCACGCGACTGGTCGTGATCGGGTTGCATGATATCGATGAAGCAGCCATCGCCAAGGCCGTGAAAGACGCTGTCTGACCGATGCATCTTCTTCTTGCCCAGAAAGGAACAATCAGCGACGGCAATGAAGCCGTCGATCTCGGCCAGACGCCGGGAGAGATAGTGTTCTTTTCCGCTGCCGATACCGAACTGGCCAGTTTGGCGCAGGCGCACAGACTTGCGCCGGATTTGCCAAGCTTGCGGCTGGCCAATTTCCTGAGTCTCACCCATCCCATGTCGGTGGACGCTTATGTGGAGCGTACTGCCAGATATGCGAGCCTCATCGTGGTGCGCATCATTGGCGGCGAGACATACTGGCCTTACGGGTTGGAAGCGCTGCATGCTTGTGCACTCAATCACGGTATCAAGATTGCCGTATTGCCGGGAGACGACAAGCCGGATCATGGGCTGGACCGGTTTTCAACGATCTCTGCGCACGAGCGAAATGAACTCTGGCAGTATCTGATCGAGGGCGGGGCTGTGAATGCCGGTGCATTCCTTCACTACTGCGCTGCGCTGATAGCGGGTTCCGAGAAGCCGGAAAGTGCTGCACCTCTGCTCAAGGCTGGTCTGTGGTGGCCGGGAGAGCATGTCTCCTCGCTGGATAGTATTCGCACGCACTGGAGCGATGCAAAAGCACCTCTCGCTAGCATTATTTTCTATCGGGCGCTGGCGCAAAGCGGACAGACGCAGCCGGTCGATGCGCTGATTGCTGCTTTGCAGGCAAAAGGTCTCAATCCGCTTCCGATATTCGTTTCGAGCCTCAAGGATCGATTGTCTGCGGCAGTCGTCGACGGTCTGTTCGAGGATTGTCCGCCGGATATCGTTTTGAATGCCACGGGGTTTGCAATTTCTTCGCCGGGGGCGGAGCGCAAGCCGACTGTCCTCGATAAGCGCGGCAATGTGGTGTTGCAGGTGATTTTTTCCGGCACGCCGAAGGCGGTTTGGGAAAGCTCGCAGCAAGGTCTGCTTGCGCGTGATCTGGCGATGAATGTCGCCTTGCCGGAAGTGGACGGGCGTGTGCTTTCACGTGCCGTTTCCTTCAAGTCTGCAAAGCAGTTTGATGCGGCAGTGGAAGCGAATATCGTGACACACGAGCCGCATGAAAACCGCGTGGGCTTTGTGGCGCAACTTGCTGCAAACTGGGTTCGGTTGAAGCGAAAATCACCTGATGAAAGACGTGTTGCGCTTATCCTCGCGAATTATCCGAACCGTGACGGACGGCTTGGAAACGGGGTAGGTCTCGACACGCCTGCCGGGACGGTTGAAGTACTGCGCGCCATGGCGAAGAATGGCTATTCCGTCGCTGACCTTCCCGTAGACGGTGATGCATTGATGCGTGCCTTGACGGCAGGACCGACCAATGCTGCGCGTGACGGGCGTGAAATCCGTGACACGATTTCACTGAATCAATACAAGGCTTTCTTCAAAAAACTTCCCATTGCGATTCAGAAAGAAATCGAAGAGCGTTGGGGTGCGCCGGAAAACGATCCTTATTTTGCGCAGGAGCTTGCCGCTTTCGCATTGCCGTTGATGCGGCTGGGTGAAACCTTCGTGGGCATTCAGCCGGCACGCGGTTACAACATCGACCCGAAAGAGACATATCATTCACCTGATCTGGTGCCACCGCACGGCTATATTGCCTTCTACGCTTTTCTGCGTGAGGTCGCAGGCATCGATGCCATTGTGCACATGGGGAAGCACGGAAATCTGGAATGGCTGCCGGGGAAGGCTTTGGCGTTATCGGAAAATTGCTATCCCGAAGCTGTGTTCGGCCCCACGCCGCACATCTATCCTTTCATTGTGAATGATCCGGGCGAAGGCACGCAGGCCAAGCGTCGCGCCAGCGCGGTTATTATCGACCACCTGACGCCGCCGCTGACGCGCGCTGAAAGTTATGGGCCGTTGAAAGACCTTGAAGCGCTGGTGGACGAATATTACGAGGCCTCCGGCGTCGATCCGCGCCGCCTGCTCAGACTGAAAGGACAGATACTCGATCTCGTGCGCGACATCGGGCTTGATCGCGATGCGGGCATTCACGACCATGACGATGAGGACATGGCGCTGCAAAAGCTCGACGCCTATCTCTGTGATCTCAAGGAAATGCAGATACGTGACGGTCTGCATATTTTCGGGCTGGCGCCTGAAGGCAGGCTGCTGACGGATCTTCTGGTTGCGCTGGCACGTGTGCCACGCGGTGTTCCTGTTTCGCTCGGTGGTGCGCCGGGAGATCAAAGTCTCCAGCGTGCAATCGCTGCGGATTGCGGGCTTGGCGAAACATTCGATCCGCTGGACTGCAATATGGCAGAGGCGTGGACAGGTGCCAAACCGGAACTCCTGCTGGCTGCGAGCCCTGCAACATGGCGCATTGCGGGTGATACGGTGGAGCGTATCGAACTGCTGGCAGCCAGCTTTGTTGCAGGCGCGATAGAGTGCCCCGCAGACTGGCCGCAGACGCAGGCGGTTCTCCAATCCATTGAGGCGCATCTGCGCCCCATGGTGGTTTCCTGCGGGCCTTCGGAAATAGATGGATTTCTTGCCGCACTTGGCGGGCGGTTTGTGCCGCCGGGACCATCCGGCGCACCGACACGCGGCCGTCCCGATGTGCTGCCAACCGGTCGTAATTTCTTCTCTACTGATAGTCGCGCCGTTCCCACTCCGGCAGCATGGGAACTTGGACGCAAATCGGCGGAACTCCTGATCACCCGTTACACGCAAGATCATGGTGAATGGCCGACATCGTTCGGCCTGACCGCGTGGGGCACATCGAATATGCGCACCGGCGGTGATGATATTGCGCAGGCTTTGGCGCTGATCGGCGTCAAGCCGCTCTGGGATATGGCGTCACGCCGGGTGACTGGATACGAAATTATTCCGATTGCAAAGCTTGGTCGTCCACGTGTCGATGTGACATTGCGCATTTCCGGCTTCTTCCGCGACGCGTTTCCAGAACAGATTGCATTGTTCGACAAGGCCGTGCGTGCAGTAGGCGCTCTTGATGAGGATGCCGTGGACAATCCAATCGCAGCGCGTATGCGAATTGAACAGGTGCGTCTTGTTGCAGAAGGGTCAGACGAAAAGACTGCGGAGCGGCGTGCGGGCTATCGTGTCTTCGGGTCCAAACCCGGCGCTTATGGAGCAGGCCTGCAGGCCTTGATCGACGAGAACGGCTGGGCGGGACGCAACGATCTGGCGGAAGCCTGGCTTGTCTGGGGCGGTTACGCCTATGGCGCAGGCGAGGAAGGGCAGGCTGAGCGCGGCCTTCTCGAAGAACAGCTGCGTTCGGTTCAGGCTGTTGTGCAAAATCAGGACAATCGTGAGCACGACCTTCTCGATAGCGACGATTACTACCAGTTCGAAGGTGGGATGGCTGCGACCGTTGAAAGCTTGAGTGGCGCAATGCCTGCGGTTTATCACAACGACCATTCCCGCCCGGAAAAGCCGGTCATTCGTGCGCTGGAAGAAGAACTTTCGCGCGTCGTACGTGGTCGCGCGGCCAACCCCAAATGGATCGCAGGCGTCATGCGCCACGGCTATAAGGGCGCGGCAGAGATTGCGGCAACTGTCGACTATCTGTTCGCCTTCGCGGCGACCACCGGCAAGGTTGGGAACCATCATTTCGAGGCGGTCTATCAGGCTTATATCGCCGACAAGTCGGTGCATGATTTCATGGCCGAGAAAAACCCGGCAGCACTTGTCGAGACGGCAGCGAAACTCAACGATGCTATCTTGCGCGGCTTCTGGACGCCTCGCTCCAACTCTGCGCGGTTCGAGCTGGAAACATTGAGTTCAAATCTTCAAAAATTGAATCCGGAAAGGGCGGTAAATGGCTGAGAAATCGGAAAAACTTCTTTCGATGACGGAAGAGGAACTGAATGCACGCCATGCGGACAAGATGCGCAAGAAGAAAGCTGCCCGCGACAAGATTCAGGCGACAAAGACTGAAGAAAAAGGGTTGGTGATCGTCCATACCGGTAAAGGCAAGGGCAAGTCGACTGCCGGTTTCGGGATGGTTTTCCGTGCGCTGGGTCACGGAATGAAAATCGGCGTCGTGCAGTTCGTCAAAGGCTCGTGGGACACGGGTGAGCGCTGGGTGCTCGAAAAGTTCCCCGAACAGGTGACTATTTCAGCGCTAGGCGAAGGCTTTACCTGGGAGACTCAGGACCGGACGCGAGATATCGCCATGGCGCGTGGGGCATGGGAACAAGCCAAAGCCATGATATTGGATGAAAGCTACGATATGGTGCTTTGTGATGAGCTGAATATCGTGCTTCGCTACGATTATCTGCCGGTTGAGGAAGTGATCGAGGTTCTCGAAGCCAAGCCGGAGATGAAGCATGTCATCATTACCGGTCGCAATGCCAAGGACGAGCTGATTGAAGCGGCCGACCTCGTGACGGAGATGGAAATGATAAAGCATCCGTTCCGCTCTGGTGTGAAGGCACAGAAGGGTATTGAGTTTTGATGATTGCTAGCTGGCAATTCTGGGCACTGATGTCGGCGGTGTTTGCCGCATTGACCGCCATCTTCGCTAAGGTCGGTATTCAGGGCATCAATTCTGATTTCGCCACGCTCGTGCGCACGCTGGTCATCATTGGCGCGTTGTGCCTGTTCCTGACCGTTACCGGCCAATGGCAGAAACCCGGCGAGATTTCCGGAAAGTCGTGGCTGTTTCTGGTGCTTTCAGGTCTGGCGACCGGTGCTTCGTGGCTTGCCTATTTCCGGGCCTTGCAGATCGGGGATGCATCGCGCGTCGCGCCGATTGATAAATTGTCGGTTGTGCTGGTGGCACTGTTCGGTGCGGCATTCCTTGGCGAGCGCATGTCCACCCTCAACTGGTTTGGCATTCTGCTTATCGGCTGCGGCGTGGTGCTGGTCGCGCTTCGGATTTAGAGCGTATCCCGAAAAGTGTGAAACGGTTTTCGGAAAAGATGCGCGATTCAAAACAAATATTTAGAGCGCCGATCTGATCCAATCAGATCGAAATGCGCTCTAAAACCCAACCCACTGGCGCAGCGGATTGGTTCCGTCCATCAAAAGGCGAACTGCCAGCGCCAGGCTGACAACGATCAAAAGCGGTTTGATAATGCGTGAGCCGACCTTCATGGCGAGGCTTGCGCCGATCTGTGCGCCGATAAACTGGGCGACGCCCATACAGATACCGATCTTCCAGTTGATGACGCCGACAGCGGCAAAGGTTGCAAAGCCGCCGACATTGGACGCACAGTTGAGAAGCTTCGTGTGCGCGGTGGCTTTCAGCACACCGAAGCCGGCCAGCGCCACGAAAGCGAGCATGAAGAACGAACCGGTCCCGGGGCCGAAAAGGCCATCATAAAAACCGATCAGCGGAACGAGTGTTACGCCGAAAAGAAACGGGCCGATACGTCGCGCACGATCAACATCGCCAAGGCTCGGCTTGATGGCAAAATAGACCGCAATCGCGATGAGCAGGATCGGCAGGGCCGCGCGCATGATGTCGACAGGGAGAACCGTTGCCAGCAAAGCGCCGAATACCGAGCCGATGAGGGAAGCAAGCGCTTCTGGCCAGTGTTGTTTGATGTCCACGTGCCCTTTGCGGGCATAGGCGATGGTTGCCGATGACGAACCGAATAGCCCCTGCAGCTTGTTCGTGCCCAGCGCTTCAACGGGTGGAATTCCGGCCAGCAACAAGGCGGGGATTGTAATCATTCCGCCGCCGCCGGCGATTGAATCGATGATCCCGGCAATAAATGCCGCAGCCGTCAGGAGCAGGGTAAGCGTGTCAAAGAATTCAAGCATCGGGGGAGCCTAAAGGAGAGGTTGGCGCAACATAGAGCAGCCGTTCCGCGAATGCCAGTCGAACAAGGATAATCTGCGAAGAAAGCCAGTTCGTTGAGCGAGATTGTTTTCCGGCTCATCCGGCGTTATTCATTATACACTGACCGATAGCTTCGAGGGGTTCCATGAGCGAGAGCATCTTTGAGCGGATTACCGCTTTTCTCAGCAAGAAGAGCGCCGTGCAGCGCGTGGCCGATGATCCGGCGCTCGCATCTGAACTGCTTTTGCTGTTGCATGTGGTGTTTGCCGATGGCGACCAGCATCCTGCTGAAATAGCGGCGTTCAAGGAAATTGCCGAAAGGAATTTCGGCATTCCGCCGGAAGAGCTTCCGGAAGTGGCCGAGTATCTCAAGGATTTCGCCTACGAGACGACAACCAAGCAAGCTGCCAACATGCTGGCCGAGATGGCACCGGATCGCCGTTTGGCGCTGCTTAGTGACCTCGTAAAGATTGCCTGTTCCGATCACCGGCTTGACCGTTCCGAGGCAACGATGATCCAGCGCATTGCCGATACACTCGGCGTCAAGCCGGAAGAGCTGCACAAAGCACGCCAGTCGTCGCCCTGTGGGTTCTAAAAACTACAGCACAGTCCTCGGCATGGGCGGTTCGTCCGGCGTGACATTCGACGAGCTTTTGGCTTTGGCCGATCAGGTGTTGTTACAAGGCTGCCGTTCGCGGCCTGACGCTATCGCAACCTTGAGTACCAAGTGTGGCGAGCTCGTATGGAACGAGCTTGCAGCGCACTATGAATGTGCGCTTTGTTTCTTCGATGCCGAGCGGCTGGAAAAGGAAACTCCGCGTCTCGAAAACCCATCGGAGACTGTTTTCGAGACAATTGGATGTCATGGTGTCGCTGAAGCGGCTGCGCTTGCTGCCACCGGTCCGAATGGCTTTCTTGTGGTCGAAAAAACCGTATCAGGCCGGGCAACTGCCGCATTGGCTGTCGCCCGGTCCTGACTTCGGATTATGCGGCAATAGTCTTACGTCGCTGAATAATGTAGGCCACGAGCGTAGCGATCGAAAGCAGAGTTGCGGTCGCTGTGATGACGGCAACATAAGCACTCTCAAAAGCCGCCGATGCCAGTGCCGTCAGAGTTTGTGCATCTGCTGGCGGTAGGGATTGAGCTGCCAGAAGCGCTTCGTCCAGACTGTCGCGCACGATTGCGGGGATACCTGCACCTTCAGGAATCACAAGGCTTGCCGTGTAGAATACGGACAAAATGCTTCCGAAAACCGTGACACCGAGAGCATTGCCGAGTTCAAAGGAAACTTCTTCAACGGAAGCTGCCATGCCTGCCTTTTCAACCGGTGCATTGGTCATGATCGCCGACGATGCACCTGTCATGGCAGCTCCCACGCCGAAGCCGAGAATCGCAAGCCCGACCAGATAGAACGATGCCGAAGTCTTGTAAGTCAGAATGTAGACAATAACGCCGAGTGCTGTGATCCCCAGCGACGACCACAGAAGCTTGCCGGTACCAAGGCGCGGCAGCATGATGCCAGCGAGCGGCCCTGCAACGAAAGCGGCCAGAGGAATAGGCAAGATTGATAATCCGGCATGCAAGGGTGTCATGCCTTCGATCAGCTGCATGCGCTGGCTGAAGACGAGCTCCATCCCCGTCATTGAACCGGACGCCACCAGAGCTGCGAAAACACCCATCGAAAACAGCTTGTTGTTGAACAGAGAAAAGTCGATCAGCGGTGCTTCGCTTGCGAGCTGCCTGCGCACGAAGATGAATGATGCGACCAACCCGATTGCAAGCGCGGCTGTAAATACAGTCATGGACGCATCGCGCTTTGCGAGTTCCTTCACGGCATAGGTGAGTGCAATCAATCCAACCATAATCTGGATCGAACCGATCAAATCCCATTTGCGCTTGGAGCCGAGCGGACGGTTTTCAAGTGTGAAGACGGAGAGTGACAGTGCAACCAGTACGACGGGTACGTTGATAAGGAAGACCGATCCCCACCAGAAATATTCCAGCAGAACGCCGCCTGCCACAGGGCCGATGGCGGCGCCGCCTGATGCAATAGCCGCCCAGATGCCGATTGCAAGCGAGCGTTCCTTGTCATCGGTGAACGTCAACCGAATGATGGAGAGCGTTGCGGGCATCATCATGGCTGCGCCGCAAGCGAGAAATGCGCGAGCGGCAATAAGGAATTCCGGGTTTGGCGAGTAGGCCGCGCAGAATGAGGCAAGCCCGAAGACTGCGAGTCCAGACATGAACATGCGCTTGTGGCCGACCTTGTCGCCAAGCGTGCCGAGGCCGGGCAGGAGCCCTGCAACGACGAGCGGATAGATGTTCATGATCCAGAGCTTTTCGGAAGCGCTGGCCGCGAGATCGTGGGTGAGGCGGGGTAGCGCCGTATAAAGCACCGTCATGTCCACGACGATCAGAAACAATGCGCTGGAAACAATGGTCAGAACCAGCCAGCGATTTTTCGGCAACATTGGATAGTACCTTTTCAATACGCTTGTATTCAAACTTGCGAGGAGGGCTCACTTAATATAAATCCGTCTGTATGGAAAGTGAAAATTTGCACAAAATAGGCAGGCCGCGCTCAATCGACCGTGACCATGTGCTCGATATGGCTGAAAAGCTCGTCGCCGAAGGTGGGCTGGTCGCCCTCACCATGGATGCCGTCGCACAGGCTTCTGGTGTGACCAAAGGGGGCGTTCAGTATTGCTTCGGCAATAAGGACGGGCTTTTGAAAGCGATGATCGGGCGGTGGGGCGATCGTTTCGACGCACAGGTCGACAAGAAAAAGCAAGGCCGCATGGACGCGCTTTCTCATATCGCCGCCCATATTCGCGTGACCCGCGAAAGCGATGCCGAAGACGACTCGCGCTTTGCGGCCATGATGACCAGTCTCATTCCTAACACCGAACATCTGGATGAAACCCGTCTCTGGTATCGCAAGCAATGGGATGGGCTTGACGTCTCCACACCGGAAGGGCGCAGGACTCGGCTGGCCTTCATAGCCAATGAAGGTGCATTCCTGTTGCGCAGCTTCAATTTCTTCGAACTGACGGATGAGGAATGGCAGTCGATCTTCAACGATATCGAAGAGCTTTTGCCGGAAACGGATTGACTTTCGACATCACGGAAAGTCATGTCCGCAGTTCAGGAAGGGGAAATCGTGACTGTTCATTTCATTGGAGCCGGCCCCGGCGCGGCGGACCTTATCACCGTGCGCGGTCTGCGCCTCATCGAGCAATGTCCTGTCTGCATCTATGCGGGCTCGCTGGTGCCGAAGGAGGTTGTTGCCGGAGCACCGAAGGATGTGCGTCTGGTCGACAGTTCATCGCTAACGCTGGACGAGATTATCGCTGAGATGGAAGCAGCACATGCGCAAGGCCTCGACGTTGCGCGAGTGCATTCGGGCGACCCGTCGATTTATGGCGCTATGGCCGAACAGATGCGTCGGCTGGACAGTCTAGGCATTCCATATGATGTGACGCCGGGGGTGCCAGCTTTTGCAGCCGCTGCCGCTGCCATGAAGCAGGAACTGACCATTCCCGAGGTCAATCAGACAATCATCCTGACCCGTACCTCGATGAAATCGTCTGCTATGCCTGAAGGCGAAGACCTTGCCACACTCGGGCGGTCGGGTGCGACGCTGGTGATCCATCTTTCCATCCGGAACCTCAACAAAATCGAGGCCGAGCTGACACCTCTTTACGGTGCTGATTGTCCGGTGGTTGTCGCCTATCGCGTTGGATGGCCTGATGAACAAATTCTACGCGGTACGCTGTCAGATATAGCGGAGAAGGTGGCTGCATCCGGGTTGAAACGTACGGCAATGATTTTTGTCGGGCGCGGACTGGACCCTAAAAGCTTTCGCGATTCAGCGCTTTACCATGAAGCGCACAGCCACGCGGCGCGTTCAAAAACCTAGTGCTTTGCGGGCGAATATGATTGCCTCTTCTGGCGAGGTGACAACGTTTCTGGCCGCGACCGGTGGCCGAGAAATCATCATGACCGGAAGTCCCAGTGCACGGGCAGCCTCGATTTTTGCATAGGAAATGGTGCCGCCCGAATTGCGGCTGACGATCAGCCCGATCCTGCGGCCTTCCAGAAAACGCTTCTCCGCAGCGTAATCGCCGGGTCTCGCCAGAACGATTTCGCAATCCTGTGGTAGTGCCACATCCGGTGGATCGATCATGCGGATGACGAAATGAGCATCGGCACGCTTCGCAAAAGGGGCGATATGCTGGCGACCGAGCGCCAGAAACACACGCTCGCCGGATGGGATGGCGTTCGCGGCTTCGGCTTCGTCGGAAATATCAATCCAATGATCTCCCGGCTTTTCCTCCCAGGCGGGGCGCTCCAGCCTCACCAACGGTATGCTGCGCTTGCCTGCCGCCTGCATTGCATTTTGCGAGATGCGTGCGGCATAGGGATGGGTCGCATCAATGATGAGGTCTATCCGTTCTTCGTCGAGATAGGCAGCAAGCCCATCAACACCTCCGAAGCCACCGCTTCGAACCGTTCCGGTCAGTTTGGCTGGATTGCTGGTACGCCCGGCAAGCGAGGTAATGGCATTGACGGGCAGCCCTGCGAAGGCCGTTGCAAGTGCCGCAGCCTCGGTCGTTCCGCCGAGAATGAGTATCTTGGGGTCAGACGCGCGCAAGGATATTCCCACTGCGATCAGTTACGATAATCTCGACCGCGACCGGCGCGCCGCGAAGGGTTTCGAGCGCGGTTTCCTTCGCCTTGAGCGCAATTGGCGTGGCCATGTCGAGGCCGATTGATTGAGTCAGTTCAAGTACTTCCAGCGCAGTGTTCGCAAAGAGAATCTGATCCTTCATGCTTTCCGGCGCGCCAGCCTTTTCGGCGAGGGTCCAAAGGAAACTCTTGTCCACTTGCGACCGTGAAGAATGGAGGTCGAGCGCACCTTGCGCAAGCTTCGTCAGCTTGGCGAAACCGCCTGCGATCGTAAGTTTGTCGATAGGGTGCTCGCGCAGATATTTGAGCACACCGCCAGCGAAATCGCCCATGTCGAGAATGGCAAAATCGGGCAGATCATAGAGCGCCTGCGCGGCATCCTCGGACGTCGAACCGGTCGCGCCGAGGACATGTTTCTGCCCGGCTGCGCGTGCAACGTCGATGCCGCGATGGATCGAATGAATCCAGGCCGAGCAGGAAAACGGATGAACCACACCCGTGGTGCCGAGAATGGAAATGCCACCGACGATACCGAGACGCGGGTTCCATGTCTTTTTGGCAATCTCTTCGCCGCCGGGCACTGATATCGTAATGACGATATCCGCGGGCAGGCCGTATTCGGCGCAAATCTGCTCGCAGATTTCGGTCATCATGCGGCGCGGGACCGGATTAATAGCTGCTTCGCCCGGAGGGATTTGAAGGCCAGGTCGCGTAACTGTGCCAACGCCTTCACCTGCACGAAAGACGACGCCGGTTCCGGGTGGGGCCGGGAATACGGTCGAGATGATCGTGGCACCATGGGTCACGTCAGGATCGTCGCCTGCATCCTTGACGATGCCTGCCATCGCATAGCCATCGCCCAGCCCTTCATAGGCGAGCTGGAAATAGGGTACTTCCCCCTTGGGCAGAATTATACCGACGGGATCAGGAAATTCACCGGTAATAAGCGCCGTCAATGCCGCCTTGGTGGCAGCGGTTGCGCAGGCGCCCGTGGTCCAGCCGCGGCGGAGCTCGGCTTTTTCCTGACTTTTATTCGTTGGAGCGGTTTCGTCATTCATGGACGCCTTATAATGTATCTGATAGCTGTGCCGCCAGATAGAATAGTGGTTGATGAAAATGAACAAGGCTGAAGAAACGGCTGCATGTGTCATTGCGAGGAGCAAAGTGACCTTGCCTGCGATGGAGCCCGGCCATGTCTGGCTCGTTGGGGGCGGGCCGGGCGATCCCGGTCTTTTGACGCTTCACGCTGTCAACGCCCTGCAACAGGCGGATTTCATCGTTTACGACGCGCTGGTGGATGATGCCTGCCTGTCTCTCAAGAATGCAGATGCTGTTCTGGAATATGCAGGCAAGCGCGGCGGCAAGCCTTCGCCGAAGCAGCGTGATATATCCCTGCGGCTTGTTGAACTTGCGAAACAGGGCAAGAAGGTGCTTCGCCTGAAAGGCGGCGATCCGTTTGTTTTCGGACGGGGAGCAGAAGAGGCGCTGACCTTGGTGGAACACGGTGTTCCGTTCCGCATCGTTCCCGGAGTGACCGCAGGAATCGGCGGCCTTGCCTATGCAGGCATTGCAGCCACCCATCGCGATATCAATCAATCGGTGACCTTTCTGACCGGTCACGATGCCAGCGGCTCGATGCCTGACGGAATCAACTGGACTGGGATCGCCAAGTCTGCGCCGGTTATCGTCATGTATATGGCGATGAAACATATAGACCTTATCGCCGGGCGGCTGATCGAGGCCGGGCGTTCGCCGGATGAGCCTGTCGCCTTCGTGTGTAATGCAAGCCTCCCCAACCAGACCGTACTTGAAACGACATTGGCGCGGGCTGCAAAAGATGTTGAAGCGGCGGGGCTGAACCCGCCTGCAATTGTGGTCGTAGGTGAAGTGGTTCGTCTGCGTGCCGGGCTGGACTGGATGGGGGCGTTGAACGGCAAAGCCCTGTCCAGCGATCCGCTTGCCAGACGAAATCAAAATGAGGGAGTGCGAAGCGCATGAAGGGGTTCATGATAGCAGCGCCGGCTTCCGGGTCTGGCAAGACAACGGTAACGCTGGGTTTGCTGCGCGCCCTGAAACGGCGGGGAGAAGCGCTTGCGCCGGTCAAGGCCGGTCCCGACTATATCGACCCCGCCTACCACAAGGCTGCAAGCGGGGTGGATTGCTTCAATCTGGACCCTTGGGCGATGCGCCCTGAACTTATCAGTGCACTGTCCTCCCGCATGACGGAAAGTGGTGCCAAGCTATTGGTTGCCGAGGGCATGATGGGGCTCTTTGACGGAGCGATGGACGGCAAAGGTTCATCTGCCGATCTTGCCCGGCTTCTCGATCTGCCGGTGGTGCTGGTGGTGGATTGTGCCCGGCAATCACATTCCATTGCCGCTCTTGTCTGGGGTTTCAGCCAGTTTCGCAAGGATGTGCTGATTGCGGGCATCATCCTCAATCGCGTTGGCAGCTCCCGGCATGAGGCTATGTTACGCGGCGCATTGGAGCCGCTCCGTATTCCGGTTCTTGGTGCATTGCCCCGCGATACTGCTCTTTCCTTGCCGGAAAGGCACCTGGGGCTGGTGCAGGCGGGCGAGCACTCTGATCTTGAGAGCTTTCTCGAACACGCTGCAGATGCAATGAAAACGCATATCGATCTCGATGCGTTGCAAACGATCTGGTCGCGACCGAAGCGCTTCGATGCGATGGCCAATGTGCCGCGCTTGAAGCCGCTGGGCAACCACATTGCCGTTGCCCACGATGACGCATTTGCCTTTGCCTATGCGCATTTGTTTGAAGGCTGGCGCAGGCGAGGGGTGGAGATTTCATTCTTCTCACCGCTCGACGATGAGTCTCCGAGACAGGATGCCGATGCAATCTATCTGCCGGGCGGCTATCCTGAATTGCATGCAGGGCGTTTGGCGCAGGCAGGACGTTTTGAGGCGGGCATGCGCGAAGCTGCAGCCCGTGGGGTAACAGTTTACGGCGAATGTGGCGGCTACATGGTTCTCGGCGAAAGCTTGCAGGATGCAGAGGGTGTCATACACCCGATGCTGGATCTTCTGCCGCTAGAAACGAGCTTTGCAAAAAGAAAGCTGCATCTCGGCTACCGCATGCTGGAACCGCTTGCAGGTGCGCCTTGGACCGAGACATTGAAGGCGCATGAGTTTCACTATGCCAGCATCGTGCGTGAAGGAAAGGCTGATCGTCTTTTCCGTGTGCGTGATGCTGTCGGCGACGATGTTGGCGAGGCAGGCCTGAGAGTCGGCTCCGTTTCAGGCTCGTTCATGCATGTCATCGATTTTTGCGGAGAGAAAGCTTGAGTGCAGAAATCGAGCATGGCGGCGCGCTCGACAAGGCCGTCGCGCGTTTTGGTGGCAGGCCGCAAGACTGGCTCGACCTTTCGACGGGCATCAATCCAGAGCATTTTCCGCTTCCCGAACTGACACCTGAAATCTGGAACCGTCTGCCTGATGAAGGATTGTTACAGGAAACGTTGCGACTGGCCCGCAGCTATTATCGGCTGAACGAGAAAGCACCGATCGTTGCAGCGCCGGGCACGCAGGCTTTGATCCAGCTCGTTCCAACGCTGATCGCGCCGTCGACGGTAGCCATCCTCGGACCGACCTATCAGGAACACGCTGCTTCGTTCGCCGCTTCCGGCTGGAAGGTTGTGCAATGTGTGACGCTTGATGAAATTCCGAATGAGGCAACAGCGGCAGTCATCGTTAATCCGAACAATCCCGATGGTCGCGTGATTTCGAAAGAGGCTCTCCTGCAACTTGCACAGAAACTCGGTGCTCGCGGCGGGTTTCTGGCTGTTGATGAGGCGTTCGCCGACGCGCATGAGGCTGTCAGCATTGCGGCAAATGCGGAAGATGCACCGATGATCGTGCTGAAATCCTTCGGCAAGTTTTTCGGGCTTGCTGGCGTTCGTCTGGGCTTTGCAATTACAGGCGGTCGTCTTGTTGAAGCGTTGGAGCGGCGGCTTGGACCATGGGCGGTTTCTGGCCCGGCACTGGCAATCGCCAATCATGCTTTCAGCGATGCCGGAACGCTTGCGGATTATCGCGCCCGTGTTGATCTGCGGCGGGCGGAGTTGTCGGCTGTTCTGGACAAAAGCGGTCTGAAGGAAATTGGCGGCACGGCGTTATTTTCTCTCGTCGAACACGTGGATGCAATCGGGATTTACACCAGATTGTGCGAGAGACATATTCTGATCCGGAAATTCGATTACGCCCCGCGCTGGTTGCGCATTGGTTTGCCTTTGGATGATGTGGCGCTTGCGCGGTTCGAAAAGGCGTTGAAATTTTGATTCAGTTTTTCTGGTCAAGCTCATGGAAATAAAGCTGATTATTCTTTCGCTGGCGCTTCTTCTGGATCGCTTTGTCGGCGACCCGCCGCAGCTATGGCAGAAGGTGCCGCACCCCGTCGTCCTGTTCGGGAAAGCAATTTCGTGGGGCGAAAAGCGCTGGAATAATCGCAATCTCTCTGCCTCAGAACTTCGCCGAAACGGCATGTGGCTGACGATCGGGCTGGTGATGGCCTGTGTGGTTCTGGGGCTCGTCCTTGAACTCTCGTTACCCTTCGCCGGGACTGCCGGTGCAGTTGCCGAAATCCTGATCGTGACGGTGTTGCTTGCACAGAAAAGCCTTGCCGATCATGTGCAGGCGGTCGCACTGGCATTGCGTGAGGAAGGGATCGAAGGCGGTCGTCGGGCTGTGTCCATGATCGTCGGGCGCAATCCCGAACATCTCGATGAAGGCGGTGTCAGTCGTGCAGCGATAGAAAGCCTCGCGGAAAACGCTTCAGATGGTATCGTTGCACCTGCGTTCTGGTTTCTGGTCGGTGGGCTACCCGGTTTGTTCGCCTACAAGCTGATCAATACCGCTGATTCCATGATCGGCCATCTGAATGATCGCTATCATGACTTTGGTCGTTTTGCCGCAAAGCTGGACGATGTCGCTAATTATATCCCAGCCAGACTGACCGGACTGCTCGCCTCCCTTGCCACCGCGATCACGAAAGACAGGCTTTCAGGCAAAGAAGCGTTTTCCGTTATGCGCCGTGATGCACGTCTGCATCGCTCGCCCAATGCTGGCTGGCCGGAATCGGCTTTTGCAGGCGGGCTGGGGCTGGCGCTTGCCGGTCCGCGCCAATATGGGGCGGAGAAAGTCGAAGGGCCGATGCTGAATGCATCCGGCAAGCGCGACGCCAACGCTGATGATATCGATGCCGCGCTTCATCTTTTCTGGTCGACGATGAGCCTGATGACCGGACTGATGATTGCTGCAAGCCTGATTGGGCTACTTGTCGGCTAGCACGAACCGCTTGCCATCGAACCGCTGCAGGCGGTTCGGGTTGTCGGTTCGGACACCATTGCCATCGAACTTGATCGAGCCAAGAACGGTTTCAAAGGAATTATTGCGGAGTGTGTCGATAATCGGCAGCTTCTGCTCGTCGGCACGCTTGATCACATCCGCAGGGATTTCCGCACTGGCATAGCCAATGATTGCATAGGCGTCTGCAAGTTTCCCGGCTTGACGCAATGCATCGATTGCTGGCTTTGCCGTCGAGAGTTCCTGCGGACGGAGCGGGGCAATCATCAACGTGCCCTGACTTAGGGGTTGTGTGCCGGGTGCTGCGTCAAGAAGACTGCCGCCTGCAATTGTCAGCGGGTAGTTGAGCGCGGTAGCGCTTGCGCCTATAGCCGCGATATCGTCGCGTTCACCGCCGACATAAACATGGGTAGCGCCTGCGCGCCGCAGCCGGGCGACCAGAGCATTCTGGTTATCGAGACCCGGTCTGTAGGTGTCTGTGAAAACCGGCTGTAGTTGTTGCTCTTTAAGGCTGGCTAGAACGCGTGCAGCTCGTTCGCGTCCTTCGATGGTACCATCATCGATGATTGCGAAGGATTGCGCGCGCCAAAGGCTGCCAAGGAAGCTCCCGGTTGCCTGTGTTTCCTTGTCGAGGCCGGTTGCAAGACGGAATACCGCCATCGGCACGGGGGCACGTCTTTCAGTCAACGTGGCTTCGCTGACGCCTGATGTCACAACAGGTATGTTGCTGGCTGCGAGAACCGGAAGTGCTGCTTCAAGCGCTTCCGGGCACAGAAAGCCGGTGACGACCCGGACGTTTTCCTTGACGAAGCGTTCTGCGGCTTCCTTGCCGCCTTCAGCATCGCAGCGATCATCGAAAATAACGAGTTCTGCGCCTTTTGCAGTGGCGGCTACACGAGCGCCTTCCGCCAGCTGATTGCCCAATGGAGCGAACGTTCCGGACAGCGGTGCTGCGAGCCCGACGCGCATATCCTCCGCCTGCGCCAGTACTGAACTGGCCAGCAGTATAAGGATGATACTTGTCAGTACTGCGGTCGGACGTTTCCCAAGCTCGATCACGTGATCCGTCTTCATTAAACAATTCGTGGCATTTTCAACGAAAAGTGGGTAGCTGTTTCCTGGCCTTTGTGCAATGCCCGTTATGTGGGGCCCTTATTTGGGCTCGTTATGCGGGCTTGTTACCAGGGTAGCTGGCTTCAGATAACATGCCATAGGGCGAGACGGATTCTGTTGGACGTGCAAACGATTAAGAACATCATTTCAAGTGCAGCTTCGGTGGAATCCAAGTCCTATCGGGATGCCATGAGCCATTACGCCGGCGCAGTACAGATCGTCACGACTGCCGGTAGTGCGGGAAGGCGTGGTCTGACGCTGACGGCGGCCTGTTCGGTTTCGGATAATCCGCCGACGATCCTGATTTGCCTGCAAAAGATTCATGAAGAAAACCGGCTGTTCATCGAAAACGGCGTGTTCGCCGTCAACACGCTCGCGGGGTCGCACCAACAGCTCGCAGACGCTTTTTCGGGCCGTATCGGCCTGACCCAGGATGAGCGGTTCGAACTGGCGCGCTGGGATGTTCAGGTGACCGGAGCACCCATATTGCAGGGTGCACTTGCTGCTTTCGATTGCCGGGTGGTCAGCGTGCAGGATCACTCCACGCATCACGTCCTTTTCGGGGAAGTCGTGGGCCTGCGGTCCAAAGCCGAGGACGAGGCGCTGGTCTATCTCAACAGGCGCTATCATACGCTGGAGCTGTAATCCGATGAGTCATAGAATGTTGAAGCATGGAATAGGTGGCCTGTTTGGGGCATTGTTTCTGTTTTCAACTGTGATGGCATCCGGGGCAGCGTCTTTGCCGCCATACAAGGACGATTATTTCGCCTATCCCGGCATTATCAGCAGCGCTGACAATGGTGATTACAAGGTTATCGATTACAACGAGATGCGCGATATCAACGGGCGCGATGCGGTGCCTGAAAAGCGCGTGAAAGATGCCTATGTCTCGCTGAAGGCGCGCGCTTACCAGAAGGACGTTACCTTTCAGACTGCTGCCGGGTCGGTGAAGGCCATGACAGCAGGCAAGCGCGAAGGCGCGTCCTTTATCGTCATCTACCTGCATGGTAGGGGCGGTAATCGCCTGCAAGGTATGAATGATTTTACCTTTGGCGGCAATTTCAACCGTGTGAAGAATCTCGCGGCACTGAATGGCGGTCTCTATATCACGCCGGATTTCAAGGATTTTGCCGATGCGGGTGAGGCGCAGATTGCCGGATTGATCGAAGCAGCCAAGGCATCATCACCGAGCGCTCCGTTGATCCTGTCCTGCGGCTCGCAAGGCGGAACACTATGCTGGCGCATAGCGGCTAATGAAAAGGCGGGCAACCAGCTCGCAGGCCTTATTCTGCTCGGCTCGCTTTGGGATGACGGATTTTTCAAGTCACCCGCATTCAAGAAACGTGTGCCAGTCTTCTTCGGACATGGCAGCCGTGATCCGGTTTTTGCAATCGACAATCAGGAGGCTTTCTATCGCGAGATCCGCAAGCGCGCGCCGGGTTATCCGGTCCAGTTCCGGCGTTTCGAAAGTGGTAATCACGGCACGCCGATCCGCATGTCCGACTGGCGCGAGATACTGAACTGGATTCTCGCAAAACAGTGATGCCAGACTGTGGATGCGAATCGAAATTCTGGCAATGTGACCTTCCTGCCACTCGACAATCGAGCAAAACCGAATAGTTATCGAACTTAAAATTTTACCTACTCAGCAGATCCTATGAGGTAGATCATGTACGGACGCGCCCGCACCGGAGCCCGTTTTCTAGCCATTGCCATGTTGGCCCCGCTTGCCGCTGCCTGCACGACGACTGTACCAACCACGACGGCGACGCCGGGCAAGACCGATGCCCCGATCAGCGCGCCGACGATTTCGATGCCTCGCTTCACGCCGACGGCTTATGTCGATCCGGCGCTCGCGCAGCCGTGCATCACTGCTGCTGCCAACAAGTATTTCCTGCCGGAACACGCTATCTCTGCCATCAACTCCCGTCCGGGTGCAGCAGGCGGCACCGATGTCGATCTCAAGGTCGATCTGCGTACCGCTGTTTGCCAGCTGACCGCCAAGGGCGGTGTGCGCGCTGTTATCGATACGTCGCCGAAGAGCGCCGATCAGGTTGCAGCTGAAGCGGCAGCAGCCAAGGCCGATGCAGCCGCCGCTGCCCAGCCGAAAAAAGCTAAGGCGAAGAAGAACTGATTCAACAATCAGGGATAACACATGAAAAAGGCAGGGTTTTCCCTGCCTTTTTTGTTTGTCATTTCTCTGGCTTTTCGCCGTACCAGCGCGGTGTATAAACCCACTCCCTGCCATCAGACTTCGCAAAAACTTGCGTGTGGGACGAGCCGACAATCACAACGGTTCGCATATCGACATCATCTGGTGTCAGTGCGCCGAGCATGGTTGTCCGTGTAGTCTCAGCCGGTCTGCCTATGTCGCGCCCAAGGACAACGGGCGTTTCGGGAGACCGATATTGCCGCAGGATTTCAAGCGCGCGACCAAGCTGATGCGGACGTGCCTTGGAGATGGGATTGTAGAACGCCATGGCGAGATCGGCTTCGGCGGCAAGCGCAAGGCGCTTCTCGATAATTTCCCAGGGTTTCAGATTGTCCGATAGCGAAATAATGCAGAAGTCGTGTCCAAGCGGCGCTCCGATCCGCGATGCGGCGGCCATTGCAGCGGAAATGCCGGGCTGGATGACGAGCTCCACGCCGTGCCATGCCGCATTTTCCGTTTCGTGAAGCGCCTCCACGACTGCCGCAGCCATGGCGAAGACACCGGGATCGCCCGAGGAAACCATGGCGACATGTCGCCCGGAAGCAGCGAGTTCGAATGCATGACGTGCCCGCTGCATTTCTTCCCGATTATCAGTCATATGAACGATCTGATCGGCGCGGAAAGGACGAAGGTTTTCTTCCGCCATCCGCACATAGGTCTCATAGCCGAGAATGTCTTCGGCCTGTTCCAGTTCGTGCTGAACGGCAGGCGTCATCAGCTCTCGTGATCCGGGCCCAAGGCCGATGACGACGAGCTTGCCGCGTTTTCGACCGACAAACAGAACATCTGCCGGGCTGGCAGCCACCGCAATGGCAAGCCCCTTGGGCTCTGTCAGCTCGACCGGGTGTTCCACCGAATGAAGAACGATCGCACGAGCATCGGTTGCATTCGCCACATAGCGCAGAGGAACACCGAGGTTCGCCGCAGCCTCTTGGAGCCGCGGCGAAGTGCAGTCTTTTTCGCGGGCGAGAAGCAATGCCAGAGAGGCCGGGGCAATGCCTGCATTGGCGAGAGCATCTTCAATATCGTTCTGAATGTTCTCGCTGACCCTATCGATGCCAATCGCCACACTGCGTGGATGATAAATAAGCTCGTCTGGCTGAGGCGTACGAATATGGGGCGTTATGCTAATCGTCAACGCACCGTCATTGGCGAAAGGCAGTTTTGAATTTTCAAGCCAGCGTGATGTTCCGTCAAACCGCACCTTCTGTCCCGCAAGCAGGTTCGACGTGAATTTTTTTGCGTCGTCAGGATTAGCAAGGGTCAGTTCGGCTGGTGGGTGCAGGAGGTTGATCCCGAAGCGTAGCTCGCCGGATGTGGTGATGGCAGGAGCGACCTCAAGTGCTGCTGCAATCTGCCGAGCCATGTCATTGACACCGGAGAGACCACCCAGAAGCGGCACAACTGCGCTTCCATCTTCGGCGACAGCAAGAACCGGCGGTTCGACACGTTTGTTGTGCAGAAGCGGTGCGAGTGCGCGAATGATGATACCGGCTGCGCAAAGCGCAATGATGGGGCGGCCCTCCTCATAAAGCGACCTGACCGCATCGCCGAAATGCACGAAGGTTTCATCCAGCGACGCAACACGGTTCTGGAGGCCGCGTACTTCGGCGCGTTCCAGCACCGATGCGATCCGCCGCGCGGCAGGAACCGCCGCTTCTCCAAGAACCAGAATTGCGGGAATCACGCGCCGTTCCATTTTTGCCCCGGAACGAGAATGATTGAGAAATAGGGACAGTCGCTACCATTGACTTCGGCGAGCGGCACAATGCGCTGATTGGCCATGGTGGCGCGCTCAACATAGAGCGCACGGTCCATGAGACCGAGTTCGCCCAAAACAACACGAACCTTATCGAGGTTTTTGCCAAGCTTCATGATAGCTGCAGCGCCTGTATCCGCGAGCCGCCGCGTCAATTCTTCCGCGCTCATGACGCCGGAGAGAACGGACAATGTCTGATTGCGATAGACCAGTGGCGCGCCCAGCACAGCCGAAGCGCCAAGAACGGAGCAGACGCCGGGGACTATTTCCGTTTCATACTGGTCGGCAAGCCGGTCATGAATATACATGAACGAGCCATAGAAAAATGGATCACCTTCCGCGATCACGGCTACATCCTGACCGCTATCGAGGTGGCTCGCTATCGTGCTCGTTATCTCGCCGTAGAAATCGCTGACGATCTGTTCGTAATCCATATGCGCGGGAAGCTTTTCCGTCGTCACTGGATAGATCAACGGCACCAGAACCTGTTCCGGTGAAAGATATTCCTCGACTATTGTGAGGGCATTGCCCTTCTTCCCCTTGGCGGCGTGATAAGCCACAACCGGTGCGCTTTTGAGGAGGCGCAGGGCTTTCAGCGTTATCAGTTCGGGATCGCCGGGGCCGACGCCCAGACCAAACAGTCTGCCTTTTACCGTCATTATTCGCGCTCCGACGCGAGTGCATTGACTGCCGCTGCCGTCATGGCACTGCCACCGCGTCTTCCCCGTATAATCACATAAGGTACACCGCGGCTGTTTGTGGCGAGTTCGTCTTTGGATTCTGCCGCGCCGACAAAGCCGACCGGCATGCCGATGATGAGCGCAGGTTTTGGCGCGCCAGCATCCAGCAATTCGAACAGGCGGAAGAGGGCGGTCGGTGCATTGCCGATTGCAACAATGCTGTTGCCGAGATGCGGGAGCCAGAGGTCGAGCGCTGCAGCCGAGCGGGTATTGCCGATCTTCGTTGCAAGCTCAGGAACCGATGGGTCGTTCAGCGTGCAGATGACTTCATTATTGGCAGGCAGACGAGAGCGGGTAATGCCTTCGGCCACCATGCGTGCATCACAGAGAATGGGCGCACCGGCGAGCAGAGCGTCGCGTCCGGCTTTGCCGGCTCCTTGCGAGAAAGCGAGGTCACTGACCACATCCACCATGCCGCAGGCATGAATGACACGGACTGCAAGCTTTTCCAGATCGGCTGGTATCCGGCTTAGATCGGCCTCGGCGCGAATGATGGCGAAGGACCGGTCGTAAATGGCCTGCCCATCGCGAATATAGTCTGTCATGGTGACCGCTCTAATCAGTGTCTGGCGTTCAGAAGGCACGCCGCTTCGTCAATGGTGATATCAGTCGCCAATAGCCGTCCAAAGCGCGATGGTCCAGCCCCGTCTTGCGGAAACGTCTCTTGCGCGTAAAGATCGTAGCGACCTGTCGAGCGCGCCAGAAGCGTGTGCGGCAAAGGTGCAAGTGCTGCGCATGACTTGGCGCATCCCGTGATGTGCACGGATGATTTTCCCGGCGCCAGATATGTTGCCAGCCTTTTACCGTCTGTCTGTGTGTCGGCGAGTGCGGAGACGCAGCCATTTGATCCCGAACAGGCACGAAGCCGCGCATGTGGGGCCTCGGCTTTCGTTTCGAGGTCAAGCGAACGAAGTTTTTCGGTTACTTCACCAATCTGGGTTTCGCCTACATAAGACAGGATAACGCCTTGCCACGGCATCAGACGCAGTTCACGCCTTCCGCTGTCGGAGAGGTCTGCCAGACCTGCTAGTTGCGCCGATGTCAGGCGTCCCATGAGCGGCATGGCGCCGACATAAAATGAACCGTCAGACTGCTGGTTGTTGCCGAGATGCGAAAATGGCATCGGTGCCTTGCGCTTCCAGCCGGTTGCGGGATGAATCGGGAACGACAATTCCCGGCTCAGACCTGCCACAAACTCTGATGCTGGGATGGCTTCAAACAGATGTTTCATCCGCGCAAAGCTGCCATGGCGTAAAAAACGATGCAGCATCGCTTCGATGAAGGGCAGGGCATGTTGCGCGTCTACAGCCCCCAGCGCTTCCCTGTCGGGAGACGAAGCAAGGCCAAAAGCAAAGGTTTCGCCGTCTATCGCCGAAAGCCAGATGTCACCCGGATGAGAAATCATCGCGCAGTCTTCGCCGCCGTCGATCTGCAGCGAGAATTTCGGCGACAGGGCGTAAAAGGCCTCATTCGCCTGCAGCATGTCCAGCACAGACGATGCCAGTCCGGTGACGTCGCATATCTGGCCCCGGTCGATGCCAGCGGTGGGGCTGACCATCACATTGCGAATATCATCCGCGCCGGGATTGTCGGCGCCAAGGCCAGCCGCCTGAAGTGCCGCGACGGCATTGTTCCAATGTCTGGGCGCAATACCGCGCAACTGGATATTGGAGCGAATCGACAGCTCTATCGCGCCCGCATCGAAACGTTCGGCTATTGCTGCAATTGAACGCGCCTGATCGGCAGAAAGGCGACCGAGCCTCAGTTTGATACGGGCAATAGCCCCATCCCTGGCCATAACCATACGCGAAAGACCGGGGCAGGCGTTGCGCCTGTCGGGTTGGGCTTGCCGCGACTGAGTGATTTGTTGGCTCGACATTTGAGCCTTATACGCCTTGCCGCTTGCACTTGCTACTGCCCCGCCATACGAACAGGGAAAAGGAGCATCGCGCATGGCACGCTGGCTGACAGTGATCGGAATCGGTGAAGATGGACTGGATGGGCTTGGGAAAACGGCCCTCGCGGCGCTCAATTCCGCTGCGGTCATTTTTGGCGGCAAGCGTCATCTGGATTTTCTGAGTGGCGATATCAAAGCTGAACGCGTGGCCTGGCCATCTCCATTCGACGAAGCTTTCGCGATGATTGAGGCGTATCGCAGCCAGCCGGTGGTTGTGCTGGCAAGCGGCGATCCAATGTTTTTTGGTGTGGGAGCGACTTTGTCCCGGCATTTCTCGCCAGAGGAAATGCTTGTTCTTACCTATCCGTCCTCTCTTTCGCTTGCTGCTGCACGCATGGGCTGGCCGCTTCAGGATGTGCGAACAGTCAGTGTGCACGGTCGCCCGTTCGAGCTTTTGCTCCCGCACATTCTGCCGGGCGAGAAACTTCTTGTGCTCAGCAATGACGGTTCGACGCCAGCAAAAGCCGCGGCAATGCTCAAGGACAAGGGTTTTGGCCAAAGCCTGATGACGGTGCTTGAACATATTGGCGGGCCGAAGGAAGGCCGGGTTCAGGGTTCCGCCGAAAACTGGTCGCACGGGCGATGTGCTGATCTTAATGTGCTGGCAATCGAATGTGTCGCTGCGCCGGAAGCGAACGTGTTTTCTCCCGTCGCCGGTCTGCCCGATGAAGCGTTTGAGAATGACGGACAACTGACCAAGCGCGACGTTCGTGCTGTCACTCTATCGCGATTGCAGCCATTGCCGCGGCAACTGCTCTGGGATGTCGGCGCCGGTTGCGGATCGATCGGTATTGAGTGGATGCGCGTTCATCCTTCATGCCGCGCGATTGCCATCGAAGCGAATGAACAGCGGCAGGAGATGATCGAGCGAAATCGCGGGGCATTGGGCGTTCCGGGATTGCAGTTGGTTAGGGGCGAAGCACCGTTAGCGCTGGAAGGGCTGAATGCGCCGGATGCGATCTTCATCGGTGGTGGCGTAACGGATGACGGCGTGCTGGAAGCCTGCTGGAACGCGCTGAAACCGGGTGGCAGGCTTGTCGCGAATGCGGTGACCTTGCAAAGCGAGATGCTGCTTTTCAACTGGCGTGAGAAATTCGGCGGAGAATTGACGCGTCTTGGCGTTGCGCAAGCGGGTGCACTTGGCTCTTTCGATGTCTGGCGACAGGCACTGCCCGTCACAATTTATTGCGGGTTCAAATCGAAATGATGACTTGAATAGTCATGTTATATTCGGGTAAGGCTGGGGAAATTGTTTCCCAAAGGAGGACGGGCATGTCCGAACTCAACGCCAATACCCGCTTTGCGCTCACAAATGCCGGTCATGTGGTCAATCAGCTCCTCGATCATTTTGTCGAGCATGCCGACGTGCATCGGCAGGGCAGCACGGCCAAGCTGGTGCTGAGCTTCGGTCAGGCTGATGTGCAATGGGATGATGAAACGGTTAGCGTCGACGTCAAAAGCGAGGACGAAACCGGTCTTGCCTATATGAAATATTCCATCGCCGAGCATGTGCTGGAATTTCTCGACAAGGGCAGCGCCAAACCGAAAATCATCTGGGAAGGTGATGGGGCCGCCGGGTTGCCGCTGCCTTACTTCCGCGAGATGCAGGTCGTTGCAGTATCGAACGTAACGCCGCATATGCGTCGTATTCGTCTGAAGGGCGACAACCTGTTCCGCTTCTCGCAGTTGGGTCTTCATATCCGCCTGCTGTTTCCGCCGGAAGGTCTTGCCAAACCGCAATGGCCCACAACCGGCGAAGATGGCCGTCCTGTCTGGCCGGATGGCGAAGCCAAGCTTGCCACACGTGTCTATACGATCCGCAACATCGATAGCGTAGCCGGCTGGGTGGATATCGATATGGTCGTCCATGGCGATGATTGCGACGCGCCGGGTTCCGGCTGGGCTGTCAGCGCCAAGCCGGGCGATATTGTCGGGATGACCGGTCCGGGCGGCGGTGATGCAGGCGATGCGAAGTGGTATCTGCTGGCGGGCGATGAAACCGCGCTGCCCGCCATCGGGCGCATTCTGGAACGGTTGCCGGAAGGCACCAAGGCGGTTGTGCGCGTCGAGATCGGCAGTGCTTCAGAACAGCAGGAACTTGTCTCGCGAGCTGATGTCGATCTGCAGTGGCTGAACCGTGATGGCGCGGAAGCCGGAACGACGACATTGCTGCAGGATGCGGTGCGTGCGGTCGAACTACCGGAAGACGAGGAAGACATTTACGTCTGGGCCGGTTGCGAGTTCAACGCATTCCGGTCGATCCGCACCTATATGCGCAAGGAACGTAATGTTGCGAAGGATCGCCAGCTTATTGTCGCCTATTGGCGGCGCGGGCAGGATGGCGACACACCGCGCAAGGCATCCGACGATTGATGCAATGAAAAAGGGGACCGGCAGGTCCCCTTTGTTTTTTCGCATGTCTTTATCCCCCAAACCGGTTGCCACTTTGGGGAGGCAGGTCGTTGGTTTACCTGCGGAAGCCTTCGCTGGCCCGCATCAGGTTCTTCGTATAGTCGGCATGGATATTGCCGCTGACAAGATCGTCTGCCTGCAGCTGTTCCACGACCTCTCCATTACGCATGACAGCAAGCCGGTCGCACATATGGGTCACAACGCCAAGATCGTGGCTGACCATGACGAAGGTCAGGTTGCGGTCACGCCGAACCTGTTCGAGCAGGTTCAAGACTTCCGCCTGAACCGATGCGTCGAGCGCTGAGGTCGGTTCATCGAGCAGCAATATGCTGGGTTCAACGATCAGGGCGCGGGCAATGGCGATACGCTGGCGCTGGCCGCCTGAAAGCTGGTGCGGATAGCGAAAGCGGAAGCCGGAACCGAGGCCGACTTCATCGAGCGCCTTCACGATGCGCTGTTCGGTGTCGCCGACGCCGTGGATGGCAAGCGGTTCCAGCAGCAGCCGGTCCACCGTTTGCCGGGGATGCAGCGAGCCATAAGGGTCCTGAAACACCATCTGGACATTGCGATAGAATGCCTTGTCGCGCGGCGTCTTCAGCAATTGCCCGTCTATGCGGATTTCGCCGTCTTCAACGGGTGCCAGTCCTGCAACGGCACGCAGCAGGGTCGACTTGCCGGAACCGGATTCCCCCACGAGACCGTAGGATTCGCCACGCGCTACGTCGATGCTCACCGATTTCAGCGCATGGAAATGGTCGAAATAGACGTCGATATTGTCGACGCTCAGTGCAGATGCCGTGCTCATAGTTTCCCCTGTCATAGCTTCCAAGCCTCCTCGCGCTGCAAGGTTGGCAGGGGATGGCGATCGGCTCCGATTTTCGGCATGCAGTTCAGCAATCCTTGCGTATAGGGATGTTTCGCATTGGCGAGGTCCTTTGCCGCAATTTCCTCCACGATCTTGCCCGCATACATGACGATAACGCGGTCGCAGAATGAAGAAACGAGGCGCAGGTCGTGGCTGACAAAGATCAGACCCATGCCGCGCTCGGCAACCAGCTTATCCAGAATGCCGAGCACTTCGAGCTGAACCGTCACGTCGAGGGCCGAAGTCGGCTCGTCGGCGATCAGCATTTCCGGCTCGGCCACCAGCATCATGGCGATCATCACGCGCTGGCCCATACCGCCCGAAACTTCGTGCGGATAAAGGCTCATGACGCGTTCAGCATCACGAATCTGCACGGCTTCGAGCATGGCGATTGAGCGCTTGCGGATTTCATCGCTGCTGAATTTACCATGGGCCTTCAGCGTTTCGGCGATCTGCTTGCCGATAGTCATGACAGGATTGAGCGAATATTTCGGGTCCTGCAACACCATGGCTATGCGGCCACCGCGCAAGGCGCGGCGTTCACGTGCCGATGCCTTTAGAAGATCGATGCCATCGAACTCAAGTTTTCTGGCGGTGATCTTCGCATGGAGCGGGGTAAGCCCCATGATGGCGCGGCCGGTCTGGGATTTGCCAGAACCGGATTCGCCAACAATGCCGAGACGCTCGCGGCCAAGCTCGAAGCTGACACCGCGCACGGCCTCGATTGCGCCTGTGCGCGTCGGGAAGGTGACACGCAGGTCTTCAACGGTCAGAAGAGGCTTCATTGGTTGTTACCCCGCGGATCGAGCGCATCGCGCAGGCCATCGCCCAGAAGATTGAAGCCAAGGCTGACGATCAGGATCGCAATGCCCGGCATGGCGGCAACCCACCACTGGTCGAGAATGAAGCGGCGACCGGAGGCGATCATCGCGCCCCATTCAGGCAATGGCGGCTGAGCGCCGAGGCCGAGGAAGCCGAGGCCCGCTGCCGTCAGGATGATGCCTGCCATGTCGAGCGTCACACGCACGATCAGCGAAGATGTGCAGAGTGGCATGATGTGGCGCACGACGATACGGATCGGCGAAGCGCCCATCAGGCGAACAGCGGAGATATAATCCGAGTTGCGCACCGTGAGCGTTTCCGCACGCGCAATACGCGCATAGGGTGGCCATGAGGTGATCGCGATGGCGATGATAGCATTTTCGATGCCGGGTCCGAGAGCAGCAACGAAGGCCAGCGCGAGAATGAGCTTCGGGAAGGCAAGGAAGATATCGGTGATGCGCATCAGTACGGCATCGACCCAACCACCGGCATAACCGGCGACAGTACCGACCAGAAGGCCGATAGGCGCGGCGATGATGGCGACCAGCAACACCACATAGAGGGTGAGGCGGGAGCCATAGATCAGACGCGAAAGAATATCGCGGCCCTGATCGTCGGTGCCGAGCAGATAGCCGGGTGTTCCCGGCGGCAGCAGGCGGGCATTGGCGAGATCGCCGATAACCGGCGAATGCGGCGCCAGCACATCGGCCAGCGCTGCGACGACGAGCAGGCCGATGATAATCAGAAGGCCGAGGACGGCCAGCTTGTTGGCGGTGAAACGCCGCCAGACCATATAGGCGCGGCCAAGACGGGCCTGGGTGCGCGATTGGGGTCGCTCGGTAAGCAGCCATTCACGCCATGAGAGGTTGGAAATATCTGTCATTTGGCTCATCGTACGCGCGTCCTTGGATCGAGAACCCGATAGAGAAGATCGGACACGAGGTTGAGCGCGATAAAGACCGACCCGATAACGATAGTGCCACCGAGAACGGCATTCATATCAGCGTTTTGGAGGGAATTGGTGATGTAGAGTCCGAGGCCGGGCCAGGAGAAGATGGTTTCGGTCAGAACCGAACCTTCCAGAAGTCCGGCATAGGAAAGCGCAATCACAGTCACGAGCGGGACGGCGGCATTGCGCAGCGCATGGCCCCAGATGATGCGGGTTTCCGAAATACCCTTGGCGCGAGCAGCAACGATATATTCCTGTTCCAGCTCATTGAGCATGAAGGAACGGGTCATGCGGCTGATATAGGCCAAGGAGAAGTAGCCGAGCAAAGCCGACGGCAGGATAAGGTGGGAGACGATATCCTTGAGAGCTGGCCAGTCGCGCTGGATGATCGCGTCGATCAGGTAGAAACCGGTGATCGGAGTGAACGTGTATTCGAATGTGATGTCGATACGTCCGGGACCCGAGGTCCAGCCGAGCCGCGCATAGAAGATCAGAAGTGCCAGCATACCGAGCCAGAAGATCGGCACCGAATAGCCAACGAGGCCGATCACGCGCACAATCTGGTCGACGAGGCTACCACGCTTCACGGCGGCGAGAACGCCGAGCGGAATGCCGAACAAAGCGCCGATGATGGTGCCGACGGTAGCGAGTTCCATGGTCGCCGGGAAAACGCGGCGAATGTCGGTCATGACCGGATTGGTCGTCAGTACCGAAGTGCCGAAATCGCCTTGCAGCACGCCCTTAACGTAAAGATAGAACTGCTGGTAATAGGGCAGGTTGAAGCCCATCTCTTCCCGCACGCGCGCCACGACATGCGCAGGAGCACGGTCGCCGACGATGGCAAGCACGGGGTCGATCGGCACCACACGGCCAATAAAGAATGTGACGGCCAGAAGGCCCAGATAGGTCGTGATGACGATAACCAGAAAGCTGGCTAACGACGCGGCAAGGACCGTTGAACGCCGGGGCGCTCGCCTTACCTTTTTCGTGGTTACAGTGTTACTCAATGTTTTGACCGCTTCCGACAATGAGAACATTTCAGAACAGGGGTGATCTGAAGTCCCAGTCATCTTTGCTTGAAAAGCCCTAGAACGGTTTTGATGAGCCGTTCCATTTCGTGTTGTGACGCATTTCCGGACACGAAAAAGGTTCGCTGGAAACGCTCTGGAGCGGCTTTCCTTTTTGATTCAGAAAACCGCTCCATCTTCTTGTTTTTAGGCCGATTCAGCGCATGAAAAACTTTCATGCGCCAAGGCGTGACCGACTATTCCTTGCTGACGTTCGCCAGGAAGTTGGAGTCGAATGTCGGGCCGAGCTTGTAGCCCTTCACGTTGCCGCCAATGCCGGCAACTTCAACCTGCTGGAACAGCATGACGAACGGGCTCTGGTCGAGAGCTTCCTGTTGAAGCTTCTTGTACTGTTCAGCACGCTTGTCGTTGTCGCGTTCCAGAAGAGCTGCCTGCGTCTGCTTGGTTAGTTCCGGGATGTCCCAGGCGTTGCGCCATGCAAGCGTCTTGGTCGATGCGTCGTCGCTATTATCCGGGTTGCTGGTGAAAGCTTCGGCGTTGGAATTCGGATCCCAATAGTCCATGCCCCACTGGCCGATATACATGTCGTGGTTACGGGCACGATACTTGGTCAGCGTCTGCTTGCCGTCGCCGGGGATGATTTCGATCTTCACGCCAGCCTGAGCCGCAGTCTGCTGGAAGGATTCGGCAATGCCGGTGACCGGCTGGCCGTTACGGACGTCGAACGTGACCGAGAGACCGTCCTTCAGACCCGCCTTGGCGAGAAGTTCCTTCGCCTTGGCAACGTCGAGCTTGTAAGGCGCAGCATCGAGAGAACCAAGAACGCCCTTTGCCTGATAGGTCTGGCGGATTTCACCAATGCCCTTGATGAGGGTCGAGCCGATTGCATCATAATCGACCAGATATTTGAACGCTTCGCGAACTTCCGGCTTGGCCAGATTTGCGTTCTTCTGGTTGAGGCTGATGTAATAAACCGTGCCCTTGGCAGCGCTGGCGGTCGTCAGCTTGTCGTTCTTCAGAACGGCTTCGTAGTCGCCCGGCTCCAGATTGCGTGCCACATCGACGTCGCCGGATTCAAGCATCAGGCGCTGCGTCGCGCTTTCCTTGACGTGACGATAGAAGACGCGCTTGAGCTTGGCCTTTTCGCCGTAATAATTGTCGTTGCGTTCCAGAATGACGACTTCATTGGCGCGCCATTCGCGGATCGCGAACGGGCCCGAACCTGCCGACTTGGTCTTCAGCCATGCGTTGGCATAGTCGGTGTCGTATTTGTAGTCGTCGGTCGGCGTAACCTTCTCGGCGTGTTCTTCGAGGAGCTTCTTGTCGACGACAGCAGCGACGGTCGCGGTCAGGCAGTTCAGCACGAAGCTTGGTGCATACGGCTTGTCGACGGTGAAGACGAAGGTAGTATCGTCAACAGCTTTCGCCTTTTCGTTGACGTTATCCTTGGTCAGGCCGAACTGGGTCAGGATGAAGGCCGGGCTCTTGTCGAGACGCACGGCGCGTTCGAAGGAATAAGCCACGTCAGCGGAGGTAATCGGGTTGCCGGAAGCGAACTTGATGTCCTTCTTCAGCTTGAACGTATAGGTGAGACCATCGTCGGAAACGGTCCAGCTTTCAGCGACGCCCGGTATGACTTTCGACGTGTCGTTGATATCGAGGCGAACGAGCATGTCATAAGCGTTGCCGATGAATTCGGCCGGGCTCAGTTCGAAGGATTCTGCCGGGTCCAGCGTGATCGTGTCATCGATGGCCCATGCCTGAACCAGCGTGTCGGCTGGCGTGGCCGACCAGGCTGGATTTGCGGCCAGTACCGCGGCAAGTGCTGCACCCGCAGCCAGAATACGAAAACGTCCGAAATGCATCATGTTGAGAGTCCCCTTCCTATGATTTTGTTTGGGATTTTGTCTTTGTTTTTTCGCACATCTTGTTCCGAAAACCGTTTCACACTTTTCGGGATGCGCACCAGATCAGGCCGCTTCGTGCCAAGCCTGTTTCAGAACCCGTACCCAATTGTCCTGGCAAAGTTTTGCTAGCTCTTGTTCACTATAGCCCGCTTTTCGCAGTGCATCGACAAGGTTTTGCGTGCCTGCGGCATCGCCGATTTCGGCTGGAATTGTTGCGCCGTCATAGTCCGAACCGAGCGCTACGCAGTCGATGCCCATGCGTTCAACCATGTAATCCACGTGGCGAACTACATCGGACAGCGGCGTGTTGGCGTCTTCCTTACCGTCCGCGCGCAGCATCGTCGTGGCGTAGTTCAGTCCGGCAAGACCCTTGCTCTCGCGGATCGCATCAAGCTGACGGTCGGTCAGGTTGCGGGCGACAGGGGTGAGGGCGTGTGCGTTGGAATGGCTGGCGACCAGCGGCTGATCGCTCAGTTTGGCCACATCCCAGTAACCTTTTTCGGTGATATGCGCCAGGTCGATCAGAATGCCCTTGGTGTTGCACGCTTTGACCAGGCGCTTGCCTGCATCGGTCAAGCCCGGGCCAGTATCGGGGCTCATCGGATAGGCGAATGGAACACCGTGAGCGAAAACGTTGTTGCGGCTCCACACCGGTCCGAGTGAACGCAAGCCGGCAGCATAAAAGACCTCAAGAGCAGCCAGATCGGCATCGATGGCTTCGCAACCTTCCATGTGCAGCACAGCGGCGAATGTGTCGCTGTTCAGCGTTTCGTCAAGGTCGCGGCCATTGCGGCAAAGCTTCCAGCCTCCGGCAGCTTCCAGCTTCAACGCGATGGCTGCGATTTCGAGAGCTATGTCGAGGGAGGGGCTGCGTTCCAGCGGCACTGAAAGCGGCGTTTCGTAGTGGCCATTGGCATCCGGCTTGCCCAGTTCGATATGCTCGCCCGAAGGTATGTAGATGGCGCATATTCCACCGGCGAGACCGCCTTTGCGCGAACGGGGCAGATCGATATGGCCGATATCCGTCCCGTCGATAAATTCCTTGATCGGGTCTTGGCCCTTGCGGGCATTTTCCCAAAGCCGCAGAAGGACATCGTTGTGTCCGTCAAAAACGCGCTGCATTCTTTCATTCCTGACTGCATGGTCTGCGACAGCAGAGCCACATATCCAAGTGTTCAGGCGCGAGGAGACAACACGGCAAGGTAAGATAACCTCCCGATATGGTGGTTGAGCTTTTCGCTCTTATTGTTCCCCGCACTTCCACTACCAATTTATAATCGGTTAGTGCCTGTCGGAGTCAAGCCATCGAATGACGTAGTCAGACTGCGAAATGAAGATAAATTTATGCAAAACGAAAGGGCTGCGCTATGAAACGCAGCCCTTTGTGCAAATGCAGAATTGCTTGATGCTAAAACAGAATGAAGTTTCGCATCGGATTGCGAGGTCTCAAGCATTTCCTGTTTCGCTTGAATCGTCGGAAATGCTCTAGCTGCTTGTTTTTAAGCATGTCCTTATCCCGAAACCGGTTCCCACTTTCGGGAGACATGCTCTAGAACTTGTAGTTCAGACCGGCCTTGATCGAATGGTTCTTCAGATTGTTGCGCTGTTCCACGCCGTTGACGCGGGACTTCACGTCGTTAAAGCGCTGGAAGTCATATTCGGCCTTTACGGAAAGCGGGCCGCTCAGGGCCTGTTCAACACCAGCGCCAACCAGTGCGCCACCTTCCCAGCCCGGAGCCGAGGTGGTGTTGTCCTTGGCCTTGAAGCGGGTCACGCCGTAACCAGCCGTGCCGTAAACGAGCGTCTTGTCGAAAGCATAGCCGACCTTGCCCTTGGCATTGCCGTTCCATGACTGCTGAAGGCTGCCGCCATTGCCGATGCGATGTTCGGCTTCGGCGAAGTTTCCTTCGAGTTCTCCGCCAAACACGATATTGCCGCTCTGCATGTTTTTGCCCACGACAACGCCGCCAAGAGCACCAGTGCGGTTGGTGAAAGGACCGGGGACTCTGGACGAAGAAGCGCCGACCTGTGCGCCGATATAGTTGCCGGACCAGTCATGCGGGCCTGCGGCGACAGGATCATTATAGGAATAGTCGGTTGCTCCCATCATGTCGGCAGCGAAAGCCGAACCTGCAAAAGCAACGATTGCGGCGCCAAGCGCCACTGCGGTGATAGAACGCTTCAACATTTTTTACTCCGATTTTCCCGTCTGGAAACGCTGGCGGGAAACATGCCTGAATTCATTATATCCATCGAAAGGCTGTGCCTTCGAACTGGCTCTCGTCTCACCTCTGATTGTGTCCAAATTTAAGAAAATTCGAGCGATTTCCATGCAATGCGCAACCATTCTTCGCGCTATGCTTAACAATCGGTAACTGCTGGATGCGGAAATTTTTGTTAGATCAATCCCAGTCCACGGAAGCTGGCATGGCCGTGCTTTCCGACAATGACATGATCATGCACCGTGATGTTGAGTGCTTTGGCAGCGTTGACGAGCTGTTTGGTCATGTCGATGTCGGCGCGCGATGGTGTCGGATCACCGGAAGGATGGTTGTGGACCAGAATAATGGCGGTGGCGGAGAGTTCCAGAGCCCGTTTGACTACTTCGCGCGGATAGACCGGCGTGTGGTCCACCGTGCCTGTCTGCTGGACTTCATCGGCGATCAGTTTGTTCTTCTTGTCGAGAAACAGGATGCGGAACTGCTCGCGGGTCTCGTAAGCCATGGCCGCGGTGCAATATTCGATCACCTTGTTCCAAGAGCCAAGTACTTCGCGCTCCATGACGGTGCTGCGCGCACTTCGCTTGGCGACAGCCTCTACAAGCTTGAGTTCATGCGCCACAGTGGGACCGGCGCCGGGAACTTCGGCTATCAGCTTTTCGGGGGCGGCCAGTACTTCGGCAATCGAGCCGAACCGCATCAGCAGAGCTTTGGCGAGCGGCTTGGTGTCGGCGCGACGAATGGCGCGAAACAACAACATTTCGAGCAGTTCATAGTCCGCCAGCGCATCGGGAGTATCCCGAAAGCGCTGTTTGAGACGATCACGATGTCCGGCATAATGCGGCTTGTCGATCTTCGGCGTCAGTTGAAGTGTATCACTGAAACCGGGCAACTCAATGTTACCCGGCTCATTCTTGCTCTTTGCCATCCTGTTTAAACCCCCGCAAAAACAGACCAGACAATTATCGAGGCGATATCTCTTCGCCGTTATCTCATGGAAGATGGGCCGAAGACATTGGCCGGAGAGAGTGTAAATATCTCGCAGCCGTCCTTCGTAACACCCACCGTATGTTCATATTGTGCCGTCAGCGAACGGTCTCTGGTAACTGCGGTCCAGCCGTCGGCGAGAACCTTCACGTGCGGTTTGCCGAGATTGATCATCGGCTCGATCGTGAAGATCATGCCTTCCTTGATCTCGACACCTTCATTCGGCGTGCCGTAATGGAGGATATTCGGCGCATCATGGAACAGCTGCCCTACGCCGTGACCACAGAAATCGCGCACAACGGAGCAGCGCTCGCCTTCGGCAAAAGTCTGAATTGCGGCGCCGATAGCGCCGGTTTTCACGCCAGGCTTTACGGCGGCAATCCCACGCAGAAGGCTTTCATAGGTGACTTCAAGCAGCCGCTCAGCGGCGCGCTTGATTTCGCCTACCGCATACATGCGGCTTGAATCGCCGTGCCAGCCATCAAGGAGATAAGTCACGTCGATATTGACGATATCACCCTCGCGCAGTGGCTTCTCGTTCGGAATGCCATGGCAGACGACGTGATTGATCGACGTGCAGGTTGATTTCGTGTAGCCGCGATAGTTCAGCGTTGCCGGAAACGCGCCGTGATCCATGCCGAACTCGAACACGAAGCGGTCGATTTCATTGGTGGTCACGCCCGGCTTGACGATATCGTTGAGGGCATCGAGACAGCGTGCCGTCAGGTTGCAGACCGTGCGCATACCCTCGAAAGCCTCGGGGCCATAGAGCCTGATCTGGCCCGTATATTTCATGGGTGCGCTTGTTGCTTCGATATAGGTTACCATCACTCGATCCGTCTTAATCTACTCAATTGGCACCAGCTCACTGGCATCAATGCTTTTGTCCGTTATGTGGCACCGAACGGCCCAAGCCTCAACCCCGTTTGCACGCGCACGTTCAAAAGCGCGTGCGTAAGTGGGGTCGAGATCACCCGAAATGCTGAATCTGCTACAATCGTTTCGCTGGATAATAAACAGCATCACGCCCCGATGACCAGCGGCAACAACGTCGACGAGTTCATCAAGATGTTTTGCGCCTCGCGCCGTCACCGTATCGGGGAATTCCGCCAATCCGAGCGTGCGAATAAAGTGTACATTCTTGACCTCGACATAGGCTCGCTGGCGCGGGCCGTCATCCAGTAAAAGGTCGATGCGCGAGTTGCGGCCATATTTCTGTTCACGCTTGAGGCTGGCATATCCTGCGAGGTCAGGAATAAGACCGTTGAGGATTGCTTCTTCGGCGATCCTGTTCGGCAAGCCGGTGTTCACGCCGACCAGTGTGTTATCCGCTTCGACAATCTGCAGCGTATGGGCATATTTGCGGTGAGGAGCATCCGAAACACTCAGCCAGACGCGGGAACCCGGAGCGGTCAATCCGAACATGGAGCCGGTATTGGGCACGGAAGCAGTGATGAAACGCCCATCGTCAAGTGTGACGTCGGCCAGAAATCTTTTGTAGCGGCGTTCCAGCCTGCCGGTAACCAAAGGTGTTTGAAAAATCATGTGCCGATTTAGAGTAGTTCGGCGCGTGCGCGAAAGGCTTTTCTGATTACGTTGCGAAATTAGTCAGTGAACGAGAGCAGTTGGCCTAGAACAGCGCCTTAACGACGTCGGCCCAGCTCATATCCGCACCGAGAACCATTGCTGCTGCAACGAGACCGGCGCCGAGAAAGGTGAGGGTGGTTCTTGTTTCGCTTGTCATTATTCTTCCCCATCAAATCACTTGTTCGAAGTTGGGAAGAATTTCGCGGGAGAATTTGCCCGGATTGTGATGCGATAATGGCTATTCCGGGCAATTTGCGGGCTTTTTACAGATAGGGTAAACGCCGCCCCGCTTTTGTTACTGTTTTACCCAATTGAAGACGAGTTCCTCGCGGAAAGCGAAGCGGACGACGTGACTTGCCACGACCTCTTCGAGGCGGGCGAGGTTTTCTTCCGAGGTTTCAACCGTTGTGGTCAGTTTTTCCGCATCGGCATCGAGAATCACGAGACGATTCTCGCCGAGATCGATGGTGCCGTGTTCCGGCGTGAATTCGACTGCGAATTTGTGCGCCCAATGTTTGCAGAGCTGCTGAAGGTAGCGGCTGGCATGGGCGGTGGGAACGATTGCTGTTGCTTTCGACATTATGCTGTCCTTTCGAAAAGGTTGCAGCCCGGCGCGTAACAGCATCCTGGCAATTCAGCCAGTAATATTTGCGTCAATTCTAAAGGAAAAGAAAAACCAGCAATGGTACGCCCAAGGGGAATCGAACCCCTGTCTGCGCCGTGAAAGGGCGCTGTCCTAACCGCTAGACGATGGGCGCCTGCTGGTGTGGGGCGCTTATAGTCAGGAAATTTCTGACATGCAAGCCCCTTTTTTCGCTTGTCTGTGAATAAGTTCAGGCAGCACGAAACGGCGCCAATCAGGCGCTAATGGATTGAATTGTAAGGGGAAAAGAAAAACCAAGCAATGGTACGCCCAAGGGGAATCGAACCCCTGTCTGCGCCGTGAAAGGGCGCTGTCCTAACCGCTAGACGATGGGCGCCTGCTGGTGTGAGTGGGCTTATATTCAGGAAGGTTCTGACTCGCAAGCCCCAAAAAACACTTTTCTGAAAAAAATCGAATGTACTGCAAAAATGGGGGAAACTTCGGCGGGTGGATTCCTTATTTCCTTGAATATAAAGACAAAAGAAAAAGCCGGATCATATGATCCGGCTTCCATGTATCCCTGGGACGCCTCTTTTTTAGCCCTTGCAGCGCCAGTTCCAGTCGCGTTCCGGCCCAACGTCGACGTGAACCGAAGTCGTGTGGCAATAGGTGCCGACGCCGCCACGTCCCGACATGGACCGGGCGAAGCGAGCGACTTCCCACTTGGAAACGCCATCGATCTGAATATCGGCGGCGGCGCAGATCATATGGAGCGATTTGCGGGCACCATTGACTTTCCGGTTATAGGACGGGCTGCGATAGCCCGAAGTTACCATTACCGGACGGCGGAAATGCCGCTCCATGGTTTTCAGCATGGATACGAGCTGCGGCTTGAGACAGGCAACATCCACGGTCTGTCTTTGTACTTTCAGGCCATTGGGCGCAAGGCGGGCAAGACCAGGAGCCGAAGCAAGTGTTACGCTCGCAAATTCATCATCTTCGTTCGCGTCAATATCGCTATCGTCATAAAGACTGTTGCGATGCTTGATTTCAACGCCGCCATTGGGGCGCACGCCCGGCAGCGAATAATTGTATTCATGCTTTGCAGATGGCGAAACCGGTTTGGCGACAGCAAGCTTCTTGTTTTCGGTTCTGTCTGAGCGTTTTCCGGTCGATTCGTCCGAGAAAAGTCGGGATATGCTGCCTTGCGAAGCCGTTGGGCGTTGCGGCGAGGCGTAAGCGCTCTTCGTGGAGCCGAACAATGAAGCGACCTGAACGGGCTTTTCAGCTTCGGCAGGTTTTGCCGCTGCGGTTTGCTGTGTTTCTGCAGCTTCGGCAGGCTTTTCGTCCTTTGCCGGTTCCTGCTGCTTTTTCGCGGTTTCAGCTGGAGCGGCTGCCGCAGGCTGTTCTGCGGCTTGCGCAGGTTCAGGTTCAGCGGGCTTGTTGCCACCGAACATGCCGAAAAGCGATGAACTCTTCGGCTGCTGCGGGGCGAGGGCTGCTACCTGTGCCGGCTGTTGTTCCGTGGCAGTTGCAGTCTCGACCGGTTTTGCCTGCTCTTTATTATTGGTGTTTGTCGCTTCAGCCGCTGTGGCGGGTTTAGTTTCGCCCGGCTTGGCTTCGGCCTTTTTCTCTTCTGTTGATGGAGTTGCAGCCGTCGCTTCTGCGGCAGCTGTCTGATCGGCGGCACTTTGCAATGTGTCCGCAATCATGGAGCCACCGGTTGCAGAGGTCATCTGGAGCGGTTTACCGTCAAGGCCTGTACCGGTTGACGTGCAGGACGTGACAAGAAGCGCAAGCAAAGCCACGCTGCCTGAAAGAAACCTGCCGGTGGTCCGGTGTGTAGAATGCGCAAATTTCAACAGTCTGCTCCAGCTCGATTTCCCTGACCAGTTTGGCGACCCGAATCCATTCGAGCCTACCTGGTTTCGGGAGATCGGCTCTCCCGTGCGAGGCTGACATCATCCCTGATGGCTATCGTCCCCACAGCTCCCGACTGTTCGTGCCGGGAAAGAAATTCAGAAATATCAGCGTGTTATGATGGTCACTTCAGAGTTATGACTGTCATTTCGCTGTATTGGACAAATCACCTGATTGGCAATTGGTTACCAATTTTTAAGTTTTTTAATCGCCGAGCGCAACTATTGATGCGCATTTAGAGTTAAAAGACTTCGCGGTCCGTGCGGAATATTCGCTAATAACGAAATATTACTTTATGTAACCATTGGTTACATTCGCTGTTCCTATCCGTCGCGCACTATAGTCTGCGAGCCCTGATCCGGCTTCACGGCAAGGCGAATTTCCGATTTACATCACTCACTTGTTGACAGGGTGCCTCGACTTGGTGCTATCCCTTCGCAATTGCTTTATCTTTGTCTGGTGTTGTGGCCAACAGCACCTTATGCGGCATTAACCGGGAACAGAAACATGACCAATCGCACGCGGCAGATCGCCAATCTTTTGCTGGCAGCAACGGCGGCGGCGATGCTCACGGCATGCGCGGGCGGAAAAGAGTTTCAGGGTACGCCGCAGGAAGGTGCTTCGCGCACCGGTGTTTTCCCCACATTCGGCCATATGCCGAAGGCTGCGACCACGCAGATCACCGCAGAAGAAAAGCAGCAGCTTACAACCAAGCTTGATGCCGACCGCACGCGTCTGGCGGCATCCAGAGGCACCGGCGCCGGCTTCACGCCCGCCGAGGCTGCGAGCTTGCGTCAGCAGGCGCAGCAGGAAACGGACGCCACCCTGAAACAGATCGAAAGCGGGGAAGAGTAAATCCTCTTCCTTGGTTTTTGGCGCGCATCTTATCCGAAATCCGTTTCACACTTTTCGGGATGTGCTCTAAAGACGAAATCCGCGTCCTTTGACGCGGCAACACGTCTCGACCCGATTCGAGAACAGGTGTATAGCTCCATTGCGGCGCATACGCGCCATTACGTTCAACCCTCCACTGGAACAGGATCATGTCGGAAGAATTCCATAAAGTCCGTCGTCTGCCCCCTTATGTCTTTGAACAGGTCAACCGTCTGAAGGCATCGGCGCGAGCGGCGGGTGCCGACATCATTGATCTGGGCATGGGGAACCCCGATCTGCCGACCCCGCAGAACATTGTCGACAAGCTGTGTGAGGCCGTGCAGGATCCGCGCGCGCATCGTTATTCCTCATCCAAGGGGATTCCGGGGCTGCGTCGCGCGCAGGCACAATATTATGCGCGCCGCTTCGGTGTGAAGCTCAATCCCGATACGCAGGTCGTTGCCACGCTCGGTTCCAAGGAAGGTTTCGCCAATATGGCGCAGGCCATCACCGCGCCGGGCGATGTGGTTCTGTGCCCCGACCCGACCTATCCGATTCACTCCTTCGGCTTCATCATGTCGGGCGGGGTGATCCGTTCAGTTCAGGCCAAGCCGGATGATACCTTCATTCCGACGCTTGAGCGCGGCGTGAAGCATTCGATCCCGAAGCCGATCGCATTGATCCTGAATTTCCCGTCCAACCCGACGGCCTATGTAGCAACGCTTGATTTCTACAAGGATGTCGTCGCATTTGCCCGCAAGCATGACATCGTCATCCTGTCGGACCTTGCCTATTCGGAAATCTACTTCGATGGCAATCCGCCGCCATCGGTGCTGGAAGTGCCGGGCGCCATGGATGTGGCGGTGGAGTTCACTTCCATGTCGAAGACGTTTTCCATGCCGGGCTGGCGCATGGGGTTTGCGGTTGGCAATGAGCGCCTGATCGCGGCTCTTACCCGCGTGAAGTCCTATCTCGACTATGGTGCGTTCACACCAATCCAGGTTGCCGCGACGGCAGCGCTGAATGGTGACGGTTCGGACATCGCCTATGTGCGCAATGTCTATAAACAGCGCCGCGATGTGCTGGTCGAAAGCTTCGGTCGGGCGGGCTGGGATGTTCCGCCGCCAGCGGCAACCATGTTCGCCTGGGTTCCGATCCCTGAACGCTTCCGTCCACTGGGTTCACTCGAATTTTCCAAGCTTCTGGTCGAGCAGGCCGATGTGGCCGTTGCGCCGGGCATTGGTTTTGGCGAACACGGCGACGATTATGTGCGTATCGCGCTGGTCGAGAACGAACATCGCATTCGTCAGGCAGCGCGCAACATCAAGCGGTTCCTCTCCACCAAGGATGAGAACCTGCAGAATGTGATACCGCTCGAAGGTCGTCGCGGATAATATTTCAAAAGGCTACGGGCAGCATCATGCAGCCCGTGGCATCCCACCCGATAAGCCACTCCATACAGAAGGTCGATATAATGAGTGATGCATTACGGATCGGCGTTGCCGGGCTCGGCACCGTTGGTGCTTCGGTGTTGCGTATCCTGCGTGACAAGTCCGAAATGCTCACGCGCCAGTGCGGCAAGCCTGTAACGGTTACGGCGGTCAGCGCCCGCGACCGCACGCGGGACCGCGGTATCGATCTTTCCGGTATTGCCTGGTTCGACGATCCGGTCGAACTGGCCAAATCTGCCGATATCGACGTTTTCGTCGAGCTGATCGGCGGCGAGGACGGTCCGGCCAAGGCTTCCGTCGAAGCGGCTCTGCGCGCCGGTCGTCATGTCGTGACCGCCAACAAGGCCCTGCTTGCGCGCCATGGCGTTGCGCTTGCCAAGATCGCCGAAGACAAGGGCGTTCTGCTCAACTTTGAAGCGGCTGTTGCGGGTGGCATTCCGGTTATCAAGGCGATGCGTGAATCGCTGACCGGCAACACGGTTTCGCGCGTCTATGGCATCATGAACGGCACCTGCAACTACATCCTGACTCGGATGTGGGAAGAGGGGATTTCGTTTGAAGACTGTCTCACGGACGCGCAGCGCCTCGGTTATGCCGAAGCTGATCCGACTTTCGACATCGAAGGCAACGATACGGCGCACAAGCTGGCGCTCTTAACCAGTCTTGCCTTCGGTACGCAGATCGCTGCCGATGATATCTATCTGGAAGGCATCAGCAATATCTCGCTGGCCGATATTCGCGCCGCTGATGAACTCGGCTATCGCATCAAGCTTCTGGGCGTCGCGCAGAAGACCGATACGGGCATTGAACAGCGCGTGCACCCGACCATGGTGCCGACCTCGTCGGTCATCGCGCAGGTTCATGGCGTGACCAACGCCGTGGCAATCGAAACCGATCTTCTGGGCGAGCTTTTGCTTTCCGGCCCCGGGGCAGGTGGCAATGCGACGGCTTCCGCCGTGATCGGCGATGTTGCGGATATCGCCAAGAGCCGTCCGGGCTTCCAGCATGGTCCGGTGTTCGGCACGCCTGCCAAGGCATTGCAGCCTTACAAGCGCGCCAAGATGCGCAAGCACGCGGGCGGTTACTTCATCCGCCTGACCGTCCTTGACCGCATTGGCGCTTTTGCGGCCATTGCCAAGCGCATGGCTGAAAACGATATTTCGCTGGAATCGATTGTCCAGCGTCCACCAATGGATGGCGCAGCCAACGAAGGCATCAAGACGGTCATCCTCGTCACGCATGAGACGACTGAAGCAGCCGTCAAGAAAGCGCTGGAAGCAATCCTCAAGGACGATCATCTGGTCGATAAACCGCAGATGATCCGCATCGAACGCGCCGGGTGAGAACCGGCGTGACTGCCTCTCTTGCAGGTTGGATTCACCTTTGTTATGAAAGCCGGGTCGGATTTGATCCGGCTTAATTCGTTTCAAGAGACAAAATAGGAAAAGGAGGGCTGTATGATGTATGTGACGCGTCATGATCATCACCGTCAGCATGGCCCCGATTTTGCCCTGCATAAGTAACTTGTGCAGGGCGGAAAAAGACTGAAATCACTGTCTTATTCTGCCTTTTCCTGAAGGCGCGGTCGTTGAACCGCTGCCGGACATTCGCCAGCACATCTATTCGTGTCACGGTTTGGAAACCGGGCATTCGTGTGTGGCAGAATCGGGCTGATTGCCATGTCTCTTGTTTCTATCCAGAATCTTTCCCTGACCCTTCATGAACCTCTGTTTGCCAATCTCGATCTCGTCATAGGCGAGGGCGAGCGGCTTGGCATTGTCGCTGCCAACGGGCGCGGCAAGACCAGTCTTCTGCGTCTCCTTGTCGGGGAGGGCGATCCGACGCTTGGCACCATCACGCGGTCGCGCGGTTTGAAGATCGGCTATGTCAGCCAGTATGTGCCCGAAAAATTGTTCAATCGCAGTTTCTATGAGGTTGTGCTGGATGGGCTTGACGAAGAAGCGCGCGATTATGAAAGCTGGCGCGCCGATATCGTGCTGGATGACCTCAACGTCACCGAAGAACTGCGGCAGCGCCCCATCGGGCAGTTGAGCGGCGGCTGGCAGCGACTTGCACTTCTGGCGCGCGCTTGGGTTTCCGAACCTGATGTTCTTCTTCTCGACGAACCGACCAACCATCTGGATCTTGAAAAAGTGCGGTTGCTGGAAGATTGGCTGAATGCGCTGCCGCGTTCGGTTGTGGTGGTCGTCAGCAGTCACGACCGCGCTTTCCTTGATGCGGTTACGAAGCGAACGCTGTTTCTGCGGGCGGAAAAATCACCGGTTTTCGCCTTGCCATATAGTCAGGCGCGTGTTGCGCTTGATGAAATCGACGCGGCCGATGCCCGGCAATTTGAAAAGGACATGAAGATAGTCCAGCAGTTGCGCAAGCAGGCGGCGAAGCTCAACAATATTGGCATCAATTCGGGTAGTGATCTGCTTGTGATCAAGACCAAGCAGTTGAAAGCGCGGGCCGACAAGATTGAGGAAAGCGCCAAGGCGGGGCATGTGGAGCGCTCAGCCGGCAAGATTATACTGAGCAGTCGAGGCAGCCACGCCAAGGCGCTGGTTGTTCTCGATCAGGCCGAAATTGCCACGCCCGATAGGCGGCTTCTCTTCAAGACAGGACAGCTTTGGATCAATCCGGGCGACCGAATTGTTCTGCTGGGGGCCAATGGCATGGGCAAGACCCGGTTGCTGACGCTTGTGCGTGAGGCCATTCTTGCGCCGGATCAGGCACAGGCAGGAATCAAGGCGACGCCCTCGCTGGTGCTTGGATATAGCGATCAGGCCTTGTCGGAGCTGCGCCCGGACTGGACACCATTCGAGACGATTGCAAGAAGGTTCGATATTGGCGACCAGCGGACGCGATCCTTGCTGGCCGGGGCGGGCATGACGCTTGAAATGCAGGCCAAACCGCTGGAACGTTTGTCCGGCGGGCAGAAGGCGCGACTTGCCATGCTGGTTCTGCGGCTGACCAATCCGAACTTCTATATTCTTGATGAACCAACCAATCATCTCGATATCGAAGGTCAGGAAGCGCTGGAAGTGGAACTGCTGCGCAACGAGGCGGCGAGCCTGATCGTCTCGCATGACCGCAGTTTTGTTCGCAATGTCGGCAACCGTTTCTGGATGATCGAAAGAAAAAAGCTGGTCGAAGTGGAAAGTCCGGAGTTTTTCTTTGATGGAATCGGAAGCTGATTGCCCGCAACATCTTTTGGTTGTTTAACAATTTCTGCAACTTCTGGCCGGGTTTGAGCGTTCACATCCGGCCCGGACATGAAACGAAGCGTGTATAGCTTAAATCGATTAAGAGTTTGAGCGTACATTGTTTTTAGCTCTCTCGCCCTTGCAGGGGGCGGGGGACTTTGACAAAAGGTTTGCACAGTGTCGCTATAAGAGGCGGCAATCGCGGGCTTCATGTGCCGCGTCCACGCAATTCGAATTCAGGACTTTGTTCAAATGGCCAAGACCGCAGAGCAGCACCCCCACGGACTGGATCGCATTCTCACACTCGAACTGGTCCGTGTGGCCGAGCGTGCAGCGGTCGCCGCGGCGAGGCTGCGTGGCCGTGGCGACGAAATGGCTGCTGATCAGGCCGCCGTCGATGCCATGCGTCAGGAATTGAACCGTCTTCCGATCGCCGGAACGGTTGTTATCGGTGAAGGCGAGCGTGACGAAGCGCCGATGCTCTATATTGGCGAAGAAGTTGGCACCAAGCAGGGACCGGACGTCGATATCGCGCTTGATCCGCTGGAAGGCACCACGATTTGCGCCAAGAATCTGCCGAACTCGCTTGCTGTTATCGCGATTGCCGAGAAGGGCAACCTGCTTTACGCGCCTGATGTCTACATGGAAAAGATCGCCGTTGGTCCGGGCTACTCGAAGGGCGTCGTGGACCTTGATGCCAGCCCGACGGACAACATCATGTCCGTCGCCAAGGCGAAGGGCGTGAAGCCGAATGAAATCACCGCCTGCATCATGGATCGACCGCGCCATGCCCGTTTGATCGAGGAAGTGCGGGCGACCGGCGCTGCCATCCGCCTCATCGGCGACGGGGACGTGGCCGGTGTGATGCACACGACCAACCCGGACGAAACCGGTATCGACATCTATATCGGTATTGGCGGCGCGCCTGAAGGCGTTCTGGCTGCGGCAGCGTTGCGCTGCATTGGTGGCCAGATGCAGGGTCGTCTTCAGCTCAATACCGATGAAAAGATCGCTCGTGCCGCGAAGATGGGCATTGCGGACCCGAAGAAGGTCTATTCGCTGGAAGAAATGGCCAAGGGCGACGTTCTTTTTGCCGCTACCGGCGTGACGGATGGCAACATGCTTTCCGGCGTGAAATTCGCCCGTGACTATATCCAGACGCACACCATCGTCATGCGTTCAAGCTCGCAGACAGTGCGCGAGATCAAGGCGCGACATCAGGATCTGTCCAAGTTCTAGGTGATTGCGCGAGAACGGTTCAGCCTAAGCCTTGGCAGGATTGAGCGTAGAATAGTCAAAGGCGGCATTGCAAAAATGCCGCCTTTTGTGTCTTTAGAAACTTATGACGACAGAGCGCTTTTTCCTCGGAATAAAACAATCCGCAACCGGACAGAAATGGGTAGACCGGCTTGGCCTGCGTGAGGCCAATACGGCGCTTGCCATTGCGCAGCATCACGGCATTTCCGATCTGGTTGCACGCGTGCTTGCCGGGCGGGGGGTGTCGGTAGAAAATGCGCCGGAATTTGTCGATCCGACGCTGCGCAATCTCATGCCCGACCCGGCGACGCTCACAGATATGGAAAATGCGGCCAGCCGTATTGCCGATGCCATTCTGCGTCGCGAGACCGTGGCCATTTTTGGCGACTACGATGTCGATGGGGCGTGTTCTTCCGCCTTGATGGCGCGTTTTCTCAAACATTACGGCATTCAGCACTCCATCTATATTCCCGACCGGATTTTTGAAGGTTACGGCCCCAATCCCGATGCCATGCGCGATCTGGTCGCCAAGGGTGCAACACTTATCGTCACAGTCGATTGTGGCACCAACAGCGCACCGTCGATTACAGCCGCCAAGCAGGCTGGAGCGGATGTCGTCGTGCTCGATCACCATCAGGTCGGCGGTGATCTGCCTGAAGATGCGGTGGCTATCGTCAATCCCAACCGGGAAGACGATATTTCGCAGCAGGGGCATCTTTGTGCCGCAGGCGTGGTCTTTCTGACATTGGCACAGGTGACCAAAATCCTGCGTGAGCGTGGCAAGGGACCAGGCCCTGATCTTCTTTCCCTGCTCGATATGGTGGCGCTGGCAACGGTTTGCGATGTGGTGCCGTTGACCGGCGTCAACCGCGCTTTCGTCGTCAAAGGACTGGTCGTTGCGCGGTCGCAGAGCAATGTCGGCCTTGCGGCTTTGGCGCGCGTTGCCCGCATTGGCGAGCCGCTCAATGTCTTTCACCTCGGCTATCTTATCGGGCCGCGCATCAATGCTGGCGGGCGTATCGGCGATGCGGGGCTTGGCGCTCGATTGCTGACGCTGGATGATCCCGCAACGGCGGATCGTATTGCCGTGGAACTTGACCGGCTCAATCAGGAGCGTCAGGCCATGGAAGCCGAGATGCTTATGGAGGCGGAAGCGGAAGCTTCGCTGGAAATATCCGGCGGTGCGGGCGCATCGGTGATCGTGACGGCAAGTGACCGCTGGCATCCCGGTATCGTTGGGTTGCTGGCCTCGCGGCTTAAGGAAAAGGCCCGGCGACCAGCCTTTGCCATTGCTTTCAACGCCAATGGTGTCGGATCGGGTTCGGGGCGTTCGATCATGGGGCTTGATCTTGGCAAGCTGGTGCGGGGCGCGGTGGAACGCGGGCTGCTCGTCAAGGGTGGTGGCCATGCCATGGCGGCCGGTATCACCATCGAACGCGCAAATCTTGGCGCGTTGCGTGCCTATCTTGAAGAAGAATCGGCGCATATCGTTTCGCGCCTGCGCGAAAACCAGAGCCTGTCCATCGACGGCGCGCTGGCCGCATCGGGCGCGACAGTGTCGCTCTATGAAGCCTTGCAGAAGGCTGGGCCCTATGGTTCTGCGCATCCGCAGCCCATATTGGCGCTGCCGCATCATATATTGGCTGATGTGCGCGGCGTGGGGCGCGATCATGTGCGTGTCGCGTTGCGTGGTGCGGATGGAAAGCGCGTCAATGCCATCGCCTTCCGGGCGGCGGAAGGCGATCTGGGGCGGTTCCTGTTCAACAATATCGGTCAGAGCGTCCATGTGGCAGGCAATCTGTCACTAAATCATTGGAATGGCTCGGTCACGCCTCAGATACAGATTCTGGATGCCGCTTTGCCTGTTTAAAGTTCCCGGCTCGTTTGAAGGTTCTGGGTCCATTTGAAATTTCTGGATTTTTTGTCTTCACGCTCTTGTGAGATGTGGGGGCGAATTCCCATATGAGCACTGATTTAAACATTCAGACATGACTCTAAGTGGGAGAAACCGATGCCGGGTTCCGGAAGCCGCCTGACCAAACTGACAGCTGCAATGGTATTGGGGCTGATTGCCTCTTTTGCTGCGGTCGATTTCGCCGAGGCTCGCCGTGCGGGCGGTGGCGGTTTCGGCAGCCGTGGCGCGCGCACCTATCAGGCGCCAGCGCCGACGCGCACTGCACCTAACAATGCCGCGCCGATGGAACGTTCGATGACGCCGAATACCGGCGCGACGCAGACCAACCGTCCGGGCGCAACAGGTACGCAGAATGCTGCGCAGGCACAGCGTTCCGGCGGTATGTTCGGTAACTTCGGTCGTTCCATGCTGGGCGGTCTTCTCGTCGGTGGCCTGATCGGCATGCTGCTCGGCAACGGCCTTGGCGGTCTTGCCGGGATGTTCGGCCTGTTGTTGCAGGTTGCGGTGATCGCGCTCATTGCGATGTTTGTCATGCGTATGTTCGCAAATCGTCGCCAGCCTGCAGCGGCAGGTGCCGGTAACGCAGGCGCGCAGCCTTTCGGTGCTGCAAAGACCGCAGCCCCGCAAGCTGGTTCACAGGCCGGTTTTGGTGGCCGTACGCCTTCGGTGAACCCGTTCGAGACCAAGCAGGCAGCCGCTCCGGTCACCCCCGCCGCTCCGGCGGTTGAAGATGAACCGATGGATGTCGGTCAGGAGGATCTGGATCGTTTCGAACAGATGCTTGCTGAAGTCCAGACCGCTTATGGCCGTGAGGATTATGCAGCGCTGCGCAAGCTCGCTACCCCGGAAGCCATGTCCTATCTGGCCGAAGAACTGGGCGAGATCGCTTCCAGCGGCATGCGCAACGAAGTGAAGGACGTCAAGCTTCTGCAGGGTGACGTTTCCGAAGCCTGGCGCGAAGGCGATGTCGAATACGCAACCGTTGCAATCCGTTATTCGGCGATCGACGTGATGCTGGATCGTAATACCAGCGCTGTCGTCGAAGGCAATCCGGATGAGCCGGTGGAAAGCGTTGAACTTTGGACGTTCACCCGCACGGATGGCGGCGAATGGCTTCTCGCAGCCATTCAGGGAACGGAATAATTGTTCAGAATTGAGAAAAAGCCCCGCCCTTGTGGCGGGGCTTTTTTATTACCAGTTACCGATATTTTCGGCTGAAGCCCAAGGCTCCTGCGGCGCCAGACGGTCGCCTTTCTGGATCAGTTCGATGGAAATGCCATCGGGCGATTTGATGAAGGCCATGTGCCCGTCACGCGGCGGACGATTGATGGTGACGCCTGCATCCTGCAGCTTCTGGCAAGTGGTGTAGATGTCATCGACCATATAGGCGAGATGTCCGAAATTGCGGCCGCCCGTATAGGTCTCCGGATCCCAGTTGAAGGTGAGTTCCAGTTCCGGCGCCCGCTCTGCCTTCGCCCGATCCGTATCAGAGGGCGCAGCGAGAAAAATCAGCGTGAAGCGGCCTTTTTCATTTTCGGTGCGGCGGATTTCTTCGAGGCCGAGTTTGTTTACATAAAAATCGAGAGATTCGTCGATGTCGCGAATTCGGACCATCGTGTGCAGATAGCGCATAGTCTTTTCCTCGGCTGTTGTAATTCGGGCGGTTGACGTTCGGGAAATGCAAGTACATCGAATCCGATGTCGGAGGCCGAACGTCAAGTTATCATGGACAGAGTGACGTTCAAAAATTTTGAGCAGCAGATGTGACCGGAAATGTCCTGAACACGTCATTGCCAAATTGACGACCGGCCATATTTCAGGTGGTGGGTCAGTTTCAAACGCTGCTGTGCCGGGAAAAGTAACCATGAAGTTGTGAAGTCTGTGGTCTTCATGGGGACGGATGCAAGTTTGGGCTTGCCGCCTCCGGTTAAGGAAGTGTTATTCTTTGGACAAGAATCAGGTCGGAATCGCAACGGAAGAACAGAGGAGGGGCGAACGCATGGCGGACAAGTCTGTGTCTAATGACCAGTTTCACAGCCAGCACGCCTCGGAAGAGCTGGGCGATATCATCGAAGTCTCGGGCCATATCAAATGGTTCGACGTAGCCAAGGGCTACGGCTTCATTGTTCCAGACCAGCCGGGCCTTAATGACATTCTTCTCCATGTGACGTCACTGCGTCGCGACGGCTTCCAGACTGCTCTGGAAGGTGCGCGCATCGTTTGTGAAGTTCGCAATGGCGATCGCGGCCTGCAATGTTTCCGCGTCCTGTCGATGGATACGTCTACCGCCGTTCATCCGGCGCAGATGCCGCCGCAGCGCACTCATGTGACTGTTACGCCGTCGAGCGGCCTTGAGCGCGTGATCGTCAAGTGGTTCAACCGCACCAAGGGCTTCGGCTTCCTGACGCGCGGCGAGGGGACGGAAGATATTTTCATCCATATGGAAACGCTGCGTCGTTTCGGCATGATGGAGCTGCGCCCCGGTCAGGTCGTGCTTATTCGCTTCGGCGAAGGCGACAAGGGCCTGATGGCGGCGGAAATCCATCCGGATATCGGCACGGCAATCCCGGTTTCGCATTAGAGCGCGCCAAATTTCTCAATTCTTGTAACAAGCAGGTGAAGGCCGCTTTGTGCGGCCTGAGCGGTCTTGTCGTCACTCCGTCCCGTTGCTAGGTTCCAGGCCTGTTTGTTTACAAGCCAGTTTGTTTATCTGAGTGGGCAGGGTATGGGCCGCATTTTTCTCGCTTTTGCATTTGTTTTCTTCGCATTCGTTGCTCAGGCCGATGAGACACAGCCGATGCGGCTGCCGGTCGACAAGGAACCGCTGACATTCATTACCTCCAATGGCAACAAGGTAAATTTTGCGCTGGAAGTGGCTGAAAGCGACGATGCACGTGTGCGCGGCCTGATGTGGCGCACGGATTTTCCCAAGGATCGCGCCATGATCTTCGTGTTCGGAGAAATGCGCCGTGTCATGATGTGGATGCAGAATACACCGTCGCCTCTTGATATGGTTTTCCTCGATGACAAGGGACGCGTATCGGCCATTCACGAAAATGCGGTGCCATTCTCCGAAAATATCATTTCATCTGAAGTTCCGGCAGCGTATGTCGTGGAGGTTCTGGCCGGTACGGTTAAAAGAACCGGCATAAAGATTGGTGACAAAGCGGTCCATCGTGTGATTTGTGGCGAATGCCGGTCGTGACGCTGCTGTAATAAAATCAAGAGGAATAATCAGGTGAGTGCCCTCGATATCGAATATTTCGAACATGACGGTTTGCGTCTGGCATATCGTCAGGACGGAGAAGGCGATCCGATCCTGCTCATTCATGGCTTTGCTTCTTCAAGTCTCGTCAACTGGGTTTCGCCCGGCTGGTTCCGTACGCTGACCGAAGCCGGATACCGCGTTATCGCCATCGATAATCGTGGGCACGGGCTTTCCGCGAAGCCCCACGACGCAGACGAATACACGCCGACCAAAATGGCGGCTGATGCCGCAGCCCTGCTCGATCATCTCGGGATCGAAAAGGCGCATGTCATGGGCTATTCCATGGGCGCACGCATCACCGCATTTCTGGCGATTGAACACGCCGAGCGCGTTCATAGCGCTGTTTTCGGTGGGCTTGGCATCGGTATGGTGACTGGCGCTGGCGACTGGGAACCTATTGGCGAGGCGCTGCTTGCAGAAGATCCGACCACGATCACCCATCCACGTGGGCAGATGTTCCGCAAATTTGCCGACCAGACCAAGAGTGATCGTATAGCCCTTGCAGCCTGCGTGATTACCTCCAAGGAGCTGGTTCCCGCGGCCGCGATTGCGCGCATCATGCAACCTGTTCTCGTTGCCGTTGGTACGACCGACGATATTGCGGGCAGCGCACAGGAACTCGCCGATCTTCTGCCAAATGGACAGGCCGTCGATATTCCGGACCGCGACCATATGCTGGCCGTTGGTGACAAGGTCTACAAGCAGGCGGTGTTGAAATTTTTGAAAGAAAATCGACTCTGAAGCGAATTTGATTTCTGACAAAGAATGCGCCGACGGGGCGCGTCAAATTCGGCTGTGTCAAGGCAAAGCATTTTAAGTTATGCTGCGCGCCGAACTCGTATTGCGGCGTGGGGATTGAGCGAAAAGTTCGGCTGTCGTCTCCTCCTCGCGCGGTGCAAAACTGGAGTATGCATATGTCCGTTCGCACATCAGCGAAAGCGACCCCCGGTCTAGGTCAGGTCGATCCCATCTGGCATTCCATCCGTGCCGAAGCGGAGGAAGCGGCCAAGAACGATCCCGTGTTGGGCACGTTCCTCTATGCGACGATCCTCAACCAGCCGAGCCTGGAAGATGCGGTCATGCATCGTATCGCCGAGCGTCTCGGGCACGCCGATCTGAGCGCCGATATTCTGCGCCAGACCTTTGACGCGATGCTGGATGCCAATCCTGAGTGGTCCCAGATTGTCCGCGTCGATATTCAGGCGGTTTATGATCGCGATCCGGCCTATAGCCGCTTCATGGATCCGATCCTTTACCTGAAGGGTTTCCATGCGATCCAGACCCATCGTCTGGCGCATTGGCTTTACCATGAAGGCCGCAAGGATTTTGCCTATTACCTGCAAAGCCGCTCGTCATCGATCTTCCAGACCGATATTCATCCGGCCGCACGGCTGGGCAGCGGCCTTTTCCTTGATCATGCGACCGGACTTGTGGTCGGCGAAACAGCGTTGATCGAAGACAATGTTTCGATTCTTCACGGTGTCACACTCGGCGGCACGGGCAAATCGAGCGGCGACCGTCATCCGAAAATCCGTCACGGTGTGCTGATCGGTGCTGGCGCGAAAATTCTCGGCAATATCGAAGTCGGTCATTGCTCGAAAATCGCTGCTGGTTCCGTGGTTCTGAAGCCTGTTCCGAACAATGTCACGGTAGCCGGTGTGCCAGCCCGGATCATGGGTGATACGGGTTGCGCCGAGCCTTCCCGCGTCATGGACCAGATGCTGGGCGAGGGGATTTAGGCGATACATCGTATCGTTGCAGCTTGAACAAGGCCGCTTGCTGGTTTTTTCCAGTGTGCGGCCTATATTCTGTCTAAAGAGGCTATTGGACGCCAACATCCCTTGAGTCCCCGTTTATCGGGGGTTTACATAGGAAATTGCCGGGTGCAATAAACCGGCTCAATTCAATATCAGGAGAAGCCGGTTGAAACCCGAAGAACTCAAAAAACTGGACGCCTATTTCAAACGGACTTTCAATAATCCCGGCCTGCAGGTGAAGGCGCGTCCGCGCAAGAACGACTCCGCCGAGCTTTACCTCAACGACGAATTCCTGGGCCTGGTCTATAAGGACGAGGATGAAGGCGAACTCTCCTACAATTTCTCGATGGCCATTCTCGACGTCGATCTTTGATCGGTCGCGGTAATCGCGTCGCAAACGACGCTGATGCCGGGCAGGGATGTTCTTTGACGCCCTTTCCTATGGAGAGGGCGTTTTGTTGTCCAGATATGACTCCAGATATGACTAATGAGGATTCATGAAGATCATCGCTGCCACGCTGGCCCTTTCTGTCATGCTGCCATCAGTCGTCCGTGCGCAGGCTATCGAGGATGACGGAACCTGCCCGAAGCTCGCAGAGAACTTCAAGACCATCTATTTCGGGTTTCCCGATATCAAGAAGGATACCATCGAGCGGATCGCGAGTTGGAAAGCCTCTTGCGCGAGCAAGGCGCCCGTCGGCAAGGAAAATGTCGTCGCTTTATGTACCGCCCATTTGACGAGCGAAGGCAGCGTTTTCTTCTGGATCAAGGCGGGCGTGGAATCAGAGCTGAGCGGTTATGAGATTTGCGATTATCCCTGAGAACGCCAGATAGTTTTGACCCTTGGGTGTCTTTATGAAATTCGGTTTTTCATTGGCCATGCTTTTGGTGGCCCTGTCCTTAGCGGCGCGCGCAGAAGTCCTCGGCACTATCGAAACCGAGCAGGACGATGGCTCACGGTCGGTCATTGAGATCCTCGATGAACCGCAAAGCATCGGGAAATGCGACGGCGCTTACGCCGCCGCAGCCTATGTCATGGACCACAACTACTCGCTTCTCGCAGGAAAAGGATGCTGGAAGTTTCTTGGGTCGGCAGAAATACTAAAGCTGGAGATCGTGCTGGCTGCCACGGAGGAGCATCTTTTGAGCGGAGTTCCGCTCAGCCAGATCAAGTTCAGGGAAGATGGACGAAGAGCTTTCCAGGAGTTGAACGGGGAGTAGAGGCGCTCAGGACTGCCGATGTCGTTCCAGTCCATCGACTAATAGCATCAAGCCAAAATCGAACAGATTTTCTGCGCCGTCTGCATCCAGTATTGCAATGGCTTGGGCAATTTCCGATGTCGCAGTGATGCTTACGGCATCGCCCGGCACGCTTTCGTAGATGTCGGCCTGTTGTTCCAGCGCTGAACCGACAACATAATGGCTTATGGCGATTAGCGCGCGTGCTGCATTTGCGGGTGCAAAGCCTGCCTGAATCAAAAACTCGATCTGGGTTTCCGCCTGTCCCGCCTGATTGTTATTCGGGCGGGTTCCGGCGTGAATGTGCGCACCGTCACGATAAGTCAGCAATGCCCGTCGGAAACTATGTGCATTTTCAATTAGAAAATGACGCCAGTTCTCCCCAGCGCGCGGTAAGGCGTGGTCGTGATGCTCTGCCAAAATCGTTTCTGCAAGGGCATCCAGCAGCACACGTTTGTTTTTAAAGTGCCAGTAGAGAGCGGGTTGTTGCACACCCAGCCGTTCCGCCAGACGACGGGTCGTCAGGCCTTCTTCACCGACCTCATTCAATAGTTCCAGTGCCGTTTTTATCACGGCATCACGGTGCAGTTTTGCCAATGTGCTCACCAATCAGTTGAGTCTTGACAACTTATCATTGATAAATTTTAAGTCCAGTTCCTTATCGTTGATAAATTGTGAGACTGGCATGAAACGCACATTGATGATTGTTCTCGCCGTTACTGCTTTGGACGCGGTGGGAATCGGGCTGGTGATGCCTGTCCTGCCCAGTTTGCTGCGGGATGTGGCTCATTCCGACGATGTGGCGGGGCACTATGGCGTGTTGCTGTCTCTTTATGCACTGATGCAGGTGTTCTTTGCCCCAATTCTAGGGGGAATGTCCGACCGGTTTGGCCGGAAGCCGATCCTGCTTGGCTCGCTCATTGGTGCGATGATCGACTATGCCATCATGTCTGCCGCCCCTCATCTCTGGGTTCTTTATGCCGGGCGCATCCTATCGGGCATGATGGGGGCAACGATGGCGGTTGCAGGGGCTTGCATAGCGGATACGGTGGAAGAGGGCACACGTGCTCGAGCTTTTGGCTGGCTGGGTGCATGTTATGGCGGCGGTATGATTCTTGGACCGGTCGTTGGCGGCGCGTTAGGAAGTATATCACCGACAGCTCCATTTGCGGCCGCCGCCGCGGTCAACGGTCTCATGGCCCTATCTGTCTACCTTGTGATGCCGGAGGTACGCCGAACAACCAAACCGGAGCCTCAGGCGAAGGGACTTCATGGCGCTCTTATGCCATCGGGTGTGCAGAAGGGGCTGAAACCGTTGCTATGGGTTTTCTTTCTCCTGCAATTGGTAGGGCAAATACCAGCTGCCTTATGGGTGATGTTCACTGAAGATCGTTTCCATTGGGATACGACATATGTCGGCTTGTCACTTGCGGCGTTCGGTTTGCTGCATGCTATGTTTCAATGGCTTGGTACGGGGCGTCTCGTCGCAACAATTGGAGCTGGATATACGATAATCATCGGAATAGCGGCTGACGGGCTGGGCATGGCATCTCTCGCGATCGCGACAGAAGGATGGATGACTGTGCCAATTCTCGTCTTGCTGGCATTTGGCGGGATAGCGATGCCAGCTCTGCAATCCGTCCTGTCGGATAAGACCAGTCAAGACGAGCAAGGCGCGCTTCAGGGGATGTTGGCAAGTCTTACAAATATCAGTGCCGTCGCAGGGCCGGTTATCTTTACAGCCTTTTATATGAGGACTGCAGCCAGCTGGAACGGATGGGTGTGGCTGTTTGGGCCCGCAATCTATCTGGCGGCCGCTCCATTACTCATTTTCGTTCGGCGTCAGTCGGCGGGCTTGCCGTCAAGGAGATGAGCGTTGGCAAAATCGACGATCGCCTTGTCCAGTGACTTCCATTCGCCAAGCATGGAGCGGGGGAAGCGATAAAGTATCTGCAAGTCGCGGCCGAACTGGACGTCGCGCTCGCATGAATTGAAGCTTTCCGCACCGCTATCCGCAAGACATCGTGCAACGAATTCCGGCTTGCCGCTGCTCGGATCGGACAGGACCAGTTCCTCGCCCTTGTAACCGCTGCTTTCCAGAAAACGGTGTACCGTCAGGTTTCCGGGGGCGGTTTCCCCGTTCGGGTCTATCAGCTCGGCATAGATGGGCAGATAGCGCCCGCTCATGTCGCGGGACATGGTTCGCTGTTCGATAGACATGAAAATGAGATGCCGTTTCGGGGTCAAAAGGTTGAAGATGGCGCGGTCGCGTTCCGTATAGCCGGTAAGCCCCGGCCAGCGGGCATAAAGATCGAGACGCCCCGTCACCCCGTCACGTCGCTGGTTCGAAAAGCGGATCATATTGGCTGGAATCGACAGGACATTGTTGCCAATGATGATTTCATACGCGTGCGTGCTGTCGGAGTGTCCGCCGCGCGCAATCAGCGGACCAAGCAGACGCCCGCCAACATTTACGGCAACCGAAAGCAGAATCAGAACGATAACCGCCAACAGCAGCCAGCCGAAGAGGCGGCTTCCCATTTTCGAGGCGGTGTAATTTGGTGCTGTTTCCATCTGGGTGTCATGGTGATGATATTGCAAAAGAATATCGGTCTTTTATGGTTAACAGAGCGTGAAGTCGTGCTTGTATGACTGCTTGAAACGGCTTAGCGATTCAATATCGAGTTTGCTGATGGAGGAAGAACATGCCGATCTATGCATATAACGGGCACAAGCCGCTATTCGCGGACCGCAGCAGTAACTGGATCGCGCCCGATGCGACCCTGATCGGCAAGATCGTTGTGGGTGAGAATGCCGGGTTCTGGTTCGGTGCCGTTTTGCGCGGCGATAATGAGCCGATCACCATTGGCGATGACACCAATGTTCAGGAACACACCATCATGCATACCGATATCGGCTTTCCGCTCACAGTCGGTGCAGGGTGTACCATCGGGCATCGGGCCATACTTCATGGCTGCACCGTTGGCGACAACACATTGATCGGTATGGGAGCCATTGTTCTCAATGGCGCGAAGATTGGAAAAAACTGCCTGATCGGGGCAGGGGCGCTTGTGACAGAGGGCAAGGAAATACCGGATAATTCGCTGGTCGTCGGTTCTCCTGCGCGGATCCTCCGGGAACTGGACGATGCTGCGGTCGATAAACTCAGACTTTCCGCAGAGCATTACGTCGAGAAGGCCCGATCTTTCATGCGTGGGCTGGAGCTGGCCTGAAAAGAAAAAGGACGGGGCCAGAGGGAGACTGACGACCCGTCCTTGTTCGATTAATCTGTTGATTAGTTCTTGATGCTGCCAACCAAGAGTTCGCGGTCGCTCTTGATTGAGACCCAGCTACCGGTGTTCGTGGTCGACTGGCGCTTGAGATAGGTATAGTCGGTCTTGTTCCAGGCGAGAACGCGGGTATCGAGATTGTCGAGAATGAAGTCGCCACGGTCGGTGCGAACGGTCAGAACCGCATGGCCTTCACCGTTTGGCTGGCGAACCACTGTGAAAAGCAGCGTATTTGCCGGGATGCCGAGCGCCATCAGTTCACGACGCTTCAAAAGCATGTAGTCGTCGCAGTCGCCGACTGTTGTCGGATATTCCCAGTATTCCTCGCGACCCCAGGCTTCCATATCGGTCATCGGCGCAATCTTTTCGTTGACGCTCGCATTGACCGCAATGATCTGCTTCCAGATTTCCGGCGTCAGTTTCAGCATATTGCTGTTGCGGCTGGTGATGTTGCATTCGGACTTGTAGCGATCGCAGAATTCGTAGTGGCCAATCGGCTGCGAAGTGCGTTCGCCGGTCGTCATCCACGGTGAATTGGAGGCGGGGCTTGCTGCCTCTGCCAGTCCGATTCCGAGCAGCATCAGGATGGCTGCGATGATGGTTTGCTTTGTCATTCTTTTGTCTCCCTGTTGGAGACCAAGATGACTTAGACAATTTGAAGGCACGCAAATTTGCGCACGAAAATGCGAGTCAAATTCGATTAAAAGTGCAAATAACGCTGAAACTTTTTGTCAACGAACGGACAAATTCAGGGCAAAATGGGCTGTTTTTGCGGTTTTTTCGTGATTGCGGGCATTTCGCGGTTTGCCATTCCGTAACCTTGACGCGCGTTCATCTTTTGGGCGGATGCTTTCAGCCGAAAAGATTGTCCAGCGTTGTGCTGGTCTGGATGGTGGCGAACTCGATTGCAAAACCGCCCTGGAAATGACGGACGACAGTTCCCCGGATCGGTCCAAGCATGACGCCGCTCTTGATCGCGGGCTTGAACTCGCTTTCGATTGCCGCACCGGAAAGCGAAAGGTCCGCAATGCGGCACAGTCTCTGGGCGCCATCGGCAAAAGTAATGTTCTGCTGGGTTTTGCGCGGCACAACACGTTCGTGACGGCGATCTTCCGGCAGGGCAAGTTCGTGCTTGTTGGCAAGCCAGGTCAACTGTGCGGAAAGCTTGTCTTTCTTCTGTTCGGAGGTCGACAGGAGAATGTGGAAACCTTCGGATGTAACCTCGTTGGCAATTCCTTCAATCCGTCCCACGTGATCGATATAGGCGATGATCCGTTCACCGTTGCGCGGCGTTGCAATACCGCTCATGAGCGCAGTTCCAGGCGACATGCGCTTGATGATGCAGGGAAATTCGCTGCGATTTTCCAGCATGTAGCGACCGTTGAGATCGACATTCACGGCGTTGAAATTTTCCTGCCGCACATTGCTTGCAGTAGATGCCGCAGCAAATCTATTCATCAAAGCCGATCCATCTCGAAATTGGGTACTCTTAATTATCCGCCACAATACAGTAGCCGTCGATAAAGAGAAATCGCGATTTCAACCCTAAGTCAGGCTTTGCCGCCCTTGATGACGCGCAATTTCGGAGCGGCGTGCTCCTGTAGCTGCGTCAGGCGAACATTCGTCCACTCCCGGCCTGTTCGGGGTGCATTCACCGTGATGGCAGCCGATTTTCGGATGTCATCCGCAAGAATCAGATCGGGCGCCACCGGGTCGATGGAATTTAAATGCCCGAGGACGATTGGATCGGCTCCGACCCATGCGACGGAATCAAGCACGGCGATGCTGCCAAGCAGGCTGATCTGCCCGTTTGGCGCCTCCAGCGGGGCGAGAAACATTTCCAGCCCGAGGCTTCGCCCGGACATGCTGATTCCCACATGCGACACGAGGGCAGGGACTTCCAGGCTACTTACATTTTCCGACAGTTCGCCAAGGGCTGCCCGGTCTCGCTCGGACCAGAGTGAGAGAAACCGTGTGTTCTTCAGTTCGCGACCGAAAAGGGTGCAGATGCGTGTTCCCGCCAGACGAAACGACAGGTCGCCGTCTTTTTCAGCCTCAAGGAAGAAGAGGTCGGACAGATGGCGCCCGAGCTTGCGCGGCTCGATCTGTTCGCGCATCGGCGCGCGAAAGAAACCGCTTTCAGTGCGGGCCAAACGCTGCCATTCGGCGAAAATCGCGATCGTACTGCGGTGTTTCATCATGCGCCGTTGATTTGTCCGTTGCACGCGGAGGCTGGCTCCGCTGTTGAACGCATTAAAATAGTATTAACGGCGAGGATGCCAGTTTAACCCTTTCTTCATCCACCGGGCTCGTTCGTTAAGGTTAATAATAAGTAATGGTTGCACGGCACTGAAAGACGCGCTTTGATAGGGCATCAGACGAAGCCTTTGACTTGGTTGGCGTTTTTCTGAGCTCCAGATTTAATTTCGCGAAAGATTTCTGTTCGCGTGAAGGCCGACCGGGAACCTCCGTCGGCCTTTATTTTTAACAAATTCTGCCCTATCAACATGCATCGACCAGACGCAAAAGGCTCCTTCGGTCCAATTGCGGTGCTTCGCATAAAATAGAAAGCAGCAGTTCATGAGCGTTCCCCAGCCGGAAATGAACGGCAGTAACCGCCGGTCGGGCGGTAGTGAGCCGATGTTCAATATTCCGGGCGTTGTTCTCGCTCTGATTGGCCTCTGCGCCGCAGTCTATATTTATCAGAACTACCTCATCAGCGAGCAGCAGAACTATGAATTCATGCTGAACTTCGCGCTCATTCCGGCGCGGTTCTCGCTGGCGGACGGGTTCACCGATCCCGCCGCACTTTTTACGCTCATCAGCTATTCCTTCATGCATGGCGGCTTCGCCCATATTGCCGTCAACATGATCTGGCTTGCGGCTTTCGGTTCCCCGCTGGCCGGGCGCATCGGTACCGGACGAATGATCGTTTTCTGGATATTCACTTCGGTGATTGCCGGGTTGACCCATTACGCGATCTATCCGGACAGCGTTTCGCCACTGGTGGGCGCATCGGGCGCGATTTCGGGAATGATGGGTGCAGCGGCGCGTTACGGTTTTCGTCGCATCGGCCATGGACGCAGATCGGAATTCGCAGGCCCCGTTCTTCCGGTAGGGCTGACCCTGACGCTGAAGCCCGTCCTGACTTTTGTGGGTGTCTGGTTCCTGATCAACATCATTACCGGTCTTTACTCGACTGGCGGGGCGGACCTTTCCAGCATTGCCTGGGAAGCGCATATAGGCGGCTTCATCGCCGGCTTTTTCGGTATTTCACTGATGGACCGCCCACGCAGCTATGATGCCGTGCTGAGGCGATAGGGTTCTGCACTCTTTTGGCTTTGACAAAGCCTTCTCCCCATTTGATGCCACTTGCTAATCGGACGATCGAAGCGCACCATCATGGAACGTGGTGGGAGGAACTGCGTTCTGCTTCATATGGCGTTTGAACGCCAGAAGCAGCGAGTGCTAAATCTTGGAGGGACTTTGGCATGACCGTAAGATCGATTCTCGAGACAAAGGGCAGGGATGTAGTGGTTATCGCACCTGCCGATACACTATCTCACGCTGTCGCCATGTTGAACAAACACAAGATCGGCGCTCTGGTGGTGTGCGACGAGGCCGGTCGAATCAAGGGAATCCTGTCAGAGCGCGATGTGGTGCGTGCTGTCGCCGCTCAAGAAACCAAGGCCATGAGTATGCCGGTCACCGAGGTCATGACGGCAAAAGTGCAGGTTTGTCGCGAACATCACACGATCAATCAGGTGATGGAAATCATGACACGAAGCCGATTCCGCCATATGCCGGTGGAAGAACATGGCAAGCTCGTGGGAATCATCTCGATTGGTGACGTTGTGAAGCGGCGCATCGAAGATGTTGAGCGCGAGGCGGAAGATATTCGCACCTATATCGCCACTGCCTGAGAGTATTTCCAGCGAAAGTGTGAAGCGGTTTCGCGTAGGATAATGCGTACAAACAAAGAGATAGAGCGGTTCCACGCTTCTGTTTGAGCTGGAACCGCTCCGGGTCATCGCGATTCGATATCTATATCTCCGGGAAGGCCAACCGGCCGGGAGGCATTTCATTGAAGGGTCATACTCGAATCAACGTGCGCGCAGATATCGCTCAGCAGCATAAAGCGAGATTGCAGCCGCATTCGATACGTTGAGCGACTTGATTTCACCCGGCATGTCGAGGCGGGCAAGCGCGGTGACTGTTTCGCGCGTCTTTTGACGCAGGCCTTTGCCTTCTGCACCCAGTACCAGGGCGATTCGTCCGCCGGACAAGGTGGCTTCCATTTCCTGCGGTCCTTCCGAATCAAGACCGATGGTCTGGAACCCGAGGCTGTGCAGCTCTTCAATCGCTTCGGCCAGATTGCGCACTTCGATATGAGAGATCATTTCGAGTGCACCGGAGGCGGCCTTTGCCAGAACGCCGGTTTCCTGCGGGCTGTGACGGCTTGTCGTAATCAGCGCGCCAGCACCGAAGGCGACGGCTGAACGCATGATAGCGCCGACATTGTGCGGATCCGTCACCTGATCGAGAACGAGAAGCAGCGGGCTGTCCTTCAGTTCGGACAGTTTACGGGCGCGCAGCGGTTCAGCTTCTATCATGACGCCCTGATGGACGGCCTCGGAACCGGTTTCCTTGTCGATATCGCGCGGATCAACGATTTCGACAGGGAAGGGGAGAGATTCAGCCTCTCCGATCTCAAGTCGGGCGAATCCGTTTCGTGTCGCGCGCATGCGCAATATCTTGCGTTCCGAGTTTTCCACGGCGGCGCGGACTGTATGCAGGCCATAAAGCCGTACGGTTCCCTCAGTCACGGCGCCTGCCGAAATGGAAGGACGCTGCGGTTTGCGCGGTGATTTGCCTTCGGTCACGGCCTTCTGGTCGCGATGCTGGCGGCGCAGGCGCGCATAATGAGAATCTTTTGGGGTGCGGGGCGAGTTTTGATCGGTCATGGCGTGCTTATAACTCTTTAGGTGAGCGGAAGATAGCGACTTCACCTGTGATTGCTATCAGGCTGTTCTGATTGCAAAATAATCTCTGATGGCTGGAAAATCCTGAGAAATGCGGGCGTTTGAGCCTATGGAACAGGAGCGTGGAAGAGGATCTTTCCACGACGTTGTGGACGGACATGCATTCTTTTCGCTTTTACCCTGTTGACAGGGGATAAGCTTATCGTCATAAGGCCCCTCGCGGATCGACGGCTGGCCCAACAGTCAGCCAGAAGCCCCGCGGAAATGCCTAGTCGCTCGACTCTGCTGATAGTGATATCTGGAGGGATGCCCGAGTGGTTAAAGGGGACGGACTGTAAATCCGTTGGCTATGCCTACGTTGGTTCAAATCCAACTCCCTCCACCACTGTCGGATCAGAGTTAAGAGTGCGCGGGTATAGCTCAATGGTAGAGCAGCAGCCTTCCAAGCTGAATACGCGGGTTCGATTCCCGCTACCCGCTCCAAATTTTTCAGAGCGGTTTGGCGTGTAAGGAATCATCGACGGGCGGTTCGCCGTTCCGTTTTGGCATAAATGCTGGCCCGGAAGCCAAAAGGCTTTTGTGCTGGCGCTTGAGCGGTTCTAGAACAAAGAGAACAACGGCGATGGCAAAGAGCAAATTCGAACGTACGAAGCCCCACGTTAACATCGGCACGATTGGTCACGTTGACCATGGCAAGACGTCGCTGACTGCAGCGATCACGAAGTTTTTCGGCGAGTTCAAGGCGTATGACCAGATCGACGCCGCTCCTGAAGAGCGCGCCCGCGGCATCACGATCTCGACGGCACACGTCGAGTACGAAACGCCGAACCGTCACTATGCACACGTCGACTGCCCAGGTCACGCTGACTATGTGAAGAACATGATCACCGGTGCTGCCCAGATGGACGGCGCAATTCTGGTTGTTTCGGCCGCTGACGGCCCGATGCCGCAGACCCGTGAGCACATCCTGCTCGCTCGTCAGGTTGGCGTTCCGGCAATCGTCGTGTTCCTGAACAAGTGCGACCAGGTTGACGATGCAGAACTGCTCGAACTGGTTGAACTGGAAGTACGCGAACTTCTGTCGAAGTACGACTTCCCGGGCGACGAAGTTCCGATCATCAAGGGCTCGGCTCTTGCTGCTCTGGAAGATTCTTCGAAGGAACTGGGCGAAGACGCCGTTCGTTCGCTGATGGCCGCTGTTGACGATTACATTCCGACCCCGGAACGTCCGATCGACCAGCCGTTCCTGATGCCGATCGAAGACGTGTTCTCGATCTCGGGCCGTGGTACGGTTGTGACGGGTCGCGTTGAGCGCGGTATCGTCAAGGTTGGTGAAGAAGTTGAAATCGTCGGCATCAAGGCGACGGCGAAGACGACGGTTACCGGCGTTGAAATGTTCCGCAAGCTGCTCGATCAGGGCCAGGCTGGCGACAACATCGGCGCTCTGATCCGCGGCGTTGGCCGTGAGGACGTTGAACGCGGCCAGGTTCTCTGCAAGCCGGGTTCTGTGAAGCCGCACACCAAGTTCAAGGCAGAAGCCTACATTCTGACCAAGGACGAAGGTGGCCGTCATACGCCGTTCTTCACGAACTACCGTCCGCAGTTCTACTTCCGCACGACGGACGTGACCGGTGTTGTCACGCTGCCGGAAGGCACGGAAATGGTTATGCCTGGCGACAACGTCGCTATGGACGTCACCCTGATCGTGCCGATCGCCATGGAAGAGAAGCTCCGCTTCGCTATCCGTGAAGGCGGCCGCACCGTCGGTGCAGGCATCGTCTCCTCGATCATCGAGTAATCAATTTGACTGGCGGTTACGCTGCCAGTCTGGCATTCTGCCGATCAGGCATTGCAATGCCGCATAGGGGTATAGCTCAGTTGGTAGAGCGACGGTCTCCAAAACCGTAGGTCGCGGGTTCGAGCCCTGCTGCCCCTGCCATTTTATAACGGGTGCTCATGGCTTGACTATGGGCGCCCGTTTTCTATATTATAAGTTAGGCGGCAATCTATGCCGCCTTACCTTTTCGACGGTGGCGCAGGCTTCGGCAAGGCGACGTCGTTGAAAATGATAATTCCCTGCGGGATTTGTTGGCCGGGTAGGGAAGGATCGCCGCCGCACGATTGGATGGTGCGCCGAGTGATATTCGCAAGGATCGGATTTCCGATAAGCCTGTATGGTATTCTTTTAACCTTTGGGCTTGTTTTTTTCGGGAATCGATTCTATGTAGCGTCAACAGACACGCGGCGCGTGGGGCTGAATTTTCAGCTTTGCGTGCCGTATACGCGTGACTTCAGGCTTCTGATTCGTTTCGACGGGTTAGGGTTTGGGGGTAGCGCCGGATCAATGACAGAGCGGCAGATGGCATCCAAAACGAATCCGATCACCTTTTTTCAGCAGGTTCGCGCCGAAACGGCGAAGGTGACCTGGCCTACACGGCGTGAAACGGTCATCTCCACCATTATGGTGGTGATTATGGCGTTTCTGGCTGCCGCGTTCTTTTTTCTTGCCGACCAGCTTATGGCCTATGGCGTAGAATTTATTCTCGGCCTTGGTCGATAAGTTAGGATTGGGGAGTTTTTAGATGACGGCGCGCTGGTACATCGTTCACGCCTATTCCAATTTCGAAAAGAAGGTCGCCGAGGATATCGAAGCCAAGGCGAAGCAGAAGGGTCTGTCCGAGCTGATCGAGCAGATCGTTGTGCCGACCGAGAAGATCGTTGAAGTGCGCCGCGGCCGCAAGGTTGACGCAGAGCGCAAGTTCTTCCCGGGTTACGTGCTGGTTCGTGCAACCCTCACGGATGCCGTCTTCTCGCTTATCAAGAATACCCCGAAAGTCACCGGTTTCCTTGGCGATTCCAAGCCTGTTCCGGTTTCCCAGAAGGAAGTCGACCAGATTCTGAACCAGGTTCAGGATGGTGTCGAACGTCCAAAGACTTCGGTATCCTTCGAGATTGGCGAAAACGTTCGCGTTTCCGATGGTCCGTTCGCTTCGTTCAACGGCATCGTTCAGGAAGTCGACGAAGAGCGTGCGCGTCTCAAGGTTGAGGTTTCCATCTTCGGGCGCGCAACGCCTGTGGATCTGGAATACGGTCAGGTCGACAAGCTCTGATCGTTTTGCCCGCAAGGGCATTCACCCTGACCGAATTTCGGGCAGGGTGAAATGGTGGAAGGGAAGGCGGCTTAGCCGGTCGTCGAGCTCCGAACCACCGAACTGCCCGCCAGTTCAGCTGGCGTCAGTCGAGAGCCGGAGTTTCCGGCATTAATCGAGAAAGCCGGATTTTCCGGCAAATTAAAAAGGCAGAAAGCAATGGCTAAGAAAATTGCAGGCCAGCTTAAGCTCCAGGTAGCGGCAGGTGCGGCCAATCCGTCGCCCCCGATCGGTCCGGCCTTGGGTCAGCGCGGCATCAACATCATGGAATTCTGCAAGGCGTTCAACGCTGCCTCGCAGGAAATGGAAAAGGGTTCGCCGATTCCAGTCGTGATCACCTATTACCAGGACAAGTCTTTCACTTTTGTGATGAAGACCCCTCCGGTGACCTACTTCCTCAAGAAGGCCGCTAACCTCAAGTCCGGTTCGAAGACCCCGGGCAAGGCGAGCGCCGGCACGATCTCCCGCGACAAGGTTCGCACGATCGCTGAAGCGAAGATGAAGGATCTGAACGCCGCTGATATTGAAGCAGCGATGCGCATGATCGAAGGTTCTGCCCGTTCGATGGGCCTGGAAGTGGTGGGCTGAGACGATGGCGAAGATTTCCAAGCGCATTAACAAGATCCGTGAAGGCGTCGATCGCAACAAGCTGTACGATCTGTCGGCTGCTATCGGCCTCGTCAAGGAACGTGCTGTCGCCAAGTTCGATGAAACCATCGAAATCGCGATGAACCTCGGCGTCGATCCGCGTCACGCTGACCAGATGGTTCGCGGCGTTGTCAACCTGCCGAATGGCACGGGCCGTACGGTTCGCGTTGCTGTTTTCGCTCGCGGCGACAAGGCTGAAGAAGCCAAGAAGGCTGGCGCCGACATCGTCGGTGCGGAAGAACTGTTCGAAATCGTCAATGGCGGCAAGATCGACTTCGATCGCTGCATTGCAACCCCGGACATGATGCCGCTCGTTGGCCGTCTCGGTAAGGTTCTCGGCCCGCGTGGCATGATGCCGAACCCGAAGGTTGGCACCGTCACCACCGACGTTGCAGCCGCTGTTGCTGCTTCCAAGGGCGGTGCAGTCGAATTCCGCGTCGAGAAGGCTGGTATCATCCATGCCGGTATCGGCAAGGTTTCCTTCGACAATGCCAAGCTCGAAGAAAACATCAAGGCTTTCGCTGACGCCGTCATCAAGGCAAAGCCGTCGGCTGCCAAGGGTGAATACGTCAAGCGCGTATCGCTTTCCTCGACCATGGGCGTTGGCGTCAAGGTCGATCCGGCAACCGTCAAGGTCGTCGCCTAAGTTTTCATGGGCTCTGGTTCGCCGGAGTCCAAGCCTTTCCGGTTGGGGAGGCGTGGCTGCCAGCCAGTCCTGTAAAGCAGGGCGAAAGGCAAAAATTCCGGATCGCACGATCCGGATAGCCGGACGAAAGTCCGGTTATCCTGTCCGAGATTGCAGGCGGATCATCATCTTCGGATGATTGTCCTTAAACATGTGGCCTGCATGAGACGTGGAATAACCCTGTTTCGCGTGAATACGCATGCAAGGTTTGAACCGTAGTTGCCTTTGAGTGACGCCTGGCTTCCAGGATAGCTGAAGGGGACAGGATCCTCGAACGTCGGGCTGACTGTGAAGTTCGTCCGGCAAAGGCAACCCGGCAGGGCCATGTGGTCCTGCCTACTGGAGAGAGACAGTGGATAGAGCGGAAAAACGCGAATTTGTCTCGTGGCTGAACGGCGCTTTTAAAGAGTCCGGTTCGGTCGTCGTGGCCCACTATACCGGTCTCACCGTTGCGCAGATGAGCGATCTTCGCTCGAAGATGCGTGATGCAGGTGGGTCCGTTAAAGTCGCGAAAAACCGCCTTGCCAAGATCGCTCTTCAGGGCACGGAATCGGAAGGCATTTCTGATCTGTTTACAGGTCAGACGGTTGTTGCTTACGCAAACGACCCGATTGCTGCTCCGAAAGTAGCCGTCGAATTCGCCAAGGCTAACGACAAGCTCGTTATCCTCGGTGGTGCAATGGGTGCAACGACGCTTAACGCCGATGGCGTCAAGTCGCTTGCTTCGCTCCCGTCGCTCGACGAACTGCGCGCAAAGCTGGTTGGAATGATCCAGACCCCGGCTCAGCGTCTCGCAGTACTTACCAGCGCACCAGCGGGCCAGATCGCTCGCGTAATTGGCGCGCACGCCCGGAAGAACGAGGCGGCGTAAGGCCGTTTTTCGCTGTCAATTGTTCAAACCTTGAAACTAAGGAAATACCAAAATGGCTGATCTCGCAAAGATCGTTGACGACCTGTCGGCACTGACCGTTCTCGAAGCTGCAGAGCTTTCGAAGCTTCTCGAAGAGAAGTGGGGCGTTTCGGCTGCTGCTCCTGTTGCAGTTGCTGCTGCTGGTGGCGCTGCTCCTGCCGCTGCTGCTGAAGAAAAGACCGAATTCGACGTCGTTCTCGTCGATGGCGGCGCTAACAAGATCAACGTGATCAAGGAAGTGCGCGCAATCACCGGTCTCGGCCTCAAGGAAGCTAAGGACCTCGTCGAAGGCGCTCCTAAGGCTGTCAAGGAAGCCGCTTCGAAGGACGAAGCTGAGAAGATCAAGGCACAGCTCGAAGCTGCTGGCGCCAAGGTCGAACTCAAGTAAGTTCGGACTATTCTGGCGGATGGTTTTCCATCCGCCAGTTCCCGCCGGACTTTCCTGGTGGGTCGGATGACTGGAACCCTTTTCCTGAGTGCCGGAACGGCTTTCAGGAAACGGGTTTTAGCCCGTTAAGAGCGCCGCGTGCCGGTAACGATGCGGAAGGCAGCTCTGGAAAGTTTGCACATGATCCTTTTCGATCCATCCGATCTGAAGGGGCCGATCTGAAGGACCATGTGCTCGAAGGACCGCCGAAGGGCGGCGCATGATAAAGGCCGCAAGGCGTGAGCAAGCCGCAAGGCTATAGAACGAGGAGCGACGATGGCTCAGACCCATTCATTCAATGGTCGCAAGCGCGTACGCAAATTTTTCGGCAAGATCCCAGAGGTCGCCGAGATGCCGAACCTTATCGAGGTTCAAAAGGCATCTTACGACCAGTTCCTTATGGTTGAAGAACCATCCGGTGGGCGTTCTGACGAGGGTTTGCAGGCGGTTTTCAAGTCTGTTTTCCCAATTCAGGATTTCTCCGGCGCTTCAATGCTCGAATTCGTTCGCTACGAATTCGACGCACCAAAATTCGACGTTGACGAATGCCGTCAGCGCGATCTGACGTATTCGGCGCCACTCAAGGTGACGCTGCGTCTTATCGTGTTCGATATTGACGAAGATACCGGCGCGAAGTCGATCAAGGACATCAAGGAGCAGGATGTCTACATGGGCGATATGCCGCTCATGACCGACAACGGCACCTTCATCGTCAATGGCACCGAGCGCGTGATCGTTTCGCAGATGCACCGTTCGCCGGGCGTCTTCTTCGACCACGACAAGGGCAAGACCCATTCTTCGGGCAAGCTCCTGTTCGCCGCGCGCGTCATTCCTTACCGCGGTTCCTGGCTCGATATCGAGTTCGATTCCAAGGACATCGTCTACGCACGTATCGACCGCCGCCGCAAGCTGCCGGCCACCACGCTGCTGATGGCTCTCGGCATGGACGGCGAAGACATTCTGTCGACGTTCTACAAGACTGTCACCTATACGCGTGACGGCGACAACTGGCGCATCCCGTATTCGGCTGACCGCTTCAAGGGCATGAAGATCATCTCCGATCTCATCGATGCGGACACCGGTGAAGTCGTTCTTGAAGCTGGCAAGAAGCTGACCGCCCGTTCGGCCAAGCAGCTTGCTGAAAAGGGCCTCAAGGCCATCAAGGCGACGGAAGACGATCTGTTCGGTTCGTATCTTGCGGAAGATGTCGTCAATTACGCAACCGGCGAGATTTATCTCGAAGCCGGTGACGAAATCGACGAGAAGGTCCTCAAGACTCTGATCGACACCGGCGAGACGGAAATCAACGTCCTCGACATCGATCATATCAACATCGGTGGCTACATCCGCAACACGCTGGCTGTCGACAAGAACGAAAGCCGTCAGGAAGCCCTGTTCGACATCTATCGCGTCATGCGTCCGGGCGAACCGCCTACGATGGATTCCGCCGAAGCGATGTTCAACTCGCTGTTCTTCGACGCTGAGCGCTACGACCTTTCGGCCGTTGGTCGCGTCAAGATGAACATGCGTCTGGATCTCGACGCGGAAGATACCGTGCGCGTTCTGCGCAAGGAAGACATCCTGGCCGTGGTCAAGATGCTGGTGGAACTGCGTGACGGTCGCGGCGAAATCGACGACATCGACAATCTCGGCAACCGCCGTGTGCGTTCGGTCGGCGAACTGATGGAAAATCAGTATCGCGTCGGTCTGCTCCGTATGGAGCGCGCGATCAAGGAACGTATGTCCTCGATCGAAATCGACACGGTCATGCCGCAGGATCTGATCAACGCGAAGCCGGCTGCTGCAGCCGTGCGCGAGTTCTTCGGTTCCTCGCAGCTGTCGCAGTTCATGGATCAGACCAACCCGCTTTCGGAAATCACCCACAAGCGCCGTCTCTCGGCTCTTGGACCGGGCGGTCTGACCCGCGAGCGCGCTGGCTTCGAAGTCCGCGACGTGCATCCGACCCACTATGGCCGTATCTGCCCGATTGAAACGCCGGAAGGCCCGAATATCGGTCTGATCAACTCGCTTGCAACTTTTGCCCGCGTCAACAAGTACGGCTTCATCGAAAGCCCGTACCGCAAGGTTGTCGACGGCAAGGTAACGAACGACGTTGTCTATCTGTCGGCGATGGAAGAAGCCAAGCACTCGGTTGCGCAGGCTAACGTCGAGCTGGACGAGCGGGGCGGTTTCGTTGACGAATTCGTCATCTGCCGTCATGCAGGCGAAGTGATGATGGCTCCGCGTGAAAACGTGGATCTGATGGACGTGTCGCCGAAGCAGCTCGTTTCGGTTGCTGCGGCTCTCATCCCGTTCCTTGAAAACGACGACGCCAACCGCGCTCTCATGGGCTCGAACATGCAGCGTCAGGCTGTGCCGCTCGTTCGCGCTGAAGCGCCGTTCGTCGGTACGGGCATGGAAGCTGTCGTTGCGCGTGACTCCGGTGCCGCTATTGCAGCACGCCGTGGCGGTGTGGTCGATCAGGTTGACGCAACGCGTATCGTTATCCGTGCGACTGAAGATCTCGATCCGTCCAAGTCGGGCGTCGATATCTATCGCCTGATGAAGTTCCAGCGTTCGAACCAGAACACCTGCATCAATCAGCGTCCGCTCGTACGCGTTGGCGATCCCATCCAGAAGGGTGACATCATCGCTGACGGTCCGTCGACGGATCTGGGCGATCTGGCTCTCGGCCGTAACGTGCTCGTCGCGTTCATGCCGTGGAACGGCTACAACTACGAAGATTCGATCCTTCTTTCCGAGAAGATCGTTTCGGACGACGTGTTCACTTCGATCCACATCGAGGAATTCGAAGTAGCTGCCCGCGACACCAAGCTTGGACCTGAGGAAATCACCCGCGACATTCCGAACGTTTCGGAAGAAGCGCTGAAGAATCTCGACGAAGCCGGTATCGTGTACATCGGTGCCGAAGTGCATCCTGGCGACATTCTTGTCGGCAAGATCACGCCGAAGGGTGAAAGCCCGATGACGCCGGAAGAGAAGCTCCTGCGCGCCATCTTCGGTGAAAAGGCATCGGACGTCCGTGACACCTCCATGCGTATGCCGCCCGGAACCTACGGTACGGTTGTGGAAGTTCGCGTTTTCAATCGCCACGGCGTTGAAAAGGACGAACGCGCCATGGCTATCGAGCGCGAGGAAATCGAGCGTCTCGCCAAGGACCGTGACGACGAACAGGCTATCCTGGATCGCAACGTCTATGGCCGTCTTGCCGACATGATCGATGGCAAGATCGCTGCAGCGGGTCCGAAGGGCTTCAAGAAGGGCTCGACGATCACCCGTGAACTGATGACCGAGTATCCGCGGTCGCAGTGGTGGCAGTTTGCTGTCGACGATGAGAAGCTCCAGGGCGAACTCGAAGCTCTGCGTGGCCAGTATGACGAATCCAAGAAGCTGCTCGAAGCACGCTTCATGGACAAGGTCGAGAAGGTACAGCGCGGCGACGAGATGCCTCCAGGCGTCATGAAGATGGTCAAGGTCTTTGTCGCTGTGAAGCGCAAGATCCAGCCAGGCGACAAGATGGCTGGCCGTCACGGCAACAAGGGTGTGGTTTCCCGCATTCTGCCAGTCGAGGACATGCCGTTCCTCGAAGACGGTACGCATGCCGACATCGTGTTGAACCCGCTTGGCGTTCCGAGCCGTATGAATGTGGGCCAGATTCTGGAAACCCACCTCGGCTGGGCATGCGCTGGCATGGGCAAGAAGATCGGTGAGCTCATCGACGTTTATCGCAAGACGGCCAATATCGAGCCGCTGCGCGATACGCTGGAGCACATCTATCCGGACAACGACCGCAACGAACCGGTCCGGTCTTATGACGACGATTCCGTCCTCATGCTGGCCAACCAGGTGAAGCGCGGCGTGTCGATCGCAACGCCGGTCTTCGACGGTGCGGTGGAAGCCGACATCAACGCGATGCTGACGGATGCGGGTCTTGCAACGTCTGGTCAGTCGACGCTTTACGATGGCCGTACGGGTGAGCCGTTCGACCGTCAGGTGACCATGGGCTACATCTATATGTTGAAGCTCCACCACCTGGTCGACGACAAGATCCACGCACGTTCGATCGGACCTTACTCGCTCGTTACGCAGCAGCCTCTGGGCGGTAAGGCCCAGTTCGGTGGCCAGCGCTTCGGCGAAATGGAGGTCTGGGCTCTGGAAGCATACGGTGCGGCTTACACGCTGCAGGAAATGCTGACCGTCAAGTCGGACGACGTGGCAGGCCGTACCAAGGTCTACGAAGCGATCGTGCGCGGCGACGACACGTTTGAAGCAGGCATTCCGGAGAGCTTTAACGTTCTCGTCAAGGAAATGCGTTCGCTCGGTCTCAATGTCGAGCTGGACGATACACGCGACGAACAGCAGCAGGCCCTGCCTGACGCTGCGGAATAAAGCTCAAGGGCGCGCCACGGTATTGCCGCGGCGCGCCCGTATAATCGTTTCCAGAATATGCGGAACACGGTTCCGCACCGGAAACGAAACTACGGCAAGCCAGTTCATAACTGCGTAGTACCGCGATTTCTTTTCAGGATGGCAAGGATTTTCAGCTTGTCATCGACGACACAGGGCGACGGATCGCCCTCAAGGAGAACGGCATGAACCAAGAGGTCATGAATCTTTTCAATCCTCAGGCTCCGGCACAGACGTTCGATTCCATCAGAATCTCGATTGCCAGCCCTGAGAAGATTCTGTCCTGGTCATACGGCGAGATCAAGAAGCCGGAGACGATCAACTACCGCACGTTCAAGCCTGAACGCGATGGTCTCTTCTGCGCGCGCATCTTTGGCCCGATCAAGGACTATGAATGCTTGTGCGGCAAGTACAAGCGTATGAAATACAAGGGCATCATCTGCGAAAAGTGCGGCGTGGAAGTCACGCTCTCGCGCGTTCGTCGCGAGCGCATGGGCCACATCGAACTCGCAGCCCCGGTTGCCCACATCTGGTTCCTGAAGTCGCTGCCGAGCCGTATCGGCACGCTCCTGGACATGACGCTCAAGGATATCGAGCGCGTCCTGTACTTCGAGAACTACATTGTTACCGAACCGGGCCTGACCTCGCTGAAGGAGCATCAGCTTCTTTCGGAAGAGGAATACATGATCGCCGTCGATGAATTCGGCGAAGATCAGTTCACGGCTCTCATTGGTGCTGAGGCTATCTACGAGCTTCTGGCTTCGATGGAACTCGAAAAGATTGCCGCTGATCTGCGCGTCGATCTGGCCGAGACCACCTCGGACCTGAAGCAGAAGAAGCTGATGAAGCGTCTGAAGATCGTCGAAAACTTCCTGGAGTCGGGAAACCGCCCGGAATGGATGATCATGAAGATCGTTCCGGTTATTCCGCCGGATCTGCGTCCGCTCGTGCCGCTGGATGGCGGTCGTTTCGCGACGTCGGATTTGAACGATCTCTATCGCCGCGTCATCAACCGTAACAACCGTCTGAAGCGCCTGATCGAACTGCGCGCTCCGGGCATCATCATCCGTAACGAAAAGCGCATGCTGCAGGAAGCTGTGGACGCGCTGTTCGATAACGGCCGTCGTGGTCGCGTCATCACGGGTGCTAACAAGCGTCCGTTGAAGTCGCTGTCCGATATGCTCAAGGGCAAGCAGGGTCGCTTCCGTCAGAACCTGCTCGGCAAGCGCGTCGACTATTCCGGTCGTTCGGTCATCGTGACCGGTCCGGAACTCAAACTGCACCAGTGCGGCCTGCCGAAGAAGATGGCGCTCGAACTGTTCAAGCCATTCATCTACGCGCGTCTTGACGCCAAGGGTTACTCCTCGACCGTCAAGCAGGCGAAGAAGCTGGTTGAAAAGGAACGTCCGGAAGTCTGGGATATCCTCGACGAAGTGATCCGTGAGCATCCGGTTCTTCTGAACCGCGCGCCTACGCTGCACCGTCTTGGTATCCAGGCCTTCGAACCCACCCTGATCGAAGGCAAGGCTATCCAGTTGCATCCGCTCGTTTGTACGGCGTTCAACGCCGACTTCGACGGTGACCAGATGGCTGTTCACGTTCCGTTGTCGCTCGAAGCCCAGCTTGAAGCACGCGTGCTGATGATGTCGACCAACAACATCCTGCATCCGGCCAACGGCGCACCGATCATCGTTCCTTCGCAGGACATGGTTCTCGGCCTCTATTATCTGTCCATCGTGGCAGACAAGGAGCCGGGCGAGGGCATGATGTTCGCCGATATGGGCGAGCTGCAGCATGCGCTTGAAAACAAGGTCGTCACGCTGCACACCAAGATCAAGGGCCGTTTCAAGACGGTCGATGCCGAAGGCAAGCCTGTGTCGAAGATCTACGACACGACGCCTGGCCGCATGATCACCGGTGAGCTGCTGCCGAAGAACGTCAACGTGCCTTTCGACATCTGCAATCAGGAGATGACAAAGAAGAACATCTCCAAGATGATCGATCACGTCTACCGCCATTGCGGTCAGAAAGAGACGGTTATCTTCTGCGATCGCATCATGCAGCTCGGCTTCGCGCATGCCTGCCGTGCAGGCATTTCCTTCGGCAAGGATGACATGGTCATTCCGGATACGAAGGCGAAGATCGTTGCCGACACCGAAGCGCTTACGACCGAATACGAACAGCAGTACAATGACGGCCTGATCACTCAGGGCGAAAAGTACAACAAGGTCGTCGACGCCTGGGGCAAGGCTACCGACAAGATCACCGAAGAGATGATGGCGCGCCTGAAGGCCGTCGAATTTGATCCGGTGACCGGTCGCCAGAAGCAGATGAACTCGGTCTACATGATGTCGCATTCGGGTGCCCGTGGTTCGGTCAACCAGATGCGTCAGCTGGGCGGCATGCGTGGCCTTATGGCCAAGCCGTCGGGTGAAATCATCGAAACCCCGATCATCTCGAACTTCAAGGAAGGCCTGACCGTTAACGAGTACTTCAACTCGACCCACGGCGCCCGTAAGGGTCTGGCAGACACCGCCTTGAAGACGGCTAACTCGGGCTACCTGACCCGTCGTCTCGTTGACGTTGCACAGGATGCGATCATTTCGGAAGTCGATTGCGGCGCCGAAATCGGTCTCACCATGCAGCCGATCGTCGACGCTGGCCAGATCGTGGCTTCGATTGGCCAGCGCGTTCTGGGTCGTACGGCTCTCGATCCGATCCTGCATCCGACCACTGGCGAAGTCATCGTCGAGGCTGGCCGCATGATCGAGGAAAAGGACGTCGAGATCATCGAGAAGGCTGCCATCCAGTCGATCCGCATCCGCTCGGCCTTGACCTGCGAAACCCGCAACGGCGTTTGCGCCAAGTGCTATGGTCGCGACCTTGCACGCGGTACTCCGGTCAACCAGGGTGAAGCTGTCGGCGTTATCGCCGCTCAGTCGATCGGCGAGCCGGGCACTCAGCTCACCATGCGTACCTTCCACCTTGGCGGTACTGCACAGGTTGTTGACAGCTCGTATCTCGAAGCTTCGTACGAAGGCACCGTCAAGCTGCGTAACCGCAATGTGGTTCGCAACTCCGATGGCAACCTCGTGGTGATGGGCCGTAACATGGCTGTGCTGATCCTCGACAATACGGGCAAGGAACGTGCGGTCCATCGCGTGACCTACGGTTCGCGTCTGTTTGTTGATGAGGCCGACACGGTCAAGCGCGGCCAGCGTATTGCCGAGTGGGATCCGTACACCCGTCCGATCATGACCGAAGTTGAAGGCTACGTTGAGTTCGAAGATCTCGTCGATGGTCTCTCGGTTTCGGAATCGGCTGACGAGTCGACCGGTATCACCAAGCGCGTCGTTATCGACTGGCGTTCAACCCCTCGCGGTTCGGACCTCAAGCCTGCCATGGTCATCAAGGACAAGGCTGGCAAGATCCTGAAACTGTCGAAGGGTGGCGATGCCCGCTTCATGCTCTCCGTGGAATCGATCCTTTCGGTCGAGCCGGGCGCGCATGTTAAGGCTGGTGACGTTATCGCCCGTCTGCCGATGGAAAGCGCCAAGACCAAGGACATCACCGGTGGTCTGCCGCGCGTTGCGGAACTGTTCGAAGCACGTCGTCCGAAGGACCATGCCGTCATCGCCGAGATCGATGGTACCGTTCGTTTCGGTCGCGACTACAAGAACAAGCGTCGCATCATCATCGAGCCGAACGACGACACGATCGAGCCGGTCGAGTATCTCATTCCGAAGGGCAAGCCGTTCCATCTTCAGGACGGTGACGTCATCGAAAAGGGTGAGTACATCCTCGACGGTAACCCGGCACCGCATGACATTCTGGCGATCAAGGGCGTCGAAGCTCTGGCTTCGTACCTCGTGAACGAAATCCAGGAAGTCTATCGTTTGCAGGGCGTTTTGATCAACGACAAGCACATCGAAGTGATTGTTCGTCAGATGCTGCAGAAGGTGGAAATCACGGAATCCGGCGATACCGGTTACATTCCGGGCGACCACGTCGACCGTATCGAGCTGGAAGAGATCAACGAACGTCTTATCGAAGAAGGCAAGAAGCCGGGTTCCGGTAATCCTGTCCTCCTCGGTATCACCAAGGCTTCGCTGCAGACGCCTTCGTTCATCTCGGCTGCGTCGTTCCAGGAGACGACCCGCGTGCTTACCGAAGCTGCGGTTGCCGGCAAGATGGACACGCTGCAGGGTCTCAAGGAAAACGTTATTGTCGGCCGTCTTATCCCGGCCGGTACTGGCGGCATGACCAACCAGATCCGTCGCATCGCAACTGCACGCGACGAGCTGATTATCGATGAGCGCCGCAAGTCTTCGGGTTCTACCGAAGCCAATGCAATGCTGGTCGATATGACCAACAACGCTGCCGAGTAAGATCGACAGATATGAAACTGAAAAAGGCCGCCTTTCGAGGCGGCCTTTTTGCATTTCGATACTTCCTGCAGAAGCGGTGCTGTTTGATGCTGGATAAAAAATGCCGGTCGGAACCGGCACTTTCTTCTGATACTTATTCTTCTTCGTCGTCGCCGTCGAACTCGATCAGCGCGACTTCGCCGCTGAGCGCGGTGGCCCAGGCACTCTTGTGCGGCTCTTCTTCCGGTTCTTCGGTCAGCGTGCCCATCTCGAGAAGCTCGGCTTCATGGTAGCCTTCTTCGGCAAGAATGCTGAGGACCGTCTGGACGAGATCTTCATCCTCGTCCGATTTCAAAAGCAGGTGCACTTCTACCGGAGATTCTTCACCTTCATTCCAGACGTCAGCAATGACGAGATGGACGGTTGGCGAATCGTCGCCGGCTGTTGGGGATGTGGAAGACATTGAGAAACCCTTAATATTCTGTTGCGTTTCGACTCAGATGTGCTTCAATAACCTTTACCAAGTGGCTGCGCCATGCTTGCATAGGAAAATGACGGTTTTGATCGCGAAATATTAGCGAATAGACGTCAAATGCGGCGCAATAACCTGTCCGGGCGAAGCCAAAACGCTGGTTTCGGACCTTCGTTGAAGAAACTTGAGCCGCTGCCCTTGACGAAACGTCGCTAAAGACGTATCAGCACCCCATCTGAGCCGATGTGAGACAAGCTTTTTCGGGGCGACGCGCCCTGAAGTTCATCTCAAACAGGGTTCGTTTTACGATCGAAATGCAACTTGCCGTTCGCATGAAGCGTCAGCTTCCTCTGCTTTTGTTCGGGGTGGTCACCGGTTGTCGTGACTTGTCCCGAATTCGTGCATCAGCATGGCGGTGAAACGGCCCGTATGGGCGTGGATACGAGATTTTTTATAGAGGAAGGTTGTATGCCAACCGTAAACCAGCTTATCCGCAAGCCGCGCATTGCGCCGGTAAAGCGTAATAAGGTTCCTGCACTGCAGGCAAACCCTCAGAAGCGCGGCGTTTGCACCCGCGTTTACACGACGACCCCGAAGAAGCCGAACTCGGCTCTCCGTAAGGTTGCCAAGGTTCGTCTGACGAACGGCTTCGAAGTCATTGGTTATATCCCTGGTGAAGGGCATAACCTGCAGGAGCACTCCGTCGTCATGATCCGCGGCGGTCGTGTAAAGGACTTGCCGGGTGTGCGTTACCACATCATCCGCGGCGTTCTCGATACCCAGGGTGTCAAGAACCGCAAGCAGCGCCGTTCGAAGTACGGTGCAAAGCGTCCGAAGTAAGATTTTCCGGGGATACCGGCCGCCAGAGGGCGAGCTGAGCCCGATGTAATTGAAAGAAGAGACGAAATGTCCAGACGCCATAAGGCTGAGAAGCGTGAGATCAATCCGGATCCGAAGTTCGGCGATCTCGTTATCACGAAGTTCATGAATGCAGTCATGCTTCATGGCAAGAAGTCGGTTGCTGAAAGCATCGTTTACGGTGCGCTCGATGTAATCGAAGCTAAGGCCAAGTCCGAGCCGGTCGCGCTGTTCCATCAGGCGCTCGACAACGTAGCTCCGCACATCGAAGTCCGTTCGCGCCGCGTTGGTGGTGCAACCTATCAGGTTCCGGTTGATGTGCGTCCAGAACGCCGCCAGGCACTTGCCATCCGTTGGCTCATCAATGCTGCTCGTGGCCGTAACGAGACGACGATGATCGATCGTCTTTCCGGTGAGCTGCTTGACGCTGCTAACAACCGTGGTTCTGCTGTGAAGAAGCGTGAAGACACGCACCGCATGGCTGAAGCCAACCGCGCCTTCTCGCATTACCGCTGGTAATCGTCGAAACCTATTCAAAGAGCGACTATCATGGCCCGCGAATATAAAATCGAAGACTACCGCAATTTCGGTATCATGGCTCACATCGACGCCGGTAAGACGACGATGACCGAGCGCATTCTGTTCTATACCGGTAAGAACCATAAGATCGGCGAAACCCACGATGGTGCGTCGACCATGGACTGGATGGAGCAGGAGCAGGAACGCGGTATCACCATCACGTCCGCTGCCACGACCACGTTCTGGCAGGGTCAGGATGGCAAGAAGCGCCGCTTCAACATCATCGACACGCCGGGCCACGTTGACTTCACGATTGAAGTTGAACGTTCGCTCCGCGTTCTCGACGGCGCAATTGCACTGCTCGACGCCAACGCTGGCGTTGAGCCTCAGACCGAAACCGTGTGGCGTCAGGCTGAAAAGTACCACGTCCCGCGTATGGTCTTCGTCAACAAGATGGACAAGATCGGTGCCGATTTCTACCGTTGCGTAGAAATGGTCGGTTCGCGTCTTGGCGCAGTAGCACTTCCGGTTCAGCTGCCGATCGGCGCTGAAAACGAGTTCGAAGGCGTCATCGACCTGATCGAAATGAAGGCTCTGACCTGGGATGGCACGATCGGCGCAGCTGCGACCGTTGGTGAAATTCCTGAGCACCTCAAGGATCAGGCTGAAGAATACCGCGAAAAGCTCATCGAGCTGGCTGTGGAAATCGACGAAGCTGCCATGGAAGCTTACCTCGAAGGCACAATGCCTACGAACGAACAGCTCCGTGCGCTGATCCGTAAGGGCACCATCGAGGTCAAGTTCCACCCGATCCTTTGCGGTACCGCGTTCAAGAACCGTGGCGTTCAGCCGCTTCTCGACGCTGTTGTGGAATTCCTTCCAGCTCCGACCGACGTGCCAGCGATCAAGGGCATCGACGTCAAGACGGAAACCGAAACCACTCGTGAATCTTCGGATGAAGCACCGCTTTCGATGCTCGCATTCAAGATCATGAACGACCCGTTCGTTGGTTCGCTGACCTTTGCTCGTATCTACTCGGGCAAGCTGACCAAGGGCGTTTCGCTCGAAAACACCGTCAAGGGCAAGCGTGAGCGTATCGGCCGTATGTTGCAGATGCACTCCAACAGCCGTGAAGACATCGAAGAAGCCTTTGCAGGCGACATCGTTGCTCTGGCTGGCCTCAAGGAAACCACCACTGGCGATACGCTCTGCGATCCGCTGAAGCCGGTTATCCTCGAGCGCATGGAATTCCCGGATCCGGTTATCGAAATCGCTATCGAGCCGAAGACCAAGGCCGACCAGGAAAAGATGGGCATTGCGCTCAATCGTCTGGCAGCCGAAGATCCTTCTTTCCGCGTCAAGTCGGACGAAGAATCCGGTCAGACCATCATCGCCGGCATGGGCGAACTTCACCTCGACATTCTCGTCGATCGCATGAAGCGCGAATTCAAGGTTGAAGCCAACGTCGGTGCCCCGCAGGTTGCTTACCGTGAATCGATCACCCGTCAGGCTGAAATCGATTACACCCACAAGAAGCAGTCGGGTGGTTCGGGTCAGTTCGCTCGTGTTAAGATCATCTTCGAACCGCATGATGGCGACGATTTCATCTTCGAATCGAAGATCGTCGGCGGCTCGGTTCCGAAGGAATACATTCCGGGTGTCCAGAAGGGTATCGAAAGCGTCATGGGTGCAGGCCCGCTGGCTGGCTTCCCGATGCTCGGCGTGAAGGCCACCCTGATCGACGGCGCATACCATGACGTTGACTCGTCTGTTCTCGCCTTCGAAATCGCGTCCCGTGCAGCGTTCCGTGAAGGTGCGCAGAAGGCAGGCGCTCAGCTCCTCGAGCCGATCATGAAGGTCGAGGTTGTCACGCCGGAAGATTACGTTGGTGACGTTATCGGCGATCTGAACTCGCGTCGCGGTCAGATTTCCGGCACCGAAGCCCGCGGCATCGCCACGGTCGTCAATGCAAATGTTCCACTCGCCAACATGTTTGGTTACGTGAACAACCTGCGTTCGATGTCCCAGGGCCGTGCACAGTACACGATGCAGTTCGACCATTATGAGCCGGTTCCGACGGCGGTCGCACAGGAAATCCAGAAGAAGTTTGCGTGACCTAAGGGTCACGCTCCCAATTAAAAGAATGCCTGAGCAGGCTAAATTTACGGAGAGCTCAAATGGCAAAGAGTAAGTTTGAACGTACGAAGCCCCACGTTAACATCGGCACGATTGGTCACGTTGACCATGGCAAGACGTCGCTGACTGCAGCGATCACGAAGTTTTTCGGCGAGTTCAAGGCGTATGACCAGATCGACGCCGCTCCTGAAGAGCGCGCCCGCGGCATCACGATCTCGACGGCACACGTCGAGTACGAAACGCCGAACCGTCACTATGCACACGTCGACTGCCCAGGTCACGCTGACTATGTGAAGAACATGATCACCGGTGCTGCCCAGATGGACGGCGCAATTCTGGTTGTTTCGGCCGCTGACGGCCCGATGCCGCAGACCCGTGAGCACATCCTGCTCGCTCGTCAGGTTGGCGTTCCGGCAATCGTCGTGTTCCTGAACAAGTGCGACCAGGTTGACGATGCAGAACTGCTCGAACTGGTTGAACTGGAAGTACGCGAACTTCTGTCGAAGTACGACTTCCCGGGCGACGAAGTTCCGATCATCAAGGGCTCGGCTCTTGCTGCTCTGGAAGATTCTTCGAAGGAACTGGGCGAAGACGCCGTTCGTTCGCTGATGGCCGCTGTTGACGATTACATTCCGACCCCGGAACGTCCGATCGACCAGCCGTTCCTGATGCCGATCGAAGACGTGTTCTCGATCTCGGGCCGTGGTACGGTTGTGACGGGTCGCGTTGAGCGCGGTATCGTCAAGGTTGGTGAAGAAGTTGAAATCGTCGGCATCAAGGCGACGGCGAAGACGACGGTTACCGGCGTTGAAATGTTCCGCAAGCTGCTCGATCAGGGCCAGGCTGGCGACAACATCGGCGCTCTGATCCGCGGCGTTGGCCGTGAGGACGTTGAACGCGGCCAGGTTCTCTGCAAGCCGGGTTCTGTGAAGCCGCACACCAAGTTCAAGGCAGAAGCCTACATTCTGACCAAGGACGAAGGTGGCCGTCATACGCCGTTCTTCACGAACTACCGTCCGCAGTTCTACTTCCGCACGACGGACGTGACCGGTGTTGTCACGCTGCCGGAAGGCACGGAAATGGTTATGCCTGGCGACAACGTCGCTATGGACGTCACCCTGATCGTGCCGATCGCCATGGAAGAGAAGCTCCGCTTCGCTATCCGTGAAGGCGGCCGCACCGTCGGTGCAGGCATCGTCTCCTCGATCATCGAGTAATGAAGGTTTGTGCAGGAACGCTCGCTTTGGAGCGAGCGTTCCCGCGTAACAAGGAACAGATGAAATGAACGGTCAAAACATCCGCATTCGCCTCAAGGCGTTTGATCATCGGATCCTTGACGCTTCGACGCGGGAAATCGTGTCGACTGCCAAGCGTACCGGTGCAAATGTGCGCGGACCGATCCCGCTTCCTACGCGGATCGAGAAGTTCACGGTTAACCGGTCGCCGCACATCGACAAGAAGAGCCGCGAGCAGTTCGAGATGCGCACGCACAAGCGTCTTCTCGATATCGTTGACCCGACCCCGCAGACGGTGGACGCGCTGATGAAGCTCGATCTGTCCGCCGGTGTCGATGTCGAGATCAAGCTTTAATCGGCTTGAGGACGGAAGGAACGAACCCGATGCGTTCAGGTGTTATTGCACAGAAGCTGGGCATGACCCGCGTCTATAACGACGCCGGCGAGCATGTGCCGGTGACGGTTCTCCGCATGGAGAATTGCCACGTGGTAGCTCAGCGTACAGTTGAAAAGAATGGTTACACGGCTGTTCAGCTTGGCGTTGGACTTGCCAAGGTAAAGAACACGTCCAAGGCTATGCGCGGTCATTTCGCGAAGGCCGAGGTCGAGCCGAAGGCGAAGGTCGCGGAATTCCGCGTTTCGCCGGACAACCTCCTCGAAGTCGGCGCTGAAATCACCGCCGAACACTTCGTCGCCGGCCAGAAGGTCGATGTGACGGGTACTTCGATTGGTAAGGGCTTTGCTGGTGTTATGAAGCGTCATAACTTCGCCGGTCATCGCGCTTCCCATGGTAACTCCATTACCCACCGCGCTCACGGCTCGACCGGTCAGCGTCAGGACCCGGGTAAGGTGTTCAAGGGCAAGAAGATGGCTGGTCACATGGGCCAGACCCGCGTAACCACGCAGAATATTGAAGTTGTCTCGACGGACAGCGATCGCGGCCTCATTCTGGTTCGCGGTGCGGTTCCTGGCTCCAAGGGCGCCTGGATCATCGTGCGCGATGCGGTAAAGGTCTCGCTGCCTGAGAACGCGCCGAAGCCGGCCGCTCTGCGTGCAGGTGCCGCGAAGGCTGAAGCTGTCGCGACTGAGGGAGCCGAATAATGGATCTCACGATTACCACTCTTGAAGGCAAGGATGCCGGCAAGGTCAAGCTGAACGAAGAAATCTTCGGCCTCGACCCGCGTGACGACATTCTTCAGCGCGTTGTACGCTGGCAGTTGGCTCGCCGCCAGCAGGGCTCCCATAAGGCTCAGGGCCGTGGCGACGTAAGCCGCACCGGCGCAAAGATGTACAAGCAGAAGGGTACGGGTCGCGCTCGTCACCATTCCGCTCGCGCTCCGCAGTTCCGCGGTGGTGGTCAGGCTCACGGACCGGTTGTCCGTTCGCACGATCACGATCTGCCGAAGAAGGTTCGCGCTCTTGGCCTGCGTCATGCCCTGTCTGCAAAGGCAAAGGCATCTGACCTGATCATCATCGATGATCTGGCTGCAACGGAAGCCAAGACGAAGCAGCTTGTTTCGCAGTTCGCCAAGCTCGGTCTTGAAAATGCACTCGTCATCGGCGGTGCAGAGATCGACGTGAACTTCCAGCGCGCGGCTTCGAACATCCCGAACATCGACGTTCTGCCGGTGCAGGGCATCAATGTTTACGACATCCTTCGCCGCGGCAAGCTCGTTCTTTCCAAGGCGGCTGTCGAAGCCCTCGAGGAGCGTTTCAAATGACTGATCTTCGCCATTACGACGTGATCGTCAGCCCGGTTATCACCGAGAAGTCCACCATGGTTTCCGAACACAACCAGGTTGTCTTCAACGTAGCCCGCAAGGCAACGAAGCCGGAAATCAAGGCTGCAGTCGAAGCGCTGTTCGGCGTCAAGGTTACCGCAGTCAACACTGCAGTGCGCAAGGGTAAGGTTAAGCGGTTCCGCGGCCTTATCGGGCGCCAGAGCGACGTCAAGAAAGCGATCGTTACTTTGGCCGAAGGCCAGAGCATCGACGTTTCGACCGGTCTCTGAGAGGCCATGGAGTAAGAGACAATGGCACTCAAGCATTTTAATCCGATCACGCCAGGCCAGCGTCAGCTGGTCATCGTGGACCGTTCGGGACTCTACAAGGGCAAGCCGGTCAAGTCCCTGACCGAAGGTCTGTCCAAGAAGGGTGGCCGTAACAACACCGGTCGTATCACTGTTCGCTTTCAGGGCGGTGGTCACAAGCGTACGTACCGTTTCATCGATTTCAAGCGTCGCAAGCTTGACGTCGTCGGCACTGTCGAACGTCTGGAATACGATCCGAACCGCACCGCGTTCATCGCGCTGATCCGTTACGAAGACGGTGAACTGGCATACATCCTGGCTCCGCAGCGTCTGGCTGTTGGTGACAAGGTTGTTGCAGGCAACTCCGTCGACGTGAAGCCGGGCAACGCAATGCCGCTCGCTTCCATGCCGGTTGGCACGATCGTTCACAACGTCGAACTGAAGCCTGGCAAGGGCGGTCAGATCGCTCGTTCGGCTGGCACCTACGCCCAGCTGGTTGGTCGCGATCAGGGCATGGCCATTCTGCGCCTCAACTCCGGTGAACAGCGTCTGGTTCCAGGTGCCTGCTTCGCTTCGGTCGGTGCAGTGTCCAACCCGGACCACGGCAACATCAACGACGGTAAAGCCGGTCGTTCGGTGTGGCGTGGCAAGCGTCCGCACGTTCGCGGCGTTGCAATGAACCCGGTCGATCACCCGCATGGTGGTGGTGAAGGTCGTACCTCGGGTGGTCGTCACCCTGTCACTCCGTGGGGCAAGCCTACGAAGGGCAAGAAGACGCGCTCGAACAAGTCGACCGACAAGTTCATCATGCGTTCGCGCCATCAGCGCAAGAAGTAAGAGAGGTAGTCTGAAGTGGCTCGTTCAGTTTGGAAAGGTCCGTTCGTCGATGGCTATCTTCTCACGAAGGCTGAGAAGGTACGCGAAGGCGGTCGTAATGAAGTTATCAAGATGTGGAGCCGTCGCTCCACCATCCTGCCGCAGTTTGTCGGTCTGACTTTCGGCGTCTACAACGGCAACAAGCATGTGCCGGTGTCGATTTCGGAAGAAATGGTCGGACACAAGTTCGGTGAATTCGCGCCTACACGTACCTATTACGGTCACGGCGCGGACAAGAAGTCGAAGAGGAAGTAACGATGGGCAAGGCTAAAGCTCCCCGTCAGCTCAAGGACAACGAAGCGCAAGCTGTTGCCCGTACGCTGCGCGTCAGCCCGCAGAAGCTGAACCTTGTTGCGAGCATGATCCGCGGCAAGAAGGTGAATGCGGCTCTTGCCGATCTGACGTTCTCGCGCAAGCGGATCGCCGATACGGTTAAGAAGACGCTCCAGTCCGCAATTGCGAACGCAGAAAACAACCATGACCTCGACGTCGATTCTTTGATCGTCGCCGAAGCCTATGTAGGTAAGTCGATCGTCATGAAGCGCTTCCACGTCCGTGGCCGTGGCCGCGCGAGCCGTATCGAGAAGCCGTTTTCGCATCTCACCATTGTTGTCCGCGAAGTCGCGGAAAAAGGGGAGGCCGCATAATGGGTCAGAAGATTAATCCGATCGGTCTTCGCCTCGGCATCAACCGCACCTGGGATTCGCGTTGGTACGCGAATACCGGTGAGTACGGCAAGCTGCTGCATGAAGATGTCAAGATCCGCGAATTCCTCACCGAGGAACTGAAGCAGGCTGCGATCTCCAAGATCGTAATCGAGCGTCCGCACAAGAAGTGCCGCGTGACGATCCATTCGGCTCGTCCGGGCATCATCATCGGCAAGAAGGGTGCAGACATCGAAAAGCTCCGCAAGAAGCTTTCCGAGATGACCAATGCCGATACGTCGCTCAACATCGTTGAAGTTCGCAAGCCGGAAATCGACGCTACGCTGATCGCTCAGTCGATCGCTCAGCAGCTCGAACGGCGTGTGGCATTCCGTCGCGCCATGAAGCGTGCCGTTCAGTCGGCAATGCGTCTTGGAGCCGAAGGTATCCGTATCAACTGCTCGGGTCGTCTGGGTGGCGCGGAAATCGCTCGCATGGAATGGTACCGTGAAGGTCGCGTTCCGCTTCATACGCTTCGCGCCGATATCGACTACGGTACGGCAGAAGCGAAGACCGCTTATGGTATCTGCGGCGTGAAGGTCTGGGTCTTCAAGGGCGAGATTCTTGAACACGATCCGATGGCTTCCGAGCGTCGTGCGGTCGAGGGTGACAATCAGGGTTCCTCGTCGAACCGCCGCCGCGAAAACGCTTAAAAAGCGGGCCGCGGGCGAGAAATTTGGAGTAGAGAACAATGATGCAGCCTAAGCGCACCAAGTTCCGCAAGCAGTTCAAGGGCCGTATTCACGGCAACTCGAAAGGCGGCACGGATCTGAATTTCGGTGCATTCGGTTTGAAGGCCGTTGAGCCGGAACGCGTCACTGCACGTCAGATCGAAGCGGCCCGCCGCGCGATCACCCGTCACATGAAGCGTGCCGGCCGCGTGTGGATCCGCATCTTCCCTGACCTGCCAGTTACGTCGAAGCCTACCGAAGTCCGTATGGGTAAAGGTAAGGGTTCGGTTGACTACTGGGCATGCCGTGTGGCACCAGGTCGCGTGATGTTTGAGCTTGACGGCGTACCCGAAGATGTGGCACGCGAAGCCCTCAGACTCGGCGCAGCAAAGTTGCCGATCAAGACGCGCTTTATCCAGCGCATTGCTGAATAAGAGAGAGGCAACTATGAAAGCCGCAGACGTTCGGGCGAAGAGCCTCGATCAACTGAATGACGAGCTGGGCACCCTGAAGAAAGAGCAGTTCAACCTGCGCTTTCAGAAGGCCACCGGCCAGCTCGAAAAAACCGCGCGCGTGAAGCAGGTTCGCCGCGACATCGCGCGTATTAAGACTATTGCCCGCCAGAAGGCGGCCGCAAGCAAGGCATAAGGAAAAATATAATGCCTAAACGCGTTCTGCAGGGCGTTGTCGTCAGCGACAAGAATGACAAGACTGTTGTGGTCAAGGTTGAGCGCCGCTATTCGCATCCGCTCCTCCAGAAGACCGTGCGTCAGTCTAAGAAGTACAAGGCGCATGACGAAAACAACCAGTTCAAGGTTGGCGATCTCGTTTCCATTCAGGAATCGGCTCCAATCTCGAAGGACAAACGCTGGGTCGTTCTCACGAACGAAGCAGCAGGCTAAATTATAAACACGCAGCTTAGGTAGGGCAGGAGCCCTTAACCAGCTGAGAGGAAAGAAGGCGGCCAGTCATGATTCAGATGCAAACAAACCTCGACGTGGCGGATAACTCCGGCGCACGTCGTGTCATGTGCATCAAGGTGCTGGGCGGCTCGAAGCGGCGTTACGCTTCCGTTGGCGACATCATTGTGGTGTCGATCAAGGAAGCTATTCCGCGCGGCCGCGTCAAAAAGGGTGATGTGATGAAGGCGGTTGTTGTACGCACCGCCAAGGACATCCGTCGTCCGGACGGCAGCGTTATTCGTTTCGATAACAATGCAGCCGTTCTCATCGATAACAAGAAAGAGCCGATCGGCACGCGTATCTTCGGACCGGTTCCGCGCGAACTTCGCGCAAAGAACCATATGAAGATCATCTCGCTGGCCCCGGAAGTTCTGTAAGGAAGCAAGACGATGCAGAAGATTCGCAAAGGCGACAGCGTTGTCGTGCTGTCCGGTAAGGACAAGGGCCGTAAAGGCGAAGTTCTCAAGGTTATGCCTAAGGACGAGCAGGCGCTCGTTCGCGGTATCAACGTTGTGAAGCGTCATCAGCGTCAGACCCAGACCCAGGAAGCCGGCATTATCTCCAAGGAAGCGCCGATCCACCTGTCTAACCTGGCAATTGCTGATCCCAAGGACGGTAAGCCGACCCGCGTCGGTTTCCGCGTCGAGGACGGCAAGAAGGTTCGTGTCGCAAAACGTTCTGGAGCGCTGATCGATGGCTGAAGCTAAGGCACTTCCCCGCTTCAAGAAGCTTTACAACGAAAACATTCGTAAGGCTCTGCTTGAAGAATTCAAATACGACAACGAGATGCAGATTCCACGCATCACCAAGGTTGTCCTCAACATGGGCGTTGGCGAAGCCACTGGCGACTCCAAGAAGCCGGCTGTAGCTGCTGAAGACCTTGGCTTGATTGCTGGTCAAAAGGCTGTTATCACCCGCGCCCGTAACTCGATCGCAACATTCAAGTTGCGTGAAGGCATGCCGATCGGCACGAAGGTCACCCTTCGCCAGGACCGCATGTACGAATTCCTTGATCGTTTCATCACGATCGCTCTTCCTCGCGTTCGCGACTTCCGCGGCCTGAACCCGAAGAGCTTTGACGGACGTGGCAACTATGCCATGGGTATCAAGGAGCACATCGTGTTTCCGGAAATCAACTACGATAAGGTTGATCAGATCTGGGGCATGGACATCATCGTTTGCACGACCGCCAAGACGGATGATGAAGCGCGCGCTCTTCTGCGTGCATTCAACTTCCCCTTCCGGCAGTAACGGCAAGCGTAGCGAGGTATAATAATATGGCCAAGACTAGCGCAGTCGAAAAAAACAAGCGCCGCGAAAAGTTGGTTAAGCGTCATGCTGACAAGCGTGCACGTCTGAAGGCGATCGTAATGGATCAGGGCCTTCCGCTGGAGGAGCGCTTCCGCGCCACTATCCGGCTTGCCGAACTGCCGCGCAATTCATCGAAGGTTCGTATTCGCAATCGTTGCGAAGTTTCGGGCCGTCCGCGTGGTTATTACCGTAAACTGAAGATGTCGCGTATTGCGCTCCGTCAGTTGGGTTCGCTCGGTCAGATCCCGGGCATCGTCAAGTCGAGCTGGTAAGGAGTAGCATATGTCTGTGTCAGATCCTATCGGCGACATGCTGACCCGTATTCGTAACGCAGTAGGCCGCAAGAAGACCAAGGTTTCGACCCCGGCTTCCAAGTTGCGCGCTCGCGTTCTTGATGTTCTTCAGTCTGAAGGTTACATCCGCGGATACACGCAGAGTGAATTCGTGAACGGCAAAGCCGAGATCGAAATCGAACTGAAGTACTATGAAGGCGTTCCAGTCATTCGTGAACTGACCCGCGTTTCGAAGCCTGGCCGCCGTGTATACGTGTCGGTCAAGTCGATCCCGCAGGTTGCGAATGGTCTTGGCATCTCGATCCTGTCCACCCCTAAGGGTGTGATGGCTGATCATGAAGCCCGTGAACAAAACGTTGGTGGTGAGCTGCTCTGCCGCATCTTCTGATGCGGTTGACAGCGAACAGATAAAAGACAGGTATTAAAATGTCTCGTATCGGTAAAAAACCCGTGCCGGTCCCGGCAGGCGTGACCGCCAGTGTTGATGGGCAGATCGTCAAGGCCAAGGGCGCGAAGGGTGAACTCTCCTTCGTCGTGCACGATGAAGTTCTGGTCAAGATGGAAGACGGCGCTGTCAGCGTCGATCCGCGCGACCAGTCGAAGGAAGCTCGTTCGAAGTGGGGCATGTCCCGCACGATGATCTCCAACATTTTTGTTGGCGTGAAGGACGGCTTCGAAAAGAAGCTCGAAATCAGCGGCGTCGGTTACCGCGCTGCCATGCAGGGCAAGAACCTGCAGCTTTCGCTCGGCTTCAGCCACGAAGTGGTCTACGACGTGCCTGCTGGCATCACTGTTGCCGTTCCGAAGCCGACGGAAATCGTCGTCACCGGTATCGACAAGCAGCAGGTCGGTCAGGTCGCGGCTGAGATCCGCGAATATCGCGGCCCCGAGCCTTACAAGGGCAAGGGCGTCAAGTATGCTGGCGAGAAGATCGTCCGCAAAGAAGGCAAGAAGAAGTAAGGGAAGCGCGTCATGGCATCGCCAAAAGAAACTTTGCAGCGTCGCGCTGCTCGTGTACGCCGTCAGGTCAAGGCTGTCGCAAACGGCCGTCCACGTCTCAGCGTGCACCGCTCTTCCAAGAACATCTACGTTCAGGTTATCGACGACGTTCGCGGTGTTACCATCGCCGCTGCTTCGACCCTGGATGGCGACCTGAAGGGCAAGCTCAAGACCGGCGCCGACTCCGCAGCAGCTGCTGCAGTTGGCAAGCTGGTTGCCGAGCGTGCCGTTAAAGCAGGCGTCAGCGAAGTAGTGTTCGACCGTGGTGCATTCATTTACCACGGCCGTGTGAAGGCTCTCGCCGAAGCTGCCCGCGAAGGCGGACTGAGCTTCTAATAGCATTTTGTGCTTCCGGAAAAGAAAAAGGAAATCAGGATATGGCACAGAGAGAACGTAACCGCGAAGATCGCGGCCGTGAGGAGCGCGACAGCGAATTCGTCGATAAGCTCGTTCACATCAACCGCGTCGCCAAGGTCGTCAAGGGCGGCCGTCGCTTCGGTTTTGCTGCGCTCGTCGTTGTTGGCGACCAGAAGGGCCGCGTAGGCTTCGGTCATGGCAAGGCTCGTGAAGTGCCGGAAGCTATCCGTAAGGCTACGGAAGCTGCTAAGCGCGACATGATCTTCGTACCGCTGCGTTCGGGCCGTACGCTGCACCACGATGTTGAAGGCCGTCACGGCGCCGGCAAGGTTCTGCTCCGCGCAGCTCCTGCTGGTAAGGGTATCATCGCCGGTGGTCCGATGCGTGCAGTGTTCGAAACGCTCGGCGTTCAGGACGTTGTCGCCAAGTCGCTCGGTTCGTCGAACCCTTACAACATGGTTCGTGCGACGTTCGATGCTCTGAAGCATCAGATGCATCCGAAGGACATCGCTGCACAGCGCGGCATCAAGTACTCGACCCTTCAGGCTCGCCGCCATGATGTGGTCGGTTCGGAAGAGTAGCCGATAGTTTGTGTTCGTCCGGGGCCGCACAGGCCACCGGATACGCCATAGACAAGGGATTTGAGTGATGGCTGAGAAGAAGGGCAAGACGGTTACGGTCGAGCAGATCGGAAGCCCAATCCGTCGTCCAGCCGAGCAGCGTGCAACGCTGATCGGTCTGGGTCTTAATAAAATGCACCGCCGCAGCACGCTGGAAGATACTCCGGCAGTTCGTGGCATGATCGCCAAGCTTCCACACCTCGTCCGAGTTGTGGACGAGGCGTGATAGCGCAGGAGATAGAGATATGAAACTCAACGATCTGCGTGACAAGCCAGGTTCGGTCAAAGCACGCAAGCGTGTTGGCCGCGGTATCGGTTCGGGCACCGGCAAAACCGGTGGTCGTGGTGTCAAGGGTCAGAAGTCCCGTTCGGGCGTCGCGATCAATGGCTTTGAAGGCGGCCAGATGCCAATCTACCGCCGTCTGCCGAAGCGCGGCTTCACCAACATCTTCGCAAAGAGCTTCAACGTTGTATCGCTCGGCCGTGTTCAGGCCGCTATCGATGCAGGTAAGCTTGATGCCAAGGCAGTTGTGAACCTCGATTCGCTGAAGGCTGCTGGCGTGATTCGTCGTGCCAAAGACGGCGTTCGCATCCTTTCGGACGGCGAGCTGAAGGCAAAGGTTGCTTTCGAGGTAGCCGGTGCTTCCAAGGCTGCGGTCGAAAAGATCGAAAAGGCTGGCGGTAGCATCAAGCTTCCTGAAGCCGCTGCCGAATAAGGCTTCGATACAAAAATAAAAAGCGGCGGCCTCAGTGCCGCCGCTTGCACATTTATGCCAATGCGCATATCTGGGTAGGGTCTTTTTAGTCTCGAGGCGCGACCGCAATAGATTGCGCTGACGGGGGCGGAGGACCGGAGACTTTTCACCGGAGAAATTTAATGGCATCGGCTGCTGAACAGCTAGTTTCCAATCTCAATTTTTCAGCTTTCTCGAAAGCAGAAGAACTCAAGAAGCGCATCTGGTTCACGCTGGGTGCTTTGCTCGTATACCGGTTCGGCACCTATATTCCGCTTCCCGGCATCAATCCTGACGCGCTTGCGCAGGCTTTCCAGCAGCATAGCCAGGGTGTGCTCGGGCTTTTCAACATGTTCGCCGGTGGCGCCGTCGGTCGTATGGCCATTTTCGCGCTCGGCATCATGCCTTATATCTCTGCCTCCATCATCGTGCAGCTCATGACGTCGGTTGTTCCGTCTCTTGAAGCGCTGAAGAAGGAAGGCGAGGCAGGTCGCAAGATCATCAATCAGTATACGCGTTACGGCACGGTGCTTCTGGCGCTTGTTCAGGCCTACGCGATTTCCGTTGGCTTGCAGTCCGGTAACGGTATTGTCACCAATCCGGGACCGTTCTTCGTCGTTTCGTCGGTGATCACCCTTGTTGGCGGCACGATGTTCCTGATGTGGCTCGGCGAGCAGATCACTGCACGCGGTATCGGCAACGGTATCTCGCTGATCATCTTCTCCGGTATCGTGGCCAACCTGCCGCACGCTATTTCCGGCACGCTGGAACTTGGCCGTACCGGCGCGCTGTCGACGGGACTCATTCTGGGCGTTATCATTCTTGCCATCGTGCTGATTGCGGTCATCGTATTCGTTGAACGTGCGCAGCGTCGCCTTCTGATCCAGTATCCGAAGCGTCAGGTCGGCAACCGCATGTTCCAGGGCGATACGTCGCATCTGCCGTTGAAGCTCAATACCGCAGGCGTCATTCCTCCGATTTTCGCCTCGTCGTTGTTGCTTCTGCCTGCGACGGTCGCCGGTTTCGCCAACACGACAGAAATGCCGGCCTGGGCTACTACCGTTCTCAATGCACTCGGTCATGGTCAGCCGCTTTACATGCTGTTCTATGCCGCATTGATGGCATTCTTCTGCTTCTTCTACACGGCCATTGTGTTCAATCCCAAGGACACTGCTGACCAGCTCAAGAAGCATTCCGGCTTTATTCCGGGCATTCGTCCGGGTGAGCGTACCGCCGAATACATAGACTATGTGCTGACACGCATCACTGTTGTCGGCGCCATCTATATCGTGCTTGTCTGTCTCCTGCCGGAATTCCTGATTTCCGCAACCGGTGTGCCGTTCTATCTTGGTGGCACCTCACTGCTGATCGTTGTGAGCGTAACGCTTGACACGGTTGCGCAAATTCAGGGACATCTGATCGCCCATCAGTATGAAGGGCTGATCAAGAAGTCCAAACTCAGAGGTGGGAAACGCAATAAATGAGACTGATACTTCTTGGGCCGCCCGGAGCAGGTAAGGGGACGCAGGCTGGACTTCTTACCAAGAAGCATGGAATTCCTCAGCTCTCGACCGGCGACATGCTGCGTGCAGCAGTCGCCCAGCAGAGCGAGATCGGGAAGCGCGCCAAGGCCGTGATGGACGCCGGGCAACTGGTTTCCGATGAGATCGTGAACCAGATCGTTTCGGAGCGCATCGATGCGCCTGACTGCGCGAACGGTTTCATCCTTGACGGTTATCCACGCACCGTTCCACAGGCTCAGGCTCTGGGAACCATGCTGGCGGGGAAGGGCCTAAAGCTCGATGCAGTCATTGAGCTGAAGGTTGACGAGAATGCTCTGGTCAAGCGGATGGAGAGCCGCGTGGCTGAAACGATTGCCAAGGGTGGTCAGGTCCGTTCGGACGACAATCCAGAAGCGTTCCGCAAGCGTCTCGTGGAATACCGCGAAAAGACTTCGCCGCTTTCGAGCTATTATGCCGGAACTGGTGAACTGCGCGTCATCAATGGCATGGCGCCGGTTGAAGAAGTTACTGCCGAAATCGAGAGAATTCTGGTTCCGGCATGAAAATTGAAGAGGCTTGAAGAAGCCTCATTCCATTGCGGGCAGGGAAAGCGTGAAGCGTTTTCTGCCCGTTTATTGCTTCCAGAAGTTGCTTGAGTTGCCTGTCAGGCCGGTTTGATGGCTTTACGGACAGTTAAGAGTTGACTTTTTCGGGCGATTCCGTCAAAGACTGCGCCACTTCAACTGGTTTTGAATGGCGGGTATCGGCGGAAATCGAAAGAGGCCGGTACCGGTCGTTTAATGCTGTCTGGTTGATCGCATCTGCCAGATGGAAATTTTTATAACTCAAGGAGAACAGACGTGGCACGTATCGCTGGCGTCAACATCCCGACGAACAAGCGCGTTGTTATTGCGCTTCAGTACATTCACGGGATCGGACCGAAATTTGCTCGGGAAATCGTAACGAAGGTCGGCATTGCTGACGATCGTCGCGTTAACCAGCTGTCGGATGCTGAAGTCCTTCAGATCCGCGAAGCAATCGATGCTGACTACCAGGTCGAAGGTGACCTGCGTCGTGAAGTTTCGATGAACATCAAGCGCCTGATGGACCTGGGCTGCTACCGCGGTCTGCGTCATCGTCGTTCGCTGCCGGTTCGCGGCCAGCGCACGCACACCAACGCACGCACCCGCAAGGGTCCAGCGAAGGCAATCGCAGGCAAGAAGAAGTAATTTCGACGGGACATTTGTTCCGTCGGGCCTTTCCGGTGCGCCGGTTGGGTTTGATGCTGGTCCTTTCTTGAGGACCGGTGTAGCCGCTGGAATTACGGCGGTGTAGAGATCGATTGAAAGGACTGTCATGGCCAAGGAAGCCACGCGCGTTCGCCGTCGCGAGCGTAAAAACATCTCGTCGGGCGTTGCCCACGTAAATTCGACGTTCAACAACACCATGATCACCATCACGGATGCTCAGGGCAATGCGATTGCCTGGTCGTCTGCCGGTGCTCAGGGGTTCAAGGGTTCGCGTAAGTCGACCCCGTTCGCCGCTCAGATCGCTGCCGAAGATTGTGCCAAGAAGGCTCAGGAACACGGTATGCGCTCCCTCGAAGTCGAGGTTTGCGGACCGGGTTCTGGCCGTGAATCCGCGCTGCGCGCCCTTCAGGCTGCCGGCTTTGTGATCACGTCGATCCGCGATGTTACGCCGATCCCGCACAACGGTTGCCGTCCGCGCAAGAAGCGCCGGGTCTAATCCTCGTTCACATGCCGTACGAGCCTCGGGCTTTTCAAGTTCGGGGCTCCTCTGCGGTTTCTACACTTGATCGCTACGATAGGATGGTAGCGACGATTGATAGAGGGATACTTACATGATCCAGAAGAACTGGCAGGAACTCATCAAGCCGAACAAGGTAGATTTCATCACCAACGGCTCCCGCACGCATGCAACCGTCGTTGCTGAACCGCTGGAACGCGGCTTCGGTCTGACGCTCGGTAATGCTCTGCGTCGCGTGCTTCTGTCGTCGCTTCGCGGCGCTGCCGTGACCGCCATTCAGATCGATGGCGTTCTGCATGAATTCTCTTCGATCCCGGGCGTCCGCGAAGACGTTACGGATATCGTTCTGAACGTCAAGGAAATCGCCATCCGCATGGAAGGCGAGGGCCCGAAGCGCATGGTCGTCCGCAAGGAAGGCCCAGGCGTCGTTACGGCTGGCGACATTCAGACTGTCGGCGATGTCGAGATCCTTAACCCGGATCACGTCATCTGCACGCTGGACGAAGGCGCTGAAATCCGCATGGAATTCACCGTCAACACCGGCAAGGGCTATGTGCCTGCCGACCGCAATCGTGCAGAAGATGCTCCGATCGGGCTTATCCCGGTTGACAGCCTCTATTCTCCGGTTCGCAAGGTGTCGTACAAGATCGAGAACACCCGTGAAGGTCAGGTTCTCGATTATGACAAGCTGACGCTGAACATCGAGACAAACGGCTCGGTCAGCGGTGAAGACGCAGTGGCGTATGCTGCTCGTATTCTCCAGGACCAGCTGGCGATCTTCGTCAACTTCGAAGAGCCTCAGAAGGAAGCTCCGCAGGAACAGGTTGCGGAACTGGCTTTCAACCCGGCTCTGCTCAAGAAGGTCGACGAGCTCGAACTGTCTGTCCGTTCGGCAAACTGCCTGAAGAACGACAACATCGTCTATATCGGCGATCTGATCCAGAAGACGGAAGCCGAGATGCTGCGGACTCCGAATTTCGGCCGCAAGTCACTCAACGAGATCAAGGAAGTACTGGCATCGATGGGTCTCCATCTCGGTATGGAAATCCCGTCCTGGCCGCCAGAAAACATCGAAGATCTCGCAAAGCGCTACGAAGACCAATACTGAGCATTTCCTGCGGAACCGGTAACCGGTTTCGCATCCTGAAATGCCTGGAACGAAAATGTGACCGGAAATATCCCGGCTAGAACTAATTAAGGAGAAGGCCATGCGCCACGGTAATGGACAGCGTAAGCTGAACCGCACTGCCTCGCATCGCAAGGCAATGTTCGCCAACATGGCGGCTTCGCTCATCGAGCATGAACAGATTGTGACCACGCTTCCTAAAGCTAAGGAAATCCGTCCGATCGTAGAAAAGCTTGTCACTCTCGGCAAGCGCGGCGATCTGCATGCACGCCGTCAGGCTATCTCGGCTATTCGCGACGTTAAGCTTGTTGCAAAGCTGTTCGATACGCTGGCTGCTCGCTATGCAACCCGCAACGGCGGCTACATTCGCATCATGAAAGCTGGCTTCCGCGCTGGCGACAACGCGCCTCTGGCTGTTGTTGAATTCGTGGAACGCGACGTCGATGCAAAGGGCAAGGCTGACCGCGCCCGCGTCGAAGCCGAACAGGCTGCTGAAGCAGACGCAGCATAATCTGCACTGTTTCTGATTATTGAAAAAGGGCCGCCTTGAGCGGCCCTTTTTTGTTTGTTTGTTGCTGCTGTTCGGCTCTTTCGAATCGATATGTTTCAAGAAAATTGCCGTGCGGCACTTCAAGGTCACAATGTGGCCCTTTATCCTTGTCCTCAGTTGACTACATATGGACGACGAATCTCATATTTTTTCACGGAAGATATGAGTGCCCTCGGAAAGCGCGGAGTATGTGCATGAATTGGCGACGTTTAGGTGTATTGGGTCTTATGCTGACATCCATCGGGCTGGTCATGCCGCAGGCAATGTCGCAGGATGCGCCTGCGACATCTCCCAAAGAAGTGCCGCTCAGCCGCGCTGATATGCAACTTTCCTTCGCTCCTCTCGTGAAAGAGACGACACCAGCTGTTGTGAATGTCTATGCGGCGCGACAAGTGCAGGCACGGGCACAATCGCCATTTGCAGGCGATCCGTTCTTCGAGCAGTTTTTCGGGCGGCAGTTCGGGGAAAGCAAACCACGTATCCAACAGTCGCTCGGTTCCGGCGTGATTGTCGATAGTTCAGGCATTGTCGTGACGAACAATCACGTCATCAAGGATGCCGACGAAATCAAAGTCGCCTTGTCGGACGGTCGCGAGTTCGAAAGCAAGCTGCTTCTGCGCGATGAAACCACAGACCTTGCCGTGTTGAAAATTGAAGCCAAGGACAAGTTTCCAGTGTTGGGCCTCGGCAATTCCGACGAAGTCGAAGTTGGTGATCTGGTGCTGGCCATCGGCAATCCGTTCGGCGTCGGACAGACTGTGACGAGCGGTATCGTGTCGGCGCAATCCCGAACACAGGTTGGCATTTCCGATTTTGATTTCTTTATCCAGACGGATGCGGCTATCAATCCCGGCAACTCCGGTGGCGCATTGATTGACATGCGCGGACGCCTGATAGGTATCAACACAGCGATCTATTCACGTTCTGGCGGTTCCGTGGGCATCGGCTTTGCTATTCCGTCCAATATGGTCCGCGCCGTCGTGGAAGCTGCGCAGAATGGCAGCAAAAGTTTCGAGCGCCCCTATATCGGCGCGACTTTCCAAGGGGTCACCTCCGATCTGGCCGAAGGGCTTGGAATGGAAAAGCCCTATGGTGCCCTGATCACAGCAGTTGCAAAAGGTGGTCCTGCAGAAGCCGCAGGACTGAAAATCGGCGATGTGGTTCTGTCCGTTCAGGGCGTTCGCGTCGATAATCAGGATGTGCTTGGTTATCGTCTGTCGACGGCTGGCATTGGTAACACCGTGTCGGTCGAAATCATGCGGGATGGAAAGAACCAGACCATCCCGGTGAAGCTTTCCAAAGCGCCCGAAGTCAAGGAAACTGCGCCACAGGTGATCAAGGGCGATAATCCCTTCGCCGGTGCAGCTGTTCTTGTGCTGACGCCATCCACGGCTAAAAAACTGCGTCTCAAGAGTGAAAGCCAGGGCGTGGTCGTTGTTGACGTCTATTCCGGCTCGCCGGCGGCACGGCTCGGATTGCGCCCGGGCGACATTGTTCGAAGCATCAACGGAAATCCTATCCGCTCCGTGGAGGAGATGACCGCGATTCTGGATGGGGGACGTGGTCTTGCCTGGCGGCTTGAGGTGGAACGCAACGGAACGTTGTTGCGTCAGTTCGTGCGTTAAAACTGTCGGCCAGTATATCGCCAAAAGTTGCATGCCGCTTCGGGTAGCATTATGCCTGAAGCGGCATTTAATTTATCGATCGAGCGAATGAAATGAGCGACCTTTTCTCAGCAGCGGCAGACCCGAACGCGGACCGCAACCGGCCGCTTGCTGATCGCTTGCGTCCGAAGCATTTGTCGGAAGTAACCGGTCAGGAACATCTGACCGGGCCAGAAGGTGTGCTGACGCGCATGATTGCATCCGGTTCGCTCGGTTCCATGATCTTCTGGGGACCTCCGGGAACCGGCAAGACGACCGTTGCCCGCCTGCTTGCCGGAGAAACTGATCTCGCGTTTGAACAGATTTCGGCGATCTTCTCCGGCGTTGCCGATCTCAAGAAGGTTTTCGAGACTGCTCGCGCGCGGCGTATGTCGGGACGCCAGACCCTGCTTTTCGTAGACGAAATTCATCGCTTTAATCGCGCCCAGCAGGATTCGTTTTTGCCGGTCATGGAAGACGGCACTGTTATCCTGATCGGCGCCACGACGGAAAACCCGTCTTTCGAGCTCAATGCTGCTCTTTTGTCCCGGGCGAGAGTGCTTACTTTTCATCCCCATGATGGCGAGAGTATTGCAACACTTCTGACCCGTGCCGAAGAGCAAGAAGAACGTCCATTGCCGCTGGACGAGGAAGCACGGGTAAGCCTTGTTCGCATGGCTGACGGCGATGGACGTGCTGCGCTGACGCTTGCCGAGGAAGTCTGGCGTGCGGCCCGTCCCGATGAAGTGTTTACTGCCGAAAAGCTGCAGGATGTCGTGCAACGTCGCGCCCCGGTTTATGACAAGGGGCAGGACGGGCATTACAATCTGATTTCGGCGCTGCATAAATCCGTGCGGGGATCGGACCCCGACGCAGCGCTCTACTATCTTTCCCGTATGTTCGATGCGGGCGAAGATCCGTTATATCTAGGGCGGCGGCTGGTGCGCATGGCGGTGGAAGATATCGGCTTGGCCGACCCGCAGGCACTGGTCATCTGCAACGCCGCCAAGGATGCCTATGACTATCTTGGTTCGCCGGAAGGCGAACTGGCGCTCGCACAGGCCTGTGTTTATCTTGCAACGGCTCCGAAATCGAACGCCGTCTATGTGGCCTATAAAGCCTCAATGCGTGCGGCCAAGGAGAACGGTTCCCTGCTGCCGCCGAAGCATATTCTCAACGCGCCAACCAAGCTTATGAAGAATGAGGGCTACGGCGACGGCTATGCCTATGACCACGACCAGCCAGACGCGTTTTCGGGACAGGATTATTTCCCGGAAAGCATGGGCAGGCAAAAATTCTATGATCCGCCGGAGCGGGGTTTTGAGCGAGATATCCGCAAGCGCCTCGAATACTGGGCGCGGTTGCGACAGGGGCGCCAGGGACGCCGTTGAAGTTTGGAGTGGTTCTGTTTCAGCGCAATCGCTCTAACCATTGGTTTTCACGCAGTTTCGACCGCTGAAAATGCGCTATCCCCATAGTTATCCACATTCATCCACAGTTTGGGCACAGTTCGTGCCGCCGTCATATTGGCAGCGGCTTTTACTTTGCTTCTTCACGCGAGTTTGAAGGTCCCCGGAAAGGGGTGACCTGTCGTTAGAAAGGTCTTCTTAATTTTTACGCTTTATCAATCTTTGCAAAGAGACGAGGTTTTCCATGATGCGCGTTTTGTTTCTCGTCGCGCTCGTGATCCTAGGAGGCTGCGCGACTGCCCCACGGCAGGTCAACAATGTGTGTGCGGTCTTCGATCAACGCGACGGTTGGTTCAATAACTGGCAGACGGCTGCCACGCGGGTTTCGCGCGAATTCGGCGTGCCGGTTCCGGTTCTGATGGCCACAATCTATACCGAATCCGGCTTCCAGCCCTATGCACGCCCGCCACGGACCAAGATTCTCTGGATCATACCGTGGAAGCGGGCTTCCAGCGCCTATGGCTATTCCCAGGCGCTGAACGGCACGTGGGATCGTTACAAGCGGGAAACCGGTCGCTGGACTGCATCACGCACCAATTTCGCGGACGCTATCCATTTCATTGGCTGGTATCACTATCAAAGCTATCTGAAAAACGGCATCAATCGCGCCGATGCATATAGCCTTTATCTCGCTTACTATTCGGGTCACGGCGGTTACGCTCGTGGTGTCTGGCGCGGGAATGCCACGGCGCTCAATGGCGCAAAACGTGCCCAATCCATGGCCAATCGTTACGCCACGCAGTTGCGCAGTTGCGGAGGCTTCAGTTAAAAAGCGAAAGGCTGGATTCAAACTCGCATTTGAGACACCATCCGGCCTTAATCGCTATTATCATGCGACGGATTCGCTAATTGAGGATGACCATTTCATGCTGAAGAAGATCGGTATTGCCCTTTTCGCCGCCACATTTCTGGCAGGCTGCACCACCGACCCCTATACCGGGGAACAGAAGATGTCGAACACCGCAGGTGGTGCTGCGATTGGCGCGGCTGTGGGCGCTCTCGGCGGCCTGATGGTCGGCGGTTCCAGCCGTGCACAGCGCAATGCCGTTCTGATTGGTGCCGGTATTGGTGCACTTGGCGGCGGCGCAATCGGCAATTACATGGATCGTCAGGAAAACGAGCTCCGTGCACAGCTGCAGGGCACCGGTGTGTCTGTGACCCGTAACGGCGACCAGATCATCCTTAATATGCCGTCCAGCATCACTTTCGATACCGATCAGGATCAGGTGAAGAGCCAGTTCTACCCGACGCTTAATTCGGTCGCGATTGTATTGCGCAAATTCAACCAGACGCTTGTGGACGTTTATGGCCACACCGATTCGACCGGTAGCGTCAGCCACAATCAGGCTCTTTCGCAGCGCCGCGCCGCGTCGGTCGCGAGCTATCTCGGTTCGCAGGGTATCGATCCGCGTCGCTTCGCCGTTATCGGCTATGGCGCGAGCCAGCCCGTTGCCACCAACGCAACACCGGAAGGCCGTGCGCAGAACCGTCGCGTGGAAATCCAGATTTCTCCGCTTCGCGCCGCCAGCTGATTCCCTTCCAAGGGTTAATAGGCTTCAAACAACGCAGTTCTTCGATAGAAGGGCTGCGTTTTTCTTTGCTTTTCCGAATCGGTGGATGGGCAGTTTGGTTTGAATTAAGTTAATTCGTGGATAGTTCGATTATTTTCGTAATTGCTGATGTTAGAGAACGATTATAGAACAAAATTTCGGAACTGTTTTTAATCAATGAGTTAGCCCTATTGTCAAATGAGAACAAAACGAATACAAATAGATCATAGCAACGAGCCTGCCGGGCTTCTAGCGAGACAAGAGGATGGTGTAAGATGTCTCAGAATTCATTGCGACTTGTTGAGGAAAATTCAGTGGACAAGACTAAGGCTCTCGATGCGGCATTGTCGCAAATCGAAAGGGCGTTCGGTAAGGGCTCGATCATGCGTCTGGGGAAAAATGCCCCGGTTATCGAGATCGAAACTGTTCCGACCGGCTCGCTTTCTCTGGACATCGCGCTGGGTGTCGGCGGCTTGCCCAAAGGACGTATTGTTGAGATTTACGGACCGGAAAGCTCCGGTAAGACGACACTCGCGCTGCACACGATTGCGGAAGCACAGAAGAAGGGCGGTATCTGTGCATTCGTCGATGCGGAACATGCGCTTGATCCTGTCTATGCACGCAAGCTGGGTGTCGATCTGGAAAACTTGCTGATTTCGCAGCCAGATACGGGTGAGCAGGCACTTGAAATTACCGACACGCTTGTGCGTTCGGGCGCCATCGACGTTCTCGTCGTCGACTCCGTCGCAGCCTTGACGCCACGTGCGGAAATCGAAGGCGAAATGGGTGACTCCTTGCCTGGTCTTCAGGCTCGTCTTATGAGCCAGGCGCTGCGCAAGCTTACCGCATCGATCTCGCGTTCGAACTGTATGGTGATCTTCATCAACCAGATTCGTATGAAGATCGGTGTGATGTTCGGTTCGCCGGAAACGACGACTGGCGGTAACGCTCTCAAGTTCTATGCTTCGGTTCGTCTCGATATTCGCCGTATCGGTTCGATCAAGGAGCGCGACGAAGTTGTTGGCAACCAGACCCGCGTGAAGGTCGTCAAGAACAAGCTTGCGCCGCCCTTCAAGCAGGTCGAATTTGACATCATGTACGGTGCTGGCGTTTCCAAGACCGGCGAGCTGGTCGATCTTGGCGTAAAGGCCGGTGTCGTCGAGAAGTCTGGTGCATGGTTCTCGTATAATTCCCAGCGACTGGGGCAGGGCCGTGAAAACGCCAAGCAATATCTCAAGGACAATCCGGAAGTAGCCCGCGAGATCGAAACCACGCTTCGTCAGAATGCCGGTTTGATTGCCGAACAGTTCCTCGAAGATGGCGGACCAGAAGACGATGCGGGTGACGCTGCCGAAATGTAAGATCGCCGGCATCGAATGAATTATCGAAGCCCCGTGCAATTGCACGGGGCTTTTTGTTTAGCAGTGGGTGTTTTGCGAAGTGAATGGTGCTGGTTTTATCGCTTTCCGGCAGAAATTGCTTTTATGGCGCAGCGTACTTATCTGGACAGAAAAGCAAGGCACCGCTAAAAGCGGTCAACCGAAAACTCCACTTCACCTCCTGGCAGTGCGGGAGAGCCTCGGGCCTTCAATAACGGTTGGCGGCTATGGGAGTTTGAACAGGATAATTGATACAGCTTTCTGCAGAGCTGTATCCGTGCAGGGCAAAAAAGCCCAAGGGTGACTTATGGCTGGCGTCAACGAGATTAGGTCCACATTCCTCGATTATTACCGCAAGAACGGGCATGAGGTCGTTCCATCGAGCCCACTTGTCCCGCGTAACGATCCGACGCTGATGTTCACCAATGCGGGTATGGTTCAGTTCAAGAACGTTTTTACGGGTCTTGAACACCGTTCCTACAATCGCGCGACGACTTCCCAGAAGTGCGTGCGTGCCGGTGGCAAGCACAACGATCTGGACAATGTCGGCTATACCGCTCGTCACCATACGTTCTTTGAAATGCTCGGCAATTTCTCGTTTGGCGACTATTTCAAGGAAGATGCCATCAGCTTCGCCTGGAACCTGATCACGAAGGAATTCGGCCTTCCGAAGGACAAATTGCTCGTCACCGTTTATCACACGGACGACGACGCTGCGAATTATTGGAAGAAGATCGCGGGCCTTTCCGATGACCGCATTATCCGCATCGCGACAAGTGATAACTTTTGGGCCATGGGCGATACTGGTCCATGCGGTCCGTGTTCAGAAATCTTCTTCGACCACGGCGACCATATCTGGGGTGGACCTCCCGGATCGGCTGACGAAGACGGTGACCGTTTCATCGAAATCTGGAACCTCGTTTTCATGCAGTTCGAGCAGATCACGCCTGAACAGCGCATCGACCTGCCGCGTCCGTCTATCGACACCGGAATGGGGTTGGAGCGGGTCGCTGCGGTTCTGCAGGGCGTGCACGACAATTACGATATCGATCTCTTCAAGGCATTGATCCGCGCTTCGGAAGAAGCAACCGGCGTGAAGGCTGAGGGCGAATTCCGCGCCAGCCACCGTGTGATTGCTGATCATCTGCGCGCTTCGAGCTTCCTGATCGCTGACGGTGTTCTGCCGTCCAACGAAGGCCGCGGCTATGTGTTGCGTCGCATCATGCGCCGTGCAATGCGTCATGCCCAGCTCTTGGGCGCGAAAGAGCCGTTGATGTGGCGCCTGCTGCCAGCCTTGATCCGCGAAATGGGACAGGCCTATCCGGAACTGATCCGCGCCGATGCCTTGATCTCCGAAACGCTCAAGCTTGAGGAAACCCGTTTCCGCAAGACGCTGGATCGCGGTCTTGGCCTCCTGTCGGATGCGACGGAAAGCCTTGTTGAAGGGGATCGCCTCGACGGCGAAACCGCTTTCAAGCTTTACGACACCTATGGCTTTCCGCTGGATCTGACGCAGGATGCACTTCGTCAGCGCGGTATTGCCGTCGATACGGATGGCTTCAGTGCCGCCATGGAGCGCCAGAAGGCCGAGGCCCGTGCGAACTGGGCTGGTTCTGGTGAAGCCGCAACCGAAACGATCTGGTTCGGCATCAAGGATAAGGTCGGTGCGACGGAATTTCTCGGATACGAGACCGAGGTTGCCGAAGGCGTTATCACTGCGCTTGTCCGCGATGGCGCGGAAGTACAGTCCGTTGCTGAAGGCGATGTTGTTTCGGTCGTAGTCAACCAGACCCCGTTCTATGGAGAATCCGGCGGCCAGCAGGGCGATACCGGCACGATCTCCGGAGAAGGTTTTGCTATCGCAATCAAGGATACGCAGAAGAAGGGCGAGGGCGTCTTCGTTCACATCGGCGAAGTCACCAAGGGGACGGCGAGGACCGGCGATGCTGTTGAGCTGAAAGTGGATTCGGTGCGCCGCACGCGCATTCGTTCCAACCATTCGGCGACGCACCTTTTGCATGAGGCGCTGCGTGAAACGCTCGGCAGTCATGTTGCGCAGAAGGGTTCGCTCGTTGCACCGGATCGTCTGCGCTTCGACTTTTCGCATCCGAAGCCGATTTCGGCTGAAGAGCTGACGCAGGTGGAAACCCTCGCCAACGAAATCATTTTGCAGAACGCTCCTGTCAGCACCCGCTTGATGGCTGTTGACGATGCCATTGCCGAGGGTGCCATGGCACTGTTCGGTGAAAAATACGGCGATGAAGTTCGCGTCGTTTCCATGGGCACCGCCAAGCATGGTTCGAAGGAGGGCAAGGCTTATTCGGTTGAGCTTTGCGGCGGTACGCATGTGCGCCAGACCGGCGATATAGGTCTTGTCCGCATCGTTTCGGAAGGTGCTGTTGCCGCTGGCGTTCGTCGTATGGAAGCGCTGACGGGTGAGGCAGCACGTCTTTACCTTGAAGAGCAGGACGAGCGCGTAAAGGCCATCGCCGGTGCACTGAAGACGACACCGTCCGAAGCGCTGGAACGTGTCAACGCACTGCTTGATGAACGCAAGAAGCTGGAACGCGAACTTGCTGATGCGCGCAAGAAGCTTGCGCTTGGCGGTGGTTCGGCAGATGGCGGCAGCGCCGTTGAAGCTGTGAATGGCGTCAACTTCCTCGGCAAGATCGTAACTGGCGTTTCCCCGCGTGATCTCAAGCCGCTTGCCGACGAAGGCAAGAAGCAGGTCGGCTCCGGTGTGGTGCTGTTCATTGGTATCGGCGAAGATAGCAAGGCCAGCGCGGTGGCTGCGGTGACGGAAGATTTGGTTGGTCGCTTTAGTGCGGTCGATCTGGTTCGCGCTGCTTCTGCGGCCCTTGGTGGCGCAGGTGGCGGCGGTCGCCCGGACATGGCGCAGGCCGGCGGGCCGGATGGCGATAAGGCCGACGCTGCGATTGCAGCAGTCAAGGCACTGATCATCTAATGCAAAAGGCCGGGTTAACCCGGCCTTTTTTATCGGTGGAATTAAGCCGCATGAATTGTGCGGCTGTCGTCAGGCGCTTCGCTTCGTTCATCCAGACCATAGTCACGCATGATGCTGGCTACACGCAAACGGTAGTTCTCAAAAACACCATTGCGTCCCTTTCCCTGTGCTGCCCGATGAGACGGCAGGTTGCGCCATTCACGCACCGCATCTTCGTCGCGCCAGAACGAGAGCGAAAGCAATTTGTCGGGATCAGCCAGGCTTTGAAAACGCTCGATCGACAGAAAACCGTCAATCCTGGAAAGATCTTCGCGCAGGCCTGCGGCAATATCGAGATACTGTTCACGTCTGTTGTCATCGGCTGGCCAGACTTCGAATATGACGGCAATCATGGCTTGATGAACTCCCCATGCGGTGCGGATTGGAGTTTGAGGAAGATGCGGTCTTCGGATCGGATGAATTGTTCTCTGCGCGCAAATTCGTAATTCTCGCGTCCCAGCGGATCGGCGGCAAGCCGTGCCCGATATGCTTCATACGCGGCAAGGTTTTCGACTGAATAGACGCCGTAGGCTGTGGTCGACGAACCTTCATGCGGCCCGAAATAGCCGATGAGATCAGCGCCGCAGCGCGGAATCGCCTGTCCCCAATTGCGCGCATATTCTGCAAAGGCATCCGCTTTGAACGGGTCGATCTGATAGCGGATGAAACAGGTAATCATGCGTGTCTCCTTCAAAAGCATGTCTTCGATGCTGACAATGTAGCAATTGAAATTTCTCCATAGTTCGGTTAGCATCGAAGTATGAAAGATGGCCCGATCATAGCTTCTGTTGCCGCGCTCCTTGGTGATCCGGCGCGTGCTAACATGCTCACGGCGCTGATGGATGGTCGTGCGCTGACTGTCAGTGAACTCGCGTCAGCCGCAGGCGTGACGCTGCAAACCGCCAGCGGACATCTTGCAAAGCTCGATGCGGCCAATTTGTTGGTTGCGGAGAAGCAGGGGCGGCACCGCTATTTCCGGCTTTCTGGAACAGACGTAGCGCAGGTCCTGGAAGGTTTGATGGGGCTTGCGCAACGCACCGGCGCTGTGCGGGTGCGGACCGGCCCGAAAGATCAGGCACTACGCAAGGCACGCATCTGCTATGACCATCTGGCCGGTGAGCGTGGCGTGGAAATGCTCGATGCCTCGCATCGGCTTGAGCTGATTGTTGACGACAATGAGCCGGTGCTGACAGAGAAGGGCAAGTCGTTTTTCAGTTGCCTTGGCGTTGATGTGACCACTCTGGAGCAGGGCAAGCGCCCGGTCTGTCGTCACTGCCTCGACTGGAGTGAGCGTCGCAACCATCTGGGCGGAGCGCTCGGTGCAGCGCTGTTGAACCATTTCATTTCAAATGGCTGGGCACGCCGCGAAGCGGGGCGTGTCATCGCGTTCTCGCCAAAAGGTGCACAGGCATTCTCACGCACGTTTGAGCTGGCTGGCCAGATTACGTGACCTGAACAGCCAGCATTATGTTGTTAATGCTGTGTGGCTGCGGCTGCTGCCTCGTCCAGCTCTGTGGCGCGTTTCATGGCGGGGCGATCTTTTAGTCGGTCCCAATAGGCGACGAACGCTCCTCTGGCAGGCAAAGTGCCGAAGCGCAGGCCCCAGCCGATGTGCGAGCCGACATAAACGTCAGCAGCCGTGAAGCGGTCGCCGGTGATGTATGGATGGTGCGAAACCGCTTTTTCCAATGTGTTGACCACTGTATCGTAATTGCCGTAGCCGACCATTCCCTGCTTGTCTGCGGGTATTTCAAAGCCGAGCGCATGGTTGGACAAGGCGGCTTCCACGGGACCAGATGTAAAGAACAGCCAGCGGAAGAAATCCGCGCGCTCATTGGGGTGAGGCGCCAGACCAACTTCGGGAAATGTTGTTGCCAGATAGGCGCAGATTGCAGCCACTTCCGTCACCACCGCATCGCCGTGGCGCAGGGCAGGAACTTTGCCCATCGGATTGATTGTGCAGTAGTCAGGCCCCTTCATCGGTGGCCCGAAATCCAGAATTTCCACATCATAGGGTTTGCCGATCTCCTCCAGCATCCAGCGCGCGATGCGTCCGCGCGACATCGGGTTGGTATAGAGCTTCAACTCAGCCATTTCATCCTCCCTGTAAGCGGTGGCAGGATGCGCTTTTTCCCTTGAAAAGGAAATGAAAAAACCCGGCAGCGAGGCTGCCGGGTTTTCCATATCGACGATAAGCGTCGAATATTTTATCAGGCGGCCATGGCCTTCTGAAGGTTCTCGTCGATCTTGTCGAGGAAACCGGTGGTCGAGAGCCAAGGCTGATCCGGACCGATGAGCAGAGCCAGATCCTTGGTCATGTAGCCGCTTTCGACGGTGTCGACGCAGACCTTTTCCAGCGTGTCGGCAAAACGCTTAAGCTCGGCATTGTTGTCGAGCTTGGCGCGGTGAGCGAGACCGCGGGTCCATGCGAAGATCGAAGCGATCGAATTGGTCGAGGTTTCCTCGCCCTTCTGATGCTGGCGGTAGTGACGGGTTACGGTGCCGTGTGCAGCTTCTGCTTCAACGGTCTTGCCATCCGGCGTCATCAGAACGGAGGTCATCAGGCCGAGCGAGCCAAAACCCTGAGCCACGATATCCGACTGCACGTCGCCGTCGTAGTTCTTACAAGCCCAAACATAGCCGCCGGACCACTTGAGCGCCGAAGCGACCATGTCGTCGATGAGGCGATGTTCGTACCAGATCTTTGCAGCCTTGAACTTGTCAGCGAACTCGGTCTGGTAAACTTCTTCGAAGATGTCCTTGAAGCGACCGTCATAAGCCTTGAGAATGGTGTTCTTGGTCGAGAGATAGACCGGGTAGTTGCGCTGCAAGCCGTAGTTCAGCGAAGCACGGGCAAATTCGCGGATCGATTCGTCGAGGTTGTACATGGCCATTGCCACACCAGCCGCCGGAGCCTGATAGACTTCGTGTTCGATGGTCTCGCCATCTTCACCGACGAACTTGATGGATAGCGTGCCCTTGCCCGGGAATTTGAAATCGGTCGCGCGGTATTGATCGCCGAAAGCATGACGGCCAACGATGATCGGCTGGGTCCAGCCCGGCACGAGGCGCGGAACGTTCTTGCAGATGATCGGCTCGCGGAAGATCACGCCGCCGAGAATGTTGCGGATCGTGCCGTTTGGCGACTTCCACATCTTCTTGAGCTTGAATTCTTCAACGCGGGCTTCGTCCGGGGTGATGGTTGCGCATTTTACGCCAACGCCGTGTTCCTTGATGGCATTAGCCGCATCAATGGTAACCTGGTCATTGGTGGCATCGCGGTGCTCGACTGACAGATCGTAATATTTCAGATCAATGTCGAGGTAGGGATGGATCAATTTGTCCTTGATGAACTGCCAGATGATGCGGGTCATTTCATCGCCGTCGAGTTCAACGACCGGGTTCGCAACCTTGATTTTTGCCATGGATGAAGCCTCTTTTTCAATGCGTCGCGCCCGTATAGCACTCACGACGAATAAGGCAAAGCGTAAGAGGCTTATTCTTTGGCCTATAGAGCGTTTAGGCGGTCAAAATTTCGGGAGAGACTTGCGAAAAGCGTGAAATGGCTTTTGACGGCACCGATTATGCGGCGCGGTGTGCAGCGCGATTGTCATCACGAGATTTCTCCCATGACGATTGCCGCTGGCGATAGTTTTCCTGTTCCCTGACCAGAATGGTATCTGCATCCAGTGTGGAGATGGCGGTCGACTTGTCTGTGGGAACAAGGCCGTTCAGCTGCAACGAAAGATAGCGTCCACAGCAGACCCGCAGGAACGACGCGAAATTGTCGAGGTCGTGCCCCTCATTGCGGGATTCATCGTAAAGTTTGCCGATAAGGCGGCTGACCGCGAGATTATCGCGTGCTGCAATATCTTCGAGAGCCCACCAGAAGAAATTCTCAAGCCGGACGCTTGTCACGACACCGTCGATGCGCAGCGAACGTGTTACGCTCAGCCAGAGCTCAGGATCGGCACCGATGAACAGCCTGCACATGATTTCCTCCGGATCATTCTCCCAAACTTACTGTCGCGCAGTTTCGCCCTGCCTGCAACCTTGTTGGGAAACAGGCAGGGCGTTGCGATCAGCTATGGGTGATCCTGGTGCCGAGCACAGTAAGGAACTGTGATAGCCATGCTGGATGAGCAGGCCATGCGGGCGACGTGACAAGATTGCCATCCGTAACCGCCTGATCAACCGGAATATCGGCATATTTGCCACCGGCGAGTTCAACTTCCGGGCGGCAGGCCGGGTAGGCGGAACAGGTGCGACCTTCCAGAACGCGCGCTGCGGCCAGCAATTGCGCGCCGTGGCAGACCGCAGCAACTGGCTTGTTCGCTTCGAAGAAATGCTTCACCACGGCGATAACCTTATCGTCGAGACGCAGATATTCCGGTGCCCGACCGCCGGGAATGACAAGAGCGTCATAGTTCTCAGGCTTAACATCAGTGAAGGTCGCGTTCAGCGTGAAGTTATGGCCGGGCTTTTCTGTATAGGTCTGGTGGCCTTCGAAGTCGTGAATCGCTGTCGCGATATGATCGCCAGCCTTCTTGCCGGGGCAGACCGCATGAACCGTATGACCAACAGTCAAAAGCGTCTGGAACGGGACCATGGTTTCATAGTCCTCACCAAAGTCGCCGCAAAGCATGAGTATCTTCTTACCGGACATGGTTTCCTCCCTTTGATCCTGTATCTGGTGGAACAGTCTGGCATGAATGGGCAGCAAATAGGTGTTATCGGGCTACTACACAGGCTTTTCCCTAAAACACGTAAGGGGAATCTTTGCGATTCTGCGTCAATTATGTAAGGGAAACGCCACGATACGATAGCTAATGCGGAAGAGATCATGGCAGGAACAGATAAACAGCGCCCCTTCATCGCGGAAGGACCGGCAATCGTGCTGGTGGAGCCGCAATTGCCGGAGAATATCGGCATGGTGGCGCGCGCCATGGCGAATTTTGGTCTGGCTGAATTGCGCCTCGTCAATCCGCGCGAAGAGTTTCCGAGTGAGAAGGCAAGGGCGGCAGCCAGCAAGGCCGATCATGTGATCGACAATGCGGTAGTCTATGACGACCTGCCGTCCGCTATCGCCGATCTCAATTTCGTCTATGCGACGACGGCACGTGAACGTGATGGCTTCAAGCAGGTTCGCAGCGCCGTGGAAGCGGGGGGCGAACTGCGCCGTCGTTTCCGGACTGGTGAGAAGACCGGCATCCTGTTTGGCCGTGAACGCTTCGGTCTCAGCAATGAAGAGGTCGGTCTTGCGGATGAACTGGTGACGTTTCCGGTCAATCCGGCTTTCGCATCGCTGAATATCGCTCAGGCCGTTTTGCTGATGTCCTATGAATGGATGAAGTCGGGCCTTGAGACGGAAACGGAGACCGTGTTCCGCGGGCCGGAGCTTGAGATGGCGCCAAAACAGGAGTTGCAGGGGCTCTTCAATCATCTCGAAGAAGCCCTTGATGTTCGGGGATATTTCCGTCCGGAAGCCCGCAAGGAAATCATGGTCAACAATCTGCGCGCCGTGTTGACGCGTGCTGGTTTCGCATCCGCAGAACTCAAGTTGCTGCGCGGTGTTGTCACGTCGCTTGACGTGTTCACGCCGAAGAAACCACGCGGTTCCGGTGCCCCGGAAGGACGTGCGCGTAAGCCTGCGAGTGAGGCTCCGGCAATGAAGGACGAGGACGAATGAAAAACGCACCCGCTGTGAGCTTTGCCGCCATGCCTTCTGCCGATGTCGAAAGACCTATTTTGGTTTTCGACAGCGGTATCGGAGGCCTGACGGTTTTGCGCGAAGCGCGGGTGCTTATGCCGGATCGCCGCTTTGTCTACGTTGCCGACGATGCCGGGTTTCCCTATGGCGGATGGGAAGAGGATGCGTTGAGGGAGAGGATTGTCGAGCTGTTCGGCAAGCTCATTGCCGCCTATGACCCCGAGATCGCGGTCATTGCCTGCAATACGGCCTCCACGCTGGTGCTGGATGATTTGCGGCAAGCCTATCCTTCGGTGCCGTTTGTCGGCACAGTGCCAGCAATCAAGCCCGCTGCAGAAAGAACATCGTCGGGGCTTGTTTCCGTGCTGGCGACCCCCGGTACCGTCAGGCGTGCTTATACGCGCGATCTCATTCAATCTTTCGCCACCCAGTGCCATGTTCGTCTCGTTGGTGCCGATCAGCTTGCGACAGTAGCGGAAGCCCATATTCGCGGCGAAAAGATCGACGAGGCGCTGGTCGTGGAACAGATCGCCCCCTGCTTCATTGAGCAGGATGGTAACCGGACCGACATTGTCGTGCTGGCCTGCACGCACTATCCGTTCCTTGCCAATGTGTTTCGCCGTCTTGCGCCATGGCCGGTTGACTGGCTCGATCCTGCGGAAGCGATCGCCCGGCGTACCGTCTCGCTGCTGAAACCACGCCGCGCCGATGAAGAGCTGCATCATCACAACGATCTGGCGGTCGTGACATCCCGCAATCCGGACTATGCCATCCGCAGGCTCATGCAGGGTTTCGGTCTGCATTTTGCTTGAGCCCTTGTTCTCAAGGTCTTGAATTTTCCGGCTATGTAGCGATCATGGCAATGATCGTTTCATAGGGGAAGATGCAATGACGGGAACCATATCACAGATCACCCTGCCTTCGGGCCAGACGGTTCCAGCGCTCGGGCAGGGCACTTGGTATATGGGTGAGGACAGCACGCAACGCCGCTATGAAATCGAAGCACTGAGAAGCGGCATCGATCTCGGGATGACGCTGATCGATACGGCGGAAATGTATGCTGATGGAGAGGCGGAAGACGTTGTTGGCGAAGCCATTACGGGCCGTCGCGATGATGTGTTTCTCGTCAGCAAGGTATTGCCGTTCAATGCGTCCTGGAAGGGCACAATCGAGGCCTGCGAGAGGAGCCTGCAGCGCCTTCGCACGGATCACATTGATCTGTATTTGCTGCATTGGCGTGGGCGATATCCGCTTGAGGAGACTGTCGCTGCGTTCGATGAATTACAGCATGCTGGAAAGATAGTGAGCTGGGGCGTCAGCAATTTCGATACGGATGACATGAAAGAACTCGTCGGTATAGCTGGCGGCAATGCCGTTGCAACGAACCAGATACTTTACAATCTGACGCGGCGCGGCCCAGAATTTGATCTGATGCCATGGTGTGCCGGGCGTAAAATTCCGCTGATGGCTTATTCGCCTATCGAGCAAGGTCGATTGCTGGGCAATTCCGTACTGGCGGAAATTGCAAGCGAGACGGGAGGAACGCCAGCCTCAGTTGCGCTTGCGTGGGCAATGCGCAGCGGCAATGTCATAGCAATTCCAAAGTCGTCCAACCTGCATCATGTGCGGGATAACAGAAAAGCCGCAGACTTGCGGCTTTCCGAAGATCAATTGAAACGTCTGGACCGGGCTTTCGCACCCCCATCCCGAAAGACGGCGTTGGAAATGCTCTAACCCGCGTCTTTCTGGCGAGTGTCCTTCTTCGCCTGAGCGACACTTGCGGCCTTACGGAGTCGTCCACGCTCTGCAGGGCGGACAAGACTGTCGTATTTCTCGTTCGGGATGTTACGCATGCCGTTCAGCGCATGACGCGTGTTGAAATCCTTGCCTTTCTTTTCGTTTGCTTCCTTGGTCGCAAGCGCTTTTCGGGCATTGGCGATCAGTTCGGCGCTGGCTGACATGCGACGACGGCGTTCAACTTCGGTGTTGATGCGACGCACGGCCATAGCCAGAACGGATACTTTCAGATGTGAACCTTCATCCGCCTTGGAGGGTGTCGCGCCACGAGCGGCTCCCTTTCCGCGCACTTCGCGCCTGCGCTGATGGGCCTGATCTTTCGCCTTCTTGCGGCGTTCGCGGATCAGTTTTGCCAGATGAGAAAGTTCTTCGTCGGGGACGTTCTGCAAAAAAGGATGGTGCGACTTTTCCACCAGCTCTTTTTCGTCGGCATTGAGAGCACGAGCTTCCTGCTTCTTGGTGACGGCCATGGGACATCCTTTCTGCTAATGATAAGAATTCTCCGGAGGGGATATAGGCGTGAACATCCCACCGGAAAGATCGGGTTGCTTATTCTGGTTCTTCGGTCGAGGTTTTTTTGCTTTGCTCTTCAAGGTGCTTCAAGATTGCCTTCAGCTTGTCGAGAGGAAGGTGTTCCGCACCTATGGTCTCACTCCTGGCTGTTGAGACGATGGTCAAAATTTCATCGAGTTTTGCCTGTGTCGCGCTTGCTTCGCGATCCTGTGCGTTCTGGATAAGGAACACCATCAGGAATGTGATGACTGTGGTCGATGTATTCACCACGAGTTGCCAAGTATCCGAGAAGTCAAAGAAAGGCCCGCTAATGCCCCATAACAGGATGAACAAGGTTGCCAGCCCGAATGCCAGATAATGGCCTGCAAGTTCGGCGGCTTTTTCGCTGAGCTTTGTGAAGAACTGTGACATCGCAACCTCCAGACGACAGGCGAGAAACGCTTGATGGAGGGGCGCGGTTCCGTAATTGCATAGATATGCGGAACTTTCAGGCGCTGGTCGACGTTTGATCCTCATAGAAAACGCGGAGGTCAAGCGATGGAAATTGTCGAAACCCGCATCAGTTCGGTTGGGGGCTTCAAGCTCTATATGGTGGAGTTCGTCACCGAGGGCGAAGAGAAGATCACTGTCAAGGTTGAGAACGAGACGGAAGCGGAACTGGCGCGCGATGAAGTGATACGTCGTGCCGCGATCAAGCTCGGCGAAGCGCTGGGCGTTGCATGTATGGAATGCGGCATTCAGCCTGAAAACCTGTTGACACGCCCCAGCGCGCGCCGCGCGGGTGACCGGGCAGAGCTGGAGCGCCAGCTTGAAGAGGGCTTGGAAGATACGTTCCCGGCCAGCGATCCAGTATCCGTTACGGGCTCGACGATTGCCGGTTTTGCCGGACCGAAAAACTGAATGATGGTTCTAGAGCGGTTTCGGTTAAAACGGAGTCGCTGGAACCGCTCTGAGTATTTTTTTGTCGCATTATCTGACGCATCGAAGCGGGATCAGAAATCAGTCCAGTGAACTGATTTCCCCGCGTAGACGCTTTGCACTTTTGCTGGAAATGCTCCAAGCAAGAAGCCGGGCTATTCACCCGGCTTCTGAAGTTGTTCAGAAAATGAGTCCTGTAAAGGGCATATCCATCTGAGAATACTACAGATTACGACGTTTGCCTTCCATCAGGTCGAGCACGGCGCGGGCACAATCAAGCACATTCGAGCCGGGGCCGAAAACCGCCGCCACACCGTGGTCGAACAGATACTGATAATCCTGACGGGGAACGACGCCACCACAGACGACAATGATATTTTCCGCGCCTTTCTTGCGGAGCGTGTCCACAAGCTGAGGCAGAAGTGTCTTGTGACCGGCTGCTAGCGACGAAACTCCAAGAACATGCACCTTGGACTTGATCGCCATATCGGCAGCTTCATCCGGCGTCTGGAACAGTGGTCCGGCCAATATGTCGAAGCCGATATCGCCGAAGGCTGACGCAATGATTTTGGCACCGCGATCATGGCCGTCCTGGCCGAGCTTTGCCACCATCACTTTCGGCGTTTCGCCGATCTGCTTTGAAAAATCGCCAAGTCGCTCAACCAGCGTCTGATATTCGGGCTCGTCCTTATAGGCCGCGCCGTAAACCTTCTTAACGACCTTCGGTACTGCAGCATGATCGCCAAATGCGCGGCGCATGGCGTCGGAAATTTCTCCGACGCTGGCGCGAGCACGGGAGGCTTCAACAGCGGCGGCGAGAAGATTGCCTTCGCCGGTCTTTGCAATTTTTTCCAGTTCTGCCAGAGCTGCTTCGACTTTTGCCTTGTTGCGCGTTTCCTTGATGCGATTGAGACGTGCAATTTGCGACTGGCGAACAGCCGAATTGTCGATTTCCAGAATGTCGATTTCGTCTTCCTGTTCCAGCCGGAACTTGTTGACCCCGACAATGATCTCTTCGCCCTTATCGACCGCCGCCTGCCGTTTGGTCGCTGCTTCTTCGATGAGGCGCTTCGGAAGGCCGCTTTCGACCGCCTTGGTCATGCCGCCCAGACCTTCGACTTCCTCGATCAGCGCCCAGGCCTTTTCGGCCAGCTCGTTGGTGAGGTTTTCGATGTAATAAGAACCTGCCAGCGGATCGACCACTTTGGTTACGCCGGTTTCGTTCTGGAGGATGAGCTGCGTATTGCGAGCGATACGAGCCGAAAATTCCGTTGGCAAAGCAATGGCTTCATCGAAGGAATTGGTGTGCAGCGATTGCGTACCGCCAAGAGCAGCTGACATGGCTTCAAATGCGGTACGGACGATATTGTTGTAAGGGTCCTGCTCCTGCAAAGAGACGCCTGAAGTCTGGCAATGCGTGCGTAGCATCAGCGAGCCGGGCTTCTTCGGATCGAATTCCTTCATGATGCGCGACCAGAGCAGGCGCGCGGCGCGCAGCTTGGCGATTTCCATGAAGAAATTCATGCCGATGGCGAAGAAGAATGACAGTCGTCCCGCAAATTCATCGACATTCAGGCCCTTGTTCAGGGCAGCACGCACATATTCACGCCCATCGGCAAGCGTGAAGGCGAGTTCCTGAACCAGTGTCGCGCCCGCTTCCTGCATATGGTAGCCGGAAATGGAAATCGAGTTGAACTTCGGCATTTCGGCTGCCGTATAGGCGATAATATCCGCAATGATCCGCATGGATGGTTCCGGCGGATAGATATAGGTGTTGCGGACCATGAACTCCTTGAGGATGTCGTTCTGGATCGTGCCGGAAAGCTGGGCGCGGGGCACGCCCTGTTCCTCGCCCGCCACGATGAAATTGGCGAGGATAGGGATCACCGCGCCGTTCATGGTCATGGAAACGGAGATTTTTTCCAGCGGAATGCCGTCGAAAAGGATTTTCATATCCTCGACGGAATCGATGGCAACACCAGCCTTGCCTACATCGCCTTCGACCCGTGGATGGTCGCTGTCATAGCCGCGATGCGTGGCAAGATCGAAGGCAACTGAAACGCCCTGCTGACCGGCGGCGAGAGCCTTGCGGTAGAAGGCATTCGATTCTTCCGCCGTCGAAAAACCGGCATATTGTCGGATCGTCCATGGACGACCCGCATACATGGTCGCACGAGGGCCTCGCAAGAAAGGCTCGAAACCGGGCAGAGTGCCAAGATGGTCGATGCCCTGCAGGTCGTCTTCCGTGTAGAGTGGCTTGACGTCAATGCCTTCCGGCGTATGCCAGGTGAGGCTGTCGACTGGCCGTTTCAGTTCCTTCTCGGCCAAGGTTTCCCAGTCTGCTCGGGTGGTGGGGCGCTCGCTCATATCGACCTCACTCAAATTCCATAATCAGTTCATCCACGGCGAGACTTGCACCTGCTTCCGCCGTAATGCGCTTTACGGTAGCACGGCGTTCCGCTCGCAGCACGTTTTCCATCTTCATGGCTTCTACGGTGGCCAGCGGCTGACCAGCCTCGACAGTTTCACCATCCTTGACGAGGATCGACGTGATGACGCCGGGCATCGGACAAAGCAACATTTTCGAAGTGTCTGGCGGCAGCTTTATCGGCATGAGTTTCGCCAGTTCTGCAATGCGTGGTTTGCGGACATGAATGACGACATCCATGCCGCGCCAGCGTAGGCGCCAGCCAGTGCCCACGCGCGAAACCTTGATGGCAATGGGCTTGCCGCCAACGGTAAATGAGCCCAGATGGCTACCGGGATGCCAGTCGCTGGCAACTGGCAGGCTGCCGCCATCCACGAAATTGATCGTCGTTCCGCCTTCGCCTTCCACAATGCGAACCGGCAGGGTGAACCCGCCAAGTGCCGCCACCCAATCAGTCGCGACCGATTGCTTTTCGCTGGAAATCCGTCCGGTAATCTGCATGTTGCGTTGCTCGATGGCCAGATTGATCTGGCTGGCAACTGCAGCAAGTACGCGCGCATCCTCTTCCGAAACCTGAACACCGGCGAAGCCGTCCGGATATTCCTCGGCGATGAATGCGGTTGTGATTGCGCCCTCGCGAAAGCGCGGATGATCCATCACTGCCGAGAGGAAGGGTAGGTTGTGGCCAATACCTTCAACTTCGAACGCATCCAGTGCATCTCCCATCGCCTCTATGGCACTGGCGCGATCCGGCCCCCAGGTGCAGAGCTTTGCGATCATCGGATCATAATACATCGAAATTTCGCCACCTTCGAACACGCCGGTGTCGTTGCGCACGATTGTACCATCCGGGTTGCGGCCTTCGACGGGTGGGCGATAGCGCGTCAATCTGCCGATCGAAGGCAGGAAGTTGCGATATGGATCTTCCGCATAGAGGCGGCTTTCCATAGCCCAGCCGTTGAGTTTAACGTCCGTCTGACCGAAACGGAGCTTTTCGCCCGATGCAACGCGGATCATTTCTTCCACGAGGTCGATACCGGTGATGAGTTCCGTCACCGGGTGTTCGACCTGCAAGCGCGTATTCATTTCAAGGAAGTAGAAGTTGCGGCTACCATCGACAATAAATTCCACCGTGCCTGCGGAGTAATAGCCGACGGCTTTTGCGAGAGCCACGGCTTGTTCGCCCATGGCTTTGCGGGTGGCTTCATCAAGGAATGGCGAAGGCGCCTCTTCAATGACCTTCTGGTTGCGGCGCTGGATGGAGCATTCGCGTTCGCCGAGATAGACGACGTTGCCGTGCTGGTCGCCCAGAACCTGAATCTCGATATGGCGCGGCTGGGTAACGAATTTTTCGATGAAGATGCGGTCGTCGCCGAAAGAAGACTTGGCCTCATTGCGCGAAAGCTGGAAACCTTCGCGGGCTTCGTCGTCGTTCCACGCGATACGCATGCCCTTGCCGCCACCGCCGGCGGATGCCTTGATCATGACCGGGTAGCCGATGGATGTGGAAATGCGAACCGCCTCGTCGGCGTCTTCGATCAAACCCATATGACCAGGTACGGTGGAAACTCCGGCTTCGGAGGCAAGCTTCTTCGAGGTGATCTTGTCGCCCATGGCCTCAATTGCGTTTACGGGCGGCCCTATGAAGGTGACATTGGCGACCTTCAATGCTTCGGCAAAGCGCGGGTTTTCCGAAAGGAAACCATAGCCGGGATGCACGGCATCCGCGCCGGTTTCCTTGATCGCCGCCAGAATCTTGTCGATGACGATATAGGACTGATTGGATGGCGCTGGTCCGATGTGCACTGCTTCGTCAGCCATTTTGACATGCAGGGCATTGCGGTCGGCGTCGGAATAAACAGCAACCGTTGCGATACCCATTTTCTTCGCCGTCTTGATGACCCGGCATGCGATTTCGCCGCGATTGGCAATGAGAATTTTCTTGATCATGTGCGTTTACTCAAATGAACCGGGGGATTACAGCGGGATGGTGTCGTGCTTCTTCCACGGCGTGCTTTGCTGCTTATTGCGCAGGCTGGCAAAAGCGCGGGCAATGCGGCGACGCGAGGAATGCGGCATGATGACTTCGTCGATGAACCCACGTTCAGCGGCCACGAACGGATTGGCGAAACGCTCCTCATATTCCTTCGTGCGCCCGGCGATTTTTTCGACATCACCCAGCTCGGAACGATAGAGAATTTCTGTTGCACCCTTGGCACCCATGACGGCGATTTCCGCCGTCGGCCATGCATAATTGATGTCAGCGCCGATATGTTTTGAGGCCATCACGTCATAGGCACCGCCATAGGCTTTGCGAGTGATGAGCGTGACCATGGGGACGGTGGCTTGCGAATAGGCGAAGAGCAGTTTTGCGCCGTGCTTGATGACGCCGCCATATTCTTGCGCCGTGCCGGGCAGGAAGCCCGGAACATCCACAAGGGTCAGGATAGGGATATTGAAGGCGTCGCAAAAGCGAACGAACCGGGCAGCCTTGCGCGATGAATCGATATCGAGGCAACCGGCAAGCACCATGGGCTGGTTTGCAACGACACCGATAGTCTGACCATCCATACGGATGAAGCCGGTAATGATGTTCTTTGCGAAAGCCTCCTGAATTTCAAAGAAATCGCTTTCGTCGGCCAGTGCGTGGATAAGCTCCTTCATGTCGTAGGGCTTGGTGGCGCTGTCTGGGATCAATGTGTCGAGGCGCATTTCCAGTCGCGACGGATCATCGAACACAGGGCGAACAGGCGGCTTTTCGCGATTGTTGAGCGGCAGGAAGTCGAACAGAATGCGGACCTGTTCCAGCGCTTCAATATCGTTCTCATAAGCGCCATCGGCGACTGATGATTTTCGGGTGTGGGTCGAAGCGCCGCCCAGTTCCTCCGCCGTGACAATTTCGTTGGTGACGGTTTTCACCACGTCAGGGCCCGTCACAAACATATAGGAACTGTCACGCACCATGAAGATGAAGTCGGTCATGGCTGGTGAATAGACTGCACCGCCTGCGCAAGGGCCCATAATGACTGAGATTTGCGGCACCACACCAGACGCATCCACATTGCGCTTGAACACGTCGGCATAGCCCGCGAGTGACGCGACGCCTTCCTGAATGCGCGCACCACCGGAATCGTTAAGGCCGATTACCGGCGCGCCGTTCTTCATGGCCATATCCATGATCTTGCAGATTTTCTGCGCATGGGTTTCGGACAATGAGCCGCCCAGAACGGTAAAATCCTGGCTGAACACGTAGACCTGCCGGCCGTTGATCGTACCCCAGCCCGTCACGACGCCGTCGCCAGCGACCTTCTGCTTTTCCATGCCGAAATCGGTGCAGCGATGGGTGACATACATATCGAACTCCTCGAACGATCCTTCGTCGAGAAGCACTTCGATCCTTTCGCGGGCAGTAAGCTTACCTTTGCCATGCTGGGCATCGATACGGCGCTGACCACCGCCAAGGCGGGCTTCCGTACGGCGGGCTTCGAGTTGCTCAAGAAGTTCCTGCATAAAGTCCCCACTTTTGGGCGGCCTTTGGAAGGCGAGTTATGAAACTGAAAAGATAGTCTTTTTCTCCTTCCTGCTTAAAATCCGAAGGCGTTCTGGAAAAGCTTGAAAAGGTGCGATTGTGTAAGATATAAATTTGCAAATAGCGAAATGCGAATTTGCGAAAATGGCACCGAGAAAACTTTATATCGGCAGAAAGATACGCGAAATACGCGAGCAACATAAGGCAACCCAGTCGGGCTTTGCTGAACGCCTCGGTATTTCAACGAGTTATCTCAATCAGATCGAGAATAATCAGCGGCCTGTTTCCGCAGCCGTTTTGCTCGCGCTGGCTGAAAACTACCAGATCGATATAGGCGCCATTTCACTGGGTGATGATGATCGATTGCTTTCAGCTGTTTCCGAGGCACTGGCTGACCCCGTTTTCGACAATTACAAGCCGAACCTGCAGGAACTGAAGCTCATTACGCAAAATGCGCCGGGGCTGGCTCATGCGCTGATTGCCTGCCATCAGGCCTATCGCCGCAACAGCGAACAGCTCGCAAGTCTGGATAATCAGCTGGGTCGCGCTCCGTCTACTGCGGAGCCTGCGCCTTATGAGGAAGTTCGCGACTTTTTCCATTTTATCGACAATTACGTACATGAGATTGATATTGCGGCAGAAAAGCTGGCAGCGGAGCTAAACATTCCGGGTCGGGACATCGGTGTAGCCTTGCCGCAATATATGGCGGAGCACCACCGCGTGCATATTGCGCGGGCCGGGCCGGAGGAGGCAGTCCTGCGCCGGTTCGATCCTGCGGCACGGGTGCTTTATCTCAATCCTTATTCACCCGCTTCGACCCGCAATTTCCAGATTGCGTTCCAGATCGCCGAACTGGAAATGGAAGAACTGGTGAGCACGATTGCTGGACGAGCGGATTTTCGCTCTGCCGAGGCTGTTGAAATTTGCAAGATCGGCTTGCGCAATTATTTCGCCGGGGCGCTGATGCTGCCCTATCAGACATTCCTTTCAGCAGCCAAGGAGCTGCGCCATGATCTGGAGCTGTTGGCATCGCGTTTCGGGGCAAGTCTGGAACAGGTTGCGCATCGGCTTAGCACCTTGCAGCGTTCCGGCCATCGGGGCGTACCGGTGTTTTTTGCTCGCATAGACAGGGCCGGAAACATTACGAAGCGACACAGCGCTGCCAAGCTGCAATTTGCGCGCTATGGTGCTGCGTGCCCGCTATGGAATGTGCATCAGGCATTCGAGACGCCGGGACGGATCATTCGGCAGCTTGCCGAAACGCCGGATGGTGCGCGCTATCTTTGCATTGCGACAGAGCTGACCAAGAGCGAGGGGGGATTTAATGCACCCCAGCGGCGCTACGCTATCGCCCTTGGCTGTGAGGTGGCCTACGCGCAGGATTTTGTCTATGCGGATGGGCTCGACATCGCAGTGCGCTCTGCCTTCGATCCGATTGGCGTTTCCTGCCGTATCTGTGAACGCGCTGAATGTGTGCAGCGCGCCGTTCCGCCGCTTAAAAGCAGATTGGCGGTCGATCACGACCGCCGCGGAATATTGCCTTATCGGCTGCTCTAGATATTTGTTTAACGCGCATCCCGAAAACCGTTTCACACTTTTCGGGATGCGCTCTGAACTTCAGAAGCCTGTATGTTCCTTGAGGAACTCGGTTTCCTCGTGGGTGGTATCGCGACCAAGCACCTTGTTGCGATGGGGAAAGCGTCCAAAGCGTTCGATGATATCGTGATGCTGGCGGGCGAAACCGAGTGAGAACTCGTCGCCGAGCCTTTCATAAAGATCGACGCAGCGCTTCTGGTCGCTCAGATGCTCACTATGCATGAATGGCAGATAGAAGAACTGGCGTTGTTCGGGCGATAGTTTGCGGTCGAAATCGTGGTCGAGCGCCTGTGCCGCCACATCGCGGGCCAGCCCGTCACTTTCAAAAGAACGCGGTGAACCACGGAACATATTGCGCGGAAACTGGTCGAACAGAATGGTGAGCGCAAGCGCGCTTTCTGGCTGCTGTTTCCAGTCTTCAAGCTTGTCGGCGCGCGCATCTTCGTAAGCCGTCAGAAATTTCTCACGAATTTCCGCGTCGATCTCATCACTTTTGCTGAACCAGTTCTCTCGCATCTTCGGCGAGAACCAGAAATCGAGAACGTCCTTGGGTTCGATAGCCATGACAGGCCTCCTTTCTGGTTTTACTGTGCCTTCTGGTTTGTAGCTTCCGGCTGCGGGCAGGGCGGTTCGCCCTTGAAATTGCGCGACATGCAGGCGAATCGATCAAAACTCTTGCCTGTATCCATGGCCGCCTTACCAGCTCCCCCGCATCCGGCAAGAACGGCCAGAGAAATCAGAATAGCGAAGTTTTTCATGGGGGTCCTTTCAGGGGCCATGTGGTCTGCTTCTATAATAGGGATCGTGATCTTCAGTCGCAACAGCGACTCCGATCAACTAGAGCGGTTCCAGTTAAAACGGGTTCACTGGAACCGCTCGCTCTCTTTGTTTTCTCGCATTATCCTACGCAAAACTGCTTCGCACTTTTGCTGGAAATGCTCTAGCCTCTACCACGATAGTTAGGCACGCCTTGTTCCGGTATCCAGACGTTCTGCGGCGCCGCTCCGGTCTGAAAGAAAACGTCTATGGGAATACCGCCACGTGGATACCAGTAGCCGCCGATCCTGAGCCATTCCGGCTCCAGCAGCTCGACGAGGCGCTTGCCGATGGTTACCGTGCAATCCTCGTGAAATGCACCATGATTGCGGAAGGAAAACAGGAACAGTTTCAGAGATTTGCTTTCCACCAGCCACTGGCCGGGAACATAGTCGATGACCAGATGTGCAAAATCCGGCTGTCCCGTCATTGGGCATAGCGAGGTGAATTCAGGTGCGGTGAAGCGCACACAGTAAGGCGTTCCCGCTTGCGGATTTGCGACCCTTTCAAGGATGGCATCTTCCGGATTTTGTGGGATCGAAGCGTTGGAGCCGAGCTGCTTGAGATCGGAATATATTGTCTTTTCAGACATTTGCGTGCCTTTGTTTCAAGCCACGTCGCAGTCTTGCAGCGCTTGATTGCGCTCATCCTTGTTTTGACCGGGTAGGCTGCGACCGGTGGCAAACTGCCAATGACCGGGAGCTAGCAGACCACAACCGTCTCGTAAAGAGCGCAAACAAAAGCCCGCGCATTGAGCGCGGGCACAAGTATCAGGCTGTTCTTGCTGTTCAGCGGCGATCAGAAATGGCGCACCCGATGGCAACACCGATGAGAATGCCGATAATTCCGGCAGTTCCGAAAAGGGTTGTGGCTGTGCCTGGGTTTTCGCGAACCGTTTCGGCAACGACCTGACCGCGTTCACGCACGGCCTGCGCGGCATGACGGAAACGACCGGACGCATCATCCATGACGTCCTCCGCGCGTTCTCTCAGCTCGCCAGAATGTGACGCCAGCGACTTTGAAAGGCGCTTCAGTTCAGTGCGCATATCGGCAATCTGCTTTTCGAGAGCCTGCTGGATTTCGTTCGTGATCTTTTCGTCGGCCATTTGAAGTCTCCGTTGAATTGATGACGATAAAACGAGTGAAAACGCGTTCGGTTCCATGCTGCGACAATGCGGTTAACAAACATGGTAAACCGCTCGTAAACCATTTTAATTTATCATTTTCGAATACAAGAACGATCTGGAGCGGGGCCAGAATGTATATCGAAAAAGATACGTTTGTCGGTGGCTGCGAGCCGGTAGCTGCGCGCGTTGTCCGAGCTGCTCAGTTGGCCCGGCAATGTATTGACCAGCTTCAGTCTGATCATGCTCGTGCACATGCAGAAGCCGCATTGACGCTTTTGCTTGATGATCCTTCCCCGAAAGTTCGCATGGCTATTGCAGATGTGCTTTCGACCAGCGTGCATTCGCCTTTGCATATCGTAACGGCGCTTGCAGCCGATCAACCGGAGGTGGCGGGATATATCCTTGCACGCTCAAAGCTTCTTAGCGACGCTGATCTGATTGATCGTGTGGCCTATAGCGCTCCATCGATGCAGGTTTTGATTGCCGCGCGCCCGCATGTTTCATTCGCAGTCGCGGCGGCAATCGCCGAAGTCGGGAATAATGAAGCTGTTGCTGAAATGCTCTTCAACCGCTGCGCCCGTATCGCCCCCGTTTCGTTTCGGCGCATCAGCGAGCGCTGCGGACATGATGCTGTCGTACGGGAAGCCTTGCTGGCCCATCCGCATCTTCCGGCTGAATGCCGTCATCTACTCGCAGTGAGAGTCGGAGAGGTTCTCCAATCTCTTCCACTGGTGAAATTGCTTCTGGGTCAACGCCGCGCCGATAAGGTTGTAGGCGATGCGACTGCTCGTGCTTCAATGCAACTGGCGGAAAACTGTTCACAAGAAGAACTCCCGGCGCTGGTCGAACATCTGCGTCTGCGCGGTGAAATCACGACCAGTTTTGTTATCCGTGCCGTTGCCGGAGGCCGTATAGATTTCTTCGCCAGCTTGCTGGGCGCGCTTTCCGATCTCGATGATAGGCGGATTTGTGCGATTATTTCGGGCGGACGTCCTGCTGCCCTTGCTGCGCTTCTTCGCTCTTCCGGATTGAGCGATGCCACGCATGCGCCCTTGATTGTTGCCATCGAGGCCTGGCGGGCGGTTGCTGCCGGGCGAAAGCGTATGGGCGCTGCGGAAATATCAGCACTCATGTGCGAGGCTGTCGGGGGCGGCCGATTTGCTGCTGCCAATGACGATCTGGCCGCATTGCTACGTTCGATCCATCTGGAATTCATGCGTGAAACGGCAGGCGACAGACTGAAGGCTATTCCCGCTGCTTGATCAGCCTTCTTGCCGGAAAGGGCGCATAAGGCTGAGGCCATAGCCAACAGCAATGCCAAATATGGCTCCGGCCGCCTTGAAAACAAAGTCTATGAACTCGCCGTGACGCCCAGGTGCCAAACGTTGCATCAGTTCGAAAAGTGCGGCGCAGCCGACTGTCAGCAGAAGAACACCCATCCAGTGGCGAGGGTAGGCGAGGGCGAACAAGGCTCCGACCAGAAAGAAAGCCGCAAACCGCTCTAGATCGACGGGCTCACCTGTCACTGGGCGGAATTTAATCGGGCTGATCGTAACTGCAAGGATGGCCAGAAGTATCATCCAGGCGCCAATGCGCAAAAATCGCTTCATGAAGAGCGCCTTTATTCATCCGTATGATCGCCGGGTGGTTCATCTTGCTTCGGATCGCCACAACGTTGGTACATTCGGTCGGTTATTGACTTTTTCAATGCGTTACCGAATGGCAACTCATAATGGGAAATGACATCGACGCCCATACACCATTTAACGTCGTGAGGCGACAGCGCATAATTGGTTTCGAGAAAACCAAGCGCGTAATTCATGCCTTCGTCGCATTGCTCTGTCTGACAGAAATTACCGTCTCTGGCGAGCTGACGAATCGAACCTTCTCCGATCTTCACGACAATTGGTTCGACGGCAAATGGGGCTGCGCCTATCACAGCGATGACGACAAGTCCGATCAAGGTAAATTTTATAGAGCGCCGCATGAATCGCCATTTGTAACTGGTTTCCGCAAGTTCATAACGCATGAGCGGCAATATGATGGCAAGTCGCAATCCATGGGAAATCAGCGGAAATTAAGGGGTTTCAGCTGAATATCCTTTGGAAAAGCCTTCACCGTTTCTGGCGGTAGGTGAAATTGATTATTCCGGTTTTCGGCCAAATTGTAGCTAAATGTATTTTAGTTCGCATCGGTTTAATGTTGACTTTTACGTAAATGGGGGAGCACAACTTAGCCTCTGAACTCAATTCGGTTTAGAGGCTGGTCCGCTTGATATAAGGCAGGAATGTTGTGGTGCGCGAATATTATACGATCACAGAGTTGACGCGCGAGTTCGGTATTTCAACCCGTACTTTGCGCTTCTACGAAGATGAAGGCCTGATCGCTCCTGTGAGACGTGGCCGCACACGACTGTTCCGTCCCGCCGACCGTCATCTTCTGAAGCAGATTCTGCGTGGCAAGCGGCTTGGTTTTTCGATCGCCGAAATCCACGAAATCATCCAGATGTATCGTGAGCCGCCCGGCGAGACGGGGCAGCTGAAGCTGCTCATGAAGCGCGTTGAGGAAAAACGCGCCGATCTTCGCCAGAAGCGACGCGACATTGAGGAGACACTCGGCGAACTCGACCAGATCGAGGAATCCTGCATCGAGCGTCTTGCCGAACTGGGCGTCAATACCTGATCTGTTTTACTGGGTATCGGGCACCGGTGAGCACATTTGTGCAATATCCTGGACCGTGCTGTTGTTCTCCTGATCGATCTTGCCGCTGAAGACATCATCGAACAGTTTCGCTTTATCCAGTTCCGTCACGACGCAGCCGCAGAACTGCTGGCATAGCTGTTCGCTTCCGTTTTGCAGGCATGCAGCCACACAGGATTGCGTAAACGCTTCTCGCGGTGTTGGCTGCGCCGGAGGCATCAGTTGCGAGAAGACATAAACTAGTGCGATCAGAACTGGTTGATGAATAAGATAAAAAGCCAGACTATGCCTGCCGATGAATGTCAGCGGCTTTTCAAGAAACTGGGGTTTGATCCCGCCAGCCAAGAGCTGAAGCCATCCAAAACGCTGAAACATGCGCGCCGCCGCCATGCCGATAAGGACAGCTCCGAACCAAGGAAACAGCGGCACATAATCGTTCGAACGCGGCGCGACGGTCGAAAGGCCGACCCAGCTGAGCGCGGGATTATTGAAAATATCGGCGCTTGCGTAAAGCGGGGCGCTGATGACCAACGCTGCAATGATCAATATTGCAAAGGCGGGCAGGCGCAGGAAAAGAAGACCGAGCACACTTGCCAGAGCGATCTGGTGAAGGATGCCGAAGAAGATGAAACTGTCCGGCGACATATACCATGTGACTGCTGAAATCGCGGCCGCAGCGATAACGATCTGTGCCAGACGTTTCGCCATTGATTTCCAGCGAATCCCGTTGCCATGCGCCAGAACGAGGCTGAAGCCGACCAGAAACAGGAAGCTTGAAGCAATACAGCGGGCGAAAAGCTTCCAGCCCCCATGGGCAGTTGTGGCAGGTGCCATATAGCCGAAAAACTCAAGATCCCAGCCAAAGTGGTAGATCGCCATGGCGATCAGCGCGATCCCACGCGCAATATCGATGCGACCGAGACGAATCCGGGACGAAGGTGCAATATCCTGGGGCGTGATGTTAGACATGGTTCCTTCCGGCTGGATAGCGCTATCCGGCGTTTTTCGATTCCCGGCAAATCTCTAACACAGGCTTTTGCAACACTATAGTATGCGGTCGCACACGGATTCGTGCTGGCATGGGCACGGACAGAGGGCTGGATATTGGAGAGCTTGATTGTTTTTTAGTCTGTCGAAGATTTTCTGGCTGTTTTTCCAACCTGTTACGATAATTCTCGTTCTTGTCCTGATTGCTTTTCTGGCCATGTGGCGAGGTTCTCGACGGCTCAGTATGAGTGTGCTGGGGTTGTCTATCGCCATTCTGTTTTTTGCGGCTTTCACCACACTGGGTTCTGTTCTGCTTGCCCCGCTGGAGGATCGTTTCGCGAAGCCGGATGCAATGCCACAACATGTGGATGGGATCGTTGTTCTTGGCGGCTATATGAATGGTGACATCAATGCCGGGCGCAAAGGTTTCGAGTTGAATAGCGCGGCCGACCGCATTTTCGAAGCGATGCGGCTGGCGAGATTATATCCAGACGCCAGGGTTATTGTTTCCGGAGGTGATGGAGCCTTTTTCGAAGAATCCGTCAAAGAGGCAGATAGCACGCGGCAGATGCTGGTAGATCTCGGCTTTTCCGGCGAACGTTACATCTATGAAAACAAGTCTCGGAACACGGTTGAGAATGCAATTTTCTCGAAAGAACTGGCCCAGCCCAAACCCGGCGAAACGTGGCTTCTGGTGACTTCTGCATATCATATGCCGCGATCCGTTGGCTGCTTTCGCAAGGCGGATTTCGATGTTGTCGCCTGGCCGGTAGACTACAAGACGCGCGCCAGCGAGCGTTTTGCCCTTTATCTCGAATCCCCGAATGAAGCGCTTTCGCGGTTCAGCGTGGCCATGCGTGAGTGGGTAGGACTTGCCGCTTACTGGTTGGCGGGTAAGACAGATATGCTTCTACCTCAACCCTGATGCCGCATTTCTGCCGTCACTTTAAAGCTTTTGTTAAGGTTATCTATTGGTAACTGATTGATAAAGAAAGCTTTCATGAGGTGGATGTTCAATCCAGAAAATTTATCGCCACAATTCAGTCGCTTTTCGCCGTTGCGTTCCGTTGTTCACGAAGCTATATGATCGGTAACAGCGTTGTGAAGGACGCTGTGTAAAAGAGTTGCACAACAAGGTTGCCAAAATCTCCATGGACGAAACCGTTCAAAAATCCTGCTGGGGCGTTACGCTCTGGGCAGTCGTTGGTCTCGCTGCTGTCATCCTCATGGCCTATCTGTTCTCCGTCTAGAGCATGTCTCCCGAAAGTGGGAACCGGTTTCGGGATAAAGACATGCGTGAAAACAAACGGATAGAGCATTTCCAATGAATCAAACAAAACAGGAAATGCTCTAGAAGTCAGGCGGCGTTACGTATTCCGGAAATTTGATGCCGCATTTCAGCATTCCGTTTGCGTTGATCCTTTCCTACACTATCTGATAGAGATACGCGGTTTCTGCGTTAGCGACTTTTTGCCGATTTTTGTCTAGAATGGACGATCAGGCAAATCGCGGGCGACGCTGCGATCAGGAATCAATCAGCCTTATGACGGCTGCAGAAGGTGTGGAATGTTTCTGTCGGTTTTCGATCTTTACAAGATTGGCATTGGGCCTTCCAGTTCGCATACGATGGGCCCGATGACGGCTGCGCGCATGTTTCTCAATGAAATTATAGGCGGAAACTGGCCACGGCCTGCGCATTCGAAAATCCACCGGTTGAAAGCGAGCCTGCACGGCTCTCTTGCTTATACCGGCGTCGGGCATGCGACGGATCGTGCCGTCATTCTGGGGCTCTGCGGTCATCTGCCGGATACGATTGATCCCGACATTATGGACGTTGAAGTTGAGAAGGTGTTCGCCGAGAAGAAGGTGAAACCCGATGGGCATCCGGCCTATCATTTCGATCCGAAGGTCGATCTCGTACTGGATCGGAAGACTCCTTTGCCGGGGCACGCCAACGGCATGGCTTTCTCAGCATTCGATGCCGATGACAATCTTCTCTTGCGTCGGGCATACTTTTCCATCGGTGGCGGTTTTGTCGTGACGGAAGAAGAGCTGAGCCGCGTTCAGCGCAGCGGTGCAAAGCAGGACGACAGGGCTGATGTGCCGTTTCCATTCCGTAGTGCCGCTGAGATGCTTGAGATGGCCCATGACAGCGGGCTGTCGATCGCCGAAATGAAGCGGGCTAATGAAGAAAAGCATATGGCACGCGGTGATCTGGATAATGGTCTCGATCGTATTTGGGGGGCCATGCGTGGCTGTATCGAGCGTGGACTGAGCCGGGACGGTGTCATGCCGGGCGGCCTGAATGTCCGTCGTCGTGCGCGACAGCTTCATGATAAGCTTCAGGATGACTGGCGCAACAATCGCAGCAACCCGCTTCTGGCAAATGACTGGCTTTCGGTTTACGCGATGGCGGTCAATGAAGAAAACGCGTCCGGCGGCCGGGTAGTCACCGCACCGACAAATGGTGCTGCAGGCGTTGTACCGGCGGTTCTGCGCTATTACTTGCATTTTCATGATGATGCCGATGAGAAAGGCATTCGCGATTTTCTCCTGACGTCTGCCGCGATCGGCGGTGTCATCAAGCACAACGCATCGATTTCTGGCGCGGAAGTTGGTTGTCAGGGCGAAGTAGGATCAGCATCGGCAATGGCGGCAGCGGGTCTTGCCGCTGTGCTTGGCGGATCGCCTGAGCAAATTGAAAATGCTGCTGAAATTGCGCTCGAGCACCATCTTGGCATGACCTGCGACCCGGTTGCCGGGCTTGTGCAGGTGCCGTGCATTGAACGTAATGCGCTTGGTGCGGTGAAGGCGGTGACCGCAGCGTCACTTGCTGTAAAGGGCGACGGCAAGCATTTTGTACCTCTCGACGCTTGTATCGAGACAATGCGCCAGACCGGTCACGATATGAGCGAGCGTTACAAGGAAACCAGTCAGGGCGGTCTCGCCGTCAACGTGGTCGCCTGTTGATTCGCAATTCTGGGCGGAATGCGATGCTTCAGGCTTGAAGCGCGCATTCGTCTTGGCTAAATCACCCCTATGGCTCTCAATCTCGTCAAACTTTGTGTCGGCTGCGACAGTATCGAAGATCTCGCGGCTTGGATCGATTTCCGTCTCGCTGAACAGCGTGCGGCCGGTTTGGTGCCGGAACAGTTTCACACAACGAGAATGGTTCCGAAACGGATCGATGAGCTGCTGGAAGGTGGCTCGCTCTACTGGGTTATCAAGGGCAACGTCCAATGCCGTCAGCGCCTGCTGGATGTTCGTCCATTTACAGATGAGCAGGGTATCAATCGCTGTCACCTTGTTCTCGAACCCAAGGTCATTCCGACAGAGTGGCAGCCACGCCGCGCTTTTCAGGGTTGGCGCTATCTGGTTGAAAATGAAGTCCCGCATGATGAAGCCGCGGGTAAAGCGGGCAGGGCTGCCTTGCCGGCAGAATTGCGCCAGGAGCTGGCGGCTCTGGGATTGCTTTGAAGATTGATACACTCATGAAAAAGGGCCTGCCGGTTAACCGGCAGGCCCTTTTTCATTTCATCTGGTGTTCATTCAGTTTTCTATCGTCAGGCGCACAGAAACTCGGTCGAAATTCACCGGCAGGGTCATCCGCATGGAAGCCCGTGGTTGAACCAACCGCTTGTTACGTGCTGCATGACAGACGAGCAGCCCGACCAGATCTTTGGTCTGAAAGCCGGTGCCTCGCCTTACATCGGCAATTCGCAGGGCAGCCTGCTTGAGGCCTTGCACCGAGAACAATGCACCGAAGGCTGAAGTCTTGCCTTCATCCTGTGTCCAGTCGGCCGTTTTGAACGGCGGCTGGCCGAAAGTTTCTCTCATATTTGACATCTCGAAACCCTCTACGCACTACAAATTCGGGTTTGAAGCTGGCAACGAGGGGGCAGAACCCCTCGCAATCGATTAGTTCGCGACTGCATAGCAGCCGAAGTTTTTCTTCTTCAGCGAGGCGCAGGCATCCCAAGCAGCCTGCTTGGAGGAGAAGCCAACAAAGCGCGCGCGGTAGAAAGTTGCGCTACCCTTGTTGAAGGTCTCGGTATAGGGCGACGCCGCACGCAGCGTGCCACCTGCTGTGGCAGAAGCCTTGGCAAGCATGTCCCGCGCCTGACCTTCGCTCGGGAGGGAGCCGATCTGGATTGCCCAGCCACCGGCAGCAGGAGCTGAGGCGGTTGTGACCGGATCGACTTCCTGAGCCTGTGCAGACGGGACGGCGGCCTTTGGTGTGGGGCGGATCGCAGCCTGTGCGGCCAGCGCAGCAGGACGCGCGGTCGGTGCTGCAAGTGCCAGAACCTGAGGCTGGTCGCTATCGCCTTCACCGCTTTCGTTGTTGATGATGTCGTCCACGGCTGCAACCTGACGGGTTACAGGAACAGGGGCATTCTTGGCCTTGGGAAGATCGATCGAAGCAACGACCTGCGGTGCATCGTTGCGCATGGCGACGAGCGGTGCAGCGTTACGGCTACGCGTTGCCATAGGAAGATATTTGCGGATGAGCTGAGTCATATGGGCGTCGCGGCTAGCACCGGTATTGCCGCCCATGACCACCGCTACGAGCCTGCGGCCATCCAGGCTGACTGAAGAAGCCAGATTGTAACCGGATGCATTGGTGTAGCCGGTCTTGATGCCGTCCACGCCCTCAACGCGACCGAGCAAACGGTTGTGACCGTTGATGGTCTGTCCGCGGAAAACGAAGCTGCGGCGGGAGAAATAGGAGAATTCGTTCGGGAAATGCTGGCGAAGTGCGATGCTGAGGATCGCCATGTCGCGTGCAGTCGTATGCTGCGCCATGTTCGGCAGACCCGATGCGTTACGGAAGGTCGTGTTACGCATGCCAAGACGACGAGCCTTTGCTGTCATCATCTGCGCAAACCGCTCTTCGGAGCCGCCGATATATTCGCCGACGGCAGTTGCCACGTCGTTGGCTGACTTTGTGATCATGGCCAGCGCTGCATCTTCAGCACGAATGCTTTGCCCCGAACGGAAGCCGATTTTTGTAGGCGGGCGCGCAGCTGCATAGGCGGACACCGGGATACGCGTGTCCTTGTTCATGCGCCCTGCCTGCATTGCCTCGAAAAGCATATACAGAGTCATCATTTTGGTGAGGGAAGCTGGATAGCGCTGTGCATCCGCATTCGAGGCAAACAGCGTTTTGCCGGTGTTCGCATCGATCACGATCGCTGCATATCTATCGCTAGCCGCTATCGCCGGTATCGTTGTCGAAGCTGTCGAACACCCCGTTACAACTGCAAGAAGAAGGGTGGCTTGCGCCGCTCTTTTCAAGGCATATGCGACTTTACTAAATGCGGTACGCACGATGATGACCTACCTGTATCCCGGATTTTTTGAACTGCGACACAAAAGGCACACAGCGTCTAATTCGGTGATCCTACTGCCATCAGCGTTACCAATCCGTTTATGGTAACCGTGTTGTTCATAAATTTCGGAAAAATTTTGAGGAAGCCGTAACGCTGACAGTCCGTTCAGACCCGATGCGTTAAGAACGTTCACGCAGATGTGTCAATGAAATGCGCTGTTCGTATCAGGGGAAGGCAGTGGTGTCACAACACAAAAAAAACCCGCTTGCGCGAGTTTAGTTTTGCTGCTGCCTTGTTTGGGTGGAAGGGGAGAGGCAGCCTCTAGAAATGAGCGGGTTTTAAAAAGTATGTTCTGTTAGTAGCCCTAATGCATTCATTAATGTTTTGATTATGTGAGAAAATTAGTACTTTTTTCGTATTCGTGAAACCGCAATTTGTGTTCCGCTTTTTATAGGGTCGAGTTTATTAGGTTCAATTATTAGTACCTATATTATTTGGCAGCGAAGTGCTCCGGCTATTTTACATAGAGCTGTTTTGTCATGACCTATCGTTCGGACGACGCCATATAACTGTGTCAAGCCTCGTTATTGCAATAAGTCCCGGTTGCAAGTGCCAATGAAGGGCTTAAAATCACCACATGACGACCTACATAATAGGGCAAGTTGGGTCAGGCAGATGGGCATCCGGGTAATAGGTTTCATGAGGCATCTCGATATAGTCATGCAAAGCAAGACTGACGGCGGAAATGGTCCGGAAAACGGCACCGTTGTAGTTACGCGTACACAGCCGAAAACCAAGAAGCCCAGCCTCTATCGTGTCCTGCTCCTCAATGACGACTACACACCCATGGAGTTCGTCGTTCATGTCCTGCAGCGGTTTTTCCAGAAGAACCAGGATGATGCCACGCGCATCATGCTGCATGTTCACAATCACGGGGTCGGCGAGTGCGGCGTATTTACATACGAAGTCGCCGAAACCAAAGTTAGCCAGGTCATGGATTTCGCCCGCCAAAACCAGCATCCGCTGCAATGCGTGATGGAGAAAAAGTGAGGTCATATGCCATCGTTCTCCCCAAGCCTTGAAAGGGCCCTGCATCAAGCCCTCACAATTGCAAACGAGCGGCATCACGAATATGCGACGCTCGAACATCTTTTGCTTGCCTTGATCGACGATCAGGATGCGGGCGCAGTGATGCGTGCCTGCAGCGTCGACCTTGAGCATCTCAAACGTATCGTTACCGACTATATTGATCGCGAACTTGATAATCTCGTCACGGGTTATGACGAAGATTCCAAGCCAACTGCCGCTTTCCAGCGCGTCATTCAGCGCGCGGTCATTCATGTACAGTCCTCGAACCGCGAGGAAGTAACCGGTGCCAACGTGCTGGTTGCCATTTTTGCGGAACGGGAAAGTCATGCTGCCTATTTCCTCCAGGAGCAGCAGATGACACGTTATGATGCCGTGAACTATATTTCGCATGGCATCTCCAAGCGCCCGCAGAACAGCGAAACTCGCCCGCCGCGCGGCGCAGAGAGCGCAAGTGAAGAACGCACTAGCACAGAACAGGAAGAAAGCGCCAAGAAGAAGCAGGACGCCCTGTCTGCCTATTGCGTCAATCTGAATGAGAAGGCCAAGGCCGGGCGTATCGATCCGCTGATCGGTCGTGACAGCGAAATCAGCCGCACCATTCAGGTGCTCTGCCGTCGTTCGAAGAACAACCCGCTTTATGTGGGTGATCCCGGCGTCGGCAAGACTGCGATTGCCGAAGGTCTTGCCAAGCGGATCGTTGAAGGACAGGTGCCTGAAGCGCTTGCCGATGCGACGATATTCTCGCTCGACATGGGCACACTTCTGGCTGGCACCCGCTATCGCGGTGACTTCGAAGAGCGTCTGAAGCAGGTCGTCAAGGAGCTCGAAGAGTATCCGGGTGCGGTTCTGTTCATCGACGAGATTCATACAGTCATCGGGGCTGGCGCCACTTCGGGCGGCGCGATGGATGCATCGAACCTGTTGAAACCGGCGCTTTCATCGGGTGCTATCCGCTGCATCGGATCGACGACCTATAAGGAATATCGTCAGTTCTTCGAGAAAGACCGTGCCTTGGTGCGTCGCTTCCAGAAGATAGATGTCAATGAGCCTTCGATCCCGGATGCGATTGAAATCATGAAGGGGCTGAAGCCCTATTTCGAGGATTTCCATAAGGTCAAGTACACGGTCGATGCCATCAAGACGGCAGTGGAACTTTCTGCGCGTTATATTTCGGATCGCAAATTGCCAGACAAGGCAATTGATGTGATTGACGAAACAGGTGCCAGCCAGATGCTATTGCCTGAGAACAAGCGCAAGAAGACCATCGGCGTGAAGGAAATCGAAGCGACAATCGCAACGATGGCCCGTATTCCGCCGAAGTCGGTATCGAAGGATGATGAGCAGGTTCTCTCGCATCTGGATGCTGAACTGAAGCGTGTCGTTTACGGTCAGGATTTGGCCATCGAAGCGCTGTCAGCGTCGATCAAGCTCGCCCGTGCGGGATTGCGCGAACCGGACAAGCCAATCGGCTCGTACCTGTTCTCCGGCCCGACCGGCGTCGGCAAGACGGAAGTCGCCAAACAGCTGGCAAGTTCGTTGGGCGTGGAACTCCTGCGTTTCGATATGTCGGAATATATGGAGCGTCACACCGTATCGCGGCTCATCGGTGCGCCTCCCGGCTATGTTGGCTTCGATCAGGGCGGACTCCTGACCGATGGCGTCGATCAGCATCCGCATTGCGTGCTGCTGCTTGATGAGATCGAGAAGGCACACCCCGATCTGTTCAACATATTGTTGCAGGTAATGGATCATGGCTCGCTGACCGATCACAACGGCAAGAAGATCGACTTCCGCAATGTGATCCTGATCATGACCACCAATGCCGGTGCGTCGGATATGGCGAAGGCAGCAATCGGCTTCGGTTCCACGCGTCGCGAAGGCGATGACATGGAAGCGATCAACCGCTTGTTCACGCCTGAGTTCCGTAACCGACTGGATGCGATCATTCCGTTCGGTCCGTTGCCGGTTCCCGTCATTCATCAGGTTGTGCAGAAGTTTGTGCTTCAGCTTGAAGCTCAACTTGCTGAGCGCGGCGTGACCTTCGAACTGACCGAAGGCGCAATCGCTTGGCTTGCTGACAAGGGTTACGACGAGCGCATGGGTGCACGTCCGCTTGCCCGGGTTATCCAGGAACACATCAAGAAGCCATTGGCTGATGAAGTGCTCTTCGGGAAACTCAAGCATGGTGGCACGGTCCGGGTGGATGTCGTGACGAAACCGGACGGTAAGACCGATCTTTCGCTGGAAAGCGTGGCTGATAAGCCGGTAAGTCCGAAGAAGGATATTCCGGCTGAGAAGAAGCAGCTGCAACGCAAGAAGGCTGCGCCGAAGAAGGCAGAGAAGGAGAAGGTGCTGGCGGGCAAGGACGAACCGGCGCCGAAATCTTCCTCGAAGTCCTCGGCGGCCAAATCGTCGGTGCCGAAAGTGCCACGTAAGAAGTAACAAGCAAGCGGAACGGCCCTCTCTGAGGGCCGTTTTGTTTTGAGGATGAGGCTGGTGTGAAGGAAAACTGAGGTTTTCCGATCTGAGCGGTAAAAACCAGGTGCAACTTGCTCGGACCTTGCTCTAACGTGACTCTATGCCACCGATTCATTCCGATTATCCTGAGCAAAATTCAGAAGACCATCGTCACCTGCGATGGTTCTTGCGCGGTTGTACACGCATTTGCAGTATTCCTGCTCTATTGTTGATGAGTTCGTTTATCGGTTTTGCGGGACTGGCAATTGAAAGCGGCATCACCGTTGTTCAAGCCGTCTTTATGACGCTGACCATCTGGGCGCTTCCGGCAAAGGTCGTTCTGATCGGAGCGATCAGTGCAGGTGTGGCTTTGCCTACCGCGGCTCTTGCGGTGGGACTTTCGTCCGTGCGTTTGATGCCGATGGTGGTCGCGCTGCTTCCCGAGTTGCAGGGATCGAAAACGCGAAAACTGACGCTCGCTGCTCTGTGTCATTTCGTTGCCGTCACCGCCTGGGTCATGGCCATGGAGGAGCTGCGCAAGATCCCGCGTGATATGCGGACGAGCTATTTTGCGGGGATCGGTATGGTTCTGGTGGGAACCAATGCGATTGTCGTTGCTATCGTCTATTCGTTATCGACGTCTTTTCCGCCAATTGTTTTCGCGGCACTTTTCATGCTGACGCCGATGTATTTTCTGACGTCGCTCTGGCGTTCAGCCAGAGAAAGGGCAGGGCAGGTCGCAATGATTTCCGGGATCGTTCTGTTCCCCATATTTCATCATTTGGCTCCTGGATATGACCTGCTGATCACGGGTGTTCTCGGTGGGCTGATAGCGTTCGGTTTTCACTGGATGCGTCGCGTATCGGTGGGGGCAACTGAATGAACTGGGACAGCTTTTCGACCTGGTGGTGGCCGTTTCTGTTTATCCTGCTGGCTGGAGCGCTTCCAACCTATCTGTTCCGCCTGATGGGAGTGCTGGTTGGTGGGCGCGTGCGGGAGGATTCAGAAGCTCTCGTTTTCGTGCGCTGCGTCGCGACTGCACTGGTTGCAGGCGTTATCGCGCAGCTTATTCTCTATCCTAATGGAGAACTGGCCAATTCGCCGCTCTGGCTCCGCGCTGGTTCCGCCGCGGCAGGATTTGCCGCCTTTCTCATTACCGGTAAGCGATTGCTCGTCGGTGTACTCGTTGCGGAAATCCTGCTGGTAATCGGCCTGCTTACACTTTGAAAGTGTGAGTCTTATCAGAGCGCTGCACGAATCTTTTCAGCGTTTGCGGAAAGAACTGCCGCGTCTTCCATCTGTCCGGTATGGGGCTTGAGCGCCACGCCTTCAAAGCGCGGGATCACATGAAAGTGCAGATGATAGACGGTCTGGCCGGATGCCGGTTCGTTGAACTGCATGACGGTTACGCCATCGGCATTGAATGCCCTCTTCACGGCCTGCGCGATTTTCTGCACCACTTGAACAACATTCGCGAGGGTTTCCGGCTTGGCATCGAGCAGATTGCGGGAAGCAGTCTTTGGCACAACCAGCGTGTGGCCCGTGCCTTGCGGCATCACATCCATGAAAGCAACGACGTCATCGGTTTCGTAAACACGGGTGGACGGGATTTCGCCGCGCAGAATTTTGGCGAAGATATTGTTGTCGTCATAGGTGGCGGACATGCGATTCTCTCCAATGCGAAAATGTTTGACAGGATCAGACCGTATCAAGTCGCGTTAGGCAAGGTGGATAGAGCGAGCGCATCCCGAAAGGTGTGAAGCGGCTTTCGGATGAGATGCGCGTCAAAACAAGCAGTCAGAGCGCATCCCTGAATGGCGAGTGTTCTTCCAGGGCGTCCTGAATCTGTTCGACTTCGCGACGTTCATGATCGAGATAGTCGCGTACGGCTTTCCGAAAGCCTTCATGAACAATGTAATGCGCTGAATGGGTGGTTACCGGCACATAACCGCGGGCAATTTTGTGCTCGCCCTGTGCTCCGGCTTCCACGACGCTCAGCTTTCGATCAATCGCAAAATCGATTGCCTGATGATAGCAAACCTCGAAATGCAGGTATGGGTGATCTTCGATGCAGCCCCAATGACGGCCGAAAAGTGTATCACCACCGATGAAGTTGATCGCACCGGCAATGTAATGTCCGTTGCGTTTGGCCATGACGAGCAGAATGTCTCCCGCCATGGTTTCGCCGATCCGCGAAAAGAACTGCCTGTTCAGATAGGGCCGTCCCCATTTGCGGCTACCGGTATCCGTATAAAACGCGAAGAAGTCGTCCCAGACGGATTCCGTGAGGTCGCTGCCGGTCAACCAGTCGATTTCGATACCATCCGACAAGGCTTCACGTCGTTCTTTCTTTAACGCCTTGCGTTTCCGAGATACCAGCTCATTCAGAAAATCATCGTAGCTTTTAAAGCCATTGTTTTTAAAATGAAACTGTTGATCCGTGCGATGAAGAAATCCTGCGCGCTCGAGCGCGGTGATCTCATCTGGCAGTGCAAATGTGACATGCGCTGATGAGACGCCGGATTGATCAGCCAGTTCCCGCAGTCCGCCAGCCAGCGCCAGTCGAACGGTTTCGCTTTCATAGGCGATGTGATTGAGGAGGCGCGGACCGGTGGCCGGTGTGAAAGGCACTGCGGCCTGAAATTTTGGATAGTATCGACCACCGGTGCGCTCGAAAGCATCAGCCCATCCATGGTCGAAGACATATTCTCCCTGACTATGCCCCTTGAGATAGTTCGGCACGGCTCCGATGAGGTGGCCCTGATCATCTTCAAGACGTAAATGGCGCGGAAGCCAGCCCGTTTTTCGTGAAACCGAGCCTGATTCTTCCAGAGCCAGCAGGAAGTTGCGGGTAATGAAGGGATTGTAATGCGCGTCCTGCCGGGATGCTCCGACAAGACTGTTCCATTCGTCTGCCGTGAACTCGCTGATATTCTCAACGACACGGAGAACGAAGCTTTGCTCATTCTGCGGATCTTCGTCGTTCACCGCTATTCCTTTGCCGTTATCGCACATATTTTGCGGTGTTCGGCGTGTTGTCGTCAAGCTACGAGGGCGCGTGGATCAAAGCCTTCGAACGTGATCTGGTCGACATTGAGATCGCTATGTTTCTGCATTTCCCGATCCCGCACTGTCCAGCTGATCACCGGCATTTGTAACTTCTCGCGAACAAAGGTGACGAACGGGTTGGGCAGGTGATGCACATTATAGGAGACGAAGGAGATGCCATGCGCCAGCATGGAGAAATGTCTTTCGAAGTCCTCCCTGCGTGTACCTTCGGCTGTCAGACCGCCAGGAATTCCCGGTGCATCTGCCGCAAAACGGCGGATCAGGTGGTGATCGAAAGACATGATCGCGGCTTCGCCCTTATAGGATGCCAGTTCTTTGGCAACGGTGGCAACCAGACCGTCATCTTTACCTTCGATACCCTTCAGCTCGATAACGAGGGGAACGCGACCATCGACCAGATCAAGCATTTGACGAAGCGTCGGCACATGATCGGCGGTGCCGCCAATCTTCAGTGCGGTGGCTTCCTTCAGTGTCAGATCGCTGATGTAGCCTTCACGACCGGCGAGACGTTTCAGTTCATCGTCATGAAAGACCACAACGCCGCCGTCAATTGTGAGATGCACATCGCATTCGATAGCGAAACCCGCCTTTACTGCTGCCTCGAACGCTGAAAGAGTGTTTTCCCAGCGCTCTTTATTGAGATCGTGCAATCCGCGATGAGCAACAGGACGCTTCTTGATCCAGTCGATGGAAGTCATGTCAGGCAACCTCGATGATCGCTTCTATTTCAACAGGTGCATTGAGGGGTAGGCTCGCAACACCAACAGCCGAGCGGGCATGTTTGCCAGCGTCGCCGAGAACCGCCACGAGGAGATCGGAGGCGCCATTGGCCACAAGGTGCTGTTCCACGAAATCAGGCGTGGAAGCCACGAAGGCAGTAATCTTCACAATCCGCTTGATGCGGCCAAGGTCACCAAGAGCAGCCTTTGCCTGGGCAAGGATGTTGACAGCACAGGCGCGTGCAGCAGCTTGTCCGTGCGCAACCGTCAGCTCATCACCAATCTGCCCCGTGTGCACAAGCTTGCCGCCTTCCAGCGGAAGCTGGCCAGATGTGAGAAGCAAAGAACCGCTTTGTGCAAAAGGAACGTAGTTTGCGGCGGGTGCTGCGGCCTCTGGGATGGATATACCCAGATTTTTGAGGCGGCTGTCGATCGTGTCGGTCATTGTATTAATCCTTGCTTGCAAAGGTACTTCGCGATCTACCTATAGGCAGAATCGGTGAAGCTTTTGGGAAGGGTGCGTTTTTTGCCTCGCTTCCGCCACGAGTTTTTTTATCATGCTCGTCAACTCATCGGGAGATTGATGTATGCGTTTTTTCAAGAGTGCGGTTGCGGCGAGTGGGACGGCTGCTTGTGTATGGGCCGGATTCGCTGGCGTCGCTCATGCGGCCTCGACGGTAACGTTGGTTCCACATCGCGCAGTCTATGATCTGACCCTGGATCGCGCCGACGAAAAATCGGGGATCAGCGGTTTGACCGGTCGCATGGTCTACGAGTTCAACGGATCTGCGTGTGAAGGCTACACCACCAATTTCCGTTTCGTGACTCGGATCGATATGGAAGAACAGCCGCAGCGTGTGACCGACCAGCAGACGACGACTTTCGAAGGTGCAGACGGAAAGAATTTCCGTTTCGTCAACAAGACCTTCGTGGACAAGGAACTGGTCAAGGAAGTGCGTGGTGACGCGAAACTCGAGGGCGGCAAGACAGTCGTTGAACTGAACAAGCCGAAGGAAAACAAGCTTGACCTCAAGGGAACGCAATTTCCGACCGGACATATGGAAGAGCTGATCGGCAAGGCGGAAGCCGGGCAGAAATTTTACCAGACGTCGCTTTTCGACGCGTCCGAAGATGCCGACCGGGTGGTTGCTACCACCGTTGTCGTCGGCAAGGAGCAGTCTCTGCCGGATGACGAGACCAAGGTCATGGGTAAATTTTCCAAGGATCAGGTCTGGCCGGTGACGATTGCCTATTTCGATGACAAGGAAAAGCAGGACGGCCTGCCGATCTACCGCATTAATTTCAAGCTCTATCGCAATGGCATCACCCGCGACCTCACTATGGACTATGGAGATTTCTCCATGCGCGGGAAGCTTGTGAAGCTTGATGTCTATGACGCGGCAAAACAGACCGCGACCTGCAAATAAGCACGCCGATTGGCGTGTTTGTTCGCCTGTTCAATGCTATATTGTGTAGACGACTTGCAATTTACGGCGTGATCAGTTAACAGCGCGCCTATTCCACACACGGGATTGGGCTTTTGTCGGGAGAAATCCGGCAAAAACCTCCGGTGGCGAGAAATCGCCTCAGCCCGTGGAGGTTAAACCGGAAAAGGAAAATAAAGATGGCATTGCCTGATTTCAGCATGCGCCAGCTTCTGGAAGCTGGTGTTCACTTCGGCCACCAGACCCATCGCTGGAACCCGAAAATGGCACCATACATCTATGGTGACCGTAACAACATCCACATTCTCGATCTGTCCCAGACCGTTCCTCTGCTGCACAATGCGCTGAAGATCGTTTCGGACACGGTTGCTCGCGGCGGTCGCGTTCTGTTCGTCGGCACGAAGCGTCAGGCTTCGGACATCATTGCCGATGCTGCCAACCGTTCGGCACAGTATTACGTCAATGCACGCTGGCTCGGCGGCATGATGACCAACTGGAAGACGATCTCCAACTCGATCCAGCGTCTGCGCAAGCTCGACGAACTTCTGGCTGGCGAAGCTCAGGGCTTCACCAAGAAGGAACGCCTGAACCTTGAGCGTGAGCGTGAAAAGCTCGACCGCGCCCTCGGTGGTATCAAGGACATGGGTTCAGTTCCGGACCTGATGTTCATCATCGACACCAACAAGGAAGCGATTGCTATTCAGGAAGCCAAGCGTCTTGGTATCCCGGTTGTCGCAGTGATCGACTCGAACTGCGATCCAGACCAGATCGACTACCCGATTCCGGGTAACGACGACGCTGCACGCGCTATCGCTCTTTATTGTGATCTGATTGCTCGCGCTGCTCTCGACGGTATTGCCCGTCAGCAGGGCGCAATGGGCATCGACGTCGGTGCGCAGGCTGAAGCTCCGGTTGAGCCAGCCCTCGAAGCTCCGGCTGAAGGCGCTTAATCAGCGTATGATTTCATCCATCCGTCATATCTGCGATAGGGCGGGTGGATAATCTCGTTTCATCCCGGCGCGGGATTGTGATTCCTGAAGTGCAATGCTCAGGGTGATCGCGATCCAGAAACCAAGCGCCGGTTAAAAGTTGGCACACCCATCCGGTGTGCCTTCGCTTTCATGAAAGGCGATATCATGAGCATTTCCGCATCTCTCGTCAAAGAACTCCGCGACCTCACCGGCGCCGGCATGATGGACTGCAAGACAGCACTTGCTGAAACCAATGGCGATATCGAAGCTGCCGTTGACTGGCTGCGTGCCAAGGGTATTGCAAAGGCTGACAAGAAGGCTGGCCGTACGGCGGCCGAAGGTCTGGTTGGCGTTGCAGCTTCCGGCAACAAGGCTGTTGTGGTTGAAGTCAATTCCGAGACCGACTTCGTTGCCCGCAACGATGCTTTCCAGGATCTGGTCCGCAAGATTGCTCAGGCTGCTCTGTCGACCGACGGTTCGACCGAAGCTGTGGCCAACGCCAACGTTGACGGCAAGACCGTTACCGAAACGGCAAAGGACGCTGTTGCCACCATCGGTGAAAACATTGGCTTCCGCCGTTCGGCTGCGCTGACCGTCCCGCAGGGCGTTGTCGCGACCTACATTCACAACGGCGTTGCTGATGGCCTCGGCAAGCTCGGCGTTCTCGTAGCAATCGAAACCGCTGGCGATGCAGAAGCTGCAAACGCATTTGGTCGTCAGGTTGCCATGCACGTTGCTGCAATCAACCCGCTGGCTCTCACTGCCGAGGACGTTGACCCGGCTGCTGCCGAGCGCGAAAAGGCGATTTTCATCGAGCAGGCCCGTGAATCCGGCAAGCCGGACAACATCATCGAAAAGATGATCGAAGGCCGTATGCGCAAGTTCTACGAAGAAGTTGTTCTTCTTTCGCAGGCTTTCGTCATCAATCCTGACCTGACGGTTGCAGCTGCCCTCAAGGAAGCTGAAAAGACCATCGGTGCACCGGCCAAGATCACCGGCTTTGTCCGTGTTGCTCTCGGCGAAGGCATCGAGAAGGAAGAAACCGACTTTGCTGCTGAAGTAGCTGCTGCTGCCAAGGGCTAAGTGGCTCCGTTTTTTCAGCGCATTTTGTTCCGAAAACCGGTTTCCACTTTTCGGAATGCGCTGATTGCCTGAAAAGGCTTTTGATTATGAAGGGCATCGCGTGACAACGCGGTGCCCTTCGTGTATCGGAACCCGAACACAACCACTTGATCACAATCTGCGGAGAGCATCCAATGTCCGGTAAGCCCGCCTACAAACGCGTCCTTTTGAAAGCCTCGGGCGAGGCATTGATGGGCAGTCAGGGCTTTGGCATCGATGTTTCCGTTGCAGACCGTATTGCAAACGACATCAAGCAGGCACGGTCGCTTGGTGTTGAAGTTGGCGTCGTGATCGGCGGTGGCAATATTTTTCGCGGTGTCGCTGTGGCCTCCAAGGGCGGAGACCGCGTCACAGGCGATCACATGGGTATGTTGGCCACGGTCATCAATTCGCTGGCGCTGCGTACTTCCCTGCACAAGATTGGCGTCGATTCTGTCGTGCTCTCGGCCATAGCCATGCCTGAAATCTGTGAGAGCTTCTCGCAGAGACAGGCTACGGCTTACATGGATGAGGGCAAGGTCGTGATCTTTGCTGGTGGCACCGGAAATCCTTTCTTCACGACGGATTCGGCAGCAGCTCTTCGTGCTGCGGAAATTGAAGCGGATGCGCTTTTGAAGGGCACGCAGGTTGACGGAATCTATTCTGCCGACCCGAAGAAGGATCCGAACGCGACGCGTTTTGACAGTTTGACCCACAAAGAAGTTCTCGATCGCGGGCTTGCAGTCATGGATACAGCTGCTGTTGCCCTTGCGCGTGAGAACAACATTCCGATAATAGTCTATTCCATCCATGAAAACGGCGGCTTGGCCGAAATTCTGCAAGGCAAGGGACGCTGCACGATCGTTTCCGATAATTGATCGACCTTTGCTGCGTATCGAAGGAGAAAATGCATGAGTGATGCTTTCGACATCAACGACCTGAAACGCCGCATGGAAGGCGCTATCAATTCTTTGAAGCACGACCTTAACGGTCTGCGCACGGGCCGCGCTTCAGCAAGCTTGCTGGAGCCGATCGTGATCGAGGCCTATGGCTCGACCATGCCGATCAATCAGGTTGCCAATATCACTGTTCCCGAATCGCGTATGCTTTCGGTTTCCGTCTGGGACAAGAGCATGGTGGGCGCTGTGGAACGCGCAATTCGCGATTCCGGCCTCGGTCTCAATCCCATCACCGATGGCACGACGCTGCGCATTCCGCTGCCGGAATTGAACGAACAGCGCCGCAAGGAACTGGTCAAGATCGCGCACCAGTATGCTGAGCAGGGTCGTATCGCTGCCCGTCATGTTCGTCGTGACGGTATGGACACGCTGAAAAAGCTGGAGAAGGACAGCCTCATCAGTCAGGATGATGGCCGCGTTCTGTCTGAAAAAGTGCAGAAGCTGACGGACGAAACCATCGCTGAGATGGATAAGGTCGTTGCAGTGAAAGAAGGGGAGATCATGCAGGTCTAGTACCTGCATGGTTTTCATTGAGGGAGAGCTTCGCCATGTCCGATCCGCGCCACATCGCCATTATCATGGATGGCAATGGCCGTTGGGCGAAGGCGCGCAATTTGCCGCGCAGCGCCGGGCACCGGGCAGGCGTGGAAGCTCTTCGTGAGATTGTGCGGGCGGCCGGGGATCGTGGTCTCGGCTACCTTACATTGTTTGCGTTCTCTTCAGAGAACTGGTCCCGCCCCAGCGGCGAGGTGAACGATCTTCTGGGGTTGCTGAAGATTTTCATCCGACGCGATCTTGCTGAGCTGCACCGCAATAATGTGCGTGTCAGTATTATCGGCGAGCGCGAGGAACTTGCCGCCGATATACGTGCGCTATTAGTCGAAGCGGAAACGCTTACGCGTCGCAATACAGGCCTCAACCTGATCATAGCTTTCAATTACGGTTCCCGCGACGAGATCGTCCGTGCCGTTCGAAGTCTGGCGCGTGATGTCGCTGCCGGACTGCTTGATCCTGCTTCCATTTCCAGTGAACTGGTTTCCGCAAATCTCGATACAGCCGGGATACCCGATCCCGATCTTATCATCCGTACGAGCGGGGAAATGCGCCTGTCGAATTTCCTGCTCTGGCAAGCGGCGTATTCCGAGTTTCTATTCCTGCCCATTCATTGGCCTGATTTCCGCGCGTCTGATCTTGATGCAGCCTATGAGGCTTTTCGCCAGCGCGAGCGTCGGTTTGGCGGCGTTGAAGTGCGCGCCGGACTGGAAGACCGTGAAGAAGAAATCGCATGCCCTTCGACCAAGGGGGCGGCAGTCTAAGGTGGTTCCCGAGAGTTGGGACGACTGAAAATGCTCTAATATGGCGTAAGCCAGTCTGTCGAAAGGTCTCAATGTCCAATCTGCAAACCCGCATCATTACTGCCATTGTCCTCGGTGCAGCCGCCTTGTGGCTGACGTGGGTCGGCGGTTTGGGTTTCACACTGTTTTCGATTGCAATCGGATTGGCCATGTTCCACGAGTGGACGAGCCTGACCGCACCGAAGCAGACAGTGTTCTCACGTGTGTTCGGCTGGGCATGGCTGGTGCTCACAAGCGTTCTGCTTGTTATGGACCGGAGCGCTTTGCTGACGATTGGCGTTCTGTTGGTGGGCACCCTCATTCTTCTGGCCACGCAATGGCGGACAGGGCGCGGCTGGCCAGCGGCGGGGCTTTTCTATGCAGGTTTCTCCGCCGTTTCGCTTTCACTCCTGCGCGGCGATGAGCCCTTTGGCTTTACTGCGATTGTTTTCCTTTTCGCAGTTGTCTGGTCCACGGATATCGCGGCCTACTTCAATGGCCGGGCACTGGGCGGGCCGAAACTGGCACCGCGCTTTTCACCGAACAAGACATGGTCAGGCGCCATCGGTGGCGCCGCGGCTGCGGTAGCCGGTGGCATTCTGGTTGCCTCACTGGTGGCTGCTCCCGGAAGCTGGCTGGTACCGCTACTCGCATTGCTGCTGTCTGTCGTTTCGCAGATTGGCGACCTTGCAGAATCATGGGTGAAGCGCCAGTTCGGCGCAAAGGACTCTGGCCGTCTTTTGCCGGGGCATGGCGGTGTTCTGGATCGCGTGGACGGGCTTGTCGCTGCTGCCGCACTTTTGTACCTGTTTGGTGCAATTTTTGCAGAACCAGACGTGCCGTCCGCTATATTCTTCAGTTTCTAAGGGTGCGACGGATGAGTTTGTGGGATTGCTCAAAACGCATTCGGTTCTTCGGAAGCCCACTAGCGTTGTGTAAGGAGTAGTGATTTGCAGGAGGCGTTGGCCTTTTTTCTGGGTGGCGAAAGTCTGCTTGTCGGGACCATCATTCCATTCCTCTTTGTTTTGACCGTTGTGGTCTTTGTCCATGAAATGGGCCACTATCTGGTTGCGCGCTGGTGCGGCATTGGCTCACAGGCATTTTCTATCGGCTTCGGACCTGAGCTGATCGGTTTCACGGACAAGCACGGCACGCGGTGGAAGATTTCTGCCATTCCGCTTGGTGGCTATGTCAAATTCATCGGTGACGAGAGCGCCACAAGCTCTCCAGTTGACGTCGATAATGCAAGCCTGAGCGCAGATGAGCAGCGAAGGGCATTCCATACCCAGCCTGTGTGGAAGCGGGCGGCGACCGTCTTTGCCGGTCCTGCTTTCAATATCATTCTGACGATCGTTATCTTCAGTGTCTTCTTCGCGCTCTATGGGCGTCAGATTTCCGATCCGCTCATAGCTGGCGTCCAGCCTGGCAGTCCTGCTGCTGAAGCAGGGTTTGAAGCCGGGGATCGCTTTATCAGCGTTGAGGGCGAAAAGATCACAACTTTTTCCGATGTGCAGCGCATCGTATCCGGACGGGCCGGGGACAAGCTGAACTTCACTGTCGAGCGTGATGGCAAGATGGTGGATTTGCAGGCCGTTCCGGCAATCGTCGAGCGTACGGATCCGCTTGGAAACAAGATCAAGCTTGGCGCCATCGGCGTGGAAACCACTGAAGCTGTCGGTAATTTCCGCCGGATTGAATATGGCCCCCTCGAATCAGTGGGACAAGCTGTCATGGAAACGGGCTACATTATCAGCCGGACAGGAGAGTTCTTTCAGCGTTTTGCGGTTGGGCGTGAGGACAAATGTCAGCTCGGTGGTCCGGTGAAAATCGCCAATATGGCTGGTAAGGCTGCGAGTCAGGGTTTTGACTGGCTCATCCAGCTAATGGCAATGTTGTCGGTTGGTATCGGGCTTTTGAACCTGTTTCCATTGCCTCCATTGGATGGCGGCCATCTGGTTTTCTATGCGGTGGAGGCCATAAAGGGTAGCCCGGTATCTGTTGCGGCGCAGGAAATTTTCTATCGTGTTGGGTTCCTACTTGTTATGGGATTCATGGGGTTCGTACTTTTCAACGACCTGTTTGCCTGCTAGATGACTCTCCGGCTGGCTCAGGTGGTGATCTTGGGGATCGGTGCAGGCTGGAGGGTTCCAGTCAGCTAACCGCTATGATGCGCATCTTCTCTGGCGAGGATCGGGGAAGGTGTTAAACAGAAGTGAAAATTGGGAGTGACTGCTCGAAAAGCTAAGCGATTTGTTTACCATAACGCTCAAATCGCGTGGCGCGGATGCCACGCTGGTTGCTTAAGTAAACAGAATTTAACCGTGACGCTTGCTTGTATGGAAAAACCGGGTATGACGGTTGTATCTGTACGTGCTTTTCTGGGTTAATCGCCCCGGGGACAGAAAGAAACGAAGGTTCGGAAAGCCTATGACGGCAAGTTCTAAATTCTTTGGCGCCGCTTCTGCGCTCGCCATGTCAGTGGCTCTTGTGGCTTCGGGTACTGCTGCACTCTCGCTGGCTTCGGTCAATGTTGCCGAGGCTGCTGTCGTTAGCCGTATCGAGGTACGCGGTAATACACGCGTCGACGCACAGTCCATCCGTGACAATATCGACATTCGTCCGGGCAAGGCCTTCACCAGCGCTGATATTGATGCTGCGGTGAAGCGTCTGTTTGCGATGGGTCTGTTCTCGGATGTTCGTATCAATCAGTCCGGCAGCACGCTCGTCGTGAATGTTTCTGAGCGTTCCGTCGTCAACAACGTCCTTTTCCAGGGCAACAAGAAGATCAAGGATCCTGATCTTACTCGTGCTGTTCAGCTCAAGCCACGTTCGCCTTATGACGCTGCGACGATGGAAGCTGACGTTGAAGCGATCAAGGGAGCCTATGCGCATATCGGGCGCAGCGATGCGACCGTGAATGCACGTACTGTTGATCTTGGTCAGGGGCGTGTGAACGTCGTTTATGAAATCAACGAAGGTTCGCGCACGAAAATCGCAAATGTCGATTTCGTTGGCAATCAGGCATTCGGCTCTCGTCGTTTGCGCGACGTGATTTCGACCAAACGTTCGAATCCGCTTTCGTGGCTGACGCGTAATGACGTATATGACGAAGGGCGTCTTCAGGCTGACGAGGAAACGCTCCGTCGTTTCTATTACAATCGCGGCTATGCGGATTTCCGCGTTATTTCATCGAATGCAGTTCTCGATCCGTCGACAAACGAATACACGATCACCATCACGGTTGATGAAGGTCAGCGCTATACATTCGGCAATGTAAGCGTCGAGAGCAACGTTGATGGCGTTGACGGGCAGGCCCTGGATCATCTGGTCAAGACTCGTTCGGGTAAGCCTTACAGCGCCAAGGAAATCGAAGATTCGGTTCTCGCAGTTACCGAAAATGTTGCCGGTAGTGGTTATGCTTTCGCCAAGGTTGAACCGCGTGGCGATCGTGATTTCGAGAACCATACGATTTCGGTCGTCTATAGCGTTGACGAAGGTCCGCGCGCTTACATTCAGCGCATTGAAATTCGCGGTAACGACAAGACGCGTGACTTCGTGATTCGTCGCGAATTCGACATGAACGAAGGCGATGCCTTCAATCAGGTCATGGTACAGCGCGCGAAGCGTCGTCTTGAAGCGCTGGACTTCTTCCAGACAGTCAATATCTCGACGGCGCCTGGCTCTGAGCCGGATCAGGTTATTCTTGTCGTTGATGTCGTTGAAAAATCGACCGGCGAATTCTCGATCGGTGGCGGTTATACGACAGGCGGCGAATCGCCGGGTGCACAGGTCGAAGCTGCTATTACCGAGCGTAACTTCCTCGGACGCGGCCAGTACATCCGTATCAGCGCCGGTGCCGGTCAGGATGATATGCGCAATTATGGCCTGTCGTTTACGGAGCCATATTTCCTCGGATACCGTCTCTCGGCTGGTTTCGATGTATTCCGTCGTACGTATCGCGTAAACGATGATTACGATGTCGAGCAGACCGGTGGTACGATCCGCTTCGGTCTTCCGATCACGGACAATTTCTCGGCAGGTCTCGCGTATAACCTCGTTCAGGAAAAGTATGACCTGTTCCGTGCGGATGCTGACAACTATTATGCGCCTGCCTTGCTAGAGGCTGCTGAGCATAGTCCGTGGCTGCGTTCGTCGATCAGCTATTCGCTGACCTACAACTCCATCGACGACATGAAGAATCCGCATGACGGTCTTTATGGCAAGTTCACACAGGAGTTCGCAGGTCTTGGCGGCGATGCCAAGTACATCAAGACCACGTTCAAGGGTAACTACTACAAGACGCTTTCTCAGGAAGCCGATATCGTCGGCATGCTGGGCATTGGCGGTGGTTATATCCATGAATTCGGTGATGATGGCGTCCGCATCTTTGATCTGTTCAAGAACAATTCGGACATCATCCGCGGCTTCAAGTTCAATGGTATCGGTCCATATCAGGATGCCGCGAACGGCAAACGCTACTGGATGGGCGGAACGACCTATATCAACGGTACGGCTGAAGTTCAGTTCCCGATGCCGCTCGTTCCTGAAAGCTTGGGTATCCGTGGCGCCTTGTTTGCTGATGCCGCAACACTTTATGGTAATGACTCTTCGCAGGGCGGTTCGCCAATCTATGGCGACGACAAGAAGCTTCGCGCTTCGGCAGGTATAAGCTTGATGTGGGCTTCGCCGTTCGGTCCTCTGCGTTTTGACTATGCGTTCCCGATCGCGAAGGCTGATACCGACAAGGTTCAGAACTTCAACTTCGGTGTTTCGACCAAGTTCTAATAGATTTGCCTTTTCCCGGGGTATAACAACCCCGGGGAAGAAAGTGTTTTGATGGCAGATCCTGTTTTTTTCGCGCCTTCGCGTGAACTCACGATTGGCGATATCGCAGATTTTACCGGTGCAAGACTTCGTGACCAGAAGCTTGCACCGCGTTCTGTTGCGCGTCTTTCTTCGCTTAAAGATGCTGTTGAGGGTTCTCTTGTCTTCGTCGAAGGCAAGAAGAATGCCGACGGTCTCTCCTCGATCAATGCTGCTGGTGTTCTCTGTAGCGAAGCTGTGGTGGACAGTGTGCCGTCGCACATAGCTGCACTCATAACCCGCAATCCACAACGCGACTTTGCTTCTGTTGGTCGAATGCTGTTTCCGGCATCCGTTAGACCGGTCAGCTGGTTTGGAGAAACTGGTGTTTCTTCAGCTGCAATTATTCATCCCACAGCACATATCGAGGCCGGTGCTACGATCGAGGCCGGTGCAGTTATCGGCAAGGGTGTAAGTGTCGGCAGCGGTACGCTGATCTCTTCAACAGCGGTGATCGGTGAAGGCAGCCAGATAGGTCGCAACAGCTATATTGCTCCCGGTGTAACCGTTCAGTGTGCTTTCATCGGCAATCAAGTGTCTCTTCATCCAGGTGTTCGGATTGGGCAGGACGGTTTCGGCTGCGTCCCAGGTCCCGCCGGCTTGGAAAAGGTTCCCCAGCTTGGCAGAGTCATCATTCAGGACAATGTCGAGATTGGCGCCAATACGACGATTGACCGTGGTTCATTGAACGACACCGTCATTGGCGAAGGTACAAAGATCGATAACCTCGTACAGATCGCCCATAATGTTCGGATCGGCCGTTTTTGTATTGTTGCGGCTCATTGCGGCATTTCCGGCAGCTGTGTCATCGGTGACCAGACGATGCTGGGTGGTCGTGTGGGACTTGCCGACCATTTGATTATCGGTTCGCGCGTGCAGATTGCCGCAGCGAGCGGCGTTATGAATGACATACCCGATGGCGAGCGCTGGGGCGGTATTCCCGCTCGGCCTATCAAGCAGTGGTTCCGAGATATCGCGAACATACGTAGCATCGGGCAATCGAGAAAGGAGCAATCCTCTGATGAGTGATGCAAATCAGACCAAGCTGGAAGCAGCAGATATCCAGGATCTTCTGGCAGTGCTGCCGCATCGCTATCCATTTTTGCTGATCGACCGGATTGTTGACATTGACGGCGACGTCTCCGCAACCGGCATCAAGAATGTGACGATCAACGAGCCGCATTTCACCGGACATTTCCCTGAAAAGCCGATTATGCCGGGCGTATTGATTGTCGAAGCCATGGCACAGACGGCGGGCGCTATTTCTCTGCTTCAGCGCAAAACCGGGCGCCCTGGCGTGGTCTATTTCATGACTATAGATAATGCCAAATTCCGTCGCCCGGTCATACCGGGAGATCGACTTTTGCTTCACGTAAAGAAGATCAAGCAACGCGCAAATATCTCGAAATACGAATGCATTGCCGAAGTCGATGGTGTAAAGGTTGCGGAAGCTGAAGTCGCTGCCATGATCAGTACAGCTGAAGAAAGCCAGTGAGCATATCAATGAAAGAAACATTTATTCACCCCACCGCTCTTGTTGAGCAGGGTGTGGAACTGGGGCAGGGTGTGTCTGTCGGCCCCTTCTGTCACATTCAGTCTGGCGCCGTCATAGGCGACAATTCGGAATTGATGAGTCATGTAGTGGTGACTGGTGCAACGACAATTGGCACAGGTGGAAAGGTTTATCCGCATGCTGTTCTGGGTTGCGACCCGCAGAACAACAAGCATAAGGGCGGCCCAACGAAGCTGAACATTGGCGCAAATTGCCTGATCCGCGAAGGCGTGACCATGCACAAGGGGTCAGACAGCGCACGTGGTTACACTTCGGTTGGCGACAACTGTTCGTTCCTGGCTTACGCGCATGTGGCACATGATTGTGACATTGGCGACTACGTCACCTTCTCCAACAATGTGATGATTGGTGGCCACACGACAATCGGACATCACGCTATTCTGGGTGGTGGTGCCGCTATTCATCAGTTTGTGCGCGTTGGGCATCACGCTTTCGTTGGCGGCATGGCTGCGGTTGTAAGCGATCTTATCCCGTACGGCATGGCGATTGGCGTGCACGCTCATCTCGGTGGATTGAATATCGTCGGCATGAAGCGTTCCGGTATGGAACGCAAAGAGATTCATAATCTCCGTCATGCAGTTCGGATGCTGTTCGATCGCACAAAGCCCATTCGGGACCGTGCAAAGGACGTCCTGACTGCGATACCGGATTCTCCGGCTGTCATCGATATGATCGACTTCATCAATGTCGATACCAAACGTGCCTACTGTACACCTCCGCTCGATGCGGTCCATGGTGGGGCCGGGCATGACAGCGGCGAAGATTGAGCAAATACCGCGTCTTGCAGATGATGCGGGACGCGTTGCAATTATCGCCGGTAATGGCCTGCTGCCGATCAGTGTGGCGGAGGCCCTTGAGGCTGCGGAGAAGAAGCCATTCCTCGTACCGTTGCGAGGGGAGGCTGATCCGGTACTCTACAAGTACGAGCATCAGGAAATCTCCATCGTAGAGTTTGCAAAGCTCGTGCGGTCCATGAAGGCTGCCGGTGTGGATCGCGTTGTCCTCGCTGGTGGCGTGACAAGCAGGCCCCATGTCAGTGATCTGAAGTTTGACTGGCCTACTCTGCGCGCAGTGCCTTACGTTTTACGTGCGCTGGGACAAGGCGATGATGCTCTTTTACGTGCATTTATCGGTCTGCTGGAGTCCTTCGGTTTCAAAGTTGTCGGGGCTCACGATGTTGTTCCGAATTTACTTTCCCCATCGCCAGCTCAAATTTTGACGCGAAATGCACCGGACGCGCGAGAACGTCATAATCTTGAACTTGCAATGGAATCTGCGCTTCGTCTGGGGGATCTGGATGTCGGGCAGGGTGCTGTTGCGGTTGGCGGACGTGTCGTTGCGCTCGAAGGGGCGGAAGGCACAGATCAAATGATAGAGCGTGTGCGCGAGTTACGTGCAGCTGGCCGCATACCTCGGCGTGGCGGTGTTCTCGTCAAGATGGCGAAGCCGCGACAGGACGAAAGAGCAGACCTTCCGACTATCGGAATTTCTACGATTGATAATGCCGTAAAAGCGGGATTATCAGGAATAGCTGTTGAGGCAGGCAGGACATTCATTCTAGGCTTCGGTGAAACCATCGCGGCGGCCAATGCAGAAGGCCTTTTCATAGAGACGGTCAGTCGCGAGAAAAAGGATATCAAGAAGTGAACACCACCAGCCGGCCATTGAAAATAGCAATAGTGGCCGGTGAAGAATCCGGTGATCTTCTAGGTGCCGACCTTATTGATGCGTTGCGGAGCCAGACAGACCAGTTGGTTGATATCATCGGTGTCGGTGGTGATCACCTTGCAGCCCGGGGAATGAAGTCTTTTTTTGATCCGCACGAGATTGCGCTTATGGGGCTGGGCGCAATTCTGAAGAACTTACCGGGTCTAATGCGGCGTATTGGCCAGACCGCTAGAAGCATCATCGCTGAGAAACCGGATTGCGTACTTCTGATTGACAGTCCGGAGTTTACACATCGCGTTGCCAAGAAGATCAGGGCTGCAAATCCATCGATTCCCATCGTGAAGTATATCGCACCAAGCGTGTGGGCCTGGCGGCCGCAACGCGCACGGGCGATGAAAGCCTATTTCGACCATGTGTTGACTATTCTTCCATTTGAGGTGGAGGTCATGCAGCGGTTAAGCGGGCCGAGTGCCACTTATGTCGGACATCGCCTTTCTAGTTATGAACCGATACTGCGGGCACGGGCTGAACAAAAAACTCTGGAAGCGCGACGGACTGTTGAGTCCCGAAAAACATTGCTCGTTCTGCCGGGGTCTCGTCGGACTGAAATCCAGATGCTCATGGAACCGTTCGGGCAGGCTGTTGGTGAATTAGCTGCCCGGGTCGACAAGCTTGACGTCGTTCTGCCGACACTGCCACGCATTGAGGAAATGGTTCGCGATCTTTCAAAGGACTGGGCTGTCAAACCGCTTATTGTGCTGGGTGATGAGGAAAAGTGGAAAGCTTTTTCTAAAGCCGATGCGGCGCTTGCCGCTTCAGGGACGGTTTCGCTGGAGCTGGCTCTATCGCGCATTCCAAGCGTGCTTTCCTATAAGGCGGACTGGTTCGCACGCAAGTTTCTGATGCCCAAGATCACGATCTGGAGCGCTGCCTTGCCAAATATCATCGCCGACGAGCCGGTCGTTCCTGAGTATTTTAATGAGTTTGTCCGTCCGGGAATGCTTGCACGCAACCTTGAACGGTTGATGCGGCCTGGATCGGCACGTCAGGCGCAGCTGGACGGATTTGATAAAGTTGCGTTGATCATGGCGACGGAGCAACCCTCCGGCGAGATCGGGGCGCGCGTCATTCTGGAACTGGCAGGCAATTCCAAGAGCTGATTTTGACTGTAGATTGAATACGAAAAACCCCGGTTGTTTTGGCAACCGGGGTTTTTATTATAGTCTGATACTTACTTACGCTTTGCGAGCGGCACGTAATCCCGCTCGGGAGCGCCGGTATAGAGCTGGCGCGGACGGCCGATCTTCTGCTGCGGATCTTCGATCATTTCCTTCCACTGTGCGACCCAGCCGACGGTGCGGGCGAGAGCAAAGAGAACCGTGAACATTTCGGTCGGGAAGCCGAGAGCCTTCAGCGTGATGCCGGAGTAGAAGTCGATGTTTGGATAAAGCTTCTTCTCAATGAAGTATTCGTCCGTCAGGGCGATCTTTTCCAGTTCCATTGCAACGTCGAGCAACGGATCGTCCTTGATACCCAATTCGCCCAGAACTTCATGGCAGGTCTTCTGCATGATCTTGGCGCGTGGATCGTAGTTCTTGTAGACGCGGTGACCGAAGCCCATCAGACGGAACGGATCGTTCTTGTCCTTTGCACGGGCGATGAATTCTGGAATGCGGTCCACAGAACCGATTTCAGCCAGCATGTTGAGCGCAGCTTCATTTGCGCCGCCGTGGGCAGGGCCCCAGAGGCAGGCAACGCCGGCAGCGATACATGCAAACGGATTGGCTCCAGAAGAACCGGCAAGGCGCACGGTCGAGGTCGAGGCATTCTGCTCATGATCTGCGTGGAGAATGAAGATGCGGTCCATTGCACGAGCCAGAACCGGATTGACCTTGTAATCCTCGCATGGAACGCCAAAGCACATGTGCAGGAAGTTCGACGCAAAATCGAGGTCGTTCTTCGGGTACATGAACGGCTGGCCGATATGGTACTTGTAGGCCATGGCGGCAAGCGTTGGAACCTTGGCGATCAGACGGATCGACGCGACCATACGCTGATGCGGGTCGGTGATGTCGGTCGAGTCATGATAGAAAGCCGACATTGCACCAACGCAGCCAACCATGACTGCCATGGGATGAGCGTCACGACGGAAGCCCGTAAAGAACTTCGTCATCTGTTCGTGAATCATCGTGTGGCGTGTCACACGGTAGTCGAAGTCAGACTTCTGCGTCGCGGTAGGCAATTCGCCGTAGAGAAGCAGATAGCAGGTTTCCAGAAAATCACCGTGTTCGGCAAGCTGATCGATCGGGTAACCACGATAGAGCAAGGTGCCTTCATCGCCATCGATGTAAGTGATCTTGGATTCGCACGATGCCGTGGACGTGAAACCGGGATCGTACGTGAACATCTGCGAGTTTTTGTAAAGTGGACCGATATCGACGACGTCTGGTCCGACAGTGCCTTGTCGTACAGGCAGGTCGAATGTTTTGCCTTCTAGTGTAAAGCTGGCTGTCCTATCTGACATCGTGTTTCCTTTCATGTCCACTTTGCCGCCCGCACGACGGCAGAATTGTAATCGTCGTTATAATTTGTCTTTTATCTCTTGGCATGGTCCCAGCCCCTATGGGGACCATCAGCGTTTAGCGCATTATCCTAACGATTTTGCCCGTCAAACTATCCCAAACGGTTCGCGATGCAATGCGTAATTTGAACTATTTACGCCGGTTTTGTCACGTCAGCGTGAATGTTCCCACCTTAACCGATTTGATCGCGAATACGTCCGAGAGACTCTTCACGTCCAAGGACGAAAAGCACGTCGAACACACCCGGAGAGGTAGCGCGACCGGTTAGAGATGCACGTAAGGGCTGTGCAATCTTGCCCAGTTTCAGACCGGTTTTTTCTGCGTGAGTCCTTACGACGCCGTCAAGAGATTCAACGGTCCATTCGCCAGCTGCTTCCAGATCCGGGAGTACGGATTTGAGCACGGCCCGGCCTTCGTCGTTCAGGAGAGAAGCTGCCTTTTCGTCAAGATCAAGCGGGCGGGCAGCAAAGATGAATTTCGAACTATCAGCCAGTTCCACCAAAGTTTTGGCGCGGTCCTTCAGGCCCGGCATAGCTGCAAGCAATTGTGCGCTTCGCTTGTCGTCGAGAGCGTCGGCAATTTCCTTGCCACCCTCGATCTCCGGCAGAACAGCGATAAGCGCATCATAAAGCGCCTTGTCGTCACTGGCGCGCATATAGACGCCATTGATTGCCTCAAGCTTCTGAAAATCGAAGCGAGCTGCCCCCTTGTTGATATCCTTCACATCGAACCATTCGATCATCTGTTCGGTCGACATGATTTCGTCGTCGCCATGGCTCCAGCCGAGGCGTACAAGATAGTTGCGCAGAGCAGCAGGCAGATAACCCATCGCACGGTAGGCATCCACACCCAAAGCGCCATGACGCTTGGAGAGTTTTGCACCGTCCGCACCATGAATGAGCGGGATATGCGACATTTGCGGCACGTCCCAACCCATTGCAACGTAGATAACGGTCTGTCGCGCAGCATTGGTCAGATGATCGTCGCCGCGTATGATATGGGTCACGCCCATATCGTGATCATCGACAACGACTGCATGCATGTAAGTCGGCGTACCATCGGAACGCAGAATGATGAAATCGTCCAGGTCTTTGTTGGGGAATCGCACATCGCCCTGCACAGCGTCCTGCACGAGGGTTTCGCCTTCCTGCGGTGCCTTGATCCGGATGACCGGCTTTACGCCTGCAGGCGCTTCTGACGGATCGCGGTCACGCCAGCGGCCGTCATAGCGCGGCGGACGGCCTTCTTCGCGTGCTTTCTCGCGCATTTCGGCCAGTTCTTCTGGTGTTGCATAGCAATAATATGCCTTGCCGAGAGCGACGAGCTCTTCTGCGACTTCGCGATGGCGAGGCGCGCGCTCGAACTGAGAGATGGCATCGCCGTCCCAGTCCAGACCAAGCCAGGTCAGGCCATCAAGGATGGCAGCCGTCGCGGCGTCGGTGGAACGTTCCCGGTCGGTGTCTTCGATGCGCAGCAGCATCTTGCCACCGCTGTGCTTGGCATAAAGCCAGTTGAACAAGGCAGTGCGCGCACCACCAATGTGCAGATACCCCGTGGGCGAGGGGGCAAAACGGGTAACGACCGGTTTCGACATGATAGCTCCACTATGTCGTGCGCCTTTTTAGAGCAGCGGCAAATGCCGGAGACACAGGCGCGAACTTGAATTCCAATGCCTGAGCGAGAATGCCCGGCAGGTAATCGGGGTTCGTTATGCGAACCCACTCGATTTCGGCTGCGGTTCATGTAGCATAGGCAGCAATGTGCGCAAGGGCCTCGCATCCCTTTCGCGCGAATGTGCCGTCGTTCTTTCGGGATATTCCGGCGGTTGGGCCAACTTTTGCGGTCAGGCGGGGGCATGACAGGCATCAGGGAAGCGAGCGATGCAAACGAACGGGCGCTTGTGAAAAGCTTGCCCGACGGTTTGGTGCGCGCTTTGTTGCCAGAGGTCTGGCCTCCAAATGATGTCGAGATTCCGGTAAATCCACTGCCGGTCAAGCCTCCTGCGCCGAGCTTGCGTGAACGACTTTTGTCTATACCGTCGGTCACAGGTCGACAGTTCAAGGCTGCGGCCGAAACTGAAGCGGGACGCGGTGTATTTTTTCTTCTGCTGCCGGTTTTTGCCGGTGTTGGCGCAATCATCTATTTCACGCTCTCATTCGAACCGGCATGGATACCGCTTTTGTCCATGCTCGGTATGGCCACTATCTTGCGAATTGCGACGCGCAAGCAATTCGCCGCTGCCCAAGGCGTGACATTGGCAATCGCTCTGCTGGCGGGGTTTGTGGTCGGCAAATGGGAAACGGAACGTCGTGCCACGCCGATGCTGGGCTCTGACGTGGCAACACGTGTAACGGGTCGGGTTGTCTCTCTTGAATATCAGGACAATGGCAGCTGGCGGATAACACTTGATGTGCTCCAGACAGAGCGTCCAAAACTCCGTTTTCCACCGAAACGCATTCGTGTCAATGCGCGGGACATACCGGCGTCAACGGCCATTGGCAGCGGACTGGCAGGTTTCGTGCGATTGCGTATTCCGTCGGGTCCGGTTCGCCCGGGTAACTACGATTTCTCGTTTCATGCCTATTTCAATGGTATTGGTGCCAATGGTTTCTTTCTCGGAACACCCAAAGTGGCGACGGTTTCTCAGCCAGACGAACTGACTGCGGAAATTTCCCAATGGATCGCCATGTTGCGCGTGCGGGTGTCTGAACGAATCGAGGAAGTGATCGGTGGCGAGGACGGCAGTGTTGCTTCGGCGCTTGTGGCAGGCACGCGTGCGGGGATCAGCGAGCGGACAAATGAAGACCTGCGCAAGGCGGGGCTCGCACATATTCTGTCGATCTCGGGCTTGCATATGGCGCTTGCCGCTGGCGTTGTCATGCTGACGTTGCGATCCGTCTTCGCGCTATTTCCGGCTTTCAGTGTGCGGCATCCGGTGAAGAAATATGCGGCCTTTCTCTCCCTGTTGAGCTGTACCTTCTATCTTGCCATGTCAGGTGCGGATGTCGCTGCACAACGAAGCTACGTGATGATTGCAGTCATGCTCGGAGCTTTGCTGGTAGACCGAGCGGCCATCAGCATGCGTAATCTGGCGATTGCGGCCATCGCTATGATTGCAATTTCGCCGCATGAGATACTGGGACCGAGTTTTCAAATGTCTTTTTCGGCTACGGCTGCGTTGATTGCCGGTTATGCCTGGTGGAGCGAGCGCTACGCGATCAGGCAGGTTGGCACGGAAGGACGTGGGAAGACCGCCTATAGCTTCGCTGGAAAAATCCTGAAGCCGATCACAGCGGCGGCGGCTACTTCGCTCATTGCCGGACTGGCGAGCGGGATTTTTGCAGCTTATCACTTCAACAATACAGCGCCGCTCGGCTTGGTAGGAAATGTCCTCGCTGAGCCTGTAATAGCTCTTCTCGTGATGCCGTTTGCCGTCTTTGGTCTTGTGCTGATGCCATTGCAACTGGACTGGGTGCCTTTGCAGATAATGGGCTGGGGCATTTTCGCAGTCAGGCACATTGCTGCTTTTGTTGCAAAGTGGTCACCAGACGGTAATCCTGGGGCCATGCCCGCACTCACTATCGTTCTCTGGACCATTGCGCTCGTTCTGGTTGTTGTTCTGTCGACCAGATTGAAAGTGTTGGCGCTGCCGTTCATCGTTCTAGGGTTTGCTGCTTTCGTCAGGGAGCCCTTTCCTGACATCGTGATCTCGGAAGACGCCAAACTGGTGGGGGTTCGGCTCGCAGACGGAAAGTTCGCAGTCAATCGAAGCCGACCGTCACAGTTCACAATCGACAATTGGAAAACCGCTTATCTGGTGGAAGAGTTCATCGCGCCACCATCGGGCAAAAACAGGAAACAAACTGATGGGGACGGGTTCGAATGCGAAGATGGACTTTGTACGATCAGTTTGCGTGATGGTCGTACACTAGCCTACACCGCAGATGTCGCGATGCTGGAAATAGCCTGCAATATCGGCGATGTGGTTATTCTCGCCGTTTCCGGCAAAAATCTGGCGTGCGAACGTTCCACTATCCTGAGCATCAGCAAGCAGGAACTGGCACTAAAGGGAGCTGTCGAGATCAGGCTCGGAGAAAGGCCAGATCAAAATCGATCTTCCAAAACTGTATCGGGCGACATCTACGACGTCGCAAAGCCCGGGATGAACCAGCAAACATCTGAATGGCAGCCGGAGGACCGAATTACCTATGCAATTGATGCGCCAAGTCGTCCTTGGCATTTGCACCGCATCCATTCGCGTCCAGCACGTGGCTTGTCCGAGCGCGAGTACAAACCAAAATCCCACTCCGCTCAAAATGCCGGAGTTTGTTCATCAGGTGTTAGCGATGAACCAACGCGCTGCAACTAAATAAAGAATGGTTCCACGTTTCTGTTCTTAACTGGAACCGCTCCATTGTTTGAACTCGGAGCTTATCTCCAAAACCGGCTACACTACGATCTAGTAGCGGCGGATCAGGCCCACAAGCTTGCCCTGCACACGAACGCGATCCGGGCCAAATATTCTGGTTTCGTATGCCGGGTTTGCGGCTTCCAAAGCGATGGATGCACCCTTGCGGCGAAAACGCTTCAAAGTCGCTTCCTCGTCATCGACAAGTGCCACCACGATTTCGCCGGGGTTTGCGGAATCACCGCGTTTAATGATGACCGTGTCACCATCGAAAATTCCGGCATCGATCATTGAATCACCTCTGACCTCAAGCGCGTAATGCTCGCCCGTACCGATCATTTCGGGCGGAAGGCTGAGGGAGTGTGTCTGATTCTGGATTGCCGAAATCGGTACACCCGCAGCAATTCGCCCCATGACCGGTACGGACACAGTTCCAGACGTGTCGTCATTGGTAGCCACGGGAGCGGGGCGTGCCGGTGGCGGAGGCGTTTTGCCCAGGCTGCCTTCGATAACGCTGGGAGCGAACTTCTTTTGTGCATTGAGGCCCGGAGCGATGGAATCCGGCAGACGTAACACCTCAAGCGCACGCGCCCTGTTCGGCAGACGGCGAATAAATCCACGCTCCTCAAGGGCGGTGATCAGACGATGGATACCCGATTTTGAAGCCAGATCGAGCGCTTCCTTCATTTCATCGAAAGACGGGGGAATGCCCGTTTCTTTTAGACGTTCATGAATGAACAGCAGAAGCTCGTGCTGTTTACGGGTTAACATGCGCGACACCCTCCCGGCCAAGAATCGAGAAAAACAAAACCAGAACGAACACTATATGTTCCAGTCTTGTTCTGCAATGGTTTTAAAACCATTAACGCTCAGGGTGAGATTGAACGGAATATTTCAGGGCAAGACCATCACGGGCACGGCATGTCAGATGCTGCTTCGAATAACATATATTTTATTAGGACTTAGGTCTGTTTTCTCAAGCTTTAGTGAGGGCGAGAATTGCGCTCGATCTATAGCATGAGAACGCGACAATCATCGCCAACAGTGGCAGCAGGAGCGTTTTCATCCCTGATGAGAAGCGCTTTTGAACCGACGAGAGCTGAAAGCATGGACGAATCTTGGACCGGAAACGGCTTTGCGGTCAGCGTTCCGTCAGGGTTTGATTCGATTGTGGCCCGGATATAATCGCGGCGGTGGTCATTCGCAGGCAGGTCAGTGCCCAGCTTTGCAGGTCGGATATCGGCATCGAGGTTCGTTCCGGCAAGCTTGGCGACGAGCGGACGGAGAAAAACGAGGCTGCATACCAAGCTCGAAACGGGATTGCCCGGTAGGCCGATGACATGCACGATCTTGCCGTTCACTTCGATGCGCCCATACATCAGGGGCTTGCCGGGCCGCATGGCGATCTTCCAGAAGTCGAGATTGACGCCCTGTTTCTGCAGTGCTCCATGCACAAAATCCCGGTCACCGACGGAAGCGCCACCAATCGTTACCAGAATGTCGATGCCGCTTTGCAGGCTGTCTGCTATTGCCCGTTCGATTTTGGCAGGATCATCCGGAATGATCCCTTTATCATTTGGCGCTCCGCCGGCTCGCCTTACTATCTCGGCGATTCCAACGCTGTTCGATGCAACAATCTGGTCTTTTCCAGGTGTTTCCCCCGGCGGAACCAGTTCATCGCCGGTCGCAATGATTGCTATTTTGGGCTTTTGAAACACGTCGATTCTCGCATTGCCACTGGCCGCTGCCAGCGACAGAGCCGCAGCATCCAGCGCCCGCCCGCTCGGAATGACGATGTTATCGGGTGAAAAATCGAGGCCTGCGCGGCGTATATGTCGTCCCGGTTCTATGCCTTCGTGAACGGTTAGCCGGTTATCCGAGCGCTCAGTGTGTTCCTGAATAACGATCGTATCCGTGCCTTTGGGCAGTGGCGCGCCGGTGAAAATCCGGACCGCCTGACCAATTCCCGGTTCACCTTCGAAGCGATTGCCCGCTGCCGATTCGCCGATAATGTCGAACTCGACGGGATAAGAGATGTTGTCTGGCGCGATCAGGGCGTAACCGTCCATGGCCGATCCGTCGAACGGTGGCTGCAGAAAACGTGCCAAAACAGGTGTTGCAACCACGCGCCCACCTGCATCTGACAAAGCGACCTGCTCTTTACCGTGCGGTTCTGCGGATTTCAGGATGCGGGCCAGTGCTTCATCGACCGGGAGAAGGGACATGGCGTTTCCTCTCGAACTGAATTGTTGACCCGTCTAGACCACAGAATCTGTCCAGATGAGTTGATCCAGAGCAAAGTCTAGCGGTTTATGCTTTCCAGTCACCTGATTTGCCGCCGCCCTTTTCGGTAACGCGGATACCGCCGATCTCCATATGTTTGTCGACGGCTTTGGCCATGTCATAGATCGTAAGACATGTAACAGAAACGGCGGTGAGGGCTTCCATTTCCACGCCGGTGCGCCCCTTGAGCTTGGCCAGCGCACGAACGCGCAAACCGGGCAATGTCTGATCCGGCTCGATTTCGACGGCTACTTTGGTCAACATCAGTGGATGGCAGAGGGGAATCAGATCGGCGGTCTTTTTAGCCGCCATGATGCCAGCCAGACGCGCAGCGCCAATGACGTCACCCTTAGCGGCGTTGCCTTCCAGAATGAGCGCCAGCGTTTCCAGATTCATTCTGACCGCCCCTTCGGCCACAGCCTGTCGTTCAGTCTCGTCCTTGGCACCAACATCCACCATATTGGCAGCGCCGGTCTGGTCGATATGGGTGAGTTTGGACATCATCAGTCAGGCCTTGCCAGTCAGCAGTTCACGGGTAGCCGCTGCAACATCGGCCTGCCGCATGAGGCTCTCTCCGATGAGGAATGTCCCGATTCCAGACTTTTTCAGACGCAGGCAATCTTCGTGTGTGAATATGCCGCTTTCACCGACCAGAACGCGATCGGCTGGCGCCATCTTCGACAGCCGTTCCGAAACGGCCAGATCGACCTCAAATGTACGCAAATTGCGATTGTTGACGCCGAGCAGACGCGACGAAAGCTTTAGTGCGCGTTCCATCTCGGCTTCGTCATGCACCTCGATGAGTGCATCCATGCCAAGCTCGAACGCGGTTTCTTCCAACGCCTTTGCAAGATCATCGTCGACGCTTGCAAGAATGATCAGAATGCAATCTGCGCCCCAGCTGCGGGCTTCGTGTACCTGATAGGTATCGAACAGAAAATCCTTGCGCAGAGCCGGGAGACTGCAAGCGTTGCGAGCTGCCGTCAGAAATTCCGGTGCCCCCTGAAAGGAAGGCGTATCAGTCAGCACGGAAAGACATGCAGCGCCACCAGCTTCATAGGCTTTTGCAAGTGCAGGCGGATCGAAATCAGGGCGAATCAAGCCCTTCGATGGGCTTGCCTTCTTGATTTCAGCAATCAGCGCGAATTCGTCGGCGACGCGTTTTGCCTCCAGCGCTTTGAGAAAACCACGCGGGGCTTCCTGATCTTCTGCGCGTGCCTGCAAATCAGCGACGGTGCGCTCGGCTTTTGCAGCAGCGATTTCTTCGCGCTTGTAAGCCTCGATCTTGCGCAGAATGTCGGTGGACATGACTTGCTCCTTTCCGTCAGGCGGCCTTGTCGTTGGAAACAGCAATCACCTTCTGCAAAACATCAAGTGCTGCGCCGCTGTCGATGGATTGCGTCGCGAGTGCGATGCCTTCTTTGAGATCTTTCGCCTTGCCAGCTATCACAAGTGCCGCGCCTGAATTGAGCAGGACGATGTCTCGATAGGCGTTTTTCTCGCCTTCAAGCACGCCCAGCAGAGCTTTGGCGTTTACCGAAGCCTCGCCACCTTTCAGTTCGGCCGGATCGCAACGACGCAATCCAACTTCTTCCGGCGTAATTTCAAAGGTACGAATCTGACCGTTTTCGAGGGCGGCAACTTGTGTCGTTCCCGCGGTAGTCATCTCGTCGAGGCCATCGCCATAGACAACCCAGGCCGCTTCGGAACCCAGTTCCTTGAGCACTTCAGCCAGCGGCACAAGCCATTGTGGTGCGAATACCCCCACAAGCTGACGCTTGACACTGGCCGGATTGGAGAGGGGGCCAAGCAGATTGAAGATGGTGCGGGTGCCGAGTTCTACGCGCGAGGGGCCGACATGGCGCATGGCGGAATGGTGCATCGGTGCAAACATGAAGCCGAGGCCAGCTTCTGTGATGCTGCGACCGATGATGCTCGCGTCGGCCTCGATATTGATGCCGAGCGCCGCGAGTGCATCGGCTGCACCAGAGCGGGAGGAGAGGGCGCGGTTGCCATGTTTTGCTACAGGAACGCCAGCTCCAGCAACAACAAACGCCGAGCAGCTGGAGACATTGTATGAACCCGACTGATCGCCACCAGTGCCAACAATATCAATGGCATTGTTGGGAGCGGAAACTCCCAGCATACGCGAGCGCATGGAGGCAACGGCACCGGCGATTTCCGGTACTGTTTCACCGCGTACGCGCAACGCCATCAACAGTCCGCCGATCTGCGACGGCGTTGCCTGTCCTGACATCATGATATCGAAGGCGGCTCGGGAATCCTCAAGCGAAAGCGGTTCGCCTGATGCAGCTTTCGCGATATAGGGTTTTAGATCAGCCATTTTGGATGCCCACCGTCCTTAAAACGCCAGAGCGTTGTTGATGACGGTCTGGTTTATCTTAACAGGATACTGCTTCTGCAATTCGCCGACGAGCTGTTCGAGAACATCATCCGAGAGCGATGTCGCCAGATATTTCTGCTGCTGTTCCGGAATAGCTTCCGGGCCAGCTCCGGCAGGTTCGGTCACTTCAACAACCTTGAACAGAATCTGGGCATCGTCCGAAGGTGCAGCAGCGCTACCGGTGAAACCATTCGCTCCCCGGAAGATCTGCGCCGCCGCTGCGGTTCCGATATCGGCATCGTTGGTCGTGCGGACAATACCACGCTTTGTCTGCTTTTCGACGCCCAGCTCTGTAGCGATTGCGTCGAGTGTCGCGCCGCCGTCGAGGCGTTTCTGCAACTCGTCTACGCGCTGGTTGAGGCGCTTGACTGCTTCTTCGCCCTTCCATGCCGCTGCAACCTTGTCCTTGACTTCGTCGAGCGTACGGTCGCGTGCCGGAGTTACACCGTCAACCTGATACCAGAGATAGCCGACATTGCCCATGGTCAGGGCGTCGTTGTCAAAACCCTGGTCGGCCTGGAAGGCAGCGGAAAGCAGCGCTTCGGAGTTTGGCAGCTGCACAGGATTACCAGAAGGATCGTTGCCCTCGGCGTCGACGGCTTCCACTGTGACGGACTTGAGGCTTAGCTTCTTTGCCACATCAGCCATGGATGCGCCGTCGGAACGGTCCTGCTCATAAGAGTCATGAATGCCGCTGATGCTGCTTGCTGCGATATTGTTGGCAAGCGTGGTGCGAATTTCGCCTTCAACTTCGGCTTGTGGTTTCACATGAGCCGGTTCGATCTGCGTCACGCGCAGGATAACCGGACCAAAGCCACCCTTCACCACCGGGCTCACGCCATTCTCTGCCAGTGCAAAAGCTGCGTCGGCAACGGCCTGATCAGGAATGGCGGATTTCTCAAACGTGCCAAGCTTCAGGTCGTCTTCTGTTTTGCCCTGTTCCTTGCCGATATCGATGAAGCTTGTTCCAGCGGCAATTTTCTGCTGGGCAGCTTCAGCTGCGGCATCATCGGCAAAGCTCAACTGCTCGATAGTACGCTTTTCGATCGTGCTGAAGCGGTCCTTGTTCTTTTCATAGTATTCGTTGATTTCGTCCTGCGTGACGGCAGACGGATCTGCAATATCAGCCGGCTCCAGCTTCACATAGGTTATTTTCCGGTACTCCGGTGCCTTATACTCGTCCTTGTGTGCGTCAAAATAGGTCTTGAGCGCATCTTCGGACGGGGCAGGGACAGCATCGGCCTTTTCAGCCTGAATGGTCACATAGTCAACGCTGCGGGTTTCACCTTGATATAGAGCCAGCGCCTTCAACGCTGTATTCGGAAGTTTGATGCCGTCCGTTGCAGCTTCCACGATCTGCTGGCGGCGAGCCACTTTCGCGCGGTTGTCGAGATAATCCTGTGCACGAATGCCAGATTGACGAAGCACTGCATCGAACTGCGCGCGATTGAAGTTGCCGCTTGCGTCATGGAAAGCCGGATCTTCACCGGTCAGTCGAGCAATTCCGTCCTTGGAAAGGCCGAGCTGCATGTTGCGCGCACCTTCATCCAGAACCACACCGGCTGCGAGCTGGGCGAGTACCTGATTTTCGACACCGAGCGTTTTTGCCTGTTCGCGCGTCAGACGCTGGCGAAACTGTTGAGACAAACGCATCATCTGCTGTTCATAGGCGAAACGATAATCAGTGGCGCTCACTTCGGAACCGCCAGCCGTCAAAGCGGCATTGCCTGACAGGCCGCCGCGAAAGACATCGGAGATGCCCCAGATCGCAAAGCTCAGTACAAGCAGGCCAAGCAGAAGTTTGGCGACCCAGGATTGAGCGGCAGAACGCAGGCTGTCGAGCATTGGAAACCCTTCAAGTATAAATCTAAGCTCGGCTTTCATAGATAGAGCCAGTCAGGGGATAACCTCAAGCCAGCCCTATATGCAAGGTCTCATTGCATGTAGGCACTCAAGAACATTTGCATTGCGGCACGAATACGCTTAGTCAGTGGCAAATTTTGGCGCTGGTCCGCTTTCAAGAGGTGACCGCGTCTACTGTTTTGAACAGGCGAGGAGAATGAAATGACTCCGGGAATCCGTCCGCTGGTTGCTGGCAACTGGAAGATGAATGGCACGGGAGAGTCCCTGACCGAATTGCGTGCGATTGCTGCCGGCCTGAGCTCCGATCTCGGCCGCAAGCTTGACGCCGTCATTTGTGTACCTGCGACGCTTCTTTCCCGCGCGGCGGAAACGCTTGAAGGCGAGACTGTTGGTCTCGGCGGTCAGGATGCTCACCATAAAGTGTCTGGCGCGCATACAGGCGATGTCTCTGCAGAAATGCTTAAGGAAGCGGGCGCTACGCATGTCATAATCGGTCATTCCGAACGCCGGACCGACCATCATGAAAGCAATGACACTGTTCGCGCCAAGACCGAGGCCGCATGGGCTGCCGGATTGATTGCAATCGTTTGCGTCGGCGAAACTGCCGATGAGCGCAAGGCGGAGCGTACTCTGGATGTAATCGGCAAGCAGCTTGCTGGCTCTTTGCCGGATGGCGTCAATGCCGCGAATACGATCATTGCTTACGAACCGGTTTGGGCAATCGGTACAGGGTTGACGCCAACAGTGCAGGACGTGCGTGCCGCTCATGCTTTCATGCGTGAGCAGCTAATTGAACGTTTCGGCACGAAAGGCGCACATCTTCGGCTGCTCTATGGCGGTTCGGTCAAGCCTTCAAACGCATTGGAATTGCTCGGCGTCGCGGATGTTGATGGTGCGCTTGTTGGTGGTGCGAGCTTGAAGGCGAACGATTTTCTCGCCATATGCGAAACCTATCGTAATTTGTAACCGGCACATCACGTCTGTCTATCTTGGTCTCGGGGCTTGGATTATCGGACAATAGCGTGTAAAGAGCCGCTCTAGTTTTAGGGATATAAAGACCGTAACCCATGCAGACCGTAATCATTGTCATTCATTTGTTGATCGTGCTGGCGCTTGTCGGCGTTGTGCTTATCCAGCGTTCTGAAGGCGGTGGCCTTGGCATTGGCGGTGGTTCGGGGTTCATGACGGCTCGCGGCGCAGCCAACGCACTGACCCGCACGACAGCCATTCTCGCGATCGGTTTCTTCGCGACCTCGCTTATTCTCGGCATCATGGCACGCTACGGCGAAAAGCCGACCGACATTCTCAACCGTATCCCGGCGGCAACCGGCAGTCAGTCAGCTCCGGCAGGCGGCAATGGCGGCGGTATCCTCAATCAGCTGGGTGGCGAGTCTTCGCGTCCTGACGCCAATCAGACTGCACCTGCAGCTCCAGGTGCTACAGCGCCGGCAACACAGCCCGACGCTACCCAGCCGCAGGCTCCGGTTGTTCCGGAAACCCCGGCCAACCCGGTTCCTAGCTCGCAGTAAAAAGGCCGAGCAAAGTGAACAGAATGCGAAACCGGCCCTTGTGGCCGGTTTTCTTTTTGTTAATCATGAGACTGCAAAGTGTTGCAGCTAGGCAATACGCTGCCGCGAATCGCATTGCAGAACGATGGCAGCGAATTGAGAACCGGATCGCTTTGCAGTAAGGAAAGCGAAAGTCTGGTCGCAATTAATGCGGCAGACATTTTTCCCTTGTGCTTGAATTTTCGGGAACCGAACATGTTTTCACGCCGTATTTTGATGGCAGGTATTGCAACTCTCTGCATCGGAGCGACCGCTCCTGCATTTGCAACTTCGCCGGTAAGCGCTGAAGCGCAGCTCAATGAAGCTGCTGCGTCTGTTCAGCAAGTTGCTCTCTCAAGCGATGCCAAGGCCAATCCTGAAAAGCCGAAGAAGAAAAAGGCTTCCAAGAGCGGCAATGCAGTTAAGGCCAATAAGTACAACATCGATCCGAAGTTCCGGGCGCAGGAAGTGGCTTTTACCGGCTATAAGCCTGGCACCATCGTGATCGACCCGAAGCAGCGTTTCCTTTACCTTGTTGAAACGTCGACGACTGCTCGCCGTTATGGCATCGCTGTCGGCAAGCAGGGATTGGAATTCAAGGGCACTGGAACAATCAACGCGAAGCGGGAGTGGCCGCGCTGGATTCCGACCAAGGAAATGATCGAGCGTGATCCGGCTCACTATGGTCGCTTCAAGAACGGTATGGATGGTGGTCCAGGCAACCCACTTGGTTCGCGCGCTCTGTACTTGTTTCAGGGCAACAAGGACACCTACATCCGCATTCATGGCACGGTACAGCCATGGACTATCGGTAGCTCGGCTTCCAACGGCTGCTTCCGCATGATCAATGAGGATGTGATGGATCTTTATGAGCGCGTCGGTCTGGGTACCGAAGTGGTTGTTCTCTGATCTGTAAATGACTATGTGAATGTGGCCGGGCTTATGGGCTCGGCCTTTTCTTTTGTGCCAATGGCTATTCTGACAGGTGGAAGCTGTGGATTTCGAGCTTCGACATGGCTTTATGTGAATAGGGGCGCTAGAGAGTACAGACGTATTCGCTCCGGGGTTTCTGGCTCCGGTTTTTCTTTGTGCAACGACGATTACCGCCTTGCTTCGGTGAAAAAACACTGCCGGGGTGCATTTTTTGGTGGCGGAATCAATCAAGAAAGTCTAACGAGATAAGCCCATGGCGCGATATGTATTCATCACTGGCGGCGTGGTTTCTTCCCTTGGAAAAGGCATAGCTGCCGCAGCACTGGCTGCACTCCTTCAGGCACGTGGTTACCGCGTGCGTATCCGTAAACTCGACCCTTATCTGAATGTCGATCCCGGCACGATGTCGCCTTACCAGCATGGTGAGGTGTTCGTCACTGACGATGGTGCCGAAACCGACCTTGATCTGGGCCATTACGAGCGGTTCACCGGTCGTCCTGCCAACCAGCAGGACAACATCACCACCGGCCGCATTTATCGGAATATCATCGAAAAGGAACGCCGCGGCGATTATCTCGGTGCGACGGTTCAGGTCATTCCGCATGTGACCGACGAGATCAAGAACTTCGTCCTTGAAGGCAACGAAGACTATGATTTCGTTCTTTGCGAAATCGGCGGCACGGTTGGCGACATCGAAGCCATGCCGTTCCTCGAAGCGATCCGTCAGCTTGGCAATGAACTGCCGCGCGGAACGGCAGTTTATATCCATCTGACCTTGATGCCGTATATTCCGGCAGCTGGTGAACTGAAGACCAAGCCGACCCAGCATTCGGTCAAGGAGCTGCGCTCTATCGGTATTGCTCCAGATATCCTTCTGGTCCGCGCCGATCGCGAGATTCCGGAATCAGAACGTCGCAAGCTGTCGTTGTTCTGTAATGTCCGCGAAAGCGCGGTCATTCAGGCGCTCGACGTAGCAACGATCTACGATGTGCCGATTGCCTACCATAAGGAAGGCCTTGATTCGGAAGTTCTGTCGGCATTCGGTATCGATCCGGCTCCGAAGCCCCGTATGGACCGCTGGGAAGAGGTCTCCAACCGCCTCCACAATCCAGAAGGCGAAGTGACCATCGCCATCGTCGGCAAATATACTGGCCTTAAAGATGCCTATAAGTCGCTGATCGAAGCGCTCTATCATGGTGGTCTTGCCAACAAGGTAAAAGTCAATCTCGACTGGATCGAGGCTGAAGTCTTCGAAAGCGAAGATCCGGCCCCATATCTGGAAAAGGTTCATGGCATTCTGGTGCCGGGCGGTTTCGGCGAACGTGGCGCGGAAGGCAAGATTCTTGCAGCGAAGTTCGCTCGTGAACGCAAGGTTCCTTACTTCGGTATCTGCTTTGGCATGCAAATGGCTTGCATTGAAGCAGCACGTAATCTCGTTGGTATCGAAAACGCATCTTCGACCGAGTTCGGTCCGACCAAGGAGCCGGTTGTTGGTCTCATGACCGAGTGGCTGAAGGGCAATATGCTCGAGAAGCGCGCTTCGGCTGGTGATCTTGGCGGTACAATGCGCCTTGGTGCATATGAAGCGGCGTTGAAGTCGGGCTCGAAGATTGCGGAAATCTACGGATCGACCGATATTTCCGAGCGCCATCGTCATCGCTATGAAGTCAATATCGACTACAAGGAACGTCTGGAATCTGCCGGACTGAACTTCGCAGGCATGTCACCGGATGGTGTTCTGCCGGAAACAGTCGAATATCCTGACCACCCTTGGTTCATCGGCGTTCAGTACCATCCTGAACTGAAGTCTCGACCGTTCGAACCGCATCCGCTGTTTGCTTCCTTCATTGAAGCGGCAATCGAGCAGAGCCGTCTGGTCTGAAAATCTAACGCGCCTTTCGGGGCGCGTTTTCATTTCTGCTTTCAGGCCGTGGTCTTGTTTTCGACCCACCTTTACGCCAGATAAGGTGCCTGCAAGGCACTCAATATCGAGGTTCACGTCATGGCGACTGCCAATTCATCCGTAAAAATCGGAAACGTTACTTTTTCAAACAGTGCGCCGTTTGCCCTGATAGCGGGCCCGTGCCAGATGGAAACGCGTGAACACGCCTTCGATATGGCGGGCCGTCTCAAGGAGATGACCGATAAGCTCGGCATCGGTCTTGTCTACAAGTCCAGCTTCGACAAGGCCAATCGCACATCCTTGAAGGCTGAGCGTGGTATAGGCCTCGAAAAGGCAATGGAAGTTTTTGCGGATCTCAAGAAGGAGTTCGGCTTTCCGGTGCTGACGGACATCCACACTGAAGAGCAGTGCGCCGCAGTTGCTCCTGTGGTCGATGTCCTGCAAATCCCGGCATTTCTCTGCCGCCAGACCGATCTGCTGATTGCTGCCGCCAAGACGGGACGTGTCGTGAATGTCAAGAAGGGTCAGTTTCTGGCGCCGTGGGACATGAAAAATGTTCTTTCCAAGATTACGGAAAGTGGCAATCCGAATGTGCTGGCGACCGAACGCGGTGTTTCGTTTGGCTATAATACGCTCGTTTCCGATATGCGTTCCTTGCCGATCATGGCAGGCCTTGGTTCACCGGTTGTGTTCGATGCGACTCATTCCGTACAGCAACCGGGCGGGCAAGGTGGTTCGTCGGGTGGTCAGCGCGAATTCGTTGAGACACTGGCACGCGCAGCTGTAGCCGTTGGCGTTGCCGGGCTCTTCATCGAAACGCATCAGGATCCGGACAATGCCCCATCCGATGGTCCGAATATGGTGCCGGTGGATAAAATGCCCGCGCTCCTCGAAAAGCTGATGGCTTTCGATCGTATCGCGAAAGGGCTTTAAACAGTTCTCGGAGAATTTAAAAAGGCGGGGGATTTTCCTCCGCCTTTTGTTTCGCTAAGCCATTCTCGCCGCTTTTTTGCGGTTAGGGCTTAAAAATTGGCCTGGTGCATAATCTTTTCTGAAATGTCTGCAAAGTTTCAGGATTATGCGCTAAGAAATGGCCGCATCGGATTTGTTAAGCGCCTCGCACATCTGGCGGGGCAATCTATAGGGAAGGACTGGTTCCTATGACTGCAATCATCGACATCGTCGGCCGCGAAATCCTCGACAGCCGCGGCAACCCGACCGTCGAAGTGGACGTTGTGCTTGAAGACGGCTCTTTCGGACGTGCTGCGGTTCCGTCTGGCGCATCGACTGGCGCGCATGAAGCTGTAGAATTGCGTGACGGTGGCAGCCGCTATCTCGGCAAGGGTGTGGAAAAGGCCGTCGAAGCTGTCAATGGCAAGATTTTTGACGCTATTGCGGGCATGGATGCGGAAAGCCAGCTGCTTATCGACCAGACGATGATCGAGCTTGACGGCTCGGCCAACAAGGGCAACATCGGTGCCAACGCAATTCTGGGTGTTTCGCTTGCAGTTGCCAAGGCTGCGGCTCAGGCAACCGGTCTCCCACTTTACCGCTACGTTGGTGGCGCAAATGCCCATGTTCTGCCGGTCCCCATGATGAATATCATCAATGGCGGTGCACATGCTGACAATCCGATTGATTTCCAGGAATTCATGATTCTGCCGGTGGGGGCTTCGTCCGTTCGTGAAGCTGTTCGTTATGGCTCGGAAGTTTTCCATACCCTCAAAAAGCGTCTGAAGGATGCCGGTCACAACACCAATGTTGGCGATGAAGGCGGCTTTGCTCCTAATCTGAAGAATGCCCAGGCTGCGCTCGACTTCATTATGGAATCGATCGAAAAGGCCGGTTTCAAGCCGGGTGAAGATATTGCTCTTGGCCTCGACTGCGCTGCGACCGAATTCTTCAAGGACGGTAATTACGTTTATGAAGGCGAGCGCAAGACGCGCGATCCAAAGGCTCAGGCCAAGTATCTCGCCAAGCTCGCCAGCGACTATCCTATCGTCACTATCGAAGATGGTATGGCTGAAGACGACTGGGAAGGTTGGAAGTACCTCACCGATCTTATTGGCGACAAGTGCCAACTCGTTGGTGACGACCTGTTCGTCACCAATTCCGCTCGTCTCCGTGACGGTATTCGTATGGGCGTTGCCAACTCGATTCTCGTCAAGGTCAACCAGATCGGATCGCTGTCTGAAACGCTCGACGCGGTCGAAACGGCTCACAAGGCTGGCTATACTGCCGTCATGTCGCATCGTTCAGGTGAAACCGAGGATTCGACGATTGCGGATCTCGCGGTTGCTACCAACTGTGGTCAGATCAAGACTGGCTCGCTGGCCCGTTCGGACCGTACGGCCAAGTACAATCAGCTTATCCGTATCGAGGAAGAACTTGGCAAGCAGGCCCGCTATGCAGGCCGCAACGCACTGAAGTTCCTCTGATTTTTCTCTGAGACTGATAAAGGCGGGCTTCGGTCCGCCTTTTTTCGTTTTCGCCCTATATGACTTCCAATGCTCGGCATTTGACCCAATGCAATTATATTGATATCAATGTTATTGCATTGGTGTTTGAGCTGATGAGGCAGCGGCTTGGAATTCAGATGATGAAGCCGTGGGGGAGTTAACAACGGGAGAGAGAAAATGGCTTATATCGAAGGATTTGTTGTCGCCGTCCCCAAGGCGAACAAGGAACTCTATCGCAAGCATGCCGCCGAAGCTGCTGTATTATTCAAGGAGTTTGGCGTGACGCGTATGGTCGAAGCATGGGGGGATGATGTGCCGGATGGCAAGGTCACCGATTTTCGACGTGCGGTTAAGGCTGAGGCCGACGAGGAGGTTGTTTTCTCCTGGTTCGAATATCCCGACAAGGCAACGCGCGACGCTGCAAATAGCAAAATGATGAGTGATCCGCGTATGAAGGCGATGGGTGACCAGATGCCATTCGACGGCAAGCGCATGATCATGGGCGGGTTTTCCACAATTGTAGACGTTTGATCCTGTCAAACATTTTATCAATCTGAATGAGCGGCTCGTCTTTATGGTGAGCCGTTCTCGATTCCTGACGGGTTTGAATGGTTTGCGCGAGGTTCACTTCTTCCAGCTGTTGCGAAAACTAGTCCCGACTGTTCCTGACATCGGTTCTTGGTAAATCTCTGTTAAGCAAAATAATGCTTGATGGTGGAATTCGGATTGATGCCCTTCGCAGGATTCGTAGTGGCACCGAATATCCGGGAAGGAAGCCGAAATGTGGACCAAGCAGAAGCGTAAATCGATCCGTGGGCGTTTTGTGTTGCCCATTCTGACGGCTGCATTTCTGAGTTACTTCGGCTTTCACGCCTATCACGGCGAATATGGTCTCTACTCCCGTATCCAGCTGGAAGAGCAGAAAAGTCTTCTGGCCAAGCAGCTCGAACAAGTGACGGCAGATCGGAACGCGCTCGAAAAACGAGTCACGCTTTTGCGCGACGGTTCCATCGAGAAGGATATGCTTGACGAGCAGGCACGCAGAGCGCTTAATCTCTCCCATCCCGATGAAGTGACAATTATCACCTCCAGGGAAGACCGTTCAAATTAACTGAAATCCGGTTAATTGTCTTTTTGTGATATGTTTTTAAGGGCTTGGCGACATAGCAGCTATGCTCTGGGCGCATATTGTATCTTGTGATATGCCCGTATAACGTCACAATAGAACGACAATTTAGGGAGCGAGATATGGCACCGAGGGCTAAAAAGTCGCCTGCTAGCAAAACGCAGGCGTCTTCTGTGACTGCACCCAAGGCACCTGCACCTGTGAACTTCGACAAGAAGCAGGAGCTGGACGCTTATCGCGAAATGCTGTTGATCCGGCGTTTCGAAGAAAAAGCCGGCCAGCTTTATGGCATGGGCTTCATTGGAGGCTTCTGCCACCTTTATATCGGCCAGGAGGCCGTGGTGGTCGGCATGCAGATGGCGCTGAAAGAAGGTGATCAGGTTATCACCGCCTATCGCGATCATGGTCATATGCTTGCAGCGGGCATGAGCGCGCGCGGCGTGATGGCTGAACTGACCGGACGTCGCAGTGGCCTTTCCAAGGGCAAGGGCGGCTCCATGCATATGTTCTCCAAAGAGAAGAACTTCTACGGCGGTCATGGTATCGTCGGTGCGCAGGTTTCGCTCGGCACAGGCCTTGCATTCGCGAATCGCTATCGCGACAACGACAATGTAACGCTGACCTATTTCGGCGATGGCGCTTCCAATCAGGGTCAGGTCTACGAAAGCTTCAACATGGCATCGCTGTGGAAGCTGCCTGTAGTCTACATCATCGAGAACAACCGCTACGCCATGGGCACATCGGTTTCGCGCTCGTCCGCAGAAACGGACTTCTCGAAGCGCGGTCTCTCTTTCAATATTCCGGGTATCCAAGTGGATGGCATGGACGTTCGTGCGGTCAAGGCTGCTGCCGATCTGGCCGTGGAATGGACGCGTTCCGGCAAGGGGCCGATCATTCTCGACATGCAGACCTACCGTTACCGCGGTCACTCCATGTCGGACCCGGCAAAGTATCGCTCGAAGGAAGAAGTGCAGAAGATGCGCTCCGAGCATGATCCGATCGAGCAGGTCAAGCAGCGTCTGATCGACAAGGGTTGGGCAACCGAGGAAGAGCTGAAGGAAATCGACAAGGATGTCCGCGACATTGTCGCTGATTCTGCTGATTTCGCTCAAAACGATCCGGAGCCGGATGCATCCGAGCTCTACACGGATATTCTGCTCTAATTCCAGGAAGGTGTTGTCATGCCCGTAGAAATTCTCATGCCCGCACTTTCCCCAACCATGGAAGAGGGCAAGCTCTCCAAATGGCTGAAGAAAGAAGGCGACAAGGTTACGTCCGGCGATGTGATCGCCGAAATTGAAACCGACAAGGCGACGATGGAAGTCGAAGCTGTCGATGAAGGCACGATCGGCAAAATTCTTGTCGATGAAGGCACCGAAGGCGTGAAGGTCAATACGCCGATTGCCGTGCTTCTCGGTGACGGTGAAAGCGCTTCCGATATCGGTTCTGCTCCGGCGGCCAAAGCCGAGGCACCATCGAGCGAAGCCAAGGAAGAGCCAAAAGCCGAAGAGAAGAAGGCTGATTCTGTTCCGGCTGCTCCAAAGGCTCCAGCACTCGAAGTCGCGTCCGACCCGGACATTCCGGCTGGCACCGAAATGGTTTCTACGACCGTTCGTGAAGCGCTTCGTGATGCGATGGCCGAAGAAATGCGCCGCGACCCGAGCGTTTTCGTTATGGGTGAAGAAGTTGCCGAATATCAAGGCGCTTACAAGGTAACGCAGGGACTTCTCGACGAATTCGGTTCCAAGCGCGTTGTCGATACCCCGATCACCGAACATGGTTTCGCCGGTGTAGGTGTAGGGGCTGCTTTTGCAGGTCTGCGTCCGATCGTTGAATTCATGACCTTCAACTTTGCCATGCAGGCAATCGACCAGATCGTGAACTCTGCTGCCAAGACGCTTTATATGTCCGGCGGACAGATGGGCGCTCCGATGGTCTTCCGTGGTCCGTCCGGTGCGGCTGCGCGTGTTGCTGCCCAGCACTCGCAATGCTATGCGGCCTGGTACAGCCACATTCCGGGTCTCAAGGTCGTCATGCCGTACACGGCAGCCGACGCCAAAGGCTTGCTGAAGGCTGCCATTCGCGATCCGAATCCAGTGATCTTCCTCGAAAACGAAATCCTGTACGGTCATCATTTCGATGTACCAAAACTTGACGATTTCGTGCTGCCGATTGGCAAGGCTCGCATTCACAAGCAGGGCAAGGACGCCACCATTGTTTCGTTCGGTATCGGCATGACCTACGCCGTCAAGGCGGCTGAAGAGCTGGCCCAGCAGGGTATCGATGTTGAAATCATCGATCTGCGCACGATCCGCCCGATGGATATTCCAACTGTAGTCGAATCGGTCAAGAAGACTGGCCGACTTGTGACTGTGGAAGAAGGTTTCCCGCAGTCGTCCGTTGGTACGGAAATCGCCACCCGCGTCATGCAGCAGGCTTTCGATTATCTCGATGCGCCGATCCTGACCATCGCTGGTAAGGATGTTCCGATGCCTTATGCGGCAAATCTGGAAAAGCTGGCGCTGCCGACTGTCGCCGAAGTGGTCGAAGCGGTGAAAGCCGTTACCTATACCGCGTAACGAAAGGGTCTGGACATGCCGATCAATATCACCATGCCAGCGCTTTCTCCGACGATGGAAGAAGGCAACCTGTCGAAATGGCTGGTCAAGGAAGGCGACAAGATCGCTCCTGGCGATGTTATTGCTGAAATCGAGACCGACAAGGCCACGATGGAAGTGGAAGCTGTAGACGAAGGCACGATTGCCAAGCTCGTGGTTCCCGCTGGCTCCGAAGGCGTCAAGGTCAATGCGCTGATCGCTATCCTCGCCGAAGAAGGCGAGGACGTGGCGGCTGCAGCAAAGGGCGCGGCTTCTGCTCCGAAGACAGAAGCAAAGGTCGAGGCTCCCAAGGAAGAGCCGAAGCCAGCTGCAGCTCCTGCAGCGGTGCCTGCACCAGCCAAGGCAGAGCAGCCCGCTGCTGCGAATAAGGGTGACCGCGTGTTTGCGTCGCCGCTTGCACGCCGTATCGCCAAGGAATCCGGTGTCGATATCGCCGCTGTGAAGGGTACCGGTCCGCACGGCCGTGTCGTTCAGCGCGATGTGGAAGCTGCTCTGGCTTCCGGTGGTGCCAAGGCTGCTGCGCCGAAGGCGGAAGCTGCCTCTGCTGCCGCACCGAAGCCGATGTCGGATGAAACCGTTCTCAAGCTCTTTGAGGAAGGCACCTACGAGATCGTTCCTCACGATGGTATGCGCAAAACCATTGCCCGCCGTCTGGTGGAATCGAAGCAGACTGTTCCGCATTTCTATCTGACGATTGATTGCGAACTGGATGCACTTCTGGCTCTGCGTTCGCAGATCAATGCAGCTGCACCGATGATCAAGACTGAAAAGGGTGAGGTTCCGGCCTACAAGCTTTCTGTCAACGATCTGGTGATCAAGGCTGTCGCTCTTGCACTGCGTGACATTCCTGAAGCCAATGTCTCCTGGACTGAAGGCGGTATGGTCAAGCACAAGCGTGCTGATGTCGGCGTTGCAGTCTCCATTCCGGGCGGTCTGATTACACCAATCGTGCGTCAATCGGACTCGAAGACGCTGTCCGCTATCTCCAATGAGATGAAGGACCTTGCCAAGCGTGCGCGTGATCGCAAGCTGAAGCCTGAAGAATATCAGGGCGGTTCGACCTCCGTGTCCAACCTTGGCATGTTTGGCGTGAAGGACTTTGCCGCGATCATCAATCCGCCGCATGCGACCATTTTCGCAATCGGCGCAGGTGAACAGCGTGCAGTGGTCAAGAACGGTGAAATCAAGGTTGCGACCGTTATGTCTGTAACCCTTTCAACTGATCACCGTGCCGTCGACGGCGCGTTGGCTGCTGAACTTGCTCAGGCCTTCAAGCGTCACATCGAAAACCCGATGGGTATGCTGGTCTGATTGATCAACTTCAAGGGCGTCGCGTTCTGCTGAACTCGACGCCTGAGGTTTTTGAATGGCTGGACAACCGAATCTACGCCCGGCTGAACGCCGTGAAGCCGCAGAGATCGCCATTCTTGTCGATATCTCTTCGCACGGTTTTGCGTCATGGCTCTGGTACGGGGCCGTTCTTGACGGGCGAACCGAAACGGCCATGGAACGCGGTCGGCAATATATGCGCGCTGACGGGAGCGAAGGCTGGCAGAGCGTGACCATAGCCGAATGGGCCGGCGATATTGCCGGGCTTTCCATCGGCTTCACTGTGGACGAAAGTATCAACGATCTGCCTGAAAAACATCCGGTTACGGATCAGCTGATCGCGATGCAGCGCAAGGTCATTGGCAACCGTTTTATAGATAGTGTTGGCGTTTATCGGGAGTTTCGCGGCAAAGGTATTGGCCGTGCACTCGTCGCCAACGAGATCGACCTGGCGTACCGGAACGGTAATCCGGCAATCAGCCTGATAACCGAAAGCCACAATGATGTGGCGCTTTCCCTTTACGGCGCCCATGGTTTCAAGGAAATTGAGCGGCTCGAAGCGATAGAACGCATTGGGCAGGACAAAAGACACGACTGGGTGCTGCTCACCCGAGAAGTGAACTGAGCAAAGGCAGGACAATATGGCCGACATTTACGACGTTATTGTTATCGGCTCGGGCCCGGGTGGCTATGTTACCGCAATCCGCGCTGCGCAGCTTGGCCTGAAGACGGCTATCGTTGAGCGTGAACATCTGGGTGGCATTTGCCTCAACTGGGGCTGTATTCCGACCAAGGCGCTTTTGCGCTCGGCTGAAATCCTGCATTTTGGCGAACACGCCAAGGATTACGGCCTGAAGCTGGAAGGAACGATCATACCTGATGTGACGGCTGTGGTACAGCGGTCGCGCGGTGTGTCCGCACGTCTTAATGGCGGCGTCGGCTTCCTGATGAAGAAGAACAAGATCGACGTGATCTGGGGCGAGGCAAAGCTTGTAAAGGCTGCTTCGGGCAACAATCCGGTTGAGATTTCGGTCGGCAAGTCGTCAAAGCAGCCGATGCAGCCGCAGAACCCTGTTCCGAAGGGCGTTCTGGGCGAGGGCACCTACAAGGCGAAGCATGTTATCGTCGCCACTGGCGCACGTCCGCGCTCTTTGCCGGGTATTGAGCCGGATGGCAAGCTGATCTGGACCTATTTCGAAGCAATGGTTCCGCAGGAACTGCCGAAGTCCATGCTGGTTATGGGGTCGGGTGCTATCGGTATCGAGTTTGCCTCTTTCTACAACGACATGGGCGTTGACGTGACGGTCGTGGAATTGATGCCGCAGATCATGCCGGTTGAAGATGCGGAGATTTCCGCACTCGCGCGCAAACAGCTTGAAAAGCGTGGCCTGAAGATCATTACCGATGCCAAGGTTACCAAGGTCGAGAAGGGGGTAAATAATGTGACCGCCCATATCGAGACCAAGGACGGCAAGACACAGTCGTTGACTGTGGACCGTATGATCTCGGCAGTTGGCGTTCAGGGTAATATCGAAAATCTTGGCCTTGAAGCACTCGGTGTGAAAACAGACCGTGGATGCGTCGTCATTGATGGATATGGCAAGACCAACGTTGCTGGCATCTATGCTATCGGCGACGTTGCCGGTCCGCCAATGCTAGCACACAAGGCCGAGCATGAAGGCGTTATCTGCATCGAGAAGATTGCAGGTCTTCCGAATGTTCACCCGCTCGAAAAGAACATGATTCCGGGCTGCACCTATTGTAATCCGCAGGTCGCTTCCGTTGGTCTGACCGAAGCAAAGGCCAAGGAAAAGGGCTACGATATCCGCGTTGGTCGCTATTCGTTTGCTGCAAATGGCAAGGCGATTGCGCTCGGTGAAGATCAGGGACTGGTTAAGACCATCTTCGACAAGAAGACGGGACAGCTGCTTGGTGCTCATATGGTCGGTGCTGAAGTGACTGAACTCATCCAGGGTTTCGTGATCGCCATGAACCTTGAAACGACTGAGGAAGAGCTGATGCATTCGGTCTTCCCGCACCCGACCCTTTCCGAGATGATGAAGGAAAGCGTTCTGGATGCGTACGGTCGTGTGCTGAACGCATAATACGGAGGGACGCTCATTCCGCTGATCGAGAACGGAGGGCAATGGCGGCGTGCCGCCTGGCCGATCATTAAGTGGTGTACTGTTGGAGGATTGGTGCTGGGGTTTGCAGCAGGCACCTTGAGTGTTCTTGGCGGCAACACCATATCGGTCAACGGAATGGCCATAACTGGTTGGTATGGGGTCTGGGTACTCACATTGGCGCTCGGCGCTGCAGGCTTGGTATTTGGCCTGATATGGGCATTAGTTTTCCGGGCTCTTGGACTGGCGGCGCGGCGATGAGTAGCAAATCGCTCAAGTTGACAGGGTTGAAGGCAGGGATTAGGACCGAACCGAATTTGGGAACATTTCAGGTCCATTCATGAAAATGCTTCGGATAGGCAGGAAAAAGCATGGTTACAGTTCTCGATCTGGTGAACCAAGGCAAGCGTGAGCGGCATCCCGAGAAGGCGCATCGTCCGGACAATGTTGTCCTGAAGAAGCCCGAGTGGATTCGTGTCAAGGCTCCTGTCTCACGCGGCTACAGCGAAACGCGCGATATCGTTCGCTCAAACAAGCTGGTTACGGTTTGCGAAGAGGCAGGTTGCCCGAACATCGGCGAGTGCTGGGAAAAGAAGCACGCGACCTTCATGATCATGGGCGAGATCTGCACGCGTGCTTGTGCTTTCTGTAACGTCTCGACCGGTATCCCGACTGCGCTCGATCCGAACGAACCCGAGAATGTTGCCAAGGCCGTCAAGCAGATGGGTCTGACGCATGTGGTTATAACATCGGTGGATCGCGACGATCTTGCCGATGGTGGTGCGCAGCATTTTGCTGAGGTCATTCAGGCGATCCGCGAAGCTACTCCTGCTACCACGATTGAAATCCTGACGCCGGATTTCCTGCGCAAGGAAGGTGCTCTCGAAGTCGTGGTCAGGGCTCGCCCGGACGTGTTCAACCACAATCTGGAAACTGTGCCGTCGCGTTATCTGAAGGTTCGTCCTGGCGCTCGTTATTTCCATTCGATCCGCCTGCTGCAGCGCGTCAAGGAACTGGACCCAACCATTTTCACCAAATCCGGTATCATGGTCGGTCTTGGCGAGGAGCGGAATGAAATCCTTCAGTTGATGGACGATCTGCGTTCGGCTGACGTGGATTTTATGACCATCGGCCAATATCTCCAGCCGACCCGCAAGCATCATCCTGTCATTCGCTTCGTGACACCCGACGAATTCAAGTCGTTCGAGACGATTGGTCGGACGAAGGGCTTCCTGCTGGTTGCATCCAGTCCGCTGACGCGTTCATCGCATCACGCTGGCGACGATTTCGCGAAGCTGAGAGCCGCGCGTGAGGCGCAGATCTCTGCACGGGCCTAAGACAGGAAATGCCGCAGTTTACGACCGTCAGGCGGGTACATCACCGGGCAGAGCAAATGTTCGGTCTCGTTGCGGATGTCGAGAAATATCCGCAGTTTCTGCCAATGTGCGAGGCCTTGTCTGTTCGCTCCCGCAAGGAGCGTGACGGTAAGGCTCTTCTCATTGCCGACATGACAGTTGGTTACAAGCTTATCCGTGAGACATTCACCAGTCAGGTGCTGCTGAAGCCCGAGGAAAACGTCATTGATGTAAAATATCTCGACGGGCCGTTTCGCTATCTCGACAACCGCTGGACCTTCAAGCCGGTAGGAGACGGAAGTGAGTGCGATGTCGAATTTTTCATCGATTATGAGTTCAAGAGCCGTACCCTCGGTCTTCTCATGGGAACGATGTTCGATCTCGCTTTCAAAAAATTTTCCGAAGCGTTTGAGAAGCGGGCCGATCAGATATACGGATTAACCTGAGAAAAGCCCTGGTTTTCCGGGGCCCTCATTTTCTTCTTTTCACGCACATCTTATCTGAAAACCGTTTCACACTTTTCAGGATGTGCTTTTACTGCGCCGTATAGCCGCCATCGACTAGTATGGATGCTCCCGTGACGAAGGAAGATTCGTCGCTTGCCAGAAAAAGCACGACGCTGGCTACTTCTTCGGCGCGACCGAGACGACCTATAGGATGCAGGGCTACTAGAGCCTGTTTCTTGTCGTCGGGTATATCCTTGAGAAGCGGCGTATCGATATAGCCGGGACAAACCGCGTTCACCCGGATGTTCTGCGCACCGTAATCAATGGCAAGTGTCTGCGTCAGAAGTTTTACGCCGCCCTTTGCAGCCGCATAGGCGGTGACGCCGGATTTCCCGACATGACTGTGAATGGAGCCGCAATTCACGATCACTCCGCCGCCCTGTGAGCGCATCTGGTCAATCGCGTATTTATCGCAAAGATAGACACCGGTAAGGTTGATATCGATGGTTTTCTGCCATGCAGTTTCATCCAGCTCGTCTATCGGGCCATCTGCGGCGATGCCTGCATTGGCGAACATGATGTCGAGGCGACCATAAGTTTCGACGGTTTTTGCAATCAACGCCTGCACGGCTTTCGTATCGGTTACATCGGTTTTGACGAATATTGCCCGTTCGGTGCCGCCTGCAAGCTCGTTGGCCAGTTGCTGGCCATGCTCCGAATAATCCGCGATAACGACATTCGCTCCCTCGCTAACAAAAGCCCGAACAGTCGCTTCACCGATACCGCTCGCCCCACCTGTAACGATTGCCACCTTACCACCGAAACGCATCGCCATGTTCTCCTTGTCTGATCAAAGACAAGGATAGGGCACGACGAATAAAAGTATATGCTTCAGACTATCGAAGGTTTTCCAGAACGAGGTCCAGTGCGGCGAGAACCGTCGCGTGGCGAATTTCGGCTCTGGCTTTTGGACCGAAATGGTATTCGCGATGAAGGGGCGGGTGGCCTTTTCGTGCCGATGCGATGTGCACGAGACCGACAGGTTTTTCATCGGAACCGCCACCTGGCCCCGCAACGCCCGTAACCGCCACCGTTACACCGGCGCGGGAGCGAGAAAGTGCCCCTTCAGCCATGGAAAGCGCCACTTCTTTCGAGACAGCGCCAACGCGATTGATCAATTCCATCGGAACACCGATCATTTCGGCTTTCGCTTCGTTGGAATAAGTAACGAAGCCGCGATCCACGACATCGGACGAACCGGCGATGTCGGTCAGACATCCAGCTATTAGCCCGCCTGTGCAAGACTCGGCCATCGCGATCATTACACCGGCCTTGCGGCAGGCTTCCAGTACGGCAATAGCTTTGTCTTCTGCGATGAGCGCGCTCATTCGGGAACCTCGCCGGGATAGATGACGGTTGCCGTTGCAATGGCAGCGATACCTTCACGGCGTCCGACGAAGCCCAGCTTTTCATTGGTCGTCGCTTTGATGGAAACGCGATCGGCGGCAATTCCCAGCATGTCGCAAAGAGCTTCCGTCATTGCTGCACGATGTGGGCCGATCTTCGGTGCTTCGCTGATAAAGGTCACGTCGACATTGGCGATACGACCGCCAGCTTCACGCACGATATTGGCAGCATGTTCGATAAAGATGCGGGAAGCAGCGCCTTTCCATTGTGGGTCGGAAGGCGGGAAATGCGTGCCGATATCGCCCGCTCCTCGCGTCGCAAGCAGGGCGTCGGTCAGTGCATGAAGTCCAACATCGGCGTCTGAATGGCCATTGAGTTTCGCTTCGTGGGGAATTTTCACACCGCACAGCGTCACATGATCGCCGGGTTCAAAGGAATGGACGTCATAACCATTGCCAGTACGAATGTCGGGAAACGAGACGTGGTCTTGCCGCAGGCGCTTGTCAGCCATTTCGATATCCTTTGCCCAGGTAAGCTTGGTATTGTCCGCCGATCCTTCGATGATGCGGACAGCGATGCTTTGCCATTCGGCAATGGCAGCATCGTCCGTGAAATCAGAGCGACTGATCGCGAAGGCCTTTTCATGTGCATCAAGGATTGGCGTATAGGGAAATGCTTGGGGGGTCTGTGCAGCAAAAAGACCAACGCGAGGCACCGTCGTTTTTACTGTTCCGTCTGTGGCTGACTGTTTCAGAGTGTCCGAAACTGCCAGAGCCGGTAGAACGCCTTCATCAGGCGCGAGATTTTCGACGATACGCTTCAGTAAATCCTGACTGACAAACGGTCTCACACCATCATGGATCATGACATATTGCGGTGCATAATCTCGCAATGCGAGGAGACCAAGGCGCGTTGATTCCTGCCGGGTAGCGCCGCCATTCACGACGAGAATGGTGTCGTAGTTTTCCTGGAGGGCGCGTTCGTAAAGCACATGGTCGTCAGGATGAATGACGACAACGATGCTATCAACCAGCGGGCAGTCGATAAAAGCGCGCAAAGTGCGGGCAAGTACGGCTTCGCCACCGATACGCCGGTATTGTTTCGGCCCTTCGATGCTCTGCCCGGCTCGCTCTCCGCGGCCAGCTGCCACAATGACTGCTGCTATCTTTGAAATGGTTGTCGCCTCTGCCAAAGGTTGCATCTGTTCAAATTTGCCTTTTCAAGCCGAATAATGCCTTGTGCAGATAAATGCCAGACGGCAATTGATTTATCGTGATTTTGCGCGCGCTTTTCCTTGCGTTGAAAATTGAGACTGATTAATGTATGTGCTAATTGCACTATGCACATCAAATAGGCATTTATTGGTGAGTTTTCTCGATCAACCTTTGACCATTGGCGGTGTGGCCCTTGCCAATCGCGTTTTCCTCGCGCCGATGTCCGGCGTTTCGGACCTTCCGTTCCGCAGGCGTGCCGCAGAGGCTGGCGCTGGCATGGTCGTGTCTGAAATGGTCGCCAGCGCCGAACTCTGTAACCGTCACAAGGAAAGCCTTCTGCGCCTCTCAGGCGAGGGGCTTGGAACGCATGTCGTGCAGCTCGCGGGACGAGAAGCACACTGGATGGGCGAGGCGGCCAGGATCGCCGAAGGTGAAGGCGCTGATATCATCGATATCAATATGGGGTGTCCGGCCAAGAAAGTGACGGGCGGTTATTCGGGGTCTGCGCTGATGCGCGATCTCGATCACGCAATGACCCTCGTCGAGGCCACAGTTAACGCGGTCCGCGTTCCGGTCACACTCAAGATGCGGCTGGGATGGGACGAGAAAAGTATCAACGCACCTGAACTTGCAAGGCGCGCTGAAGGCGCCGGTATCGCCATGGTGACGGTCCATGGGCGCACGCGTTGTCAGTTCTATGAAGGTAAAGCGGACTGGAATGCAATTCGCGCCGTCCGGGATGCAGTCAGGATTCCTCTGATTGCCAACGGAGACGTGGCGTGTCGACATGATGCGGAGGAAATTTTGCGCCGTTCCGGAGCGGATGCCGTGATGGTCGGGCGTGCTTCTTATGGACAGCCATGGCTGGCCGGGGCAATTGCTGGAAGCGATCTTGCCCCACAGTCACGAAGTGAAATTCTTGATTATATTATAAAGCACTACGAAGATATGCTCGAGCATTATGGAAGTACGACGGGCATCCGTCATTCGCGCAAACATCTCGGCTGGTATCTTGATCGTCATGCTGGCGCTGCATGTACGCCAATCGAGAAAGCAGAAGTCATGACCCTGACCGACCGAAAAGCCGTCATCGATGCCTTGCGTCGTATATTCATGCGCGAAGTTCCTGAAACCGCGCTCAAAGAGGTTGCCTGATGCGCGAGAGAACCGAAACGAACGGTATTCCGTCTGTTGTACTCGATGCGATCAGCCAACCGGTTATCATGGTTAGCGCCGAAAATTATATCGCCTATGCCAATCTGGACGCGGAACAGTTCTTTCGTTCCGGTTCGTCCATTCTGGCGCGCAACCGGCTGGAATCCTTTCTGCCCTTTGGCAGCCCACTTCTGGCACTCGTCGATCAGGTTCGCACCAGTCAGATGCCGGTGAACGAATATCGCGTCGATGTCTCGTCGCCGCGTCTTGGGGCAGAGCGCATCGTTGATGTTTACGTAGCGCCTGTAGCGGAGCTGCCGGGAGCTGTGGTCATCCTCTTCAAGGAAAAGACGATGGCTGAAAAGATAGACCGCCAGATGACGCATCGAGGTGCTGCGCGGTCCGTGACCGGGCTTGCCTCAATGCTGGCCCATGAAATCAAAAACCCTTTATCCGGTATCCGCGGTGCGGCACAATTGCTGGAGCAGGTTGTCAGCGATGAAGATCGAGCGCTTGCGCGCCTCATTACCGACGAAACGGATCGGATTGTTTCACTGGTTGACCGCATGGAAGTTTTCTCGGACGAGCGTCCCATCGAGCGCTCTGCGGTTAACATTCACGCGGTTCTGGATCATGTGAAGGCGATTGCGAAGAACGGGTTCGCACGGAAGATCCGCTTTGTGGAAGATTATGATCCTTCTCTCCCGCCGGTTTTCGCCAATCGTGACCAGCTCGTGCAGATCTTTCTCAATCTCCTGAAGAATGCCTCGGAAGCCATAGGCGATCGTGAGGGCGGCGAGATTGTCCTGTCCACGGCTTATCGTCCAGGTATTCGTCTGCAGGTGCCGGGCGCGCGGGATAGGGTGGCCCTGCCTCTCGAATTCTGTGTACACGATAACGGACCCGGTGTGCCGCAGGATATGCTGCCGCATTTGTTCGATCCCTTCGTGACCACGAAGACCAATGGTTCGGGGCTGGGACTGGCACTCGTTGCGAAGATCATTGGTGATCATGGCGGTATTATCGAATGTGACAGCCATCCTACGCGCACGACTTTCCGCGTTCTGATGCCCGCATGGAAAAATACTGAACTGGCAGCTGGAAATACTGGAGACAACGCATGATCGCAGGACGTCCGACGGGAACCATATTGGTGGCGGATGACGATGCAGCCATTCGGACCGTGCTGAACCAGGCATTGTCGCGAGCAGGTTATGATGTGCGCGTGACTTCCAATGCTGCCTCGCTCTGGCGATGGGTGGCGGCAGGTGACGGTGACCTTGTCATTACCGACGTCAATATGCCGGACGAGAATGCCTTTGATCTTCTGCCGCGCATCAAGAAGATGCGTCCCGACCTGCCGGTTGTGGTGATGAGCGCGCAGAACACATTCATGACGGCAATTAGGGCATCCGAGGCGGGAGCCTACGAATATCTGCCGAAGCCATTCGATTTGACGGAACTCATTAATATCGTCGGTCGTGCGCTGTCTGAACCAAAACACAAACCCATTGCCGCTCTATCGGATGAGCAGGCAGATAACATGCCGCTGGTGGGCCGTTCGCCTGCGATGCAGGAAATATACCGGGTACTGGCGCGCATGATGCAGACGGATTTGACCGTGATGGTTACGGGTGAATCCGGTACGGGCAAGGAACTGGTTGCGAGCGCCCTGCATGAATATGGGCGTCGTCGAAAAGGACCGTTTGTAGCCATTAACATGGCAGCAATTCCGCGCGATCTGATCGAGTCGGAACTGTTCGGACACGAAAAAGGCGCTTTTACCGGCGCGCAAAACCGTTCGAGCGGTCGCTTCGAGCAGGCGAATGGTGGAACACTGTTTCTCGACGAAATCGGCGATATGCCGATGGAAGCACAAACCCGACTTTTGCGTGTGCTGCAACAGGGCGAATATATGACAGTCGGCGGACGCACGCCGATCAAGACCGATGTGCGCATCGTTGCAGCAACCAACAAGGATTTGCGGCAGTTGATTGCACAAGGACTTTTCCGCGAAGACCTTTATTATCGGCTGAACGTCGTGCCTCTGCGCTTGCCGCCGCTTCGCGAGCGCAGCGAGGATGTGGCCGATCTCGTGCGCCATTTTTTCAAGCGGGCTGCCGAAGAAGGTCTGCCCGAAAAACGTATCAGCACTGCTGGCCTGGAAATGATGCGCCGGTACCCATGGCCTGGAAATGTGCGTGAGCTGGAAAATCTCGTGCGAAGACTTGCGGCGCTTTATCCGCAAGAGGAAATCTCGCCGGAGATCATCGAAACCGAATTGAAGTCTGAACTGGCCAAGCCGGATATCGTTCCCGCCGGTGGTGGCGATATGGAGAACATTTCCATATCGCAGGCTGTCGAGCAGAATATGCAGCGTTACTTCGCGTCATTCGGTGCCGATTTGCCGCCTCCAGGTCTCTACCATCGGGTTCTGGCGGAACTGGAATATCCCTTGATCCTTGCCTGTCTTACGGCAACACGTGGAAATCAAATCAAGGCGGCAGACCTTCTGGGATTAAATCGGAACACGCTGCGCAAGAAAATTCGTGAGCTCGGGGTCAATATATATCGCGGAAACAAGGGAAACTAAGCGGTAGTTGGGCGCTAATAACGCATTAACTACATTATTTAATAGGCAATTAAGTCTGCTCGACTACTGTTAGTTGCATGAGAGATCAGCAATCCACGCGAAGCAAGAAAACCCGGCGCATTCTCGAACCGGCTGTAAGGAGCGGCATTCTTGCTGCGCCTTTGATACTGATGCTAGCGATCGTCGTCATCTTGTCTGGAGCAGAGCCTAAACTCTCTGCGATGATAGATCAAACCTTCACCGGTTCGATAAGCCCCATCATAAAGTAATGCTCATTAGCCTTGAAGAAGACGCCTGAAGTCCTACTCTTTTAGGATAGCTAAAGGAGATAACCATGCGTCTTGCTGTTACGACTTTGTTTCTTGGTCTGTCTGTTGCTGCGGCCTATGCCGCTCCACCACCGGAAGGCACCAAGCTTTCGGAAATAATCGCGAAAATCGAACAGAGCGCGGATACTGCTTTCATTGATGAAGTCGACTGGAATGATCGTGGTTATTACGAGATCGAATATGTCACCAAGGCTGGCGCCAAGGTGGAGGTGAAGGTCGATCCAAAAACCGGAGAAAATGTTCGCTAGTCTCTGACACTTGTGCGAGCGATTGTGTTGGAGCGGGTAGCGGGAATCGAACCCGCGCGTTCAGCTTGGGAAGCTGACAGGCTACCATTACATCATACCCGCAAACTGTAATGTATTTCAGTCGATTAGCGACAAATTCGACGAGGCCGCTTTAGAAAGTTTTACAGTTGGTTTTGCCAAGCTATGTTCTCTTTCTGGTCTCGTCAAACTGTTTTGTCGACAGGTCGGCCTTTTCACTACATGCGGTCTCATGACCTCACGAAACACTACAGTACCGTGACAAATTTTTCATGAACCGTTCCATTGATATCCAGGATTGAGAGGCCATCTGCAGGTAACGCTCCCAACCATGCAGCCAGATTCGCAGGCTGTTGCAGATGACAGGAAGTCCATGGGTAAGACCACAAAGCGTCGAGCACTACTTATCGTAAACCCACATGCCCGGAATGGCAGGGGATACGGCGCGGATATTCGTGCAGCATTGGAACGCGGTGGCCTCCAGCTCATAGAACGAAATCCGCAGGACGATGAAACAATTTCAGATGTGATCCTTCGTGAAAGAGATTGCGATCTGGTTATTGTCGGTGGTGGCGACGGTTCGCTGAACGCTGCGGCCAAAGGATTGATGGAAACCGGATTGCCGCTTGCAATCCTTCCGCTGGGAACCGCAAACGATTTTGCCCGAACCATTGGCATTCCTGCCGATCCAGTTGAGGCAGCGCGTCGCCTTGCATCCTACGAGGTGCAGCCCATCGATCTGGGTGAGGTGAACGGTCACCTTTATTTCAATGTCGCAAGTATCGGTTTCAGCGCTGAATTGGCGCAGCAACTGAGTTCCGCGGCGAAGAAGAAATGGGGGAAGCTCGGTTATGCGATTGTCGCAGCGCGCATCCTCATGCGCTCCGAGCTTTTCACAGTCTATCTGGAGCATGACGGAATGACGGAAAAAATCCGTACGTTGCAGGTTTCTGTCGGGAATGGAAAATTCTACGGCGGCGGTATGGCTGTCGAAAAGGATGCGACAGTGGATGACGGTAAGCTGGATTTCTATAGTCTGGAAGTCGATCACTGGTGGAAACTTTTGCGCCTGCTTCCAAGCCTGCGTCGTGGCACCCATTCCAAATGGGATGATGTGCGGGCTTTTCCGACGACCGAAGTTATTGTGCGTACCAAGAAGCCGCGTGCCGTAAACACAGATGGTGAACTGTCAACCTGGACACCTGCCCATTTTCGTCTGCTGCGCAAAGCAATCAATGTTTACATGCCAGATTCAAAATTGAGGCCGTGATGTTGATCACGCAAAAAAAGACCCGCCTTGTTGGAGCGGGCCTAATCCATGACGTTAGGTGACTGGCTCGGAGGTCATAAGAGCCGTATGAATAACGATTGAAGGGTCTGAACGTTCCACATTTAAAAGAAAAAATACCAGATAAGCAGCACGACAACGAGTGGAACCCCCATCAGCCAAAGGATCATTGCTCTCAACATTTTTGTTCTCCTTCCTGTTGAAAATTCAACGTTTCGAAGGAGCGATTGTTCCACAAGTCACGACATTCATGGCGCGTCCGCGTAGAGCCCGTGCCGTTCAATGCGACTCAAAATACGCGGAATTCCAAAAGCTTTAATGATCCGTCAATGAATCGGTGACATCACTAAATTCTAAAAGGCGCAACCAGCGTTTCCGGTTGTGTTGTTGAGTAACGGGCGTGTGGCGTATGGATTCGAAACGAGGGCTGAAACATTCGGTCAACGGCAAGGCAGTGAAGCTGCGCGATAAGCGCAGTTCTGTCGTTATCTTTTCGTTTATGGCCATTGCTGTTGCCTTGGCGGGTTGTGCATCGGCACCGCAGCCGAAATCGAAGACAAAGCGCTCGAAGGAATATTTCGCCGAATCCAAATATGGTGTGAAAGCCAGCCCACGCGTAGCCTTTTCGAAAGGAAAGCCTCTACCACGTGGTGGCGGGCGCGATCAGACCGGTCAGCCCTACAAGGTCAAAGGTCGCTGGTATTATCCCAAGGAAGACAAGAAATACGTCAAGGTCGGCCATGCCTCCTGGTATGGTGAAGCTTTTCACGGTCGTCTGACTGCCAATGGTGAAGTCTACGACATGACACATTTGACCGCTGCGCATCCAACGATGCCGTTGCCGAGCTATGCCCGCGTGACCAATCTCGCCAATGGCAGTTCGGTGATCGTGCGTGTCAATGACCGTGGTCCATACGAATATGACCGCGTGATCGATCTTTCCCAGAAAGCGGCCGAAATGCTCGACTACCAGTATCACGGTACGGCGAATGTGAAGGTCGAATATGTCGGAAGGGCTCCGTTGAACGGCAATGATGATGCATTTCTGATGGCGTCGTACCGTCCGGCAGGTGGTGATGCGATTGGCCAGCCTGCAACTGGCGTCATGATGGCAATGAACGGGCCGACGCCGACCTCACCGAAGTCACGCGTTCCGATGCCTGTAATGGACGCGGTTCCAGTATCCGCGCCGATACCTGAAAACTCACCTTTTGCTGTCGATCCTGCTTATAGCGATCCGTCGGGTGGAGCAGCTCCAATGTTACCGGTAAATGTACCGGTACCGTCGCAGCGCCCCGGCTCAAGCTTTGGAGTGGCTAATGCTGCCGGTGTCAGCGGTCTCGCGGGCTATGCGTCTGACCGGCTTGCAGCAACAGTCTATGCCGAAGAGCGCGCCTATGGCAGCATCCTGACCAAGGATGCGGTCTCAAGCGCCTGGAAGCGTCGTGAAGCCGAGGAACATGGCGAATATGTTGAGATTGGCACATTCAACACGCTTGAAGAGGCCAAGCAGGTTCAGGCTTCATTGCCAGGCTCAACCAGATTTATGCTCACGAAGATTCCGACCGAAACCAGTGAGTTGTACGAGTTGACAGCCGTGGCCGAGAAGGGTGGAAATGATGCCCTGCTGCGTGCGGCCTGGAAGGTCGGCGCAGAAAATGCGTTTGTGGTGCGTCTCGATTGATCGCTCACGATACGGTGATAAACACTGGCATATTGATTTTGGTCGGATTCGTTGCGTAAGCTCTATCACATTGCTCACGTAACGGGATTTGCATGGGGCTGATTTCAAAAACACTGGTGTTTGCTCGTGCCGTCACTGTCGGCGTTTCGCTGGCTGTTGCCGTGCCGGTTGCTAGCTTGGCGGCACCTGTCGAAGCTGCATTCGTTACAAAAGCTCCGCAGGTCTTGCTCGTCGATGACCGGAGCGGAACTGTGCTTCTCTCCAAAAATGCCAATGTTCCGATTCCTCCTGCGTCTCTTGCCAAGCTGATGACTGCGGAAGTGGTATTCGAAGCGCTCGAACAGGGTGCCACGACACTCGGTACACCATACACAGTCAGCGAAAATGCATGGAGAACCGGAGGTGCACCCTCGGGGACGTCAACGATGTTCGCGCGTATCAAGTCGACGCCGACCGTCGCTGATCTTTTGCAAGGAATGATTGTTCAGTCGGCGAATGACGGAGCTATCGTACTGGCAGAAGGACTGGCAGGCAGCGAGCAGGCTTTCGCAGACCGCATGAATGACCGTGCGAAGGAGCTAGGCTTGACCGGCTCCAAATTCGTAAACTCGACGGGTTTGCCTGCTGAAGGGCAGGTTGTCTCGCTGCAGGATCTGGTCAGATTGGCGCGGCACATACGAACCACCCATCCTGAATACTATAAGTACTATGCTCAGCCGGCCTTCACCTGGAACAACATCATGCAGCGCAACCGCAATCCGTTGTTGCGGCTTGATGTCGGGGCTGACGGCATGGGAACAGGCTTTACGGAAGCATCGGGCTTTGCGCTGGTCGGGTCGGCGGAACAGAACGGTCGCAGGCTTTATCTGGCGATGAGCGGCCTTGCCAGCATCAAGGAGCGTGAAGAAGAAGCAAAGCGTCTCCTGCAATGGGGGATGACGGCATTTGATGATGTGCAGCTTTATCCGGCGGACGAAATCGTGGGTGAGGCGCAAGTTTTCGGTGGTGCGCTCACGCACGTGCCGTTGAAGGTCAAGGATCGCGTCGAGCTGTTGCTGCCCAAGGACGGTCGCGACAAGCTGAAAGCGCGTATTGTCTATAAGGGTCCACTCGATGCACCTGTTGCCGACAACCAGCAGGTCGGTGTTCTTCGGCTGGAGCTTAATGGTAGTATTCTTCGCGATGTTCCTGTTTTTACAGCGCAATCTGTTGAAGAAGGGAGCCTTTCAAAACGCGCATTGGGTGCGGCAATGGAGCTTTCCACTGGCTGGCTACGGAAATATCTTTAACCTGCGCTACGCGTATTCCAGGCTCGACCTGATAGCCAAAGGCCGATAATAACTTTCATAGAAGTCCATTCGGACATCGATTCAAACATTTGGAAGTTGGTTTGTCGGGATTGTTCATCACATTCGAAGGCGGCGAAGGAGCGGGCAAATCAACGCAAATTGCGTTGCTGGCCAAGCATTTGCGGGCAAACGGCTTCGATCCGGTCATCACGCGAGAACCGGGTGGTTCTCCTGGTGCGGAAGCAATTCGCCATGTCATATTGAGCGGCAATGCGGAGAACTACGGCACAGCGATGGAGGCGCTTCTGTTCGCGGCGGCAAGAGCAGACCATGTGGACCAGCTTATCCGCCCGGCGCTGAATGAGGGGCGGGTGGTCCTCTGTGACCGTTTCATCGACTCAAGTCGTGCGTATCAAGGTGTTACCGGCAATCTCGACAGAACCTATATGGCGGCGGTGGAGCGCATTGCGATCGATGGCGCCATGCCTGACATGACGATCATCCTCGATATTCCCGCAGAGAAGGGTTTGTCTCGTGCTGGAAAACGGAGAGGCAGCGAGACGGCGGACCGGTTCGAGAAGGAAGATATTGCTGTGCACGAGGCACGACGGCAAGCCTTTCTCGCAATCGCCGAGGCGGAACCTGAACGCTGCAAGGTGATCGACGCTGATCGCCTGCAAGACCAGATTGCAAGTGATGTCGCAAAAGAGGTTGATAGTGCTTTGAAGGAAAGGGGGTTGTTGTGATTGAGGAACTCGACGTCCCTAAAGCGCACGATTCCATTGAGGGTGTGCCAGAGCCTTCTGCAAGTGATTATGTTGCCGGGCACCGGGAGATTAGTGACTTTTTGGCGCAAGCCTATCGCGAGGGGCGTATGCATCATGCGCTGCTCTTTGAAGGTGCGCAGGGGATCGGCAAGGCAACGCTCGCTTTTCACCTGGCTGGCCATATGCTGGCGCATGGCGACAATAGCGAAGCGCCGGAGCATATTGCTGCTCCGGATTTTGCAAGACCGCTCTGGCGACAGATTGCAGGCGGGATGCATCCCGCTGTCCTGCATATTAATCGCCCATTCGATCAGAAGACCGGGAAATTCAAAACGGGTATTCCCGTGGAGGAAATCCGCCGCGTCACGCATTTTCTGACAAGAACGGCATCGGACCACGCCTGGCGCATCGTTATTGTCGATCCTGCCGATGATATGAACCGCAATGCCGCCAATGCACTTCTGAAAACTCTGGAAGAGCCCCCCGCGCGGGCGCTCTTTATCCTGATTTCCCATTCGGCGGGACGCTTGCTCCCAACAATCCGGTCCCGCTGTCAAAGTATCGGCTTCAAGCCGCTCGAAGATAGTGCGCTGAAGGATGCCCTGGCACATGTCGGTCCCGGTGTCGGAATGCAGGCTGATGCTGTAACGCAAACACTGCTCCGGCGATCGGAAGGCAGTGTGCGTAAGGCACTTCTGCTGGTAGCGAATGGCGGTATCGAAATCTCCGACACTGTCGATTCCCTTCTCGAAGGACAAAATTTCGATTTGCCGAAAGCGCAGGCGCTCGGCGGCATATTGAATGGTCGTGAGTCGGAGGTTCAATATGAGCTGTTCCGTGATCATCTGCTTGGGCAGGTTGCAATCGAAGCTCGTCGTCGTGCGGAGGCAGGGCAACTGCGTGATGCAGATCGCTGGTCGCGTTTCTGGAGCGATCTCGTACGCGAGACCGTGGATGCTGAAACCTACAATCTCGACCGCCGGCAAGCTGTGGTAATCCTTTTGGAAAAAACGCATCGCGCTTTTCGTTCCGGTCAGCCTCCGCTTGCGTGACATGGCCGCTGACATGCGTTATGTCACCGCTGATAATTTTCTCCTCGTGTGTCTGCTAATCATTCAGGCGCGCTTTCAAACTTCGAAAGACCGGGTCCATAATGAGCCGCGAAAAATATTACATCACCACCGCGATTGCTTATCCGAACGGAAAGCCGCACATCGGCCACGCGTATGAATTGATCGCGACCGATGCAATGGCGCGTTTTCAGCGCCTGAACGGCAAGGATGTTTTCTTTCTGACCGGTACGGACGAACACGGCATCAAGATGTTGCAGAGCGCGCGCAAGGAAGGCATTACGCCGCGCGAGCTCGCAGATCGCAATACGGCTGCGTTCCGCCAGATGGCGGATGTGCTGAACAGCTCGAATGACGACTATATTCGCACCTCGGAAGAGCGCCATTACAAGGCGAGTCAGGCTATCTGGAAAGCGATGGCTGGCAATGGCGATATCTACAAGGGTGGATATGCCGGCTGGTATTCCGTGCGTGACGAAGCCTATTACGGCGAAGAGGAAACGGAAGTCCGCGAGGATGGTGTGCGCTACGGTCCGCAAGGGACTCCTGTCGAATGGGTTGAGGAAGAAAGCTATTTCTTCCGTCTCTCAGCCTATCAGGACAAATTGCTCGATCTTTACGAGAAGAATCCGGGCTTCATCATGCCTGCGGAGCGCCGCAACGAGATTGTGAGCTTCGTCAAGTCGGGTCTGAAGGACCTGTCGATTTCGCGTACGACATTCGATTGGGGCATTCCGGTGCCGGGTGACGAGAAACACGTCATGTATGTCTGGGTCGATGCCCTGACCAATTACATTACTGCTCTTGGCTATCCTGATACTTCGGATGAAAAGTGGGGTTATTGGCCTGCCGATGCACATATCATCGGCAAGGATATCTCGCGCTTTCACGCCGTCTATTGGCCCGCATTCCTGATGTCGGCTGGTATTCCGCTGCCGAAGCGGGTTTTCGCACATGGCTTCCTGTTCAACCGTGGCGAGAAAATGTCGAAGTCCCTCGGCAATGTGATCGATCCCTTCGGTCTCGTTGAACGTTATGGGCTCGATCAGCTGCGCTATTTCCTGATGCGTGAAGTACCATTCGGTCAGGATGGCAGCTACAGTCATGACGCCATCGTCAACCGCACCAATGCCGATCTGGCCAATGATCTCGGTAATCTGGCGCAGCGTTCGCTGTCGATGATCGCCAAGAATTGCGAAGGTAAGGTTCCGGTTCCGGGTGAATTCTCCGACGCGGATAAAGCAATTCTCGATCAGGCCGATGCGGCGCTGGAAACGGCGCGTAAAGCTATGGACGACCAAGCGCTGCATCTGGCGCTCGGCGCGATCTTCGCCGTTGTCGCGGAAGCCAATCGTTATTTTGCGGGGCAGGAACCTTGGGCGCTGCGCAAGACCGATCCGGCGCGCATGGGTACTGTCCTTTATGTGACAGCCGAAGTGATCCGGCGCGTTGGCATCATGGTGCAGCCGTTCATTCCGCAGTCGGCAGAAAAGCTTCTCGACATACTGGCAATTCCTGCCGACAAGCGTCAGTTCTCTGACGTTACGGCAAGCCAGCTTGTCGGGGGTGCCGATCTGCCAGCCCCGCAGCCGGTATTTCCGCGCTATGTGGAAACAGAAGAACAGAACTGAGTTCGATGATGCTTGTCGACAGTCATTGTCACCTCGACTTTGCCGACTTTGAACCGGAGCGCGATGATATCGTTCAGCGCGCTCTGGATGCCAGAGTTAGGCGCATGGTGACGATTTCCACACGGGTCAAGAAATTCGATACGATCCGCGCGATCGCGGAAACCTATGACTCCGTTTATTGCTCGGTCGGTACCCACCCGAACAACGCGCATGAAGAACTCGACATTACGGCTGATGATCTCGTGCGTCTCTCGGAACATCCGAAGGTTGTCGCCATAGGCGAGGCGGGTCTCGATTATCACTACGACTATGCCCCACCGGAAGCGCAGCGCCAAGGTTTCCTCGTACACATTGAGGCGGCGCGTCGGACTCAGTTGCCGTTAGTCATTCATGCCCGCAGTGCGGATGAGGATATGGCCGAGATACTGGAGCGTGAGACGGAGAAGGGCGCTTTTCCGTTTATCTTGCACTGCTTCTCTTCCGGTCGTGCTCTGGCTGAAAAGGGCATCGCGCTCGGCGGTTATGTTTCTTTCTCAGGGATTCTGACTTTCAAGAACTCACCGGAGATTCGCGAAATAGCGACCATCGTTCCGCGTGACCGCCTGCTGGTGGAAACGGATGCGCCGTTCCTTGCTCCGTTGCCGCATCGCGGCAAGCGCAACGAACCGTCTTTCGTGCAGCATACGGCGGCCGTGCTGGCTGAGACGATTGGCGTGAGCAATGACGAAGTCGCGCGTATCACGAGCGACAACGTGTTCAGGCTGTTTTCCAAGATGCCTCGGCCTACACTGGCACTGTAAGGGGGAAGATTGAGCGTGAATCCCCCAAAAAATTGCCTGCGTTTCACGGTTCTGGGCTGTGGTTCGTCGCCCGGCGTGCCGCGTATCAATGGCGATTGGGGCAGTTGCGATCCCAATAATCCGAGAAACAAACGTCGTCGCGCATCGCTATTGGTCGAGCGATTTGACGATACAGGTAACAGCACGACAGTTGTGATCGATACCGGGCCGGATTTCCGTGCTCAGATGATTGATGCAGGCGCACACAGCCTCGATGCGGCTGTTTATACACATCCGCATGCTGACCATATTCACGGTGTCGACGATCTTCGCACATATGTCGTTGAAAATCGTCGTCTCATGGATGTCTATGCCAATCGATTGACGCGGAACCGGCTCTTCGAGGCATTTGGTTATTGTTTCGAAACACCTGCCGGATCGAGCTACCCGCCGATCCTCAGCATGCACGACATTGCTCCGGAGACGCCATTTTCCATATCGGGAGCGGGTGGCCCAATCCGCTTCGAGCCGTTTAGTCAGGTGCACGGCGATATTGAATCGCTCGGCTTTCGTATCGGATCTGTTGTTTATTGCACCGATGTGAGCGCTTTCCCTGAGCAAAGCCTTAAGCATTTGGGCGGGGCCGACGTGCTTATCATAGATGCGCTGCAATATCGCCCACATCCAAGCCATTTCTCGCTTGGTGAAGCGCTGGAATGGATCGAGAAGCTGGCGCCCAAGCGCGCCATTCTCACGCATATGCACGTTCCACTCGATTACGAGACAGTCATGCGTGAGACACCGGGTAATGTCGAACCGGGATATGATGGGCTCCGCTTCGAGGTACCGTTTTAGATTTTAGGCCATGAAGAAAAAAGCCCGCGATGAGATCATCGCGGGCTTTTCATTTGAAAGCTCTATGTTTTAGCCCACTGCGCCCTTGGACGGAAACGGCATCACATTGCTACCCTCGACAGCTTTGGGCGCTTTGTCCTCCAGCATGAGGCCGCCAGCACGAAGAAGGTCGGTGAAGCGACCGCCGCGTGCGGCCAGTTCATCGAAGCTGCCGCTTTCGACCAGGTGGCCCTTGTCCATGAAAAGGACCAGATCGGCGGAGCGGACTGTCGAAAGACGGTGAGCAATGATGAAGGTCGTGCGGTTGTGGCTGAGATCGTCAACCGCCTGCTTCACCTTCTCTTCGGTTTCAACGTCAAGCGCACTGGTGGCTTCGTCCAGAACGAGGATCGGCGAATCCTTCAGGATTGCGCGCGCAATAGCAAGGCGCTGACGTTCACCGCCCGAAAGCTGTGAGCCGCGTTCACCGACAACCGTATCGTAGCCATCGCTCTTGGCCAGAATGAAGTCGTGGGCTGCTGCGGCACGTGCTGCAGCATGCACTTCCTCATGCGTGGCACTTTCTCGACCCACACGAATATTCTCCTCGACCGATCGATTGAACAGGCCTGCATCCTGAAAGACGGTTGCGATGGCGTGACGCAGCGAACGACGGCTGACGGTACGCGTATCTGTTCCGTCGATCGTGATGCGGCCGGCTGCCGGATCAAAAACGCGCTGCAACAGATTGATGAGCGTCGTCTTGCCTGCACCGGTTGGGCCGACGATGGCCACCGTCTGTCCCGGCTTGATTTCAAACGATACATCATAAACGCCCTGGCCGGAGTTCGGAAACTCGAAGGTTACATTGTCGAAAATGATGTCGCCCTTGACGTCGTTCAGGTCTGAGACGCTCTGGGGCTCCTGACGATCAGCCGTGGCATCTTCCATCTGGAAGAATTCTTCAAGCTTGGCGCGTGCCGTAACGGTCTGGTTGATGAAGGCGCTGATCTGGTCGAGACGACCGATCATCAGCTGTGCAAAGCCGATAAAGGCAATTACATCGCCGACGCGCATCTGGCCCTTGGTGACAAAGTAAGCGCCGAGAACGAGAACAACCACCATCGAGAAGGTCGATGCCATGCGGTTCAGGCCGCTGGCCAGCGCCCACCAATTGAGAACAGGAAACTGTACCTTCTCCAGGTTCTTGGCATAATCACGCAGAGATTGGGTTTCCGACGCAATGCGGTTATAGCTCTGCACAACCGAGACGTTGCTGATCGTATCGCTCACATGTTCGAACAGCTTGTGGTGATGCTTTTCGACAGCGGTCTGGCCATCCTTGGTCTTGCGCATGACGAGCTGGCCAATCATCACATAGATGACACCAAGCACGATGAGCACCAGCGACATGCGCATATCCATGCTCATTGCGACCGGAATGAGCGTTGCCAGAGCAACCACGGTCGTCAGATGCTGGCGCATGAATTCGAGCCAGAGCGTGAAAAGCGAGTCTGTTGCGCGGATCAGCGTGTGGAGTGCGTTGGATGTACCGCGCTTCTGGTGCCACGAAAGCGGCATAGTGATGAGACGCTCATAAGAATCGATCATCACGCCCAGACGACGGCGGTGTGCGAGACGGTCGGCTCCGCGCGCCACGAAGACTGCAGCAACAATGTTGAAGCCGCCAAGCGCAGCCCACATCGCAAGAGGCGAGAAAATATCGCCCTTATCGGAGATAGCCTGAATGACCCGACCGAACAGAATAGGTTCGGCAAGTGTGACCAGGGCAACCAGCACGCTGGCGACACACATGGTAATCGTTGCAGTCTTTTCGACCGCAAGGTATTCCATGGCTCGCCAGTAGATTTTGAGCAATGACACTTTCGCACTCCCGCTCGTTCTATTTCACGGGACTAAATGGTATAGCCCCTTTGTTCTATCAATATCTGATGGCGACAAGAAGTGGCGATTGGGTGTCAAGATCGACCATAAATTAAAAACGTGTGTAACCGAGTGTGAAGATTCAGTAGTCAGAATGGAATTCTTTAGGGATTGCTGGACCAGTTTCTGCTAAAGCAGCCAAATTGCAGTTTTCAGGAATTCCGCCTAGCAATCGTCGGAACTCGCGTCTATTGACAGGACTTAATGACCGGCGCGCGCGTACGCACCGCAATAGCAAGAGTTGATCGGGTTTCTCCATGGCAGGCGTTGAACAGAAGATTGTGGATACAGGCGAGGCGGGCATGCGGCTCGACCGCTGGTTCAAGGTCCATTATCCGGGGTTGGGTTTCGGCCATCTGCAGAAGCTTCTGCGGTCGGGGCAAGTTCGTATCGACGGCTCAAGGGCCAAGGCAGATACGCGTATTCAGGCCGGACAGACTGTTCGTATTCCACCTCTTGGCGTCGATGAAAAGGCCGTCGGCCCGGTCACGGCGCGGACAATCCGCAGCCAGCAGGACGGCGACGTGCTTTCGCAGATGCTTCTCTATGAAGACCCGAAAGTGTACGTTTTCAACAAGCCTGCAGGTCTCGCCGTGCAGGGCGGTTCAGGCGTATCGCGTCATGTTGATGGAATGCTGGAGGCATGGCGCAACAAGAAGGGCGAAAAACCGCGTCTTGTGCATCGTATCGACCGTGACACATCGGGCGTGCTTGTCGTTGCTCGTACGCGGGGCGCAGCGCAGGCGTTGACCACCGCCTTCCGTGAACGCGACACTAAAAAGACCTATTGGGCTTTGGTCAAAGGCGTTCCACGCAAGCGCGAGGACAAGATTTCAACCTGGCTGGTCAGGGAACAGACACCGGATGGTGACAAGATGCGTGTTTGCCAGCATGGCGAGCCGGATTCCGATCACGCTGTCTCGTATTACCGCATCATCGAGAAGGCAGGGAACAATCTGACCTGGCTGGAGATGGAGCCTTATACCGGTAGAACCCATCAGCTGCGTGTGCATGCGGCTTATATCGGTCATCCTATCATCGGTGATCCAAAGTATTTTGAAGCTGACCAGAATTGGGAGTTTCCGGGCGGTATACAAAAACGTCTGCATCTTCATGCGCGCCGTATTCGTATTCCAAATCCGTCGGGCGGTACTATCGATGTGACCGCGCCACTGCCGCCGCATATGGTTCAGTCGTGGAACCTGCTCGGCTTTGATGAGGAAAGTGCGGAAGATTAAAAATGTCAGGCGGAGCGGGGGGATCGTCCGAGGGGCGAGTTTCGTTCGATGGGCTGGCCATCATGCTGGTCATGTTCATCATGTTCAGCTGGGGGCTCAATCAGGTTGCCATCAAGATCGGCAATCGAGGGTTCAATCCCATGCTGATGGCGGCGGGGCGTGCTGCGCTCGGTGGCCTGTGCGTTTTTCTCTGGTGTTACTGGCGCCGTATTCCGCTTTTCAAGCGTGATGGCACGCTCTGGGCCGGAATTGCCGCCGGGCTGTTGTTCGGAAGTGAATTCGTTCTGATTTTTCTGGCGATGGAGCTGACGAGCGTTGGGCGTGTCACACTCATGATGAACGTCATGCCGTTCTGGGTCGCTATTGGCAGTCATTTCCTTCTCGGCGAGCGGATGTCTGTCCGGGCCTTCGTTGGCATGTGTATCGCCTTTCTGGGTGTGTTTCTGGTCTTCTCCGATCATGTCAGCCGACCGGGGCCGCACGCCATCTATGGCGATATGCTTGCGCTCGTGTCAGGTGTGCTGTGGGGACTTACCACGCTGGTTATCAAGCGAACCCGGCTTGCCCATACGGCTCCAGAAAAGACGCTTCTCTACCAGCTGGTGGTCGCGACACTGGTGCCGCTGCCATTCATCGCGTTGAGCGGCCCATTGCTTCGTAGCCCGGATGCCTTGTCCATATCGGCGTTTCTCTTTCAGGCGATATTCGTGGTGGCTTTCACCTATCCGCTCTGGTTCTGGATGGTGCGCCGTTATCCGGCATCGAAACTTTCTAATTTCGCCTTTCTCACGCCCGCTTTCGGCGTGTTATTGAGCGGTCTGATCCTGAATGAGCCCCTGAGCTGGAAAATATTCGCGGCTCTTGCGCTGATTGGTTGCGGACTGATGATTATCAACAAGCCGGCAAAGGTCACCAACGCCCGATGAAACTGGTCCTTTTCGATTGCGACGGTACGCTGGTCGACAGCGGTGACTTCATTCACAGATGCATGGCTACGAGCTTTGCAGATGCCGGTCTGGAACCTCCCGCAATCGAGGAAACGCATTCGATCATCGGCCTGTCGCTGCATCTGGCTATTGCTAAGATTCTGGATCGCGAGCCGGATGAGCAGGTGCATTGGTTGACGCAACGCTACAAGGAAAACTTTGTGATGTTGCGACAGGCGCCCGATTTCACGGAGCCGCTCTACGATGGAATTCTGCCGCTTCTGACGGAGCTAGGGGCGAGGGACGATCTTCTGCTTGGCATAGTGACCGGAAAATCCCAGCGCGGTGTTCGCTCTGTTTTCGAACGTCATGGCATCGGGCATCATTTCGTGGTGACGCGTACTGCTGACGATTGCCCGTCGAAACCACACCCGGCCATGGTGCTTGAATCCTGCGCGGAAATGGGGATAGAACCCAGCCAGACAATTGTTATCGGCGATGCTGTTTATGATATGCAGATGGCACGCGCGGCGGCGGCTATGGCGGTGGGCGTCTCCTGGGGGTATCATAACCGGCAGGGACTGATTGAATCTGGCGCCCATCACATTCTGGAAGCGCCATCTGAACTCCATGCATTGCTGCAAGGTATGGACGAACAGGTTCTCTAGTTGTTGAGCCTTCCACCAAGTCAGCGACACAGAACTGGACAAATCTATGCGTGATATTTTGAGTGATCTTGAGGCAGGAAAGCAGCTTTCGGACGAAAACCCGATCGTGCGGGCACAAAAGCAGATGCTGGCGCAACTGCCTAAACGCTTCTACGAAAAGGCAGAAGTGGCGGAAGTTGAAGGCGGTTTTACCGTCCATCTGGATGGTCGCCCTGTCAAGACGCCGGCTCGCAATCTGCTGCTGTTGCCGACCAAGGCGGCGGCCCAGATTGTAGCGGACGAATTCACCGCTCAGGAAAAGGTTATCGACCCGGGGAAAATGCCTGCGACCCGTCTCGTCAACACGGCGATTGATGGGATTGCGCAGGATCCGCAGGCAGTTTTCGAGGACATTTTGCGTTTCGCAGGCACGGATATGCTTTGCTATCGCGCCGATAGTCCGCAGGAACTCGTTTCCCGGCAGACCGAGCAATGGGATCCGCTGATCGATTGGATGGAAGGCCTTGGCGCACGTTTTTCACTTGCTGAAGGTGTGATGCACATTGAACAGCCTCGGGAAGCCATCGCGGCATTCGGTGTTCATCTGGCAGGTTTCAAAGACCCAATCGCGCTGGCGTCACTGCATACAATGACGACGCTGACCGGATCAGCGATTATTGCACTTGCTATCGCGAAGGGCGAAATAACTGCAGAGCAAGGCTGGAATCTGGCTCATATTGATGAGGACTGGACCACCGAGCATTGGGGATCGGACGCGGAAGCCGCGGAGCGACGCAAGAACCGCGAAATTGAAATGATGATGGCGGCTCGTGTGCTCAAAGCACTTTAAATATTAGAATTATCGCATTGATCTAATAAAGAAACCCCGGCATTGCCGGGGTTTCTTTTGCGCGCGCAATCATCAAGTGTTGCGCGTCGTTCCCCTCGGTAAGAGCAAAAGAAATGGCGCGAACGGATTAACGCCCGCGCAGCTTTCTTAAACCGAGTAGTACATGTCGTACTCGACCGGATGCGGCGTCGTTTCGTAACGCATCACTTCGGCCATCTTGAGTTCGATGAAGCTGTCAATCTGATCGTCATCGAACACGCCGCCAGCCTTGAGGAATTCACGATCCTTATCGAGTGACTGCAGTGCTTCACGCAGCGAACCGCAGACGGTCGGAATCTTCTTCAGTTCTTTGGCAGGCAGATCGTAAAGATCCTTGTCCATGGCCTGACCCGGATGAATCTTGTTCTTGATGCCGTCAAGACCAGCCATGAGCAGGGCAGCAAAGCACAGATACGGGTTTGCCGCCGGATCAGGGAAACGAACTTCCAGACGCTTGGACTTCGGCGAATTGCCGAATGGAATACGGCAGGAAGCCGAACGGTTGCGAGCCGAGTAGGCAAGCAGAACCGGGGCTTCGTAACCCGGAACCAGACGCTTGTAAGAGTTGGTCGACGGGTTGGTGAAGGCATTCACGGCCTTGGCGTGCTTGATAACGCCACCGATGAAGTAAAGGCAATTTTCCGACAGGCCGGCATATTCGTTACCAGCGAAGGTTGGCTTGCCTTCTTTCCAGATCGAGAAGTGGACGTGCATGCCCGAACCGTTGTCACCGAAGATCGGCTTCGGCATGAAGGTTGCGGTCTTGCCATAGGCATTGGCAACCTGATGCACGACATACTTGTAGATCTGCATCTTGTCGGCGTTGCGGACCAGCGTATCGAATTTCACGCCGAGTTCGTGCTGTGCGGAAGCAACCTCATGGTGATGCTTTTCAACCGTGACACCCATTTCGGTGAGGACGGTCAGCATTTCCGAGCGCATGTCCTGCGCGCTGTCGATCGGCGGTACCGGGAAATAGCCGCCCTTGACGCGCGGACGGTGGCCGAGATTGCCCGTTTCATATTCAGTATCGTCGTTTGACGGCAGTTCGGTCGAGTCGAGCTTGAAACCGGTATTGTACGGGTCAGCCTTGTACTTCACGTCGTCGAAGACGAAGAATTCAGCTTCCGGACCGACATAGACCGTGTCGCCGATGCCGAGCGACTTCATGTAGGCTTCCGCCTTCTTTGCGGTCGTGCGCGGATCGCGGCCATAGGCTTCACCCGAGATCGGGTCAAGAATGTCACAAAGGATGACCAGTGTGGATTGAGCGAAGAACGGGTCGATATGGGCCGTCGTCGGATCCGGCATCAGAACCATGTCGGATTCATTGATGGCTTTCCAACCGGCGATGGAAGAGCCGTCGAACATCACGCCGTCGACAAACATTTCTTCGTCGACGAGGCCGATATCCATCGTAACATGCTGCAGTTTGCCCTTCGGGTCGGTGAAGCGAAGGTCGACGAACTTGATGTCGTTGTCTTTGATTTGTTTGAGAATATCGTTGGCAGTCGTCATTTTAATTCCCTGTTTGCACGACGATGGATTGTACGCAGGTATTATCAGATTGCATCCACGCCGGATTCACCGGTGCGGATACGGATAACTTCTTCGATGTTGGAGACGAAAATCTTGCCGTCCCCGATGCGTCCGGTCTGGGCAGCCTTGCGGATGGCTTCGATGGCGCTGTCCACGGTTTCGTCTGCGACGATGACTTCAACTTTCACCTTGGGAAGAAAGTCGACGACATATTCGGCGCCGCGGTAAAGCTCGGTATGACCTTTCTGTCGTCCGAAGCCCTTGGCTTCGATGACAGTGATCCCCTGTAAGCCGACTTCCTGAAGGGCTTCCTTCACTTCATCCAGCTTGAAGGGCTTAATGATGGCTTCGATCTTTTTCATCAGAGAATGGTCTCCGCTCTTCTACGGAAATGGACATTGTGCCCGTTTCACCAATAGAGAAGCATGAAGTGTGCCAGTTTGAAGTCCGTATAAAAAAATTCTTCGATTTCGTTCATCCACAGGCAGAGTGGCACTATTCATGACGCTTGTGCAAGCGGGACTCTGATGACGGGTATGAAATAGGCACTATCATTCTGGTTCATCTGTCTAAAAATTAGTCATTGTGCATCAAAAGAGGGCAAGCTTGCATAAAGTCCGGTGCCGCGTATTTAATCACAATGAGACCCCGTATTGAGAAGGTACGCGATGTACGAGTTGCTGACCCCGCAGGAAATGGCAGAAGCGGATCGCCAGACGATCGAGACTGGTATCAAGGATGGTTTCTCACTGATGCTTGCTGCAGGCCGGGCCGTCGCAGAGGTTGCACAGCGGATGTTTCCTCGCAATGCTCCGGTTGCTGTTCTGTGCGGGCCTGGCAACAATGGTGGCGACGGCTACATCGCCGCGCAGTTTCTGCTGGAAGCGGGTTTGGAAGTTGTGTGCTTCGCATCCGCTCCCCCGAGGAAAGGCTCCGATGCCATGCGTGCGTCGTTGTTCTACAAGGGGCCTGTCTCGAACTTAGGTGAATTTTCGGTCGCGAGTTTCGGTGGCGTAATCGATGCATTATTCGGCGCTGGCCTCGCTCGCGATGTTCACGGAGCCGAAGCCATCGCGATTGATGCTGTGAACACTTCTGATGTGCCGGTTGTGGCGGTTGATTTACCTAGCGGCATATCCGGTGAAAGCGGCCATATCCTCGGAACGGCGATCCGTGCACGAGCAACAGTTACGTTCTTTCGCAAGAAACCCGGCCATTTGCTACAACCGGGAAGGGCGCATTGCGGTGTACTTCATGCGGCCGATATCGGCATTCCCGATCACATACTCGCGGCGATCGAACCGCATGCATTCGAGAATGCTCCAGACCTTTGGGCAGGCGCCCTGCCAGTATCTGGCGTTGAGGCCCATAAGTATAGTCGCGGCCATGCAGCCGTGTTTTCCGGTGGCGCTCATTCGACAGGTGCCGCACGTTTATCAGCCCTCGCTGCGGCCCGTAGTGGAGCGGGTGCGGTAACGCTTCTGTCTCCGCCCGATGCTATGACGGTTAATGCCACGCATTTGACCAGTATCATGATCCGCGAAACCCGTGGTTTGAGGGATGTTCGACAGTTTTTTGCCGAACGCAAGGTCGCAGCAGCGGTACTCGGTCCGGGCTATGGAAATCCCGCGTTCGCGCGTGAGCACGCCCTGTTTCTCGCAAGCGGTGAGGCTGAGGGGTTTCATGGTTTGGTTCTTGATGCCGACGGGATTACGGCCTTTGAGCAGAATCCAGCTGAGCTTTTCGATAAGCGACAGGGCATAAAGACTGCTCTTGTGCTTACACCACATGAGGGAGAGTTCCGGCGGCTTTTTCCAGATATAGCAAAGAGTTCGACATCAAAGATCGAAAAGGCTCGCGAGGCTGCAAGGCGTGCTAACGCAGTCCTTATTTATAAGGGCCCCGATACCGTGATCGCGGAACCGGGTGGTCTGGCAGTGGTCAACGCCAATGGAACCCCGCTGCTCGCCACAGCGGGATCAGGCGATGTCTTGACGGGAATCGTGTGCGGCCTGCTTGCTCAAAGGATGCCCGCATTTGCAGCGGCGTGTGCTTCCGTGTGGATGCATGCGGACGCCGCACGACGCTTTGGCCATGGACTTATTGCGGAAGATTTGCCTGCTCAGATACCTGCTGTCCTATCGGCATTGGTGCGATCCGCTCGCAATTAACGACCGGACGTCCGGCTGTTCTTGGTGCCGACATCAATCGTGATGCTTCCAGAGACCGAAACGTCAGTATTGCCGACACGAAAATTTTTCCAGTTACCACTTGGTGCCTGTTCCGGTTCGGGAGCAGGCGGCGGGGCGGTCACAATTGGTTTTTGAGCCTGGACGCCGGGCAGTCCCGGCGATCCGTCGTTCGCAGACGCTGTTGATACCGTGGCTAAGAAAACAAAGCCAAATATAAGAAAACGCTGCGTAATCATTTACCATTCTCCCTTTATACGGGATCGGTGACCGCATCGATGAGCTGTTCGGCCATTTCGAGAGTGAACTCGTCAAAATGCGAAATCACACGGCTTGGATCGTAATGCTGCACGGGAAGATCGGTATACCCAAAGTCGACGGCAACAACGGGGATGCCTGCAGCTTTTGCGGTGTCGATGTCGGTTCGGCTATCCCCGACCATGATTGCCCGTTCACGATTGCCACCAGCCCGTACGATGGTCTCGGTGAGATGGCGCGGATCAGGCTTGCGATAAGCAAATGTATCGGCTCCGCAGATTGCAGCAAATCGTTCGGCTTCACCCATGGAAGTCAGGAGTTTTACCGACAAGGCCTCAAATTTGTTCGTGCAAACTGCCAACTCGTAGCCACTTGCCGAGAAGCGGTCCATTGCTTCCAGAACGCCTGGGAAAAAGGTTGAATGTCCCGGCATGTGATCGGCATAATGTTCGCGGAATTCTTCCACGAGATTGTCAAGCTGTGCTTCGTCGGCCTGTTTCTTCTGCGCAGCGAAAGCACGTTCGATCATGACACGTCCGCCTTGCCCTACGAATCTGCGTAACGATTCACGATCTGCTGTTTTCAGTCCCGATATTGCGAGGCAGTGATTGAGACTGTCGAGAAGGTCTGGCGCTGTGTCGACAAGTGTTCCGTCGAGATCGAAAACGATGATGGGCTTAGGGTTGGCAGCAGACATTAGCTTCTCGTGTGTGAAATGGGGAATAAGGAAGTCCTATCTGATTGTCGACTTCGGCTCAACCTCGCGATCGGGATGCGCTCTAAAAACCGAAATTCTGCGTCATAGTTCGAATAGGCGCTTTGTTGTGCCGCGTCCGCATGCTAGAGGCGAACCGGACCACAATGAGAATCCGCAGGGGAATATCGGGAATTCAAGTATGGACGAAGCTCGCAAGCTGAAAATCGCAGCCGCCGCAGAAGCGCTCACGCACGTCAAGGACGGAATGCGTCTGGGGATTGGTACTGGTTCGACAGCCGAGGAATTCGTGCGCCTGCTTGCCGACAAGGTAAGCAACGGCTTCAAGATCATTGGAGTGCCTACTTCCGAACGCACCGCAAAACTTTGCGAGGAACTCGGGGTTCCGCTTACGACGCTCGATGAAACGCCTCATCTTGATCTTACCGTGGATGGTGCCGATGAAGTAGATACCAACCTTTCGCTCATCAAGGGCGGCGGTGGAGCGCTTCTTCGTGAAAAGATCGTGGCTGCGGCATCTGATGCAATGATCGTTATTGCCGACAGTTCGAAGGTCGTCGAAACACTTGGGCGTTTTCCGCTGCCTGTGGAAGTCAATCGCTTCGGTCTTGGTGCTACCATGCGCGCGATTGAAGAAGCAGCTGCGAAGTGTGGTCTTGCAGGCCCGCTGGCACTGCGTTTAAAAGATGGCTCACCCTTCGTAACAGATGGTGGGCATTATATCGTGGATGCATCTTTTGGCCGCATTCCCGATCCAAAGACACTATCTGACGCTCTCTTCGCAATTCCAGGCGTTGTCGAGCACGGACTTTTCATCGGACTGGCGCGTGCGGCAGTGGTTGCCGGCAACGACGGCATCCGCACCATGAACCGGTCTTGAACTGATTGAACGGAGTACTGACCTTATGATCCCGGCAACTGGCTTTCGCCGTCTGATTGCACCGTTATCCGCGCTCGTACTGATGTCGGGCATTCATGCAGCTTCGGCACAGGAAATCACTGAAGCTCATCTGGAAGCTGCCCGTGCTGCTATTTCTGCGATTAGTGCTACTGAGCAGTTCGACGAAATTCTGCCGAACGCAGCGCGCTCCCTCAAGGGTGAACTGATCCAGAAGGATCCGAATCTGGAAGCCCTGATCACGAAGACTGTCGATGACAAGGCTCTCGCTCTTGCTTCCCGCCGTGCTGATCTCGAAACCGAATCCGCTCGCGCCTATGCAAAAGCGTTTTCCGAAGACGAACTCAAAGCCATCGCAGCATTCTATACGTCGCCTGCAGGCAAGAAGCTTCTGTCCGAAGGCCCGATTGTGACGCGTGAAGTCGTGAAGGCAGCAAATATCTGGCAGAATGGCATCGCCCGTGATCTGGCGACCGGCGTAGCTGAGGTTCTGGCGGCACAGGCTGGCGCTGCAGCAGCTCCGGCACAGCCTGCGCAGCAGTAATTTTTGCTGTAACGCGGAATTTGAAAGCCCGGTCCCTTGGCCGGGCTTTTTCTTTTGCTTACATAACAGCCAACCTAATGTTTATTGGAGAATCCCATGACCGGCTTCGACTATGATCTTTTTGTTATCGGCGGCGGTTCTGGCGGTGTTCGGGCAGCGCGTCTCGCTGGAGCCATGGGCAAAAAAGTCGGTCTTGCAGAAGAATATCGCATGGGCGGAACCTGCGTTATTCGTGGTTGCGTGCCGAAGAAGCTGTTCGTCTATGCTTCGCAGTTTCCTGAGCATTTCGAGGATGCAGCCGGCTATGGTTGGGATGTCGGCACATCGACGTTTGACTGGAAAAAGCTGATCGATGCCAAGGACAAAGAAATTGCCCGGCTTGAAGGGCTCTACACCAAGGGCCTCCAGAATTCCGATGTCGAAATTTTTGCCAGCCGCGCCGAATTGATCGATGAACATACTGTCGAGCTGAAGGCAGACGGTCGTCGCGTTACTGCAGACCAGATATTGATTGCGACCGGCGGTCATCCGAGCATGCCCGAATCCATGCCTGGACATGAATATTGCATCAGCTCCAACGAAGCGTTTCATCTCGCTGAGCTGCCGAAAGCGATTGCCATTGCGGGTGGCGGATATATCGCTGTTGAGTTCGCGAACATATTCCACGGCCTTGGCGTCGAAACGACACTCGTGTATCGAGGCAAGGAAATCCTCTCCCGTTTCGACCCGGACTTGCGCCATCTTTTGCATGAAACCATGGAAGCAAAAGGTATCCGTATCATTTGCGAAGCGGTTTTCGAGAAAATCGAGAAGCAGTCCGACGGTAATCTGAAAATTGCGTTGAACAATGGCGATACATTGGAAGTCGGTCAGGCAATGATGGCGATCGGGCGCAAGGCCAACACGACGGGTCTTGGGCTGGAGAGAGCCGGTGTGAGGACGGATGAAATCGGTGCCATTCCGGTTGATGATTATTCGCGCACCAATGTCGCGAACATCTGGGCTGTGGGTGATGTTACGAACCGCGTCCAGCTGACACCAGTGGCAATTCACGAAGCCATGTGCTTTCTCGAAACTGCATTCAAAGACAATCCGACAAAGCCCGACCATGAATTGATTGCGACGGCGGTGTTCTCTCAGCCGGAAATTGGTACGGTCGGTTTGCCGGAAGACGAGGCTGCGAAGAAGTATCCGGAACTTGAGGTTTACCGAGCGCTGTTCCGCCCTATGAAGAACACGCTTTCCGGCCGCAATGAAAAAATGCTGATGAAGCTCATCGTTGATGCCGCGAGCCGTAGGGTGGTCGGGGCCCATATCATGGGGCCAGATGCCGGTGAAATGGCTCAGCTTCTGGGTATTTCCCTCAAGGCTGGTGCGACCAAGGATGACTTCGATCGCACGATGGCGGTTCATCCGACAGCGGCCGAAGAACTGGTCACTATGTACAAGCCGACCTATCGCGTCGTGAATGGTGAGAAAGTTGACGGCTAACTCTTTCGCGACCGGTTTCTCCGGTTAACGATTATTGCTGGCATAAAGTCTCGGCCTGCATTATATCAGCGCGACCACGCAGGCCGGTTTTCCGGGGCAGACTGTCATCTTTGTCAGATGTGGGCTGCCCGTTAAGGGATACCGGCATTCGTGTAAGGAGGATATAATCCGAGAGAAATCGAGCGGATAGAAGCAAACAGGTGCTCAAATGACGAAGAACTGGACCCCGCATTCCTGGAGAAACAAACCGATCAAGCAAGTGCCGTTTTATCCGGACGCACAGGCTCTGAACGACGTTGAGGCCCGTCTTCGCACCTATCCGCCGCTGGTTTTTGCAGGTGAAGCGCGTAAGCTCAAGCAGCAATTGGCTGAAGTGGCCGAAGGCAAGGCATTTCTGCTCCAGGGCGGCGATTGCGCTGAAAGCTTTGCTGAACATGGCGCGGATAACATCCGCGACTTTTTCCGCGTCTTTCTTCAGATGGCCGTTGTACTCACATTCGGTGCGTCGAAGCCCGTCGTGAAGGTCGGTCGTATCGCCGGTCAGTTTGCCAAACCACGTTCATCGGACATGGAAACGCTGAATGGTGTGGAACTGCCTTCCTACCGTGGTGACATCATCAACGGTATCGAGTTCGACGCGGCATCGCGCATTCCCGATCCGCAGCGTCAGGACATGGCATATCGCCAGTCGGCGGCTACGCTTAACCTGCTGCGGGCATTCGCTCAGGGCGGTTACGCTAATCTGGAGAACGTTCACCAGTGGATGCTCGGCTTTGTCGGCAAGAGCCCGCAGGCAGAACGCTATGCAGCTTTGGCGCAGCGTATTTCCGAGACCATGAACTTCATGCGTGCAATCGGTATTACGGCTGACAGCAATCATTCGCTGCGTGAAACCGATTTCTACACCAGCCATGAAGCGCTGCTTCTTGGCTTTGAAGAAGCGCTGACTCGTGTGGACTCGACGTCCGGCGACTGGTACGGCACGTCCGGCCACATGATCTGGATCGGTGATCGCACACGTCAGGCTGACCATGCGCATATCGAATACTGCCGTGGAATCAAGAATCCGCTCGGTCTCAAGTGTGGGCCGTCGCTGCAGCCGGATGATCTCATCCGCCTTATCGATCTTCTGAATCCGGAAAACGAAGCAGGGCGTCTGACGTTGATTGCGCGCTTTGGCTACGACAAGGTTGGTGATCATCTGCCGCAGCTTATCCGTGCTGTCGAGAAGGAAGGTCGCAAGGTCGTATGGTCATGCGATCCTATGCACGGCAATACGATCACCGCCGGTGGCTACAAGACGCGTCCGTTCGACCGTATCCTCAAGGAAGTGGAGTCCTTCTTCGCGATCCATCGCGCTGAAGGATCGCATCCGGGAGGTATCCATGTCGAAATGACCGGCAAGAATGTGACGGAATGCACGGGCGGCGCGCGTGCGATCTCGGCAGAAGATCTGCACGATCGTTATCACACGCACTGCGATCCACGTCTCAACGCCGATCAGGCGCTGGAACTCGCGTTTTTGCTGGCCGAACTCCTCAAGAAGGAGCGCGATGCAGGTGCGGACAAGCAGGTTGCGAGTGCCTGACCTGTTTCCAACATTCTAGAGCTTGCAGGGCGGAGGTTTCGATCTCCGCCCTGTTGCATTTCGGGGAAACTCACCTATTGATTGCCTTGGAGCGGCATGTGTCTGAATGGATGCATAAAGGACGCTTTATGCTTTCAGAAAATTGGCTCTGATTTTCGGGCCAAGCTGTAACCAATTTGATTGAGGGTAATGATGCAGCGCATTTTCCTGGCCTTTCTTAATTCCATGCGAGCACTGAAGTACCTCGCACGACATGAAAAGGCCGTCCAACAGGAGCTTGTGCTGTTTCTTCTGTCTCTGCCGGTGGCTTTTTTCCTTGCGCCGACATGGCTCGCTTTCCTCTTCATGACTGGCTCGATCCTGTTTCTCATCCTCGTGGAAGTGTTGAACACTGGTATCGAGGCAACGTGTGATGCCGTCTCGCGGGATTTTCATAAGGAAATTCAGATTGCAAAGGACTGCGGTTCTCTTGCTGTTCTGATTTCCATTGTGTTCGTCGTCGCGATCTGGGGTTATATCCTCGCCAATACCTATTTGGCCTGACAAACAGAGTGCTCTGTTGATCGCATCCGTTGCATTTGCTTGCCCAAGCGCGCTAAAGCTTGGGCATGTTTGCCTCTCATGAGAATCTTGCCATGCTCCGTATTGCCGTTGCGCAGCTTAATCCCATCATGGGCGATATCGCCGGAAATCTGACCAAGGCACGCGCGGCACGCGCTGAGGCGGCCAGGATGAAGGCCGATCTCATTTTGTTTACAGAATTGTTCATCTCTGGTTATCCGCCGGAAGATCTGGTTCTGAAACCATCTTTTCTTGCTGCGTGTGAAAAGGCTGTTCGTGCGCTGGCGAGCGACACTGCCGACGGCGGACCAGGCGTCATTATCGGCACGCCGCTTAGCCGTGAAAGTGGTCTGCACAACTCTATCGCGGTTCTGGATGGCGGCGAGATCATTGCCGAACGGTTCAAGGTCGATCTGCCCAACTATGGCGAGTTTGACGAGAAGCGCGTATTTCAGGCAGGCCCAATGCCGGGGCCAGTCAATTTCCGTGGTGTTCGCATCGGGATTCCAATCTGTGAAGACATTTGGGGCGAACTCGGTGTGGCGGAAACGCTGGCTGAGAGTGGCGCAGAGATTTTGCTCGTACCGAATGGTTCGCCTTATCACCGTGCGAAGATGGACCGGCGCCATCAGGTTGTCCTGAAGCAGGTGATCGAAACCGAGTTACCGATGGTTTATGCCAATCAGGTTGGCGGACAGGATGAACTGGTTTTCGATGGTGGATCGTTTGCATTCAACACTGACCGGTCGCTCTGTCTGCAATTGCCTCAGTTTGAGGAGCAGATCACGCTGACCGTTTGGCGCAGAGAGAATGACGGCTGGCGCTGTGAAGAAGGCGAAAAGGCTATTCTTCCTGAAGGGCTTGAAGCTGATTATTCCGCCTGCATGCTGGGCTTGCGGGATTATGTGAACAAGAACGGTTTCAAGGATGTGGTGCTCGGGCTTTCGGGCGGCATCGATTCGGCAATCTGCGCGGCTCTCGGCGTCGATGCATTGGGTAAGGATCGGGTGCGCTGCATCATGCTCCCTTACCGCTATACATCTGATGAATCTCTGAAAGACGCGGCCGATTGTGCAAAAGCGCTCGGTGTTCGGTACGATATTGTTCCGATCTCTGCGCCAGTTGAAGGCTTTCTTGAAGCGCTACATCCGCTGTTCGAAGGCACCGAGAGCGGCGTTACCGAAGAAAACCTGCAAAGCCGCGCACGCGGCACCATTCTGATGGCTGTTTCAAACAAGTTCGGTTCGATGGTTGTCACCACCGGCAACAAGTCTGAAATGTCGGTGGGCTATGCGACGCTTTATGGCGACATGAATGGCGGGTTCAATCCGATCAAAGACGTCTACAAGATGCAGGTCTATGCGATGTCGGAATGGCGCAACAGTCATGTTCCGAACGGTGCGCTTGGCCCATCGGGTGAAGTGATCCCGCACAACATCATCTCCAAGGCGCCGTCTGCTGAACTGCGTGAAAACCAGACGGATCAGGATAGTCTGCCGCCTTATCCGGTTCTGGACGATATTCTTGAATGCCTTGTCGAAAACGAAATGAGCAACACCGAGATTGCTGAGCGCGGGCATCCGCTCGAAACCGTTCAACGGATCGAACATTTGCTCTATCTGGCTGAATACAAGCGCCGACAATCGGCGCCCGGTGTTAAAATTACCAAGAAGAATTTCGGACGCGATCGCCGCTACCCTATAACGAACCGCTTCCGCGACCGCTGAAAGACAATAAGATGACCGTAACCGTTCGTTTTGCTCCGTCGCCGACGGGCTATATCCATATTGGTAATACACGCACAGCGCTTTCAAACTGGCTTTTCGCACAGAAGAATGGCGGCAAGTTCATTCTGCGCTATGACGACACTGATGTTGAGCGCTCCCGGGAAGAATACGCGCAGGCAATCGCAGTCGATCTTGACTGGCTCGGTGTCAAACCTGATCGCGTCGAATATCAGTCGAAGCGTTTTGATGTTTATGGCAAGGCGGTAGAGAAGCTCAAACAGGCTGGTTTGCTTTATGCTTGCTATGAAACGGCTGATGAATTGGAGCGTCGCCGCAAACTGCGCCTCGCACGTCGTCTGCCGCCGGTATATGGCCGCGAAGGTTTAAAACTCACTGACGATGAGAAAGCTGCGTTTGAAGCTGAAGGACGCAAGCCACACTGGCGTTTCCTGCTGCCGAATTTCGAAGCTGATCCGTTTGATACGCAGCGCACGGAGGTTCATTGGGATGACCTTGTTCGGGGCCCGCAGACCGTCGATCTGGCCTCTATGTCCGATCCTGTGCTGGTGCGTGAAGACGGCACTTATCTTTATACCTTGCCGTCGGTGGTGGATGATATTGATCTCGGTGTCACGCACATCATTCGCGGTGACGACCACGTAACCAACACCGGTGTGCAGATTGCTATTTTCGAGGCACTGGGGGCCAAGGCTCCGGTTTTTGGGCACCACAATCTACTGACGACAATTTCGGGCGAGGGGCTTTCAAAGCGAACCGGCGCACTGTCTGTCGGATCGCTGCGCGACGCCGGGTTCGAGCCGATGGCAGTGGCCTCGTTGGCGATTTTGATCGGCACCTCGGAAAATGTTTCGGCGGCACCCAATATGGAAAGTCTCGCCGAACGTTTCGATCTGGCATCCATATCGAAGTCATCGGCAAAGTTCGATCCTGCGGAACTGGACACGCTCAATCGGGCCCTGCTGCACGAGATGCCGTTTTCAGAAGCCCAGCTACGTCTGGCTGCCATGGGCATTTGCGGCGAGAAGGCTGAGCCCTTTTGGCGGGCAGTGCGAGGAAATCTCGACCGCTTCAAGGATGCGGTGCATTGGTGGTCCATCGTTGACGGTGATCTGCCAGAAACGCCGGACCCGTCAGAAGAGGATCGCGTTTTCTTGGAAGAGGCTTTTGCCCTTCTGCCACCAGCTCCCTGGGATCATCAGACATGGAAAGTCTGGACCGAAGCAGTGAAGGCTGCAACTGGGCGCAAGGGCAAGAACCTTTTCATGCCCTTGCGCCTGGCGCTTACGGGGCAGGCGCATGGGCCGGAGTTGGCTGACTTGCTGGTGTTGATTGGTCCGGAAAGAACCCTGACCCGACGACCCTGACTTTTGCGTTTGCCGTATAGGGGCGTTCCACAGGCGGTGTCGTTGCGACAGGTGCAACATAGGCCGGTGTCGTATTCGAGGTCTCCACCGTTGCAGATGACGTGTAATCCACTTTCTCTGTTTCGACAGGAGCGGGAGTTTCATAGGCAGGCAATGCAATTGAGTTGGCCATCTCGGCGCTCGGCTTGGCGATGCCCCTGGACTTCCGCTGTGGTACGTGGACAGTTTTCGACTGAGGTTTCTTAGGGGGCACCACCCAGGAGGCCTTGCACGATTTGACATGTTTGGACGCAGACGGATGTCCGGCAAGCGCCATATTCAGCTCATTGACGCGTTCGCGCAAAGTCTGTGTTTCGCTTACCAGATGATCTGTTCTGGTCAGCAATTTCGTGCACTGTGCGGATTTGACAGCAGGTGTAAACAGGCTCCCGACGCAACGATTCTGAGCCGAGGTCTTTCTCATCTGAGAAAGCTCTGCTTCCTTGCGATCAAGGAGTGACTGGGTGACGCGAAGTTGCTTCTTAAGCTGTATTTGCTCGGCAGGCGTGCATAATTCTGGAGGGCGTATAGTTGTACAGCCAGCCAATATTCCCGAGAATATCAAAACTACTGAGTAAGTCAGTGATCTATTAGAATTAATTGAAATAAAAAACATGATAACCTCGATAACGATGCTGGCGATATCATGTTTAAAAAATATAGTAAATTAAATACTAACGGCGAGTATATCTAAATATACTCGCCGCTATTTAAATTCATTTTATAATCATCTAACTTAGTTGTTGTTAAATTACTTCTTCTTGCGAAGAGTCTCTCCTGATTTTTGCAAGGCTTCAACAACTGCCAGTGCTGTCATATTGACGACGCCACGCGAGGTGACGGATGGCGTCAGAATATGTGCCGGACGTGCCGCGCCGAGCAGGATTGGACCCACGTGCAGCGCATCTGTAACCATTTTGACTACGTTCAGCGTGATGTTTGCAGCGTCAAGGTTGGGGAAGACAAGAAGATTGGCTTCGCCCTTCAGGCGCGAATTCGGGAACACACGATCGCGCAGAGCCTGAGAGAGAGCAGAGTCGCCGTGCATTTCGCCATCGGATTCCAGCTCAGGTGCCTTCTCGGCAAGAATTGCCGCTGCTTCACGCATCTTTTCGGCGCTGGCTGATTCTTTCGATCCGAAATTCGAATGCGATACGAGAGCAGCCTTTGGCTCAATACCGAAGCGGCTGATTTCCTTTGCAGCAAGAATTGCCATTTCGGCGATCTCGTTCGCGCCCGGTTCGACGTTGACATAAGTGTCTGTGAGGAAGAGGGCGCCGCGCTGCGAGATGAGCAGGCTCAAGGCGGAATAGTCTCGGATACCGGGAACCTTGCCGATAATCTGCCGTACGACACGGAGGTGGCGTTCAAAGCGACCTTCAAGACCGCAGATCATGGCGTCTGCTTCGTCGCGCATAACCGCGAGAGCGGCAATTGCGGTCGAGTTCGTGCGGACGATGGTGCGTGCAGCTTCCGGTGTGACGCCCTGCCTGCCGGTGTAGGACAGATAAAGGTCTACATAGTCGCGATAGCGCGGATCGTCTTCCGGATTGATGAGTTCGAAATCCGTTCCCGGACGAATCTTGAGGCCGTAGCGGCGCAAGCGTGTTTCGATAACCTGCGGGCGTCCGACGAGAATCGGAGCTGCGATACGCTCTTCAATGACTACCTGAGCAGCGCGGAGCACGCGTTCATCTTCACCATCTGCATAAATGACGCGCTTTGGTTTTTCCTGCGCGCGGGCGGCAGCAAAGACTGGCTTCATGATGAGGCCGGAGCGGAAGACGAAGCGGTTCAGACGATCGAGATAGGCTTCCATGTCTTCGATCGGGCGTGTCGCCACGCCTGTTTCCATGGCCGCTTTGGCCACTGCCGGGGCGATACGCAGAATCAGGCGCTGATCGAATGGCGATGGAATGATGTAGTCTGGTCCGAAAGTGGGTGTGTCGCCGGAATAAGCGCGTGCAGCGACATCCGAAGGCTCTTCGCGGGCAAGAGCGGCAATTGCGCGGACAGCCGCCAGCTTCATTTCTTCGTTAATTGCAGTCGCACCGACATCGAGTGCGCCGCGGAAGATATAGGGGAAGCAGAGAACGTTGTTGACCTGGTTTGGATAATCCGAACGTCCGGTGCAGATCATGGCGTCGGCGCGGGCCGCACGAGCCTCTTCCGGCATGATTTCCGGCTTCGGATTGGCAAGGGCCATGATGAGTGGCTTTTCGGCCATCTGTTTCAGAAGTTCAGGCTTCAGCACGCCAGCAGCCGACAGGCCGAGGAAGACGTCAGCACCACCGATGACATCGGCCAGAACGCGCGCGTCAGTCTTCTGGGCGTAAACTTCCTTCCAACGATCCATCAGCGTGTTACGGCCTTCGTAGACAACGCCTTCGAGATCACAGACCCAGATGTTTTCGCGTTTCGCGCCGAGATTGACGAGAAGATTGAGGCAGGCAAGGGCCGCAGCGCCAGCGCCCGATGTAACGATCTTGGCGTCCCCGATTTTCTTGCCGGCAAGTTCCAAACCGTTCAACACCGCCGAAGCAACGATGATCGCTGTGCCGTGCTGGTCGTCGTGGAAAACCGGAATGTTCATTTTCGCGCGAAGCTGTTCTTCAACTTCGAAGCACTCCGGTGCCTTGATGTCTTCAAGGTTGATGCCGCCGAAAGTTGGCTCCAAAGCGGCAACAACATCAACGATGCGACCGATTTCGTGCGCGTCGATTTCAATGTCGAATACGTCGATGTCGGCGAATTTTTTGAAAAGGACGGCTTTACCTTCCATGACCGGTTTGGAAGCAAGCGCACCAATGTTACCGAGGCCGAGAACAGCAGTGCCGTTTGACACGACGGCAACGAGATTGCCGCGAGCGGTGTATTCGGCGGCAGTTGCCGGGTCTTCGTGGATTGCGAGGCAGGGAGCGGCTACGCCGGGAGAATAAGCTAACGCCAGATCTCGTTGGTTGCCAAGTGGCTTTGTCGCCTGAATTTCCAGCTTTCCGGGCTTCGGATAACGGTGGAAGAACAGAGCTGCTTCATCGAAATCCGAACGGGAAGTGGAAGGTGTTTTCTTGGTCATGGTCGCATCGCTTTCCAAAATCTTTCGTGCAGGGCAAAAGCTCGTTTGCACGTGGAGGGTGCGGTGTCCGCATACAGTTTCCGTACACGACTTCCGCACTCTGGGCCGTCATTGTTCTTAGTCTATCGGCTCAAATCTCAGTAGGCCCGTTTTCGAGAATGAGTTTTTCCAATTTTGCAGATCTATTATTTGATGCTGTTAAAACGCACTCTGATAGGCGCCGCCATCGATAACGAGATTCTGCCCGGTAATGAACCCGGAATGTTCCGAACATAGGAAGGCACAGGCCTGACCAAATTCCTTTGGCTGACCGATTCTCCCGGCAGGAATTGCTGATGCTCGCTTTGCAGCTTCCGCATCCGCTGTCGTGCCGTTCTTCTGGGCTGAGAATGCAAAGCCATTGCGAAGGCGATCCGTGTCAAAGGCGCCGGGAAGGATGTTATTGATCGTCACATTGGAGGCTGCAACCGTGCGGGCGACGCCAGCCAGAAATGCAGTCAGACCGGCGCGGGCGCCAGATGAGAGATCAAGCCCGGGAATGGGGGCGTAAACCGACGTCGATGTGATATTGACGATACGGCCGAAACGGCGCTCGACCATTCCGTCGATAACAGCTTTGATCAATTCTATGGGGGTGACCATATTCTGTGTCACACCCTGCAGGATCGCGTCGCGGTCGAGCAGGCGGAAATCCTTGAAGGCTGGACCGCCGTTATTATTCACGAGAATGTCCGGTGCAGGGCAGGCGGCAAGCAGTTTGGCTTGCCCTTCAGCGGTGGACACGTCGGCAACGACAGTATCGACTTTCACGCCAAATGTTTTGCGAATTGCTTCCGCGGTTGTGGCGAGAGTTTCTTCGTTGCGTCCATTGAGAACCAGATCGCAACCGGCTTCGGCGAGCGCCTCCGCGCATGCCCGTCCGAGTCCCTTGCTGGAAGCACACACAATTGCTTTTCGACCTTTCAGGCCCAAGTCCACGGCTCGATCCTCACATCTTGTTCAAGTTTTAGAGACATGCCACCAAGCGAGCAGTCCGATCAACCGGATTCTGGTTCACGGGCGCATATGTCCACCTTTTACCGGCAGAATATGCGTTCATTGCGAACAATATTTGGTGAAGCGCTATTCAAGCGGCGGCATGAATTCTGCCCTCGGGCGTATGAGCGATCCGCTATCAGCCTGTTCCAGTGCATGGGCGAGCCATCCCACGATGCGTGCGAGCGCAAACAGAAATAGCGGTGCGTCGAGCGGCAGATCATAGATTTCTGTAACGGCGGCGAGGGCGAAGTCGACGTTTGGCTTTTCTCCGAGAATGTTCGCGGCACTTTGTTCCAGATCGCTATAGGGGGGAGGCAATTCCAGATGTTCCAATAGTGCGGTGGCGCGAATATCACCTGTTTCGCGGTAAAGCGGGTGGCCGAAAAAGTGAAACTGTGTTCCTTGTCTGAGCTGGCCCTTGATCGCTGCTTCTGCTCCTATTTGCCGGGTTTGCGTAATAATAGCCGCCGCCGCTGTGGCCGCTCGTCCATGTCGCGGGCCAATCAATGTTGATAATCCGGCGAGAACCGCAGCGGAAAGCGGTGTACCTGTAGACGCCGCAACGCGTGTAGCGAATGCCGATGCATTGAGTTCGTGGTCGGCCAGAAGCACAAGAATGCGCCGGATCACATCACTTGCCTGCGGCTTTTGCCAAGCCTGAGCAATGCGTTCATGCATCGGCATATTCGATGCGGAAACGCCAAGAACGGTATTGTGAAACAGTTGCAGCAGACCAAAAGCCTCTTGCTGCAGGATTGATGTTGAACGCCCCGAACTGGGTAGATCATTCGCAGCGCGAACACCAAGGACAGTAAACAGCCGTTCCAGAGGCGCAGTCTCGGTCTGACGAATGTTCAAGGTCGATTCGTTGTCACTTCTGATGATACCGTCGAAATCCATCTGCCACAGCAGTGCAGCCACTTCCTCCAGCGTTGCTGTTTCGGACAGCTCAGCAGCGTCGCAGCCACGATAGAGCAAGCGGCCATCCAGGATGGTCGAAATGCCCGAGCGCATGATCGGCAGGCCCCAACGAATGGTGTCGGCGGCAACCACGCTATCTCTCTTGCGACCGGGACGCTTGCCAGCCAGACGATGGACATCCTCCGACCGATAGAGGCTGCGTCTCGGATCATCCGGCAATGGCTTGGAACGGATGCGGCCACGGCTCACATTTGCATAGAGAGTCTGCGGCTTTGTCTGGAGAACAGCAAGGGCTTCCTCCGCAGTTAGCCAGTCCATTATTGCCCCCTACATTGATCTATTTCGTCAAGATTGACGTCAACTATACTTGGATTCAATGTCGAAAGGCAAACAAGGAGAATAATTATGAATAGCGGACTTGAAGATGTGATTGCTGCTGAAACCGTGTTGTCTGACGTCGATGGGCTTGCAGGCAGGCTGGTTATTCGCGGTCGGTCGCTGGACGATCTGGTCCCGCATAGCAGCGTCGAAGATGGAATAGAACTTCTGTGGGGCGGCTTTTTCAATGATCTTCCCAAAGGGGAGGAACTTCAGAAAGCGCTCGGTGAAGCGCGCGTACAGGTATTTCATCATACGGATGCGCTTGACGATACATTGATGGAAATGTCTCCCATCGAAGCGCTTCGCGCATTGATGGCACGCATCCCTGACGACGATGATCTGACCGCAGCCTTGCATCTGATGGCGGCACCGGCGGTTTTCACGACGGCCATTCTGCGGGGCCAGAAGGGGCGCCGTCCCATACATCCTGATCCGACGCTTCCCCATAGCGCTGACATCCTTCGTATGATGAATGCGGGAATGCCGGATGAAGCAGAGGTCGCTGGGCTGAACACTTATCTTATGACGGTTTCAGACCACGGATTGAACGCATCGACTTTTGCTGCGCGTGTCGTGGCATCGACACGAGCCGGATTGACCTCATCGCTGCTTGCCGCAATCAGCGCATTGAAAGGACCGCTGCATGGTGGTGCACCCGGACCGGTCCTCGATATGCTGGATGCAATCGGTAGACCCGACAACGCTGAGCGTTGGCTTGAATCTGCTGTTGCCGATGGAGACAGACTGATGGGGTTCGGTCACAGGGTCTATCGTGTACGCGATCCTCGCGCCGATGCCTTGAAAGGTGCATTGAAGCACATCGAAGCCCTAGAACAAGGGCGTGGAAAACACCGCGTTGAATTGGCCGAGGCCGTTGAGAAAGCCGCTATCGCAGTTCTAAGGCGCCACAAGCCGGACCGCTCCCTCGAAACCAATGTCGAGTTTTATACTGCTTTGTTGTTGGAACAGCTGGGGTTCCCGCGTGAGGCTTTCACTTGCGTTTTCGCTATGGGGCGAACCATGGGCTGGATAGCGCATTGTCGTGAACAGGTGGCGGCAAACAAGCTCATTCGTCCGCAGTCGCGATATGTCGGCCCAACTGTGGGACTTGTCGCCTAAAGTGGACAGAACAGGAGGCGCGGACGCCACCTTCCGCGCCTCAAAGCCGACCGTCATATGTCTGTGACATGAATCGGGTTTTCTGCGCTCAGATCAGGTTGCCATTGAAGGGGACAACCATATGAGCACCGACGCTCCGCAGCCCAGAAAACTCCGAACCCTCTTTATCTCGGATGTGCATCTCGGTTCCAAGGCCGCACAGGCGGAACTGCTTCTGGATTTTCTTCGCTATCATGAAGCCGAGACGATCTATCTTGTCGGCGATATTGTCGATGGGTGGCGCCTGCGGCGCAATTGGCATTGGCCGCAAGAGCACAATGATGTGGTCCAGAAGCTGCTCCGCAAGAGTCGCAAGGGTGCCAACATCATCTACATTGCTGGTAATCACGATGAGTTCCTGCGCAATTTTCAGGGAACGCATTTTGGCGGCATCGAAGTGATGAACCGCGCGATCCATGAGACGGCAGACGGACGCAAGTTTCTGGTAATCCATGGTGATCAGTTCGATGTGGTTGTACGCAATGCCCGCTTTATCGCCTATCTGGGCGATTGGGCATATGACACAGCAATCTGGATAAATACGGTTATGAGCCGGGTTCGCTCGCTTTTCGGTCTGCGCTACTGGTCATTTTCAGCCTGGGCGAAGTTTCGCGTCAAAAAGGCGGTCAATTTCATTGGTCAGTTCGAGAGCGTGGTTTCGGAAGAAGCGCAGCGTATCGGGGTTGATGGTGTGATCTGCGGCCATATTCATCACGCCACGATCGAGAGCATGAATGGCGTGGAATACATCAATACGGGCGACTGGGTGGAAAGCTGCACGGCCGTGATTGAACATTTCGATGGCCGTATGGAGCTCATCGAATGGACGGAACGCCGTGATCGCCGCCCGACGACAGGTATTGTCAATTCCGACAGTGAAGAGCATGGCGAGGATAGGGTGATCCAGCTCCCACTTCCCGTCCGCGAACTGGCGACCTTCCGCCGATGAAGAAAATCGTCATCGTTACCGACGCCTGGCATCCTCAAGTCAACGGCGTCGTGCGCACGCTGACCAAATGTCGTGATCTGATGATTGAGCGCGGATACGACGTCACCGTCATATCTCCGCTGGATTATCGGTCGGTCCCCTGTCCGACCTATCCGGAAATCCGGCTAGCCTTGACGACGCCGGGTGCGCTTAGACGACGTCTGAAGGCCATGCGACCGGACTATGTGCACATTGCAACCGAGGGTCCGCTCGGGTTCATGGCACGGCGCGCCTGCCTGAAAATGGGCTGGTCCTTCACGACAAGCTTTCACACGCGGTTTCCCGAATATCTCGCGGAACGCTTTCCTGTCCCGCCACAATGGACCTATGCTTTCCTGCGACGGTTCCATAATGCAGCCCAGCATACGCTAGTACCGACCCAATCTATTGTGGATGATCTCAAGGGGCGAGGTTTTACGCGGCTGGACCTCTGGACGCGCGGTGTCGATCGCAATCTGTTTTATCCTCGACCGGAAGTGGTCAAGGACTTGCCACGTCCGGTGTTCATTTGTGTGGGACGCGTCGCCACGGAAAAGAACCTGCCAGCGTTCCTGGAGCTTGATCTTCCCGGCACAAAGTTGATCGTCGGGGATGGTCCTTCCCTCAACGATCTGCGTGCGCGTTTCCCGGAGGTTGTGTTTGTCGGGAAGCAGGAAGGTGAAACGCTGGCAAACACCTATGCCGCAGCCGACGTGTTTGTCTTCCCAAGCCGGACAGATACATTTGGTCTCGTCTTGCTTGAAGCAATTGCCTCCGGCTTGCCGGTGGCAGCCTATCCCGTTCCCGGATCAAGGGATGTTGTGGGGGCAACCGGGGCAGGCGTTCTCTCCGAAGATCTTGGGAAGGCGTGTCTGTCAGCTCTGCAGATGGAGCCGTTTGAGCCCGCGCAGGTACTCAGGCAGTTCACCTGGGACGCTTGTGCGGACATTTTCGAAGATGCTCTCGCTCCGATAAGCGGAACCGCGAGCGAGAGTTATCAACGTGCAAGTCAGCCCCAGACGGCGGCTTCCGGCGGGTAAACCAGAGCCCCATCATAGCGCAAGCCTGGGTCACGATCATGGGCGAGGAGTAGCGGGCCATCAAGGTCAACCACATTGGCTTTCTGGGCGAGCAGAACAGCTGGCGCCATGCCGAGCGATGTGCCGACCATACAGCCGACCATGATCTGAAGACCATAGTTGATTGCCTTGTCCCGCATGATGAGACCTTCAGTCAGTCCACCTGCTTTGTCGAGCTTGATGTTCACCGCGTCGTAGCGCTTGGCCAGCTCCTCAAGTCCGACCGACGTATGAACGCTTTCATCGGCACAGATAATGACAGGCCGTTCAATTTCACTGAGAATATGATCGTTATCCGCTGGTAAGGGCTGTTCGATAAGAACGACGCCTGCGTCGGCTGCTGCACGTATGTTCTCGGCAATATTGTCCGCCGTCCAGCCTTCGTTCGCATCGATAATGATGCGACTGTTCGGAGCCGCACTCGTGACCGCTTGTATCTTCTCGATATCGTTTTCACCACCCATTTTGACCTTGATGAGAGGATAGTGAGCGACCTTCGCTGCCGACTCTGCCATTTCGGCGGGTGTGCCGAGCGAAACGGTGATCGCGGTTTCAAGTGGTCGGGTTGGCGTACCGAGCATATCGGCGACGCTTCTGCCCGATGCCTTTGCCTCGAGATCCCATAAGGCACAATCGACCGCATTGCGGGCAGCGCCGGCTGGCATCAAAGTCTGGATATCCTGTCGTGTGGCACCACTTTCGATAGCTGTACGGGTGGCTTCAATCTGGGCACTCACGCTCTCGATGCTTTCGCCATAACGCGCATAAGGAACGCATTCGCCGCGCCCTTGATTGAGACCGTTGCCAATCACACACACAACGACAGCGGCTTCCGTCTTGGAGCCTCTGGAGATTGTGAATTTTCCGGCGATGGGATAGCGTTCGACAATGATATTCAAGGTATTGTGCATAGAGATGCCCTCTGGGACGCAGTATTTCGGTCGTTCAACGACTCGTATATGAGGTAGGCCATGTTGACCGACACTGCCGACAAAGCAAGAGCCACCAATAATCCTGCGCCGAAGATTGATCTGACGGAGCAGGACGGTGCGCGCCATATCAGGTTGAGCGGTCGCTGGGTCTCGCAGAGCGTCAATCTTGTCGATGACAAGATGCGCAGTCTTGAGAAAACGGACGAGCACAAAGCAACGATAATCGATGTTTCTGGCGTATCCGGTCTCGATACGGCAGGTGCCTGGCTGATTGAACGCTTGCGGCAGCGGCTCGTTGCAAAGAGTGCCGACGCGCAGCTTGAAGGCGTGCGTCAATCCTGGCTCCCTCTGATGGAGGAAGTGGGGCAGGCTGTCGAACGTACTCTGGATATTCCACGTCAGAAGAAGCCGTTCTTTTTTATCTCGTTTCTGGCCGCGCTTGGCGGTGGCGTTATCTCTATGGGTAACGACTTCAAGATGGCGATGCATATCCTGGGCGCCACCATCCGCGGGGCCCAGCTGAAATACGGTCGAGGAAGCGGTATTCCAATCGCTGCCATCGTTACGCAGATGGATCGCATGGGCGTCGGTGCGATTCCCATTATCATCCTGATGTCGACGATCGTTGGTGCGATCATCGCCCAGCAGGGCGCATTTCAGTTGCGCTATTTCGGTGCAGAAATCTTTGTCGTCGATCTGGTTGGCATTCTGGTGCTGCGTGAACTCGGGGTGCTTCTGACAGCTATCATGATCGCCGGTCGTTCAGGCAGTGCGATCACAGCTGAAATCGGCTCCATGAAAATGCGCGAGGAGACGGATGCTCTGACGGTTATCGGCCTCAATCCGGTCGGCGTTCTGGTTTTTCCCCGTCTTGTTGCGCTGGTCGTAGTCCTGCCATTGCTCACCATCATTTCCGACCTGGCTGCATTGATCGGGGCAGGCGGGGTCGCTTGGTTTTACTCCAATATTTCGCCCGATGCTTTCATCAGCCGCCTGCATGATGCGGTGGCGCTTAATACTTATTTCGCCGGTCTTATCAAGGCACCGTTTATGGCCATGATCATCGGGATTCTCGCCTCGGTAGAAGGTATGAAGGTCGGCGGCAGTGCAGAATCACTTGGTCGTCGTGTTACTGCTTCCGTTGTGAAGGCAATTTTTGTGGTTATTGTCGTGGATGGTTTGTTCGCGATGTTCTATGCGGCCATTAATTTTTAGAAGCTGCTTATGTTCTTTGTTTTTAATGGGTTCTTTGAGACACAGTTGCACAGAAAATTGACCCCTCAATCGTGTTCAACGGTTCAGTCCGAAGCCGAGCTCGGTTAAAGAATGATTATGGAGAACGGCATCGACCACCAGTCGCAACCGCAGGACGAAGACAATCGCCAGACGACCGCGCCGATGATCTCGGTGCGCGACGTGACGGTTTCGTTCGGGCGTCAGACGGTGCTCGACAAGCTGTCGCTTGAGATTTACCAGGGCGAGGTTCTGGGCTTCATCGGTCCTTCGGGGGCGGGAAAATCAGTGCTGATGCGGACCATTCTCGGTCTCAACAAGAAACAGTCGGGTGAAATCGAGATTCTCGGTCGCAACATCGATCAGCTGAATGAGATGGAAAAAATGTCCATCGACATGCGTATGGGCGTCTTGTTCCAGCACGGTGCGTTGTTTTCTGCACTGAATGTTCTTGAGAACATTCAGGTTCCGATGCGCGAGTATCTTGATCTGTCACCGAAGCTGATGGACGAGCTGGCGCGACTGAAAATCGACCTTGTCGGCTTGAAGCCTGACACGGCAGAAAAATTTCCGTCCGAACTTTCCGGCGGCATGATCAAGCGTGCCGCGCTTGCGCGTGCGTTGGCTCTGGATCCGGGCATTCTGTTTCTTGATGAACCGACATCGGGCCTGGATCCCATCGGTGCTGCGGAGTTCGATGACCTGATTGCCAATCTACGCGATACGATGGGTCTGACCGTTTATATGGTCACTCATGATCTCGATAGTCTTTTTGCAATTTGCGACCGGATCGCTGTTCTTGGAAACAAGAAGGTGCTCGTCAGCGGCACCATTGAAGACATGCTAACGGTAGACGATCCGTGGGTTAAATCCTATTTTCGGGGCAAGCGCGCGCGCCAGATTGATCCATCGGCGCCAACGAGACGGCGGCCCGGCAGCCGCTTGCAGACTGGATAAGATATGGAAACTAAAGCCAATTATGTTCTGGTGGGTGTCTTTACGCTGATCGTCAGCCTGTTGGCTTTCGCGTTTGTGTTCTGGATCGCCCGTTTTGGGGAAGCACGCGATTCTCAGGAGCTCGATGTTCGTATCCCGGGTTCTGTTACGGGGTTGTCGCTTGGTAGTCAGGTTCTGTTCAACGGTATCAAGGTTGGTGATGTTCGCGCACTTAAACTCGATGAAACCAATCCAGAAATGGTGATCGTTAAAACCCGCGTCAACGCGACGACACCTATTACCCGCTCAACTGCAGCAACTCTTGGTTTTCAGGGGCTGACCGGGCAGGCTTATATTGAACTGAAGGGCGGTCGTCTTGATGAGCCCAATCTTCTGACCGAGGCTGCAAACGTAGATTCGGTTGCGCGTATTGATGCCGATCCGTCCTCAATCAACAATCTTCTTGCTACCGCACAGGATATTGCTGCACGAGCCAATGCCGTGCTTGGTCAGTTGGAGGGTTTCGTGAAGGATGCTCGTGGACCGCTGACGGATACAATCAACAACACGAAGACTTTCACCGACGCACTGGCACAGAACGCCAACATTATTCAGGAACTTGGTGAGAACACCGGAAACATCAACCAGATCGTCACTGACGCCAAGGATATGATGGCTCGCTTGAACGCTGCTTCTGTGCGTGTTGACGCCATTCTGGCGAAAACGGACAAGCTCCTGTCGAGCGACGACAAGGATGGGGTTGTTGCACAGGCTAAGGCAACGCTGGAATCCATCCGCCAGACATCCGACAATCTCGACAAGCGGATGGGGCCGATTGCGGACAATCTCCAGCGTTTTTCGGGACAGGGATTGCGTGATGTGCAATCAGTCGTGGTGGATAGCCGCCGCTCCATTCAGCGGATAGAACAGGCAATTACCGATCTCGAGCGTAACCCTCAGCGCCTTATCTTTGGCGGTAAAGGGAATGTACCTCAGTATGACGGGAGGACGCGTCATTGATTTCCAAAGCTAGCCTTATTGACATGAAATCACGTCGCACTCTTTGTCGTACAACTTCAATATCTGTTCTGCTCAGCATACTTCTTGCTGGCTGCGGGACGACGACGCCGCTCGACACGTTCAATCTGTCTGCACCGCAGCCCGGTGTTTCTTCGCCAAGCCGCAAGAACACACAGTTGCTGGTTCCGACGCCAACAGCCCTTAAGGCGCTCGATAGCGAGAATATCGTTGTCAGCTCAGCGCCCGGTTCCATCGAATATCTGAAGGGTGCTCAATGGGGCGACAGGCTGACGAACATTGTGCAGTCACGTCTGGTGCAGGCCTATGAGAATACAGGTGTGTTCGGCGGGATTGGCCGTCCAGGAGACGGGCTGGCAATCAACTATCAGATTCTGACCGATCTGCGCATGTTCGGCATTCAGGCCTATGCATCGCCTAAGCTCGCAGTGGTCGAACTGGCTGTCAAACTGATGAATGACAAGAACGGCGAAGTCCGTGCAACCCGCGTATTCCGTACGGCCATTCCGGTAAGCGGTGCAACGAATGCGGCCTATGTGAAGGCACTCGACGCGGCTTTTGAACGGACTGCTAGCGAGATTGTTAGCTGGACAGTGACAGTGCTCTAACTGTTTGTTTTTTAAGTACATCTTGTCTAAAAACCGTTTCACTTTTTTCGAGATGTACTCCAACCGAGGCAAGATGGAACAATAAAAAAGGTCGGCATGTTGCGCCGACCTTTTTTATTGAACGGAACCAGCTGTTTTTATCTGAGCCAGACAAACAAAAACGCGGCCCGAAGGCCGCGTTTTCTTTTAGTTCTGGTCTTAGCGAAGGCGACCGCTTGCGTGGGCAAGCATGGTGTAGACCTTGCCAGTGTCCGAGGTGAGGTAAGTCCGCGTCACCATGTTGTCACGGTCGTTGCGGGCTACATCTTCAAGCAGACGCTGGAAGTCGTCCATGTAGCGGTCAACGGCGCGGCGGAATTCACCATCCGTCTGATACTTGCGCTTGATATCATCAAAAGTCTGCTGACCCTTCAGCGTATAGAGACGGCGAGTAAAGACGTTTCGTTCACCGCGACGATAACGGTCCCAAAGCTCCACCGAAGCTTCATGGTCGATAGCGCGGGCAATGTCCACCGAAAGCGAGTTCAGCGATTCAACGACATGGCTTGGTGAACGAGGCGTTGCGACCGGCTGAGCTTTCGGCTGCGCGGCTTCTTCTTCCTCGCGGGAAGCACGGGCTAGGAGATCAGACACCCATCCACGCGGCTTTTCTGCCTGTGCGGCTGCCGGTGCAGGCTGAGCCTTCGGCGCTTCGTAGGCGCGCTGGCGAATTGCAACATCTGCCTGTACCACCGGTGCCTGAACAGGGGCTGGACGAGCTGCTGCCGGTGCCGGACGCGAAACCGGACGATCAGCACGGCTTTCGCCGACATCTACCAGACGACCGGACTTATTGACGATTTCGGCCAGTTCCTTGAGCGCATTGATCTGCTCGCTCACGGCTTTGCGCATAGCGGTCGTGGTTTCCTTGGCCTCGGCAGGCATGTCGAGAACGCCACGCTTCAGTTCGCCACGGGTCGTGTTGAGCTCGTTGCGAATTTCGCTTGCAGTGCGGCGAATATCGTCGGTCGCTGCAGAGAACTTCTGTGCTGCCTGTTCAACGATTTCCGAAACGCTTTCCCGCATCTTCTCGGCAGACGAACGGGTCTGGCCTTCGGCGCGCTGGAATGCGGAGGTCACCAGCCCTTCGAAGGACTGCATCAGCTTTTCCACGCCTTCCGACTTCTCGACGAGACCGGATGCCAGTTTGTCGAGCGCCTGATGACGATCTTCAAGCGTGCTGACAAGGCCGTTCTGCGCCGTGTTGATCATGTCGGAAGCCGAAGAGAGAACCTTTCCGTGCTCTTCGAAGCGGTCGGCGATGTCTGCGATCTGCGACAGCGTGCTGTCGGAGATAGCGCGCAGCGTACCGATATTGCCGTCAATCAGGCCAGTGGAGGCCTGGAACATCTGCGCTGCACGGTTGGTGTTTTCAACGAAGCTCGAGGTCGTGTCGACAAGGCGACCATCGATATCGGTGAGATTGCGCGTTGCAGTGTCGATCAACTTGCCCAGTTCGCCGTTGGAGGCTGCAAGACGATCGATCAGTTCGCTGACATTGTCGGAAAGACCGGTCTTGGCCTGCTGAACAGCGGCAATCGTTTCCGCTGTGCGGCTTGCAAGCGCATTGACCAGAGCGGCGTTTTCCGAACGAAGCCTGTCTGTTGCGGCATGGGTTGCTTCTTCAAGCTGCTGCGCCAGTCCACGACCGCTATCAGCAAGCCGCTGTACAAGCGGTTCTGCCGTATCGTTGAGGATCTTGGTGATTTCCTGCGAACGGGCAGCGAGAACGGCATTGAGCTCACGAGTACGTTCTTCTAGCGTCACCGCAGTCGTGTCGGTTACCTGTGCAATACGAGCCTCGACGGAGCCGAGTTCCATCGTGATACGCGAGCCGATATCACCGAGACGGGTTGCAATCGCGTCAGCACGCTCAGCGAGGCGCGTTTCGGTGCCAGCGAGATTGTCGGCAACGCTGGCCGAGAAGGACTCGCTATGGCCTGCAAGCGTTTCACTCGTCTTGGAAGCCGTATCGGCAATCCGCGCTTCAATCGAGCTAAGTTCGCCGGTGAGGCGGCTTTCGATTGCTTCAAGACCGCTGGCAATAGCGCTGGCGCGTTCATTGAGGCGCGTTTCGGTGCCAGCAAGGTTGTCGGCGACGCTTGCAGCGAAGGCTTCGCTGTGACCAGCAAGCGTTTCGCTGGTTCTGCTTGCCGTGTTGGCGATGCGGGCTTCGATTGAGCCAAGCTCGCCGGTGAGGCGGCTTTCGATCTCACCAAGACGACCGGCAATCGCGTCGGCGCGGTCGCCGAGACGTGCTTCCGTGCCAGACAGATTATCGATCAGGCGAGCGCTGAATGCTTCGCCGAAGCCATCCAGAGCTTCACCAGCCTTGGCTGCTTCAGCCGAAAGCGTGCTCGCGGCTTCACCGATCTTCTCGCGCAGCGTGCCAGCAACGATGCCAGCGCTCTGTTCGAGTGCACGGCGGACATTGTCGACGCCGATGGTGAGTGCCTTTTCCATCGTCTGTGTGCGTTCTTCGATAATGCCGGTCTGGCCTTCAAATGCGCGGCTGATGGTCGAACTGCTGTCGGCAATTGCGTTGTGAAGGTTGGTCGTGCGCTGTTCCAGGATATCGCTGTGATCCTGCAGCGTCTGGCTCAGCGATGTAGTGCTCTCACTCAGGGTCGAGCGGATTTCGGCAGCACGCGTTTCAATTGTGCGCTCGTGACCGTCCAGAATGCCTGAGAGGGCATTGTTGTGATCGTTCAGGACGTTATGAAGGCCGCTCGTGCGCTCTTCGACCTGACGAACATGTTCGCCCAAGGCGGCAACAAATGCATCGCGACCGGCACCAATGGAATCAGTCATGCTGCTTGCACGTTCATCGAGAATGCGTGCGAGCGTGTTCTGATTATCAGTGATGAGCGCCTGTAGCGAATTTACGCGCTCATCGAAAGTGCGAGCGAGAACCTCACGGTTTTCGTTGAAGTTATCGCGCATTGCGGCGGCACGCTCATCCATCAGTTGAGCAAGCATGGCTTGATTGCCCGCAATGACACCATGAAGCGTGGTGGCACGCTCTTCCAGCGAACGAGCGTGGTCTGCAAAGCTTGCATCAAGCAGTGCGGAATGGCTTGCTATTGTCTCGCGCAGTGCGTTGGTCCGCTCTTCCAGAATTGCCGCATGACTATCGGCAACGGTGTTGAGGGCAGATGCGCTGACGTTAACGGCATTCTCGATATCGCTCGTGCGTGCAGCAAGCGTATCGGCATGACCGCGGATGACGGAGGAAACGCGTTCCGTTTCGCCTTCCAGCGAAGCAGCCAGAACATCACGGCTTTCGGCAAGCTTGCCTGCAAAGGCATCGGCCTTTTCGCCAAGAATATTGCCGACGCTTTCGCCGATAGATGTCAGATCTTCGCCGATCTTTGTCTTGGTTTCGTCGATCATCGTGCTCAGAGACGTGCGACCGCTGGAGAAGGTCTCTGCGATTTCACGAGTACGAGCGATGAGGTTTTCGTTGATCTGGCGCGAACGGGTTTCGAGAGCTGCATTGAGCTTCTCAGTGCTGCTGTCGAGAGCATGCGCACGGGCTTCGAATTCGGACAGAAGCGACCGGCCACGCTCGGAAAGGGTGCTTTCGAGGTTTGCAAGACGGGTGTCGAATTCGCTGACCATGGATTGCGTTGCACCGCCAAGCAGATTGGCAATACCGGTTGTGCGTTCGTCCAGAGCTTCCGTCAGGCGGTCCGATACAGTGCGCGACTGTTCATCAAGCGTTGCAATGCGGGTATCGAGCAGGTTTGCAAAAGCTTCGCCCGAAGTCGTGATGCGGGAACCGATGTCACCGGTGCGGGTTTCAATGGCTTCGGCAATGGCGCCGCCGCTTTCATTGATGCTGCCGATCAGGCGTTCACCGGATTCGCCGAGCAGGGTGCTCAGCTGCTGCGAGGCAGACAGTACATTGTCGCGGATGATGTTGGACGCGCTGGAAAGTTCTTCCTTAAGCTGCTCATGCGCACCGGAGATCGATGAACGTACCCGTTCGGCATGGCTGACAACAGCTTCACGCTCGTTGCCCAGATCGCTGACGAGCGAACGAATGCGAACTTCATTGTCGCTATAAGCACGCTCAAGCTGATTGACTTCGGACTGAACGAGCGTTTCCAGCTCGACGGCACGAGCCAAGGTGCGTTCGATGCCTTCGTTCATGGCGGCGACTTCGCGGCGCACTGCCTGTCCGAGGGTAGAAACGCGATCACCGGATACGGCTTCCGGCTGGAGCAGGCGCATTGCAGCTTCCGACATGCTGCGTGCTGCCGTATGCATTTCCTGCGCGCGCTTTACGAGTTGCGCGAAGCCCCAGAACATGGCGACCGGCAATGCTACACCCGCAACGACGCCGAGGCCGGCGGGCGAGGTGAAAAAGTCCTTGGTGGCTTGCAGGGTCGAAAAGACATCAGGATTGATGGCTTTGCTCAGGGCGACGCCGCCAGCGGCCCAGAGCACGCTGATTGCAGTTGTCGTCCAGAAAAGCTTAGAGGAGTTTTCCGTCGCACGGCGTGGAGCGGCGATAATCGCTTTTTCACTGCGGGAATCGTCATTGGCCGGCGTGAAGGTAGGGGATGCAACGGTGGCGGCGGTTGCAACAGGTGCAACGGAAACAGGCTTGCTGACAACAGGTTCGGGCGCAGGCGTTGCGACCTTCGAAGTGTTGGCAGGCTTGTGCTGAACATTGGCCGTACCTTGCGAAACTGGTTCGGCAGCTTTCACAACCGGCGGGACCGGCGGCGCTGCAGGCGTTGCAATCACCGAGGCAGTGGTGATGGTGGCCACTTTTGCAGCAGTTTCCACAGGGGAAACGGCAACGGGCTCTACCGTCTTGGTCTTCTGCTCAGCAACAAGTTCTTCAGCCGCGCGCGAAATCTGTTCTTCCAGATCATCGACGGAGAAGCCTTCATCGAACGCACTCAAGTCCATGTCGATATCAAGATCGTCACCGAAATCGATATCGAGTGCCTGTTCCAGCGCCTTTTCAACCTCAAGGTCGAGCTTCTGTGCCTTGGATTTGGAAGCCATTGTTTGCCTACCTCGTACTCATTACTGCGACGGCCGGACCATAAAAAGGCCGTTACAAAACTTTCTCCGCCATTTTGCATCGTATCGGCTCGGGCTTGTTAAGGAAATAGGCCTCTTCTGCCGATACCTAAAACTTTAAATACAAGGTTAACAGAAACCGGCTCAATTCATGAAAATTCGACATTTCCGGGCTTTCCGCATTTACCAGCAAGTTGTGGAAATCGATCCGGACCGTTTCCTTCATCCAGGAAAGCTCTACGAGTTTATTAACAAAAATACCCGTATAGAGTGTCTGGATAACTGAATTTCATTTCATGATTGCATCCGCTGGAGCGCTGGATTCTGTCCGTCATTCCTAACCGCCCCTCAATTCACATCATATGATGCAGTTTCCGCAGACGGCAAGGAAGAGTTTTCGGGTTTTAGGCGCAACTGTCGGGTTTATCAGGCAGGGAAACTCGTCGTCGATGCACGGCATATTGGCGCAGTTGTGGGCGCGGGCGCGGTCAAGGTTGAAACTAATTGCAGAACGCCGTATCTGCCATTCCGAGTTTATTTGCGTTTCCCTGCCAAGGCAGTGACGGGCGCTCAGGATGAAGATCGCGCGAAACTTGTGTGTTTCAAGGAATAAAAATGACGAAGATCGTATTCGTATCAGCTGATGGCGCGACACGGACCGAAGTCGAAGCCGACAACGGGTCAAGCGTGATGGAAGCTGCCATTCGCAATGGCATTCCGGGCATTGATGCGGAATGTGGCGGTGCCTGCGCCTGCGCAACCTGCCATGTCTATGTTGATGAAGACTGGACGGACACTGTCGGCGGGCCTGACGCGATGGAAGAGGACATGCTGGACTTCGCTTATGAAGTTCGTCCTACTTCACGCCTCTCGTGTCAGATCCGGGTTTCTGACGATATTGACGGCCTTGTCGTGCAGGTGCCCGAACGCCAGAATTAAGTTTTAAAAGAGATGGTGATGTGATGGGCGCCGAACCGCAGAATGATATTGTCATTATCGGCTGCGGGCCTGTTGCACTCTTTTCCGTTTTTCAGTTGGGGCTGTTCGGTTTCAGGTGCCATCTCATCGATGCCAGTGATCGGCCCGGTGGTCAATGTACGGCACTCTATGCCGACAAGCCGATTTACGACGTGCCCGGGTTTCCTGAAATCATGGGTGAGGAGCTTGTCGAAAGGCTTCTCAAGCAGATCGCGCCATATAATCCTGTTTTTCATTTTAACAAGATAGCGGTCAGCATCGCGGTCGATGATGACGGCGTGGCTGTTAACACTAGCAATGGCGACAAGCTTGAAGCACGGACAGCGGTGATTGCATCCGGTCTTGGTGCTTTCGGTCTCGATGGACAGGTTATTCGCCCCGACCCTCTGGCCGAAGTTTCCTTAATCAAGACGGGCAACATGCTGGCTGTTAGTCCCGAGACCTTCAGAACTTCAATTCCGAAGGTCTACGCTATCGGCGATGCTTGCCACTATCCGGGCAAGCTGAAACTTATCCTGTCAGGGTTCCATGAAGCAGCATTGATGACGCAGGCTATACGCCGCGAATTGAGATAGTTCGGCACTACTGTTATTTGGAAGCCTGCTGGGCGCGCTCCATGCGATAAGTCAGCAAGCGTGCAAAGCGGTTTTCGAAATTGATCGTCTCAACCCGGTCAAAACGTTGTTGCTCCTTATCATGCGCTTCCATAAGGCGTGCAGTCACTTTGTCGATGTCAGCGCGAAGCACAGAGCAATCCGTGCGGGTGCGCAGTCCGCGTATTTCCCGTTCCATCTGGCTTGCAAAGCTGCGGGCAATGACGATGTGGCTCTCTTCGTGGCGGCGAATATCCTGCAACAGAGTATCCCAGATCAGCGCCAGTTCCGGCGTGGCCTTGCGGCGCTGTTTCCAGCGGGGCAGGGAGACCTTTGCGTGAACGTTTACATAGACGTCCTGCACCTTGCAGGCTTTCCCGGGCGCGCGACCATAACGTACCTTCGCATCGAAACGGATTTCAGCGGCACCGGGATGATGCTGACCAGTCTTCTTGAGGAAGGGTCCATTGCGGGAAAGAGCCTTGTCGAGGTCCGCTGCCGTTTTGCCGCTCACGGTATAGTAGCTGAATTCGCGAAAGATCGCGGCGGCTTCCGCCTGGGGAGCTACGATGGCAAGAACTGCACTGAGAGCCAGAACCTTCTTCCTCAAATTCATGTCCTGGCACCTCTTTCTAAAACCAGTAAGAAATTCGCTTTTTATTGCCGCGAGCATGGCATGCAATCGTCAAGAGAACTATAACGCCCTTCACAAAATGACTTCAGGCGAGGTTGGTTGCAACCTCGCCGCAATGAAATGCCCCCAAGTAAACAGCCCAAGGAAATGACACAGGAACATTTCGCTATGACGAAAGAATGGCACGTTGCTCATGGAAGAAGCCTTCGTCTGGGGGAAAAGTCCGTGATCATGGGCATATTGAATGTCACGCCAGACTCATTTTCCGATGGCGGCCACCACAATGAGCTGGAAAGGGCCATCGAAGTGGCCGGTCAGATGCTCGCTGATGGAGCGACGATCATTGATGTTGGCGGAGAATCGACCCGGCCCGGAGCTGCTGCGATCGATTCCGAAACGGAAATCGCGCGCGTTGTCCCGGTCATCGAAGCATTGGTGAAAAAATACGATTGCATCATCTCCATCGACACTTACCGCGCAGCAACAGCACAGGCGGCAGTCAATGCCGGGGCACATATCGTCAATGATGTCTGGGGACTACAACGAGAACCAGAAATCGCTCATGTCGCCAAAAGGAGCGGCGCAGGGCTGGTCATCATGCATACCAGCAGGGATCGACCCGTTCTTGCTGATGTTATCGAAGATCAGTTCTCGTTCCTGGATGCTTCACTGGATATAGCGAAAAAGGCAGGCATTGAAGAAACCCGCATCGTGCTCGATCCCGGTTTCGGTTTCGGCAAAAACAAGGATGAGGATATTGCGCTGCTGGCGAGAGCAGGCGAATTGCAGAAATTCGGATTCCCGTTGCTCGTCGGCACGTCGCGCAAACGCTTTATCGGCGGCATGACGGGCAGGGACAATCCGCTCGACCGCGACATAGGAACTGCGGCAACGTCTGTCGCACTGCGTTTGGCAGGTGCCGACATCTTCCGTGTTCACAATGTCGCTTTTAATAGAGATGCACTTGCCGTTGCAGATGATATCCTGCAATCCAGACGCAGTGAAAATAGAAAGTGAAGCCGTGTACACGATCCGAATGATGAACTGCGCGTTTTTCGCGCATCACGGCGTTTTCGATGAAGAGCACAAGCTCGGTCAGCGTTTTTACGTCGATGCTATTCTCGATGTCGATCCGGGTAATGCGCTGGAGAACGACGATATCGATGGTACTGTGCATTACGGTATCGCTTTTGCGGTTATTGAAGACATTATCACCGGTCGGCAGCGCTATCTGATCGAGACGCTGGCTCTCGACGTGGCCAAGGCAATGACCGCCCGGTTTCCGCAGGTAAAGCGCGCAGAAATTACCGTCCGCAAGCCGAATGCACCTGTTCCGGGCGTATTGGACCATGTTGAAGTGACGGTGGTTTATCCGCAGTGACTACAGGCAGACATTATCGCGCCTGGTTGGGGCTGGGCGGAAACATCGATGATCCTGTCGCTTCGATGGGCAAGGCGTTACGTATATTGGACGAACGAGCCGACACGGATGTCGTTGCGGTTTCGGCAGTCTATCGCACGCCGCCATGGGGGAAGACGGATCAGGCGTGGTTTCACAATGCCTGTGCAGAGATAGAAACGTCGTTGCAGCCATTGGAGTTGATTGCGACCTGCCTTGATGTGGAGCGTTCTTTGAAGCGTGTCAGGCTTGAAAGATGGGGCCCGCGCATCATCGATATCGACATACTGGCAATGCAGGATGATGCGGGAGAGGCTGTCGTCATGACGGATGCTGCTCTCGAGCTTCCGCATCCGCGTATGCACGAGCGGGCTTTCGTCCTCGTGCCCCTGAACGATATTGCATCGTCTCTCGAAATTGCAGGCAAGGTCGTTGCGGACTGGAATGCCGGGATAGAGCGATCCGGAATAGAAAAAGCCCGCACGGATGCGGGCTGGTGGCGTGAATAGCGTTCCGGTCAGTTCTTGGCGATACTGCCGACAGCGATATTATCGACGCGCTTCAGGCTCATGCCGATGACCGGAACCAGTTCCTTGTCGACCCGCACCGAAACCGTCACGTTCATCGTGTTCGGATCGGAGACACGTGCCAGCATCGCACCATTGAGCTGCTTGCGGTTCAGGCCGAAAACAACCTTGTTTCCACTGACGGAACCCGACGTGACATCAAGGCCTTTGCCCGCTGCACCATCATTGAATTTGCCGGAATAAGCGGACCCGACACGCGTGACGGTGGCCTTCATCGGCTGCGAAAAGACGCCAACGCGGCAGGTGCCATCGAGTGTCATGCCAATATCTTCATCCGGAGTCGATCCGGCGAGATTGCAGACGAATTTCGTGCCTTTGTATTTCCCGGCGACGATTTCACCCGGGCCTGACCATTGGCCTTCGATCGTTTGAAAGAACTGTTTGTCCTTATCAGCGGCCAGAACCGGCGCAGCGGAAAATGACACGGGCAGCAGCGTCAGGCAGGCGGCGATGCAATTCTTCATATTCAGCTCTGTCCCGGATTCACGACCTTGATCGGACGTCATTCCTAATCGTTGTTTTCCAGCATGTCACGACCAAAAGCTGGCCGCGCCTCGCAAACCGTCGGATTTGCCGACGTTGCCATAAGCCGATTGACAGAGAAGGGCACGGTTCAGGGGAGTGTGCCGATACACCTGGTCGCTCGATTCTGGCGCAGATTTCTATCTATCCATAATCGTCGCGAATGGTTAATGCTTCGGAAATAAACCGCTATTTTCCGGGATGCTTTTTATCCGGTCGTTCGCCGTTGATCTTCACGAGATCGCCGATAAAGTCGCCGATGCCGGGGCGTTTTTCCGCATTGAATGGAAACGGACGCACCACATCCATGGCGGCAATCCCGATGCGCGCCGTCATGAGTCCGTTGACGACGCCTTCACCGAGCTTGGCCGATAGCCGGGACGCAAGACCATGGCCGACGAGCTGCTGGATCACACTATCACCCATAGCCAGCGTTCCTGTCACGGCCAGATGGGCAATGACCCGGCGGGCAAGTTTCAGAAAGCCCAGCGTGCCAGGACGACCACCGTAAAGTTGTGACAGTCGGCGGATCAGCCGAGCTGATTCAAAAATGACGTAACCGATATCGACCAGCGCACGCGGGCTGATTGCCGTGACAATCGAAACCCGCTTTGAAGCATTCATAATAAGTGTGCGTGCTTCACGGTCGAGGGGGCGAAGAATTTCTGTTTCGGCAAGCTGGATCAGGTTTCGGCCGTCAATGATATCGTCTGTCAGACCGTCCAGAAGCTGTCGTCCGCGTGCCGTCTCCGGCAAGCCCGCCGCAATTGAGCGCAAGGCGTCCACTGTCTTTCTGGCCGCGGCCATATCGTCCCGCTCTGCGGCATCTGCCGCGTCCTTGCGAAGGTGCTGCACCGAAGCGAGGCGGCGTAATGCGACCAGTTCGCGAACGACGATGGCGATAAAGGCGGCGAGCGCAATTATCGCGACACCTAGAGCAGTCCAGCCCAGCCAATCCGCGCGGGAAAATAGCGCTCGGATAAGGTCTTCGGTCCAGATGCCGATGGCGAATGAAACAAGGATACCGAGTGCACCGAAAAGTATTCTGCTAAGCGACCAGCCCTTGCGTTCAGGCGCTTCAAACGACGGATCGAGGATTTCCAGCTCTGCCGCTTCTTCCTCGCTCAATGCGAAAACATCCGGTTGGGCGACAACAACATCAAGGTCTCGCACAGCACGAGGGCGACGTGGCACTTCATCCGCTGCTTCGGGGCGGTTAGAGGACTGGCTTACCGTAAAGGAAGCTGGTTTGCGTGGTGTCTTCTCTGTCATGCGAGACGATCCCCAATCAGAAACTGCAAGGCACGATCCAGCCTTATATGGGGCAGGGACAACGTGATGCCTTCGGCAGTACGTTCAAGCCGGGGCGGCCGGAAACGGACGAAACGAATGGCTGGGTCATCCTGTGCAAAGGACTTTTCAAAAATCGCATTGGGATTCTTCGGTAAGTCACCGGGAAATATAGCTGTTTCGGTTTCGCCATCGAATACTTCACCGTCGATCCTTTCGCCTTCCAGCGGCGTGCCGACGATGACGGGAAGGGTTTCCTTGCCCTGTGTTACAGTTGCCTCACGGGTAGCGCGAACGGCGGCCATTGCCAGAACATCAATATCCGCGCCGGAAAAGTCGGCGCGCTCTATTGCTCGCTCCACGAGACGGCGCACGATGGCTTGCAGACGGTCATGACTTTCATGATGCAGATGGTCGGCCTTCGTTGCAGCCACGAGAATCCGGCCGATCCGTCGCTGGATCAGGCCGGTTAGCAGGTTAGAGCGTCCCGGTCGGAAGCAGGACAGGATATCGGTGAGTGCACGTTCGAGGTCGGCAACGACCGCGCCACCAGCATTCATTGCCTGCATGGCGTCGATAAGCACGATTTGCCGGTCGAGCCGCGCAATATGTTCGCGAAAGAAGGGCTTGATGACATAGGTTTTATAGGCTTCGTAGCGCCGCTCCATCATTGCCCCCAGAGAGCCGGCCTTCAGATCGTCCGGTTTCAGGTCGGGAAGCGGGGCAAATGTCAGTGCCGGTGATCCCTCGAGATCGCCCGGCATCAGGAAACGCCCTGGCGGCAAGGTCGATAATGCACGCTCATCGGCTTTGCCTGCACGCAAATAAGCCGTGAAGCTTTTTGCCAGTCGCTGTGCGGTCAGTTCGTCTGCCTTTTCGGAAGGGGTGACGAGGGAAGCTTCGGTGATCCAATCCTGAGCCAGATCCTTGTGCGTCGGTTCATGGGCCAGAGCAAAAGAATCCGCGCTGAACTCAGCATAGGATTTGCCCAGCAAAGGCAGATCCAGCAGCCATTCTCCGGGATAATCCACAATATCGACCGAAAGCTTGCCCGGTGACAGCCAGCGCCCCCAGGCAGAAGCGGATTCATATTCGATTGTCAGGCGCAATTGCGAGATTGCGCGCGTGGAGTCCGGCCAGATACGCTCATCGATCAAAGCCGACAGATGCTCTTCATATTGAAAGCGGGGGACTGCATCATCGGGCTGCGGTTCGAGCAGCGCACGTGAAATGCGACCCGATTTATAGGCCTCGAACATCGGAAGCCTGCCGCCATGCAGCATGTTGTGAACGAGAGCCGTGATGAAGACCGTTTTTCCGGCACGCGACAAACCAGTCACACCGAGCCGCAATGATGGAGACAAAAGCCCGGTCGCACGATCTGCCAGCGTATCCAGTGCGATCTTCGCTTCGTCGCCAATACTTGTCAGCTTAGCCAATTAATCCTCGCCGAATTCAATGATCTGTCAGCGGTATAGATAGGGTTGTGTCAGCGGTCTTGGCAAGGAATGTTGGTGCACTTACGGAAAATCTACTGGGGTAGTATGAAGCTTTCGAGATAGCCTGCTCCACGTTCGAGTTCGCCCAGTGTGGCAGGAAATGTAATATTTGCCAGTGCGGCAGTGGGAAAACCTGCACGGAGCTTCAAGAGGCCATCCTTGTTGCCATCGCCACATAAGGCCAGCGCCAGATCCTCTATGCTGGGATTGTGTCCCACGAGCAACAGCGTCTGCACATCGTCATGTTCACGTATGGCTTGCATGTAGTCAGCCGCGCCGCCGCTATAGATCGTATCGTCGACGATGGTTTCGACCTCGATACCCAGACGTTCAATAATGCCTAACGCGGTTTCTCGCGTTCTGCATGAACCGGAAAGAACCACCCGATCAGGATACAGATCGATTGACTTCATTGTCCTAGCAAGCCGGTCGAGCGAAGCTTTGCCTTCCTGATCAAGAGGGCGGTCAAAATCCTTCATTCCAGGTTTCGCCCACACGGCTTTAGCATGTCTAAGGAGAAGCAAACGACTCATCTGTAACGTTCCAAGCTGTGTTTTGTGAGCATTTTCGACCATATTTCGAGCGCAATTGAGCGCTCCGATGGTCCATTCTCCCGATTTTTTGATGTCTGTCAGCATTATTTACAGGTGCCGCATGCCTAATTATTGGGCTGATTATGCTTCCATAGGTTGATGGTGACAGTGACTGGAAAATATACCCACTTTATTGGCAATTGATTGAAGTTATTCTGAAAGTCCAAAGAGCAATTTTTTGCGTGCAGTTTTGAATTGCATAATTTTGATGCAAAATCATACAAAATTGATGCACTAAAAAGTAGTGGGATACGGTTGTTTGATGTTGTGTCCTTGTTGCTATGGAACTATATAACCGCTCGCGTCTCCTAGATGTGGGGTAATTCAGAATGAGTGAATTGATTGACCTTGACTATAGGCCCACTGAAGACGAGCCGTTCATGAATGAGCGGCAGAAGTCTTACTTCCGCGCGAAACTGGTCGCGTGGAAGAATGATATTCTGCGAGAAGCGCGTGAAACGCTTGAGGCGCTACAGCAGGAAAATGCAAACCACCCGGACCTGGCGGATAGGGCATCCTCCGAAACGGATCGGGCAATTGAGCTACGTGCTCGCGACAGACAGCGCAAATTGATCTCCAAAATCGATGCAGCATTGAGCCGCATTGATGAAGGAACATACGGCTTCTGCGAGGAAACGGGAGAACCTATCAGCTTGAAGCGGCTTGATGCGCGTCCAATCGCTACGCTATCTATCGAAGCGCAGGAGCGCCATGAGCGTCGTGAGAAAGTCTATCGCGACGACTAAGCTTCGAGACGGTTTGAAAAATTTATAGGCTGCGGTTTCCGCAGCCTATTTTCTTTGTATCGAGACAAGTTTTGGCCGGAAGCTCAGCTTCTGCGAATTTCATCCTTGGTCAATTCACCGAGAAGCTTTTCCATTTCATCTTCGATATCATCCTTCGCCTTGTCTTCGACAACGTCGTCCGTTGCGGAAATATCAAGTGAGCTTAGAAGCTCATTTTCGAAGAATTCGGTATCGAATGAGATCGCGTCCTTGGCGTCAGCGCTGGCGGCGCTCTCCGAATTGACGTCTGCAGCGATTGCTTCGTGCAACGCACCGCCGAGATCGGCCAGGTTATCGCTCGGCGTTTCTACTGCTACGGCTTCTGTTTCTACAGGCTTTGACTCGGCAACCACGATTTCCGGCTCGACGCGCTCCGGTTCCGAAGAGGCGCTGAATGCCGGAGCTGCAGTCGAAGAGACTGTAGGTCCGGTTACATCGACCGAAGGAGACTTATCCGCAACCGTTGTTTCACGCTCGGGAACGATGCTGCCAAGATTTGCTGAAGCAACCGATGCGGCGGCGGCAACACCGGCTGCAGTGGCGGTCGCACCGGACGAGGTTGAACTCAGAACGCCGCGCGAAACCTGGCTCAATGGATAGGCCGGATGTGCACGTGTTGACTGCGGCTGTGCTTGCGCGGGGCGGGGCGGCAATACGGTGCGTGGCTGCGGCGGATAGTTCGGCGCCGGGCGCGGTTGAGGCCGTGGTTGGGGTGGTTGAGCGGATTTCTGCTCGACAGGTGGTCGCGGCGGGATTGGTGCCGTCGGCGCCTGCGGCGGCACGCGAACAGGTGCAGCAGCCTGCTGGACCGGCTCTTCTCGTGCTGGCTCAGGCTTGCGGTAGACCGGTGCTTCGATTGCGGAGGTGATCTGGATCGCTTCGTCCTTCTCTTCGGCCTGCGGTGTTTGCAGTGAGAGAGCAGGGCGCTCCGCCTTGTCATTGGTCAGGGTTGCTTCGTGCTGCTTGAAGCGTTCGATATGTTCAGGCTCGATGCGTGAAGCTTGCACACGCGCATGAGCCCGCGATTCCATGACAATATTCTGTTCCACCACAACATCGGTTGGCCCGCCGATGAGCAGGAGATGTTCCACGTCGTCGCGGCGAATAAGCACGAGCTTGCGTCGGCTGTCGACTGCTGCTGCGTCCATCACCGAAAGGCGCGGCTGTCGCGTACGCCCGTTGGAAACGAAAGTACCTCCGCTGAAACGGCGAATGATACTGAGAACAACGAAAATTCCGCCAAGAATGATCGCAAATATTAGGATGAAGCCAACAATATTAGCCGCACTCTCTCCAACGATGCCGCTGAGCCATTCCTTCATGCGGATACCCTCTTATACAATAAACGAAAAACCTGCGACGAATGGAGACTGCGCTTCCCCCGGCACTCCGCATCATCACATGATTGGTACAGTAGTTGAATTTCTAAGCCTTGGGAATGTTTCTTGGAAATGCGAGAAATATATGATCCCCAGGCAAAACGGTGCAAAAAAGTCCAATTTGCACCGTTTCAGTGCAGCAATGCTTGTACTGCTCGCCGATTAAAGCATTCTGCGAATCGGATATACCCTGACATATTGGCTGCGCGTTCCCACGTGAGAGCTGAACTGTGCGGAAAAGTGCATTCGAGAAAATCGGATATGCGGATGATTGAAATGACGTCTTGGCTGATCGAAAAAATGCATGGCACCCGGGGCACCCGGATGCCTGTTGGTGCTCGGCCACGCAACATGAAAGGGCAGCAGGCTTGATGTCGCGACAGACGGACAACGCTTACCCGAAACCGCTCGTAATGCCCAAGCGCAATCGCAGCGGAGCTCTTCGCCTGCTGATCGTCGGTATTCTGCTTACGGTCGCCGCAATCGCCTATTTTGTGTTCCGCGACCAGCTTGGAGATGGATTCGCCCTCGTTCTTATGGGCATTCTGTCGATGGTCGGCGTATTCTACCTTTTCGGCGCAGCAACGGGTCTCATTCAATTCAGCCAGAAGAACGGTGAACAGGACCTCGCTCATTCCTTCATGGATTCGCAGCCGGAAGGGACTGTCATTTCCGACGCGCGCGGCCAGATCGTTTATGCCAATCAGGCTTATGCCGTCATGACTGGTGTTGCGAATGCCGAAGGAGTCCGTTCGCTCGATAATGTATTGACGGCAGAACCCGCGGCATCCGATGCCATATACCGTCTGACGAATGCCGTTCGCGATGGTCTGTCGGCACAGGAGGAAGTGCGTCTTTCCGGCGGCCTTTCCCGTGAAGGGCATGGCTCGCTGGCGCCTGTCTGGTATCGCATCAAGGCGCGTCCCGTTGAAGCCGGACACGAATTCAAAAGCCCGTTCGTCGCGTGGCAGATTGCCGATATTTCTGACGAGCGTGCGGAGCAGGAGCGATTCTTTCAAGAGCTGCAGGAAGCGATCAATCACCTCGATCACGCGCCAGCTGGGTTCTTTTCTGCCGACCCTTCCGGCCGGATCATCTACCTCAATGCGACGCTTGCAGAGTGGCTTGGTGTCGATCTGACCCAGTTCACACCGGGATCGTTGACACTCAACGATATAGTGGCAGGCAGCGGAATGGCGCTCATCAAGGCGGTGAAAGCCGAGCCGGGCACAAGCCGCAACACCGTCATCGATCTTGATCTCATCAAGCGGAACGGACAGAGCCTCGCCGTTCGCTTCTATCACCGTGTCCAGGCTGCGCGTGATGGAACGCGCGGTACGAGCCGTACCATCGTTCTGGATCGTGCGGAGGGCGAGGATTCATCAATGGCGCTGCGCTCCGCAGAAGTGCGCTTCACGCGTTTCTTCAACTCGGCTCCGATGGCCATCGCTGCGGTTGATTCTGCCGGACATATACTGCGCACCAATGCGCGCTTCCTCGATATTTTCGCTCCTGTTGTCGATCGTGATGCGATTGACGGCAATGCGAAGCTTGAAATCGTCGTGCATGAACGCGATCGCGAGACCTTCAACAGAGCGCTTGCCGCAGCCTTTGCAGGACAGGCAAGCATTTCGCCTGTTGATACGGTGTTGCCGGGCAACGAAGAGCGGCACATCCGCTTTTATATGAGCCCTGTCACTGATCTGGGCGGCGAGCGTGCCGAAGAAGCGGCGATTATCTCGGCTGTCGAAACAACCGAGCAGAAAGCCCTCGAAAACCAGATGGCGCAGAGCCAGAAGATGCAGGCTGTCGGCCAGCTTGCAGGTGGTATTGCGCACGACTTCAACAACGTTCTGACGGCGATCATCATGTCGTCGGACCTGCTGCTGACCAACCATCGCGCATCCGATCCGTCGTTCCCGGACATTATGAACATCAAGCAGAACGCCAATCGCGCGGCCTCGCTCGTGCGCCAGTTGTTGGCCTTCTCGCGCCGTCAGACGCTTCGTCCGGAAGTGCTCGACCTGACCGACGTTCTTGCAGATCTGCGTATGCTTCTGGCTCGCCTTGTCGGCAAGGATATAGAGCTGAAGATCGATCATGGACGTGATCTCTGGCCGGTCAAGGCCGATCTCGGACAGTTCGAACAGGTTGCCGTCAATCTCGCGGTCAATGCACGTGATGCCATGCCGGACGGCGGCGAAATCACGTTGCGTACCCGTAACGTGTCGACGCAGGAAGTCGCAAAGCTGCATTATCGCGATCTGCCGGAAGCGGACTATGTGGTCTTCGAAGTGGAAGACACCGGGACGGGCATTCCTGCGGATGTGCTCGAAAAGATTTTCGAGCCGTTCTTCACGACGAAGGAAGTGGGCAAGGGTACGGGTCTTGGGCTGTCGATGGTCTACGGGATCATCAAACAGACCGGTGGCTTCATCTATTGTGATTCCGAGGTTGGAAAAGGCACGACGTTTAAGATCTTCCTGCCACGCCTCATCGAGGAAAAACGCGCCGACGATGCTCCGGTTGTCGTGAAGGAAAAGAAGGTCGAGAAAGCAATCGATCTTTCCGGTTCCGCGACCGTTCTCCTGGTGGAAGACGAAGACGCGGTCCGTATGGGCGGCGTACGCGCACTCCAGTCACGCGGTTATACAGTCCACGAAGCGGCTTCCGGTGTCGAAGCGCTTGAAGTCATGGCAGAGCTTGGCGGCGAGGTGGATATCGTCGTATCGGATGTCGTCATGCCGGAAATGGATGGTCCGACATTGCTGCGTGAGCTTCGCAAGACGTATCCTGATATCAAATTCATTTTCGTGTCGGGTTACGCGGAGGATGCCTTTGCACGCAATCTTCCAGCTGATGCCAAGTTCGGATTCCTGCCAAAACCGTTCTCACTCAAGCAGTTGGCGACCACAGTTAAGGAAATGCTGGAGAAGCAGGATTAATACTTCGGCGAGGCTGATACCGTGATGCCTGAAGGCAATATTGCCATTCTCGGAGGCGGGCCATCTGGTCTGATGGCCGCCGAAAGACTGTCAGCGCGAGGCTATCGCGTGACGGTCTACGAGCAGATGCCGACAGTTGGCCGCAAGTTCCTGCTTGCCGGAAAGTCAGGGCTGAACATTACGCATTCGGAAGATTTTGCAACTTTCGCGAAACGCTTCGGCTCAAGCATTGACCGTATATTGCCAGCCTTGACGGCTTTCGGCCCGACCGAATTACGTGCCTGGGCGGATGAATTGGGTGCCGAGACATTTGTCGGCTCATCCGGTCGTGTCTTTCCCAAAGCGATGAAAGCGTCTCCGCTTTTGCGGGCTTGGGGAAAACGTCTGGAAGATCAGGGCGTTCGCATTCTCACCCGACATCGCTGGATTGGCTTCGAGGGCAATAGTCTCAAGATCGAGAACCCCGACGGTGTTCAGACGATTACATGCGATGCTGCGCTCTTTGCTTTTGGTGGCGGAAGCTGGCCGAAGCTCGGTTCCAACGGCCTCTGGATCAATGAGTTTCAGCGAAGGTCAATCGATATAGCGCCGTTTCAACCCGCAAATTGCGGTTTTGACGTTGCCTGGAGCGACTTCTTTGCTGAACGCTTCGCCGGTGAACCGGTGAAGTCTGTTATCGCAACTTCCCATGCAGGCGCGACACAGGGCGAGTTTGTCATTACACGCGGTGGGGTTGAGGGTAGTCTCATCTATGCGCATTCCGCAGCTCTGCGCGATAGCTTGCAAGAAAACGGGAAGGCGTTTCTGACGCTCGATCTTGTTCCCGGACGAACTACCGAGCGACTGGAAAGTGATATTGCCCGGCAGGATACAAAGCTGAGCTTTGGCAATCTGTTGCGCAAGGCTGCAGGTCTGACGGGCGTGAAGGCAGCTCTTGTGACGGAATTCACCCGCGACAGAAGCCCGAAAGTGCTGGCCACTACGATCAAAGCCATTTCAATTCCACTGCTCCGTCCGCGCCCGCTGGATGAAGTGATTTCGTCGGCAGGCGGTATTCGTTGGCACGAAATCGACAAGAACTACATGCTGCCGAAGCTACCCGGCATTTTCGTTGTCGGAGAAATGATTGACTGGGAGGCTCCAACTGGCGGCTATCTCCTGACTGCCTGTTTCGCGATGGGCCGCGCGGCGGCGGACGGTATCGATACATGGCTCGAGGCAGGTAACACGTTCGGCGGGAAATAAGACGACACTGACTTCTTTAAGTGGAAATCAGCACATTCGGATATACGGCTGATCGACTGCGGGCTAAGCTGCCGGACAGTGGCATTGAATGCTTGCCGTCTGAGGGGAAGGTACATTCGCATGAATTCAGCTTCTGCCGTCGCTTCACATCCGCTTTTGAGACAAAGAGACGGGCACCATGCCCGGGTGACATTCGAGGAATTGTTCTTCGATCTCGTCTATGTTTTCGCGGTTACGCAGCTCAGTCATGAACTTCTGCATAATCTGACGCTCACCGGTGTTGTCGAAACGCTGGTCCTCTGGTTCGCAGTATGGCTCGGCTGGCAATATACCTGCTGGGTGACAAACTGGTTCAACCCGGAAACGCCGCAGATACGCAGCCTTTTGTTCTGCGTCATGCTGCTCGGTTTGGTGATGGCATCGTCCATCCCCGGTGCTTTCGCTGACAAAGGCTGGATATTTGCTCTGGCCTATGTGGCGATTCAGGTCGGCAAAACAGCCTATATCGTGTTTGTTCTGGGGCAGGACCATCCACTTGCCGCCAATTACAGGCGTATGCTCGGTTGGCTCACTATTTCCGCTGTCTTCTGGATAGCCGGTTGTTTCGTCGAGCATGAAGCCCGTATGGTGTTGTGGCTTATTGCTGTGCTTTGCGAATATTTATCGCCGATGTTCGGCTTTGCGCTACCGGGTCTCGGACGCTCTCACACCAGTGATTGGACCATTGAAGGCGGACATCTGGCGGAGCGTTGCCAGTTGTTCGTAATCGTGGCCCTTGGCGAAACGGTTTTGGCTACCGGGGCAACCCTTGCAAATGCTGAAGTCTGGAATTTGGCCCTCATGTCGGCGCTGCTGGCCACTTTTCTCGGGACGCTTGCCATGTGGTGGCTCTACTTTGGCACCTCCAGCAAGGATGCGACAGATACGATCTCTCACTCCGCTGATCCTGGACGGATTGGCGCATATTTCCACTATGTTCACGCCATTCTGGTGGCCGGGATTATCGCAACGGCAGTTGGAAACGATCTTGTCATGGCCCATCCGCATGATCCGTTGAAGACTGCTTACGTTCTTGTTCTTGTCGCAGGACCGGCGATCTATCTGATTGGCAGCGCCATCTACAAGAAGGTTGTCTATGGCGTTATTCCCACGTCACACGTCTTTGGTGTTTTGGCTCTACTGGCAGCGATCCCGGTCGGCTATATGGCCGATCTATTGGAAATGGGCATATTAACGACGGTTATCATGCTGGTCGTGAGTGTTTGGGAGGGGCGCAATAAAAGACTGCGCTCGGCTGCGATGGTAGGATAGGTGGGCTTTCGACGCCGCCGTTCGATCCCTATCTACGGACACAAATCATATTTCGGAAGCCTATAGCGCATCATGTCAGATATACAGTCCGTCGATCAGCAGCCAGCCGATAATGGCCACGTGAAAGTCGCCCGCAAGGTCGACATTGTGGTTATTGGAGCCGGGCAGGCGGGACTCTCGTCGGCCTATCATCTGAATAAGCTTGGTCTCGCAGGCGAACGGCAATTCGTGGTTCTGGACAAGGCCGCAGGGCCGGGCGGAGCCTGGCAATTCCGCTGGCCTTCGCTAACTCTCCAGACTGCCAACGCCATTCACGATCTCCCAGGCATGAAGTTCGAGGATATTGTCGAAACGACCAATGGCGAGGTGCGTGCATCGGTTGCCGTCCCACAATATTACCGCGCCTATGAGGAAGCCTTCGATCTTCCGGTGCACCGTCCTGTGGCCGTGAAAGTCGTTTGCGATCGTGGCGAACGGCTTCGTGTGGAGACAGATCGGGGCAACTATTCGGCACGCGGGATCATCAACGCGACCGGCACATGGGAGTCTCCTTATATCCCACCCTATCCGGGTGCGGAGCTTTTCAAAGGCCAGCAACTTCACACGCGGGATTATCAGACAGCTGACGCCTTCAAGGGCAAACGTGTTCTTGTCGTCGGCGCGGGTATCTCGGCTGTGCAGCTTCTGGACGAGATATCGCGTGTGACGGAAACCGTATGGGTCACGCGCAAAGAACCTGCTTTCCGGGAAGGTCCGTTTACACCGGAGTTGGGCCGTGCTGCCGTGGCTTTGGTTGAGGAAAGGGTACGCCGGGGCTTGCCACCTGGATCGGTCGTTTCAGTAACGGGGCTGCCGTTGACGCCGGCCATTGAAGCGGCACGCGCTCGCGGTGTGCTCAACCGTTTGTCCATGTTCAGCGAAATCACGGAAACAGGTGTTCGGTGGGACGATGGAAGTGAACAATCCTTTGATGTTATTTTGTGGTGCACAGGATTTCGCAGTTCACTTGACCATCTTGCCCCGCTGCAATTGCGCAATGCGGAAGCCGGTATTCTCATGACTGGACGCCTTGCAACACAGGTGGCCGCCGATCCCCGTATTCATCTTGTTGGTTATGGCCCATCTGCCTCGACCATCGGTGCAAACAGGGCAGGTGGTGCCGCCGCGCGGGAGTTGGCAAGTTATCTCGGCTTGGTATGATTGACGTATCGACTATTTGCGAGGGGCAGCATGAAGCGTATTCTGAAGTTTGTCGGTGGTCTTCTGCTCGTCATCGTGCTGGGAGCAATTCTCTGGCTGGCGGTTCGACCGCCTGAGCTATTGCGTGTCGGCACCGGCTATGCTGCCAAGATTGTTTGTTCAAATGTTTTCATTGCCGGTCGGGATGCTGATGCCGTCCTTGCAGACGATGTTCAGGCACCGGGAAACCCGCTGCTGCGGTTTCTGAATGCCGCCCTCGACAAGAATAATAACAGTGTGACGGTGCGGATTTTCGGCTTTTTTGCACCAAGTACCGCAATCTATCGCCCAGCGCTGGGATGCGCGAATATCCAGAAAGATGATTTGCGCGTTGAAATTCCGACCGGCCCGCAGGTGCCCGCAGAACCGATCCGAATTGAGGCCGATCCAGCGGTGCAGGCTGTGATTGAGGATCAGGTTCTGGCCGGGCCGGGAATGCGCGCGATTGCGGTCGTCCGCGACGGCAAGCTGATTGCCGAGAATTACGGTTCGGGTTTTAATGCGGATACGCCTTTACTGGGCTGGTCCATGACCAAGTCCGTCATCGCGACACTGATCGGCATGCGCATTGCTGAAGGGCGCATGAGTTTGGAAAGCACAGCCCTTTTACCGGAATGGAAGAACGATGAGCGGGCAAAGATTTCTCTCGCAAATCTGATGGCGATGAATAGCGGTCTCCGCTTCGATGAGGACTACGGCACAGTAACGGATGTCACGCGCATGCTTTATCTGGAGCCGGATATGGCCGGGTTTGCTGCGTCTTTGCCGCTGGAGGTGGCGTCAGGGACGAAATTCAATTATTCCAGTGGAACGGCGAATATTCTGTCAGAGCTTTTCATGGATAGTTTTAACAGCCGCGAGGAGGCGCTGGCTTATCCGCGGCTTGCCCTATTCGGTCCGCTTGGCATGAACAGCGTCATTTTGGAGACGGATGCGTCAGGCGTCTTTGCCGGTTCTTCCTATATGTACGCTACCGCCCGTGACTGGGCTCGGTTGGGCGCATTTCTCGCGGATAGTGGAAACCTGTACGGAAAGCCGAGCCTGCCTGCGGACTATATTTCATTTATGCGCAAACCCAGGCCCGAGTCCGAAGGGCGCTATGGTTCCGCTCAGGTCTGGCTGCAGATTAGCGGTGTGAAGGCAGGTGAGGATGGCATTCCGGAAGATGCATTCTGGATGTCGGGCCATGACGGGCAAAGCGTCATGATCGTTCCTTCAATGCATCTTGCTGTCGTTCGTCTTGGCCTGACACCGTCCCGGGCACGCTATAATGTTCAACGTTTGAACGCCAAGGTGATTGAGTCTGCTCGACAGGCGCACTGATCGTCAGTTTGCGAAAATCGTTACCGCTTGGATTTTGGAAGGCACTGAGGCCGAATTCCGGCAACACCGCGTAAAGGTGATCGAAAATGTCCGATTGAATCTGTTCGAATGACGCCCAGACGGTCGTGTTCGTAAAGCAGTAGATTTCCAGCGGCAGTCCTTCGGGAGTAGGATCCATCTGACGCACCAGCAATGTCATGCCTTTGTGTATGCCGGGATGATTGCGCAGATAATTGTCTACATAGGCCCGAAACGTACCGACATTGGTGAACTGACGCCTGTTGACCGGATTGTTGGCGCGGTCGCCAAGCTTCTGGTTCCATTCGGCGATTTCCTTGGCCTTCTTGGGCAGATAATCCGCCAGCCAATCAACTGTGCCAAGTCTGGCTCGCTCGTCATCCGACAGAAAACGAATGGTGTTTTGATCGATATAAAGCGCGCGCTTGATGCGACGCCCGCCGGATTCCTGCATGCCGCGATAGTTCTTCATCGGCTCGGTGATGAGCTTGCGGATCGGAATGGTGGTGATCGTCTTGTCGAAATTCTGGACCTTGACGGTATAGAGCGCGATTTCCGTGACATCGCCATTGGCGTCGAGATTCTTCATTTCAATCCAGTCGCCGACACGAACCATGTTGGACGAGGCGATCTGCATACTGGCGACCAGAGAAAGCAATGTGTCCTGAAAGACAAGGATTAGCACCGCGGCCATAGCACCGACACCGGAAAGAAGGATAACCGGCGACTTGTCCAGCAGTGTCGCAATGACAAGGACTGCCGCCACGATGTAGACAGCAAGTTTGGCCACCTGAATGTAGCCCTTTATGGGGCGGTATCTGGCTTCGGGACGGCGATGATAGAGCGTATCGATCAGCCCAAAGACTGAATTGACCGCCAAAGCCAGCGTCAGAATGATGAAAGCTATCGCTACATTCCGAATAACGGTGATCACGCCTTCGGGCAGGCCCGGCACCGCCATGATCCCGGATGAAATAATCAACGCCGGAACGATATTGGCAAGACGGCTGATGACACTGTGTCTTTTAAGCTCTTCGTCTTGTCCGAAAGAGGTTTTCTGGACAAGACGTTCGAGTAGTTTGAGCAAAATCGCCTTGATTAGAAAGTTTGCAATGAAAGCTGAAAGAAATAATCCTCCAAGCGCCACAAGGGTTTCCGCCCAGGGATGAGCAATAAAAAATTCGGACAATAGACTTTCCTGAGATTAACCTGGTGAAAATTGGGGGCCGTGTTGCGATGCTTGTATCATGTTCTACCGGGAATTAAGGCGGCCATATGAATATTTCAACCGCGAGTAATGGTTATTTGCATCAAAACCCCGGCCAGAAGGCCGGGGTAGACTTGTCGTATTGCTCATCGAGACCGTATCATTGGGCTGGAGGTGGTGATGCGGGAGCTGTATCGCTTGCCGGGGCATCAGTCGTCGGGGCGTTGGTCTCGTTTGCTGCTGATGGATCGGCTACGCCATCCACAAAAAGCTTCGAGCGATCGAATGCCGGTGCATCGGTCAACTGCTGTTTGGTCGCCTTTATGACCAGCCATTTTTTGCCGTCACTGCGGGTTGCAAGCTGCAGCTGATCCGGACTTACGGCTACGTCCTTCTCGCCGATTCCAAGAAAACCACCCACGCCGATCACCGCAGCTTCAATCTCACCTTCGGGGCTGGCGATAAGATCATTCAGCTTGCCGACAGTCTGGGCGTCAGCAGCATCACTTTCATAGACGTTCTGTCCGATGAAAGAGGTCACGAGAAGCTGGCCCTCTTTCGGTTCCAGAAAGCCGACCTTGTCGGTCTCACCCGATGTGGGATTGCCAAACATGTCCTTGGACGAAACCGGCATTTCCTCTGCCGCAGCCGGTGGCTCGGCAGGTGCGGGCGTTGGTGCAGTTGTCTGAGCATAAGCAGCGCCACCTATCAGCAATGCACACGTCGTCGTCAGAAGTGTAGTCCTGAACATAACTATCTCCTTTATACGTTCGGTTGCTTAGACTGAACGTGGAAATAGTCGGTTCGTTCCGAAATTTGTTGAATTTCAGTATTTCATCATAGAACTATTATTATATATAATTGTTCTTTTAAAATACTTTAGGAAAAGAAAAGCCCGCATAAAGCGGGCTTTTTTATTTTCGTATACTACGAATTTTACTTAGCTGCAGCCACTCGTTGCACCGCAAGTGTCGCACTTGAGGCACGTTCCGTTGCGAACCATGGTAAAGTTCTGGCATTCGGTGCAGCTGTCGCCGGTATAGCCCTGCATCATCGACTTGATGCGGCGGTCGGCTTCCAGCTTCTTGGCGGCATTCGCACTTTCCGCGCGGGCAGAAGCAGCGTCTGCTGCAGCCTTATCCGAGAAAAGTTCGGTTGCTGTTGCCGATGTGCTTTCCTGCTGCTGTGCCGGAGCAGGTTGCTCTTCCAACTCCCGCTTGAAGGCGGTCGCACCATCCGTCACCAGACCGATTGTTGCGGGGCGATTGCCCGTCGGCGTGGTCGACTTCAAGGTTGTGACGTTGGAAGCCTGCGGCGCAGAATTTGTCGATCCCTTGGCTTCGTTAGTCGAGTTGGTCACCAGAGTGGGCTTGTAACCACGTGTCCAACCGGTCGAGACCAGATTGGTCTTACCTTCCTTGATACCCTTGCCAAGCGCCGTATTACCGAAATCGCTTGTGTCGACATGGGCGAGGTCATTGCGTCCGAGATAGGATACTGCCAGCTCACGGAAGACATAGTCGATGATCGACGTTGCGGTCTTGATGGCATCGTTGCCGATGACCATGCCTGCCGGTTCGAATTTCGTGAAAGTGAAGGCTTCCACATACTCCTCGAGCGGTACGCCGTACTGCAAGCCGAGTGATACGGCGATGGCGAAGTTGTTCATCATTGCACGGAAAGCAGCACCTTCCTTGTGCATATCGATGAAGATTTCACCGAGGCGTCCATTACCGAACTCGCCGGTGCGCAGATAGACCTTGTGACCGCCAACGACTGCCTTCTGCGTATAACCCTGACGACGGTTCGGCAGCTTTTCGCGCTCATGCACGATCTTTTCGACAACCTTTTCGACGATGCGCTCGGTTACCTGAACGGCGCGGGCTGCAGCGGGGGCTTCGATCAGTGCCTCGACTGCATCGTCTTCGTCCTCATCATCCGAGATGAGGGCGGCGTTGAGCGGCTGCGAAAGCTTGGAGCCGTCGCGATAAAGCGCATTGGCCTTGAGCGCCAGCTTCCAGGACAGCATATAGGCGTTCTTGCAGTCCTCGACGGTTGCGTCATTCGGCATGTTGATCGTCTTGGAGATCGCCCCCGAAATGAACGGCTGTGCGGCTGCCATCATGCGAATGTGGCTATCCACCGAGAGATAACGCTTGCCGATCTTGCCACAAGGATTGGCGCAATCGAACACGGCGTAGTGCTCTTCCTTGAGGAACGGCGCCCCTTCGAGGGTCATTGCGCCGCAAACATGGATGTTGGCAGCTTCGATGTCCTTCTTGGCGAAACCCAGCGCCGGGAGCATCTCGAACGAGAAATCGTTGAGCTGTTCATCGGTGAGCTTTAGCACGTCCTTGCAGAAGTCTTCGCCCAGCGTCCACTTGTTGAAAGCGAACTTGATGTCGAATGCGCTTTTGAGAGCAGCATTCAGGGCTTCGATCTTCTCGTCGGTGAAGCCCTTGGACTTCAAAGAAGACGGGTTGATGCCCGGAGCCTGATTGATGTTGCCGTGACCGACAGCATAGGCTTCGATTTCAGCGATCTGGCTTTCCGAATAGCCGAGCGTGCGGAGTGCTTCCGGTACGGCGCGGTTGATGATCTTGAAGTAACCGCCACCAGCGAGCTTCTTGAACTTCACCAGCGCAAAATCTGGCTCGATACCGGTCGTGTCGCAGTCCATGACGAGGCCGATCGTGCCGGTAGGCGCGATGACGGTGGACTGTGCATTGCGGTAGCCATGCTTTTCGCCAAGTTCCAGCGCCTTGTCCCAGGCAGCACGTGCATGGGTAATCATATCCTGATCCGGGCAATCCTCGGCAATCAGCGCCACCGGGTTGACGGCAAGGCCTTCATAGCCTTCGGTTTCACCATGGGCAGCGAGGCGGTGGTTGCGAATGACGCGCAACATATGCTCGGCGTTTGGCTCATAGCTCGGGAAGGTTCCGAGTTCCTTTGCCATTTCAGCGGAGGTGGCATAGGCCATACCGGTCATGATCGCCGTCAGCGCGCCACAAATTGCACGGCCTTCGTCGGAGTCATAAGGAATACCGGAAGTCATCAACAGGCCGCCAATATTGGCGTAGCCGAGGCCGAGCGTGCGGTATTCATAAGAAAGACGGGCGATTTCCTTCGACGGGAACTGCGCCATCATCACCGAGATTTCGAGAACGATGGTCCACAGGCGTGCCGTGTGCTCGTAAGCCGCAATATCGAATGAACCATCCTTGTTGCGATAGGTGAGCAGGTTGATCGACGCCAGATTGCAAGCCGTGTCGTCAAGGAACATGTATTCTGAGCACGGATTGGAAGCGCGGATCGGACCGGCGGTCGGGCAGGTGTGCCAATCGTTCATGGTCGTGTTGTAGTGCAGGCCCGGATCAGCGGACGCCCAGGCGGCGTAACCGATCTTTTCCCACAAATCGCGCGCCTTCAGCGTCTTCATGACGCGACCGTCGCGACGAGCTGTCAGGTTCCAGTCGCCGTCGTTTTCGACAGCGCGCAGGAATTCGTCCTTCAGCGAAACGGAATTGTTGGAGTTCTGGCCCGAAACAGTCAGATAGGCTTCCGAATCCCAGTCTGTATCGTAGGTCTTGAACTGAATGTCGGTGTAGCCCTGACGCGCGAACTGAATCACGCGCTTGACGTAGTTTTCCGGAACCTGGTTCTTCTTTGCGGCCTTGATTTCGCGCTTCAGGGCAGGGTTCTTCGCCGGATCGAAGCAATCATCATTGTCCGCTTCGCAGTTGACACAAGCCTTCATGATGGCGGTCAGATGCTGCTTGACGATCTTGGAACCGGTGACGAGCGAAGCAACCTTCTGCTCTTCCTTGACCTTCCAGTCGATATATTCCTCGATATCCGGATGATCGATGTCGACGACGACCATCTTGGCGGCGCGGCGGGTCGTGCCGCCCGACTTGATCGCACCTGCGGCGCGGTCGCCGATCTTCAGGAAGCTCATCAGACCGGAGGATTTGCCACCACCGGAAAGTTTTTCACCTTCGCCGCGCAGATAGCTGAAGTTGGAGCCCGTGCCGGAGCCATACTTGAACAGGCGTGCTTCACGGACCCACAGATCCATGATGCCGCCTTCATTGACGAGATCGTCGCCAACGGACTGAATGAAGCAGGCATGCGGCTGCGGATGTTCATAGGCCGACTTGGACTTGGTCAGTTTGCCGGTCTGCCAGTCGACATAGAAATGGCCCTGGCCGGGACCGTCGATGCCATAGGCCCAATGCAGGCCGGTGTTGAACCATTGCGGGCTGTTTGGAGCCACACGTTGGGTCGCGAGCATATAGGCAAGCTCGTCGCGGAAGGCGAGGGCATCTTCCTCAGAGGCGAAATAGCCACCCTTCCAGCCCCAATAGGTCCAGGTGCCTGCGAGACGGTCGAAAACCTGGCAGGCATCCATTTCGGAGCCGTAGCGCTCATTTTCAGGCAGCTTGGCAAGCGCGTCCTCGTCAGCGACCGAGCGCCACAGCCATGAGGGAACGTCGTTCTCCTCGATCTTCTTCAGCTGTGCGGGAACGCCAGCCTTGCGGAAGTACTTCTGTGCAAGAATGTCCGCGGCGACCTGGCTGAACTGCGCGGGCACATTGATGTTCTCAAGACGGAATACGATGGATCCATCGGGATTCTTGATCTCGCTGGTCGCAGTCCGGAACGCGATGTCCGCATAGGCCGACTGATTCTCTTTCGTGAAACGGCGTTCGATCTTCATCTGTCCCATCCAAACGTTCTATATATAGTAGCTCTAGTGACGGTTTTCAGCCACGGCCTGTCTGTATCGCGTCTCTGTCAAAACAGCTCTTCTGCGGGGAGGAGCGTCTTGTTGGGGAGAAAACTCCCGGAAATCCGCTTCCACCTCATCAAAGCCCACGAAAAAACACCTCAGGGGAGCTTAATTGCAACCTTGCTAGCGCGATCGCGATCAAAAATCGGCGGAACGAAAAATACCTTATCTTGTAAGAAGCATGAGCGCAAATACTAAATCTAGTGTTAACGCTGTTTCTGATCGATGTTGCATCTGCTTCTCCAGAGAAGGGCGAACCCAGAATTTGGGCGCAAGAAAGCACCGAGCGAAAACCGCACTTTCAAAGCGCAACGCTCGTTCGATACTCAACTTGACCGAAAAAAGGACCGGCAGATTACAACGCCCGATCACGCTACTTACGCAACGATAGTATCATAAAAAACGACTCGGCTTCGAGCGTCAAGCAATGGTTTGTTGTAACGCTCCAGCATCTAGATATTGTGCGTAACAGCTTGGGGCAAATGTGGATAACGGGGAGAAGCGACACTTTTGCGAACCAAGCCGGCTATGTGATTTGGGGAGCCTGGATAGCCGCTATTATTAGCAGTTAGAGGAACAAGCACGGCAGCGTCGACTGTCGAAAGAGAAAATCCCTGCAAAAGGATCGTAATCCGGGGGAATGTTGCATCGAAGACGGCTTGCGGGCTGCTTACTCCGCAGCAGCGGCAATTCCCGAATCACCAAAATGGTTCAGTAACTGCTTCAGTTCGGTCTCTTCGACGCGATTGGCCGCTTCCTGCGGCGACACCCATTCGCAGATGCGCTGATCCCGCTCAGGCCAGTCTTTCTCCTGCCCGGTGAACTGCACCGCGAATACCGCCGCCGTGAACTGGTTTATACGTTCAGGTGGCAGATCGGTCTTGCAGTAGCAGAAACTACCGATTGGTACTGGTGAGACCTCACCACGAATGCCTGCTTCTTCATAAGCTTCACGAAGAGCAGTATCTGCCAGAGTGCGACCAACTTGCGGCCAGCCTTTGGGGATGATCCAGCGGCCTGTACCGCGGCTCGTAATGACGAGAACCTTGAGGGTGCCCATGTCGCGACGATAGACAAGCGCCGCAACCTGCTGCAAACGACCGGAAGGCGTCAAAATACGCTTTTCGGTTGCAATCAGTTGTTTGGCCTGCGACTTCACCGCGAAAATCCCCTTTTTATCTATAGCATGATCCGATTCGCCAAAATAACAACTGATTAGTTAGGCAGCTGACCTTTGAAAATATTCAAAAAAGCTTTTATTTTAAAGGTATTACTAAAATTTCGGCAGGAGATGGCGGCTTTGAAAACGCTATCTGCCTCTAATCGGCGTTATTTCGATGCGCTTTCCATAAGGTGCGATTGCGGCGGAAATATCACCGCAATCGCGTTCGTTTGTTTTCGTTTCGCAGCGTTTTGATCTGGCGGATGTGAATCCGCCAGTTTTATCGGAAGTGCATTCGATGGATTTATGGCTTCAAGTCTGTCGGGCTTCAGCCGCGCTTGTCGCCTGCGATCGGTTCCTGATAGGTGAAGCCCATATCCCAAGGGAAATAGATCCAGGTGTCCTGAGACACTTCCGTTACGAAGGTATCGATCAGCGGACGGCCTTTCGGCTTGGCGTAAACAGTCGCAAAATGGGCCTTCGGCATCATTTCCCGCACGATGGCTGCGGTTTTGCCGGTGTCGGTCAGGTCGTCTACGACAATGACGCCTTCGCCGCCATTTTCCAGAAGTGTTTCGCTCACACCCTTGAGGATCTGCATGTCGCCTTGCGACGTGTAGTCGTGATAGGAGGCAATACAGACGGTTTCGATGAGACGAATGCCGAGTTCGCGGCAGACAATGGCTGCAGGGACCAGACCGCCACGCGTGATGGCAACAATTGCGTGCCAATCGCGATTCATACCGGCAATCCGCCAGGCGAGGGCGCGGGCATCACGGTGGAACTGATCCCATGAAACTGGGAAGGCTTTATCTGGCAAGGACATCGAAACGCTCCGTGGAACGATCCGGAGCTCGTTCTCCGGACCTTTAAAAACCAAAAATGCGCTATGACGGATTGCCAAGCGCTGTAACTGTCAGGATCTGCGGCTTTTCTTCGTCTGCGCCCTTTCAGGCGGGCGGCAAGAGAGGAAAAGGCTCTCCACCCGGCACAGTCAGCGCCGGGTGATGCTGATAACCGCAAAAATGGTGTTCTTGCAAGCGTGTCGTGTCATCACAGGCTAGTTGTCGGCCAGTTGTTGGCCAATTGCCGGATCAAACTGGCTTCAATCGTGTCTTCTAACGCGAGAAAAGCGTGAGAATGGGCAGCTCGTTCAGCATGGAGCGCGTCACTCCGCCAAAGACCAGTTCACGCAACCGGGAATGACTGTAAGCGCCCATCACGAAAAGATCAGCGCGTTCAGCGATGATATGTTCCCTCAACGCATCCTGCGCATAACGTCCGTTGGATGCCAGTGCTGTGGTCGTCACATCAATCCCATGCCGAGACAGTGATTCCGCAATATCGTGGCTCGCCAAAGCCTGATCCTCGCCTTCAATTTCCGGTGGATCGACCCAAACGATTTCCGTTCTGTCGGCATGTTTCATCAAGGGCAGGGCGTCGAAAGCGGCCCGGGCCGCTTCCCGCTTGCCGTTAAAGGCGACGACGATCCGGTCGAGCGAAACCATCTGCAGCACCGGTGCATAGGGAACCAGCAGAACAGGGCAGCTGGAATTGAAAACAATCGTATCGGCGGTTTCGTCGTTGGTGGCCGGATCGTCGGGGTCGGGTTGCCCGGCGATCAGCAATTCGGCTCCAAGACAAGCAGTCAGCACGCCATCAGCAGCGGTGCCGGTTTCGGATCGCGTGATGCGATATTCATAGTTGGTGCCCTGACGGCGCATCTCTTCCTCGAAGAGATGTTTCAGTCTTTCGGAAAGTTCCTTGTGCTGCTTGTCATGCAGTTCGAACATTCCCGGATCGATGAAGCCGTTCGGGTCGGCATAGACGATGGGCGAAGGGATTGAATAAAGCCCGATGACGTGAATATCGGGCACCTTCTGCTTTAGAAGTCCAACGGCGGACACAACCCGCTTCAACTCGGATTCACTGCGAGAATAGGCAACCACCGTCTTGTAGGACATGACCGAACTCCTTCCGGCTGTGTTTCTATTTTAGCATATAGTGCAACGAGTTGCGCGGGCAAAAGGTTGCAAAGGATTAAGCGGCACCTTTTGTTTCGAGCGACGAGATCATTTTTTCGATTGCATCAATTGCCGTATCGATTTTTTGAGGATCGCTCCCGCGGACGACAAGTTCCGTGCTGAAGCGCCCATTCTCGAATTTCGGATAGGAACCGATGATTGTGTCGGGGTTTTCTTTCTGGATTTCCGTCAGGCGCGCGCCAATCACGCCTTCGCCAAAAGGACAAAGCACTGATCTGGACAGAAGCTTGCGGCCGGTCTTCAGTGTCGGCAGTACATTGTCGAGCATTGCCTGAAACACGGAAGGCACGCCTGCCATCACATAGACATTGCCGATATGAAAGCCGGGTGCGGCGGAGATCGGGTTCGCTATATGCTCAGAACCTTGCGGCATACGCGCCATGCGCTTACGCGAGTCGGTGAATTCCAGCCCGCGCTTTGCATAATTGTCGCCAAGCAGTTTCATGGCTTTTTCGTCATAGATACAAGGCACGCCAAAGGCCGCAGAAACCGCATCGGCGGTGATGTCGTCATGGGTAGGGCCAATGCCACCGGACGTGAAAACATAGTCATAATGCGGTCGCAGTGCATTCAAAGCGGCGACGATGGCGATTTCTTCGTCCGGAACAATCCGTACTTCCTTGAGATCAATGCCCGCCGCTGTCAGGACATCGGCGAGATGTCCGATATTCTTGTCCTTGGTGCGGCCTGAGAGAAGCTCGTCGCCAATTGCCAGCATGGCTGCCTTGACGGCTTGCTGCGGATTGTTGGTCATATCCAGACTCCATTTTCTGGCATCAGTTAAGCGCCAGCAGGACAAGGCTGCAACTGCTTTATTGCAGCATTTTATTCGTGTGCGAGAAGTTGCGCCTTTCCAAAGAAGGCGGCTCCCCTAATTGAACCTGTCGAGGTTGGGACCTCACAAATCGGGATATGGAGACGTCACATGGTTAAAGTGCTGGTGCTGTATTATTCGGCCTATGGTCACATGGAGAAAATGGCCAAGGCGGCGGCTGAAGGTGCGCGCGAAGGCGGCGCGGAGGTCACGATCAAACGGGTGCCGGAACTGGTTCCGCCGGATGTCGCGAAAGCCTCGCACTATAAGATCGATCAGGATGCGCCGATTGCCACGCCGGCTGAACTCGCGGATTACGACGCCATCATCATCGGCACCGCTACCCGCTATGGCATGATGGCGGCTCAAATGAAGAATTTCCTCGACCAGACCGGCGGTCTCTGGGCAAAGGGTGCCCTCATTAACAAGGTCGGGTCGGTGATGGTTTCCACAGCCACGCAGCATGGTGGCGCGGAACTGGCGTTGATTTCCACACAGTGGCAGATGCAGCATCAGGGCATGATTATCGTCCCGCTTTCCTATGCCTATCAGGGGCAGATGGGAAATGATGTGGTGCGCGGCGGTGCTCCCTATGGGATGACGACAACTGCAGATGGCGACGGTTCGCGCCAGCCTTCGGAACAGGAACTGGACGGGGCGCGGTTTCAGGGCAAGCGTGTTGCGGAAATCACTGCCAAGCTGAACAGTTGAGTGGAGTAGCAGCTATTGAAAAGCCGCAGATTCAATCTGCGGCTTCTCTGAAAAAATAGTTAGAAAGATCAGTTAACTGTTTCTGTTTTATTATCTTTTTCAATAACATGATAAGTCATTTGCGGATAAGGGATGTTGATCCCGGCTTTGTCAAATTCGATCTTCACCGTTTTGATTGTGTGGCGCGACACCTGCGCATAATCGGCGCTGTTTATCCAGTAGTTGGCGCTGAGAACGACTGCACTGTCGCCCAGTTGCGATACGAAATAGGCCGGTGCGGGTGTTGAGAGAACACCTTTCTGATCTTCGACAATCTTCTTTATGATCGCGAAGGCCTGATCGATATTGTCTTCGTAGCCAATCCCCACCTTGAACTCGTGCATGCGGGTTTTCATGCGGCTGTAATTGGTGACGGGCGTATTCCAAAGAGAGGAATTGGGTGCCAGCACGTAAAGGCCATCAATGGTTTTGAGCTCCGTCGCAAACAAGCCGACGTCTTGCACGGTGCCGACGACGGTGCCTGCACTGATATATTCACCAACGCGAAATGGCCTGAGGACCAGAATCATGATGCCTGCTGCGATGTTCTGCAACGTACCTTGAAGGGCGAGGCCGATAGCAAGGCCAATGGCGCCTAGCGCTGCGAGAATGGACGCGGTCTGGACGCCAAACTGCCCGAGAACCATGACCAGAATAATGACGAGTATGCTGTAGCGGACGACAGCGCCGAAGAATCCGACCAGAGTCTGGTCGAAGCCGCGAATTTTCGACAGCGACTGTATGGTCCATTTTTGAAGGATTCCGGCCAGTATCCAGCCGACGCAAAGGATAATCAGCGCACCGAGTGTGGAGACTGAATATCGTATGAGAAGGTCGTACATCTGGAGAACGAATGCGTTTGTATTTGCGATCAACTGTGTGGCTTGCTCTTCCATTGTTCCGTCTGCATCTGTTTCGAGTAGGGGAAAACTGGAGGATAGGGCAGCAAATTGTCAAGGCGAGGTTGCCTGGAGCGGATATGGGAAAACTGAGCGCAAAAGGAGGAGGTGGTGCGGTCGGCGGGACTTGAACCCGCAAGTCTAAAAGACGACGGATTTTAAGTCCGTTGCGTATACCAATTTCGCCACGACCGCAGCAATTACCCACGTCTATGTCATGATTTGTGTCACGAATTCAAGCCACAAAGCCTGTTAACATCAACAGTTAGTATTGCCGAATATATGCTTACTCTAAATCGTTGATTTGGCGACCTGACGAGCTTCAACCTTGTCTGCATTGTCAAACCCATGTAGCCATGGGCGGAAATCCAGCAGGAAATGCAGAAAGTCGAATAATGACCGCCTTCGTCAAATCCGTATCCGAGGCCGAAAAGGCAATGCGCGCGCTGTTTCCTGAAACGCCGCTGCAGCTCAACGATTACCTTTCACGGAAGTACGGTGCGGAAATTTGGCTCAAGCGCGAAGATCTCACACCGGTTCGATCCTACAAGATTCGTGGCGCTTTCAACTTCATCTCCAAGGCGGTCGAAACGACCGACAAGAATGCGGTGTTCGTTTGCGCTTCCGCAGGCAATCATGCGCAGGGCTTTGCATTCGTCTGCCGCCATTTTGGCCGCAAGGGTGTCGTTTTCATGCCGGTTACGACGCCGCAGCAGAAAATCGACAAGACCCGCGCTTTTGGCGGCGAATTCATTGAAATTAAGCTGGTGGGCGATATTTTCGACGTTTGCTATGCCGCGTCGCAGGAGTTTGCCGCAAGCCAGAAAGGCGTGATGGTGCCGCCTTTCGATCATCCCGGTATCGTTGAGGGGCAGGCGACGGTAGCGCTTGAGATCGAGCGGCAGTTGCCGGAGGGAAAGAAGCCCGACTTTATTCTGCTGCCTGTCGGTGGCGGCGGATTGTCCGGCGGCGTTACGCAATATGTTTCAGATCTGGGCTGGAAGACGAGTTTCCGCTTTATCGAGCCACAGGGCGCAGCGAGCCTGAAAGGGAGCCTTGAAGCAGGCAAGCGTATCAAACTTACGCATGTCGACAATTTCGTCGATGGTGCAGCTGTTGCCGAGATAGGAAAAGAAAATTTCAAACTTCTCAAAGGGTTCGATCCGAAAACTGTTATAACTGTTCCGGAAAACCGGCTTTGCGCAACAATCATCGAAATGCTTAATATTGAGGGCGTTGTGCTTGAACCAGCGGGCGCGCTCGGCATTGATGCGCTGAAGGATTTCAAGAAGAGCGACCTCAAAGGTAAGCGCATCGTCATTGTTGTTTCGGGCGGCAATTTCGATTTCGAACGCCTGCCGGATGTTCGTGAGCGTGCACTGCGCTTCGAAGGTTTGAAGAAATATTTCATCTTCCGCTTCCCGCAAAGGCCGGGCGCGCTTCGCTCGTTTCTTGATCTTCTGGGACCTGAAGATGATATTGCGCGTTTCGAATATCTGAAGAAATCTGCGCGTAATTTCGGTTCAGTTCTGATCGGCATCGAAACGAAGAACGCAGCGAACTTCAAGCTTCTGGAAAAGAAATTCGCAGAAGCCGGTTGGGCCTATCAGGACATAACGGACAATCAGGTGCTCGCTGATTTCATCATCTGATTTCGGTGCCTTAAGCGAAATCAGTTGCTTTTTGGACGAAAACACCCCATATGCCGCGTCAGGCGCATGGGCCGACGTGTTCGTCGGCTTTCCCGGCATTGGACTTGTTGCGTCTCGCCTCTGTCTCCCGGAATGGTCCGGAAGCGGGGAGACCCGAGAAAATGTTCGGGCACGGCAGCGCAAGTCGCCTGGAGTTTACAAGCTTCGGCGTCCTGTCGTTATCATTGAACAGATAGAGTTCGGCAAGTTGCGCTTGACCGGCATTTGTATGCGGACCATGACATCATGGTGCCGCCGAAAGAGATTGAATTGACAAAAGAAATTACGGGCGGCTTTGCCGCTCTCGGCGTTACCGGCATTTTGCTCAAGGGCGTCGAAGCCGCTGGCATGACCGAGCCGAAGCCGATCCAGTTGCAGGCGATTCCACACCAGCTTGAAGGCCGCGATATTCTTGGTATCGCGCAGACGGGCTCCGGCAAGACCGCAGCTTTCAGCCTGCCGATCCTGCAGAAGATCATCGGCCTTGGCGACAAGCGCCGTCCAAAAACTGCACGCGCGCTGATCCTGGCACCAACGCGTGAACTCGCCGTGCAAATTGAACAGACGATCCGCAATGTTTCCAAACACGCGCATATCTCGACAGCGCTTGTGTTGGGCGGCGTTTCCAAGCTGTCCCAGATCAAGCGCATCGCACCGGGCATCGACGTTCTGATCGCCACGCCTGGTCGTTTGACCGATCTGATGCGTGACGGTCTGGTAGACCTTTCGCAGACGCGTTGGCTCGTCCTCGACGAAGCGGACCGTATGCTGGACATGGGCTTCATCAACGATGTGAAGCGCATTGCAAAAGCGACGCATTCCGATCGTCAGACCGCGCTGTTTTCGGCCACCATGCCGAAGGAAATCGCGTCGCTGGCAGGAAGCTTGCTGCGTGATCCGGTTCGTGTGGAAGTCGCTCCGCAGGGAACGACGGCTGCTGAAATCACGCAGGTTGTGCATCCTGTGCACACCAAGGAGAAGCGCCGTCTTCTTTCCGCGCTGCTGGGTGACAAGGCTATGCGTTCGGTCATCGTCTTCACCCGTACGAAACATGGTGCCGATGCAGTCGTCCGTCATCTGGAACGCGATGGCTATGAAGTCGCTGCCATCCACGGCAACAAGTCGCAGAATGCACGTCAGCGCGCGCTGAACGGATTCCGTGATGGATCGCTGCGGATTCTGATCGCAACCGACATTGCTGCACGCGGCATCGACGTGCCGGGTATCAGCCACGTCGTGAACTACGATCTGCCTGACGAGCCGGAAACCTATGTGCACCGTATTGGCCGTACCGGCCGTAATGGCGCTAGCGGCGCATCGATCACGCTCTATGATCCGGCAGCGGAAGAATCCAAGCTGAGAGCGGTTGAGCGTGTGACGCGTAACAAGCTTCCGATCAAGGATGCACCTGTGGAGCTTGCACCTGCTCCGGCACCGCGCGCAGCGGCTCCGGGCGAACGCCCACAGAAGACCCAGCATCGCAAGGGCGGAACGGCGCAGAAGCCGCGTCGTGCAGCCCCGAAGTCAGGCGACCATCGTACAGGCGGTCACGCAGCAGGTGAAGCCGCTCCGAAAGCGAAGCGTCCGTTCCGCCGCAAGCGCCGCAATGCCAACGGCGATGGCGGACAGCGCGCAGCGTAAGCTTGCCTTGAATATTTTTTCAAAAAGCCGCCCATTTCGGGCGGCTTTTCTATTTATGAGCGTAGGATGGGTTTCAATTTGCGTAATGGCTTGGAAAAATATTCCATGCTTGCTTGAAGGGCAGGGCCGTTCCTCATAATTTCCTCTTCAAAACAGGAAGGACGGAAGCCATGTTCCAATCGGTGCTCGACGCAATCGGCAATACGCCATTGATCCATTTGAAAAAGGCTTCCGAACTGACCGGCTGCGCAATTTATGGCAAGGCCGAGTTTCTCAATCCCGGACAGTCGGTGAAGGACCGCGCAGCGCTCTATATTATTCGCGATGCCGAAAAGCGCGGGCTTCTGAAACCCGGTGGTGTCATCGTTGAAGGTACGGCCGGCAATACCGGCATCGGCCTCACGATGGTCGCGAAAGCGCTTGGCTATCGGACAGTTATCGTTATTCCCGAAACGCAAAGCCAGGAAAAGAAGGACGCGCTGCGCCTGCTTGGCGCCGAACTGATTGAAGTTCCAGCTGCCCCCTATCGCAACCCGAACAATTATGTGCGTCTGTCGGGACGATTGGCCGAACAACTTGCCAGAAGCGAGCCGAACGGCGCGGTCTGGGCCAATCAATTCGATAATCCGATCAACCGGCAGGCCCATATCGAAACAACGGCGCAGGAAATCTGGCGGGATACTGACGGCAAGGTGGACGGGTTTGTCGCCGCTGTTGGATCGGGTGGAACGCTTGTCGGCACCGCATTCGGTCTGAAGGACCACAATGCCGATATCAAGATCGCACTTGCCGATCCATATGGAGCTGCACTCCATTCCTTCTATACGACAGGCGAGCTGAAAGCCGAAGGCGACTCGATCACCGAAGGCATCGGGCAGGGGCGTGTCACCGCCAATCTTGAGGGGTTCACCCCCGATTTCTCTTATCGCCTCTCCGACGCGGAGGCGCTCGATATCGTTTTCGATCTCGTGGAAAATGAGGGACTTTGCCTCGGTGGTTCTTCGGGTATCAATATTGCAGGCGCAATCCGGCTTGCAAAAGATCTCGGGCCGGGCCACACAATTGTGACGGTGCTTTGCGACTATGGTAATCGTTACCAGTCCAAGCTGTTCAATCCTGCTTTCCTGCGTGGCAAGAACCTGCCAGTGCCGGGATGGCTGGAAAGGAAGACCGAGATAGACATACCGTTCGAGGGATAATCATGGCATACGAGACCGAAGCGCTTTTCCGCGAAGATTCCTATCTTTCAACGGCGGAGGGCACGGTACTCGCCATTACCGAGACGGGCGGGATTATTCTCGACCAGACAAACTTCTATGCGACCTCCGGCGGCCAACCGGGGGATATCGGCTTTCTCGAGCGCGCGGATGGTTCTCGTATCGAGATTTCGGCAACCGTTACGGGCGAAAACAAGAACGAAATCATTCATGTTCCGGCAGAAGGACAGGCTTCGCCCACTGTCGGTGAAAAGCTGGTCCTGCATCTTGACTGGCCGCGTCGCTACAAGCTGATGCGGATGCATACGGCCTGCCACCTGCTTTCCGTTGTCTGCCCGTTTCCGATTACCGGCGCTGCGGTGGGCGAGGATGAAAGTCGCGTTGATTTCGATCTTCCCGATCCGAGCTACACCAAGGAATTCGTGACCGAAAGGCTCATGGAGCGGGTGAATGCCAATGACGCGGTTGCCATTCGCTGGATCAGCGATGAAGAATTCCTTGCAAATCCGGATATCGTAAAGTCGAAGAATGTGCGTCCTCCAGTGGGGCTCGGTCGCATACGCCTTGTTCTTATCGGTGAAAACGGCGTGGTGGATTCGCAACCTTGCGGTGGTACGCACGTTTCCGAAACGCAGGAAGTGGGTGAAATCCACATCGGCAAGATCGAGAAAAAGGGCAAGGAAAACCGCCGGTTCCGCATTCGCTTTGGCCCCTTGCCAGAAGCCTGAACCCATTGTTTTCTGCGTGTTTCCCGGTTTTACGAAACATGCTTGAGGAGTGTTTACCCATGGTAGAGAAAAGCGCCTTCGTCGTTTCACGGGACTGGTTGAAAGAACGGCTCGGCAAGCCGGGCATCGCGATTGTCGATGCCTCCTGGTATCTCCCGGCTGCTGGACGCAACGGGCAGGAAGAATACAACGCTGCACATATTTCAGGCGCTGTGTTCTTCGATCAGGACAAGATTGCCGACAAGGAATCCGGTCTGCCGCACACCCTGCCGTCGCCAGAGCTTTTTGCGCAGCATGTCGGTGCCATGGGAATTACGGCTGATGAGACAGTTGTTGTCTATGACGGAGTCGGCATGTTTTCCGCACCGCGCGTCTGGTGGATGTTCCGCGTGATGGGTGTGAAGAATGTCTATGTACTTGATGGCGGCTTCGACGGCTGGAAAAAGGCTGGTTATCCGGTGACCGAAGAAGCTACGAAGATTGCGCCAACGCTGTTCACGCCATCATTCGACGAGGCCGCAGTGGTCGATTTCGTGCAGATGCGCGAAATCGTGGACGAGCGAGGCTCGCAGATCGCCGATGCACGCGCAGCCGGGCGCTTCACCGGACGCGATGCCGAGCCACGGGCAGGCATGCGTTCCGGCCATATGCCCGGTGCACGCAACGTTCCCGTTGGCACTTTGTCTGAAAACGGTGAGCTAAAGGACCTTGCAAGCCTGCGCAAGATTTTCGACGAGGCCGGTGTTGATCTCTCACAACCGGTCGTTACGAGCTGTGGCTCTGGTGTGACCGCAGCGGTCATCATGCTTGCACTGGCGTCGGTCGGCCACAAGGATAATCGTCTATACGACGGTTCCTGGAGTGAATGGGGAAGCAGGCAGGATACACCAGTTGTCACCGGTGAAGCTGAATAAGCATGACCGGAAAACTGACCGCCCGCATCACCCACCTGGAAATGTCTGCCCGTCAGGCAGTTCAGGTGCCGGTGCCGTCTGGTATCCGCCTCGCTATAATGCGCGCGGGTGCCATGCCGGTCCATTACTACCGCTATCTCTATGAACAGATCGGGCGTAAGCATCACTGGATGATGCGCCGTGTTCAGACGGATGCGGAAGTTGCAGCCGTAATTCATGCAGATACGACTGAAATCCACGTTCTTTATGCAGAAGGCTGTCCCGCTGGATTTGTCGAACTCGACTTGACCGCTTTGCCGGAGGCTGCCGAGATTGTCTATTTCGGTCTCATCGATGATTTTCAGGGGCGGGGTCTCGGAAAATTTTTCCTGAGTGAGGCCATTTCCGCAGCCTGGGCGCATGGACCGGAAAAGGTGACGATCCATACCAATACGCTCGACAGCCCACGAGCTCTGCAACTCTATCAGAAAATGGGATTCGTGCCGGTCGGTTGGTCCGAAGAGGTAATAGAACCCTGGGAATGAAGCGCGGCGCTATCCGCGCGCCACTTCCCGAGCACTTACGATAGAAACGACAGATGCGCTGGCAAGGCGCCCACTTTCTTCGTCGAAAACCACGCAATTGCGTCCGCGCTGCTTCGCAATATAGAGGCAGCGATCAGCGCGGCTGAGTACCTGCGAGTTCGTCTCATTTTTCGGCGCAGAGGCAACACCGATACTGATCGTCAACGGATAGACCTGATACTCCGTTGTGTGAAACGGCGTATTTTCTACTTCTGCGCGTATGCGCTGTGCAACCCGCATACCGGTCTCTCCACTGGCGCCCGGCAGAAAAACGCAGAATTCTTCCCCACCGATACGGCCGACGAGATCGCCTTTTCGCGTCACATTCTGAAGCGCGAATGCGATCAGCTTCAATGCGCGGTCGCCGACGCCGTGGCCAAACGTATCGTTGATCGCCTTGAAATGGTCGGCATCGATAACGAGCAAGGTGCCGGTTTCGATGCGGGAGCGGCTAATCTTCATGGCTTCGAACAACGCTTCACGATTGAGAAGACCAGTCATGTGGTCAATCCGTGACCGTGCCTGCAGTTCGACATGCGCTTTTTCAAGCTGGAGATATGCGTCTTGCAACTTGCTATGTTGATGAAAAATATAGGCAAGGGAAGGGAAGGCCGTGGCTGCGGGAATGCCCGCGCTGAGGCCGAGCGCGACGATGCCAGGCGTGACGCCAGAAGTAAACGCCACTATCGAGGTTGCCCCGAGAGAGAACAACACGACAGACAACGTTATCAAGGCTGCTTTTAGTAGAGCAGTCTTCTTCATTTCCTCGCGCTCCCAACCCTGAGTGAGGATGATCTACGACCCGCGCCTGATCCCTATTAAGAACGGGCATTTATTTTGTGGGCCTTATAAAAGGAACGCCGGAGAGGGGAAAGATACCACCATGCGCTTCTTGCAATTTTTTGTCTATGAGTGCCATTATTGACACAATCACAGGTAGCATAGCGAATATATGTTACGAGGAAATGTAATTAAGCACAACTATGTTTAAAAGAACCGTCTCAACGAGACATAAATCGTAAGTGGCTAATATAAGTCAGGAAATACACTGGGTAAGGCATTGTAACGAATCCCGGAGCGGCCTGACACTCCGGGATTTTGGCCGGGATTTCGCCGGCATTATGACTGCTGATGGCTTGAATCAGAAGACCGCCAAATATTTCAGAAGCGAAATGATGCCAATAATGATCACGATAACTTGAGCGATCTGTTTGACCTTGGCATCCAGAGGCAGCATGTTGATGAGATAAAGTACGAGGAAGATAACAAGAATTGTTATCAGAAGGCTGATGAGGATGGACATAGGCGGTCTGATCCTTCCCGGAACTTGGGGTTGCGTTGCCTAACCGACGACCGTTCCTCGACGCCGCCGATTGAGCCCGTTCAAACCGAAAGAAAGAGCAGGGCTCTTGCTAGCGGCACATCGTCTCCAATCCAAAAACGATGTGCCGGTTAACGTTCCAAGGAAAAGAAGGTTCCGCTTTGTAAGCAATAACTTAAATCAAGCTGGCACCGAACAGTGCAAGATTTTTCAGATACTCAGCTACGCATGCTGCCCGTCTCGCGGCGGCGCTGATGCCAGCTGAAAGCCTCTTCAATTAGATGAGGCGTATGCCCGCCACGTGCGCAAGCGCGGTCGAAATAATCGTTGAGTTGTGGGCGATAATCCGGGTGCGCACAGTTGTCGATGATGACACGGGCCCGCTCACGAGGGGCGAGGCCGCGCAGATCGGCAAGGCCCTGTTCCGTTACCAGAATGTCCACGTCATGCTCCGTATGGTCGACATGCGTGACCATCGGAACGACGGACGATATCGCGCCGTTCTTGGCTTCGGATTTGGTCACGAAGATCGAGATGAAGGCGTTACGGGCAAAGTCGCCTGAACCGCCAATCCCGTTCATCATATGTGTGCCGTCGACATGCGTGGAATTCACATTGCCATAAATGTCGAATTCGAGCGCGGTATTGATACCGATAATGCCGAGACGACGGATGACTTCCGGGTGGTTGCTGATTTCCTGCGGGCGCAGAATAAGCTTGTCGCGGTAACGGTCGATATTGTTGAAGACACGCTCTCCACAGGCGGGGCTGAGCGTGATCGATGATCCTGATGCAAAGTCGAGCTTTCCGGCATCGAACAGGTCGAAGGTGCTGTCCTGCAGCACTTCGCTATACATGCGCAGATTGTGGAACGGGCTATCGGCAAAACCGTTCAATACGGCATTGGCAATGGTGCCGATGCCAGCCTGAAGCGGATTGAGCGTCAGATCAAGACGTCCGGCAGCGACTTCCTGCATCAGAAATTCAATCAGATGGCCCGCAATGGCTATTGTTTCACCGTCGGCCGGTTCCACGGTCGAGGCGCTGTCATTTTCCTGCGTGATGACGATGCCTGCGATCTTTTCCGGTGGGATCGGGATATAGGGCAGGCCGACGCGGCTGTCGCACGCCGTGACCGGTATAGGGTCGCGGGAAGGGCGCTTCGTTGGAATATAGATGTCGTGCAGACCTTCAAGCGCCATAGGCTGATTAAGGTTCACTTCAACGATGACCTTATCGGCCAGAATGGCAAAACTTGCCGAATTGCCGATCGATGTCGTGGGAATGATTCCGCCGCTCTCGGTGATGGCAAGAGCCTCGACCACGGCGTAGTCGATAGGACCGATCTGGTTTGAGCGCAATTGCTCTACAGTTTCGGAAAGATGCTGGTCGATGAACATCACTTCGCCGCGATTGATCGCGGCACGCAGGGTTCTGTCGACCTGAAACGGCATGCGCCGCGAAAGCACGTGTGCTTCTGTAAGAATCTTGTCGACGTCGTGGCCGAGGGAAGCGCCAGTAATCAGCGTGATCTTGAAGGGATCTGTCGCAGCACGGGCAGCCATGGCAACGGGTACAGCCTTGGCGTCGCCAGCGCGGGTAAATCCACTCATGCCGACGACCATACCGTCCTGGATAAGGCTCGCGGCCTGTTCAGCGGTAATGATCTTGTCTCGAAGCGAAGTGTTTCGAATACGTGCTTCCAACATCTTTAAATCTACCTTCCTTCCCATCCGGACTTGAGCCGGAAATGGCGCTCACCGTCTCGAAAGCAAGATATCGCTACCGACCATCTGCGAAATACGGCGCCGCCCGGGTAATAGCCTATATGGACCGACAGTACACGCATGCTTTGGTCTTAGATGCCAAGACAGATTGCTGTGATACTGGTCGTGTTTCTCACGTCACGCGATTCTTCGAAATGATTGAAATCAACGATGCAAAGCAGGCTGCTGCGCGTACAATCGGCATGACGGGCAGGATACAAACGGCTAGTGTTTGGTGACGTACATCGATCACATAAGATAGATTATGGAACCAACCCAAATCCATCTGTCTTGAAACATCGCGACAACCGCTTGCGGCGCTGTCGACATCTGAGCTCCTTCGAGACTTAGATGTGAATCCTCAATATCAGCCCAGAGTACTAGCGACGCCGAGCGATATAGAGATGGCCTGGAACTGGCGCTCCTTGTTCGCTGCGCACGACGATATCTTCGCAACGCACACAATCCATTCCGTGGTTGTCGAGCATTGCACGCACATAGGATTGTGCGTGTGCAAAGCGCTGATAGTCCCCAACCATGAATGCACGCCCGGCAAGCCTTGTATCGTCCAGCGTCTCGCTGGAGAAGCCGAAATGTCCGCCTGATGACAGATGCGAGGCAACGCCCGTGAAGAATTTGTCGAGTTCGCCCATATATGGCAGAACATCGGTAGCGACGATCAGATTCCAATCCTGTTCGCTCGTGGTTTCGAGAAAACGAACGGCTTCGCCGACGAACAGCACCTGATAGTCGCCTTTCTCGTAAGCGACTTCGATCATGTTCTCCGAGATATCGACGCCGGTCTTATGTCCGGCCATGTCATCGAGCGCATCAGCTGACAAGCCGGTGCCACAGCCCAGATCGAGCATGCGTTCTACGAAGAACTCGTCGTCCATATCGAGGAGCATTTCCCGCAGCTGCAGCGGAACGTCATAACCGAGCTGGTCAACAAGGATCGTGTCGAACATTTCGGCATGTTGATCGAAGAGTGTCGATACATAGGCATCCGGAGCCTTTAGAGGTACCGCGCCGCGTCCCATGCTCGCAAGCCGCACGGCTGCGCCGCCATGGTCATCAGGATCGATCCGCAGCACATCTTCATAGGCCTTAGCAGCGGCATCGAAATCGCCAGCTTTTTCCAGTGCAAGCGCCCGCTCATAGGCTTCTGCAAGCGCTTCCTGATCAAAAGCTGGGTTGTCATTCTCAGCCATAAAGATCGGCCCTTCTTCTGTTCTTGGCATCTGTTAGATGCGGTATGTAAGTGTTTGTAAAATCGGTAATTTCTTACTTTGGTGGACATTCGAGCGCGTAGAGCAAGAGTATCCCTTCCCGCTTCCTACGCTTATCTGGAAAATCTCGCAAGCGGGGTCGCTGCAATCAGATGGTTCCCTACTCGGCAGCTGCTGTGACGCGCTCGTCTTGTCCTTTATGATCCGCCAGCTTTCGTGCAATCACAGCACAGGCCATAAGCTGGATCTGGTGAAAGAGCATCAAGGGCAGAACGATGCTGCCGACATTCGCACCGGCGAAAATCGCACTTGCCATTGGAGCTCCGCTGGCGAGGCTCTTCTTTGATCCGCAGAACATGATCGTGATGCGGTCGGGATGATTGAAACCGAGCAACTTGCTGCCGTACCAGGTGGCCAGCAGCACAACGACCAGCAGAACGATGTTGACGCCCACCATCATGCCGAGATCGTGCCACGAAACGGTACGCCAAAGACCTTCAACCACAGCCTCGCTGAAAGCCAGATAAACGACCATCAGGATCGAGCCTCGGTCAACAAAGCCGAGTGCTTTGCTGTGCCGCCGCATGAAACTGCCGATCCATGGCTGCAGAATTTGTCCGAGCACGAAGGGTGCGAGCAACTGCAACAGAATGGATTCGAGCGCATCGACCGATATTCCACCACCGCCTTTGACTGCGAACAACAAGCCGACCAGCAAGGGCGTGAGAAACATGCCGAAAATGTTCGACGCAGATGCTGATACGATTGCCGCTGAAACATTGCCGCCCGCAATTGAGGTGAAGGCTATGGACGACTGGACCGTCGAAGGCAGAACGCAAAGAAAGAGGATACCTGTGTAGAAGGCTGATTGCGACAAGCCGGGAATGGTCCAGCCTGCCGCCAGACCGAGGATCGGAAACAGGATGAACGTCGATGACAGGACTGCCAGATGCAGCCTCCAGTGCGTTATGCCTGCAACGACGGCCTCACGCGAGAGCCTCGCACCATGCAGAAAGAACAGAAGCCCGACAGCAAATTTCGTCGCCAGCGCAAACCAGTCTGCAAAATCACCGTGCACGGGGAGCACGGACGCAAGCAGAATGGTCACGATCAGCATGCTGGTGAATTTGTCAGGCAGGAAGCGCATCATATCGTCCAATCTTGCAGGCATCGCGGAGCGCGACGCCCGCTTCATTCAAAATTCACATTCGTTCATAAACCTCTCGGGAGGAGTTTCAATCCTCCCGATATGGCGCGATAGCTCACACTTTTGAGATGTGGCTTCCAATTTAAAATCCAAGCTGATTCATTCGTAACCGTTGGGGTTCTTCGACTGCCAGTGCCACATATCCTGGCACATTTCGCGGAGGTTCTTCTCTGCGGACCAGCCGAGGAAATCGCGGGCAAAGGTTGGATCAGCGTAACATTCAGCAACGTCGCCTGGACGACGTGGTGCAATCTCGTATTTGATCTCGCGGTTCGAAACATGCTCGAAGGCCTTCACGACGTCCAGAACGCTATAGCCCTGCCCCGTGCCGAGATTCACCTCGAAACACTGCGGCTCATCCAGCTTCTTGAGTGCCTTCAAGTGGCCGGCGGCCAGATCCACTACGTGAATGTAGTCGCGAACGCCGGTGCCATCGGGCGTTGAATAATCATTGCCCCAGACATTCAGTTTTTCGCGACGACCGGTCGCGACCTGCGCGATGATCGGCATCAGATTATTCGGAATGCCCTTTGGATCTTCGCCGATCAGGCCGCTCTCATGTGCGCCAACCGGGTTGAAATAACGCAGGATGGCGATCTTCCAGCTGTTGTCGCCGTTATAAATATCGCGAAGCATGTCTTCGATGACGAGCTTGGTCCGACCATAGGGATTCGTTGCTGATAGCGGCTGGTCTTCCGTGATTGGCAATTTCTGCGGATCGCCATAGACCGTGGCTGATGAGCTGAAAACCAGTGTCTTGACGCCGGTTGCTTCCATGGCCTGCAACAGGCGGAGCGTGCCCACCACATTGCAATCATAATAGAGCATCGGCTTTTCGCTCGATTCACCGACGGCCTTCAGACCGGCAAAGTGAATGACGGCAGTGCATTTGTGATGCCTGATCACCTGTTCCAGAAAGGCGCGATCTCGAATATCACCTGCTTCCCGGCGCGGCGTGCGCCCGGTAATCTTTTCGATGCGATGCAGGGCTTCCGGGTGGCTATTGTCAAAATTGTCGACCACAACGACGTCGTGGCCTGCCTCGATGAGCTGAACACAGGTGTGCGAGCCGATATAACCAGCGCCGCCAGTCACAAGAATTGTCATCGTTTATGTATCCGCTTGTTGAACATGCCGCCCCGATGTGCGATCCCCGGCTGACTATGCAAAATCAGTAACAGACTTCAAGCCATCCGGTGCGATTCTCTTGAATGGTTGCAATAGATCAGCCAAGTTTGACGGAGCGATGATGAAACCATCCCGCAATATCGATCGCCTTCTGGAAATCATGGCAGCGCTCCGTGATCCTGAAACCGGCTGTCCGTGGGATGTGGAGCAGAGTTTCGAATCCATCATGCCCTACACGCTTGAGGAAACTTATGAAGTCCTCGATGCCATAGAGCGCAATGATATGGACGATCTGCGCGAAGAACTTGGCGATTTGTTGTTGCAAGTGGTGTTCCATTCGCGCATGGCCGAAGAACAGGGCAGCTTTGCATTTGGCGATGTTGTCGAAGCTATCACGCACAAGATGATCAGGCGACATCCGCATGTTTTCGGTGACGCTGAAGCCAGAAATGCAGGCATGGCCAAGGGTTCATGGAATCGCATCAAGGCTGAGGAAAAAGCCGAGCGGGCCGAACGGCGTGAGAAACTCGGACTTGAAACGGCCGAGAAGAACGGTTTTCTGGACGATATTCCACACGCCTTCCCTGCCCTGCTTCGTGCTTTGAAACTCCAGCAGAAAGCCGCGAAAGTCGGCTTCGACTGGTCTGAGGCAGCACCGATCCTCGACAAGATCGCCGAGGAAACCGCAGAGCTGAAGGAAGCTATGGCGGCGAAGGAGCGCGCGGATATCGAAGAGGAATATGGTGACCTGCTGTTTGCCATGGTCAATTTGGGCCGCCATCTTGAGATCGATGCGGAAACTGCGCTCGTCGCAGCCAATGAGAAGTTCAAGCGGCGGTTCCATTTCATCGAAAAAACGCTCGGTGAAACCGGAAGCGACCTTGACGCCGCTACTCTCGATGAAATGGAAGCAATCTGGGGCGAAGCCAAGAAAAAAGGCCTCTAACTATTTGTTTTTACGCATTTCCGGACGCAAAACCGTTTCACACTTTTGCTGGAATGTGCAATCGGTCTATTTCTCATCTTCCCATTTTGGACGGAACATCTGGTAGACGCTTTCCGTCGTGGCAAAATCCATATAGCCAAGTCTGCTGACAGGTCTGGCTTTCGCGATATCGATGAGACCGTTGGTCAGGACCTGTTCATCGATATGCACGCCGACAACCTCACCGATCACCATGTAATTGTCGGTCGGCCTGCCCTCTTTGTCCTGCAATCGTTTGATTTCCACCGCGACACATTCAAGCGCTGCATAGGCCTCCTTGACGCGTGGGGCTGCGATAAGCCTGCTCGACGTCTGGGTTAGTCCGGCATATTCGAACTCGCTGATACCGCGAGGCGCGTCGACAGATGATGCATTCATCTGGGTTCTCAAATGATCGCTCACCAGATTTGCGGTGAACTCGCCGGTTTCTTCGATGAATGAAACGCTGTCCTTCACACCACTCGATGAGAACATGACCATAGGCGGCGTGTCACAGATCGCGTTGAAGAAGGAGTAAGGCGCGAGGTTGACGGCGCCCCCCTTCGATTTCGTTCCGATCCAGCCTATGGGGCGTGGTGCAACGATTGCCTTGAACGGATTATGGGGCAGCGGGTGCCCTTCCCTCGGTTCATAAAACATATGTTTATCCGCTGATTAGAAAGTCTTGTTGAAGTCAGTTCTAAGCTTGCGTCCATGGGCCGGAATATTCGGTAACGATCTTGTCCATGTCGGCTCTCGGGCGTTCCGGCATCTTGTTTGCCGCCGTTCCGATATGAACAAACCCGGCAACACGTTCATTGGGTGCCAGTCCCAGAAAAGCGCGGGCGGAAGCGTCGTCCGAATACCAGTTTGTAATCCAGTTGCTGGCATAACCAAGCGCGTTCGCAGCCGTGCAAAGGTTCATTGCTACAGCGCCAGCCGAAAGGAATTGCTCCCATTCCGGAATGCGCTCATGCGCGACAGGCGACGACACCACGCCGACAACAAGGGGCGCACGCGAGAAACGCGTAAGCTCTTTTTCCTTGCGTCCTTCCGGCATCGGACCTTCAATTTCTTCGGCACGTTGGGCCAGATACTCGCCGACCTTGAGACGTGCATCGCCACGGTAAAGGATGAAACGCCAGGGTGTCAGGCGTCCGTGGTCAGGCACGCGTGCGGCAACTTTCAGCAATGCTGCCAGTTCCTCGCCCTCGGGTGCTGGTCCGGAAATTGCCGAAATCGGGGTGGAACTGCGCTGTGCCAGAAAATCGAAGATCGGATGGGCCACGGATAACCTCGTCACTAAAATGCTGCTTATATTGCTCCACTTATTCGGGGCTGCTTCTTCTCGCCCTTTGCATCCGCACTGTAAAGTCAAAATTCCGGAAACGATTAATCAACAGAAGTTGGAAAAATGCGGGTGCCGGAAGCGATTTGGCCTTGAATTCGCCACCCGCATGGGCTCAAAAATACAACATGTCGGATCGCTTGAACCTGTTTTACCCAAAGAGAAAAATTGCCCTGCGCGGAGGATCGTTTTTTACGGCGTTCGCGTTTGCCGTCAGTGCAATGCCATCGTTGGCTCAGAGCCTAAATCCGCAGACAAATATCCCGCAGTTGCAGACCACCACGACTGGCCTGCCAGACTTGCCGCAGCCAGCGCTCGATCTTCCGACACTGAACACTTATGCTGCCCCATCCAGCCCGGAGAACAATCCGCTCGTCCAGACGCGTGAACTCGATCTCAAGGCGCGGTTGAGTGAAGGTGGCGGTGATATTCCGGCGGGGCTTGTATGGCGCGTGTTCTCCCCGGATGTCGGAGCGGATGGTCAACTGCCGTTGATCGCAAGTGCAAAGGGCGGCAGCGCTGTTTTCAATCTGCCCGAGGGCAGCTATCTGGTGCATGTAGCCTATGGGCGCGCCGGTGCTACCAAGCGGATCACGGTGGGCAACGCGACTCGTCATGAAGTGATGATGCTCGATGCGGGCGGGATGAAGCTCAGTGCGATTCTGCCGGATGGCGGCAAGATTAATGACGATCTCCTGCGTTTCTCGATCTATGCGGACGAAGACAATAATGATCGTTCGCTGATCGTGCCCGACGTCAAGCCGAACGCGATCATCCGCCTCAACAGCGGCACTTATCATGTTGTTTCCAACTATGGCACGGCCAATGCCACCATTCGGGCCGATATTCGCGTGGAAGCCGGAAAACTGACGGAAGCAACCGTTCAGCATCGGGCCGCGGAAGTGACGTTGAAGCTTGTGCGCGAGCGCGGCGGCGAAGCGCTTGCCGATACGTCATGGTCAATTCTGAACGCTTCCGGCGACGTGGTACGCGAAAGCGCTGGCGCTTATTCGTCGATGGTCCTTATCGAAGGCGATTATGTTGCCGTCGCCAAGAACAAGGACCGCATCTACCAGCGAGACTTCAAGGTTTCATCCGGCAAGAACGAGGAAGTCGAAGTCGTCGCCAATGGCGAATCCGAGTCCGTTCAAGACAGCATGGATTGAGTTTAAACTATCTGCAAAAGCAAAAGGCCGCGCAATGCGCGGCCTTTTTATTGTTAGCCACCATTCTTGAGGCGGAGCAGATCGGGCGGGGTCGCCTCTTCCACCAGCCGTGCGATGGCTTCATCGAGCGTCATGGATTCCTGATCGCGCGAACCGAGACGGCGCATATTGACCGTGTTTTCTTCGGCTTCGCGCTTGCCGCAGACGAGGATCACCGGAACCTTCTGCAAGGAATGCTCACGAACCTTGTAGTTGATCTTCTCGTTGCGCAGATCGGTCGAGACCTGCAGTCCGGCGGCTTTCAGCTTTGCCGCAGCCTGCGCCGCATATTCGTCGGCATCCGAGGTGATCGTGGCGACGACAACCTGCACCGGAGCAAACCACAACGGCATGTGACCGGCGAAGTTCTCGATCAGGATGCCGAGGAAGCGTTCCATCGAGCCGCAGATCGCGCGGTGGATCATCACCGGCTGGCGCTTTTCAGAATCCTTGTCGATATAGAAGGCGCCGAAGCGTTCCGGCAGGTTGAAGTCCACCTGCGTCGTGCCGCACTGCCATTCACGACCGATGGCGTCCTTCAGCGTATATTCGAACTTAGGACCGTAGAACGCACCCTCGCCCGGCAGAATGCCGGTCTTGATGTTGTTGGACTGCTGCTGGATCTTTTCCAGCACCGACATCATCACGCTTTCGGCACGATCCCAGAGCTCATCCGAGCCTACGCGCTTTTCAGGACGGGTCGACAGCTTGATGGTGATCTCTTCGAAACCGAAATCCTTGTAGACCGACAGGATCAGGTCATTGATGCGCAGGCATTCGGCAGCCATCTGCTCTTCTGTGCAGAAGATGTGCGCATCGTCCTGCGTAAAGCCGCGTACGCGCATCAGGCCATGCAACGCGCCCGAAGGCTCGTAGCGGTGCACATTACCGAATTCCGCAAGCTTGATCGGCAGGTCGCGATAGGACTTGAGGCCATGCTTGAAGATCATGACATGGCCGGGACAGTTCATCGGCTTCAGCGCAAAGACACGATCATCATCGGTTTCGTCACCGGCAACGGTTACCTTGAACATGTTGTCGCGATACCAGCCCCAGTGGCCCGAGGTTTCCCAAAGCGATTTGTCGAGCACCTGCGGCGCGTTCACTTCCTGATAGCCATGGCTGTCGAGGCGGCGACGCATATAACTCACCAGATTCTGGAACATCTTCCAGCCCTTGGCGTGCCAGAACACAACGCCCGGTCCTTCTTCCTGGAAATGGAACAGGTCCATTTCGCGGCCAAGGCGGCGATGATCGCGCTTTTCGGCTTCTTCAAGCATATGGAGATAGGCCTGAAGATCGTTGTCGTTGGCGAAAGCCGTGCCGTAGATGCGGGTCAGCATCGGATTGTTGGAATCACCGCGCCAGTAGGCACCGGCGACCTTCATGAGCTTGAAGGAATTGCCGATCTGGCCGGTTGAAGCCATGTGCGGGCCACGGCAGAGGTCGAACCAGTCGCCCTGATAATAAATCTTGAGGTCTTGTCCGGCAGGAATGGCTTCCACCAGCTCGACCTTGTAGTTCTCGCCCTTGTCGGCAAAAACCTGCTTGGCTTTTTCACGCGACCAGACTTCCTTGGTGAAAGGCTTGTTGCGCTGAATGATCTCGCGCATCTTCTTTTCGATCACCGGAAGATCGTCGGGCGTGAACGGTTCATTACGCGCAAAGTCGTAGTAGAAGCCGTTCTCGATCACGGGGCCAATGGTAACCTGCGTGCCCGGAAAAAGCTCCTGCACGGCTTCTGCCAGTACGTGCGCCGTATCGTGACGAATGAGTTCGAGCGCGCGCGGGTCTTCGCGGGTCAGAATCTCAATCTTGCCGGAAGCGCCGAGAGGATCGGAAAGATCGCGCACGGTGCCATCGACGGCATAGGCAACAGCTTTTTTGGCGAGAGATTTGGAAATCGATTCCGCGAGGCCCGCGCCGGTCATCGACGCATCGTATTCACGCACAGAGCCATCGGGAAATTGCATGGAAACGGTATTCGACATTCTGATCATCCTTATCCAGTCCCGCCAACGATTGCGGGTGGGTTCATGCGTATGAAAATGAAGGTTGGGTTCTAGTCTTTTTTGCCCAGCCAGTAAAGCGCGACAGACTGACAGCGTCAGGTCGCGCTCATCTGTGCAATTGAAATGAAATCAGTTCCGAATCGGGAGGCAGTCGATCTTCTGCTGCTTCAACTGCGAGCATGCTTTTTCGGCGGATGCAGAGTCCTTGAAACCGGAAAAACGCGCGCGATAAACCTTGCGGCGCTTTTCTGCAGGCGAAATTTCAGCTTTCAGACCCGGCGCGACTTTGTCGACCGCCGGACGATATTTGGCCAGCAGCTCCTTGGCACCGGAAAGTGTCGGTGGAGCGCCGAGCTGAATCGTCCAGGCCGACGCTCCAGCGGCTGAGGCGATCAGGAAGCCACCGTCGCCCTGCTCGATACGGGAATCGTCGATCAGGTCTGCTACTGCGTCTGCTTTCGGCTGGGCCGGAGCTGCCTGTTTGGCGACAGGCTGCGGCTTTGCCATTGCAACGAGCTGCCCCTTAGCCTCAGTGCCTTCCGTGCCGAACCGGGTGAGCAGTTTCGCCATCTGGTCGTCGCGCTGCCGCGCCGATCCTGCCCCCAGTACGACACCGACAAGGTGCTTGTCGTTGATGACGGCTGAGGAAACGAGGTTGTAGCCAGATACATCCGTATAGCCGGTCTTGATGCCATCGACGCCCTGATAGCGATACATCAGATTGTTGTGGCCGTTGCGAACACGGTCGCGGAAAGTGAAGGAGCGCTGCGAGAACAGCTCATATTGTTCCGGAAAGTCACGGCGGAGCGACATGCCAAGCACGGCCATATCCCGCGCTGTGGTCAGCTGGGTTGACTTCGCGGTCAGTCCCGACGGATTGACGAAGAAAGTGCTCTTCATGCCGATCTGGCGCGCACGCTGCGTCATCAACCGGCCAAAAGCCGCTTCCGATCCGGCGATATATTCGCCCATGACCGTCGCCGCATCATTGGCCGAGACAATAATCATGCCGTTGATAGCGTCACGCACCGTGATCGTCTCACCCGACTTCAGCCAGAGCTTCATGCGAACCTTTGCCGCCGCATTTTTCGATACAGGCATTGCATCGTCCCAATGCAGCCTGCCGGTCTTGAGACCTTCAAAGGCGAGATAGAGCGTCATCATCTTGGCCAGTGAAGCTGGTGCGCGCTGCACATTCGCATCGTCCTGACCAAGGATTCGCCCGCTATCGGCGTCGAACACAACCCAAGACGTATTCGCCATCGCCGCAGACGTACAAAGCACACTCGCACCGAGCGCTAAGGATGCAATGAGACGTGAAAGACGGGACGATGATTTCAGCATAACAGCTCACAGGAATAGGGACGCCGGGGGGACATGCAGGCAAATTGCGGCCCGAAAAAGACCACAGCACTGCCTTAAATTCCAATTCTCAATGAAACGTTGATATCCTTAATGAATTATAATCAGCTAACAAAAAACCGTCAGAATTCACAACTGGGGTAATTCGGGGAACCGGGAGACGGCTTTGATAAAGCGCATCGCGCTCTAAGATGCCGAGCAGCGCCAATACCGCCAGGGCAGATACCATTTGAGATCGCTGGAGAGCGTTTGCGGCACCGGATCGAAACCGTGGGTTCCGAACGGCCCGCAACGCATGACGCGAAAAAGCCCCATCCATCCGCCGCTCCACAGGCCGTGGCGAGCAATGGCTTCATAGGCATATTCGGAACAGGTCGGCAGATGGCGGCAGGAATTGCCGATGAGAGACGACAATGTCACCTGATAAAAGCGCACGAACGAAGTGCCGATTACTCTTCCGGGTGTCTTGCGCCACGGATCTGTAAAATTCCGGCTATAGCGCTTTGGTGCGCCCTCGCCTGCGCGATTCTTGCCGCAAGAGCACATCAGGCAGCTTTGGCCTTTTCCTCGATTTGCCGGATGCAATCGACAACCGCATCGAATGTAAGCAGCGTGGAGGCGTGGCGAGCCCTGTATTCGCGGACAGGTTCGAAATATTTCAGGTCGGCAAAACGCCCTTCCGGCGCCGGACCTTCTTCCTTCAGCATCTTGTACATTTCATCGCGGACGGCTTTCAGTTCCTCTGCGGAAGCGCCGATAATATTGCGCGCCATCACGGACGAAGAAGCCTGCCCAAGTGCGCAGGCTTTCACCTCATGTGCGAAATCCGTCACAATGCCGTCAGCCATTTTCAGGTAGACGGTAACAGTCGATCCGCACAGTTTGGAATGCACTTTGGCAACGGCATCGGGCTCAGGAAGGCGTCCCAGACGCTCCATGTTTCCAGCGAATTCCAGAATACGTTTGTTATAAATATCATCGATCATGGAGGCGAACCTTCCGCAGTGCCGGAGAAAAACATAATTTTGTCGTCCGACTGCGGTTTGAAGTTGCAATTTAATGTCTATATAATAGGCAGGTAGCGTCTGCGCTATGGGTAACATTAGCACAGACCCGGGGGCAGTCGCACGAAAACCTGTCCGGTGGCCTCAAGCGCCGGATCAATACATCGCCCGCTCGCAAAGCGCATCGTTGTATTGTCCGTTTAACTCGTCTCCTCTTTGAAGGAGACTACTGGAGAATACTGATGGACGCTCGCATCCTCAAAGAAGATGACGAATCCGGCCTGCCGAACAAGCAGGCAGATGTAACTCTTTTGCATGGCAAGCCGACGCAGGCCGATGCAGAAGCAGCCGTACGCACGCTTTTGCTTTGGGCCGGAGACGACCCGGAGCGTGAAGGTCTTCTGGAAACGCCGAAGCGCGTTGCCAAGGCCTATAAGGAACTGTTCGCAGGTTATACGGAAAGCCCGGAAGAAGTCCTCGGCACGGTGTTCGAGGAAGTCGGCGGCTATAACGATCTTGTCCTCGTGAAGGATATTTCGTTCCATTCGCATTGCGAGCACCATATGGTGCCGATCATTGGCAAGGCGCACGTCGCCTATCTGCCTGATCACAAGGTGGTTGGCCTTTCCAAGATTGCCCGCGTCGTGGATATTTTCGCGCGCCGCCTGCAGACACAGGAAAGCATCACCGCACAAATCGCCGATAGCATCCAGCGCATTTTGAAGCCGCGTGGCGTCGCCGTCATGATCGAGGCCGAACACATGTGCATGGCCATGCGCGGCATCCGCAAGCAGGGTTCGACGACCATCACCACCACTTTTACCGGCGAAATGCAGGTGAATGCGGAGGAACAGGTTCGCTTCATGACCCTGACCCGCAGATAAGCGCAGACTATGAGCTTCTTTCCTGTCCAGCCTTCTGACAAGAAGGCCATCGAGGAAGGTGCGGCATTCATGCCGCGCTTCGATGCATCGGGTCTCATCACAGCCGTTGTAACCGATGCGCGTGACGGCGAGTTACTGATGGTCGCCCATATGAATGAGGAAGCCTTGCGCCTTACCCTCGAAACGGGAATTGCGCATTACTGGTCCCGTTCGCGCGGCAAGCTCTGGAAGAAGGGCGAGACGTCGGGCAATCTGCAAAGCGTTGTCGAGTTGCGCACGGATTGCGACCAGGATGCGCTTTGGCTGAAAGTGCGCGTCGCCGGTGACGGGCCGACCTGCCATACAGGCCGCCGCTCCTGCTTCTATCGGCAGGTTGTTGCCGAGAACGGCGATATATCGCTGGCTATTGAAGGCGCTTGCGATCACGAGCATTAATCTTGGTCAAAAGGATGTGATGGCGCGAATATGAGTCGCGCCATCAATTCGCAGCATTTATTCTTTGGATACTATGTTTCGCTAATCTGAAGCGGTTCCATTCAAACGGAGTTGTCGGAATCGTTTTAGCCATTTGTCTGGGCATTTCCTGACGCAAACCGCTTGAGTCTTTTGTCGGAAATGCTCCAAATCGAGACGAAGAGGTATCCATCGTGATGCTTGCATGGGGGCAGAGGCGGAAGGCTGCGAATAACGACCTTGCACCGCCGACAGAAGAAATCGTTGAAAAACCTGAAATCAAGCGTGAGCCGCGCCGGATAGCCTTGGCGCTGGGCGGCGGAGCTGCACGTGGCTGGGCGCATATCGGCGTTCTGCGCGCGCTGGACGAAGCCAATATCGATATCGAGATGATTGCCGGAACTTCCATCGGCGCGCTTGTCGGTGGCTGTTATCTGGCCGGAAAGCTCGATGAACTGGAAGATTTCGCCCGCAGCCTCACACGGCGACGCATGTTCAATCTTCTCGACATCACCTTTCGCGGCAGCGGGCTGTTCGGCGGAATGAAACTCGATGGTCGCCTGCGCGAGCATCTGGACGGGCTGCGCATCGAGGAACTGGACCGTCCCTTCGTCGCGATCTGCACCGAATTACGCACCGGTCACGAAATCTGGCTGTCATCTGGCCCGCTTATTGATGCTATGCGTGCTTCCTATGCCCTGCCCGGTGTTTTCGAGCCCGTACGCTGGCAGGAGCGTGTTCTGGTCGATGGCGCATTGGTCAATCCAGTTCCCGTATCCGTGTGCCGCGCTTACGAGCAGCGCCTCGTTCTGGCAGTCAACTTGCATTACGACCAGTATGGTCGCGCTGCAGTCATCAAACATGCGCAATCACGCCAGGAAGGTCTGGCTGAGGCAATTCATGGTGAGAAGGAAGCGCGCCTTGGCATTACGGGCGTGATGATGGAAGCTTTCAACATTATTCAGGACCGCATCTCGCGAGCCCGCATGGCGGGCGATCCACCGGATGTCACGCTTATGCCGATTGTGGGACAGATCGGGCTTGCCGATTTCCATCGCGCATCCGAGGCAATCGACGCCGGATATACGGAAACGCTGAAGCGTCTTGAGGATATCAAGCGCTTGCAGGGCATCGCCGGGTAATTTTTTGGCGATTGAGGCGAATCCGAATGAATCGGATTCGTCGGATTCGCTCTTGTTGCCCCTAGCAGCCCTTTGTTCCACCGCTACACTCTCGTTCGGTGACGTTTTTCGGATTTTTTTTAAGTTTGTGGAAGCCTTTGAAAAAGCCCGGAAATTCAGGGTTTCAATGATATCTTCAATGATTGGGCGCCGGCTTTTTCACATTCTTTTTCAAAAAGATTGCCGGAAGATGCAGATGGGGCTTGTGCACCCCAAAGTGATTTGCTAAATGCCCACTCGCCGACGGAGTTCGGCTCCTACCACGGGCGGTCGTGGCGGAATTGGTAGACGCGCAGCGTTGAGGTCGCTGTGGGGCAACCCGTGGAAGTTCGAGTCTTCTCGACCGCACCATCTTCTCTCAAGAACAATTTAAAATGCCTTCCCCGCAAGGGGTTAAAGTTGTTTCTTGATTAGAGACTTTCACTTTTCATCGATGCATTACAAACAAAAACGCGCCCTTCGATGAAGAGCGCGTCTGGTTGATGACACTATTCTCGTTCAGCTTTTGCCGATTTCCGAAAGAATGATGTTGCTGTGTTCTCCCAGCTTCGGCGAACGCTTGTCGAGCTTTAATTCGGCATCGGAGAAGCGAATAGGCGTCCGCAGACCGGGAACGCCTTGCGGGTCGATCTTCATCGCCCTCGCCTCGAATTGCGGGTCTGCGAATACATCGGCAACCGTGTTGATCGGACCGGCAGGCACGCCAATTCTGGCAAGCTCAGCCAGAAGATCGTCGCGCTTCCATGCCCGTGTCTTGTCTTCCAGAAGTGCCGTGAGAGCCGCCCGGTTGGCTACACGCGCCGAATTGCTGACGAAACGCTCGTCGACTGCAATGTCACCAATGCCAAGCAATGAGGTTAGTTTTCCGAACTGTCCGTCATTGCCGCAGGCGATGATGAAATAGCCGTCGGAAACAGGCAGCGTCTGATAGGGCGCAATATTCGGATGGGCATTGCCCATGCGCTTTGGTGAAACACCGGACGCCAGAAAATTCATGGCCTGATTGGCCAAAACCGCTGACATACAGTCGAATAGCGCCATATCGATATGCTGGCCGATGCCGGTGCGCTCGCGCATAATGAGTGCGGACTGGATCGCAATCACGCTGTAAAGCCCGGTGAAAATGTCGGCGAAAGCCACGCCAATTTTCTGCGGCTCACCGTCAGGTTCGCCAGTCAGATCCATGATGCCGCCCATGCCCTGGATCATGAAATCATAGCCTGCACGCTCGGCGTATGGGCCGGTATGGCCGAAACCGGTGATCGAGCAATAGATCAGGCGTGGATTGATGGCTTTAAGGCTCTCATAGTCGAGGCCGTATTTATCCAGCCCACCCAGCTTGAAGTTCTCGATGACAACATCGGCGTCAGCCACGAGCTGGCGTACCAGTTCCCTGCCCTCATCAGTGCGGAAATCTGCAGTGATCGAACGCTTGCCGCGATTGCAAGCATGGAAATAGGCGGCGGACCTTTCGCCTTCCACATCGATGAATGGCGGCCCCCATTTGCGCGTATCGTCACCTTCAGGGCTTTCCACCTTGATGACATCGGCGCCAAGATCGGAGAGCGTCTGCCCTACCCATGGTCCGGCAAGAATGCGCGCCAGTTCTACCACCTTGAGACCGTCAAGCGGCGTGTTCTGCATTTTCAGCAATCCCGTACAAAAATAAAGAGGCCCGCCCGCGAACTGCGAACGGGCCCGAATGGAAGGCTTGGCGATACAGCGATCAGAAGAATGCCTGAATGCCGGTCTGGGCGCGGCCCAGGATCAGCGCATGAACGTCATGCGTGCCTTCATAGGTGTTCACTGTTTCCAGATTCTGCGCATGGCGCATGACGTGGTATTCGATCTGGATACCATTACCGCCGTGCATATCGCGGGCCTGACGGGCAATATCGAGCGCCTTGCCGCAATTGTTGCGCTTGACGATGGAGATCATTTCCGGAGCCATCCTGCCGTCGTCGAACAGACGACCGACGCGCAAGCTTGCCTGAAGGCCAAGAGCAATTTCGGTCTGCATGTCAGCCAGCTTCTTCTGGTAAAGCTGCGTACCAGCCAGCGGCTTGTCGAATTGCTTGCGATCAAGACCATACTGACGAGCACGGAACCAGCAATCTTCTGCAGCGCCGAGGACGCCCCAGGAAATGCCGTAGCGGGCGCGATTGAGACAGCCGAACGGGCCCTTGAGGCCGGAGACATTCGGCAGAAGCGCATCTTCCGAAACTTCGACACCATCCATGACGATTTCGCCGGTAATCGATGCGCGCAGTGAGAGCTTGCCACCGATCTTCGGTGCGGAAAGACCCTTCATGCCCTTTTCGAGGATGAAGCCACGAATGGCGTTGTCATGCGCAGCGGACTTTGCCCAGACGACGAACACATCGGCGATCGGTGAGTTCGAAATCCACATCTTGGAGCCGCTGAGGCGATAGCCACCGTCGATCTTTTCGGCACGGGTCTTCATGCCTGCCGGATCGGAGCCTGCATCGGGCTCGGTCAGGCCGAAGCAGCCGATCAGCTCGCCGGAGACGAGGCCCGGAAGATATTTCTTGCGCTGCTCGTCCGAGCCATAGGCATAGATCGGATACATCACGAGCGACGACTGCACGCTCATCATCGAACGATAACCGGAATCGACACGCTCGACTTCGCGCGCCACCAGGCCGTAGGCAACATAGCCCGCATTGGCTGCGCCATATTCTTCAGGAAGCGTCACGCCCAGAAGACCAGCCTGCCCCATCAGACGGAACAGTTCCGGATCGGTCGTCTCATCCAGATAGGCCTTTTCAACGCGAGGCAGCAGAACGTCCGTCGCAAAAGCCTTGGCCGAGTCGCGGATCATGCGCTCGTCTTCGGTCAGCTGGTCATCCAGCAGAAACGGGTCTTCCCAGCTAAAAGCCGCACGTGACATCAGTGTATTCTCCTCAATGAAAATTTGCAGGAAATATGAACTGTGCCGAGGTCTGGTGCAATCGACGTTTACTCATCGATCTATTCCATTTAGTAATGGATCATGACTTCGATATCACGCCGCTTGCTCCCCTCCACCAGTGCACTTGCCGCCTTCGATGCGGTTGCGCGGCATGAAAGCTTTTCCGCTGCAGCCGAGGAACTGTCGCTGACGCAGGGCGCGGTGAGCCGACAGATTGCAACTCTTGAAGAGCAGCTTGGAACAGCGCTTTTCGACCGCACCAGCCGCAATGTGGTTCTATCCGATGCCGGGCGCGTCTATCTGAAGGCGGTGGGGCCAGCGCTGGCATCCATCCGTGCCGCTTCGCTGCAAGTCATGTCGCATATGCGTGGCACCACGCTTAATCTGGCTTTCCTGCCGACATTCGGCACACGTTGGCTGATCCCGCGCATACCGCGTTTCGTGGCAAAGTATCCCGATATCATCCTCAATTTTGCGACGCGTATCGGGCAGTTCGATTTTGATCGCGAAGGACTGGATGCAGCGATCCATATTGGCCAGCCGGACTGGCCCAACGCCGACAGTGTCTTCCTGATGGATGAAACGGTTGCGCCTGTGTGCAGCCCTGCATTTCTACAGCAGAATCCGGTTCATGCGCCTGCCGATCTGTTGCCGCTTCCCCTGTTCAATATGGCTTCACGCCCCGGTGCATGGGACCACTGGTTCAAGAGCCTCGATATCGCGGCTCCGGTTTCACCGGGAATGCGCTTTGAACAGTTTTCGAATGTCTCGCAGGCTTGCATTGCAGGCCTTGGCGTTGCGCTGATGCCGCTGTTCCTCATTCGCGCCGAAATCGATAGTGGCCAGCTTGTGGTTGCCTGTCCGCATACGGTCAAAAGCCCGAGCAGCTATTATTTTGTGACGCCGAAGGCTCGTTCGAGCACTCCGGCGGTGTCGGCTTTCCGGGATTGGCTGTTGGCGGAAGTCAAAAGCGAAAACAGCCGCTCAGGCGATTGATTGGCCGATTGAACGGCTGGCGATCTCGTATGAATGCAGACGCTTCTTGTGATCATGTATCATGCCGGTCAACATCAGTTCATCGGCGCCGGTGCTTTCTGCAAAGGCCTTGATGCCTTTCGCTACCGTGTCCGGTCCACCGACTACACGGCATGACAGCATCTGGCGAACAAGCGCCTGCGCTGCCGGATCAAGCTGGTCCGCATAGCCTTCGACCGGTGCAGGAAGCTTGCCGGGGCGACCGCTGCGCAGGTTGACGAAAGCCTGCAGTTGCGACGTGAAAAGATGGTTCGCCTCTTCGTCCGTGTCGGCTGCGATCACGTTGAGGCCCAGCATCACATAAGGCTTCTGCATATATTCCGATGGCTCGAACCGCTCGCGATATAGAGCGATGGCGCGCTCCATTTCGGCAGGCGCGAAGTGCGAGGCAAATGCGTAAGGCAGCCCCAGCATCGCGGCAAGCTGCGCGCCGAACAGGCTGGAACCGAGAATCCAGACAGGCACATTCAACCCCTCGCCCGGCACTGCGCGCACGCGCTGCCCCGGTTCGGCAGGTTTGAAATAGTTGAGCAACTCGACCACATCCTGCGGAAACGCATTGGCGTCACTGTCGAGATTGCGACGAAGCGCATGAGCGGTGATCTGGTCAGTGCCCGGAGCGCGCCCAAGACCGAGATCGATACGCCCCGGAAACAGGGAAGCCAGCGTGCCGAACTGTTCTGCAATCACCAGAGGTGCGTGGTTGGGCAGCATGACGCCTCCAGCACCGACGCGAATGGTTGAGGTGCCGTTGGCGACGTAACCGATGACCACAGATGTGGCGGCACTGGCGATGCCCGGCATATTGTGGTGTTCGGCAAGCCAGTAACGGTGAAAGCCGAGCCGTTCGGCATGTTGCGCAAGCTCCAGCGTATTATGCAGCGATTGTGCTGCATCGCTACCTTCGGGAACGGGCGAAAGATCGAGAACGGATAAGGGTATCATACTGGCTCATATGGGTTGGAACGCAGCGTTTGCAACGTTAGCAAAAATCAAAAGGGCGACCTATTTCTAGGCCGCCCTTTGTCATTGGTTCAACGCAAGTTTCAGTGATGTTGCGCTGGAGCCGGTTCGCCGCCTTCATCCGATGACGCAACATATTCGCCTTCAACATCCTTCTTGGCGATGAAGGTGTAGAACATCGGCACCACGAACAACGTGAAGATCGTGCCGATCACGATACCAGTGAAGATCACCAGACCCATCGAGTAACGTGCGGCTGCACCGGCACCGGTCGCGATGATGAGCGGTACAACGCCAAGCGCCATGGCGGCAGTGGTCATCAGGATCGGACGCAGGCGGGTTTCAGCCGCGACGATGATCGCATCCCGGCGTGAAAGACCATGCAGACGGCGTTGCTGGTTGGCGAATTCCACCATCAGAATACCGTGCTTGGTAATCAGCCCGACAAGGGTGATGAGACCGACCTGCGTGTAGATGTTGAGAGTGCCGAGACCGATGTTCAGCGGCACGATGGCACCGAAGATCGACAGCGGAACCGACATCATGATGATGAACGGATCGCGGAAGCTTTCGAACTGCGCCGCAAGCACGAGATAGATCACGATGACGGCGAGGCCGAAGGCGATCAGGATCGTGTTGCCCTGCTCCACTTCCAGACGCGACTGACCGGAATAATCCAGGAAGAAGCCTTCCGGCATCTTGGATTTGGCCAGATCGACCAGAGTTTGCAGGCCCTGCCCGGTTGTAACGCCTGGCAGCGGCAGAGCTGAAATCGTGGCCGAATTCAGCTGGTTGAACTGCTCGATTGCTGCAGGCGATGCGTTCTGGCTGATCGTGATGACCGACGACAGCGGGATCATCGAGCCGGAAACACTGCGCACATAGAAGTCGCCAAGCTTTTCCGGGTTCGAACGGTATGCATCGGGCACCTGCGTGATGATGTCATAGCTGTTCGAATCGCGGTCGAACTTCGCCACCGATGCGCCACCGGTCAGGAGACCCAGTGTCGAACCGATATCGCTGATCTGCACACCCAGCGTTGCTGCGCGGTCGCGATCGATGGTGATTGTGACCTGCGGTGCGTTGAAGGAAAGCGAGTTCTGCACAATGATATACTGGCCGGAAGCCTGTGCTTCGTTCTTGATTTCCTCAGCCAGTGCGAAAACCTGATCGGCTGGGCCAGTCGATTGGATAGCAATCGAGATCGGCAGGCCGCCACCCGTTCCCGGCAGGGACGGAGGCGCGAAGATGAAAGCTTCAACACCTGCGACCTTGGAAATACGTGCGGTCAGGTCTTCCTGAATCTGCTTCTGCGAACGGGTACGCTCGTTCCAGTCCTTCAAAACCCACAGCGCGATACCGGATGTCGTGCCACCGTCCATGCCGACGATCTGGAAGCGGGTCTTCAGTTCGGGAAGATCCTTGGTCAGTTCGTCGATCTGTTCGGCGTAGAGATTGGTATAGGCCGAGGTTGCATATTGCGGAGCCTGGAACATCGAGAACAGCGCGCCGGAATCTTCTTCCGGTGCCAGTTCGCTCGACGTGTTCATGAAAAGGAAGCCCGTCAATCCCATCAGCGCTACGACAATTGCGAGCGTAATGCCGCGATAGTTGAGCGAGTTGGAGACACGACGGTGATACCACTTTTCGAAACGCGAGAAGGTCCGGTCGATGAACTTCTGGAACCGGGTCTGGTCGCCATGCTTGAGCATACGCGCGCACATCATTGGCGAAACCGTCAAGGCGGCAACGCCCGAAATGATAACGGCGCCAGCCAGCGTGAAGGCGAATTCGCGGAACAGGGCGCCCGTCAGACCGCCCGTGAAGCCGAGTGGTGCGAACACCGCCGCCAGCGTGATCGTCATGGCGATGATCGAGCCGGTGATTTCCTTCATGCCCTTGAAGGCAGCGTCCATGGGCCGGAGGCCCTCTTCGATATGCCGGTGTATGTTCTCCAGAACCACGATGGCATCGTCGACCACAAGGCCGATGGCGAGAACCATCGCGAGCAGTGACAACAGGTTGATCGAGAAGCCGAGCGCATAAAGGAAAAAGCACACGCCGATCAACGAGATTGGGATCGTGACAATCGGAATCAGCACCGAGCGGAACGACCCGAGGAAGACGATGATGACCAGAATGACGATGGCCACGGCTTCGCCGATGGTCGTGAAGACTTCCTTGATCGAAGAGCTGATCTGCTCGGTCGCGTCATAGACGAGAACAAGCGACATGCCTTCCGGCAGCGACGCCTGAATCGACGGCAGTTCCTTGCGGACGGCAGCGGCCATGTCGATGGGGTTTGCCGCCGGTGTCGGGAAGACGCCGAGGAAGGTACCCGCTGAGCCGTTGAACGAAACGATGGTGTCCGTGCTTTTCGCAGCCAGTTCGACCCGCGCAACATCACGCAGACGAACGACGTCGTCACCCGAAGCCTTGATCGGCATGGCGCCAAAGGCTTCCGGTGTCTGCAAGGTCGACTTCAATGTGATCGATGACGACACATATTCGTTCTTGGTCGTGCCGGGCGCCGACAGGAAGTTGGAAGCGTTGATTGCCGCCAGAACTTCCGGTGCCGTGATCTGACGTGCCGCAAGCTGGATCGGGTCGAGCCAGACACGCATCGAATAGACCTGACCGCCCAGAATTTCAGCCTTTGCAACACCCTGAATGGTGGACATGCGCGGCTGGATAACGCGTTCCAGATATTCCGTGATCTGTTCGCTCGTCATATTCGGGTTCTGCGCTGCCAGATACATGGTAGCGAAGTTTTGACCCGTTCCCTTGACGATGACGGGATCATCGGATTCGTCCGGCAGATCGCCGCGAACCTGATTGACCTTGGCGATGACTTCCGTCAACGCCGCGTCGGGGTTTGCGCCGAGCTTCATCTGCACGGTCACCGTGCTCGACGACGGACGGCTCGAGGACGTCACATAGTCGATGTTTTCAGTCGTAGCGACCGCTTCGGCGATCGGCGCGGTGATGAAACCCTGAATGAGATCGGCACTCGCGCCGGCATAGTTTGTTGTGACCGTGATAACGGTTTCATCGACCTTCGGATATTCGCGCACCGTCAGCTGCGCGATACCCTGAAGGCCCAACAGAATGATCATGAGGGCGACTACCGTGGCAAGCACGGGTCGCCGGATGAAAATATCGGAAAAGCTCATCGGGATCGCCTATTGCTTGTCAGCCGGTTGGCCGGCCGGAATCGGATTGACGGTGTTGTCGATGTTCACCGGTACGCCGGGCGAGAGCCGGTTCTGGCCTGCCGTGATGATGATGTCTCCAGCCTTGAGGCCGCTCGTCACTTCGACAATGCCGGAATAGCGGCGTCCAAGCTTGATGAAGACCTGCTGTGCGACCTGCTTCTCGCCATCTTCCGGCTTGGCATCGGCAGCAGGAGCCTTGGCGGTGTTGTCGCCTTCGGCAGCCTTCGCGCCTTCCTGCTTCTGTTCCGGACGAACCGCATAGACATAGTCGCCGTACAGGCTGGAGATGATCGTGGTCTGTGGCAGGGCAATGACATTGTCTTCTTCCGGCAACTCGACGCGAACCTGCACAAACTGACCCGGTGTCAGTTCATGATCCGGATTCTGTACTTCCGCGCGCACGGAAACGAGACGGGTCGTCGGGTCGATCTTCGGATCGATACCGATAATCGTACCGGTGAAGTTGAGTGCTTCTGCAGTCGAACCGACCTTGACGGTTTGTCCAAGCTTGATGGAGGCAAGCGACTGTTCCGGGACAGTGAAGTCGATGCGCATCACGTCGGTGTTCTGCAGCGTGGCAATGACCGTGCCGGGCGTCAGATACTGGCCGAGATCGACCTTGGAAATGCCGATAACGCCTGAGAACGGGGCCTTGACCGACTTCTGCGCCAGCGTTGCACGCATCTTTTCCACCACCGCACCGGCGGCATTGGCGACCGATGCAGTCGTATCGACATTTGATACAGCACCGACACCGCGCGTGCGCAGCGTATCGGCGCGTTTCAGATTCTGCTGTGCAAGAACGGCTTCAGCTTCGGCGGCTGCGAGGTCCGCCTTCTGAATGCTGTCTTCCAGCTGAAGCAGCAGGTCGCCTTCCTTGACTTCCTGATTGGCCTTGAAGTTGATCTTCTGCACGAGGCCGTCAAGCTGTACGGTCAGATCGACGCCATTGAGCGCATTGGCCGTGCCGATGGCTTCCACACCAGGCTTCCATACGCCCGGCTCCACTGTCACGGTCGAAACCGTCTGGGCGGGCTGCTGCATGTTGGCGAAGAAGTCTTTGATGGCCTGTGATCGGAACAGGTTAAAGCCAACGAGGCCTCCAACGACGATCACGAGGAATATTATTGCCAGAATAAGGCGCTTGATCATTGCGGATGCACTCCAGATGGCTCCCTGATCGATCAGGGTTGGGGGATTGGCCGCGGCGCCTTCTTTCGCAGTCACGCAAAGGTCGCGCGTATTTTACTTGAATGAAAGTGGCGAATAACTGTACCGTCTGGACGGTATTGTCAACATACGAACTGTCAGGAGACACCAGTAAATTGCTAACAAAAAAGAAGGTCTCGTCGCGCGAGCGTATTTTGCGCGCTGCTACTGAGCTTGCCCGTGAGATCGGACCCGCTCACCTGTCTCTCGATGCTGTAGCAGCCCGTGCGGGCCTTTCAAAAGGCGGATTACTTTATTCTTTTCCGACAAAGGCCAAGCTGCTCGAAGCGGTGGTCGAAGAATATATGAAAGAGCACGAACACGCCATGGAGGTTCAGGAAACACTCCAGAAAGGCGATAAAAACCGCGTGGCACGGGCTTTTCTCGATGTTTACCGAGTTCAGGCCGATGATGAGCCACCGGCTTGTGGTGTCCTTGCCGCGCTTGCCGAAGATCCCGGTTTCATGGTGCCGGTTCGCCAATATCACAGGGCATTTCTCGACCGCATGATCAAGGACACGACCGATTCCGATACCGCGCTGATTGTCTACCTGGCCGTCGCGGGTCTCGAATGCTCCAAACTGATGGAATGTGAAATTCTGAACGATGAGGAACAGCGCGCCGTTCTCGTCCGTTTGGAAAACATGCTGACAGAAAACTGACAGCTATAAAGAAAAAGGGCGCCGGGCGCCCTTAATTTTAGCAAGTTTCGAATCAGAGTGCGGGAATATCACCCCTCGCCCATCCTTCCGAGGTTTCGGCGGAAAAATCGCCAAAGCGCCCGTCGGCAATCGATGCGCGGATGCCCTTCATCAGATACTGATAATAGGCCAGGTTATTCCAGGTCAGGAGCATGGCGCCGAGCGCTTCACCGGATTTTACCAGATGATGCAGATAGGCGCGGCTATAGTCGCGCGATGCCGGGCAATCCGATTCCGGATCGAGCGGGCGATGATCGTCTGCATGGCGCGCATTGCGCAAGTTCACTTTGCCAAAGCGCGTAAATGCGAGGCCGTGACGGCCCGCGCGCGTCGGCATCACGCAATCGAACATGTCGATCCCGCGCGCCACCGACTTCAGAATATCGTCCGGCGTGCCGACACCCATCAGGTAACGCGGCTTTTCCGATGGCAGGATCGGGCAGACCACTTCCAGCATGTCGAGCATGACCTGCTGCGGCTCGCCAACCGCAAGTCCACCGACCGAATAGCCCTTGAGATCCATGGCCTTCAACGCTTCCGCCGATTTCTCACGCAGACGCGCTACATCGCCGCCCTGCACGATGCCGAACATCGCCTTGCCCGGTTGATTGCCGAAAGCGACCTTGCAGCGCTCGGCCCAGCGCAGCGACAATTCCATTGCGCGCTCGGTGTTCTTTTCCGGTGAAGGCAGCGCCACGCATTCATCGAGCTGCATCTGGATATCGCTATCCAGCAGCCCCTGAATCTCGATGGATCGCTCCGGCGTCATTTCATAAGGCTTGCCGTCGATATGCGAGCGGAATGTCACGCCGTTCTCGTCGAGCTTGCGCAATTGCGCGAGCGACATGACCTGAAAACCACCGGAATCGGTCAGGATCGGGCCTTTCCAGCCGCCGAACTCATGCAGGCCACCCAGCCGCGCCACGCGCTCGGCACCCGGCCGCAGCATCAGGTGATAGGTATTGCCAAGGATGATATCGGCGCCAAGTTCTTTCACCTGGTCCATATACATGGCCTTGACCGTGCCAGCCGTACCGACCGGCATGAAGGCAGGTGTGCGCACCACGCCGCGCGGCATGGAAATCTCGCCCTGACGAGCAGCGCCGTCGGTTGCCAGCACGTTGAATTCGAAGTTTTCGCTTGTCTTTAGATTTTCCAGAGTCATGCGGTGTCTTTAGCTTTGTCGGCTCGCTCAAGCAAGCTGCCGTCACCATAGGAATAAAAGCGATAGCCATTGCTGATGGCGTGCTCATAGGCGGCGTGCATCGTCTCAAAGCCGCTGAAGGCCGATACCAGCATGAACAGCGTCGAGCGCGGCAGATGGAAGTTGGTCATCAGCAGATCGACTGCACGGAACTTGTAGCCCGGCGTGATGAAGATATCGGTCGCACCGGACCACGGACGAATGATGCCATCTTCGCCCGCAGCACTTTCGATCAGGCGCAGCGACGTCGTACCGACGCAGATGATCTTGCCGCCCCGCTCGTGCACAGCATTGAGCGCATCGGCGGTCCGCTGTGACACATAACCGATTTCAGAGTGCATCTTGTGGTCGGTCGTATCATCGGCCTTGACCGGCAAGAACGTTCCCGCCCCCACATGCAGCGTTACGAAATGTTCTTCAACGCCTTTGGCCTTGATCTTTTCCAGAAGATCGGGCGTGAAATGCAAACCGGCAGTGGGAGCGGCAACAGCGCCCTCCTCGCGGGCATAGACCGTCTGATAGTCCTTGCGGTCACGCTCGTCTTCGGCGCGCTTCGACGCGATATAGGGTGGCAGTGGAATGTGCCCGACCGATGCGATGGCCTCATCCAGCATGGCGCCGGAAAGGTCGAACACGAGAAGCGCTTCGCCCGCATCGCCCTTTTCCGCCACGGTGGCATCAAGTGTACCAAGGAAGCAACTTGAACCGGAATGGCCGAAACGGATGCGGTCGCCCTCCTTTATGCGCTTGCCCGGACGCAGAAACGCTTTCCAGCGATCCGGACCGGTGCGCATATGCAACGTGGCGCTGACCTGCGAAATATTGCCATCGCGCTCGCGCATGCCTTCAAGCTGCGCGGGTATCACCTTGGTATCATTGAAAACAAGCGCATCGCCGGGTTGCAATAGATCGGGCAGCTCGAACACCTGTCGATCTTCGAATGGCTGGCCGGGACGGACACGCAACAGTCTGGCGTGGTCACGTGGTTCGGCTGGACGCAGAGCAATGCTCTCTTCCGGCAAATCGAAATCGAAAAGATCAACACGCATTATGAACCTCTAAAGCATTTCCAGCAAAAGTGCGAAGCGGTTTTGCGTTCGGAAATGCGGTAAACAAATTACGGCCCCGGTATGAACCGGAGCCGTAATTTCTCAATGAAATCGGTAGGATCAGATGTCGGCAGCGATGCGCGCCGTCACGATCGTGTCCGGATCGGCAACAGGCTCACCGCGCTTGATCTTGTCGACATTGTCCATGCCTTCAATGACCTGGCCCCAGACGCTGTACTGGCGGTCGAGCCACGGAGCGTCGGCAAAGCAGATGAAGAACTGCGAATTGGCCGAATTCGGGTTGGCCGAACGGGCCATCGAAGCAGTGCCACGCTTGTGCGGCGTGTTGGAGAATTCAGCCTTCAGATCTGGCTTGTCCGAACCGCCCATGCCCGCACGCGAGCCATTGAAATGCGCGCCGCCGGTCTTGCCGAACTTCACGTCGCCAGTCTGGGCCATGAAGCCGTCGATCACGCGGTGGAACACAACGCCGTCATAAGCGCCTTCGCGAGCCAGTTCCTTGACACGCGCAACATGATCCGGCGCGAGGTCTGGATAGAGTTCAAGAACGACGTTGCCCTTGGTGGTTTCCAGAACGAGCGTGTTTTCAGGGTCTTTGTAAGCCATTGGGCCTCTCCTTGTATTTACTTCTTATCGTATTTTACTTTTTACTGGCCTGAAGCGTGGCCTTGATGATCTTGTCGGGGTTTTCCACGGCGCCATTATCGGCTTCGCTACCCTTCTTTATCTTGTCGACGATATCCATGCCGCTGACAACCTTGCCGACCACAGTGTACTGGCCGTTGAGGAATGCGCCGTCCGCAAACATGATGAAGAATTGCGAATTGGCCGAATTCGGGTTCTGGCTGCGGGCCATGCCGACCGTGCCGCGCACGAAGGGTTCTTTTGAGAACTCTGCCGGAATATCGGGATAGTCGGAACCGCCGGTGCCGACGCGCGAAGCATCGAAACCCTTGTCCACGTTACCGAACTTTACATCGCCGGTCTGGGCCATGAAGCCCGGAATGACGCGGTGGAAGGCAACGCCGTTATAAGCGCCTTCCCCGACCAGCTTTTCAATCTGGGCGACATGCTTCGGCGCGAGGTCGGGACGAAGCTGGATGGCAACGTCGCCGTCCTTCAGCTTGAGAACGACGGTGTTTTCGGCATTGGCGGCGGAAGCCGTCTGGACCGCCCCTTGCGACAGCGCGATAAAGGCAACAGCGGCAAGCGCCGAACGGATGAAAGACATGATCGAAAAACTCCCTGCAGTCAGGATTTGAATTTGGTGTTCAAGGCGGCAGCAACAGCCGCAGGAACGAAGGGCTTTATATCGCCGCCCATGGAGGCAATCTGGCGGACCAATGTGGCGGTAATTGTGCGTACTGCCGGGTCTGCCGGCAGGAATACGGTCTGCAATTCCGGCGCCATAGTGCCGTTCATGCCCGCCATCTGCATTTCATAGTCGAGATCGGTGCCATCGCGCAAACCACGCACCATCAATTGTGCGGCATGTTTGCGCGCTGCATCGATAACCAGCCCGTCGAAGGAAATGACCGATACCCGGCCTGCATCCTTGCCCAATATGGCCTTGGAGCTTTCACCGATGAGCGCCACGCGTTCCTCGAAGGTGAAGAGAGGTTTTTTGCCGGGATGAACGCCGATCGCGACAATAACCTCGTCGGCAAGGCGCAAGGCACCTTTGAGGACATCCATATGGCCGTTTGTCACCGGGTCGAAGGAGCCCGCATAAATCGCGATCGTCATTTCTTCCAGCTAGCCTTTTCTGACGGGATTTTCAACAAGAACCACTGCGATAAGAAAACAGAAACCAAGAAACCAGATGAATGCGATATGAACAGCAATTTCACGACAAGTTCACAACCGATTTACCAAGATAGGTGCAAGTTTGGTGCAACCTTTTCGCTTCTGAAGCGTATGTATGTCGAAAGGATAACACGATGATGATCTTTCTTCTGGCATTATCCATGATGGTCGCGATGGCTGCATCGGCAATCATACTGCTTCTCGAAGAGAACGAGTCCAAGCGTCAGCGCGTGCGTCAGGTGACATTTGACATCAATAGCTTGCGCAACATGCGTTCGCGCTAAGTATTAGCAGCCGAGTTCACGCAATAGCGTTGGAGCTTGCTGTGAAAGAGTTTCTGTGATCGCCAATTCCTCCAGTCTTGGCATCTGAAAAAGGCCGATGGTTCCCGCCATCGGCCTTTTTCATTGATCTATATAAAAAGCCCGGGTCCGTTGGTTTGTCGCATTATCCGATGCAAAACTGTTTCACACTTTTGGCTCGAAAATGCTCTACCCCGGGCTTCTCTATTATTCTTCGGTGTCCGCGATTGGTGCTTCGCCTTCAGAGGCTGCCTCGCCCTCACTGCCGTTTTCTTCATCGCTATCCGCTTCGGATATGCGTTCGACCGAGACGACCTTTTCGCCATCCGCCGTGTTGAAGATCGTGACGCCCTTGGTGGAACGTCCGGCAATACGGATACCGTCAACCGGTACGCGAATGAGCTGTCCGCCATCGGAAACAAGCAGAATCTGGTCGCTCGCCTCGACCGGGAACAGGGCAACGAGCTTGCCGATTTCGTCGGTCTTCGACGTGTCGGTAGCGCGGATGCCCTTGCCACCACGGCCTGAAACGCGGAACTCGTAGGACGAGGAACGTTTGCCGTAACCGTATTCGCTGACAGTCAGCACGGTTTCTTCGCGGGCCTTCAGCTCCTGATAGAGCTCTTCGGTCAGTTCCGCATCGGTTCCGACGTCCTCGCCGACAACCACGATGTCGTCTGCGTCGTCCGCACCCTGCGCCCGGCGCTCGGCAATCGAACGCTTGAGATAGGCGGAACGGGTTGATGCATCGGCATCGACGTGATGCAGGATCGCCATGGAGATGACCTTGTCGCCTTCCGCCAGGTTGATGCCGCGCACGCCGATGGAATTACGGCCTGCAAAGACGCGCACATCGGTAACCGGGAAGCGGATGCACTGGCCGCCGGCGCAGGTCAGAAGCACGTCGTCGAATTCCGTACAGGTATCGACCGAGAGGATTTCATCGCCCTCGTCGTCGAGCTTCATCGCGATCTTGCCGTTACGGTTGACCTGAACGAAGTCCGACAGCTTGTTACGGCGAACCGTGCCGCGCGTGGTCGAGAACATGACGTCGAGGTTTGCCCAGGATTCTTCATCCTCCGGCAGCGGCATGATTGTGGTGATGCGCTCGCCCTGCTGCAATGGCAGCATGTTGATGAGCGCCTTGCCGCGCGACTGCGGCGTGCCGACGGGCAGACGCCAGACCTTCTCCTTGTAGACAATGCCACGTGAGGAGAAGAACAGAACCGGCGTATGCGTATTGGCAACAAACAGGCGGGTGACGAAATCCTCGTCCTTCGTGGCCATGCCGGAGCGGCCCTTGCCGCCACGGCGCTGCGCACGATAGGTCGTCAGCGGAACGCGCTTGATATAGCCTGCATGGCTGACGGTGACGACCATATCCTCACGGGCGATCAGGTCTTCGTCATCCATTTCGGCGCCACCGAAACCGATTTCGGTGCGGCGTGGCGTGGCGAACTCGTCACGAACCGCAATCATCTCATCCTTGACGATCGTCATCACGCGCAGGCGCGACGAGAGAATGTCGAGATAATCGCGGATTTCCTCGCCGATCTTGTTCAGTTCGTCTGCCACTTCGTCGCGACCGAGCGCGGTCAGGCGCTGCAGACGCAGATCGAGAATGGCACGAGCCTGTTCTTCGGAGAGGTTATAGGTGTCGTCTTCATTGATACGATGGCGCGGATCGTCGATGAGACGGATCAGCGGAGCCACATCGGCTGCAGGCCAACGACGTTCCATCAACTGCTCGCGGGCCGTCGTCGGATCTGGCGCACGGCGGATGAGCGCAATCACTTCATCGATATTGGCGACGGCAATTGCAAGGCCGACCAACACATGCGCGCGGTCGCGCGCCTTGTTGAGCAGGAACTTGGTGCGGCGCGTCACGACTTCCTCGCGGAAGGCAACAAAAGCGCGCAGCATGTCGAGCAGATTGAGCTGTTCCGGCTTGCCGCCGTTCAGCGCCACCATGTTGCAACCGAACGAGGTTTGCAGCGGCGTGTAGCGATAGAGCTGGTTCAGAACGACATCGGCAACGGCGTCGCGCTTGAGTTCGACCACAACGCGATAGCCTTCGCGGTCGGATTCGTCACGCAGATCGGAAATGCCTTCGATGCGCTTGTCGCGCACCAGTTCGGCCATTTTCTCGATCATCGAAGCCTTGTTCACCTGATACGGGATCTCGGTGATGATAATGGCTTCGCGGTCACCGCGCATCGGCTCAATGGTGGCCCGCCCGCGCATGATCACAGAACCGCGCCCGGTCGTGTAGGCGGAATTGATGCCTGCGCGTCCGAGGATGATGCCACCGGTCGGGAAATCCGGACCAGGGATGATCTCAATCATTTCTTCCAGCTGAATGGCCGGATTCTCGATGAGCGCTACGCAGCCATCAATGACTTCACCGAGATTGTGTGGCGGAATGTTGGTCGCCATGCCGACAGCGATACCGCCCGAACCGTTGACGAGCAGGTTCGGGAAGCGTGCAGGCATAACCACAGGTTCCTGCTCGCGGCCGTCATAATTGTCCTGGAAGTCGACCGTGTCCTTGTCGATGTCCGACAGGATGGATTCGGTAAGCTTTTCCAGACGGCATTCGGTGTAACGCATCGCTGCCGGCGGATCGCCGTCGATGGAGCCGAAATTGCCCTGCCCGTCGACAAGCGGATCGCGCATGGAGAAATCCTGCGCCATACGCACGAGAGCGTCATAAATAGAAGCGTCGCCATGCGGGTGATACTTACCCATGACCTCACCGACCACACCCGCCGACTTACGGTACGGGCGGTTATAGGCGAGGTTCATCTCGTTCATGGCGTGGAGAATGCGGCGATGCACGGGCTTCAGGCCGTCGCGCACATCGGGCAGCGCACGGCTCACGATAACGCTCATCGCGTAATCGAGATAGGAGCGCTGCATCTCCTCGATAATGGAAATCGGTTCGATACCGCTAGGGCCGCCGTTTGGGCCACCATTCATATCGTCGGAACCGGGTGGAGGCGTTTGATCTGACACTATTCAGATTTCTTTCTCAACAGAATCGATAAAGTCACTTTATAACGGAAACCAGCAAAAAACGCCAATTTCACGACCGTTTCGGCGGGCTATTTCCGTCTGTCAATTCAATGACTTAAAAGATATTCACATAAAGATTGAGCAACGATGTTGCCCGTACTGGCGCTTTGCGTCGACCATGTGCCACTGATCGTCTACAATCCATGTATCCGATTGAGCATAACATGCCAACAAGAAGGGCGCGTGCAGTATGGGGTTCTACGATACGGTTTTCAGCGCGTTCGTCACCCTGCTTGTTACAATCGATCCGCCCGGACTGGCGCCATTGTTTCTGGCGCTCACGCCGGGCATGGAGCGGCACCACCGCGGACAGGTGGCGCTCCGCGCCTCGATCATCGGTTTTATCGTGATGGCGCTCTTTGCCATTGCGGGCGCGCAGATACTCGGCATGTTCGGCATTACCATCGGTGCGTTCCGCGTTGCCGGTGGCCTGTTGCTGTTCTGGATCGCATTTGAGATGATTTTCGAGAAGCGGACAGAGCGCAAGGAAAAGAGCGCAGAGGTGGCCATCACCAAGGACCATATCCGCAATATAGCCGCCTTCCCGCTTGCCATTCCACTGATTGCCGGTCCGGGCGCAATTTCGGCTATCGTGCTGACTTCGGACTCATTCCATGGCATCGGGCCGCGTTTGGCCCTTCTTGGTGTTATCTTCGTCTGCTTGCTGATCACCTATCTCGTGCTGCTGCTGGCAGAGCGCGTCGACCGGTTTCTCGGTGAAACCGGTCGTTCCATCCTGACCCGCCTTCTCGGCGTTATTCTGGCAGCGCTTGCCGTTCAGTTCGTTGCAGATGGCATCAAGACACTCATTACCGGTTAAGCAGACTTCTGTGCCTTCTTGCCGATCATCGCGTGACGAAGCTTGGATGAGAACCAGTCGATCACGGCAACAGCCACGAGGATCATCAGAATCAGGAATGAAACGTCCTGAAGATTGAGAACCTTGATCTGTTCCGCCAGATGCGCGCCGATGCCACCTGCCCCAACAATACCGATGATCGTTGCCGAACGGGTGTTTGACTCGAAGAAGTAAAGCACCTGACTGCCGATCAGTGGCAAAACCTGTGGCAGCACGCCGAAGCGATAACCGTGCAGCTTGCCGCCACCCGACGAGACCACGCCTTCGACCGGCTTCTTGTCGGCCCCTTCAATGGCTTCCGAGAACAGCTTGCCGAATGCGCCGAAATCCGAGCAGGCGATGGCGAGGATACCGGCAAACGGCCCAAGCCCCACAACCGACACCCAGATCAGCGCCCAGATCAGCGTATCGACGCCGCGAATGGTATCGAGGAAGCGGCGGATGCCGAAATGCAGGAAGACATTCGGAATGATGTTCTTCGCCGCCAGAAAACCGAATGGAAAAGCGAGGATCGCTGCCAGCAATGTGCCGAGATAGGCGATTGCCAGCGTTTCCATCATCGACCAGAGATAAAGGCTGAAACGACCGCCGGATGATGGCGGCATCATCATCAAGGCGAAATCGCCGAGGCGACCGAGGCCGTTTAGAATGCGCAGCAGCGAAAAATCGAGCCAGTAGAAGGCGAACCAGACCGAAGCGATAAGCGCTACGGTTAAAATCGCCAGATTGCGCCATGTGCGCCCATTGCCGAACAGATCGGCATATTCGGCTCTGAGTTCCTTTTCGTGCGCATGCGCTTCGCGGGAGAGACTTTGTGCAATGTCGGTCATAATTCTCTCCTCAACCAATACGGCCAAGCAGTGCGTGACGCACGCGCTGGGTGACAAGATCGATCACGACGATCGTCACGATGATCAGAAGCAGAATGGCGCTGACATCGCTGTAATAGAACTGGCGGATCGAGGTAAGCAGTTCCTGCCCGATGCCGCCTGCCCCCACAAAACCCATGACGGAAGCGCCGCGCACGTTGATTTCAAAGCGCAGCAGGCCATAGGAAGCAAAATTTGCGGCCACTTGTGGCAGCACGGCAAAGCGGATGACCTGCAGGCCGGAGCCGCCCGATGCGCGAATACCTTCTACCGGGCGCATGTCGATATTCTCGACGACTTCGGAAAACAGCTTGCCCAGCGCCCCTGTCGTATGAAGCATGAGCGCCAGCACACCAGCCATCGGCCCAAGACCAAAGGCAATGACGAAGAGCAGCGCGAAGACGATTTCTGGAACCGTACGCAACAATTCCAGCCCGCGACGGACGATGAAGCGAACCGTCGAATTGGGAGCCATGTTGGATGAAGCCGCGAAGGAAGCGGCGAAAGCGACGACTGCACCGATCAATGTCGCCAGATAGGCGATCAGCAACGTCTCAAACAGCATTTTGAGCCAGCCGCCGAGGTTCCAGTACCAGGCAGCGAGGTCGCCCCAGAAATTGGCAAGGGTCAGATCCGGCAGAATGCGACCGAGATAGCTTGTAAAGCGAAAGAGATTTTCAACCAGAGTGCCCGGCCGAACATCGGCAACGACGGAGGCAGCAATAGCGACAACGACAAGCGCGAGGAGCAGCGCGATACCGTAGAGACGCCGTTTGCCGACTTCTCTGCGATAATCGGCAAGCAGGCCTTTTGCACCGTTGCCGTCGAGTGAGGATACCGTCATGCGATCTTTCCTATAAAAATGCCCGGAACGGGGTACGTTCCGGGCACTTCAATTGTTCTACGGATTAAGACTTGCGAGCCTTGTCGTTGAACTTGAGCATCTCGATGATCGGCTCATATTCCTTGGCTTCGGTCGCCACGAATTCCTGATCCTTGCCGTCGGAAAGGGCGTCAAAACCCGCCTTGTCCTTCTTCGGCATATCGAGGAAAGCCTGCTTGATGTCGGCCTTCAGCTGGTCTGGAAGAGTGTTGAGAACAGCGAACGGACCTTCTGGAAGGAAGTCCGACTTGAAGATGACGCGGAAATCGTCCTTCGTCATTGCCTTACCGTCAGCATCCTTCAGCACGCCGCGGCTGACCATGCGGGTCAGGTTGGAATCGTTTTCCGAGTTCCAGGAGTTGGCAGCGGCGTCAGCGGTGCCCTGCGCAAGAGCAAGAACTGCATTTTCATGGCTGCCAGCGAAGAAGTTCTTACCGAAGAACGTATCGACGCTATAGCCTTCGCGGTTGAGGAAGAAGCGCGGAGCATTGTTGCCCGACGTGGAGTTCGGATCAACGAGAGCAATGGTCTTGCCCTTCAGGTCATCCATTTTCTGGTACGGGCTGTCGGCGCGAACATAAACGACCGAGTAGTAGCCGTTGACGCCGGTGTCATGACGCTGGTTGACGAGCGGAGTGGTTTCAACGCCGGTCATGACGGCGCGGGCATAAGAAGCCGGGCCATAGAATGCGATCTGGATGTTACCGGCGCGCTGGCCTTCGATGACGGCGGCGTAGTCGTTGGCGACGCGCAGCGTGACCTTGGTGCCAAGTTCCTTGCCGAGATATGCAGCCAGAGGCGCATAACGGTCGGAAGTGGTCGAGGCGTTTTCAGCCGGGATAACACCCAGAACGATTTCCGGATAATCCTTGCTCCAGTCAGCAGCCTGAGCGGTGGAGGCCATCATTGGCATGGTCAGCGTTGCGGTAAGCGCAGCAGCCGCCAGAAAGTTTCTACGGTTAAGCATAGGTATCTCCTGTTAATCCTGAGTTTGGAGCGTGTTTTTTTCCGGAGCTTTATGCGCTCAGGCGGAAAGCTGGCGCAGAACGGCTTCAGCCGACTGCGGAACTGGCATTGGCATTGGTTCGCCCTGCTGCTCATCGGCGTCGATGACGTCAGCGGCTTCCATGCCGTAAAGGTCGCGTGATGCCATATCTGTCAGCATCGACGGTGTGCCACGGAATACGATCTTGCCGGCAGACATGCCGACGAGGCGGTCGCAATAGCTGCGCGCAATATCGAGCGAGTGCAGATTGCAGAGGACCGTGATGCCGTATTCGCGATTGATGCGGCGCAGGGCGTCCATGACGCTGCGGGTGTTGCGCGGATCAAGCGATGCAATAGGCTCGTCGGCAAGAATAATGCGTGGCTGCTGCACGAGCGCGCGGGCAATCGCCACGCGCTGCTGCTGGCCACCCGAAAGTTCATCGGCGCGGTGCGCCGCAAGATGCGCAATATCGAACTGCTGCAGAGCGGAAAGCGCGATCAGGCGTTCTTCGTCGCTCCAGATACGCAGGAGCGACTTCGGCGTCGAAACATAGTTCAGGCGCCCCATCAGAACGTTGGTCAGAACATCAAGACGATCAACCAGATTGAAATGCTGGAAAATCATCGCGCATTGCGCGCGCCAGTCGCGCAATCCCGAACCTTTAAGGCCGGTAACATCACGGCCATCCCAGTGAATTGTTCCCTCGGACGGCTCGACAAGGCGATTGATCATACGCAGAAGCGTCGACTTGCCTGCGCCTGAGCGCCCGATAATTCCCACAAACGTGCCCGGCTCGATTTCGAGGTCCACGCCCGAAACCGCCACCTTGTCATTATAGCGGCGCGTTATGTTGTTCAGTTGAAGCATGAATTGGTCTCCATTCATGCTCACTTTGAATTGCTTCCATGACACTGCAATGAAAGCATAATGACGTTTGTGTAAATTTACACACCGCTATAGGAATTTTACCTAAGCAATTGTTTTAACAGTTATTTCCTTCAAATGACGAAGGAAGGTCTCTGTGGATGCATTGACATCACCTGAATTGTCTATTGTGACAACATCTCCGGCATCGTCATCGAAGCTCACTTCACGCGCAAGCCGCGCGGTGATTTCTTCCCGGCTTTCACGACCACGCGACGCAAGCCGTTCTGCCAGAACGTCCGGTCGGGCCGTTATCACAACCACAGAGCGCGACGTGTAGAGCCTGCGGATATCGCCCAGAACCCGGCGCGAAACGTTGGCTATCACCACCGTGCCCTCAGCGATTTCATCCTCAAGCGATTTCGGCAATCCATAGCTCAGGCCATGCGCCTGCCAGTGCAGAGCGAAGGCTCCCTCACCAGCAGCTTTTGCAAAAGATGCTTCGTCCAGACTGTCATGATCTTCCGTGCCCGGCATTTGCGGGCGGGTGATGATGCGGCGCACAAAATGAAAACGCATGTCGCCCGCAAGAGCCACACGCGCTGCATCCATGATCGTATCCTTGCCGGCCCCGCTGGGGCCGACGACGGCGACGAAACAGCCTTTCGGCATATCGGATTGCATCTGCATCAAAGCACCCGTTCGCCTTCGCGCCAGACCGTACGGACAACCGGGATTGCACCTTTCGGGCGCACGCGAACGAGATCGGCGCGCTTGCCGATGGCGATTTCGCCGCGATCATCCATGGCCATGGCGTCGGCAGGATTCTTGGTCACGAGGCGGACAGCCTGTGGCAGCGCAATCGGACGTTCGCCCGAAGCAAGGCCGAAAGCCGACTGAATGAGGCTGAACGGAATATAGTCCGAAGACAGAATGTCGAGGCTGCCATTGTCCACGAGATCACGTGCGGCGATATTGCCGGAATGCGAGCCACCGCGAACGATGTTCGGCGCACCCATCAGGATCGAGAGGCCTGCGCCTTTCGAAGCATTGGCCGCTTCCATCGTGGTCGGAAACTCGGCAATCCGCACGCCATGGTCGAGCGATTCATCGACATGCGCACTGGTCGCATCGTCATGGCTGGCCAGAACGATGCCACGTGTCGCAGCCATTTCGGCAATGGCGCGGCGATGATTGGCCGAATAGGCGTCCGAATCCGCCATGCGCTTCTCACAATGCACCCGGAACTCCTCATCCGTGAGCTTCATCTTGCGCATGTAATAAGTGCGATAGGTCTCAAGATCAACGAATTGACGCTGTCCCGGCGCATGATCCATCAGCGAAGCGAGTTTGACGCGGTCATCGCCCGCAAAAAGCTCGAATGTTTCAAGGCAATCCGCAGATGACACTTCGCAGCGCAGATGCAGAAAGTGGTCTGCACGCAGCCGGTTTTCGCGGACACCGCTTTCGATGGCGTCCGCAAGCATCCGCATATCCTTGCCCACGAAGTCGCGGTCATAGTCGGAGCCGACGCGCATCGCATCGAAAACCGTCGTGATGCCCGATGCTGCAACCTGCGCATCATGGGCCTGAACCGCAGCATCGACATTCCAGCGCACTTTCGGACGCGGCGCGTAATGGCTTTCCAACTGGTCGGTGTGCAGCTCGATGAGGCCCGGAATGACATAATCGCCATCCATGTCATCGCCGCCATTGGCATAGCCCTGATCGATGGCTGCAATTTTGCCGTCACGGATCAGGATAGAACCGGAAACAATCTCGTCAGCGAGCACGATCTGCGCATTTTTCAGAACGATTTCATTAGCCATGGGATAGCTCTTTCATCACCGCATTTGTATTGGCGGCAGTTTCATATTTCGAGAGGAAAGCTTCGATATCGAGCGCGCGGAAATCATCGAGCGCCTCACGCAGACGATCATGGCTCCAGTCCCACCAGGCCAGCCGATCCAGACGATTGCCGGTCGCGGCATCGAAGCGTTCGCGAATGAGACGCGCAGGCACACCGCCCACAATCGTATAGGGTGCCACGTCCTTGCTCACCACCGCTCCGGCCCCGACAACCGCACCATTGCCAACCGTCACACCCGGCAAAATGGTGGAGCCATGGCCGAGCCATGTGTCGTGACCGATTTTCACGGCATTGCCGCGACGCCACTCGAAAAACTCCGTCTCATCCTTTTCCTCCGGCCAGTAATCACCGGCGCGGTAGGTGAAATGATGCAACGTCGGACGCCATGTCGGATGGTTGGTGGCGTTGATGCGCACATGGCTGGCGATATTGGAAAACTTGCCAATTTCCGCACACCAGATTTCGCAATCGACGCCGAGATAGGAATAGTCATCGAGCATAGTTTCTGAAACGCGGCTGCGCTCGCCTATCTCTGTGTAGCGACCGAGTGTGCAACCGCTGACGATGGCGGTTTCATGCACCAGCGGTTCTACCGATAGCTTGGTCATGCGGCGGCCCTCGGAGAGAAAGCTGTCACGTCGATAATCCGGTCCGCAACCTCCGTACGCACATCTTCATCGTGGAAGATGCCTAGCATGGCGACGCCCTGCTCCTTCTTGGTCTTGATGAGATCAACCACGACAGCCCGGTTCTTCGCATCGAGCGAGGCGGTCGGCTCATCGAGCAACAGTATCGGATGATCCGTGATGAAACCGCGCGCGATGTTCACGCGCTGCTGTTCGCCGCCGGAGAAGGTTGCAGGCGGCAGGGCCCACAGCCTTTCTGGCAGGTTGAGCTGTGACAGAAGCTCGCGAGCGCGGTTCAGCGCCACTTCGCGATCGACGCCACGCGCAACCAGAGGCTCGGCAACCACATCAATTGCCGCGACGCGCGGCAATGTGCGCAGAAACTGGCTGACATAGCCAATCGTATCGCGCCGCACCGCCAGCACTTCGCGCGGATCGGCTGTTGCCAGATCCACCATACGGTCTTCGTGACGAATGAGGATCGAACCTGCATTCACAGCGTAATTGCCATAGACCATCTTGAGAATGGAGCTTTTACCGGCACCGGAAGGTCCGCCAAGCACGGCGCATTCGCCTGCTTCCAGATTGAAGTCCACGTTACTTACGACTGGCAACTGAATGCCACCTTGCAAGTGCATCGTGAACGTCTTCGCCAGCCCCGACACCGCCAGCGGAGAGGATGTTCTAACTTGTGTCATTTCTCACCTCACGCATGAAGTTTCGCTAATTTACGAACAACACGCTGCAAACATCTGTTTTAATTTACTAAACCTGCAAAATAGACGACACGAGCAGTTGCGTATATGGCGCCTGCGGGTCATCCAGTACGCGGTCGGTCAGGCCCTGTTCGACAATATGGCCGTCTTTCATGACCATGATGCGATGGGACAGAAGCCGGGCTACGGCAAGATCGTGAGTAACGATGATCACCGACAGACCAAGATCGCTGACGAGGCCGCGCAAAAGATCGAGAAGACGTGCCTGCACGGACACATCGAGACCGCCGGTCGGTTCATCCATGAAAACAAGTCGCGGAGCAGTCACCAGATTGCGGGCAATCTGCAAGCGCTGGCGCATGCCGCCAGAGAAGGCGCGCGGCTGATCGTCGATACGGTCAGAAGCGATTTCGACACGACCGAGCCATTCCGTGGCCGTCGAGCGGATATTACCGTAATGACGTTCACCGACTGCCATCAGGCGTTCGCCGACATTGGCGCCAGCTGAAACCGTCATGCGCAATCCGTCAGCCGGGTTCTGATGCACAAAACCCCAATCGGTCCGCATCAGGAAACGGCGTTCCGCTTCGCCAATCTTGTAGAGATCGCGGAATTCACCGTCACGCATCCGGTATTCGACGGTGCCCGATGTCGGCTCCAGACGGGTTGCCAGACTGTTCAGCAGCGTCGTCTTGCCCGAACCGGATTCGCCGACGATGGCCAGCACTTCGCCCGGCCACAGTTTGAAGGAAATATCTGCACAGCCACGGCGATTGCCGTAAAACTTCGACAGGCTGTTTACTCTCAGCAGGGGTTCGCTGTTCATTTTACGGTCTCCTTGGCCGCAGCCTCCTTGTTTGCAGCCAGATGACCGAAATGGCCGTTGGCCTGACGGTCTTCGCAAAAATCAGTGTCGGAGCAGACGAACATCGAGCCGCCGCGATCATCGAGCACGACTTCATCCAGATAGACGCCCTTCGCGCCGCACAGCGCACAGGGTTCCTTGAACTTCTGCACTTCGAACGGGTGATCCTCGAAATCGAGGCTGACCACCCGCGTATAGGGCGGGACGGCATAAATGCGCTTTTCGCGACCTGCGCCGAACAGCTGCAATGCCGGAGACATATGCATTTTCGGATTGTCGAATTTCGGCGTCGGCGAAGGCGCCATCACATAGCGCCCTTCGATCATCACCGGATAATCGTAGGTCTTGGCGATATGGCCGTGGCGCGCAATATCTTCATAAAGCTTCACATGCATGAGGCCATATTCGGCAAGCGCGTGCATCTTGCGGGTTTCGGTTTCGCGTGGCTCCAGAAAACGCAGTGGCTCGGGGATCGGCACCTGATAGACAATCACCTGCCCTTCGGTCAGCGGATATTCCGGGATACGATGGCGGGTCTGGATGATGGTCGCCTCGCCCGTATGGGTGGTGACGGCGACATCGGCGGTCTTCTGGAAGAAGGCGCGGATGGAAACGGCATTGGTCGTGTCATCGGCACCCTGATCGATGACCTTCAGCACATCATCCGGCCCCAGAATGGCAGCCGTCACCTGCACGCCGCCGGTGCCCCATCCATAAGGCATCGGCATTTCACGGCTGGCAAAAGGCACCTGATAGCCCGGTATTGCGATGGCCTTCAGGATGGCGCGGCGGATCATCCGCTTGGTCTGTTCGTCCAGATAGGCGAAGTTATAATTGGCCAGATCGCTCATTCTGCGGCCTCCTTCGTTACGCCTTCAGTCTCATTGTGCGCTTGGTCATATTCCGCGCGCATGCGGCGGATGAGGTCGAGTTCTGCCTGGAAATCCACGTAATGCGGCAGTTTCAGATGCTCGACGAAACCCGTCGCCTGCACATTGTCGGAATGCGAGATGACGAATTCCTCGTCCTCGGCAGGTGCCGTCACATCCGCATCGAATTCCCGCACGCGCAGTGCACGGTCGCAGAGCGACATGGACATGGCCTTGCGTTCGCTCTGGCCGAACACCAGACCGTAACCGCGCGTGAATTGCGGCGGCTGCTTGGCCGATCCCTTGAACTGATTGACCATCTGGCATTCGGTCAGCTGCACGCGACCGAGCGAGACGGCAAAACCAAGTTCGGGCACGTCGAACTCGACATCCACTTCGCCAATGCGGATTTCGCCGACGAAAGGATGGTTATTGCCATAGCCGCGCTGGGTGGAATAGCCGAGCGCCAGCAGGAAACCTTCATCACCGCGTGCCAATGCCTGAAGGCGCAGATCGCGCTCCATCGGGAATGTCCACGGTTCGCGGGTCAGGTCGCCCGGTTCGTGACCTTCCGGCAGGGAACCATCATCCTCAATCATGCCGACCGCGCCAAGAATATCGGTTACACGCGGCGTCTCTTCCTTCACGGCTTCCCGCATTTCGGGTTCCGGAACGGCAACATCACCGGCCAGATCTGGGTCGAGCAGACGATGCGTGTAATCAAAGGTCGGTCCGAGCAACTGACCACCCGGTAAATCCTTGTAGGTCGCAGAAATGCGGCGTTCGATCAGCATTTCAGCGGTTTCCATCGGCCGCGAATAGCCAAAGCGCGGCAAGGTGGTGCGGTAGGCGCGGACCAGAAAGATCGCTTCGATCAGATCGCCGCGCGACTGGCGCACAGCAAGTGCCGCCAGTTCGCGATCATAGAGCGAACCTTCGGCCATGACGCGATCAACCGCCAGCGCCAGCTGTTCGGCAATCTGATCGAGACGCAGTGCCGGAACCGAACGGTCGCCGCGACGACGATCATCGAGAAGACGGTGTGCATTATGGATGGCCGTTTCGCCACCCTTTACGGCAACATACATTTTCAGCCCTCCAGAGCGGAAACGCGAGTTGTGCGGGGAAGCGCTGCAACAGCGCCGTCGCTGACCAGAACAAGATCAACGCCGAGCGGGTATTGTGCGCCGTTCTCACGCCATTGCTGGATGAAATCCTGCGGCAGACCTTCGACATGAAGTGCACGTTCGCCATCGATACCGGGGCCTTTCAGCACAAAGCCCTGTCCGCTTGTCAGTGACGCAACAGCGAGAACGACGGTTGTCGAACAGTCGGGAAATTCGGCGTCGCCCTGCGAAAACCCTGCCAGAGACGGCAGCAGCGAAACATTGCTGGCTAGAGCGAATTGCGCGGCATCCGCACTTTCGACACGCGGCGCACCCGTGTGGAAAGTAAGCCAGGCGGTTGCGCTTTCATCAGCTGCTATCGCTGCATCGCACCAGACAGTTGCATCGTGATCGAGCAGGGTTGCTGCAATAACGCCCAGTTCAGGCGTCAGCGGCTGCGGTGGTGTGGCTGTGCGAGCCAATGGATAAATGCGACCGGGATTAGCCATGGCGTGCATGACGGCATGAAAAGCTGACTGCGCATCCGTCACCGGATCGGCAAAGCCACCCTCAAACGCGGAGGAAGTGCTGTTTTCGAGAGAAAAAGGAAGCATCAATTGTCTCCCCGGACCATTGTGAAGAAATCGACCTTGGTAGCGGCGGCTTCGCCGCGCAGCTTGGCATCGGCATCGTTCAACCGTTTGCGCAAGACATTCAGCACTTGTGCCTCCACGGCATCGCGATGGCCTTCATCGAGCCACAATGCATCAAAGACAGCGGCAAGCCGCGCCTTTTCCTGATCGCGACCGAGCGCATAAGAGTGACCGACAGAACCGTCGGAGAGCCGCACCGTAGCGCGCGTCACTGTTGCCTCGCCGACATTGAAGGATGCACCGCCGCCACCAATGCGGCCACGCAGCATTACGAGACCGGTTTCCGGTCCGCGCAGAACTTCAAATTCCGGCTTGTTGGACCATGCCTGCCAGAAGGCATGCAGCTCTTCGCCGCTTGCACGCGCAAGAACTGCCATGCTTGCCTGCCGTGCGGCTTGAACTGAATCTGGCACTGCATCCGGCACTGTTCCGCTTTCAGTGGCGGAACCGGCTCCGCCTCCCTTCGCACTTTGCTCCGTACCGTACATGAGCTTCCCTGCCCTGTTAGTTCCAGAGCGCGCTTTGACCTGATTGCATCAGATCAATGCTCTGGAGTTTGTTTTGAGGCGCATCTTGTCCGAAAACCGTTTCATGTTTTTCGGGATGCACTCCCGTTGACTTGATCTCTCAAATTGTCTAGTTATATAGACAACTATACAATACCAGAATGAATACACCCTGCCAATGACAGGACGATGACAGTTGATGACAAAGACCAGACGAATTGAGAGAAACAGCGGCGTGGCCATCTGGCGGCAGATTGCCGACGAGATACGCGGCGAGATCAGAGCCGGAAGGCTTCAGTCGGGTGCGCGTATGCCCGCCGAGATGGAACTTGCCGACAGGTTTGGAGTCAATCGCCATACGGTGCGCAGCGCCATTGCCGCGCTGACGCAGGAAGGCGTGCTGCGTGCCGAGCAAGGGCGCGGCACCTTCGTTGCCAATGCAAAGCGCCTCACCTATCAGATCGGACGTCGCACCCGCATTTCGCAATCACTGGCTTCGCAAGTGCGGGACATGAAAGGCGCGCTGCTCGCTTCCGGCACAGCGCCTGCCTCCCCGGATATAGCCGAAGCTCTTGAGATCGAGCCTGGTTCACCTGTCCTGCGGCTGGAAACCTTGCACAGCGCCGACGGACGCCCCGTGTCGCGCGCAACACTCTGGATCAGTGCCGAACAATTTCCGGAAATTGCCGAGGATTATGCGGAAAGCGGTTCCGTCACCGTGGCTTTCCGAAAAGCAGGAGTTGCCGACTACTTCCGTAAATCGACAATCATATCCGCCCGCCATGCGGATTCGGATGATCTGAAACATTTGAAGCTTTCGCCCGGCGCCATTGTACTGACGGCCAAGGCGATCAATGTGAATACCGATGGAGTGCCGATCCAGTATTCGCTGACACGGTTTTCAGCGGATAATATGGAGTTTTCTATCGACACGTATCCCGGTGACCCGCAGATGAATGACATGAACTGAATCGTGCTGGCACTGAACTGCTCTCGAAGCTGTTATGAACGCGCTCAATCCAGACAGGAAATTTCCAATGACCGTGACCATTTTTCATAATCCAAAATGCGGCACCTCGCGTAATACGCTGGCAATGATCCGTGCCAGTGGCAAAGAGCCCGTCATCATCGAATATGTGCAGAATCCACCCACGCGGGAACGTCTGCTCGGTCTGCTGGCGGCAATGAACATGACACCACGCGAACTATTGCGCGAGAAAGGTACACCCTATGCCGAACTCGGGCTGTCCGATCCGAAATGGACTGATGACGAGCTGATCGATTTCATGATGGCTCATCCGATTCTGATCAACCGGCCCATCGTCGAAACGCCGCGCGGCACCAGGCTTTGCCGTCCCTCTGAGCTGGTTCTGCCGCTTCTGGAAAACCCCGTCGCATCATTCACCAAAGAGGACGGTGAGCAGGTTAAATCTGAGGGCAAATCACGCTGACGAGCTCGCGATCAGACATCATTTTTCCTAGAGAATTGGAAGTATGATCCAATAGAAAAGGCGCTTTAAAACAGCGCCTTATCGTAATTCACTTATAAACTGAATTATATTCGTTCTCAGAACGGAATTTCGTCGTCCAGATCGCGCGAGAAGCCACCGCTGCTGCCACCCTGATTGGATGGGCCAGACGAGCCGAAATCACCGCCGCCACCGGAATAATCAGACATCTGGTTACGGTTGCCGCCACCGCCGCCGAACGAACGGCCTTCACCGCCGCCTTCACCACGGCTATCGAGCATCTGCAGCTCACCACGGAACTTCTGCAGCACGACTTCCGTCGAATAACGGTCATTGCCGTTCTGATCCTGCCACTTGCGGGTCTGGAGCGCGCCTTCGATGTAAACCTTGGCGCCCTTCTTCAGATATTGTTCCGCAACCTTGGCGAGGTTCTCATTGAAGATGACAACGCTGTGCCATTCGGTGCGGTCCTTGCGTTCGCCGCTCTGGCGATCGCGCCAGCTTTCCGACGTTGCAATGCGCAGATTGGCAACCACGTCGCCGGAGTTCAGACGACGAATTTCCGGATCGGCACCAAGATTGCCGACCAGAATGACTTTATTGACGCTACCAGCCATCGAAAATTACTCCGGGTCTTGCATGCACACTCTTTCCGCACTGCTTCGCGCGGACAAGAGGCACTTTTCAAATGAAAGATCAGGCGCAACAATGCGCCATCACCAGAAACTCATATGTTCACCTTACAGGACTGGCTCAAAGCGTGCTCAATCCGGGCCGGTGAATTCTTCAATGTCCACAGAGTTTATGTTCTTGTTTTGTTCAAAATGCAACCTTCCGACATTAAAAAGCCTTGCGTTCGCCATAAATTTCAGTGGGTTTTTGCACCGTTTACCGCGCTGATAATGCAGTTTGCCTCATTTCAGGGGCTGAAACTGCATCTGCCTTAATTTCAAAACAGCCTTGCCGACAACCTTCATAAAGCAATAGCTGCCTGCGCTTGGCAAACGGGATCAGCTTCCAAGGAAAAGCCCTGCCGCTCACTGTATCTTTGGCGCGCAGGGCTTGGGGTTTGAGCAATGCTCATGTGTCGACATTAATTCGTCGGCAGGTCTTTTCGGATCACAAAGGCGCACGGCCATTTGCATTCCGCGCAAATTCAAATTGTCGGCAATCACACTTTCGATCAACGAGGCATCATTCCTTGCGAAAAGATGCTGCCGCAACCGAAACGGATTGTGCTTTCATCTCTGTGAAAGCTAGGCACTGTAGTCAGGTGGACTCATGCTCCTTTACCTCCCTACTGGGTCTCCCCGCCTCCTGCGGACCTCTTGCCGATGCCGTGTCATCCCACCGCGGCACCTCTCCGCTATCAGCGAGTAAGGGTAGTCTGCTCCTGTCAGGAGTGACAGTCAACGCTCTTGCGTTCACATTTCGTATCGCCTATCAGAAGGCTGGTTGTTCGATATTTGTTCTAATGATAAGAGTGCACCGATGAATGACCGGAGCCCCCTTCTTATTGGAGGGTTTCACCCCATATTAGACACCGGCGCGACGTGTTTTACCATTCGGCGCCCGTTATCCATGGCATCATGAGCAGGCAGGACGCGGAATGAGCGATCAGAAATTCATTTCCATACGTGGCGCGCGCGAACACAATCTGAAAAATGTCGATCTCGATCTGCCTCGCGACAAGCTGATCGTAATGACGGGGCTTTCCGGCTCGGGCAAATCCTCGCTTGCCTTCGACACGATCTATGCGGAAGGCCAGCGCCGCTATGTCGAAAGCCTTTCGGCCTATGCGCGCCAGTTCCTCGAAATGATGCAGAAGCCGGATGTCGACCAGATCGACGGCCTGTCGCCCGCAATCTCTATCGAACAAAAGACGACGAGCCGCAATCCGCGCTCGACGGTCGGCACCGTCACCGAAATTTACGACTATATGCGCCTGCTCTTTGCGCGCGTGGGCGTGCCTTATTCGCCGGCGACCGGACTTCCCATCGAAAGCCAGACAGTCAGCCAGATGGTTGATCGCGTCATGGCGCTGGAAGAAGGCACGCGCCTTTATATCCTCGCGCCCATCGTTCGCGGCCGCAAGGGCGAGTACAAGAAGGAACTGGCGGAACTTCAGAAGAAGGGCTTTCAGCGCGTCAAGGTAGACGGCACCTTCTATGAAATCTCCGACGTTCCGGCGCTCGACAAGAAGTACAAGCACGACATCGATGTCGTGGTGGACCGTGTCGTGGTGCGCCCTGACCTGTCGACCCGCCTCGCCGACAGTCTTGAAACCTGCCTCAAGCTTGCCGAAGGTCTGGCCGTTGCCGAGTTTGCCGACAAGCCTCTGCCGCCGGAAGAAACGGCTGAAGGCGGTGCTGCCAACAAGTCCGCCAACGAAACGCATGAGCGCATTCTGTTTTCGGAAAAGTTTGCCTGCCCGGTTTCCGGTTTCACAATTCCTGAAATCGAACCGCGCCTGTTCTCGTTCAACAACCCATTCGGCGCCTGCCCGACCTGCGATGGTCTCGGCACGCAGCAGGCCATTGATCCGAACCTGATCGTTCCCGACGAAACGGCAGTGTTGAAGGACGGCGCAATTGCTCCGTGGGCGCGGTCCTCGTCGCCCTACTACAATCAGACGCTGGAAGCGCTGGGCAAAGCCTATGGCTTCAAGATCGGCGCACGCTGGGCCGATCTTTCGGAAGAGGCACAGCAGGCCATTCTTTATGGCACCAAGGGCAAGGAAATCACCTTCCAGTATGATGACGGCCTGCGCTCCTACCAGACGACGAAGCCTTTTGAAGGCGTGATCCCCAATCTGGAGCGCCGCTGGAAGGAGACCGACTCCGCCTGGTCGCGCGAAGATATCGAGCGCTTCATGGCCTCTACGCCCTGCCCTTCCTGTAACGGCTACCGTCTGAAGCCGGAAGCGCTTGCGGTCAAGGTTGGCATGAAGCATGTTGGCGAGATCACGGAAATGTCGATCCGCAAGGCCGACGCCTGGTTCCGCGACATTGATAGCAGCTTTAACGACAAGCAGCGCGAGATTGCCGCCCGCATCCTCAAGGAAATCCGGGAGCGCCTGCAGTTCCTCAATGATGTCGGCCTCGACTATCTGACGCTGGCGCGCAATTCCGGCACGCTGTCGGGCGGTGAAAGCCAGCGTATCCGTCTTGCCTCGCAGATCGGTTCCGGCCTGACCGGCGTGCTTTACGTGCTGGATGAACCATCCATCGGCCTGCATCAGCGTGATAATGCGCGTCTCCTCGACACGCTGCGCCATCTGCGCGATCTCGGCAACACGGTCATCGTGGTCGAACATGACGAAGATGCGATCCTGACTGCCGACTATGTGGTCGATATCGGTCCAGCGGCAGGTGTCCATGGCGGCAAGATCATCGCTCAAGGGTCGCCGCAGGACGTGATGTCTAATGCGAACTCGCTGACTGGCAAATATCTGTCAGGCGCGATGGAAGTTGCCGTTCCGGCGGAACGCCGCAAGATTTCAAAGTCCAAGCGCATTAAGGTCGTCGGCGCGCGCGGCAACAATCTGAAAAATGTCTCGGCGGATATTCCGCTTGGAACCTTTACCGCTGTCACCGGCGTTTCAGGCGGCGGCAAGTCCACCTTTCTGATTGAAACCCTGTTCAAGGCCGCTTCGCGCCGCATCATGGGTTCACGTGAGCATCCGGCGGAGCATGACCGCATCGAGGGGCTGGAATTCCTCGACAAGGTGATCGATATCGACCAGTCGCCGATTGGTCGTACGCCTCGTTCCAACCCGGCAACCTATACCGGCGCCTTCACGCCGATCCGCGACTGGTTTGCGGGTCTGCCGGAAGCCAAGGCGCGCGGTTATCAGGCGGGGCGCTTCTCGTTCAATGTGAAGGGCGGACGCTGCGAGGCCTGTCAGGGCGACGGCGTCATCAAGATCGAGATGCACTTCCTGCCGGATGTCTATGTGACTTGTGATGTCTGTCACGGCAAACGCTACAACCGCGAAACGCTGGAAGTCCTGTTCAAGGGCAAGTCCATCGCCGATGTGCTGGATATGACAGTCGAGGAAGGTGCGGAGTTTTTCTCCGCCGTGCCTGCGGTGCGCGACAAGATGGAAACGCTCGTCAAGGTGGGTCTCGGCTACATCAAGGTCGGCCAGCAGGCGACGACGCTTTCGGGTGGTGAGGCGCAGCGCGTAAAGCTTGCCAAGGAACTGTCGCGCCGCGCGACGGGCCGCACGCTCTATATTCTGGACGAACCGACAACCGGCCTGCACTTCCACGATGTGGCCAAGCTGCTTGAAGTGCTGCACGAGCTGGTGGAACAGGGCAACACAGTCGTTGTGATCGAGCATAATCTCGAAGTCATCAAGACTGCCGACTGGGTGATCGACCTTGGACCGGAAGGTGGCGATGGCGGCGGCGAGATTGTTGCCGTGGGCCGTCCGGAGGACATCGTGCAGGAGAAACGCTCCTACACCGGCCACTTCCTCAAGGAACTGCTGGAACGCCGCCCCAAGCGCAGTTCAGAGGCTGCCGAATAAGCGGCAGGCAAAGAGAGTTATCGGAAGCCGGGCCCAGTGCCCGGCTTTTTTGCGGATACTCCTCTGTCTGAGCGGGCAAGGACCTGAGAATAAAAGCGTTAGTCGCTTTATAACGGCCAGCGCGGTCACATCATGTTCTGAGGTAATATACGACTTTCTAATACTCCGGGTCTGTTCCCGATCTCGAATTTATACGCCGGGACTCATAGCTTGTTCACGCCCGGCAAGACTGCGTTCTGAATGGCTTCTGCGACATATGCGAGGTTCGTTTGCGGTCGAAGGTTCGGGTAACGGAGATCCAGAACAATGGCTTATGACGAACTCAGAACCAGATTGCGCGGAGTAACAACCGCTCTTGTTACCCCATTTGAAAACGGAGAAGTGGCGCACAAGGCTTTCGCAGAGTTGGTGGAGTGGCAGATTGGAGAAGGCATCCATGCTCTTTCTCCCTGTGGCACGACCGGAGAGGCCCCAACTCTCAATACGGCGGAAAAGATCAGCCTCATCAAAGCCTGTGTTGACGTCTCTGCAGGGCGTGTACCCGTTGTTGCAGGAACAGGCACCAACGATACTCTATCGACAATTGCATTGACGAGCGCTGCAGCTGCCTGCGGTGCTGACGCCGCCCTGATTGTGACGCCATACTATAACTGCCCGTCTCAGGAAGGCTTGTATCGCCACTTCGAAGCCGTGGCTCGCAATGTCCAGATACCAATCATCCTTTATAATGTCCCGAAGCGAACCGGCGTTGATCTTTCTCTGGAAACTATCGAACGGCTGAGTGAACTCCCGACCGTCATTGGTATCAAGGACGCGACTGGTGAACTCGACCGGCCCAAACGCATCGTTCGTCGTATAGGCGATCGGCTGATACAACTATCAGGACATGACGCGACCGCCGTTTCCTTCAATCTTGAGGGGGGAGACGGAATGATTTCAGTCATATCGAATGTGCTTCCAGCAACCACTGTCGAACTTTACGAAGCCTGTAAGCGAACCGATGCCTGCGCTGCCAGAACGCTCGGCTTCAAATTGAAGCCTCTTCTGACTGCTATGGAACAGGATACCAATCCCGTTCCGGTGAAGTACGCCTTGCACCATCGGCGCGGTCTGTCACCGGATGTACGGCTGCCGTTGGTTGGCGTCAGCGAAGAAACCGCCAGCGCCATTCGTCGGGCCTGTGCTGCCATTGACCATGTGGAAGAAACACCCTCGGCGCTCATAGCGCAGCATCAGCAAGCGGTACTTTCCATCACACTGGCGGCGCGCTGAAACACCGCCAGCCTAGCCCCCCAGCAATTGAAACATTCGTGCAACCATCAGAAGTGAGGTTTCGATCATGTACGGAAAATTGGGCCTGTTTTTACACCTGAGCAAAGCAAAGCGTACGCATGCAGGGTCCCGGAACATCAGTTCAGCCATTACCGAGGAAGAATTGCGCCAGGACATCAGCATACTGCTCCGCTTGATGACCGTGATTGGAGCCGGCGTTCTGGTGACGTTCCTCATCATGCAACTTACACAGTGAATGCGGTTACGTCTCTGGATGGAGCACTCGCTATGACCACAAAAAACCAGAGAAACGCCGCAGTTCCACTGCCGCGCTTTATCGTCGACAAGGAAGCCGCACGGCGCTGGGTCGTCTATGACCGGCTGGGACTTGTCGGGGGACTTTTCACAGATCGCGTATCAGCACTGCGTTTTGTGAAGTCCATTTGTGATACGCGGCCTGCTGCTACCTACAGACTTTCTCGTAAAAGCACATTGTGCACCGATATGATCTTCGGGAAGCGCACTTCCCTGCTGAAGATCGTCCGCTAGTCCATTGAGCCGCCAAATGGTGTCATTTGGCGGTGCAATCTCGCAAGATCAGCCGAGCATTCTTTCACTCATGAAAAACCTGGATATATTTTTCGACTGGCTGCTACCATTGGCAGCCGTTTTCGCACTGGCCAGAATCCTGACGGATATTTTTGGTTCTTAGAAGCCAACATCCAGTTGCAAGCACTCATTCACGCTTACTACACTTACGAAAAAAGCCCGGCAATGCCGGGCCTTCTCGACAGCCATTCGCGATCATGCCGCGATGGCTGGAAATTTAACGTCACGATCCGTTCGAAGAGCTTTCACTCTCCAGATCATGATTAGCCGTTTACGGCGTCCTTCAGGCCCTTGCCAGCCGAGAACTTCGGCACATTGCGAGCCGGAATAGCAACTTCCTTGCCGGTCGATGGGTTACGGCCGGTCGAGGCAGCGCGATGCGAAACGGAGAAAACGCCGAAGCCAGGCAGACGGACTTCTTCACCAGCCTTCAGGGCGCCGGTAACAGCGGCGAGTACGGCGTCAACTGCAGTACCGGCATCAGCCTTCGTCAAACCGCCCTTTTCCGCAACTGCGGCAACCAATTCGTTCTTGTTCATTGGCATTTCCTTTCTTTATCTACCGGAACGGATAACGTGACCGGATTGGTCGGAGTTTATTCAAATCGTTTCACAAACCAAGCCTGTCAACGTGAAAAAACCCCGGAAAACCGGGGTTAAACACAGAAATGCCGGGCAAATTGCCCGGCATTTCAATTGTTGGTCCTGATAGACGCCTTCCAGCGGGGCAATCTGACTGAAACAGAATCGCCCGCTGGACGTTCATTTCGGTGCATTACCTGTAAGCAAACCGCTTCGCACGTTTGCCGGAAATGCCTTAATGAGCGGTCGTGGCCCCTGCTTCTTCCTCGACCGAAGGCACGGTCGCCGGGGTTGCCGGCTCGGTCCATTCAATCGGCTCAGGTTCGCGAACCAGAGCATGCTTGAGGACTTCACCCACGCGAGACACCGGAACGATCTCAAGACTGTTCTTCACATTGTCCGGAATATCCGCCAGATCCTTGGCGTTTTCTTCCGGGATCAGAACCTTCTTGATGCCGCCGCGCAGAGCTGCGAGGAGCTTTTCTTTCAGGCCGCCGATTGGCAGGACACGACCGCGCAGGGTAACCTCACCCGTCATTGCGATGTCCTTGCGAACCGGAATGCCGGTCAGCACGGATACGATCGCCGTGACCATGGCGATACCGGCGGACGGACCGTCCTTCGGCGTTGCACCCTCCGGCACGTGCACGTGGATGTCGCGCTTGTCGAACAACGGAGGTTCGATGCCGAAATCGATGGCACGCGAGCGGACATAGGAAGCCGCTGCGGAGATCGATTCCTTCATCACGTCGCGGAGGTTACCCGTGACGGTCATGCGGCCCTTACCGGGCATCATGACACCTTCGATGGTCAGCAATTCACCGCCAACTTCCGTCCAGGCAAGACCTGTCACAACGCCAACCTGATCTTCGCCGTCGATCTGACCGAAGCGGAACCGCTCGACACCCAGATAGTCGGAGAGGTTCTTTTCGGTGACTTTCACCGACTTCTTCTTCGACTTCAGGATTTCGGTCACGGCCTTACGTGCCAGAGTCATCAATTCGCGTTCGAGGCTACGCACACCTGCTTCCCGCGTGTAGAGGCGGATAACATTGCGCAGCGCATCGTCCGTGACCGAAAACTCCTTCGGCTGCAGGGCATGATCCTTGATTGCCTTCGGCAACAGGTGCCGCTTGGCGATCTCGAGCTTTTCATCCTCGGTGTAGCCGGCGATACGGATGACTTCCATACGATCCAGCAATGGACCGGGAATATTCAGCGTATTTGCCGTCGTCACGAACATGACGTTCGACAGATCATATTCCACCTCAAGGTAGTGATCCATGAAGGTCGAGTTCTGTTCCGGATCCAGCACCTCAAGCATGGCCGATGACGGATCGCCGCGGAAATCCTGGCCCATCTTGTCGATTTCATCGAGCAGGAAGAGCGGGTTGGACTTCTTCGCCTTCTTCATCGACTGGATGACCTTGCCGGGCATCGAACCGATATAGGTACGGCGGTGACCGCGGATTTCAGCCTCGTCACGCACGCCGCCGAGCGACATACGGACATATTCACGGCCGGTAGCCTTGGCAATCGAACGTGCAAGCGAGGTCTTGCCGACGCCGGGAGGTCCGACGAGGCAGAGGATCGGGCCCTTGATCTTGGTCGAGCGAGCCTGCACCGCGAGATATTCGACAATGCGCTCCTTGACCTTTTCAAGACCAAAGTGATCGTCGCCAAGTACGCCTTCGGCAAAGTTCAGGTCCTGCTTGATCTTCGACTTCTTGCCCCACGGAATGGACAGCAGCCAGTCGAGATAGTTGCGGACGACCGTTGCTTCGGCAGACATCGGGCTCATACTGCGCAGCTTCTTCAGCTCAGCCTGGGCCTTTTCGCGGGCTTCCTTGGAGAGCTTGGTCTTGCTGATGCGTTCTTCGAGTTCAGCCGCTTCATCGCGACCATCCTCGCCATCGCCAAGCTCCTTCTGGATCGCCTTCATCTGCTCGTTGAGATAGTATTCGCGCTGCGTCTTCTCCATCTGGCGCTTGACGCGGCTGCGGATACGCTTCTCAACCTGAAGAACCGAAATTTCGGCTTCCATGAAGGAAACTGCCTTCTCGAGGCGCTCGCGCACCGAGAGGATCGACAGCATTTCCTGCTTCTCGGGAATCTTGATCGCGAGATGCGAGGCAACCGTGTCGGCAAGCTTCGAGTAGTCGTCGATCTGGCTGGCAGCGCCAACCACTTCCGGCGAAATCTTCTTGTTCAGCTTGACGTAATTTTCGAAATCGGAAACCACCGAGCGGGCAAGCGCCTCGATCTCGACGGCATCTTCTTCAGGCTCCGGCAAAGCCGCAGCATAGGCCTCGTGATAATCTTCGCGGTCGGTAAACTTGGAAACCTTGGCGCGCGCCGTGCCTTCGACCAGCACCTTGACGGTGCCGTCCGGCAGCTTCAGGAGCTGCAATACATTGGCAATCGTGCCGATTTCATAAATCGCGTCCGGTGCCGGATCGTCATCGGCAGCGTTTTTCTGGGTGGCAAGCAGAATCTGCTTGTCCACGCCCATCACTTCCTCCAGCGCGCGAATGGACTTTTCGCGGCCGACAAAAAGCGGAACGATCATATGCGGGAAAACGACGATGTCACGCAACGGCAAAACGGCATAGAGCCCGTCCGAACCGCCCGCTTCAGAACCACCCAATGGGGTCTTCTGTTCAGTACCCGTCATAACTCAAGTCCTTTCTCAGGTCTTTCAACCTGACTGCCACGTCCGCGCCCCCTTTCATCATGAGGCAGGTCACGAATGTGCTTCGTTCCATACTTGGAGAGCCGAACCCGGCAATTCAATAGCCTCGATCGGGACGGCTTTCATAGAATCGTCATCTATCCTGCGCTGTACCGTCATTAAGTACAATATCTAGCTTAGGCTGTACCCCGATTGCTGCGCCTGCAATAGTGACAGGATCAGCCCGGCGCAAGTTTGCACATGAAAAAGGCCGCTTGCGCGGCCTTTTTGTGGATTAGGTGCCCCCGCTTAAGCGGAAACATTACCCTTTTCATCCTGGCGCTCGGCATAGATATAGAGCGGACGGGCGCTGCCATCCACCACATCGCCGGAAATGACCACTTCCTGCACGCCTTCCAGCGTCGGAAGCTCGAACATCGTGTCGAGCAGGATCTTTTCCATGATCGAACGCAGACCGCGTGCACCCGTCTTGCGCTCGACCGCCTTGTTGGCAATGGCTCGCAGGGCGTCGTCGTGGAAGCTCAGCTCGACACTTTCCATGTCGAACAGGCGCTGATACTGCTTCACGAGCGCATTCTTCGGCTCGGTCAGGATCTGCACCAGAGCATCGACATCGAGGTCTTCGAGCGTCGCGATCACCGGCAGACGACCGACGAATTCCGGAATGAGGCCGAACTTCAGAAGATCTTCCGGCTCCAGCTCCCTGAAGACATCACCGATGCGGCGCTCATCGACCGAACGAACGGTGGCGCCGAAGCCGATGGACGTCTTCTCGCCGCGTGCGGAGATGATCTTGTCGAGACCGGCAAATGCGCCGCCGCAGATGAAGAGGATGTTCGTCGTGTCCACCTGCAGGAATTCCTGCTGCGGATGCTTGCGGCCACCCTGCGGTGGCACGGAAGCGACGGTGCCTTCCATGATCTTCAGAAGCGCCTGCTGGACGCCCTCGCCCGACACGTCGCGCGTGATGGACGGGTTATCCGACTTGCGGCTGATCTTGTCGACTTCGTCGATATAGACGATGCCGCGCTGTGCGCGTTCTACGTTGTAATCGGCGGCCTGAAGCAGCTTCAGGATGATGTTCTCGACATCTTCACCGACATAACCTGCTTCCGTCAGTGTCGTCGCATCGGCCATGGTGAATGGCACATCGATGATGCGTGCGAGCGTCTGGGCAAGATAGGTCTTGCCGCAACCCGTCGGACCGACGAGAAGAATGTTCGACTTCGCAAGCTCGATATCGCTGCTCTTGGACTGATGGGCGAGACGCTTGTAATGATTGTGTACCGCAACCGACAGAACGCGCTTGGCATCCTTCTGGCCGATGACGTAATCGTCAAGGACGGCCATGATTTCCTGCGGCGTAGGCACGCCCTCGCGCGACTTCACCATCGAGGATTTGTTTTCCTCGCGGATGATGTCCATGCAGAGTTCGACGCACTCGTCGCAGATGAAAACGGTCGGGCCTGCAATCAGCTTGCGCACTTCATGCTGGCTTTTGCCGCAGAACGAGCAATAAAGCGTATTCTTGGAATCGCCGCCGCTGTTGCTGACTTTGCTCATCGCAGTTTCCTTTCAATTGACCGAAATGAACCTTGGGCGTTCATATCGATCGTTTCTTCCGGTTCGGACCCAGTGCTGGAGGAGAAACGCACCTCCCGCTGGTCACAACGGCAGCAGATACGCGCTGCCTGTCATGTAGGGCCTGTAGTCTCAGGATTCCTGTCACCGTATGGCTCCCCGACCGAAGGAGCCATTTGGCGACTTTTGCAGAAGCTGCACCGTCGAACAATTGAAAAATAAGTTCCCGGCAAAGATTCGGCGTAATCTGACCAAGTTTAGCGCCCCGAACCCCAACAGATGCTTAACGTGGCGCGTTAACCATCACGTAGTTGCAAGAATTGGGCCCCTTTTGTGGCAAAGGGCGCTAAAAACGGGTGCGAGCCGGAGATTCCGGCTCTTACTTCGATTCGTCCGCGCCCACGTCGCGCGATTCAACCACCTTGTCGATAAGGCCGAATTCGAGCGCTTCCTGCGCGGTCATGAAATGGTCGCGGTCGAGCGTGCGTTCGATCGTCTCGTAATCGCGGCCCGTGTGCTTGACGTAGATCTCGTTCAGGCGGCGCTTCATCTTGATGATGTCCTGCGCATGACGTTCGATGTCCGAGGCCTGTCCCTGGAAACCGCCCGATGGCTGGTGAACCATGATACGGGCATTCGGCAGCGCATAACGCTGGCCGGTCGCACCGGCGGTCAGGAGCAGCGAGCCCATCGAAGCAGCCTGGCCCATGCAAAGCGTGGAAACCGGCGGACGGATGAACTGCATCGTGTCATAGATCGCCATGCCGGAGGTTACGACACCGCCGGGCGAATTGATGTACATGTTGATCTCTTTCTTCGGGTTTTCTGCCTCGAGAAAGAGAAGCTGTGCGCAAACCAGCATCGACATTCCGTCTTCAACCGGTCCGTTCACGAAGATGATGCGCTCCTTGAGAAGGCGCGAGAAAATATCATAGGCCCGTTCGCCACGGTTGGTCTGCTCAACCACCATCGGGACGAGGTTCATGACGGTTTCGATCGGATCTCTCATTATGGGCCTCTGGATATATTTATGGCGAAGTGAATAGTTCTGAATCGTAAGTGTTCCATACATAGGGCGTTGCGCCCCTGTTCCGCAAGTGGCGTAGCACTACCTGCCTCACTCCCAATCCGACTCCGGCTTTTCGGGGCGAATGCCGCGCTTCTCGTCCAGCGTTTTGCGGGCCACTTCGGTCAGTCGCGCCTTGATGCGAACGGAGCCATCTTCCAGATTCTCGCGTTCGACGCTGCTGCCATGTTGGTAAATCCAGTCGAGAAGATGGAGCTCGAATGGTGACAGCACAACATCGACCGGGCCGAGTGAGCCCGCTATCCGGGTTTCGATAAGCGAAAGCAACCTGTCAACGCCTTCACCGGTGATGGCTGACAGAGGGATGGGACGTCCCTCCTCACTACCGGCGGCGGCCAGACGCAGGGCGGCTTCGCGCCCGCTTTCGTCAAGGTTGTCGATCTTGTTCCAGATTTCGACGACACGCTTACGGTCCTGCGGCTCGATACCCAGCCCAGAAAGAATGCTTTCCACGTCTTCCGCCTGCGCGGCATTGTCCGGATCGGAAATGTCGCGGACATGCAGGATTAGATCCGCCTCCACCACTTCTTCAAGGGTGGCGCGGAAGGCAGCGACGAGATGGTGCGGCAGGTTCGAAATGAACCCGACCGTATCCGACAGGATAACCGTTTCGCCATGCGGAAGGCGAATGCGTCGCAATGTCGGATCGAGCGTGGCGAAGAGCATGTCTTCGGCCAACACTTCCGCACCCGTCATGCGGTTGAAAAGCGTAGATTTTCCGGCGTTGGTATAACCGACAAGTGCCACGATCGGATGCGGCACCTTGCGCCGCTTCTGACGATGCAGTGTGCGGGTGCGCACCACCGTTTCAAGCTCGCGCTTGATCTTCAGAATCTTGTCCTGCAGCAAGCGGCGGTCGGCTTCGATCTGGGTTTCACCCGGACCACCGAGGAAGCCGCCACCACCGCGCTGACGCTCAAGGTGGGTCCAGCTTCTGACCAGACGGCCCTTCTGATAATTCAGATGCGCCAGCTCGACCTGCAAGGCACCTTCCTTGGTGCGTGCGCGTTCACCGAAAATTTCGAGAATGAGCCCGGTGCGGTCGATGACCTTGACGTTCCATTCCTTTTCGAGATTGCGCTGCTGTACCGGTGTCAGTGCGTGATCGACGATGACCAGCCCGATAGCCTTTTCCTTGACGGTTTCGGCGATGGATTCCACCTTTCCCGCGCCAAGCAAGGTCGCAGGCCGTGGATTGGCGACAATCGCAATTTCGGCATGTTCGATGTCGAGATTGATTGCCCTGGCAAGCCCGACGGCTTCCTCCAGGCGCGCCTCGTTCGAGCGCTGAAATTCGGGGCGAGCCCCATCTTCCGCCGACGTGCCCGTATTATATCGCTCCGGCAGGACGGGAACGATGACGGCTGCCCTTGTGGGCTCAGGTTCTGAAAGCTCGAAAGCCTTGTCTGCATCGGCAGATGTCGGCTTTTTATCCTTGAACTTGGACAAATATATTCACTCCGGGACGCGGAACCTATTGTGGATGCATTTGGCTGAGAAAATCAGGTTAATGCACTATCTGCCAATGCAGATAAGTCGCCGCTAAAGCTGTTTCAAATGAAAGACGCCCCGGATTGTTTAAACATGACGAACCGGACAGGCAGAGCGTGTCCGGTTATCATCAGCAGAAACAAAACTGGAACGAAACGACTTGGAGCATGTCTCCCGAAAGTGGGAACCGGTTTCGGGACAAAGACATGCGTAAAAAAATTATAGAGCATTTCCAATGATTCAATCAAAACAGGAAAAGCTCTAAGTCATCGCGCTCCAGTGGAATTCGCAAAGCGTCAGGCTTCTTCGCCTTCGAACATCTGCACAGGCTGGCTTGGCATGATCGTCGAAATCGCATGCTTGTAGACAAGCTGCGAATGACCGTCACGGCGCAAAAGCACGCAGAAATTATCAAACGACGTTACAATGCCGGTCAGTTTCACGCCATTGATAAGAAAAATCGTCAGGGAAATTTTCTGCTTACGTACAGAATTCAGAAAAAGGTCTTGTAGATTTTGCGATCGTTCAGCCATTGTTTTTATTCCTTTAATCGATCAGCAGCCAGCTCGCGATGTGTTAAACGAACACGCGCATGCACATAAATCAAGCACCGGAGCGTGCAAAACCGGGGCTCGACTGCAATTGCTGTGGAAAGACAACTGCTTCGCTATTTAGCTTCGGTTAACAGGATGGGAATCTTTGCGCAACCGTCAATTTCATTAGTCGCCCGGCAAATTCCGTCAGGCGAGATGGTTTCGTTATCTCAATCGGCCACGACAAGCTCTTCATTTTATAGAGATTCAAGCAGTGGCTGCGTGAAATCTATCGTGCGATCCAAAAACTTCCGGGCCGGAGCGAAACGAGCGTTCCAACCCGACAGGAGTTTGATGCCCCAATGCGTCAGAAGAACTCCAGACTTACGCGGAACATCTGCTCCACATGCTTTACGGCGTCAGAGGTTGCGAAAATGACGACACGATCCTTGGGCTTGATCCGCACATCGCCATTGGGGCGGATCACCTGCCCGTCGCGATAGATTGCCCCGATTCGCAAGCCTTCCGGTAAGTCGAGATCGCGCAGCGGCGCACCGACGAGCGATGACGTTTCCAGCGCCTCGGCTTCGATCAGTTCGGCCATGTCGCGATAAACACTATAGACCGCGCGAATACGGCCCCGGCGCACATGCTGCAGGATTTTCGAGATCGTGACCGCCTTCGGATTGATGTAGGCATCGATCCCCACCATGTGGGTAAAATCCTGATAGGCGACCGTATTAAGCAGGGCCATGTTGGACTTGCAGCCCAGACGTTTGGCCATGATGCTCGACAGAATATTGACTTGATCCTGATTGGTCAGTGCCACCATCAGGTCGGCATCCTGAATATCGGCTTCCTGCAGGAGATTCTGGTCCAGCGCGCTGCCATGCAGAACCATGGTGCGCTTCAGCTGATCGGCAATCGCGAACGCACGATCATGCTCGCTCTCGATCATCTTGACGCGCGTATTCCACTTGCGGTCCTCGATGGCCTTGGCCACGTAGAGACCAATATTGCCGCCGCCTGCAATAACGATGCGGCTGGCTTCCGGTTTCTCGTGCCCGAACAAGGCAAGCGTGCGGCGAACCTGCTCGCGCGTTGTCACGACATAGGCCAGATCGCCCGCATTCAGCTCGTCGGATGAGCGCGGGATGAACAGGCTATCATTGCGCACCACGCCAACGACAGTCGCTGCAAGATCGGGAAACAGATCAGTCAGCTGTTTCAGCGGCGTATTGATGACCGGACATTCATCAAGACATTCGATCGCGAGACCGATGATCTTGTCGTCCGCGAAGCGCAACACGTCTGTCGCGCCCTGCAACGCGATGCGCCGCAGAACCACCTCGCCCACTTCCAGCTCAGGCGAAATAATAACATCGATTGGCAGGTTTTCGCGCAGGAACAGGTCCTGATACTCGGCCTTGAGATAGGACTGCGCACGGATGCGGGCAATCTTGGTCGGCACGTTGAAGACCGAGTGCGCCACCTGACAGGCCACCATATTGACCTCGTCGGACAATGTGACGGCAATGATCATATCCGCTTCGTCGGCGCCAGCAGCTGCAAGCACATCGGGCTGCGATCCGTGACCGACAAATCCCCGCACATCAAGTGTGTCGCGCACGATCTCGACATGGCGTGCGGATGTATCGATGACAGAGACATCGTTCTCTTCGGCGGCAAGCCGCTCGGCGATGCCGTATCCGACTTGCCCTGCTCCGCAAACGATTACCCGCATGACTGCTCCGTCCGAGACAATGAGAGCATTTCCAGCAAAAGTGCGAAGCGGTTTTGCGTAGGATAATGCAACAAAACAGATATCTAGAGCGGCTCCAGCCTCTCCTCTTTGGCTGGAGCGCCCTAAATGCTTATACGCCCAGAGACTTCAGTTTGCGATGCAGCGCCGAACGCTCCATGCCAACGAACTCCGCCGTGCGCGAAATATTGCCGCCGAACCGGTTGATCTGGGCGATCAGATATTCCTTCTCGAAACGCTCGCGCGCCTCGCGCAACGGAAGCGCCATGATGTGCTGGTCGGATTCCGTTGGTGCGCGTGGCAGGGTGTCGCCGATCTCAGCCGGCAAAAGATCGGCTGTCACGGGCTCTTCGGGATCGTCGCCACGTGCCAGAATCATCAGGCGTTCGACGTTGTTGCGCAGCTGGCGAAGATTGCCCGGCCAACTATGCGCCTGCAGAACCGCCATCGCGTCTGGCCCGATCTTGCGCGGCTTGATGCCAGCCTGTTCGGCAATCTGCTTCATGAAGTAATCAACCAGAGACGGAATATCCTCGCGCCGGGATGCAAGCGGCGGCACCTGCACAGGGACAACCGACAGACGGTGGAACAGGTCTTCGCGGAACGTGCCTTCCGCAATCATGCCTTCGAGGTTCTGTGCCGTCGAGGAGATGATACGCACATCCACCTTCACGCGCTTGGTGCCGCCAACGCGCTCAAACTGCTGGTCGACAAGCACACGCAGAATCTTGTTTTGCGTCTCGCGCGGCATATCCGCAACTTCATCGAGATAGAGAATACCGCCATGGGCTTCTTCCAGAGCGCCAACCTTGCGCTCGCCGCCGTCCATCTCTGTGCCGAAAAGCTCGATCTCCATCCGCTCTGGCGTGATGGTTGCGGCATTAACGGTCACGAACGGTCCACTGGCGCGGCTCGACTGCGCATGGATGGCACGCGCGGCAAGTTCCTTGCCCGCACCCGACGGGCCAGTGATCATGATGCGGCTGTTGGTTGGCGCCACGCGTTCAATGGTCTGGCGCAGCTGGTTCAACGCCAGTGATGCACCGATCAATTCCAGATGGTCGCCCGTACGTTTGCGCAAGTTCGAGACTTCGCGCTTCAGCTTCGAGGTTTCAAGCGCCCGTTCCGCAACGAGGATCAGACGATCAGCCTTGAACGGCTTTTCGATGAAATCGTAAGCGCCGCGCCGAATGGCAGACACCGCCGTTTCGATGTTGCCGTGACCGGAAATCATCACCACCGGCAGTTCGGGGTGCTGCTTCTTGATTTCATCGAGCAGCGCCAGACCATCCAGACGGCTGCCCTGCAGCCAGATATCCAGGAAAACCAGCCGGGGAACGCGATCGTTGATCGCTGCGAGCGCGCTGTCCGCATCGAAAGCCGTGCGGGTTTCATGGCCTTCATCGCTCAGGATGCCTGCAACAAGTTCCCGGATATCCGCTTCGTCATCAACTACAAGAATATCGGCAGCCATATCAAATCACCTGTCCAGCTATGTTCTTTTGGTCATTTTCCGCATTGGTGCCAGCCTCGCCGGCAGGTCCCGCATTCGCACCAGCTTCGTTGGCAGGCGCTTGCGGGAAGACCATGCGTATCATCGCGCCTCGGCCTCCGTGGAAATCCGAAGGCGCGTCATGCAATTCCAGATGCCCGCCATGATCCTCGACGATCTTGCGGACAATCGCGAGACCAAGGCCAGTGCCCTTCTCGCGCGTCGTCATATAAGGTTCGAGCAGCTTCTGGCGGTCGTCGCCCGGCAGGCCCTTGCCATTGTCAATAACATCGACAACCAGTTGCCCGTCCGCCTGATAGGAACGGATGAGGATATGCCCGCCTTCGCCTTCCTTGGCGCGATCTTCCTTCGGAAGTCCGTCAATGGCTTCGCTGGCATTCTTGATGACATTGCCGAACGCCTGCCCGATCAGGCGGCTGTCGAAGGAACCGACCAGTTTTTCCGCTCCGAAATCGTTCTGGAAGCGAATATCGCTGCGGCTGACTTCAATCAGGAACGAGGCTTCGCGCAATGCCTCGCGCATGTCCATAAGCCGCATTTCCGGCTTCGGCATGCGGGCAAAGGCGGAGAATTCATCGACCATGCGCCCGATATCTCCCACCTGGCGGATGATCGTATCCGTGCACTGGTCGAAAACCTCGCGATCCTCGGTGATCACCTTGCCGTAACGGCGGCGAATGCGTTCGGCTGAAAGCTGGATCGGCGTGAGCGGATTCTTGATCTCATGCGCAATGCGGCGGGCGACATCCGCCCAGGCCGACGAACGCTGTGCCTGCACCAGATCGGTGATGTCATCCACGGTCACCACATAGGAATGATCTTCGGATTCCGTATCCTCGACGGTCACCTGCACGTTGAACGTGCGCGCCACGCCGCCGCGGGTCATGCTGACCTGCTCGCGGTGTACGGCACGTCCCGTTGAACGGGCGACCTCGAAAGCCTGCCCAATCTCTGGCGCAATGCTGGTAAGGCTTTTGCCAACAGCATCATCCGATGTGACACCGAACATATGCTCTGCGGAACGGTTCAGAATGGAGATACAGCCATCTGTTTCGATGCCGATGACGCCTGCCGTCACACCGGAAAGCACGGCTTCAGAGAAGCGACGGCGCTCATCGATCTGGTCCTTGGCGGAAATCAACTCGTTACGCTGGCTCTTAAGTTCCGCGACCATGTTGTTGAAAGTGCCGGACAATGCGCCGACATCACCGTCCGAAGCGCGTACCGGAACCGAGATATCGAGGTTACCAGCCGCCACGTCGTCCGACGCGCCGATCAGCAGACGGATCGGGCGCACCAGCCGGTCAGCAACAGCAATACCGGTCCAGATCGCCGAAAGCAGAACGATCAGCGTCAGACCGAAATAGAGCAGCGCGAACGCGATCTGCGTTGGAATGCGGTTCGCATCCATTTCCTGATAGCGCTGGGTGTTGGCTTCCATCAGGCGCATGGCGTCGAGAATCTGCGAATCCACGGCGCGAACCGTATAGAGATAGACGTCCGGTATTTCGCGCATCTTGATAATTGCGCCGACGAAATTACTGTTTCCCGGCGGGATGATAACCGGCTTGCCGTCCGGTGCCGTCTTCAGTGCATCTTCAGTCGGCGGCGGCAAGCGATCTTCGACGCCGGTATCGCTTTTGACGACCACTTCACCATTTTCACGCACCAGGAACGCACCGAGCAGACCGCGACCGCGCGTCTGCAACGTCATCAACTGGACGAAGCCACCACGATCAAGACTGTAGATGGTGCGCTGCGCATCGAGATCCTGCAGCATCGAATAGGACGTGCTTTGCAGGTTAAGCGCAGTTTCGCGGATATAGGCGGTGGTCAGGCTCTGCGATGAACTGACAATGTCGCGGGTATTGGTATCGAACCAGCGATCAAGACCCAGATTGAGCGTTACGGAAGCAACGATGGCCACCACGATGGCAGGAACCGCCGCAATCAACGAAAACAGCGCGACGATGCGGACATGCAGGCGCGAAGCGGCCTTTCCAAGCCGGCGGGCCATGACGATGCGATAGACTTCGCGGCATATCAGCAGAATGAGGAACAGAATCAACGCGACATTGATGATGACCAATGCCAGCGTTACCGTCCGGTCAGGCGTGATCGGGGTGATGCCAATCAGAATGGCGAAGGATATCGATGCCGTAATCAGCGCTGAAACAACAGTGATGATACCCGGCAGCGCCAGAAGCCTGCGCCCCTCGCCGCCTTGCGATGATTGTTTCTCGCCGTTCATGTCCGTCGTCAGATTCGCCGTGCTCATGTTAACCATGTTACCCAATAGCGTTGCATCTATGCAACGCATTGTGGCGAAAATGCAACGTTTGTTTCGCACTCAGTTGTTGACGAAGGGTAACTCTCGTTCAGCGGCCATGCGGATACTCGTCAGTCAACCCAATGGAGACAACATTCGGCGCTCAATTTTTGGCGCAATGCATCAGAAATTGAGCCTGGCCATTGCAAGTGAATCGACAAACTCTCCGGCTCGGAAAGCATCCTTCACGTGAATGCCCTCCGGGACGAAACCGAACTTCTCATAGAGATGGATCGCGGCGACATTGTCGACATAAACGGTCAGTTCAAGCCGCTTCAGACCGAGCCAGTTATCGGCGATCTCGATCAGCTCGGTCATAAGTGCCGTGCCTATCCCCTTGCCGACATACTGGTCGTCTATTCCCATTATAATGCCTGCGGTATGGCTCCGTCTTCCGGTGCGCCGCAGCAAGCCAGCGTTTGCGACGATCTCCTCATTGATCGTCGCAACAATCACCGTCGATTCCGGTCCGAGCGAATCCAGCCATTTCTTCGTGGTCTCAAGGCGCTGGAACGGCGTGCGTAAAGTGCCGAACCGAAATCCCGGCATGTTCTGCAGGCGGGTGAGACCTTCAGCATCCGTAGCTTCTACTGCGCGAATGACGAGATTTTCAGGTCGCATTTGGACTCCTGATTTCAGTGTTCTGGCAATCTTCAGTTCGCAGGCTGGCAAACATCCAGACATGCTGAGACCGGTTCGCGGTTCTTATCGCAGATACAACCGTTTGACGCGGAATAGGATAGTCCGGGCTTTTCCCGGTCGTAAAATGAATAAATTGCAACAAGTACGAAGCCTGAAATCGTCAGGCACAATATTTGATACATTTTGACCTCCATTGCGCCGGAAGATCAACATTGTCCTTGCTGGCGGAGAATTTCTCAACGCCAACAAATGCCTCGTAATTATATGGATTAGCTATTGCGCGTGCGCGAGTAGCCCTTCTGACACAGCAACACCGCCCAAATTGGGCGGTGTTGCAAAATTCAGTATGCCGAACGACCCATTCGTTCTACGCGATCAGTTTTCAGCGCCGTAAGCGTCGAAATCAAAGTACTTGTCGTTGACTTCCTTGTACTTGCCGTTCGCGCGGATCGCCTTGATGGCATTGTTGAACTTTGCGACCAGTTCAGGACGGCCCTTCTTCAAGGCAACGCCGACGCCAACACCATGGATGTTGTCGTCGGACGGATAAGTGCCGACCATCTTGCAGCAGGCACCATCCGGCGTCTTCAGCCATTCGCTCAGCGTTACACTGTCGTCGTTGACGGCATCAAGGCGACCATTGGCCATATCGAGCCGGTATTCTTCGGCAGTCGGATAAGCCTTGATCGTGCTGTCGGTGAAGGCGTGTTCGGCATAGTTGGCGTGCGTCGTTGACACCTGAACGCCAATTGTCTTGCCCGCAAGGTCTTCCTTGGTCACACCCTTGATGTCGCTGTCCTTGGGTACCGCGATGCCGGGAGGCGTGTTGTAATACTTATTGGAGAAGTCGACCTGCTTCTTGCGCTCATCCGTGATCGACATGGAGGATACATAAGCGTCAAATTTTCCGGCCTGAAGTGCCGGAATAGTGCCATCCCACTCCTGCGTGATGAATGTGCACTCGGCTTTCATTTCCTCGCAGAGCGCCCTTGCGATATCGACATCGAAGCCCGACAGCGAGCCATCCGGATTGGTGAAATTGAACGGCGGATAGGCGCCTTCCGTTCCGATTACAAGTTTCAATGGCTCTTCGGCAGTTGCCGCGCCGATCACCAAACCACTTGCCGTTGCCGCGATCCCCACAATCGAAGCTGCCACAGCGATACGCTTTAATACGCGCATTCAGATCCCTCCCATTTCATTTTGGCTTTTCCAGAATTGAACTTCTGGTTAAGCCCCTGGCAAGGGGAGGTTCAAGCAGGCAATGCCAAATTGCCGACTCGTCATGATTTCTCCCCCGCCGCTATCAATAGATGGTTCGATGGAGCTTGCACAATGTCTTTTTGATTACGGAAATAGTTCTCGATTCTGTCCCGTTTGCACGCACAAACGCTGTTCATCAAGCTCATCAAGTAAATGGCGCACCCGACACGATGCGAACCTGTGCCCTCTGCCTTCGGTGTCTTCATCAATTAGGCAAGCACTAAAACCTATTTTGCAAACTACCGTACAGCTACCGCCGACAATAGATAAGATCGAAACAAAATAGACCTTTTCAACGATGAAAAAGTAATCATGATAAGCGATTAGGATAAAGCTAACGAGTTGATGTTCCCAGCGGGAGGGCTAAATAAAGTAAACATAAATCGTTCCAAACATTGGCGCGAAATTATGGGGTATAGTAGAATATATTAAACATAACACGCAAATATTGCCAAAGGTGTGCAATGAATAGCCTACTTGATGTGACTCTTGACGCAGCAAAACAAGACCAGAGAACAGTTGACGATAATCGCCGCAGCGTTGCTCCTCTGCTGGACGGGATGTCTTTCTATGAAAGTATCCGTCATAATGATGACCGTGGCAGCGTAACGGAAATATATGACCCGCGCTGGAACTGGCATCCAGATCCGATGGTGTTTTCCTATATGTTCACGATACGCCCCGGCATGGTAAAAGGCTGGGGACTACATAAGGAGCACGAAGATAGATACTTTGTGATCAGCGGCGAATTAGAGCTTGTCTTATTTGATCCAAGGCCGGAATCGAGCACTTACAATAAAGTTTGTAAAGTATATTTATCCGGAAACCAGCCAAGGCTTGTAAATGTACCGAAGTTTGTTTGGCATGCAGATCACAACATAGGTAACTCCGAACTCGTAGTGCTAAATTTCCCAACAATACAATATGATCATTCAAAACCAGATAAATATCGCCTCCCTCTCGATACGGATCTGATACCTTATGACTTCGGAGCAGCAAAGGGATGGTAAGCGACCCTCTGTTCTCGATATTGCTTCCTACCCATAGCCGGGTCGATGTAATCGGCTATGCGGTGCAATCAGTATTAAATCAGACAGTTAAGGATTTTGAACTACTCGTTGTCGGGGACGGATGCCCGCCCGAAACGCGTACAATTTTGCAAGGCTTCAACGACCCTCGGATTCGCTTTTTTGACCTGCCTAAGGCACCGCATTTTGGCTATGCAAATCGTAATATTGCATTGAAAGAATCGCGCGGTAAATTCATCGCCTTCATGGCGGACGATGACCTAATATTGCCAGATCATCTGGAGGTATTGGAGGAGGCATTAAGCGGAGGAAGCGCGCTCGCCTATACTCAGGCAATTTGGATTTCGACAGATGGAATTGCGGCACCATTTTTGACAAATCTTGAGTTCGAAGATGAACTTGAATTCTTTATACTGCATCAAAACTCGATACCAGCCAGTTGCTTCGCTTACCGGGCAGACGCGCTGTCGCAAAGGGATGTTTGGCCAGAAGATGTTTCTTCCGCCGGCGACTGGCGGCTATGGCACGAAATTATCCAAAAGAACTCTGACGATCCATTGACTTATCGGCGCTTGCCGACAGTACTTCATTTTTCGGCACACTGGAAACAGTCACGAAGTTCAGGCATGCCTCAACTTGCCAATTTTCTTGATATCGCTGACAGCGCTGATTGGTGGCCTACCGCTCTCAGGCCCAACGTACCAGCTTCAATGAACGAGCAGAGTGTATTCGCATCAATGCTGTTTGAAGAGCCAGTCTTGTGGCCGGCAAAAATACGTCGTGCCGCAACCGATTTAGTTAATAGGATTGCCTGGGACAACATTAGATTTTTACACGACGATGCTAGGAGGATCGAAGTACTATCTGAAGAATTACGCACACTAACTGAACGCAATAACGTACTTTCCGAGCAGCTTGCCAATCAAAAGGCGGAAAGCAACGTCCATTTGGAAGCGCTTTCAAAATCCCAACAAGATGTAGTAAAATATACGAATGAAATAGACCAACTCCGCAATTCAACTTGTTGGAAGCTCACAGCTCCGCTTCGAAATGTTGTTGAGTTTGTTCGCAGGCAGCTTGGCCAGGACGGAAAAAACTCTTTAAGAACGTGATGCTGCCCGTACCCGATCGAGAGGCTTGTTCGTTTTCTTCATTCGGTCGCGCAGTTGACGACCTTCATGCCGGCGAGATAGCCAGCCGCCACAAGGATGGGGCTTGTCCCGCAGAAATTCCACAGTGAATTTCAAATGCTCGAAACAGAGGGGCCAGCGACCCAATCAATCCAATTAGCGCCAGGAGGAGCGACAGTCGTATGACGACCCTTCGGGCGCATACCTGTGCAACGTCTCGCAGGAATCGACGGCGATAGTGATATGTCCCTGCTTGGGTAATGACGATGTGCTTCAATGCAAGCCCATTGCGCACCTTCCGTGGACCCGTCTATGGACCGGAAATGCCGAGAAATCATAGAAACCATTGATACTTAATGGCTTTTTGGAGAAAAATGGCGCACCCGACAGGATTCGAACCTGTGACCTCTGCCTTCGGAGGGCAGCACTCTATCCAGCTGAGCTACGGGTGCATTGCCGGAAGGCTCGAAGCCTTTACATGCGCGTTTCTAACTGAACCGCGCATATGCATCAATGGCTTATTTTGATTAAGCGGCGCAAATTTTGCCGTTAGAGCGCATCCCGAAAAGTGTGAAACGGTTTTCGGATGAGATGCGCGCCAGAACAGACAGTTGAAGCGCCCTATGAACGCAACCCCGGAGCCTCCTGCCCCGTGCGTTCCACATATTCCGTATAGCCGCCGCCATATTGCTGGATGCCATCCGGTGTCAGTTCCAGAACCCGGTTCGACAAAGCGCCGAGGAAATGCCGGTCGTGCGATACGAACAGCATCGTTCCCTCATAGGCAGCAAGCGCCTTGATGAGCATTTCCTTCGTGTCGAGATCAAGGTGGTTGGTCGGCTCGTCCAGGACCAGGAAATTCGGCGGATCGAACAGCATGGCCGCCATGACCAGACGCGCCTTTTCACCGCCCGAAAGCACCCGGCACTTCTTTTCGATATCGTCACCGGAGAATCCGAAGCAGCCAGCCAGTGCGCGAAGTGGGGCCTGCCCTGCCTTCGGGAAGCGCTCTTCCAGCCATTCCAGTATCGTTGCATCGCCGTCGAGCACGTCCATCGCATGCTGCGCGAAATAGCCGAGCTTGACGCTGGCACCGATGTTGACATTGCCCTTGTCCGGTTCGGCAGCGCCTGCAACCAGCTTCAGCAGTGTCGATTTTCCCGCTCCGTTGATGCCCATGATGCACCAGCGTTCGCGACGGCGAACCATGAAATCAAAGCCGTCATAGATCGTGCGGCTTCCATAGGTCTTGTGCACGCCCTTCAGGCTCACGACGTCCTCACCCGAACGCGGGGCCGGGGCAAAGTCGAAAGCGACCGTCTGGCGGCGGCGTGGCGGCTCCACGCGGTCGATCTTCTCCAGCTTCTTTACGCGGCTTTGAACCTGCGAAGCGTGGGACGCGCGCGCCTTGAAGCGCTCGATAAACTTGATTTCTTTGGCAAGCATGGCCTGCTGGCGCTCAAACTGTGCCTGCTGCTGCTTTTCGTTCAGCGCCCGCTGGCCCTCATAGAAGCCATAGTCGCCGGAATAGGTCGTGAGCGAACCACCATCGATTTCAATGATCTTGGTCACGATGCGGTTCATGAATTCACGGTCGTGCGAAGTCATCAGCAACGCGCCGTCGTAGTTCTTGAGGAATGCTTCCAGCCAGATGAGGCTTTCGAGATCAAGATGGTTGCTCGGTTCGTCGAGCAGCATCACATCCGGGCGCATCAGCAGAATGCGCGCCAGCGCAACACGCATTTTCCAACCGCCGGAGAGCTTGCCGACATCGCCATCCATCATTTCCTGCGTAAAGCTAAGGCCTGCCAGAACCTCACGCGCACGGCCATCCAGACCGTAGCCATCCAGCTCTTCGTAGCGCGCCTGCACTTCACCGTAGCGTTCGATGATCGCATCCATCTCGTCCATACGGGCCGGATCGACCATCGCGGCTTCCAGCTCGCGAAGTTCAGCCGCAACCACGCTGACGGGCCCCGCACCTTCCATCACTTCCGCAACGGCTGATCGACCGCCCATTTCGCCGACATTCTGGTCGAAATAACCAACCGTCACGCCTTTTTCGACGGAAACCTGCCCTTCGTCCGGCAGTTCATCGCCGGTGATCATGCGAAACAGGGTTGTCTTGCCCGCACCGTTTGGACCGACAAGGCCGATCTTTTCGCCACGGTTCAAAGCGGCGGAAGCCTCGATATAGAGAATGCGATGGCTGTTGGACTTGCTGATATTGTCGATGCGGATCATGGAACGGGAGGACTTTGTTGAGTGGAATGGAGCGCAGGGTTGTCGCGTTGCGGCCTCCCTATGCCATGACAGCACGGGCAAGTCACCCCGCTTCGCGATCAAGTGTCGGACGGAAAGCTCAGGGAATATTACGTAACCATTGCTGGGTCGAGAATTTCTCGACCGCAAGCTTTTCCGCAGCTGCATATTCTTCCGGCGTAATCTTGCTGCTCACGCCGCCATTCAGCGACACGAACATATCCTTCATGCGCTTGATGACTTCTTCGCGCGGCAGTCCTGTCTGGCTGCGAACCGGGTCGACACGCTTGACTGCGCTGGCCGTGCCCTTGTCACTCAGCTTCTCGCGCCCGATACGCAGGACCTTCACCATCTTCTCGGCATCCATGTCATAAGCCATGGTGACATGGTGGAGAACTGTTCCCTTGGAAAAGCGTTTCTGCGCCGCGCCGCCGATCTTGCCCTTGGAGCTCGAAATATCGTTCAGCGGTTTATAGAAAGCATCGATGCCGAGCGAGTTGAGCGCCTTCAACACCCAATCATCCAGAAATGCGTAGGAATCGGCGAAGCTCATATCCCCTACGAGTTCGCCCGGCGCATAAAGCGAATAGGTGATGGTACTGCCGGGTTCCACGAACATCGCGCCACCACCGGTAACGCGACGGACAGTTTCAACACCGAATTCCCGCGTTGCGTCCATATCGACTTCATTGCGCAGCGATTGAAATGCGCCGATGATGATGGCGGGACGTTCCCATTCCCAGAAGCGTAATGTTGGCGCGCGGCGTCCGGCGGCAACCTCCTGCGCCAGAACCTCGTCAAGCGCAAGATGCATGGCAGGGGAAACCGGAGGCATTTCAACGATCTGCCATTCGAAATCCCGCCATGTGCGAGCAACACCCAAAGCCCGCCGGACGGCAATCGCAACCGCTTCGGGGCTGAAGCCGAGCATCATGGCGTCGGGCCGAAGACCTGCCCTCACAGCGTCGGCAATCTGCTCCGACGACGCATCGGCAGAGAGACCTTCGACAGCGTTGCGGATATCCTCCAGAGCCTCGTCCGGCTCCAGGAAGAAGTCGCCCGCCACCTGCACATTGCTCAGACGCCCGTCACGAACATCCAGATCGACAACGACAAGTTTTCCGCCGTGGACTTTGTATTCGCCGTGCATATGGGCAGCCTTCCAAAGATTGAACGTGAGTGTTTCACTCTCATTTCATGAAAGCTGCGGGAAAGGAAGCGGTTCAGGAGTGGTCGCCGGATTATATTCCAGCTTCAGAAGGCGCAACGTGCTGAACAAGCGAGGTCTGGCGCACTTCCTTGGTCTTGTGGCCGACATAGAAGCCAGTGGCAATCATGGCCGCCAGAATAACGACAATCGATTTGAAACTGAAAGGCAGATGGTGCATTTCTGGTCCTCACTCCAGCTCCAAGCAAACCAGAGCAGGAAATGATTGTCGACCCCACATTCGTTCCAGCTCTTCGACACCCGCAAAATTCCTGTCAGGCGTTGCAAGCTTGCAGCTCTTTGTGAACTGCGCATTCATCCTCTGTTCAAGATATCGGAACTAAAGCATATTTCATCGATATCAGAGGGACTCATCATGACACCTGCACTCAAGACGACTGTTGCTTCACTATGCCTTGGCGGCCTGGTGGCCGTCCTCTCCCCCCTTGTAACGCCGGCGTCCGCAGCCAAGTTGCAGCGCTGCGCAAGTGAGAACGGAGTCTGCCAGCTGCCCTACCCGGCAGAAGTGGTCTATGGCACCGGCGGACAAAATACGTCGCGCTTCATTGATCGGCCACAGGTCACCTGTTCGAACCGCGTCTTCGGTGACCCGGCGCCGGGCAAAAAGAAAAGCTGCTCCTTCGTGGTTCAGGATCGCTGGGAAGACAGGCCTGGCCGTCCGGGTCGCCCTGATCGCCCCGGACGCCCGGATCGGTATGATCCGTATGACCGCTATGATGACCGCGACCGCGACTGGAGCCGTTGTGCGAAGGAAGGCGGGTTCTGCGATTTTTACGGTCGCAAGCGCGTCCGCTACGGCGCAAATGGCCGGTTCACGGAAGGCGTCTTCCGCAATGGCGTCCAATGTGACAATCGCGCCTTCGGCGATCCCGCACGCGGTAAGGCTAAAGCCTGCTACGTACTCGATTAAGAGCCGGACGTAAGAATATAGAAGCCCGGACTGATCAGTTCGGGCTTTTTCTATCTAGTTAATGCAGAATCTCGAAAATATACATATCACACTGTTTTTATTATACTTTGTTTCCAGCTTCACCGAAAATACTATAGCAGTTACGACCTTTGCCCTTTGCCTCATAGAGCGCAATGTCCGCATTGCGGGCGAGCGTGTCCGGCGTTGTGCCGTCGCGCGGTGCGAGAACTGCCCCGACGCTTGCCGAAACATCCAGATTGACGCCGTGGATGAGGAAAGGTTCACGAAAAGCCTCAACCACCCTTCCTGCCACCGTCTCGATGATTTCCATGCAATCTTCATCAGGAAGAATGACGGCGAACTCGTCACCTCCCACACGCACCGGAATATCTGTTTCCCTTAAGGCGGAACGCAAACGTTGAGCAGCTTCGATCAGAAGCGCGTCGCCCATCAGGTGACCGTAGGTGTCGTTGACCGCCTTGAACCGATCGAGATCAATTAGCAGCGCACCAATCGGCTTGCCCTGCTGCAAGGCTTTTTCGATCATCGGAATGGCAAGTTCGGTGAGAGCCCCGCGATTATAAAGTTTGGTCAGGCGGTCGGTCAGTGCGAGGCGCTTGAGAGCGGTGGAATCGTCAGTGAGGAATTTGTTGGTCTTTTGCAACCGCAGCAATCCACTCGCAATGCGGGCAAAATCCTCAAGCTTGGCACGTTCCGTATCGGAAATCTTTCGCGGCCTGCTATCGACAATGCACAGGGAGCCGACCGTCAATCCGGCATCGACAGACACCGGTGCACCAGCATAAAAGCGGAAACGCGGTTCGCCGGTCACATAAGGCATGCTGCAAAAGAGGTCGTTCTCGACCATATCCTCAATCACGAATAGCTCACCGCTTTCCACCACGAAGGTGCAGGCAGTCAACTCGCGGGGACAACTGCTGACCTTTTCGCCAGCATTGGCAGCAACACGCTGCCAGTCCTCGTCGATGATGTTGAGAGCAGACGTGCTGACGTCAAAAACGTCTTTCACAAGCGATACAAGGGTATCCAGTTCAGGCAGTCCAAGGCTGGACACGGAAACAAGGCTACGGACGCTTTCAAGTCGCTCGACTTCATTGGCAGGAACCGAAAAAGGCTTCTTTTCCGTCATCGAACTATAGGCATCCATGCTCATCATTCTCACCGTCATCTATGCTCCCTTTTGGGATATAGATAGTGATGAGAACCTCGACAGCAAGCCAAGCTTGTCCGGACAGACAGAGTTCGAACAGTTTTTTGTCAGGCGGAAGCCAGAGGGTGAAACAGGTATTTCACTATAAAACAAAAAAAGCGGCGACCGAATGGGCCGCCGCCTCTGTCGCTAGAAACATGGACTGGAGGTCATCATAGTTCTACGACAATGCGTGTGCCGAAGCGGGCACTATTAGCCAGCGTATCAGCCAGAATATCAGAACGAGCGCTGGAAGCGGATCTTGCCCTGCCAGGCGTCTTTGCCGTCCATGCTCGTGTTCTTGTCCTGCCACTTGGTGTAGGAAACTTCAGGCGTGATGGTGAAGCCAGGAACGAGCTGGTAGGCAACGTTTGCCGTTGCAGCGAAGGTTTCGCTGTCGTCATAAGCGGCCTGTACGTTGAAAGTGGCCTTGCTGGTTGCCTTGTAGGCCGCGCCGCCCCAGACTGCCCAGTCACCGCCCCAGGTACCGTAGAACGAGTCGATGATACGGACGCGATAACCGCCCGACGTGCCGTAATGATCGTCGTTGGACTTGTAAGCGCCCTGCAGCCAGACCGAGAACTGATCGGTGATGTTAACATCGCCGCGGACCTTTCCGGCCCATTCCTCGTTACGGGCGTCATAGGCGACGACACCGGCGATCTTGCCCCAGCTCTGCTCGTATTTCAGGCCACCGACCACATGCGGCATGTAATCCTTGATGGTGACGTCTACGTTCGAGTCGGTGTTGCCACCTTCTTCAAAGGAGACAATGGCCGAGAAACCGTTCCCGCCCTTGAAGGTGTAGCTGATAAGGTTGGTGCGGTAGCCGCCAGCGAGGATCACGTCGTCGCTGATGACGTTGCCGAGGTAACCGGTGAAGGTGACGAAAGCCGATTCATCCAGACCAATACGCAGACCGCCAAGCTGGATATAGGCGTAACGCAGCGAGGTGCTGGTGGAGCCGCCATTGTAATTGTTGGCTTTGCCGTTGCCGTCGCCGTTCCAGTCGTAACGCAGTTCGCTATAGGTCTTGAGCGTGCCGAGTTCTGTTTCGGAAGCGGTCGAGAAACGAAGGCTGACGCGGGCCAGCTTGTTCCAGGTGTCGCGCTCCAGCTGTGCGGGGGTACGAGCATAATTGTTGTCGCCACCGCTTGCGTCGTAGCGAACATAACCATGAATGCGAAGGCAGGTTTCCGTCCCCGGAATGTAGAAATAGCCAGCACCATATGCATCGCATACACGGACATATTCGACTGCTTCCGGCTCAGGTGCCACGATCGCATCGGCTGCTTGCGCGCCAGAAATCGCTACGAGCGATGCTGCTGAACCGAGAAGAACTTTTCTGATATTCATAAATGCGTCTCCAGTAGATGAGTTAGACGCCACCGCTATATTTATTCACAATAACTTGATCAATGTTTATTCAATGTAAGTTTTGTGAATTATTTATATGTGATATAAAAGTTACTTAATATATATTTTATAAATACAAAAATATTCAGAACAAAAATAAAGTAATTCCTTTCATCGCCGCTCCACGCAACGAATCCACCATATCAGCGATAATTTTATTCAGCCCCTTATGCCCTTCCAATCCGCGTAACGAGCGGACGCCCTCGCCTATCCGGCAACGGTGAAAGTTTTATAACAGCAACAAGAAATATACGTCGCGAGGCGGATAATTGCGCGTGTTTTCCAGTTCACGCTGGAAAGCCATAAACCGCGACTCGTCAATTCAAATGCATGGAATGTTGATTCGTCATTGTCGACCTGACGAAGTGAATTTCCTCGGTCATTCTCTGACCCAATAAAGAAAACGAAGGCAGCAGGGGTAATGCAATGGTTCTATTCTCTATTGTCATAGGCGTGCTGACGTCTGCGGTGGTAATTGCGGCGTGCATCATGCTTTGGAGATATGAACGTCCCTGAAATTTCCCACAGAAAGAGTGGGCGTGGCGACTGGCCCACTTCGACAGTCGAATCCAATAACAGCCTGACCTACTTCGGTTGATTGCCCTGCATTTTGTTCGCTTCCGCGATTGCAGATACGGTGATGCGTGGAGCTTCCGTCTTCGCTTTTTCGGCAATGTCAGCGAGCATGCGCAGCCTGCCACGGCCTTCCACTCGGCTTTTTCAGTCACCCTGGCGCGTATTTCATCAATTCGCTTCAAAATGTTTTCATTTGCTTTCAGACGCATTTTATTGCCAAGATTAGGCTCAAATCCGGCTCGCTGATATGCCCGTCTGCTGTCAGACCTTCAGCCAATTCCTTTGCGAACATTTCCTGCTTTGCATTTTTCAAGACTGGCTTATGCCCATCACCATAAGGATACTCTATGATGAGATCAGAAGACGCTCTGTTGCTGAATGCTATTAGCGCCCAGGCCGACCGGGCCGAATTGATTATACCCAAGACCCTTTCGCTAAATCCGATTGCCGAACGACTACACGACGAATTCCCACATCGATCCACTGCCGAAATAGAAACTCAGTGCCGAGTTGTCTGGCAGGATCGTTATCTGTTCTGGAACTGATATTCGCCTTCACAACTGGTTTTGGCGTAGACACGTCGTTATCGAGGCGCCGAAGAAAACCGATCCAATGCTGCTGACGCAGGGTCAGCAGTCACTACCCCGCTTCGGCGGGTTTTTGTTTAGGCAATAAGTGCGGTGGCTGTACGTGATGAGGTGGGCTCTTACGACTCGTTCATTTCGTTATTCTTTTTCTTTTTATCTTCGTCGTAATGCCACTTGATGGCGAAGAACATGGCCGCGCCTAACACGAGAACCTTGAACACCACGAAGAATATCGGAATCCATTCCATCTTCTGAATATTTCCATACAGCTATCAATCGCGAGGAGCATTACCTCAGAACCGCTGCCTCGGCATCTTCTTTTTTGTGCCATTGGTACTTTGATAAAATCAGGCGACATCGATTTCCAACCATTGCCGAGTTGGAAAATTTGATGGATCGGGATTTTTCTTTAATTTCAATGAAGTGAATGGTGGGCGTGACAGGGATTGAACCTGTGACCCCTCCCGTGTGAAGGGAGTGCTCTCCCGCTGAGCTACACGCCCGATGAGCCAAGCTCGATCAAGGTGGTGCGGATATACTGGCCAGCGGCTGCATAAGTCAAGCGTCTCGCAAGCCTGTTTCCAAAGAGATTTCGATCTTCTCCCCAACAGCTTCTGATCGCAAAGAAAAACGGCAATCACCCATCGATGATTACCGTTCTGTTTTGATACGGGAGGGATTTCAGAGCGCTGCGAGGCGCGAACCTGCCGTCTTGTCGAATGCTTTCTGCAATCCGGAATCACGGTCGTAAACATCGCCGTAATAATGGATTTTTCCATCCGCTTCCGGCCATGCGGTGAAATAGGAAATGAAGACAGGCACAGGTTCCTTGACCTTGATGCCGCGCTCATTCTTGCCGAAATATTTTTCCAGATCCGTCACCGATGTCCCCAGAACCGCCGCCGCCATGTCACGTGGGCGTTCCAGACGAATGCAGCCATGGCTCAGGGCACGCATATCGCGGCTGAAATAGGATTTGGCCGGAGTGTCGTGCATGTAGATATCATGCGCATTCGGGAACAGAATTTTGAGTTCGCCCAGCGCATTGTCGAGGCTCGGCTTCTGGCGAATACCGACATGGGCTTTGCCCGCGGCAACTGCACTCCAGTTGACGGCGCTGGCGGAAACCTTCTTGCCGCCTGCATAGACCTCGTAACCATTGCGGTCGAGATAGCTCGTATCACGCATGACCTTGGGTAGCATCTCGTTCAGGATGATGGAGCGCGGCACGCCCCATGACGGATTGAAAACGACCGTCTGGACCTTGTTGTAGAAGAAGTAGGTCTGATGGGTTGGAGAGCCGATAACCACATTCATGGCCAGCTTCTCTTTTCCGTCCTCGAAATATTCGGCACGGTAAGCCGGCTGATTGACCATCACGTAACGCGTGCCGAAATCATGCGGCAGCCAGCGCAGGCGCTCCATGGAATAAAGGATACGGTCGCGTTTGATGGAAGATTGCTCTCCTTGAAGTGCGGAAAGCGTATTGCGACCGATGACGCCGTCCGGCGTGCTGCCCGAAAGCTTCTGATAATCCTTGATTGCAGAAACCAGTTCCGGATCATAGACGTCGCCGCGCGCATGCGTGTCCAGCACTTGCTTGTGCTGTGCCAGATAGCCAGCAGGCGCATGTCTCGAAATCAGCGCAACCACCTTGCTGAGCTGGTCATTGGTATCGCCCGGCTTGATGATGCCATTCAGCGAGATGCGGATTGGCTCGGCAGATGGCGGCTCGGTATTCGCAAGCTCACGCTTCAACGCCGCATATTGCTGATTGCTCGGTTGGAAACCATGCAGATAGGCAGCCGGATCGCTTTCCGATGCCAGCTTTTCGAGAACGGCCTTCGGATCGACGCGGTTGCGCGGCAGATCGTGGAAACCGCTGAGGCGGTCCGCGATTACACGTCCCTCACCCGCATCGATGGCATAGCGCAGCGCGCGGGCAGACATGCGAATTTCAAATTCTGCGAGTTTCTGCTGGCGCTCAGATTCAGCAGCGCCATCGAAATTGTCAGCGGGGATCGTGACTGCATATTCATCCGGGTTGAGCCCATCTTCGTCCACACGGGCAAAGAAAGCCGCAACATTCTTGGCGCGGTCGAGCACTTTATCGTCGGCCGACCACATGAAAGAGCGCTGACTTGAATAATAGTCGACGATCGCCTGAGCGATCTCTTTCTCGGCTTTGACATTCACGGATTTCAGATAATTCGTCGCTGCATCGAAGGCACGCTGCCCCGGCGTTTCTTCGCGAATCTGCGGACGGATCGGCGACATGCCCGATGTCAGCGGATCGACGGTCACTGGTTCGGTTGCTGCAGTTACCTGCATATCGAGCGCGCTGAAATCGATATTGACCAGAGTATCCGGCTTGTAGTCGTAAATCTGCGGCCCTTTGACGGTCACGCGCTGGACTGGCGGAAGGCTGCGCACAGCGGCACGAGGAGCAGAAACGGCCTTCGGTGCTACAGGTGCGCGAGGAGTGACTTGCGGCTGAACAGGCTGGGCTGGCTGCACCTGCTGCTGGCGACGTTGTTGGAAAAGTTCCATCAGCGAATTTGCGGCTTGAGCCTGTGCCGTGGGGAGAAACACCGAAGCTGCCAGAGCTATCGCGGCTGCGCGGCGGATATTTTGTCCGCGTGCGGCGCTGCTCTTTTCATCCATCTGCGAGTGTCTGGAAAACTGCATTTCAAACCGCCAAAGTTAATGCGTTCGCTCAAAAGCGAATCCGTCCGAATCTCACCCGTAGAATTTACCAATCTCGTATAGAAACTTTTAACGCTATTGTTTCCTGAAGCAATTTTCTGTTTTGCGTTCATCACAATTGTTTGAGGCTTCTTCTCGGAAGACAAACCCGGAATGCCTTAATGAACAAAGTGACGCAGTGGCATCCACTCCGCATCGCGCTAAAAGCCCCACAGACTATGGTTCCGAAGCTCTTCTTCGGAACTTCGATCAACACATATCGCGCGAGCCGGAAACGATGACGACCTCCGGCTGGCGCAGCTGGCAAGCAAGCGAGGTACCGCGATGGCAGAAGCAAGCGCCGCCGATCTTTTTCCTCTTGGTGAAGACGACACCCCTTACCGCAAGCTGACTTCCGATCATGTCTCTGTCGATACGTTCAAGGGACAGGAAGTCCTGACTGTCGATCCGGAAGGGCTTCGTCTGCTTTCGGAAGCAGCTTTTGCCGATATCAACCATCTGCTGCGCCCCGGCCATCTGCAGCAGCTTGCCCATATTCTCGAAGACCCGGAAGCAACGGATAACGACCGTTTTGTCGCCTACGATCTTCTGAAGAACGCCAATATCGCAGCAGGCGGCGTGCTTCCCATGTGTCAGGATACCGGCACGGCCATCATCATGGGCAAGAAGGGCCGTCGTGTCTGGACCGAAGGCGGTGATGCCGATGCGCTTGGCGCTGGTGTGCTCGACGCCTACAACAAGAAGAACCTGCGTTATTCGCAGCTGGCGCCTCTTTCGATGTTCGAGGAAAAGAACACCAAGAACAATCTGCCTGCCCAGATCGATATCTATGAAGAAGGCGAAGACGCCTACAAGTTCCTTTTCGTTGCCAAGGGCGGCGGTTCGGCGAACAAGACATTCCTCTATCAGGGAACGCCGTCGCTCCTGACGCATGACCGCATGATCGACTTCCTCAAGGACAAGATCCTGAGCCTGGGAACAGCCGCCTGCCCGCCTTACCATCTGGCAATTGTCATCGGGGGCACTTCGGCTGAGATGAACCTCAAGACGGTCAAGCTTGCCTCAACGCGCTATCTGGACAGCTTGCCGACCGAAGGTTCCGAAACCGGACATGCTTTCCGCGACCTCGAAATGGAAGCTGAAATCCATAAGCTGACGCAGTCTCTCGGCGTCGGCGCTCAGTTCGGCGGCAAATATTTCTGCCATGACGTCCGTGTCATTCGCCTGCCGCGCCACGGCGCCTCGTTGCCGATCGGCATTGGTGTTTCCTGCTCCGCCGACCGTCAGGCCAAGGGCAAGATCACCAAGGACGGCATCTTTCTGGAAAAGCTGGAAACCAACCCGGCCAAGTACATGCCGGATATCGACGAGGAAAAACTGTCGTCGCATGTGGTCAAGATTGACCTCAACCAGCCGATGCAGGACATTCTCAAGGAATTGTCGAAACACCCGGTCAAGACGCGCCTGTCGCTCTCCGGTCCAATCATCGTGGCGCGCGATCTGGCCCATGCCAAAATTCGCGAGCGGCTTGAAAACGGCGAAGCCATGCCGGATTATTTCAAGAACCACCCGATCTATTATGCTGGCCCGGCCAAGACGCCTGCCGGTTATGCTTCCGGCTCGTTCGGGCCAACCACGGCAGGCCGTATGGATTCCTATGTGGACCAGTTCCAGTCCTTTGGCGGCTCGATGGTGATGCTCGCCAAGGGCAACCGTTCGCGTCAGGTGCGCGAAGCCTGCGGCCAGCACCGTGGGTTCTATCTGGGCTCCATCGGTGGCCCGGCTGCCCGTCTGGCCCAGGATTGCATCAAGAAGGTCGAGGTTGTCGAATATCCGGAACTCGGCATGGAAGCGATCTGGCGTATCGAAGTGGAAGATTTCCCGGCCTTCATCGTCATCGATGACAAGGGCAATGACTTCTTCAAGGAACTCAATCTGGGTTAAAGCATTTCCAGCAAAAGTGCGAAGCGGTTTTGCGTAGGATAATGCGACGAAACAAACGCTTAGAACACAAATCTGATTCAATCATATCAGAGCTCTAAGCAAAAAAGGGCGGCGCAAGCCGCCCCTTTTGTTTCAGGCATTTGTGCCGCCATCGATCGTGAGCGTAGCTCCAGACACGAAACGCCCTTCGGGGCTGGCAAGCCATGCCACCAGACTTGCAATATCGTCAGGCGAACCGAAACTGCCGGTTGCGATAAGCTCCCGCTGCTGTTCGGCATGTTCTCCAGCCGCCGGATTCATATCCGTATCGGTGGAGCCAGGCTGAACGACGTTGACCGTGACGCCCTTTGGACCAAGGTCGCGCGCCAGACCTTTCGTCAAACCGATCAGCGCCGCCTTGCTTGCCGCATATAGGCTGATGCCCGGCCACGGCACGCTTTCGGCGAGGTTTGAGCCGATGGTTATGACGCGTCCACCAGCACCGAGGTGTGGTGTGGCCGCTGAAACGGCGGCAAAGACAGCCCGGAAGTTCACAGCCATAACCTCATCGAAGTCGGCAAGTGTGACCTCTTCCAGCGGGGCCGCATGCCAGATGCCAGCACTGTTGACCAGTATATCCAGACGACCGAAATCCTTGACCGCTTTCTCGATTGCCGCCGCAATCTGGCTCGCGTCGCGATTGTCGGCCTTCAGCGCCAGAGCCTTGCCACCATTGGCTACGATTTCGGAAACCACAGCTTCAGCTTTTTCCTTGCCGTTCACATAAGTGACGACAACTGCCGCGCCATCTTTCGCGAGCCGTCGTGCAATCGCTGCACCGATGCCGCGACTTCCGCCGGTGATGAAGGCAACCTTTCCGTTCAAAGCTTCGGCTGACATACCATTTCCTTTCTGTATCGATTGATACATAATTGCTGACAGGCTTGCACAGAACCGTCAAGCGATTTATTTAATGATCGATACAGAAAGGTTCGCACGTGGCAGAAAAAGGACGGCCCCGCAGCTTCGACCGCGAAACAGCGCTTCGTGCTGCAATGTTGATATTTTGGGAAAAAGGCTTCGACGGATCGTCGCTGGCCGATCTGACGACGGCTATGGGCATCAATGCGCCAAGCCTCTATGCGGCATTCGGAAGCAAGGAAGAACTCTATCTCGAAGCCCTCACCCTTTATGCCGGTGAAGTGGGCATTGAAATCTGGTCGACACTGGATGAAACGCCGGATGTTCGCGCGGCTTTCGAGCGTTTTCTGCTTGCCACGATAGATGCCTATTGCGAGGAATCCGTGCCGCGGGGCTGCATGATTGCTCTGGATGCGCTTCATCGGACGCATTCAAGCGACAAAGTCTGCGACGTGCTGCGCAATCACCGCCAGACCAATATCGAAATCCTGAAAAAGCGGCTCGAACGCGGCATTCGTGACGGCAATATTCCCGCATCCGTCAATTGCGAAGCGGTTGCGACCTTTTACGCGACAGTCCAGAACGGCATGTCCATTCTCGCACGCGATGGCGGAACGCGGCAAGATCTCACCGCAACGGCACTGGGCGCCATGGCAGGTTGGGAGAAACTTGTTCTCACCGAAACATCATCAGGCAACCAGCCTTAATCGCGGACCGTCATCAAGATAATCCGCTACCAGGGACGCCACTTCAGCACTCGCAATGATGCGGCGATGCCCAAGGCCATCCGCCCAGTGCACCCTGACATGAGAGCCTGCCTTGCCGGCCATTTCCGCGCAGATGGCGGGAACTTCCTTATCGTCATGCGCGTGGATGACCAGCGTCGGAATTGTCATGCGGCGCAGATGAACGTCGGTATCGAAATCCGTGATCGGGCGCGCTGCGAGATGACGGACTTGCTCCTTCATTGCGTTGCGCACGTCACGACCAAGCCCAAGCACTTTGCCGAAACCGTCAAAGACGCCTGCCATGGAGTGCGGGGAAGCAATTGTCACCAGCTTTGCCGGGCGATGTGACTGGTAGCACCCGAGAGAACCCGCTGCGGCATTGACAATGACCGCACCGCCGAATGAGTGACCGATCATCGCATCGAACGGTCCATACTGGCGCCACGCAACATCAACGGCGGCGATTGCCTGTACCAGGTTGAGGGTGCGGCCTGCCGATGCGCCATGCCCCGGCAGGTCGATGGAGACAACTCGTTCCCCACGCGCAACAAGCTCGCGAATGATCGCTATCATATCCGCTGTGCGCGATCCCCAGCCATGAACGACAAGCGACGTTCTTCCCACATAAACATCGGGTTCGAACAAATAGGTTGCGATAAGTCCGCGATCGATAATCAGATCGAGCCGCTTTGCCTGACTGAGTTCGTTGCTCGCCTGTTCAAGCCGTGCGGCATAGGCCTTGGTCTTCGGCTTGCGGCTCGGCGTTCGACAGAAAATCCTGAACGCGGCGCGACCTGCCTTGTCGGTATCAATGCGGCCAAGCACACCCAGACCGAATCGCGTAACCTGCAAAGAAATCGATGTCATGACAGGGCCTCAATTATGTTCAATCCTGAACAAATAATTGTACAAGAATGAACAAAATGCAAGACAAGACTCAAAAACTGCCGTGGGACAATCCGCGCTTCAAGAACTGGATTGCCGTTGCGCGTGCCGGCAAAGCGGTGGAACGCGCCCTCGCCCAGGGGCTGGCGACCTTCGATCTCAAGATCGCCGATCTCGATGTGCTGATGAATGTTTATCGCCACCCCGGCGAATCCCAGCATGATCTTGCGCGCCGCATTCTCGTCGGACGTTCGAACATCACCATGTTGCTGCCGAAGCTAGAAAAGCGCGGCTTGCTGGTGCGCGAGGGCGACCCGGCAGACAAGCGTGTGATACGACTGACGCTAACTGCCAAGGGCGAAAAGCTTCTGGGACATGCGCTGACGACCTATACCGACCTGATTGACCGCGTCATGGCGCAATCGACGAACGCGCAATGCAACGCGATGGGCGATGTGATGCGGCGCATATCCGAAATGCTGGAGAAAGACTGACCGGCAGGCGGGATCAACGATCCCGTTTCAGGCCTTTTTCGGCAAGCTCATCGAGATAAGTTTGCCATAACGTGTCCTTCTCGGTGCCGAGCTTGTGGAGATAGGTCCACGAAAACAGGCCGGTATCGTGCATGTCGTCAAACGTTATGCGGACGGCGTAATTGCCGACCGGCTCCATCTTCATGATTTCGACGGTCTGCTTGCCACCAACCGTGATGCGCTGTGCCGGCGAATGACCCTGCACTTCTGCCGAGGGCGACAGGACACGCAGCAACTCGGCGGTCAGCTCGAATTTCTGGCCATCATCGAACGCCACAGTCAGCAGTTTGCGGTCGTGTGAAACACGCAATTCAGTCGGCCAGACCTCACTCATCACCATTCTCCAGCTTGGTTCTTCGCCAGCTTTTGATAGGCCCCGCGTTAAAATATCGCAATAGTCGCGGTCATTATTGAAAGAGCTTCGCGTGCGTGAAACTGGACATTGAGGCTCGCAGATCCTATTTCTAGGTAGACGACGCGGATATTCCTCCGCATCCTGTGGAAACAACGGCTTAATGATGTACACAAACCAAGCCCAGCCACTTGTTTCCCCGACTGGACCCATGATTGATCCTTTCGGGCGTGCCATCACCTATCTTCGCGTTTCAGTGACGGACCGCTGTGATTTCCGCTGCACCTATTGCATGGCGGAACACATGACGTTCCTGCCCAAGAAGGATTTGCTGACGCTTGAGGAACTGGACCGGCTTTGCACCGCCTTTATCGACAAGGGTGTCAGGAAACTGCGCCTGACCGGTGGCGAGCCTTTGGTGCGCAAAAACATCATGCACCTGATCCGGCAGCTGTCGCGCCATCTGAAATCAGGTGCGCTGGATGAATTGACGCTGACCACGAACGGATCGCAGCTTTCACGCTTTGCCGACGAACTGGCGGAATGCGGTATACGCCGTATCAATGTCTCGCTGGATACGCTCGATCCTGAAAAATTCCACCAGATCACCCGCTGGGGCGATCTTCCCCGGGTTCTTGAGGGTATTGAAGCCGCACAACGCGCCGGTATCCGCGTCAAGATCAATGCAGTCGCGTTGAAGGATTTCAACGATCACGAAATTCCCGAACTGATCCGCTGGGCCCATGGCCGCGGCATGGACATGACGCTCATCGAAACAATGCCGATGGGCGAGATCGAGTTCGACCGTACGGACCAGTATCTGCCGCTCTCGCAGCTGCGCGAGGACCTGTCGCAGCAATTCACGCTTTCAGATATTCCTTACCGCACAGGCGGCCCTGCCCGCTATGTTACGATTGAGGAAACAGGCGGACGGCTCGGCTTCATCACGCCGATGACGCATAATTTCTGCGAAAGCTGCAACCGCGTCCGGCTTACCTGCACCGGTATGCTTTATATGTGCCTAGGCCAGAATGATGACGCCGATCTGCGCAAGGCCTTGCGGGAAAGCGAAAGCGACCTGCTGCTCAGCCAGGCCATTGATGAAGCTATTTCGCGCAAGCCGAAAGGCCATGATTTCATCATCGACCGCGATCATAATCGACCGGCGGTTGCTCGCCACATGAGTCTTACCGGCGGCTGAGCGATTTATACTTAAAAAAGCACACAACCCGAAATAATTGTCGCGAGATCGACTTTAAAACGGTATGCAATCTTAAACTGGATTCTGTATCGTGCCGCAGTCAGCAAATTTTCGCGCAAGTATTTTCATGCTTCTCGCCATGGGCACTTTCACCATCGGCGATACGATTACAAAATACCTCCTGACCGAGATGAACAGCGGACAGTACATGCTGATCCGAGGCATATTCGCCACGGTGCTGATCGGTTTGCTCGCCTGGCGCCACGGTGCATTACGCAATCTGTCGCTTGAAAAGATGACGATCCTGCGCGTCGTAGGCGAAGTTGTCGCCACCATCACCTATATTTATTCGCTCGGCCATCTCTCGCAAGCATTCTGTTCGGCTGTCTTTCAGGCAACGCCGCTTGTCGTGACGCTTGGAGCGGCACTCTTCCTGAAGGAAAAAGTGGGCTGGCGTCGCTGGTCCTGTATTCTTGTCGGCCTTGTCGGGGTTCTCATCATCATCCGGCCCGGAACGGATGGTGCTGCAAGCCTTGCTTCCGTCGCTGTACTTCTTGCCAGCGTAGGTTTTGCCGCCACGCGGGATATCGCCACGCGCCGTGTGCCCGCTCACGTGCCGACCCTCTATCTCTCGACATTGACCGCAGGCGCGATAACATTGACCGGCGGCGCACTGACCGTTCCAATGGGCGGATGGCAGCCCGTTGGAATTACAGCAGTCGGCGCCATGGCCATTGCCGCTGTCCTTCTCCTTGTCGGATATCACTTCATCATTCTGGCCATGCGTGAAGGTGAAGTGTCCTTCGTTTCGCCGTTCCGCTATTCCAGCCTGCTTTGGGCAATCGGCCTCAGCACTTTGATTTTTGGCGAAGCGCCCGACATATATACGATCATGGGATCGGTTCTGGTGGTCGGAAGTGGCGTCTATATGGTCTATCGTGAAAACGTGTTGAAGAAGCGGGAACGCAACAAAAGCACATTGGCGACGATCCCGACCGGCGTGGAACCCTCATGATTGCAGGCGCAATCATCGCTGGCGGGCTCTCCAGCCGCATGCAGCAAGGCGGCGTTGCGGGTGACAAATTCCTTCAGCCGCTCGGCAGCACCGGCACTATCATTTCCCATGTCGTCAGAAGGATCAAACCGCAGGTCGAAGCGCTTGTCATCAATGCGAATAGCGATGATCCCCGCCTGACTGATCTCGGCGTGCCGGTGATCAAGGACCTGCCGGCGGAACATGGCGGCCCGCTGATCGGCATTCTGACCGCGCTGACGCAGGCACAAGAGCCCTCACTGCTGCTAACGACAGCAGCCGATACGCCATTCCTGCCTCGCGACCTCGCGGACCGCCTTCTTGCACGCCGGAACCAAACCGGGGCGCGGATCGTTCTCGCCAGTTCCCTTAACCGGGTCCATCCGATTTTCGGACTATGGGAAACCGGACTGGCTGACGAGCTCACCGTCTGGCTTACCAATACCAGCAGGGCCAGCGTCTTCGCATTCGCCGAACATATCGGATTTGAAACGGTTGATTTTCCGCTTGCCTTCGTTGGCGATAGCCCGGAAACATATGATCCGTTCTTCAATATCAATCGGCCCGACGATCTTGTCGCCGCCCGAAAACTGGTTGAGGCAATGGAATGAACCAGAAGCTTTTCGGCATTACCGGCTGGAAAAACTCCGGCAAGACGACAATGACCGAACGTCTGGTCGCATGCCTTACGGCACGTGGATACCGTATCGCCACCATCAAGCACGCCCATCATAATTTCGATATCGACCATGATGGCACCGATTCCTGGCGTCATCGAAAGGCCGGAGCAGCGGAAGTGGCTATCGTCTCGTCGCAGCGCTACGCAATCATGCATGAAGGTTTCGGCGAAGAAGAACCTTCTCTATGGGAGATTGCGGCCAAGATGGCGCCTTGCGATCTGATTCTGGTCGAGGGCTACAAGCGGGAAACGCACAAGAAAATCGAACTGCGTCGCGAAGGCGGCCATGCCGGGCCAGCTCTCTCCGTTGACGATCCCGCCATCGTCGCCATTGCCAGCGACCAGCAGCAACCCGGCGAAAAAGTGCCGGTGTTCGGCATCGATGAAATAGAGCAAATAGCCGATTTCATCGAAGGCGTTATGGGTCTCTGAGAGACTCTCTATAATTCCCCTCTTTGACAACATAATTCACCGCTTTCCGGTGAAGGCATGCAGAAAACGCCGAGGAATTCCCCCCTTGGACACACAATTTAATTACGCAGACCATCTTGCCAATCGTCTCAAAATGGTGGGAATATCGTTTGCAGATCTGATGGTGGGGACGGAAGCGCGAAAAAATATTGCGCATGATCGGCTCAACCATCTATTGGTAGTGGCCGGGGGGAATCCGCTACCAAACGTGCAATTTAAAGTTTCACGGTCGTGACTACCCCTTAAGCGGCTGAACCAGAAGAAATAATCAGGGAACCAGCCAGAACAAAACGAGAGGACTGAAAATGCGCGTATTGAAGCGTATCGCCGCTGCGGCATCTGTTGCAGCGCTGGCAATTACGATCGGTAGCATGACTGCCGGTGTTGCAAATGCAGAAGAGCCACTCAAGCTCAAGATCGGCACCGAAGGCGCCTATCCTCCATTCAACTTCATCAAGCCAGACGGCACCCTCTCGGGCTTCGACGTCGATATCGCCAAGGCGCTCTGCGAAGAAATGAAAGCGCAGTGCGAATTCGTCACCCAGGAATGGGACGGCGCTATTCCTGCCCTTCAGGCTGGCAAGTTCGACGCCTTCATCGCCTCCATGTCCATCACGGACGAGCGCAAGAAGCAGGTCGACTTCTCCAACAAATATTACAATACACCTCCCGGCATCGCAGCTCCCAAGGATACCGACATCAAGGGTGTGACCAAGGAAGACCTCGCTGGCAAGACCATTGGCGTTCAGGTTTCCACCACACACTCCAACTACTCGGAAAAGACTTTTACCGACAGCACGATCAAGGCCTATCCGACTGCTGAGGAATACCGTCTTGATCTCGCCAATGGCCGTCTCGACGCCGTCAACGACGATAGCGTGACACTGGCCGAATGGCTGAAGTCGCCGGATGGCGCCTGCTGCAAGATGGTCGGCACTTTCCCGCCGGTTATCGAGATCCACGGTCCGGGCGCTGGCGTTGCCTTCAAGAAGGGCCGTCCGGAGTTGGTTGAAAAATTCAACGCAGCCATCAAGGCGATCCGCGCAAACGGCAAATACAAGGAAGTCAACGACAAGTACTTTGACTTCGATGCTTATGGCGCCGAAAATTAATCAAAACTGACACCTATGCGCCGGTTTGCTTTCCGCAAATCGGCGCAAAACATTTGTATGGGCATGCCGTACAAGCCTTGCCGGGCAAAAACCTCGCAGGCGATAAAAACATAGGCAAATGCCTTTAGGAAAAAGAATAGGCGCATGGAACACTACGCCACTTTGTTGAGTTTCGGCCCCGACGGATGGGGTGCCAGTATTGCCTGGGGGCTTCTGGTAACCGTCTCGCTGGCTCTCGCAACACTCCCCGTTGGTCTCGCACTCGGATTTCTAGTTGCTATCGGCAAGCAGTCCACCGAACCATCGATCCGGCTCGCTTCAAACATTTACACGACAATCTTTCGTGGTTTGCCTGAGCTTCTAACCCTCTTTCTCGTTTATTTCGGCGCCTCTCTCGGGTTGCAACGGCTTCTCAGTCTGTTCGGCATCGAAGCGAATGTGGAAATCAATGCGTTCGGCGCCGGTATGGTTGCGCTGGGCTTCGTCTTCTCTTCCTATTCGAGCGAAGTCTTCCTTTCGGCGTTTCGCGCAATTCCGCGCGGGCAGTATGAAGGCGGTTATGCAGTTGGCCTGTCGCACTGGCAGACCATGCGCAAGGTCATCCTGCCGCAGTTGATCCGCATCGCCCTGCCCGGCCTTGCCAATCTTTGGCTGGTGCTGCTCAAGGATACGTCGCTGGTTTCGGTTATCACATTGTCCGATATTCTGCGGCAAACCTCCATCGCGGCACGCGTGACCAAGGAACCATTTCTGTTCTTCGGCATAGCCTGCCTGCTCTATCTGGTTCTCGCAATCATCTCGTCCTACTTCATCAATCGCATTGCCCGCTGGGCTGATGCGGGCGCCAACCGGTCGCGAGGTGCATGATATGAGCCAGACTGTTTCCACTACGACAATTCCCGCGATGGCTCCGCCACCCGTGGTCAAGCAATGGACGCGGATGCGCGTTGCCGGCCATATCATCGTTGCCTTCTGGTTCCTTCTTTTCGCTGGCCTTGCGATCTATCTCTACAATGCATGGCGTATCGATCTGTTTGAAACCTATGGGCCACGCTACTGGTCCGGGCTTCTGATAACGCTGAAACTGGTTGCCGTATCGATTGTCATAGGCGCCCTGCTCTCGCTACCGATCACGGCCGCGCGCATGTCCAACAACCGGTGGCTGCGGGGAATTGCTTTCGGCTATGTCTATTTCTTCCGCGGCACGCCGCTGCTGGCGCAGACATTCCTTATCTATTACGGCTTTGGCACTTTCCGTCCGTTTCTTGAAAGCATCGGGCTCTGGGTGTTTTTCCGCGATGCGTGGAATTGCGCCATTCTGGCGTTTTCGCTCAACACGGCAGCCTACCAGGCTGAAATCCTGCGCGGCGCTATCCAGAGTGTGGCGCTGGGCCAATGGGAAGGCGCTGCGGCGCTTGGCATTTCGAAGCGTGTGACGTTCTGGAAGGTCATTCTTCCGCAAGCGCTCATCGTGGCGTTGCGTCCTTACGGCAACGAAATCATCCTGATGATCAAGGGCTCGGCCATTGTAGCTATCATCACCGTACTTGACCTGATGGGTGAAACGCGTCGCGCCTATTCGCGGACATTCGATTTCCAGACTTATCTCTGGGCTGCAGTCATTTATCTGCTTATCGTCGAATGCCTGCGGCACGTTTGGGATTTCCTCGAACGAAGGCTGACCCGCCATCTCATTCGTTAGAGATCACTAAACCGGCATCAAACCAAAATATCGCCCCCGGCAGCCTTGCAGCTTCCGGGGGCGATCTGTTTAGAGCGCATTTCGATCTGATTGGATCAGATCGGCGCTCTAAATATTTGTTTTAACGCGCATCTTTTCCGAAAACCGTTTCACACTTTTCGGGATGCGCTCTAGAATACAGCTTCCAACAGTAAGGTAACAGGTTGAGTCATGCTGAAAATCTGGGGTCGTATCAATTCCACGAATGTGAAGAAGGCGCTCTGGACAGCGCGCGAACTCAATCTCGACTATGAACAGATCAATGTCGGTGGCCAGTTCGGTGGATTGAAAGATCCGGCTTACCTCGCACGCAATCCGAATGGGCTGATCCCCTTGCTGGAAGACGGCGACACAGTGCTGTGGGAATCCAATACCATCACGCGGTATCTCGCGGCAGCTTACGGCAAAGGCACACTGTGGATCGAAGATCCAGCCAAGCGCGCGCAGGCCGAAAAATGGATGGATTGGGCTTCCGCATCCTTCTACACCAATTTCAGCAATGTCATGAAGCATCTGATCCGGCTGCCGGAAGCTGAACGCGATCCAGCCATTCTGGAACAAGGTCTTCAGGGCCTTGCGCAATCAATGCAGATTGCCAACGAGGGCTTGAAGGAAGCTCCCTGGTTCTCGGGCGAGAACTTCGGTATCGGTGATATTCCCACCGGATGCTACGCCTATGCCTGGTTTGAGTTTCCGATTGAGCGCCCATCTCTTCCGCATCTTGAAGACTGGTATGGCCGCCTCAAACAGCGTCCGGCCTATCAGGCGGCCGTTATGACGCCTCTCACCTGATTTCTAGAAATATCCAGAGGAATGAACGAATGACAACATCCGCTAAAGTCGCCTTTCTGGGCCTGGGTGTCATGGGTTATCCCATGGCAGCTCACCTCAAGAACAAGGGCGGTCACGACGTCACGGTTTATAACCGCACGACGGCAAAAGCCGAAAAATGGGCCAAGGAATTCGGGGGCAACTTTGCAGCGACACCTGCCGAAGCCGTGCGCGATGCAGATTTTGTTTTTGCCTGTGTCGGCAACGATGATGACCTTCGTTCCGTGACCATCGGCCCGGATGGCGCCTTCTCAACCATGAAGAAGGACGCGATCTTCATCGACAACACAACAGCCTCTGCGGAGGTTGCTCGTGAATTGGATATCGAAGCACAGAAGCGCGGCTTTCATTTCATCGACGCCCCCGTCTCCGGTGGTCAGGCCGGCGCCGAGAACGGCATTCTCACGGTAATGGTCGGCGCGCCGGAAGCCGTTTTCGAGCGGGCCCGGCCAGTTATCGATGCTTATGCGCGTATGGTCGGCCTCATGGGACCGGTCGGCTCGGGCCAGCTTGCCAAGATGGTCAACCAGATCTGCATTGCCGGTCTCGTTCAGGGACTGGCCGAAGGTATCCATTTCGGCAAGAAAGCTGGTCTCGATATCGAAAAACTGATCTCGGTGATCTCGAAAGGCGCCGCTGGCTCCTGGCAGATGGAAAACCGGTCCGGCACCATGAACCAGGGCAAATATGATTTCGGCTTTGCCGTCGACTGGATGCGCAAAGACCTTGGCATCTGCCTTGAGGAAGCTGACCGCAATGGCGCACTTCTGCCTGTGACCGCCCTCGTGGACCAGTTCTATAAGGAAGTGCAGAAGATCGGTGGCAGCCGCTGGGACACATCTTCATTGCTTGCGCGGCTGGAACAGCCCTGAGACAAACGATCCTAAACAAAAAAGCCCGGCAATGCCGGGCTTTTCGTTTTCTATGCATCAAGCTTAGAACTTGACCTTTGCAGTGAGCGAAAGGGCGCTGACTAGATCATTACCGAAATCGCCGGTGCTGATCGAATCTCTCAACTCGCCTGAGCCGAGCCAACCGATAGCGCCAGCCAAACGCACATCAACGACGTCATTCGGCTTGTAGTTGGCTCCCAAGCCAAACAGCCAAACGTCGGTCTGAGACGTTGACCTTGCCCCCAAGTTTTATCCAGTTTTGAGTTCGCTCCAGCGGTTTTGGGTTGCTGTATTTGGGGCGGTAGCGGCGGGTTGCGGTGCGGAGCCATTTCGGCTGCGCAGCACCGCATCACGTCGCGGGTTGATGGTCTGAGCGAACTCGGCAGGTGTCAGCCAGCCGAGGCCAGAATGTGGACGGTGATCGTTGTAATCGCCGCGCCAGTTTGAAAGCGCTGATCGAGCATGGGTCAGTGACGAGAAGAGGGTTTCATTCAAGAACTCGTCTCGCAGCCGTCCATTGAAGCTTTCGATGAAAGCGTTCTGAATGGGTTTGCCAGGCGCAATGTAGTGCCAATCCACCTTAGTCTTGTCCGTCCATTGCAGGATCGCGTTGCTGGTGAACTCGCTGCCGTTGTCACTGACGATCATTTTCGGTTTGCCGCGCTCCTCGATGATCCGGTCAAGCTCGCGGGCAACGCGCAGACCGGAAAGCGATGTATCGGCGACGAGTGCCAGGCATTCCCTGGTGCAATCGTCGACGACCGTCAGAATCCGGAACCTGCGTCCATCGGTGAGTTGATCCGACACGAAGTCCAGTGACCAACGATCATTGGCTGTCATCGGAACCAGCATCGGTGCTCGTGTGCCGATCGCTCGCTTGCGACCGCCGCGCTTGCGCACCATCAGCTTTTCCTCCCGATAGAGCCGGAAGAGCCTCTTGTGGTTCACAAGGTGCCCCTCGCGTCTGAGTAGGACATGAATGCGTCGGTAGCCAAAGCGGCGGCGTTCATGCGCCAACGCCTTCATTCGCTCGCGAAGGTCATGGTCGTCGATGCGGCTGCTTTCGTAACGAACTGTCATCCGGCAAACACCGATGGCTTTACACGCCCGCCGTTCGCTCATCCGATGTTGGTTCATCAGATGCGCGATAGCGTTCCGCTGGGCTGCGGGCGTCACCACTTCTTTCCCAAAAGGTCTTTCAACGCGGCGTTGTCGAGCATCGCATCCGCCAGAAGCCGCTTCAGTTTCGTGTTCTCGTCCTCCAGCGTCTTCAGCCGCTTGGCCTCAGACACGTCCATCCCGCCGAACTTGGCCTTCCATTTATAGATGCTCGCATCGCTGACACCGTGTTTGCGGCAAAGCTCCGAGACAGGCGTGCCCGCCTCGTGCTCCTTCAGGATGCCAATGATCTGTTCGTCTGTGAAACGGTTGCGCTTCATTCTCTGGTCCTCTCAATGGGCCAGAGCTTACTTCAAAATGGATTATTTCAACGGGGCAAGGTCAACGTCCACCCCGTGCTGGTGCCGCGATCCCACGTTACGGTTGCTGCACCCGACCATTGTTCATTGAACTTGTGGCCCACGCCGCCCGAAACGGTCCAGCCATCCTGATAGTACAGATCCAGCGAGGTGATTTTGGTTCCATCCGGCAGGCCGCGATTACCATTCGAAACGAAGGTCGCCTGTTGGATGCTCTTCCAGTCGGTCCATTTAACCGAACCAAAAGCTAGCCAATCTGGTGCGATACCCGTCTGGAACTTGAATTCAACCGACTGTGGAGCAGCAATATCGTTCGTCACATTCAAGGGTACGCCCTGTCCTGTGAGCGGGTTCAGCATGAGATTGTCAATCGTACCGTCGAGGTTGTACTTGACCTCAGACTGATAGACGAGAGACGCTCTCATCGCATATTCAGGGATTTCGTAGGCCGCGCCCAGACGCCAGCCAACCGAGCCGTCTTCTACATCAAGTGTAGCGACGCGGAAATTGCCTCTGAATGCGGTCGTCGGAGGGATCAGGCGAGTTTGATAGCCCTTAAGTTCCTGATAGCTAACGCCGCCCAGAATTCTGAAATACGACTTTTCGCCGACGGCAAACCGGTACGAACAGTTTAAGCCAAAGTCGCGCGACGAAATTTTCTGTTCAATCGCAGTGAAGGAGCGAAGGGTATTGAGGCCTACATCGGTCTCGATTCCCCATGGCTCCCGGTATTGGGCGGCACAAGCCAGATCGTCGGTCAAATCGAATTTGGCAGATACTTTTGGTACCCAGTAAGTCTTTGCTTCGTCGACTGAAGTTGACCAAGGCTTGCCCCGATCCGGTCCATAAGGAACGACTGGCGGGGTCGCAACACCGGGGTTCGCACGAATATTTTTCAGTTTGCGCTAAGGCATAACTACCGTCGCACCAGCTTCGACAGCAGTTCCCTTTTCGAAGAGAATATCGAAATCCTGCGAGCTACGCTCGAAGCCGCCTGCATTGGCAGCAACCGCGCTTCCGAGGAGAGCTGCGACCATTCCTGCCATTTTCACGCGCTGTACACTCATAATGTCCTCCCAAACAGCAACGGTATTAACGTTGACGGAAACGTAAATCAGGAAGGATTCAGGCCGCAAGTCGCATTAATTTGGATTAGCATCATCGTACTTTCGGAGCATTCGTCAAAAATGGCTAAAACATCAAATATCGTGCCACTTCATTAGCAAAAATCGCCCGACACATGACAAAACAGGCCCAAATCGGCCAATTTTCCGCCTCTTTTTTGCCTTGTTGCGAAAGCGCAACATTGGTCGAAAACAATCGAAACCAGAGTTCGATCTACCGTTCCAACCCTTGAAACGGGTCCAAACTCTGTCCAGCCGCATAAAAAACACCCGACAGTGAAATGCACTGCCGGGCGTTTGATTCGATAGGGAATCGTTTTCTGATGTCAGGTCAAATCAGCCTGCATCACGGATGCGTGATTCAGCAGTTGCTACACGCTGCGCCGATTCCTTCAGTTCAGCCAACCGCTCACGCTCTGCCTCAACGACTTCCTCGCGCGCGTTCGCAACGAATTTTTCGTTGGAGAGCTTCTTCTCGATACGATCCATTTCAGCGGCAATCTTGCCGGCTTCCTTGGCGAGACGTGCTGCTTCAGCCTTGAGGTCAATCAGATTTCCAAGCGGGATGCAGATTGTCGCCTCACCAAGCAGCATCTGGGCTGAGCCCTTGGGAGCCTGTGCCTCGAACGAGACACTCTCCACGCGGGCAAGGCGCTTGATGGCAGCATCGTGGCGGGCGAAGCGTTCCACGCTTGTCGCGTTGGCATCCAACACGACAACCGGGGCAATCGCACCGGCGGGCACATTCATTTCCGCACGGACAGAACGAATGCCAGTGACGAGATCAACGAGCCAGTTGATGTCAGCCGCGGCTTCCTCGTCCTCAAACGACAGTTCCGGCCAGGCAGCAAGCGCCAGCACCGTATCGCGCTTCTGTCCCTCACCTGCGGTCAGGGTCCAAAGCTCTTCGGTCATGAAAGGCATGAACGGATGCAGAAGCTTATAAACCTGATCCAGACAATAGGCTGCCGTGGCTTGTGCTTCTGCCTTCGCAGCTTCATCGTCACCCATGAAGATCGGCTTCAGCAGCTCCAGATACCAATCGCAGAACTGGTTCCACACGAAGCGATAGGCAGCACCCGCAGCTTCATTGAAGCGGTAGGTGTCGATGCCTTCCGTCACGGCTCGCGTTGCCTTGGTCAGTTCCGTCAGAATCCAGCGATTGACGGCAAGCTTGGCGTTTTCCGGTTTGAAGCCGGCATCAAGCTTCACGCCATTCATCTGGGCAAAGCGCGTTGCGTTCCAGAGCTTGGTGCCAAAATTGCGATAGCCGGCAATACGCGCCGGGTCGAGCTTAACGTCACGACCCTGAGCGGCCATGATGGCAAGGGTGAACCGCAGCGCGTCAGCACCATATTCATCCATCAGCTCGAGCGGATCGATGACATTGCCTTTCGACTTCGACATCTTCGCGCCGTGCTTGTCACGAACGAGAGCATGCAGATAAACCGTATGGAACGGGATTTCGTCCATGAAATGGAGGCCCATCATCATCATGCGGGCAACCCAGAAGAACAGAATGTCGAAACCCGTAACCAGAACACTGGTTGGATAATAGGTTGCGAGTTCCGGCGTCTTGTCCGGCCAGCCGAGCGTCGAAAACGGCCAAAGCGCCGACGAGAACCACGTATCGAGAACGTCAGTATCGCGCTCAAGTGCAACGTCTTCGCCATAGTGAGCGCGTGCGGCGGCTTTCGCTTCCTCTTCGCTCTTTTCGACAAAATACTGGCCATCTGGACCGTACCAGGCCGGTATCTGATGTCCCCACCAGAGCTGGCGTGAAACCGCCCATGGCTGAATGTTTTCCATCCAGTCGAAATAGGTCTTTTCCCAATTCGTCGGGACGATCTTTGTCTTGCCCTCGCGCACCGCCGCCATTGCTGGCTTGGCCAGTTCGCCGGCGTTTACATACCACTGGTCAGTCAGATAAGGCTCGATCGGAACGCCGCCGCGATCACCATGTGGGACGGCGTGCGTGTGGTCCTCGACCTTTTCCAGATAACCGCGCTCGTCCATCAGCTCGACGATGCGCTTGCGGGCTGCGAAGCGGTCCTGCCCTTCGAGTTCGTGGATCAGCGCCTTCAATTCAGGCGTCAGCTGCAGCCCTTCGAGGAAATCAACATTGTCCTTGATCGTGATCGACGCATTCGTCGTCAGAATGTTGATAGCGCGCAGCTCATTCCGCTTGCCCACTTCGAAATCGTTGAAATCGTGCGCGGGCGTGATCTTGACAGCGCCGGAACCGGCTTCCGGATCAGCGTAATCGTCTGCAACAATCGGGATATGGCGACCGACAAGCGGCAGCACGACATCGTTGCCAATCAGGGCGTGGTAACGCTCGTCCTTCGGATTAACCGCAACGCCGGTATCGCCCAGCATGGTTTCCGGGCGCGTCGTCGCAACGACGATGTAGGTATGCGGGTTCTCTGGATCGAATGGAACGTTCTCAAGCGGGTAACGGAAATGCCAGAGATGACCTTTCGTTTCGCGTGACTCGACTTCGATGTCGGAAATTGCCGTCAGCAACTTCGGGTCCCAGTTGACCAGACGCTTGTCGCGATAGATGAGACCTTGCTTGTAGAGCGAGACAAAAACTTCCAGAACCGCGCGCGACAGTCCTTCGTCCATGGTAAAGCGCTCGCGTGACCAATCGCAGGAGGCACCAAGACGGCGCAGCTGGTTGGAAATCATACCGCCGGATTCGGCCTTCCACTGCCAGACGCGCTCAATGAACTTCTCGCGGCCCATGGTATGGCGGTTTGGCTCCTGCCGTTCGGCCAGCTGGCGTTCGACAACCATCTGCGTTGCAATGCCCGCATGGTCCATACCGGGCTGCCACAGCACGTTCTTGCCGCGCATACGCTCGAAGCGAACCATAATGTCCTGGATCGTGTTGTTGAGCGCGTGGCCCATATGCAGCGATCCGGTAACGTTCGGCGGAGGAATGACCACTGCGAACGGATCGGCTCCCGGCTTCGCGCCTGCACCCGCCTTGAATGCACCCGCTTCTTCCCAGCGTTCAGCAATTTTCGGCTCTATCGCCGCGGCGTCATAGGTCTTCTCAAGCATGGAATTATCCGGTCTTTATGCGCGATGAATGGATTGAAGGCTCAATAGCAACTAACAGCAGACAAATCACTTTAAAAGTGACAGCACCACTTTCGGTCACTTTAAAAGTGAAAACCCGCCTGCTGCACAGGCGGGTAATATTTCAATGGATCGGCTTGATACCGTTTATCGCTCGCCACGCACCACACGTTCGATTTCTTCCCGGACAAGCCGCTCAACAAGCGTCGGCAGATTATTGTCGAGCCAGTCCTGCAGCATCGGACGTAACAGTTCCGTAGCGATATCGTCGAACGAACGGCGTGGCTCGGCCCGAACCACATGGTTCAAATCCTGAAATGCGGCAGCTACCTGACGTTCGGCAATCGGCGACAGCATATGAGCAGCAGGCTGCATCTTTGCAGCGGGCTCAGTAACTGGCGCTACCGCCTCGGGCTGAACCGGGGTTTCCTGCTCGGCAATAGCTGCAGGTTCCTGCTTCATGTCCGCATCGAGTTCCGGTTCGAGCAAGGCGTCGACTGCTTCGGCAATTTCCGTCTCAACGGAAAGGTCGATTTCTTCCAGAGATATGTCCGCGTCGGCAGGCAGTTCCAAAGACTGCGCGGCCTTGGCGTGAGAATGATCGTCATTCTCAGCATTGAGAACAACCTCATCCTCGTCATCGGCTTCGATTTCAGGTTCTGGCGCTGCCTGAGCCGGTTCGCCAATCGGGCCGCGCAATGTCGGTTCGTCCTGGAATACGTTGCGCATCATTGCAGGCTTTTCCGGCTGTGCAACGGGCTGCTCGGTGACTGGACGACGGAACTCCGCAACCTCTCCACGAGCCGGAGAGGCCGTTGTCACCGGCGCTGGCTGGCGAGTGACATCGCTGTCTTCAATGATCCTGCGGATGGAAGCGAGAATCTCTTCCATCGACGGTTCACGCGCTGCGCTGGATGTCTGTGCCATGGCTACTATCCGCTTTCCTGTATTGCGACATTGTCTGCAAAAGACAGAGAATCAATGGATTAAGGGTAGCGGACGATCCTCCGTTTGAGAATCCCCGGCCAAGGCAAGCTGGATCAAACTCACAGCTTTATGGATTTGTTAAGAATTGCGGGCGCTGCAAAATCGAATCGCAGCAAACAAAAAGGCACCCGAAGGTGCCTTTTCAATTCTCACTATGCTTGCAAGCAATCACCGACCGTCCGGTGTGCGCAGACCAAACCACTTGTCCTTGACGGCTTCGTAATGCTCTTCCGGCTTGTACTGAGCGACCTGCAAGCCCATCTGGCTGGCAGTCATGCGACCGGTCGCATTAAGAAGAGCATAGCTGGCGACAATAACGTTACGCTCGGATTCGACCAGAGCGATCTGTGCATTGATCAGATCGTTTTGCGAATTCAAAACGTCCAGCGTCGTGCGCTGTCCAACCTTGCGCTCTTCAATGACGCCATCGAGAGCAAGCTGTGCGGCGGAAATACCGTCACGATTTGCCTTGACCGATGCGCGGGCAGCTTCAAGCTGCGACCATGCGGAGCCGATAGCCTGACGAACCTGATCGCGAACGACGTCGACTTCGATACGTGCCTGACCGAGCTGTTCCTTGGACTGGCGAACCTGAGCCGAACTACGGCCACCGGTATAGATTGGGATACTGACGCCGACGCCGATGGACGCCGAGTTGCCATCGGTCTGCGAGCCGCCCTCGCCGGAATAAGTATCAAGGTGGCTGGCGCTTGCCGTAAGGCCGACGGACGGAAGCAGAGCACCTTCCTTGGCCTTCACGTTATATCCAGCAGCATTAACGGCATATTGGGTCGCAAGAATGCCCGGGTGTCCGGCAGTCGCAATGGAGAAAGCCTGATTTGGCGAGCTCGGCAGGTTCTTGGCTGCGGCTGCGGTCGCAAGCTTGTCCGGCTGAACGCCGATAACCTGCACATAGGTTGCTTCTGCCGACTTGACATCCGCACGTGCGGAATTCAACGCCGCTACAGCGGTCGAACGGCTGGCATCTGCCTGCGCAACGTCGGTACGCGTACCTTCACCCACGTCGAGACGGGCACGAGCCGCACGAACCTGTTCGTTCAAAGCTGCAAGGTTGCGTTCACGCAGAACAGCGATCTGGCGAGCCTGATAGACATCCATATAGGCTGTTACCGCCTCATAGAGTCTGTTCTGCTCTTCGTTGCGGAGATTTTCGCGCTGGGCGAAGACCTGTGTTTCTGCGGCGGCGACATTGTTCTTGGTTTGAAACCCATCGAACAGCATCTGGTTCAGCTCGATGCCGAACGTGCCTGTTGTGCGATAACCCTGACTTGAAGGTGTCTTGCCACGCCCTACGTTATAAGAACCGGTAATCTGCGGACGATAACCGGACTTGGCAATGGCCACGCCTTCATCCGTGACGCGGACGCCTGCGCGGGAGTAGTTCAGGTTAGCATTGTTCTTGTAGGCCTTCACGAGAGCGCCGGTTAACGTCTCCGAGAACGCCGCCTGCCCCGTTAAAATGGTGCCAGACAACAATGCTGCGGCCGCTACCAGTCCTTTGCACGTTTTGAACACCGGGTACCTCATATTAAGAACAAACGAATCCAACTATCGAACCGATCGGTTCGGGCAAATCCTAATAACCTCTAAATTCGGTTATTTCCATTGCCCCCGCCAGAGCTTGCACAAACAAATTCCGCAGCGTTGCAGAATTGTATCATCCACTAAAATTAAAATTCGAACTGCGGAACGCGCTCGAATCCCGGTAGCGGACGAACCGCAGTGTTGAACACACCGCGTCCCGATGCAACACCATTTTCTTTAACGTAAATCCGCGCAACTCCGGCGTTCCCCCGGCCTTCAACGGCAACGAGGCGTCCGCCGTCCTTCAACTGGCTGAGAAGTGCGTCCGGAACAAAATCGACAGCGCCTTCAATGACGATCACATCGTAAGGCGCTTCCGACGGATAGCCTGCCTGCAGTTCGCCTGAAACGATCACAACATTGTCATAGCCGAATTCAGCGAGACGGGCAGTCGCAGCAGCCGACAATACGGAATCACTTTCCAGACCGATCACCGAGCCAGCAAGCTTGGAGAGGATGGCTGCCGAATATCCGGTGCCGCAACCGACATCGAGAACCACGTCGGTGTTCTTGATACGGGCGAGCTGCACGAGCTTGGCGAATGGCGAAGGTTCCATAAGGTAGCGAGGCTGCTTGCCTTCGCTTTCCAGAAGCTGGTCTTCATCGATATAGGCGAGAACCTGACGGGCTGCGGAAACAAAAGCCTCGCGCGGGACGGTCAGGAAAGCATCGATAACTGCCAGATCGGTTACGTCCGTCGTACGGATCTGGTTGTCGACCATCTTTGTGCGAAGATCCTGGAAATCGGCTGCCATAGCCCTAAACCCTTCCTTGTCGCGGAATGCGATGTTTCATGCCATTGGAGCGCCGTGCATCCTTTTGGACGCACAAAGAGCACCATAAACGAGATTTGCCGTTGATGTGGCAAAAATCGGGGGTCCAGTCAATGAAACACAGCATTTGCGGCATTTATGCTCACTGATACCCACTACAGTTGTCGGCATCTGGATATGAAGATGCCGGAAAGCCTTCCGAGTCCCGGCATCTCGGTGCCTGTTTTGACACACAGCCTGCCCGAAACCGTTTTACGCTTTTCGGGATGGGCTCTATCGTTCGCAGCACTTTGAAACAAGCGCCCCTCAAATCACATTATTGAGCGTTCGATGCCGGATAACCGGCCTCAGCCAGTGCAGAAAGAACGGCGTCCTGCGAAACCTTGCCGCCGAATTCGACCTCTTTCTTGTCGAGATCGATTTCAATTGGTGCGGTTGCATCGAGCTTGCGCAGTGCGACGGTAACGCTATCGGCGCAACCGCCGCACTTCATCTTGGGAATGGAAAACTTCATCAACTCAGTCACTCCTTATAGTGGATTGAATTTGACGTTTGATATCCGTCCGATATTAATCCCGTTTCAAACGTCAAATTCGAAAAACCCACTAGATTCACAAAGTTACTAGTGGTCTTTTTGCTCCGACATTTGCTCAGCACTCATATCCGAGGGATGCAAATGTCGGAATCAGACCACTAGGACTGAACATAAGATGGGGCTTCCCATCGTGGTAAGGTCAAGGGCTATTCTGCCATTCTTCTTATGGCGCTTCGCAGGTCTCCGGCACGCTCTTTTCCAATGCCAGCGGTGACTTGGTCAAAGACCCTGTCATGATCTGCATCGGCTTGAACGGCGGCTCTTCCTGCATGCCCGGATTTGTGAGGTGAATCGTGTAGCAGCCTGTAAAGACTTCCTTCTTGCCATCCGCCGTTTCGGCTTCGATGGCCAGTGGCTGGCTCCAGTAGATCTGTCCGGCGCCTGGATCAGGATCAGTCTTGCGCAGCGCGACTTTCACGCTCTTGGTATTCTCATAGCCTTTTACAAAGGTCTTGAAATCCGGCTCGCGCCCTTCCTCGGAATAATAACCGTAGGCTCGGGTATATTCCTTGCGATTGATCGCATTGTAATAGGATTCGATCAGGGCCTGTGGCGTCGAGCGATCGTCGCGATAATCGGGAACTGTCACGCCTCCGGCAGCATCCTGCGTCTGCTCGGAAGGCTTGGTTTCCTCCACAGGCTTGGAAGCATTGTCATGCTTTTCCTGAACGTTTCTCGGCGTTTCTTCGGGCGCAGCCTTCGGCGGATTTTGCGCAAAAGCGCTGTCAGCCGAAATGCCTGCAAGCCCCGTGCCCAGAAGGCCGATCACAGCAGCCAGCATCAGAGGTTTCATCCGGTCATTCGACATTCGCTTCTCCTCTTCCTAGCAAAGTTTTTGCGGAACGCGTCGAGGGCGCTCCCGATTTGGTGTATTGCAGTAATGATGTTACAACACTAACTATAGTGAAAACGTGGCAGGCGCAGAGGAAACTCAGCCTGTTGCGACATGATTGGACGATTCTCCGTCCATATGCCAGCACGATACCGGAAGAGAGAAAATGGGCCGTTTCGCAGTCATGACGCTAACTGACAAGGCAGCTGATCGCGTTCGCGAGATCATCGCATCGCGGGACGGCGCTCTTGGTATCCGGGTGGGTGTGAAAAAAGGCGGCTGCGCCGGAATGGAATACACCATCGATCTCGTCACGGAAGCCAAGGCAGGCGACGATGTGATCGAGAAGGATGACGCGAGAGTCTTCATCGCGCCTGAAGCCGTTCTTTTCCTGCTCGGCACCCAGATGGATTTTGAAGTAACGACGCTGCGGACGGGTTTTGTCTTCAACAACCCGAACCAGACATCAGCTTGCGGCTGCGGCGAATCTGTCGAAATCAAAGCCGCCTCCCCGGAAAGCCTCCGCCAGATGCAGGGCGCAGCCTAACTCACGACAAGGTCCATCAGCTAATGGATGACGAAGCTCTTCGCGATCTGTTGCAGGACTTCGGCCCCATCAGCATCCGCCGCATGTTTGGCGGCAAGGGCATCTATCATCAGGGCCTGATCTTTGCACTCGTCGTTCGCGACGAGTTGCTCTTCAAGGCTGACGAAATAACCATCCCGGATTTCATTGACGCAGGCGCCACCCAATGGACCTATGAAGGTCGCAAGGGCGGTGATCCAATCGCCATGCCTTACTGGAGCGTGCCAAGTGAAGCTTTCGATGATCCGGAAGTGATGACGCATTGGGCGCGCCTTGCTTATGATGCAGCGCTACGAAGCGAAAAAACCAAGCCCAAAAAGAAATCGGCTGCGAAGCGCTAGCCTCGCAGCCGATTGATTCATTTTTTTACTGCTTCGGTCAGATTCCAGTCGGAATCAGCATGAAGGCCGGAATGTCATTGCCGAAACCAACAGGCGTCGGGCCGTCATCGTCACGATCACGACGGCGTTTCTGTTCGTGCTGCGGCTTGCCGCGGCGCTCGTCATTGGAAGCGCGGATCGCATCACGGCGCTCGCTGGCTTCGATGACTGGTTGCGGCTGTTCGGCAGGATCGAGAACTTCGGCAGGCTTCGCCTTTGCCTTGTCTTTCGGCTTGTCCTTGCCCTTGGCATCCTTGCCTTTGCCGCGTGCATTCTTGCTCTTGCGCGGATCGTCTGCCTCATCAGAGGCTGGCAGGGTGGACAGATCACCATCGAGCCATTCGATCTTCTCGCCGATCATATTTTCGATGGCTGCAAGATATTTTGTATCGGAAGGCGTCACAATAGTGAATGCCTTGCCAGAACGCCCCGCGCGACCGGTACGGCCGATGCGGTGAACATAGTCTTCCGAGTGAATCGGAACGTCGAAATTGAAAACGTGGCTCACATCGGGAATGTCGAGACCGCGCGCGGCAACATCGGAAGCCACCAGCAGCTGCAGTTTGCCTTCCTTGAAGTTCGCCAACATGGTCATGCGCGCGCGCTGATCCATATCGCCATGCAAGGCACCAGCGTTGAACTCGTGCCGCGTCAGCGAGCGGAACAGTTCGGATACGTCTTTCTTGCGATTACAGAAGATGATCGCGTTCTTGAGCGTATCGCCTTCCGCACGGACGAGATCGCGCAGAACCGCGCGCTTGTCCCAATCCTTCTTGCTGGATTTCACCAGGCGTTGGGTCACGGTTTTGGCCGTAGACGAAGCCTTTGCAACTTCAACGCGCGTTGGCGAATGCAGGAACTGTTCGGTCAGCTTGGTGATTTCCGGCGGCATGGTGGCCGAGAAGAACAGGGTCTGACGCGTAAACGGAATGAGCTTGCAGATGCGTTCGATGTCCGGAATGAAGCCCATATCGAGCATACGGTCTGCTTCATCGATGACGAGAATTTCAACACCGGTCAGGAGCAGCTTGCCACGCTCGAAATGATCGAGCAGGCGACCGGGTGTCGCGATGAGAACATCGGCACCGCGTTCCAGCTTACGCTCCTGTTCATCGAACGACACGCCGCCAATCAGAAGGGCCACGTTCAGCCGATGATTGACGCCGTATTTGGTGAAGTTCTCCTCGACCTGCGCTGCGAGTTCGCGGGTCGGCTCCAGAATGAGCGTACGCGGCATGCGCGCCCGCGCCCGACCCTTTTCCAGTAGCGTGAGCATCGGAAGCACGAAAGACGCGGTCTTTCCGGTTCCCGTCTGCGCGATACCGAGAACATCCTTGCGTTCAAGGGCTGGAGGAATGGCTCCTGCCTGAATGGGTGTGGGCGCAGAATATCCCGCCGCTTCTACAGCAGCGAGCACTTTCGGGGAAAGACCGAGTTCGGCAAATGTCGTCAATGGAGGCGCAGCTCTCTTGGTTTGGAAATGATTTCCACCCATCCTGTCATTGCAGCCGCGTCATCGGGCGCAGGAACGAAGGCAGAATAAGGCGTCTGCAACGCAATATGCGTTTTCTTGCAGCATCGCGTACGTCCACAGCGTGCAAAAGTCAACCAAAATACCATCGAAAGATATCAAATTGCTTCAATTGTGTTGCGACAATCGAAATCAATGCGGAACTTGAACAAATTTACTCAAATTGTCAAAAGCCAAAGAGCATTTGCGTAGCTGAATTGCGTGCCACTTATACGCTGAAACTAATGCCTGAACTGTTCTGTCAGGATGCGCTCGTCCCAGGAATGATTTCGATCAAAGAGGATGGCCACCTGGCTGTTCGGTGCTTCTCGCACGGTAACAGCCCTGACCGATTTGACCTCATTATTGTCCGCGACCGCATTGACCGGGCGTTTTTCGGTTTCCAACAAATCCATGCGAACGGTTACGTGCTTCGGCAATAGCGCCCCACCCCAACGGCGCGGACGGAAGGGACTCACCGGGGTGAGCGCCAGAAGTGGCGCTTCAAGTGGCAGAATGGGACCTTGTGCTGAAAGATTGTAGGCGGTGGAACCTGCAGGCGTCGCGACCATCACACCATCGCAGACGAGTTCGTCCAGACGCACCTTGCCGTCAATCGTTATCCGAATCTTCGCAGCCTGATAGGACTGACGGAAAAGGGAAACTTCGTTGATCGCCAAAGCCTCGAATGATTGTCCGGATTCTGTTTCGGCGACCATGACAAGCGGGCGAATGGTTTCCATCTGCGCGGCCAGAATGCGCTCCGGCAGGTCATCCACGCTGAATTCGTTCATCAGGAAGCCGACAGAGCCGCGATTCATGCCATAGATCGGCGTACCGCTGTTCATGAAATCGCGAAGCGCCTGAAGCATGGTTCCATCGCCGCCAAGCGCAACGATGATATCGGCATCTTCAGCAGCCACATGACCGTAGCGGGCAACGAGTTCTTTTTGGGCGACAAGTGATTCTTCGGTTCCCGACGACAGAAAATGCAGCGCGAGCGATTTATCTTCCATATTTACAGTCCCGAATCTGGCCAACCCTGACAAGTTTGCCACTGTTTCCCCAACCCGCTATTGGCTATCACATGAAAAACCCGGTTGCCATGACCTGCTAGCGATGAATTTTCGTTTTACACGCGCTGCATTTGTGCTAATCGGGCGCAAGTGCCCTTATAGCTCAGTTGGTAGAGCACCTGATTTGTAATCAGGGGGTCGGGAGTTCGAGTCTCTCTGGGGGCACCAAATATCCTCTCATTTGGGGATAATTTATGAGTTATAACAATCGCTTATTGCGTCGTTTCACTTACACAATCCCCTCACCTATAGGCCCCAAATGGGGCATTGATTCCATTGAACAATCCCATTTCTGTTCCCTCACCTTTTCAGCCTAAACTTGCACATCTAGACGTGAGCGATTCAACATCATTTCGAATTTCTGTTGACTCTCCATTCCAGACGTGAACGAAATAGGAACATCTGAGGGGAGCCCGATAAACTCACAGGCATGCTTGGTGGCTTATGTGTCTGTTTCGCTGGAGCCGAGCAATGAATGCAGTTGCGCATGACCTGCAAGACGAAATCGCCCTGGTACTCTCGTACTACCAGGGCGACACGCGAGCTGCGATAAAAGCCATTGCTGGAAGATCGCGGTTCCTGTCGAATCAAATCGCAATTGCATGCATGGCTGCCGACCACAGATATACACGAGGCTGGAATAGTAGCCTCTGTTAACTCGGCGATAAGCGTCTCACATGAAGAACAGCAGCAAATTCAAAGCTTTGTCTACTTGTGGTTGCAGTCATCCGAATGATTGTACAGTCAATTCGTGGTGTGGTATTTGCTATTCTATTATTCTTAGGAGAACGATATGTCGAGAGTAGCAGAAATCCGAGAGAAACTTGGAAAAGCTCATATAGACACCCCATATTATGCAGGCGTGGACAACCCAAATCACCTCGGCATTTTTTGGAACACCGACAGTCTGTTTAGGAGAATGTTTGATCAACTAGACTTGACAAACGTGGTCGAGTTGGCCTGCGGACACGGGCGCCATGCCGCACAGATAGTGAACAGGGCTGGACGCATTACTGTCATTGATATTAATAAGGAAAACATTGATGTTTGCCGCAAACGGTTTTCCCAGAACTCTAATGTCTTTTACTCTGTAAACGCCGGTGTAGACCTTCGCGAAATAAAAACAGAAACCGTCACCGCCCTATTTTGTTATGACGCTATGGTTCACTTTGAAGCCAGTGACGTGATTGCATACTTAAGTGAAATTGCACGCATTATGCGCCCTGGAGGAAGGGCTCTTTTGCACTACTCGAATTGTGAAGATTTTCCCGAAGGAACATATGAAGATGAGCCGCATTGGCGCAATTTTTTCTCTGAAAAGTTGATGCGACACTTTGCAAACCGTGCAGGATTTAGGCTGATTGATACCCAAATTACCCCTTGGCCCCCGACCGCGGTAACACAACCAAGAATTGATGCGGTGACACTTTTAGAGAAATCACAACCATAACTATCACGGGTGAATATCCACATTATCGTTCTTTGCGGGGGGCAAACCTACTTCGCGACTAACAATTAGTAGGCTCGATATTCACCAAATAGATCAGTCCCCATCTGAACCAGACCAGAGTTCGTGATCCGAAAGAGGGTTATTGGTGTCCGGGCAGATTTATCGCGTGCGGAAAGACTACTCTGTCATTGCCGCGTTGACCTGATCGGCCTCCCCCCCCCAGAGAGCAATGGACAGAACCTCCATAACTAACGGTTCTTGCGTTGGAGCAACATTAGCAGCAATCGGGCTATAGACGCCCGCAATCGTCTTTATTCATATTTCGAAACCGTGCGCGGTGCCTACCCCCTTGGCTGTGAAAGCCACAGGACTAAAAGCCTCCTAAGCATAACGGGCCAAGGAATCACACAGATTTGGCCCGACAATCTGTTTGTTGGCCAATTGGGATCAGCGCCCCCCGCATCACGATAATGTCTTCCTATAAATACTAGATCGTTTTGACCGACGGTCGGATCGACATGGGCATAATCACAGGATGTTCAGCGTGTTAGGAGAGTTGACCGCCGAAACGGGAACCGGCATCGATCCAATTCGTTCATTTCGACGGCGGGTGCGAAACTAAAAATGGATAGGTGCCATGTACAAATTTTCGGCAATGGCAGCGGCGATGGTGATTATGTCGGCTTTTGTTTCAGCCGTTCCCGCACAGACCCAAAGTATCGAGATCGGTCCCAATGGTATTCAAGTCAACCCGGACAGCGACCGCCGGGTTATTCCTGATCGTCGTTCTGAACGGGATGAAATCAGCGAACGCCGGGCTGCGAGGATTGCACGTAGCGAGGGAATGGATGAAGTCGAAAGCGTTTCACGACGCAGAGGCGCGTATATTGTCCGAGGAATAGACCGTCGAGACAACGATATGCGTGTAGTTATTGATCGTCGCACCGGAGAAGTGCTTGAAGTGCGCTAGTCCAACGTTACCGTGCTGTCGGGCGCAATTTGATCCGTCTTGATCCACCGGGCCCTCCTCCCGAAGTCGTGTTACGATTTCGGGAGGAAAATGCATATTACCAATTGCGTACGCAATAGCCACGCGGTGTCAGATGATATCCGCGAGCGCAGACCTTATGGACAGGGCGGTTTCGCACACAAACGCCATTTCTGTTCAAGTGCCAGCCACGGGCGCAACGTGCTCTGGCCCGATTGGGAACACAGCGTCCATAGCGATTCATGTGCCAGCCAGGCCCACACCGCCACCCGACCTGCTCCGCAAGACTACCGGCATCATGCGTATTCGTGGGTTGTGACATTGGCAAAGCGAATGACGGCGCCGAAAAAGACATGACACCACCGAAAACAAGAAGAGCAGTTAGGCTGCTTCTGACTGACATCGTTACATCCTCCATAGTCAGCACTCCCGCCTCATTGAAAATAGGCGCTGGCGATTGAATGGAAGATGAATGATAAAATTTTCGTCTGGGTGGCCACGAAGTAAAAATGCGGCTCCTTGAGCCGCATTTTGTGTGCTTCGATCAGATTTCAGTACCAGCCGACAGCCACCTGGGCCTCTTCGGACATACGGTCCGGCGTCCAAGGTGGATCGAATGTCATCGTGACCTCCACCATGGAAACACCCTCAACGGCGCTGACTGCGTTCTCAACCCAGCCCGGCATCTCGCCTGCTACAGGGCAGCCGGGAGCAGTTAGAGTCATTTCGATTTTCACGGTGCGATCATCTTCGATATCGATCTTGTAGACGAGACCGAGTTCGTAGATGTCGGCTGGAATCTCGGGATCATAAACCGTCTTCAAGGCCGCGATGATGTCATCCGTCATACGCAGGAGGTCTTCCTGCGGGATGGCAGAAGCGGAAAACACCGAATTGTCTTCGGCTTTTTCTCCACCCTCGACAGGCGCGGTATCGGCTTTGTCCTGAACTTTCTGTTCCATATCGGTCATCCGAAAAACTTCCTTGCCTTTTCCAAGGCTTCCGCCAATGCATCCACTTCAGCACGGGTATTATACAGGGCGAAGGATGCACGGCATGTAGAGGTAACGCCGAAGCGTTTCAAGAGCGGCTGCGCGCAATGTGTTCCGGCACGGACCGCAACCCCTGCCCGATCAATCACCATCGAAACGTCGTGCGCATGAATTCCCTCCAGCGCAAACGAGATGATGGCTCCCTTGTCCGGCGCATTGCCGAAAATGCGCAACGAGTTGATCCGGCCGAGCTGCTCATGAGCATAATCGCGCAGATCCTCCTCATGGGCGAGGATCGCATGACGACCGATCTTTTCCATATATTCAAGCGCCGCACCAAGACCGATAGCCTGAACGATCGGCGGCGTGCCGGCTTCGAAACGGTGCGGCGGATGATTATATGTCACATATTCTTCCGTGACTTCCTCGATCATTTCGCCGCCGCCCTGGAAGGGACGCATCTTCTCAAGCATTTCCGCACGGCCATAGAGGACGCCGATACCTGATGGTCCGTAAACCTTGTGGCCGGTAAAGACATACCAGTCGCAGCCGAGATCCTGCACGTCGACAGGCAGGTGCACAGCGCCCTGGCTGCCATCGACCAGAACCGGAATACCACGCGCATGGGCAAGCTCGACGATCTTCTTGATCGGCGTCACCGTTCCAAGCGCATTCGACATATGCGTGATGGCGACGAGCTTGGTTCGCTCCGTCAGACGCTTTTCGAATTCTTCGATATGGAAGATGCCTTCATCGTCCACCGGCGTGAAGACCAGCTTTGCGCCCTGTCTTTCACGAATGAAATGCCATGGCACAATATTGGAGTGATGCTCCATGATCGACAGAAGGATTTCATCGCCTTCGCCGATATTCGGCATGCCATAACCATAGGCGACCGTGTTGATCGCTTCGGTCGCGTTCTTCGTAAAGACAATTTCGTTCACAGAACCGGCGTTCAGAAAGCGCCGTACCGTCTCACGCGACTTTTCATAAGCATCCGTTGCCGCATTTGACAAAAAATGCAGGCCGCGATGAACATTGGCATATTCGTTGGAATAGGCGTGCGTTACAGCGTCGATGACGCTCTGAGGCTTTTGCGCCGATGCGCCATTGTCGAGATAGATCAGCGGCTTGCCGTGCACTTCTCTCGAAAGGATCGGAAAGTCGCGACGGATCGCCTCGACGTCATAGCGCGCTACAAGCGGATTCTTCTGGTCCATGATCGTTCCTCTTGCCGTTTCGGCAGGAAAAGGCAGAGCGTGCACCTGCACACTCTGCCTCAATCAATCAGGCATGGGTGGCGAGCCAGTTGGACAGCACTTCTTCCAGTGCCTCAACCAGCGTTTCGTCTTCCAGCTCTTCGATAATCTCGGCGATGAAAGCCTTGATCAGCAGGCCACGTGCCTCGTTTTCGGGTATGCCGCGTGCCATCAGATAAAACAGATAGTCCCTCGACAATTCGGCAACCGTCGCACCATGGCCACACGCCACGTCATCGGCAAAGATTTCGAGTTCAGGCTTGGCATCGAACTCGCCATCATCAGAAAGCAGCAGCGTATTGCACGCCATGCGGGCATCGGTCTTCTGGGCGATCTGCGCAACGCGGATCATGCCCTGGAAAACGCCACGCGCACGGTCCTTGACCACGTTGCGAATGATCTGGGTCGAACGCGTGTTTTCCACCAGATGGCCGACCGTCATGGTGACATCGGTGTGCGTGTCGTCAGCCAGAAGATTGAGACCGCGAAGCTCGAAGTCGGAATCCTCACCCGTCACATTGACGTGCACTTCCTGACGAACCAGCTTGCCGCCCGCATTGACGATATAGAGCGTGAGCTTGGAGCCCTTGCCAATCGTCGCATTGAACTGCGAAAGCTGCGTTGCCTGACCGAAATCACGCAGGATGATCCAAAGGACTTCAGCGCCGTCGCCAACGGTCACATGGTTGACAGAGGTGGAGAAGGCATCGCCTTCGCCGCCATTCTGGCGTTCCACGATGGTGCCCTTGACATTTGCACCAATGCGGACAGGAAAACGAGTGTGTCCCTGTCCGGCCTTCTGGATGTTCTGAAGCTCCAATGGCGCTTCCAGTTCGGTGTCATCGGCGATGGAAACCATCCAGCCATCGCTGACATAGGCAGCGTTGATCTGGCCGATCGTATCGTCGAAGCCGCGCGACCGAAGCTGGGTGACGAGCGAGCCGTCGGCCAACGCCTCGCGAACCGGGGTCAGCGACACACCTTCAGGCGCTTTCGCGGCAAGAGCCACGCCATTGCTTGTGGCAGCGATGGACGAACCGGCGATGAGCGCAGGCAATGCCTGTGTTCCGGCAGCGGCATCGAATGGCGCCACACCCTTGAGAAGCGTACGGAAATCCGTGTAATGCCAGCTTTCGACGCGGCGGGACGGAATGCCGTTCTCCTTGAGAGTTTCAAGCGCCGCATCACGTGCAACGACAACATCGCCATTACCCGGCAGGTCGCCCATGCGGTCGGCAAAACTGTCGATCAGCGCGCTTTCAGCGGGCGTTCGCGGCTTGGTAGCCGGGGCGGTCTGGATATTCATGATCCATCCCTCCTCAGGCAGCTTCGCCGATTACGTCGGCATAACCATTTTCTTCAAGGTGCAGCGCAAGGTTCTTGTCACCGGACTTGATGACCTGGCCCTTGTAAAGCACGTGCACGCTATCCGGAACGATGTGTTCGAGCAGACGCTGGTAGTGCGTGATGACGATCACGGCGCGGTCCGGCGAACGCAGAGCATTCACGCCTTCCGAAACGATCTTCAGCGCGTCGATGTCGAGGCCGGAGTCGGTTTCGTCGAGGACGCAGAGGCTCGGCTCCAGAAGTTGCATCTGAAGAATTTCAGCACGCTTCTTCTCACCGCCAGAAAAGCCGACATTCAGCGGACGCTTCAGCATGTCCATGTCGATGCTGAGCTTGCCAGCAGCGTCCTTCACGCGCTTGATGAATTCCGGGATCTTCAGTTCCGGCTCGCCACGCGCCTTGCGCTGGCTGTTCATCGCAACCTTCAGGAACTCCATCGTGGCAACGCCCGGAATTTCCATCGGATACTGGAATGCGAGGAAGATGCCCTTGGCGGCGCGTTCAGCCGGGTCGAGTTCGAGGATCGACTCGCCGTTGTAGAGAATGTCGCCTTCCGTCACTTCATAGTCTTCGCGACCGGCGAGGATATAGGAAAGCGTGGACTTGCCCGAACCGTTCGGACCCATGATCGCAGCAACTTCACCCTTGTTTACGGTGAGGTTCAGGCCACGGATGATCTCGGTATCCGTGTCGGCGATCTTTGCATGGAGGTTCTTGATCTCAAGCATGAATGTAAACCTTGTTCTAATGCCAGGAAAAGGCTGGCCAGAAAAATCACTGGGAAAGAGGCGATCGGTTAACCGACACTACCTTCAAGCGAGATGCCGATAAGCTTCTGGGCTTCGACGGCGAATTCCATCGGCAGTTCCTGAATGACTTCCTTCACGAAGCCATTGACGATGAGAGCGATTGCCTCCTCTTCCGGAATGCCGCGCTGCATCACATAGAACAGCTGGTCTTCCGAAATCTTGGAGGTGGTTGCCTCGTGTTCGAACTGCGCCGTGGCGTTTTTCGCCTCGATATACGGCACCGTATGCGCGCCACAATCGTTACCGATCAGGAGCGAGTCGCACTGGGTAAAGTTACGGGCATTTTCGGCCTTGCGATGGGCAGAAACCTGTCCGCGATAGGTGTTGTTCGACTTACCGGCCGAAATACCCTTCGAAATGATGCGGCTCGACGTATTTTTGCCGAGGTGCAGCATCTTGGTGCCCGAGTCGATCTGCTGATGGCCATTCGAAACAGCGATTGAATAGAACTCGCCGCGCGAATTATCGCCACGCAGAATGCAGGACGGGTATTTCCACGTGATCGCAGAGCCGGTTTCAACCTGCGTCCACGAAATCTTGGAGTTATCGCCGCGGCAATCGCCACGCTTGGTGACGAAGTTATAGATGCCGCCCTTGCCGTCCTTGTCGCCAGGGAACCAGTTCTGGACTGTCGAATATTTGATTTCGGCGTTTTCGAGCGCAATCAGCTCAACGACAGCTGCGTGCAGCTGATTTTCATCGCGCTGCGGTGCGGTGCAACCTTCCAGATAGGAAACATACGCGCCTTCATCAGCGATGATGAGCGTACGTTCGAACTGGCCGGTGTTCTTCTCGTTGATGCGGAAATAGGTCGAAAGTTCCATCGGGCAGCGAACGCCCTTCGGAACGTAAACAAACGAACCATCCGTGAAGACAGCCGAATTCAGCGTCGCGTAATAGTTGTCCGAAACAGGAACCACAGAAGCCAGATACTTCTGCACCAGTTCGGGATGTTCGCGGATCGCTTCCGAAATCGAACAGAAGATTACGCCAGCTTTGGCGAGTTCTTCCTTGAAGGTCGTAACCACCGACACACTGTCGAACACGGCATCAACAGCAACGCGGCCGGACGCATAGACATTGTCGGAAGGATTGCCATCGATTTCGCTCGGCTCGCCCTGCTTGCGAACGCCAGCAAGGATTTCCTGCTCGCGCAGCGGAATGCCAAGCTTTTCGTAAGTCTTCAACAGCTCCGGATCAACTTCATCGAGCGACTTCGGGCCGGACTGGTTTTTCGGCGCCGCATAATAATATGCGTCCTGGAAATCGATCTTCGGATAATCGACGCGAGCCCATGTCGGCTCTTCCATGGTAAGCCAGCGTTCATAGGCTTTCAGACGCCATTCCAGCATCCATTCCGGCTCGTTTTTCTTGGCGGAAATGAAGCGAATGATATCTTCGTTCAGGCCCTTGGGGGCCTTCTCGGCTTCGATCGTCGTCTCGAAGCCATACTTGTACTGGTCCACGTCAAGGCCGCGGACCTGATCAATGGTCTCCTGCACTGCAGGCATTGGCGTTCTCCATCCTCGTCGGGGTCAAGGCCCGACAGTTGCAAACGTCAAGGTGATATGTCTTGAACAATACCGCCTCAATATAGTGTGCGTGGCCCTTCTTTAAAACCTCTCTAAACTGAATTTCAAGCACCGGGTTCAAATTTGCCCCTAAAAATGCCGATTAAAACGATCAACTTAATGAAACAGTCCGACGAAACGGCGATCGCAGACGACACATCCCGGCTTTGACGCCTTGATTTTCTTTGAAGAATTGGAATTTCCGGGCAGCCTATCAGAATCATGCCCGCCCTTGCCTTGTGCATGTAGGAACATAGATAGCCAAAGGAAAGGGAGACCATAATGAACACCCAAAATCTGCAGGACTATGTAAAGTTTCTCGAACAACAGGTGAACGACGAAGGCCGCACCATCAATCAGCTGAAGTTTTTTCAGGACGCCCACGACAAGTTCAACATTTCAAATGCCAGCGCTTCCGACGATATCGCCGCCGATATCGCCAAGCGGGAAGAATTTAAAACGCGCTACGAGAGCTATATCGCCGCTGCAAAGCAGAAGCTCGGCCTCGATTTTTGAATCACAATCACGCCTTCTTGGCGCGACGCTCGATAATTTTGCGGAACACGTCGAGAAACGCATCGACTTGATCGGGCGTTGCTGTTGGCTCAAGCGACACGCGGATCGCCCCGAGGCTGTCTCCATGTCCCATGGCCGACAGCACATGGCTGGGACCTACTTTCCCTGACGAACAGGCCGAGCCTGCCGAAAGCGCAATCCCGCCGAGATCAAAAGCTATCTGTACGGTTTCCGCCTTTTGCTCCTCAAGGGAAAAGAAGGTCGTGTTCGGCAATCTGCCGACCGATTTGCCATAGATCACCGCATCCGGGGCGATCGCCTCCAACCCGGCCTCCAGCCTGTCCCGCATCGCCGGGGACCAGCCCTCGCCGTCCAGTCGTGTCTTAGCAGTATCTGCCGCAGCACCGAAACCTGCGATCAGCGGCAGAGCTTCCGTTCCCGCTCTATGCCCCTTTTCCTGACCGCCGCCGCGAACAAGCGCGCGCGGCATCATGAGGTCGGAAATAGCGATAATCGCGCCGACGCCTTTCGGGCCGCCAATCTTGTGCGAGGAAATTATGAGATAATCACCACAATTATCTGAAATATCTAACTTAATGCGCCCTGCCGCCTGGACTGCGTCGACGATATAAATGCCGCCCGCAGCCTTCACGATAGTGGCAATTTCCGCAATCGGCTGGATGATGCCGGTCTCATTGTTGGCGGCCTGTATGGCCACGAGCGGCAGACCCTGGTTTTTGTCGTGACCGGCAAGCGCAGTTTTCAGGGCATCGAGTTGTACAATGCCATTTCCATCAACCGGTAGAACGGTGACGTCCTGCGCTGCAAACCGCCCTCCGGACAGCATGCAAGGGTGTTCCGTATCACTCACGTAAAGATGTGACAGGCGGACCGGCGAACGTCCCATCATATAGTTGGGTGTCAGCAGCGTCGACGCGGCTTCCGTTGCTCCCGACGTAAAGAAAACATGGTCTGGTCTGGCATTGACGAGCGCTGCAACGCTGCGGCGCGCCGCTTCGACGAGCGCACGCGCGGCGCGGCCTTCACGATGCACGGAAGATGGATTGCCGGTAATGCCGAGCGCATTGATAACCGCTTCGCGTGCTTCATCAAGCAACGGAGCACTGGCATTATAATCCAGATAGAGCCTCTTGCCGCTCCCGTTCACCGTACCTATCTCCTAAACAAAATTCTGGAAGCGCAATTTTCTTGAATTTTCAATCAAGAAAAGCCTATTAAGCCCCCATAGGAACTGAAACTCGCTTTCAGTCTGTCGAAATTTCCAACCGGTTCTAGAAGCGGCGTCCTACGACGTCAAGTTTCGCCGCCCCAGTCCGGTCTTCCCGTTACGAGCGGAGTACACATGCCAGAAGTCATTTTCAACGGCCCTGCCGGACGCCTCGAAGGTCGCTATCAGCCTTCCAAAGAAAAGAATGCTCCAATCGCGCTTATCCTTCATCCACATCCGCAGTTCGGCGGAACGATGAACAACAAGATCGTCTACGACCTCTTCTACATGTTCCAGCAGCGCGGCTTCACCACGTTGCGCTTCAATTTCCGTGGCATTGGCCGCAGTCAGGGCGAATTCGACCATGGTGCGGGCGAGCTTTCGGACGCTGCAAGCGCACTCGACTGGGTGCAGGCGCTGCATCCGGATTCCAAGACGTGCTGGGTCGCCGGTTACTCGTTCGGTTCATGGATCGGCATGCAGCTCCTGATGCGCCGTCCGGAAATCGAAGGCTTCATTTCGGTTGCACCGCAGCCGAATACATATGATTTCGCCTTCCTCGCCCCCTGCCCTTCGTCGGGTCTCATCATCCATGGCGACCAGGACAAGGTGGCGCCGCCAAAGGATGTGCAGGCTCTGGTCGACAAGCTGAAAACCCAGAAGGGTATCACGATCACCCAGACGACGATTCCGGGCGCGAACCACTTCTTCACCGGTCAGGGTGATGAGCTCATCGAGGATTGCGCAGAGTATCTGGATCGCCGCCTTGCAGGCGAACTGGTCGAAGCACGTCCGAAGCGCTTGCGTTAAGCTTACAAGAAATTCAGCTGTTGTTTTCCAGATTTGCAGCGTCTCATCCGGCGGGTCTCCCGCCGGATTTTTTATGCGATGCTACCATCGCGATCCAATGATTCGTTTTCTCAAATCCATCTCATGAGCGTGACATGCCGGTTTATGCCATTCTTGCTATCGCCATAGTGTCCGAAGTCATCGGAACGCTCAGCCTCAAGGCATCAGAAGGCTTCACACGGCTTGGGCCGTCCTTGATCGTTGTCGTCGCTTACGGTCTGGCTTTCTATTTTCTTTCCATGACCTTGAAGAGCATTCCTGTCGGGATTGCCTATGCGGTCTGGTCCGGGATCGGCGTCACGCTCGTGGCCCTGATCGGCTGGCTGGTGTTCGGCCAGAAGCTCGACCTCGCGGCAGTGCTCGGCATGGGATTGATCATTGCCGGTGTCATTGTGCTCAATCTGTTTTCGAACACGGCACAACACTAGAGCGCGTTTCAATCAATGAAGCGAAACCAAATTACTGGTTCGCAACCCATCAATTCGGGAGTTTCCTTGTTATTGGCGGTTGATTGGTGCTAAAGGCGGACATATCACAGGGATGCAAGCAGCCGCTTGCGACCAGTTTCAACTTCGCCTTATCAGTCAGGGAAAAGGAATGTCCGGTTTCAAATCCGATTTTCTTCGCACGCTTTCCGAGCGTGGCTTCATTCATCAAATTTCCGATGAAAGTGGCCTCGACGAATTGTTGGCCAAGGAAACCGTGACGGCCTATATCGGCTTCGATCCTACGGCTCCAAGCCTTCATGCGGGCGGTCTGATCCAGATCATGATGCTGCACTGGCTCCAGCAGACCGGGCACAAGCCTGTTGCGCTGATGGGCGGCGGCACCGGCATGGTCGGCGATCCGTCCTTCAAGGACGAAGCCCGCAAGCTGATGACCGAAGATACGATTGCCGAGAACATTGCCGGCATCAAGCGTGTCTTCGCCAACTACCTCACCTTTGGTGACAGCGCGACCGATGCCCTGATGGTCAATAATGCCGACTGGCTGCGCAACATCAATTACCTGGAATTCCTGCGCGATGTGGGCCGTCATTTCTCGGTCAATCGCATGCTTTCGTTCGATTCGGTGAAGACGCGCCTCGATCGTGAGCAGTCGCTGTCATTCCTCGAATTCAACTACATGATCCTTCAGGCCTACGATTTCGTGGAACTGAGCAAACGCTACGATCTGCGTCTGCAGATGGGCGGTTCGGATCAGTGGGGCAATATCATCAACGGTATCGATCTCGGTCACCGTATGGGAACCCCACAGCTTTATGCCCTCACCTCACCACTGCTGACGACAGCATCGGGCCAGAAGATGGGCAAGTCGCTTGGCGGCGCAATCTGGCTGAACGCTGAAATGCTGAGCGCCTATGATTTCTGGCAGTACTGGCGCAACACGGAGGACGCCGATGTCGAGCGCTTCCTGAAGCTCTACACGACGCTTCCGCTGGACGAAATCGCCAAGCTGGCAGCGCTCGAAGGCGTCGAAATCAACGAAGCGAAGAAAATCCTCGCGACGGAAGTAACGGCCATGCTCCACGGTCGCGATGCGGCCGAGGAATCCGCAGAAACAGCGCGCAAGACTTTTGAGGATGGCGAACTGTCGGAGAATCTTCCGACAGTCGGCGTTCACAAGGCAACGCTGAACAGCGGCATCGGGGTTTTGGCGCTGATGGTTCTGGCCGAACTCTGCACGACAAATGGCGAAGCCCGCCGTCACGTTGAGGGTGGTGCCGTACGTATCAATGACGAACCGGTCAGCGATCCTCGCATGACCGTAGATGCTGGTGCACTGAACGATCAGGGCGTTATCAAGCTGTCTCTCGGCAAGAAACGCCACGTACTGATCCGCCCGGCATAAAACGGGCGACAACTGAACCAAAAAGCCGGGCCTCGCGCCCGGTTTTTTTGTTATCAAAACTCAAAGATTGAGCGGAATATGCCCGGCGCGATGACGGAGATCGGATTGACGACCACCTGCGGCTGCTTGGCGCTGCCAGTAAGCTTGTAAGTGATTCCGATCAAGCCGCGATCACGACCATTTCCGAGCAGCGCGCCAAAGATGGGTAGTTCGCCGAACAGCCGATTGACACCATAGGCGGGCATGAATGTGCCGGTGATCGACATATTGCCCTGCTTGTCATAGAGCGTTCCCTGGAAGGTCGTGCCGACGGTCGGACCGCGAACGACACCCTTGGACAGGTTCAGATAACCGTTGCCCTTCTCAATCAACGAAAAACCGCGCTCGATATCAACGCGCGAAACGTCGATATCCCGTTTTACTGCCTGATTGAGACTTGTGCCGCCGCTCGATGGCGAACTGGAAACGATTTTCGCAAGACGCGGTTCGTTGATGATCGCAAAATTGCGCGCATCGATCTGACCACGCAACGGGCCGTTGCCCTGTGCGGCGAGACCAACCGTGATTTTGCCACCGCGCATTTTGTCGTAGAAATCGAAGAAACGAAGAACCGCTCCTGCATCATTCGATTGCAGCGAAATGGAGCGCGCATCGCCCTGGTCATTGTTCGTTGCCACAAAGGATTCGCCAGACGACGTTACAGCATTGACCGATACGCCCGATACTTTGCTGCCCGCGCTCTCGTAGGAGACATCGACATTGCTTAAAGCTTCACCGTTAAAGCCGCTGACTGCATCGATCTGAGCGCTCACGACCACCCGCGGATTATTGCTTTTACCGCCGCCGCTGCCCTTCTCGCCAAGGTCGGAAACCTGCTTGATCAGGGCCCGCGCGTCGAACTGCGAACCACGCACATTAACCCGATAGCCGCCGCCGCTCTTGGTCGCTTTGACTGCAAGATTATCGTTTCGGTTCAGGCGTATCTCGCTGAAATTCGCCGATTGAAAATCGCCTTTCGCAATGGAAAGATCGCCCTTCGCTCCAAAGGCATCGCCAGAGAAGACAAGATTATTGATGTCCATCTTGCTCTTGTCGTCCGCGCTCTGGACCAGATCGAAGGTTGCCTTCGCCGGTATGCCTGCCCCTTTGCGCCATCCGAGCCATGGCAGATCGATCTGCGTCTTGCCGAGATCAGCTGAAACATGGCGCTTGCCGCCATCATCCATGCCAAGATCAACAGACATGGGGCCGGAGAAGATGGAATTCAAACCGGGAAAGACTGCGTCACGGGTCTTGTCGTCGATATCCAGCTTGACCTTCTGCTCGCGCTTGACCGGTCCCGAGCGATTGACGGGCTCGACCATGCTGATTTTTGCAGGAACACCATCCAGTTTTGCATCGGCAGTAATAATGGCCGCCGACTGATCTACTTTGATACTGCCTGTCGCATCACTGACGGACGATCCGGCTATCGGCTTCGAAATGTCGAGACCGGTGAAGCCAATGTCAGCGTTCCAGCGAAGCGTGCCGGGCGGCGGATCCTTGGAAACGGCAAAGTTCACCTTGACGCGCGACTTCACATCACCGGTCACGTCGCCGGGCAGAAACGGCACATTCTTCAAAACGTCGATAGGCTTGTTTCCGGCAATTTCAGCGATTGCCGATGCCTCACCGGAAACACCGAGATCCAGTTCCGCGATAACCGGCCGTTGTGGCCCCCATGGAATGATGAGCGTGCCGTCAGACACATCAACTTTACGGTTGTTTGGCGTGTAGGCCACGCCTTTCAAAAGCTTGATGGTCGTATAGGCGCCACGAACCGATATCTCACCATCGGCATCGCGCACGGGCGGCAGTTCTCCAACGACATCAAAACGTGTATCGAAAACCTTGAAATCAGCTTTGATTTCGTCACCAGTCAGCGGTGGTGGCAGACCGGGCCCGTTGAAACGACCGCCTGCGAGCGAAATATCGATGCGGCTGTCTTTAAGAGTTCCGCCAAAGAGGTTTTTAAGCACCCATTCACGTGCGCCATCCGCAACATCGATGGGCCATAGGTGCTTGGCGTCTGCAACCGGCATTTGAGGAATGCGCAGCAGGAAGATCATCTCCGGCGAACCGGCACCGAAGCCCATGCTTCCCTGGCCAAAGAGTTGCCCGGTTTCCGTCTGTACGTCGAGATTGGCAAACTGGATGCGTTGCTGGTCGGCCATATAGCGCCCAGCTATCCGTGTTGCGAAGGATAGCGGCGGATCGGTCGATTCCGATGGCATACTCGTCGCCGAAGTGGTCAGAACCTCGAAGCGATATGTCGGACCGCCCGTATTGTTTTCAGCTTCCGGTTCCGGACCAAATGCCCCATTGAACTGTGCCTGCATCCCGCCAAGCTGCAGCCGGGACGACTTGATCTCGATCTTGCGGCTTCCTACCGTATGTTCAAGATTAAGGCGAATACCACCACGCACGTCTTCAACCTTGCCGAGCTGCATATCTATGCCGTCGACAGCGAGTTCTGTTGCAAGACGTTCCGGCTGATCGCCATCGGCAGCCGATCCTGTCAAGGACAAGCGTGCCGATGCTTCCAGTTCGAAATGGGCCGGATTGACACGATTGCCATTTATGACGGGAGAAACTTCTGGCGGGGAACCCAATGCAACGGGAATATCGCGGACATTCAGCTCGAAGCCGGCCAGACTGTTGTCACCTGCATGCCGGTCGATCTTGCCATCCAGTGCAATTTTCTTGCCTTTCCAGATGACGCTGCCGGCGATGTCGATCTTCCCACCATTTTCGATGAGACGGGCCTGCTCGATATCCAGAACCTGCTGTTCATCGCCAACCTTGAATGCAACGGTGCTGTTGAAAATGCCTATGACATGCGTGTCTTGCGCACGCAAAAGCTCCAGACTGCGGCGCATGGCGGCGAAAAGCTCACCCGAAACCGCATCGAAATCGACAATGCCATGTTCGTCGTAAGGCAAGGACTTCCAGAATCCCGGACCTTTCGTTTCTGGCATTTCAAAGGAAACGCCATCCACCTCGAGCTGAGCAACACGTACCTTGCCGGTCAAAAGCGGCAACGGCGCCAGCCCCAAGCGCACAGATTTGATTCCGCTGATTTCGACGCCCTGCTTCGGATCAGCGATCGATACGTCACGGGCTTCGAGCGCAACGTGACTATCCTGATCCAGCGATAGCGCCGCACTCCCGATGGAGGCGGACGCACCTTCACCGAGAATATGCGTCAGGCTTTTCTGTGCTTCGTCACGCAGAAGATTGCTATCGACACCGCTGCGAAGGATGACAAAACCGGCACCGACTATGAGAACCAGAAGGATACAGATCGACAAAATCGCATGGGAACAGCGCGATAAAAAAGAACGGCTCGGACGGGCCGGGCCGGGCAAAAAGCCACCCTCGCCGTCAGCGGCGAGACGCTCGATTCTTTTCATGTCCCGCTTGCTGAAGCGGATCTTCTGCGGTTTCTCTGTCAACAACCCAGCCAGAAAAAGAGTGCCATTCCATACGACCCTTCAGAGTTTACTTCATTAAGTGATCGTAATTATCTGTTTTATAATCGCTTCCTGTCCGCATCGCATACATGCATAGGCAGCCTTGCGCCTTTCAACCGACATCGCGGTGACGCCAGCATCAATGGTTGCACAAGCCCTGCCTGAATGCGATAGCTCAGACTGTAACAGGTGGTTTCCATCCTAATCCATAAAAGAAAGGCGCAGATATGGCTCATCCCCAAGTTGGCGATCCGGCACCCGATTTCACTCTGCCTTCGGATAATGGCGAAATCTCCCTGTCGTCTCTCAAAGGCAAGCCGGTTGTCATCTACTTCTATCCGAAAGACGACACGTCCGGCTGCACCAAGGAAGCTATTGCTTTCTCGCTGCTGAAGCCGGAGTTCGAAAAGATCGGCGTTCGCGTCATCGGTCTTTCTCCCGATAGCGCGACGAAACATGCAAAATTTCGCAAGAAGCACGATCTGACCGTCGACCTTGCTGCCGATGAAGATCGTGTAGCGCTCGAAGCCTATGGCGTGTGGGTCGAAAAAAGCATGTATGGCCGCAAATATATGGGCGTGGAACGCACGACATTCCTGATCGATGCAGAAGGACGCATCGCTCAAGTCTGGAACAAGGTCAAAGTCGACGGCCATGCCGAGGCGGTTCTGGACGCCGCACGCGCGCTTTGAGCGATGACAAGCAAGCCATCATACGAACAGACACTGCGCGGTAATGCCATCCGCGCCATATCCGCCGGCGATCTCGACGAAAAGGTCAGGCTGACGCGAGAGACCGCTGCTCGCTGGTTCGGTCGCACGCTGTCGGTTCGCAGCCCCCTCGATCCGCCTTTGCCTGAGCGTCCCGGACGCCCTGAAAAGCCGGAACTCGTGCCTCCCCGCATGTTGAAAAAGCGGTCGCTCAACACGGAACACGGGCGCATTGCGCTGATGCACGCGCTCGCCCATATCGAACTGAACGCCATAGATCTTGCGCTCGACATCGTTGCCCGTTTTGCGGCCAAACCAATACCGCGCAGTTTCTTCGATGGCTGGATGAAAGTCGCCGACGACGAAGCGCGGCATTTCACGCTGCTGCGTGATCGTCTCAAGTCGCTTGGCGCAGACTATGGCGACATGCCTGCCCACGATGGGCTTTGGCAGTCTGCTCACCAGACCCGCAACGATCTGGAGGCCCGTCTCGCTGTCGTGCCGCTCATACTCGAGGCGCGCGGGCTCGATGTCACGCCGTCTTTGCTTGAGAAGATGATCGAAACCGGCGACCACGAGACTGCAGCAATTCTTGACGTCATCTACAATGACGAGAAAACCCATGTCGCTGTTGGCGCTAAATGGTTTCGTTTCTTCTGCGCCCGAAACAAAGTCGATCCGGCAGCGCGATTTCGCGAACTGGTTCGCGCCAATTTCCGTGGCGAACTCAAACCACCGTTCAATGAACTGGCGCGTGCCGAAGCTGGGCTGACGCCGTCTTTCTACCGCTCTTTATCACCGGTATCCATCTAGTCGTTTCCTTAAACTCTTCAGTAAAAACAAAACTGCTCGCATGGCCCGCGCAAGCCTCGAATGTAAAGGTCTGTTAACCCTAATAAGTTGTAATCAAACAAGGGAATCGAGAAGGGGCATGCGGCTGGCATGACTGGGAAGCAGGTAAAAACATCGACGAAAAAGGTGTTCGGAGAGCGCAAGGAACCGCCTGTCCTGATTATTGCGCGCGGCGAAAAGATCAGCCATTTCACATTTCGTCCATGGATGGCCGCTCTTGGAGGCGCTGCTTTTCTGGCGCTTTCGGCCGGATATTTGGGAGCAACTGCCTATCTGGTGCTTCGCGACGACCTGATGAGCGCCGGTATTGCGCGCCATGCCCGCAACCAGCAGCTCTATGAGGACCGCATTTCAGCCCTTCGCACCGAGGTTGATCGCATCACCAGCCGTCAAATGCTCGATCAGCAGGTGATGGAGAACAAGGTCGCCGAACTGATGCAGCGCCAGCAAACGCTGAATGCGCGCGACGGAAAACTCGCACCTCTGCTGGAACGAGCTTCGCAATTGCAGCCAATGCCGGAAATGCCGACGGAAGGCGTGCCTGATCAGGAGCAGCATAGCCAGCTTATCCCCGATGAAGCGCTGGCAGGACGCGAGTTTCCAGGTATCGACCCGATCATTACCGGTCCCGTTCCAGGAAAGGCACCTGCAGGAAAGCCTGATCGCCGCGCCGATGCCGGCTCCATAGGACTGCGTCTTTCTGGCGGACTTTCGGGTGAATCGACACTTGAGACTTCCGACAAGATATTGGCCACGATCACCCAGAACCTTCATCGCATCGAAAGCGAGCAGAATGGCAAGGTGAGAGTGCTGGCTGACGCCGCCTATGAAAAGGCCGACAGCATCCTCGATACTTTGAACGCCGCCGGGCTGCGTATCGAAACGCCTGCCAATGCGGCTGTTGCAATGGGCGGGCCGCTTATCCCGGTTTCGTCGCCCGGTATGGTGGTCAATGATTTCGACATGCAATTGCGCAATCTCGACAGCGCGCTTGATCGGCTTGATCAGGTACGCAAACGTGTAAGCGCCCTGCCCTTGGCCAATCCGGCTCCGGGCAAGCCCGTTACCAGCCTGTTTGGCGTGCGCCGCGATCCATTTCTAGGTACGGCTGCGTTCCATTCCGGTATTGACTTTCGCGCAGCATACGGTCAGACGGTGAAGTCCACCGCAGCGGGCAAGGTTGTAAAGGCAGGTCGCTTTGGCGGATATGGCAATATGGTCGAAATCGATCATGGTAATGGATTCTCAACCCGTTTTGCCCATCTGAGCCGCGTTCTGGTACGCGACGGTCAACAGGTTGCCACCGGAGCGGTTGTCGGCGAGGCAGGAAGTTCCGGACGTTCCACCGGCAGTCATCTGCACTATGAAGTCCGCGAAAACGGTCGGGCGATCAATCCGGTCAATTTCCTCAAGGCAGGCAAACAGATAGAACCATTGCTCTGAGCCTCTGAAACGAGAAAACCCGGCCAAAGGCCGGGTTTCGTTTTCTGCACGCATGTTTGCGAATGATCAGTCGATATCGTCGATCATTTCGCCGCCACCCTGAATACGGTGGGCAAGTGCGGCTTCCATGAACGGCGTAACGGAGCCATCCAGCACTTCCTGGGGGTTGGTGCTTTCAACGCCGGTACGCAGATCCTTGACGAGCTGATAAGGCTGCAGGACGTAGGAGCGAATCTGGTGTCCCCAACCGATTTCGGTCTTGGTGGCATTCGCCGCATCCGTCGCTGCTTCGCGCTTTTTCAGTTCCTCTTCATAGAGGCGAGCGCGCAGCATCGACCATGCCTTTTCGCGGTTCTTGTGCTGTGAGCGCTCCGCCTGACACTGCACCACGATTCCGGTCGCAATATGTGTGATACGCACTGCCGAATCGGTGGTGTTGACGTGCTGGCCGCCCGCGCCCGAAGCGCGATAGGTATCGATGCGAACATCCGCCTCCGTAACCTGCACATCGATATTGTCATCGATGACAGGATAAACCCAGATGCTGGCAAAGGACGTATGACGGCGGGCGTTGGAATCGTAGGGCGAAATTCGCACCAGGCGATGGACGCCCGATTCGGTCTTCATCATGCCGTATGAATTGTGCCCCTTGACGAGAATGGTCGCGGACTTGATGCCCGCTTCTTCGCCTTCGTGCACTTCCATCACTTCGACCTTGCGGCCGTTGCGCTCGGCCCAGCGCGTATACATGCGCAGGAGCATCGACGCCCAGTCCTGGCTTTCCGTACCACCGGCACCGGCATGCACTTCGACATAGGTGTCGTTCGCGTCGGCTTCGCCCGACAACAGCATATCGATCTGGCGACGGTCGATCTCTTGCTTCAGTTCGCGGATGGTGTTTTCCGCATCCTGAATGATCGACTTGTCGTCCTCTTCTTCGCCCATGGCGATAAGTTCGATGCTGTCGTTCAGCGTCTGCTTCAGATGGTTGATGCCATTGATGCTATCTTCCAGCTGCTGGCGCTCGCGCATCAGCTTTTGGGCTTCCTGAGCATCATTCCAAAGCGTGGGATCTTCGGCTCTCTGATTGAGATAGCCGAGACGTTTTATCGCCTGATCCCAGTCAAAGATGCCTCCTCAGCAGGCTTATGGCCTGCTGGATTTCGTCAACCAGCGTCTCGATTTCCGCGCGCATGGGCAAATCGTTCCTTCATTATCATTCTATTTATTTGAGAAGCTGAACCGGTCGTTACGAGGCCCAGACTTTCGGGCATGGACGAATAGCCCAAGCGCCGCGGACCATAGTCAGCACGCGGCGCGGTGTAAAGGGCAAAGCCCTGCTTTCCCGGTCAGTAAAGTCCGCCAGATCCCGAGTTGATCGCACGTGTTGCCTGCGGCGACTGTGGTGCAACCGGAGAACCTTCGCGGAAGGAATCCATGCCGATAACCGAATAGCTGTCCGATGGACCCGTCCCCGGTTTGAACGCTTCCATGATCACATTCGGATCGCCCTGATTGGCGCGCATGCCGGTTTTGCGGTTGATAGCGATGACCGTCATGCCTTCAGGTACGCGGAAATCGACTTTCGGCGTCCCGACCAGAGCCTGTTCCATGAACGACTTGAACACAGGCGCTGCCAGACCACCACCGGTATTGCCGCGACCGAGCGGCGTCGGCGTATCGTAACCCATGAAGACGCCAACTACGAGATCGGGCGTGAAGCCGACGAACCACGCATCCTTTTCGTCGTTTGTCGTACCGGTCTTGCCAGCCATCGGACGGTCGAGGCTCTTCAAGATCTGCGCTGTACCGCGCTGAACGACGCCTTCCATCATCGACGTGATCTGATAGGCGGTCATCGGATCAAGTACCTGATCGCGATTGTCGATCAGTGTCGGCTCATCCTGATTTGCCCAATCCTGTGCATTGCAGCCCTCGCACTGGCGGGCATCGTGCTTGAAGACTGTCTTGCCGTAGCGATCCTGAATGCGGTCGATCATCGACGGCGTTATGCTCTGGCCGCCATTCGCAATGATGGAATATGCGGTCACCATGCGCAGAACCGTCGTTTCGCCAGCACCAAGCGCCATCGAAAGAACCGGCAGCATCTTGTCGTAGATACCGAAGCGTTCGGCATATTCGGCTACAAGTTTCATGCCCATGTCCTGTGCAAGACGCACAGTCATGACGTTACGCGACTGTTCGATACCATAGCGCAGCGTAGAAGGACCGGAGAACTTGCCGGAATAATTCTTCGGCGCCCAGACGCCGAGCGTACCACCCTGATTGACTTCCAGCGGACCGTCCAGAACAACGGAAGCAGGCGTATAGCCATTGTCGAGAGCCGCAGCATAAACGAACGGCTTAAATGACGAACCGGGCTGGCGATAGGCCTGTGTTGCGCGGTTAAATTCCGATTCCGCATAGGAGAAACCGCCAACCATGGCCAGAACACGGCCGGTATGCGGGTCCATGGCAACGAGCGCACCTTCAAGCTTCGGCGGCTGCTGGAGACGGAAACGGGAATCACCTTCCTTGGAGACATAGACAATGTCTCCCGCCTTCAGAACGCCTTCCGGCGACTTGGCGCTGGTGCGCTTGCCACCGATATTCACGACACGCATGGCCCACTTCATATCGTCAGCAGCGATGAATGCGCGCTTGCGCTCCTTGCTGCGCGAGCCTGATGCCTCAAGCGGCGGCTGCAGACCGATGTCTGCGCCAGCGGCAGAAACATTGAGCACGATCGCAAGCTGCCATTCCGGCACGTCCGCGTAGGACTGCATGTCACCGAAGGCCGTACCCCAGTCATTGCCAAGCTCGACATTCTTCATGGGGCCGCGCCAGCCGCGCGCCTCATCATAACGAAGCAATGCCGCCTGCAAGGACTTGCGAGCCTCGACCTGCAAGGTCGGGTTCAGTGTGGTACGAACAGAAAGACCGCCTTCGTAAAGCGCATCGACACCGTATTTCTGGATGATCTGGCGGCGCACTTCCTCGGTGAAATATTCCGACGCGAACACATAATGGGCGTCTGAACGTTCCTTCACACCGAGTGGCTGCTTCTTGGCTTCCGTCGCTTCTTCGGCGGTGATGTAGCCATTTTCGCTCATCCGGTCGATCACCCAGTTGCGGCGCTCGATAGCGCGCTCGGGCTGGCGGAAAGGATGGTAGTTGTTCGGACCTTTCGGCAGGGCTGCGAGATAAGCGCTCTCTGCGATGGAAAGTTCACCGACCGATTTGTCGAAATAGGTCAAAGCCGCGCTGGCAATACCGTAGGAACCAAGACCGAAGAAGATTTCGTTGAGATAGAGCTCGAGAATGCGGTCCTTCGAGTAGGCCTGCTCGATGCGCATCGCCAGAATGGCTTCCTTGATCTTGCGATCATAGGTCTGCTTGGACGTCAGAAGAAAGTTCTTCGCAACCTGCTGCGTGATCGTGGATGCGCCAACCGGGCGGCGACCCGAGCCCATATTCTTGACGTTCGTTATCATGGCACGGGCGAGACCCGCAAAATCGAGACCATGATGTTCGTAGAAGGTCTTGTCTTCAGCCGAAACGAAAGCGGCTTTCACGCGGTTCGGCACAGCCTGAATGGGAATATAAAGACGGCGCTCGCGCGCGAATTCCGACATCAGACTACCGTCCGAGGCGTGAACACGCGTCATGACGGGCGGCTCGTATTTTGCGAGCACCTCGTAATCTGGCAAATCCTTCGTGAGACTTCCGACGTAAAGGGCGACGCCACCTGCCACGAGGAGCATCAGCACCGTTCCGATCCCGAAGAAATATCCGATAAGCCTTACCATAAATGCGGAATCCTGCCTTCAGATTATTCACATGATAAGGGTCAAAGCACGAACAGCCAACCCTTTAACCCAATTATGCCGTATGGCAACTACTGGCTTAGTGACCAGCAAATGAGTCAAAGGCAAGATGGTTTACGTGTTTTTACCAATTTAACGCGGTCACTTTCGTCCGCACGACGAAAATCCACAAAACTGTTGCAAGCATGCATCTTATAAGCTGAAGTGCATGTAACTCCAAGTGGGACATCTCCACTTTTCAGGTCCCTACCCTTTGCTCACGCTTGCGGGATGCTTCAATGCTTCAAAAGCCCTGATCGCAATCGCCAGCCGCTCTGCAAGCTTCTTGCGCCATTCAGGATTGCTGATCAGTTTTTCGTCCTCGGCATTGGACAAATATCCGATTTCGATCAAGACGGACGGCACATCCGGCGCACGCAGCACCTGAAAACCGGCAAAGCGATGCGGATTATTAATGAGATTCACTTGTCCTTGCAGCGAATGAATCACCTTCTCGGCAAAGCTCAGCGAGAATGTATGCGTTTCGCGTCTCGTCAGATCGAGAAGAATGTCGGTGACCTCGGGCTGCTCCTCAGGTGCCGCACCTGCAAGGGTGTCAGACTTGTTCTCACGCTCAGCCATGGCGCGTGCAACGGAGTCCGATGCCTTGTCGGAAATTGTGTAGACCGTCGCACCGCGAATATCATGCTGATTGATCGTATCGGCATGGATGGAAATGAACAAATCCGCTTCGTGCTGGCGCGCAATCCGCACCCGTTCTGAAAGTCGCAGATAAGTGTCGTCATCACGCGTCATCAGAACTTTGATATTCTTGTCCTGCGCCAGACGATCTCTGAGCTCCTGTCCGAAAGCGAGGGTCAGGTCTTTTTCCTTGATGCCGCTCAGGCTTTCCGCACCGCTATCGATACCGCCGTGACCGGGATCGATCATAACGGTAAACGGACGCGTGGCGGGCGTGCTCTGGGATGCGGCTTGAACAGGCTTTTCACTGCGATCCGTGGAACTTGTTATTTCCTCGCGCCCCTTGAGCTGATCTGCAAACTCGCGATCCGAAGTCGCAACGATATCGGCCACAAGGCGATAGCCCGATGCGCTGTCATTTTTCAGAACACGGAGATCCTCGACCTTGAACGGACCGCGTAATGTCAGGATGAGGCGTGAACGACCCTTGCCCACCAGCCCGTAACGAACTCGGGATACCAGTCCTCGGGCTTCGAGACTTTTTTCATCAAAACCAAACCGCGTCTCAGGCAGGTCGACAACCAGACGATGTGGATTATCCAGAAGCAGGGTCGACAGCTTTGGCTCCTGATCGAACATGACAACAATGCGCGTTCGCAGATCGTCGCCGGCCATCCGGAAAGTCAGTGCTGATAATGGAGACGTCACGCGATCGGCAGCGGAAACAGATACAGCCTGCAACAGCAAAATCGACAAGAGAGCAAACAATGCCAGAAGGCATCGCAAACTCGCCAATCGTGTCATAGCGTTTTCAGCGCTTCGAAAATGCATCGGCTGCCACAATCAAGAACATCATTGAATGACTGGTATCAATAATCGCGATACCGGCACGCTTGCCCCTGCACCATCTCGCCCGAATACCCATTAAAACACTCGTACAAAACTACAGTTAAGGAAGGATTTCCAGCCGTATTTAGACCTTGAACAGGGCCTATACTCAGCTTTCGGCGAAATTGCGATGCGAATGTCAAATGATATTCGCACTTGTCATCGTTCAAACGACGCCATAAAAGCTATGAAAGGTTTTGGGTGAACTATCAGAATCGTTTGCCGGTTCTCAAAATGAACCGCAAGGAATGATAGTGAAAACAGCGGCATATTCATTCGTCGCCCCCGATAACCAGTACAGAATTCAGCGGAGATGTGGCTCCCCCGCCCTCCGTTTCTATCGGCCGACTGCGCATCTTTACGCGCTGTCGCCAACGCTCGAAAAGAGCACAGAGGTCGGCTCGGCTTTTCCGGGTCATATATGAGGTCGTTTCGTTCGGAACAGCTATGGGTCAAGCAAGACTGACCACTGCAAGCCTGAAGACCGTGATCGCCACGAGGCCGTCGCGCGCGGAGGCAGCAGCTTTTTTTCCGGCGAACCCAGAACCATCCGGCAGATGCAACGCAGTGAGCACGACAGCCCTCAAGGTTTCGTCCGGCGCACGCGTTTTGCGTCTTGGCGCCGGCAGGAAAGACAATAATGTCCAACAAAATGCTTATAGATGCCTCCCACCCGGAGGAGACCCGGGTTATCGTCACTCGGGGCAACAAGATTGAAGAATTCGACTTTGAGTCGGAACACAAGAAGCAGCTGAAAGGCAATATCTACCTCGCACGCGTCACCCGCGTCGAACCTTCGCTTCAAGCTGCGTTCGTGGAATATGGCGGCAATCGTCATGGCTTCCTCGCATTCTCGGAAATCCACCCCGACTACTACCAGATCCCGGTAGCAGATCGTCTTGCGCTGCTCGAAGCGGAAGCTAAGGCCGCACGTGCCGAAGACGATGAGGACGAACCGCGCGCCAAAAGTGAACGAAGCGAGCGCAGCGACCGGAACGATCGTTCGCGCCGCAACCGTCGTCGCGGTCGTCGTGACGGCCAGAATGGCGACGCGCAGGCCAATGCAGCCGACAAGGGATTGCCTGCAGCCGAGCCCGTCGGCCCGGCTTTTGAGAATTACGTGCCCGGCACACCGGCCATGGCTCTTTCGCAGAAAAGCGATGTGATCTCCGAAGCCCTCGATAACGGCGACGAGGACGACATCGAACATGAAGAGGACATGGTCGAATCTGTTGGTTCGGAAGATGCACTTGAGGAGCTTCCGACGCCTGCCCGTACCAATCGCCGCCAGTACAACATTCAGGAAGTGATCAAGCGTCGCCAGATTCTTCTGGTGCAGGTGGTCAAGGAAGAGCGCGGCAACAAGGGCGCTGCTCTTACGACCTATCTGTCGCTTGCCGGACGCTATTCGGTTTTGATGCCGAACACCGCGCGTGGCGGCGGCATTTCCCGCAAGATCACCCAACCGCAGGATCGCAAGCGCCTGAAGGAAATCGTCAAGGAACTCGAAGTGCCGCAGGGCATGGGCGTGATCCTGCGTACCGCTGGCGCCAATCGCACCAAGGCGGAAGTCAAGCGCGACTACGAATATCTGATGCGCCTTTGGGAAAATGTCCGCACGCTGACCTTGCAGTCGACGGCACCTTCCCTCGTCTATGAAGAAGGCAGCCTAATCAAGCGCTCGATCCGCGACCTTTATAACAAGGACATCACGGAAATCCTCGTTTCCGGCGAGAACGGCTATCGCGAGGCCAAGGACTTCATGCGCATGCTCATGCCGAGCCATGCCAAGGTGGTCCAGCCTTATCGTGAACAAGTGCCGATTTTCACACGCAACGGCGTCGAAGCCCAGCTCGACCGCATGCTGCTGCCGCAGGTGACGCTGAAATCGGGCGGCTACCTGATCATCAACCAGACCGAAGCGCTGGTTGCCATCGATGTCAACTCCGGTCGCTCGACGCGCGAACATTCCATCGAAGACACCGCGCTCCAGACCAATCTGGAAGCAGCCGAGGAAGTGGCGCGCCAGCTGCGTCTGCGCGACCTTGCCGGTCTGATCGTCGTCGACTTCATCGACATGGAAGAAAAGCGCAACAATCGCGCTGTCGAAAAGAAGATGAAGGATTGCCTGAAGGACGACCGCGCTCGCATTCAGGTTGGCCGCATCTCGCATTTCGGCCTACTGGAAATGTCGCGCCAGCGTATCCGCGCATCGGTGCTGGAAAGCACGATGCAGGTGTGCCAGCATTGCGGCGGCACCGGCCATGTCCGCTCGGATTCGTCGATGGCGCTGCATATCATTCGCGGCATCGAAGATTATCTGCTACGTCATTCGGGCTTTGACATCAATGTTCGCACGCCAGCGGCTTCGGCGCTTTATGTGCTGAACCACAAGCGTCAGTTGCTGGCGGATCTGGAAGGCCGCTTCGGCGTTGCCATCAGCATCGACGCCGATGAAAGTGTCGGCCATCAGCATTTCGTTATCGACAAGGGCGCGCCGTCGACACGGCCTATCACCCAGCCTCCGGTTCAGCCGATGGCCTATATCGAAGACGATATCGAAGACCCGGAAATCCCGGTCGATGAGGACGAAGCCGAAGAAGAAGCGACGGCTGACGTTCAGGCTCGCGAAGATCGTGGTGACGAAGGTGATCGCAAGCGTCGCCGCCGTCGTCGTCGTCGCGGCGGTCGTGATCGCGAGAACCCGGAACAGGCTGCAAAGACCGATTCCGTTTCGGAAGATGCCTCCGACGAAGACGATGACGCCGATGACGCGCAGGAATCATCTTCGAATGCTTCGCTGAGCGAAGAAGATCGCCGCAAGAAGCGTCGCCGTGGTCGCCGGGGCGGACGCAAGAATCGTCGCGACGACGAACCGCGTGTACGCAAGGTTCCAGATCCGGAGTTCGTCGGTTACACGCCGGTTCTGCCGGTTAAAGCCGAGGAAGCTGTTGTCGAAGCAGTTGCATCGGTAGCGGTGGAACAAGCGGCTGAAGTTGCTGTTCCGGCTATTGAAGCAACAGCCGAGGAAAAGCCTGCCAAGACTGCCCGCAAGCCCCGCGCTCGCAAGTCTGCGAAGACTGAAGAAGCGGCTGAGGACGTGGTAGTCGCGGAGGCGGAGGAAAAGCCCTCCAAGCCTGCGCGCAAGACCCGTAGCCGCAAGAAGGTTGCCGAAGAAGCTCCTGCTGAACCGGTAGCGGTCACTGAGGAGCCAGAAGCAGAAGCGGAGAAGCCAAAGCGGCGTACCCGCAGAGCTGCTGCGAAGCCAGCTGTCGAAGTCGAAGAGACGGTAGCGGTCGAGGCAGAAGTAGCAACGATTGCCGAGCCGCAGAAAAGCGCTGAGCCCGTTGTGACTTCAAGCGAGAGCGAAGACCAGAAGCCCAAGCGTGCTGGCTGGTGGCAGAAGAAGGGTTTCTTCTGAGATCTGTTTCATGATTGAAATGAAAAAACCGGCGGAAACGCCGGTTTTTCTTTATCTTTCGATATTGGTAAATGGTTGGAAGAAACCGGAACCGGCTCAGGCTTTCTGTTGTGGCAGCCAGCCTTCAAGGCGACGGACAGCCTCTTCCATTTCCTCGATCTTGCCAGCGTAGGAAAAACGCATTGTGCGATGTCCATCCAGCGGATCGAAATCGCGTCCCGGTGTTGCTGCTATATTGATTTCGGCAATCATGCGGCGAGCAAATTCCATACTGTCATTGGTGAAACGCGAAACGTCGCAATAGGCATAGAATGCGCCATCCATTGGTGCGGCCAGGCTGAGACCCATGCGTGGAAGATGATCCCGCAGGATCAGTCGGTTCTGACGATAGCGATCCTTTACCCGCTCAAGTTCCGCCGTTGCATGGAAGGCTTCGATGGCAGCGCGCTGCGAAAGCTCCGGTGCGGAGATATAAAGGCTCTGGCTCAGTCGCTCGATTGCGCGGATATCGTCTTCGGGCAGAACCATCCAGCCAATACGCCAGCCGGTCATGCAGTAATATTTGGAGAACGAGTTGATGACCGTCACATCATCGGAAATCTCCAACGCCGTGACATCGTCCGTTTCATAGGAAAGCCGATGATAGATTTCGTCTGAAATGACCCGGATACCCAGATCACGGGCAGTTTCAATGATCGCTTTCAGTTCCGGCTTGTCGATGACCGCGCCGGTCGGATTGGCCGGGCTTGCAAACAATACCCCTTTCAAGGGCTTCTCGGCATGTGCCGCAGCAAGCGCTTCAGCAGTCAGTGACGCCGATGTTCCATTGCCGGTCGGTATTTCCACGACCTCAAGGCCTAGCGCCGTCAATATATTGCGATAGGCGGGGTAGCCGGGACGGGTAATAGCAACCCTGTCGCCCGGATCGAAATAGACCACAAAGGCCAGATTGAAGGCAGCAGACGAGCCAGTCGTGACGGCAACACGTTCCGGTGAGACCGAAACACCGTAATGATCGGCATAATGCCCAGCAATGGCCTCTCTCAGTTCAATCAGCCCCAGAGCGTCAGTGTAACCAATGCGACCGTCCTTCAAGGCACGTTCAGCGGCTTGTCGAACGACTTCCGGTGCCGGATCAGCAGGCTGGCCTACCGCCATGGAAATAATCGGGTGCCCGGCCGCGCGACGACGGTTTGCCTCAGCCAAAACGTCCATAGCGTGAAAGGGCTCGACCGCACTGCGGCTGGAAAGAGTGACCAACTTTACCTCCAGAAACTTGCGAGTTTCGCATTCTACATCCGCCGTATAATCGCCGGATTGGTAAAGCAACAGCACTTTACGAGAAAATACGACCAAATCCCGAGATGGAGATTATGTCTCGCCTGCCTATCGATGATTGAATGCAAAGGCTATAAGATTCGCGCCGGTTTGAAGAAGGAAGAACAACACGATGGGGACGATGACTACACCTTTCCCAGCCAGGAGATTTTCTTTCCATAGTTTGGTTCGCCGTTCGGTCGCCGTAGTGGCCGCAACGTCCATAGCTGTTACCAGTGCCCTCCCTGCATTCGCGCAGTCGCGTGGCGGTGGTGTGCCTATCGTCCGGGACGCGGAAATCGAGGCACTTGTTGCCGATTACGCTGCGCCAATCCTCAAGGCTGCAGGTTTGGGTGGTCGCGGCGTTCGCGTTATTCTGGTCAATTCGCAAAGCTTCAACGCCTTCGTTGATGGACGGCGTATTTTCATAAATACAGGCGCAATCATGCAGGCGGAAACGCCCAATGAAATCATTGGCGTGATCGCACACGAATCGGGACACCTTGCAGGCGGGCATCAGGAGCGTTTGCGTGAACAGCTCAGCCGCGCCCGCAACATGGCGATCATTGGTATGCTGCTTGGCGTTGGCGCTGGCGTTGCAGGCGCTGCGAGCGGCAGCGGCAACGCCGCGGGCGCTGGCGCAGGTATTGCTATGGGCTCAAGCGAAATAGCCATGCGCAGCGTACTCAACTATCAGCGCACGGAAGAAATGACCGCCGATCGTCTTGCCGTGAACTATCTCAATGCCACCGGTCAGTCGACCAAGGGCATACTCGATACGTTCGAGCGTTTCGCATCGGCTCTGTCGCTTACGGGCACCCAGATCGACCAATATCGTATCAGCCACCCTCTCCCACGTGAGCGAATTGCCAATCTGGAAGAGCTTGCACGAAAGAGCCCATACTTCAACAAAACCGATTCTCCGGCCTTGCAGATGCGCCATGATATGGCGCGCGCGAAGATTGCTGCTTATTCGGGCAATATGGGCGCGCTGCAGCGCATGTTCCGCAGCAATCCCGGCGGGCTCCCTGCCCGCTATGGCAATGCCATCACAACATTCCTGAACGGCTCTGCCCGCTCTGCGCTACCGAAATTTGATGCCTTGATCAAGGAACAGCCAAAGAACCCGTATTTCCAGGAAATGCGCGGCGAAGTCTTGCTGAAAGCCAATGATGCCGCGGGAGCGGCAAAGGCTTTCCAGAAGGCGGTTTCGCTCGATCCGCGCAAATCGCCGTTGCTGCGCATGAGCTATGGGCGTGCGCTCATGCTCACCGGTGCCAAGGCAAACATGCCGACGGCGATCAAGGAGATCAAGGCAGGTATAGCTTCCGATCCGGAGTTTCCGGGCGGATATGGTTATCTGGCACAAGCATATGGCCAGCAAGGCGATATGGCGTTGGCCGACCTCGCCACTGCCGATATGAACTACTATTCTGGCAAGCTTCAGCAGGCCCAGATCTTCGCAATCCGCGCGCAAAAGCAGATGAAGCCCCGTTCGCCCGAATGGCTTCGCGCGCAGGACATCATTAATGCCAAGAAAAGCAAGTAAGGCGGTTGGCGCCTGATAGCGATATTAAAGACAGATTGGAATTTGGAATGAAGAATATAGTTTCCATAACAGTTGCCAGCGGCATCGTGGGGATCGCAGCTCTTGCAGCGGGTTATTATGCAGGCACTGCCCGGCAGGCTCCAGCTGCCGTGGAAAGCCCTGCCGCTTCCGCAGCCCCGGCAGCGATGAACCAGCAGGCCATTGAAAACGTCGTGCGCAACTATCTCATCCAGAATCCCGAACTGATGCTGGAAGTGCAAAGCGCGCTGGAAACCAAGCAGGCACACGCGGCGCAGGAACAGATCAAGCAGGTGCTGACTGCCAATCGTGCCGCCCTTTATGACCCCAAGCATGATGCAGTCTTCGGCAATCCGGACGGCGACGTGACGGTCTACGAGTTCTTCGATTACAATTGCGGTTATTGCAAGCGGGCACTGCCCGACATGGAAGCGATCCTGAAAACCGATAAGAATGTCCGTTTTGTCATGAAGGAATTCCCGATTCTTGGTCCGGATTCGGCCAAGGCGCATATCGTGGCACAGGCATTCAGAGCGCTGATGCCGGAAAAATATGCTGAATTCCACCAAGTACTGCTCGGCGCGCAGGAGCGTGCAACGGAAGATTCCGCCATCGCCGATGCCGTAAAGCTCGGCGCTGATGAAGCACAGTTGCGCGAAAAGATGAAAGATCCGGCCATCACCGGCGCATTCCAGCAGACCTATCAGCTGGCGCAACAGCTCAACATTACCGGCACACCATCCTACATCATCGGCGATGAACTGGTTCCGGGTGCAATCGGCGTCGATGGTCTGGTTGAGAGAATCGCAGCAGCGCGCGCTGCAGCGAAAAAGTAAGCTGATCGGCCATGGCTTGACTGATCACTTTTGTGAAACAGTTTATGCCGTGGCATCCAATGTTTATGTTGCGTGAAGAGAAATTGCCTTATCGGCTGCTTATTTTGCAAAGAATAGCGGGAAAAACCGGTTCGGCAAAACATCTGCAATGATTTAGAGGGTTTCGGCTTGCGTCCAAGCCCTCTATATGAAATGCGAAGTGTACCGAAATTTCGCGGTAACGCGTTATCAGTCGCGGACGGATATGGCAAAAACGGTTTTTGTTTTGAACGGCCCCAATCTCAACCTTCTCGGCAAACGAGAACCGGGGATATACGGTGTTGCAACGCTCGAGAATATCGAGGCGGACTGCAAGCGTGAGGCCGAACAACTCGGACTTGATGTCGATTTCCGTCAGTCCAATTACGAAGGCGATCTGGTGACCTGGATTCAGGAGGCTGGCGACAAAAACGCCTATGTCCTCATCAATCCAGCCGCTTACAGCCACACTTCGGTTGCTATTCATGATGCAATCCGCTCGGCCAAGGTAACGGTCGTGGAAGTGCATCTTTCGAACATTCATGCGCGTGAGGCTTTCCGGCATCACTCCTATGTATCCGCAGTCGCCAAAGGCGTTATTTGCGGCTTTGGCGCGGAAGGATATCTGCTCGGTCTGCGCGCGCTTGCGGCAATTGCCAAAGAAGAAGAAAACAACGGGCAAAGCGTTAAAGGGGCCTGATATGTCCAGCAAAAATTCCGTCATCGACAAGGAAACGATCCGCGACCTGGCGGACATTCTCAATGAAACTGACCTGACCGATATCGAAGTCGAACATGGCGATCTGCGTATCCGCGTTTCGCGCAAGGTCACGGTTCAGGCCGCAGCAACCGTTATGCCAGCCGCAGCCCCTGTTGCTGTTGCTGCCGCACCAGCTGCTGCAGCCGCCGAACCGACCAAGGCCGATCTGTCGAAGAACGCCGTTCCGTCGCCGATGGTTGGCACTGCCTATCTCGCTCCGGCTCCGGGTGCTCGCAACTTCATCGAAGTCGGCGCACAGGTGAAGGAAGGTCAGACGCTTCTCATCATCGAAGCCATGAAGACCATGAACCAGATTCCGGCCCCGCGGGCTGGTACGGTCAAGGCCATTCTCATCGAAGACGCTCAGCCGGTTGAATTCGGTGAGCCGCTCGTCGTAATCGAATAAGACAACAGATTACGGCTTATTCAATGAACGGGCAGCAAAGCGCAATGTTTCAAAAGATACTCATAGCCAATCGTGGCGAAATCGCTCTTCGCGTGCTCAGGGCTTGTAAGGAACTGGGCATTAAGACCGTCGCCGTTCACTCCACGGCAGACGCCGACGCGATGCATGTGCGTCTGGCAGACGAAAGTGTCTGCATCGGGCCGCCGCCATCGCGCGACAGCTATCTGAACATCCATCAGATCGTTGCTGCTTGCGAGATCACGGGCGCTGACGCAATCCATCCGGGTTATGGCTTCCTGTCGGAGAACGCCAAGTTCGCGGAAATTCTTGAAGCGCACGGCATCACCTTCATTGGCCCCACCGCTTCGCATATCCGCATCATGGGCGACAAGATCGAAGCCAAGCGCACTGCAAAGCGCCTCGGCATTCCGGTTGTTCCGGGTTCTGACGGCGGTGTGACGGATGACGTCGAAGCCGCTCGCATCGCGAAGGAAATCGGTTATCCGGTCATCATCAAGGCTTCGGCCGGTGGTGGCGGACGCGGCATGAAGGTTGCCCGCACCGAAGAAGATCTTTCGGTAGCACTTGCAACCGCGCGGACCGAAGCCGGTGCAGCCTTTGGTGACGACGCGGTCTATATCGAGAAATATCTCGAAAAGCCGCGCCACATCGAAGTTCAGGTCATGGGCGACGGTGCCGGCAATGCCATCCATCTGGGCGAACGCGACTGCTCGTTGCAGCGCCGTCACCAGAAGGTTTGGGAAGAAGCCAATTCACCGGCGCTCAATGCAGAAGCACGCGACAAGATCGGCATGGTTTGCGCCAACGCCTGTGCGGAACTGGGCTATCGCGGTGCGGGAACGATCGAGTTCCTTTATGAAGACGGCGAATTCTATTTCATCGAAATGAATACGCGTCTTCAGGTAGAACATCCGATTACGGAAGCCATCACGGGTATCGATCTCGTTCACGAGCAGATTCGCGTTGCAGCTGGCCTCGGCCTGTCGGTAAAGCAGAAGGATATCCGCTTCTCCGGCCATGCCATCGAATGCCGTATCAACGCTGAAGACCCGCTGACTTTTGCGCCTTCGCCGGGCCTGATCACGCATTATCATACGCCGGGTGGCCTCGGCATCCGCGTGGATTCGGGCGTCTACTCCGGCTATCGCATTCCGCCTTACTACGACAGCCTTATCGGCAAGCTGATTGTGCATGGTCGCAATCGCGTCGAATGTATGATGCGTCTGCGCCGCGCGCTGGACGAGTTCGTGGTGGATGGTGTGAAAACCACCCTCCCGCTTTTCCAGGACCTGATTGCCAATCAGGATATCGCTAACGGCGATTACGACATTCATTGGCTTGAAAAGTATCTGGCCAAGAAAACCAAGAGCGAAAGCGCCTGACGAAAGTGACCGCAGGAGTGTCCCCGGACGACTATTCAATCGAACCGGAGTTACTCCTGCGGGCCTATGCCACGGGAATATTTCCCATGGCCGAAGAAGCCGACGATCCCGAAGTCTTCTGGGTTCGTCCCGAGAGGCGCGGTGTCATACCCCTTGATGGCTTCCACATGCCGAAAAGCCTCCAGAAGACCATCCGCCAGGGCATTTTTGACATAAAGCTCGATAACGATTTTGATGGTGTGATCGACGGTTGTGCCAGCGGAACCGGTGAACGTGCGCGCACATGGATCAATGGACCTATCCGCGAAGCCTATAAGAATCTGTTCGAGATCGGACATTGCCACACGGTCGAAGCCTGGCATGACGGACAGCTCGTTGGTGGACTTTATGGGGTAACGCTTGGGCGTGCCTTTTTCGGCGAGAGCATGTTCACACGAAAACGGGACGCGTCAAAGGTCTGCCTTGCCTATCTGGTCCAGCATCTGGTGAAGCAAGGCTTCGTGCTGCTCGACACGCAGTTCACCACACCGCATCTCGAAAGATTCGGCGCTGTGGAAGTTCCAAGGAAAAAATACGAGAAACTGCTGGAAAACGCGCTGGATGGAATCGCGCGCTTCTAAATAGCTGCGGTTAATTGCGCTGATCCGGCGGAGGCACTTCCGACTTCTGCTTGCAGTCCTTCAGCCAGACGTCATAGATCGGATGCTCGACAGCATTGAGACCCGGACTATCGGCGAACATCCAGCCGGTAAAAATACGGCGAATCTTTCGGTCAAGCGTGATCTCTTCGACTTCAACGAAACCATCCGTGCGTGGTGCTTCGTTCTCTGTGCGCGAATAACAAACTTTCGGCGTTACCTGAAGGGCGCCGAACTGAACTGTCTCATTGATATAGACGTCGAACGTCGTGATACGCCCGGTGATTTTATCGAGACCCGAGAACTCAGCAACCGGATTGGTGATGCGTTCGGCCATTGCTGCTTGAAAGCTGCTGGTGGTCGCAATGAGCGAAATCAAGGCAACCTGAACAGCCCTTTTTATCGGGTTTTTTCCGTTGCCAGCCGCGCCGTGAGATTGCTTCGTCAAAACGGAGATCCGCATCCAAAGGGTTTAAATTAAGCCGGAACAATTCTTAAGCATGAAATGTGACGATTCGTTGCCCAGTCGCAAGCCGCAATGCTGCCGCTGGTCTTAAGCGAGCCGTCTATCCTCAAACCTTTTCCGCTATAGCGTCAAAAGGCGGACACATAATAAATCCGGCGCGGATGAACGCGCCGGACAAAAATCAAAACCGATTATCAGTTGCCCGGTGTCCAGGCATCGTATTCGCCGGTCACGCGCGGACGTTCCGCAGGTTCCGTGCCCGGACGAGCAATGGCGCCTTTCGGACGATACGCCAGCGGAGAACCGGTCAGGTTCTGCAGATGCGGCTTCTGCCAGTCGCGCGGCTTGTAGTCTTCCTTGGTAGGCGGCGTGTCAACGCGATGATGCATCCAACCATGCCAGCCGGGAGGAATAGCACTTGCTTCCGCATAGCCATTGAAGATTACCCAGCGACGTGTGCGACCTTCGGAGTCCTTGCCGCCCTGATAATAGATATTGCCGAACTCGTCCTCACCGACGCGCTCGCCCTTGCGCCACGTATGAAACCGCGTGCCGAGCGTCTGGCCGTTCCACCAGGTGAAAACTTGCGTAATAAATTTCTTCATGACCTATTCCAGATCCATTATTGCCACAGGTGACCGAAACCACCGGGTTTTCTTGCTTATGGCCCTATCGACTGGCCATGGCAAGGGTCAAGTTGCCGCTGTCACAAGAGTATGATGGGCCCAAAACGCCGCGCGCGTCAGGCTTTTATATTCTCGCATGTCTCCCCAAAGCGATCTCCACTTTGGCGAGACATGCTTTACATATTCCAGCTTTCGAGCGACTTTTCCATAACCAGCACCGGTTCCTTGCAATTGGGATCGCCCCAATCCTCGTTCCGGCCGACTTTGGTATAGCCCTTGCGCTCATAGAAATTCACCGCCTTGGTGTTTCGCTCGATCACTTCAAGCTTCATCGTTCGAACATCAGGAAAAGCCATCTCGATTTCGGCGAGAAGCATCGTTCCAATGCCCTGAACCTGCGTGTCGGGACGAACATAAAGCTGATGCAGCGAAGCCTTGCCTTCTTCGGACTGGCTGGCAAAAGCCATTCCGTCGATCCCACCATTGCCGTTATCGGCGACAATGAATTCCGAATAAGGCTTCTTCAGATTGGCCTTCAGAACAGCGATGCCGTGCCACCGGGCGGTAACGGCATCCACCGTTTCCCGCCCGAGGATGTCGTCAAAGGTCGCGTGCCAGGTCGATACAAGCAGCTCATGCACTGCCTTGAGATCAGCCTCTGTCGCGCTCCTGACCCACATTACTCTTCAATCCCGAGCTTGGCCTTGACCAGTTCATTCACGGATTGCGGGTTGGCCTTCCCGCCCGTTGCCTTCATGACCTGACCAACGAACCAGCCAGCCAGCGTCGGCTTGGCTTTCGCCTGCTCAACCTTTTCCGGGTTGGCAGCAATGACATCGTCCACTGCCTTCTCGATGGCACCGGTGTCCGTAACCTGCTTCATGCCACGTTCTTCAACAAGCTTCTTCGGGTCACCACCCTCATTCCAGACGATCTCGAAAAGATCCTTGGCGATCTTACCGGAAATCGTACCTTCCTTGATGAGATCGATGACTGCACCGAGCTGTTCCGGGCTGACCGGCGATTCCTCAATGTCCTTGCCCGCCTTGTTCAGCGCGCCGAGGAGATCGTTGATGACCCAGTTCGCTGCGGCCTTGCCGTCACGACCCGCAGCAACGGATTCATAATAATCAGCAATGGCCTTCTCGGTAACGAGAATCGATGCATCATAGATCGAGATACCCTGCTTCTCGACGAGGCGCTGCTTCTTGACGTCCGGCAGTTCCGGCAGATCCACTGCCAGCGCATCCACGAATGCCTGGTCGAACTCGAGTGGCAGAAGGTCCGGATCAGGGAAATAGCGATAGTCATGCGCTTCTTCCTTGGAGCGCATGGACCGGGTTTCACCCTTTACCGGATCGAACAGACGCGTTTCCTGATCGATGGAGCCACCGTCCTCGAGAATAGCAATCTGGCGACGAGCCTCATATTCAATCGCCTGACCGACGAAGCGGATCGAGTTGACGTTCTTGATTTCGCAGCGCGTGCCGAATTCCCCGCCCGGACGGCGCACGGAGACGTTTACGTCAGCGCGCATCGAGCCTTCGTCCATATTGCCGTCGCAAGTGCCGAGATAACGCACAATCGTGCGCAGCTTGGTCAGATAAGCGCGTGCTTCATCGGAGGAACGCAGGTCCGGCTTCGATACGATTTCCATCAACGCCACACCAGAACGGTTCAGGTCCACATAGGACATGGTCGGATGCTGATCGTGCATGGACTTGCCCGCATCCTGTTCCAGATGCAGGCGCTCGATGCCGATTTCCACGTCTTCGAACTGGCCCTTATTGTCCGGGCCGACCGAAATCATGATCTTGCCTTCGCCAACGATAGGCTGCTTGAACTGTGAGATCTGGTAGCCCTGCGGCAGATCGGGATAGAAATAGTTCTTGCGGTCGAAAACCGACTTCAGATTGATCTGAGCATTGAGCCCGATTCCCGTGCGAACCGCCTGTTTGACGCATTCCAGATTGATGACCGGCAGCATGCCCGGCATGGCTGCATCAACCAGAGAAACATTCGAATTCGGCTCCGCGCCAAACGAAGTGGAAGCGCCGGAGAACAGCTTCGATTCTGACGTGACCTGCGCATGGACTTCCATGCCGATGACGACTTCCCAGTCGCCGGTCGCGCCGGAGATAAAGCGTTTGGGTTCAGGTATACGCGTATCGATTAGGGACATTACTGGCTCGACAATACTGTGATTGGGCTGAAACTGATTGTTGTATTGGCTAGAGCAAAGCCCCACCGGATGCAAGCTTTTCAGCCACCATTTCCATGATCGCAAAACGAAAAGGCCGCGCTATGCGCGGCCCCTCCGAATTCCTGCTGGAAGTGAAGATCAAGCCTCTTCGGACTTGCCTTCGTCGGCCTTCTTCTTAGGAGCGGCCTTCTTCTTGGGAGCAGCCTTCTTGGCAGGCTTTGCTTCCGAAGCTGCATCTTCGTCTTCAGCCGTCAGCTCTTCCTTCGAGACCTTCTTGTCGGTCACGCTGATGTTGGCGAGCAGATGGTCAACGACCTTTTCTTCAAAGATCGGGGCGCGAAGGTTGGCAACGGCATCCGGCGTCTTGCGCAGGAATTCGTAGATTTCCTTTTCCTGGCCCGGATAGCGACGAACCTGATCGTAAACAGCGCGCTGCAGTTCTTCTTCAGAAACTTCAACGCCAGCCTTTTCGCCGATTTCCGACAGAACCAGACCGAGGCGTACGCGACGCTCAGCGAGCTTGCGATATTCTTCGCGAGCAGCTTCTTCGGTGGTTTCTTCGTCTTCGAACGTGCGGCCAGCCTGCTGCAGGTCGAAGTTGATCTGCTGCCAGATATTGTTGAATTCAGCGTCAACAAGCTTCTGCGGCGTTGCGAACTGGTAGTCACCGTCCAGAGCGTCGAGAATCTGACGCTTTACCTTCTGGCGGGTGATCTGGCCGTACTGGCTTTCGATCTGTTCGCGAACAACCTGACGCAGACGCTCAAGCGATTCGATGCCGAGCTTCTTTGCAGTTTCATCATCGAGAACGAGTTCGTTCGGCTTGGCAACTTCCTTGACGGTAATGTCGAAGGTAGCTTCCTTGCCAGCCAGATGGGCAGCGCCGTATTCTGCCGGGAACGTCACAGTGATGACCTTCTCGTCGCCAGCCTTGACACCAACAAGCTGCTCTTCGAAGCCCGGAATGAACTGACCCGAACCGAGAACGAGCTGCGCATCGTTGTCCGCGCCGCCTTCAAACGGCTCGCCGTCGAGCTTGCCCAGATAGTCGATCGTGACGCGATCTTCGTTTTCGGCCTTGCCCTTCTTGGTTTCGAAGGCGCGGGTCGACGAAGCGATGCGCTTGACCTGATCGTCAACTTCCTCAGCGGAAATATCGACGACTTCACGGGTAACGGCGATCTTCGAGAAGTCCTTGACTTCAATTGCCGGCAGAACTTCGTAGTTCAGCGAGAAAACGAAATCGGCCTTGCCGTCGAGAACCTGTTCGGCCTCTTTTTCGTCTTCCGACATGATGACTTCAGGCTGAGTAGCCGACTTTTCGTTACGTTCAGCGAGAAGCGAACGCGACGAGTCGTTGAGGATTTCGTTGACGATTTCCGCCATGAAGGACTTGCCGTACATCTTGCGGAGGTGAGCCGCAGGCACCTTGCCCGGACGGAAGCCGTTGATCTTGGCGCGGTCACGCGCAGTTTCCAGCCGCTCTGCGAGCTTGGCTTCGAGGTCCTTGGCCGGAACCACGACTTTGATCTCGCGCTTCAGCCCTTCATTGAGCGTTTCGGTAACCTGCATGTTCAAACCTTCACTTCTTGTCATTGTCCCGCCGTCACCGGCTTGTTTGCCTTGTCGCGGGAGAGAAATTCTTTTGCCTTATGGCAGTTGGTGCGGATGGAGAGCAGCCGCACCATACCCCCTGCATTGATTTCCTTGTACAAATTCTGCCAAATTGGCAGCTCTGTATCCCAGTTTGTGTCACAGTACGTATCGCAAAATTGCGCCGTAAAATCACACGTTGGCGCACCTACTACAATCAGAGCCTTCAAAAGACAAGATCGGAATGAACGCCAGTTGCCTGCAAAGACAAAAATTTAGCACCCATCAGTGGCAGGAATGAGGTGTCAGTCTCTATTCGTCGGTCTCTTAAATATGGCGATACTGTGTTGTCTTTTTGTCGTCTTTGTTGCATTCGAGGGTAAGAGTGTATTTCAAAAAGATTCGTCTGGAGATTGAATTGGGGATTCAAGAGAGGAAAGACGTATACGCGGCGATAGAAAAAAAGCTGGAGACCCGCGTAGTTACATATGTGACAGGAGATCGCCCAAGTCTGGAGACGCAAATCAGTCCAGATTGCTTTGATATCTTCGTCGACGTGTTGGACGAGATCGGTCCAACAAAGAAAATATCGCTCATACTTCATACAAATGGAGGAAGTACGTCAGCTGCGTGGCGATTGGTAAATCTCATAAAGACCTTTTGCGATGAATTCGAAGTGATTGTCCCCAATAAAGCAATGAGCGCAGGGACGCTCATTTCGTTGGGCGCAAATTCAATTATCATGACAAAGCAGGCTGCGCTCGGACCAATTGACCCGAGTCTAACGCATCCACTCGGTCCGCAATTTCAAGCCGGAAACCAATTAGCCCGAATACCCGTCAGTGTCGAAGCGGTGCGCGGATATTTGGATGCTGCGAGAGAAGACCTAAAGGTTACAGACGCAACAGTTTTGGGCGGGCTTCTAAACAATTTATCGGATAAGGTTCACCCTTTAGTTTTGGGTGAGATTTTTCGTTCGCAGGCTCAGATCCGTTATCTCGGAACAAAGCTGCTTAGCGGGCATATTCAGGATCACGATAAGGTTAATGAAATCGTAAATTTTTTATGCGCAGAGTCCGGTAGCCATGACTACACTATTAATCGTCGAGAAGCCATAGATCTCGGCCTGAACGTAGTAAAACCAGACAGCGAATTGTATGAGCTATTGAAGGCGCTCCATAAAGACTACGTAGCCGAAATGGAGCTGCTAACACCTTTCAACCCGCTTAATACCGTGCCAGCAAATGGTGTTTTTGACTATTTGTTTACACGGGGATTGATTGAGAGCACACTAGACGCTAATTACGCGTTCGTCTCGGAAGGGCAACTTCGGCGAGATGGCAACAACAATATCGGCGATCAACGGAATTTCGAAGGATGGAGGGAACAATGACTTTTGAATTCCGGAATGCGGATGCATCTTACATATACCGTGAGTCTAGCTCGTCATCGAGCTATCGCCTGGACGGAACAGCAAATACGGGTTCATTGTTCGAGTTGATGCGCGATACCGTTGTAGCTTTTGGAATTACAGATCCACGCCACAATAACGAGAGTGGGATCCCCTCTTCAGCTGGCGGTGACGTTAAGGCTGTATTTCGACAACGATAGTCTTCTAGATTGTTCTAGCCCCGCTCCGGCGGGGTTTTTTATTGCACAAACATGAGAGTCCCGGAGGTTCTGCGGATTTCCCGCCTTTTCAATGGTTTGTAAAAAAGTGGGACAGAAAAGCATGCGTTATAAACATTATGTTTTTTCATTCGCCTGCCCCACATTTCAGCAGCCAAGCGACCAAGCTTTTGCACCGATTTTCCACAACCGGAAAATGCAGATTGACTAACTTTCAAAATGAGAACATTTTAGGAACATATCCACATTGAGCGGAATATGTTCCTGAGCGCATAGGTGCACAGGGCAGGTTTCGCTCGCCCTGATTTTGGAGCGTGCCTTGCGCCTTCCTGAGACTATAGAGCGTCTTTATTTGGACTTTGACGGCTTTTTTGCGAGCGTCGAACAGCAATGCGACCGGCGTTTACGTGGTCGCCCCATCGGAGTCGTGCCCTTCGAAGGCACCGACCGCACTGCCGTCATCGCCTGCTCGAAAGAGGCGAAAAACTTCGGCGTTAAAAACGTCATGCCGATCAAGGAAGCGAAGCGGCTCTGCCCCGATCTTATCCTAGTCCCGCAAAAGCCAGACCTTTATCGGCGCGCTCACAATGCCCTGCTCTGCGAGATCGAGACTGTCATCGCCATCGACACAGCAAAAAGCATAGACGAGCTGACATGCGTGCTGGACGCCAGCGGCAAACGAGATCCGGAGCTACTGGCAGCGCGCATCAAATCGGCGATCTCAGACAACATTGGCCCGTTCATCACATGCTCAATCGGTTTCGCTGCAAATCGCCAGCTTGCAAAGATCGCCTGTAAGGCAGGGAAAGAAGAAACCAAACGGCGGGGATCTTACGGCAATGGACTAGCCATATGGTGGCCATCGATCATGCCGGACCCGCTCTTGCGCGTCGAGCTGGAGGATATACCCGGCGTCGGATCGAATATGGCAAAGCGGCTTTATCGCAATGGCGTGTTTACAACCGCCCAGCTCTACGCCCTACAACCGAAACACATGCGGAAGATCTGGAACAGCGTCAACGGCGAGCGACTTTGGTATGCCCTCCACGGTTATGATATCCAAGCGCCCTCGCAGCAGCGCGGTATGTTCGGCCATGGTCGAGTTCTACCACCAGAGGCGCGCTCGATCATAGGCGCATATGAAATATCCCGCCTTCTGCTGACGAAAGCCGCCCGTCGCCTTCGTCGTGAAAACTTCTACGCAGCAGGCCTATGGCTCTGGCTGTCCGTGCGCGACGGCTCTTGGTTTGGCAAACATTACTTACCGGTCGTGAATGACGATCAGGCTATTTTATCGGCGCTGCGCTTGCTCTGGCAACGCGTGCGAGAAGACCATCCGCGAGGCGTCACTATCTTCAGGGTTGGGGTGACGCTGTATGATCTGTCACCAGCAGGTGAGCGACAGATGGACATGCTGAATAATGACGATGCCGTTCGCCAGAAATGGGAAAAGGCGAACAACGCTGTCGATACGCTCAACGCGAAATATTCCGGAACCATTGTCAGCATGGGCGAATGGAAACCGCCTGCAGGCGGGCATGTGGGCGGCAAGATCAGTTACTCTCGCATCCCATCCGCAGAGGATTTCTGGTAATGGGCAATTGGAAATCCACAATCAAGGTCCGAGATCTGGATGATGAACAGCGACTTGAATTGACCTGCAAAAAGTGCAGTCGCGTGACTTACACAACCAGGCATATGCTTTGCGAGGGGACCGATCGTTCACAGAAATATCTGGATGAGATCGAGGCGAAAGCCCGATGCAAGGCGCGCGGCTGTCACGGCCATATGCGTATGGCAATGGTACGCCTGCAGGAAATGAGCGGATTTGTAGGGGGACTTGCATGAGCGAAACGACGAAGACCCTTTGGCTGGACAGCGAAAATTAATGCCCTACCTAATTCTAGACCATCGAAGGAGGATCGAATGTTCCGACCAAAACAGCCCGGCGATTATCCCGACCGTGAAATTGATTGTCAGGAAGCGATTTCGCAGGGCCTCGCTGACCTTGTTGAGCAACAGGTGGCGGCTGGCGCGACGGAAGCTGAAGCCACTGCGGCGCTTTCGGGCGCAAACGTCGTGGGTGTCCGAGAGCTTATTCAGGATGCGGTCGATGCTGGCTGGTCAGAAGAAGAAGCGGCAACAGCCATCCGTGTTGTATCTGAAGGATTACACCACGGAGCAACCGGCGCAGATCCGAACGAATGAGCGACGACGAAGGCAAGACACCATCCCGACCGGTAGAAAAGAAAAAGCCCGCCGCGTCGGATGACGGGCGGGCGCTTGGTCATTCATATTATAGCGGATCGCTACCGTTTTACCGCGGTAATGGACGCCGCTGTCCAGCCTCCAGACGCTGCAGGATCTCCATCACGACACGCACATCCCCGCGCACCGTCGTCAAAGTATCCTGAATTTCCTTAGAATTATCGGCAGCACTTTTGATCGCTTGCGTGTTTGACGCGATCTGATAGCTCATGCTTTCCTGATTACTGGAGAGCTTGCGAATATCAGCCTCGATGGTTTGGAACCGCTGATCGCTTTTTCCCTTCTCCTCGCGGACCTCAGCCAGACGCTCCTTATGATACGCCTCATGCGAAAGCTTCCACTTTGCGAGATCCTCGATATCGCGAGATCTGTTGACCCAGATCGTCACGCCGCCGAGGATCAGGACTGCGATCTGCCCCAGCTGTAGCAGCGTGTTAAAGTTCCACTCAAACTTTCCTTTGCTTGGTAACCGCATCGCACCTTCCCTCACCGTATCCCCCTTGCCCAGCTGTCATAGAATTCAGCACATCGATCAGTTCGCGCATTCTGCCTGTCGAGCGCCGCTCGCTCCCTTTTCAAGGTGGAGCGAATTTCCACCCCCTCAATCAATGGTGCATGCGCTTCTTTCTCGCGACAGTCATCAGGATAGTCAGGCGGGACGGCGCGCGCCTGCGCCTTGCCTTGCCGTTCAGCAGCCTCTTGCAGCAGTCGATCACTGGCGCAGGAACTGCAAATCATCGCGATCAAGCAGACAGGTACGGCCCGCAGCTGCCAGCTTCTTTTCATAATCTGCTATCTCCTGTTCAGATTTTTCGATCTGTGCGACCTCGGCTGCGCGAGCGTTCCGCAACTGCACCTGGTAGGCTTCTATGACGAGCGCATTGGCTTTGCCCTGCCGTTGCAACTCATCGAGTTCCGCCCGTAGCGCCACCGCCTGAAATTCGGGAACAAGGCCTTTCTTGGCCTGTCCCTCGAAAACAGCTCCGACATAGGGAAGATCCTTGAGAACCGGCACGCCGTTAAAATAGATCGCGGACAACACGATCCCGACGGCGCAGCCAGCGGCTATCTTGAGGTAGTCCAGCAGGCCGAACATCACAGACCTGCCAGACAGAGTTCCAACTCACCGATGCGCTGAGCGTCACCCAGTTCGCGGCGCTTTTTCAGACCATCCACGACCTTGCCCCCGGCGCGATTGAAAGCGGTCATCGCGTTGCAGGCTGCACGCCATTGCCGTTCACTCATGCGGCGGGCGGCGGTCGACTTGCAGGCCGCACCAGTCCCAATGTTATAGGAGAGATCCAGCATCGACGCCTGCACGCTGATAGGTGCCTGATCAAAAGTCCGGATACACTTGCGCAGCGGTTGCCTGAAATCGTTCTCCAGACGTGTGATGAGTTTCTCGCGGCACTGCTTGTCAGTGTAATAGTCACCTTTCTTGACATCTTTGGTTTCGCCGAGACATACGGTCCAGACTTTGCCGAGCTTGTCGTAATAGGCCTGGTTTTCCATTCCCTCCCATGGGGCGGTCAGATAAGTCGCCGTCAAAGCGACGAGCCCCAACCCAGACGCCAGAGCAGCTTTTGCGCGTTTACTCGCCATTTCGAAATACCTTCTGAGAAACAAGGCGCATCACAAAGGCTGCGACCACCACGAAGAAGGTCAGCAACGCGAACACGCCGGAGGGGATGGGGAAAGTGTCACCAAGGAGCGGCAACACGGCTTCAATGCCGGTTAGAACACCGGCAAGCAGGATCAGGCGGACAGACCACGCCTTTCGCAAGACGTGTCGCCAATCGGGCACAAGCTGCATGACAGCCTCTATTTGACGATGGATATGAGAGAGATTTTCAGCTGCAGGCTGACATTGTCGTAGGCGACATAGCTCCAGCCGATCCAGCAACCGCAGATCCTGCCGAAGACCTTGAAGCGGGCGCGATACGAGAAAAACAATCGGCCATTCGCGTCTCGATACACACCCTCATAGAATGTGCCGGGTTTCGACCAGTCAATGCCGCCGCTGTCGATCTGATAAACGGTGGTCACGCCATCTAACCTGAAACCGAGCACATTGGCCGCAAAGCCATAAGCCGGGTTTCGCATGATCCATCGTGTTCGCTGCCACCACAGTTTGAAGCCCTTGGCTTGCGGCCATCCAAGCTGATGTTGCCCGCCGTCCAGGTCGTCATCATGCGTGTGAAAAAGCGAGAATGGGTACGGCAGAACCGAAATCCCCGCCAACACTGAACAGAACGCCAATATCGGTGCGATCAGGATCGCTACCAGCTTGGCAATAAGCAGCAAGATCCCGTAGATCGCCCACTTGATGAAGACGACCGGATAATTCCGGATAATGTATTTCATGATTGCCCCGTTGGAAATTCGAGCGGCGCTATGCGCGACCTATACCCACGCCCATAGGTGACCCGCCCGTCGTTGAGGTTGCGGGCGCTTGCGGTTTGGGATCCGGCACCGCTGGCGTTTTCGGACTGTTCTCGTTTGTTTTCGACGTGCTGGCCGCAGTCGATTTTTTCTTATCCTTGGATGCTTTGCTGGCGACCGGCTTTAGCTTCGCCTCGATATCGGTCATATATCCCGACTTGCTGATGCGGTGGGTTGCTGTCTCGATAATGAATTCTATGCCGTCAATTTCCGGACGCACATTCTGGTAGGTAAACGGCGCGCCTGCCCGAATGGTCGGATCGCCAAACACTGTGACAAAGGTTTTGACAGTTTCCGCCTTGAGGCTTTCAGCCTTGGATTTCGCAGCCTTTTTCGCTTCGGCTTCCGTGCTGAAATTTTCCTTCACCGTAAAATCGGCAGTGCCTTCCTCGTCACTGTCTTCCTCTACCTCGACCGTCTCAGCCTTGGCGCGATCACGAACCTTTGCGCGCACTGTTTTGACTTTCTTGCGATAGGCGAAGTTGATGCGACATGTGCCCTGCACGATCTCGAATGGCCCGACGACAATAGGCGTCAGATCCTTTCCGCTCGCTGACTTTCCACTGCCACGCTTGGCGAAGATGAGCTTGCCATCCTTGACCGAGAACAGCGCACCATGAATGCGAGCCAGACGCTCGCAGACGTGCATGTCGCTCTCATCCTGCTGACCGAACCAGTCATACTTGTGCGAAGCGACCTCGTCGTCGATGACAGGCTGCAAACCGTTTTCGGAAGCGATCTGCTGCAGGATCTCGGCGACAGTCTTTTCATCCCAGTGGCGGGAGCGGCTTTGCTTGAACTTGTCGCGGATATTCGCCCCTCGCCCGCGAATGTTCATGCCGTAAGGAAGGCAGCGGATCTCTGGGTCATCTACAGTGAACGCCCCGAAAGGGAGTATGCCGGTCTCTGCATAGCCAAGCGACACCTCGATCTTGTCACCCTTTTTAGGGATGGCGGCGAACGGGTTGCCATCATTCAGGTCGACATCAACCGAGTCCGAGCCGACACCCTCTTTGTCAGTGACAGTCAGCGATATAAGCCGTTCATTCACAATGGACGCGACGGCTTTGCCGTTGACTTTTATTTCAAGGGCTGGAGTCTTCATACAATTAGCCTATTGGGGAGCATCCAGCCTGTTGAGCCGGAGGGGACATGAAGTTTCTGAGATTTTGTTACGCTGGAGCCGCCGCACTTTGCGCGACATCCGCTCTAGCCGAGGAAAAGTTTACTTGCGCAGATTACATTCGAGACACCGAAGCCGCCTACCTGCACGGCGGTGAATTGATGAGCGCGACCAATCACGGGTTGAACCAAGTCACAATGTTGGCGATGGGTGCCTTTCTGGCAAACAAGGGCATGAGGTTTTCACGCGCCACAAGTGCAGATCAAACGACCGCCTTCGTTAGCATGTATCGGTTCTGCCAGAGGAACCCGGATGAACTTGCCGTTGATGCTGCAATTATGGCAGCCACACCAGCTACTTACAACTCACAGGCTACCCAAGAGGAACCAAAGCGAGAAACAAAACTGGAGCCACAAGCCCACAGCATTACCGCCGCCGAAATTCTGTCTGGCATCAATAGAAACAAGACAGAACTCGAACAGCAAGCTTGGTGGGACAAGAATATGTCAGGCCAGATTTATGAATTAACGGGCGCGGTTACCGAAGTGGAAGAAGGCATGCTATCCGGCTACTGGGTCGACCTCGATCTGGGTCGCAATGTGTTGGTGCGCTGCGGCATGTCGAGTCAATGGAGCGATATCGTGAAAAAGCTCCATAAGGGCGACAAATTCACCTGCAAAGGCAAGGTCGACAGAAGTTGGACATCATTCTACAAAACCATGTTTCAGGTTGATGCCGGCTGATTAATCCCAGAGCGAAACGACCGTCTGCCTATCGTCTGCCTTACTCAATTCTGGCAGGTGAATTTTCGTTCCCATCGGCAATCGATGAGGGAGTGTAGCCAGACCGGGGTTCGCTTCGAACACCTGCTCGACATAGCCACTTTCGTCGCCATAAATTTTCCGGCAGATGGCGTCGACCATTTCCCCTTGTATGGTTGTGTAAATACGGCCCATGGCATCACCCGAATAGTGACTGAATAACTGAAATCGGCGAGAAGCTGCCACCGCTGTAGCGCTTAAGCTGGATGCGAAAAACATCCATTCGCGGCTGTCCTAGCGCAGTATGATACGATTGATCTTCACTAATACCTTCGATCACATGCATACCGTAGACATTCCCGGCTAGTGTAATAAGCGGCAATACAGTTCCGGCAACAGCCGCCCCGCGAAGGCCTTCAAGCGCAGCCAATCCGCCGAACTCATGGGGGAACAACACTCCTTCAATTGTCGTGCGATCATCATCGCCGCCAGTCCACTGCAGGCGGTTCAAACCGCCGACAGTGCTAACATCAGCCCATCGGGTCGATAGATCACGCCTCAACCCTTTGTAGCCAAAACGTAAGGAATGAAACATAAACGGCCCTAGACACATTGGAATTGCCATTACATTCCCCCATCCGAAAACGCACCGTTCGAAGCTGACGTAATCTTACCCACCAGCAATCGCTCCATTTCGCCGCGCAGCTCGGCTGCGGTGGCTCCAGTCTGGGCATTGAGAGTGATATAATTGTTGATTTGCGGAGGTTGCGGATTGGTAACCCGCACATCTTGCGTTCCGCTCGGCATTGTCTGGACCGGATTTGAGATCGATACAGATGGAGTGTCGACAATGGAAACGTCCGTCGGACCTTTGCCAATACCGGCAGTCGGCGACGGTGCTGTCAGAGCATCCCAAATAGCTCCGAGGCTAAAAGGCTGTGGCGCAGTTTGCGCAGGCTGATTAGGCAACGGCGCTGCGGGCACTATCTGTCCGACACCAGATCCAGCTTTGACCTTTTGTTCATTCGATTTCTCTACAAAAAACTCCGGGTCAATGTATCGCGGATCCGACGGTCCCTTTGCTTCCAAGCCCTTATAGAACCCGTAGGCGACAAGCCCCCATAAGCCGCCGCGAGCGACCATACCACCCGTCCCGCCGCCAGATCCCAAAATACGGCTAAGCCATCCCGCACTCGCTCCACCCGCTGCTGCAGTTCCACCGCCAGCGACAGTAGAAGCCGCACCTGCAGCAGCTGTTCCTGCAATCAAGTTCCTCAATTCGAGCAATGGCCCTGCAACGGCCAAAAGGCCTGCGCCAATTGTCACCCAATCCACAAGCGACAACTTCGTCAGGTTATCTGCAAACTCGCCAATGCTGTTTGCACCTTTTACAGCATCAATCAGTGTGATTGCGGTAGCAGCGGCCAACCCAATCCGACCAAATGGAGAGAACGCAAGTCGGGTGATCCCTCGCCCCATGGTCAGCATGGCTGCGCCTGTGGCAGCAATGCCGAGTGCGCTTATAACGGTAGCAGAGCCAGACATCTTGCTGAGAGCTTCCGAAATATTACCGGCAGCACCCAGAATATCGCCCGACCCGATGTCCTTGGCGAAGGCTTTCAGGTCGAGACCAATCTTGCGGAAATTGTTCGATAGCTTGGCCAGATCAATCATGCGCTGATCAACCTGTGTGCTGTCGCCCTCAAATGCCTTGCCGAACAGGAGGTCACCGAGATCGTTGATCAGCTGGCGCGTTCCGCCCTCACCCCCATAACCGAAACCGCTCATCAAACCCTTGACGGCCATTTCGATCTTGTCGATGACGCCCACACGTTTATCCAGTGTGTCCAGTACATCGCCGATACCAAGGCTCATATCCTTGATCGTCGGCAACCAGCTGTCACCAACGCCGATGCCATAAGCTTTGATCTTGTTTCCGAGCAGCTGCAAGGCGTTCGCGGTCGTTTCGGCGCGAACCATATATTCCTGAAACGCGGATCCGCTGTAGTTCGACTCGGTGCCGATCATCGCAAGCTCGCGGCGCAGTTCCTTTGTATCGGCAATGATCGGCATGAGCGCCCGCGACTCATCACCAAACAAGGCAGAAGCGATGCTGATATGCTGATCTTTCGGTAGCTGCTGGATCCGCTCGATCACGTTCAACGTGGTCTTGAGCGCATCTTTCTGCATGTTCTTCGACACCTTGACGGAATCGAGGCCGAGCTTTGCGAATGCCAAACGCTGCGACTTTGTCGCCTGCTCACCTTTCGTCAGCGCTCGCCCCATATTGCGGAACGAGGTCGCCGCAACTTCCGCCTCAGCACCTGCCGAAATCATCGACGCACCGAATGCGAGTGTCTGAGTATCGGAAAAGCCGAACATCTTGCCGGTCGCAGCAACCCGCTTGTCAAACTCGACGAGGTCGCGAGCAGCCGAAGCGGTATTGTTTGCAAGATGATTGATGGCGTCAGCGTGCAAACCGATCTGGTCGACGTTAAAGCCAAGCTGGGTTTTGATCTTCGCCAGTGCATCGCCGGTTTCCCCCTGCGACGTGTCCCACGCCACGCTGACCTTTGCCGCCATTTCCGAGAACTTTGTCAGTTCCTGCAAGGCAACGCCGGACTGACCGGCAGCAGCATAGATCGAGGCAAGCCCATCGGCAGTGACCGGGAGTTCCTTCGATAGTCCGAGGATCTCGGATCGAACGACTGACAATTGCGCAGGCGTGCCGTCAACGACCTTGCGGACATCGGCGAACGCTTCCTCGAATTTCATGGCAGCACCAACGGTGCCGCCGATGCCTTCACGAACGCCGACATAGCCTGCACCAATGGCGACAAGATTGCGAGCCAGCGCCCCGACGGAAAAGCCCCCGCCCGCCCCCATGATCGCGGACGTGGTTCTGCTGGCACGACGGTTGAGACCATCGAGCGCAGCAGCAACACCGCGAGCGGGCCCGGTGATCTGATCGACAAGCGAAACAACAAGCTTGGAACTCAGGACAGCCATTATTTTCTCTTTGCTTTCATCAGATCGACGGCCTCATCACGCCACAGCAAGACTTCCTGCGGCGTCATTTCCAGAAACGTCGATATCGGGGTGTAAAGGTTCTGGCTAAGCCAGATTGTCAGGCGTCGCCATCCGAGGTGCCCTGCCGCAAAAAAGGCGACACCACCTTTGTGCAACGCTCGTAGTCGGTCACGCTAAATTCGGCCACCTCCGGATAGGTGGATCCGGATAGCTGGGCGATCATCAGAGCCATAACCTGATTGTTGCCTCCGCCTTTGGCCACGTTTTCGACGGCGATTAGGTCTGCCAGCTTAGGCTCGCGAAACTCAATCTGGTTGGTATTCGTGCCACCAAGCTTATAAGACTTGGAAAGCAAGACTGTGTTTTTATCAGTCATGTTGTCGTGTCCTTGAAACTACGCTGATTACGCGAGAAGTGCGCTGCGGATGGATTGAGTGCGCGACGTGCCGCCGATGGACACATCAAACGGCGTCATTTCGATCAGGGTCGCCCCTTCGACTTCCAGCTTGTAATAGCGAAGCGTGATCGAGAAATCGTTTTCGGCCATATCACCCGGCTTCCAGGCACCATGATCGTTCTTGATGAGGCGACCGCGAATATAGGCAGTTGCGTTGACGACGGTGCCATCCTCGTGCACGAGCGCACCGGTCACCATGAACTCGCGTTCGGAGCCGACCTCCAGGCCGAACAGCGTGATAACCTGCGGGTCAAAGCCGGAGAGCTTGAAACTAGCCTCCATCTTTTCATAGCCCATCGGAACATCAATCGGCAGCACCATACCGGCGTTGCGCAGTTCCTCGACCTTTTCCGTCGGCACCGGCAGCGTGATTTCACTTGCCTGCCCGATCTTCGATACGCGGTCTGCAAAAATGGTGCAGTTCCGCAGGATATAACGCGGCATGTCAGACATGAGCCTAACCCCTTAATGACGTTGAAAAGTAAGAGCTGGAGAGGGACAGCCTGGCGCTTAGCCAGCCGATCCGGAAGTGATTTCCTGCGCAACCTGGTTGAGCAGCAGCGTATAGCTGGCGATGTTGCGGTAGGCTGTGATGCGGATATCGACCATCGGTGCAGGCGGCTCGAACTTCACGCCAAGCTTGATGATGCCTTGCGCCATATCGTTGTCGGTGTTCGTATCCAGCAGCCAGCAATCATGGCCAGGCAGAATTGCGCCTTCGGCTTCCATCTGCCGGAGGAAAGCGCGTCCGCCCTCGACCATGAATTTCAGATTTGCGCGGGAAAACGGCTTGTCGACAAATGCGAGATATGCCTTTTCCAGCGCTTCATTGATGGCGTCAGCAGTGCGCCGCACAGAAATGAACTGCCAGAGAAGTTCTGCAGCGCAAGTCCAGACACCCCAGAGCCGGAAGCCGGTATTATCGATATTGACGATAGTGTTGACCCGGTTTTCGTTGAGGTAGTTCGACTGGTCGCCGTATTCGATGGGGCGATTGACGCCGACAATACCGGAGATACCGACGTTCGAGCCTGACCACCAGAACCCCTGCTCCAGATCCATTTTCGCCTGCTTGGCGGCGAAGATCGGCGAGGATGGAGCCGGAACGTTGGCATCAAGTTCCGTGTCGTACTTCAAGACTTTCGGATCGCAAATCGCGATGCGCCCCGAATTGATCAGCCCACGATACTGCACAGCCGCCTGATCGGTCGTGTCAGGCCCGTCGACATAAGCAACGGCTTTCAGCTTTTCCGCCACGCCCATCAGCTCGGCAACAACCGGGTTCATAACAGAACCGATATTGGCGGTTGCGGTTGCGTCCTTGGATCCAGCCTTGCCGGTGATCGTAACCCCCGGCGTTCCGGTATAGCCGTAACCAGCCTTGCGAACGATGATCGCAGTGATCGCGCCTTCGGCAACAACAGCCTCTGCGACTGCACCGGAACCCGTCCCCGTGACCGCGACGGTCGTCGTGTCAGCATCATAACCGGTTCCGCCTGCAGTCACATTGATCGAGGCAATGCCGTCGGCTGGCGAGGTTTGGGTGAAGCCAGGAGCAATAAGCAACTTAGGCTTATAGAGACCGTCCGACGATGCGCGCCGGAATGCATGGACGCCGGTAAAGGCAGTCTGATCGCCGATCAGGTTCGACCAGGTTTCTGCCGTCGTGTCACCTTCCTCAACTCGAACCACAATGATCGGACAGCCGACCTGGTCGAAAATGCTGTCGATAGCGTTTTTCAGCGTTCCGGCATTGCCGAGAGTTGCTGCATCCTGCGGGCGCAGGATCTGCACCGGCTTATTCAACGGGAACGCAAGTATATCCGCATTCGGCGCAGTGCCGATAAGGCCGATGACGGCGGTGCGCGCCATGCGTACCAGAAGCGGGGTTTCGGCACTTTCGAATACACGCGTGCCATGGTGAAAGGACACAGATGCCATAGCGGCACTCCTTGGATTAAGACCTCTGAGGGTCGGTTTTCAGGAAAAATCAGAGCGCCGGTTGCGGCCACTCAATCGCATCAACAATGGCACGGGCAGCCGCTTCATCTGCGGCGGCGTCAATATCCCGCTTCGCACCAAGCCTGACTGCCTCGATTGCGGCACCTATCTGCTGCCATAATGCAAAGGCAGCAAGGACAATATCGGCTACCTCGGATAGCGTTTCCGCAGTAATGCCCACTTCCGACGACAGCACGGGATAGTCAGCTGCCTTTGGATTGCTCGCGGCTTTAAACGCTCGCGCTTCATCGACCTTCTGCTGATAGGTCATTGCCTGACCTTCACCCGGCGTGATGTATTTCAGGCGTTCGACTTCTGCTGCATCGTCAATTTCAATCTTCAACGCTTTCTTCAATGCAGTCAGATCAACCTCTGATCGAGGTGGCTTAACAAAGTCCCTGCCGTTGCTGATCCATCCGGCCTCGACTGCGTCTGGTACCGAAACGAACATAGCTGCCACATCAGGATGATAGTAATCAGCCGGCTCGGATCCATCTGGAAGAGCAACCACTTCAACCACAATGTCATCCGTAATTCTTCCGAATTTCATCGGTTTATTCCTTACCATTCAAGAACAACGAGGCCATCAGAGCCCAATCCGCCTTGGGAGTTTCCTGCACCTCCACCGCCGCCGCCACCCGGATAACTAGCTGTGAGGCCACCGGAAACCGACATACCCGTACCTGAAGTGCCATAACTGCCAGCTCCACCCGAACCATGCTTGGGTGTGAGATCAAAGTAAGCGTTTGCAGACGGCTGGCCTCCAACAGAGAATTGTCCGCCTGACGCTCCGCCGCCTTGAGCGCCATTGCCAATAACGCCCGAGGTGGCAGCGCCACCGCCGCCGCCGCCGCCCATGGCTGAAATCATCGTTCCAAAAGAAGATGTTCCGCCAGTGCCGCCATTCCAGACCGTTGCGTTTCCTCGCGTCCCTCCCGCGCCAACTGTGACATTGATTGATTGGCCGGGTACTACAGCGTAAGTCCCCTCAGCATAACCACCGCCAGCGCCTCCAGCAGCTGCCGCGCCTGCCGCAGCACCGCCGCCACCGCCTCCGCCGCCCCACAGCCGTACCCTCACACTGTAAACCCCATCAGGGACAACCCATGCTTGGGTACCAACGGTGTTGAAAGTCCTGCTTGAACGGGTTGGCAATAGAGCCGGATTTAGATTGCTGATCTGAAATGCGGCACCATCGTAGACGAGCTCTACGATCTGCCCTGCGACGATATCGTTTTTCTGCAATGCGCCACCGGATGCACGAACGACTGCTTTAGCGCCTAATGAATTCAGGTTGAGCGTGACAGCGCCCGTATTTGCGCCGATGGCTTTAATTTTTATTGAAAGCCCTGCCACGAGCGCCGGTGGAGCAGGGATCAGTGAAGCTGTCAGCGCGTTCACGGTTCCTTCGGCGACTACGTATAGCCATTTACCTGTCTGAACATCGATGGCAAATTTTTCTACATAAGCGCCGCCAACGCGCTCATAAACCCGGCCATCTGGCAGGGAAACGCCGTGTCCGTTTGGCGGTGTGAGGATTGCCCAACCTGCAGTCGTGTACTCAGCGATCTTTCCCGACTGCCCAGCCCACGCCCCTGTTGCCCCTGTCGGAACAAGATAGACATCGCCGATTGCCGGTGAGGCCGGTGGCGCCGTAACACTCATTGAGACAACAGGAAGCCACGGCAAACGTGAAACACGTTGCAACGGAATTGTGAAAGACGGATCTACAATAATCGTTACGTTCGCAAGGTTCGAAAACGCGACTTCTAAACGAACGGTTCCTTCGACTGTCTGCCCACTGGCTGGCACCGGCTTGTTAATAGGCGGATCATATCTCGCGATGGCAATCAGATCGCCATCCTGATCAATCAGGCCCGCTTCCCGAATTGTGTAAGGGCCTTCCGCAGCCTCCAGAAAAATATCGAAGTAAGCCACATTCGATGCACCCACCACAGTGCCATGACCAGAAATCGCCTTGCGGGCAACTTCATGGTAAAGCGCAGTTTCGCCGCCCGACGGAACGGTTGTGCCGTCACCAATTGCGATGTGAGTAATGACAACGGAAGTACCGTTGGCAAGCGCCGCCGCTTCCTTCGCGCGGCCAAGGTTCGTCATCAAAGCGAACGTGTTTTGAGCCATAGTATTAAACCTTGTAATGAGCAGTTGCCGATATGAAGGCGCACGGCGCACCGGCAATAAAACTGTATGCCCTTAATACGGGCGGTTCGAATGCAAACGGATGGGCAATTGCAGTCAGATTAGTTCGGGGAAATGCACCGATGTAGGTCGTGCCACGAGCCTGAATGACTGCACGTGTTCCAAACACACGCGATTTCGGCTTGGCAGCATCAACCGATGCGATTGCCGCTGCCTGCACTTCCAGATCAAAAACCGGACTGCCATTGCGATAAAGGATCTCGACCCGGAACGTCCCGCGCCTTGAACCATCCTCCCACCACTCGACAATGCTGGTTTCCAGCTCAAACGCTGCCAGCGCCCGCTCAACCGCACCACGCGTACCCTTGAGACGATGCACCATAGGTGAAGCAGCAATAACCCGGCGCTGTTGCGCCTCTGGCCAGTCTGCGGACCAGACATCGACGGACACCCCCATGGCCAAATATGGCAACAGGACCTTAGGGCACGTGGCAGGATTCCAGATCGTCGCAATGACGGTGGGATCAACTGTCGCAATCCGTGCCAGTTCAGCAGCGAGCAACGCGACAGTGAGGGGCGAAGAACGCGCAGGAAGAATGGAGCGTGCGAGATCTGCAACAGCGTCAATTGATTCTGCTGGCGTCATTGCCACGATCCTTGCGTTTCAACCGTATTGACCGTGATTGTGCCGACTTGTCCGACACCTTTCGAGCCCGGCTCGATATCAGCCACAGGCGAAACAACTTCGACAGTGACATTGTCATCAACCGCCGCGCGACCGCCGATCACCTCACGCTGCACAGCCAATCCGATACGACGGCGGGACGCTGCATAAGCAGTCAGCCGCTTTTTCGCTTCCGCTGCCATAGCCGACACATCGACACCCGGCGCATAATAAAGTGTGACCTCGATATCGTAGGCCGTGACTGTTGCAGGCTCGATACGAACATTGTCACCAATTGGCCGAACGTCCTTCGGCGTCACCGCCTCGAACGCCCGGTTCAACAACGTTTGATCTGTAAGGCCGTAGGTAACCGTCGGAAGAATTACGACCAGAATTTCAGGCGCTAGCACTGGATCGCCGGTAGCCCGACCAGAAAACGGGTTCGGGATCAGACCCATTGAATAGGCATCTGCATGAAGCCCATTCGTATAGGTTGCAGCATCTTCCTCGGAATAGACCGCGACATCGGCAATATCCCGTTTTCCATCCAGCTCCAGGGCATGAAAGGCATATGCACCCTCCGGCCCTGCGGTCGAAAACGCTTCAAAGGCAAGCAGGACGCGGGCGCGGAATATATCGTCAAGTTCGACCCACTTCCCCAAAACCGGATCCCATTGCGAATTTTCCGGCTGATCGTCCTCGGCATTATCGTAGACAAGGCGCGAGATCCCGGCATACGTCGCTGCGATATGGTCAAGGTCGCCGCCGATGGCCGTCGCAAGTGACAGGGCGCGGATTGCTTCATTGACCCGCTGGCGAAACTTCATCTCCTGATAGCCGCCGCCTTCCGAAAAGGCGATCACCATGGGATCGGTTTCCAACTTCTCAACATCGTAAGAAACGCCGAACCGCTCCAGCGCGGCAATCAGGTATTCGTCGCGTGAGCTTTTGATTTCCTCAAAATCAACAGCGACGACGCTTGGAACATCGCCAAGGTCAGCCAGGTTCGGCGCAACAAAGCGGCTCATGACATAGTCCTTGCTATTGTGATGTTCGTGGAGGTCTCGCCTTCGGTCACTGAAAAATCGCCCTTGTGACCGTTCGGGTAATAGACACCCCGTATCTGGAGATTGATGACGCCCTGTTCGCTCAGATCGCCTATGTTTATGCCGGTTACCGCAAAGCGCGGCTCCCATTTCGCAACGGCCATGGCGCAGGCTGAATAGATGCCGAGAATGACACGATCATTCATCGGCCTATCGATCAGGCCCATCAGCTCCGAACCGAAGTCCCGACGCATCACGCGAGATCCAACCGGCGTTGTTAGAATGACCTCAATCGACTGCCGAACATGGTCAAAGCCCGCCAGCAGTGAACCATCCACGTTCGAAAAGCCGAGCGATGACATGGCTTATTCCTTCACTGGGCGCACGGCCTTTTGCCGGTCAGACGGCTTTTCCAGCTGATGACCGTAGGGAGCCATAAATTGTTTGGCAACGGCATCCGGCATTTCCTGCTCTACGGCTTTGGCTATGTAATAGGTGCCGCCGTAAAAGCCGCTTTCCTTCACGATGACTTTCATCGCCTGTTCTCCTTTGGTCAGTCGCACGACCATTTGGTCGCGCCAGAAATGAGACTTGCGCCGCAACCCGTCGCGTCGCCGGTTCGCGCCACGGGATCGCCTTCGCAGATGAATTTCGATGATCCCGATACAATCGGCGTGACACCATGGCCGGGAATGGGGCAGGAATGCAGATCGCCTTTTCTGGCGATGAGCTTTCCCTCGCAGCTCCACTTGTCGGCTGACGAAATTACGGTGCCGCCATGACTGGAAGTATCACCGAGACGAACGATCAGTGGCATCAGGCGAGATTTCCGTTGGAGGCAGTAAAAGTGATGTTTGCCGCATCAATCGTGACAGTGTCATCGCTGATGAAAAAGCGGACACCGCCCTTGACTATCACCGCGTCCGGACCATCGTGCGGGCGCGGGTTAGCGTTCGAGTGCGTCGAGAAATCAATAACGGCGTCTGTAAGATCGCCGCTTTCTGACATCACATCGACCTGCTGTCCGACCGTTGGAGGAATATGTGTCGAGATTCCGCCTGCTGCGATTTCCTTCCACGGGATCCAGCCTGTTCGGAAAGGCTGCTCGCCGCCTTCGATTTTCACACGAGCGACGCCTTTGCCATGGTCGATCTCATCGATCACGCCGGTTCGACGATGATTTGCCAGGCGGCGCTCGACCTCGAACAGTCGGCGGTGCAGCTCGACGAGAATATCAGCGAGATTGTCAGCCATCAGATTTTCTTGAAATCGATCCGCGTAATGTCTGGTTCTGTCGCTTCCGCTGCCAGCGGCGGCACATCGCAAAGCGCCCTCGCCTCATCCAGCGTGAAACCAAACCGTCGGCGCTGATCGATGGAATTACGCTGTGTGACGGTTACGCCCATCAGTTCTTGCAGTTTCTGCAAATACGGATGCTGGACCGCTTCCATCTGATCGAGCAGTTTCTGCCATACCGAAGTCGACGCAACCTGCTCGCCGAAAACCGGATCCGGCAACAAATCACAGGTGATGCTTTGCTGATGCGCTGCCATACGGGTGCCGGTTTCGGCATCAGCCGTTCGCCTGCGCTCGACTTTCACGACATCGCGAACAAGCGTCCGCCAAATCTCTGCCCATGGATTGTCTGGATCCATCAAGGCGGCGATTGATTGCCTATCGACGACATCGAGAAACAATTCGAAGGCGGAGTCAGTTGCAGGTATTCCCGGAATGATCGTGCTTTCGCCTGTCTCCTGATTGGTTTCGACCATCGACGCTGCGACGCCCGTTTCAATCAAAAGTTCAGTAAGCCCGTTCTGCCAGAGGCGTCGCGCACCGCTCAGATCTTCCGCCTTCGATCCGTCGGTATAAACCGAGATAAAGGGCTTCTCCTGATCGGTGCGAAGGCTACCGTCCGCGCCGACATCAATCGATCCAATTTCACTGTCGAGAACATTCGAACCGACCGAGGTCGAACCGTTAAGTGCCCCGATTGTCGCGATACGCAGTGCAATTCGACCAATAGACATCAGATCTGCCCCAGCTTCACGACGATGAGATTGCTATATCGATCCGATACTGCGGCGACTTCAAACCAGGGCTTTCCCGCCCTATCATTCGCGCGGACCTTGTCGCCAACCTCCGGATTAGGGCCGGTGTAGGTTGAACGATCAAGGAACAGTTCCGCCTCGCCCAACGACAACCGAGATCGATACGTCCCGGTAGGACCGGGAGCGCGCGAGTCATCCCCACCGACATGCAGGAGTGCGATAATCTCGACCGTTGGCCGATCAGGATCGATCACCTGCTTTTTCATGAAAGACAGGCGAACCGACTCGCCATAGCTACGTGCCATCTTTTGATCGACCATAGCTTCCAGTTTTCGCCAGTTCGCCATGTCGCTTACACCGAAAGACGCACCGCGCCGAACTCGGACGGGTTTGCTGCCGCTTCGGTGGCGTGACCGATGAAGGTATTGCCGGATGCCGCCGTCGAGATATTCTTGTCAGCGGCAACGTAATAGACCTTGGCGCCAACGACCCACGCTTGCGCGGAAACCTTCGGCAAGGCGAAGACGCCCTTGGTAGCGATTTCCACATCTTCGCCAGCTTTTGCAGAGAACTGGGCAACGCCGAACAGATCGCCGACAACAACCAGGTCGCCAGACTTCACGTCGGCTGGAGCCGGAACGGTGACGCTGTCACCGGCCTGAATATAGTTTTTCATGGGAGTTTTTCCTTATGAAGGATCAGAACGGAAAGGATGGCGGGTCAATCGACCCGCCAGCAGTTGATCAGGCCCCGGCGTTCTTGTAGCCAAAGCGATAGTCGGTCGCGCCACAGCCGAAGTCATGTTCAACCGACATGCTGAAACCTTGACGCCCGAACGGCTCATCCATGCGCACGCGCGGTGCCTCGTAGCCTTCCAGATAGCCCCAGCGATAGTTCGAGCCTGCTGCCGGGTCAGAGAACAGATGCCAGGCATTACCCTTGATCTGGGTGCTTTCGATCAGCTCAAGCCTGCCAGAGAAAATGTTGACATTCGCAACTGTCGCAGGCGTGATCGAGGTCAAAAGCTTTTCAGCTTCGGTCAGCTTATCCGGCCCGACAAGCATGATCCGCGGCGAGTTGGACAGCAACGGATTTCCATCTTTGCTTTCCTGCTTGCCCATAGCCGTGCGACCAAGTCCGACGCTATCAACGGTGATGGCAGAAGCGGTAGCGGCCAGGTTCTTATGATCCGCATCAAATACGGTTTTGCCGTCAGCAAGTTTGCCGTTAAACGCACCCGCATAGAAAGTGACTTCCTCGAACAGTGCGACCGACGCACCATAGCTGGTCAGAAGCTCGGAGATCGCCCCCAGGTCGTCATTGATCAACATCTGGCGGCTGATGTTGAGCGCGATGGCATAGCTGTACGCCTGCACTTGCTCCTTACCTTCACCGAACGAGCCGTATTTGATCTCGCCGTTTTCCAGCACCTTTTTCAGGAGCGGGAAATCACCGACCTTAACGGTGGTATCGGGACGGAAATCACGGAAATTTCGCTTGCGTGCGAATCGCTTGAATGTCGGCTGGGCAAGCGCATAGCGCTGTTCGAGCGTCCGGTTGACGGCACCTTCGAATATTGCCGGGAAATCAGAGGTTGAATGCGAAGCGCGCGTAAACACATCGTCGATGTCACGGGCATTCATCATGCGACGACCGCGATAGTTGACGCTCTCGGCAGCCAGATCGACAAGGCCCATACCCATATACTGGCGAGCAGCTGCGGAAGGACCAGCCTGCGGCGTCGGGGCACCGAGACCGTATGCCAGCGCCTCAATCTGGGCTGACCGACGAGTGACCGCCTCATCGTGGACCACATCGACACGCACACGGCTGTCAGTCGGGCTCTGGCGCTCATTCGAGACCATGTGATCAAGGAGCAAGCTGCGGAACTGCTCGACCGGTGTGCCTGCGCGAACATGCTCACGACCGAGATCCGGAAAACCGGAACGGGTAGCCAGATCCTCAATAATGCTGGAACGCTCACGCTCGGCATTCACCGCCTCATCGACTGCGGCTCGAACGGACGGATCAACAGTCGGCGCGTTGCGTTGTTCGTTTTCCATCCGGGTAATATCCGCCCGGACCTGGTCGGCTTCGGCCAGAATAGCCGTATGTTCCTGCTCGATTGCCCGAACAGCATCTTCATCGAGATCATCGGTAATACGAGCGCGAGTAGCTTCCGCACGGCCAGTAATCTCTTTCAGCTTCGAACGCAGGCCCAGCAAGGCAACGTTGGCACCGATCAGGTGCATTCCGTCAGGCTGTACGAAAGCACGATAATCGAGGGATGCTGCATGCGATGGATCTGCGGCGAACAACGCCATAGCCAGACCGACGCAGACAAATGCGGCGACGGTCGCGAAAATGTAAGCACCCTTTTTCATGGTGTGCGTTTCCTTCTATGTACCGGGCAAAACAAGCGCCGTCGCCCTGCAACCCCCGGAGAATTGCAGGCGGCAAACTGGAAATAGAATTGCTGGATTAAGCGAGGCGGCGGACGGCTTCGGCCATTCTCATCCGGGCTGAGGCCGCAAAGGTCGAGACCGACTTACGGTCGATCATGAGCGGGAACGTATCCGCGTGATTGCGAACCTGTGCGCCGGGATCTGCCGGAACCGTCACGAATGAAATTTCGTTCGGCGTCCAACGCTCGACGAACACCTTTTCGACATCGCCCTTTTTCTGGGCTTCCTCGATACGGATCTTGTCGATGGAATAGCCGACCGACACATTTTTGATGATGCCATCGGAGACAAGGCCGAACATGCGGTCGGCGCGCTCGTCGATCCCGGCTTTTGGAAACCGTATCTTCGCTTTACCTTCACCGCCGTCAACCCACGCCCGTTCGACAACCGCGACCTGCGAAAATGTCGACCAGACGGAATGACTATCAAGAACCGGCGCACCGGCATTCATCCGCGACAGATCGATTGCTTTATCGCTGACAAGCAGGATCTCGTCGAACGGTACTACCGTATCCCAGCCGGCAAAACGGCGACGGCGAACAGTTGCGCCGGTAGTCCATACCAGATCCAGCGTACGCGTTTCAGCATCGACACCGGAAGGCAACAGCCGGACTTCCTGCATCTGCATTGGCAGACTGTCCGGCATTTTGCGCAGGTTAAGTTTCGTCATCGTTTTCGTCCTTCTCAGGAGGATCGTCGGTATCGACGGGCTGCTGGACCTGACCCGCCTGCGAGATGCGGCGTGGATCGCTGTCCAGGATGATGCCGCGCTTGTCGAGCTTGGCATTGTCCGACTGGATTTCGTCCAGAACGTCATCAGTGTTTTCACCGGTCTCGGCGATTGCAGATGAGAGCGAACGAAAACCGGCGCGAACTTCCTTGATCCTGGCATTCACATCTTTCAGCGGATCCGCCGAGTAGAAACGCGGCGGCGACCATTCCACCGCCACTGTCGGAGTGCTGATCTTCCCGGCGAGATAGGCAGCTTCACAGAACCAGTCCCACATCGGCTGCAATAGCATCGGTATGATGATCTGCCATTGCAGCATTGAGATCATGCGCCGGAAGCCTTCCAGACCGATCTTGCTCGACGAGTAATTGACCTTGTCGAGGCGACCCGTCATCAGTGCATAGGGAACGCGCCAACCAGCTGAGATCGTATGCAGCATCGAAACTTTATAAGGATCGTAGCTGTCGGTTACGGCAGGCTGAGAGAATTTCATATCTCGACCGCCAACTGCATTGTAGAACATGCCCGGCGTGAACTTTTCGACACGCTGGCCGTGCACATTGTAAATGCCCGGTGTTGTTGCCTCGCCATCCTTGCCGGTCAGCGGCATACCTATTGTGTCGTCAATGTCACCGCCGGTCATCACACCGACAATGCAGGACTCAAGGCGTTTTCTGACAAGCTCGGATTGTTCGTACTCGGCCAAATCGAATGTATCGTCCATCGCAGGCGTTCCCCATGGAACGCCCCTGACCTGCGTGCGCTGCTTTTCGAAGACATGCGCAATATCAGCTGCCGGAACGGGCTTCGAAACGATGGTCGATTGCGGGTCAAAGAAGCTGTTTCCGGGGTGAGACCCGAACATCCAGTAGGCGCGCTTGCGGCCTATCGCATCGAACTCGATCCCCTGAATTGCCTTGCCGCCCCCAGATAATACCCCTTCCTTGGTACTATCGAGCAGGTCCGATTCAATCACCTGTAGCTGCAGCGGGACCGGCAATCCATCTTCCAACCTGCGGCGGCGGCGGCGTACAATACCGTCACCACTTTCAAACATCTCTCTGACGGTCAGGGCAACGATGCCGTTGAAGTCGAGATCGCCATCAGCATCGCAAACCTTGCTCCATTCCTGGAAAAGCTTGATTGCTTCCTTGTTTTTCGAGCGTGGGATAATGCCGTCACCGATGGCATGGCTGACCAGCTCGGAAACTGCTTTCGCCGCATAAGGATTGTTGCGGACCAGATCCCGCATACGGTCGCGAAGCTTGCGACCGGCGCGAGCGATCTCGGCATCCGCCGATGTCGACTTTGCACGACGGCCTGATTTCAGGCGATTTGTTTCCGCACCGGAATAGCTACGCTGGACGATCTCCATTGCAGCCCGGTGACGAACACGGCGCAAGCCTGCCTCCGGCGACACGTAGCCGATGGCCTTATCAAGAATGTTCCCAATGCCCATTAGTCTAACGCCGCCAGAATAGTGCGAGGGCCGCGTGATTTACGGGCCCGAAGATCCGCAAGCGCTTCCCGCATATCTTTCAAGGAATGATATTCCACTTCACGGCGGGTGCCGCCTGAGTGGAATATGACTTTCTTCGCGCCGGTCAGAATAGCTTCCTCTAGCGCTGCGATCTGATCGTCTATTGACGCCATGACTATAACCACTCCGAAGGTGCGATCTGTGGAAGGGATGAAACAGGTTTGATTTCCGGTGGCGTCGACAACTCGCCCTCACGGTGCGCCCAGTTCGCATTCACCATCTGGCGAGCGGCGAAGGCATAAACCGTGCAGTCGAGAGCTTCGTGTCGTCGCCCCGGCACTGGCACGAATTGCCGAACCGTTTGTCCGCGCGAGTATTTGACTACCAGTTGCTCACCTACGAGCTGTTCAAACCAGACAACAGGCAGAACTTTCGAAAAACGCATGGAACCTGCGCGCGCCAGCCGACCGAAAATATGACTCTTGATGCCGTCGACACCGACGATGAACAGCTTTCCACCCTTGACGGTGGACTTGGATTTCTCAATCCATGGCCGGTTGCCGCCCACGCCCTTGATCGCAAACACGCGCCTGCGGAACCGCGGGAAAGCATAACGATAGACAGTCTCCATCGTTTCGCCGTCCGAGCTATCGATGCAGGTCGCATCGACCTTGATCTTGCCGCCGAGCGGATGATCCCATTGAGTGCCGAGAGCAACATCCAATTCCGACCAGGTTGTATGATCGTCGTATCGACCCCAGATCACCTCATGTCCGAGGGCGTAAGGAATCCCCTCTTTGTCCCAGCCAATGAAGGTGATTTCCAATCGATCATCCTGCACGTCAACGCCTGCGGTGATGATGAGAACCTGGACAGGAATGCCGGTCGTGGCCGTCGCATCGTCATCGTCTGGAGTTTCCGCAACCAGACTGAAATCTTCGGCGCGGCTTGCAAGCTCGATATCATCCAGCTCGTCAGTGTTTTCCTTCCAGCCTTGCGCGAGGATCGTGTTGATGAACGTTTGAAGCTTCGACGGATCATTCTTCGCGCCGACAAACTCTTTCGCCAACCGACCCCAAGAGGCATTCGGTAGCAAGGATATCAGGGCATTAATCCGAAACCCTGCATGGTCCTTGACTTCCGGCTTCAATGCCCGCCAGCGACCATTCGCAACCATGCCGGGCTTGTGGCGTTCATCGATAACCGAGCCACACTCCCGGCAAACATAATAGGCCTTCTCCGGCTCACCTTCCGGCCACTGAATGTCTGACCACTGGATTTCGTGGAAGTACCCGCACTCAGGGCAAGGCACCTCATAAATTCGCTTGTCAGACTGTTCATAGGATTGCAGCACATGGCTGGTTTCCTCATAAACCGGTGTCGACCCCATAACGATCTTGCGATCCGCAAACGACAGGGTCCGGCGCTCGGCAAGCAGGATCGGCGACCCTTCCTTGGTCGCCGACATGCCGTCAGCTTCGTCGATAAACAGGATGCGCACATTATGGCGGCGCAGGTTGCGGGGTGCCTTCGCAGCAATGACTTTCAGAAAGCCGCCTGGAAAGCGCCGGGAAAGCAGAGTGTTTCTGCCGCCCTCATCCACATCGCCGGTCAACAATCCGTTGAGTGCAGGCGAGGCATCAAAGATAGGCTCGACATCCGAAACCATATAGTCGCGGCAGTCGGCCTCAGTCGGCAGGAGCGAAAGGATCGGCGACGGATCGTTCGAACAGAAACTGGCCATCGCGCTTGTCAGAAGCGTCGTGAAGCCGACGCGCACCGGCTTCACCAGTGTGACACGCTCTATCGCGCTGTCGCCGATAGCGTCGGCAATCTCGCGCTGCGGTGGCCAGAGCCTGACCCGACCAGTGAGAGACGATACACCCTCAGGAAGATAAACTGTCTGCTCAATCCAATCCGAGAGCTTCAGTTTCGGTGGCGGCGTCAGGGCTTCCCACACCGCCCGCCGCAAGATCGCCAGAGCCGTCGTCATCGTCCTTTTCACCAAGCTCTGTAAGTGCCGTGCGAATTTCCTCGTCGATCAGGTCGACATCGAAAGTGGTTAGGTGGGGCAGCATCTGGCGGCATCTGGATGGAACCGCCATCATCACGTTTCGGACCCGTCGGGCTATCGAAACCCATTCGTTGCGAACCTCGGCAATCGGGACCAATTCCTTGCGCATTGCAGCATTACGCAATGCTGCCTGGTCGGCCTGCTCTCGCGCCAGTCTGGCGCGTTCTGTTGCGAGCGTATCGACATTGTCACCGCCTCGCCCCGCCGCGATCCCGCGCAGGTGCTCGCAATAGAGCTGGACGGACTTGCGCAGGTCGAAGCGATTCCGACCTGTCTTCACGATGATTCCACGTTCGACGTAATCGGATATTGCCCGCTTCGAAACGCCCAGGATCTCTGCGAGATCCGCCGCTGTTATCTCGGCATCGTTTTCAGGCTGCTCGTCATCCTCAACCGGCTCTTGCTCCGGCAAAAGCGGCTGCGCGGCCTGATCGACGTGCTTCTTGTGCGATTTGGCAGCAAAGCTGGGGCTGACACTGAACTTTTCCGCTGCCTGCCGGACGGTATGGCCTTCCTCAATGAAGGCTATCACCTGCTGGCGCAGCTCGTCTGAATACCCTTTGGCCATGTGATTCCGATTCCATTCAAAGGGCGGTGGAATCCCCCTGTAAAAATTCGCAGAGACCGAAATCCCGCAGTCGCGCTCACCCGCTCCGGTGATAGGCCCGGAAAAGGACCCAATGGAGGGGGGATGGGGTCAGGATCGGTCGGTCGGGTGCGCCCGACCTTCGACCCGCTCGCCGGTCGAAACGTTCTCTCGCACGATCTCCTAAAGCACTAGCTTTTTTAGTGCAGCATCGACACGCTGTTGCAGCAAAGGTGCCGCTGTTCTCTCAAATGCCGATCTCGTCGCGCCCTTGGTCATTTCCACCGGGATGAAAACGCCCGACCGGGTATAGGTGATCTTGGTTCCAGACGTGTTCAGCCTATGGAAAGCATGGCCGTAAAACTTTGGAACGTTGACGCGACCGGGAAAGCGTCCGCCTTTCAGAAATGATCCCGCGAACAACTTCCGCTGCCCGAATGGCTTTGCGGAAACGCCTGCACGCAATTCGCGAGGCGAAAGATATTTCAGACGAATATCGCCGCCTCGCGTCACCATTTCGTAGGAAAGCTTGCCCGGTCGAGCAACGCCCGGATCCCCAACGGCCTTGACGATTGTCTTGCGCGCCAGTCCCGTTTGCTTGGTCAGGTTTCGAATAACCTGCGTCTTTGCCCGGTTGCCCACCTGATTGACGATACGGGGCAGCACCGTCGGAAAGCGCGAATTGAGAACCGCTATCCTCGATCCAAATAACGAGAGGTGCTTGTCAGCCCAGTGAGCCGTGATCGTAGTCATGATCGCAATTCCACGTCACTTACAGGCGCTGCTGCTGAAATAGTCATCCATCGTGCAGAAATGCTTTGCGCATCCACTCAGCGCGAAAGCCACCAGCAGCAGTGCGATCAGGACAAACAGTCGATTGTCGATAGTTCTGATCATTGGCGCGGCCTTTCAACAAAACCGTTTATCCTTAGTACAAACGAAAAGAGCGCCTTGCGGCGCTCATCGTTCGGTGAAGTCTGGACATAGCTTACGCACTGGCCCTGAATCGATGCCTGCCATTCTGGCGGTCAGGGCGGGGTCCGAGCGCGACCACCTCAGGAACTAGTCCCCACGTTTTACCGTGTATCGAGGTTCACTATTCATACCGGATCATCCCGTGAGCAGATTACGCTCACAAAGGTTCGAGAATTGCAATAGGCACGGTCATAGCCACTGGCCTGCCCATAATCGAAACCTCAATCACAACCAGACCGTTGCCTTTTGTTCCACCCGAAACCAGTTCTGCACGGCAACCGGCAAAAGGACCGTCGGCAACACGTGCCCATTTCACCCCGAAAAACTTCCGGTGAAAATGCTCGTAATCATATTTACCATCTTCGGCTTTCGCTTTGAAAAGAAATACCTTTTCGGCACTGACCAGAAATGGCGCTTCATATCCACCAAGGATCGAAACGACGTGATCGAAACTCAACAGACCGGCAAGGCATTCGTTCAAAACTGCACAGCGTACAAGCACGTAACCATTCATGACGGGCTGCTGTTTTGCCGGAATGACTCGATGCTGTCGACGAACTACAGGCCCCATTTTCATGGGGACAAGTACTTCGATATTTTCTTTTTCGAGCGCTTCCCGCACCGAAAGTTCGCGTCCTGACGCCACCTGCAGCACCAGCCAAGGAGAATCATCGCCAACGCGATTCGCAGCCGCCGCCCTCATTCGAGCGACCCTGCGACGCTCAGCCAGCACCTTGTCGATAGCGCAAGCCTGCTCGAATGTCGGCTGTCTGGTGATAGCATCTGCAATCTGCTTTGCGTCAATTGCCATCATTTTCACCCAATCCCCTCAGTGCGATTTCGAAACCGTTCAAACCCTCCGGCCCACCAGCCGGGAAATATGCCCACTCGGCGTTTCCGGGATCCGGGAACCATGGCCAACCCTGCTGGCTGTGGAAATCGGCCCACGCCTTCCATTCGTCGCCGCCAACGCGAACCTGCACCAGCAAATCCTTGATCGCCTGCAGGCGAGCTGGAACAAGCGCACCGCGACCACCGGCTGCACGCTCGAAAAGCTCATTCACTGCTGGAAAGCCCTGCTTGGCCTGCTTATCGTGCAGCAGATATTCCTCGGAATAGCGCCCACTCTCCACCAAGCCACGTTCGATCTGGGTCAGGCCAACAACACGGGTGGGGCCGTTCAGCAAAAGCTCATAAACCCTTGCACCCCACATCTTGCCCAAAGGCGCTGCCTGCGCAGATCCGGTCTGCTCTACCGTCGCCTTGGCTGGCAGCTTCTCCCAGCGTCTTTCGCGAAGATAAACCGCATAGGAGCAAACCAGCTTCCGGCCCGTCGCCTTTGCAGCCTCGACGTAGCGCCCAGCCTCGTCGACTGCGGCTTGACGTTCCTCTGGCGTCAGAGACAGCCAGACGCGGAAAGCCTCAGGCTCACTATCGGATATCGCTGTAGGCCACCCATGGAAACCACGCTTGAACGAACGCTCGACAGATTTCCGGCTTTCCCTTCCATCGTCCTCATTCTCGCGCGCTCTCTCACCTAATGGTTTATCTAATGGTTCTATTACGGTTTGGGTGACACCGTGACACCCGTCGGCGTCCTCAATGTCACCCGTCGGTGCTTCCGTTGTCACGGGTGACACCGTGACACCCGTGACACCATGACACCCGTCGACAGCAGGTTTTCCCGCCTGCAAATTGTCCAAAGCCCGCATATCGAAATCGTACCGCGTGGCCTGCCCCGGTCGTCCGCCGCCCTCGGCGACGACAATCAGCAACCCTTCATCGACGAAGTCGCGCAGAAGACGCTGCACCGTACGCTCGGAAAGCTCTGTTTCAAGCGCAAGCCGTCCAACTGTAGGCCAGATTCCGCGCCCGTCATCGTCCGCGAAATCCGCCAGACGGATCGCGAGCATCTTGCGGCTCGGAGATCCAAGTTGGGCCTTGAACAGGCGTGACATGACAGCGATGCTCATTGTGCTGCCTCCAGATACTCAGCGGCAGGCAAACGCCCCCACTGGTCAGCCATCGCGGCTGCAATGCCTGTGAAAAACCGGCTGCGCTCGCGCCAACGGTCAGGACCTGGCGGCATACGATGCACGCGCGCCTCCCTGCCCTCGACGATGTCGGTCGCTGTCAACGGCGGAAGGTTACGCAGCCAGAAGCAGGTGCGCTTGACCTCACCATGGCCAAATTGCCAAGGCTGGACGCTCTGGGCAGGCGGCGCATAGTTTGCGATGCGGGCTTTTGCATGCTTGTGCATGACAGGATTTTCGACGCAAACGCGGTGAATGGGTGCGTTCCAGAACGTTGAAAACAGCTCTGCCGCTTCATCCAGTTCGCGCCAGATCTGTTCGACCGTCTTGCCACGCGGGGGCACCGTCAGCCAGCGAACGCCGGAATTGCAAAGCCGCGTGCATGGCGGATGCGCAACAATCAACAGATCCCAACCATCATGGAGCAGATCCCGAGCATCGCCGACAATATGACGGTTTGTCCTGTCCTCAGCAGGGAGAAGATCGCACGACCATGCATCGTGTCCCGCATCGAGGAATGCATTTCGCACCGTGCCGGAAAACTCACAAGCCACGAGAACGCGCAACGGTTTTATCGTGCCAGAATTTGTCGTCATTGCCCAACCCTCAGCCACACCTCAAAATCGGCGCGCAAATCGCCCCACCGATCTGCTGCAGCGGCATCGCTATTCAGTTCTTTTCTTGATTTGATCCGCAGGACGGCGCGCAATGCATCTGCGGCAGTATCAGCCGTCAGCGGCCCCTCAGCGCCGTGCCGTTCCTCCAGATAAATCCGGAAGGAAGCCTGATCACATTTCATGGCAGCTTCCGCCGCGAAGTCCTTCGAAACACGCCGCTTTTGCTGAACGGGCGCGGCCTTGCGTGATGCCGCAATTGCGCGGTCGACAAGCCCCAGCAAAAACCCGACCATATCCGGCGCGTTGACCAGAAAATCGATTTCATCCGGCGTTGCTACGGGATGAAAATTCGCGATTTCGATCAATTCGCCATTACGAGTTTTAGCTTCGACAAACGTCGTGTTGTCGACACAGCAAAGCTGCCAGCGCGCGCCGTCGAGCGCCCGATATCTATCTTTGATCTTCCGCAGATGATCGGCATCAGAGGTCATATCACCTCCAGCCATTCGACAATGTCGATGCCGCAGTTGAGCGCCAGCTGTCGTTCGGCATTCGCCCCCTTGGACGCCCGCCAGCCCGGCAGCAAAACTATCGTGTCGGCTTCAAGACAAATGAAGTTGCAATATGACGCGAACGCTTGTCGTATCGGGAAAAGTTCCGGTGGCCCCTTGTGCGGATACTCGGCGGGGTTATAGACGCGATGCCCCGCCAAGCGGAGAGCGGCGGCGGCTCTGCGAAAGGCCGGATAATTGAAATCCGGCAATCCGGTCATTGGCCCGGAAAGATAGATAATGCGCGGGCTTCCCAATGTGGCGATAAAGCAGTTGGAGCACATTACGCGGCCTCCACGTCGGCGGCAGGCGCTTCATATCCCCATACATCCCAGCCGGGACGCTTACGGCGCGCATTCAGTTCCAGCTTTGGGAGATCCGGATAAAATTTCTCGATCTGCTCGGCGAAATATTCGGGCTTGGCGGAATGCTCGCCCTTCTTTTCGACATAGACCGTCGGCGGCAGCATTTCCGGCAACGGACACGCGACCTCGCCGCGCCGTCCGATCAGCAGCAGTTCATGTCGGTCCCTGCCCCAATAGCCGGTGCCGATATCGACCTTGTCCCAAACCCAGTGATGAACGTAGGTAAAACCGCAAGCCTTCATGACCCGCAGCGAATCCGGCAACATCGGATTTGTGGCCCAAAGGAAAAGTACAGCAGGATGACTTCCGCCGATCAGCTCCACCATCTGGGCGACAATTTCGTCGGTGGTCATCGTCGGATAGTGATTCTCGGCACTCTTTTCGCGCCCCGTCACTTCCGAATGAACCTGAAATTTCCATGCCGGATCTGCATAATACACCGGATAGAGCCGATCCAGCTTTGCCGGTGCCGTCGCCTTACCGCGCTCGGCGGTCAGTGCCATTTCCGTAAGTCTGACAGCGTGACGCACCTTCTGTTGCTGGGCGCGAATGCTCTTGTTCTCGACTTTGATGCGCTTTTCTTCCGCCAGCGCACCCTCGACCCACGCAATTTGCGCAACATCCGACGGCAGAGCCTTGAGGCGATCCAGCGTAACACCATTATCGAGCCGGGTGCCCCGCAGCTTGTCGAGCGCCGCCTTGCAGATCTTTTCCCCTCGCTCGGCATCGCGCCGGATGCTTCGCTCTGGTTTTCCCGTCAGCTCTGCCGTGGCGGCTACAAAGCTCTTGCGTTCCGACCGGTCGACCAAGTGGCCAACTTGGCCGTTTGATTTTCGGTCGCCGCCATGCCCCGTTTCCGGGTATTTCAGGAGGTAAAGCTCCTTGCGCCGGAAAACAAACATGGCGCGATCAGCTGGCGTCAGTTCGGCACGGGCAAGATTCTCGTCGATCTCCCAAAGCTCGGCATCGAGCGCGCTTTCTTTTCGCACAAATGCCGGGATTTCCTCCCAGCCTATGGCAAGCGCAGCAGCCACCCGGTGGGCACCCGCCGACAGAATGTAAGGCGATGCGCCCTTGCGTTTGCTGTCGTTTGCCCGGACCGTGATCGGCGTCCGCAAGCCCAGCTCAGCGAAGGAGGGCTTCAACGCCTCAACCTTCGCCGGATCCACATCGCGCAGGCGCTTGCCCGTATCGATATCGGCTATCCGGATCATTTCAGGTAATAGCGCGTCCATGTCACCGCCCCGCAAGAAACAGAAAGAAGATGAGAAAAGCCGCGACTGGTGACTCAGCAACCAACGCGGCACAAACGATCAGCGCGACCTCGCGCGGCTGGAAACGAGCGGTCATGGACCGATCCGGCGAAGCGGCTCCCTGCCGTGCAACTGGCGAAAATCGTCGCGCAGCTCGGCCAGCTTTTCCCAGCCCATGACCTGCCAGCGTCCATCCACACGCTTTACGGCAAAGCGATTGCCCTTGCGCCGAACCTCGACGCCGAACCCTTGCATTTCATATTGCGTGGCATCAAAGCCGGATCTGACACCGCATTCGAAGCGACGAGGCCCACCGTGTGATGCAATCCATTGATCGACGAGCGCGGAAACAGCAGTCATTTTCCTGCCTCCAGACGACGCAACACGTCCTCCAGCGCTCGGATCGCCTCGCGCACTTCCCTGGTGATTTCCCGCTTTTCACCGGCGTCAATGCGTCCATCTTCCAGCGCCGTAACGATGGATTTCGAAACGTCCATGGTCTCGGACATGACGCGGTGTGCGTCCATTTCCGTGAGAGGCACATTGTCGGGTGCTTTCATGGCCCCCGATGCTGTCGGGACAAGCTCATATCCGAGCAATCCAGCTGCGGCCTTTATGATGGTCGGTGTTTGCGCGCGCCGGTCGACTTCGACCGCGACATCAATTGGCATGAAGCTGTCGGCATGTTCCTCGCCGAACGATGCGTACTTGGAAAGCGTCGATACGCCGACACGCGTAAAGGGAACGATGCAGGAAATGCCGCCCGACAGCATGTATGCGCCATCGGTAGCAGACTTGAGGGAACGCTGTTCTTGCTCGGAAATTGTGCGCACGGAAACACCCCTGAAAATTTCAAGGAAAAAAGTTCGTCAAAGGATTCGGTGAAGTTGATCAGATCCGCCCGTAAGGTCGGGCTTCAACGGCTACGGAGGCAGCAATGCAGGGATCGAAACAGAGCGGCAAGCACGCCAGCGCCGGAAGAACCGGCGCGCTTGCCATCCACCATGGCGCATGGCCTCATGCGAGTGTGAGAACACAGGAGAATCAGGGCCATGGGGGAATGGGAACTGCCGACGCTTGCGGAAGCTTTCGAGTTTCTCTGGCGAAGCCAGCTTTCGAACATTATCGCGACAATCAGCCTGGTCGTGGCGATCATCAACTATCGACTTTATCGCCGTCAGGAAAGGCGCGCGGACTCGGACATGATGCCGGAGGTAAACGTATCCATTTCCCCGGACAGCTACCCAAATGGCGCGAGAAAGCTCACGGTAAAGGTCAGGAACAACGATGGCTTTGGCCTTGATGGCATTCGCCTTACAATCAAGGCTCCGCGTGGTGCGAAACTTGTTCGCTACAACGATTATGTATCCATCGCGGACTATTCCGGCGAAGTGAAAGTGGCTGACATCGAACCCGATGGCTGCAGCAACACCGTTCCGCTGGACATCAAGTGCGAGAGTGCAGGGAAAGAAACCCGCACACAGGGACTTATTCGATGGAAAGGCACGGGCGATACGGATCACGAGGACTTCCTCCTCTTGCTTCCACCCAGATCGCGCTGGCGCTCCGGCCAAAACTCCGGATCCAATTCGCCACGAGATTCTTTGATGCACCATTCCTCATGGAGACGAGCAAAATGTTTGATCTCATGCAAATCACGTCGCAACGAAAATATCTCCTGGAGGATCATCGCGGTGACGGATATTCCAGCTGCAAAATAGAACAGCGTTACAACCCAGATTACTCTATGGGCATCGAGAAGATCAGCCATGATGCACCTCAGAAACAGGAGCCGGGGCGCGTCCGGCGTCATCCTTACGGCGCGCCCCGGCTTTTACGCCCGATGGGAGGATATCAGGCGATTGGAAACTGGTTGCAGGAGCGGGATTCGAACCCGCGACCTGTTGGGTATGAACCAACTGAGCTACCGCTGCTCTATCCTGCGACAAAGAAGCTGGAGCGTCCGAGGGCGGCAGGGACGCTCCAGCATCGCCCGCAGAGGAACTGACGGGCGAATTCTTTTCAAGGCATCTGCTTGCAATGCTTGAAATACGGTCAGCACAAAAAAAGTCTTCGCGAACCAGATCGACACCAGTGGTGCGGCAGTATTCTAGAAGCTTCTGCTGATCACGAAGGGGGATAATGCCGTCGCAACCCTCACGCTTTGAAGACGGATACGCCCAACGATAGATACGCGACGGATGTTTACCAACGATAGCTGCTACCGCCTTCGCTCCACCCAAGTAATCAATAATCGTTTTTGCAGGTTCCATATCCATAGCATGGATATTTGCGATCTTCGCAATTTTAAGTCAAGAGGGATTTTGCGATCTTCGCGATAGAAATAATCGCGACTATCGCAAATATTAAAGCATGGATATTCAGAAGCGCATCAAAGAATGGATCATCGGCGAGCTCAAGGCGCGCGGGCACGGATCTAAAAGCAAACTGGCGGCACATCTAGGCGTCAGACCCGATGCCATTACGAGAATGCTTAACTTAGCGCCGAATAAAGAAGTGCGAATTATTCACGCAGAAGAGCTTGTAAAGATAAGCGAATTTTTTGGTTCGCCACCTCCTGGTATTGCCGATACAATGTCATTCAACGACGACGAGTTTCTTCAGGCTTACAATGCGGCTGATGATGAGACAAAGGCGGACTTGAAACGCTATTTAAAATTCCTGACTGAATCAAAACGAACATAAGAGCGCGCTTTTCCTCATCAGTGAGAAGCCTCCAACATTCCAGCCCGTCATTACTCATTTATACCCACCTCACACCCTTTTCCCGGTGAATGATGCTGGAACAAGAAGAACAAAACAAGAATTAATTTACTATCCACACATACACACAGCGAATCGCATAAGCGCAAGTTGCGATGATCGCGATATTCTCATATTTGATATTTTGCGATGATCGCAATTTTTAGTTTGACAATTTTTTGCGATTATCGCAATTATTGACTCGCCCCCAACGGAAAGCTGACCGCGCCGGATCGGGTTTGAGTAGAAGGCGCGGTCGGCTCTCCGGATTGAAGCGGAGAGAACAAATGTCAGCAAGGCAATCTGTAGCGGATAAGAAAATTAGCGATCCCAGCCAGGGCGATACCTATAGCCGGCTGCGCAGGATCGCCCAGTTCTTTGGCGTGAGAAAACAGCCAATATTTGCTGAGATCACGAACCGCGTTCTTTTGCAGATGGAGGGATCTTCACTGCGGGAAGAAGTCCTTCCGCAGGGATATGTCTTCGTTCCAAATCAGCACGGCGACGGTATCGATGACAAAACCCGTCGTTATGGCCCTCGGGTGCAATGGCGCGGCACAACCGCTTCGCGAAACGAAGGACTGGTTTCAATTTCCTTCGTGAACGCGACAGGCGCAATCACGCGGCTGTCACTGGATTTTGAAAGCGCGACCAAGCTACGCGATTCAATCAACGCCCACCTGCCTGCCCTCGTCAAGACGCCAGCGGTCGAGGTGCCGTCATGAGATGGCACCCCGATAATAAATTGCCAAGCCGAACGCTGCTGCGCCCGTCACTTGGGGTTTTCCATTTCAAACTTGAAACCCCTCATCGGGAACCAGTTGGCGAATACCCTTCGCCAGAAACCGACCGCATAGCGATATCCAGAAGCTTCTGCTTCGGAGTATGTTGCATTAACGGCGGCGTTGAAGGCAATTGCTTGCACGCCACGATAAGAAGGTGGCGAGTCGGCAGTCGCTCTCTCCTTTTTCGCCCGAAGCGATCGCAACTCCTCAGCAGATCCATCGCATTCTTCGACATCGGCGAGAAGGTTGTGATACCGGCTGCGAAGCGCGCGATGGTCTCGCGCGCCGCCCGCCGGGTCGACGACCAGGAGAACCACGCCAGCCAACGCCGACGCCACTACAAGCCATGCCGGGTTTATCGCAACCGTGTTGGTCATGACAGCAATGGCGCTCGTTCCGAGAAACACCTGCAATCCGGTGAGGAAGCGGTTAAGGCGAGCGAGGGCCTGCTCTCGCATAGCGTGGTAGGCGATCAGCTCGCGCAGCCCAAATCTGAGATTGTGGCGCTCTACTTCGTCCGACGGGGCGGCGGTGGCGGCGGTGCGAAGTTTGTATCGCCTCTTTGCCCACCTTTGCCCGGCAGCGGCGACGGCGTGGGTCGTGGTGGTGGCGGAGGCGGCGTCGGCTTCCCGTCCTTCGATGCGTACCATTGCGATGGCTCCATCCCATTCATCTGGTCGTGTTCCTTTCCACGATTAGGTGTAGGTGCCGAATCGCGCTCCCCGCGACTCGGCACCACCAATTTACCAAGCAACTTCATTCCCACAGCGGGAAAGTGCAAGCCTTTCACAAGGATTAGTTGCGCGCGCCCGTTATCATCGAGCGGAGTGTAGAATGGCAGAGCATTTCAATATCAGCCCGCACATGACGGCAGCGGATTTCGATTGCCCGATCCGTAATACTTATCTCGGACAGGCGCATATCGCCGGAACGGGACCGGAAGGCACAACCTGCCGCCAGTGCAGGCACTGGGGCAAAAAGAAGCTCGTTAAAGACAGCCGCGGCAACTATGTCGAAAAGTTTGCCCCCCAAAGCGGAATGGCAAAAAGAACAAGCTGTATCCGGGCGAGCCGAAAGACGCTTACTGCCTCAAGCCCATCCTCAACAAAGCAAAGCGAGCCATCCCGCATCGCGCGTTGTCGTGCCGATTTTTCGAGCCGAGCGAGAACCCGATGCCCATTCTCACCGGTAAGGATGCGTAACCATGCAGGATAATCACGAGTTTAAAACCGAAACAGGCGGCTTTCACTTGCCGACGGCATACCAGACCGAAGACAGCGACCTGAATTACATGATCGTTCTGTCCACTCTGATTGCGTGCGTCGCTTGCGCAGCCATTCTGGCATCTCGAATTTTCGGCTGATCGACCGAATTTTATGGCCCGTTGGTCAGATCAGGGAGAACGGCAGGCAATAGCGGATGAAACCCGCGATGCCGTTCTCGATACGATCTTCAACCAGTGGCGCGAGATCCGCACATCCGGCGTGTCCGCCGAGGACGCCTTGGACGGCCTGACCGAAGGCCTGCTGGCAGCGGTCGCATCACTCATCACCGCAGTAACCGCGCCGGAAAGGCGCGAGTCAATGCCGCGATTGGCGGCAAACCGATTGATTCATCAATTCAAAATCACCCGCGAGAGGGGCTTGGATCCGCATGACTAAGATTGTTGCATACAAAGGCTTTGACGCCGAGCTGCGCTGCCGAGGATACCAGTTTGAGCTGAGTAAGAGCTTCCAGCATCAAGGCGGCGTTGTCGCTTGTGAAAGCGGCTTCCATGCCTGCGAATACCCTCTTGATGTCTTCGGATATTATCCTCCAGCGAGCAGCCGTTATGGAGAGGTCGAGCTTTCCGGCGACACTAGCAAGGAAGGTAAAGACACCAAAATCGCAGCAGCCGAAATCACCATCAAAGCCGAGTTGAAAATCCCGGAATTGATCGCAGCCGCAGTGCGCTACATCGTCGAGCGGGCCAAACGCATTGATGGTCATCTCGCATCTGGCGAACGCGAGCTAATAGAAGTTCAAGGCGACCGATCGATTGCAACTGTATCAGGACTCTGGAGCGCTGCCACCGCAACAGGATACCAGAGCGCTGCCACCGCAACAGGAGACCGGAGCGCTGCCACCGCATCGGGAGACTGGAGCGCTGCCACCGCATCGGGATGGCGGAGCGCTGCCACCGCAACAGGAGACCAGAGCGCTGCCACCGCATCGGGATGGCGGAGCGCTGCCACCGCAACGGGATACCAGAGCGCTGCCACCGCATCGGGAGACCGGAGCGCTGCCACCGCAACGGGATGCCAGAGCGCTGCCACCGCATCGGGAGACTGGAGCGCTGCCACCGCAACGGGATACCAGAGCGCTGCCACCGCAACAGGAGACCGGAGCGCTGCCACCGCATCGGGAGACCGGAGCGCTGCCACCGCAACAGGATACCAGGGCAAGGTACGCGGCAAGGAAGGCAGCGCGCTCTTTCTCGTCGAGCGTAACGACCAAATGGAGATCGTCGCGGTTTGGTCAGGCATCGCCGGTCAGAACGATATTAAGCCAGATACGTTTTACACCCTCCAAAACGGCAAACCCGTCGAGACCGAGTAATGGCCCGCTCTCGCAAGAAACCTCCAATGACTGCCGAGCGCGTGGAAAATGCGCTCGATATCCTCGCGCGGATCATGGCCGGGGCACCGAAGGGCGAAGCCGTCCTTATGGTCCCGCTGTGGAAGCGCCTGGAATCCGAGCTGGAGAAATTGCGAGACGCTGAGGACGTAGTTGCTAAGGCAATCAACCGCTTACAGAGCCGAACGCAAGTTTCACCTTAATAGGTTTACGCCATGATGATGCCAGAACACACAACCCATGAGGCCGCACATAATCATCCCACGTCTCTAGATAAACCTAGCGACGACGGAAAGAGGAACACACTGATCAGCAAAGCCATCAAGGCTTTCATTCCAGTATTGCAGTATGTGCAAGCCAAATACGGGAATGATCCTCATCTCGATAAACTAGCTCTTGCTGCTTGTCCCGATTTGGAAGCAGCAGTTACTGGAGTGGCAGCGCTTTCCGCAGTGCGTGAGCTTCACGGACCGTTTGGCCATATCGTTGGTCGTCGCGATTTGCGAGAGGACGAATGGAGCCTCGAGAACGACCCGGTTGACGAAGATGACGCCGCCAAGGGATTTTTTTCGGTACCGTTGTACGCCCTGACCGATCCATTCAAGGAAATTGGAGTTGACGGGCCAGCGAATGCAAACTCTCCGGCAACGCGTGAGCTGGCGTTGGAGGAACACCTTCAGGCTATAGAACAGCAGCTTGCCATTAATCTTGAATATTTCCACGACGAAAAGCGCTTCCTGCTTGAAACGCTTCAAGCTCACATCACCACGCGCATCGCCGCCATCCGCGCCCTATCCTCCCCGGACCATGCCGACGCCGGTAAGGTCGAGGGGGATGGGTGGTTGCCGATTGAAAGCGCGCCGAAGGATGGGACGGAGATTACTGCCCGCAGAAGTAACCGTTTCAAGGCGTTCTCATGCTTTTTCTGTCATGGAGAATGGCTTCATTATGATCATGAAGATGGACTGATTTCATATCGCCCAACAGAATGGAAGCCGTTCCCGCAGTCCTCTGCACCAGCTTCGGAGGGCGCGGAATGAACAAGCCATCAAAACAGCAAGTCAAAGACGTGATGGAAGAGGTGGAAGAACTCGATCTTCCAGATGGTGCGCATTGGGCGCTTATTCATGACCGGCTTGGATTGGATTACGGCGATGTATTCGACTTTATTGCCAATGATCCTGAATTTTTCGATTGCCACCCATCAGGAGGCGACCGTCATGGCGAGTGAACTGAAGCCTTGCCCTCTGTGTAGCGCTGATCCGTCTTCGAAATTCACGGATATCAAGGCCGCTATCTGGTGTGAGCCTTGCGGCCTACACATGGAATATTCAACTGCGATGGTATCTCTGCGCATTGCCGAAGAACATCAACGGGGCATTCTCACAAAACGCTGGAACACCCGCCCCACCCCCGTTGCTCCCTTATCGCCGGATGCTACCGGCAAGTACAGGGAGTTGGAGACGGTTGAACACCAGTATTGGCACAACCAAACATACGAATGGCTTCCGACTGGCTTTCCAGACCGTTACCGAAAGGACGGCTTCCTTGTCCGCGAACTCGTCACCCGCTCGCAGGCTGAGGAGCTATTGGCGGCGGAACGGGCGGAGAGTGACAGGCTTGCCAGTATCGCCAGTCAGCAGATGGCGCGTGCTGAGCAGACCGAACTGAAAGAGCGTTGGCTAAAGGAAATGGTTACGACCGTAATTTCCAATCCAATTGGCAGCGTTCAACATTATCGGTCCGTAGAAGATGCTCGTCTTGCACTTGGAAATCCCGAAGCGGCTTTGTCTGAGAATGAGAAGCTTATTCAACGCGCTCAAAAGGCTGAAGCCGACAACGCGGCGCAGGCAGCGCGGATTGAAGAACTGATCGGCACAAACATCGCTGTAGCCAGACGCCAAGAAGAATTGGCCAACCAACTCGCGGAAACCAAAGGGCTATTCAAAACAGCCGACGACTTAGCGTGGCAACGTGGCGCGGCAATCGAAGCCCTCGAAGCCAAGCTCGCGGCTGCTGAAAATGGCGTCCGATACGCGCTTGCCAATTTGCGCATGAACAAAAGTGATGAGGCATTTCTCGCCTCCGTTCTGGGAAGGAAGCCGTCATGAAAATCATCAGACAAGGCACCCTGACTAAGAACGTGACCTACACGCTCCAGTGCCGCAAATGCTCAACATTAGTGCAGGCTGAAGCGCATGAAGGCCGCACCGTCCACGATCCGCGAGACGGTGACTGTCTCGTTTTCGACTGCCCGACCTGCGGCAACGAAATGTGGGTGAATTACAAAGCGCAGGAACGGAGAATGTCATGGTGACCGACCTCATTACCCGTCTCTCCAAGCTAGACGCACCTGACAGGACGACCGCAGCAACCAAGCAGAAAATCCGCGATGCCTTCGCAGGCGTAAAGCCGTGCATCGCCCTCTTGCGCGCAAAGGAGGCCAGCAAGCTATGAACAAGCCTAGCGATGTTGATATCCGCAATGCCATCGATTACGCGCTGCGCCGTTGCCCGATTGAGGAATCAGCCGAGGGCGATGAAGGTGACTTTGTGATGGAAATCACGGATCCAGCCACGGTAACGCCTTTCGTCATGTGCTTACTGGAGGAGCTGGGCGTCATTTAAACGATAGCCGGACTAAAAGGCAGCGCGATTTTCTTGAGCTCGCTCTGCCGCCAATCCAGCGAGCCGCCCATGCCATACCGGGGGCGTTCGATTGTGTGCCCCATCAACAGCCGCCGCAGTTCATCATCCAGATTAGCCTCTTTCATTCGGTCCTCAAAAGAATGGCGGAATGAATAGATCTTATGTTGAGGCGTCGGGAAGAGGCTATTTTCCTTAAAATATTTGTTTAGCGTGGCGGATAGATCATTCTCACGGTTACGGTAACGCGGGAATCCTTGCTTGTGCTTGCGAAAAACGGCGAGCGCTACGCCGACCAAAGGTACGAGGCGCTCAGACGAAGTCGTTTTGATCTCACGCGGATCGTCCGGATCATCGCGCGGCTCGATAGCAATATGCGGAACCTTGTGCGAAAGCCGGATCGACGACGCGGTCAGGTTTGCCAACTCACTTGGTCGCGCCCCTGTTTCGATTAGCGCCAGCACAATCCCTCGAGCTTCATCATTCAAAGTCGCAAGATTTCCCGGCTTCATAATCGTTCCGGTCAGCCACTCACGAGGGAACGGCGGGCGGGAGCGCTTCTTCCGGGTGGAGAAGTTGAGGCGCGCAAACGGGTTCGCCCTGCCTTCCTCACCGATATAGGTGAAATACGCGTCATAAAGTACTCGCATGTTGCCGATGTCGCGATTGCCAGACGAAGCCGAGTGAGTGGACTTTCCCTCTTTGGGCGCGATCCTGGACAACCAATGACGGTATAGCTTCATCGCATCATCGCGCGTGATATCGGTCATCGCCTTATCACCCTCGACGAGAGCAATAAAATTGTTAACGGCGCGCAACTTCACCTTTTTCCATTGAGCCTTTTGAACAGCACTCTTGTTCACCAGCTCATCCGGCACAATCTCATCGCAGTAGATCTCGAATGCCTTGCTGACGGTCACATCAGGAACAGGAATACCACCGGCAACGCCTTGCGCCAGCTCTTGCGGCAACCGCTCGCTGGCAACGCGCTCCAGTCGGGTAACAATCTCGTCAAGTGACGATTGCGCGCTCATCGTCTGCGCAGATCGGTATGTCAGTCCGAGAGCTTCGACGCGCTTCATCGATGCTTCATATCGTGAGCGGGCCGGATCACGCGGTTCATCAAGCACCATTGATGCCCAAAGGATATTGTCAGCCTCTTCCATCAAATCCCGCTTGGCACGGGCGAGAGCGAGATCATCGGTTTTCAGGCTGACGCGAATCGTTGGCGCGCGCTCATCGCGGAGGGCGAGATTGTCCGGCACGCGACGACGATAATAGTATTTTCCGGACCTCAGAAACAGGAACCTGTCGGCATCTCTTTTAGATGAATTTCGCCCCATCAACCCACCATATCGCACCGAAAAAACGAGCTTAAAAACTCAGTTTGTAGCACAATATGTATCACAGTTTGGGGCAAAAATGTAAACCGCCAATTTTCAATTTGGCTGTTTTTCGTTTGTTTTCAATTAGTTGCTGATTTGAAGGAGAGTAAATTGTGGTGCGGATGGAGGGACTCGAACCCCCACGGTCTCCCGCCAGAACCTAAATCTGGTGCGTCTACCAATTTCGCCACATCCGCTTCTGAACCGAAGCACATTCCTCAGAACGCACCATTATTCGTCTCAGATATTGAACCGCCCCTCGAAAGCGCGCGTCTCTATATCATCCAATTTTCCCGGTTCAAAGGAAAAAAGCCGCCTTCCTTGCATAGATTTACAAGGTTCGATCAGGCTGAGCTCTTCCTACCCTTTCCGTCTCTATATAGCGATCCTGTCGCATCAGCCAACCCTTTTGAAACAGGGCGTGATGACAGGATCAATAAAGAGGCTCCTGATAAAGCTGCCGGCCGTCTTCCTGCAGGGCTTTGATGACCGGCGTTCCGTTCGGATCGACCGCCACAACGGCAGTAATCCGCCGCTCGCGCTGGCTGTCTTCAATCGCACGTCCCTGCCCCTCGGGTACATAATACCGTTCGATGCCAAAATTGAGACGAATATTCGATTCCGCATCATCGGATATAGAATAAGCAGCCTCGCCCCGAATCTGCTCCTCACCGGAGGTAAGGTCTGAAAGCGGAACGAATGACGCGCGTGAAAACCGCGCTATCCCGTTTGTATCGGGCTTCACGGCCACATAGACGGTTCGCGAACCGGCAGGACGCTCGCCCTGAATATCCTTTCGGGACAGACTGGAAATCTCGTACCCCAGAACGACATAGTCGCCGCGCATCAGATCGCGCGGGTCGAAAGGCTCCGTCTGCAGCGTCACTTCCGCACCCGAACGCAGGACAGAGGCGCGCTTTTCTATGCCTGCATAAAGAATGCCGGTCTGCAGCAATGCAGTGACGGTTGCCCCGACATAGAGCCATTTGAGCCGAATAATCATAGGCGGGCCTCCACGCTGCTTTTCCTTCCGAACCGGTTCTCCATGCGTCTCACAAAAGCAGCCAGCAGCAGCACGAGAATGCCCGCAGTCAGGAAGAAGCCGGATGTTCCGATCATGGTGCCAACCGTCTCGAAAGCCAGATAGAGAACCTGGATCGAAAATGCGGCATAGGCGATGGAACGCAGGCCGCCATTATTTCGACCGGCAACAGCAATCGCCCCGATCGCGAGCGCCAGTATGAAGATGCTATATAATATGTCCCTATCCAGATTTGCGGTAACGCTGGAATAGGAGAACATCTGGTTGATCTGAAGCGTAACAAGCGCCAACAGCGCGAGAGCCAGCCCGTATGCCGCGAGCGGATGAGCGAAGCGGGTCAGTCTCTGCACCGTATCATGGGCAAAACCGTCAGCCAGTATCAGACCGATTCCCACGACCAGCATAAGCACCAGCACCGTATTGCTCTCATGCTCCGCATAGACGAGCAAAGCCCAGCCGATGGAGAACATTGCCCACAGATGGGCTGCATGTCGCGAGCGCGTGAACAAGGCCGCTGCAGCACCGAACAGCAAAAGCAGCGGTCCGATCCAGCGATAGGTCACGTCATCATAGGACGAGGTATCAAAAACGTAGGTCGAAAGATAAAAGCAGGCGACACCGGCACCGAAAGCCGCCAGCACCGGCGCGCGTAGAAGAAAAGCCGAAACCAGAACGCCTATGGACCAATAGATTGCGGCGGAATGGATGTCGCCGGACAAATGATACATTTGCCCCACAAGCGCCAGCCCTGCCCCGAACGATGCAGCACCCACAATATAGAGCGTAGCCGGAAACAGCTTGTCACCACGAGACTGCCGCCAGGCTCCACCGAGATAACTCACCCAAATAAGAACGAATATGAGGCCGATGCGCATGAGGCGCGGCATTTCCTGCCAGTTCGCGGCAACCAGCATGATAACGGCTGCGCCGAGAAGCAGCCCGCCAAGCGTGGCCAGAACGGAACCAAGGCTGAAGACCGAAGCGCGCTTTTCAAGGTCGGCATTCAGTTTCGATGCTGTTTCCGCATCGATCAGACCGTCCCGCTGCCATCTCTCGATCAGGCGTTCAACAGAAATGGAAAATGACAAATTAGCTCCTGGTCATTCTGTCAGTTGTTGCTGTCGCAACCGTAAGCGTTTGAGAACATATAGGAAACTGCGCTGCCGGCAAAGAGTGGATCAAATCGCTTTGCGGCAATTTTGTGCCGTACCAGTCTAATCGATTTAACGTGTCGTGCAGAACCCGCAGAGCAGCTATGCAAACTCGGGTCTGCAACCTGCGAAAACAATAGCTTATATCATGGGCAACAAACGAGATGAATTGAACAGAACTCCAGTTCCTCAACGATGAAGGAATAGCACGATGAACCTCCTCCGCTCTTACAACAACTGGCGCCGTTACCGCGACACCGTCAATGAACTCAGCCAGCTCTCCACCCGTGAGCTGAACGATCTTGGCATCTCCCGCGCGGACATTCCGTTCGTGGCTCGCCAGACCAAGGCCCGTTAATTAACGAGCCTCACAGTTTCTCCCGATAGGGGTTTCTCCAAGTCTGGATCCTCCTCCCACCAGACTTGGTTCATCGCAGAACCATCCTCCTCCCAGGTTTTGCGATAACAAGACCGGTTCTCCTCCTCCCAATGCCGGTCTTACCATAATGGCATCCGTCGCTCCTCCTCCCGCGACGGATGCCATTTCTTTTTGCGGCTCGATTCCCATCCTTAGCGAGCCTTCTCCATTGAAGGCGTTCAGCAAAGGCGATAAGGGAATGGCCCATGTCAAACACATCCGATCTTTCTCCCGTTCACGTCGTCGGCGGCGGTCTTGCCGGTTCTGAAGCTGCATGGCAGCTCGCGCAGGCGGGCGTGCCCGTCATACTGCACGAAATGCGCCCCGTACGCGGCACCGACGCCCACAAGACCGAGCAACTGGCCGAGCTTGTCTGTTCCAACTCTTTCCGCTCGGATGATGCCGAAACCAATGCCGTCGGCGTTCTTCATGCCGAAATGCGCCTTGCCGGATCGCTCATCATGGCGTGCGCCGACACACATCAGGTTCCCGCAGGTGGTGCGCTGGCCGTCGACCGCGAAGGCTTTTCGCAGGCCGTCACTGCCAAGCTTGAAGCCCATCCGCTGATTACAATCGTTCGGGAAGAAGTCACCGGCCTGCCGCCTGAGGAATGGGGAACGACCATTGTTGCCACCGGTCCCCTGACCGCGCCTTCACTGGCTGAGGCCATTCAGGCGCAAACAGGAGCGGATGCTTTGGCCTTCTTCGATGCCATTGCTCCGATTATCCATTTTGATTCGATCAATATGGATGTCTGCTGGTTCCAGTCGCGCTATGACAAGGTTGGCCCCGGCGGCACCGGAAAAGACTACATCAACTGCCCGATGGACAAGGAGCAGTATGAGGCCTTCGTGGCCGCATTGGTCGAAGGCGACAAGACCGACTTCAAGGAATGGGAAGGCACTCCCTATTTCGACGGTTGCCTGCCGATCGAGGTGATGGCCGAACGCGGGCCGGAAACCTTGCGTCATGGGCCGATGAAGCCGATGGGCCTTACCAACGCCCATAATCCGACTGTGAAGGCTTATGCCGTCGTGCAGCTCCGTCAGGACAATGCGCTCGGCACGCTCTACAACATGGTCGGTTTCCAGACGAAGCTGAAATACGGCTCGCAGACCGGCATCTTCAAGATGATTCCGGGTCTCGAAAATGCGGAATTCGCCCGCCTCGGCGGCCTTCACCGCAACACCTATCTGAATTCTCCCGTGCTGCTCGACGGTACGCTTCGCCTGAAATCACGCGAAACACTGCGCTTTGCCGGTCAGGTGACGGGTTGTGAAGGCTATGTCGAATCGTCAGCCATTGGATTGCTGGCAGGTCGTTTCACTGCAGCAGAAAAGCTGGGGCAGACGTTGACGCCACCTCCCGGAACAACCGCGTTCGGTGCCCTGCTCGGTCATATAACGGGTGGGCACATCGTTGCCGACGACGAACCGGGCAAGCGTTCGTTCCAGCCGATGAATGTGAATTTCGGGCTTTTCCCGCCCGTCGATGTTCCGAAGCCGGAAGGCAAGCGTCTGCGTGGCAAGGAAAAGACTGTTGCCAAGAAACGCGCGCTTTCCGCACGTGCTCTGGCTGACTGCCGTCAATGGCTGGGCTTGTTGGGGCTGGGCTCGGGGCTAGAACCGGCTGAGTGATATTGCGATGGGCTTCGGTTCGAAGTGGACTGAAGCCCATCGGTTCCGGCTACTCAGAAGTTGGCTCTGAACATGAGCCATTGCTTCCGGATGGCTGAAATGTCCGCCACATTTTCCGCAGCCTGTGCGCCCAGGCGCTCGATTGCTCGCAGATAGGCCGGAACAAGCGCCAAAGGCAGAAACGCTGGAACAAGGCTCTTCGGCATCTGTGACTTGTTCTTCTCGAAAATCGCCAGATGTTCACGCGCGAAAGCCAGCATGATGCTGATCACGCGCTCGACAGCAGCCTTGTCTTCGCCAGCAATAAAAGCCTCGCGTGTCACACCGACTGCCTGCAACATATCGGCAGGCACATAGAGTTGCCCACGCCGCCGGTGAATAGGCATAAGGCGAAGCAAGCCGGTTACGGCCTGTGCCACGCCAGCATGGCCGGTTATTTCCGTCTGTGCCTGCGCGGCATCCCTGTCCAATATAAAGCCGGCTAACTGGATGATTGCCGATGCGGTTTCCCCGCAATAACCTTCCAGATCATTGCGGCTGGGCATCGGATCGTCATAAAGATCGAAGATGCGCGCTTCGCAATAATTGTCGAAAGCAGTTCGCGGCAGCTCATATTTTTCAATGGTGTTGATCAGCGCTGCGGCAACGGGATGTGCTTCCGCACTGCCCCTCGCCTCGCCGTTGATGAGATCGCGCCACCATTGCAGCCGGACTTCGCCCGGCAGCGGTTCGTGAACCAAATCACGGATACGCGCGACTTCGGCGTTGAATGCGTATAATGCAGCCAGACCGCCACGATGATCCTCCGGCGCATAAAGCACTGACAGATAGCGGTCCCGGTCAGCTTGGCGAAGCAATGCCAGGCAATGTGCCTCATTCTCGTTCATGATGTCAGTCTACAGCAATCAACGCCGCTGCGACCGCACGATCTTCGGCCAGAAGCACATTATAGGTGCGAACGGCGGCACCTGTACTCATCGGATCGGAAGAAATGCGGTGTTCGCGCAGGATAGCGCGCACGTCTTCTGGAATACGGCGCAGATCCATGCCCGTGCCTACCAGCAGAATTTCAATATCGGATGCCTGCTCAAGGATCATCTTGAGATCGGCTTTGGCCAGTGTCGGCGGCGTCGCAGGTTCCCAGCCATGAATGCCCGAAGGCAGGCAAAGAATGGAACCGCGATGCGACATTTCGGCAAAGCGGAATCCACCGTCGCCATAGGCGTCAATGGGAGCACGGCCCGGAAAATGGGCCTCGCGTATCTCTATCCCTTTGGCCATTTTCAGCTTTCCAAATTCAGCGATTGCGCCAGTTCATCATCCATTTGATCGCTGGATTCATCCGGCCCACGCGGCTTGAGGCCGAACTGAACCAACAATGGAGCGGCGATGAAGATCGATGAATAGCTTGCAACAATGATACCGACGCTCAGTGCCAGTGCAAAGCTGCGAATATCCGCGCCACCGAAGGCATAGAGTGGAATATGCGCGAGAAAGGTCACAAAGGACGTCAGCAAGGTACGCGACAGCGTCTGGTTGATCGAGGCATCGATGATGGCAGGCAGTGGTGCGCTTTTATAGACGCGCAGGTTCTCACGCACGCGGTCGTAGATCACCACCGTATCGTTCAGCGAATAGCCGATGATCGTCAGAATTGCTGCAACGCTCCAAAGATTGAACTCCATGCGGAAGACAATGAACATGCCCGCGAGAATGATGACGTCGTGCAAGGTTGAAAGCACCGCACCAAGCGCGAGCTGCCAGCGGAACCGGACCCATACGTAAATGAAGATACCGATCAGCGACAGAATGACCGCCAGAACTCCGGCGCGCGAAAGCTGTTCCGAAACGGTCGGCCCGACGACTTCAACGCGCTGGAATGAGTAGTCCTGCTCGAACTCTCCGCGCAGTTTCACCGCGACGGTTTGTTCGGCATCGTCGCCGACTTCCTGACTGCCGATAATGACAAGGGCAGAGCGCGGAGACTTTGCCGGCAGAACGCGGGCGCTGTCGATATTGAGTTCGGTAAGACGTTCGGTGATGTCTTCAATATTGGCGTCACCGCTGCGGGCCTGCAGTTCAACCATCGAACCGCCACGGAAATCAATGCCGTAGTTGAAGCCGATATTGACGAACAGCGCGACCACGATAGCGCAGGCCAGCACCGAGATGCCGAGCGTCACGAATTGCAGACGCATGAACGGAATGTGCGTTACAGTCGGAACCAGTTTCAGACGACGCTTCGGCACTTCCTTCGGTTTGGCTGTGCGCACCCACTGCGCGATCAGCAAGCGGGTGAAGGTGAGCGTCGTGAAGAGCGTGGTGCCGATGCCGACCGCGACCGTCAGCGCGAAGCCATGAACCGTCCCCGACCCGAGCAGAAACAGAACGAGCGCTGCAATAAGTGTGGTGAGGTTTGCGTCGATGATGGTCGAGAGTGCGCGATAGAATCCGGATTCCATCGCCTGGACAACGGAATAGCCCTTGCGGCGATCTTCGCGCACACGTTCGTAAATCAGGATGTGGGCGTCAACGGCCAAACCTATGGTCAGTACCAGACCGGCAATACTGGCGAGACTGATCGAGGCGCCGATCAGCGAGAGTATGGCTGTCAGAATGATGATGTTGACGGCCAGTGCGACCATGGCGATCACACCGAGGATACCGTAGGACAAGACCATGAACAGGCCGACGAGCAGTGCCGCAAGCAATGCTGCCAGTGCGGCCGCGCTGGCATAGTCCTCGCCCAGAGCCGACGCAATCGTGCGTTCTTCCAGAACCGTTACATCTTGCGGCAGCGCGCCGGAACGCAGCACAACGGCCATATTGTTGGCCGCCTGAAGATCGAAAGCACCTGAAATCTGCAGCTCATTCGTATCGAGCTTCTCATCGACGGCAGGCGCGGAAACGATCTGATTGTCGACGACGATAGCAAAGCTACCACCAACCAGATGCGATGTTGCTTCGGCAAGATTTTTGCGGCCTGCATCGTCCAATGTCAGCGTGATGACAGGCTCACTATCGTTATCCGACAGCGTCGCCTTGGCATCCGTCACATTGGCGCCAGTCAGGATCGGTTGCTTCTTGACGAGATAGCCGACAGGCGGATCGTCATAGGAATAGATGATTTCACTGTCAGCGGGCGGTGTACCGCGAATGGCATCATCCGGTGACATGGTGCTGTCGACGGCGCGGAAAGAGAAATTTCCACGAACGCTGAGAATGTCTTTCAGAAGCTGCGCGTCATAGACACCGGGAACTTCAACCCGAATCTGATTGCGGTTTTCCTCTTCGACGAGAGGTTTGCCATAACCAAGCTCCTCCAGACGCTGCCGCATGATATTTGCGGTGCGCTCGAGCTCCCCTCGTCCGGGATTCTGCACCTGCAGGACCAGACGTGAGCCGCCGGAGAGATCGAGCCCAAGAGCGATCTGCTGCTTCGGCAGGAAATTTGGCAGTTTTGCCAGCGTTTCACGCGAGAAAAAGTTAGGGGATGCGATGATGAAACTCACGAGAACCGCGAGCCAGATCAGGGCAGATTTCCAGCGTGAAAAATAGAGCATAGAGCAGCAATTCCGTATCAGCTTGGATAGAGCATGCCGGAGTTCACCTGTTGCGAACCGCTCTCCGGCGTCGTGGCACGCGCATCGTATATTAGCGCGCACCGAATAATGCGCAGGCCCCGGTTATGGAAACCTTACCGGGGCCTGCGTGTCGTAAAAAGAATTACTTGTTCTTGTTGTCGGCGACGGGCTCGCCCTTGACGCGAACATCCATCAGCGTGCTGCGCATAACGCGGATGCGCACGCCTTCAGCGATTTCGACTTCAAGTTCGTTGTCATCAACAACCTTCTGAACCTTGCCGACAATGCCGCCGCCGGTCACGACGGTATCGCCACGACGAACCTGGGTCAGCATTTCCTGACGCTTCTTCATCTGGGTCCGCTGCGGGCGGATGATAAGGAAGTACATGATCACGAAGATCAGGATGAACGGCAGAATGCTCATGAGCATATCTGGTCCAACAGCGCCGCCGGATGCCTGAGCGAAAGCCGGTGTTACGAACATTAGGAACTCCTCTGAAGTCTCGAAGACAAATTATTATCGGCATTACAATGGTTAGCGCGCCAAATGCAACCGGCGATGATCCCGCCTGCGCCAAGGTCGCACACTTTTCGCCTCCGCTGTGACATGTTAAGCCGTTAGCCCTATCATCAGGGGCATGAAATGACGACCGAAGACATACTCAGCCAGAAACTGGACCGTTTGATCGCCGCTCTGGAACGCATTGCGCCGCCGGAAGCCAAAACACCCGATCTTGATGCCGCAGACTGCTTTGTCTGGGCTCCCGAACGACTGACCCTGGATCCGGTCAAGCGCGTCAACCGAGTGGATATCGCACTGATCCGTGGCGTAGATTTGGTACGTGATCAGCTCGTGGACAATACCCGGCGCTTCGCAAAAGGATTTCCGGCAAACAATGTTCTGCTCTGGGGTGCGCGCGGCATGGGCAAATCCTCGCTCGTCAAGGCTGCACAGGCAAGTGTGAACGCTGAAATGGCGGATCGCGCTCCGCTCAAGCTGATCGAAATTCATCGCGAGGATATCGATAGTCTTCCGACATTGATGAACCTCATCAAGGATACGGACTATCGCTTCATCCTGTTTTGCGACGACCTTTCCTTCGATCATGACGATACGTCCTATAAATCGCTCAAGGCCGCGCTTGAAGGCGGCGTAGAAGGTCGCCCCGGCAATGTGATCTTTTATGCGACCTCGAACCGGCGCCATCTGATGCCGCGCGACATGATCGACAACGAGCGCTCGACGGCAATCAATCCTTCGGAAGCGATTGAGGAAAAGGTATCGCTGTCGGACCGTTTCGGCCTCTGGCTCGGCTTCCACAAATGCAGCCAGGACGATTATCTCGCGATGGTCGATGGCTATGCGGCCTATTTTAAGCTGGCTTACAATCCGGCCAAGATGCATGCCGAAGCGCTGGAATGGTCCACCACGCGCGGAAACCGTTCGGGGCGCGTTGCCTGGCAATATATCCAGGATCTGGCAGGTCGCCTCGGGATTGCAATGTAAAGAAGACGGAACCAACCAAAAAAGAAAGGCGGGCTTTTGGCCCGCCTTCTTTCGTTGTTAGATTTTGATCACGATTCCAGATACTTGGAAGGATTGACCGGAGCCGAATTTTTGCGCACTTCGAAATGCAGCTTCGGGGATTTCGCGTTGCCGCTCATGCCCGATTTTGCAACTTCTTCACCGCGGCGAACCTTCTGTCCGCGCTGAACCAGTATCTGGCTGTTGTGACCGTAAACGGTGACGAGGCCATTGTCGTGGCGGATCAGAACGGTCTGTCCGAACTCCTTGAGACCGTCACCGGCATAGATGACGACGCCGTTCTCAGCAGCTTTCACCGATGTGCCTTCCGGAACCATGATGTCGATACCGTCGCTTACCGATGTACCGTCACGCTGGCCGAAGCTTGCGAGAATACGGCCACGTACCGGCCAGCGCATCTGTGAAATACCGGTGGAAGAAGGCGCTGCCGCCTGATCCTTTTCGGCATCTTCGATCACCTTGTTGCTCGCCTGTGGCGGCGTGTAAGGCTTCACATCGGCGTTGGCGGCTGGTGCGGCGGCCTTGGCCGGGTTTTCCGGAGGCTGTGAAACCGCTGCGACCTGCGTTGCATTGCCCGCTGCAGCAGAAGGAATGACGAGCGCCTGTCCGACGCGGATAGCGCCGTTCGACAGACCGTTTGCCTTCTTCAACTGTTCGACAGGAACATTGTGCTTCTGCGCGATGGAGAAGAGCGAATCGCCGCTCTTAACCGTGTAGGTGCCGTTCGGCGCCGGCGGCGTCGTAGCATTTGCGCCTGCCGAAGCCATATCGTTCGCCGAAGGCTTCTTGCCGTTGACGGCAGGTGCCTGCGGGACAACCGCGATATTATTATCCGTTGGCCGGGGCATGGCTGGGTTCGCCGGAAGCTGCCCGAGAACCTTTTCCTGCGCACCATTTACGGTGTTGCGCGTAGACGTTGCCGCGCTGGCGACTTTGGTTTCTGCTGCATTGACCGTGTTGTTCACACGGTTTGCGGCCATGTCCTGCGCCTGCCCGACCTGATTCTGAATGTTATTGGATGCCGCTGCGACCGGAGCCTGAACCGACTGCCGTGCCGCCGCGACCGGTGCTGCCATCGGCGCCGAAGACACCGGAGGCAATGAATTGCGCTGAACGGAACCGCTCGATGCGGGAGCCACGGGAGCCGCAGATGCATAAAGATCGCCAGCCGGCTGCTGTGCGACACGCTGACTGGACGTAGAGCCCGTACTGATACCATCAGTGAAGCGCATCGTATCGGCACTGCACCCGGCACCAAAACCGGCAATCAGAACGATCGCGACATTCCGCAGGAGACGTTCAGACGTGTGCTGCAAAATTTGTAAACGCATGTTCAACTCGCCCATACTCGAAACTCAGTAAGGTGATTAAAACGCGTTAATGTTACTCTCTGGTTAAGAACGGCAAATCTTCGAAAAAAGATTCACCAATTAAATACCATAAGCGCACAAAGCGACCAAAAGCCCTCCCTGGCGCTGCCAAAGAGAGCCTGATAGCCATCATTTTGACGAATCGATACGCGTTCCGTTCACAGAACGGACGAAACGCCCTCGATGAAAGGCTGATAGCGGACCGCCATCAGGTCCTCCTGCTCGAATCGGCTGCCGACCTTGGCGATACGTGTCATGATCTGTCGGCCATCTCCCGGACCGATCGGAGCGATCAGCACGCCATGCGTTGCCAGAAGATCAACGAAATGACGCGGCACTTCGTCGAAGGCAAGCCAGATCAGGATGCGGTCAAAGGGGCCACCCGGCATTCCATGGCGACCATCGGCATGTTTGACCATGATGTTTTCGCGCTTAAGCGACACGAATTGCTGCAAGGCGTGGTCGCAGAGCTTGCGATAACGTTCGACCGTTGTGACACGACCGGCGAGCGAAGACATAACAGCAGCCGTGAAACCGGAGCCGGTTCCGATCTCCAGCACACGATGGCCGGGTTCCAGCTTGAGCGCGGCGATGGCGCGAGCCTGATCATCAATGCCCTCCATGTACTCGCCGCAGTCAAGCGGCGCAGTACGGGAGCTGTAGGAAAGATGAGACCATGACGACGCGAGAAAGCTCTGGCGTGGTGTGGACTCGATGGCTGCAAAAAGGCGCGGATCGTCAATCCCGTACCCGCGCATTCGCATAACGAAGGATGCGAATCCTTCTCTGTCCGAAAGCCGTGGGCGCTCAGACGCTGCCTGCCTCATGCTTCAACCCCCAAGTTCTGCAACCCCAAGTGCTGCGCTCAATTCTGCCCGAACCTTATGCGCGGTCAGATCGAGGTGCAACGGGGTTACAGAAATGCAATCGGAACGAATGGCTGCAATGTCGCTGTCGTCGGCGACCGGAGCCTTGCCACGGCCAAAATGCAACCAGAAATACGGGAAACCACGCCCGTCGCGACGCTCATCGAGGCGGGCATCATGGCTGAGCTTGCCTTGAGCTGTGACGCGCGTTCCCTTGACTTCATCCGCACCGCAGTTCGGGAAGTTGAGATTCAACAGGACGCCTTCCGGCCATCCTGCCTCCATCAGCTTTTTTATAAGATCAGGCGCGTGCGTTTCCGCCGTTTCCCACGGCACGATGCGGCGATCGCCTTCATATTCATATTCCTGCGACAGCGCGATAGACGGCACACCGAGCAACGTGCCCTCCATGGCGCCGGCAACCGTACCCGAATAGGTGACATCGTCGGCAATATTCGCGCCGGAGTTCACGCCCGAAAGAATGAGATCAGGCGCACCCGGCAGAACGTGGCGCACACCCATGATGACGCAATCGGTCGGCGTGCCGCGCAATGCGAAATGACGATCATCGATCTGGCGAAGGCGAAGCGGTTCCGACAACGTCAGCGAATGCGCGAGGCCGCTCTGGTCGGTTTCCGGAGCGACAACCCAGACATCGTCGGAGAGCTTGCGTGCGATCCGCTCCAGAACTGCGAGGCCTTCAGCGTGGATACCATCATCGTTCGTCAGCAGAATTCGCACGTCGTCACTCCTTCATTTATCAATAAATGTGATTCACGCAACTTTCTCTATCCGCGTGAGGCCGCCCATGTATGGCTGCAATGCTTCAGGAATATGAATGCTACCATCTTCTTCCTGATAATTTTCCATGACGGCGATCAGCGCGCGTCCGACGGCGACACCCGAACCGTTCAGCGTATGCACGAAACGGGTCGACTTCTCGCCTTCCGGACGATAGCGGGCGTTCATGCGACGGCCCTGGAAATCGCCGCAGACCGAGCAGCTGGAAATTTCGCGATAAGTGTTCTGGCCGGGCATCCATACTTCGATGTCGTAAGTCTTCTGTGCGCCGAAGCCCATGTCGCCGGTGCAGAGCACGACGGTACGGAACGGTAGGCCAAGGCGTTTCAGCACTTCTTCCGCACAGGCGGTCATGCGCTCATGCTCTGCGATCGAGCTGTCGGCATCGGTGATCGACACCATTTCCACTTTCAGGAACTGGTGCTGGCGCAGCATGCCGCGCGTGTCGCGACCGGCAGAACCCGCTTCCGAACGGAAGCATGGGGTCAGCGCCGTGTAGCGCTGGGGAAGCGACTTGGTATCGACGATTTCATCTGCAACCAGATTGGTCAGCGGAACTTCGGCGGTTGGAATCAACCCCAAACGCTTCGGAAGCATTGCCTTAGCTTCGATATCCATCGTTTGAAAAGTATCTTCTATAACAAAAGCACCTACGGCGTTCTGCACGACTGCATCAATTATCTCATCGACCCTCGTGCGGGAAAAAATTTCGCCACCGGCACTTAATGTCTCCGACGCAATACGTGTTATTGATTTCTTTACATCGGCAAACCACTCTGGCGTGCGCGGATCTGTAAAGAAAAGATCCTCTTCAAATTTAGGTAATTGGCCCGTTCCAAAAAAGGCCGAATCCTTAACCAATAACGGCGGCATTACTTCGGTATAACCATGCTCTCCACTATGAATATCAAGCATAAACTGACCGAGAGCGCGCTCAAGTCGTGCTAACGGACCCTTTAATACAGTGAATCGGGCTCCAGAAAGTTTCGCTGCCCGCTCAAAATCCATATACCCTAACGCTTCCCCTAACTCGTAGTGTTCCTTAGGTTGGAAAGAAAAGTTCCGTTGGTTGCCAACACGGCGAATTTCTATATTGCCAGTTTCGTCGGCACCCACTGGAACATCATCTAGCGGAATGTTGGGGAGACGAGACAGTGCATCATTCAACTCATGACTGATTTGGCGCTCAATGCGTTCAGCCTGCGCAAGAAAATCCTTCAACTCGGCAACTTCAGCCTTCAGCTTGTCAGCCGTCGCCGCGTCCTTCGCAGCCATGGCCTTGCCGATTTCCTTCGAAGCGGCATTACGGCGCTCCTGCGCGGCCTGAACCTTGCCAACATATTCGCGGCGTTTTTCGTCCAGCGCCATCAATTCGGACGACAGCGACTGAGCCCCACGCTTGGCAAGCGCCTTGTCGAGGGTTTCAGGGTTTTCGCGAATCCATTTGATGTCGAGCATGGGAAAAGCCGTTTCGTGAAATTGAACAGAAGAGAGGCCGCACAATCTGCGACCTCACAGAATCATAGTGACAAATCAGGACGATGAAGCGTTGTTTTCAGCGTCGGAAGCTTCCTGCGCCTCATCCCGCTTCTTCTCGATCATGCGAGCCACGATGATTGAAATCTCGTAGAGAAGGATTGTTGGCAAGGCAAGGCCGATCTGGCTCGCCGGATCGGGCGGGGTCAAGACCGCTGCAACGACGAAAGCAATGACAATTGCATATTTGCGCTTGTCCTTCAGGCCAGCCGACGTCACCAGTCCGACACGGGCCATCAGGCTCGTTACCACCGGCAGCTGGAAGACCAGACCGAACGCAAAGATGAGCGTCATGATGAGGCTCAGATATTCCGATACCTTCGGCAGGAGAGAAATCTGCACTTCACCGGCGCCGCCAGTCTGCTGCATTGCGAGGAAGAACCACATCACCATCGGCGTGAAGAAGAAGTAGACGAGCGCGCCGCCTGTCAAAAACAGGATCGGCGATGCAATCAGGAACGGCAGAAACGCCATGCGCTCATGCTTGTAGAGGCCGGGCGCCACAAACTTGTAAATCTGTGCTGCAATGATCGGAAATGCCAGCACGATGCCGCCGAACATGGCCACCTTCACCTGTGTGAAGAAGAATTCCTGCGGCGCGGTATAGATCAGTTCCGCTTTCGAGCGATCCATGCCCGCCCAGTCGAGCGCCCATTGATAAGGCACGACAAGCAGGTTGAAGAGCTGTTTGGCAAAAGCGAAACAGAAAATAAATGCCACGAAAAATGCCAGAATTGCCCAGATCAGGCGGCGGCGCAGCTCGATCAGGTGCTCAAGCAGAGGCGCTGCGCTCTGTTCGATTTCGTCCTCGTCGCGTGTCACGCTTTGGTTCCTGTCTTCTTCGTGGTCTTCTTGGCAGTTGTGGCGGCAGCAGCCTTGACCGTTCCAGCCTTTGCCGTTTCCGCTTTTGCCGCCGCGGGCTTTCGGGGAGCCGGCTTTGCAACGGAAGCCGCCTTCGGCGCAGCCTTCGTTTTGGCTACAGTGACTTCGGTCGCTTTATTCTCTGCCTTCGGTGCAGTCTTTCGGGTCGCCTTCTTGGGCGCTGCGGCTTTTTCCACAGCAGGCGGAACCGGTGCGCCACCGGCATCAACCGGCGTCGTCACTTCAGCGACTTTTTCAGGTGTCGCCGGAGACATGGAAGACGTGGACTGAAGGCCCGAGCGCAGATCCTCGCCCGCACTTCGAATCGGATCGAATACCTGCGTGATCTTCGAGCGCGGGTCTAGCTTGCGGGTCTCGTCGATGATGTTCTTGACGTCGTCAAGCTCAGCCTCTTTCAAGGCTTCGTCGAACTGCTGCTTGAACTCGTTGGCGGTGGCACGCATGCGCGCTGTCGCCTTGCCGAATGCACGCAGCATTTTCGGCAAATCCTTGGGACCGACCACCACGATCATCACGATCGCAATAATCAGAAGTTCAGACCAACCGATGTCGAACATATTCTTGATACCCCGCGCAATTCGCGCGCGCGTCCCGTCTTTCGGCGGAAAACCGCACTTGTAAATGGCAAAATATGCTGCGCGCGCTTGCACGTGCGCAGCATGCTTTATCCGTTAGATCAGGACTTGGTGGTTTTCTTGACGTCGTTGACGGTTTCGTCAGCCTTGGCGTCGATCGTACGACCCGAATCCCGCGCGTCATCCTTGGCGTCTTCGTCGGACATGCCCTGCTTGAAGTTCTTGATGCCCTTGGCAACATCACCCATCAGCTCGGGAATCTTGCCGCGGCCAAACAGAAGAAGGACAACCGCCAGGACGATCAGCCAGTGCCAGATGGAAAAGCTACCCATTTTATTCCTCTCATTGCCGCGAACGTGCGGCATGTTCCTGCAATGCCAGTTACGATTTAAGCGCTTTCAACAAATCTTTCAAACAGAAGTGTGACGGTGAACGGCTTTGCGACAAATAAAATTGGCTCCAAAGGCCATACTGAGACTATTCACCGCGTGGGGCGAGCAAGCCAAGGCTTTCCAGATCGATATCTTCGAGCGGCTCTTCGTCTTCTGTCAGCTCATCCGGGTCGATATTCGGCACCGGAACGGCAAAGCTCGATGGCATACGTGCCGAGAGCAGCCCTGCCCCGCGCAGCTCTTCCAGTCCCGGCAAATCGCGGATTTCCGGAAGGCCGAAATGGTCGAGAAACGAGTCGGTCGTGCCATAGGTGACCGGACGACCGGGCGTACGACGGCGTCCGCGCAATTTGATCCAGCCGGTCTCCATGAGGACATCCAGTGTGCCCTTTGAGGTCTCCACACCGCGGATATCTTCCAGCTCGGCGCGCGTGACCGGCTGGTGATAGGCGATGATGGCAAGCACTTCCATCGCGGCGCGGGACAGCTTGCGCTGCTGCACAGCTTCGCGGCTCATAAGAAAGGCGAGATCGGGTGCCGTACGGAACGCCCACGCACTGCCAACCTGAACAAGGTGCACGCCGCGCGTTTCATATATTTTCTGCAAATGTTTCAACACTGGCGCGACGTCAACATTGGCAGGCAGACGTTCGGCCAATGCGCGTTCGGAAACCGGTTCAGAGGACGCAAAAACAATGGCCTCGACAATGCGCGCAAGATCAGCAAGCCCCTGCGTCAAGACAGAAACTTCCGTTTCGATCTGATCGTCGTCACTATCGATTTCAGCCAGATTTCGACGTTCCGCCTCAGACATCCTCGTCCTCATCCAATTCGCTGATATCTCCTGTCGCCCGGATATAGATCGGCTCGAAAGGAGCGTTTTGCCTGACTTCCAGTTTGCCTTCACGCACAAGCTCAAGACTGGCGGCGAAGGAACTCGCGAGCGCCGAAGCTCTTTCTCGGGGCGAAAGCGCATAATCGATCAGGAAGCGATCGAGAGAAATCCAGTCGCCCACCGATCCCATCAAACGCACGAGCGCCACACGAGCTTCCTTCAATGACCAGACTGCGCGCTTGGCAATCTGCACCTGCGACACGGCCTGTCGCTGGCGCTGCGAAGCATAGGCGGTAAGAAGATCGTACAGCGTTCCAGAAAACTGGCTGGTCCTGTCCACCATGACCATTTCCGGCATACCGCGCGCAAAAACATCCCGCCCCAGCCGGTTGCGGTTGACGAGTTTCGCCGCCGCATCGCGCATGGCTTCAAGTCTCTTCAAACGGTAATGCAACGAAGCAGCCAGTTCTTCGCCGGTCGCTCCATCATCGCCCTGTTGCTTCGGGATCAGCAGCTTCGATTTGAGATAGGCAAGCCATGCCGCCATGACGAGATAGTCGGCCGCAAGTTCGAGGCGCAAGGCGCGTGCCTGTTCCACGAACACCAGATACTGCTCTGCAAGTGCAAGAACGGAAATACGGGCGAGATCGACGCGCTGGCTCCGCGCAAGGTGGAGCAGCAAATCAAGCGGGCCTTCAAACCCCTGCACATCGATGAGAAGCGACGGTTCACTTTCGCTACGCTCGGAATCGCCCTGCCACAGCGCGTCCATCGGCACGAGCGTGCCGTCTTTGCCGTCTGTGTCTGCTCCCGATGCCGCCAAACCCGTTTCCCTGCTGATAAGATCCACCGGCGGATCAGTCCGCCGGTGAAGTCAGTTTACCAAGTTTTGACGATTACGCTATCAGTTCGAACATGGCGTTGAATTCTGCACGCAGTTCGTCCTCATCGGAAAGATCGGGATCGCCTGCATAAACTTCGGCCAGATCGGCACGACGCTTCGCCTTGCCTTCAAGAACCGGCACACGCGCTGCAACCTGCTTCAGTTCTTCCATCACACCTGCGCAATAGAGAACCATATCACAACCGGCACCGATGATGCCGTCCGCAATGTCACCGAGTTCGCCCGAAAGCGCCTTCATGGAAATGTCGTCGCTCATGACAAGACCATCGAACTGGATGACATCGCGAATGATCGTGTTGATGACAGTCGGTGACAATGTCGAAGGGCGCTGCGGATCGATGCAATCGAATACGACATGCGCCGTCATTGCCATTGGCAGGTCATTGAGCGCCTTGAACGGCACGAAATCATGCGCAACCAGCTCATTCAGGGGAACCGTGACACGCGCCAGCTCCTTGTGGGTGTCGGCAAACGCACGGCCGTGCCCCGGCATATGCTTGACCACAGGCAGCAGACCACCGGCAAGCAAGCCTTCAGCAGCAGCTCGCCCCATTTCTGCAACCGCCTGCGGGTTCTTGGAATAGGCTCGCGCGCCGATAACATCATGTGCGCCTTCGACGGGTACGTCCAGAACCGGCAGGCAGTCCACATTGACGCCAACCTTCAGCAAATCGAATGCATGCAGGCGGGCATGAAGCCACGCAGCTCGCAGACCTGCTTCGCGATCACGCGCATAGATCGCACCGACTTCCGAGGCCGAAGGATAGTTTGGAACGAGCGGCGGGCGAAGGCGCTGCACGCGTCCACCTTCCTGATCGATGAAAACCGGCGTCTGGTGCCGACCCGTCAGGTCGCGCATGTGCGCCGTCAGCTCGGAAACCTGTTCCAGACTTTCGACATTGCGCGCAAAAAGAATAAAGCCCCAAGGTCTTTCATCGCGAAAAAATGCAATTTCGTCCTCAGTCAGTTTCGTTCCCGACACACCGGCAATCCATGCCTTGCACTCTTTCATGCGCTCTTCCCCAAAATTGTCTGGAAATGCTGTACTCAAACAACCCTGCCCCGGTTTACCCGAAAAGAACAAGGCTTGGTAGTGGACCATGAAAAAGGGCGACCGAGGCCGCCCTTTCCATATTCAATGTCCGACAAATCACTGCGTTACGAAGCAGCTGCCGCCAGCGGACTTAAGGCGTCCGCAAAGTGCGGATGCATCTTCCTTGGAACCACCCTGAACGCGGACACGATAGTAGGTGCCCTTGCCCGGAATGTCGGCACGCTTGATGTCGACGCTGCGGCCACCGATTACGCTGCCATACTTCTGGGCCATATTGGCATAGGACTTCTGTGCCAGCTCGGCAGATGGCTGCGAAGCAATCTGGATGAAATAACCGCCTGCACCTGCTGCCGATGCAACCTGCGACGCTGCCGGAGCAGGATTGGTTGCAGCGGCGGCCTGCGTGCGCTGCGGAACATTGCCGACGATGTTGACCGGTTGTTCAGCAGGCCGTGATGGCACCACTGGAGCACGGACAGGAAGACGCGGCGCTTCCGCAGCCGGCTCCGGCTGTTGTGCCACAGGAGCCGGTGCAGGTGTTTGCGCAGCCGGTTCTGCCGGTACGTTGCCAGCGGCCAGCGCAGCAATTTCATCACCACCGGCGGGAGCCGCCGGCTGAGCAGTGTTTGCTGGTGGCAGCTGCGAGGCTGTTTCCTGCGGAGCCGGAGAAGGCTGGACAATAGAGCCGTCTGGACGAACGATCATGGTTTCCACTTCGCGCGGCTGGACCAATGGCGCATTGTGGTTCGTGTTCTGATTCTCGGCCGAAGCATTATTCGTCACTGGCGGCTCGTCAGGCGTATTGTCCGCCATGTTCTCGCTGTCATCCGTGCCGGAAATGTCCACTGGCTCTTCACCGGAAGTAATCAGAGACTTTTGTTCCGGATTGTTCGGCAGCGTACCGGCAACGCGGTCATAAACCGCCTTGTCCTGGTTCGGTACCGTGGCACCGCCCGGATTTTCCGGCTGCATTTTGATCGGCTGATTGTCGGCACGAATCACGACCGGCTCACCGGAACCGCTACCTCCGAGGAAGTGATAGCCGATCCCGCCAAGAAGCACCGCCGCACCGGCCACGCTGGCCAGAATAAGACCACGACGGCCACGAACCGGGCGATTACGATAAGCTTCGGCAGCGCTGCCAAGATCATCGTCCGCCTGCATCGCAGCGCGTTCGCCAAAGTCGCCTCCTTCAAGGGTCTGTGCACCCTGGGCTGCCCAATGGTTATAGAAGTCGTCTTCATTGCCCAACGGATTGGAGGCTTTTGGCTGTGCTGGCGCCTGGGCTGTTGCCTGTGAGCGGCCATACGCTCCCGCAGCTGCGGCAGCGCCGACACCCACTGCTGCAGCACCGACAGCAGCACCAAGGCTGGCACCGGAGTTTGGCAGATAGCTCGAAGCGCTTTCGCGGAATATGTCCTCAAAAGCCCTGTCAGCTTCGCTCTGTGCGTCTGTTTTTGCCGATTCATCCACACCAACCGTGTTGAAGACCTCGGCGAATTCGGCTTCGAGATCAGTCAAACCGGCGTTGGTTTCTTCTTCGCCGTAGTTGATTTCCGGCAAATCGAGGGAATGCGTCTGCTCAACCTTTTCTTCGGCCACGCTCAAGGTTTCGACTTCGGGCGCCGGGGCGCTGACCGCAGCCGTATGAGCACCGCCGAACTGCTGGAATGAAGTCGATGAAGAACGGTAATCGTCGTCCGGACGCACCGCATGTGCGTAGGCGGTGGTTTCTTCTTCAGGTTCCGAGCTCAGATCGAGATCATCTTCCGTGAAGAAATCATCTTCGCTGAAAGCGTTCTCATCCTGAATGCTGGAAACATCGCCGGACATTTCGAAACCGAAATCATCTTCCGAAAGGCTGATTTCATCCAGCTCCGAAAGGTCGTCTTCGGTTCCTTCAGCAGCGATTGCAGCGGCTGTTTCCTCAACATTGAACGAAAAATCGTCGTCGAAAGAGAAATCGTCGTCGTCGCCAAGAGAAGGCGCAGTTTCTGTAACCGGCGCATAGTCGGCCTGCGGGGCTGTCGCCACTGCGTCCTGCCCTGCGATGCCCGAGGAGAAATTGCTCCGCGTATAGTACGGATATCCTGCAGGCACGACCTGAGGCTGAGGCGCATAGGTTTCAACGGGTGCAGCCGTCTGTGGTGCAGCATCGTAAGCCGGCTCATCGAACTGCAGATCATCGAAATGCAAATCTGCAAGCTCGGTCTCGTCTTGATATCCAACATTCTGCACCGGCACCACGTCGTGGTGGACGTAGGGCTCCTCTGCAGGCGCGACATGGGACGCGACATGGGAAAACCGGGTCTCGTCGTGAGACACTGGCTGCGGCTCATCGCCGAAAAGGAGATTTTCCAGCTCATCCTCAAGCGAAACCGGCGCAGCGGTAGCATAGGACTGTTCGGCAGGCTCAACAGCCTGAACGTTCCATTCATGATCGCGCGCAGGCTGATAAGCCTCTTGATGCGGCTCTATGGCTGGCTGATAGATGGTCGGATCGTAATCGGTCTGATCGACATGAAGCGGCTCGACAGTTTCCCGGCGAGCGTAGACCGACGACGATGCGACATAGGTCTCTTCGTTCGAATCGCGTGCAGTCGAATAATCGTTGTAATCGAATTGCGGCACAGGTTCGGTACGGTCAGCTTCTTCAAACTCAAGTGTTTCGAATGAGGGCGTTTCCAATTCTGGCGCCTGCTCATCTTCATCCATTTGAAGATCAAGCTCGTCTTCCAGAGCCGAAGCAAGTTCTTCCTCATGAATCAGAGGTTCATCCAACAGATGAGAATCATCTTGTGCAGGGGTCGCTGCGAACTGGGACTGGTCCGTAGGCTGAGAATAATCATTGAAGTCACCGAGCAATTCGCGCTCCAGATCCAGCGATGGATCGAAGCCCGGCTCTGTCCGGTTATCTTCAAAGTAACTAGGTCGGCGCTCATTCCAAGCGACGTTGTCATCAGCAGGCGTGCCGAAGTCCATGATCCGCGACAGTTCCATCAGTGGATCGTCTTCGTGCAACGGACGCTCGCCGTAATTACGGGGATTTGCACTGCTGTCCGTCATAGCGTGTTCCTAACTCAAACCCTGGACGTCGCAAGACGTCTCCATACATTGCTTTGTAGCGAGGCAATGTGGGCAAAAGTTGACGGAAGTTTCCTGCGCCAGAAGGAAGACCAATGACTTGCGTTCATTATGGCCTTCCACCTGTTCGACTTGCCAACTTTTGCCTTCAATCAGTCTTTCGACCTGAAAAGCTTCGTGACAGTCGCCTGACCTCCGAAGTCATCTCGAACCACATAGTGCGGCCCGTGAGCTGCGGAGACCGTTCTTCGAGTATAATCCATCTCAAAAGGCTTTCACCTTCGAACTATACTCTAGCGCATTTCCGTTGGAGCATCCGCACCGATTATCGTCAATCCGGAAGTCAGCACATCGGAAACAACCTGTACCAGCCCTAGCCTGGCTAATGACAAGTCTGGATCGTTAACCTTAATAAAACGTAAGTCCGGGTTCTCTGTGCCTCTATTCCACTGCGAATGGAACGCGCTGGCGAGATCATAGAGGTAAAAAGCAAGCCGATGCGGCTCCTGGTGAATGGCCGCAGCCTCGATCAGACGCGGATATTCGGCGAGCTTGCGAACGAGTGCAATTTCGCTCTCATCAGTCAGCTTGTCAAAATGCGCAGCCATACCGACTCGGTCGAGATCGGCGAGACCAAGCTGATCGGCAGCCTGACGGAAAACCGAATGGCAACGCGCGGAAGCATATTGCACGTAGAAGACCGGATTATCCTTCGACTGCTCCGTCACCTTGGCAAAATCGAAATCCAGCGGCGCATCGTTCTTCCGGTAAAGCATCATGAAACGAACCGGATCGCGGCCGACTTCATCCACCACATCGCGCAGCGTGATGAATTCGCCTGACCGCTTCGACATGCGCACAGGCTCGCCATCGCGGAACAGCTTGACCAGCTGGCAGAGCAGCACCGTCAGCTTCGCCTTGCCGTCGGAAACAGCCCTTGCGACCGCTTCCAGACGCTTGACGTAGCCGCCATGATCGGCACCCAGCACATAGATCATCTCGTTGAAGCCGCGGTCGTACTTGTCCTTGAAATAGGCCACGTCGCCTGCAAAGTAGGTAAAAGCGCCATCGGACTTCATCAGAGGACGGTCGATATCGTCACCCACTTCCGTCGAACGGAACAATGTCTGCTCGCGATCTTCCCAGTCTTCCGGAAGCTGACCCTTCGGGGGCGGCAGCTTGCCCTTGTAGACATGGCCCTTGAGCGTCAGATCGTTGATTGCATTGCGAATCGCCCGTGCGTGATCAACATGCAACTTGCGCTCGGAGAAGAACACGTCATGGTGCACGTTGAGCGCATCGAGATCGGCGCGGATCATCGCCATCATGGCATCGATCGTGCGATCCTTTACGAGAGCAAGCGCTTCGGCTTCCGGCATTTCCAGAAGCTTCGAACCAAATTCCTTGGCAAGCTCCTGCCCGACCGGAACGAGATAGTCGCCGGGATAAAGACCAGACGGAATTTCACCGATATTTTCACCGAGCGCTTCACGGTAGCGCATCATAACGGACCGCGCCAACACATCGATCTGCGCACCGGCATCGTTGATGTAGTATTCCTTGACCACATCATAGCCTGCAAATTTCAGCAGATTGGCCAGAACATCGCCCACAACTGCGCCGCGGCAATGGCCCACATGCATCGGGCCCGTCGGGTTTGCCGAAACATATTCGACATTGACCTTCGATCCTGCGCCAAGTTTGGAGCGACCGAAATCCTTACCTTCATTCAGCATCGCCGAGAGTTCGCGTTGCCAGTAAGTGGCCTTCAGACGCAGATTGATGAAGCCCGGACCGGCGACATCAACCGTTTCGACGTCGGCATCCGAGGCAAGAGCCTCGGCGATGCGACCGGCAAGTTCACGCGGGTTCTGACCGACAGCCTTGGAGAGCACCATCGCAGCATTGGTTGCGATATCACCATGGGAAGAATCTCGCGGTGGCTCGACACCGATGCGCGAAAGGTCTAAATCGCCACCGTCTTTCGGTTTCAGATCAATATCTTGCAACGTCTTTTTGATACGTGCGTCGAAATCTGCAAAGATATTCATGGTCTGTCCTGTCAGGCTTACGCCGGGCTTTGTTTTGTCGCATTGTCCGACGCAAAACCGCTTCGCACTTTTGCTGGAAATGCTGTTTCTTTCGCATTGTCCGACGCAAAACCGCTTCGCACTTTTGCTGGAAATGCTGTTTCTTTCGCATTGTCCGACGCAAAACCGCTTCGCACTTTTGCTGGAAATGCTCTAATCCTGTACGGAATCCGGTCAAACTGCCGATAGATGCCGCTTCGTTTGGCCCCCGATTAAGCTAAATCGGGTGTGTGGTCAAACAATCGTCGGTGTTCTCGCACGGCATAATTGTCAGTCATCCCGGCAAGATAGTCAGCGACCCGCCGCGCCCGCGCCGCCTCATCCAGCGTCTCGCAGCCCGATTGCCACTCTGACGGCATGATCGACGGATTGGTGAAACAGGTATCAAAAAGGTCCTGCAATATCTTGTCGGCGGCATGTCTGCGCACCACGACGCTGTCGTGGAAATAGAGATTCTTGAACAGAAACCGCTTCAGCACTTTTTCGTCGGTGCGCATGGTATCGGAAAACGCCACCAGTGCGTGCGACTGGCCATGCACATCTTCAACGCTCTGCGGTTTTGCCACTGCCAGACGGCGCTGGGCCTCCTCGATCACATCTTCCACCATGATGGTGATTTGCCTGCGCACCAGCTCATGTCCGGTTCGCACGGGATCGAGATCGGGATAACGCGCCCGCACGAGATCGAGCAGGCGTTTCGTCAACGGCACTTCGTCAAGCGCATCAAGGCTCAAAAGCCCTGCCCGCAAGCCGTCATCGATGTCATGAGCGTTATAGGCAATATCGTCGGCAATGGCCGCGCATTGCGCTTCGAGACTGGCGAACCGCGTGAGCTCCAGATCATAGCGTTCATTGAAGTCGAGGATCGGCAACGGAACAGCGGCATCCGGATGTGCTGCATGAGCGCCCAACAGCGGCCCGTTGTGCTTGACCAGCCCTTCCAGCGTTTCCCACGAGAGATTAAGCCCGTCGAAATCGGCATATCGATGTTCGAGCTTGGTCACGATCCGGAGCGACTGTGCATTATGGTCGAACCCGCCGAACGCCTTCATGCGATCGTTGAGCGCTTCCTCGCCCGTATGGCCAAAGGGTGTGTGGCCAAAATCGTGGACAAGCGCTACCGCCTCGGCCAGATCTTCATCGAGCCGCAATGCGCGCGCCAACGCACGCGCAATCTGGGCGACCTCTATCGTATGCGTAAGCCGCGTGCGGTAATGATCGCCTTCATGAGCGATGAAAACCTGCGTCTTATGTTTCAGACGACGAAATGCTGTGGAATGGATGATACGGTCGCGGTCGCGCTGGAATGGCGTGCGGGTCGGGCTTTCCGGCTCTGGCACCAGACGACCACGGCTCCGTGCAGGATCACAGGCATAGGGCGCGCGTTCGCGATAACCGAAGCCTATTCCTTCCAGCGACATTGCGATGCATCCTTCACTGTAATATGATTACACAAAACTGGTGCGAATATTGACTTCCGCAGTTCGCGTTCATAGCTATCAGCTAATCATGAAGGCAAGTATGCGGCTATCGGAAATCTGGAGAAATCACCCGGTTCGATATTCGCAATTGCAAACGGAACAAGGCAGATGACAGGCATTACCGTTTCAGATTCCGCAGCAAAGCGGATCGCCAAGATTCTCGGATCGGAACCGGGAAAGACTGCCCTTCGCGTTTCTGTCGAGGGCGGCGGGTGCTCCGGTTTCTCCTATAAATACGATCTGGTTGATGAGCAGACCGACGACGACATCGTCATCGAGAAGCTCGGCGCCAAGGTGCTGATCGATTCCATTTCAGTTCCCTATATGGATGGTTCGGAAATCGATTTCGTCGACGATCTGATGGGACAGTCGTTCCAGATCCGCAATCCGAACGCCACTTCGGCCTGCGGCTGCGGAACCAGCTTCGCCATCTGACGGGCGCGCGAATACGCGAATAGAAGATTTAAAACCGGCTGCCATGTGGCGGCCGGTTTTTTTCATGGCTGCCGGAAAACAACCGGCCTCAAACCTTTACCGAAGCGACCGTCGCTTCGATATGATCCACCAGGGCATCCGGCAGGCCGAGACGACCAGCCAGCATATCCAGATATCCACGTTCAGCCCTGTTATCGGGGTCTATTGCAAGACGCGAAGCCGTATAAAGCTCGACCTTCTGCTCCTCAGTCTGCGCGGCTGAAACCAGAACATTGAGATCAACGGGATCGGCAAGCTCCTTCTCAAGGAAGGCTTCCGCCTCGTCATCAAGACCGGAAATCTTCACCTTCTCCATGATGCGGGCCCGCTCGGCATCATCAATATGACCGTCGGCTTTGGCGGCGGCAATCATCGCCTGCACGAGTGTCAGCGCAAAACTGTTGCTCATAGCGGGAGATTGCGGGTGAAACGGAGAATCGGCCGGGGGCGGAGGAAGAAGCTCGGGCTCCTTCGCGACCGGCTGTTCGGCCGTCTGCGGTGCCTGACCGGACTTGTAATTTTTGTAGGCAAGATATCCCAATCCGGCGATGGCAGCGATGCCGCCGACGGTCGCCACATTGCCTGCGAGCTTGCGCCCGGTCTTCGTGCCAAGAATGGCGGCGGCAATGGCTCCCGTTGCAAGCGGGTTCTTCTTTGCCAGGTCTGTCACCTGCCCGGCCTTGTCGCGGACACTTCCCGACGTACCGGGTACTTGTGATCCCAGAAACTGCTCGAGAAGTTTCTTGGCGTCGAACATTCGAATATCTCCTGTTTGGCTCCTGTCCAGAGCAAATAGGAATGCAAAACCGCCAATACAAATAGTCTTGAGCCGATTTTTCCCCGGATATCGAAATTGTGGCCGATGAAAAGCTGTGACGCGCGATTGCGCCCTGCTTGCCCTCACCTACCTAAGCGCATAATCATAGCGATATGAAAATCGCGACCTGGAACATCAACGGCGTCAAAGCCCGTATCGAGAACCTCCAGCACTGGCTGAAGGAGTCCTCGCCCGATATTGCCTGCCTGCAGGAAATCAAGTCGGTCGATGACCAGTTTCCGCGCCTGGAGATTGAAGCGCTCGGCTATCATGTGGAAACACACGGCCAAAAGGGCTTCAACGGCGTCGCGCTTCTGTCCAAGAAATCACCGGATGAGGTCAATCGCGGTCTTCCCGGCGACGATGGCGATGAGCAGGCGCGTTTCATCGAAGGCGTCTACTCGACGGACAAGGGCGTTGTCCGCGTCGTTTCACTTTACCTGCCGAACGGCAATCCCGTGGACACGGAGAAATTTCCATACAAGCTTTCGTGGATGCAGCGGCTTGAGCTGTGGGCGAAAGATCGCCTTGCTCTTGAAGAACCTTTGGTGCTTGCCGGTGACTATAACGTCATTCCCGAGCCGGACGATGCCAAGAATCCCGAGCAGTGGATGGGCGACGCGCTCTTCAAGCCACAATCGCGTCAGGCATTCCGCAGGCTTGAAAATCTGGGCTTTACCGATGCAATCCGTGCGTCAACCGACGATAGCGGGATTTACTCGTTCTGGGATTATCAGGCTGGTGCTTGGCAGAAGAACAACGGCATCCGTATCGACCATCTGATGCTGTCGCCGGAGGCGGCCAATCGTTTCATATCGAGTGATGTGGAAAAGCACGTTCGTGCGTGGGAGAAGCCATCCGACCATGTGCCGGTGACGATAACGCTTTCGGTCTGAGAACTGACGCTAAATCAAGACCATAGCGTTTCCAGTTAAATCAGAAGTCGCCTTTGGTGACGTAGTCACTGGAGAGTGCAATCGCATTACGACGGTCCGCTTCGCCGGCAATCGAGAATGCCTGCTCCTGCATATCGCGTATCCATGGGCAATCTTCGGTCGGGCAGCGTTCGAAAGCTGCGGTCATCATAGCGAGGCCACGAACGGTCTTGCCTGCCTGAAACAGCATGTTGCCGAGCATGGCTTGCGCACCGGCATTACCCTTCTTGGCGGCAAGCTGGAACCAACGTGCGGCCTGAATGGAATTGCGTTCTCCGCCGTCGCCGTCGAGCAGCATTTTGCCAAGCTCGAACTGGGCAGCGGAATCACCGAAATTCGAGGCGGCCTGCACATAGAGATTGCGTGCCATACCCGGATTGGCATTGACCGGCGAGCCCGGAATGCCGCGCTTCACATAACCTGCAAGCGCCACGAGAGCGTCAGCCACATAAGAGTCGTTTTCCGAACCCGGTTCCGAACCTTCGCGAACGATCTTTTCGAAAATCTTATAGGCTTCATAGTCATTTTCCGGTACGCCGTCGCCATCGGCATACATGCGGGCCAGTTTCCACTTCGCACCCTGATGGCCGCGATCCGCAGCATAACGCAGAGCCTTGATCGCTTCGTCCTTGTGACCATTCTTGTATGCGGAAAAGCCGAACTTGAAGAGTTCAAACGGGCTTCTCGACTTTTCGGAATCGTCATTAAGGTCGAAAGCAAAGGCGCTGTTACAGGCAATGGCCAAGCCGAGAGCCATAGCAAGGGCGCTATATGAAAAACTGCGGATACGCATCACAACGCTGGTCTTTCACATTCAGAGGAAACATTCATAGAGGACAGAATGCACGCTGTTTTCGTCAAGACTGAGACCCGATCTTGGCCGAAAAAAGCCTTACCATCATTGGAAAGAATAAAGGGTGCGCGAACAGGGGTGATCCTGTTCCCAATCCGTTTGCTGTGCAACAACGCGCCCTTCGTCATTCCTGCCTATCCTGCTGGAGCCTGACAGCTCTCAATACTTTGGTGGCTTCTGCCTTTCCATGATCGGTGACGCCAGTTTGTGGCGGGAAATGGGCAAAATGTGCCTGAGCTCTTTCTAACCTAAAGCAACGGTAAAGACTGTTGCTAATTGACAACAAACTGACTGTTGTTCCGATCAACAATCTGCTCTTGTTGACGTCAGCGACAGGAGCTCGCAGTCTGCGCAAAATGAAGGATGCCGGGAGTCGCGAAGCTATCTATGAGCAAATACCGTCGCCCTTACAGACGTCCCTATCGTCCGGCTCGCAAAAGCAACAGCATAAGCTTTCGCAGTATCTTATTGACTATATTACTATTTTCTTTTTTAGCCGTGCTTATCGCCTATCTGCCAATCCAATCGGCGCCTAAAGAGGCATTGAACGGGCCGGTCTATGTGATTGATGGCGATACTGTCGTTCTCAGCAAGAAACATATACGTCTCAAGGGTATCGACGCACCGGAGATGCAACAGCAGTGTGTTCGGGCAGGAACCCCTTACGATTGCGGCAAGGAAGCCCGCAACATCTTGCGGGCCAGAATCGGGAAGTCCTCGATTCGGTGCGAGAAAGAGGGACGAGATCAGTATAATCGCGACCTGGCGCGCTGTTATCTTGGGGAAACCGACCTCAACCGCTGGATGGTTGAACAGGGCTGGGCCGTCTCCTACGGCGATTATCAGCGTGAGGAACGCGACGCCCGCCGCACCCGGCGTGGCATCTGGGCCGGTCAGTTTGAGCAACCGTCCCTATGGCGCAAGAACCATCGCGATCTTGAAATTGAACAGCCGTCCGGCCGCGAACCGTTGCTGGCTGTAATTGGCGATGGCTTTACCTATATTAGGGAACATATTCGAACCTTCATCGAAATGATCCTGCCCCGAAACTGATAGTATTCATGGAAAAACTGGACGAACTCAGTCACTCGATCCGGGCTTGCCGTATCTGTCGCGACACACCGCAGTTTCCGCCGCCCCTACCGCACGAGCCCAATCCCGTCTGCATCGTCTCGGATACAGCGAGAATTGCCATTTGCGGTCAGGCTCCCGGCATTCGCGTGCATAACACCTCCCTGCCGTTCAACGACCCGTCCGGTGATCGCCTGCGGCAATGGCTCGGCGTCTCACGAGAGGAGTTTTATGATCCGTCACGCTTTGCCATCGTCCCGATGGGCTTCTGCTTTCCCGGCTATGACAAGCATGGCGGTGATCTCCCGCCGCGCCGCGAATGCCGCCAGACCTGGCATGACCGTGTTTTCGCGGCAATGCCGCAGCTGGAATTCATTCTGGTCGTAGGACAATACGCTCTTGCCTATCACCTGCCCGATTATCGGGGCCGCAATCTGACTGAAACCGTCAGGAACTGGCGGTATTTCTTGGAGACACCCAATCCGGCGGGTCGAATCGCCCTGCCCTTGCCGCATCCATCCTGGCGCAACAGCGGCTGGCTCAAGCGAAATCCATGGTTCGATGCTGAAGTTGTGCCCGTTCTTCAGGCAAAAGTGCGAGACCTCATCCAAGACGATAAATAATTTTTACTCCATTCGTTTTCATCAGAATATTTTTCCTGTAACTTCGGATCATTGCGAACCATAAGGTATGACGTTTCACCTATTCGCACAGTTCGGGAAACGATTTCTAAAACCGGGAACGGAAACGCATGGACAGGCTCGACAGGAAGATACTGCGCTTATTGCAGGAAGACGCGACACTTGCGGTGGCAGACGTTGCCAAGAAAGTTGGCCTTTCCACGACGCCATGCTGGCGCCGCATCCAGAAACTTGAAGAAGATGGCGTCATCAAGCGCCGTGTCGCCATTCTCGATCCGATCCGCGTCAATGCGCGGGTGACGGTGTTCGTATCGGTGCGCACAAGCTCCCACAGCCATGAATGGCTGAAGCGCTTTTCTGAAGTGGTTCAGGAATTCCCTGAAGTCATCGAATTCTACCGCATGAGCGGTGATGTGGATTATCTGCTTCGTGTAGCCGTGCCGGACATCGGCGCTTATGACGCTTTCTACAAGCGCCTCATCAGCAAGATCGAAATTCGCGACGTGTCTTCGTCCTTCGCCATGGAGCAGATCAAGTACACCACCGAATTGCCGCTCGACTACATGGTGCTCGACAAAGACAACAACTGATGTTTTTAAGCTATTGATTTAAAATAAAAGCCCGCCAAATGGCGGGCTTTTTTGACGATGCGGTGACCGTTATTTCGAACCGGATATTCCAGCCTGTTCGAACGTGGCCATGCCGCTGTGGCACAGCGCTGCCGCCTTGACGATACTGGCTGCGAGCGCCGCACCGGTTCCTTCACCAAGGCGCATTCCCATATCAAGAAGCGGCTGCTTGCCCATCTTCTCCAGAAGCTTGCGGTGGCCCGGCTCGGCAGAAACATGGCCGAACAGGCAATGGTCGATGGCTTCCGGATTGGCGGCATAGAGAACAGCTGCGGCAGCGCTTGCCACAAAACCGTCGACGATGACCGGAATTTTCTCCATGCGCGCCGCCAGAATTGCACCGGCCATGGCTGCGATTTCACGACCGCCGAGACGGCTCAGCACTTCCAGCGGGTCCTGCAGGTGTGCCTGATGGAGGGCTACGGCCTGACGAACGGCGGCGAGCTTGCGCTGCAGCAGTTCACCCGTTGAGCCCGTGCCCGGCCCTACCCAGTCTTCCGCCGTACCACCGAAGAGCGCCAGCGCGATCGCTGCGGCAATCGTGGTATTACCGATACCCATTTCACCGATGCATAGGAGATCGGTTCCACCGGCAATCGCTTCCATGCCGAAAGCCATGGTCGCGGCGCAGGTGCGCTCATCCATGGCCGGTTCTTCGGTAATGTCACCGGTTGGATGCTCCAGCGCCAGATCGAAAACCTTTAGCCCAAGATCGTTGGCAATGCAGATCTGGTTGATGGCTGCGCCACCGGCGGCGAAATTCTCGACCATCTGTGCCGTGACACTTGGCGGAAATGGCGTGATGTTCTTGGCCGTAACCCCGTGATTGCCAGCAAACACCGCGACCAGCGGGCGATTGATCTGCGGTGTGCGCTTGCCAGTCCATGCGGCAAGCCATGCCACGATGTCTTCCATGCGTCCGAGCGAACCGGCAGGCTTGGTTAGTGTAGCCTCACGCTCGCGAACGGCCCTTTCCGCTCCGAGATCAGGCCCCGGCAGATTTCGGATCAATTCTCGGAAATCGTCAAAAGGTAGGCCGCTGGCGCTCATAAGTTCAGTCCAATCAATGATGGGAGGTGTAAATTCGTTGGGCTCGTCCTATAAGCACTGACGCGAATTTTCAAATCACCTCTTTGAGTTGAAGCAACATTGAGGCGAATTATCGCGGAAATCCATTTCGGGAAACAAAGTGGAACAGTCACTTGCAGCGAAATAGTCTCATTGGCGACACGATCCGGAGTCTGGGCTTTCTAAGCCGCCTGCCGCTTCCGCAGAGATGGTTCGAGGATGGCGATGATTCGTTGCCGCGCAATGCCCGTGCCTTTCCGCTCGCGGGAGCGGTTCTGGGCCTGCTGGCAGGCGCGGTGCTTTTCATGGCCTATAAAGTGAACCTGCCACCCCTTGCCTGCGCGATGCTCGCAATTGGCGCTCTGGCGGCGATGACCGGCGCGCTCCATGAAGACGGTCTGGGCGATACTGCTGACGGTTTCTTCGGTGCTTCTTCGCCTGATCGTCGGCTGGATATCATGAAAGATTCCCGCATCGGGACTTTCGCGGCGCTGACGCTGATTGTCTTCGTCGGTTTGAAAGCGGCTCTACTGATGACAATCATCGACCGCGCAGGCGCGGGATACGCAGCACTTGCGCTGGTCGGCTGCGAGGCGGCAAGCCGATCAGGCATGCTGGCATTCTGGCACGCCCTTCCTTCCGCGCGTCCCGGTGGACTGTCTGACAGTGTTGGCCAGCCACAATGGGAGACCGTAGTTTGCGGTTTCGGGATTGGGTTGGCCTTTCTTGTCTTCACGCTCATTCCAGCGGGCGGATTTCTCTCGCTCATCAATGCGCTTGTGCTGGCGACGGGTCTGCTTTTCGGCTTTGCCAGACTTTGCATCGCAAAAATCGGCGGGCAGACGGGTGACACGCTAGGCGCGGCGCAGCAGATCGGTTCGGTTGCCGTCCTCGCCGGGCTTGTCATGGCCCTTTGATGCAACCACATTGCATTCATGGACACGACAACCATCGAATCCCCGTGCATATTGGTTTGCACGATAGATACGGAAACCGGCTTCTGTCTCGGCTGTGCCCGGACGCTGGATGAAATCGCACGCTGGTCCAGCATGAGTGCAGAAGAGCGAATGGCCGTCTGGGCGCTTCTCGCCGACAGGCATGAGATTATTGTAGAAAAGAGAATTGGCTGATGGGGCGCTTTTTCTGGCTCATTATTGCGGCAGTCGCGATTGTTGTCCTGCTGCTGATGTCCAACAATGACAGCGGCTCAACGCTTGGCATGGACAATGACGTGTTTGCCCGCGCAGCCTATCTGGGCATTTGGGGCGTCGTGCTTGCCGCTGGCTTGCTCGGCTCCGGCATCAAGCTGACCGACTTCGCGCGCAATATGGCCATGTGGGCCGTAATTATCCTCGGTCTCGTCGCTGGCTACCAGTATCGTTATGAGCTGCAGGATGTCGCGAGCCGGGTCACGGCCGGGCTAATCCCCGGCAGTCCTATTTCAGGCCGCAATGCCGATGGTGCCCTGACTGTCACGCTTGCAAAGGCTGCAAACGGTCATTTCGAGGTCAACGGGCGCGTAAACGGCGAACGCGTTCACTTTCTGGTCGATACTGGCGCATCTTCGGTCGTCCTGTCCCAACAAGATGCAGAGCGCGCGCGCATAGACACGGCCTCGCTCAACTATTCGGTTCCGATCATGACGGCCAACGGCACGGCAAGTGCAGCAGTCATCAACATTGCCACATTGCAGATTGGCGATATCGAGCGCCAGAATGTGCGCGCCATGGTGACGAAGGAAGGCCTGATGACCGGCAGCCTACTCGGCATGAACTTCCTTCAAACCCTCGGCGGGTTCACTGTCCGCGGCGACCAGCTTATTCTGATTGATTAGACTGCATCCCGAAAAGTGTGAAACGGTTTTCGGATAAGATGCGCGTCAAAACAAATACTGAGAGCGCCGATCTGATCCAATCAGATCGAAACGTATTCTAAGCAGCTTCTGCTGCCGCTTCAGTCACGACGGCATAGGCCTGACGCAGCACGTCGCTGTTTGCGCCCGGCTTGGTGGCGTCTGTCGAAAGGATTTGCCGCCAGCGCCGTGCACCCGGCTGCCCGGTAAAAAGCCCAACCATATGGCGGCTCACATGCGAAAGCCTGCCGCCTGCCGCGATATGGCGATCAGTGTAAGCGCACATGTCATCGATGATATCAGCGATCGAGGTATCTGCCTGATCGCCGCCATAAAGGCGCGCATCCACCTCCGCCAAAATCTCGGGGTTATGGTAAGCGGCGCGACCGAGCATCACCGCATCGACCGTCTGCAAGTGCTGCTCTGCTTCGTCCAGTGTATTGATCCCCCCGTTGATGCCGACGAAAACATCACCAAGCCGCGCCTTGAGGCGATAGACGCGATCATAGTCGAGTGGTGGAATCTCGCGGTTTTCCTTCGGCGACAATCCCTTCAGCCAGGCCTTGCGGGCATGGACCCAAAGCGCATCAGCGCCAGCGTCAAGCGTCAGATCGGTCAAAGTGTCGAGCGCAACTTCCACATCCTGATCGTCAACGCCAATACGGCATTTGACCGTAACGGGCACGGAAACAGCCTCTTTCATGGCCGAAACGCAACGCGCCACCACATCCGGGGTCTGCATGAGGCAGGCTCCGAATGTACCGGACTGCACACGATCCGACGGGCAACCGACATTGAGATTGATTTCATCATAGCCGTAATCAGCGCTGATCTTCGCAGCCTCTTTCAGCTTCACCGGATCGGAACCGCCCAGCTGCAGTGCCACAGGATGTTCGGCGGCATCGAAACCCAACAATCGGTCACGCGGGCCGTGAATGATGGCATCCGCCACGACCATTTCAGTGTAGAGCAATGCGTGCCTGGAAAAGAGCCTGTGAAAGTAGCGGCAATGTCTGTCCGACCAGTCAATCATGGGCGCAACAGCAAAGCGCACGTCCGGATAGTTGCGTTTTTTTGATTTTATTTCAGTCATTTATACAACAATCCTGAGAATGCGATTCAGTCGCAATCGGCGCTTTCGGCATTTATTTGAATTCGGAAGGGTGCCAAAAGCCACAATTGATCGAAATGATCAAGTTTCACCAATATTGCAGTCGCTCCTCAATATAGTGAGCCGAAGCGAATTTTCATACCCGATGTGGGGACTCTGGCTGCTCCAAAGACTGTCTTCTCACCCAATAAACATTATGATCAATCACAGAAGCATTCTCCCGATTCTCATCCGCGTAGTTAAAGGACATTCAGCGTGACCTCCTTTTCCCCTTTCGGCAAATCATTCGATGCGTTTCTTTTCGACATGGACGGCACGATATTGAGTTCCATTGAAGCGACCGAACGTGTGTGGAGCGAATGGGCGATACGTCATGGCATCGATCCGGTCACATTCCTGCCGACGATCCACGGTGTTCGGGCCGTCGAAACCGTCCGTCGCCTCGCTCTGCCGGGCGTGGACCCGATCCGCGAGGCGGAGATATTGTTTCAGGCCGAAATGGCGGATCTGGACGGTATCGCACCTATCGACGGCGCGTATGACTTTCTCAGTTCATTGCCGCAAGACCGTTGGGCAATCGTTACCTCGGCGCCACTTGAACTTGCTACCCGCCGCGTCGCCGCAGCAGGACTGCCGATGCCAAAGACCATCGTTTCCGCCGAAGATGTAGAGCGTGGCAAGCCGAGCCCTGAATGTTTCCAGCTTGGCGCGAAACGACTTGGTTTCGATCCGCACAATTGCCTTGTGTTCGAGGATGCGCCAGCCGGTATCGTTGCCGGAGAAACTGCCGGTGCGAGCGTTGTCGTGGTCACCGCAACACATCCGCACTCCCCAAAGACATCCCATCTGAGCATTGAAAGCTATCGCTCTCTGCAGCTCGATATTCTGGATGATGGCAGACTGGCGCTGGAACCGACCACGCCCATCTCGGTGGGTTAGAGCATAATCCGACCGGAGTGAAACGAGGATCGATAAGATTATGCTTGAAATAGAAATATTTAGAGCGTCGGTCTGATCCAATCAGATCGATGCTCTAAATAACCCGCCGTCCCTCTCGCCAGACGGTGCGGATGATCGGAACGTGATCGGCAATCTGCACACGAACCAGATCAGCTCGTTTGCTGGCAACAATCTCGCCGCGATCATCCAGCCCTACCGCTTTGGCGGGGTTGGCGGAAACCAGACGAATGGCTTGCGGAAGCGAGATATTCTCGACGACATCAGCTAGAAAAAAAGCCGACTGCATCATGCTGGCCGGGATATAATCCGACGATATGATATCGAGATGCCCGGCTTCGACCAGCTCGCGCGCAGACACATTTCCCGAATGCGAACCGCCGCGTACGACATTCGGCGCTCCCATAAGCACCGACATTCCGGAATCTTTTGACGCTTTCGCAGCTGTGTGTGTCGTGGGAAATTCCGCGACGCGTATCCCCTGTGCCTGTGCTTCCGCGACATGCTCTGTCGTCGCGTCATCGTGGCTCGCCAGAATAACCCCGCGCTGGTGGCACAATTCGGCAATCGCCTTGCGTGTCGGCGCGGAATATTGCTGGGACTGCCCAATGCGCCGCTCGCAATAAAGCCGGAACTCTTCTTCCGAGAATTTCAGCTTGCGGATGAAATAGGTTTTGTAGGTTTCGATATCCGTAAACTGACGCTGCCCCGGCGCGTGATCCATCAGCGATACCAGCCTGACCAGCGCCTGATTGCCAAACTGTTCGAAGGCAGGAAGGCAGTCGGGTGCGGAAACCTCGCAACGCAAATGCAGGAAATGGTCGGCGCGCAAACGGCCCGCATCGCGGCCTTCGGCAATTGCCGACGATAGCTTGCGCATATCGTCGATACCCGTTTCGGCGTCGTCATCAAAGCCAATGCGCAATGCGTCGAAAACGGTGGTAATCCCTGAGGCGGCAATCTGGGCATCATGCGCCTGTACGGCGGCAATAGGGTTCCAGCGCACCTTTGGGCGCGGAGCATAGTGTCCTTCGAGATGATCTGTGTGCAGTTCCACCAGTCCCGGCGTCAGGAAGTCGCCTTCCATATCTTCGCCGACACTGGAGGTGCCGGTAGAGATATCGGCGATCTTGCCGTCGACGAGCTTCAGCGAACCGAGAACGACATCGTCGGAGAGCACGATACGGGCGTTGCGCAGAACCGTTTCATTTCCCATTGCTTACGGCCTCCCAACCGCTCGTGAGGCCCGAGCAGACGCAACCTTGCCACCGGTCAGAGGATGCAGCGAATGAATCTCGAAAGGAGCCCCTTTCTCAGGTTCCACGAACAGCGCGAGATTCGCAACCTCTACGGCGTCGTCCAGCAGCGGCGTAAAGAATTCGTCCAGCGTCCGCTCCACGCGGGCGCGGTCTTTCTCCTCAACCGGGCCGGTCAGGGTCATGTGAAAGCGGAACTCCTCGAACACATAAGGATAGCCCCAGCGTTCGATGTTGTGCCGCTGTGTCTCGCTGAGACGCTCCGGTCGCCGCTTTGCAATTTCCGCCTCAGTGAGCGGTGCGCGAAACCGGTCGAAGGCAACGACAACATCATTGGCGAGCTGGTTCAGCTCAGCAACCGGCTCTTCCGGCACGAGAGCGAAGAACGGGCCAATTGCATGCAGCTTCAAACGGGGAATGACGACCGGTGACGTCGACGATGCGAAATGCATCAATGCGGAAAGCAGGTCATTTTCAGTATGTTCTTCATCCAGACGGAACGGCGCTTTCATGGTCGCATGAAAACCATAACGGCGCGGCTCTTCGGTCAGCTGGGCGATTTCAGCGGTCGCGAGCGAGCGAATCGCCGGCATCTTGACCGGCTCACCGCTGAACGCATTGCGCCCGAGCCAGTTTGCGGCAACCTTCAAAAGCGCATCATTGGATGGCGGCGTGAAATAAATCGCATAACGCATGTCAAATCCTTAGGCGAGGTTCGCTACACGACGTCAGCGGAACTCCAAAATATCAGGTAATGCATCGTGCTTTTGAAAAGCTATCCCGATTTTGAGGGCGATGCAGTCGGGGGATGCTTACACAATGAATGTGGCAAGTCGATAAAGGCTGGATGACTACCGACAAACCAATTTTACATAGCGGCAAATTAGTATAGGCGTTAGCCCCATTGGAAGTGAGGAGACTGACATGGGCGGATTTGCGTCTATCGGCGAATGCATGATCGAGCTTTCAGGCAATGAAGGCGATCAATGGCGCATGGGTTTTGCGGGTGATACGCTGAACACCGCCTGGTACATGCGGGCACTGATGGAGAAATCCTACCCTGTCGAATATGTGACCGCTTTCGGCGAAGACAGCTTCTCCCAGAAGCAGCGCGTATTCCTGACATCAAATGGAATCGGAATCGCCCATAGCCCCATTATTGACGGGCTTCATCCCGGTCTTTACGCAATCACGCTCAACGGCGCCGAGCGTTCCTTCACCTACTGGCGGAGCGACGCCGCCGCAAGGCGTCTCGCCAGCGACCGCGAAGCCCTGGAAAAAAGCCTGACCGGCCGTGACATCATCTATTTTTCGGGCATTTCAATCGCCATCATCCTGCCCGAGCATCGCGACACATTTTTCGATGTCTTGCGGGAGTGCCGTGCCGCCGGCTCAAGAATCGCGTTCGATCCGAATTTCCGCCACCAGCTCTGGCCAGACCGGAAAGTTGCGCAGGAGATTATCAGCGAAGCGATGCGCATTGCGGATATTGCCCTACCCACATTCCCCGATGAACAAGCGCTCTTTGGCGACAAGGATGCCGCCGCCTGTGCAGATCGCCTTGCCGCACTCGGCGTGAAAGAGATCGTCGTCAAGGACGGCACCGAACCGGCTCTGGTCGTCTCCGGCGATGAAAGAGTGTCGGTACCATCCGTTATGGCGCAAGCCGTGGACACCACCGGCGCTGGCGACAGCTTCAACGGTGCTTATCTTGCTGCGCGATTAAACGGGCTCGCGCCGGTGGATGCAGCCCGCAAGGCGCATCTGGTTGCAGCGCGTGTCGTCGAGATACGCGGCGCGCTCGCTCCGATGGAAACCGCACGCGCCGCTTTTGCTGATTGATTACTTTTCGCGTGAAAAGCTGAAATGGCTGGTCTGGGCGTAAATCTCGCCCGGACGCAATATTGCCTGCGGGAAATACGGATATTCCAGCGATCCCGGCCATATCTGCGGCTCAAGACAGAAGCCTGCGTGTTTTCCGTAAGGCTTGCCCATCAGGCCGATGCAATCATTGGCCATGGTGTTGCCTGCATAGAACTGAACGCCCGGTTCTGTCGTTGAGATATCGAGACGAATACCGGAACGAGCGCCCTTGACCGACGCGCATGGGCGCAATGGTCCCCGCGCTGCGGTCAGGCAGAAATTGCTGTCGTACTGGACCTGACTGCCATTCTCCTCAAAGCGAATCGGACGGAACTCCCGGAAATCGAAAGGCGTTCCTTTGACCGGCAGAACGCGTCCGTCCGGAATGAGAGCATCATCGACCGGCATATAGGCGTCGGCTCCGATCTTGAGCTGATGATCGAGGATATCGCCCTCGCCGCCATCATCGAGATTGAAGTAGCTGTGATGCAGCAGGTTGCAGACGGTCGGCTTGTCGGTCACCGCTTCCAGCCGCACGATGAGCGTCCCATCCCCGGTGAGCATATAGGTGCAGCTGACATTCAGGTTGCCGGGAAACCCCATCTCGCCATCGGTTGCCACCGTCGCAAGCGTCACGAAATCCGGACCGTTTCCGGTTATCTTCCAGACGCGATTGCCGAGCCCCTTGCTGCCGCCGTGCAGGTTGTGGCGGCCCTGAAAATTCGGCTCTACCTCGTAAGTCGTTCCGTCCAGATCAAACCGGGCATTGCGGATACGATTGGCCGAACGACCCGCAATCGCACCCAGATGCGGTGAATGGGCCGGATAATCGGCAAAGTCGCGATAGCCGATCACCAGCGGAGCCGCATGCCCCTCCATGCGCAGATCCTGAATGGCTGCGCCCCAATTGATGATCCTGGCCGTCAGCGGGCCATTGGAGATCGTGAGCCGGTGAACCGCCTGCCCGTCCGGTGCATATCCAAAGATTTCCGAATTCACTTTTGCCCGCCTGTCAATGATGCAGCGATGAGATGCTCATGAAGCCGCATCATCGTGCAGTACGCAAGACACATCGTGATCAAATATTGATTTTGAACCAATCTTGATTGAATGCATGAACAAGTAGTTTTCACACTATTTTCTTCTGAAGAACCAATGATATCCTGAGCTATAAATTACTGTTTTTTATCGATAAATACTAAATTAGAGGCTTTTTCAATGAAATCGAATTTCCAGAAAGTCATGCCTTATATTTTTAGTGAAGAAGGCGGATATGCAGACAATCCCGCTGATCCCGGCGGCGCAACCAATATGGGTATCACCATCGCAACCCTGTCCGCATGGGACGGACATCAGGTATCGCCCGAAGATGTAAAGGAAATGACGCCAGCAACTGCCACGCAAATCTATCAGGCGCAATTCTGGAACAAGATCGACGGAGACAACCTGCCTTCGGGTCTCGACTACGCCCTGTTCGACTTTTCGGTCAATTCAGGTCCCGCACGCGCGGCAAGGATGCTGCAAGGTATTCTGGGCTTGCCCGAAGATGGAATAATTGGAGCCCAGACGGTTGCGGCCGCCAATATGCGATCTACCGACGAGGTCATCAATGCTTTGTGCGATGCACGCGCATCCTGGCTGGAAGGATTGTCTACAGCCTCAACCTTCGGCAAAGGCTGGCTCGCCCGTGTCGAACGGGTGCGTTCGCGCGCGCTGGCGCTCGCTGCCAACGCGCCCATCATCCATGCCGCAGGACCGACGAATGATATCTCACCCAAGGCCCGTCAGGGCGATATGGCCGTCACATCTGTTTTGAAGCACCCGGAAGCTTTGGGGACAATGGGGAGCGTGGCATCAGGCCTCGTGGCAATTGCATCGGGGAATGGCCCGGTGCAATACGCACTGGCAATTGTGATGATCGCCTGTGCTGCGGTTGGTCTTTGGTATTTTGTGCGGCGCGTCAGAAACGAACCCTAGCCCAGTTGTAATAACTCAGTTTTGAGAATATTTCCAAAATTAGAGTTTGTCTTTATGTTGCGCTTCGTATGTTGCGCGCCTTATATGCGGTTTTGAAAGCTCGGTGACTATGAAAGTAATATGACTTTCCCTGTCACCGGAAAAACGCTAGACACGCGCAAACAGTCAGATGCGTGCCAACTGTGGCACCGCCATGAATAAAGGAATCGAAACTTGTCCTCTACTTTTGACAAAGTCGCCGACATCATCGCCGAAACCAGTGAAATCGACCGTGACACCATCACGCCAGATAGCCACACCATCGACGATCTGGGCATCGACAGCCTCGACTTCCTCGACATCGTCTTCGCCATCGACAAGGCTTTCGGCATCAAGATTCCGCTTGAGCAGTGGACCCAGGAAGTGAACGAAGGCAAGGTTCCGACCGAAGAATATTTCGTTCTCAAGAACCTCTGCGCAAAAATCGATGAGCTGGTTGCAGCCAAAAAAGGCTGATCCGGCACATAATATGGCGGTATTGAGGGGTGAACAGAAATGTTCGCCCTGATTCCGTTTCTGGTAGCGCGAATTTTTCGCGTGTCAGAGCAGTCTCAGCATCGACGGACAAACGGGACCCATGCAGAACAATAAAGTCGTCATCACAGGTATCGGCATCATCTCCTCGCTCGGCGAAGGGGTCGATGTGCATTGGAACGCTTTCTCGAAGGCTGGCACTGAGCCGCGCCTCGAAAAGGAAGCCTTTGCGCCTTACACTGTTCATCCATTGGGTGAAGTGGACTGGAGCCTGCAGATTCCAAAGCGTGGCGATCAGCGCCAGATGGAAACCTGGCAGCGCCTTGGCACCTATGCCGCAGGGCTTGCTCTGCAGGATGCTGGCATGAAGGATGACGAAGCGCTTTGCGCGACCATGGATATGGTCGTGGGTGCCGGTGGCGGCGAACGCGACATCACCGTCGATATGCAGATTCTGGATGAAGGCCGCACCCGCAACGATCGCGGCGTCATGCTGAACGAGAAACTCTCGACCGAACTGCGCCCGACCCTGTTTCTGGCGCAGCTTTCCAACCTGCTCGCAGGCAATATTTCGATCGTCCACAAGGTGACCGGTTCTTCGCGTACCTTCATGGGCGAAGAAGGTTCCGGCCTTTCGGCTATCGAAACCGCAGCGGCGCGCATTCGCACGGGTCAGAGCACCCATGCGCTGGTTGGCGGTTCCTACAATGCCGAACATTTCGACATGATTCTCGGTCACGAGCTTGGCGGACTGCTCAAGCATGATGGTTGGGCGCCGCTCTGGCAGCGTGACGGTTCGGCTGGCGGCGGCATGATTTCCGGTTCCGGCGGCGTGTTCCTTGTTCTGGAAAGCGCTGACCACGCAGCCAAGCGCGGCGCACGCGCCTATGCGGAAGTTGCCGGCATCGAAAGTGCACAGATCCGGCGCGACAATGCCGATCTTACGAACACCATCCGTGAACTCATCCTCGCAGCCAATGACGGCAAGGACCCCTCCTATGTTGTTTCCGCCGCTTCCGGTGCCCATGAAGCGACCGGCGCGGAGAAAACCGCATTGGACGCTCTGTCAGCCACTTATCGCGGCATATCCGGCCTGACCGGTCATCTGCGCGAAGCGCAGTTCCCGCTGGCGCTGGCACTTGCGGCCATATCCGTCTGGAAAGGCGAGGCTTTTGCACCGCTGGATGCATCCGAAAAGGATGCCAGTGGCCCAATCAGCGAAGCAATTGTCACCGCAGTCGGAGCGACTCGTGCCGAAGGCGCAGCAAAGCTGGTGAGAGTATAAGATGACGAAATATACAGACCATCTCGGCCGTCCCATTGTCGCCATCACCGGCGCAGGTGTGGTTTCCTCGCTCGGTCAGGGCAAGGAAGACAATTGGGCTGCATTGACCGGCGGAAAATCGGGTATCCATGCCATCACCCGCTTTCCAACCGACAACCTCAATACACGCTTCTCCGGAACTGTCGATTTCCTGGCCGAAAGCGATGTGGGCGCATCGGCGCTCTCCGAAGCGCTGGCCCGGCTCGCAGGTGAGGAAGCCCTTGCCCAGTCCGGTCTTTCGTCTACCGATTTCGGCGGTCCGCTTTTTCTGGCGGCTCCTCCGGTCGAACTGGACTGGAAAAGCCGGTTCGCACTTGATGCGACCGTGAAGAATGAAGGTCCGGCAAGCTATCAGCTCCTGCTGGAAGCATGCCGCCGCGCCCGTCAGAATGACCTCTTCAATACGACCCAGTTCGGCTATATCGCTGAACGCCTGTCGGAAGCTTTTGGCACGCGCGGCCTGCCGATCACGCTTTCGACCGCATGTGCCTCGGGTGCGACAGCGATCCAGCTCGGTGTCGAGGCCATCCGTCGTGGCGAAAGTGATCGGGTTCTTTCCATCGGTACTGACGGCTCCGTCTCTGCCGAAGCCCTGATCCGCTTTTCGCTGCTTTCGGCCCTTTCCACCCAGAACGACAAGCCGGAAAAGGCTTCCAAGCCCTTCTCCAAGGATCGTGATGGCTTTGCCATGTCGGAAGGTTCCGGCGCGCTGGTGATGGAATCACTCGAAAGCGCTGTTGCACGCGGCGCCAAGGTTCTGGGCATTCTGGCCGGTTGCGGCGAAAAGGCCGATGATTTCCACCGCACCCGTTCCAAGCCGGACGCTTCACCTGCCATTGGCACGGTGCGCGCCGCATTGGCCGATGCCGGTCTGACCGAAGAGCAGATTTCTTACATCAACGCCCACGGCACCTCGACGCCGGAAAACGACAAGATGGAATATCTGGCGCTTTCGACCGTATTCGGCGACAAGCTTGCCTCCATCCCGGTTTCCTCCAACAAGTCGATGATCGGCCACACGCTGACCGCTGCAGGTGCTATCGAGGCAGTCTTCTCGCTGCTGACGATCCAGACGGGCACCCTGCCCCCGACCATCAATTATGACAATCCGGACCCGGCTATTCCGCTTGATGTCGTGCCGAATATGAAGCGTCAGGCAGAAGTTTCTGCCGTGCTTTCCAACTCGTTCGGTTTCGGCGGACAGAATACGAGCCTTGTTTTGGCGGCAAATCCGAATTAATCGGTCCGACAAATACGAATTTTCCCATGATCCCGGACGGTTCGCCGTTTCCGGGATTATGTCTTGAAAAGGATTACTTCATGCGCGCCTTGCAGCTTCTCGACGATCGCCGCCTTGAAATCACCGATATCGCACCGCCGCCTGCCCCCGGCATTGGCGAGGTAACCGTGAAGATCAAGGCCGTTGCGCTCAACCACATCGACGTGTGGGGCTGGCGCGGCATGGCGTTTGCCAAGCGCAAGATGCCGCTGGTTATCGGTGCGGAAGCTTCAGGCGTTGTGGATGCTGTCGGCCCCGGCGTTTCCAATCTCCTGCCCGGTCAGCTCGTCTCGATCTATGGTGCGCGCACCTGTGGTCTTTGCCGTGCCTGCCGCGAAGGTCGTGACAATCTGTGCGAACATGTCGGCGGCGTGCATGGTTTCCATCTCGACGGCTTTGCCTGCGAGGCAGTGAACCTGCCTGCCCGTCTTCTCGTTCCGGCACCTCCCGGTGTGGATGCCATCGGCGCCGCCGTCGCCCCTGTAACCTTCGGTACGGTCGAGCACATGCTGTTCGACAATGCCAAGCTTGAGCCCGGCGAAACCGTTCTCGTTCAGGCCGGCGGTTCCGGCATTGGTTCAGCCGCGATCCAGCTTGCCAAGAAGATGGGCTGCACCGTCATCACCACTGTCGGTTCTGACGACAAGATCGAGAAGGCCAAGGCACTCGGCGCCGATCACGTCATCAACTATCGCGAAGACCGCTTCGAGGGTGTGGTGCGCAAGCTCACCAAAAAGAAGGGCGTCGATGTCGTCTTTGAACATGTCGGCGCAGACACCTGGGCCGGTTCGATGCTTTGCATGAAGCGCGGCGCGCGTCTCGTCACCTGCGGATCGACCTCGGGCGTTTCCACCAATATGAACCTGATGCAGCTTTTCCAGCAGCAGCTCAAGATTCTGGGTTCCTTCGGTTGCCGTATGGAAAACATGGCCGACGCCATGCAGAAAATGGCGCGCGGCATTGTGCATCCGGTCATCGACACCGTGGTCGGCTTCAACGATATCGACACGGCGCTGAAGCGCATGGAAGGCCGCGACGTCTTCGGCAAGATCATTCTCGAGATCGACTGAGTCGCCCACGTCCATGATGTTCAAGCTGAAACTTCTGCTCTTCCGCTGGACCCGCAAGCTGAAGCAGTTCAACTACTGGCTCTGGGCGCAGGCCGTCTTTCTGCTGCTTGGCTTGCTGCGCCTTTTTCCGGCGAAGGCTGCAATCAGCTTTTCAGCCAAGGTGGCCCGTCTGGTCGGGCCGCTGACGCCGCGCCACAAGGTTGCCACCGATAATCTGCGTCAGGCTTATCCTGAGAAAAGCGACGCGGAAATCGAGGAAATCGCCCGCGAAATGTGGGATTCGATGGCGCGCCTTTTCGCGGAATATATCTTCCTCGACGCCGTTTTCGACTTCGACCCCAATGCCACAACGCCGGGCCTGGTCGAAGTGGAAGGCATTCCGATTTTCGAACGCCTCCGCGACGAGAAGAAGCCGCATATCTTCTTCACCGCTCATACCGGTAATTTCGAGCTTCTGCCGATCTGCGCCGCCACCTTCGGCCTGAACGTTACGGCGCTCTTCCGCCCGCCAAACAATCCCTATATCGCCAACAAGGTTCTGAAGGCCCGTCGCACCAATATGGGCCATCTGGTGCCGTCGAAAGCTGGGGCCGCGTGGTCGCTTGCGCATATCCTCGATGAAGGCGGCAATGTCGGTATGCTGGTGGACCAGAAATTCCGCCGCGGTGTGCCTTCCACCTTCTTCAATCGCCCGGTGAAGACCAATCCACTGTTGGCCAAGCTTGCGCGGCAATATGATTGCGACGTCTATCCGGCACGCTGTATCCGCCTTCCCGGCGGGCGCTATCGTCTCGAACTCTATGAGCGCATGGAATTGCCGCGCGACGACAAGGGCGAGATCGATGTTGCCGCAACCGCACAGCTGTTGAACGATACCGTCGAAACATGGGTGCGCGAATATCCCGGCCAGTGGATGTGGTTCCACAAGCGCTGGGGATAGGATTCTTGCCCCTCATGTGCTAGGGGCTGGCCAAAGTTACGGAGATCACATATGCGCCCCATCGCCATCGCCCCGTCCATTCTTTCCGCCGATTTCGCCCGTCTTGGCGAAGAAGTCGATGCCGTGCTGGAAGCCGGTGCCGACTGGGTGCATATCGACGTCATGGATGGCCATTTTGTGCCGAACATTACTTTCGGCCCGCAGGTGGTGAAGGCGATCCGCCCGCGCACCAAGGCATTCTTCGATGCGCATCTGATGATTGCGCCTTGCGATCCCTATCTGGCACCCTTTGCCGATGCCGGTTGCGATCTCATCACAATTCACGCCGAAGCCGGTCCGCACACGCACCGTTCGCTGCAGTCGATCCGCGCTCTGGGCAAGAAAGCCGGTCTGGCGCTTAACCCGGCAACGCCCGCCGAAGCGCTGACGAACGTCATCGATGATGTCGATCTCGTCCTCGTCATGACCGTCAATCCCGGTTTTGGCGGCCAGAAGTTCATCACGCCGATGCTCGACAAGATCAAGCGCGTCCGCGAAATGGTTGGCGACCGCCCTATAGATATCGAAGTTGACGGCGGTATTACACCGGAAACCGCAGGCTCGGTCGTTGCAGCAGGCGCCAACATTCTCGTGGCCGGTTCTGCGGTCTACAAGGGCAACTCCGTCGAGAGCTACCGCGCCAATATCGACGCCATTCGTGCTGCGGCTGAAGCTGCCCGCAATCGTTAAACTCCCACTTTCTACAGGATGCACCCATGATCCCGCGCTATTCCCGGCCTGAAATGGTCGCCATCTGGTCGCCCGAAACGAAGTTCCGCATCTGGTTCGAGATCGAAGCCTATGCCTGCGAGGCGCTGGCGCAACTCGGCGTCATCCCGAAGGAAGCGGCGAAGACCATCTGGGAAAAGGGTAGCGTGGCGAAGTTCGACGTCGCCCGTATCGACGAGATCGAGGCCGTCACGAAGCATGACGTCATTGCATTTCTGACCCATCTGGCCGAATTCATCGGTCCGGACAGCCGCTTCGTGCATCAGGGCATGACCTCGTCGGACGTGCTCGACACCACGCTCAACGTCCAGCTCGTACGCGCTGCCGATCTGCTGCTTGCCGACATGGACCGCGTTCTGGAAGCCCTGAAGAAGCGTGCTTTTGAACACAAGGATACGGTCCGCATCGGCCGCAGCCATGGCATCCATGCCGAACCGACGACCATGGGCCTTACCTTTGCGCGTTTCTATGCCGAAATGGCGCGTGGCCGTGCCCGCCTCGTTGCGGCGCGCGAAGAAATCGCAACCGGTGCCATTTCCGGCGCTGTTGGCACGTTCGCCAATATCGACCCGCGTGTGGAAGAATATGTCTGCGCCAAGCTCGGCCTCGAAGCAGAGCCGGTTTCGACGCAGGTGATCCCGCGTGACCGCCATGCAATGTTCTTTGCAACGCTCGGCGTCATCGCCTCTTCGATGGAAAACATCGCCATCGAAATCCGCCATATGCAGCGCACGGAAGTTTTGGAAGCAGAAGAATTCTTCTCGCCGGGCCAGAAGGGTTCGTCGGCCATGCCGCACAAGCGCAACCCGGTTCTGACCGAAAACCTGACCGGCCTTGCCCGTCTGGTTCGCATGTCGGTAACGCCTGCAATGGAAAACGTGGCTCTCTGGCACGAACGCGATATTTCGCATTCGAGCGTCGAACGTGCGATTGGCCCGGACACCACCATCACGCTCGACTTCGCGCTCAACCGTCTGGCTGGCGTGATCGAAAAGCTGGTCATCTACCCCGACAACATGCTGAAAAACATGAACAAGTTCCGCGGTCTGGTGCATTCGCAGCGCGTGCTGCTGGCGCTGACACAGGCTGGCGTATCACGCGAAGACGCCTATCGTCTCGTGCAGCGCAACGCCATGAAGGTCTGGGAACAGGGTGCCGACTTCCTCGAAGAACTGCTCTCCGACGCGGAAGTACGCGCGGCCCTTTCCGAAGAACAGATCCGCGAAAAGTTCGATCTCGGCTACCACACCAAGCATGTAGATACGATTTTCAAGCGCGTCTTCGGTTGAAGTGGCGCTGCCCACCCCTCCCTCACCCTGAGGAGTCGTTGAAAACGGCGTCTCGAAGGGCTGAGGGAAACACTCCGCCTGCCCTCGTCCTTCGAGGCTTCGCTTCGCTCCGCACCTCAGGATGAGGGAGGAAGCACGAAAACAGGAACAAGTCCCATGTTTATGAAAACATGGGGCTTTTTTACATTCAGGAGATGGGCTGGTTACGCCTTGGTCTTGATCGTATTGACCACGTTGCCCCATGGATCCACGAAGGTGCTGTTGTTACCGCCACGCGTGTCTTCCAGCTCAACCCAGCCGAGGCCGGTCCGATCTTCGTCACGCTTGCCCGCACCGGCACTCTGCCAGGCATTGGCAGCGATATGGTGATGGTAGCGCCCGGTGGACATGAACACAGCCCGGTCACCATAGGTTTGAACGGTTTCGAGGCCGAGTTCATTGTGCCAGAAGGTTTCGGCTTCATGGGCATTGCCGACGCGCAGATGAACGTGACCAACCACGGTGTTTTGCGGTGCGCCGTCCCATTCTCCGCCCTCGCGCTTGATGACATCGAGCAGATTGCTGACATCGAGCGGATCGGTGCTCATGGCAACACGGTCGCCATTCCACTGCCACTCATTATTCGGACGATCTGAATAGATTTCGATACCGTTGCCCTCGGGATCGGTCAGATAGATGGCTTCGCTTACCTTGTGATCCGATGCACCGCTGACCGGCAATTGCTTGTCGATGGCGCGGCGCGACCAGCGCGCAAGGTCGCCACGTGTCGGCAGCAGGAATGCGGTGTGATACAGACCGGCGCTGCGCGGGTCGTCCGGCCTGGCCGCCGAAAACTGTTCAATTTCCATCAGTTCGCGGTCGCCGGCGCCGAGTACAATCGACGCGCCGCGACGCGTCATCTCACGCAAGCCGACGACATCGCGATAATATTCAGCCAATGTTTCGGCATCGCGCGCCTTCAGGCCAACGCGAGCCACACGCATTGGCGTGGTCATTGCGAATGGAAGCGGAGCAACCGTACGTTCGGTTTCGACTGCGGTTGCTCTCAAATGCTGTGTCATGTCGCCCTCCTTCGACGGCATTTCTGCGCGAACAGGAAGAATGTTGGCCATGACAGCAGTCCCGGCAGCGCCGAGGATATTACGTCTGCTGATTGTCATGCCAGTCTCTCCGTCGTGTTTCAAATCTTGCCTAAACATCACCATTTGGGACATGTTTCACAAGATCACGATCAGCGAACAGGCTGTTCATCATTCGCATGCCTTCTATACCAAGCATACAACAAGCACGGCTTGAAGAAGTTACAAAGCCTCTCTAAATGGGAAGCCATGAAAGTCAAAGACGCAGATATCCTCATCATCCCCGGCTATACCAATTCCGGCCCCGACCACTGGCAGACCCGTTGGGAGAGCAAACTCTCGACGGCGCGGCGCGTCGAGCAGGCCGAGTGGACCAAACCTGTTCGCGAAGACTGGATTGGTGAAGTGGTAAAGGCCGCCAATGCGGCGACCAGGCCGATTGTTCTCGTCGCGCATTCGCTCGGCGTTGCAACTGCAGTTCATGCCTTGCCGCATTTTCAGCACAAGGTGGCTGGAGCCTTTTTCGTGGCGCCTCCGGATGTTTCCAACGACAAGATCCGCCCCAAGCATCTGATGACGTTCGGCCCCTACCCGCGTGAACGTCTGCCATTCCCCACGATCACCGTGGTTAGCCGTAACGATCCCTTCTCCAGCTTTGAAGCTGCCGAAGATGTCGTGAAGGACTGGGGTGCAATGCTGATCGACGCTGGCGAATCCGGGCATATCAACTCGGAATCCGGTCATGGACCGTGGCCGGAAGGCTCGATGGTGTTCGCCGAGTTCATGACGCAACTACAGGCGCCCAAGCATCACTGATGTTTATTCATACAGCATGAAAAAGGCGGGTCATTAGCCCGCCTTTTCTTGTTGAATATCTTGCAATGGAATTAGTCGCGAACCGCTTTGGTCAGCGTTTCTGCTGCGAGCCGGATATAACCGCCATCATTGCTGAGTGTCAGGAAGCGGAAACCAAGCGGAATGTAGCGACGCGCAAACTCCGGTGACGGTGAATAAATACCGGCAATCTTTCCTGCCGCAGCGGCCTTGCGGGCAATATTGCCGATAGGTTCCACAATCGCATCCGAATTCGGATTTGCCTCACGCCCGTTGCTCCACGCAATGGAGAAATCCGCAGGGCCGACGAAAACGCCGTCGATGCCGCGAACATCCAGAATGGCATCCAGCGCATCGTAGGCATCGCGCGTTTCTATCATCGCGAAGGCAAGCGTATCGTGATTTGCGGTAGTCAGATAATCGTTGGAACCCGGTGCGCCGTAATCCGCATTGGCCCGGAACACGCCCCATGAGCGTTCGCCCACCGGGGGATATTTCATGGCGGCTGCAAACCTGCGGGCATCCTCGACGGAATTGATCATCGGAGCGATGACCGCCTGCGCACCAAAATCCAGCGCACGGCTTGCCATGTCGAAGCGTCCGACAGGAACGCGCACGACCGGCGGCTTGCCAGCGTTCAGGATAAGGCCGAGAGAGCGAAGAACACTCGCCTCGTCGTGGCCGCCATGCTGCATGTCCAGCGTTACGGCATCGAAGGCGCTATGGGCGAGAATTTCGACCGTCAGGGGTTCGGGAAGGGAGGACCATGCAGAAAGCACTGTTTCCCCGGCGCGGAGGCGCGAAGACAACGACATTCGAATTTCCTTCATTTCAAAAGGATCAGGGCGGAAGCGCTATCTACCCTTCCGCCCCGAACCATCCATCAATCCTGCTTTACCTGGCGGATTGCCTCTTCAAGGAAAGCAAACATCTTCTCACGAATAACTTCGTCTGCAACGCTTACACTTGCGGCATCGAAGTCGGCGCGCACCTTGCGGAAAACATCCTCATCACCAGATTCTTCAAAGTCGGCGGCAACGACTTCCTTGGCATAGGCTTCGGCATCCGCATCCTTCTTGCCAAGCTGGTCTGCGGCCCAGAGTCCCAGAAGCTTGTTGCGGCGTGCCTCCGCCTTGAAGCGCAGTTCCGCATCAAGCGCGAATTTCTTTTCAAAAGCGTCGCGGCGATCATCCATGCCAGTGGTCATTCATAAAGCTCCCAGACTTACAAGTTAGAAGAGATCGTCATCCGTTCTCTTGCCTAAAGCTGGCAAGGGGAGCAAGATTATACAAGAGCTAAAGACTACTTTCTTGCGACTCATGCATAAACTTGCATCAGAAACAGCGAAAACGGGGGAACGGGCACAAAGCAGGATTGTTAAAAGCCCACAATTGCTATAGGTAGCCCGCGAGAATAGCGGCTTAGAGCCGATCACCATAAATATGGAAATCCGAGAAAAGCCATGAACCGTCGCCGCCGTATTTACGAGGGCAAGGCCAAGATTCTTTATGAAGGCCCTGAACCCGGTACGCTCGTCCAATTTTTCAAAGATGATGCAACCGCTTTCAATGCAAAGAAGCATGAAGTCATCGACGGAAAAGGCGTGCTGAACAACCGCATTTCCGAGCATATTTTCACCCAGCTTAACCGCATTGGCATTCCAACGCACTTCATCCGCCGCCTCAACATGCGTGAGCAGCTGATCAAGGAAGTGGAAATCATTCCGCTTGAAGTGGTTGTGCGCAATGTCGCCGCCGGTTCTCTGGCAAAGCGCCTTGGCCTTGAAGAAGGCACCGTGCTGCCGCGCTCGATCATCGAGTTCTATTACAAGGCTGACGCACTCGACGACCCGATGGTCACCGAAGAGCATATCACGGCTTTCGGCTGGGCAAGCCCGCCGGAAATCGACGACATCATGGCGCTCGCCATTCGCGTCAACGACTTCCTGACCGGCCTGTTCCTCGGCATCGGCATCCAGCTTGTCGATTTCAAGATGGAATGCGGTCGCTTGTGGGAAGGCGACATGATGCGCATCGTCGTCGCCGACGAAATTTCTCCGGACTCTGCGCGTCTTTGGGATATCACCACCAATGACAAGCTCGACAAGGACCGTTTCCGCCGCGACATGGGCGGACTGGTTGAGGCCTATCAGGAAGTGGCTCGCCGTCTCGGCATCATGAACGAGAACGACACGCCGCGCCCGGCTGGCCCTACGCTTGTGAAGTAAAATGATCCGCCCAGCCCGGAAGGGCACGATCCCGGAAAGTCGACACGGTTTTCGGGATCATGCCAGATTAAGCCTTCCGGGCTGTTTCATTCGTTCTAAAATTGCAGGAACTACAGAGTGATCAAGGCACGCGTCACCGTTACACTGAAAAACGGCGTTCTCGACCCGCAGGGCAAGGCAATCGTCGGCGCGCTCGGCAGCCTCGGTTTTGACGGCGTCAACTCGGCCCGTCAGGGCAAGGTTTTCGACCTCGAACTGAATGGCTCCGACAAGAGCAAGGCCGAAGCCGACCTGAAGGCCATGTGCGAAAAGCTGCTCGCCAACACGGTGATCGAAGACTATTCCATCGCCATCGGCTGATCAGGCAAAGGACAGAGACGCTCATGAAATCCGCAGTCATTCTCCTTCCCGGTCTCAATCGCGATCGCGACATGATCGCAGCACTCACCAAGATCACCGGACAGGCACCGGTGACCGTCTGGCAGACCGATACGAGCATTCCCGACGATGTGGACCTGATCCTGATTCCGGGCGGCTTTTCCTACGGTGACTATCTGCGCTGCGGTGCGATTGCAGCCCGTATGCCGGTGATGCAGGCCGTTCGCGAGAAGGCCGATAAGGGCGTCATGGTCATGGGTGTCTGCAACGGCTTCCAGATCCTCGTCGAAGCCGGGCTTCTGCCGGGCGCATTGATGCGCAATGCTTCGCTGAAGTTCGTCTGCCGCGAAGTGAAACTCGAAGTAACCAACGCCAACACGTCGTTCACGCGCGGCTACAAGCCGGGCCAGATCATCCGCTGCCCGGTCGCGCATCATGACGGCAATTATTTCGCCGATGCCGAAACGCTGAAGCGTCTCGAAGGCGAAGGCCAGGTTGTGTTCCGCTATGCCGAAGGCACCAATCCGAACGGATCGGTCAACGACATTGCCGGTATCGTCAACGCACACGGCAATGTGCTCGGCATGATGCCGCATCCTGAAAACCTGATCGAAGCCGCGCATGGCGGTGATGACGGTCGGGCGCTCTTCGCAGGCGCGCTGGGCCTCGCTGCATAAGCTGGCACACAGATAAACGGAAAAGGCGGCTCGATTGAAGCCGCCTTTTTTATTGCGCCTGCTCTGACGCCTCAGCTGCAAAACTGCACTGGCAAAGCGTCTATTTTCGTGGCAGCTTGACTTCGGGAGGGTCCTGATCAGGAGGAATCGTCGGGATCGCCCCATATTTGTTTCATGCGCTATCCTGGCAAGAGCGTTCACACTTTTGCTGGAAATGCCTCGCACATTTTAGCGATAACGAATCAGGGGAACTTCATTCATGCAGCTTTATTCCAGACCTCTTTCCCCTTACTCGGCCTTTGTCCGCGGGGTTCTTTATCTGAAGGACCTGTCGTTCAAGCCGATGAACATGCCCTACCCCTTCCCAGCCGATTTCGGCAATATCACACCGCTCCGCCGCGTTCCCGTGCTGATTACCAGTTCCGGAGAAACGCTGTACGAAGGGACGGTGATCGCCGAATATCTCGAAGATCATTTTCCGGAAATATCCGTGCTGCCCGGAACGCCGCGCGAGCGCGCACTTATTCGCCTCCTTGCCCGCGTGACGGAACTGGACGTGCTTGGACCCGCGATGAAGCTTTTCATCCTTTTGAGCAAGCCCGAGCGCGACAATGCAAGCATCGAACGCCTGTTCGAAAAGATGCATACCGGCCTGAAAGTGGTCGAAAGCCGTCTCTCGGACAAAGCCTATGCCACCGGAGACGAACCGACCCTTGCAGATTGCTGGCTGTTGCCGGTGCGTTTTCTGATGGAACCATTGAAGAAACTCTCGGGCAGAGCGGATTTGCTGGACGAGTTCCCGAAGTTTGATGCATATGCCGCCAAGGCAAAACAGCATCCGGTTTTTGAGCGCATCTGGAACGAGATGGATGACGGACTGAAAGCTTTCATGCCGCAACTAGTGGATTGAATTTGACGTTTGAATGCCGACTGAATGAGATGCTGTTTCAAACGTCAAATTCGAAAAATCCACTAGATACATAAAGTTGCTAGTGGTCTTTGCGATTCCGACATTTGCTCGGCGCCTGTATCAGAGGGACGCAAATGTCGGAATCAGACCACTAGCCTGACACTGTTTACCCCCACCTCTCATGCGTGCCTTTTTGAAGGCACGCACTATCGGAGCCCCTCCTTGAAGACCAAGACTTTCGCTCTTCTGGCCCTCCCGGCCATTGCATTGCTTGCAGCCTGCACTTCCAGCAAGCCCACGGGGCCCATCGCCGTCGACGCCAGCAAGGCGGCACTGCCAACCATGGAGCGCATCGCGCTGGCAGCAAATAGCTGCTGGTTCAAATCCAAGGACAAGGATTTCCGCGGTTACTCACTCGCGCCGGAACTGAATTCCTTCACCGGACGTCCGCGCATTCTGGTCGTGCCCGCCCGTAATCCGGCATTACGTCCGCTGCTCGTCGTGCAGGCGCAAGGCAATCCTGCACGCGTCGAGGCTTTCGGTCCCATGATGCAGGAAAGCCATGGCGGCAGGATCGCCGCCGACGTCAACCGCTGGGCTTCAGGCCAGAGCGGTTGCCAGTAATCAAGCTGTCGCGGAAAGCTGCTTTCCGCGACATACTTCAACGCAAGTGAAAACGCACCTTACGCGCTTCGCGCTCTGCTTCGTCGCGCTGTAGTCCGATATCGCGCAACTGATCGTCGGTCAGTTCGCCGAGGGCGATCCGACTGCGCCGCAGCATCATTCGATAAGACATCCAATTCAGAGCCCTTCCAGCAAAAGTGCGAAGCGTCTGCGCAGGGAAATCAGTCCGCTGGACTGATTTCTTTTCCAGCTTCGATGCGTCGGACAATGCGTAAGAACAAAAAGAGACAACGCGCCGTACATATCCGATCTGCGGTTGGGACGCCGCCATCAGATTGACCTGCAAAGCTTTTGGCAAATCCGTAATGCCATCAGCCACGGGCACAGGAAGAATTGTATCTATTGTCTCGGTCTGCGGTCTAAAGTAAAACATTGGCTCGGTCCATTTCATTGCCAGTTGGGCCAGTTGGGAGCTGGGAAGCAGTCGAGACAAACCTTGTGTTTAGCTCGATGTCTGCATTGTCACCAAGTAGCGACGAATTGACTCTACAATTGACTTGGCAATAGGTACAATTTATAAGTTGTCACCATGACAAATTGGATTCCAGACCTTGCCGGTAAATCCGGTCCATTTTACCTGCAGCTTGCCGATGCCATCGAAGAAGCCATCGGGAATGGTGGATTGCCAGCGGGTATCAAACTTCCGCCACAGCGCAATCTCGCATTCGACTTGAAGGTGACAATCGGCACAATCGGTCGTGCCTATGCGCTGGCCCATGAACGCGGTCTCGTGACGGGCGAAGTCGGTCGAGGAACTTACGTTCTGGGCGAAGAACCGGCAGACAACGCGCTGACCGCCTCTGGCATTGCCGGTACAAAGCCTGCCGATGTCCCTTCTGGGAAAATACGTTTCGACACGACTGCGGCGCCGGATGTCGGCCAGCATGAAGTTCTGGCCAAAATCAATGCCGACATTCATCGGGATTTTCCGCAGGATATTGCGAGCTATTCGCGCTATTTTCCGCAGCACTGGCTGGAAGCCGGACAAAAATGGCTTTCGCGAGCCGACTGGCGACCAGATCTTGACAGCATTGTCGTTACCAATGGGGCGCAGGCTGCGAGCATCGCCATTATCACGGCCTTCACGAATCCGGGCGATCGCATCCTGTTCGAAAATCTGACCTATGCGCAGATCAGCCGCTCCGTGCGCCTTCTCGGGCGCCGTACCATTCAGGCCGGTCTGGATGAATATGGTCTGATCCCGGAAGAATTCGAACGAGCCTGCCGCCAGCAGCATCCTACCCTCGCCTTTTTGATGCCGACGCTGCACAATCCGACCCTGTCCGTCATGCCGGAAGAACGCCGTCGGGCAATCGCCGACATCGCAAGGCGTTACAATGTCTGGCTTATCGAAGACGATATCTATGGCATCATGTGCGACAGCCAGATTCCACCCTTGGCAAGCTTTGCGCCTGAACGCACATTCGTCGTCTCCGGTCTGTCAAAGGCCGTTGCCGCAGGCATACGCAGCGGATGGGTCGCCTGCCCTGCGCATTGCGCCCAACGCGTGAAGGTAACGCACAAGATGGTCACAGGCGGCGCAGCATTCCTGCTCGCTGAAACCGGCGCTCAGCTTGTGTTGTCCGGCGAGGCAGACGCCATTCACAGCAAATGCCGCGAAGAAACGGGCATTCGCGAAAAGATGGCGCGAGAAATCTTCAACGGTTTCGATTTCGTATCCCGTCCGACAGTTCCATTTCTGTGGATGGGGCTACCCGAACCGTGGCTTTCGGGCACGTTCAAGGCCGCCGCCTATGAAAGCGGAATCCTGATCGACGACGAAGATGAGTTCAAGGCCGGACGTGTCGATCAGATCTATCACCGGGTCCGCGTTGCCTTCTCGTCTCCGGCTGATCGCAGTGTCGTCGAAAACAGTTTTCTGACGCTCCGTCGCCTGCTTGAAAACGAACAGGCGGGATATGAAGGGAGTGTCTGACCGCGTGCGCTTGCCTGCGATTATTATGGATATTCGATGAAGGGTTGGAAAAGCGGTATTTTCCTGTCGCACTTCGTGAAAACATAGGTTAAAGAGGCGCCTTGAAACCTTAGGCGACCGTCCCTTAGGCACAGGGCGTCGGACGCCGCAGCCTGCGACGGGGTTCCCCATTTCCATGACTATTTCCAATACGCGAGACATCACGCCGGAATTGATCGAAGCGCATGGTCTTAAGCCGGACGAGTATCAGCGCATTCTTGATCTGATCGGACGCGAGCCCACCTTCACAGAGCTCGGGATTTTCTCGGCGATGTGGAACGAGCATTGCTCCTACAAATCCTCCAAGAAATGGCTTCGCACGCTTCCGACAACCGGGCCGCGCGTTATTCAAGGCCCCGGTGAAAACGCAGGCGTGGTGGACATCGGCGATGGCGATTGCGTCGTCTTCAAGATGGAAAGCCACAACCACCCGTCCTACATCGAGCCCTATCAGGGTGCAGCGACCGGCGTCGGCGGCATTTTGCGCGACGTGTTCACCATGGGCGCGCGTCCTGTTGCGGCGATGAACGCGCTCCGCTTCGGCGAACCCGATCATCCGAAGACCCGTCACCTCGTCTCGGGTGTCGTGTCGGGCGTTGGCGGTTACGGCAATGCCTTTGGCGTGCCGACCGTTGGCGGCGAAGTGAACTTCGACAAGCGCTATAACGGCAATATCCTCGTCAATGCGTTTGCTGCCGGTCTTGCCAAGCATGATGGCATTTTCCTGTCGGAAGCCAAGGGCGTCGGCCTGCCGGTCGTCTATCTGGGCGCCAAGACGGGTCGCGACGGTGTCGGTGGCGCGACCATGGCATCCGCCGAATTTGACGAGTCTATTGAAGAAAAGCGCCCTACCGTTCAGGTCGGCGATCCTTTTACCGAAAAGTGCCTGCTTGAAGCCTGCCTTGAACTGATGGCCTCTGGCGCAGTTATCGCCATTCAGGATATGGGTGCGGCTGGCCTCACCTGTTCGGCTGTCGAAATGGGCGCAAAGGGCGATCTCGGCATTGAACTCATTCTCGACCATGTTCCCGTCCGCGAAGAGAACATGACGGCCTATGAGATGATGCTTTCGGAAAGCCAGGAGCGCATGCTCATGGTTCTGAAGCCTGAAAAGGAAGCTGAGGCACAGGCCATTTTCCGCAAATGGGGTCTCGACTTTGCCATCGTCGGCAAGACGACCGACGATCTTCGTTTCCGCGTCATCCATCAGGGTGAGGAAGTCGCCAACCTGCCGATCAAGGATCTGGGCGATGAAGCGCCGGAATATGATCGTCCGTGGATGGAGCCGGGCAAGCACGCGCCGCTCCCTGCCAGCAATGTGCCGCAGGTGGAAGATTATTCGGCAGCCCTTCTCAAGCTCATCGGTTCGCCTGATCTTTCGTCGCGTCGCTGGGTCTATGAACAGTACGATACGCTCATTCAGGGCAATTCGTTGCAGGTTCCGGGCGGCGATGCCGGTGTGATCCGCGTCGAGGGCCATGACACCAAGGCTCTCGCCTTCTCATCCGACGTGACCCCGCGCTATTGCGAAGCCGATCCATTCGAGGGCGGCAAGCAGGCCGTGGCCGAATGCTGGCGCAACATCACCGCGACCGGCGCGGAGCCGCTGGCATCGACCGACAACCTGAACTTCGGCAATCCTGAAAAGCCGGAAATCATGGGCCAGCTCGTCAAGGCCATTGAAGGCATCGGTGAAGCCTGCCGCGCGCTCGATTTCCCGATCGTTTCGGGCAATGTCTCGCTCTATAACGAAACCAACGGTCAGGCCATCCTGCCAACGCCAACCATTGCAGGCGTTGGCCTCATCCCTGACTGGACACAGACTGCGAAGATCGGCGGCATGCAGGATGGTGACACGCTGGTTCTGCTTGGCGGCGACGGCACACATCTTGGCCAATCGGTTTACCTGCGCGATCTGTTCGACCGTGCCGATGGTCCTGCCCCGACAGTCAATCTTGCGCTTGAAAAGCGTAACGGCGAGTTCGTCCGCTCGGCCATCCGCAACGGTCAGGTTACGGCCTGCCATGACCTCTCCGATGGCGGTCTGGCGATTGCCGTCGCGGAAATGGCGATCAAGTCCGGCAAGGGTGCAGAACTTGATGCCGGTGATGGTCTGCCGCACGCAGTCCTTTTCGGTGAAGATCAGGCGCGCTATGTCGTCGCGGCCACGGCGGAAATGGCAAAGCTCATTGCCCTCAATGCAGAAGGCGCAGGCGTTCCGTTCCGCGTGCTCGGCACGGTTGGCGGCGACCGCCTGAAGATTGGCAATCTGGTCGATGTCAGCATTGCCGATCTGACAGACTCGTTTGAAGGCTGGTTTCCGAGCTTCATGAGTGGTGAACCGGTCAGTGATAACTGACCTGGTTTCGCATCGTTGATATCTTTTACCGCCCGGATGGAAAGCCTGTCCGGGCGGTTTGCTTGTCGGCTATTTAAGCGTTAGACAGATGTTAGTTGACGTTCCACGATGGTGCGTTACGATTCGATAAAATGAGAAGAAGAAGCCGGAAACGGCGGGAGATTTTGCATGGCTATGGACGCACATGAGATCGAAAAACTGATACGCGAGGGGATTCCCGACGCAAAGGTGACGATCCGCGACCTTGCCGGAGACGGAGACCATTATGCCGCCGAGGTTGTCGCTGAAAGTTTCCGTGGCAAGTCCCGCGTGCAGCAGCATCAGATGGTCTATGATGCGCTGAAGGGCAATATGGGTGGTGTGCTTCACGCGCTTGCCCTTCAGACAAGCGTACCGGAATAACGGAAGCCCGTTCCAGGGGAGCCCCATTCGAGCAGCGAACCCCGCTGCGGCAAGATGCAGCTCCCCTTTATACGGATTTCTTGAGCATTTGACTTGCATTCGCCCCAACAGGGTGGTTACCAGCATTCAAATGACTATATTGGGGAAGACCTCCCTGTTTGCGTCGAAATTTGCCTCGACGTATTTGTTTAGCGCATAATCCTGTCCGAAAAGTCAGGCGACTTTTCGGGATTATGCTTGGAAAGGACCGCAAATGACCGGCATCAACGATTTCATCGCGAATGAAGTGAAGACCAACGACGTCGTGCTTTTCATGAAGGGCACGCCGGGTTTCCCGCAGTGCGGTTTCTCCGGTCAGGTCGTTCAGATCCTCGACTATCTCGGTGTGGAGTATAAGGGCGTCAACGTTCTGTCTTCGGATGAACTGCGTCAGGGCATCAAGGAATATTCGAGCTGGCCAACCATTCCTCAGCTTTATGTAAAGGGCGAATTCGTCGGCGGCTGCGATATCATACGCGAAATGTTCCAATCGAGCGAGTTGCAGGCACTTTTTACCGATAAGGGTATTGCCACAAAGGCAGCTTGAGGATTAATTGCCGGTTATACGGCTTCAGCCTCACCTTTTTCCAAAGGCGCCGTTCTACGGCGCCTTTTGCATTTGCTAGAGCGGTTCCAGTTAAAACGGAGTCGCTGGAACCGCTCTAAGTATTTTTCCGTCGCATTATCCTACGCAAAACCGCTTCGCACTTTTGCTGGAAATGCTCTAGATGCTGCAACGACAGATTTTCATCTGTCTGCTTCTGCTTTCTAAATTATGTCTTTCGTATCGTGTCTCGCGACGCGATGCGCCACTTTGCCAAGGAATGCCAGTCATGCCGCTCGACATCAAGAACGGTTCGTCGGACCAGAAGACTTCCATGCGTGGACGCGGCGAATTCATCGCGCTCATCGCGGCGATCATGGCCATCAATGCGCTGGCGGTCGACATCATGCTGCCCGGCCTGCCGCAGATCGGTGCAAGCCTCGGCGTTCAGTCGGAAAACCACGTCCAGTTCGTCATCACTGCCTATCTGCTCGGGTTTGGCGTTTCGCAGCTCTTCTATGGCCCCTTGAGCGACCGCTTCGGCCGCAGGCTGCCGCTGTTCGCCGGGCTCGTCATTTACATTCTGGCAGCTCTGGGAGCGGCCATCGTCACCGATTTCACGACGCTTATCATCCTGCGTGTCTTGCAGGGGCTTGGCGCTGCTGCCACGCGCGTGATCGCCGTATCCGTCGTTCGCGACAAGTTCGCCGGGCGTCAGATGGCCGAGGTCATGTCACTCGTCATGATGGTTTTCATGATCCTGCCCGTTGTTGCGCCCGCAACCGGCCAGCTCATCATGCTTTTCGGCGAATGGCACCTGATCTTTCTGTCGATGGCCTTCATGGCATTTGTCATCGGTATCTGGGCGTTTCTTCGTCTGCCCGAAACCCTGCCTGCTACCAACCGGCGCCCGCTGACGGTCAAGAGCGTGATTGGCGGATTCGGCATCGTTCTTTCGAACCGCGTCGCCCTGTTTTATATGCTCGGCACCTCGTTCATTCTCGGCGCGCTGTTCGGCTATATCAACTCGGCTCAGCAGATTTTCGTCGACATCTACAAGCTCGGCGCCTTGTTCCCATTGGCTTTCGCTGCCGTCGCCATGACGCTGGCGCTCGCCTCGTTCATGAACTCGCGCCTGGTCGGTCGTTACGGTATGCGGCGAATTTCCCAGACCATGTTGCTGGTCTTCACCAGCTTCAGCCTTTTGTGGATGGTACTTTCGGTCACGATGGAAGGCCCTGTTCCCTTCCCGATCCTGATGGCGATCTACATGACCATCATGTTCTCGTTCAGCCTCGTGACCGCCAATTTCAACGCACTGGCGATGGAGCCGCTCGGCGAAGTTGCCGGAACGGCCTCCTCCGTTCTGGGCTTTGCTCAAACGGTGATCGGTGCGGCATTGGGCGCGATTATCGGTCAGGCCTTTGACGGCACCACAACGCCGGTTGCAACCGGCTATTGCGTGCTCGGATTCGTCGCGCTCGGCTGCGTATTGATAGCCGAACGCGGGCGACTGTTCAGGGTGCAGAACCCGCCTGCCGAACATGTGATCTGATCAAATATCAGTCATAAACAATCAAAGCCCGCTCATAGTTAGCGGGCTTTTCTTATGCCATACACATGCTATCAGTGGGTGTTTCGGGAGCAAAAGCAGAACGCGCCGGCCAGCAGGCGCATCGGGGAGGATAAGCCACCTCGACTTTGGCAAGAGCTTTGCTCTCGAACCGGAGTGACACAAATGGGTTTCATACCCGTGAGTATCACGCTGACGATAAAGAAAACCCGCACGGGCTGGCAATGCTACGTGCGGGTCAGACTCTTTATCTAAGCGAAACGGGTTGGGAGTTCGCGCTTCCAACCCACTCCGCCAATATAGTGCCCAAGTGTCCAAAACACAAGCTGGGCCCAAGCGTTGCTAATCTTCCCAGAGCGCCGCCTGAATGGATTGCCAGCTGTCCTTGCTGGGCGCGGCCAGAATGCCGCCGCCGGTATGTGACGGCAGATAATCGCTTCCATCCCAGCGCGCGAGATAGCCACCGGCTTCCTGATGGATCAGCGCACCGGGCAGATGATCCCACGGCATCAGCTTGTTGTAGACCACGAAATGCGCGCCGCCGGTGGCGAGGATGCGATATTCGTGCGCTGCACAGCGATAGCCGATCTGGGACAGAAATTTCGTATGATTACGCGCCAGACGCGACCGTGTCGGCTCAGCCGTGTACTGCCAGGAAATCGAACCGGTCATCTGGTTGATAGAAGTCGGTTCGGCAACGCCGACCTTGCTCACATCTCCATTGGCGTGGCGGATGTAGCTTCCGCCTCCCTTTGAAGCCATGATCCAGTCATTACCGACGGGGTCATGAATGATACCGGCAACGGTTTCGCCTTTTGACACCACCGCAAGCATGACACCAAAGAGCGGAACACCAGATGCAAAGTTGAAAGTGCCATCGACCGGATCGATTGTGAAGGCAAGCTCCGCATCATCGAGGCCGGTCAGCAAAGCCGGATTGTCCGAGCAGGCTTCCTCACCGACGATCACCGCATCGGCAAAGCGTTCCTTGAGCTTGGCAGTGATGAACCGCTCAGCATTCACATCCGCTTCCGTCACCAGATCGGCGGGTGACGTCTTCTGCCGGATATCACTGACGTCCAGCCTGCGAAACCGGGGCATGATTTCCTGACGCGCCGCATCTGCCAGCAAATCGGCCAGCCAGTCCATCTGTCCTTCGTCAAACCGCATGGTCACCCTCTCCCTCGCCATTCAGCATCAGTCCTGCAAAATCGAACAGTTTGCGATCCAGCAAATGGCTCGGACGCACATTCGTCATGGCGCGGATCATCGTGTCCTTGCGCCCCGGCATACGCTTTTCGATGTCGGTCAGCATGGCTTTCATCGCATTGCGCTGCAGCCCTTCCTGACTGCCGCACAGGTCGCATGGAATGATCGGAAACTGCATTGCGGTCGCAAACTTCTCCAGATCGTCCTCCGCAGCATAAGCCAGCGGACGGAACACCATCAGGTCTCCTTCGTCGTTCAACAGCTTCGGCGGCATCGCAGCCAGACGCCCGCCGTGGAACAGGTTCATGAAGAAGGTTTCGAGAATATCTTCCCGGTGATGGCCAAGAACGATCGCCGAACAGCCCTCTACACGCGCAATGCGATAGAGATTCCCCCGGCGCAAACGCGAGCAGAGCGAGCAATAGGTGCTGGTTTCAGGCAGCTTGTCGGTCACAATCGAATAGGTATCCTGATATTCGATACGGTGTTCGATTTCATAACGATTGAGGAAATCCGGCAGGATGTGCTTGGGAAAGTTCGGCTGCCCCTGATCCAGATTGACCGCCAGCAGCTCAACAGGCAGCAGGCCGCGCCATTTAAGATCGAGCAGCAGCGCAAGTAGGCCATAGGAATCCTTGCCACCCGAAAGGCAGACCATCCAGCGCTCGCCGGGCTTCACCATCGAGAAATCCTCGATAGCCTGCCGCGTCAGGCGCAAAAGACGTTTGCGCAGCTTGTTGAACTCGACCGTGGTCGGCACATCGCGGAATAGCGGGTGACAGCCGTCGCTGCCCGCGTCTTCTGCAATATCTGGATCGAAAGCGTTCATGGTGCTTCCCGGAAAAACGATTGAAGATGTTGAAGGCTTAATAGCGAAAACTGGCTGTCGGGAAAACCGTCAAACAAGATTTCTTTATGATTGCGTGCATCAGCACACGTCGACCACCGTTTGCCAGCAAAAATGTATGAGTGTTTGCAGCTGCCTTTTGCTCTAGAACTCATGCAGGCATTCACGGATGAGATATCTATGGCTCAGTATGTTGGTTCTATAAGTGTTCTTCGGCGAAAGCCGCGCATCATCGCGCTCCGAAAACTGTCCTTACTGTTATTCATTGGAGCATTGTTGTCGGCCTGCGCCACATATCATTCCGACCGGCAGATTGACGATACGCTCGGCCCTCCCGGCCCCATCGCCAAAGTGCCGGGATAAAAGCAAAGAAAAAGCCGCGCTGCAGTACAGCGCGGCTTTTCGATTTCGGCATATATCCAGCGCGCCAGAGCGCGCCTGGAATTAACGCGAATAGAATTCGACGACCAGGTTCGGTTCCATCTGGACAGCGTAAGGCACATCCGTCAGGGTCGGAACGCGGGAGTACGTCGCAACCAGCTTGTTGTGGTCTACTTCGATGTAATCCGGAACATCACGTTCTGCGAGCTGAACAGCTTCGAGAACGATAACCAGCTGCTTCGACTTTTCGCGAACTTCAACAACGTCACCGGTCTTCAGGCGGTAGGACTGAACGTTGACGCGGCGACCATTCACATTCACGTGGCCGTGATTGATGAACTGGCGGGCAGCAAAGATCGTCGGAACGAACTTGGCGCGATACACAACTGCGTCAAGACGCGATTCCAGCAGACCGATCAGGTTTTCACCGGTGTCGCCCTTGCGGCGAGCGGCTTCTTCGTAGGTCTTGCGGAACTGCTTTTCGGAGATATCGCCGTAGAAGCCCTTGAGCTTCTGCTTTGCGCGGAGCTGAACACCGAAGTCCGACAGCTTGCCCTTGCGGCGCTGGCCGTGCTGGCCCGGGCCATATTCACGGCGGTTTACAGGGGACTTCGGACGGCCCCAGATGTTTTCGCCAAGACGGCGATCAATTTTGTACTTAGCGGATTCGCGCTTGCTCATCGCATTTCCTTCAAAAGGTTATAGCGCCCGGAGGCGCTGGAGGAAACGCGCCCTCCTCTGCCCTCCGTTTGAGAGGACTGACAGGATGAAGCGCGCGAGCGCAATCTTCATCCACGGGACACGTCAAATGAAACGCCGGTGCGAGAACGCGCCAGCGATGGGCGGCTTTTAGTCATGCAGCTGTTATCTTGTCAAGCTCAAGCAGTCGAAAAAGCCTGAAAAACCGGACCGCTGAGGGTGTTTCCTACCATTTGCTACGACCTGCCATCAAGCGTGAAGGAACGCCATCGCCTGTTTCATCATTAGTCATGACGGATCCGCAATTCATGAGGCATCAATGGCTTTGTCTTTTTTCCTGCCCGGCAAGGGTGCATTCACCGCTCTGATTGCCTTGGGCCTTGTTGCGATGCCGTGTTTTTCCGGCATCGATTCCGATCAGGCACAGGCGCAAACTTTCATCGAACGCATCCTGAAACAGGACGCCCAAAAGGCAAAACAGCATCGCAAACGCCCGGCGGTAAAGCGCAGCCAAAAGAAACCGGCTTCGAAACAGCAAACAGCAACGCAATCTGAAAGCGCTCCGGCAAAAGCCGAAACCAAACCTGCTCCCATGATACCCGTTCCGACGCCTGCCCCTCGCCCGGAAAATACAGCAACCAAGGGGGCAGAACCGGAAACTCCACCCATTCCAACGGAAAAGCCGGAGGCAGAAACCGAAAATCAACCGCTGGCCAAGCCTGCTCCTACAACCCCGACCCAGGCAGACCCGCCAAAACCGGCTGATAATCCGAAGCCGACGGACGAAAAACCGCAAGAAGTGAAACCCGGTCCCGATCAACAGCCAAAGCCAGAAAAGGACGAGCGCGTCTATCAGGTATCCTGCCCGGCGCTGATAGCCGGCGAAGTAGAGGGCAAGCTGCTGCCTCCGATCAAGGATGGTGAGCAATGCGGCGCCCACTCTCCGTTGTCCCTGACCGCCATTGGCAAGGACAACCCTTTGAAATTTGCCAATGCCGTCACCACAAATTGCGCAATGGCAGTCACGCTGGCGCAGTGGAGCAGTGAGGTGACCAAGGCAGCCAAAGATGTTTATGGACCGGATTCGAAAATCGCTGAAATCGGCACCGGCTCGGATTACCAGTGCCGGAAGGTCAACGGCGCATCCGTAGGACGCGTTTCCGAACACGCCTTTGCCAACGCGCTCGACATCATGTCGTTCAAGTTTTCGGATGGTAGCAAGACGGAACTGGAACGCGGCTGGAACGGCACCGACAAGGAGAAGGCTTTCTGGCGCGCCGTGCATAGCGCGAGCTGCAAGCTTTTCATGACGGTAATCGGCCCGGACGGTGATGCCGCACATCGCACCAACATGCATCTCGACCAAGGCTGCCACGGCAAATCCTGTCTTGCGCGCATCTGCCAATAAGATATCGTCGTAACCGTTGGAAATTCATAAAAAAATCAGAATCGCGTCTGTAATCTCTATTTCATTATCGATTCAATTCCGCCGCCCGCCACCGAGCGACGGGTTTCCAGAAGGACATGGGCATGAAATCGACCAAATTTATAATTTCTGCAATTTTAGCACTGGGCTTCACCACCGCCGCGAATGCAGATTCCGTCCCGAAAAGATCGAAGGATTTTACGGGCAACTATCAGACCCTCGTGAAGGATCAGCAAGCGGCTCCACAGGTCGCGGATTGCGTTGCCAGCGCTTATGATTACGTCAAGAAAAGTAAAAAATATGATCGTCTTGGCTTCACCAAAGATGATATCTCTTCGGCAGAAACCAATGATAAGTCTGCGAAATTTAGCACCAGCGACCCACGCAAGGTTTCGGCTGTCATCTCGGTTCCCGGTGAAGCACGAACCAAAGGCGCATCAACAAAATGGGATAGCGTCACGCTGCGCTGCGGCATTACCGATGGCAAGTTGAAAGCAATCGAGCTGGCGCCGAACAAATCTGGCAAGTAACCATCTGGCCAATGCGGCGAGTGCCCGACGGCGCTCGCCAATTCTATTCAGTGTTTTTTCTTGTCATCTACGTGTTCCGGCAAGCCTTTGCGCTTTGTTTCGGCAAATTCCTCCAGTTCCTTCTCGGTCATCGATTCATACATTTCCTTTGACGCACCGAAGAGTTCGCTTTTCTTGATTTCACCGCGTTTGGCAGCAAGCGCGGCGCCAGCGGCTTTCTGTTGGGCCTGGGATTTCGCGGGCATCAGACTTCTCCTGTTTGAAAGACAAACGCAAACGGACCAAGGCCGGTTCCTTTTTATTCAATGCTTCCATCAAAACGTGAGCGGGCGTCGCGAAGAAGATCGCGGTTCCTGACGGCCCATTGCCCCAGCACGTCGATAGGCACAGCAAGAGAATGTCCAAGTTCAGTCAGCGAATACTCCACTTCGGGCGGAGAAGTCGGGCGCACATGTCGAGACACGAGGCCATCCCGCTCCAGCGATCGTAGCGTAACGGTCAGCATGCGCTGTGAAATACCCTCAATGGTCCGTCGCAACGCATTGAAACGCATCGAGCCTTCCTGAAGATTGAAAATGACGAGAATGCTCCACGTGTCGCCAACCCGATCCAGCACTTCACGGATCGGGCAAGAACCGTCACCATCGTTTTCGAAGGCAGGTGTCGACGAAAGCAAAGGTGTTTTCCCGTCAGGGCGTGTCGGTATTGTCATCTTTTTCTCCACAAAAACCGGTTGGCAGACCGGCGTTTTCTCCATCGGTTAAGTTAGAGAGTTTTCACTGAAATACGCGTCAGCCACGCGTCATAACATAAGTAAAAACAATTAGTTATAGCAGCTTCATCGTTCCGTTTCGACCGGAGCATCTCTGAACACTTGCCTTTGTGGCGGTTACTTCCATGTATCCTGCTCATGTAAAAGTGCGTTCTTCACAAGCATGATGGCATCACATATGTAGTTATCAGTAATAACCTGATTATGAAACATACCTTAATTCGTTTGATACGAGAAGGTCGAAAAAAGGAGAATGCCATGACCAAGATCGCACTGATCGGCGCAACGGGTTTCGTAGGCGCTGCAATCCTCAAGGAAGCTGCTGCACGCGGCGGCGAGGTTACCGCACTCGTTCGTCATCCGGAGAAAGTCGAAAAACTGCCCGATGTGACGGCGGTAAAGGCCGACGTGTTCGATACCGACGCGCTTGCAAAGCAGCTTGCAGGGCATGACATCGTGATTTCCGCCTACAATCCGGGCTGGGGCGACAAGGACATCCGCGAAAAGCACATCAACGGCAGCCGTTCCATCACGGAAGCCACCAAAAAAGCAGGCATCAAGCGTCTTATAGCAGTCGGCGGCGCAGGTAGCCTTTCGATCAATGGTAACCAGTTGGTCGACTCGCCGGAATTCCCTGCCGAATGGAAGGAAGGCGCGCTCGGTGCCCGTCAGGCGCTCGAAGACCTGCGTGGTGAGAAAGAACTGGAATGGTCATTCGTATCACCGGCGATCATTCTTCAGCCCGGCGAGCGCACCGGAAAATATCGTCTTGGCGGCGACGAACCGGTTTTCGACGACAAGGGTGAAAGCAAGATTTCAGTTGCTGATCTGGCAGTCGCAATTCTGGATGAAGCAGAAAAAGGCCAGCATATTCGCAAGCGTTTCACAGCCGCTTACTGATGCCAATCACAAAAACGCCATGTTTTTGACAGGCGTTCGCCGCAAAATCGGTGGTAAAATACGCACATCACCACCGGTTTTTCGCGCAAAAAGACCGCAAAACGGGTTTGCCCTCGTTTTGCTTCAATCAGATCGGCGCTCTCACTCACACCAGTTCCACATCCACGACGCCCTGAATGGCTTTCATGGCGCTGGCGATCTGCGGACTGACGCGATAGCGATGCGGCAGCTCGATCTCGACTTCACGCTGACCGTTATCCTTGATGACGATGAGGCTCACCTGCCCGTCGCCACGCGTGTTGAAATGCGGAGCGATATGACGAACCGCATCGGCCGAGCGCAGGTAAAGCCGCAACGCCTTCTGCATACGGCAGGCTTCGTCTTCGAGCGACTGCACCGTCTGGATGCGCAAGCCTATACCTTCAGGACGGTTTTCCGCCTGAACCGTGATCACCACCGACTTGCCGCTCTCCAGAAGGTCGCGATATTGCGCCAGTCCTTCTGAAAACAGCACCGCTTCGAACTGGCCGCTGGCATCGGACAGTTGCACAATGCCCATCTTGTTGCCGGTGCGGGTCTTGCGTTCCTGACGGGCCGTCACAGTGCCTGCCAGACGACCGGCATTGGCGCCGCGTTTCACGGCTGCTGAAAAATCTGCCCAGCTTTGAACACGCATGCGGTTCAGCACATCGCGATATTCATCAAGCGGATGGGCCGACAGATAGAAGCCGACCGCCTGGAACTCCCGATGCAGCATTTCCGATGGCAGCCAGGGAGCCGCCTGCGGCAGGATAAGCGTTTCCTTCGGAGCGCCTGACAGACCAAAAATATCGGACTGACCGCTTGCGGCATTTTCCTGCGTGCGCTGGGCAAAGCCCATGATGCGGTCCATGCCCGCACTCATGGCCGGGCGCTCACGACCGAAACAATCCATCGCACCGGCATTGATGAGACTTTCCAGCACGCGCCGGTTGACGATGCGCGGATCGACCCGCTCGCAGAAATCCTCAAGGCTTTCAAAAGGTTTCTCGGCGCGCACATCGACAATATGATCGACGGCGGCCTCGCCGACGCCCTTGATGGCGGCAAGCGAATAGAAAATCTGCTTTTCGCCGACTTCAAACGGACGGAAGGACGTCATCACCGAAGGCGGCACGACCTCAATGCCCAAACGGTTCGCCTCGCGGCGGAAATCGTTGAGCTTGTCGGTGTTCGACATATCGTAGGTCATCGACGCCGCGATGAACTCGACTGGATAGTGGGCCTTCATATAGGCCGTCTGGTAGGACACGATGGCATAAGCGGCGGCGTGCGATTTGTTGAAGCCGTAGTCAGCGAACTTGGCAAGCAGATCGAAGATCATGTTGGCCTGCGCCTTGTCGACTCCGCCCTCAATCGCGCCATCCACGAAGCGGACGCGCTGCTTGTCCATTTCCTCGCGGATTTTCTTGCCCATGGCGCGGCGCAAAAGGTCAGCTTCACCGAGCGAATAGCCGGAAAGCACCTGTGCAATCTGCATCACCTGTTCCTGATAGACGATAACGCCCTGCGTTTCCTTGATCAGGTGATCGATCTTCGGGTGAATGGAGGCAATCTCCTCCTCACCGTTCTTGCGCGCATTATAAGTCGGGATGTTCTCCATCGGACCGGGACGATAAAGCGCCACAAGCGCGATGATATCTTCGATCCGGTCCGGGCGCATACCGAGCAGCGCCTTGCGCATACCCGCACTTTCCACCTGGAACACGCCGACGGTTTCGCCGCGCGACAACATCTCATAGGTCAGTTCGTCGTCGAGCGGCACATGGGATAGGTCAATCTCAACGCCCTTGCGCGCCACCAGTTTGACCGCCGTTTCAAGGACGGTCAGCGTCTTGAGACCAAGAAAGTCGAACTTGACCAGTCCCGCCTGCTCGACCCATTTCATGTTAAACTGCGTGACGGGCATGTCGGAACGCGGATCGCGATACATCGGGACCAGTTCCGACAGCGGACGGTCACCGATCACGATACCGGCGGCATGGGTCGAGGCGTGGCGGTAAAGCCCTTCGAGCTTGAGCGCCATATCCAGCAGCCGTCCGACCACCGGCTCTTTCTCACGCTCCTCATTGATCTTCGGTTCTGTGTCGATGGCTTGTGCCAGTGACACTGGATTGGCCGGGTTTTGCGGCACCAGCTTGCAGAGACGATCGACCTGCCCGTAAGGCATTTCCAGAACGCGACCGACATCGCGCAGCACAGCGCGTGCCTGCAGGGTTCCGAATGTGATGATCTGGGCTACCTGATCGCGCCCGTACTTTCCCTGCACATAGCGGATCACCTCTTCACGGCGGTCCTGACAGAAGTCGATATCGAAGTCGGGCATCGAAACGCGATCCGGGTTGAGGAAGCGTTCGAAAAGCAGCGAGAACCGCAAAGGATCGACGTCGGTAATCGTCAGCGCATAGGCGACGAGCGAACCGGCACCCGAGCCACGGCCCGGCCCGACCGGAATGCCATGGGCTTTCGCCCATTTGATAAAGTCCGCAACGATCAGGAAGTAGCCCGGGAACTTCATGCGGGTGATGATGCCGATCTCGTATTCGAGACGTTCGGCATATTGCTCTGTCGTATAGCCTTCTGCGAGACCGACGGTCTCCAGGCGCATCTTCAGGCCTTCGCGGGCCTGCCGCGCCAGCTCGTCGGCTTCCTCCTGAACGGCGGCCTCCGCGTCATCGGATTCGCCGGTAAACCGCGGCAGGATCGGTGCACGGGTCTGCGTGTACCAGCTGCAACGCTCTGCAATTTCGACGGTGTTGTCGAGTGCTTCCGGCAGATCGGCAAAAAGTGCAGCCATTTCCGCACGGCTTTTCATGTGATGGTCCGGCGTCAGACGGCGGCGGTCATCGTTTGAAAGAATCTGGCCTTCCGCGATGGCAAGAAGCGCATCGTGGGCCTCGAAGTCTTCTGCCTTGAGAAAGAATGCCTCATTGGTGGCTACCAGAGGCAGATCCATCTCATAGGCAAGCGCGACGGTCTTTGCTTCCAGCGCACGGTCGTAACCTGCCTGGCGCTGCAACTCGACATAAAGCCGATCGCCAAAGGCTTCACGCAGGAAAGCAAGCCGCGCCTCTGCCCTGTCGGGACGGTCGGCGGCAAAAGCGCGACCGATTGGTCCCAATGCGCCACCGGAAAGAACAATGACATCTTTCGATAATGACGGCAGCCAGCTTGCTTCGACATGCACCGGATCACCTGCCGGTGTTTCCAGAAACGCGCGACTGACGAGCCGCACGATATTCGCATAGCCCTCTTCCGTTGCCGCCAGCAGCACAACTGGAGCGAGGTCCAGCGCGACACGGCGATTGACGCTGCGGCCATTATCATTGTGATCGCCGAAGGCTATATCGACCTGACAACCGATGATGGGTTGCAGACCATCTTTCGATGCCTTCTGCGCAAATTCAAGCGCACCGAACAGATTGTTGGTGTCGGTGACTGCGATAGCCGGCGCCTCGTCGGCAATCGCCTGTTTGATGATCTTGCCGAGCGGCAATGCGCCTTCCAGCAAGGAATAGGCCGAGTGTACCCGCAGGTGCACAAAACGTGGCGTCAAAGCACCGTCTTTTGCTGCATTGCCTGCTGCTACGTCACTCATTCCATCGACCCCGATCATCTGCTGAGCCGCCCGGATGGACATACATCCGGCGCTCTAAATCCAAGCATCACGCTTTCCGAAAACCGATTCCGATTTTCGGGCCGATGCAGTAGCCGCCTGATAGCACATTGCTTGCAAGATGGGCCACACGCATGGCCCATCGCGGCTGGCGACTCTGTCGCCTGATAGCATCAGTTTCGGGGAATGATATGGCGATGTCCAGTAAGACTATCGCCACCTTGCAGCGGGTTCACAAGAACCAGCCAGAGCATCTCCAATTTTTCCGGGGTCATCGGAAATGCCCTATCGTTTTCACGCATGTCTATATCCCAAAACCGGTTCCCACTTTTGGGAGACATGCTCTATTTCCTTCAGATCGCACTCACCCAGATGGCGAAAGTTGCAATGAACAGGCTTACCGAAATGAAAGACAGAACGTCGTGGACGAGATCGGTCATGTTGGAAACTCCTCTGTGTTCACGTATGTTTATTTTTTGTTCTATTTTTGTTCCAAAGTCAACACCCGTTCTAGCCCGCCATTCATTTTAGGGTTTACGAATAGTGAATATACAACCGCAGACGCTGGCTGCGTGAGCGGGGAACGAAAGCGCCATATTCAGGCGGAGACGCACCTCGCCCTTCGAGACGCCACCTGTGACGGCTCCTCAGGATGAGGTGCTACTATGATCTGGAAGGCTTATAGATCGACGACCTTGCCGTCCTTCAGCGTGACGCGCCGGTCCATGCGGCGGGCAAGTTCGTGATTATGGGTCGCGATCAGGGCCGCAAGCCCCGACTGACGCACGAGGGCCTCAAGAGCTCCGAAGACGTAGGATGATGTCGTCGGGTCGAGGTTGCCGGTCGGTTCATCCGCCAGAAGAACAAGCGGCGCGTTGGCAACGGCGCGGGCAATAGCGACGCGCTGTTGCTCGCCGCCGGAAAGTTCCGACGGGCGATGCGAAGCGCGCTTGCCGATCTTCATATATTCAAGAAGCTGCTGCGCACGCTCTGCTGCGGCTTTCCTGGACAGACCGCGGATCATCTGCGGCATCATCACATTCTCCAGCGCGGAAAATTCCGGCAGGAGATGGTGGAACTGATAAACGAAACCGACGTCGTTGCGGCGCACAGCTGTGCGCTCATCATCGGACAATTTGCTGCAGGAACGCCCATCCAAGAAAACGTCTCCGTTGTCGGGACGCTCCAGCAGGCCTGCCGTGTGCAGCAATGTCGACTTGCCCGCTCCCGATGGCGCGACAAGCGCAACCATTTCCCCACGACGAAGTGTGAAATCGGCATCCTTCAGAATGACCAGTTCGCGGTCGGCTTCCTTATAGGCGCGGCCGACACGCTCCAGCCGCATGATGATTTCAGCCGCCATTTATTCGTACCTCAATGCTTCGACCGGATCGAGCTTGGCAGCGCGCCAGGCCGGGAAAATGGTGGCAATGAATGAAAGCACCAGAGCCATGACGATAACGGAAATCGTTTCGCCGGGGTCCATCTTCGCAGGCAACTGGCTCAGGAAGTAAAGTTCCGGGTTGAAGAGCGTGGTTCCCGAGAGCCACGAGAAGAACTCCCGCAGGCGCTCGACATTGAGGCAGACGACAACGCCCAGAACGACACCGGCTATCGTGCCGGTGACGCCGATGGCGGCGCCCGTCATCAGGAATATGCGCATCACCGCGCCACGGGTTGCGCCCATGGTTCGCAGGATCGCGATATCGTGCCCCTTGTCCTTCACCAGCATGATGAGGCCGGAAATGATGTTCAGCGCCGCCACGAGCACGATCAGCGTCAGGATCATGAACATGACATTGCGCTCGACTTCCAGCGCCGAGAAGAAAGTCTGGTTGCGCTGGCGCCAGTCGACGAGCGAGAGCTGACGTCCCGCTGCCTCTTCTACGGGCGCGCGCATCGCATCCACCTTGTCGGGATTATCGACAAAGATTTCCAGCGATTGCACCTTGCCTTCCTGATTGAAGAAAAGCTGCGCCTCGGACAGCGGCATCATGACAATCGACGAGTCGTATTCCGACATGCCGATCTCGAAGATCGCGACAATCGGATAGGCCTTCACGCGCGGATTGACGCCGAACGGGGTCACATCGCCATCCGGCGAAATCACCCGTAGCGTATCGCCGATTGAAAGGCCGAGATTTTCGGCCATGCGGGTTCCGATGGCGACGCCGCCGCCCTGATCGAAGCCCTGAAGCGTGCCCTGGCGAATATTGCCGGAGACGAGCTTGAGCTTGTCGAGATCCTCTTCGCGAAGACCGCGCACCAGTGCACCCGTTCCTGCGCCGATATTCCCCTGGACGAGCGCCTGCCCTTCCACCACGGGAATGGCGAACCTGATGCCGGAAATACCGTCGATCCGCTTGATGAGATCGGCATAATCATCCAGCGGACGATCAATTGGCTGCATGATGAGATGGCCATTGATGCCGAGAATTCGCGAAAGAAGCTCGGCACGGAAACCGTTCATCACCGCCATGACGATGATGAGGGTCGCCACGCCCAGCATGATGCCGGTAAACGAAAAACCGGCAATGACCGAGATAAAAGTCTCGCGGCGGCGCGCGCGCAGATATCGCCAAGCGATCATCCGTTCGAAAGCCGAGAATGGACCTGACTTTGGAGCCTTTTGAGCTGCCTTAGCCTGATCCCCGGATTTTGCTGCCGCCGCGCTGCTCATGCTTCTGCCGTCAACAGATTGATCGCAGCTTCAACGCTCAGGCTCTGGCGTTCACCGGTCTTGCGATCCTTGATCTCGACTTCACCGGCGGCAACGCCACGCGGGCCAACGATCACCTGCGTCGGCAGGCCGATCAAGTCCATCGTGGCGAACTTTGCACCCGGACGGTCATCCGTGTCGTCCAGCAGAGGATCGACGCCTGCATTGGTCAGCGCTTCGTAGATCTTCTCGCTTACAGCGTCGCAGCCTTCGTCGCCCGGCTTCATATTGACGATACCGGCACCGAACGGCGCGATGGCTTTCGGCCAGATAATGCCCGCATCGTCGTGGAAGGCTTCGATGGCAGCCGCGACGAGGCGCGACGGACCGATGCCGTAGGAACCCATGGAAACCAGATGTTCCTTGCCATCCGGGCCCTGCACTTTCGCGCCCATCGGTTCAGAATATTTCGTGCCGAAATGGAAGATGTGCCCCACTTCGATGCCACGTGCAGAGACCTGATCTTCCGGCTTCACCTTGGACCAGTCGGCCTCGTCGTGCATTTCGTCGGTTGCCGCATAAGGCGTCGTCCAGCGATTGACGATATCGGTCAGCTGCGCATCGTTGCGGAAATCGGTGTCCGCGCCCGGCACGGCCAGATCGAGATAGGCCTTGTCGCAGAAAACCTGGCTTTCGCCGGTTTCGGCCAGAATAATGAATTCGTGGCTGAGGTCGCCGCCAATCGGCCCCGTATCGGCGCGCATCGGGATGGCCTGCAGGCCAACACGTGCAAAAGTGCGCAGATAGGACACGAACATACGGTAGTAAGCCATTTTCGCGCCCTCATAATCGAGGTCGAACGAATAGGCGTCCTTCATCAGAAATTCGCGCGAACGCATGACGCCGAAACGCGGGCGCACTTCGTCGCGGAACTTCCACTGGATGTGGTAGAGATTGAGCGGCAGATCCTTGTAGGAGCGCACATAGGAGCGGAAAATGTCGGTGACCATTTCCTCATTGGTCGGACCGAAGAGCATATCGCGCTCCTGACGGTCCTGAATGCGCAGCATTTCCTTGCCATAGGCATCGTAGCGACCGCTTTCGCGCCACAGGTCTGCGGACTGGATGGTCGGCATCAGGATTTCATTGGCGCCCGCGCGGTTCTGTTCTTCACGAATGATATCGCAGACCTTGTTGAGAACCTTCAGACCGATCGGCAGCCAGGAATAGATGCCGGCCGACTGTTGACGGATCATGCCCGAGCGCAGCATCAGCCTGTGGGAGACGATTTCCGCCTCCTTGGGGTTTTCCTTCAGAATAGGCAAAAAATACCGCGACAGACGCATCGTAACCACCAATCAAGAGGGACTGCCTGAGTGCTTCAAGAATCAGGCAAAAATTAAGCATATTTGTCGGTTTCTTACCGGGTTATACACCGGTTGGAAACCCGCTTGAAAAAGCTTTCGCGATAGCGGATTTCCCCATCCACAACCATGATCGCCTGTCGAAAGAACCAGAGACGCGAAATGCGGCCTCCGGATTCACATTCAAATTCAATATATTACAGATATATCACTCTCATTCGGGAAAATTTGCGAAAGAAATATGACGCCATAGAAGATTTTTCGTGACAAAAGCTGTGCAGTTCGCTATTTTTTTCAGCATAAGAGCAACAACGGAATAAAACCGTTGGTTTCACGCGGTCAAAGTCTTGGGAGGATGGATCCAGGCGCGACTTTCGCAGCCGCCAGTCAAATGGAAACGGATCGAACGCGTATTTGATTAGCAAGGCGAAAGCCTTGCTTTTTTTTTGAACTTGCAGCACCTCCACGCTTTCCGCAGTTTCCCTATTTTATAGCTTGCAATAACACATTGATTTTGTGGGATTTATCGCAGCGCCCTCCGTGCAATCAAGTATTAAATTTCACTTAAGTATAAATCGATTTATATGAAGAACATTGCTCAGGGAGCGCTATCGCTGTCACAAATGACGCCGGGTTGTGCTGTGTCGTAAATTCAATACGTTACGCCAACAAGCTCGATATCTGACGCAACCCATGGTAGGCGCGTCCACTTTTCTTTATACAAAAGAAAGGCTGCCTATAATTTAGGCAGCCTCAAAAATTCATGGTGGAACGCGAACGAATGCTCAGGTCAGATCCGGGAAGAAATGTGGGATATCATCGAGGCCGAAACCGCTGATCTGCGTCACATAATAATAGAGCAGGAAGATGAGTGTTGCGACGATGGTCGTCCGCAGAAAGGCACGACCGATGCGTGGTTTTGCCGGAGCGCTGGCCACCGTGCCCAAAGTCACTTCGTTTTCTTCAGCCTGGGTGCGCAAGCCAACCGGCAGCAGCGCGAACAGCGTCGTCCACCAGATGATGAAGTAAATCGCGATTCCTGAAACCAGAGACATGATTACACCTCTTCCAGTTCGATCAGTGTGCCGTTGAAATCCTTGGGATGCAGGAACAGAACTGGCTTGCCATGGGCGCCGGTCTTCGGTTCGCCATCTCCAAGGATACGCGCACCCTCCGCCTTGAGGCGGTCGCGAGCGGCAATTATGTCCGCAACCTCATAGCACAGATGGTGCATCCCGCCGGAAGGATTCTTTTCCAGAAACGCCGCAATCGGCGACCCCTCACCCAACGGTTCCAGCAATTCGATCTTGGTGTTGCCGACGTCGATAAAAACCACGGTTACGCCATGTTCAGGCAGTGCCTGCGGCTCGGTGACTTTCGCACCGAGCTTGCCGCGATAAAGCGCTGCCGCGGCATCGATATCCGGAACGGCAATCGCCACGTGGTTCAAGCGTTCGAGCATCAGCACCTCCCATGCCGGTCATTTTGCAATCCGTATGACTACCGTATCCTATTCACGAATACGGTCACTACCGGCTTTTTGCCCCATGCTTCATTTGCCGCAGCGCGAACGGCACGGCGCACGGACTCCCGGACAAGCTCGATATCCTTGCGGCGAACGCGCGGAATGCTGTCGATGGCCTCGATGGCTGCATCCAGCAGGATGTCTTCCAACAGGTCGCCCTGCGCGTTTTCTTCCGGCACGCCGAAAGTTACGAGATCGGGCTCATCGATGATCTTGTGTTCACGGTCCAGCAGCACCGAAACGGCGACATGACCGACATAAGCGAGCTTGCGACGCTCGACCATGCCGATTTCTTCCTCGTCACCGATCAGCTTGCCGTCCTTGTAAATCCGGCCAACCGGCGCTTCATCGATAATCTCCGCCTTGCCGGGTGCCAGACGCAGCATGTCGCCGTCACGCACCTGCGCGACCTGCTCGATGCCCTCCATCGCGCCAAGAGAACCTTGCGCGACCAGATGAGCGGCTTCGCCATGCACCGGCACCAGAATTTGCGGACGAACCCAGGAATACATGCGACGCAATTCGCTGCGCCGTGGATGGCCCGACACATGGACCAATGCATCCTCATCACCGATGATCTTGATACCCCGATCAATCAGGCGGTTCTTGATGTCGAGAATGGATTTTTCATTGCCCGGAATGGCGCGCGATGAATAGATGACCGTATCGCCCGCCGTCAGCGCGAGGCTGCGCATTTCGTCACGTGCCAGTTTGGCGAGTGCCGCGCGCGGTTCGCCCTGACTGCCGGTAAGGATCATCACCACGTTTTCGCGTGGAATATAGCCGTAATCCTCTTCGCTGAGATATTCCGGCAAGCCTTCCATATAGCCAAGTTCTGTGGCGACGGAGATGGCGCGCTTCATCGAACGCCCAACCACCAGCACCTGACGGCCCGCATCGCGTGCTGCTTCGGTAATCGACCGGATACGACCGACATTGGAAGAGAAAGTGGTGATGGCCACACGACCGCGCGCATTTTCAATCAACTCGCGCAGGCTCTCGCCCACCTGACGTTCCGAAGGAGACTCGCCTTCGCGCAAAGCATTGGTGGAGTCGCAGATCAGCGCCAGAACGCCTGCATCACCGATAGCGCGGAAACGCGCCTCATCGATAACCGGTCCGAGCGATGGTTCCGGGTCCATCTTCCAGTCACCCGTATGCACGACCGTGCCGAGCGGTGTCGTAATAGCCAGCGAAACCGGCTCGGGAATGGAGTGGGTTACTGCGACAGCTTCAAGCTTGAAAGGCCCGACTTCGAATTTCTCGCCTGCCTTGTAGATCGTGATTGGAATTTCGGGCGCACCGTGTTCCGACTGTCGCTTGGCTTCAAGCAGACCGGCGGTGAATGGCGTCGCATAAACCGGAACCTTCAGGCGCGGCCACAGATCGAGCAAAGCACCGAAATGGTCTTCATGCGCATGGGTGATAACGATGCCGCGCAGATTGTGCTTTTCAGCCTCGAGATAGCGGATATCCGGCAGGATGAGATCAGCGCCCGGCTGTTCAGGCCCCGCAAAGCTCACCCCCATATCCACGACAAGCCATTCACGGTTATCCGCAGGACCGAAGCCATACATGGCCAAATTCATGCCGATTTCGCCTACGCCGCCAAGCGGCAGAAAGACGAGTTCAGTAGTATTGGATCGGGCCATGAAATTTCCTCTGTGATTAATCCCGCCTTGCGGCATCAACTGGACCTAAAGTTGTCCCGTTGCAACCCTAGTAAGATGCGATAAAGCAATTATTTGCGTATTGTTGCAGCAGTTCCGAAATAGACATCGCCAGCCGTTACCGCAACTCGCGAACCTTCGTCCTCGCGAATAACAAAACGGCATGCCTCATCGATTGTCTCAAAACGACCTTCGATGATACGGCCTTCAACCTGCATGGTTACATTCTGGCCAAGGCCATGCGCGCGCTGCAGCCAGCGCTTGCGAATATCGTCGAGACCGCGCCCTTCATTCCAGACGCGATAGTTGACCGACCAGGCATCCGACAAGGCTGCGAACAAAGTCTCGGCATCGCATTTGCTGCCGAGAGCCTGCAACGACGTTGCTGCATAAGGCAGGTCATCGGGAAAGGCGACCACATTGGTCCCGATACCGATGGCAACGGCGAACAAATTCTTCGCCAGAATGGACGATTCAAGCAGGATGCCGGTGAGTTTGGCGCCATTGAGCAGGACATCGTTCGGCCATTTGAGGCCGATTGTCGGCGGCACGGCAGGCCCCGTGGCTGCGAACACCGCATCAAGTGCATCGGCGAGCGACAGACCGGCAACAAAACCAAGCGTTGCCGCCATTTTCATTTCATAGGATTCAACAAGAAGCAGTGTGGAGGCAAGATTGCCTTCCGGCGTAGACCAGGCACGGCCCCGTCTTCCGCGACCGCTTTCCTGTCTCTTCGTAACAAGCCAGAGCTTGCCCGGATCACCGCTGGCTGCCCGTTCGAGAGCAACCGCATTGGTGGAACCTACCGTCTCGAAAGCTTCGAGACGGTAGCCCTCATTTGCCGCAACAGGCGAAAGCGCAAAACTCATTTATGCTTCCGCCTTTTGCATTAATCAGAAAAACGTCTTGGCTGCGGCTTCGGCAAATCCGCCGATCGGACCAGCAAGGAAGACGTAGAAGAGCACGAAGGCACCCGTTACGCCGAGAACGAGGCGAAGCTCGCCTGCGACCGGAACGAAACCACCCGTCGGCTCATCGAACCACATGATCTTTATCATGCGCAGGTAGTAGAACGCGCCCACGACCGAAGCCACGATACCGATGATGGCAAGCGGATAGAGACCCGCTTCGACGGCGGCAAGGAAGGTGTACCACTTTCCGAAGAAACCGGCGAGCGGCGGGATGCCAGCGAGCGAGAACAGGAAGATGGTCATGATCGTTGCCAGCACCGGATTGGTGCGGGACAGACCGGCCAGATCCTCAATGCTCTCCACATTGCCGTCCTTGGTGCGCATTGCGAGAATGAACGCGAAGGTGCCGAGCGTCATGGCAAGGTAGATTGCCATGTAGATCATCACGCCCTTCACGCCGATCACCGTTCCGGCGGCCAGACCAACGAGCGCATAGCCCATATGGCTGATCGAGGAATAAGCCATCAGGCGCTTGATGTTACGCTGGCCGATGGCGGCAAACGCACCAAGGACCATCGAGGCAAGCGCGATGAAAATCACGACCTGCTGCCAGTCATGGGTGACCGGAGCAAAGGCTTCCGAGACGACGCGGATGATGAGCGCCATGGCAGCCATCTTCGGGGCGGCGGCAAAGAATGCCGTTACCGGGGTCGGCGCGCCTTCATAGACGTCCGGCGTCCACATGTGGAACGGAACGGCAGAAATCTTGAATGCCAGACCGGCCAGAATGAAGACGAGACCGAACACCAGACCGAGTTCACGCTGACCGCCGGAGACGGCCTGGGCGATTTCGGTAAAGCCGATGTGGCCGGTGTAACCGTAGACGAGCGAAATGCCGTAAAGCAGCATGCCCGAGGAAAGCGAACCGAGAACGAAGTATTTCAGACCAGCTTCCGTCGAACGGACGCTATCGCGGTTGAACGCTGCCAGAACGTAGAGCGCCAGCGATTGCAGTTCGAGACCGAGATAGAGCGACAGCATGTTGGATGCTGAAACCATCAGCAGCATGCCGAGCGTGGAAATCACGATCAGGACCGGGAACTCGAACTTGTCGAACTTCTCAGCCTTGGCGAAGCCGACCGACATGATCAGCGTCACGATGGAGCCGATCAGCGTCAGCACCTTCATGAAGCGGCTGAAGCTGTCATTGACGATGGCACCGCCGAATGCGGCGCCGTTCGTTGGGAAAAGGACCACCAGAGCCAGCGCTGCAATAAGCACCGCGACGGATAATCCGTTGACGAGCGTGGTCGCCCGTTCGCCGGAGAACACGCCAATCATGAGCAGTGCCAAGGCGCCTACAGCAAGGAGAACCTCCGGTGCTGCAAGGGTCAGATGAGCTATCAGATCAGTCTGCATGACCTACGCCTTTATTTCTTACTGTGCCAGCACGGCGCTCGCGGTGCCCGCGAGTGCTGCGTCGTAATGTTGGACCAGGGCGTTCACGGCACCGGCGGTCACGTCGAAGACCGGGGTCGGATACACACCGAAGAAGATGGTGAGCGCCACAAGCGGGTAGAGAATGATCTTCTCACGCGGGCTCAAGTCGAGGAGCGCCTTCAGGCTTTCCTTCGTCAATGCACCGAAGACTACCTGACGGTAGAGCCAGAGCGCATAAGCCGCCGAGAGGATGACACCCGTGGTTGCGAACAGTGCCACCCAGGTATTGACCCGGAACACACCGAACAGCGTCAGGAATTCACCGATGAAGCCCGAAGTACCCGGCAGGCCCACATTCGCCATCGTGAAGATGAGGAAGGCCACCGCATATTTCGGCATGTTGTTCACCAGACCGCCGAACGCCGCAATTTCACGGGTATGCATGCGGTCATAGATCACGCCGACGCAGAGGAAGAGCGCGCCCGACACGATACCGTGCGACAGCATCTGGAAGATGGCGCCCTGAATGCCCTGCTCGTTCGCGGCAAAAATACCCATGGTCACATAGGCCATGTGGGCAACCGACGAATACGCGATCAGCTTCTTGATGTCTTCCTGAACCAGAGCGACCAGAGACGTGTAGATGATGGCTATGACCGACAGCGTGAAGATCAGCGGAGCAAAATCGGCGGACGCCAGCGGGAACATCGGCAGCGAGAAGCGCAGGAAGCCGTAACCGCCGAGCTTCAGCAGGATACCGGCCAGAATGACCGAGCCTGCCGTCGGCGCTTCAACGTGCGCATCCGGCAACCAGGTATGGACCGGCCACATCGGCATCTTCACGGCAAAGGACGCGAAGAAGGCGAGCCATAACCATGTCTGCATCCCGGCAGGGAAGCTGTACTTCTGCAGTTCCACGATGTTCATCGTGCCAGCCTGCCAGTACATGGCCATGATGGCGATGAGCATCAGAACCGAGCCCAGAAGCGTGTAGAGGAAGAACTTCAAGCTCGCATAGACGCGACGCTTGCCGCCCCACACGCCGATGATGATGAACATCGGGATAAGGCTTGCTTCGAAGAACACGTAGAACAGGAACAGGTCGAGCGCGCAGAACACGCCGATCATCAGCGTTTCCAGAATGAGGAACGCGATCATGTATTCCTTGACGCGCTTTTCCACCGATATCCAGCTTGCGAGAATGCAGAAGGGCATGAGGAAAGCCGACAACACCACGAACAGGACGGAGATACCGTCCACGCCCATGTGGTAGCTGATGCCGCCACCCATCCAGTCGATCTGTTCGACCATCTGGAAGCCGGGGTTCGAATTATCGAACCCTGCCCAGATGACGAGCGACAGGATGAAGACGAATATCGTCGTCAGCAGCGCGACATTGCGGATATTGCGACGCGAAGCCTCGCTGTCGTCCTTGATCAGAAGGATCAGTAACGCGCCGACAAGCGGCAGAAACGTGACCGTTGAGAGAATTGGCCAGTCGGTCATCAGAAAGAGCTCCCGAGCATCATCCAAGTGACGAGCGCGGCGACGCCGATCAGCATCGCGAATGCGTAGTGATAAAGGTATCCGGACTGCATCTTGACGACGCGGTTGGTGACATCGAGCACGCGAGCCGAGATGCCATCCGGGCCGAAGCCGTCAATAAGCCAGCCGTCGCCACCCTTCCAGAACAAGCGGCCAAGCCAGCGAGCCGGACGTACGAAGAGGAAATCGTACAGTTCGTCGAAGTACCACTTGTTGAGAAGGAACTGGTAGAGGCCACGATGACGGGCAGCCAGCGCCTTCGGCGTTTCCGGCGAGCGGATGTAGAAGATCCAGGCGACGATAAAGCCGAGAACCATCGAGATGAACGGCGACAGCTTAACCCACAGAGGAACATGGTGGTATTCCTCAAGGATCTGGTTGGCAGCCGAAGTGAACAGCGCGCCCTTCCAGAATTCGGCATATTCGTGGCCGAAGAAGAGTTCCTTGAACACGACACCGGCAAAGAGTGCACCGACGCCGAGGATCAGCAGCGGAACGAACATGACGGCTGGCGATTCATGGACATGATGCATGACTTCCGCCGAAGCGCGCGGCTTGCCGTGGAAGGTCATGAAAATCAGACGCCATGAATAGAAGCTCGTGAAGAGCGCTGCAACGATGAGAAGCGTCGAAGCGTAGCCGCTGGCAGCACTGTGCGAAGCGAAGACGGATTCGATGATCGCATCCTTGGAGAAGAAACCGGCAGTGCCGATGATCGTGCCCGGAATACCGAGGCCCGTAATGGCAACCGTACCGATGACCATCATCCAGTAGGTGATGGGGATCAGCTTGCGCAGGCCGCCCATGCGACGCATGTCCTGCTCTTCCGAAACGGCATGGATAACCGAACCGGCGCAAAGGAACAAAAGCGCCTTGAAGAAAGCGTGCGTGAACAGATGGAACACGGCGGCGCCATAGGCACCCACACCAAGCGCTGCAAACATATAGCCGAGCTGCGAACAGGTCGAATAGGCGATCACGCGCTTGATGTCGTTCTGTACGAGAGCGACCGTTGCCGCAAAGAAGGCAGTGGTGGCGCCGATGATGGTCACGACCAGAAGAGCGGTCTGCGACAGTTCAAAGATCGGCGACATGCGGGCGACCATGAACACGCCCGCGGTAACCATGGTAGCGGCGTGAATGAGAGCCGAAACCGGGGTCGGGCCTTCCATGGCGTCCGGAAGCCAGGTGTGCAGCAGGAACTGCGCCGACTTGCCCATCGCCCCCATGAAGAGCAGCAGACAGGTGATCGTGATCGCGCCCTGCTTGTCGAGCTGATAGCCGAGGAAGTTCAGAACGACCTGATTGGCATCGGCAGCGCCTTCAGCCGGCAGATAATTGGCTGCCGCAGCAAAGATCGTGTTGTAGTCGACCGACTGGAACAGCGCGAAGACGCCGAAGATGCCGAGCAGGAAGCCGAAGTCGCCGACGCGGTTGACGACGAACGCCTTCATGGCGGCTGCATTGGCCGAAGGCTTCTGGAACCAGAAACCGATCAGGAGGTACGAAGCCAGACCCACGCCTTCCCAGCCGAAGAACATCTGGACCAGATTGTCCGACGTGACCAGCATGAGCATGGCGAAAGTGAAGAGCGACAGATAGGCGAAGAAGCGCGGACGATGCGGATCGTGGTGCATATATCCAATGGAATAGATATGCACGAGAGCCGACACCGAGTTCACCACGACCAGCATGACGCCGGTGAGCGTATCGACGCGCAGTGACCAGTCAAAGGAAAGCGCGCCCGATGTCACCCAGTGAAGAACCGGGATGCGGACGGTTTCTGCATCGTGGCCAAGCGGAATCTGGAAGAAGACGACCCAGGACAGGATCGCGACGATGACCATGAAACCGGAAGTGATGTATTCGCTCGCCTTGGCTCCGATCTGATTGCCGAAAAGACCGGCAATCAGGAAGCCGAGAAGCGGAAGGAAGACGATCGCGTAATAGAGCATTTGCCCGTCAACCTTTCATAACATTGACGTCTTCCACCGCGATGGAGCCGCGATTACGGAAGAAAACAACGAGAATTGCCAGACCGATGGCTGCTTCGGCAGCAGCAACAGTCAGAACGAAAAGGGCGAAGACCTGCCCGACCATGTCGCCGAGCTGGCTGGAGAACGCCACGAAATTGAGATTGACCGACAAAAGGATCAATTCGATCGACATCAGGATGACGATGACGTTCTTGCGGTTCAGAAAAATGCCGAAGACGCCAAGCGTAAACAGGATGGCCGAAACGGTGAGATAGTGGGCGATACCGATTTCCATATGCTTATCCTCAGATGCCTTTGCCCGTTTCGACCTTCTTGATCTCGATCGCCGTTTCGGGCATGCGAGCTACCTGGGTCGGGATGGACTGGCGCTTGACATTCGGCTTGTGCCGCAGCGTCAGAACAATGGCGCCGATCATCGCGACCAGAAGGACGAGACCAGCAACCTGGAAGTAGAAGACGAAGTCGGTGTAGAGAATGTCGCCCAGAGCAGCGGTATTGCTCCGCTCGGCGATATTCGGGATCGGCACGGAACCCTGCCCCAGCTTCGGCGCAAACATGTTGCTTGCGAACACGAAGATCAGTTCGCCGAGCAAGATCAGACCGACCAGAGCGCCGACCGGTGCATATTGCAATGCGCCGCGCTTCAGTTCGGAGAAGTCCACATCCAGCATCATGACGACGAAGAGGAAGAGAACCGCCACTGCACCGACGTAAACGACGAGCAGGATCATGGCGAGGAACTCGGCCCCGGTCAGCAGGAACAGAGCTGCCGCATTGAAGAACGTGAGGATCAGAAACAGCACCGAATGCACGGGGTTGCGTGCCGCAATCACCATGAACGCGCTTGCGATCATGATGAAAGCGAACAGATAGAAAAACGCTGCCGCAATACCTGTCAGCATGGGGATCCCCCAACACCTTTCCGTGAGCAAAGCCTTATTGCCTCGCTCGCTTTAGTCTTTGTTTGCCGCGAATATTCGCGAAACTTAAATTCCAGCAACAAGATGGGCCGCCCCTTCCTGTTGCCGCTTTTCAAACCGGATGCCGAAACGAGGTTTCAGCAAAACCAATCAGCGATATGGCGCATCCATCGCGATATTGCGCGCGATTTCGCGTTCCCAACGGTCGCCATTGGCAAGGAGCTTGTCCTTGTCATAGTAGAGTTCTTCGCGGGTTTCGGTCGCGAATTCGAAATTCGGACCTTCCACGATGGCATCCACCGGGCATGCTTCCTGGCAGAAACCGCAATAGATGCACTTCACCATATCGATGTCGTAACGCACCGTGCGGCGGGTGCCGTCGTTGCGGCGCGGACCGGCCTCGATGGTGATGGCCTGCGCCGGGCAGATCGCTTCGCAAAGCTTGCAGGCGATGCAGCGTTCTTCACCGTTCGGATAACGGCGCAGCGCGTGCTCTCCACGGAATCGCGGAGAGACCGGGCCCTTTTCATGCGGGTAGTTCAACGTCGCCTTGGGCGCGAAGAACTGGCGCATGGAAAGAAAGAACGCGCCGACGAATTCCTTGAGCAGGAGCGATTTGGCTGCTTGAGCGAATGAAGCCATAGTTATTACTCCTTACGCCAGACCGAAGACTTTGAGGAAGGTCGCGGTTGCGACAACCATGAAGAGCGAGATCGGCAGGAACACTTTCCAGCCAAGGCGCATCAGCTGGTCGTAGCGGTAACGCGGAACGAAAGCCTTCACCATTGCGAAGAGGAAGAAGCAGAAGCAGAGCTTCAGCATGAACCAGATGATGCCCGGAACCCAGTTGAGGAACCAAACGTCAACCGGAGGCAGCCAGCCGCCAAGGAAGAGCGTCGTCATCAGGGCGCACATCAGCGTGATCGCCACATACTCGCCAAGGAAGAACAGAAGGAACGGCGTGGACGAATATTCGATCATGTGACCGGCCACGAGTTCGGATTCAGCTTCGACAAGGTCGAATGGCGGACGGTTCGTTTCGGCAAGTGCCGAAATGAAGAAGATCACGAACATCGGGAACAGAGCCAGCCAGTTCCAGTCGAGGAACGAAGCCGGAAGACCGAGCATGGTGCCAAGGCCCGTATTCTGCGAAAGCACGATGTCGGTCAGGTTGAGCGAGCCAACCGTCAGCAGAACCGTGACAATCACGAAGCCGATGGAGACTTCGTAGGAAACCATCTGTGCAGCCGAACGAAGCGCACCGAGGAACGGATACTTCGAGTTCGATGCCCAGCCACCCATGATCACGCCGTAAACTTCGAGCGAAGAAATGGCGAAGATATAGAGAATGCCGACATTGATATTGGCGATGGCCCAGCCTTCATTGACCGGAATGACCGCCCAGGTTGCCATTGCAAGAACGGCAGAAACGAAAGGCGCAAGGAGGAAGACACCCTTGTTTGCGCCAGACGGAATGATTGGTTCCTTGAAGACGAACTTCAACAAGTCGGCGAAAGCCTGGAACAGACCCCAGGGACCGACAACGTTCGGGCCGCGGCGAAGCTGTACCGCTGCCCAGATCTTGCGATCTGCGTAAAGCAGGTAAGCGACGACGATCAGCAATACGACGAGCAGAACGACCGACTTCAGCGCTATGATAAGCGCGGGCAAGACGTAAGCTGCAAAAATACCTTCCATTGTTCCGTCTCTCTCTCGCTTACTCGGCAGCCTGCTGGAAGCCGCCAGCCGCGAGCGCCGAGCATTCGGCCATGACGGCGGAAGCGCGCGCAATTGGGTTCGTCAGGTAGAAGTCCTTGACCGGGGAAACGAACGCAGCGCCGCCGCCCGGATTGGATGCTTTCGCTGCCAGCGCGACGAGATCGTCGGACGAGGCAGGCGTGATGGTGTCGATGGCCAGCATATGCGGATAGTCCGCATAGAGCTTGGCGCGAAGCTGCTGCATCGAATCGAACGGCAGGCGCTTGCCAAGGCTGTCGGAAAGAGCGCGCAGGATTGCCCAGTCTTCCTTTGCCTCGCCCGGTGCGAAACCGGCGCGGCTGCCGAGCTGCACGCGACCTTCGGTGTTGAGCCAGGTGCCCGACTTTTCCGTGTAGGCTGCACCCGGCAGGATAACGTCGGCAGCGTGTGCGCCGGCATCGCCGTGCGTGCCGATGTAAACGACGAAGCTCGAACCCTTTCTGGTCATGTCGAGTTCGTCTGCACCGAGCAGGAACACGACATCAAGATTACCCAGCATGTCGCCAGCCACCTTGCCGCCCTCACCCGGCACAAAGCCGAGATCCAGAGCACCAACGCGCGAAGCGGCAGTGTGCAGAACGGAGAAGCCGTTCCACTCGTCCTTGATGGCGCCGACGTCCTGAGCAAGCTTGGCTGCGGTCGACAGAACTGCAGAACCGTTTTCGCCGGTGAGCGCGCCCTGACCGATGATGATCAGCGGACACTCAGCCTTGGCCAGCACGTCGCGGAATGCGTTCTTGCCGGAAGCGACTGCTGCTAGCGTTTCAGCGCCAGCACCCAGATATTCGTAATCGTAACGCAGTTCAGCCTGTTCGCCGATCAGGGCGACCGGGAAATGGCCCATGCGCTGACGCTTGCGAATACGTGCGTTCAGGACTGCGGCCTCCACGCGCGGATTGGAACCGATGATGAGCAAAGCATCAGCGTTTTCAATGCCTTCGATCGTTGCGTTAAAGAGATAGCTTGCACGACCCAGAGCCGGATCGAGAGCAGCACCATCCTGGCGGCTATCGATATTGGCGGAGCCGAGCGAAGCCATCAGGCCCTTCAGCGCATAGATTTCTTCAACCGAGGCCAGATCGCCAGCGACTGCGCCAATCTTGTCGGCGGAGGTTGAGGAGACCTTGGCAGCAATAGCGGCAAAAGCTTCCGGCCAGCTTGCGGCGACCAGACGGCCATCCTTGCGAACATAAGGACGGTCGAGGCGCTGGGTGCGCAGGCCATCCCAGATGAAGCGGGTCTTGTCGGAAATCCACTCTTCGTTCACCGCTTCATTGACACGCGGCATGACGCGCATCACTTCGCGGCCACGGGTGTCGACGCGGATGTTCGAACCGACCGCATCCATCACATCGATGGTTTCGGTCTTGTTCAGTTCCCACGGACGGGCCTGGAACGCGTAAGGACGCGAGGTCAGAGCGCCAACCGGGCAAAGATCGATAACGTTGCCCTGCAGTTCCGACGTCATGGCGCGTTCGAGATAGGTGGTGATCTCGGCGTCTTCGCCACGACCGATGAGGCCGAGTTCCGAAATGCCTGCAACTTCCGTCGTGAAGCGGACGCAGCGCGTGCAGTGAATGCAGCGCGTCATCACAGTCTTGACGAGCGGACCGATATATTTGTTTTCAACGGCACGCTTGTTCTCGCGATAGCGCGAACCGTCGGTGCCGAAAGCCATTGCCTGATCCTGCAGATCGCACTCACCGCCCTGATCGCAGATCGGGCAATCCAGCGGGTGGTTGATGAGCAGGAATTCCATCACGCCTTCGCGGGCCTTCTTGACCATCGGCGTATTGGTGAAGATTTCAGGCGCTTCGCCATTCGGGCCGGGACGCAGATCGCGCACGCCCATGGCGCAGGATGCCGCCGGCTTCGGCGGTCCGCCCTTTACTTCAACAAGGCACATGCGGCAGTTTCCGGCGATGGAAAGCCGTTCGTGGAAACAAAAACGCGGGACTTCAGCCCCCGCGGCTTCGGCAGCCTGAAGGAGCGTATAGTGATCGGGTACTTCGATCTCTGTGCCGTCAACCTTAATATTTGCCATCGCTTATCCAAACCTGCGGCTTATGCCGCATCTTCCAGATCTCAAACTTTCGAGCGGTCTTCTTCAAACCGCATGCAACTCGTTAAGCCTTATTCCGCTGCTTCCAGACGGATATTGCGGCTCTGAACGGCGTTGCGGGTATAATCGTCAATGCGCTTTTCAATTTCCGGACGGAAATTACGGATCAGGCCCTGAATAGGCCATGCAGCAGCATCACCAAGCGCACAGATCGTGTGACCTTCAATCTGCTTGGTCACATCGAACAGCATGTCGATTTCACGCTTCTGCGCGTTACCCTTGACCATGCGTTCCATCACGCGCCACATCCAGCCGGTGCCTTCGCGGCAAGGCGTGCACTGGCCACAGCTCTCGTGCTTGAAGAACGCTGCCAGACGGGCAATCGCCTTGATGATGTCGGTGGACTTGTCCATGACGATCAGGCCGCCGGTGCCGAACGACGATTTCTTGTCGCGCATGCCGTCAAAGTCCATGATGGCATCCATCATGTCTTCGCCCTTGATGACCGGGCACGATGCACCGCCGGGAATAACCGCCAGCAGATTGTCCCAGCCGCCACGAATGCCGCCGCCGTGCTTTTCAATCAGATCGCGGAACGGAATGCCGAGGCCTTCTTCGATGACGCAAGGCGTGTTCACATGGCCCGAAATCTGGAACAGCTTGGTGCCGACATTGTTCGGGCGTCCGATGGACGAGAACCAGGCCGCGCCACGACGCAGGATCGTCGGCGCAACGGCAATCGATTCCACGTTGTTCACGGTCGTCGGGCAGCCATAAAGGCCCATATTTGCCGGGAATGGAGGCTTCAGACGCGGCTGGCCCTTCTTGCCTTCAAGGCTTTCGAGCAGAGCTGTTTCTTCGCCACAGATGTAAGCACCGGCGCCGTGGGATACGAGAACATCCATATCCCAGCCGCACTTGTTGCCCTTGCCGAGCAGACCGGCTTCGTAGCACTCGTCGATAGCGGCCTGCAGCGCTTCACGCTCACGCATGAACTCGCCGCGAATATAGATATAGGCAGTGTGTGCGCCCATGGCGCAACCGGCGATTACGCAGCCTTCGATCAGCGTATGCGGATCGTGGCGCAGAATTTCGCGGTCCTTGCAGGTGCCCGGTTCGGATTCGTCGGCGTTGACGACCAGATAATGCGGGCGGCCGTCGCTCTGCTTCGGCATGAACGACCACTTGAGACCTGTCGGGAAGCCAGCGCCGCCACGGCCACGCAGGCCCGAAGCCTTCATCTCGTCGATGATCCAGTCACGGCCCTTTTCGATCAAGCCCTTGGTGTTGTCCCAATGGCCGCGCGCCATGGCACCCTTCAGGGACTGATCCTTGAAGCCGTAAATATTGGTGAAGATGCGATCTTTATCAGCCAGCATGTCTCACCTGTTTCCGTTCGTGTTTGCCAATATCGAAGTCATCATACCGGCTTCTTTCCGAATACCTTGATGTATTCCTCGACGCCGCCCTTGGCCAAAGCCTTGGCCTGCTTTACCCAGTCTTCACGCTCGATGCGACCGTGGAAGCTGAGATAGCCGTCGACCCATTCGCGCTCGGCCTTCTTCCAGGAAGCGACCTGCTTGAAGGTGAAGATGCCCAGCTCATGCAGGGTTTCCTCAATCTTCGGGCCAACGCCGGAAATCAGCTTCAGATCGTCAACAGCTTCCGGACGCTCCATGGCAACCGGACGGTTCTTGTCATCAAGCTTGAATGCCTGCTTGCTGTCGACCGAAGCGGCCTTTTCGGCAGCCTTCGACACCTTGACATCCGAAGGCGTCTTGAGCGCCGGATCGGTTTCAGGTGCATTGGTTACCGGCTTTGCAGCATTCGAAGGAGCGACGTTTTTCGCTTCGTCGGCAGCTTTTGCAGCGGCTTCCGCCTTGGCCTTCTCTTCAGCTTCGGCCTTCGCCTTGGCTGCGGCGGCATCGGATGCCTTGCGGGTCTCAAGGCCGACCTTCTTGTAGTCGAGATCTTCGGTCAGAGCGGTCAGGCCATTGATCGGCTCGGACGTCACACGTCCATCCTGCGGGCCCGGCTTCACGGTGTCGCCCTTGCCAGCTTCAAAAGCATCGATGATTTCGGCAAGACGCTCAGGCGTCAGATCTTCATAGGCGTCCTTGAAGATCATGACCATCGGTGCGTTGGCGCAGGCGCCCTGGCATTCCACTTCTTCCCACGACAGCGTTCCGTCGGCATTGAGCTCGAACGGGTCGTGGTTGATCTTGTGACGGCAGACATCCATCAGCGCTTCCGAACCACGCAGCATGCATGGCGTGGTGCCGCAAACCTGAATGTGAGCGCGTGTGCCAACCGGCTTCAGCTGGAACTGCGTATAGAAAGTCGCGACTTCCAGAACGCGGATCAGCGGCATTTCGAGCATGCCTGCGACATGTTCGATAGCAGCTTTCGTGACCCAGCCGTCCTGCTCCTGCGCACGCATGAGCAACGGAATGACAGCCGACTGCTGACGGCCTTCGGGGAATTTTGCGATCGTCTTGTGCGCCCACGCCTGATTTTCCGCGTTGAACGCGAAAGCGGCTGGCTGGACGGCATCATCTGCGAGACGGCGAACGGACATCAGCGGTCAACCTCACCAAACACGATATCGAGCGAGCCAAGAATTGCCGACACGTCAGCCAGCATATGGCCGCGGCACAGGAAATCCATGGCTTGAAGATGGGCAAAGCCCGGAGCGCGCAGCTTGCAGCGATAAGGCTTGTTGGAGCCGTCCGACACGAGGAAGACGCCAAATTCACCCTTCGGTGCTTCAACTGCTGCGTAAACTTCACCGGCAGGCACGTGATAGCCTTCCGTGTAAAGCTTGAAGTGATGGATAAGCGCTTCCATCGAGCGCTTCATCTCGCCGCGCTTCGGCGGCACGATCTTGTTGTCGGCGTTGGAAACCGGACCGACGCGCTCCTTGCCGAGCAGAAGATCAACGCACTGGCGCATGATGCGTGCCGACTGGCGCATTTCTTCCATACGGATCAGGTAGCGATCATAGCAGTCGCCGTTCTTGCCGATCGGAATGTCGAATTCCATCTCGTTGTAGCACTCGTAAGGCTGCGACTTGCGCAGATCCCATGCCGCGCCCGAACCACGCACCATGACGCCCGAGAAGCCCCATGCCCATGCATCCTCCAGCTTCACGACGCCGATATCGACGTTACGCTGTTTGAAAATACGGTTCGGCGTGATGAGATCATCAAGATTGTTGAGCGTATTGAAGAACGGATCGATCCATTTGCCGATGTCTTCAACGAGCTGATCCGGCAGGTCCTGATGGACGCCACCCGGACGGAAATAGGCTGCGTGCATACGTGCGCCACAAGCGCGTTCGTAGAACACCATCAGCTTTTCGCGCTCTTCGAAGCCCCAGAGCGGCGGCGTCAACGCACCGACGTCCATGGCCTGCGTGGTCACGTTCAGAAGATGGTTCAGGATACGACCGATTTCCGAATAGAGAACGCGGATCAGCTGGCCACGCTTCGGCACATCGATGCCCAGCAGGCGTTCGACGGCGAGTGCATAGGCGTGCTCCTGGTTCATCGGCGCCACGTAATCGAGGCGGTCGAGATAAGGCAGAGCCTGAAGATAGGTCTTGGCTTCCATCAGCTTTTCGGTGCCGCGATGCAGCAGACCGATATGCGGATCGACGCGCTCGACGACTTCACCGTCGAGTTCAAGCACCAGACGCAGCACGCCGTGCGCGGCAGGGTGCTGCGGACCGAAGTTGATATTGAAATTGCGGACCTGAGTCTCAGCCATGTTCAGCTTCCTGTTTGGCTGCAAGAGCCGCCAAGAACTCCTCGCCGGTCATCCGGTGGGTGTCATTGGCAAAATCGTAATTCGCAGGCTTGTTATCGATGAAGATTTCTTCGGCGAAATGAAAACGTTCCGGCTCGGCAAAGGCCTGCATCGAAACAACCGTCATTCCATCATGGATACCGCGCCAGAACAGCGACGAACCGCACTTCGAGCAGAAGCGGCGTTCGCCCCATTCCGAAGAAGAGTAAGTCGCCAGGGCAGCTTCGTTTTCGATTTCGACCGAAGTGCCGCAATTGACGGCCATGAAAGCACCACCCGACCAACGCCGGCACATGCTGCAATGGCAGACATCCATTTCCATCTTCACCGGAGAAGCAGTGAATTTCACCTCTCCGCAAAGACATTGACCGTTCAATCTTTCGCCTGCGCCCATGAGTATGCCCTCAGTTCGCCTTGGCTTTCTCGTCGCCCGGCAGAACGTAATCCGTTCCTTCCCAAGGCGAGAGGAAGTCGAAGTTGCGGAATTCCTGACGCAGCTGGACAGGCTCGTACACGACACGCTTCAGCTCGTCGTTATAACGAACTTCAACGAAGCCGGTGAGCGGGAAGTCCTTGCGCAGCGGATGGCCTTCAAAACCATAGTCGGTCAGGATGCGGCGCAAATCCGGATGGCCGGAGAACAGAACGCCGTACATGTCGTAGGTTTCGCGCTCGAACCATTCGGCACCAACGAAGACCGGCACTGCGGAAGGCACCAGCGTATCTTCGTCAGCCTGAACCTTGACGCGGATGCGCTGGTTCTGACGCGGAGACATCAGCTGATAAACGACATCGAAGCGCTTGGCGCGCTGCGGATAGTCGACGCCTGAAATATCCGTCAGGTTGACGAACTGGCACTGCACGTCGTCACGCAGGAAGGTCAGAACGCTGATGATGCTCGCGGCCGGAACCGAAAGCGTCAACTCGCCATAGGCAAGTTTCGCCTCTTCGATCGCGTCGCCGAGGCGTTCCTTGATATAGCCGGAAAGTTCACCGAGAGCTTCTTCGCTCATTTTCCTAACTTCCTTCTTTAGAACTCACACCGCACTTGCCTTTTGGGAGGCCCTTTTCAGGGGATGGCAGGCAGTCGAACCCTAACAAAACTTGTCTTGCGCAAACCGGTCGATAACCGGCTCAGCGCTCAATCGTACCCGTGCGACGGATCTTTTTCTGAAGCATCAGAATGCCGTAGAGCAGTGCTTCAGCGGTCGGAGGGCAACCCGGAACATAAATATCGACCGGAACCACGCGATCGCAGCCACGCACCACCGAATAGGAATAGTGGTAGTAGCCGCCACCATTGGCGCAGGAACCCATCGAGATAACGTAACGCGGCTCCGGCATCTGGTCGTAGACCTTGCGGAGAGCGGGTGCCATCTTGTTGGTCAGCGTGCCGGCAACGATCATCACGTCGGACTGACGCGGTGATGCGCGCGGAGCGATACCGAAGCGTTCGGCGTCGTAGCGCGGCATGGAAATGTGCATCATTTCCACGGCGCAGCATGCCAGACCGAAGGTCATCCACATCAGCGAACCGGTACGCGCCCAGGTAATCAGAGCGTCAGCGGATGTGACAATGAACCCCTTGTCGGACAGTTCGCTGTTCAGATCGTTGAAGAATGCATCGTCGGAACCGACAGGCTTGCCCGTGCGCGGGTCAAGAATGCCCTTCGGCTGCGGAGCCACGAGCGTTGTGTTGGCTGTGGTCAATCCCATTCCAGCGCTCCCTTCTTCCATTCATAAATGAAACCGATGGTCAGAACGCCAAGGAACACCATCATCGATGCAAAGCCGAACCAGCCAATTTCGCCAAAGGACACAGCCCATGGGAAAAGGAAGGCGACTTCCAGATCGAAGATGATGAAAAGAATCGACACCAGATAGAAACGGATGTCGAACTTCATACGGGCGTCATCGAAGGCATTGAAGCCGCACTCGTAAGCAGAAAGCTTTTCGGGGTCGGGCTGTCTATAGGCGACAAGAAACGGCGCAACCAGGAGGGCTACACCAATTACCATCGCAATGCCGAGAAAGATGACGATCGGCAGGTAGGAACTTAAAAGCTCGTTCATGGTCCTTTATCCGGCTTGAATACGAGGCTGCGCCGCCTGTCATAAGCTTTTTGGAGCTGACGACCATGCGACACATTGCATCTGTTGCAACCTCGTCGCCCAAGCAGCTTCAAAAGGCATGCCGTGCGAACTAAGCGCTTTTCGCCGGGACGGTTATCGCAGCGCGTTCGCAAGCGCAACCCCTCCGGCATGATCTATTGGGCAAAGACGAGCCAAGATGCTTAACAAGCCATGGCATCAAGCCCGCATATCCCACTGAAAACCCGTATAACATGAAAAGATCATAATTTCGTGAGGAAAAGTCGCACGGACTGGTCGGCTTAGCAATCGCCAGGAGAATCAATTGCCTGCAACTTGGGAATGAAAGTTGGGGGTTTCAGCTCTCGCTTTAAAATGAACTCATGGAGCAGCAGAAGTCGTTGCCCCGACCAGCCTACCGGGCAGATAAAGCACAAGCGATGCAGCTCCCTTGATTGCAGAGGCACCGTCTGCCAGCACCGCCTGCCCCGTTGTCTGCTTCTCCCGCCCGTTCAGAGCGTCCAGCGAAAGACTGCCATCACTGACCAGAGCCATGAGCGATGGCGACGATGCAAAGACATTATGTTCGCCTCCATCCAAATCGGTAGCGTCGATCACCGCGATTCCATATTTCTGGAGCGTCGGAATACTGGTGCCGTCCCCTACTCGCGCATGGCCGCCCGTAATAAAGGATGAGACCCCGAGCGCGCGATCGCTGCGCGATGTCATCACCGCCGTTGGGCGCGGCATGGGATCGATATCCTTGATCTGCTTTTCGAAGACGTCGAGATCGATGTCCGGTGCGGCGAGCAACAGCGCATTGATGCGACGCAACACATTCTTTTCGCCACGCAGAGACAGGGTCCTCAGAGCCTCCATAGTCACGAAGCCGCCCATGGAGTGCCCGACGAGAACAATACGCTCCGCCTTGCTGCGGGCGACGAGTTCCAGCAATCGCGCCAGACCGTCACGTGCGAAGTCCGCGCTGTCGCGATCATAGACATAAAGCCCAAGATCGCCGCCCGACGGCCAGGCATATTCGACCGCCACCGACTTCATTTTGTAATCATGGACAAATTGCGCAGTGCGGAATGTGCTGTCGGCAAAATTATTGTTGTAGCCATGCACGAAGATCAGGATTTCCTTGTCCTTCGGCCCCTGCTTCGCCAGGACGGCATTCAATTGCGCGAGAAACTGCTCGGCATTGTCGTAAGGCTGGAATGCCGTGGCGGCGAAATTTTTGGCGGGATCAGGCTTGTAGCCGGTAGACTCAACCTGTCCTTTGACGTGAGCTGCCGGAATCCCGACATCAACCTGCGCAAAATTCAGCGTTTCCGAGCGCTTTGAATTGTAAGGCTGCGAGAAATTATCCGAGCGCTGGCGGCTCGTCGCAACATAAATAGGAACCACTGCCGCCGGTTTTGAAGGCTTGACGATAGCGGCTTGCGCTGCGGCCACCGATTGCGGGCTTGAATTCGGTCCATGCCACAGCACAGCGCGGGGTGTGCCACACCCGGCAAGAATCAAAAACGTTGCAAGCACACCAAGATAAGCGCGTCGGGTCATCGTCGCAGCGATCCGTTCCTGTCATCCGATTTCACGCGATTGAAAACAGGAAATTCGTTCCATGGCAATGCATGGACCAAATGGGCCGCTTCTCGCCAACTCAAATTGTCGCGAAGTGCCTGCGGCGCGGACATTGAGAAATTCCGTTCGCGTTTATCGAGAAAGTTGGAATGGAAGCGTTCCAAATGCAGCAAGCTTTGCGAAGCCATGCCTTCAGATCACGTTCGCCCCGGCTATCATGAAGCACATTGTCGGCCAAAGTATCGCAAGGAGGTCACGCATGAGCCATTATCTGCTCGCCAGCGGCGATCTTCTCGCCATTGCCGCGATCATCCTGTCAGTCGCCTATCTATCCTGGAAGCAGTTTTCCAAATAGCAGGCGTACGGTTCGGCGAAACAGCTACCCTCCGGCAATTCCATGAAGATTCTTTGAAGATGCGGCGACCCGAGAGACAAGGCGGTGGGCGCCACTTTCGTGTCAACGTTCAATCTATCGATTTGTTGAGAGGAAAGTGGCGCGAGTGACGGGGCTCGAACCCGCGACCTCCGGCGTGACAGGCCGGCACTCTAACCAACTGAGCTACACCCGCGCATTTCTCAGCAACCTTGCGGTTGCGTCGCACCGGCGTTTCCGTCCGGTGTGAGCGGTCGTTTAAGGGGTTCTCGAACAAGTGTCAAGCGCGTGTTTGGAGAAGAATTGCGATATTACAAAAATCATTCACAGGGCATTTCAATGCCCGTTCACGATCAGTAATTCTGGCTTGAAAGAAGCAAAAACGGCGGTAGGCGCCACTTTCGTGTCAACGTTCAATCTATCGATTTGTTGAGAGGAAAGTGGCGCGAGTGACGGGGCTCGAACCCGCGACCTCCGGCGTGACAGGCCGGCACTCTAACCAACTGAGCTACACCCGCGCATTTCTCGGCAACCTTTCGGTTGCGTCGCACCGGCGTTTCCGTCCGGTGTGAGCGGTCGTTTAAGGGGTTCTCGAACAAGTGTCAAGCAAGGGTCACGAAGAAAGAATAAGAATTTTCGATTTTGCTGCAGAACACCCGATTTTCGGGCTTTTTCAATGACATCAAACTTATCCACAAACCCGGCCATGCACTCGAATCCAAACCAGCTTTCAGAATCATCCGCATCGCAATCACCGACAGCCCTCCCCGCAGCAAATAGTGATACGTCAGTTGGTCACTTGATTTCATACCAACCAGTTGGTATTGTATATCAAGGAGCACGATTATGGCACGCAAACAAAATCCAATGACCCGGTCCAACCTGCTTGATGCAGCATTAAGCGTTATTCGCACCAAGGGTTATGCCGCAACGACGGTCGATGACATCTGCAACAAAGCGTCCTTATCCAAAGGTGCTTTCTTTCATCATTTTTCCAGCAAGGAAGATCTGGCCGTTGCTGCCGCGAATTACTGGTCGGAAATGACCGGCGCGTTCTTTGCGGAAGCCACCTATCATGCTCCCGAAGACCCGCTTGAGCGCGTGCTGGCCTATGTCGAGTTGCGTAAGCAGCTGATTCAAGGCGAGTTGCCTGATTTCACCTGTCTCGTCGGCACCATGACACAGGAGGTCTACGAGACCAATTCCGTGATCCGCGATGCCTGCTGGGACAGCATTTCAAGCCATGCAGACACGCTTGTTCCGGATATCGCAGCCGCGATGGAACGCTATCCGGTTGCAGGTGAGTTCACCGCTGAAAGCCTGGCTCTGCATACGCAGGCGGTCATTCAAGGCGCTTTCATCATCGCCAAGGCAAGCGGTGATCCGCTGCGTGCGGTGGAAAGTGTCGACCATCTCAAGCGGTATATAAGCCTGCTCTTCAAACACCCCGCCAATACCCATTGAACAGAAAACCGACAAAGGGAGGAAACCATGCCCAGCACTATTCGCCTGCACCGTGTATTTGCCACCAAGCCGGAGAAGGTTTATCGCGCATTCGTCGAGCCGGATGCGGTGGCCAGCTGGTTGCCGCCATATGGCTTCACTTGCACCGTCTATGAACTGGACGCAAAGGTCGGCGGCAAACACAGAATGTCGTTCCGGAATTTCACAACCGGTCACAGCCATTCCTTTGGCGGCACATATGTGGAACTCGTTCCGGGAGAACGGCTGGTCTATACGGACAGTTTCGACGATCCGAACCTGCCCGGCGAAATGAAGGTCACGATAACCTTGAAAGCCGTTTCGGTCGGAACGGAAATCAACATCGAACAGCAGGGCGTCCCCGATATAATTCCGGCTGAAGCCTGTTATCTCGGCTGGCAGGAATGTCTGGACAAGCTGAAGAAGCTCGTCGAGCCTGAAATCAACCAGTAACGCTGTTTCGGCGATGACGCACGGCTTGTTGCCAGCGGTGCGTCATCGATCCGATAATCCCTACACAGCCTGTGGCTGCCTCACCGAAGAAAGATGGCGAACCACAACCGGCACCAGCAGCAGCAGCCCCACGATCGACGAGTAAATCTCCGGCGCGACCAGAAGAATGGCTGCAAAAATCATCAGGACATTTTCCCAGGCCTTGGTCCGCACCAGGAAGAAACCTGACAATGCGGCACCGAGAGCGGTGATACCTATGGCGCAACCAAGGAACGCCACCAGGAAATCCGGCCAGTTGAAGTCCGATGTAACCAGCAGGAGTGACGGAGAGAAGACGAAGACAAACGGCACGAGCACCTTGCCGAGACCGAGCCGAAACGCCGTATTGCCTGTCTTGAACGGATCGGCGCCCGCCATACCTGCCGCCGCATAGGCGGCAAGCGCAACAGGCGGCGTGATATCCGCCAGCACCCCGTAATAAAAGACGAAGAAGTGAGCCACAATGGGCTCAACACCCAGCAGCCCCAGCGCGGGCGCGGCAATTGTCGCCATGATGATGTAATTGGCTGTCGTCGGAATTCCACAGCCCATCAGAATGCAGACAATCCCCGTCATGACGAGCGTGAAAAGCAGCGTCAGTGTCTGCGGACCGAACCAGGCGGCAGGCAGAATGGTGCCGAAATAGGTGGCAAGCTGACCTGCAGTCGACGTCACGATATAGGAAATCTTGAAGCCAACGCCGGTAAGCGTCACCACGCCGACAATAATGCCGACGGTCGCCGCCGCAGCGCCAACGGCGAGCGCATATTTGGCGCCGTCGCGCAGTCCGTCAAAAATCTCGCCTATCGACATGCGCCTGCGCGGATTAAGCAATCCCACCGCAATACAGAGCGTAATGCCCCAGAACGCAGCCAGATAAGGCGTATAACCCGACAGCAGAACACCGATCAGCACGATCAGCGGAATAACGGTCGGCCAGTCGCGCTTGAATGCTTCCTTCAGGTCAGGCAGTTCTTCCTTCGTCATGCCGCGCAACCCGTTGCGCTTGGCTTCGAAATGAACCTGCATCAGAACGCCGAAGAAATGCATGAAGGCTGGCACGATGGCTGCCAGAATGATCGTCGTGTAAGGCAGGTTCAGAAATTCGATCATCAGGAACGCCGCTGCGCCCATGATCGGCGGCGTGATCTGCCCGCCTGTCGATGATGCCGATTCCACGGCAGCGGCAAAGTGGCGTTTATAACCGAGCCGGATCATCGCCGGGATCGTCAGCGAACCGACTGTCACCGTATTGGCGACTGACGAGCCCGAAATCATGCCGAACAAGGCGGAGCCAAAAATGGAGACCTTTGCCGGACCGCCTGCGAAGCGGCCTGCTACCCAGGCCGCGCAATCCAGAAACAGCTGACCGAGACCGATGCGGGTTGCAAAAACCCCAAACAGCACGAAATGGAAAACATAGGTCGCGACCACACCGAGCGCGATACCGTAGATACCTTGTGTCGTCAGATAAAGATGATCGACAAGCTGGCTGACCGTTGCACCGGGATGCACGAGAATGCCCGGCATATGCTGCCCATAGAGCGCATAGAGCATGAACAGGACCGATATGATCGGCAGTGGCCAGCCGACGGAGCGTCGCGTCGCTTCCAGAAGGACCAGAATGAGAAGGCCGCCGAGAACGACATCCGTGGTCGTCGGATTGCCGACGCGGAAAGCCAGATCGTCGAGCGGTATCATTGGAACGTGGGCGACGGACACGACCGCGATGATTGCCAGCGCCCAATCGATAATGGAAATGCCAAGCGGTCTCAGCCACGACGATGTGGTGGGCTTGTCGTATCCCTTGCGGGAAAACGGGAAAACAAGAAAGACGAGGCCGAGCACGAAGGAAAGGTGAATACCGCGATGCACCATTTCCGACAGAAGGCCGAAACCCGCAGTGTAATAGTGGAAGATGGAAAGTGCGATCAGCAGCGCGCCAACGATGCGGGCTGCGAGCGGCCCCAGCGGGCGAAAACGAATCTCGGAGTCGAATTTCTCTTCAAGCTCGCGCGCCTTGGCTTCATCCAGTTCCATGGGCGACAGTTTCGCCTCTTGCTCGCTCACCATACTGGCCTCTCCATCCAGAGCGCAGCTGATCCACTTGAATCAAAAAACACTCTAATCGCTTGTTTTAAAATGCTTATATACCTGAAAGATGCTTTGTACCGGACTGGAAGCAAATGCACGGAGTTCCGGTGAAACTCCGTGCAACTTGTTCATCCGAACCGGAATGGTCGGCTTATTTCAGAACGCCTGCTTCCTTGTAGAAGCGTTCTGCGCCGGGATGTAGCGGAATGCCAAGGCTGGTCGTTGCCGTATCAAGCTTGATGAGCTTGCCCTTTGCGTGCCCGGCATCCAGTGCTTTTCGGCTGTCGTCGTTAAACAGGGTTTTGGTGATGTTGTAGACGAGTTCATCCGGTTGCTTGGCGCTCGTCACCCATTGCGCCGCGACTGCCAGAGTCTCGGTCTGACCGACATCCTTGTAGGTATCGGCAGGAACAGCATCCTTCGAGAAGAACGAGTATTTCTCAAGAATCTTCTGCGCTTCCGGACCGGAAATCGGAACCAGCGATATACCGTTCGATGTGGCAAGCTCCGAGATTGCGCCGGTCGGATAGCCGCCAACGAAGAAATAGGCATCGAGCGCGCCGTCCTTCAGACGCTCTCCTGCAGGTCCCGGCTTCAGATGTTCAGCCTTGATGTCGCTTTCGCTCAATCCATACGCTTCCAACACGATACGGGCATCAACGATCGTACCCGATCCCGGTTCATCGATGGAAACGCGTTTTCCCTTGAGATCGGCAACGGATTTGATTCCTGCATCCTTGCGGGCGACCAGATGAATGGTTTCGGGGTAGAGCGTAGCAATCAGGCGCAGATCTTCGACCTTGCCCTTGCCGTCATAAAGACCGGTGCCGGTATGCGCCCAGTAAGCCACGTCCGACTGGGTGAAGCCGGATTCCAGCGATCCGGACTGAATAGCGTTGATATTGGCGACCGAACCGTTCGATGAAACCGCCGTCGCCACCAGACCGGGAACGCCTTTATCCCCTGCCCCAGAAATCGCGTTGGCGATCAAGCCACCGATCGGATAATAGGTGCCCGCTGTTCCTCCGGTGCCGATGCGAAAGAAGGCGGGAGCCTGTGCAAGAGCGATGCTGGCTCCGACAGCCACAATTCCTGCAAATGCAGCAACCACACCGCGCCGGGTGAACTTTCCCATTGTCATATCTGCTCTCCGTTCCCAGAATAATTTTGTTCAAATTGTGTCGCCGAGCATGGAAAGCTGGGCGCGGCTTGTCAAGCGTCCAGTCCGCCATTGGCCAGACCTGCTGAATTTTGATATAACCTCAAAGCTCGAAGCGGTATTCTATCAAAATTAAAACCTCGATAAACAAGAAATAACGAGATTTATAAAACTACAATATGATAAATCATCGAGTAATTTAAATAAAAATCAAAAACTATACATATTTACTTGTAACACCACATAAATACCGTCAGAAATCGAATCCCAACTCCATAAACGACTTGAAAGCGCAGAATTTGTCGCTATCTTGGCTTCATGGCGTGTGCTGCGTGCGCCCAGGGATTACCCTGAATACGGAGACTGTTTTTAACCGTTTCTGTCAGGGAGCTGCCATGGCTGGTCGCATTCAAAATACTATACGCAATTTTCTTGATAGTGAGTCGTCAGGCGGCCTGCTGCTTATAGCTTCTGCAGCAGCGGCATTGCTGGTGGCCAACTCGCAGTTTTCAGAAGCTTATTTTGGCGCCCTTCATGCCTATCTCGGACCGCTTTCTGTCCAGCACTGGGTCAATGACGCACTGATGGCAGTGTTCTTCCTCATGGTCGGGCTGGAGATCAAGCGCGAGATGGTTGACGGCCACCTCTCGTCATGGCCACGCCGCATTCTGCCCGGTGCAGCAGCAGCGGCAGGCATGGCAGTGCCGGCGCTCGTCTACCTTGCCTTCAATCTCAATAACGGTGCTGCCCATGGTTGGGCGATCCCGGCGGCGACCGATATCGCGTTCGCGCTCGGTGTTATTTCCTTGCTGGGGCCAAGAGTTCCGACATCGCTGAAGGTGTTTCTTGCAGCTCTTGCCATCATTGACGACCTCGGCGCAGTGATTGTCATCGGATTGTTTTATACAACCGGCGTTTCACTGATGGACCTTGGTTTGGCTGCAGCAGTCGTCGCTGCCCTGGTAGCCTTGAACCTGAGCGGCGTGAAGCGTCTGACACCTTATCTTCTGCTGGGCCTCGTGCTGTGGTTCTTCACCTATCGCTCGGGCGTCCACGCGACCATTGCAGGCGTTTTGCTTGCGCTGACCATTCCGATCAAGCGCACCCCCGCGAAGCCTGAAGCGACCGTCTCCGAAAGCCCGCTGCATCTGCTCGAGCATAGCCTCATCAAGCCGGTTTCGTTCATCATCGTGCCCATATTCGGTTTCGCCAATGCAGGCGTCAGCTTCTCCGGTCTCGGCATGGAAGCCTTCTTCGCGCCGGTGACGATGGGTGTTGCCGCCGGTCTGGCCATCGGCAAGCTTGTCGGCATATTTGGCGCGGTGTTGCTGCTGGTGAAAACCGGAATCGTCGGCCTGCCCGCCGGGGCAAGCTGGCCGCAAATGCTGGGAACGACGCTTCTGTGCGGCATCGGCTTCACGATGAGCCTCTTCATCTCGCTTCTCGCTTTCGATGACGTGTTGCTGCAGAACGAAGCGAAAATCGGGATATTGATTGGCTCGCTCGTTGCCGGTCTCGCCGGGTTCATCGTGTTGCGTTTTTCAAAACGTGCCGATGGACGGAATTTCAGCCAGTAAGTCGGATACAAACAATGCCCGGATGCTGAGCATCCGGGCATTGTTTCATCACTCCACCTGAACTTATCGAGGGTCTGCTATCCTCGTTGCGCGTTGAGCGTTTCGTCGGATGGCTTCCAGATTCTATAGCGGATTTCAAAGCCATCTTTCGCATAGATGACGATCGGCAGCCGGCTGTTGTAGCGGAGCATGAAGTTCTCACCCCGAACCGGCACGAAATCGGTCCGCTTGCTGTCCTCCGGACAAGCCATGAGCGTACCCGACATGCGGTCGCTTGCCGCCAGAGTGAAATAATCAAAGCCCCAGCCCTCGACGGTGCTCGGCGTTAAACTTCCACCAAACCAGCTGATATTGCAGTCCACGGTTGCGTTGCGGCCCGCGATAATTTCAACCTTGGCATCCTGTTCTTTCTCCAGTGGCGGAAGATGGATGACATAACGGTAAGAGCCCGACGGTGCTGCCGGGAAAGCTTCGAGATTCCGTTCAGATTCGGTCTTGTCCTGAGCGCTCGCGCCATTTGGAACGCCGAAGCTGACGGCGACCAGTGCTGTCAGTAAGAAATGTCTGACCTTCATGTTCATGCTCTCATCTGTTGCAGGTTTTATTGCGCTTATTCGGCCAAACCACCGGTTCCGGTGGCGGTTGCGCTATCAAATAAGAGGAAGATGATCGGCGTGCCCGGCTCGCATGAGGCATCGGTACGCTTGGCACCGACTTTGCCCGCCACGGGCGCGGAATATTCAGCCACGACTTCCCCGAATGAATTTCTCTGACTAGCCACTTTTTGTCCCGCTTGCACCTGCTCATTGAGTTCAACGTGATGTTCGATAAACCCGCCATGTGTCGTCAGAACCGGCGCCATTCCATCCGCAGCGAAGAGACCGGAATCCTTGCTGGTTTTGCCTATATTGCCTTCAATGACCTTATGGTGTTTGAGAACATTCATGGTGCCTTCGACAAAAAGGGCAATCATCGCATGATCGAAGATACGCGGTCGGCCTATTTCTGGCGTGAAGGCTGGAATACCCTCATCGATCAGTGCATTTGCGAGAAGGCCGTGGGCGCCGAAATTGTCGAAAATCTGCTCTATCGGATAAAGCTCCGCCATTGCCCGCACTTCCGGCTGATCCATTCGAGCCAGATGAAATGAGGCCATATCCATACCGGTGGCTGCGGTATGAAAATCGATCCCGTAGTCGAGATTCGGTCGCAGCAGGCGATTGAACACCAGCCAGGCGTGGCGTGCCGCCGCTTCCGGTGCGTTCTCGTTACCCGGAAACAGCCGGTTGATGTCGACAAGATCAATCCCGCGTCCTGAACTCGGCCATCGCCTTGCCATTGCTTCAAGCGCCGGGCGAGACAGATCGAAGACAGCGACAACAGAGCCGAACATTTTTTGCGGGTCGAGCTGATTCACGATGGTGTGCAATGTGTGCACCGGGCTCATTTCGTCGCCGTGCACGCCACTGATCAATCCGATCCGTTTGCCGGGCGACTTGCCCTTCATCACCGTGACCGAAACATGCCAATGCTGGCCCGTCGGCATCTGCACGCCCTGGAAATAGAAATTGTGCCGCTTGCCCGCTTCCAGATCGGAAATATCGAGAAAGGAAATCACGCGCTTACCGTCTATGACATCACCGGTATAGACCGTGCCTGAACCCTTGCCGTCGGTATCCGGTTTTGCATCACCCGTCTGGGCCTGTGCCTGCCCGGATGCGAGCGCAACGGACCCTGCTGCCGCAATGGATGCGAGCATGAAATCGCGCCGGTCGATGCTCTGTGATTTTGTCTCGGTCATTCAGTTCCCCAGTATCGGACAATAGGTCGAAGGCTCCGTGAGGCTTCACTCATGTACTGTTTCAGAGGCGGTATCCTTTTTCTCATCCGTTTGCCGTCCGAGACGCTCGCTCAGACGCTGGATGACAAAGTAGAGACCGGGGGTGAGAATCAACCCAATCGTAGTCGCGGCAAGCATTCCGCCGAAGATCGTCACACCTACAGCCTGACGTGCACCGGCGCCCGCGCCCGAAGACAGGATAAGGGGAAGAATACCAAGGATGAACGATACGGCCGTCATCATGACGGCGCGGAAACGCTGCTCGGCTCCTGTACGGGCCGCTTCTGCGGCTGTCAGGCCGGCCTCGCGTTTTTCCTTGGCGAACTCCACGATCAGGATCGCATTCTTTGCCGCCAGCCCGATCAGCAACACCATCGCGATCTGGACATAGAGGCTGTTCTGCAGTCCGAAGAATGTTAGAGCGGCAACAGCCCCCAGCAGCGCAGCACCCAGCGAGAGGATAACCACCGCTGGCAATGCCCAGCTTTCATATTGGGCAACAAGGAAGAGATAGGCGAAGAGGAAGGCAAGCGCGAAGACGATTACCTCCTGACCGCTGCTTCTGCTTTCCTGGAAAGACAGTCCCGACCACTCGTAACCATAGCCATCCGGGAGAGCTTCCGAAGCGACCTGCTCCATGGCCGCCATGGCCTGCCCGCTACTGGAACCGGGAGCCGGGACAGCATTCACCTGCGCCGAAACCGAGAGGTTGTAGCGGGTGATGACGAAAGGCGCCAATACCGTGGTCAGTGACACCACGCTTCGCAATGGCACCATGGTTCCGTTGCGACTTCTGACATGAAGTTTCAGAATATCCTCGCTGTGCGCGCGGAAATCGGAATCAGCCTGAAGATTGACCTGAAACACACGGCCATTCAGCGTGAAATCATTGACATAGCGCGAGCCGAAATTCGCACCGATAGAAGCGTAAATATCCGACACACTAAGGCCAAGGGCTTCAGCGCGGGCACGATCCACATCGACATAGATCTGTGGCACATTCGCGTTGAATGTGGTCGCCGCACCACCGATTTCCGGCCGCCGGTTGAAGTAACCGAGCAAAGCGCTGGTCACCTGCGCTATTTCCTGCGGAGGCTGGCCCTGCAAGGCCTGCAGACGGAAATCAAGACCGCCAACAGCACCGATGCCCGCAATTGCGGGCGGCGCAAATACCGAGATATTCGCGCCCGGCACCTGCGAGAACTGCGCGCGCAAGGTGTTGATGATGTTGTTGAGCTGCAGCGCCTCCGTCTCACGATCTTCCCATGGTGTAAGAGCGGCAACCGCCATGGCGCCGTTGGGCGTGCTGGTCGACTGCAGGATGCTGAACCCGGCAACCGTTATGACATCCTGAACGCCTTCGGTCTCGCTCAGAACCTTGCGCACATTCTCGACAATCAGGTTTGTGCGGTCGAGCGAGGCCGCACTTGGCAGCTGGATATCGACAAAGAGCGCGCCCTGATCCTCGTCGGGCAAAAACGTCGCGGGAAGATTGACGAAAACGAAATAGGCCAACGCGAAACAGGCGACGATGCCGGCAACCGGCACTATCCAATATTTCACCAGAAAGCCGACGATCTTGCCATAGCCGTTGCGGGTTTTCTCCATGAAGCTTGAAAACCACGCCAGAGGACCGCGCTTGTAGCCTCCCTGACCGCGCTTGAGCAAAAGTGCCGCAAGCGCCGGACTAAGTGTCAGGGCTACGAATGACGAAAGGATCAGCGCCGACGAGATCGTGACTGCGAATTGCCGGTAGAGCTGCCCGCCAATGCCTTCCAGAAACGCCGTGGGCGTGACCACCGCCAGCAGAACCAGCGTTGTGGAAATAATCGGCCCGGTGATCTGGTGCATCGCCTTGCGCGTGGCCTCGATGACCGAGATATCGGGCGTATCATCCAGCACGTGCTTGACGTTTTCCACGACCAGAATTGCGTCGTCCACCACAAGCCCGATGGCGAGGACAAGCGCCAGCAGGGAAATCATGTTCAGCGAATAGCCAACGGCGAGCAGCACCGCAACCGCGCCCAGCATCGAGGCCGGAATGGCAAGCGCTGAAATGAGCGTCGCCCGCCAGTCCTGCAGAAAGATGAATGTCACCACGAGCACGATCACGAAAGCTTCGAACAATGTTCGCGCAGTCAGTTGCAGGCTGGCCTCGACAAACCGGGTCGCATCGTAGACGACATGATATTGCAGTCCCGAAGGAAATCTGGACGACAGACGTTCAAGCTCTGCCTGCACGGCAGTCGCGGTCTGGATCGCATTGGCATCGGGCGACTGGTTGATCTGCAGCATGGCCGACTCATGACCGGCAAAACTTGCGCGCGATGCATAGTTACGTGCGCCAAGTTCAAGACGTGCAATGTCGCGCAGAAACACTTTTGCTCCGTCCGCCCCGGTGCGGATGACAATGCCTCCAAATTCATCCGTATCGCGAAGCCGCCCTTGTGCCACCAGCGTATATTGAAGTTCGGTGCCCACCCGCATCGGCGGCGCGCCCGCCTGCCCCAGCGTTGCCTGAATATTCTGACGCTGGATCGCCGCCGACACTTCATCGACGGTTATGCCCAGCGCATCCATTCTTTGCGGGTTGAGCCAGACGCGCATCGAATATTCGGATGCGCCCACAACACTCGCTTCGCCGACGCCGGGCACGCGCGAGATTGCATCGACAATTGTAGTCGTGGTGAAATTGGTAATCTCAAGCGCGTTGAGGCTATCGTCCGGCGAATAGAATGCAATGCCCAGCACGAAATCGGGCGAACGGGAACGGACCGACACGCCTTGCTGCGCCACTGCCGCGGGCAGTCGGGAAATCGCCAGTTGAGCCCGGTTTTGAACATTGATCTGCGCCAGTTCGGGATCGGTCCCGACTTCAAAAGTGACCGACAGCGAATACTGCCCGGCGTTGGAGCTGGTCGATGACATATACATCATGCCGTCCACGCCATTGATTGCCGTTTCCAGCGGGCCACCGACAACGTCGGCAATTACCTCCGCACTCGCACCGGGATAGACCGCCGATACGTTCACTGTCGGCGGCGTAATCTGCGGATATTGCTGGATGGGCAATGAAAAGATCGCAATCGCACCGGCGATGGAAATGATGATCGAGATGACGATTGCGAGGCGGGTTCGTCGTATGAAGACTTCAGAAATCATTGCCCCACCCCTGCAGTACCGGAGATCGGGTCACGCGGGGATACGGCCTGCCCATCGGCGATGCGTTGCAAACCCTCGACGACAATCGTTTCACCAGCCTTGAGGCCATCTGTAACCGACCAGCCATTGTCGATACGCGTGCCGGTTACGATCGCACGCCGGGAAACCGTATTACCCTCGTTGAGAACATAGACATATTTGCCCTGCCGGTCCTGCAACACGGAAGACATGGGAACTATCGGCAATTCACCAACCGTTTCATCCAGCAGATTGACGGCAACCACCTGCCCCGGAACCAGAATATGGTTGGGATTGGCGAACAGGGCGCGCACCGCCACTGTGCCGGTCTGCGCGCTCACTTCATTGTCGATGAACTGGATGTTTCCCCGCTCGCCATATTGCGTACCGTTGGCCAGCATCAAAGTCAGCTTGAAGCTTTCGGGATTGACCGTCCCGCCTCCTGCTTCCTTCTGGCGAATAGCAATCAGAGCGCGGTCCGTGATCGAAAACACAACACGCACGGGATCAAGCTGCACAATGCGGGCGAGCGGTCCCATGCCCGGGCCAACGAGGTTGCCGACAGTAAAGAGCGAGCGCCCTATTGTCCCGTTGATTGGTGATCTGACCTGCGTATAGGAGAGATTGAGCCGGGCATTGTTGAGCGCGGCTTCTGCGTTCCGCACATCCGCAGTCGCGATATCAAACGCTGCCTGTGCATCGTCGAGGGAAGCTTGCGAAGCGGTGTTGCGGTTGGCAAGCGTTCGGGTTCGCGACAATGATTGCCGCGCGGCATTCTGGGCAGCTTCGGCACGTGCAACCTGTGCCTCAGCAGACATAACTGCCGCCTGCATCTGGTCTGGCTCAATTTCAAAGAGGAGATCGCCTGCCTTGACCGCAGCCCCCTGCTCGAACGCCTTTTCCTTCAGGAAACCGGTGATCCGCGCCTGAATATCAACAGCTTCAATCGCCTCGACCTGCCCGTTGAAACGAAGCGGTGCGGTCGCAGGTGCCAGTTCCACCTGGCGCACGATCACGGGAGGCGCCGCGCCAGTTGGAGCTTGCTGAGCCAGACTTGGCTGCAGAAGCAAAGGCGACAACACGGCTACAAAGGCAGCGTTCACAGAACGACGAACGAGAGTCTTCTTCAATTGCGTGTCCTCCCTCCGGTCGGAAATCGACCGATCACTCACGCATTTCGGGTACTCAAGGCTATTCCGATATAGGCGACACCAGCGATCAGCAGTGCAATTCCCGCAATCGATCCTGATGGCAGGTCACGCGTCCAGGGCCATTTTACCACCAGTGCCGCGCTGGCAGTCCAGGCGATCAGGCCGGAAAGCGTAAACCACCACCAGCCGCTTGCCGGTTTGATTTTCCAGGATAGCGCCAGCTGAAGGAAACCATGCACAAACACCACGATGGCAATCAACAGAGTGATGGCAAGGGCACCCTTGTGCGGGTTCAGATAGATCATGATCCCGCCGACAAGCTCCACTGCTCCGGACAGTTCCTGCCAGACAAAGCCCGCCCAGCTTTTGACCCAGAGCGACTGGATTATCTTGACGACGCCGATGGCTACAAGGACGAGGCCAAACATCGTGCTGGCTGCGAATTCAGAGAACACAGGCAAGAACAGGCAAAGTATTCCGCCCGCCATAAGCAAAGCGCCTATCCCGAGAAAACCTTTCCATTTTCTCTGTTCGACAGTTTTGCGTTCCAATACCTGCAGTTGCTGAACGTCCATTATAGACCCCTCTATGTTAGGCGGCGTGGACGAATTTGAGCCAGTATCTTGCGGTAGCAATATGAACCATGCTGATGAAGCTCTCGGCGAGTTGGTCGTATCGAGTAGCAATGGCGCGGTTGATTTTCAGTCTGCCAAACATCCGTTCGATTAGGTTGCGCTGTTTATACAGCGTGCGATCATATTCAATCTTCACGCGGCGGTTTGCTCTGCCAGGAATGACGGGCTTGATATTGCGGCTGGCAAGATCATCACGAATGGCATCCGCATCATATCCCTTGTCAGCAAGAAGCGCCTGTGGCGCTTGCTCGGGTAAGCTGATCAGAGTGTCGTAAGCCTTGCAATCTGCGGCTTCGCCAACCGTCAGATGGAAGGCAAGCGGTCTTCCTCTGGCATCAGCCAGACAGTGAAGTTTACTGGTGAACCCGCCCCGCGAGCGGCCAAGAGCGCGTCGATGAATCCCCCCTTTCCGCCCGCTGCCGAAATATGGGCCCGAACTGTGGTGCTATCGATGCTGTAGTGGCCGCTGTCAGCCATGATCTCAGCGAGCGTGATCGAAACAGCCTCCCAGACCCCGGCTTCGCTCCAACGCCGAAACCGCCGATAGATCGTATTCCAATTGCCGTATTTGGGTGGGACATCCCGCCAAGGCGTCCCGCAGCGAAGTCTCCAAAGTATGCCGTTGATGATCGCACGATTTTGCTCCGGACGACGACCGCGTCCCCGATTGACTGCTTCAATCGGCAATAAATCCTTCAGAACACGCCATTCGGATTCGCTCAGATCGCCTCGGCTCATGACTGCCTCCAAAAAGCAGTCTTGAATCAAGCTGCGATCAATTCGTCAACCAATTCGTCCACGCCGCCTAAAAGGGATGCGTTACTGCGAATGCGAAAGTATGTGCATGTTTCGATATAATAGTACAGCCCGAAGGCAACAAATTTAGTGGGCTACCGCCCAATCGCCATCTTCCAGTTTCAACCAGCTTGTAGACGTGATGCTGGAACGCAAGCAGAGTTGCGCTACCAGCCCTTCGACCAGACGATCGTCTTCCTTGCCGGCGAATAGCGTCGCCTCGACCTCGACTTCATCGCTGCCTTCTATGTGGTGGCTTCGGATCGCGTGGAACCGGAGCTTCTTCAGATCTAGTGTCTGGATTAGCAACGCCCTCACAGAAATCTCGCTTTCCGCAGGACATCGGAACTTCACAAGATAGAATTGTTCGATTTCCGGCTCGACAAAGGAATAGCGGTTCACGAGCACTGCAATTTTTGGCAGTGAAACATTGAGGCAGACAATGAAAAATGCCGTCTCCACGGCAAGAAGCCACAGTCCATAACCGGTAAGAACGCCAACTGCCCCCGTACTCCAGATCGTAGCTGCAGTACTCAGTCCCTTGATGCTTGCGCCATCCTTGATAATCAGCCCGGCACCGAGAAAGCCAATCCCCGTAACGACTTGCGAGCCCATTCTGAGATCGCCTTCAAGTCCAAGAGCGTAGGGTAGAGAAGCATAGGCTGCCGCACCCAATGCCACGAGGCCATGTGTGGCGAGACCGGAATGACGTTGTTTGATCTGACGTTCCAGCCCGATTGCAGAACCGAGCAGGAGCGCCAGACCGAGATTGACCATGATGGATGGGATTGCGACGACTTCCGGCATGCAGTCCTCTTTATGCCTCGGACGACCAGGCAAGAAATCGCGCGGAAGCCACAAAGCTGAAAGCGATCACGATATTTTAATTGGCGTTACAATTGAGTGATGCAACCAAAGCCGTTGTAGTAAACAGATGGCAGTATAGACATTATTTGTGGAGATTAGGAAGTCTTCTCACATCAGCCTCATCATATTTTATTATAGTACTTGAATTATTTCATCTAAAGTAGTTTCATCAGTAAATTCCGTACGCATTCTTTCCTACATCGACTGAGGGGTCAGATAGCATGGGTTTGCTTGGAATACTGCTCGGACTAGCTCTACTCATGTGGTTTGCCTATCGCGGCTGGAGTGTGCTTCTGCTTTCTCCTGTAGCAGCACTGCTCGCCGCGCTTATTTCCGGTGAACCTCTTCTGGCGAACTGGACATCGACCTTCATGGGCGGGACGGCCAGCTTCGTCGGCCGATGGTTTCCACTCTTTCTGCTCGGTGGCATTTTTGGAAAGTTGATGGACGATAGCGGCTCCATCACGTCCATCGCGAAGTATCTGACCGAGAAACTGGGCGTAAAACGCACCATGCTTTCCGTCGTGCTTGCATCGGCAGTCGTCACCTATGGCGGTGTCAGCGTGTTTGTCGCCTTTTTCGTGCTGGTGCCCATGGCACGTGAAATGTTCAAGGCGGCCAATATTCCTGCGCGGCTGATGCCAGCCGCCATCGGGCTTGGCGCGTTCACTTTCACCATGTCGGCAATGCCGGGCACGCCCTCTACGAACAACGCTATTCCGATGCCCTATTTCGAAACCACGACCTTTGCGGCACCGGGGCTTGGGATCATCGCATCCATCATCACACTGGCCTTCGGCATGTGGTGGCTGCAGCGCGCCGAAGCCAAGGCGCGGGCCGCAGGCGAAAACTATGTCGACGACACTGGCGATCTCGAAATCACAGAGAAAGTCAGAGAACAATCAACATTGTCGGGCGATTTCGATCCGGCCGAATTCGAACACGGCGCACGTCCCGACAATCAGCCGCCGTTTTTCTTTGCGGTTCTGCCCCTGCTTGTGGTCATCGTCGTCAATTTCCTGATGGCGCTCATCATCCTGCCCCGTATCGATTTCTCGTTTCTGGAACAGGAACCATGGGGGATCGATGTTGGCTCCTCAATCGGCCTGTGGGCAGTTCTGATCGCACTGGCAGCGGCTATCCTGACCCTGATAGCAGTCAATTTCGGGCGGCTTCGGGCAATCCGGGAAAGCCTCGACGCAGGCGCCAACTCCTCAGTTCTGCCGATCCTCACCATTGCAAGCCTCGTCGGCTTTGGCGCAGTCGTGGCGGCAATGCCTGCTTTTGCGGTGGTTCGCGATGCCGTGCTTGAAGTGCCGGGCGGCCCGCTTGTTTCACTGGTCGTCGCCATGAACGCGCTCGCAGCCCTCACCGGAACGGCATCCGGCGGCATGGCCATCGCGCTCAATGCGCTGGGTGAAGAGTATATGCGGCTCGCGATCCAGTACGGGATCAATCCCGAACTCATGCACCGCCTGACCGTCATCAGCGCCGGTACGCTGGATGCGCTGCCGCATAACGGCACGGTGCTTCTTCTCCTGCAGATCAGCAAGCAAACCCACGCATCGAGCTATTTCGACATGGTCATGACCGTGATTGTCGGCGTGATCATATCGCTCGTCGCGGTTTTTGTACTGGGATCAATGTTTGGCTCCTTCTGAGCATGGCCATTGTTGTTGAAAGGAAGTTGAAATGAAAAGGACTTCTCTCCTGATTGCCGTCCTGCTCTCCTTGATGGCGAGCCCTGCATTCGCGCATCTCAATCCCGCAGAGCACGGTTCGTTCGCCGCAGGGTTTACACATCCCCTCTCCGGTGCCGACCACATACTTGCGATGGTTGCCGTTGGCCTTTGGGCTTCAATGCTTGGTGGACGCGCACTCGTCGTCGTTCCCTTGAGCTTTGTCGGTGTCATGCTTCTGGGATTCGTGGCAGCGCTTGGCGGAGTATCACTCCCCTATGTCGAACCGGTCATCCTTGCGTCAGTGATAGTGCTTGGCCTCCTTGTCGCCATGGCATTCCGCGCATCGACCCTGACGGCGGCACTTATCGTCGGCTTCTTTGCATTCTTCCATGGCTATGCTCATGGCGGAGAAATCGGCAGCGCTGCGTTTCTTTCCTACGGCGCCGGGTTTGCTCTTGCGACGGCATTGCTCCACGCGGCAGGCATCGGTGTCGGTCTAGCAGCAGGTCGCCTGCTGCAGGGGCGCACGGGACAGATAGTGATGCGAATAGCTGGCGGCTTTGCTGCCCTGAGCGGACTCTACCTTATGGCCGGGTGATGTGAGCATCGTCTTGCTGGATCATTCGAAGAGACACGCTGAAGCTGATATTGAACATGATGGGTCAGTGCCGGAAATGCCTATGCATTCTCCGGCGCTGCCTATGCTGCATCTCATGCGGCTTGTCAGTCCCAGCCAGCCAGTTGGCGCGTTTTCCTATTCGCGCGGCCTCGAATGGGCCGTGCATGCGGGAACAGTGACGAACGAGGAAAGTTGTGCCGGGTGGGTGTTCGGCCTTCTGGAACACAGTTACGCTGTGCTTGATGGCGCGATTTTCTGGCGCATGATTTCAGCATTGATGCGAAACGATGACGCCGAATTCTGCCGCCTGAATGACTGGCTTGGAGCAAGTCGCGAAAGCAGCGAACTTGAGCTTGAAGATCGCCGCATGGGCGAATCCCTGCTCACTCTACTGTCGGAACTTGGTGTCGAACGGGCCCGTAGTTTCGCTTCGGAACAGCGAGCCACCTATCCCGCAGCTTTCTCCATTGCAGCATGTCACTGGAATATCGAGCCTGTCGATGCGCTGCGCGGTCTCATGTGGAGCGTGGTTGAAAGCCAGATCATGGCTGCAATCCGTCTCGTCCCGCTTGGCCATACGGCGGGCCAGAGGATACTTATCGCTGGAGCAGCCAAGATTGAAAGAGCCGTCGAAAAGGCGCGCACGCTGAATGACGACGACATCGGCAATACGGCTCCCGCACTGGCGATGGCCAGCGCCTGGCACGAGACACAATATAGCCGCCTATTCCGGTCGTGAGTGCAGCGTTTCACGGTATCGCTTGAGATTGTCCTCAGCCGAAGTCGCATCAGCCGGTGCGACGGGCACCAGCGCCTTGAAAGCATACTGACCGATCAGCATGACCCAGGTGACGAGCACGAATGTCGAGGTCAGCACCGGCATTCCGATCGGCTTCAGGAATATGGCGACCGACGCCCAAAGCCATGTCGCCACGATGGCGCCGAAGATGGCGTAAAGAAAACTGCTCCAGCTGAAAACAAGGAAGAAGCCGCCGAGCGCAATTGCCGTCAACGCCGCGTTATAACCGAAGAGCCCATCGCGAATGGCGCCTTCCGGACCACCGAAGGCGGCGGCAACCACAGCTCCGGTTACGGCTCCCAGAAGCCCCATCAATGCGCTTATTCGCGAATGGATCGCGATACCGGCAAGGATGATGTAACCGGTGATCCAGTTATCCTGAAAGAATATCTGCCCGATGGCAGTGCCGATGCCCATGTACCAGGTCGGAAGCACATAAGGGACGGCGTAGGAAAACTGTTCCGGCGATACCGGCTTTGCCATCGGACCGGCATCTATGGCATCGAATTTGAGTATCGCGAACAGAAAGAGCCAGCCGACGAGTACGAATGGCATTGTCAGGGGTGCCACCTTGTGCGGCCCCAGAAGCGTAGCGATACTGGCGAAAGCCATGGTGGAGAAAGCGGCGCCACAGATGAGATAGATCGTCATGGCAGGCGACGGCAGGGCACCGCTGCGGAAATCCGCACTGGTAAACGCAATCAGCGCAAGGGCGACCAGAGCGCCGTTGAACCCGAACAGGCCATCCCGGATCAGCCCCTTGTCAGCCTTGAGGATGATTGCCGTCAGCGTGCTGGCAACAACGCCAAGCACGCAGATGAAAGCATAAATCCAGGAATTGACCAGAATGGCGAACAAAATGACCAGCCCCGACAGAGGATTGTTCTGGAACACCACCTGCCCGATACCGCGCAGCGTCCAATCAACAAACCCCAGAGAAGGGTGATCCTGCAAGGCATTGAGCTGCATGGATTTATTCCCCGTCTTTCGTGATCTATTTTCCGCTGACTAGAGCATTTTCTGTTTTGATTGAATCACCGGAAAAACTCTATCTCTTTGTTTTTACGTATGTCTCCCGAAACCGGTTCCCACTTTCGGGAGACATGCTCTAAAACAGAAAATAACGCTGCGTCATCGGCAGAACGTCAGCCGGTTCGCACGTGATCAGTTCACCGTCCACCCGCACCTGATAGCTCTGCGGATCAACCTCCAGTTTGGGTGTAAGCCCGTTATGGATCATGTCCTTCTTGCGGATCGTCCGGATGCCCTTCACCGCAACCAGTTGCTTGCTGAGTTTCAGTTTCTCGCCGATGCCGTCATCCAGCGCCGCTTTCGAGACGAAGGTGACGCCGGTGGAACCAAGCGCCCGGCCCAATACCCCATACATTGGCCGATAATGAACCGGCTGGGGCGTCGAGATCGATGCGTTTGGGTCGCCCATCGGTGCAATCGCAATCATGCCGCCGATCATGACGAGGCTCGGTTTCACGCCGAAAAATTCCGGCTTCCACAACACCAGATCCGCCCGCTTTCCGACTTCGATTGAGCCGATCTCATGGGCAAATCCATGCGTAATTGCGGGATTGATCGTATATTTGGCGACATAACGTTTGGCGCGGAAATTGTCGTTCCGGCTGCTGTCCTGGCTTAGCGGACCGCGCTGCACCTTCATCTTGTGAGCAGTTTGCCAGCAACGCAGCGTCGTTTCACCGATACGGCCCATGGCTTGAGAATCCGACGACATCATCGAAAACACGCCCAGATCATGGAGAATGTCTTCGGCAGCAATGGTTTCGCGCCGGATGCGGGATTCCGCGAATGCCACATCCTCGGGGATTTTCGGGCTGAGATGGTGACAGACCATCAGCATATCGAGATGTTCATCGACTGTGTTGATGGTGTAGGGGCGGGTCGGATTGGTTGAGGACGGCAGGATATTTTCTTCGCCAGCAGCTGTGATGATATCCGGCGCATGGCCGCCACCGGCGCCTTCCGTATGGAAACTGTGGATGGTTCGGCCTTTCATGGCAGCAAAGGTGTCCTTGACGAACCCGCTCTCGTTCAGCGTATCCGTATGGATGGCGACCTGAATGTCTTCCTCATCGGCGACGTTCAGGCAATTATCGATGGCGGCTGGCGTGGTTCCCCAGTCTTCATGCAGCTTCAGGCCGACAGCACCGGCTCTGATCTGCTCGCGAAGCGGTTCCGGCTTGCTTGCATTGCCTTTGCCGAGCAGTCCCACATTGATCGGAAGCGCTTCGACGGCCTCAAGCATGCGATGGATAGCCCATGGCCCCGGTGTAACCGTGGTTGCGAGCGTGCCGACCGTCGGCCCCGTTCCGCCACCAACCAAAGTCGTTGTACCGCTAGCCAGAGCTTCTTCGGCCTGTTGCGGCGCAATGAAGTGAATATGGGTGTCGATACCGCCAGCGGTGAGAATCTTGCCTTCGCCTGCAATGACGTCGGTCGCAGGTCCGACGATAATGTCGACGCCGGGCTGAATATCGGGATTACCGGCCTTGCCGATCCCTGAGATACGACCTTCCTTGATGCCGACATCGGCTTTGATGATGCCCCAATAGTCGAGAATGATGACATTGGTGATGACCAGATCGGCGGTTTCGGACGAGGGTCGTTGCCCCTGCCCCATACCGTCGCGAATGACCTTGCCGCCGCCGAAGGTTACTTCTTCGCCATAGATGCAGCGATCTTCCTCGACCTCGATGATGAGCTCTGTATCGGCCAGACGCAAACGGTCACCCTTGGTCGGGCCATACAGTTCGGCATAGGCCTGTCTTGAGATCCTTCCCATCTGTCCCTCCTAGAGTTTTCCGTCGATTTTTGCGTTGAAGCCATAGACTTCCCGATTGCCATCCAGCGCTACCAGTTCGACTTCTCGGTCCTGTCCCGGCTCGAACCGCACCGCAGTTCCGGCCGGAATATTGAGCCGGAAACCTCTCGTCTGCTCCCGGTCGAAGGCAAGCGCTTCGTTCGTTTCATAGAAATGATAATGCGATCCAACCTGTATCGGCCTGTCGCCCGTGTTCTCCACGGCGATGGTGCGCGTTTCGCGACCATTGTTGAGGTCGATCGACCCGTCTTCGATGAAATATTCACCCGGTATCATGATCGTCTCCTGAGACGCATCCCGAAAGACGTGAAATGTTTCGGACAAGATGCGCGTAAAAACAAAAACCAGAGCGTTTCCAAATAGTTATGAAATGCTCTACGGAATTGGGTTGTGAACGGTTACAAGCTTGGTACCGTCAGGAAAGGTGGCTTCCACCTGAATGTCGTGGATCATTTCAGGCACACCCTCCATCACCTCATCGCGGGTGAGAAGCGTGGCACCGTAGGACATGAGTTCCGCAACTGTCTTGCCGTCACGGGCCCCCTCAAGAATTTCGGCGGAGATGTAAGCCACGACTTCCGGGTAGTTAAGTTTCACCCCTCGGGCTCTCCGTCGCTCCGCAACCAATGCTGCGGTGAAGATCAGAAGTTTGTCCTTTTCACGTGGCAATAGTTCCATTTGTAGGCCCTCTCCAAAGTGAGTTATGTTGCCCAGATGCGTGGCGCAGCTGCCGGTTTCCCCAGTCCGGTTTCGCGCAGAACTTCCCAGGCTTTTCGAAACAGAGTCTTGGCTTCCGACATGCGCCCGCCGAGATAGCGACAGACGATCACCCGCTCGAGCCGCGACACCGAGAACAGATTTCTGGCTGCATCGCCGACCGCTTCGCGAATAGCGTGAAGCGCGCTTTCATCTGCCGGACCGGCATAAACCATCGTCGCGACAATCGGTTTTGCGCAGAAGGCAAAAGCGGCATTCAGCGCCGGGTCGGCACCATGAAGGCGAAACTGCTCGAACCAGATCGGCTTGCCATCCCTGAATATTTCGACCCTTTGACGGACTTCGCCAGTGTCGAAACTTTCCTGACAGGCCGGCCGTCCGAGACTGATAATGTCCCACCCCAGATAGACCGCATCTCCACTCAAGAATACTTTCGTGCCTATGGAAGCCTTTGCGCCATCAAAAACGATTGTTTCCTGCGGGAGATATTCGCATATGCCGCCCTCACCCACATCGATTCTGGTCGTCTGGGTACTCTGGCCCCTCTCGCTGCGATAGAATTTGGTAGCGCCGGGCGTCGTTAGAACGGTTCTGGCGCCACATCCTAAAAAACAAGAAATATCAAGGACATCGTCACCAGCCACGCCACCCGGTGGATGAAGAAGATAGACGTGCGCACTGCCATCCTTTTCAGGATAGAATGGTTGTTGCACCGCAAGTGGCCCCACATGGCGTCGCCGCATGAGCCGCGTCACTTCGCGATTATGCTCGAACCGTAGTTCAAGCTCGGCATGCCAACCCGTGCTCATCGACGATTGCCACCTCTATGTTCTCAGGGAACTACGATGCGTTATCGATACCGAACAATAAAACCAAGGCAGGATGAAATATTCAGGCAGATTAACTCGCTGGATCACTATAGACAAGTTCAATTATAGACTTGAGTGATGCACCATCAACTTGTTCAGTCGTGAGCCGCACAAGAAGCTTAACCTAGTTTATCATTGAGGGTCCACTGTCACGGTGTGGTGCCCCTACCGTGAACCCAGGCGATCAATCACACGTGCAGGCAGATGAAGGGCCAGCGAGGCCTGTTCGAATGTACCCTGCCCGGCGGCGATGAAAGTATCATCCATGCCTGCATACTCATCTGTAATAAGTCGGCGCAGCAGATAGCCCGAACCCAGAAACTTGATCAGCGTGTTCGAGCTGGCAAACAGACTATGACCACCGCTATCAACCTGAGAAATATCAAGAACCTGAATATTCTTGTTCTGCAGGAAAGCTATATCAAAGCCGCTACCGACCCGCGGCGCCCCACCTGCCAGTCTGCGCGAGATATCGAGAGCCCGATCACGCCGGGATACGACAATCGTGAAAGGCTGAGGCAAATAGTCGATATCATCAATCTGGCTGCGGAAAAGATCGGGATCGAGATCGGGAGCCGCAAGCAGCACACCCTTGATGCGCTTCAACACGTTAAGGCGTTTATCTGCAGACAATGTCCGCAAGGCTTCCATAACGACGACAGCGCCCATCGAATGGCCGACAATGACGATGCCGTTGGCTTTTGTCTGTGCTGCAATTTCGAGTGTTTCAGCCAGTCCCCTACGCGCGATGATCGCACTGTCGCGATCGTAGAGATATCGCGTAAACGCCGCAGCGGACGCCCATGAAAAATGAACAGGCACCGAGGAGACATCATAGTCGTGGACAATCTGCGCATTGCGGAAAAGTCCCTCGGCAAAGTTGTTGTTATAGCCGTGGACGAAAACGAATATCTCACGCTGTGCCGCCGGGCGGCTTGCAAGACGCCGGTTCAACTCCCGGATCATGGCTTGTCGATCAGGCAACGGTGCATAGTTTGAGGCTATGAAATTCCTTCGGGGATCAGGTTTGCCCGACGCAGTCTCTACATTTCCCGGACGGTGCGTTTCCGGGATGTGCACGTCAATCGTCGAGAAGTTCAGTACTTGAGACCTGTCGCGCGAATAGGCGATACTGGGATCGTCTATTCGCTCGCGTACGGTCGCAACCGTAAACGGAACCACCACTTTGGAAAGGGTCTGGTCAGACACATCCATTCCCAGACCAGTGACAGCCCTGTTTCCGGCGCATCCCACTGCGACAAGCAGAACAAATGCGAGGATGAAAATCTGCTTCAAATCATGCCCTCGCTCGATAATCGAGGCAAAACGGCCACGTTGTCGCGATGATGTCGCATCGCCGGTTTCTGGGCAACGCCATATTATGAGGTTGTCGGCAACGCTCCCTCGAGTGCTTCCTTGAGGCGCTTTTCCTGTTCTAGAGACAAGGACGTTTTCAGGACCCTGCCGCGCAGGTCAGGGAAATCGGCCATGACCCTATCCCACTGGATTTTGCGCAGGAGAACGAACAAGGCGGACGAGTTCTCCGGGATGGTTTCGCCAAGAGACACGATGAACTTGTCATCGATGCCGTAATCGGCGAGCGAGCCCGACAAAGCTCCGGCGCCTGCCCCTACAGCGCCACCAAGCGCCATGCCGGCAAGCGGATTGAGGAAAATAAGCCCTACCAGTCCGCCCCAGATCGCTCCGGAAAGCAGCCCCGATCCAGCGCCCATGGCGGGCAGGTTATACTTCTGCTTGAGATGAACCTTGCCCTGTTCATCCCTGACGACAATCACGGCGTCCTCAAGATCGACGAGATATTCCTTCTGAAGCTGATTGAGCTTCAAAAGAACAGCATCCGCCTCTCCTACCGTATCAAATCCAATAACAACCAGTTCTGACACAACCGTGCTCCTTTCCTCGACAAGCCTGAAATGAAGACATCACATGGATCAGCGACGCCATCTCACCGTGCGAACATTGGTAATTCTGCCGTCTCTGGCCCGAACCGTTACATCGTAAGTTCTACGAGACCGATCAGCCCGATACACAAAATGACTCCCGCGGCAATCGAGTGCGCGAACATTGCGAAAACCGCGCATTCTCAGCAATCGGACACCTTCGGAACACCGTATCCTGTGTCCGTTGTTGATCCGCACGCCCACGGTAACCGAATAGCTCTGGCTGAAAGCCGGAACCGTCTCGGCAACGGTTCCAATCGTAAAAATGGCAGTGAATGCAAGAATAGCCCCGATCGAATGCAGCTTCATGTCCCCTCCAAAGTAACAAAGAACCACAACTCACAAGCCGAACCTGTTCGCCGGTTTCATGATTGGCGACAGGCATAAAAAGTCCCGAAGCGGATGAACAGGTTCGGGAAAATGTCATGAAAACAAACTTTTGGAGCGCCTATCTGATACAATCAGATCGAGAGACGCTCCAGATATCCAATGCATAGATGCGGCACAGCCGTATCAGGACCGCAAGTCTCTATTCCAAAACCGGCTCCCGCTTGCGGGAGACATGCTCTAGCGGCAACGTGCTTCGTAAATACGGCCGTGCTGATCGCGATAGCGGCAGTACTGAACGCCATTACGGGTCTGTGCGACGCCTACGAGCGTACCTGCGGCCGCACCGATGGCTGCGCCGGTGAGAGCGCCACGCGTGTCACCTCCAATGGCAGCTCCGGCAAGCCCGCCAATCGCGGCACCGCCAACACCATAGCCGGCTGTTCTTCTTTCGTCGGTTGTGCACCCGCTCGCAGTGGCGCCAATTACGGCCATCGTCAAGACGCTGTACAGGATCATTCTCATAGAAATATCCTTCCCATTTTGATTATGCCCATTCCCAGATATTACATAGGCTGCATCTTGAAAGGTCAAGGCACCCGCTTGAGACCCGATTACTGGTTCTTCCATCGTAAAGCTTTCAACGTTATTCGCGGGAAAAGCCGAATATTTCGGCAAACCAGCTGGTAGCGGAATATTGCGCGCAGAAAGTCAGGGCGACGATTGTGATCGGCACGCCGATAAAGGCTCCGAAGACACCCCAGAGCGAGCCCCAGGCGAATACGGAAAAGAGCGTTGCAAACGGTGACAGGGAAATTGTCTTTCCCGTCAATCGAGGCTCGATCACGCTTCCGATGACAGATTGTATGATGTTCAAACCGACAAAGACCGCGAGCACCCATTGCCAGCTGGCAAAGTGTGTGAAGGCAAACGCTGTAATAAAAAGCGTGGCGACCAGCGGTCCGAGGAAAGGGATGAAGTTCAGAATGAACGCGACAAATCCCCAGGTTTCGGCAAATGGCAAACCGATCAAACGGGTCAAAAGCCAGACAAACGAACCAGTCGCAAGGCTCATCAAAGCCCTAAGCAGCATATAAAACCGGATTTTTGTAGCGGCTGACTGGCTGGCACGCAGGAATGAATTTGCAGCCTCCTGATTTTTCAGCTGCTTGATCCGCGCGCGAAACTCATCGGTTTCGGCAAGCCCCAACAAGACATAGACCAGAGCCACGAGCCAGAAACTGAATGTATTGTTGAGGCGGCTTCCTATCGATTGAAGCATCCGCAAAGTCCAGCTTACGCTGAAATTCTCCGACCACAGTACTGAAGCCGCAATACCATGCCCCTCGAGCCAGATTTTAAGCTGCTCATAGAGGAGCTGATACCGAACTGCATCGATCAATATGCGGCGACCGACCTGCCCGACTGTCCACGCGAGCAGCCAGCCAAAACCGAGCAGAAGGAAAACCACCAGAAGAAAAGTGATCACCAACGCAAGATAGCGCGACATGAGCGATGAAAGTCCGCGCTGGACCGGCCAGACGAGCATAATGATAAACAATGCAAAAACGACCGGTGCAAATACCGCGCCGCCGTAATGGAGCAATGCAATCAGGACGCATCCTGCAATCAGGATCAGGGTTGCATTGCCAGCCTTCAGCATAAAACCTCCCCATCCCCAGCCAAGAAATCAACTCATGATTTCAGGGTATTCTTGTGAATTTGACCGTCTTTCATGACAACCGCCAGCGTCTGTTCCGGCTTTTCAAGCACGTGAATATCATCGAGCGGATTTTCGTTCAGAACCAGAAGATCGGCGAAAGCGCCCGGTTCTACGAGGCCGAGCTTGCCGGGATATGGATTGCGCAGATTGGAAAGGGCGAGCAATTCCGCATTGACCGATGTAGCCGCACGAAGCACTTCCGCATTTGAATACCACTGGCTCAAATGGGTCAGCATGAAATTCTGGCGCGGGGTCAATGCGGGTGAAAACAGAACGTCTGAACCCCAGGCGGTCTTTATCCCGTATTTGCGCGCGAATTCGTAAATCCTTGGCGTGCCTGCGAAAAGCTGCTGAATCCGTTCGGCGCCTAGCCCTGTCTGTGACGCAGCATCCTCCATTGTCAGGAAAGGCTGCATGCTCAACCAGACATTCTTTTCCGCAAACATGCGCGCGGTTTCCTCATCCATCAGATGCGCATGTTCAACACATGCAACACCAGCCCTGATAGACCGCTGGACTGTATTCGACGCATAGGCATGGACCGTGACATAGGTGTTCCAGTCCTTTGCCACATCGACCGCCGCACGAATTTCGTCCTCACTGAATGTCGACATGTCGAGCGGACTGCGCGGCGAGGACACACCGCCGCCTGCGACGATCTTGATCTGGGACGCGCCCTGCAACAGCTGCTCGCGCACACGAAGCTTCAAGCTGCCTGCATCATCGACGATTGCTGAAGCCCCCATCAATTCACCAGTGCTGAGTTTGCCTCCGTCGCGCGGAATTTCCGTTGGCAGCCTCAGATCACCATGACCGCCGGTCGTCGTTATCATCGCACCTGCGGGAAAGATGCGCGGGCCGGAGATGATCCCCGTATCAATCGCGCGCTTGAACGAGAAAGTCGGCCCGCCCATATCGCGCACCGTCGTAAAGCCGCGCAGAAGCGTGCGTTCTGCTTCTGCCGTAGACGCTGCGAAAATTATCCCCAGATCTCCCTCCAGAAGCACCGGCAGCGGCACCGCCGCATAAACGGCGTGCCAGTGCGCGTCGATCAGGCCCGGCATCAGCACGCGGTCGCCGCAGTCGATAACCGTCGCGCCTTCGGGCGGAGCACTGTTTGTCGTATCGACAGCCGCGATGCGATTGCCCTCGACCAGAACCTGCACACCGGATTTCAGAGTGTCCGCCTTGCCGTCGAAAAGCCGCGCCCGCGTCAGGAGAATTTTAGGAGACTGTGCAAAAGAGCGATCCGCGATCATCGTTGCCGCTGCTGTCGCCGCCGCTCCTGCAAGAAAATGTCTTCGCGATAATCGGTCCAGACGCCGGGAAACCTGCTGCAACATGGGGTTGGAACAACCGCAGCTGTCACCGTGAATGAAATGCTGATATTTTCCACCCAGTCTAAACATGGCAACTCCCGATTGAATCAGTTATTCAAACCAACTATTCGACTATCTTGAAGTAATATACGTCGATAAACCTTCCCCTGACGTCGTTTTCGACACGACCCCGAATTTCAATTTTGTTCTTGGTGTTTATTTCTCTTCCGCGCCAGACTTCTCTTTCGATCCGAACTCTCGTTCGTCCAGTGCGATCCTGAAAAACATACTGAGCCCTCCTGACATTGCTTTTGATCGAACCGGTGAGCACCACACGGGTTCCGACCGGCGTCCGGGTAATGGCATCAGCCGTTATTGTATTTCGGGCTCTGAAAGCATCGAGAAATTGTGCACGGGAAACATCAATAGAGCCCAGAGAGAAAAGGCCCAGCATCAACGCAAACTGAATCATATACTGCTTTATCGAGGTCATGGATTTTCACCTCCTCATAGCAATGATTGAATTTCTTCTTCCGTATCAAATAAACTGCTGTCGATGATTAGCTGTATTAGGGGAAGACACAAGACATATTCCCCATGAAATTTCAAAATCGCAAGTACCGGACAGGTAACACCCCAATTTTGGGCACTTGTCACATCAGGCTCAGAGCAACCCGTTGCGCAACTTAAAGCGCCGGAAACCGCCGACATTGACGCTACGGCCCCGATTGAGCAACTCGCGCATGATGGGCTCGCGCTGCTGAGCAGGCATATAGTCCAGAATGCGTGCGCAATCATGTTCGAAAAGAAGACCGCGAAGAAGCAGATCACGCTTGATCAGCGGACTATCCATCGTTCTGTGAAACAGCCCAAAACCATAGTGAACCTGACTGCCATTCATGACGATCCCCATCATGTGATTGACCAGGACCTCTCGCCTCACCTGTTCGCCGACAAGCCTGCCCCGGTCGTCAGCGGGCGATGTGTCAACACGTCCCTTCATCGCCTTTGAATATTGGCTGATGGTTGGCGTCAGGTTCATCTCATCGATAGCCGCAGGCTTTGCGTTCCGCTTACCGGAGCGTTTGGAAAGCATTTTACCGGTATAGATCGCGCCAGCCAGAAGCGGCTCAAGTTCATAGCTGCGAAAAGCGCCATTTGGCAGATAGCGAAGATTGGATACGATATCCGGCATCGCCATTTTGTCGAGTTTGAGAGCCAGCTTGTCAGTGGAGTACAGCACATCGATGTTGTAACCGCAGCGCACGAAGCATTCTGACAGAGCCACCTCACCCTTTCTGATGGCATGAGGTCTGATATCGTATGGGCGATATCGCGACCAGAAACGCCGCACCGCAGCATCGTTGAATACTTTGCCGGAAACGCTGAAGGCATAGCTGCCAACGTGGTGGATGAATTCGTGATTTTCGTTCGTGCCGACGACATCATACGCACTATCGGCAAGCGATGCGATCATGTTTCGAAGGCCAGCACCGGGAACATACATGATGCTGTCGTTGAAATAGAGCAGTCGCCGGAGTTGCAGCCCTTCAGTACCAAGAAGCAATGTAGCTGCGCGATAGGCGCCAAAATCGCGGCCGATATTCTGGCGGACGAGAACGCGTTGGGCCACGGCTTTGATTGCGTCATGCTCCGGTTGCGACAGTCTGCCATTGCAAACAACAATGGGATTGATGTTCTGATGACGCAGTTCATTCAGGAGATGCAGAAAATCGGGCGTAACGCCAAACTTGTTATACTTGACGACGATTGCATAGAGATCGCCGTTCGGCTGGCGTGTTGTTTCATCCGATAGAAATCGCGGCGTTCTTTCCATGAAAATATGCGGCGCCTGAACAAGCTTGGCGCTACGTATATAAGCGCGCACAGCCAACCAGTTCATTGCTTTTCCAATGCGCATTCCTGCCCCCCCGGCTCAATTTCTTTGTGAATAACACTGGGCCTCGCTAAAATAAATGGCTCGGATGCGATATTCAGAGAAGATATAATAAAGGGGGCAGGCTATTCATGGATTTCCGGGAGCTGATCAGAAATGAAGTGGGAAAAAACTCTCGCGGCATAGAAATAGGTGCATCTTATGCTCCGATTTTACCAAAGAGAGACGGCTTCAGGACGCTCGTCATAGACCATACCGACACGCAATCCTTGCGTCTCAAGTATAATAGTATGGGTGTCGACACTTCCAGGCTGGAAACCGTCGATGCAATTGACGATGGCGGCGAGTTCAGCGAGCTGGATCTGACCGGGGATGGGTTTGACTTCATCGTTGCCAGCCATGTTTTCGAGCATCTGACAGACCCCATTCATTTCCTTCAGCGTTGTGAGCGTGCGCTCAAGCCCGGCGGCAAGGTTTATCTTCTCGTGCCGGACCGACGTTATACTTTTGATTATCTGCGTCCGAGCACCACAGCAGGTCATATGCTGGCTGCCTACCTCGCGGAACAAAAGAGACATGGAACAGCTGTCCTCTTCGATCACCATGCCTCCAATGCAACACGCGGCGGCATACAGGTCTGGATGGAAGGGCATAAGGGCGATTTCGCTTTTGCCGGCACACCATCGTCCGGCTACGCGAGCGCGACGAGCAAGAATGACGAATACGTCGACTGCCACGCCTGGGTTTTCACACCCTCAAGTTTCCGTCTCGCCATGCAGGATTTGTACAATGCTGGCGTTCTGGGTCTCAAGGAAGAGCTGTTTCACCCAAGTTTCGGCTGCGAATTCTATGTGGTGATGAGCCGCAATCCATCTGTAACGACGCAGCCGGACAGGCTTACCCTTGCACTGAATGCGATCAAGGAAGCAGGCCCGGAGGAACCTTCGTCGGCAGCGGCAACTCCCCCGCAAATTGACATTGCGCCAGGCTATGAAAGCGCAGCACCTTCGGCACAGAATGCCATGGACATATTCAAGGGTGGCTGGGTATCGGCCTTTCCTTCAGAGACAGGCCTGCGGGCGGGCACCAATGCCCTGTTTGCGGACCCGAGAATCCTCTGGCTCACCGCACAGTTGAAGGATTGGTTCAAAGGAAAAGACGTCCTCGAGCTGGGGCCCCTGGAAGGTGCCCATACTGCAACCTTGCTTTCAGAAGGTGCTGCATCCGTTACGGCTATTGAGGCAAAACGGGATTCTTATCTTCGCTGTCTGGTAACGAAAGAAGTTCTGCAACTGCACGGCGCATCTTTCCAGCTGGGTAATTTCCTCCCCTATCTGGAAAGAGACGAAACGCAATGGCCGCTGATCGTCGCCAGCGGCGTGCTGTATCACATGTCGGACCCGATCCGTACGCTCGAGCTTCTTTCCAGCCGTACTGATCGGCTATATCTCTGGACGCATGTTGTCGATCCGGATGCCATGCGTCCCGGTGATCCGCGCCTGGATGCCCTCGGCGATCCGGAATTGCGCGACTGGAATGGACGACTGATCAAGCTCCACAAGCGGCCCTATCTGGAACAAAAGGAAAAGACCTTTTGCGGCGGCATGGAGGCGGAACCACGCTGGATCAACCGGGAAGATTTGCTCTGGCTTCTGGCCCAGCTCGGCTTTGACGAGATTATTACCGCGCACGATAAGCCCGATGCCGAACATGGACCATCTCTGTCCATCCTGGCTTCGCGCTCCAAAGCGTCTGCTTAGACTGAGCTCTAACACTTTTTTTAACACGCATCTTTGTCTGAAAATCGCATCACATCGGGTAAAGATCATCGCCGAGAGAGGAAAGTGAAACAGGCCAGTCAAGGTTCGTTTCGCCTGTCTTCCTGAAAAAGACCGCTGACATCAAGGCCCCGGTATAGAACTCGCCGAAGCTTGTCGCCAAATTGTGGACTTTCGCCACGATATAGGCGTCACAACCATCAACGGCTTTGATTATTTCAAAGCCCGTTGCGCGATTGAGCAGCGCTTTCCATGAATGGCGCGAGAAGCGGAAGTAATCGCAAGGCTCCTCATGCAGCGGCCAGGTCTGTGGTGCGAGTATGATGCCAATCGCTCCCGGCTTCATCACCCGGTTCATTTCGATGACTGCTTTCCACGGCATCAGCAGGTGTTCAAACACCGCAAATGACATGACGGCGTCGAATTGATTTCTGGGCAGAAAACTGCTCGCTTCGTGGGCATCGCCGACGACGTCGACATTTTCGCCTTCCAGAATATCAAAACCGGTATATTCCCAGGCGGCAGGCAGACGTTCGCACCACATGGCGCCAGTTCGATTGCGAGAGCCAATTTCGAGCATATGCCCGTTTGAGCACTGATGAATCTCATCGAAGAAACGGTTGACCAGCACCAGAACAGGGTCATGCGGATCCGCTGCGGAAAGCGGCTGTTCCAATCTGGACCCATCAGCCAAGCAAACTTCTATCGTTGCATCCAGCATTTGAGCTGTTTCGAGGCCGGTAAAGATGCGCTCATTGAAACGACATGCTGCCGCCAAGCGCCCATAGACACGGCTCAGGTCCGGGCTTGGCAGGCTGTGCTGTGAGATTACCAGTTCACGCCCGTCCGGCAGTTTGAGATTCAAACCAAGCACTTTGCTGTTTGCCGCGATGACAAATCCGGAAATATGTACAGCGCCCTGGAAACAGGAATTTCGCTCCACGACACAAAGAGGTGCAGCACCAGTATTCTTTGGGCGCAGGTGAAATACTGGATCGAGCGTCATGATGAATGCAGCCGCCCGACTGATACAGACCCGTTATTGAGCATAGTCACGTGTCCCCCGAGCGATTCCCCACACCAGATTGCTGTGGCGCCAGCAGTTTTGTCAATCGATCAATATTAGCCAACATCAACAGACCCGCCCCACACAAAACCTTCGGCCCATTCATGGATAGCCGCCGCCGACAATATGACGGCAGATTTAGGCATGGTGCCTGCCAAGACGGCATTTTACCGGATGAAGTGCGGCGGGAGATGTGACAGCCTCGACGGTCAAGCGGGAACAGAGCAAGACGCAGGACGAAAAAGAAAGTGGGCAAGTCGCAATCATATGTTCGACTGATTGCACCTGATCACTCACGGAGGTTCTGGACCTGCACTGGCTGTTCGTAGGCAGGATCATCGAAAGGTGACGGGGACGACAAATAATGCGGGGGCGGAACTGAAAACGTTGGAACTGGCTCGAAGTGAGCAAAACTATATGTGCGAATTGCGCAGGGAACTTCATAAATACCCTGAGCTTTCCCTGAATGAGCGACGCACTTCTGCACGTATCAGGGCAGAACTTGATGCAATAGGCGTCCCCTATATTTTAGTCGGCGAATTTGGGATTGTGGCAACAATTGCCGGATCGCAAAGCGAACGGGTTATCGCCTTGCGCGCTGACATGGATGCTTTGCCAATCGAAGAAGACAATCCTCACCTGGAGTACAGGTCCGGCACGGCTCGCGTCATGCATGCCTGCGGCCATGATGGACATGTCGCCATGCTGCTGGGCGCGGCGCGTATTCTCGTGAAATCTCGCGACCAGCTCCATGGAACAGTCAAGCTATGCTTTCAACAAGCCGAAGAAGTTGGCGAGGGAACAGAAGACATTCTGAAAGAACTCGCAAGGCACCCCGTTGAAAGCGTATTGGGGATTCATCTCTGGTCGGAGCTGGAGACCGGCAAAATCTCCATTGAATCAGGCCCTCGAATGGCTGCCGGACAATCAATCGATCTGACGATCCATGGGGTGGGCACGCACGGCGCTTACCCCAACAGAGGTATCGACCCCATCATCGCAACTGCAGCGATCATTATGAATTGCGCTGCACTCGTCAGCCGTGAATTCGATCCTACGGAGCCCGTCGCGCTGACTTTTGGAAGTATCAGCGGCGGCAATGCAGATAACGTCATTCCGGATAGGGTCAGCGTCTCTGGCACGATGCGGGCGACGCGCTCTGAGACAATGAATTATCTCGAAGAAGCGCTGAAGCGGACAGTAACAAGCACGGCCGATGCCTATCGCACCCGAGCAGAAATCAGATTCAGCGGCGGTGTTTCAGCAGTCACCAATGATCCGGCATGCAGCAACATTGCCCGTCGCGCCATTCAGTCTCTCGGTCTGGAAAAAGACTGCACGAGTTTCAACACGGTAATGGCCTCAGAAAACTTTGCCGATTTCCTTAAAGTCTATCCCGGTGTCTTTGCATTCATCGGCGTACGAAACGAAGAGATCGACGCTGTCTATCCCCACCACCATCCGAAATTCAATATCGATGAAGATGTTCTTTTCAGGGGCGCAGCCCTGTATGCACAATATTCTATCGAATACTTTCAACCGGGCAATTTAAAAAACAACAAATAGTATTCTTTCGAAGACCTATTTCAATTTCAAAAAAAATGGGAGGAAACCATGAAATATTTGAAAACAGCGGCGCTCACACCATCAATAATCGCGATGGCGCTCTCTTTAGGAGCGGGCATTGCCCATGGCGAAGCGCCTTTGAAGCTCATCATTGGTACTGAGGGTGCCAATCCGCCGATGAATTATCAATTGGCAGATGGAACGCTTGCCGGTTTCGAGGTTGAAATCGCCAAGGCGCTCTGCGATCAGATGAAGGCGCAATGTGAAATTGTCGCTCAGGATTGGGATGGTGCTATCCCTGCTATCCAATCCGGAAAGTTTGATGCGTTTATCGCTTCCATGTCGATAACCGAGGAACGCAAGAAGCAGGTTGATTTCTCCAATAAGTACTTCAACCCTCCTCCGGGAATGGTGGCATTGAAGGATTCTGACATCAAGGGCGTCACCAAGGACGACCTTGCTGGCAAGACTGTCGGTGTGCAAGGCTCAACGACCCATGCGAACTATGCAGAGGCTTACTTTACAGACAGCACAGTAAAAGCCTATCCGACCTCTCAGGAATTCAAGCTAGACCTGGTGAACGGTCGTCTTGATGCCATTAATGATGACAGCGTGTCGCTGGCAGAGTGGCTCAAAACATCCGAGGGCGCATGCTGCAAGATGATCGGCACCTATCCGCCGGTGGCACAATATCATGGCGCCGGTGTTGGAGCTGCTATCAAAAAAGGACGCCCGGAACTGGTTTCAAAGTTCAACGAAGCGATCAAGGAAATCCGGATCAATGGAAAATATAAGGAAATCAACGATAAGTACTTTGATTTCGATGCTTTCGGATATGACGGCTAGTTCAGCTTCGGTGGTGGGAGACGCACCATCAAGTCTGACTTGAGCGCGGATATCTGCATGCTTACAAGACCGTGTGCGAGGCTCGCGCTGACATCGGCCGGTATCTGAACTTTTACAATAGCCGATGCCCACATTCATCGCCTGACCGGCAGACGCCGGATCAGGCTTACTTCAATGCACTGACACCAATGATGGCGGCGGCATAATCGGGGCGGAAATCCACTTAGCGAAACGCCCGAAACTGTTCAGACAAACCGAGCCACTTCTGTGCGGAAAATTGTTGGCGATAATCTTACCTGGATACGAAAAGAAAAAGGCCTGACACAGGAACAAGTGGCGGAGGGTTCGGGCTTCAGCCAGCAGTATTTGAGTAGCCTTGAACGGGGACAGCGCAACCCAACAATTATAACGATATACGAGCTGTCATTGGCGCTTGAAACAACCTATTTCAGCCTAATTTTGCCGGAGGATACCCGGGGCAGGTAATCTCGTCGAAGGTCTATATTCTTCCCCTGAACGCAGCTTCGGTAACCTCAAAGCTGCCGAACCGCTTTGCGCCCTCATATCGGTCATTGGATTGAACTTCACGAAGTCCTGAAAGGTGGCGGTCCGCTTACAATTTCGTTTTGTAAGCAAGTACAGTTTTTAGTTTTTGTAACAGTCCATCACAGTCGAAGAAGCGTCTACTGAGGGGCAAGGAGGGGCCGGCCATCTACCCATTCCAGTCGTTGAAGGCCGAAGATTGCCGATTGGCAATTATATAATGAGGATGGCAGTGCGAGGTGGAAGCCATTCATTCTGTGAACTAAACTAGTTGCGTCCCGCGCGTTTCGACACAATGCAAAGTCGAGAAAATTGTCGAATAATTCTATTGAGCCATGGTGGTCAGCGATAAAAGCGGCGCATTGACTCCTCTTAAAAACTGGCTATAACCATAAATGCAGACTGAAGATTTAAGACCATCTGCAAGGATGGTCTTATTGCGTCTGGAATCCGGATAAGTCCTCTTGCAGATGTCTTAACGACGTTGGGAGGACGCCGTAATGCACGGAAGCAAGATAGCCCTGAGGGGCGTGCCGGATATTATTTCTTACATTGATGCGAATGACGGTATTCGAGGTCGCGCCGGTATCATCTGGTGGCTTGCCCTCGGCGGCCTGTTTCTTGATGCCTTCGCCAATTCGGCGCTGAGCGCAGGGCTTGGGCCTATGACACGGGATCTGGGGCTGGATGCGGCGCAGGTTGCGCTTATGACGTCTTTCGCCTCGTGGGTATCGATCGCATTCAATCCAATCGGCGGCTGGATCGCCGACCGCTGGGGCCGTATGCGCCCGCTGATCTTCGCAAAGCTCATTGCGCTCATCGGTGCAGTGCTGGTGATGACGGCCCACTCCTATGAAGTCATCCTCATGGGGCGTTTCTTCGTGGGCGCTGCCTACGGTATCGATTTTGCTATCGCCATGGCCGTACTTGCCGAGTTTACGCCTGCGCGCCTGCGCAGCCGCCTCAATACGTGGCAGGGCATCTGGTACACCGCCGTTTGTACAAACGTGCTTCTGGCCATGCTGTTCTACAGCTGGGACGTGGGTGACTCGATCTGGCGCTATTCTGTTGCCGCAACGGGTGTGTTCGCCTTCGCCATCATGATTCTTCAGGCGGTATTCATGGTTGAAAGCCCGATCTGGCTCGCCCGCAAGGAGCGGCTGGAGGACGCTGCCCGTGCGATGACCCGCATCTATCACCGCGATTTTGTTGCCGCCCTGCCTGAAGACCGTTTGCCGGTTCTCAACCAGGCCCGTCGCGGCATCGCCAATGTTGCCCTGATTTTCCGTGGCATCTATCTGCCGCGCACGATTCTTGCTGCAACCGTCCAGATCGGACAGTCGATCCAGTATTTTGCCGTGGGCTGGTATCTGCCGCTTATCAGTGCGGCGCTGTTCGGCAAGGACTTCCTCTACGCCATGATGGGCACGCTGGTGTTCAACGTGTTTGGCATCATCGGTGGCTTCTCTTCGCCAGTCATCGGACGCGTACTCGGCTTGCGCAAGGCTTCCGCCATCGGCTTCGGTGCAGTCTTTGTCATGCTGCTGATCATGGGCCTGTTCCATGACACCATGCCGACCTGGCTTGCGGTGATCGTGCCGTCGCTGTTCATCCTGTTCCATTCCGGCGGTCCCGGTGCGAACGGCAAGAGCCTGTCGTCACTCTCGTTCCGCAGCGAACTGCGTGCTGGCGCCAACGGTGTCATCGGTGCGCTCGGTGCCATGGGTGCGGCTCTTGGCCTGCTGGTCTTTCCGATCTTCCGAGAGACCTACGGTCTCGGCACGACATTCCTGATCCTATCGGTCGTTCCACTGATTGCCTGCATCATCTGCTCGATCATTCAGTGGGATCCGACACGCACCAAGATCAGCCCGGATGACGAGCCGAATGCGCCGCAGTTCGAAGGTGACCGGTAATAACGGAGGATAATGTGAACGGACGCAGACAGGCCATTCTGGCAATCGATGAAGGAACGTCCGGAACCAGGGCCGCGCTTGTCGCGGCCGACGGTTCGGTCTCCGCCGTCAATTACACGACGCTTACCGTATCTTCGCCGCGTCATAACGTGGTGGAACAGGACGCCGATGTTCTTTTGCAAAAGACCATCGAAGTATGCGGCAAGACGTTTGCCGCAGCGCGGGATGTGGGCGTAGAGATCGCCGCAATGGCAATTGCCACGCAACGCGCAACCGGTGTTCTCTGGGATACGGAAACCGGCCGCGCGCTGGTTCCGGCCATGGTGTGGCAGGATTCGCGCTATGCCGAAGAGCTGAAGCCGCTCGGCGCCATATGGGACACGAAACTCGTGTCGCTTGCCGGGCGTCCGGTTGGCGGACGAGCGATCTATCTGTGGGCGGCGCGCCATATGCAGGAAACACCTGCTGTGCGCGAGGCGTGGAAAGCGAAAAGACTTGCCTTTGGCACGGTCGACAGCTGGCTGCTGTGGAACCTGTCCGAAGAACGCAAAGCCGTCACGACGCCGACCAATGCGACCTCTGCCGGTGCCTATATTCTTGGTGAACATCGCTATTTCACCGATTGGGTGGAAGCGCAGGATTTTCCGCTGGAACTGTTGCCCGAGCTGAAACAGGACGCCGATGATTTCGGTTTTACGCGGCAGGACATTCTGGGTATCCGCGTGCCGATCAAGGCGTCCTGCGGTGATCAGCTCGGCGGCCTGGTCGGCCTTGGCTGTCACGATGCGGGTCAGGCCATGTGCGTGCATGGCACGGGAAGCTTCGTCGATCTGGTGATTGGAAAGCAGACGCCGAAAAATCCCGGCCTCTACGAGGCAACTTTCACCATGACGGCCTGGCGGAGCGAGAACCTCTCGCATTTCGCGGTCGAGACCTATGCCGCCACAACCGGCTCGGCGCTCAACTGGCTCTGCAATGAAATGCGCTGGTTCGAGAATGCCAGGGAAATCAGCGAACTGGCTGCGACAGTACCGTCTTCCAACGGCCTTTTCTTCATGCCGACCCTGACGGGATTGCGCCAGCCGAACATCGTACCGGATGGCCGGGCATCGCTGACCGGGCTTTCGATGGCCCACAGCCGGGCGCATCTTGCTCATGCCATTCTGGAGGGCATTGCCCATTCGGTTGTTTCCTGCGCAGAGGCAAGCTCTGAAGTGGCTGGCGTTCCGGTGCGGGAAGTGGTGGCAGGCGGGGGGCTTTCGTCCAGCGATACGCTGCTTCAGCTGCAGGCTGATCTCAGCGGTGCTCCTGTGCGGCGCATGGCGGATCAGGATCGCGCGAGCCTGCGGGGCACCGCGTTTCTGGCAGGCAGCGACGGATTGCTCTGGAGTGACCTTGCGGAAGCGCGCGCCACGCTGCCCGAAGGCAATCTCTTCATCCCCAAGACCAGCGAAGCGGAAAGACAAGACCGTAGAGCGCGATGGCACTCCCTCACGGATGAGGAAGTCGCACGCGTTCAGTCGGGTCACTATCATTAAACAGGAGTTGAAATGCTGAATCTGCGCTCCCGGCGCGCGGACAAGGATCGCGCCCGGATGATCCGCACCGAGCCGCTGAGGTTGAACCGGTCGGAACAGGAAGACCGTCTTGCCACTGAAACTTACGACATTCTGATCGTTGGCGGTGGGGTGACCGGTGCTTACTGCGCCTTTGACGCAAGTCTGCGCGGCTTTCGTGTTGCGCTGGTCGAGAAGGATGATTTTGCATCCGGTACGTCGTCCAAATCCTCCAAGATGGTGCATGGTGGCCTGCGCTATATCGAGCAGGGCAATCTCGGTCTGGTGCGTCACTCGCTGCTGGAGCGTCAGCGCCTGCGCCGCAATGCCAGCCATCTGGTGCAGCGCCTGCCTTTCCTGTTCCCCATTCTGGAACGGGATGGCGTGTTCGATTCCCGCTTCGCCAAGGCATTCGAAGGCCTGCTCTGGACATATGATCTGGCCGGCGGCTGGCGCGAGGGCATCCTGCATCAGAAGCTGACTGCGGCGGAAGTGCTGGCGCATTGCCCGACCTTCAAGGACGAATATCTGCGTGGCGGCCTCATGTATTTTGATGCCCGCGTCGATGATGCGCGCCTGACACTGGCGCTTGCCCGTTCCGCCGGCTTTTATGGGGCCACGGTCCTCAACCATTCGAAGGTAGCAGAGATTACCCGTAGCTCGGGTCGGGTCGACGGCGCTATTGTTCAGACTGTCGAGGGTAAGGAAATCCAGGTGCGCGCCAAGACCGTCATCATGGCGACAGGCGTGTGGCTGCGCGACTGGATGGGACTCGGCAAGGACGGCGAAAAGCCGTTGCATGTGCGTCCGGCCAAAGGTGTTCACGTCGCGATCCCCTGGTTGAAAATTCGCAACGACTGCACCGTGACGGTGCCCGTGCCTGGCCGCAGCCGTCGCGCGACCATCACGCGCTGGGGCAACGTCTCCTATCTTGGCACGACCGATGAGGACTATCAGGGCGATCTCGATGATGTGCATTGCACGCGTCGCGAGCTCGATTTTCTGATCGAGGGCGCGTGCAGCGCGCTCAATATCGACCTGACGCCGGATGATGTCGTCGGCAGCATTGCCGGGTGCCGTCCGCTGGTAGCCGCTTCGTCTGGTGGTAGCACCATGGACGTCAAACGCGATCATTCCGTGCATGTTGCACCAGACGGCCTCGTCACAATTGTGGGGGGCAAGCTGACGACTTCGCGTCATATGGCCGAACAGACGGTGGATGCTGCTGCAAAAGTTTTGGGTGATCGTCGCCGCTGCACCACGAAGAAGGCGTTTCTGCTGGGTGCAGCCGGTTATGACGCACCGGCAATCGTGGCTTCCGGTGGCATGGAGGCGCATCTGGGCGAACGCTACGGCACGGAATCGCGCTTCGTCAGCGATCTGATGGCTGCTCGTCCTGAGCTTGCCGAACCGGTGGTGGAGGGCCTGCCCTATACTGGCGGAGAAGTCGTCTACGCTGCCCGGCATGAACTTGCCCGGACCATCGATGACGTGCTGTCGCGTCGTATGCGTGCCCGCCTGATGGCGCGCGATGCCTCCGCCCGTGCCGCCGCAAAGGTTGGCGCCTTGCTGGGTGAAGAGCTTGGTCTTCCCCAGGCCGAAATCGACCGTCAGGTCGCCGCCTATGTGGCCGCGACCGAAAAAGAAAAATCCATTCTCACAGGAGCGAACTGAACATGATCAGCAAGGAAGCCATCAAGCGCGGTTACAATCGCGGAAATTATGTCGTTGGTGCCCCGACCCAGCCGCATTATGCCGGCAGCATCAACGAAATCGGAACCAAGGCCGATCTGGCTCAGGACGCCGTTTCAGTGGACGCCGCCCTTGTCGCGAAGCTGCAGGGCGTTGCAGACGAAGTTCTAACCGCGCGCGAAGATCTCGTTGTGAATACCCGCGACTGGTGGGCGCGCACGATGGTCGCGGAAACGGGCGGAAAGCCCGCAACGGTTGATGGCGTGTTCGTTCGCGTTTCGACGGTGGAGCAGGTTCAGGCTGTCATGCGCCTTGCGCACGAAGCCAAGGTTCCGGTCACTGTTTCTGCAGGTCGCTCCAACGTTACGGGCGCAGCGCTGCCGCTGCGCGGCGGCATCGTGCTCGATGTCTGCAATCTCAACCGTTTTGTCAGCTTCGATGCCGACAGCCAAATCGTTGAAGTTGAAGCTGGTATGTTCGGCGATATTTTCGAGGAAATGATCCAGCGTGACTTTGGCATGACCATGGGGCATTGGCCGTCCTCGTTCGGTATTAGCACTGTGGGTGGCTGGATAGCCTGCCGCGGCGCGGGCCAGCTTTCGACGCGCTACGGCAAGATTGAGGACATGGTCTACGGCATGGAAGTCGTGCTGGCCGATGGTTCGTTGGTGACGGTTGGAAACTATGCCCGCGCGGCAATCGGACCTGATCTGCAACAGATCTTTATCGGTTCGGAAGGTACGCTCGGCATCATCGTGAAGGCGCGCCTGAAACTGCATCGCCTGCCGGACTACGCTCGCGCCATTGCCTATGGGTTCAAGAGCTTTGCCATCGGTCTGGAAGCCTGCCGCCGCATCATGCAGGGCAGTGCCAATCCGGCAGCGCTGCGTCTTTACGACGAGCTGGAAAGCGGCGTGCAGTTCGGCCTGCCGGAAAGCAACGTGCTGCTGATCGCCGATGAAGGCGCGAAGGAAATGGTTGATGCCGTGATGGCGATCAGCGAAAAGGTTTGCGCCGAACTCGGTGACAAGCTCGATGGCGATACGATCTTCGAAAAGTGGCTCGACACACGTTATCTGACCGGCAAGAGCGCCGAGGGCTTCAAGCGCAGCCCAGGCTTTGTTGCGGATACGCTGGAAATGACCGGCTGCTGGCGCGATCTGCCTGCGATCTATGATGAGGTGGTCGCTGCCATCAATGCAGTGCCGGGTACGCTGGCCGGTTCGGCGCACCAGTCACATGCCTATGTCGATGGCGCCTGCCTTTATTTCTCGCTGCGTGGCGACGTGGAAGTGGAAAAGCGCGCTGAATGGTATCGTGCTGCATGGGATGCTGCCAATGCGGTTCTAATCAAGTATGGTGCAGCATTGAGCCATCACCACGGCGTGGGATGGCTCCGTGCGCCTTACATGAAGGACGCTCTCGGATCGGCATTTCCGCTGCTGGAAACGGTGAAGAAGGCGCTCGACCCCGACAACCTGCTTAACCCCGGCAAGCTCGGACTTTCGCTCGACATGCCAAGAGACGGAAAATGACGGAATGACTTTGGACAGAACGATCGGTGAGCGGCTTTTACGGGCGCCAGTCATGGCAACGCTCTACGGCGTGGACAATCTTCAGGCGTTTCTGGACAGCAAGGCGGAAGTGGGCATCGTTGCCAATATCGCCTTGCGCCATGTGGCCGAAGTGCTGAACGCGCTCAAGAAAAGCAACAAGCTGATCGTTCTGAACATCGACAGTTGCGAAGGCCTGTCGCAGGACAAGGGGGCCATCGAGTTTCTTGCCGAGATTGGCATTTCGGTGCTGCTGTCGACGCGCGTTCCAACAATTCAGAAGGCTGCGCAATGCGGCCTTCTGACCATGCAGAAGGTATTTGTGACCGACCGCTCCACCTGGCCCCGCAGCCTCAAGGCAATCTCGCAAAGCGCACCCAATCTGGTGCAGATCATGCCATCGCCGATGCTTGGATATCTGTCTGCAGAAGACAAGCGCCGCCTGCCACCCGTCGTGGCTTCTGGCTTTATCTGCAATGAGGCCGATGTTGCTACGGCAATGAAGCAGGGTGCCATTGCCGTTTCGTCAAGCAATAAGTCGCTTTGGGATTACAAGCGATAACCGGCGCTTGAAGGCTGTTTTCAACATTCGCACCTGACACGCAGATCGGGAATTCTGGCGTGACTACCAAGGAAAGAGGAAGCTCATCTGCGTGCAATAGCCCGCGACGCCACGAAGCAAATAAGGCTGCTGGTCAACGCTTTCGAGCAGGAGAAAGCTCAAGGACGGGCCGGTCAGATCGCCAACCGGCTTAAGTACTCCGATCTCGTTATCCTTGACGAACTTGGATACCTGCCATTTAGCGCATCAGGCGGCGCATTGCTATTCCACCTGCTGAGCAAACTCTACGAGCGGACCAGCATCATTATCACCACTAATCTGAGCTCCAGCGAATGGGTTAGCGTCTTCGGCGATGCCAAGATGACTACCGCGCTGCTCGTTCGCCTAACGCATCATTGCCACATCCTAGAAACCGGAAACGACAGCTTCCGATTCAAGAACAACTCAGCGCATGAACGCAAAGGAGAAAAGTAGGAACTTGACCACCACTATCGACCCGAAACATAACTAACAGGCGGGTCAATTCTCGGCGCAAATGCCAGGTCAATTCTCAGGGCAAATCAACAGCGTGTACTCTAAATCGCGGCAGAGACCACAATCTCGATACGCATATCGGGGTCGGCCATGAATACTTGCCCGCAGCATCGCGTCGGCGGGTTAGCTGTATCTATCCAACTGTCCCAAACCTGATTCATCGCCGCGAAATCCGACATGTCTTTCAGCCAAATCTGTGCGGTAAGTAGGCGAGATTTGTCGGTACCGGCACGTGCCAAAAGATCGTCAATCTTGGCGAGTGTTTCTATCGTTTGCTGGGTAATGTCCCCAGCAGAATCGGAAAATTGGCCCGATAGGAAACACATACCATTGTATTTTACGAGACGACTGCGGCGGTGATTTATGTCAAGTCTTTCAATCTGCATTTGGTTGCCTTCAGGGTTCAAGATGTCAAAATATTTCACTTCATGCATTTATGAAGCAGGCGAAAACTATATTGCGTGGCCAAGGCAATCGCGCAGTTCATCGATGATCTTGGGAAGCCAATCTTCCGTCATCATCTCAAGCGGTGCTGTGAATGAAATCGCAGCATTCAGCTCATAGGGATTTGTGGCGCGCACCGGCAAACCGAGCCCGCCTTCCCCGGGCAGATAATATGCCATGTTGACAGCGAAACTCCGCCGTCGCGCGTCCTCAATTTGGGATATGACAACAGCCTTATCGACATATTGAACCGAAGGATGACTAAGATAGCGTGGTGCATTTGCCTCAAGTAGTGCGAGACAGTCGGCTTCAGGCATGATGGACATGAGGGCAATGCTTCCGGCTGCGACACCCATCGGCACGCGCCCGCCAACCCCCATCGTAAACTGGCGATCTGGAAATCGCGAAACCATCTCGGCGCAAACGGCGTCAACGCCTGCCTGTACCATCATGTAAACGGTGTGTCCGCTTCGTCGCGCAAACTCGGTCATTCCAGGTCGGAATTTCGAAATCAGGGGTTCGAGACGGGCCTGCCCCCTCGCAAGCATTGGGATAGCAGGCCCAAGCCGGTAAAAGCCATGCTTGCCAGCCGGTTCGGCGAAGCCCTTTTGAAGAAGCGAAACGAGGCTACGATGCACGGCTGGTTTTGCTTCGCCAATGCGTTCAGCAATCTCTGCTAGAGCCAAGCCATCAGCGCCCGCTTCCCCCAGAACTATTAGAATATCAAGTGCGCGTACTGCATTGCTTGATGCGTTCGTAGTCACGTCTAACTCCAAAATTCTAATTATTAGAATATTTCATAAAATTCATTCCAATAAAAGGAATATGTTGACTTCTGTCACATTTTTCGCTGTCATTCAACCACGGCGTTAAGTCTTTGAACCGAGGGAGGAGCGTTCAAAGATTGCTGTCTTTACACCTGATTTCAGGTTGCTGACGCACGTCCCTGTCATGCTCCCCCATCATCTGTTTGAGGCGAGGACAACAGCATGGTGTCGTTCCTGATCAAACGAATGGGCTTCGCGCTCTTCACGCTGTTCAGCGTGTTGACGTTAGTCTTCGTAATCGTTCGTGTTCTGCCGGGCGATCCGGCTCTTGTGATTCTTGGCGATCAAGCCAGCCCCGCAAGTATCGCTGCACTGCATCACAAGCTTGGTCTGGATCAGCCGATCATTGTCCAGTACGGGAGCTTCATGCTGGGTGTACTCCAGGGTAATCTTGGGACATCCATGATAACCGGCCGCTCGATTACGGCCGAGATCATGAACGTCCTGCCCTATACGATGGAGTTGACAATCGCGTCGCTCATACTGGGGGTACTGTTGGGTGTTCCCGCAGGTGTTTGGGCAGCAGTGAAACGAAATAAGCCGGCTGATCTGTTGCTGCGCCTTGTTTCCCTGTTGGGTCTTTCGCTTCCAGCGTTTGTTGCAGCGATCATTTTGCTCATGATTTTTGCAATCCAGTTGCGCTGGTTTCCTGTGATTAGTTCAGGTGGCGGCGATGGATTGCTGGACCGCTTGAGGCAAATGGCACTGCCAACCATTTCGCTGGCACTGATCATGATGGCGTATATTACACGTGTCACCCGCTCGGCCATGCTCGAAGTTTTGAACCAGGACTTCGTGCGCACGGCGAAGGCCAAAGGCGCTTCACATCACGCAGTTGTTTGGCGTCATGCGCTTGGTAACTGCACGATCCCAATTACGACGGTTGTGGGGCTCTATCTCGGTATTCTGATCGGTAATTCCGTTCTGACCGAAATCGTCTTCTCTCGCCCAGGTCTTGGTAAGCTAATTCTCAACGCCTTGACCCAGCGTGACTATACCCTGCTGCAGGGGATGATCGTCATTTATACGCTTATGGTTGTTGCGGTGAACATGCTGACCGACCTGACCTATGGTTTCCTCGATCCGAGGGTTCAGTACAAATGACATCCATCACCACCAATTCATCTGCCGCGCCGCGCGTGCAGTCTCGATGGGAATTTCTACGTCGATTGAATTTCTCTACCTGGTTGGGTGTAGCGATTGTTCTGACGCTTATTCTGTGCGCAGCCTTTGCTCCGATCTTGGCGCCATATGATCCGAATGAACAGAACATCATCGTTTACCTGTCGCCGCCAAGTGCAGAAAATCTGCTGGGCACGGACCAGTTCGGTCGTGATGTTCTTTCGCGATTACTCTATGGAGCCCGTTATTCGCTAACCATCGGATTTCTGGCCATTCTGGTCGCGCTGATAATTGGCTCGTTTCTGGGCATGATTGCTGGTTATGTGGGGCGTTAGACCGACATCATTGTGATGCAGATCATGGATGTCGTACTGGCATTTCCATCATTGATTCTTGGTTTGGCACTCGTCGCCCTTATGGGGGCCACGCTGACGAATATTGTCATTGCTATCGCATTCACCGCTATACCGGCCTTTGCGCGAATTGCCCGCGCAGGTGTTCTGACACAGCGCGACCGCGAATATGTTCAGGCCTGTCACGCGATGGGCTTTTCCCACACGCGCATTCTGTTCGGCCATATTCTGCCTGCCATTCTGCCGGAGATCCTGGTCATGGCATCACTTTGGATGGCCACTGCAGTTCGCACCGAGGCGTCGCTCGCATTCATTGGGTTAGGGCTGGCCCCACCGACGCCGACTTGGGGTGGCATGGTTCGCGAAGGCTTCGACAATATTCTGAGCTCCTTCCATCTGGCTCTTTATCCGAGCCTTGCAATTCTGGTGCTCGTTCTCGCTCTCAACCTGATCGGCGACGGTCTGCGTGACGCAATCGATCCACGACTGAAGGATGCCAGCTAATGACTGTCCAGCCTGCGATCATTGTTCGTGATCTCAAGATTTCATTCGCCAGAAAGCCGGTTGTCCATGGGATCAGTTTCCAGATCGAGCCTGGCAAGACACTGGCTCTGGTGGGAGAGTCCGGCTCTGGCAAGAGCGTTACTTCTCTGGCGATCATGCGTCTTCTGCCTGATCGCATCGCAAAGGCTGAGGGCGCTGTAATGCTTGGCCAACAAGACTTGCTAAAACTGCCTGAAGCGGACATGCGAGGCGTGCGAGGCGGCAAGGTCAGCATGATCTTTCAGGAGCCGATGACCTCTCTTAACCCGGTACAGACTGTTGGAGCACAGCTTGCCGAAGTTCTGAGAATTCACAAGAAACTCAAGGGGAAAAAACTGCAGGAAGCGGTTCTGGAGCTTTTGCGCAAGGTGCGCATTCCCGATCCGGAGCAGCGCGTCAATCAGTATCCACATACGTTTTCTGGCGGAATGCGACAGCGTGTGATGATTGCGATGGCACTGGCATGCGATCCTGATCTCATCATTGCTGATGAGCCTACAACCGCGCTTGATGTGACTGTGCAGGCTCAGACGCTTCAACTGCTGAAGGAGTTGCAACAGGAAACTGGAACGGCGGTTCTATTTATAACGCATGACATGGGCGTTGTTGCCGAAGTTGCTGATGACGTTCTGGTCATGCGCCATGGGCGCGTCATTGAGCACGGCTCGGTGATGGAAATTTTCAGCAATCCTAAAGATGCCTATACGCGCAGCCTTATCGAAGCAGCCCCGAGTTTGGTCGGCAAGTTGCAGGCCAAAACGATTCCGGCCAGACCTGTCGACAGTCCCTTGATGGCGAATGCTGCAACGCCGGTTCTCGAAGTGAGCGACCTTTCGGTAAGATTTCCGGTCCACGGTGGCCTATTTGGCCGTGCCAGAGGCGCAGTGCATGCGGTCGAAGATGTGTCGTTCAGCATTGGCAAAGGTGAGACACTTGGACTGGTTGGCGAGTCCGGTTCAGGAAAATCCACCATTGGTAAGGCGATTATCAATCTCGCACCCGTGCACAACGGCAAGATCACCGTTGGTGGGGAGACGATCGACTATCTGGATCGCAAAAGCCTGTCGTCATTGAAACGGCAAGTACAGATGATCTTCCAAGATCCCTTTGGTTCTCTTGATGCACGTCAAACCATTGGCTCGGCAATCATGGAACCAATGAAAGTTCATGGTTTGGAGACTGGTGTAGCCGCACAACAGAAGATGGAATGGTTGATGGAGCGTGTTGGATTGGATCCCAATCGCGCATCCAGTCTGCCGCATGAATTTTCTGGCGGACAGCGCCAGCGTATCTGTATTGCGCGTGCTCTCGCAATGGCTCCACGGCTGATCATCGCAGATGAAGCGGTGTCGGCGCTTGATGTCGCCATCAAGGGTCAAATTATTGATCTGATGATTGATCTTCAGAAGGAATTTGACATTTCGTATCTGTTCATCAGCCACGATATGTCCGCAGTCGAGCGCATCTGCGACCGCGTTGCGGTGATGTATTTCGGTGAAATCGTGGAAATCGGACCACGTGACGACGTGATCGGACGACCGGGGCACGAATATACGCAACGGTTACTTTCGGCGATCCCGATAACACATCCCGACCAACGGGGAACAAGGCGGCGAGCTGCCGATGCCGGTCCACCCAGAAGTCCGCTCAAACCCCTCGGTTACAGCGCACCAGCGGCACGCTGGAGCATGGCTGCGGACGGTCATTTCATTCGTATGGCGAGCTAGATTGGAGTCCTTCGGAAATGCATGCCCTAACTCAACTTGCTGAATTTGTGTCTGGCCACCCCAAAGGCGCGTTGCCATCGGAAACGCGCGAAGCCATCTCGCTGCTGCTGCTCGACTTGATGGGCGCAACCGCAGCAGGCCTTCATTCACGCCTGGCTGCTTCGGCGAGGCAAGCAGCATCCGATGTCTACGGTTCAGGCGTAGCTCAGGTCTGGCTCACGGATTTGAAGCTGAGCGTTGTGGGCGCTGCCATGGCCAATAGTGCGGCGGCCAGTGCGCTCGATATTGATGATGGCCATCGTGGAGCGGCAGGCCATGCGGGGGCTGGCGTCATTCCTGCAGCACTTGCTGTCGGCCAATCCATCAATGCATCGGATGCGGAGATGCTGGATGCCATTGCACTGGGCTATGACGTCGCTCTGCGTGTTGCCACATCACGCCCCACCAACACCATCGAGACTTATGCCAGTGGCAGGTGGGTCAGCTATGGTGCGGCTGCAGCTGCCGGACGCTTGCTCGGTCTTGACGCTGAAGAAATGGCACATGCGCTGGCGATTGCAGGCTCTGAAGGCCCTATCGTTTTCCCGACGGGCTCCTCCAAGTTTCAGGGCAGCACGGTAAAAGAAGGAATCCCACCTGCTGTCGTTGCCGGTATCACCGGGGCTTATCGCGCAAGGGCGGGAGCAACCGGACCGTTAGACCTGCTCAACAATGAAGATCGCTATGATCGCAAAATCTTGCTGGGGCAGCTTGGCGAGGTGTGGGAGCTGCAGAAGTGTTATCTCAAGCCTTATGCATGCTGCCGTTATATGCATGCTGCCATCGATGCTATCCTGAAAATGCGTCAGGATGGGCGTCATATTCACAGGCTCCGCATCGAAACCTTCCCGCAGGGGCTTCGTCTCGCCAATGAGCGCACCCCAAGCACGTTGGAGGGCGGCCAGTATAGTTTCTATTTCAGCTGCGCGCTTGCGGCGCTGCGTGGGCAGGAGGCGCTTCAGCCCGTCGATCCCGACAGTCTAAAAGACATAGAGGTCCTCGGCCTTGCGAACCGGATCGAACTTGAAACGTCGATCGATTTTGCCACGGCGTTTCCAGTTCGCACGCCAGCGCGTGTTCTGATCGATCAAGGCGACGGTGAAAAAGAGCTGGTTATCGACCACCCGCTTGGCGATGTGGCGAACCCGATGAGCTGGGATCAGGTCGCTCACAAGTTCAAGAATATCGGGCGTGTCAGTCTGAGTACCCAAAGTCAGGACAGCATTATTTCCGCGATCAGCCAACTGAACGAAGCAGGCTTCACCCCACTGCTCAGTGCGCTCAGCAAATCTCAAGACAATAATCTGCAATAAGAAGGGAACAGGCATGAAACTGAAAAGCATCATGGGACCACCGGCACTTGCCGCTCTTATGGCCTTTACGGCACTTGGTACGCTCTCAGCTTCCGCAACACAGACCGAATTACGGCTCGGTGCGGCAGCTGCTGATATTGGCAATCTCGATCCGCATTTTGCCGCCAGTACCTCTGACCGTACCCTTGTCGCATGGATATTCGGAGGGCTGGTCAGATTTGCGCCCGGCTCTACTGATCCGGCGACGATTGAAGGAGATCTTGCGGAGAGTTGGGAAGCAACAGACAATAATCTGGTCTGGACCTTCAAGCTGCGGCCCGGCGTGCAATGGCAACATGGCTATGGTGAAGTGACGGCCGACGACGTCGTTTTCAGTCTGCAAAAGGCGGCCGATCCGAAGCGCTCTGCATTCGCAACGGACTATAAGGCCGTCAAGAGCGTCGAGGCTGTAGACCCGCACACTGTGCGCATAACGCTTGCAAATCAAGTCCCGAGCTTGCTCGGTCTGGTGACCAACTATTCGGGTGGCTTTATCATCAGCAAGAAGGCGTACGAAGAGCGTGGAGAGGGTTTTACCCGCAATCCTGTCGGCTTTGGGCCTTTCCAGTTTGAATCAATCGAACCCGGCGTTGCGGTCCATTTTACCGCTCATGAAAAATACTTCCGTGGCAAGCCGAAGATCGAAAAGGTGACATATCGTTTCCTTAATGCAGCGGCAGGCCGTGATCTTGCCTTTACCGCAGGTGAAATCGATGTATCCGCCGGCAATGCCGATCGGCGCTGGTTGCAGCGGATGAAGGAAACGCCCGGCGCCAAGGTCGACATCTTCGATCCTGCCGAACTGACAGTGGTGCATATCAACCGCAACCAGAAACCTTTTGACGATATCAAGGTACGGCAGGCCGTTGCTTACGCGATCAATCCTGAACAGATCGCACAGTTTCGTGGGCCTGAATTCACGCGTGTTGCAAAGTCAGTCATTCCTTCAAACAATCTCGGGCTCAATCCCGATCCGGGCCTCATCCAGCCAGATGTGGAGAAGGCCAAAGCACTGCTAGCAGAAGCGGGGTATCCCAACGGTCTCACCGTCAAGATGATTTCAAGCCAGATGCCTAGCTATGCGACGACGGACCAGCTTTTGCAGGCGCAACTCGCCAAGGCTGGCATCAAGCTTGAGCTTGAACCGGTTGAGCACGCGACCTGGCATCAGATGATCCGCAAGGATTTAAGCCCGCTTGTTGATTACGGCGCGGCACGCTTCCCCGTTGCGGATACGTTTCTGACGCAGTTCTATCATTCCAGCAGCGCGATTGGGGCTCCGGGGCAAGTAACGAACTTCAGCCATTGCTCAGTCGCCGACAAGCAGATCGAGGCCGCTCGCACCGAGATTGATCCCAAAAAGCAGATGGAACTCTGGCAGGAAGCACAAAAGCTGATCGTCGCTGATGTTTGTGCTGTGCCGGTGACAGAAACGGCCCAGGTCTGGATCAGAAACGAGAAGCTTGACTGGGGCTTCGAGCTCAAGGGTTCGATGTCGCTGGGCCCGCTACTCACTGAACAAGCTCACTTCAAGGAATGATAAGAGCAATCGGGATGGTGCGATGCACTATCCCGAAATCTTTCAGGCACCAATATGACAAAGCTAACCTATCCTCGTTATTCCAATCTGTGCGGTTGGAATGCCATGCTCCCGCCGCGCCAGCAGCACGCTGCACTTAATCAAGACATTGCGGTCGATTACGCAATCGTCGGAGCCGGGTTTACCGGTTTCGCTATCGCACGTCGATTGCGTGAATTGGACCCTGACGCCAGTATCGCAGTAATTGAAGCGACGACGGTGGGGGAAGGTTCTTCCGCCCGAAACTCAGGTTTCACAGGGTCCGACGTGCTGCCGCGCAATGCCTCGATAGAAATGGCTGAAAAGGCACGTCTTCAGTCGAGCTTCTTCACCGAAGCTTTTGAATGGTTGATGCGGATCATCCGTGAAAATAATATTGATTGTGATATGCGGCAGGTGGGATCGATCCGCGGTGCAGCAACAGAACTCGGCGAAGCCTCTTTACGCAAAGTCGCCGAAGTAGCTCGCGTCAATAATATTGCTCATACTCTCCTGTCGCGCGAGGACATTAATCGTCGTATCGGGAGCGCGTATTATCGCTTCGGCATCCACATGCAGGATACTTGGTTGCTACAACCCGCGGCCCTGATCCGTGGTCTTGCCGATGCACTACCAAACGACATTGCGATCTATGAAAACACACCGGTTACAACGTTGACCAAGCGCGACGGCTGGGTTTTGGAGACGCCAGGTGGCGTTGTAAAATGTAAGAACGTGGCGCTGGCGACCAACGCATTCATCCGAAAGTTCGGCTATCTGAAATCACGTATGGCGACCATTTATACTTATGCTGCGGTGACTGAAGAAATTGCCGATAGCCGGGTTGATGAACTAGGCGAGTCCGAGGCATGGGGATTGTTGCCCTCGCATCGGCTTGGCACGACGTTGCGTCGCATTGGTCCTAACCGGATTATGGTGCGCAGTCTTTATGCGCATGAGGCCGAACTCGGTGAGCGCGAAGCTGTAAGCAAGCTCAGAGATCGTTTTGAACGCCGATGGCCTAATCTCAAAGATGTGCAGTTCGAATATTTGTGGGCTGGTACGACTGCGTTCACGATGAATGGGGCGCCGTGGTGGGGTCGCGTTGAGGACGGCCTCTATGCATCGGGTGGCTGCAATGGCAGTGGTATCGCGAAAGGTACAATGCTTGGGCGACACCTTGCCGAACTTATGCTGGGCAAGGGCGAGCATACAGCAATGTCTGGTGTAATGGGTACGGCAAGTTGGATTGTACCTGAGCCCTTCCGGTCAATTGGGTTCAATCTTATCTCAACACTGGAAAGCCGTAAGGCAGGTCTGGAAATGTGAAGCCAGAACAGGTTGACGGCGCTAACGACCGCCCTTGAACGTGTCCAATTAAATCCAACCGCACGTTCACGGTTCCGTTCGGGTCGTAAGAGCCTGGGACGGGTAGCCACGAAGAATCTTGACTGGCAATCAGGTGGTTGTGCCGACAGCTAATGATGCCCACTTCACTACATTCTTGGCTGGACCGGAGTCTGCTTCCGGTCCCTGTGCGGTCGTTTCAAATGGCACATATGATAATAATCACATTTTTCCATATGTCTGTTTTCAATGTTTGGACGTGTATCAAACTAGCGCCAATATGCTGGCGGCGTCCAATTGGCGGCCGAATTGTTGACGAGTGTACAGATCGACGTCGACATTTGGTTTGTGAAAAACAAAAGCTGTCTATTCATTATCCCCTCTCCGCCCCTCCGCTTCGCTTCCCGTAAAAATCACGAACTATTCACTGTGCTGTTCATCAATCGACGGTCTCAGGCCCTTCAGCGCTCGAAAACCAGCTTGGCGTTTCTCATCTAGATCCTGACCCGAACGTAGAGTCGGTTCTCCAAGACGCTTCATCCATTGAATCGTGGCGACTAAGGGCGAACCGGGATTTTCCAGGACGTCATGTGTCAAAATTCGAGCGTATATCCGATATCATTCCAAATTTAATTGAATGATGCCGCAGGAACTTTAGGGAGTTTTGAGGAAGAATGCTCGCACCGTTGCGCAAGAGGTTTGTAGCAACAGCAACACAGTTGCTAGGCTGTTGCTAGGCGAGAAACGCAAACAACCGCACAATCTATTCAGTCAAAATTTGCAAACAATTTCAAGGGGGTAAATGGTGGGCGATGAGAGACTCGAACTCCCGACATCTTCGGTGTAAACGAAGCGCTCTACCAACTGAGCTAATCGCCCGACTGTTTCGCCAAGTGTCTGGCCAGTCGCTGTGAGAGCCGTTTAGGCAATTCGCGCGACAAGCGCAAGTGCAAAAATCAGCATTCGGCGTCTTTCTTGTATTTTTCTACAGCCCTTTCCGTGTCTTCACCAACGGATAAGCCAACAAGAGAATAGCCAACCGAAAAACGCCGTGAAAAGGTCCAGTGCGATCGGCAATCTGGCGTCAACAATGTCACGAAAAGCAACTGAACTGGATTGTCGGGGCGGCGAGTATCACGCCGCCGCCTGAATAATTATCCGGCCAAGCGGTCGGGGGCACGGAGGATGGATGCGCCACCTGCTGCCTGTACGGCGAGGCTTCCATATTCGATACCGGCTGCAAGCGCCCGATATGCATCATGACCTTCTAGCCATGCATCGATGAAGCCGGCATTAAAAGCATCGCCTGCCCCGGTCGTATCGATAACCGGCACGTCCTTTGCCGCCATATGAAGGTCCGCATCGGCAGTGCGCAGCCACGCCCCTTCTCCACCGCCCTTGAGAGCCACGATTGGAAAGTGCTTCGCAAGCGCATTGAGCGCCTTTGCCGGATCATCGTGGCCAGTGATGGCCTGCGCCTCCTCGCGATTGGGAAGGAATATATCGACGCCCTCACAGGCCGCGAGCAAACCCGGATCGTAAATCAGCGCTTCATCCCAGCTGGGGTCGAGCGAGACTGAAAGGCCTGCCGCCTTTGCCTGCTGCACGAGCTCAGGGATTTCGTGCAGCGTTGCGAATTCAGCAATGTGCAGATGCCCCGCATCCTTCCATTGCAACGCGGCTTCGAGCGTCGAAGGCAACGCCGAACCGGCACGGCGCGAGAGGAATGCGCGGTCGTTGTCGATCACGCTTGCCACCGTCACCTGCGGCCCGGCATCGTCAGCCCGTTCCAGAAAGCGCAGATCGACACCGTCGATCTTCAGGTCCGGTTCAAGCCCGCGTGACAGGCCGTCAAAGCCGAGACGTGCGACCAGCGCCACCGCCCTACCCGCGTGGGCAAGATGGGCAGCCGAAATGAAGGCCCCTCCGCCTGCCGCCATCTTCATGTTTTCGGCAAAAACCTCTCGTCCGGGCTGCGGCAGTGATTGCAGCCCAGTGAAGATAAGGTCGCAGTAAATCCGCCCGATACTGAGGACAGCCGGAGACTTGAAATGCCGTTTGAATTGTTGCGGCATCATAGGCGGCCCAGACTTTTCTCGGTCTTGGCATTGAAGAGATACAGGCTTCCGGCAGGCGCCGACACGGAAAGCGTACCGCCCGTTGCGGGAATGATCTTGCCCGGAGCAGTTGCAATCACCGAGACGCCGTTAACGTCCAAATGAACCAGCGTTTCGGCGCCGAGCGGCTCAACGGCCGTCACAGTGCCCGTGAGCGAAAGGCCATCGGGTGTGCCTTCCTCAACTTTCAGATCATGCGGGCGGACGCCGACCAGAATGTCGCCATCAGGTGCAAGTTCCACGCCTGATCCATTGCGGCGACCCGCAATCAGGTTCATCGACGGGCTGCCGATGAAGCGCGCCGTAAAAACATCAATCGGGTTTTCATAAAGCTCGGTCGGCGTTCCGGTCTGGAGAATGCGACCGTCACGCATGACGACGATGCGGTCGGCCATGGTCATGGCTTCAACCTGGTCATGTGTCACGTAAACGGTCGTCGTCTTGAGACGCTGATGCAAGCGTTTGATTTCAATACGCATCTGCGCGCGAAGCTGGGCGTCGAGGTTCGACAGCGGCTCATCGAAAAGAAAAGCAGACGGATTGCGCACCATGGCGCGACCGATAGCGACGCGCTGGCGCTGACCACCGGACAATGCTGCCGGGCGACGGTCGAGATAAGGTTCCAGCCCGAGCGCCTTGCCGGTTTCCTCGATACGCTTGTCCTTCTCGGCCTTCGACAGTTTCGACGTGTAAAGCCCAAAGCCGATATTCTGGCGCACGGTCATATGCGGATAAATCGCATAGTTCTGGAACACCATGGCGATGTTGCGCTGCTTCGGATCACGTTCGTTGACGACCTCGCCGCCGATCTTCAGATGACCGCCGGAAATGTCCTCAAGCCCTGCGATCATGCGCAAAGTCGTGGACTTGCCACAGCCGGAGGGGCCGACAAAAACGACGAACTCGCCGTCCTTGATCTGGAGATCGATTGCCCGGACCGCCTCGACCTTGCCGTAACGCTTGACCAGCTTTTCAAGTTCGATGGTTGCCATCAGCGTGCCTCCACAAGTGCACTGAATTTTTCATTGAGTTCGCGGGCAGCCTTTGCTTCGGCGGCTGCATGGTCGAAAGCGACTGCCTTGAAGCGATCAGCTTCCGCCTTATGCCGCGCAAGTGCTGCATTCATCGCTGTCGGTGCCGGACCGCCGAGACGATCACGCACAGCCACGAAATGTTGCGGGGAGACCAGTTCCTCAAACTTTTCGCGCCCGAAGGATGGCTCGCGCCCGGCGGACTCGCGGAAAGCGTCAAGGAAAGGTTCAAACCCATCCTTCTCCAGACCGCCGCCCATGGCGACGACAGCGCGCGCAACCCTGGCTGCGATTTCATGCGCCTGCCGGAACGAAAGACCTTCGATGCGCACCAGCGAATCCGCCAGTTCCGTGATCGTGATGCAGGAGCGGCGGATATTTTCCGCCACACGGGCCGGATCGATACGGATCGCGCCGATGAATGCGGCCAAAAGATCGAGCACGCGACCAGCGGATGCGAATGCCTCATAACCCATCGCTTGAGTTTCGCCCTCACTGTCATTCATGTCGGTGAACGGCGTATTGTGCATCACGTCCAGAACAGTGCGGGCGCGACCCATGGTCTGGCTCGCCAGATGGCGCATATGTTCGATCGGAACCGGATTGCGCTTTTGCGGCATGATTGATGAAATCTGCACGAAGGCATTCGGCACGTAAATCTGGCCGACCTCGAAACTGGTCCAGAACTGGAAGTCCTGGATGAGGCGTCCCAGATGCACGAACATCAGCTCCAACGCCGAATAGGTCGAGGTGATGTAATCCACCGCTGCAATGCAGCTATAGGAATTCGGCAAGGGGGCAGCAAAGCCCAACAGGCTCGCCACTCGTGCGCGATCGATCGGGAAGCCTGAGGTGGTGATGGCCGCCGCCCCCATGGGTGACAGGTTGACGATGGCGCGCGCGGCTTCCATCCGTTCCATATCCCGGATGAGAACCTCGACTGCCGCCGAAAGATAGTGACCGAAGGTCGATGGCTGCGCAGGCTGACCATGCGTATAGGCGACGATCAGTGTCTCCTTTTCACGCTCGGCAGCAGCAATCATTGCATCAAGCAGATTGCGGGCCTGCGTCATCAGCGTATCGATACGATCCTTCAGACCAAGCTTGAACAGCGTGTGGTCAATATCGTTGCGTGAGCGCGCCGTGTGAAGGCGACCGGCAGTGTCGGCACCAATGCGCGCCTTTAGCTCCTTCTCGATGAGGAAGAAAAAGTCTTCCACCTCACCCGTATAGGTGAGCTTCGAAGGATCGATTTCCTTGTTGATAGCTTCCAGCGCACCCGCAATGGCCGCTGCCTGCGCACGGTCGAGAATGCCGGTTTCGGTCAGCATAACGAGATGGGCGCGGTCGATGCTGCGGAAGCCGTCGACATGATGGGTCTTGGCGCCGTCAAAAAGCGGGCGAAGCACGGTTTCCTTGTAAACCGGATCGGGGAAGACGCTTTTATCGGACAGCCGTGGATCGAGATCGGACATGGTTCAACCCTTGAGGCCAGCAAGCATGACACCGCGCACGATGTAACGCTGGAGAAGAAGAAAGACGACGAGCGTGGGAAGCGTGGCGATTGCCGCGCCGGTCATGATCATTTCCCACTGGATGGATTGCTCGACGGCGAAGCTCGAAAGCCCGACCGGCAGCGTGTAAAGCTCCGGGCTGGTCGCAACGATCAGCGGCCAGAAGAATGCGGTCCAGTTGCCGAGGAAGGTGAAGATCGCGAGCGCCGAGAGTGCTGGCGTCACCAGCGGCATGGCAACTTTCCACCAGATCTGGAATTCGTTGAGGCCGTCGACGCGGGCAGCTTCCAGAAAATCATTGGGAACGCCTTCGAAGAATTGCTTCATGAGGAACGTGCCGAAGGCCGTCATCATGCCGGGGAACATGATGCCCCAATAGCTGTCCAGCCAGCCAAGCTTGCTCGACATCAGATACCATGGGATCACCAGCATTTCGGTGGGGATCATCAGCGTGGACAGAATGGCGAGGAAGATGAAATAGCGACCGCGGAACTGGAATTTCGCCAGCGTATAGCCGACGAGACTGTCGAAGAAGACATTCGACAGCGTGACCACGACCGCAACGATCATGGAATTCAGGAACCAGCGCAGGAAGCGCCCATCGGCAAGGATAGTGACATAGTTCTGCAATGTCGGCTCTGCCGGGATCAGACGCAGATCGTAGACCTGCCCTGCCGTCTTGAGCGAGGTGGAGAACATGAAGGCCAGCGGCGTGACCATGATGAGGCCGCCGATAAGCAGCAGCGTCCATGTCAGGATGCGACCGGGCCGCAGGTTCTGGAACGGCAGTGGTTTGTTTTGAGCGGACGCTGTCATTTCTTTTCCCTCAGGATCCAGAGCTGCAACAGCGAGACGCAAAGCAGGATAGTGAAGAGAACGACGGTTTGCGCAGCCGCATAACCCATCGCATAGGAGGAGAAGGCCGTCTGATAGATCATCAGCACCAGCGGCTTGGTGGAGCCGAGCGGTCCGCCGGGATCGTTCGTGGTCATGTTGTAGACCTGATCGAAGATGCGCAGGAAACCGATGGACGAGAAGACGACGAGGAACACCGTGGTGGGCTTCAGAAGCGGGATCGTGATCTTGCGCAGGATCGCCCATTCACCGAGACCGTCAATGCGTGCAGCTTCATAGAAGGTGTTGGGAACAGCGCGCAGGCCAGCCATGAAGATAATGATCTGGAAGCCAAGACCCGCCCAGATGGACGTCGCCATGATGGCATAGAGACCCTGATCGACAGAGCGCAGGAAGCCTTGCTGCGGAAGCCCGACGGCGCTCAGAATATTGTTGATGAAGCCGATGGGAGCAGGTTGATAGAACCAGCGCCAGACCCATGCCATGGCCGCTGCCGTGGTGAGATAGGGCAGGAAATAGAGCGCCCGAATGAAGCCGTGCATGATGCGCACACGATCCAGAAAATAGGCGATTACGAACGCCACCACGAGGCTGATCGGTGTGCCGACCAGCAGATAGGTGAAAGTGTTCCTGAACACTTTCCAGAATTCCGGATCGGCAAAGAGCTTCTGGTAATTGGCGAAGCCGATGAACTTTGGCGGGTTCATCAGGTCCCAGTCCGTGAGAGACAGCCAGAAAGCCTCCAGCGTCGGGTAAAAGCGGATGACCGAATAGAACAGGATCGGGAGAGCCAGAAAGCTCCACACCCAGATCAACCGTCTCGTGCGCATGGAAAGGCGATCCGTCAGGCGGTTGCCCGAAGGCCCCTTCCCCGTGCCGCCTGTTTCAGCCGTCCCGGCTACAGACATTGTCATGTTTCAAGATCCTTCGGCTACGGATTAGCCGTGCCGCGAGAAGAGCGGCGAGGCCCTGCCCCGCCGCATTTCAAGCCTGTTACTTGGCGGCGTCGAGCACATCCTGCTCGGCCTTGGCTGCCTGATCGAGAGATTCCTTGACCGGCTGCTTTTCGAGAATAACGCGATTGGCCATATCGACAGCGATCTGGCGCTGCTTCAGCTCGTCCACGAACATGGTCGTGTGCGCATATTCCAGACCCTTCAGGAACGGGCCGTAGATCGGATCGGCAAGGTTCGTTTCCGTCAGGGCTGCCGAACGGCGTGCAGGCAGTTCGCCCACATCCTTCAGCCAGATTTCCATGGCTTCCGGCGAGGAGATGTAGTTCAGGAACTTCTTGGCAGCTTCAAGTTTCTCGCCGCTTGCCTTGGCGCTAATGCCGTTGGCGAAGTAGCTCGCATAGTTGGAACGCACGCCTTCGGCATTGGCCGGAAGCTCGGTCACGCCCCATTCGAAGTCCTTGATGGTGCGGAACGAACCGAGACGGAAGGTGCCGTCGATGGTCATGGCCGCCATGCCAGCGCGGAAAGCAGCCTGCCCTTCATCCATGAACTTGACTTCGCCGACCTTATGTTCGGTCTGGAGGCCAGTATAGAAGGCAAGCGCCTTTTCACCGGCGGCGTCGTTATAAGCAACCTTGCGGTCATTGTCGGTATATGGCTGGCCGCCGAACTGGCGCACCAGAACTTCACGCCACCAATGCTGGTCCTGTCCCGGCATATCGAGCGTGATGCCTTCGGCCAGAAGATTGCCGGAAGCGTCGCGCTTCGTCGTCTTCTTGGCAGCTTCGACCATTTCATCCAGCGTCTTGGGCGGATTGTTCGGGTCGAGGCCAGCGTCGGTGAAGAGCTTCTTGTTGTAGAACAGGGCCAGCGAGCGCACAGCAGTCGGCAGACCGTAATACTCATCGCCGCGCTTCATCGCCGAAACAATCGGGAAGAATTCGCTCTCAATCTTGTCATGCGGGAACGTGTCCTGCGGCAGCGGCTGCAGAATGCCGCCAGCCACGAACTTGTCCAGCCAGCCGTAGAAAAGCTGCATCACGTCCGGGCTCTTGCCCGCCATCTTCGCTGCGATTACGCGCGTCTGATAGTCGTCGTACGGGAACGTGACCTGCTTGACCTTGATGTCCGGATTGGCCTTCTCGAAATTCTCGATCAGCTTGTCCATCGCCTTGACGCGTGTCTCGAAGACATACTGCCAATATTCGATTTCGACAGCCTGAGCGGCATTGATCGCAAAGGTGCTGAGCCCCGCAACCAAACCTGCCAATAACAGCTTACGCATTTAAACCTCCCTAATGCCCCGCCCACCGGTTCGAATGCGGTCGCCAGGCACGGCCGCGGCAGTGCTTCGCACAATCCGCATATTCCACCACATGCCGCGCAGATGATGCGCAGCGCCCATTTTTCCTCATGCAGGAACCCACTTCCCCGACATGAGCCAAGGCGGTTCTTCACCACCCTGCCCTTACGGTTCAATGTTGCGAGCGTTTTGTCAATAAGATAATTTAGTTGAATTAATATATTGCTGTTAAAAGCGGCTCGCGTTATCTCTTTTGACGGGAGACAGGAGGGACCATGACATCGAAATCAGATGGGCAATCCGAAGACGGGCGGGCCAATACGCCTGCCGCCGTACAAGGTGGGTCGCTTGCGGTCACTCTCGGCAAGAATCCCGAGCGAATTCGTGACCATAACCGACGTGTAGTGCTTGATGTCGTGCGCCGCCACGGTCCTCTCGGCCGGATGCATATCGCCCGCCTTACGCATCTGACCGCACAGGCCATCGCCAATATCGTCGATGAGCTGGTTTCAGAGAATCTGCTCATGCAGCTGGGGCGACTGAAAACGGGGCGCGGCCAGCCGCCGATCCAGTTTGCCGTCAACCCCGAAGGCGCGATGACCATCGGTGTGGAAATGGGTTCGACGCATATGGTGACGACGGTGCTTGATCTTTCCGGCAAGCCGCGCACGCAGCATGTGCGCCCCATTCAGGATGTCAGCCCCGACAGGCTCTCCACACAATTGCGAAAAGAAGTCGATGCGGTGAAGACTTCGTTTCCCGCGCGCCTGCTTGGAATAGGTGTCGTGATGCCAGGTCCGTTCGACATCGAAGGCATGAGTTCTGTCGGTCCGACCACCCTGCCCGGCTGGTCCGGGATCGATGCAGCGGCGGTTCTGAGCGAAGCCTGCGGCGAATCCGTTCTGGTCGAAAACGACGCGAATGCCGCCGCCGTCGGCGAACGCCTGTTCGGCGCAGGACACGCGATTTCCAATTTCGCCATGATTTATTTCGGTGCCGGTATCGGGCTTGGCATGATTCAGGACGGCGCACCGTTTCGCGGCGCTTTCGGCAATGCCGGTGAAATCGGTCATATCGTCATCACGCCTAATGGGCGCAGCTGCGCCTGCGGCCAGAAGGGCTGCCTCGAAACCTATGCCTCCCTTCATACCTTGCGGGAAAAACTTCACGCAGCAGGGATTGAGGACACCGATTTCGACGCGCTGGAAAAGCTGCATGGAAACCGCAACCCAGTTCTGATGGGCTGGGTACAGGAGGCCGCCGACCATCTGGCTCCGATGATTGCCATGATCGAAAACATTCTCGATCCCGAGACGATCATTCTGGGCGGCATGTTGCCCGATGCGATCATCGACGACCTGATCTGGCATATGGGTGGCTTGCCGATTTCGGTTGCTAGCCGCCGCGCCCGTGCGTTGCCACGGGTCATCCGAGGGCAGACGGGACAGTTCACCGCCGCCCTGGGTGCTGCATCACTGCCGATGTTCGAGGCCATGACGCCGAAGCTTGATACCAATTCGGAAATCTGACCATGCTCACCGCCCTTCAGCGCATCGAGCGCCAGAAGTCGTCTCCTGCCCTCGTCCGTCTGCATCGCGCTCTAAGCAGGCTGCGCTCGACTGTCACGCTGATGCATACGGGTGCGCACCCTGACGATGAGCAGAGCGGCCTGATGGCCTATTTGCGGTTCGGACTTGGTATGCGGGTGGTGATCGCCTGTTCGACACGCGGCGAAGGCGGGCAAAATGCGCTTGGCCCGGAACGTGGTGGTGCGCTCGGCGTGATCCGCAGCCGTGAGATGGAAGAAGCTGCACGCATTCTCGATTGTGACGTGCATTGGCTCGGCCATGGTCCAGACGATTCCGTCCACGACTTCGGTTTCTCCAAGGATGGTGACGGTACCTTTGCCCACTGGGGTGAGAAGAAAACCGTCGAGCGGCTCGTACGCGCCTATCGCACCGAGCGTCCGGATATCGTGCTGCCGACCTTTCTTGATGTTCCCGGCCAGCATGGCCACCACCGCGCCATGACGCGGGCGGCGGAAACGGCCATACGGCTCGCCGCCGATCCCGATGCCTTTCCCGAACATTTTGCCGAGGGATTGATGCCGTGGCAGGTGGCAAAATTCTATCTCCCTGCCTGGTCAGGCGGCGGCGACACCTATGATGACGAGCTTCCTCCGCCCGATACGACATTGACCGTTCACGCGGCGGGTCGCGACGCTGCGACCGGTGCCGATTACGACCGTATCGGTGAATGGTCGCGTGCCTGTCACGCCACGCAAGGCATGGGGCGCTGGCCGGAAACGCCCAAGAGCGAATGGCCGCTGCATCTGAAACTGCCGGAAAGCTGTGCTGAAACAACAATTCTTGAAGGTATTCCGGAATCTCTCGCAACACTGGCTGAGGTCGATGGACTGACACTTGAAACCCGGAAGCAGCTTCTTGACGCTCATTTGTCTGTCGAGCGGACTATTGCGGCTTTTCCTGAGCGCGAAACCATTGTCAAAAATCTTATCGGTGCTGCGAAAAGCCTGAAAACTGTACTGACCAGCGCACCGCAAGGTTTCCTCGTGCAGCACGGGCACAGGCTGGAACGCAAGCAGTGGGAAATCGACGCCATCTTGATCGAAGCAGCGTCTTTGTTCGAGCGGGCTTATCTGGAAGAAGCCATATTGCCTACAGGTGGAGAAACCCGCCTTGTTGTCGAATACGGCCCCGGAGCGACGGCAGTCGCAATAACAGCCGACCCCATATTGCCAGAAAGCTGTTCGACCGCTTGCGAGTACGTGACGCCCGAGAGGGAAATTCTGGCTGTGTCACTGGCAAAGGAGGCAGCACTTTCCCCGCTTTTTGAACCGGCTTGGCGGTCACTCGGCGGCAACGGACAGGCCTATATCCGGTTAAAGGCGCAGTTTGACGATCACCTGGCAGAGTGCAGCTTCGATCTCGAAGAAGCACTTGCCATTGTTCCATCTGCCTCGTTAAGGATTGATCCGCCAGCAGTCATCATATCGGGCAAGCAGGATCCCTCGCCGATCCGGCTTGTGGTCGATGGCGAGACCGGCCAAGTCACATTCACAGCGCAAAACGGTTGGAGCGCCGGTATAATCGGACAGGATGCCGTTCTACGTGGGTCTTCCGATCCAGAGCCCGGTTTGACTGCGCTACAGGCCACGATCAACGGACGTGTTGCATGGCAGACACACGTCGCCAGCTATCCGCATATCGGTAAAACCGTCTGGCGTGAACCTGCCGTGCTGCCTGTATTGGCCCTCGACGTGAAATTGCCCGATGCGCGTATCGGCTATATCGGCGCTGGGGCAGACAACGTTGGTCTTTGGCTGAAACGCATGGGATTTGATGTCACCGATGTCGAAGCACGCCATCTTTCCGGCGATCTTTCGCAATTCACCACCATCGTGGTCGGTATATTCGCCTTCGGCCTGCACGCTGATCTCGCCGCAGCAACGGACAATCTGCATCGATTCGTCGAGGATGGCGGACATCTGGTGACCCTCTATCACCGGCCATCCGATGGCTGGCATCCGGATCGGACACCACCGCGAAGATTAGCCATCGGTTCCCCGTCATTGCGCTGGCGCGTTACGAATCCCCATGCCGCAGTTACAGTTCTCGATCCAGAGCATCCCTTGCTCGTCGGCCCCAATATTATCAGCGAACGTGACTGGAATGGATGGCACAAGGAACGCGGGCTTTATTTCGCTTCCGCATGGGATGAGGTCTACCAACCGCTTCTTTCCATGCATGATGAGGGAGAACAGCCGCTCTTCGGTTCGCTTGTTTCAGCAAAGATCGGCAAGGGCCGCCATACCCATACGAGCCTGGTCCTGCATCATCAGCTCGACAAGCTTGTTCCCGGTGCATTCCGGCTCATCGCCAATCTGGTACAACCTGCGGGATAGTTTCGCTCATGTCTGTTTCTTGAAATATTCATGACATCGAAGCTATCTTGGATGGAAAGTATTTCCTTTATATTTCATTTCACTAATTAATTTTTCTTGAGTTCCCTTCGTCGGGAAATTCGCTCTATCTCAACGTGTATTTGACTCATGGAGATGAATTATCATGCGCAATCTGGTACGTGTTTCTTTGACCGGTCTTTTCCTCGGTGCAAATCTTACAATGGCCTTCGCACAGGCAACGCCTGAACAGATGGAAATGGCTTATAATGCCGCCCGCAACCAGCTTGGCGTACTCCAGTACTGCCAGGAAAAGGGTTATACCGATGGCGGAGCCATCGAAATCCAGACAAAGATGATTGCGCTTATCCCTGCCCCATCCGACACGAGCAAGGCCGAGGCTGCTGAGGCAACCGGCAAACAGGGCAAGGTCTCTGCGATGGGTATGGAACAGGATATTGCCACCAGCGCAAAAGCACAGAATGTCTCCGAGGAGAAGCTCTGCCAGACCATGGCTGATGCCGTTAAGCAGGCTGGCGCCCAGCTGCCGCAGTAAGGCAGATCACAGCCTCCAAGAAAAAGAGAGCCTCGCGCAAGCGGGGCTTTTACTTGCCTGAAGATTTATATTCGACATCGCTTAAATACAACGTACGGCGCTATTGCAGTTTTCGTTTTTAATTCAGCACTTTATTAATCATATGCGATACTCACCTTCCGTTTACCATGCAACTTAAGAGGGTGCACATATTTGCCGGGTAGTTTGCTCTCAGGTCACAGAGACCACTAAACAAGCAAGAATGATCTCAGGAGCAACACATGACCAAGCTTATTGCACGCTTTCGTAAAAGCGAATCCGGCGCTACCGCCATCGAATACGGCCTCATCGCGGCTTTGATTGCTGTCGTCATCATCGGTGCAACGACGTCTCTCGGCACCACCATCCGCACCCAGTTCACTGCCATTGCGACCGCTATTGGTGGTGCTGGCGGCAACTAATAGGCTCTGCAAACGCGACAATAATGCCACCGCCCTTCGGGGCGGTTTTGCTTTTTGCGGAGACGTTCTGCCTTCTCAACAGCAACTTTTGAAATCCCCACGCGTTTACTAAGTATGTGTGGAACATATTTCACGGCCTTATGCGGAGGTTTGATCACAGCTAACCAAGCTAACGCTCTGCAATCTTTATTGATTATGGGCTTCAGATAGAAACGCGCATAATCCCTCTAAATAGTGGTTCGCCGCGTGGTTATTGCGTATTCCAGCGCTGGCCCCGGCTTTTCGGGAGTAGCGAACATGTCATTGAAATCCATTTTACTGGCGCTCGGCATCGGCGCCGCCAGTCTGACGCTCAGCGGTTGTGTTTCCGAGGGCTATTACGGCTCTGGCTATTCTGATCCGTATTATGTTCGCGGCGGTTATGTCGGCACGGGGGTCGTTTACAATAGTGGCAGCTATTATCGGAACTACCCACGTTATCCACGCTACTATAGAGATTCACGCTACTATCGTGACCGTGATTACTACCGCTATCGCGACCGGGACCGTCCACGTCGTCCTGACACCAACAGACCGGATCGCCCGCGTCCACCGCGGCCGGACCGTCCGCCATCAGGCAACGATGGTGCAGGTCGTCCGAATCCGGGCAATCTGCCAGTTATCCAGCCGATCAGGCGTGGTCCGCATAACTAAAACAAAAACACCCGCCGAAATCCGGCGGGTGTTTTGCATAGAAGGAACCAATGTCAGATCTTGATGACATATTCCTTGCGGGTGGTCTCGATGACTTCCCAGCTTCCCTTGAACCCCGGTCGGATGACAAAACTGTCGCCTGCAACGACTTCGCGGCTTTCGCCACCCTCTTCGCAGATGACCGACCGGCCGGACAGGATGTGACAGAACTCCCATTCATCATATTCGATGCGCCACTTTCCTGGCGTGCTCTCCCATATGCCAGCAAAGAGCGTGCTCTCGGTATTCTCCTCCAAATTCCATGTGCGGAATTTCGGGGCACCGGAAAGAACGCGCTCCGGTAGCGGCGCGCCTTCCTCCGGTTCGATGCCGGTCAGGTCGAAATCGAGAAACCGGCTCATGGATCAGACCTTTGCCAGCGCCTGCTCGATATCGGCAATAATATCGTCCGCATCCTCGATACCGATAGACAGGCGCACCACGTCCGGGCCAGCGCCAGCCGCCACCTTCTGCTCATCACTCAGCTGACGGTGGGTGGTGGATGCCGGGTGGATGACCAGCGAGCGCGTGTCGCCAATATTGGCCAGCAGCGAGAACAGGTCGAGGCTGTCGACGAACTTTACGCCCGCGTCGTAACCGCCCTTGAGACCGAAGGTAAACACCGAACCGGCACCCTTTGGTGCATATTTCTGCTGGAGCGCATGAAATTTGTCATGCGGCAGCCCGGCATAGTTCACCCAAGACACTTTCTCGTGGCCATGCAGCCAGGATGCGACCTTCAGAGCATTGTCGCTGTGACGCTGCATGCGCAGCGGCAGGGTTTCCGCACCAGTGAGGATCTGGAACGCATTGAACGGCGAAATGGCCGGGCCGAAATCGCGCAGACCCAGCACTCGGGCCGCGATTGCAAAGGAAATATTGCCAAAGGTCTTGTGCAGTTCCAGACCCGCATAATCCGGGCGCGGTTCAGTCAGAAGCGGATAGTTGCCGGACTTCGCCCAGTCGAATGTACCGCCATCGACCAGAATACCACCCATGGAATTGCCGTGACCACCGATAAACTTGGTCAGCGAGTGAACGACGATATCCGCACCATGTTCGATCGGGCGCACCAGATAAGGCGATGCAAGCGTGTTGTCCACGATCAGTGGCAGGCCGTTTCTGTGCGCAATTTCGGCGATAGCCTCGATGTCCACCACGATGCCGCCCGGATTGGCGAAGCTTTCGATAAATATGGCACGTGTCTTGCTGTCGATCTGCTTTGCAAAATCGGTCGGGTTGGTGGCATCGGCCCAGCGGACCTGCCAGCCGAAGGACTTGAACGACTGACCGAACTGATTGATCGATCCGCCGTAAAGCTGGCGCGCGGCGACGAAATTGTCGCCCGGCTGAAGCAACGTATGGAAAACAAGCAACTGCGCTGCGTGACCGGATGCAGTCGCTACAGCCGCCGTACCGCCTTCGAGTGCGGCAATGCGCTCTTCCAGAACTGCGGTCGTCGGATTTGTGATGCGCGTATAGATATTGCCGAACGCCTGCAGGCCGAACAATGAAGCTGCGTGGTCCGCATCTTCAAACACGAACGAGGTCGTCTGATAGATCGGCGTTGCACGGGCACCTGTCGTCGGATCGGGCTTTGCCCCTGCGTGAACGGCAAGTGTTTCAATTCCGGGAGAGCGTTTCGACATCATATCCTCCTATGTCCCAAACCCCAAACAGGTCTGGAACCTAGGCTCTACAGCGAGGAAAGCAAAGGAGGATTTTCCGCCAAATACTGGATTCGCAGAAATTAAATCCGAAAGCTCTCATCAACCGATCAGGCGGGGATATTCGATTGCCGGACAGCGATCCATGATGACGGTCACACCGGCTTCTCTGGCCCGGTTTCCAGCTTCTTCATGCACCACGCCGAGCTGCGTCCAAAAGATCTTCGGGCGGTGCTTCATTGCAAGAACTTCGTCCACTATACCCGGTAGCGAATAAGGCTCACGGAAGACATCCACCATATCGACTGGCTCTTCGATATCAGCCAGACGCGCCACGACACGCTGACCATGAATGTGTTTTCCCACCTGCCCCAGATTGACCGGAATCACGCGGTACCCCTTGGAAAGCAGGAATTCCATCACGCCATTGCTCGGGCGCTCCGGCTTCGGTGACGCGCCAAGAAGCGCAATCGTTTTGACGGAACGGAGGATCTCGCGGATCTGATCGTCGGAAGGGTTTTGCATTTTATCCTCTTCGGTCGCTGGAGCGAGCGCTTGCATGAAGGGTGGCGCTCCCTTTATTGATAAATAAATTTGGGAGGAGCGCATGAATATCAATACCGCGCAGGAGCGGAATGCCGCCATGGTGGCAAGCCGGTCGTTGAGCCCTGTCATGAACATTGAAGAGCTGCGCGCATTCATGAAGCGCGAGTTTCCGCAACTTGGCAACGCTTTCGAGATCACGGCAATTGGTGACGGTTCCGCAACCATGCAGCTTAATGCCGATGAACAACATCTACGCCCCGGCGGTACTGTTTCCGGCCCTTCGCTTTTTGCACTCGCCGATGTGACGGCCTATGCTGCCATACTGGCCCATATTGGCCCGGTGGCACTGGCCGTGACAACGAACCTGAACATCAACTTTCTGCGTAAACCCTCTCCCGGCACGGTCGAGGCCGTCGCACACCTCCTGAAACTCGGCAAACGCCTTGCTGTACTCGATATCAGCCTGACCGATGGTACAAGCGGCGAGCTGGTGGCCCATGCAACGGCAACTTACTCGATCCCGCCGCGGTAAAGCATCCAAAAAAGATAAGGTATTATAATACCAAACATTTAACACATTGATTTTACTGTATTTTTAAAACAAAGCTCTGAATATAGGACTTGACGCCCACTCGGACATTGTGTATCGACCCGCCAGTGAGTTGAGCAGAAGTTATCTTTTGCCCGCTCGTTCGGGTTGGACACGATCCAACACAAGCAACAAAAAAAGCCCTGATTTTCAAGATCGGGGATTAAGTCAAGGAAGACTTCAATGGCAACTTTCTCTCAGAAGCCGGCTGAAGTGGTGAAGAAGTGGGTGCTGATCGACGCCGAAGGCCTCGTGCTCGGCCGTCTCGCCACCATCGTCGCCAATCGCCTGCGCGGCAAGCACAAAGCAACCTTCACCCCACACGTTGACGATGGCGACAATGTCGTAATCATCAATGCCGACAAGGTTGTTCTGACCGGCAAGAAGTACACCGACAAGGTCTATTACTGGCACACCGGTCATCCGGGCGGCATCAAGGAGCGCACTGCTCGCCAGATTCTCGAAGGCCGTTTCCCGGAACGCGTCGTCGAAAAGGCCATTGAGCGTATGATCCCGCGCGGTCCGCTCGGCCGTCGCCAGATGAAGAACCTGCGCGTCTATGCAGGCCCGAACCATCAGCAGGAAGCTCAGCAGCCGGAAGTCCTCGACGTCGCCGCGCTGAACCGCAAGAACAAAGGGAATGCATAATCATGGCTGAGCAGCTCAACTCGCTCGAAGAACTCGGCACTGTTGCCAAGACCGAAGCTGCCGCTCCGGTTCATGTCCAGAAGCTGGACGCACAGGGCCGCGCTTATGCCACCGGCAAGCGTAAGGACGCCGTTGCACGCGTATGGGTCAAGCCGGGCACCGGCAAGATCACCGTCAACGACAAGGAATTCGAAAAGTATTTCGCACGTCCGGTCCTGCAGATGATCCTGCAGCAGCCGATCGTTGCTTCGAATCGCGCTGGTCAGTTCGACATCGTTGCCACCGTTGCCGGTGGCGGTCTCTCCGGTCAGGCCGGTGCTGTTCGTCACGGCATCTCCAAGGCCCTCACCTACTACGAACCGGGCCTGCGCACGGTTCTCAAGAAGGGTGGCTTCCTGACTCGCGATAGCCGCGTTGTTGAACGTAAGAAGTACGGTAAGGCCAAGGCTCGCCGTTCGTTCCAGTTCTCCAAGCGTTAACGCGCTTAGGGCCAGTTCTCCAAGCGCTAACGCGCTTAGGGCCAGTTCTCCAAGCGCTAGTATCTATCGCTTCAGAGCTTACGGAAAAGCGGACCTTCGGGTCCGCTTTTTTGTTTCATTCAATACCGGATTTCAGCCGCCCCAACTGCGGATGGACTTGCGGTTGATCTCGAGCTGTTTTTCAGGCGATTGTTTGTAATAATCGGGTGCCATCCCGGAAACCCAGTCACCATAGCTCGGATTGGGTAGCATGAAGAACCTCGTCCCGAAGGCTTCGCGGTTGGCTTCTACGAATGTGCGTCGCTGCTGATTGTTCTTGTGATAGGTCGCAGCTCCAAAGTCGTTGAGATTGTCACCGACGTAAACGACAACATCAAAGCCATCTGCCTTGACGGCATCGAAACGGCTCTGCTTGTTGGACTGACCGCCATTCAACAAAAGTGTTTTCGCAGATACGCCGGGGAACCCCAGTTTTCTTATATTTGCTGCCGTTGGCTCAAACGACTTCACATCGCGGTTCGTGACATAGAACATCGTGCCGCCATTCGCATTGACATGTCTGGCAAACTCTACGGCACCGGCAATGGGACGTGCTTGCTTTGCTGCCATCCAGCGCCTCCAAGTTTTCTCCGTATATGGCGCGCTTTGCTTGACGCGCCATCCGGCATAGGCGGTATTATCGATCATGGTCTCATCGAGATCGACGATCACAGCCTTCCGCCTTCCCTTTGTCGGTTTTGCTGCATCGAAAGCCAGACGCGCACCGTTGAACGTCTGATAGGCCAGCGCATCATACTCGCCTGACTGCTGCATCCAGTTGATTGCGCTTACATTCTGCTGCTCCAACTGAAATCTGGCCGTACGCTGATCCGTTGCACAACCCGCAAGGGAAGCAGAACAAGTAACAATGACCGAAATAGTAAGTAAAGTTCTTCGCATAATGTCCCTCTTTGAAAGAGGGCTATTAGCGCCGATGAATTCCCGCGCCTCAACCGCCGATATGTGCCCTCAACATTGTGGGCGGCAGTGCGGCTTCATCACAGTTGCAAGCCGGTTCGATAGTCGTCATGAGTATAGAAAAAAGCTGAAGCCTCTCCGACCACTTTCACGAACGGATAAGCCCATGTCCTCGTCTGCAGCACCAAGCCGCTTTGCGGTCACACCGGAGCCTCCTTATCTGATCGTCACCTTCGCTTCGCAGCGTATCATCGGCGAGGATGATGGCTATGGCGAGATGGCGGTTCAGATGGGAGAACTTGCAGCGAAGCAGCCGGGCTATCTCGGCATTGAAAGCGCACGCGATGCGGAAGGTTTCGGCATCACCAATTCTTTTTGGGCAGACGAAGCCAGCATCCATGCATGGAAGCGCGAAGTGGACCATCTGGTGGCGCAGAAGCTCGGGCGCCAGAAGTGGTATGAAACCTATCGCGTGCGTATCGGTCGCGTAGAGCGTGCTTATGGATTTGATGCCAAAAGCGAATGAAACCGCTATAGAAATCTAACCTTATCCAGGTAACAGCCATGCCTTCAAAGACTATCGACCACGCGATTACTGCCCGCAGCCTGACAAGCGCAGCAACGGACCCGACCCACGCCGGTGTATTGTCGTTCATGCGACGTATGTACACGAAGTCGCTGAAGGGCGCAGACGCCGTTGTCTGGGGTATTCCGTTCGATGCAGCCGTATCCAACCGGCCCGGCGCACGTTTCGGTCCGCAGGCGATCCGGCGGGCGTCGGCGATCTTCGACAATGATCCGCAATACCCGTTCGAGCGCGACCTTTTCGAGAATCTCTCCGTCATCGACTATGGCGACTGCCTGCTCGACTATGGCAATCACACCAAGACCCCTGCCACTATTGAACGCGAAGCGACAAAAATCCTGAAATCGGATGCGTTTCTGCTAACGCTTGGCGGCGATCATTTCATCACATGGCCGCTGCTCAAGGCCCATGCCGCGAAATATGGTCCACTGGCACTCGTTCAGTTCGACGCGCATCAGGATACGTGGTTCGACGATGGCAAGCGCATCGATCATGGCTCCTTCGTAGCCCGTGCGGTGCGCGACGGCATTATCGATCCAGATCACTCGATCCAGATCGGTATCCGTACGCACGCGCCGGAAGATTGCGGCATCAAGATCATTTATGGCCATGAGGTCGAAGACATCTCGGCGGCGGCGATTGCCGATGAAATCCTGAAACGCACCGATGGCAGGAAGACCTATCTGACCTTCGACATCGACTGTCTTGATCCGGCCTTTGCGCCGGGAACCGGCACACCGGTCGCAGGTGGACCGTCGTCTGCAAAGATGCTGTCCGTCCTGCGCAAGCTGACGGCTCTTGACTTTATGGGCGCGGATGTGGTCGAGGTTGCACCGGCTTACGATCATGCCGATATAACAGCAATCGCGGGAGCGACGATCGCAATGTACTATCTGGGCCTTCTGGCTGAGAAGAAAGAACGACGATGAGCCGCTTGTTCATAGATTGATTCAAGCAGCTCGAAAACTGATTCCGAATATTGTCGTAACTTTCTGAATTCAAAGGCAAAATGCATGAAACCGAAAATCTTCATTGATGGCGAACACGGCACCACTGGCTTGCAGATCCGCACCCGTCTGGCCGAACGCGACGATCTTGAAGTGATCTCCATTCCGGAAGCCGAGCGGCGCAACAAGGACTTGCGCGCCGACTATCTGCGCGCAGCCGCTATTGCGATCCTGTGCCTGCCGGATGATGCTTCCAAGGAAGCGGTTTCCCTGCTCGAAGGCCACAACTCGACCCGCATCATTGATACTTCGACTGCTCATCGCGTGCACCCGGACTGGGCCTATGGTTTCGCCGAACTGGCCAAGGGCCAGCGTGAACGTATCGCCGACGCCCGCCTGGTCGCCAATCCGGGTTGCTATCCGACGGGTGCAATTGCGCTTGTCCGCCCGCTGCGCGATGCGGGCCTGCTGCCTGCCGACTATACGGTCAGCGTCAACGCCGTTTCGGGCTATACGGGCGGCGGCAAACAGATGATCGCGCAGATGGAAGACAAGAACCATCCGGAGCATCTTGCTGCAAACAATTTCCTTTACGGCCTGCCGCTCAAGCACAAGCACGTGCCGGAACTGCAATTGCACGGTCGCCTGGATCGCCGCCCGATCTTCAGCCCCAGCGTCGGACGCTTCCCGCAGGGCATGATCGTGCAGGTCCCTCTGTTCCTGACCGGACTAGAGGGAACGCCGTCGCTTGCAAAGGTTCATGCCGCACTGACAGAGCATTATGCCGGTCAGGACATCGTCGAAGTCGTGCCACTTGAAGAAAGCACCAGTCTGGCGCGTGTCGATGCAGAAGAGCTTGCCGGCAAGGACGGTATGAAGCTTTTCGTCTTCGGCACTGAAGGCGATGGAGAGGTCAATCTGGTGGCGCTGCTCGACAATCTCGGCAAGGGCGCATCGGGCGCAGCCGTTCAGAACATGAATCTCATGCTCGGCAAAGTCTGAAGCATGTCTCCCAAAAGTGGGAACCGGTTTTGGGATAAAGACATGCTTGAAAACGAAGACTTAAAGCCGGTATTTCCCATCGAATGGAATATCGGCTCATTCGAGCCTCTGGCGGATACGCATTCAAGCCTCGTCTGGAAGGTCGAACGCACCGATCATCCGGGCGAGGTTTTTGTCGTCAAGCAGTTGAAACCGGCCGGAATGGAAGAGCTGCGCGGCGCGCACTATCTCGACTGGCAGGACGGCCATGGTGCGGCACGATTATACGGCCTCAATGATACATCGATGTTGCTCGAACATGCGGGCGACTATCACCTTGATGAACACCTGAAACGCGGCAAGGATGCCGAATGTCTGCAGATATTCGGCGAAGTTCTCAGCGCGCTGTATACGCCCTCTCCCGCCCCGATACCGGCTGACTTACAACCATTGGACAGGCATTTTTCTGGTCTCTTCGCCGTGACGAATGAAAGTCCGATCTATGCGGAAGGCACGGCGGTCGCGAAACACCTGCTGGCAACGCCGCACGAGGCCATTCCGCTACATGGCGATATTCACCATGAGAACATCATCAGGGGACCGCGCGGCTGGCTCGCTATCGACCCGCACGGACTTGTCGGCGACGCAGCGTTCGACGCGGCCAATATCTTCTACAATCCGCTCGACCGGGATGATCTCTGCCTCGACCTTGAACGCGCCCGGCACATGGCAGAGCATTTCGCACCGATCATCGGGCGCGAACCGGCTTACATTCTGGATTATGCCTTTGCCTATGGCTGTCTCTCAGCCGCGTGGCATCGTGAAGACGGCAACGACGCGGACGAAGCGCGGGAACTGAAGATCGCTTCCGCGCTCAGGCACCTGCGCCAGACGGTTTATCCTTCATAGGCACCTTTGGTTGCACGCCAGTGCGCAACCGCGAAGGCCAGCACGATCAGCGCAAAGAACTGGTGCGTCAGGCCCAGATGCAGTGGAACGCTCATCAGAAGCGTGGCAATGCCGATGACAGCCTGTATGAGAACCAGTCCGACGAGAACGATAGTGCGGCGCGCATGGGTCGTACCCGGAACCTGCTTCCAAACCTGCAAGGAATGCAGGACCGTCAGAACCAGAACCGTATAGGCGAACATGCGGTGCACGAACTGCACCGTCTTCGGGCTTTCGAACAGGTTGCGCCACCATGGCGACTGGATGAACAGGTCGGACGGGATGACAGCGCCATCCATCAGCGGCCAGGTATTGTAGGTCAGACCGGCATGAAGCCCCGCCACGAGACCGCCCAGATAAATCTGCACTAGTACGGCGAACACGATCCATCCGGCAAAGCGCTGGATCGACCTTTCTGCCGGTCGTTCACTGTAGGTGACAAGCCCGCGCGCAATATAGAACACCGCTGTGATGATGATACAGGCTGTCGTCAGATGGATCGCCAGACGGTACTGGCTGACGCTTGTCAGCTCACTGAGACCGGAAGCGACCATCCACCAGCCGATAGCGCCTTGCAGGCCGCCGAGTGCAAGCAGGCCCAGCATGCGGTATTTGAGTCCGCCCTTGAGACGCCCTGTCACCCAGAAGAAAGCCAGCGGAACAGCAACCAGAAAACCGACAAAGCGCGCCAGCATACGGTGCGCCCACTCCCACCAGAAGATCGATTGAAAGGCTTCAAGGGACATGCCCTTGTTGATCTGCTGGTATTGCGGAATCTGGCGATACTTGTCGAACTCCTCCAGCCATTCGGCATGGTTGAGTGGCGGAATGACACCATGAATGGGCTTCCATTCGGTGATCGACAGACCTGATCCCGTCATGCGGGTAGCCCCGCCGACCATCACGATGGCAATCAGCACGACGAACACCGCATAAAGCCAATAACGCACAAGGCGACGGTCGTGGTCCTCTTTCGATGACCTGGAACCCTGCCCTACACGCTGCACCGTTGCTGCCGTCATGCCATTCACCCTTCGATATTGAGCCGAGGTGTCTGGATCAAAAAGCGTCAGGCTGTGGCGAAAATGGTGATTTTCAAGTACCGGAGCGGAGCGTACTTAAAGTACGTGAGCACCGGAACGCAGAAAATAGCCATTTGCAGACCGGCATGACGACTTTTGGAACAGACACGAAGGATACATGCCGCATAGGCGAAGCTGTTACAAGTTGCCACCACGCGACATGCCGCCGCGTTTTTGCCCTTTCGCTACCCCTTCTCACGCGCTAGTGATGTGCCGGGAAAAGGAGAACTGCACCATGCCCGTTCGGCTGAAGAAACTGATCGGCACTTTTTTGCTGGTTTCGCTGGTCATCATCTATGCGGTGTTCGCGACCATCATCGCCGTGGCGCATCTCGCTGAATCGAGCGCCTGGGTGCATCTCCTCTATTTCTTCGTGACCGGTATTCTGTGGGTTCTGCCAGCCATGGGCATCATCTGGTGGATGGCGCAACCGCCACGCAAGAAGCAACATTAATCCCATTTGAGGATGCTGCAGACGATGGCGGGTGAAGTTGCAGCGTACATTCTTACAGATTTCAGCGATATTAGCCGGCTCTGGAGCGATCCCGCGGCTATTCACGGTGCGCCACAATCGTTCGCATGGATCGATAGTTGGCGCGCAATCGTCAATGCCGACAATTTCGTCATCGGGCTCTTTGACGGCGATGGTCCAATCCTGCTCGTGCCGCTGGAAGTCGTAAGCCAGAGCGGCGCGAAAATTGCGCGCTATCCCGGCGGGAGCCACGCCAATTGCAATTTCCCGTGGCTGCGAAAGGAATATGACGGCCTCCTCGGACCCGAGATGGTCCGGCAACTGATCGAGAAAATCCGCAAAGCACGGCCCGACATCGACGCACTGTCACTGACACGCCAGCTATCGGAACTGCAAGGCGTGACCAACCCGCTGCTCACTCTTAGAAAAGCGCCCAACCCAAATCCGGTTCTCGCCGCCTCGCTTGGTGGTGGCTTCGATGCCGTGCTTGATCGCGCCAATCGCAAGCGAAAGCTGAAAAAGCATCGCCAGCACAGTCGTCGCTACGAAGAAAGCGGTGGCTGGAGAATTGCTGAGCCTCAGAACCAAGCGGAAGCAAACACGGTTCTCGATCTTTATTTTGCGATGAAGGCCCAGCGCTTCCGGAAGATGGGAATCCGTGATCCTTTCGCCGATGAGAATGTGCGCAATTTCTTCAAAGCTTTCTTCGGCGAAGGATTGGCGAAGGGGCGGAATCTGCATGAGCTGCGCTTTCTTGAAGTTGGCGGAACCCTGCGTTCGATCATCGGAAAGCTGTTTGGCGATGCAGGCCCTACCGTCGAGTTCGCCGCGATCGCAGAAGACGAACTGACTTCCGCCAGTCCGGGTGAATTTCTCTTCTTCGAGGATATCAGCCGCAGTTGCGACGAAGGCCGTTCGATCTACAGTTTCGGTATCGGTGATGAGCCGTACAAGCGCGAATGGTGCGACATCGAGCTCACGATCTATGACACGCTGGTACCGCTTTCCGCCAAAGGAAAGCTTTTCACGGCGCTGCAATCAGTCCGCAATGCCATTGCCGGAAGTCTCAAGCGCAATCCGCGTCTTTGGGGCCTTGCCAAGACACTGCGCAGCAGGTTCGCAAGAAGGTAGAGGTGCTTAGCAATCTGATTCAGAAACAAGGTCTAAGACGCTGTTCCAGAATCGTATTTGGCAATCAGACGGTTTCGTCCATCAGAATGACGACGTCTTCATAACCACCCTGATCGAGATCGAGAGCAGCCAGCGCAACGCCCTTGTCATCCGGATCGACGATACTCATCACGACGGACGCAGGTCCATCGGCAATGCGTCGAATCTGCTCCGAAGATGACGGACCGCATTCCACCACAACGAAATCATAGACCGTTTCCAGCGCATCCAGAATGAGCGGCAGGCGATCAGCAGAACGCATGGCGGTTTCAGGATCGGCCTCGCCCAGCGGAACGACATGAGCCTGCGAGAACCGGTCACTGTGGATGACCTCATTGAAGCGGCGCTCGCCGGACAGAAGCTCGGTAATGCCGGGCAGATGCGTACCGTCCAGCATGGCAAGCCCGACAGTTCCCTGCGCGGTCATATCCACAAGAATTGCACGTTTACCACGGTCGGCGAATTCACGCAGCAGACGCACCGCTCCTGCCGATGCCTTATCGCCCTCGGGAGAAACGACCACAATACGTTTCAGCTTTCCGCCGGACAGCAGATCGGCAACAGCTTCCACACCATTTGGATTGCGTGGTTTCGTCTCGCGCTGCCCGATTTCACTTTGCTTGGTCTCACCTTGCTTTATCATGGGAAACTCCTCCACGGATTTCCTTGTTTCGGAAACCGGCGGCTTCGCTGCAAACGGCATAGTCCATGAACGGCGTCGCGCCACAATTGTTTCCTCGGAAACGCCATCACGGCGTTCAGCTCTGGACGGCGGCACGGCAGCCGCTTCAGCGGCAGCAGCAATAACCGGCATTTCGATTTCCTCGACGGCCGCGACCCTTTGACCATCCGTCGTCATGAACGCACGTCCGCTGAACAATTCACGCAAGAGAACGAAAATCGACAGCAAAAGCAGGCCAGCCGCAAAGGTTGAACCGACAATCGGCAATATCATTGGATAATAGGGAACTGCCGGTGCTTCGGCGGAAGAGAAAACCCGAGCATCAACCGGCACATAATTGCGGTCGGTGCGCGACGCAGCTTCGCGATAGCGCGTCAGATAGGTTTCCAGAAGCTGGCGCTGTGCCGTCGCCTCGCGTTCCAATGCGCGCAACTCAACTTCCTGATCGCCCGCTTGCGCCGCCTGTGCCTTCACGCGGTTGAGTTCACGATTGAGTTCTTCTTCACGCAGCTTTGCCGTTGAGACTTCATTATCAAGACTCGCAACGAGCTTGCGGCCTTCAATCCTGATCTGCTGGTCGAGATCGGCAAGCTGCGAGCGTAGTGCCTTGATGCGGGGATGACCGTCCAGAAGTGTCGTCGAAAGGTCGGCGATCTGGGCGTTGAGCTGAATGCGTCTTTCCGCAAGGCGCTGCATCATGCCGGAAGCAACCACATCCGGCAGCGTATCGATGGGAGCACCGGAGGCCAGCGATTTACGAATGCTTTCCGCCTTTGCTTCTGCCGAAGCGCGGCTGGTGCGGACCCGTGTCAGTTCGGTCGAAACTTCCGAGAGCTGTTGTGTCGCAATCGTACTGTTGCTCTGCCCGGTCAAAAGCCCGCGCGAAGCACGATAATCCGCAACCTTCTTTTCCGCATCGCGGACGCGGTTGCGCAGGTCGTCAATTTCGGGTGCGAGCCAGCCGGTGGCATCGTCATTCGACTCCAGCTTCGCGGCCTGCTGAAACAGGATGTATTGATTGGCAAGCGCATTGGCGATGGTCTTCGCCGTCTCAGGACTTGCCGAATTATATTGCACCACAATGACGCGCGAGGCGGTCACGGCAAAAACCTGCATGTTCTTGCGAAGTTTCAGTAGAACGCGCTCTTCCGGAGTCAGCCGTGCGGGATCGGTCCGCATGCCGAGCATGATGAGAATGCGGGTCCACGGCTTCACTTCCGTTGTCGTGAAGGCTTCGTTGCTGGTCAGCTTGAGTTCGTCGGAAACTTTTTTTAGAAGATCGCCGGAAGAGAACACTTCAACCTGGCTCTTCACGCCTTCGGCGTCGAAGACAGGTCGCTCAGCTGCTGTTTCGCCATTGGGGCGGGTATAGATGGATTCGCGGGCCTCGATCATGATGCGCGCTTCAGCGCGGTAGTCCGGCGTCAGAAGAAGGCAGATGGCCCATGCTGCTGCTGCCATGAGAAGCGCACCAACGACAATGAACAGCCAGTGACGGCGCAAGCTGGAGAACAGCGCGCCGATATCAATATCTGCGTCCCTTGATAACGGATCGACTTCTGCCATTCCCCATTCTCCATGGACTTCGCGAGTGCGCTTGCGCGCGTGATCGCTCTCGCCCGCGTGGGGTAATGCACCCCCGAATCTGGCCGGAAGGTAAAGGAACAAGGTAACCATAGGGTTAAACAGAAGAGGCTTCCAGCTATTGTCAGACACAAAGTTTTTGCGCCAAGCCCTGTCTTCTTTACCAGCCATTAACCCTAATCAATCGATAACGCTTGCAACCGATATTCGTAATCGCGCTGTCAGTACCGCGTCGATTGCGTTCGTAAGAAATATTGCTTTTCGGAAGAACCGAGGCGGAAGATGACGGCGAAGACAATCCATAACAAGCGCAAAGGCCACGCTCTGCTCGTGGCGCTAGGCCTTGCCGCCATGACGCTTTCCGCATGCTCCAGCTATCGCCCTGCCCCGCCTGCGTTCCACGAGGCGCTGAACCAGCCTTACATGCTGGATGCTGGTGATCGCGTACGTATTACGGTGTTCGAGCAGCCGAGCCTCACGAATACCTATAGCGTCGATCAGGCTGGCTATATCGCCTTCCCGCTCGTCGGCAGCATTCCGGCACGCGGCAAGACGTCCAAGCAGCTCGAAGGCATCATCGCATCGAAGTTGCGTGGCGGTTATCTGCGCGACCCCGACGTCAGCGCGGAAATCGACCGCTATCGCCCGATATTTGTGATGGGTGAAGTCGGCGCCGCTGGCCAGTATTCCTATGTTCCGGGCATGACCGCGCAAAAGGCAATTGCCGCTGCGGGTGGTTTCAGCCCACGCGCCAATCAGGAGAATGTCGACATCACGCGCCAGTTCAACGGCAAGGTTCTGACTGGTCGCGTGCTGATTTCCGATCCAATCCTGCCGGGCGACACGATCTATGTGCGCGAACGTCTGTTTTGATGGCGATTGATGGCTGATGACACCAATGCCTCCCCACTGCGTATCATCCACTGTTTCCGCGAACCGACCGGCGGGCTCTTCCGTCATGTTCGCGATCTCGTGGGCCTGCAGGCGGAAAAAGGCCACGCGGTCGGCATCGTCTGCGATGCCACGACAGGCGGCCCGCGCGAAGACGCGCTTCTGGAAGAATTACGGCCAAAGCTCACGCTCGGCCTTCATCGCATTGCCATGCAGCGCCATGTCGGACTGGGCGACGCAGCGGCAGCGTACAAAGCATATCGCATCATCAAGAAATTGCAGCCGGACATATTGCACGGACATGGCGCCAAAGGTGGCGTCTATGCACGTTTGTTCGGCTCAGTCTTACGGGTTTTTAGGTCTCGCGTAGCCCGTATCTATTCACCGCATGGCGGTAGTCTGCATTTCGACCGGAAGACGCGCCGCGGCGGCGCTGTCTTTCTGGTTGAGAGAATGCTGGCTCCCATGACCGATGCAGTGATGTTCGTTTCCAACTTCGAAAAGCGTATCTACGAAGAAAAGGTAGGGCGGCCCTATGGCCTCCACGCCGTCGTTTATAACGGCCTGGCCGAGGACGAGTTCATCCCGGTTGCCGATGCGCCCGATGCCAGCGATTTTCTCTTTGTCGGCACGATGCGTGAACTGAAGGGACCAGACCTCCTGATCCGTGCCCTTGCGCGCCTGCGCGACCAGCATCAGCGCATTTTCACTGCAACGATGGTAGGAGATGGTGCGGAAAAGCCCGATTTCATCAACCTGACCGACGAACTGGGAGTTTCCGGACAAATTCGCTTTCTGCCTGGAATGGCTGCGCGAGAAGCTTTTGCTTTGGGGCGAATAATGGTGGTTCCATCGCGTGCCGAAGCATTTCCCTATATCGTGCTGGAAACGCTCGCCGCCGGAAAGCCTGTCATCGCCAGCAATATTGGCGGCATTCCCGAGGTGTTCGGACCTCGCTCCTCGGCGCTGGTGGAGCCCGAGGAGGAGGCACTTGCGAACAGGATGCTGGACGCTGCAGATGATCTCACAACGTTTCGAGCCGCAATGCCGGATGTGACCCGGCTGCACGAGCGCTTCAGCCAGCAATCCATGGCACACTCGATAGAGACAATTTATTACGAGGCACATCCGGATCGAGCCATCCCGGAAGACTGACGGATACTTCCCTCAGCCCACCATCGCAGCGAAGGGTTCGGACGCAGATACCGACCGCTCGAACTGTGACCGAAACCCACCACGCGCCGCAAAATAGATATAGTGGAATGCGTCGGCACGCCCGCCGATGAGCGAAATATCCTCGCGTTGCCATTCCCAGGACAGCATGTCGAGCTTGTCTTCGAATGGGTCTGATATGGTTGCCGACCAGAAAGCAGCAATGCCATTAGGCTTCAGTGCCCTTTTCACCAGCCTCAGACCGTCATCTTCATAGATTGCGCCATTGGCATCGCGGACGGTAAAATCCGGTCCATTATCCGTGTCCATCAATATGGCATCATATCGACCAGGCTCTGCGCGAAGAACATCCATCACGTCGGCGACCCGAACATCGACACGCGGATCGTTCAATGGATGGTTGGCCAGATGACCGATATGGGTCCGGTTCCACTCCACGATCTCGGGGACGAGCTCGCATACCGTGGCTCTGGCATCGGGTCCAAGCAGATCGAGTGCTGCCCGAAGTGTGAAGCCCATGCCAAGTCCGCCAATAAGCATATGCGACACTTTCCGTCCGTGCAGGCGAAGCGACCTTTCAGCCAGCACGGTCTCGGACTGGAAATTGACGTTGGACATCAATTCCAGGCCGTTATAGCGGATTTCATAGATGTGATCGCGTTTTCGCAACAAAATTTCATCGCCGGCATGATTGCCCGCTCTAGCCAGTTCGGCCCAGATAGTCATGATCAACCCTAGAGCGCCCTCCAAAACACTAGAACGGTTTAGATAAAGCGCCTTAAAACAAACAGTTAATGCGACCTTGAAAGATCGCAGCGTGAATTGCTGTCATCAGGATTTTTTGGGTCGCTGTGCGGTCAGGCGCGCAGCAACCCCATGACATCGTCTGATCTGGTGCCGATCAGGAGCGGAAACAAAGCTGGTCTGTTGGCGGCAACATGTGCCGAACAGTTTGACGGCAAAATGCCGCCCGCAGCTTTATCTTCCAACGGTTTCATATCACCGTCCTAGGCAATATAATGAGATAAGGCAAGCCTTGTACTGGCTTGGCTTGCGACAACTGGGCGTATCGGTTCCTGCGGCCAATGCTGTATCAATACGGACGGAGATCATGCTATTTTAGCCGTTACTAACAGTAACAGCTTTCAACCGAGTATTTAATTGAGTGTTTACCTAAGTCAAAAGCTTGTCACGCGACATTTATATTCTGCTTAGGATTCTCGGTCTAATTACTACGCTGTCATTTTACGATCAGGGGCAATGTTGTGCGAGATAATGATGCGCTTTCTCCTTTTGGCCGCAAAGCCATAGAAGCCAGCAGCAAGCAGGAGACCGGACAAGATTCCAAGCCGAAAGGCCCGGTGAAGCTTAGCCCACTGGCGCGCCAGATGGCTGAACAATATCAGCACGATACGTTTTCGCCGCTGATGCTGAGCGGCGTCATGCGCATGGTAGAGTTCGGGCTTGTGTTTTGCTCCGGCATTCTGAGTTTTCTGCTTTATGTCGGCATCCGCACACATCTGGTTTTCTACTATCCCCTTATCATGGTTGTGGGCGGTGCGCTTTTTGTCCTGCTGATGGAAATCAACGACGGTTACCAGATCAATATATTGCGTAGTCCTGGTCGCTATCTGCGGCGGCTTTTCATTAGTTGGGCAGCCGTGCTTGGCACCCTTGCCATTGCCGGTTTTCTGCTGAAAGCTTCGTCCGATTTCTCGCGCGGCTGGTTCCTTTATTGGGCGCTCAGCGCCTGCGTCCTGCTTTTAATTGCCCGTATCTTCGTCGCCTGGAAAATCAAGCGCTGGGCACGCAATGGCACAATGGAGCGCCGCGCTGTCATCGTCGGCGGCGGCCCCAATGCAGAAGCGCTTATCCGCTCGCTCGAACAGCAGCCTGACAACGATATCCGTATCTGCGGCATCTTCGATGACCGCGACGACAAGCGCTCTCCCCCCATCGTTGCTGGCTATCCCAAGCTCGGCAATATCAACGAACTGATCGAATTTGCCCGTATCGCCCACATCGACATGCTGATCGTATCGCTGCCGATCAGCGCCGAAGCCCGCGTGCTGGCACTACTCAAGAAGCTATGGGTTCTCCCGGTCGATATCCGGCTGTCAGCGCTCAACAACCACCTGCGCTTCCGCCCGCGCTCCTATTCCTATGTCGGCGCGGTGCCGATGCTGGATATTTTCGACAAGCCCATCAACGATTGGGATTCTGTTGCCAAGCGCATCTTCGACGTTGCCTTCAGCATTGTTGGCATCGTTCTTCTGTCGCCGATCATGATCGGCACGGCGATTGCCATTAAGCTGGACAGCAAGGGCCCTGTGATCTTCAAACAGAAGCGGCATGGCTTCAATAATGAAGTTATCAATGTCTGGAAGTTCCGGTCCATGTACACAGAGATGTGTGACCCTACCGCCAAGCAGGCAGTTACCAAAAACGACCCTCGCGTCACCCGCGTCGGACGCTTCATTCGCAAAGCCTCGATCGATGAGCTGCCGCAGTTCTTCAATGTTCTCGCCGGTTCCCTGTCGCTCGTCGGCCCGCGCCCGCATGCAGTCGCCGCCCATTCGCACAATGTGCTCTATAATGAGGTGGTCGATGGCTATTTCGCGCGTCACCGCGTGAAGCCGGGCGTTACCGGCTGGGCGCAGATCAACGGCTGGCGCGGCGAAATCGACAATGAGAACAAGATCCGCATGCGCACAGAGTTCGACCTTTACTATATCGAAAACTGGTCGCTCTGGCTCGATCTGAAAATCCTGTTCCTGACACCGATGCGACTTCTCAATACGGAAAACGCCTATTGACCAGCGTGGCGCAACGGTTTGACGGCAGTTCGCGTCCAGCCCTGATGCTGCCGGCAGATGTGGCGCGCAAACGCGCGCTCAACCGCCTCATCGCCAATATCGCAATCGGCTTCGGCGTTTTTCTGCTCGGCTTCGTGATGAGCGAGCCTGCGCCTTATGAACTCTATATGGTCGGCCTGATTGCGCTGGCACTATTGTTCGGACTGCGGTTGACCCGCACAAGCCTTGTGCTGCTCGCCCTGCTTGCTGTCTTCAATTTCGGCGGCATGATTTCGGTCATGCAGATGGCTGACGTCAAGAAAGCACCGCTTTATATCGCCGTCTCGCTGTTTCTGGCTTTCACATCGGTATTCTTCGCCGCTGTCATCGAAGGTGACCAACGGCGTCTGAAGACCATCTTCAACGCCTATCTTCTTGTCGGCGTGCTTTCTTCCGTCCTTGGCATTGCCGGTTATCTGAGCCTCTTTCCAGGCGCAGAAATCTTCACGCGCTACGGACGTGCGCAGGGCGCATTTCAGGACCCCAATGTCTACGGACCTTTCCTTATATTGCCGCTGACCTGGACGCTTTACCGCATCATGCGCGGGGGCTTTCGCGATATGGCCGTCTATCTGCCTTTCTGCTGCCTGCTGACGCTCGGCGTTCTGGTATCCTTTTCGCGCGCGGCCTGGGCGATGGTTCCCCTCTCCTTTGCCGTTCTGTTTGGCGTGCTCTTCCTGCAAAGCAACAGCAATCGTTTTCGGTTACGCCTGATAGTGATTGGTCTGCTTGCAGTTGTAACAATTACTCTCGCGATCCTGATTATCCTGCAAATCCCCGGCGTCGGCGATTTCTTCCGTGAGCGCGCGCGTCTCGAACAGAGCTATGACAGTGCAAGGCTTGGGCGTTTTGCGCGGCACTGGCTTGGAATGATCCTTGCGACACAGCATCCGCTTGGCATCGGACCGCTCGAGTTCGGGCCGATGTTCGGTGAGGATACACACAATGTCTGGCTCAAGGCCGTCCTTGACTATGGCTGGATCGGCTTCATCGCCTTTCTGACGCTGACATTCCTGACACTCGGGATCGGTTTCAAGCTTCTGTTTCGCAATCGCCCCTGGCAGCCTTATCTTCTGGTTGCTTACGCAACCTATCTCGGGCATGTCCTGATCGGCAATGTCATCGACACCGATCACTGGCGCCACTTTTATCTGCTCTTCGGGATCATCTGGGGTTGCGCAGGGCTGGAATACAAGTATCAGCTTTCGCTGAAGCTCAGAGAACGCTCAGGAGAGCAGAAACTTGCAATTCGCGATATACGCCGCAGCAGCCCTCTTTGAAATCGCCGGATGCTTCGCCTTCTGGGCATGGCTGAAGCTCGACAAGTCACCGCTTTGGCTGGCACCCGGCATGGTGTGCCTCGCATTGTTCGCCTATCTGCTCACCCTGATTGAAAGCAACGTGGCCGGTCGCGCTTATGCAGCCTATGGTGGCATCTATATCATCGCGTCGATTTTGTGGATCTGGTTTGCCGAAGGAGCGCGCCCCGATCGCTGGGATGTGGTCGGCGCATGCACGGCTTTCGCAGGCACATGCATCATCCTTTTCGCACCGCGATCCTGATGCTCAGAACCATGCGCGAATGTTATGTGCAATTTGCCAGTTTCGAGAAATTATCCCTTGCGTGCCAAGTCGTTATAATCTACGGCTTTCCCCGGCTCGGAGCGTAGCGCAGCCCGGTAGCGCACTTGACTGGGGGTCAAGGGGTCGTGGGTTCGAATCCCGCCGCTCCGACCATTTTTCTTCCCCAAACCTTTATTTTCATACGATCTTTCCTTTGCACACAACGTGCAAATCGGATTAGCTCTGCCATGATTGCATGGAGGAGAGCATGAAGAACGCCCTGATCACTGGTGGCAGTCGCGGCATTGGTCGCGCTACCGTTCTGCGCAGCGCAGCGCAAGGCTGGTCTGTGGCTCTGAACTATGCGGGGAACGAACAGGCTGCGCAGCAAACGGTGACTGAGGCAGCGAAGCTTGGTGCGAAGACGCTTGCGATCCAGGGCGACATATCCAGAGAACAAGACGTGATCGCCATGTTCGACAAGGCGGAGGCCGATCTTGGTCCGCTGAAAGGCGTCGTCCTGAATGCCGGTATCGTTGCTCAGACCATGCCGCTTGCGGATATGAGTGCTGATCGTCTGAAAATGATGTTCGACGTGAATGTTTACGGCACCTATCTATGCGCCCGCGAAGCAGCCCGGCGCTTGCAGCCAGACAGTGCCATAGTCATCGTGTCATCGATGGCATCGCGACTTGGATCGCCGTTTGAATATGTGGATTATGCCGGAGCGAAAGGTGCACTTGATACGCTGACCACTGGCCTGTCGAAAGAGCTCGCACCGAAAGGCATTCGCGTCAATGCCGTGCGTCCAGGCCTGATCGATACCGACATCCATGCCAGTGGCGGCAATCCGGATCGCGCGGCGAGGTTGGGCGCCGGTACACCTGTCGGACGCGCCGGCAAGGCAGAGGAAGTCGCGGAAGCCATTTTCTGGCTGCTCAACGACGCCCCCGCCTATGTAACCGGAACATTCATCGACGTTGCCGGTGGGCGTTAGTACTAAACTGCCTCGATCTATTTCTCACGCAGCTGATAGGTTTCCGCAACGTAGCGATAGCCCTCACCTTCCCGCTTGAGATAGGCCAGTGCCGGAAACGGCATATGATAACCGATGAAAGGGAGCCTGTCGGTGGCGATCATGTCAAACATGCGTTTGCGGGTCTGGACGGCAGCATCCTTATCGATATCGAAGGAAACGTGCCATTCGGGCCGCTGCAACGTAATGACGAAATGGTTCGCCGTATCCGAGACCAACATCAACGATTTGCCGCCCGTTTCGACCCTGAAAGCCAGATGACCCGGCGTGTGGCCATAAGCTGCCACCGAATGAATACCGGAAATGACTTCGCTATCATCGCCCAGGAACGTCATCTTCTCGGCCAGTGGCTTGACATTTTTGGCCACCATTTCGGCAACTGTCTTGGCGGGGCTGTCGAGCCGCGCGGGATTGGTCCAGAAGTCGAATTCCTTCTGTCCGGTGGCGTAGCGCGCATTGGCGAAGGCTGGCTTGCCGTCTTCCATCAGTCCACCAATATGATCAGGGTGGAAATGGCTCAATACGACCAGAGACACATCGTCCGTCTTGTAGCCCGAAGCTTCAAGCGCACTGGCCAGCTTGCCCAATCCCGCTCCGCGGGCACCTGCTCCCATGCCGGTGTCAAACAGAACAAGCTCCTTGCCTGTATTGATGAGCACTGGCGTGAAGCTGTTGACGAAGCGGTCGGCGGGCAGAAGATTTTCCTCAAGAAGTGCGGCAACCACTTTCGGGTCCTGATCGACCGCATATGTCTTTTCGGGCGCTTCGCCGGCTCGGCGCCCATCGGAAAGCGTGGTGATCTCAAAATCACCAAACTGAAAGCGATGGAAGCCCGGATTTTCTACCTGTGAAGGGGTTAGCACTTTAGGACTGCCTGTTTCGGCTGCCGCCTTGTTGAGCTCCAAAGGCGTTAAAGCCAATCCGGCCCCGGCAGCAGATGCTGTAACAATGAAATTACGTCTTGAGATGGTCATCAATCGATCTCCCGGCATAATCTATGGATAAGAACGACAGGATACCCGAAAAAGCTCCCTGATCCATGGGATACGCGATCAAGTTTCTGTTGGCGCGATATGGACGACGCCCTCTTGCCTCTCCGTTCAAGAATCACTATTTACAGGGCCGCGCGGGACGACCCGCGCCAGTGTTCGCATCGGGGACGGCCCCATAGGAGGGTGTCCTATGGCAGGGCCGATCGAACAATTCGCAATCAAGCCCATCGTTGAACTTGGCGAAATCGGCGGTCAGCCGGTTGCTTTCACCAATTCGGCACTCTTCATGGTGCTGACGGTGCTGGGCGCGGCTGCGTTCATGTTTCTGTCGTCCCGCAGGGGTACCGTTGTGCCAGGGCGCTGGCAGTCCTCTGCCGAGATCCTCTACGAATTCGTGTCGAAGACATTGCGCGAGAACGCCGGGGAAAAGGGTATGGCTTTCTTCCCCCTCGTCTTCTCGTTGTTTCTGTTCATCCTGTTTGCCAATCTGATCGGCATGTTCCCCTATGCCTTCACCGTGACAAGCCACATCATCGTAACGTTCGCGCTTGCGATGCTGGTCTTCCTGACGGTCACGATCTACGGTCTCGTTCGACACGGGTTCAGGTTCTTCCGACTGTTCATGCCTGCGGGCGTACCGGCTGTGCTGGCGCCGATCATCGTGCCGATCGAGATCATGTCCTATATCTCGCGTCCGGTCAGTCACTCGGTTCGTCTGTTCGCCGTCATGCTTGCAGGGCACATCACGCTGAAAGTCTTTGCGGGGTTTGTTATCGGGCTTGGCAGTCTCGGAACGCTCGGCATGTTAACCGCTGTGCTGCCGCTTGCAATGACCGTCGCGCTGACCGCACTCGAATTGCTGATGGCAGTTATTCAGGCTTACGTATTTACTATGCTGACCTGCATGTATCTCAATGATGCACTGCATCCATCACACTGATTAGAGCGCCGTGCGCAGTGACTTCGCGGGAAGGACGGCCTTCCCGCTTCTTCAACGAACGGGACGGCCCGTTCAGAACCCTTGTGAGGGAGCATTAGAATGGCATGGATTTATCTGGGACTGGCCGGAATTCTTGAGGTCATCTGGGCCTATTTCATGAAAAAGTCGGAAGGCTTTTCCCTTCTGACACCGAGCGCCATCACCATCGTGACGATGATCGGCAGTTTCATTCTGCTTTCCATCGCCATGCGCAGCCTGCCGCTTGGAACAGCCTATGCGATCTGGACCGGCATCGGTGCGGTGGGTGCGTTTCTGGTGGGCATTTTCATTCTCGGCGAAGCTGCAACCTTCTTCCGCGTTGCAAGCGTGACACTGATCCTCGCCGGCATCATCGGATTGAAACTCTCGTCCAGCTGATTCAATCCGCGTACAAAAGCAAAGGGAGGCGAAAGCCTCCCTTTTTCATGCGGTCCGAAATCGATCAGCGCACCTGATCGAGAAGACGCTTGCATTCGAGAAGATCGAACAAAGCCTCCTGCAGAAGCGAGCGGTTGTCCTTTGAAGGCCGCTTTCCATCAGCTCCGATGGGGCCATCCTCCTCGCCCTTCAAGAGACCGAAGAGTTTGCGCGCCGGTTGCGGTGCCTTGATGCCGCTCGGCAGAGCCATTTCATTGTCAGCCGCCTCTTCGGCAGCGCGCTTATCAGCGGCAGCCTGCTTCTGGCGCGTAATCGCCTCAATCGCCTGAACGTCGCCATTGCCGAGTGCAATGATGAACTGCGCATTGTTTTCGCGAAGCAGACGCTGCACGCCCTTGATCGTATAGCCCTGATCATAGAGCAGATGGCGAATGCCCTTGAGCAATTCGACATCGAGCGGCCGGTAATATCGACGACCGCCGCCCCGCTTCATAGGCTTGATCTGGGTAAAGCGCGTTTCCCAGAAACGCAGCACATGCTGCGGAAGATCAAGATCATCCGCGACTTCACTGATCGTCCTGAATGCATCAGGGCTCTTGTCCATCCACTTGCCCTTTCCAGTGGTTCAGGTTTCGCCGTTGCGGCACAACCTCGCCGATCCAGATAGTTCAACTCGCTGCCAACGCGAACGCGTCTGTAACACGAAAGGCGCTTGTTACCATCGGATTTTAGAAGACGGGAGTTAACAAACTCCAGCGTGCGGAAAGACACGGCGCAAACGTCATTCAAAACCGGACAGTGTGCAACACGAACTCTCTCTGAAAAGCCAGCCGCCTTCCAGATTTCAATATCAGCGAAGCGATTCGCTCCACTGAATCCATTATATAATATCAGAGCTTTATAAGCATCCCTTCATGCGAAGCCGAAAGCAGCATGGCCAGTTCGTGGCAAAGGACTATTATGACGGTTGCAACCAACACAAAAAACAGCCTTCCTGCACGCGACCATAAATCAGGCGCAAAAGCGATGCCAGTTTTACAAGGATGGTGCCAAAACAAAATGCTGCCCGATGGGCAGCATGCTAGTGGTCTGATTCCGACATTTGCATCCCTCGGATATGAGCGCCGAGCAAATGTCGAGATCAAGAAGACCACTGGTAACTTTATGAATCTAGTATATTTTTCGAGTTTGACGTTTGAAACGTGATTTATATCGGACGGGTATCAAACGTCAAACTCAATCCACTAGCAATTACTTCTGGCTTTTGGTTTCACGCTTCTGATGTTCCTGCAGAATACGCTGCTTGAGAACGTTGGAAGCTTTGAAAGTCATCACACGACGGGGAAGAATTGGAACCTCCTCGCCTGTTTTCGGATTACGGCCAATGCGCTCGTTCTTGTCGCGAACCTGAAATGTCGCAAAAGACGACAACTTCACGGTTTCACCGTTGACGATAGCGTCACAGACTTCATCGAGAATCATCTCGACAAGAGCCGCCGACTCCGTTCTGGAAAGGCCTACCTTCCGGTAAACAGCCTCTGCCAGATCAGCTCGCGTGACCGTCTTACCTCCCATGACCGAACCTGCCTGGTTAGCGTTTGAACAGATAATATCCTTACGTGACAGGACGTTACACAAATAAAAGCGCAACGGTCAAGCCGCGAGTTTCCTCACGGCAGATCAAATTTGTCGCTTACCAGCGCAACAGAACCGCGCCCCACGTGAATCCGCCACCCATTGCCTCCAGAAGAACGAGGTCGCCCTTCTTGATGCGGCCGTCCGCAACGGCGGTCGCGAGCGCCAGTGGAACCGACGCCGCAGACGTGTTGCCGTGGCGATCCACTGTGATGACAACCTTGCCTTCAGCGATATTCAGCTTCTTGGCGGAAGCATCGATAATGCGCTTGTTGGCCTGATGCGGGACGAACCAGTCGATATCCTCGGCTGTAAGGCCGGTTTCCTCGAAAGAGGCCTCGATAACGTCCGTAATCATGCCGACTGCATGTTTGAAGACTTCGCGGCCTTCCATGCGGAGGTGACCAACAGTCTGGGTCGTTGACGGGCCGCCATCCACAAAAAGTTTTTCCTTGTGGTTGCCGTCCGAACGCAGATTGGCGGCGAGAACGCCACGATCCGAGGTCAACCCGTTACCTTCGGCAGCTTCGAGAACCAATGCGCCGGCACCATCGCCAAACAGAACGCAGGTCGTGCGGTCATTCCAGTCGAGGATGCGCGAGAAGGTTTCCGCGCCGATGACCAGAACGCGCTTCGCCATGCCGCCGCGAATATAGAGATCAGCCGTCGTGATGGCATAGATGAAGCCGCTGCACACGGCCTGCATATCGAAAGCAAAACCCTTGGTGATTCCCAGTTCGCGCTGGATTTCCACGGCACTTGCCGGAAAGGTATGGTTAGGCGTCGAGGTTGCCAGCAGAACAAGATCGATATCAGTCGGCTGCAAGCCGGCATTCTCGATTGCTGCGCGGGCCGCAGCCGTGCCAAGCGAAACCGTGGTTTCGTCATCGCCTGCAATGTGGCGCTCACGGATACCCGTGCGCTGCACGATCCACTCGTCGGAGGTTTCGATAATACCTTCGAAATCGGTATTCTTCATGACCCGCTTCGGCAAAGCCGAACCGATACCCCGCACGACAGATCTTATCATCTCTTATTTCCTGTCCTTACATGCGACCGGCGCGACGAACATTCACGCGCGCAGTCGAAAATTCTGGCCCTACACATATTCGGTAAAAGTTACTTCACCGCTTCGGCGCCTAAAAATAATCGGCAACCGCAAATCTTATTCAATTCCGTCTTCCGGATGGCTTTGCCGGAATTATGCCTTTGCGGCCTCGCCACCATCATTCGATACATGCGGATGACTGTGGTGGAAATGCGCCAGATCAGCCTCGATCTTTTCCAGAAGACGATTTCTCACCATGTCATAGCCGACTTCCACTGCCGAGCAGAAGCCTTCTGCATTGGCGCTGCCATGGCTTTTGATGACGATTCCACTGAGACCGAGGAAGACGCCACCATTGACCTTGTTCGGATCCATCTTTTCGCGCAGGCGATCAAACGCACCCTTGGCGAAAACATAACCGATTTTGGCAAGCAGCGTCCGGCGCATGGCCTGACGCAGCAGTTCACCCATCTGGCGGGCCGTACCTTCCGCAGCCTTGAGCGCGATATTGCCGGTAAAGCCTTCGGTCACGACCACGTCCACCGTGCCCTTGCCGATATCATTGCCTTCAACAAAACCGGAATAGGCAAGTCCGTCGAGCGGTGTGTCGCGCAGAATCTGACCTGCTTCCTTGATCTCGTCGAGACCCTTTACCTCTTCCGTGCCGACATTCAGGAGCCCGACGGTCGGCTTGCGCACCTCGAACAGGGCCCGCGCCATACCAGCCCCCATAACTGCGTAATCGACGAGCTGGCGCGCATCGGCGCCAATAGTGGCTCCAACGTCAAGCACGATGCTTTCACCGCGCAGTGTTGGCCAGATGCCGGCAATCGCCGGGCGCTCGACATCCGACATCATACGCAGGCAAAATTTGGACATGGCCATCAATGCACCGGTATTACCGGCGGAAATACACGCCTGGGCGTCGCCGGTCTTCACTGCCTCGATGGCCTGCCACATGGACGATTTACCGCGACCGGCCCGCAGCGCCTGGCTTGGCTTGTCGTCCATGCTGATGGCAACCTGGCTCGCGCGGAACTCGGATGCGGCTTTCAGCTTCGGATAACGTGCCAGCACGGGCTCCACCTGTGCGGGGAGACCGAAGAATATGAAGCGGATGTCAGGATGGCGCTCAAGCGCCTTCGCTGCGCCGGGGATGACCACTTCAGGGCCAAAATCACCGCCCATCGCGTCAATCGAAATTTTGATCACTCTTGATTGTTCCTGTGCGATCCCTGCCCCTGCTCTGCTTTTTGCAGCAGACAGGTTTTCGGCGAAAATAGTGTTTTTGCGTTTCCGCACAACCAAATTCTGTCAAACCACTCTGAATTACGGCTTCTTTTGCCATTCTGAAAGCTTCGCAAACGGCGAAACGGGCTTCTCTTCACCGTCGTCGTCCCCGAAAACCTTAGGCTCACTCTCGTCCGGCAAACCCGGCTTGCGAGGATAAGGATCGATGGCGAGATCGAAGAATTCCTCGGCAATTGCGCCGACATCAATCCTGTCGCCGACAAAAACTTCCGGAATGTCCGCGCCTTCGGCATCGAGCAGCATTTCGCCGCTTTCATCAAGCTCAATCCGTGCAAGCCTCGAATTTTCCGGCACGAAAATCGTGTCGACGTCTTCGGCGATGCTGTTGGTCAGCGGCTCGAGCGTCACGATGCAGGACTGAACGATTTCCGCATCGATACGACCCCGCACCCGGATGCCATCCTTTTTCCAGGGCGTAATCAGAAATTCCGCAGCAAAGGCATTTACACCCTCAAGCCCATGGGCTGCCGCGAGTGCTGCACGCTCTTTCTCATCCGTGCCTATTTTCACCGTCACGCCCTTTTGGGGCAGGTGAAGAACCGGAACAGGATAGGTGAGCGCCGGTTTGTCAGTCATTCTCATTGGCCTTTTCAGCATTGTTTTCTGGCGCAAAGTCCATTTGATCCGCATCCATATAGGAAATGTCGCCTGCCGCCAAAGCATCGTCCGCAATTTTTTGCAGCCGGTTACGGCATCCCAGAACATATTCACTTAAATGGTGGGCATGCGGCCAGAATTCGAGGTCCGGGCGGATATTTCGCGTGAGTGCGGCAGCCAGCGCGTCCGCATCATTTGCATCCAACGCCTCCCCATAAGCCGCGACCCGACCGTAGAACATGCGTGCAAGCTTTTTCATGCGCTTCGGGACGCCCTGGTCGCCGATACCGAGTTCGCGCAGCGAATGATCGACATCCTTGAAAAACTCGTCGGCGATTTCCTGTGCCAGATCGGCAAGCGCCTTGTTTTCTCCCCTCATCCGATGCAGGGCGAGGAAAATATGCAGCGAAAGCATTTCATAGCGGCCAAGCGGCGTATCAGGCACCTGAAATTGTGCATAAAACCGTTTTTGCCGCGCCGCCGCCACGATCACCTCGTAAACGCGAAGCATAATTGCCTCGTTTGCTTTCGATTTGCGGCGGAATAGTTGGAGAATCATGTCCGTACGACCGTTCCAGTTGCATAAATAAGCAAGGTGGTTTACCGAAGTTCTCCCGACGGCGAAAGTGCCGCGCTGATTTAGAATGTATGGAGAGGTCTTTGTTGCAGCGAATTTTTCCAAGTGCATCCTCTGGCGTACGCAAGCAGGGTGCCCTTCTCGCAGGCACGGCAATTCTCGTCGCAGTAGCTCTTGCCGGATGTAACACTGCATCCACGCTCAATCCGTCCGAAACGCTGACAGAGGGTTACGTACTCGATCAGGGTGCGCTTGATTCGGTTCCTGTCGGCTCCAGCCGCGAGCAGGTGCTTCTGGCGCTCGGTACGCCGTCCACCACCGCGACCTTCGACAATGAAGTGTTCTACTACATTTCGCAGAAGCGTTATCGCGCCGCGCAGTTCATGAAGCCGAAGATCATCGAGCGGCAGATCCTCGCCATCTATTTCAACAAGGACGGCAAGGTCGAGCATATCGCCAATTACGGCCTGAAGGACGGCAAGCTGTTCGACTTCGTGTCGCGCACCACGCCGACAGGCGGCAAGGACCAGACCTTCCTCGGTCAGATCATTCAGGGCGTTTCCAAGGCCCCAACCTCGTTGCCGGGAGCCGCAGGCGGTGCCAGCAACTGATCCGGTCATATCCTGACAAAAAGAAAACCCGCCTTTACGGCGGGTTTTCTTTTTTCACAATGCATGTCCGTCAGGACATATGTGCCAACACAGCCAACAGAAGAAGGGCCACGATGTTGGTGATCTTGATCGCCGGATTGACAGCCGGACCGGCTGTATCCTTATAGGGATCACCAACCGTATCGCCGGTCACTGATGCTTTATGCGCTTCCGACCCTTTCAGGTGCTTCACGCCGTCGGCATCGGTAAATCCGTCCTCGAAGCTCTTCTTGGCATTGTCCCATGCGCCACCTCCGGACGTCATGGAAATCGCGACGAAGAGGCCGTTGACAATAACGCCCAGAAGCGATGCGCCGAGCGCTGCAAAGGCTGCAGCCTTCGAGCCTGAGATAAACAGCACGCCGAAATAGACCACAATCGGCGCCAGCACAGGCAGGAGCGACGGGATGATCATCTCGCGAATGGCCGCCCTGGTCAGAAGATCGACCGCACGGGCATAGTCCGGGCGCTCCTTGCCAGTTATGATGCCTGGCTTTTCGCGGAACTGGCGGCGCACTTCCTGCACGACCGCGCCTCCGGCCCGGCCCACGGCGGTCATCGCCATGCCACCGAACAGATAAGGGATCAGGCCGCCAAAGATCAGCCCCGCAACCACATAAGGGTTGGAGAGATCGAAGGAAACCGGCCCCATATCGGCGAAATAAGGATAGGTCTGTCCGTTGGCGGCAAAGTAGGCCAGATCGTTGGAATAGGCCGCGAACAGCACCAGTGCGCCAAGCCCTGCCGAACCGATAGCATAGCCCTTCGTGACGGCCTTGGTAGTGTTGCCAACGGCATCAAGCGCATCGGTGGCCTTGCGGACTTCCGGGTCGAGACCGGCCATTTCCGCAATGCCACCCGCATTATCCGTGACCGGACCGAAGGCATCGAGCGCAACGATCATCCCGGCAATACCAAGCATGGCAGTGACGGCGATTGCCGTACCGAACAGGCCAGCCAGCTGGTAGGTCGAAATAATACCGCCGACAATCACGATTGCTGGCAGAGCCGTGGATTCAAGCGAAACCGCCAGCCCCTGAATGACATTCGTGCCGTGCCCTGTTACCGAGGCCTGCGCGATGGAATTGACCGGACGTTTGTTGGTGCCGGTATAGTACTCCGTGATCACGACGATCAGACCGGTAACGATCAGACCGATCAGGCCGCAAATGAAGAGATTGGTGCCGGTAATGCTTTTCCCGGCCACAGTTCCGATTTCACCCCAGCCAACGGTCAGCGTATTGGCAATAGCAAGACCAACGATGGAAAGCAGGCCCGTCGCTATCAGCCCCTTATAGAGGGCACCCATGATGGAGCCATTGACGCCGAGCTTGACGAAAAATGTGCCCACGATTGACGTGATGACACAGGCGCCGCAGATCATCAGCGGATAGAGCATGACGCTCGAAAGAATGTCCGATCCGTTGAAGAAGATTGCGCCTAGAACCATGGTTGCGACGACTGTCACCGCGTAGGTTTCGAAAAGGTCGGCAGCCATGCCTGCGCAGTCGCCGACATTGTCGCCGACATTATCCGCAATGGTCGCTGGGTTGCGCGGATCATCCTCTGGAATACCGGCCTCGACCTTGCCGACAAGATCGCCGCCGACGTCAGCGCCCTTGGTGAAGATACCACCGCCAAGACGCGCGAAGATCGAGATCAGCGAAGCACCGAAACCGAGCGACACCAGCGCATCGATAACCGTGCGGTCGGACGGCGAGTAACCAAGCCAGACAGTGAGAATGAAATAATAGACGGACACGCCGAGCAGCGCGAGCCCTGCTACCAGAAGGCCAGTGATGGCCCCGGACTTGAAGGCCAGTTCTAACCCTCCGGCGAGGCTGAGCGAAGCTGCCTGCGCAGTGCGCACATTGGCGCGAACCGAAACGTGCATTCCGATAAAGCCGGTGACGCCCGACAGAACCGCGCCAATCAGGAAACCGATTGCGGCACTGATCGACAACAAATACCAAGCTGCCAGAAAGACCACGACGCCGACAATGGCAATCGTCGAATATTGTCTTGTGAGATAGGCTGAGGCACCCTCGCGGATGGCTTCAGCAATTTCCTGCATGCGCTGCGTCCCCTGATCGGCTGCAAGAACCGAACGGATCGCCCATATGGCGAAAAGAACGGAAACCACGCCGCAGGCAATGACGAGAACTAAGACTGCCACTCCCATTTGCATAAAGGCCAACTCCCATTGAGCTCGCGCTGGCTACCGTCAGACCGCGAGCCGCGATTGTCGGCAGGCACATGCGCAGGTTAGGCCCGAAAACCCCTCCCCGGACCCGATTGAGCGGCATGGAAGTGCCTGAAGCCAATGCAAGATACCGGGCTTCTTCGGTATATTCACGTCTGGAACTTACGCCTAAAGCGGATCGCGATCTTTCAGATTCGCTCTCAGCGCTTTATGTCTCTGATTTCAGGCCTGTCGTTCTCGCAAAACTGCTACGCGGTTTTGCGCGACATGCCTGAGAAATCAACCTGTTGGCGCGATTCCTTGCATTTCAGCATTCTCAATGCCGCGTACCCAACATGCGAAACGGTTTAACAAACGTCAAGTCGTTCTTTGCCAGCGTACAATGAAAGAAGGGCTGCGATTTCTCACAGCCCTTCTTTCATGATTATTGTCAGGGAAGCCGGATCAGCGCGGTTTCACACCGCGGCTCTCACCACGAATGACAAATGCGAGGCGATCAAGCACGGCATTGACCAGTTTCGGCTCGTCTTCCGTGTAGAAAGCCTTGGCGATATCAACATATTCCGACACGATGACAGCCGTCGGTACGTCTTTGCGTGTCTGCAATTCCCAGGCGCCAGCACGGAGAATGGCGCGCAGGGTCGAATCGAGACGCGACAGCGGCCAGTCTTCCGTCAGCGCCTGATGGATCATCGGATCGAGCTTCAGCTGTTCATCGACGACACCGGCCACGATTGCACGGAACCATTGCGGATCGGCATCAAGATACTGCGTGCCATCCACTTCCTTGCCGAGACGGAAAGCTTCGTACTCAGCCACCACTTCCAGAACACCTGTTCCGGCAACATCCATCTGATAAAGCGCCTGGACTGCAGCAAGACGGGCAACACCGCGCTTGTTCGCCGTGCGTGGGAGATTGGGGGTTGGGCGGCCTTCGGTAGAAGAATTCATAATGATCAGACTCCGAACTTCTTGCGCAGGTCGATCATGGTCAGCGCAGCGCGGGCGGCAAAACCGCCCTTGTCCTTGTCTTCACGGCGGGCGCGTACCCATGCCTGCTCTTCGTTTTCGACCGTCAGAATGCCATTGCCGATGGCGATGCTTTCCTCGACCGAAAGATCGGTGAGTGCGCGGCAGGATTCATTGGACACGATATCAAAATGATAGGTTTCGCCACGGATAACCGTGCCAAGCGCAACAAAGCCATCATATTCCTTGCCGCCATTGTCTTCACCATCGAGTGCGAAAGAAATGACCGCCGGAACTTCCAGCGCGCCAGGTACCGTCACCACGTCGTAGGTTGCCCCTGCCTCATCCAAGGCTGCCTTTGCGCCATCCAGAAGCGCGTCGGCCAGATCATCGTAGAAACGCGCTTCAACAATAAGCAAATGCGGCGCATGCGCCTCGTGCTTGGACATGAGAGACTCCATGACAAATTTTGCGGACCGCAACGATTGCGGTCAACGCTTAAAATCGGGATATGCTTTTACAGCCTGGGAATTTAGGCTGTAAGCCTATTTCTGATATTGCGCAAGCCTTGCTGCGTAACGTGCCAGCTGGTCGATCTCGATATTCACCTTGTCGCCTGCTTTCCGCTCGCCCCAGGTCGTGACTTCAAGCGAGTGGCGGATCAGAAGCACATCAAACTCGTTGCCATTGACGCCATTAACCGTCAGCGAGGTTCCATCGAGAGCGACCGAACCCTTCTGGGCGATAAACGGGGCCAGTTCTTCCGGCGCACGCAGGGTGAAGCGCACTGCATCGCCTTCTTCCTTGCGCTCGACGATTTCAGCCTGCCCATCGACATGGCCGGAAACGAGGTGGCCGCCCATTTCGTCGCCAAGTTTCAGAGAACGCTCCAGATTGATGTTCCGTCCGCTCTGCCATTTGGAGATTGTGGTCAGGCGCAGCGCCTCTTCCCACGCCTCAACCTCGAACCAGCGGGCATTCGTGCCCTTTTCGGGCAGCGCCACCACCGTGAGGCAGACGCCTGAACAGGCAATCGATGCACCAAGCTCAATCGTCTCGGGATCATAGGCAGTTTCAATACGCAGAAGAACGCCTTCATTCAGCGGCTTGATCCGGTCAACCTTGCCGATATCGGTGATAATGCCTGTAAACATCAAGTCTTCCTTACATATTCCGTATAGGCATCGTCGCCATAGCGAGCCTGCCTTAAGATTTTGAACTTGTCTGCGATATGGGTTTCAAGCCCGTCCACGGCAACCCCAAGTTCTGAGCCGATTTCAACCGGCGAACGGAAGATGGCAAGCCGGTCCACCAGCCCCTCGTCCAGAAAGCTCTTCGCAACACCTGCTCCGCCTTCAACGAGAACCGAGGAAATGCCTTGCGCAGCGAGATCGTCCATCAGTTCGGGCAGAGCGATGCGGCAATCATAAGCTTCGGTCGCGAGAATCCGGCAACCGGCCGCCTGCAACTCGTAGCGCCGCTCCGGCAACGCTTCTTCACCACAGGCGATCCACAACGGCTGGGCATCAGCGGTCTGTACAAGTTTCGAGGAAAGCGGCAAACGCAATCCGCTATCGAGCACCACCCGAACAGGCGAACGCTGTTCCAGCCCCGGCAGGCGGCAGTTCAACACCGGATCGTCGGCCAGGGCGGTTTCGATACCAATCAGGATAATATCGGTCTGGGCCCGCAGGATATGCGACTGGGCGCGCGCAACCGGCCCCGTTATTGCAAGCTGTCCCTCGCCCCGACGGCCGATCATGCCATCGGCGGAAAGTGCAAGTTTCAGAATCACTTCCGGGCGCTTCTTCGCAGATCGATTCAGATAGCCCGCAAGATCATCGGCAGCCCCTTCGGCAAGAATGCCTGGTACGACCTCAATCCCTGCCTCGTGCAGGATGGCAAAGCCTCTTCCGCTGACCCGTTCGTCCGGATCGGTCGCGGCAACCACGACACGCGCCACCCCTGCCCGCACCAGCGCTTCCGCACAAGGCGGCGTGCGTCCGTGATGCGCGCATGGCTCCAGCGTCACATAAGCCGTCGCGCCACGCGCCGCTTCTCCCGCGTCTGCAAGCGCCTGCGGCTCGGCATGGGGCCTGCCGCCAATTGCAGTCACGCCACGTCCGACGATGACACCATCCTTGACGATGATCGTGCCAACGGACGGATTGGTTCCCGTCAGCCCCTTGTGACGCCGTGCATAACGGATCGTCGCTTCCATGAAGCGGACGTCATCCGCAGTTGCATTCGAAGGCGGAATCTTGCTGCCACTCATGCCTAAGCGTCCAGATCGTCCTCAGTTTCAGCAACTGTCAGTTCATCAATGACATTGTGGAAATCGACGGCCTTGCTGAAATTGCGATAGACCGAAGCAAAGCGGATATAGGCGATATCATCGATGCCTTTCAGCGCATCCATGGCCAGCCGCCCGATTTCGTCGGACGTCACCTCCGCCTCACCCGAACTTTCAAGCTGGCGGACAATGCCGGAAATGGCGCGTTCCACCCGGTCATTATCGACGTCGCGCTTGCGCAACGCCACTTCGATAGACCGCGTAAGCTTGTCGCGATCAAAAGGAACTCGGCGCCCGCTTTTCTTCACGACCATCAGGTCACGCAACTGTACGCGCTCAAAGGTCGTGAAACGGCCTCCACACACCGAACAGACACGACGCCTGCGAATGACCGCACCGTCTTCCGCCGGACGGGAATCCTTCACTTGCGTATCTTCAGACTGGCAATAGGGACAACGCATGGAACACTTTCGATTTCAATATCGGCAATTTCAATATCGGCAGCTTTAGCACTGGCGACGAACAGCTCATATGTGGGGGCACCCCCGCCAAAAACTCAAGAGCTTTGCCATCGTCAACCGATTCCCGGCGATCATAGCCCATAAGCGGTAAGCTACCTACCAGATGCGACAATGAAAAAGCCCCGCTCAACAGAGTTGAACGGGGCTTCATCTCAATCATGGAAGCGGGCTTAGCCCTGATAGCCATACATCGGGAAACGGCCGGTCAAGGCCATGACCTTTTCCTTCACGGCCTGTTCGACAGCGGCATTGCCTTCGTCAGAATTGGCAACCTTCAGACCGTCCAGCACTTCGGCTATCAGCGAACCGATCTCCTTGAATTCCGTAACGCCGAAACCGCGCGTGGTGCCAGCGGGCGTGCCAAGGCGAACGCCGGAGGTGACGAACGGCTTTTCAGGGTCGAACGGAATGCCGTTCTTGTTGCAGGTGATGTTGGCGCGGCCAAGAGCGGCCTCTGCACGCTTGCCGGTTGCGTTCTTCGGACGCAGATCAACTAGCATCAGATGGTTATCGGTGCCGCCCGAAACAATGTCCAGGCCATTCGACTTCAGTTCTTCGGCCAGCGCGCGTGCATTGTCGACGACGTTCTTGGCATAAAGCTTGAACTCCGGCTTCAACGCTTCGGCGAAGGCAACGGCCTTACCGGCGATGACGTGCATCAGCGGGCCACCCTGAAGACCGGGAAACACAGCCGAGTTGATCTTCTTGGCAATGTCGGCGTCGTTGGTGAGGATCATGCCACCGCGTGGACCGCGAAGAGACTTGTGCGTCGTCGTGGTGCAGACATGCGCGTGCGGAACCGGCGAAGGATGAACGCCACCGGCAACGAGACCGGCAATATGCGCCATATCGACCATGAGATAGGCACCGACTTCATCGGCGATCTCGCGGAAACGCTTCCAGTCCCAGACGCGCGAGTAAGCAGTACCGCCTGCGAGGATGAGCTTCGGCTTGTTCTCGCGTGCGAGGCGGGCAACTTCATCCATATCGAGCAGATGGTCGTCCTTGCGAACGCCATAGGACACGACATTGAACCACTTGCCGGACATGTTGACCGGCGAGCCGTGGGTCAGGTGACCACCCGAATTGAGGTCGAGGCCCATGAACGTGTCGCCCGGCTGAAGAAGCGCAAGGAACACGGCCTGGTTCATCTGGCTGCCGGAGTTCGGCTGAACGTTGGCAAATTCGCAGCCAAAGAGCTTCTTAGCGCGTTCGATGGCCAGTTCTTCCACGACGTCGACATACTGGCAGCCGCCATAATAGCGCTTGCCCGGATAGCCTTCGGCATATTTGTTGGTGAGGATGGAACCCTGCGCTTCGAGAACAGCGCGCGAAACGATGTTTTCCGAGGCAATCAGCTCGATTTCATGGCGCTGACGACCGAGTTCGTTGCGGATTGCTCCGAAAATCTCGGAATCGATGTCCTCGAGGCTTGCATTGAAGAAAACGTCGGACGACGCGTTCTTGGCGGCGGCGTTGGCTTGAGACATGTTTCACACCCTCCGGGTTAGCCGGTAAAAGCTATATGGATGAGGCGCATTATCACACTTGAATGCACAAGGCCAATGGTCGCAAAGCGAAAAGCTTATTCCAAAATGCGGCAAACCGATTTGATAAATGCCTTGCAACTAAAAAGCCGCCCGGAACGGGTCCGGACGGCCTTGGAAAATCAAACTCAAGATGAGAATCAGGTGTCGGTGCCAAGAGCGAGTTCGGTTGCGCCATCCATCTTGTAGATGTCGTCGCGGAACTGCACCACGCCGTCGCCGGTAGACCACGCAGTAATGTAAACAAAATGCAGCGGAACCGGATCGGCGAGCTGGATCGGCGTGTTCGTGCCCGACTTGATCGTGCTTTCGATGTTCTGACGATCCCAGCCTGCGGTGTTCTTCAGCAGCCACACATCGAGGTCGCGCACGTTCTGGACGCGGACGCAGCCCGACGAGTCGAAACGCATGAGCTTGTTGAAATAGCTCTTCTGCGGCGTGTCGTGCATGTAAACGGCGTACTGGTTGTGGAAGTTGATCTTGGTCGAGGACATGGCGTTGATCTTGCCCGGGTCCTGACGGAACATCAGCTTCACAGCATCGTCCGTATTCCAGTCGATGCTTTCCGGCGCCACTTCCTGACCGGACTGGTCGTAGAGGCGGATCTTGTTCTTCGCCAGATATTGCGGATCTTTCCGCATCAGCGGAATAATGTCCTTCTGGATGATCGACTTCGGCGCGGTCCAGTAAGGATTGAGAATGACTTCGTGAATCTTCGAATTGAGGATCGGCGTCTGACGATCGATCTTGCCGACAACTGCCGTATGGCGCTGCATGACGCTGCCGCCTTCAACGGCCTCGATACGCGCAGCCGGGATGTTGACCATCACGAAACGCTGTTCCTGCAGGCCCTGATTGGCGAGAGGCGAGAGACGCTGCAGATTGGTCTGGAGCTGGCCGAGGCGCGTATTCGCGTCCACATTCATGGCCGCATAGGTGAACTGTCCCATGACGCCGTCGGCCGGCAGACCATGACGGGACTGGAAGCGCTTCACGGCAGCATCGACATAGGTGTCGAAAGAACTGGAAAGCCCGGCTTCCTGTGGCAGATCGCCAGAAATCATGAGGCGCTTGCGCAGTGCCTGAACGGACGGATCCGTGACGCCGATCTGGAGTTTTGTATTACCCGGAACGCTCGGCCAGCCACCGCGACCGGCAATGTCGGTATATTGAGCGATAGCGGTCTGGAGATTGCCAACCGTCTGCGGGCTCAAAACCGGCTGGTTGGTTGCGACCCGCTGGCCACCCGTCGCGCGGGCATCGAACTGGTCAGCCCAGTTGCCGCGACGCGACGATGAGATAACATCGGTCAGAGCTTGTTGAGCGTAAGCCGAGGAAACCATGGCGGAGGCTGCCACGGAAAGGCCGGCGGTTGCCGCGCCGCGCAGGAAACTGCGGCGGTCTACTCTTAAAGTATCGGCTGGTCTGTCGGTCTTGGTCATTTTGCTTAGTCCCAAAAGGCTAACCGCTCGCGCGGGATCTTCCCAGAGAATATCAGCAATAGGTCAACAAGGCGATATCCGGACTGCAGGCGATGCAAAGCTGCTCGCTCATCCGAAATTCGATTTCGAGCCCATTCCTGACTGAAGGTGGCACAATATTGCCCGTGCCGCTCTAAAACGCTTATGTCGTTTTTTATGGCTTAATCATGTCGCATGGCCCGAATTTCAAGCCATGCGCCTTACGATTGGGAGCTTCACAGCGCCTTATTCTTCTCAATGGCAGCCTGTTGTGACAGTTCTGCAACAAAGCAGTCAGTCAGATAACACCGACCCGCTTTCTTTAGAGCCGGTAAGCGATGCTGTCGTTCCAGAAACGGTCGAGACGCTGCAGCGACTTGTTCATCGCCGTGAATTCTTCGACCTGAATACCGCCAACCTGTTCGATCGAGGAGATATGGCGTTCGTAGAGCGAAGCCACCTGATCGGCAATAGCATTGCCCTTGTCCGTCAAGCTGACGCGCACCGAACGACGGTCAACGCGCGAGCGCTGATGATGAATGAAGCCCATTTCGACCAGCTTCTTCAGGTTGTACGAAACGTTCGAGCCGAGATAGTAACCGCGCGAGCGCAGTTCACCGGCGGTCAGTTCCGAATTGCCGATGTTAAAAAGCAGAAGCGCCTGCGTCGCATTGATGTCGCTCTGGCCATTGCGGTCGAACTCGTCCTTGACGACGTCGAGCAGGCGGCGATGCAGGCGCTCGACCAGCTGGAGCGCTTCCAGATAAAGCGAACGAAGTGCGGTTTCCGGTGTCGTGAACGGAGCGGATATGTCCGTCTTGCGCTGTGCGTTGATCATTTCTTTTGCCTCTCTGTTGGAGCCGCATTCCATGAAACCATGATGCAGCTCTCTGTCTTGTTTTATGCGGTGTATTGTTTCTCACCGTGTCTTGAGAGGAATTTAGGGGAGATGCATAAAATTCGACTTAAAAGTCAGCCTTAACAGTAACTTACCGGACAGATTGACCATTCAGGCTTAATGTTTGCTTACTCTGCGCCATTTGCGGGACCGCGCCCGGATACATTGCTACAGCGCAAGAATGCCGGTTTTCCGGGCCTTAGAAAGGCCAGCTACATTAAACTTTCGTCATTTGAGAAGTGTCTGGATAGTGGCTAAATACGAGCCATCAACAATCCATTGGAGGGACCATGGCGCTTCGTCTTGCACATTATTTCGTGGTCGGCGGGCTGTTAAGCTTTACCGGCTTTGTGAGTTTCGCTCATGCTGAACCGGTTACCGCAGCTCCGCAAATGACCATGTATAAAGATCCCTATTGCGGCTGCTGCGAGGGCTGGGCTGAACATATGAAAGCTGCTGGCTTCAATGTGACGGTTAAAGTCGAGGAAGCGATGGACACCGTAAAAGCAAAGTATGGCGTTGGTGCCAATCTCGCCTCATGCCACACGGCAGTCGTCGATGGATATGTCATCGAGGGACATGTTCCCGCCGGTGCAGTCAAGCGGCTGCTGGCAGAACGCCCGCAGGCAACGGGACTGACTGCACCCGGCATGCCGATGGGATCGCCGGGCATGGAAATGCCGGGCAGCAAAGCCGATACCTATGATGTTCTGCTTTTCAAAGGCCAGATGACGAAGCCCTTTGCCCGCTATGAGGGTACGCAAGCGCTCTAGAAGCTAGATCGGCAGGCTCGCACGGGCCTGCCGTCTCTTTTCGAAGAAGAGCAGAATACGAAAAGCGATAAAAATGACGATGCAGGCCGCGTTGAACCCAACTGTCAGCGGCTTGTATTCGAAATGCCGGGAAAAAACGGAATAGATGGCGATTTCGCCGAGCGCTGCTACGAACCAGAGCACCGGCCCCCACGGTGCGCGCATCCACAGACCTGTCGCAGCAACGGGCATCAGAACGGCCAGAGCCACAACCGCAGTCTGCCAGGGCCACGGCATCAGATCGAAACGCCATAGAAGTCCCGGTTGAATACCGATCAGCCTGATCCAGTAGAAAACACCACTTGCCAGCGCCACAAGGGCGAGTATCCGAACGAACCAAGTGAAGGCCCATTCGGTTCCGCTCGGCTGGGTATGCTGGCGCAGCTCGTTCATATGCATCAGCCGATCCTCACCACAAGGTCAGTTCCTTGTCACCCAGATTTGCAAAATAGACATTGACCTGTTCGGGCTTCACTTCGTCGAGCGTTGCGGGTTTCCAGTTCGGCGCACCGTCCTTGTCTATGAGCAATGCGCGAACGCCTTCATAGAAATCGTGCGCTTCCAGCATCCGGTTGGCAATGCGGTATTCCATGCGCATGCAATCATCGAGATCGAGCGGACGACCATCGGCAATCTGGCGGAAAGTAACCGCGACACTGGTTGGTGAACGCGTGGCGATCACCTTCACGATGTCCATTGCGGCCTTGCTGCCCGCTTCGGCTTCCTTTTCCAGCGAAGCCATGCAGTCGGCAAGCGTTGCGCCGGAAAAGCATTCCGCAATGATCTGGCGTGTTTCAACAGCGGTTTCAAAATCGGGATACTGGCTGCGCGTCAGAGCCGCATCAATGTCGGCGGTTGCAATGATGTCGTCCCGCAAATCATGCAGATCGCTTGCAGCGACGGCGTGTGTTGCAATTCCGCTTTGCAGGCAGTCGCCCCAGCGAATACGGTTGCCGGTCAGCGCAAGATAATATCCGAAATTGTCGTGCAGATGCGGCAGAAAAGCGCTGCCACCCACATCCGGGAAGAAGCCGATGCCGGTTTCCGGCATGGCGAACATGGTGTTTTCCGTCACGATGCGGTGCGAACCGTGAACGGAAATGCCCGCACCACCGCCCATGACGATCCCGTTGATCAGCGAGATATAGGGTTTTGGAAAACGGCCAATGCGCGCATTGAGCCGATATTCGTCGCGGAAGAATTCGTAAGCAGGTGTTCCGGCCTGACCGGCCTTGTAGGCGGCAACCACATCACCGCCCGCGCAGAATGCGCGCCCTTCGCCTTCGAGAATCACACAGGCCACTTCAGGATCGTCTTCCCAGGCCTGCAATGCGCGATCCAGCGCCAGAATCATTTTATGCGTGAGCGCATTGAGGGCCTCGGTCCGTGTAAGCTTCACAAGCCCCGCTTTTCCCTTGCGTTCAAAGCTGATTTCGCTGCCGCCGCCGAAGTCAATCTGCATATCGTGTCTCCCGTTCCATCAAATGGGTAGAAAGTGAGACGCCCCGCGTCAATCCTGCACAGGTCAATGTTCTTGGTTTCATCACTTTTCCCATGATAAACGGTGCGCATCCGATATCAGCCTCCAAAATTTGGGAATTAAGGCTTCACTTCTCGGGATTATTCAAATGACCGACCGCCAATCCAAATATCTGCCCACCAATATCAGCCAGCATGTCGATGACGTTACCGGCAGCAGACGTCTGCGCCGTATGCGCAAGGCCGACTGGTCGCGCAGGCTGGTGCAGGAAACCCGGCTGACGGTCGATGATCTCATCCTGCCGTTCTTCCTGACCTATGGAACCGGTGTGGCAGAACCTGTGGAAGCAATGCCCGGTGTCGAACGCTATTCGGTCGACATGGCTGTTCGCATGGCGGAAAAAGCCGCCAGGCTCGGCATTCCCGCCATTGCCCCCTTCCCGCGCGAAAAGCTGGAAGTGAAGACTGAGGACGGCGCTTTCGTCGCAAGCCCGGACAATCTGATCAATCGCGCCGTGCGCGCAATCAAGAAGGAAGTGCCTGAAATCGGCATCATCACCGACGCGGCGCTCGATCCCTTCACCACGCACGGCCATGACGGCATTTTGCGGAACGGCGAGATCGTCAACGACGAATCGGTCGCGATGGTGGTTCGCGGTGCGCTTTCGCAAGCTGAAGCCGGTGCGGATATCATTGCCCCGTCCGATATGATGGACGGTCGCGTCGGCGCCGTGCGTCAGGCGCTGGACGAACATGGGTTCTGCCATCTGCCGATCATGTCTTATGCTACCAAATTCGCTTCCGCCTTTTATGGTCCTTATCGCGACGCCATCGGCACGCAGGGACTGCTGAAAGGCGACAAGAAGACCTATTATCTCGACCCGGCCAATCCGGAAGAAGCCGTGCGCGAAGCCGAGCAGGATATTGCCGAAGGCGCAGATATGCTGATGGTCAAGCCGGGCTTGCCCTATCTCGACATCATCCATCGCCTGAAAAGCGAATTCCGCCTTCCCACCTATGCCTATCAGGTGTCGGGCGAATACGCGATGATCAAGGCCGCCGGGATCAATGGCTGGATCGACGAAGAAAAGGTGATGATGGAGAGCCTTATGGCGTTCAAGCGCGCCGGTTGTGACGGAATTCTTACTTACTTCGCAATCGAAGTGGCTGAAAAGCTTAAGCAACAGGGTTAAACGGTAAGTCCTTTCGGCAGGAAATCTTCAAATTTCCTTGAAACCGCCGGTTTTGGTTACCATGTTGATGACTGTTCCGCTGAGGTAGCGGGACAGCGCCGGTTGTCACACTCCCCCGGACGCTTCCTTGGAAACGACTGGAAGGAAAAATGTCCGACCATATTCTGCACGGCGAAGTCATGGGCCCGCGTTATGAAAGCCGCGCATTCTTTGAAGGCGTGCGCACGCGCCGTATTATGGCTTTTCTTATCGATTACCTGATTGTCTTTCTGCTCTGCATCCCGGCAGCAATCGTCATTGCAATCCTCGGCATCATTACGCTCAGCCTTGGCTGGATGCTCTATGGCATCATGTTTCCAATGGTGGCGTTGTTTTACATTGCACGCACTCTGGGTGGACCGCAGCAAGCCACCAAAGGCATGCAGATGATGAACATCAAGCTCGTCCGGCTCGAAGGCGGTACGGTCGATCCGATGCTCGCAATCGTGCACACGGTTCTGTTCTGGGGTCTCAACGTGGTGCTGACACCGCTGATCCTGCTCGCTTCGCTGGTTCTCGACCGCAAGCGCACGGTGCACGATCTTCTGCTTGGCACGGCTGTGATCCGTTCAGATCGATAAACGCATAGAGTTGAATCAACGCATCGACCCCAAAGTCTATTCGGATTTTCGGGTCGATGTTTCAGATCAAAAAAATTCAGAGCCGGCTGCGCAAAATGCCTATTGACGTTTTGTGCCGTCGGCTCAATCTTTAGAGATAGTATCGTGATGGTTTTGCCAGAGCATTTCCAGCAAAAGTGCGAAGCGGTTTTGTGTAGGAAAATGCGTCAAAGCGAATAAGTTAAGCCATTTCGTGGATATTGAATGACCCATCAACCGCAACAGTCTCCGCAGTTCTTTCTGACAGCTCCGTCGCCTTGTCCCTATCTTGAGGGTCAGATGGAGCGAAAAGTCTTTACGCATCTGGTCGGCGACAAAGCGAACGAGATCAACGATCTTCTGACCCAAGGCGGTTTTCGCCGTTCCCAGAACATTGCCTATCGTCCGGCTTGTGAACTGTGCAGGGCCTGCATATCCGTTCGCATCCTTGCCGGAGAGTTCAAGATGACGCGCAACATGCGCCGCGTCTGGACGCAGAATAATGACCTGATCGGGCGCGTGCACAAAGCCCAGCCCAGCACCGAACAATATGCACTTTTTCGCGATTATCTCGACGCGCGCCATCGTTCCGGCGGCATGTCGGACATGACTGTCCTCGACTATGCGATGATGATCGAGGATACGCATGTGAACACGCAGATCATCGAATATCGCAAGCGCGGCCCGGAAAGCTTCATCAGCGCCAAAGGCGACGGCGAGCTGATCGCCGTAGCGCTCACCGACGTGATGGCCGACGGCCTGTCGATGGTTTATTCGTTCTTCTCACCGCATATGCATGACCGGTCGCTTGGAACCTACATGATCCTCGATCATATCCAGCGCGCACACGCCGCCGGTCTGCCGCATGTCTATCTCGGCTATTGGGTCGAGGGATCACGCAAGATGCAATATAAGATCCGCTTTACCCCGCAGGAGCATCTGGGCCCCCGCGGCTGGCAACGGTTTGAGGGTTAGACATAAAAAGCGGCGAAAGCCGCTTTTTTATTGAGCCGTTTGCGCAGTGTCTGAATCAAAAAACGGCAGGCCGTGGTGAAAATGGTGATTTCGAGAAACGGAGCGCAGCGTACATAAAGGTACGTGAGCACCGGAAGCACAGAAATTGCCATTTTAGACCGGCATGGCGACTTTTAGATCAGACACTTAGAACTTGCCTGAACGCGGAAAGCCCTTCGGCACCAGACGGCCCGCAGAGGCGCGCGCGCCGATCCACTCGACAAGCTCTTCCTTGTTGCGGTTGAAGGTGCGCTCTGCCGAATCCTGCCAAGAAAGCCCCTCGGCAAGTGCAAAGGTGCGGACGTCGGAAACACCGCCATCCTTGTATTTTTGCAGGCGCACGCCCTTGCCGCGTGTCATTTCCGGAATGTCGGAAAGCGGGAAGACCACCATCTTGCGGTTCTCGCCAACGACAGCGATATGATCGCCGGAAACGCGCTGGCAAAGCTTCGCCTCGTCCGGCGCTTTGACGTTCATCACCTGCTTGCCCTTGCGGGTGTTGGCGACTGCTTCGTTTTCCGGGACGATGAAACCGTTACCTTCATGGCTGACGAGCAGCAGTTTCGCGGATGGATCATGCACGAAGGCCGTCAAGATATCCTGATCGTTTTCCATATCGACAAGGATGCGGATCGGCTCGCCATGGCCGCGACCGCCCGGTAGCGTGTTTGCGCCGATAGTGAAGAACTTGCCGCCCGTCGTGAAGAACAGAAGCTTGTCCGTCGTCTCGGCATGGAAAGCGAGCTTGAGCTTGTCGCCTTCCTTGAAGGCGAGCGTCGAGAAATCGGCCATATGCCCCTTCATCGCGCGCAGCCAGCCCTTTTCCGACACAACAATCGTGACCGGCTCACGCTCGATCATCGCCTGATGAATATCTTCCAGATCATGAGTGGGCGCATTGGCAAAGGTCGTGCGACGTGCGCCGAGCTTGGTCTTCGGACCAAACTTTTCGCGCACCGACTTGATTTCGGCACTGATCTTCTTCCATTGGCGCGTACCGGAAGCGAGCAACCCTTCGAGATCGGTCTTCTCGACGGTGAGATCGTCGAACTCCTTGCGGATTTCGAATTCCTCAAGCTTGCGCAACGAACGCAGGCGCATATTGAGGATCGACTCGGCCTGAACGTCGGTCAACTCGAAGGTCCGCATCAGGTCCTGCTTCGGCTCATCCTCCTCGCGGATGATGCGGATCACTTCATCCAGATTAAGATAGGCGATCAGGAAGCCGCCAAGGATTTCCAGGCGTCTTTCGATTTCCGCCAGACGGAATTGCGAACGGCGGACAAGCACTTCCTTGCGATGGTCGAGCCACTCGCGCAGAACGCTGCCCAACGACAGAACATTCGGCACCTTGCCATGCGACAGCACGTTCATGTTCAGTGAAACGCGGCTTTCCAGCTCGGTCAGCTTGAACAGCGATTCCATCAGCAGTTCAGGATCAACAGTCCTGTTCTTCGGCTCCAGAACGATACGGATGTCTTCCGCCGACTCGTCACGAATGTCGTCGAGCAATGGCAGCTTCTTTGCCAGCAGCAGCTCGGCAATCTTTTCGATCAGGCGCGATTTCTGCACCTGATAGGGAATTTCGGTGACGACGATCACCCAGGTGCCGCGATTGCCCTCTTCCTTCTCCCAGCGGGCACGAACGCGAAATGCGCCGCGGCCCGTGCGATAGGCTTCCAGGATATTGCCATGTTCTTCGACAAGGATGCCGCCGGTCGGGAAATCCGGGCCACGCACCTTGCACTTCAACAGAGCAGCCGGGTCGGTCTCGGCTTCGCGCTTCAGTTCTTCCCATTGCTCCGGCGAGGTAACGAGTTCCTCAACCGGCGCGTCAGGATGATTGATGATATAGAGCGCCGACGAGCAAAGCTCCGCCACATTATGCGGCGGAATATTGGTCGCCATGCCGACCGCAATGCCTGCCGAACCGTTTGCAAGCAGGTTCGGGAAAGCGCCCGGCAGAACGATCGGCTCTTCGTCCTCTTCATTATAGGTCGGGCGGAAATCGATGGCGTTTTCGTTGATGCCTTCCAGCAGCAACGTCGCCACTTCCGTCATACGCGCTTCGGTGTAACGCATGGCAGCCGCGTTATCGCCGTCGATATTGCCGAAGTTGCCCTGCCCGTCCACGAGCGGATAACGCACCGCGAAATCCTGCGCCAGACGCACCAGCGCATCGTAGATCGACGCATCGCCATGCGGATGGAACTTACCCATCACATCACCGACGATACGGGCGCATTTTGCATAGGCCTGATCGGGATTGAGACGCAGCAGACGCATGGCGTGCATGATGCGACGATGCACCGGCTTCAAGCCGTCGCGCACGTCCGGCAGCGCACGATGCATGATCGTCGACAGCGCATAAGCGAGGTAACGTTCCTCGAGAGCCGATTTGAGATCGACCCGTTCGATGTGTTCTTCGCCGTCATCCGGCGGAATCAGACTTTTTCCCATGTCTCTCAGTACCAACTGCGCGATTCGCCAGCAAGACTTCAGGAGAACCAATCCAGTACATTAGTGTGTAATAGTCGCAATCCTGCCGCCATTTGTGTCCTATAGAGCTATTGGGGGCAAGTTTCCCCGGCTGCAATCGCAGGATGAGGAAATCATGTTGTTATTGCGAGTGATTTCCGCCTATGAATGCCGCGCTATATTAGAGATTAGGCAGGAGCTTCGAATGCAGGTTTTCGTCAATATCAAGCCAGCGGCACGTGTTTTGGCTGCAGGTACAGCGCTTTCGCTGATTTTCGGCAGCGCGGCCATGGCAGCTGACGCCAATGCAGTCGCCGAGCGTATCAAGGCACTTTATGCGAAACAGGGCGGCGAACTGAGCTTCGCCAATGTTCAGGCGAACGGCTCCGACATCGTGCTCCAGGGCACCAAGATCAAGCTGCCGACAGTGGGCGAAAAAGAAACCGCCCTCGGCGACGTGACGCTCCAGAACGTTCAGGATGCGCCGGACGGCGGCTACAGCATCGAACAGGTCACCGTGCCCGATCTTGCCTTTGCTGGCGAGGAAGACAAGAACGACAAGGCCGAGATCAAGGGCCTTGCCATGCAGAACGTGCATATTCCGTCGGAAACCGCCAAGGGTCCGCTCGACAGCATGGTCATGTATGACAAGCTGAAGATTGACGAAATCCAGTTCGGCACCCCCGGCACGGATGGCGCCACCGTAAAGGGTTTCGACCTGTCGCTCGACACCTCCAACAAGGCCGAGAAGATCGGCTATGTCTGGACCATCGCCAATATCGACGCGACCTTTGAGAAGGGCGGCAAGAACCCGCTTGCACCGCTCGACATGAACACCTTCAACGGCTCGCTGAACTCCAAGGGCAGCTGGTCGCCGACTTCGGGCGACACATCACTGGACCAGCTGGAACTTCAGGCCGAGGAACTTGGCAAGATCAACATCACTGGCAGCCTCGGTGGCTATGATCTGGCCTTCCTCGAAGCCGTCCAGAAGACACAGGAAAACATGAGCAAGGCCGACGCAGACAAGGATGCTGCCGGACTTGCAATTCTGGGTCTGGCAGAACAGCTGAACCTGAAGAACCTGTCGATCCGCTTCGACAACGAAACCCTGACCCAGAAGCTTCTCGACTATTACGGCAAGCAGCAGGGCGCGGATGGCAAGCAGCTTGGCGAGCAGATGAAGATGATGGTTCCGCTGATGGCGACACAGCTGAAGAACCCGGATTTTGCCCAGCAGCTCAAGGCCGCATCCGACAAGTTCTTCGACGATCCGAAGTCGCTGACCATCAGCGCATCGCCGGACCAGCCGGTGACCTTCGCTTCCATAGTTGCCACCGCATCGCTGGACCCGACGAAGATCATCCAGCTTCTCAAAGTCAGCGTCGACGCCAATAATTAAAACGAACAAGCCCGGTGAGGAAATTCACCGGGCTTTTCTTCAACTAACAAAAACCCGGCTCAAGGCCGGGTTTTTTCTTTTCATCGAGGTCGTTTAGCTCTTCTGTACCGGAGCCAGACGGATATGCAGGTCGCGCAGCTGCGCGGGCGACACATCCGAAGGCGCGTTCATCAGAAGATCGAGCGCCTGCTGGTTCATCGGGAACAGCGAGATTTCGCGCAGGTTCTTTGCACCGACCAGAAGCATGATGACGCGGTCGATACCGGCAGCCATGCCGCCATGCGGAGGTGCACCGTACTGGAACGCACGATAAAGACCGCCGAAACGCTCTTCCACATCCTGCTGGCTCAAGCCAACCTTTTCAAATGCCTTGACCATGACGTCCGGCAGCTGGTTACGGATCGAACCCGAGGCAATTTCGAAGCCGTTGCAGACGAGATCGTACTGGTAAGCCTTGATCGCAAGCGGGTCCTGGTTTTCCAGAGCGTCCATACCGCCCTGCGGCATGGAGAACGGATTGTGTGCGAAGTCGAGCTTCTTGTTGTCTTCGTCCCATTCGTAGAACGGGAAGTCGATGATCCATGCCAGTTCGAAACGATCACGATCGACGAGGTTCAGTTCTTCACCAGCGCGCGTGCGGGCATCGCCAGCGAACTTGTAGAACTTGGACGGCAGACCGGCAACGAAGAAGCAGGCATCGCCGTCTTCGAGACCCATCTGCGTGCGGATCGCTTCCGTGCGCTCTTCACCGATGTTCTTGGCAATCGGACCAGCGCCTTCAAGCTTGTCGCCTTCCTTGCGCCAGAAGATATAGCCGAGACCCGGCTGGCCTTCGCTTTGCGCCCAGGAATTCATGCGGTCACAGAATGCGCGTGAACCGCCTGTCTTGGCCGGAATTGCCCAGACTTCGACCTTCGGATCATTGGCGATCATGTTTGCGAAGACCTTGAAGCCCGAACCGGCAAAATGCTCGGTCACAGCCTGCATTTCAATCGGGTTACGCAAATCCGGCTTGTCCGAACCATAGGTGCGGATCGCATCGTCATAGGCAATGCGACGGAACTGCTGCGTCACCGGCTTGCCTTCGGCAAACTCTTCGAAGATGCCGCGCATGACTGGTTCCATCGTTTCCCATACTTCTTCCTGGGTTACGAAGCTCATTTCGAGGTCGAGCTGGTAGAACTCGCCCGGCAGACGGTCTGCCCGCGGGTCTTCGTCGCGGAAGCACGGCGCGATCTGGAAGTAGCGGTCGAAACCGGCAACCATCAGAAGCTGTTTGTACTGCTGCGGCGCCTGCGGCAGCGCGTAGAACTTGCCTTCATGAATACGGCTCGGCACGAGGAAGTCGCGCGCGCCTTCCGGCGAGGAAGCCGTCAGGATCGGCGTGGTGAACTCATTGAAGCCGATTTCGGTCATGCGGCGACGCATCGCGGCAATGATCTTGGTGCGGCTCATGATGTTCTTGTGCAACGTTTCACGGCGAAGGTCGAGGAAACGGTACTTCAGGCGGATATCTTCCGGGTAGTCCGGCTCGCCGAATACAGGCAGCGGCAGTTCCTTGGCAGCCGCCAGCACTTCGATTTCGGTTGCGAAGATTTCGACTTCGCCGGTCGGCAGATTGGTATTGACCGCATCGCCTGCGCGGGCCTTCACTTCACCATCGACACGGATAACCCATTCGCCGCGAACGGTTTCGGCAACCTTGAAGGCGGGCGAATCGGGATCGGCCACGATCTGGGTAATGCCATAATGATCGCGAAGATCGATGAAGAGAATGCCGCCATGGTCACGGACGCGGTGAACCCATCCGGAAAGGCGAACGTTCGAACCAACGTCCGTCTTGCGAAGGGCTGCGCAGGTATGGCTGCGGTAACGGTGCATGATTTCTGCCTTTGGAATAATAAGTCAGTCCTTGCTGACGGAAACGCTTTAAATTCTCGCGGAAAAGCGCATTTTGACCGGGTTTTGTCAAGTCTGCATTCCCTGCGGGTTTTGGTGTTAAACCACCTTGACGTAACGTGTCGACAAAAAACACTATGTGCGTATTAAGTGGAGCGCCAGTTCCTGATTATTTCGCGACAAGCGGCAAAGCTCTGTCTCTTTGTTTTGTCGCATTATCCGACGCAAAACCGCTTCGCACTTTTGCTGGAAATGCTCTAAAAGGTAGACATGCATCTGATTACGACAACACAGGCTCTCGAAGAGGCCGTATCCGCCCTCGCCAAATCCGATTTTGTTACAGTCGACACGGAGTTCATCCGTGAAACGACGTTCTGGCCGGAATTGTGCCTTATCCAGATGGCCTCGCCTGACCATACGGCGCTTGTGGATGCGCTTGCGCCGGGGCTCGACCTCGCGCCGTTCTTCCGCCTGATGGCCGACGAGACGATCGTCAAGGTTTTCCACGCAGCACGGCAGGACATCGAAATCGTCTTCCATCTCGGCGATCTCATCCCTTCACCTGTCTTCGACAGTCAGGTAGCGGCAATGGTTTGCGGGTTTGGCGATGCCATTTCCTATGACCAGCTTGTGCAGAAGGTCACCGGCAAGCAGATCGACAAGTCGTCCCGGTTTACCGACTGGCGCCGTCGCCCGCTTTCAGACAAGCAGCTCGATTATGCACTGGCCGACGTTACCTATCTGCGCGATATCTATCTCTATCTGAAGGAAGAACTGGAGAAAGAAGGTCGCAGCGAGTGGGTGAACGAGGAAATGGCGGTGCTGACTTCCCGCGAAACCTATGACATGCACCCTGACGATGCGTGGCGCCGGGTCAAGGCACGCGTCCGCAAACCGCTGGAACTTGCGATTGTGCAGGCTGTCGCCGCCTGGCGCGAACGCGAAGCGCGCGAGCGCAATGTGCCGCGTGGGCGTATCATCAAGGACGACACCATAGCCGAAATCGCACAGCAGCAGCCGCGTGACGCGGAAGCACTGGGCCGTCTCCGCTCGATCCCGAAGGGTTGGGAGCGTTCGGCACAGGCTGCAGGGCTTGTCGCAGCGATCCAGTCCGCGCTTGAAATCCCGAAGGAAGATTTACCAAAATTGCCGAAGCCGTCGCATTCGCCGGAAGGCAGCGCCGCCGCCGCAGATATCCTCAAGGTTCTGCTCAAGCTTGTGACGGAAGAGCACGGCGTCGCGGCAAAGATCGTGGCGAATTCCGACGACATCGACAAGATCGCCTCGGAAGGCGACAAGGCCAATGTGCCTGCCCTGCATGGCTGGCGTCGCGAGGTTTTCGGTCAGAAAGCCCTCGATCTTATCGACGGCAAGATCGTCATCAAGTTCGAGAACCGGCGGATCAGGGCAGTTGAGTTAGGGGAGTAAGGCAATAGGGCAGTAAGGCAGTATGTTTAACGCGAGCATTAACATATTGCCTTACTGCCCTACTCACTTACTGCCTTATTCCCGCGTCCCCTCGATGGCTGCATCACCAACCGCGAAATAGATGTTCTTTCCGGTCAGCTTGGAAAGCTGCTGCAAGCGGCCTTCGGGACGATCCGAAATCAGATCGGCCAGGTCTCCCGGTACGACAAGCGCAATGCCGTTTTCTTCCTCACGCCAGACAAGGCGTGGGATGACGCCCGGCATCGAAGCCGACAGAAGGTAGACCACCCGCAGCAAGGCTCCAAGCAGCTTTGCCCGTTCACGCAGGCGCGGCGTGGCGAGCTGCATGATCTCCGGCGCAATCTCGTCTTCGATCAGCCCTTCATGGCGATAATAATTGGCAAGCGCCATGAAGGAACGTCCGGCGTGGTCGATACCGCCGAACGAGCCATGAGCGATGATGTTCAGCGCCTGCGACCCGCGATAGTCGGGATGCGCACGCCAGCTTATGTCGGCCACGAGGCAGGCAGCCTGTCGGTAGCGCGCTTCGTCCTCGGTTTCGTCAAACCCGAGGACCGGCAAGGACAATGTTGTCCAGGTTGCCAGTTCGCGGGCATGACGCGGAGAGCGCGAGCGCAGAATGGACAGTTCGTCTGCCGAGGCCAGCAGCGGATCGAGCCGCTGCTCGTTCTTCGGCAGAAGCGAATAAAGATAGCCTTCACGCACGCCGAGCGCCGAGAAAACGATCTTGGAGGGCTTCATCAGACGGATCGTCTCGAGCAGCACCGTGGCGCCATAAGACAAAAGCTGACGGCGGTTTTTCGAAACCGCTTCAATGCCGCGCATCGTGTCGAGATTGCCCTTGGCAACGCGCTTGAGGAAGCTCTGCGCGTCCACCGGATTCATCTCGTAGCCGTGCATGACGTGCAGCGGATAGTTCTTCGCCGTCATATGCAGCTTGGCAAGGTTACGCCAGGTGCCGCCGACCGCATAAAAAACCTGGCCCTGATGGGCTTGCAGAAGCGTCGCCTTTGCGAGTTCCGTGCGCGCAATCTTGGTTGCCTCTGGCAGCCGTCCATCGGACATATCCTGCAAGCGCAGACCACCGAGCGGCAAGGTGATCCCCTCGCCTACCTCGTGGTCGTCCACCGCGATCAGCTCAAGGCTGCCGCCGCCGAGATCGCCCGTGACACCCTTCGGCTGGAAGAAACCGGAAATAATGCCGAGCGCCGAGTAATAGGCTTCTTCCTTGCCGGACAGCACTTCGATGTGCCGGCCGAGAATGGCTTCCGCCTGTGCGATGAAATCCGGACCGTTTTTCGCTTCGCGTGCAGCCGCAGTCGCCAGCGCGTGAATAGAAACCGCGCCGGCCTGCTCGGCCAGAGCGCGAAAACGCTTCAGCGCACGAAGCGCCGCTTCAACGGATTTCTCGTTGAGCTTGCCGGTTTTCGCGAGGCCCTTTCCGAGGCCGCAAAGTATCTTTTCATTGAAAAGCACCGTCGGCGAACGGACGATGCCTTCATAGATGACGACACGGATCGAGTTCGAGCCAATGTCGATGACCGCGACGGGCTTGAGTCCCTTGAGGCGGCCTTGTGCTACAGCTGGACTCATGCAGTCGTTTTTCTTTCCGCCTGCGCGCGCTTGCGATGCGCGATAAGGCGGGGGGCCGAAGACTTCAGCGACTTTCCGCGACCCGACAGGCTAGGATTGGTCATGAAATATTCCTGCGCGTTGAAAGCTTCCTCTCCTGCTTCTTTTTCTATCCGGCGAGAGGTGCCGTCCGCAAGTAGCTGATAGCTCTGTTGGTTATCAATTATGTTGGCAAACATGATTTGCGACAGGATTTGCTGATGCACTGTTGCATTTGTGATCGGAACAAGCGTCTCCACGCGGCGATCAAGATTGCGCGGCATCATGTCGGCGGAACCGATATAGACGATTGCCTTGTCGGAAGGCAGATCATTGCCATTTCCGAAGCAGAAAATGCGGCTGTGCTCGAGAAAACGTCCGACAATCGACTTGGCGCGAATATTGTCGGAAAGCCCCGGAACGCCCGGACGCAGGCAGCAGATGCCACGCACGACCAGATCAATCTGCACGCCCGCCTGGCTCGCCACGTAGAGCGCGTCAATAATCTGTGGATCAACCAGCGAATTCATCTTCATCCAGATCGCAGCCGGACGCCCCGCCTTCACATGCGCAACCTCGTCCTCGATGTGCTTGAGGATTCGCGCGCGGAGCGTGAAAGGTGAAATCGCTATCTTCATCTCTTCGGCAGGCTGTGCATAGCCAGTAATGAAATTGAAGATATGCGCCACGTCGCGAGCAATATCCGCGTCCGACGTAAAGAACGACAGGTCGGTATAGATACGCGCCGTGATCGGATGATAGTTGCCCGTGCCCAGATGCACATAGGAGCGCAGCTTCTGATCTTCACGGCGTACCACGAGCGACATTTTCGCGTGGGTTTTCAATTCGATGAAGCCGAACACAACCTGAACGCCCGCGCGCTCCAGATCGCGTGCCCAACGAATATTCGCTTCCTCATCGAAGCGTGCCTTCAGCTCGACCAGCGCCGTTACCGACTTGCCCGCTTCTGCAGCATCGACCAATGCGCGCACGATCGGGCTGTCATTGGAAGTGCGATAGAGCGTCTGCTTGATCGCCAGCACATCCGGGTCGGCTGCAGCCTGCCGGAGGAACTGCACCACCACGTCGAACGATTCATAGGGGTGATGGACCACAATGTCCTTTTCACGAATCGCTGCAAAGCAATCGCCGCCATGCTCGCGAATACGCTCCGGAAAACGCGGATTGTAGGATACGAATTTGAGGTCATCCCGCGGGATCGAAACGATCTCCGAAATCATGTTGAGCGCCAGAAGACCTTCATGCACGCTGATGCGGTTTTCCGAAACGCCAAGTTCCGTCGCCACGAAGACGCGCAGGGCTTCTGGCATTTCGCCATCAAACTCGATGCGGATCACCTGACCGCGACGGCGACGTTTCAGTGCTGTCTCGAAGAGACGAACGAGATCTTCCGCCTCTTCTTCCACTTCGATATCGCTGTCGCGGATGATGCGGAACGTACCGGCGCCGCGCACTTCGTAACCGGGGAACAGTCGCCCGATGAATAGGCTCACCGCGTCCTCGATGGTGATGAAGCGGTAGGTGTTTTGCTGGTCTGTCGGCAGCTGAATGAAGCGCTTGAGCGCGACCGGAATACGCAGAAGGGCCGTCATCGGATGATTATCGGCGCGGCGCGCAAGCTGCAGGGCGATGGAAAAGCCGAGGTTCGGAATGAACGGGAACGGATGCGCCGGATCAATGGAGAGTGGCGTCAGGACAGGGAAAATCGTTTCGAGGAAGTGGTTTTCAAGCCATTCCTTTTCGGGCTTTGAAAGCGCCGACGGGCGAACAATCTCGATGCTGTCCTGTTCCAGTTCCTCGCGCAGCATACGCAGGCGTTCCTGCTGTTCTTCCTGCAAGCGCCCTACTTCGTCCAGAACGAAGTCGAGCTGTTCCTGCGGTGTACGTCCGTCGGCGCTGCGCATCGCCACACCGGCGCGCACCTGAGCGGCGAGACCGGCAATGCGGACCATGAAAAATTCATCGAGATTGGCGGCGGAGATAGACAGGAAGCGCAGGCGTTCAAGCAGAGGCTGCCGCATATTCGCGGCTTCTTCGAGAACACGCCGGTTGAATTGCAGCCAGGAAAACTCGCGATTCACAAAGCGGTCGGAACTTCGCATCAATTCGCCGTTCAAAGCTTTGTGAACGTCAGGGGCTACGTCCGCATCGGGAACGACGGTTGGGTTGGGGGCTAGTCCGGCTGTCATTTCGTGTGTCCCGCCTTCAATCGCGTTGGGGGTTTCGCTCGCCATAACGCTGTTTTCGCTCATTTTTCCTGTCCCGACTTCCACCGGAACATTCCGGCTCTGCCTTAAGCCTATGGCTGTCATATGACAGTTTGATAGCAATTAGCTTGAAATGTCCTCAGAATTGATGAAAACGCTTCCGGAAACAAGACTTTCGCGGTACACGCATGCCAATGTCTATGCATGATCCTGTCCGGGACCCGGTTCAGGATCATGCTCATACCGCCCATCGACCAGAACCGGAGCATATTATGTCCGATCACATTATTCCTCACTTTCAGAACGACGCCGGCCATGCGGCCATCGAAATCGGCGTGAAGGAATTCATGTGCGTCGGTGCAAACCCACCTTTCGATCATCCGCACGTGTTTCTCGACATGGGTGATGAAAGTGAAGTCGTTTGCCCGTATTGCTCGACCCTCTATCGCTACAACGCCAAGCTCCATGCCGACGAAACCGTTCCGGCTGGCTGCGTTTACGAAGCACCCGCCGACAAAGCTGCCTGATCTGGGCAGCCTCACGGGGCTGAATGCCGGATGATCTCATCGACATGAGCAAAGGGCGCATATTGATTGCCGGGGCCGGAGTTGCCGGTCTGTCGGCAGCATTGGAGCTGGCAGCGCGCGGCTGGAATGTCCGGCTTGTCGAAAAGGCCGAGACCCTTTCGGAAGTCGGTGCTGGCCTGCAACTTGCACCCAATGCGATGCGTCATCTGGAACGGCTCGGCGTTGCCGGCCGTCTTTCTGCACAAGCCATAACGCCGGAAGCGCTCTACCTCATGGATGGGCGCAAAGCGCGTCCGCTGATGGAAATGAAGCTTGGCGACAAGGCTTCTCAGCGCTGGCACCATCCCTATGTCGTTTGCCATCGCGCCGATCTGCAATCCGCTTTGCTCGACGCCTGCCGTGAAGAGCCCGGCATCGACATCAGCCTCGGCGCTGAAATCACAAATCATCGCGTCGAAAACGGCGCTGTTGCAGCCACTATCCGCCGGGGCAATTCCGAAGAATCTGTCGACGCTGCATATCTGATCGCCTGCGATGGCGTCTGGTCGGCGGAGCGCTCGAAGGCAGGTTTCAGCAAGGCAAGGTTCAGCGGCCATATTGCCTGGCGCACTACGCTCGCGGCGGATGCCCTCCCCGCATCGTTTTCGTCTGCTGTTGTAACAAGCAACGCAGTTTCAGCATGGCTCGGCAGGCAAGCGCATTTCATCGCCTATCCGGTCAAGGGCGGCAGTTTCTTCAATTTCGTCGCCATCACGACGGGCGAAAACCCCGGCGAAGTCTGGTCCAGAACCGGCGATCCGGCGCGCTTGCGCTCCATCTACGCGGAGTGGAGCGCTCCCGTTCGCGATGTGCTGGCGGCTGCCGATGAGTGGACCTATTGGCCGCTTTTCGAAATGGCAGATGCTCAATTCGTCGGGCCTGACCGGACGATTTTTCTCGGCGACGCTTCGCACGCGGTCACACCTTTTGCTGCGCAAGGTGCCGCCATGGCGATCGAGGATGCAGCGGCCCTTGCCGAGGCGCTGGACAGTGGCGAACATGAAGCAGGACTGAAGCGCTTCGATACCGTCCGCAAGGAGCGGATCGCTGCGGTTGCCAAGCGCGGCCAGTTGAACAGGTTCGCCTATCACGCCACCGGCATTTTCGCGCTTGGCCGCAACACGCTCTTCGCCATGCGCAGTCCGGATAGTTTCCTGAAGGATCTGGACTGGCTCTATGGCTATGATGCCATTGCGGCCGTGCGGAATTAAGCTGCGTCGCGCGCAGCTTCGAGCGTCGCAACGTCGAGCTTGACCATCTTCATCACGGCATCGGCCACGCGCTGGCGCTGTTCGGCTGTGCCGTTCTGCAGGACATCCAGCAACATCTGCGGCACGACCTGCCACGAGAAGCCATACTTGTCCGTCAGCCAGCCGCATTCCATCGGCGCGCCGCCCTCCATCAGTTTCTCCCAGAACATATCCAGTTCCACCTGATCCTTGCATTGGACGAAAAGCGAAACTGCCGGGGAAAACTTGAAGGTCGGCCCGCCGTTGAGGCCGGATATCGCCTGCCCGTCGAGCGTGAAGTTCGCCACAACCACATCCGTGCCTTCGGGCTGGTGTGCATGCTCAAATCGAATGAAGCCATCGACAGAAGCCGATCTTCCGCAAGCGCGGAAGATCGAGACATAGTGGTTCGCCGCTTCTTCGGCCTGCTTGTCGAACCAGAGACAGATTGTCAGACCTGACATTGTTTCCTCCTCAGCCCATAACCTTCTTGGCTTCTTCCATATCCATCCACATTATCTCCCAGATATGGCCGTCAAGATCTTCAAAGCTGCGTCCATACATGAATCCATAGTCCTGTTTCGGACCCGGATCCGCCTTACCGCCAGCGTTTACCGCTTTCTCAACGGTGGTATCGACTTCAGCCTTGTTTTCCGCGGACAAACAGACCAGCACTTCGCTGACCGTGTTGGCATCTGCGATCTTTTTCGGCGTAAACTGGCTGAACTTTTCGTGGTCAAGGATCATCACGTGGATCGTATCCGAAAAGACCATGCCGGAAGCCGTTTCGTCCGAGAACATTGGATTCTTGGTAGCCCCGATGGCTTCGTAGAAGCTGGTCGACTGCGCAACATTCTTCACTGGCAGGTTCACGAATATCATTTTCGGCATAAGATTTCCTCCGTTGGAAGGCCAAGTGGCCTGATTTTATTTTACGATTATCTATCGCCTGCCCGGCTCCCCCGGCGATAAGATCGAGCCATGAGTCTGAGGCCCGACATGCAATCGATGCTTGAGCCTTCCGGGCGTAAAACAATTCACGCAATTGGCATCGGAAGAACTCAAAGTTCGCTTGTACATAATGGCATATAAGTTATAATTAGCAACCATGAAGTTAGAAAAAATAACCAAACCGGAAAAACCAACCGCCAAACGCAGTTATGACGATGCTTGCGCTGCGGCCCATGCCCTTGATTTGATTGGGGAACGCTGGTCGCTTCTGGTTATGCGCGAATTGATGTTCGGTCCCAAACGCTTCAGCGATCTACGGGCTGATCTGCCGGGTGTGAGTGCAAATGTCCTCAGCCAGAGGCTTGAAGGGCTGGAAGAAGCAGGCATTCTTCGCAAGACAAAACTTCCACCTCCCGCATCGGTGCAGGTCTACGAACTGACTGAATGGGGCTATGAGAGCGAACCCATCCTTCAGACGTTGGGTCGTTGGGCCGCGCGTTCACCAAAGCATGATCCCAACCTGCCGATTTCGACAGCTTCATTCCTGCTGTCGCTCAGAACCATGATGGATCATGACAGGGCTCTCGGTATGCGCGCCGTGATCGGTCTCCGTCTGGACGGAGAAGATTTTACCGCACAGCTGAACGATGAAGGGATTCGGATAGAGCGCGGCACAGCGCAGAAATACGATCTCCATTTCGAAAGTTCACCGCGTATGCTGGCTGCCGCCATCTATGGCGGGCAGCCTCTTTCAGTGCTGGAAAGCGCCAATATTCTCAAGGTTATAGGCGACCGCACCCTTGCAGAAAAATTCGTGACGTTGTTCCCGCTTCCCGACAAGGCGACCGCGCCCGAATAAAATATGCAACTTTTTAGTTGCGTATTTCGTTAAGTACCCTATATTGGCAACCATTAAGTTGCCAATTACGGAGGATGCATATCATGACCATTGCAAACAATACTGACCGCATCGCGAAAACCGTCGATATTCATGCAGGGATCGACCGCGTATGGCGCGCCCTCACCGATCATGAAGAGTTTGGGAGCTGGTTTCAGGTCAAGATCGACGGGCCGTTCATCGTCGGCACCCGTTCGACCGGCCACATCACCTATCCCGGTTTCGAGCACGAGCCTTGGGAATCACTCATCAAGGAAATGAAGGCACCAAGCTACTTTGCCTTCACTTGGCATCCCTATGCGGTGGACCGCAGTATCGACTATTCCAAGGAGCCGCCGACGCTGGTGGAATTCAAACTGGAACCGATCGAGACCGGAACGCGGCTGACGGTGGTCGAAAGTGGTTTCGATGCCTTGCCTGCCGAACGTCGGCCGCTGGCGTTACGGATGAACGAGGGCGGCTGGGAGGAACAGGTCGGCAACATCAAAAGACACGTCGAAAATGTATGATAGGCCAGAGATGACCGGTATGGACATGTCCATGGTTTTCGCAGCGCTCGCCGATCCGACCCGGCTGGCGCTCATCGAAACCCTGAGTGATGGCGAAAGCCGTTCGATTGTGGTGCTGTCGCAAAACGGCAGCATCACCCGGCAGGCTGTCACCAAGCATCTGTCCGTGCTGGAACAGGCAAATCTGGTCGAGCGGGAAAAGGTCGGACGGGAGAGCAGGTTTCGCCTGCATCCTGCACCATTGATTGACGCCCGCGCCTATCTCGCAACCGTTTCCAACCAGTGGGACGACGCACTCCAGCGCCTGCGCCGGTTTGTCGAGGATTAGAGCATTTCCAGCAAAAGTGCGAAGCGGTTTTGCGTGAGGCAAATGCGACGAAACAAATACTCAGAACACCGACCTGATTCAGTCAGATCGGTGTTCTAACGCTGGTTGAAAAGTAACGAGGATGTGCCCTTCACGAAGCCAAGCTTCTCGTAGAAGGGCACAAGCCGTTCCGGGCAGTAGAGCTCAAAACTTTTCACACGCTTCAACTTTTCTTGGTTGAGAATGCGTTCAACAAGGGCTTGTCCGAGCCCTCGTCCACGATGCTTCTCCGACACGATCACATCGAAGACCATCGCCTTGAAGGTGAAGTCCGTGAGAACGCGGGCGAAACCTGCGATCCGGCTTTCTGCGTCGAGGCAGAACAGAAGCAAATCACAATGGGCCAGCATGTGCGTGACGTCATCAAGCGTCCGCTCGCTCGTCCACCATTCTTTACTGTAAAACTCATGAAATTCGCTGTATTGCTCAGGCGCGAGTTTCTCCACCCATTGAAAATCAGTCACTGCTTCCCTCTCCCGTGTCACGGAATAATCAGTCGCAAAGGCGTTTCAGAATGGCAATCCAGTTTGAGCAAACCTGTCCGATCTTTCGCATTTTCGACATAGAGAAAGCTCGTGAATTTTATCTCGGCTTTCTCGGCTTCAATCTGGATTGGGAGCATCGATTTGCCGAAGGAATGCCGCTTTATATGCAGGTTTCCCGCGGTGCGCTTGTCCTGCATCTCAGCGAGCATCACGGCGACGGAAGTCCGGGCGCCAATATTTTCGTGCGCATGCAAGGTGTTGAGGAATTGCACAAAGAGGTCAACGCACGCGGTTACCGCTTCATGCGACCGGGAATCGAAAATGAGCCGTGGGGCCGCGTAATGGCGGTCATCGACCCTTTCGGCAATCGCATCCAGTTCTGCGAAGGCCCACACGACGAATAAACAAAAACACCCGCCGGCGAACCGGCGGGTGTTTCGATTTCAGGCCACTAATCTGATTAGTGCAGAATCTGGCTCAGGAACAGCTTGGTGCGTTCGTGCTGCGGATTGTCGAAGAACTGGTCCGGCGAGTTCTGCTCGACGATCTGGCCCTGATCCATGAAGATCACGCGGTTGGCAACCTGACGGGCAAAGCCCATTTCGTGCGTCACGCAGATCATGGTCATGCCTTCGGCAGCGAGGCTTACCATCGTGTCCAGAACTTCCTTCACCATTTCCGGATCGAGAGCCGATGTCGGTTCGTCGAACAGCATGACTTTCGGGTTCATGCACAGTGCACGAGCAATCGCCACACGCTGCTGCTGACCACCGGAAAGCTGGCCCGGATATTTGTTGGCCTGTTCCGGAATCTTCACGCGGGCCAGATAGTGCATGGCGATTTCTTCCGCCTGCTTCTTCGGCATCTTGCGCACCCAGATCGGCGCAAGCGTGCAGTTTTCCAGAATGGTCAGATGCGGGAAGAGGTTGAAGTGCTGGAACACCATGCCGACTTCGCGGCGCACTTCATCGATCTTCTTGAGATCGTTGGTCAGCTCGATATTGTCGACGACGATCTTGCCCTTCTGGTGTTCTTCCAGACGGTTGATACAGCGGATCATGGTCGATTTGCCCGAGCCCGACGGTCCGGCAACAACGATGCGCTCCCCGCGCATGACCTTCAGATTGATGTCGCGCAGGACGTGAAACTCACCATACCACTTATGCATATTGGTGATTTCGATGGCGACATCGGTTGTGGAAACCTGCATCTTCGAACGGTCAACATCCATTCCCAGCTCGGATTGCGGGAGGGCGTTTTGTGCACTCATTTCCATTATTCCCTTTATTCTTATCGTTTATGACCCGTGTCGAGCCGTCGTTCCATGAATATAGAGTATCGCGACATTGCGAAACAGAAAATCCAGAAAACGAAGCCCGCAAAGATGAGACCGGTGGCAGGCGTCTGTGGAGAAGCCCAATTGGCATCGGAAAAATTCTGACGGACGATGCCCAACAGATCGAACATGCCGATGATGTAGACAAGGCTCGTATCCTTGAACAGACCGATGAAGGTGTTGACGATACCCGGAATGACAAGCTTCAGCGCCTGCGGCAGAACGATCAGTCCCGTTTTCTGCCAGTAGCTGAGACCCAGCGCATCCGCACCTTCATACTGCCCGCGCGGGATAGCCTGAAGACCACCGCGCACCACTTCCGCCATATAGGCCGAAGCGAACAGCGCCACGCCGATGAGCGCACGCAGGAGCTTGTCGAAAGTCACGCCCGGCGGCAGGAACAAAGGCAGCATGACGCTGGCCATGAACAGCACCGTCACCAGCGGAACGCCGCGCACCATTTCGATGAAGATGATCGAGAAGGTCTTGATGACCGGCAGCTTTGAACGGCGTCCGAGCGCGAGCACGATACCAAGCGGCAGCGATACGGCGATACCGACAAAGGACAGCACAAGCGTGACCAGAAGCCCACCCCAAAGCGGCGTTTCCACATAAGGAAGGCCGAACCAGCCGCCGACCAGCAGGAAGAAGGCGACGATCGGGAACACGAAGAAGAACAGGATCGCATTGAGAGCCTTCTTCGGGGCCTTCGGAATCAGCAGCGGCACCAGCAGGACGACGAAGATCAGCGCCGTCAGATTGACGCGCCAGCGTTCCGAAATCGGATAACGGCCATAGATGAACTGCTCGTATTTCGCGTTCACGAATGCCCAGCAGGCGCCCGACCAGCCTTCCGGTTGTGTGCCGCCCTGCGCGACAGTCAGGCAGGCCGTGCGATCCGCACCCGTCCAAACGGCCTTGAAGAACAGCCACTCGATGATTGGCGGGAGGAACCACGCCACGGCCAGCAGGCCGAGAATGGTCAGCGCCGCATCGACAGGCGTTGCGAACAGATTGACGCGCAACCAGTGCGAAATGCCCTGCACGGAGCGTGGCGGCGCTTCGCCATCCACCATCTGCGAGCGGACATATTGGAGATCTGCGTTTTCCATTGTCACCTCTCCACCAGCGCCATCTTGGCATTGAACCAGTTCATCAGGCCGGACACAATCAGGCTGATGCCCAGGTAGATCACCATCCAGATCGCCACGACTTCGACCGATTGACCGGTCTGGTTGAGGATCGTGCCACCTACGGCGACAAGATCGGGATAGCCGATGGCAATGGCGAGCGACGAGTTCTTGATAAGATTGAGATACTGGCTCGAGAGCGGTGGAATGATGATGCGCAGCGCCTGCGGCACGATGATGAGACGCATCGTCTGGCCGGGACGAAGCCCGACTGCATAAGCAGCTTCGGTCTGCCCCTTGTTGACGCCCAGAACGCCGGCGCGAACCGTTTCAGCGATAAAGGACGCCGTATAGAAGGAAAGCGCCAGAAACAGAGCCAGAAACTCCGGCTTGATCTGTGCGCCGCCGGTCAGATTGAACGTTCCGAGCTTCGGCGAGTCGAACGAAACCGGAAAACCGGTCGCGATCAGCGCCAGTATCGGCAGGCCGATAATCAGGGCGGCGGACACGCGTATCGTGTGAAAGGACTGGCCGGTTGCCATCTGGCGGCGTTTTGCCCAACGCGCGACGATGATCGAAGCGACGATGCCGATGAGAAGCGCCACCGGCAGAAGCCACGCCCCCTCACCCCATATGGGAGATGGCATGAAGAAGCCGCGATTGTTCAGGTAAGTGCCCAGCGGGAGCGAGAAGCTGTCGCGGGCCTGCGGCAGGACCGACAGAACGCCGAAATACCAGAAGAAGATGACGAGCAGCGGCGGAATATTGCGGAATATCTCCACATAGACCGTGCAGATCTTGCGGATCAGCCAGTTGCGCGAAAGACGGCCGATACCAACCAGAAACCCGATGATCGATGCCGTAATGACACCCAGCGCGGCAACGTAAAGCGTATTCACGAGGCCAACCAGAAAGGCCCGGCCATAGTTCGAATCGCTGTTGTACTGAATAAGCGTCTGGCTGATATCAAACCCGGCACGCCCATTGAGGAAGGCGAAACCGGACGCAATGTTTGCGCGCTGCAGATTGGTGATCGTGTTGCCGACAATCCAGTAGATCGCGCCAATGACCGCACCAAAGACAATGACCTGATAGAAGATGCCGCGATTCCGCGGATCGTACAGGAGCGAAGTTCCGCCGCTGTCCTGGCGACGTTCAGTTGCAGAATAGGAAGCCATATGTTTCCTGTGCCTCTCGGCTGGCTGCATCGACCTCAAACAGGAAAGGCTGACCGCATCTGCGGAGCAATTCCTGAAATCGAGACATCGAATGCCGAACCGTTCGGTCTTGCCATCCCCAATTCAGGCTCATCTCGAGCTTGCGGGCCTGCAAGACGCGGTTGAATTCCAAAAAGCAGCTTATCAGCGTTCAAATGCCCTCACGACGCGAGGCCAATAGCAAACGGACAAACTGCAGAGCCGACAAATCCGGCGGGCGCTGCTGCACCCGCCGATGATCAGTCTGGAAAGAAGGGCCCGTTAGCGCACAGGGACGCCGTATTGCAGGCCGCCCTTGTTCCACTGGGCGTTGATGCCACGTGCAATCTTGAGCGGGCTGCTGGCGCCGATATTGCGCTCGAAGATTTCACCGTAATTGCCGACGCCCTTGACGATCTTCACCACCCAGTCATTGTCGAGACCGAGATCGGTACCGATCTTCGTGTCTGCTTCCACACCGAGAAGACGCTTGATATCCGGATTGTCGGACTTCTTCATCTCTTCGACATTGGCCTGCGTAATGCCGTATTCCTCAGCGTTGAGCAGCGCATTATGGGTCCAGCGAACGACATCCGCCCACTTGGAATCGCCCTGACGAACGGTCAGACCGAATGGCTCCTTGGAGATGATTTCCGGCAAGATGACGTGATCATCCGGATTGGCAAGCGCCAGACGAACCCCGTAGAGGCTGGACTGGTCGGTCGTATAGGCGTCGCAACGACCGGAATCGTAAGCGGCGTTGGCTTCTTCGATCTTCTCGAAGACAACCGGGTTATATTCCATCTTGTTGGCGCGGAAATAGTCGGCCATGTTCAGCTCGGTCGTCGTACCGGCCTGAACGCAGATGGAAGCGCCGGAAAGCTGCAATGCGGAATTGATGCCCGACAGCTTCTTTGAATTGATCATGAAGCCCTGGCCGTCAAAGTAGTTGATGCCAGCAAAATCAAGGCCAAGCGCAGTGTCGCGGCTGATCGTCCAGGTCGTGTTACGGATCAGGACGTCCACTTCACCCGACTGCAGGGCTGTAAAACGCTCCTTGGCGTTCAGCGGCGTGAACTTCACCTTGGTTGGATCGCCGAAAATCGCAGAAGCCACAGCGCGGCAATAGTCTACGTCAAAGCCGGACCACTCACCCTTGTCGTTGGGCGAAGCAAAGCCAAGCAGACCCGTATTAACGCCGCACTGCAGAAAACCGTTCGCCTTCACATCGGAAAGCGTATCCGCGGATGCTCCCGAAGCTACGCTAAACAGCGCCGCCGCACCCAATACACCCGTCATAAGAGTTTTTTTCATCTGGCCTGCAACCTTTTGTTCCCTGGAGAGCGCTGAACCCTTGGCTCAAGCGTCTCTTGTTGCTTTATTTTTGCATAAACCCGTCGGAAAAGCCGTGTGACCTCCCAAGCCCATGCCATACAGCAGGCTGCCCCTCGCCCGAGACCGCTTTCCGGTCTTCGATTCTTGTTTTTGAGCGCAGTGACAAACCTGCCGCCTTCACGGGTCTTATCGAAGGCGAAAAATTGCCTTTGGTCAAGGCAATAACGCAGCCCGGCGAGCTGGCCTCCAAAAAAGATGAGGGGGAAATATTTGAAAATTTACACGATTTCCCGATTTCTGGGTAGAAACCTTCTCCAGAGAAGATCATGCCGCAACCAGTTGGAATACGGCATTATAACTCAATTAATTCAATTGGTTAAATTTGACTACCACCCTAGATGGGCAATGCCGAGAGCAACTCCTGATAGAAATCAGACGCGCGGCATCGCGCTTTCACCATCCAAAGAAAAAATAATATTTCGCGTCGCCATATAGCGGGCAACCCACCATGTCGCCACGAATCCGATCGTCAGACCGGCCACGATGTCGGTCGGATAGTGCGCGCCCGCGGCAAGCCTGCTGATCCCGAAGAGAAAACATGCCGGGGCTGTAAGGACGCGCCAGCGCGGCAGGAATATCCAAAGCGAGACCATCATGATGCCAGCCATCATGGAATGGCCTGACGGGAAGCTTTCATAAAGAAACTGGCCTTTGAACGGTGAGAAATAGGCTGCGCCCACGTCATCGAGCAGGAACGGGCGCGCCCGACCGATGGCGAGTTTACCGATTTCAGTCGGGATGCTCCCCACAACAATCGACGTCAGCACCAGCGTTGCCCAGCTATGGAGTTTCACGAACCATGGTCTGGCACTATCACGCAGTTTTGGCGAAAGCAGTATCGCTGTGACGAGCCAGACGACAATGCCGATTGCCAGCCAGACGATAGTGCGAATCGCATCCGTAACCGCACGCAGGAATTCCATGATAAAATTGGTGCTCTGCACCGTGACGCGAACGATGTCAGCATCCCACAGATGCAGCACGAGGATAATGAACGGCAGAAGCACCACAATTGCGGTCATCTCAAGCGTCCATGAGGATGGCGCCCCCTTGTAAGCCGGGCGCAGAAGAGCTCGAAGGAGTTCCAGCGCCGCGCGAAAGGGATATAGAAAAATGCTTCCCGTGCCTGACGCCATCATAATAGAAATACCCTTTCAAAAGCTTCTTACGCAATAAATTGCACGCGAGGTTGCATCCGGAACGCGCGCATCCTATCCAAGTATTCAAAGTTTCCGCCGCAAACGGAATCGCAGATCTTTTTGCCGCAGCCGACCTTGATGCGACCCGGCAGAATCCTCTTGTTCGAGAATCGGTGGGCGAGAATCAGTGGGATAGCATGCAACATGGTCTGGAGGCATTTTCGTGACTAAGCAGCAGGGCAAGACAGAGAAGCTGGGTATAAACACACGGCTGGCTCACGATGGTTATCAGCCGCGCGATTATCATGGCTTCGTCAATCCGCCCGTTGTCCGCGCCTCGACCGTGCTTTTCCCGGACGCAGAGACGATGGCAACCGGTGGCCAGAAATACACTTATGGCACGCGTGGCACACCGACCAGCGATGCGCTTTGCGCTGCCATTGATGCGCTGGAAGGTTCGGCAGGTACGGTCTGCGTCCCGTCCGGTCTTGCCGCTGTTACCGTTCCGCTTCTCGCCTTCCTCTCGCCCGGCGATCACGTGCTGTTTGTCGATTCGATCTACAATCCGACCCGGCATTTTGCCGATACGATCCTGAAGCGCATGGGCGTGGAAGTCGAATATTACGATCCGGAGATCGGTTCCGGCATTGCAAAGCTGATGCGCCCGAACACCAAGGTCGTGTTCACGGAATCACCCGCGTCGAACACGTTTGAAATGCAGGATATTCCGGCCATCGTTGAAGAAGCGCACAAGGGCGGCGCCATCGTCATGATGGACAATACCTGGGCCACCCCGCTTTACTTCAAGGCGCTCGATTTCGGCGTGGACATTACCATCCATGCCTCGACCAAATATCCGTCCGGCCACTCCGATATTCTGTTTGGCACGATTTCGGCCAATGAAAAATGCTGGCCGCAGCTTCTGGAAACGCACGGAACGCTTGGACTGTGCACATCAGCTGACGACACCTACCAGATCCTGCGCGGCATGCGCACGATGGGCGTGCGGCTGGAACATCACCGCAAGAGCGCACTGGACGTCGCCCGTTGGCTTGAAAGCCACCCGGCTGTCGACCGGGTTCTGCATCCGGCACTGGAAAGCCATCCGGGTCATGAAATCTGGAAGCGGGACTTCTCCGGTTCTGCCGGTATTTTCTCCATCGTGCTCGCCAGCGGCGGGCAGAAGGAAGCCCATGCTTTCCTCGATGCGCTGGAGATTTTCGGCCTCGGTTATTCCTGGGGCGGCTATGAAAGCCTCGCAGTTCATGTCCGCCTTGATGACCGGACCGTGGCCAAGGGCGACTATCCGGGCCCGGTGATCCGCCTGCAGATTGGTCTGGAAGACGTGCCGGACCTCATTGCAGACCTCGAAAAGGGGTTTGCGGCGATCTAAGCCGGTTTTGCAGCGGCCATCTTGCGTGACCGCGCGCGGACCGTTTTCTTTGCCGCCTTTAAGGGCTTCGGTTCGATTTCAGAGAGGCCTTCCACGACGGCCTCTATCATGGTGCAGGCGACGAAATCCGCCTGCATTTCTTCCCGCAACGCCTCCCGGTCAACGGATCGTGCTTCGATCGGATCGTGCCACAGCACCACGCCAATGCGCAGAGAGGGCCGCAGCCGTCGCAGACGACGTACGGCAAACCGGGCGTGACGCGCCGCCTGCTGATCCAGAAAGCAGATTATCAGCGTATCCCTGCCGGAAAGATCCAGCGCCCTGAGATTGGCGGGCTTGAGCGCATCATGCACGACGGCTTCTGCCGACGCGCCCTGCACGGCAAGCACCTGCGCCAGCATGATCGCAGCCGTGTCGTCGAGCCCCTTTCGTCCCCCGAATGTCAGCAGCGACCGGCCTTCGCCGGAAGGAAGTTCCAGATCGGATGCGCTACCATCGCCATCGGGATTCTCAATCGCGATCTCTTCGTCGTCACCCTCCTCCTCGCTCGCAATCTGTTCCAGATTGGCCACCAGCGTCTTCGTGCTTTCGTCAACGATCTGCAATTGCGGCTCGGTCAGAACACCGCGCAGACGGTCCCGCTCCGCCATCAGGAGTGCCGGGATCGCGACCGAACCGTAAAACTCGACCAGATATTTCCGTTCCAGCATTTCCTCGGCATTATCCGTGGCCTCATCCGGGTCTCCGGCCAGGAGGCGCTGATAGAGACGTTCCTTCGGATCGAGCACGGGCTCATTGCCGAACAGGATTTCCAGAAACTCGAATTGCGGCACATGACGCCCCAGCACCACGAGACAGACCGTCAGAGGCGTCGACAAGACCAGCCCGACCGGGCCCCAGAGCCAAGTCCAGAAAATGGCCGAAACGATGATTGCAAGCGGCGAAAGGCCGGTGCGCGAACCATAGAGCCAAGGTTCGATCACATTGTTTATAAGAAGCTCGATGATGACGAAGAGCCCGATTGTCCAGAGGAGCAGGCTCCAGCCGGGTGCAACGGCAAAGGCAAGGAACAGCGGCAGGATCGCCGCGATAACCGGGCCAATATAGGGAACGAACCGCAAAACGATTGCCAGCATTCCCCATAGAGCTGCATTCGGAATACCCAAAATCCAAAGTCCGAAAGCGAGTGGCACTCCATAGGTAATATTCACCACAAGCTGCGTCAGCAGATATTGTCCAACCCGCTTTCCCGCATCCTGCAACGCTTCGGTCGTGCGGTGAAGATCGCCATAGCCGACCAGCCTTATGAAGCGATCCCGCAGCTCCTCCCGTTCGAGCAGCATGAAAATCACCACAACCACGACGAGACCTGTCGTCGCCAGCGGACCGACGAGCGGTTCGATTATGCTCCGGAGCGTTTCAACCGGATGGCGCGGCGCGAATATCTGGACGAGTAACGGCTTTTCCTCCGGCTGATCCGAAGGCAGCGCCTGTGTTTTCTGTTCCGGCCTGTTGATTTCCGTGCCTATGCGCTCGGCAAAGCGGTTGAGCCTGTCAAAGAAACTGTTGTCTGAGCTCGCTTCCTTGAGTGTCCTGATCTTCTCGATGATGTTGTACTGATAGATTGAAATATTCTGCCCGACCTCAGAAACCTGAAAGGCAACGACCGCGCTGAAGACTGCGACGATCAGAAAGCCACCGGCCACACTTGTAATCACCGCGAACAGGCGTGGAAGCCCGGCCCTGCGCAGAAAGGCGACAATCGGCGCAAGCGCAAATGTCAGCAGCACCGCTATGGCAAGAGGCAGGAAAACATCTTTTGCAAAATAGAGAATGGCAACGGCGACAGCCATTGCCGCCAGGGTCGGCAGACGTGGCGGCGCCGACGTGATCGGACGCACCGCAGAATCCGGATTGTCGATAATCTCCATAAACCCCTCTTTAGCCGTGTTGTGACCTTCGGCTTGTTAGCCGCAATAACTGAACAGGAGGGCGTTCGGTTCCATATTCCACCGGACCAGAGAACAAATTAAATTAGTAAGTACTAATAATAATATTGCTCGGAATATAATGGTTTCTATTGAAGTAAATATTAATATAATTAAAATATCGATCTTATCCAGACTACCGCAAGTACTGGAAATTTTGGGGACGTGCCTTGTCGTTGACGCCAATGAATAGCTTCTTCAACCGCAGTTTATACAAATATCTTCTAATTCTACTCTTGGTGGCATTCTCGTCAGCGTCTTATGCGCAGCAAGCACCCAAGCCGGTACAGGTTGGCGTTTATGTGAGTGAGCCTTTCGTCAACAAGCAGGGCAATGCCTATTCCGGCATGGCTATCGATATATGGCAGGATATTGCCGCACGCATGAACCTTGCTTCGCAATATGTGGAGTATCCGAACTACACCGAACTCGTAAAAGCCGTGTCAGAAGGTAAAGTCGAAGCCGCCGTAACCAATCTGACAATCACGGAACAGCGTGCCGAGATCGTGGATTTCACCCATCCATGGTTCGATGCTGGCTTGCGCATCATGGTGCATACCCAAGCAGGAAGCGGCTGGGACGATCTCATCAGCCGCCTTGATGATGCGGGGCATCTGGCGACCTATGCCTGGATCCTCGGCATTCTCGTTGCGGCCACGGTATTGCTGACGATCTTCGACAGGCGTTTTGATGAAGGCTTTCCGAAACGCTGGCGCGAGGGACTGGCAGAGAGTTTCTATCACGTGGTTTCCATTGCGACGTCTGGCAAAACTTCACGCAAAAACCTGTTCGGTTGGATGGGACGCATCTGGCAGACATTCTGGATGGTGTTTGGCATAGCGATAATCGCCTACATGACCTCGTCGATTACGAGTGTCATGACCGTCGCCCATATCGACAATAATATTTCCAGCCTTTCTGATCTGCAGGGGAAATCCGTTGGTGTGCGAGCAGGCAGCGTCGCAGAACAGTTTCTGAGGTCGCGTTCTATCGCGACCGTTCCTTTCGATCACATGCCCGAAGCGGTAAACGCACTGGTCAGCGATGAAATTGCGGCAATCGTCGGTGACGGGCCGGTTCTGGAATATTACGCCCACCAGCACGCCGACCAGCCTGTCGATCTGGTAGGCACTGTATTCAGCCCGGACAAATATGGTTTTGCCTTTCCGCGCCATAGTGAACTCGTCAAACCCGCCAGCGTGGCAATCATCAGTGCTCACGAGAGTGAAGAGGTCGCCAAGCTGAAAGCCAAATATTTTGGCCCCGAGAACTGACATTGCAGACATGGAAAAGGCGGCCAATGGCCGCCTTTCTTGTGCAGATTATTTACCGGCCCGCCACGATGGACGAAATGATACCGGTTGCGATGCTGATCAACATATAATCGTTGTTGACCTTGACCCAGTGATAGCCGCGTGGCGGCTTGCGCAGCTTGTAGCCAGAATAGTTGTTCACGACGTGGCCGCGGTAGTTTGGCGGCAGACGGTTGCCCTTCTTCCAGCTCTGGTGACGGCGATTGTCATATTTGCGCGCATCATATTTCGGACCGCCTTTGTACGTCTGGCTATGAGACGGCTTCCCCTGTTGCGACGGATAAGGCTGAGCCATCGCAGCGGGAGCTGCAAGAAAGGAAAAGGCAGTAAGAGCAATAACGATCGGCTTCATATCGGCTTCCTTTGTTTATTCGATGTAAGGAAAATGCGCTCGCCAACGTGAACGCCAAGTGAATACTCCCATTAAATAAATTTAATGATTTCATACGATTAGTTTTTATCAAAGCGCACCATGTCCAATCGAAACAGGATCAGAAATCAGTCCAGCGAACTGATTTCCTTGTGTAGGCGCGTCGCACTTTTCGGGATGCGCTCCAGCTCAAAGCCATTATCTTGCGTTTCCCATCCAACTAAAATGCGCTAGGTAGAACCCAAATTCGTACGCACCTCTCAATGAGGTAAGTGTCAAAGGACTACATCATGATGAACTGGGTTTTCATTCTGCAAGGCGTTATCGCGTTCGGACTGGCTGGGTTGGCGATTGCGGTCATCCTTCGCCATCGTCGCCACTGACGCTGTTTCGATCTGCGATATTTTTCGGCCGGGCCTGCAGGTTCGAACGCAACCGATCATGAAATCAATCGTTTAAGCTTAGTCTGGTATTTCTCAGGAGGAGACAGTGATGCGGAAAGTGGCGCTTGGTTTGGTGGCCCTGCTCGCAATAACGGGCTGCACAACTACGGAAAAAGATATTTCCATCGGCACCGGCGCAGGTGCCATCATTGGCGGCATTGCTGGCGGCGGACGTGGCGCATTGATCGGTGCCGGCGCAGGCGCATTGGGCGGTCTTCTGGTGCGTGAACTGCGTAACGGCAACTGCCAATATCGCGACCGTCATGGCCGCATGTATGTGGCTCGCTGCAGACGATAGTTCCAGCAATCCGCAAAGATCCTCGAAAGCGCCGGTTTTCCGGCGCTTTTTGTTATTCTGCACGCCCGACCTGTCTGCCCTGATTGGAACCTTCGCCCATCGATGTCGTTTTATAGACAATAGAGACAGTTCAGGGAGAACTCCGATGAAGCTTGCTCTCAAAGCCGCCCTTGTTGCCTTGGGCGTATTTGCGGCGGGCGCAGCGCAGGCGGCGAACGCCATATCCACCACCAATCTCAATATTCGAACAGGCCCCGGCACGCGCTATGCGACGCTGGGTTCCATACCCAGTGGAGCGCCTTTGACCGTGCGTGGCTGCACATCCGGTTATGGCTGGTGTCAGGTCAGCTATGGCCCGACCTATGGCTGGGCATCATCGCGCTATCTGGCATTTCGCGAGGGAACATCAGGTGGTTACTCCGATGATTTCGGTCGAACAGCTGCGCTCATCGGCATTCCGCTTATCGCTGGTGTTGCCATAGGCTCTGCTCTCAATGACCGGGATGACTATTGGTATCGTGATCGTCGCTACTATCGCGACAGACATTGGGATCGCCGTGGATGGCGTGATCGTCCAGGCTGGCACGGGAATGACCGGCCACGTGTCTATATGAGGCACCGCGTTCCAGACGGTCCGCACGGACAATAACGGACATCCGAACAGAAATTGAAACGCCGCGAAGTGCTCGCGGCGTTCTGTCTTTGCTGGAAGCCTCGTACCGCGCCCTATTGTGTTTTCAGGTAAACTTCGTGCCAGAGAGTGACAAGGTCAGCTTCATCGAATTTCAAAAGCAGCATCGCTTCGAAGCGATCTATGGTTTCATCGAGACGCACGACTGTGGCAGCCATTGCCAGCACGGCTGAGTTTCCCTCCGCCACAACGTCTTGCATATCGTAGTCGATGGAATGGATGGTGCTGCGGAAACCATTCAAAAAGGCCAGATAATTGGCATGATTGGCAGGATGGACGCGTCCATTGGCCTTGACGACGAACTGGTCTGCGAATTTCTCCGCTATGATTACCTCGGTAAGCGCTCCGCCTTGAACCAGATGCTTTCGATTCCAATCCAAAAGGCCCAAGGCCAGTTGTGCAGTGGTTTGCTTGTGCAAGATGGCCTCCATGTCGGTTGCAATAACGCGCTCCTCTGTCAGGCCTTTGCACTATGCTCAAGACCGAGCCTGTGCTTTTGGCCTTCTTGCAGCTTAAATTGGCCCGATATCGATATTCATTGCCTTTGTCGCTTCGTGAAGATCGTCAGTGCCAGGCCGATTAAAACAAGTGTGACACCGGCAGCGAAATACCACCCCATCGTATCGCCAAACATGATCGACGAAGCCATGACCCCGAAGACAGGCTGCAGATACTGAACACTGGCAGCCGTTCTGGCCGGAACCGTCCGCAGGAGATGAAGCCAGAGGAAAAAACCAGCAACGCTCACAATGAAGCCGAGATAGATCGCTGAAACGATTGCAACATAATTGAGCTGAAAATCGACGGTCGAGATTTCCCATCCGGCAAACGGCAAGAGTGCCAGCAAGCCGAACAAAGTGCTCCATGCGACAACTGTGGCTGTCCCGTACTGAACCGTGAGCTGAACGCTCCACACATAATAGAAGGCGATAGCGACTGCCGACAGCAGCAGGAAGCTTGCACCGACGAGACTGTTTTGCGTTCCAACCGCAGACGGATCGCCCTTTTCCAGAGCGACCAGACCGATTCCCACAAAGGCGGCAAACAGTCCGAGCATCTGCACGCCTGAAACGGCCTGCTTCAGGCGAAGGGCTGCAAAAACGACGACAAACAGCGGAATGGTAGCGGAAATAATCGTTCCGACTGATGCCGATGTGCCGGCAACACCCAATGTCTGTGAAACCTGACCAATGCCGATGCCCAGAACACCCAACCCTGCCAGTCTGGGAAAAGCCTTGAGTGGAAGTCTTTGTTTGCCCAGAACGAAGAGCAGCAGAAGCGGAACAGCTATGCCAAACCGCAATGCGGTCAGCGTCAGCGGCGGCATTGTCTGGAGTCCGAGCTTGGTCACCGGAATGGACAAGCCCCACATCACCGCGAGGCCGAGCATGGCGGAAAGGCTTTTGAACGAGGAGGCAACACCCGGTTGCATTGTGGCTTCTGATTGCATCGCTGTTTCAGTCTAGACGAGGAAGGGAACCGTTGCGCCAATGGCAGATGAAGGACCTTTCGCAAATGGCATGGGGCATCCTGACCAGCCTTTCAGCACGCCATGCGTGATCTTTGCGACTCCATTCAGACCGAATACCAAAGGCATGTCGATTGATGTCTTAGGGAATAAGAACCACGTTTTGAGTCGCATTCCCCTGCTTTTCAATGTGCGCAGGCTTCAATTATCGGCTTTCATAATCTGACGACAATCGATTTGTTTTCACTCGATGCGTGATTTATCTTCACATATATGTTGCAGCAATTACCGCCTCTACAAACACTCAAAGCTTTTGAAGCCACAGCGCGCAGATTAAGCATGACGCTGGCTGCGGAAGAACTATGCCTCACTCACGGAGCCGTCAGCCGTCAGATCAAAACACTGGAAGACGATCTCGGCATCCGTCTGTTCCACCGGATGACCCGAAAGATCGAGCTGACCGAAGAGGGTTCCTTGTTCTTCAGCGCGGTAACCCGCCTGCTGGCTGAATTATCGAGAGAAGCCGAAACCCTGAGACAGAAATCCGACGACACACAGCTGGTGGTAAGCACGGGCGTATCATTTGCCAGCAAGTGGCTTACCCAGCGGCTTCATCGTCTGGTTGCGCGCTATCCGGAATTCGATATCCAGCTGGAGGTGACCGACGCCGACCTCGACTTCACGCGCGGGAAAGTTGATGCCGCCATACGCTACGGGACCGGGCATTATGCGGGCGCCTCCTCCGAACGGATCATGAATGAGACCGTATCGCCGGTATGCTCGCCCTTGTATCTGGAACGTGTCGCCGTCATATCCTCGCCTCGCGACCTGTTGCAGTGCCAGCTTCTTCACGAAAACGGTTTGAAAGCGAATTGGCAGAACTGGTTCGCTTTGGCGGGAATGCCTGCGATCCAGACACGAGGGCAAGGTTTCAGCCATGGGAGCATGGCCATTGATGCCGCCATCAGGGGAGAAGGCATAGCCCTTGGCCGGAGCGTCCTGATTTCCGAGGACCTCGCAGCGAGCCGCTTGGTTGAGCTCTTCCCGGAATACCAGCTCGACGTCGAGTATGGCTACGATCTCGTATTCGCCCCAAGCAAAGAAGCGCACCCCAAAGTGCAGGCAGTCCGCGCCTGGTTGGCGGATGAAATGCGTTGATACAGCTAGCGCCAGAACAGCAATCTGGCGAAATAATCGATAAGCGTGGGGGGGTGGCGATCCCGACAGGATTCGAACCTGTGACATTCAGCTTAGAAGGCTGACGCTCTATCCAACTGAGCTACGGGACCTCGCCTTTCGAAAAAGATCGAAGATATTTCAATGTGCACAGGGCTTTGCCAGCAAAGCCCTGCCGAATTATCGCATTGCCCGGCCTGAAACAAGTGTCAGGCTAAACAGGCAAGCAATGCGTCTCAATGCGTCCAGGGCATCGTCCGGTCGAAGCGGAAATTGTCCGAGTAGGAAACCTTGCGGCGCTTCGGCTCATTCGGTTCCGTAATGCGATAGGCGATGCCATTGCGCTTTGCATAATCGACTGCTTCTTCCTGCGTGGCGAAGAACAGACGAATCTGGCTCTTCATATCACCTGAAGAAGTGTAGCCCATCAAAGGCTCGACCATACGCGGGCTTTCCGGTTCATATTCCAGAAGCCATTGGTCTGTCTTAGCCTGACCGGACTGCATTGCAGTCTTAGCTGGACGGTAAATACGTGCAACCATTTGAAGAACCCTGAACTACTCTCTTGCCCCGCTGGGGGAGCTGAAAATCCACCAAGCCAATAGTTTACACGGGAATGCATGTCAACGCGATAAAGACGCACGCCACAGCCTGTGCCGGGGCGTTCATATATCGACCATTTCAAATCTTGGGGAAGATGGTCGGAGCGGCAGGATTCGAACCTGCGACCCCCTGATCCCAAATCATGGGTAAATATAATAATATCAATATGTTATAGCAACACCTGCTACCAATGTCGCACAACAGCGCACGATACGCAACTCAACGTCGGTTGCGCCAGATTTCGAGAATTTCCCGCGCTGCTTTCGTCGGGTCGCCCGTGGCGCGAACGAAATAGGCCGCCCAATTTCTGCCGGTCATGGCCAAGACAGCAGACAATGCGTCACTCCAACTGGCATCGAGAGATAGCAACAATCTGACTGGCTCCGCGAAAACGACAGCGGCCGCGATACCTATCGAAAAAGTAATCATTCTTCCCGTCCACGTCATATCACGTTGCATGATCGCACCCACTAGGCTGAACACCAGGATAATCGACCACTTGGCAATCGGCATCTTCGTCACCAGGTCGTGCAAATCGATCATTTCCCCCACCGTGCCTGAAAGAAGCTCTTTGCAGTGTTGCCGCCCATATGCAGGCCCATGTAGACCGTCGTGATCCATGCGAGATCAGAGAGCGGCACGAGCTCGACATTTGCATTCAGTGCACCGTTTACTGTCGGTGCCAGCACAATGCGCCAGAACCAGGCAAACAAGAGGAACCACTGCCATGCTGGCAACCATGCCCACGTCCAGGTTGGTTGCTTTGCTTCCAATGGCGCCAGCAGCAGGCGCGAGGTTTCGCGCTGGCTTTCCAGATTAATACGGAGAACATCGGCATTGTCCTGCTCGACTTCTTTGATCGCATTACCGAGCTCATCCGGATCCTGTTTGGGGAGATCATCGACATCAACGCCAAGCTTGCCAGCGATCATATCAATGACACTCCCCGCGACATCGCCAGCCGCGCCGCCAAGCTGGCGCTGCAGCACTTCTTTGACAAGCGGCGCTCCCACCTTGGCAGCAATACCGATCAGCATTCCCGTCAATGCGCTCACAGGGCCTGCGCCTCCCGCGCGTAGGCGCTAGCCCGTTGCTTGTTTATGATGGCTCGTACCAACAGGAAAGCGAGCAGTGCAAAGCCAGCCACAACAACACCGCCGAGGATCCAGTTTGCGATCTGGTCAGCCTGCTCTGGTGTCATTGCCGCGCCACTACCCGCAGCTGCGCCGCCGGTCGCGCCTCCCGCCTGCCGGTTTGATACTGCTTTTGCCTTGATGGCCTCGTCCGTGAGAACTTCTTTGACGGGCGTCGATGTATAGGTTTTCGCAGCGAGCGCCCAAGCCACGCCCTTGGCCTCGATCGCAGCAATGCGTCGCGTCCAGCCTTTGCCAAACTCTTTCCAGTGCTTGAAAAGCTGATAGCTCGACAACCGGCGCGCACAGAGCTTTTTGACGGTTTCATGATCAGGACCGCCTAAAACCTTCTCCAACGCTTTCCACGCCGTTCCTGGGCCGGAATTGACGGAATAGTCAAAGGTTGCGAGATCCACGCCGGGAGCGAGCGTATCACCTCTTACAGGGACCCAATAATCAGCCCGGTAGATATTCTGCAGCATTTCGTCTGAAATGGCTCGAAGGTCGGCTTTCGAGGCTTTAGGCTTCCAGCGCCGGAACGTCGCCAGCGTGATACCCTTCATGGTCGCGCCGCCCGGGTCCTTCGGATTGTCGGCCCATCCACCTTCATGACGCAGTGTCTCGTTCAAGCAATTGAGGAAATTGTTCTGCGCCATTGTCATCCATCCTGTTGAGATGAAACAGAGTATGACAGTCGAAGAACGGTTAATTGTGCAGAGCGCCGTTCGGCGATCAGGCGGGAAGTTGGCACTTGCCGATAGTTCGTACTGAATGGTAGTGCATGATCAGAAAATAGATCTGCGAGATAACAAGATTGAGAAATTGTTTGAAACATCGGGTTCTACGATTCGCAATCGTAGGAGTGGGAGCGACAATTGTTCATTTGGTGGCCGCATCAGCTCTTATCTACATCAATCCAAAGATATCAATATTCAATGCCAACGCTTTGGCATTTTCCATTGCTGTCGTTGTTTCATTCTTTGGACATTCTGCATATACGTTCCGCACTCAAGGAAACTTACTGAAGTTCTCTACTGTCGCGCTTATTGGATTGGCGAGCAATAACATTGTTGCATACACTATTCTCTGGGTCTCCGGGATAAAGCTTTTGTCAATTGCCATAGGAACGTTGATCGCCCCTGTGATTGTTTACCTGCTATCATCGCTCTGGGTATTTACACACAAGAAGACAGGTTCATGACCGACAACACCCGAATTACCATCATTGTTCCCGTTATGAATGAAGAAGAAAGTATTCTTCATTTCTTGTCTGAATTTTCCGCACGAACACGAAATGCTCACGCCGAGTTTGACTTTCTATTTGTCGACGATGGATCCACAGACAAGACAATAGAGATATTACAGAAATTACACCAAACCGATCCCCGCGTTCAGTACATAAAACTATCCCGAAATTTTGGGAAAGAGGCGGCTATGACAGCGGGCATCGATCATGTGAACAGCGGGGCCGCAATTATAATGGACGTTGATCTCCAGGATCCGCCGGAAATTATCGCGGAGATGGTGCGTCTATGGCAAACTGGATATGACACAGTTTACGGAATGCGCGTTTCGCGGCTGGAAGATACAAAAGCAAAGCGCATGACCGCTGGAATGTTCTACCAATTGTTCAACGCCTCTTCGCACGTTTCTATCCCGGCGGACGTTGGCGACTTTCGCCTAGTAAGCCGTCGAGTAATTGATGCCTTGAAACTTCTTCCTGAACGTAACCGCTTTATGAAAGGCCTCTTTGCGTGGCCGGGATTCTCATCTGTTGGCGTCCCATATGAGCGGCCATCTAGAGCTAAAGGTACAACCAAGTTTAACTTCTGGAAGCTTTGGAATTTTGCACTTGATGGAATAACAAGTTTTTCAACATGGCCGCTGCGTATCTGGACCTATATCGGCGTTGGCATAGCCGCCATTAGCTTACTTTATATGATTTTCATCATCGTGAAGACGATATTATTCGGTTCCGATTGGCCCGGCTACGCCTCGATAATGTCCGCTGTACTGTTTTTCGGATCGTTGCAGCTCATTTCGATGGGGGTTTTGGGCGAGTACATTGGACGAATGTATATGGAAACCAAGAACCGCCCAATCTATGTAATTGATGAAAATACCCAAGAAGCCGAATCATGAAATTTGACGCGCAAACTTTTAAATTCACCGCGATACTTTGCTCTCTTTATGCTGCACCGATCATTTTAAATGACCTTGTCTATTTGGATGACAACTTTCGAACCGTGGCCGGATATAAAAACTGGACACACGATGGTCGGGTTCTAGCTGATGTTTTCTATTATTTGTTTTCCTTTGGCGGTACATTGGTCGATGTATACCCACTTCCGCTAATATTATCACTCGCCGCATTTAGTAGTGTCGTAGCCCTGCTAAATGGGGTTCTGAAGGTTAACGCCGGGATTTTTTCACTGGCGTCCCTTTGTATACTAGCTAACCCACTAATGCTTTCGAACCTGTATTTTCGGTACGACAGTGCCTTTATGGTTCTTTCCATCAGCTTAGCTTTATTACCATACTGCGGCGTCCGCAGATCAATCTTCCTCTGGATTATTGGAACGTTCGCTATTCTCGCATCGGTTTCAATGTACCAAGCGTCTGCTGCAATCTTCATTGGGTTCGCGGGGATTGAGTTGTTGATTAAGGAGGGCCAGGCCAGAAATTGGAAGGATGGGGCAAAAAACCTTATTTACCGCATTGCGCAGTTGGTTTCTGCACTCGTGGTGTATAAAATTGCTGTGCTTCCAAACATTACGCTGAACAATTACACTGTTAAATACAGCCATACTTTACCTGTTAGCCCAAGTTCAGCACCGATCCTTTATGAAAATGCAAAAACCTCAATTCGCACGATCCTGAACGTTTTTTCTGGCCCGGGGATTTTGATCCTCTGTTGTGCGGTGATTATCGTCGCTCTGGCGCTTCATCATGCAATTAGGACCAAGCAATTTCTGCTTACATTGCCGCTGTCTTTTTCAGCATGTTTTTTGGCAGCTGTCGGACTGCACACGATGAGCGCGAACTATTTTTCTCTTCCGCGTATGTATGTGGGCGTGGGCCTACTTTTGATGTGGGTGGTTCTGCTGTCTACGACGATCAAGATCAGATCGATCAGGTATCTGCTGACTATTCCAATAGCATTCTCGCTCTTTTATATAAATTTTCTTGCATCGAATATGTTGCGTGACGATGACAGGAACGCCCGTGCATTCGCGGCACGCCTGATAACAAAACTTGATACGCTGAATATTGACCCACAAGGAAAGATTATGTTCGTGGGGCATTTGCAGCCTTCACCAAGTTCCGGCCGCGCATCCTACGTTTACCCACCGCTCAATGCCATTCGCCAAAATCTATTCAATAGCGGTTATGACGGGGGGCGTTTTTTGTTTATGCAATTGGGTATGCCAAAGTTAGAATACCCAAATGAAACAGACCGAGCAGACATAGCCGCGAAGCTGGACACCGCTAATCCGGTATCTCGAAATGAGATTTATGAATTGTATCTAGTCAACAACACCGTTGTGGTGAAGTTTCTTTAACTACCCACAACGGTGGTCGGCGATATTAACTAACGCACTCATAAGTGAAACTTGCATAAATCTTATCGCCTGATGCAAACGTAATCGGAGCCGCCGGACCAACCACCCCCCCTGCATCAGCTCTAAGGCTGACATAGTTATCTCCCGGCGCACAGACGGCCGTCATCTGCATAAACACAGCATCGGCGCTTGCATCATAACATCCGGCCTTTCCGATATGTGATACTCCCGCAGCAACATTGAACGGGAGACGGAAGCCATAACCAACAGCGCCATATGTTGACGTTGAGCCGGTCGTAAGGGTGACCACACATGTCACCGTGTTGCCAGATCGCTTGTATTTGAAAACAAGCGATCCATTCCCAACTGATGGCTGGGTGCCACTGCTAATCCAAGTGGATGCGAACGTTAGCCAAACACTTTCGTTCTCGTATTGCTTTCGTGGCGTGCCAGAGCCAAAAACGAAAGAGCCATTAATAAAGGTGTTTACTCCGATGCTATAGCTTCCAGTTGCATCCTCAATGTAACATGATGAGTTGAACTGGAATGAATTGCCAGAAACGGTAAGCCCGCGAGCATTAATGAAATTGCAGCCACCTTCAAACACCGAATTGCCCACAAAGGAAATACTTTGGACGAGGTTGTTCGCTCCGCCATTCACGGTAATGTTCGATTCAGTGTTGAACTCGAAATAGCAAGTGTCCACCGTCAGCCCACGAGCAGCGTTTACAAAGATGCCGAGAGTGTTGTACTCGAAGGAGCAATTATCAATGCGCATACCGTAATGGGAATCGGTGCCGGAGCCAGCAATTGTTAGGCCTGTTTTGTTAGCACCCTTAAAGCCATTAACCCGCACATGGCTCATTAAGCCCTGATTGCCACTAGCTCGTGTCAAGCGGATACCGCCAGCCGCTACGCCATCGGAATTTCCTACGGCCTGACCACCAACCATCGAGAAGCAATAGCAGTCAGCCACATCAACGCACCAACCAACAAAATTAAACATGAAGACGTCGTAGAGCTTCAAGTTTGACAGATACTGGCCTGTAATGCAGTTTCTACCCGTTGCTCCGTTGCCCCAAATCACCACGCCCCGAAGGATGTTAATGCTCTGGCTGTATACGCCGCTACCCATCTTGATAAAGTCTGATGCTACGTCCGGGGCGGGAGGCTGAAAACGCACACGAGGCATGCCGATGCCGTACAGTTCAATGACGCAATCAAGCGGGAATGTCAGCGTCTTTTTGACGATATAATCTCGGCCATTATTCGGAACACCAAGACCGCCACCAAGCCCGTCGCCCTGTAACTTGATGAAGTTCAACGCTTCCTGCCAGCGGTCAGAAACGTCCGTCGTACCGTCAGCAATTGCACCGAACATCGTAATGAGTGGATTAGATTCCGCCAACTCCCACCAAGCGCCATCTGACGATTGGATTTTCCCGGCATGATTTGGCTGCGTTGCGACCCGTTTATATATTGCCCCGCCGCCGGTACCTGCCGCATAATATCCGGCTGTCCTGAGAAACAGAACCCCCTCTCCAATCGATGCCGCTTGAACATCAGCAACGCTTCCGTAGGTGTTCACGTTAGAAAGATCACCAAGCTGCGATTTGGGAATCATCCCATTTTCATCAAGTGTAGCAACGCCGCCCGCTACACCGCGCTCGCTTTCCATGAGCGTCCTGTAACCACCTGGTTTTACCCCATCATGGACCCGGAGATTATTTGCGGTCGTTTCATGCGTAATTTCGCTCATCGCGCCGATGAAGGCGTTATGCTCTACTTTGGTGCCTCGACGCCAACGTACCTCAGTTGCCATTTGGGCGCTCCATTAGTTGATCACCGGATCGGCGATGCTGCCGAAATCCCGGTCGAAATAGGTCAAAGTCTGGGTGATAAATCCGAAGTCGTAGCCGAGGCCGTCTTCAAAGCCGACAAAACCAGCTGTTGCCTCTTGGACTAGTTCATGGGCTTCCTGCGCAGAATTTTCGGCACTTGTTGCAGCGGCTTCGGCGCGTGCCACCTTGCTGTCGAACTGGTCGAGTTCGGTATTGATGTTGTCGATCTGCACTTGCAAACGTTGATCGTCAGCGATCCGTGCGGAACGTTCCTGACTATCAGCGGTAATACGAGCGGCAGCTTCAGCCTCATCGCCCTCGATGCGTTCGACACGCTCTTTCGCATCAGCTGCGATACGCTCAGCTTTCTCGACAAGGATCGACGCGCTGCTTTCGGATACGTCGCGACGAACTTCCTGCAGAACCACGCCGCCCTTTGAAGTCTCTTTCTCAACCTCTAGACTTTTGAGCGTGCCGCCCCGAAACAGATCAGACGTGCGTTCATGAAGTCGTACGCCCCGAACCTGATATTCCCAGTCACTGTTGATCGGAAACGGAAATGTGACGGTGAAAGTATCGAATGGAGCACCAGAGGTTTTTGTGACGGTTACGGTAGCGATCTCGAAAATATCGTCACCAACCCCACGCAGACGCACCTGCACATCTTCAAGGTCAAAGATCTTGAAATCAAATGTGCCATAGGTCGAACGTCCGTCGCCTCTCAACCATTCGGTTTCTCGAATAGATCTGGGAAGTGGATAAGGTGTCGTCATGAGAGCAGCCCAACAATCGTCTGCTCATGATCGCCCGTATTTTTGAGAGTTAATTGCCGAACGTTGCTAGCGACCGAACGCCTGATCCGGGAAAACTCTCTGCTGGCCGTAATCTTCCATTCGCCGTTTTGTCTGACGCTTGAGATAACCAGGCGACAGAGATTCCCGGATTGAATTGAGGAAAAGATAGTCCAGGGCCGGCCGAACATAAAAGAGGTTCGCCATCGGCGTGTTGTTCACCGCCTGGCTAAACATCTGTGCCCATGGTGCTTTCGCCTCGCTTCCTGTTAGTTTTCCGGCAGCAGCATCACGTAAGCTCAGCAGGTTCTCTGTCAGCTGCGCCGCCTCCCCGATCGTCGGCCCGGCAATCGATTCAAGCACACCGCCGCCAAACCGGTTTTTCTGAGCGAAAAGGAAATCACCGTACAGGCCGGCCGCGCCGCCCTGCGCCAGCGCTGCAAGAATTGTCTTGTAATCGAACGGATCGCGCGGCGGCCAATATCCGCGCGCCGCGTCCTTCATCGCAATGACCATATAACCGGCCATGGTCATGCCGGCGAGCAGTGAGCCGATATGAGCGCCCTTTTCCAGAAACGAGGCATCCTTGCGCTGTCCATAGAGCGCACGACCGATAATGCGTTGCGTGAAGGAAACCGGGAAGCCCTTGAACTGGCCGATAAAGCGCATTGCTTCGCCGCCGAACGTTCCAGGCCGATAGCCTTGTGTCATCGTGCGGCGAGTGCGGGGATCGACTTCGACGACACTGTAGCTGGTCTCATCAGCGACGAAGCGCAGAACCGACAGCTCAAGATCCCGGCGGGCATCTGAAATGATATCCGCGCGCCGCTCGTCGAACTCCGCCTGGCGTTGTTTCCTGGTCGAATCTGTTTTTGCTTCGTCCAACTTCGAAGCAAGACGCGCGGCCGCAATGCGATCGGCCGCGAGGGGTTCGATGGCAGCGTCATCAAGCAGACGAATACGATCAGGCGTTACATATACGCTGCCGTTGCTCTCCCGGAAATTCGCCTGGCGAATGGCGTCCCATTTCGCCTGGTCGATCCCGTGAAGACCAAGAACGTGGCGATATCGATCCGGAAGATCTGCGAAAGCGCTTTTTGCACGCATACCCATCTCGGCCGCGATAACACGGCCGGCGGTTGCGCGGTTCACGTCTGTCCACCAGGACAGGCCATTCCACCGGAAATATTTCTCCTGCAGAGCGGACAGCTTGCCAACTGGACTATCGTTTGCGGCTGCCGGCGAAACGATATGGCCGATCATACCGTCGAAGCCCTCGCCAAGCAGATAAGAGATCTCTGCCTGCTCGCCCTTCGGCCGACCTTTGAGGATACCGTCTACCTGCCGAAAGAGCCCCTGCCAGAAACCAGAACCGCGAAACATCGATGAGACGGCCGACACCGGAAGATCCGACAGTGACGAGATTGTCGCGCCGCCAAGCTTTGCCATGGAAAGGCCCGCGCGAATGTCGGCGCTGATTTTCGCGGCCGTCACATTGACCGGACGAGACGCAAGCCCGGTTGATATCTCGATCGCCTGGCGAAGCGGGCCAGCCTCGGCATTGAGGCTGTTGATCTGCTTTACCTTGTCAGCATCGGAAATCTTCGGATCGTCTTTAATTTTCCGCTTCATGCCGTCTGCAAGGCTCGCGAACATTACTTCCGGGTTTGGCCCCAAAGCATCCATGTTTGCCGCTGTACGGGCCGCGCTGCGCAAATGAGCGAACATTCCGGAGACAGTGTTCCCCATGCCGAATTCGTCACGATACGCCAATGCAGCGTCAGCATCACGAAAATGCAGCACGCGAGACTTGCCGAGAGACTTGGCAAGGTTCGCCGGATTGACGCGCTGACCCTTTTCAGCTGCAGTCGTCTTATTTGAAAATCCGGTAATAATGGTGTCGTAAATGTCACCGAGCGCATCGATGACTTCTATTTCGCTGGCAGCATCCGGGAACGTGCGATCGAGATCGAGCTTGCCACGAACCGAAGAAACCCAAGCATCCTTGCCGGCGGCGATCATCTTCACATCATCATGCGTTTGAGCACCGGCCCAACCTTCCAGTTTGCCGATCGATGCACCAAGCTTGTTCAGATCCGTACGCGCCATTTCGGCATAGGATGCAAAGATCTTTGCAGCATATTGCGCATCTTTATTTCCGGTTATGCCCGGCTTTCCATTTTGCTTGAGCTCAGACATTTCCCGCATGATGTCAGCGTCAAAACGCGGATCCGACAGCATGTGTATGAGCTCTGGCTTGTTCGCCTGCAGCTCGGCAAACATAGCGCCAAGATAGCGCGCCTCATATGCCTGATTGAGAGCGGCCACCGAAACGCGGCCACCTTCTACGCCAGCCTGCGTTCCCTCGATGACGGAAAGTAGCGCCTGCCGTGGCGACAGCCCTTGCGCCGTCAGACTGTCAATCGATTCTTCGAGCTTGTCGCGCGCGATAATGTTCAGCGCTGTATGCCTTCGCTGCATCGCTGCAGCCACCCGCGTGCGCTCGGCTTCGCGTTCGGCAAAGCTGCGGAGCTTGTCGGCCATGCCGTCGGTGTTACCTTCCGTGCGAAGGCGATCGCGATAATCAGCGACACGCTGGAAGGCATCATTGATCTCGTCTTTTGTCAGGCGCTCGCCAGACGCCTTGTTGGCCGCATTGAAGCATCCAGCGTCCGGAGTGTATTTTTTTGCCATGGGGAAACCTCAGATCAAACAGGCAACGGCGGCCTTGAGCGCTTCGCCATAAGCGGCCCCGTCATCAAAGGTTGATTGTGCTGCAGCGATTGCGGCCTTGTCGGCCTCGGTCAAACGCCCCTCAAATTCGAGCTGGGTGATATCGGCTTCCTCGACGAACGATCCCGTCGCAGGATCAACGCGGTATTGCTCGGCGAGCGCACGATAATCGTCCGGTCGGCCGACAGAATTTTCCGCCTGAACTCGCCCCTCGGGAATCGGTTCCAGACGCGGCCGAGTGGCATCAACCGTCTGAGTTGGATTTAAGCCTTGCGCTTGTCTTTGAGCGCCGCCAGCATTTTGAAGTTGCTGGCGATCCGGCGATGATGTTCCGCTGTCTCCGGATCCGCTGTCTGTGCCCGCCGCTCGTGCATCGCCGCCAGGCTCCGATCTTGATCGGAGGTCCTCAAAGAATGGGATGTCGAATTCTGGCTCATTGGTCAGACCTTCTCCGCGCTCCTCGAGCGCCTGTGCAAAAGCACGATAATCTTCTTCCATGGCGCGTTCAAGGGCTGTTACCGGATCAACATCTTCACGTGCGGAAATCTCAGACGCGCGCGTGAGAATAGTATCGTCGATCTCATGCTCAAGGTTCAGTTCGTTGCGTGCCGTATCGATTTCTTCGACAAGCCGACGATATGCATCGCGAGCCGCGTTACCCGCTTCATGAGCTTCAACTGCAGACAACCGATCAGCATCTTGAAGCACGGAATAAACCGGTTGCCCTCTGGCTTCCTGATCCAACAATTTCAACAGATCGTCGGGCGTTGACATCGATGATGCACGTTCAGAATCGCCGTAAATGTGATTGAAATATCCAGCTTCTGCCGCCGCTTCTCGCGCATAATCGAGGCTCTTGCCAGACTTGCGAAGAAGCGCCCCACGGCCTGGAACAAACTTGTGCGAAAGCCCTAAACTGGCGAGCTCGCCCGCCTCGTCCGCTATACCGCCGTTCGCAGCAATGAAGTCAAACAGGCTTTGTGGCCTACGCGGAGCTCGTTCAGATGGATACTGCGATTGAACAATGCGTTCAATTTGTTGATATCTTCCTTGAATATCGGTCGACACCCGCTGCAACGGCTCTAGGGCGTTAGGAGATAGTTTTACCTCCCCTTCCGTCACCAGACCGTCGATCGCCTCATTGAGCGCAACACGCGCCTCTTGCACATTCCGCAGGGTCGAAAGCTGCTCTTGCGTCGCAGCTTCCAACCTTGCATCAGCTCGGCGACCGAGAACACCGCCGATGGCACCAAAGGCACCGCCAATAAGAGCTGCCATAGCGATGTCAGTTGTCATCGCCTGCCACGATACGTCATCGCCCAGATCCGCGCGCGCATCAGCTGTCGCCAGGCCAAACACGGCGGTGTTAGTCGCAGCGTCAAGCGAACCGGCAAGCGCAGCACCGCCGACGCGACCAAACTTTGCAGCTGCAGCCCCCTTCACCAATGGACCGGCAACAGGAATATAGTTGATAGGGTCGAGTGCCTGGCCTGCCAGATTGCCAAAGAAAGACGTGATCGGGCGTTTTTCAGCATAGAACTGGCGGACTTTCTTTGCATCATCCCACGCGGCGAGTGTCGCAGCGCGATCGCGCGTCATGCCAGTATCGTAAGGAATGTTGTTACGATAGTAGGGCGAAGCGATATATTCGTCCTGTGTCATCGCCCCCGCCGTTTTGCGCCGGGCGGAAAATTCTTCATCGGTCTCCCAACGTTGTTCTTGCAACCCGCCAACTGTTCGACCCGTATAAACTGACTGCTTTTCGAGCGGCGCCGTCATTGGAAGCGAACTGCCCCGCAAGAACGTGCCGAGGCCGTAGCTTTCGAGTGCCCCGCCGCCGAGTTGATCCAGAAAGGTGCTGCCAATGCCCATTGGCTGCGCATAGGCATCCTGGACCATCTGACCAGGAGAAAGCGTATTGAAGGACGGAGTTGCACGAAATCCCATCATTGTCCGGCCCGCCATTCATTCAAATCGCTGATCGGATCGGATGATTTGCGCGCATCGAGCGCCGCGCGTCCGGATGAAGTGACATCCTCGAGCGAAAACAGGAGTGGCTTGCCGTCCTTTCCGGGAACAGCCAGGCCGCTATAACTATCGATGAAAACGAAACTATCGCCAGCGCTGCGAAAAACACCCTCATCCAATATGCTGGCAATGTGATTTTTCGTAACCGCGTCGTGGATGGCGCGGCCGCCGTCCGAAACCTTGATGCCTGCAGGCGTCGACACGGCAGCCTCGAGGGCGCTGCGCACACGCGATTTCATTTCATTCAGGCCAGCCATGACATCAGCCGGATCACGATCGCGCGGCAAAAGGATCTCGGCATTGACGGATCCGTTGCGCTGGATCGGAACGACGTCGCCGTAAAGATCACGTGCTACACCGGCAACGGCGGCATTTACATCCTGCCCGGCACGCAAACGCATCTGTACAGAGCGCTTCATCAGTTTTGCGTCACGCTCTGCAAGCAAATAATTCTGCGCCGTCCCGCCCGACAGGCCATAATATATATCGCCAATCTTGCCATCGGCCATGATGTTGGCCTGTATCTCGTCGTCGATCTCAGATGGCTTGACGGAGAGTGTGCCAGGCTGTTTATCCGGATCCAGCATCGCAGCCTGGAAGAGCCGACGAGCGGCCTCCGGATCTCCTCGATCGAGCGCGTTGAAAGCACCTTCTGTAAATCCGTCCAGGCCGGCGCCGACCATCTGATCGAAAATTGCGCGACGTTGTGCACGATCCTCAGTCGCAAACATCAAATTGGTAACGCCCGCGATGCGATCATTATCCTCGAGCTTCGCATTATTGAACTGAGATACCGCCGCCTGCGCTACGGATTTCGGCAAAATCTTCGGAGAAACGACGCCGAGCCTTTCTTGTGCGGCAACGGTGGCAGAAACAGCCTTTTCGAAACTCGCCGGATTTTCTGCTGAAACCTCGTTCCAGGCCGCCCGGACGGTTGGATCGGCATTCTGGACATATGCGACGGGATCATCGGCCAGAAGCTTTGCCTTGGCTTCGACGAAATCACTGGCGTAACCATAAGTGCGCAGTTGGGCGTCAGTCGGGTTCGAGCCGAGATCACGGCGCAATTGCATGACCTTCGCCTGGGCATCCTTGATCGGCAAGCCGCCGAGTTTTTGGGCAAGGTCAATCTTCGCAACGGTCTCATCTACAATGGCCTGCCCGCCGGTAGCCGTAGAAGCATCAAGCTTGAATTTCGCAAAAGCCGCTTCGTCGACCTCAAACCCGGCCGCCAATCGTTCGACGAATTCATTTCCCCGCTTGGTAAGTGCGGTTTTGGCCTGATTATCCTCGACACGCTTTGAACGCTCAAGAGCATCCAGCTTGGCATCGAGAATTTCCCAGCCGTCTCCATCGAGGCCGTCCAGTCCGCCCGCCGCGAAATCCGTCTGCATGGTTTTGCGCAGAGCGGCAACCTTTTCCGATGGAAGATTTTCAGCCTGGCGCAGATAGAAACCGACGGCCGTTGCGCGTCGGCTGGTGATCTTCGCCTTGGCTGCATCGTCGGCCGTCATCACACCGTGCGAAACTGCGGCATCGAAATGATCGTCAATCGCCGCCTGCGCTGATTGAACAGCATCAACCGCACCAGGATTGTCGGCAGAGACAGAAGCGATACGACGCTGTACATCTGTTTCGAGATCAGAAGTGCGAGAAAGAAATTCAGCGCGGTTCTGCTGATCCCGCCGTGTATCCTGATCCCGGATCGCTTGCTCGATATACGGTTGCGTCATACGTGCAAAAGCGTTCTCGTATTCCGGCCGGATTTCCTCATAGACATGATCTTCAAGCTGCAGCCTTTTCAGATCGTTCAATTTGCTCTGCAGCGCGACCGGATCATCCTTGGTCGCCATATAGACGTTGAAGATATCTGACCGCATAGCAGTGTCGAGTTGCTGCAGATATGTTTTTGTCCCGGCAGCATCATAAGCCCGATCATATATCGAGCTACCGTTCGTCGGCTGGAAGCCACCAGCTTTGCCTCGATCAATTGTGACGGGAGCAGGCACAACACCAGGCGCGGCCACAGAACGGGCCGACGATGGCGATACACCGCGCGGCGGCGTCGCGCCGGTCTGGATCGGGTCAACTGCGGCCCGCCTGCCTATTCCATCCCAATTTCCAATTCCGACAGCTTTTGCACCATACCATTGCCCCCAGCCTTTCTTGCTGGCCTCGTCGAGCGCATAGTCGATGGTCTTGAACATATTGGCCGGATCGCTTGCTCGCAGACCGGTTTCCGCCTCAAAGCGATTTCCAAGTCCTTCCGGGAAGCCCGAATTGCCGCCCCCCACCAGAAGCTGAAACGGGCCAAATGACGGCTCCCGACGACCGTTTTTCGTAACGCCACTTTGAACAAAGCCTTTCAACCCACCTTCAGATTTTGCGACACGTACGGCATGATCTGGATTTATGCCGCGTTTCGCAGCCGCTGACCGAATGTAGGCCTCAATCTCTCCAGGCGCAAAATTCGTACCGGCGGAATTTTCTGAAAGCTCAAAGCTGCCGCCGACGGGACCGCCGACACCTGCCGGATCCACACGACCAGAAACCGTCGCATTACCAGGACCGCCAGCCAAAGCTGCGGCGCGGCCCGCACGCGCGCCGTCGGCTTCAGCGTATTCATTGGCGATCTGGCCTGCTACGCCTGCAAGACGGAAAAATCCCTCGGCGACTTTACGCTCGAGATCTCCGCCTTCTCTCGCAACACCAAGAAGGCCATCCGATAGAATGGCCCGCCCGGTCAGTTTCTGATAATTGACAGCTTCGCGACGTTGGTTAGCCATTAGTACCGCCTTGCAATATCGGCAGCACCGCCAATGCCTGCCGTCAATCCTTGCACAATCCCAGCGCGACGAGCGCGCTTAGCTGAGTTTCGATAATTGGCCGCGCGCTCCATAAGACGAGCGCTATTCGTCAATTCCGTTCCAGTTGATGTAGTGGTCATCAAATCGGCTTCACGGTAAGCTTGTCGTCTCGCCTCAGCTGCAGTTCCGAACGACAGATCCACACCCGACGATGCATAGGCGGTATCAATCGCACCCTGCGCGTCACGCATTGCAGCTTTGATTGATCCACGCCGCTCGATTCCCTGCAGGTTCTGGATGGCCTGTTCACGCTCAGCGTCGATAGCTTGAGCCTTCAAAGCATCTTCCTCGGCAGCGCCAGCTGAAAAAGCAGATGCAACCCCTAAAACTGTCGCCGTTCCCTGGAGAATGGTTGAGATCAAGCCGCCCGCGCTAATTCCAGCGGACGCGCCGGCCGCTGCCCCTGCAGCTGCCCCCGTACCAGCTGCCGCGCCACCGCCAAACAAAGATCCCAAACCAGCGAAGATCATAGCCATTACAGCTTTTCTCCTGTCGAATAGTCGCGCACCTGGAGATAACCGGGATGCAACTGCGTAATCACCAGTGTCGTATCAACGGAGTGACCTTTGATACCTGCTACTCTCAGCTTCTTGGTTTTCTTCGGCATTGGCACATCTGCTGGATCACTTGTTTCCAGCAATGCTACGTCCCTTGCAGGACGGTTATTTGCACCAATTGCAATCGACGTAGTGTCGATGACGCTAATGTCCGCCGAGTGGATTCGACCAGGACGACGCAGAATGCGATCATCATCCAGAACAAGCACATGCGGCATTGATTCATAGACCGGAGCAATCCAACGACCGACAGTGACCTGAGAATATGCATCCTGCAGATCAATAATGCCGCCTTGGCAGACATATGGCCCCAGCAGAAATCCATCCGCTTCGCACCACAAAGTGGTACCATTTGGATACGGAAGTGCTGAAATGCGCCCGGAAAGGTCTGTTGAAGTACGCACCGATTGCTGGAACAGCAGGTTCTCTTCCATGAATTCGTGTCGAAGATCCGTACCGCGTTCCGTGCAAATCCAGGGATCGTTGTAACCGTCAATCGCAATTTCCCGGACCTTGCCAGCATCAGCGCATAACCATTCACATATCCCGAGGATTTCCTGATTTCTTATGACGTTAGCCGAAAGCAACCTGCCATCGCCACGCAGGAGCCACATGCGATTTGTATCCGTCGCAGTAGATCCTACCTGACGAGCATTACGCAAAATTCCATCGATCAGGTGAGATGACAACAACGTTTCTGGATTGGCATTGAAACTCGTCGACACGTCGTCATAAACCATCGAGAGGATCATCTTTCCGTTGTTCGAAACGTAATAGAGTAACCCTTCTAGATCTATCGGGTCCGTGTTGGGACGGATGCCAATTTCGGAAGCCAGCACATAATTTAACGGTTCGTTACGGCTGATCGTCCGATTGGTTGCGAAATAGACGCCGAGATTCGTGAATGCGAGGAAATACTTACTCTCCTTGATGCGCAAAATTATCTCTGATGTCTGCGACCTCAGACGATCCAATCGTGCCGCGCCATCGCCGGAGGCTTTAATATTCAACATGAAATATTCACCGGTCGCGCTCAGCATCTGCGCACCAGATTGCCCCCTCAACCGCGCATATCCGAGCCGATCCTGAAGCAGTCCGGCCGTTCCGGGCCAGCCACGCGAGGAGCTGATTATGGCCTCTCCGGAAGTGCTGCCGATCTGAGTATGTGACGGCAGAGCTGAAACTTCGGATGTGTTAGCTACTAACGCTCCGACTTCATATTCCTCGCCGCTGGATGCACCCCCGAAAGTAATTATGATCCTGCCCGACCGATCGACGGTTGCGGTATATTGGACTGTGACCCCGCCCTCCATCGAGGGCAGATCGTTTATTGCGGCGGCGATACGCGTGCAAAAATATTCCCAATTTGCATTGGTGTTGCCGCCATTAAACGAAACTGGTTCGTTTGTATTCACATCCAAAAACGCTACTGCAGGTGCCGTTTCCCCATTCACGGTGACACTGAGATAACAATATGCTGACGTACTGTCAGACCATCGTATGAAAATTTCCCAGATGTCGTTTTTTTTGGGATACACGCCACCGTAATCAATTTCGGGAATGCCAGCATAAGGCCAGAGATCGACGGTCCATTCATAGTCTGATCCGGCGCGTCTGATACGAATTGTCTGCAAGCTGTCGTGAAAAACCCCGACCGTCGATGCCTCAGCGTAAAAATCGATGTCTGGCAACATTGCAGCCGAAAGCGCGGGCAGGTACACACAAGCTACCCAGCTTTTGTCTTTCCAGATGTCGCAAAACCCTGCACCAAAGGCGAAAAGAAAACCGCTATCCTGCTCTTGTCGAAGCGACTTGTATCGAGGCGATGCAACAGGCCCACTTTCAATGAATGCGGCAACACTGTTGATCGCAAAAGTGGCGGAACCGCTCGGCGAAGCCAAAATTCGAAGAGCGGTAGCAGACCGACCAAGACCAGGAGGGAAAGCGACAAGTCGGCTGACAGGAGAGCTGCCACCACCAAGTGGGGCGGAGATCTGTTGCCATGATCCATTTACCAGAAGGTCTACGGTAAAATTGAAGCTTGCGGTTGCGGAAATGCCGTTGACATACACACCCGTAACTTCTGTCAGCGAAAAACTCTGCTGATAGATGGTTTGTGGCGTGTTGTGCGGCCCGAAATTTGTTGAGCTCCCAGTCGAGCTAACTGAAACCAATCCTCGTCGCACAGGACCAGCATCTAATGAACCAGGCATCAACCGGAAGCCGGATTGTGGAACAGGCTCAATTCCCTTGAATTTCAGCCCCCCAGAATAGTACTGCTTGATGTCCGGACGCCCCGAGATGAGCTTGTCCATTTCGCCAGCGTTACAGGATGATTTTCTCGGACCGGCACGGGAAACCATTTTGCTAACTCCAACGTGCAGAAGTCAGGGGATCATCCGCCCAAGGCGAACTACCAACGGGTGCGGCAGCGCGATCTTGCGCGATCAGTCGACCAAATGCTCCGCCCGTCCCTTCCTGGCTTGGCGTGCCAAAAGCCTTGATGCGCAAGGTCTCCTCAAGTTGTTCGTCTTCAATGACAGGCTTCGCGAGTGCGGAACCCAGGGCCATCAAGAAGGCTACGCGCCAATCAACAGGCCAGTATTCGGGATCAACGAGAACCTTACAGCGACCCCATACATCAGGTTCGTTCGCGTAAACGTTGCCAGCTTCCAGAATATAATTTCGCAGGGGTGTTTCCGGATGGATGGATCGAAGCAGTTTTTGGGGTGGACCGATTCGGTCACCCGGCAATTGAAAACCATACTCCCAGCCATTCTCCGGACGGTTTGCCAACCGGTTGAGCTTTTGAGTGCGGCGAGCAAACGACCAGTCATGAAGACCGAAACAATGGGAAATCGCCTCATCCCAAGCAGCATCGCAGGATCCACTGAGATCATCTTCGGCATCTATCGAATAGACAGGCGCTTCGCCCAGGTGCAACACCAGAGCGCGATTGATAAGGGTCGGTTTGTCGACGAGCTGGTTGTCCATGATGCACCTGGCAAAAGAGAAACGCCGGCGACAGAGCCGCCGGCGTGGGAATTATGCGCCGGCCGTGTCGGCTACGGTGACGTTGCCGGATCCGGGAACCGCGGTAACAATCAGGCGAGCATATGCGCCGGCACCATTGTGGACCGCGACAACATCGATGATGTCATTTACTTTCAACGTGCTGCGCGCATCGTTGAAATAGCCGGCGGTCAGAACCGTCGCCTTTGCATCGTCGGTTGCGTAGGAGTAGAAATTGCAATTACGGCCGGTATCGACCGGAACTGTGTTGTAGCGCGTAAGAGCGCGGATCTTCAGAGCCATGACGAAGCCTCATAGGGTTGTGAGAAATCGCCGGGCGGAAGCCGCCCGACGCTGAAACCGGCCGATCAGGCCGCGATCGTCTTGATTGCCGGACGTTCCGGCGTGGTGATTTTCTTGAAGCGGAGACGCTTCACACCCTTGCGCTGGATACCAATGGCCGCACCGCCCATACCGACCTTACCGAGCAAAGGCGTACCCTCGCGGTCAGGATGCTCAGTGAAGCTAGGCTGTTCTTTGTTCCACGGCGTTTCCGCACCCATCGCCGATTTCGCCCACATCCAAGTGTCCAGGGAGTCTGCATCAACACCACTGAAATATTCATCGGGCATGGTGAAGTAGTGGACGTCACGAACGGTACGAGCCTTCTGACGCATGGATTTCGAGAACGGTGCGTTCTCGGGACCAACATACTTTGCGTCAGAAAATTCCTTGTAGAACAGGAGCTGAGACATCCACATTTCAGGAAGAGGGCAAAAATACTGATCTTCCTCGATCTCACCCTGAGCCGCGATTTCGGAGCGCCCCTGTTCGAGAAAGGTGATGTCAATGAGCTCTGCACCGGTGCCAATGTCTGGCGTGCCCGGCGTAAAGGCGTCGAGGGCACCGAGCTTGATCTTATCAGCCCGGCGCTTGATTGCCATGGTCAGCAGTCGGGCAACAGCGTCCTGTTCATTCGGTCCCATTTTGTATTTATCCTGGGAACGAATCCACGCAGCTGCCTCGAAATCTTTCATCGTGACCTGCACAGTTGTCATATCGGCATTACCTGCCTCGACGAACTGGATCGATCCGGTAATTTCCTTCGCCTCCAAACGACCAACGATAGGGAACTTGACCGTATTTGCCTGCGTATCACCCGACAGCATCGTGCCATCGAGATATCCGCCCATAGCCTGGTATAGAATCGTGATTTTGTCCTTGATGACTTCACGGAACCATGCGGGAGCCTGTTGCATGGGAAAACCTCTTAAAAGTTGAAACTTTGTGGAGTGCTCCGGTTCCGATAAAGCCAGCCGGCCAAGGGTCCAGTTATGGATAGCCTTGGCCGGTGCCGGGTCGTTCCCGTTGCATGCGCGGTCGATTGTGCGCGAGCACGGGAGGCGTTAAGTGCTAGTCGCCGTAGTGTTTCTGGTATTCAGACATCAACCGATCATATTCAGCGCGGCTCCAATCCGCCGTGCCGCGCTTGCTCTCAAGTGTTGCGAGTTCCGCTTTCAGGATTTTTCCTCGATCGTCGCCGCCATTTCCGCCACCCGCTGCAGGTTGAGGAGAATCGCCCGTCGTGACTGATCGGAAGAGCTCGAGGAAACGATTGCCGGCAGCCGTATCCATAAGCATACCAAGCACATGATCGCTATCGGACTGAGAAATCTTTCCGTTCGTCACCTGCAGCTTGACGAAATCCTCATTTGCCTGCAGTCGGGCATTGATGGCGCGATCCTGTTCTGCTTTCGGAGCCGACGAATACCCATCTGGCAAGAGCTGTTGCCGTTCGGCAGCAACATCAACCGGAGGCTCAAGCATACCGCTTTCAGCTGCAGCGCTATAAACGGCAGTGGTAATGGCCTGCATGGCCTGCCGGCCAACGCCATGTTTGAGCGCTTCCTTGCCGGCCGCGTCAAAAATCGGATCATTCGACAGACTTTCGATGTGCGGGCGCAGGTTTTCCGGCAGTTCGACACCGGTGAAATCCCGATAACCTTCGAAGTTCTCAGGCACTTGCCGGGATGCGTCGCGATCGCGATACCCCTTCACTGCCTGGTTGAGCTTGTCGATCGTCTCGCGGTCATCCTTGCCGTGATAATTTTCGGCCAGCCCATCAGGACGATATGGATCAGGCGTTACCGGCGGCGGCGTCACGGGTTGACCAGGTGCGGGCGACGCACCCCCGGGATCCGCCGCCGGCGCTGGAGGTTCACCGCTAACGGCCGGAGCTCCGCCTGCAGGTTCACCACCACCTGGAGCGCCGCCATCATTCGGCGCACGCAATGGCTTGAGGTATCGTTCGAGCAGTTTATGCATAGTGGTCAACTCCTGTTTTGTGCTTGCTCAAGAAGACGTTTGCCCTGGGCGACCGCCTCAAGGATGACTTCGCCAACGCCGCAGCGTGACTGATGCTTGGCTGCCGCGATTGCGGCTTGCTCAAAATTCGATCCATTGACGTGCGGATAGGGAGCGCGGACGGTAAGATCCATCAACCATTCGAAGATCTGCTTGCCTTCGACTGTCCCGAAAAACAGATACATGACCTTCATCAAGTCGTCGGTCGGCCGGAAATTCTGTCCCGCTTGCGCCGGCGCAAGTTTCTCGATCATCTTGTCGACATCGAGCATGTCATCCGTACCGGCCAATAACTGTTCGAGCGGCATCGCCGCCCGACGTGGCATCATGGGATCGCTCATGCCGCTTCACCCGTCAGAGACTGGACAATCTGGGGAGCGGCGCGTTCGCCCATCGTGGCAAGCGCGGCGCCTATTTGCTCCTGGTTGGCCTGTTCTTCCGCCGCCTGAATTTCAGCGTCGGTTGGCAGGATGATGGGATCGACGATCAGAGCTTCGCGTGTTTGCTCGAGATAGCGATCGAGGTTCACATACCGACCGGTTTGCGGGCCCGCCAATGTGGAAACAATCTGATAGTACTGAGACGAAGCCATCATCTTGTCGGCCTTCATGGCCTGTGCCATAGGCGAGACCACGTTCAAAGAATAGAGCAGTGGATTGAGTGGAATCGGCATCTGGATCAGACCCCACTCATTCAGGATTTCAATCGTGCGCGGCACGATGACCGGCATGATTTCCTCAATCAGACGGCCATAGGCACCGATGTGAACGCGGGCATTTTGCTGCAGCTTCGCCGCAACTTCCGTTGCTGATGGTGGCGTGCCAGCATCATTGCTGAGACGCGTATCGAGAAGTGCGTCGCGGATCTGATCTTGACCGTTGCCAATGACCATGCGCGCGACATCGAGGCGACCAGTAGCAGGATCGATGCGCGATACATCAGGGCCTAGAATGCCACCTGTCGATTGCATCGGCCAGAATTCACCAGGTGCAACGCGAACAGCGTCCGGATTGAACGTTCCACCCGAGCGATAACCCCATATGCCCAGCATCTGGATGGCGGCGGATTTCAGGGCGAGCTCTTGAGCCTTATTGACGGTTTTAATCGTGGGAAGCGCCATCAGCAGCGGACCACGGCCATAGGGCTCATTCGGCGCACGATAGAAACGAGCGACAGCAATCGGCCGAGCTCGCGTCACGTTTTTAACGATGAACATCGGATTGTTGTCGCAGTAGGCGACGAAACGCCAGCGGCCATCCGGAAGCCGCATGAAATCCTGATAAAGCTCTACATCAGTGTAAGGCTTGTCTTTCGCGGCCTGCTTGAACTCAGAGCTATAATTCCCCTTCGGCCAGGTGCGAATGATCTCTTCTGCAGCAAAGGTCATCTTCCAGCTGATAAAATGCTGGCGACCGTGCATATCCGTCGCAGTGGCGATATTGTCGAAAGGAATGTTCACGAAGATAACGGGTTCCTCGATCGACGGCCCTTTCATGGGCATGATCGCACCGGTACCGACGAAAAGATCTATGGCCGTCTCATGAATGGCAGTATCGAATCCACCAGTCTGAAAAAACGGATAGACATTGCGCTGCATCATGGCAAATTCCCGCCGCAGCACCTTCAGCTGATTGGCAGGCAAGCGAGCCTCAAGAAGTGGCCCCGGTTCCATGATGAACGGCGTCGAGCCGAAAAGCTGTCGAACAAGCTGGCCAGCACCGTGCATGATCGACGTGGTAGCCGTCATGTCGTAGATTTTCATCGCCAGGCGCTTTGACTTGCCGCGCCCGCCCGGTTTGCGTTGCGGGATCGCATAATCCCACGCCTCGCGGTAAATTTCGTCCCAGCCTGATCGCTCTGTCCAAACACGGTCAGCACGCGCCTTTTGGGACGAGACATCGTTTTGCACGTCACTCGCCATGCTGGTCCCCGATCAGGAAAGGTTGCTCTTGCCGCCCGTGTCGTCTGCGAACAGCTTCCGACCGCGCACGGCCTTACGCGTGGTTGTCGTGTCCTGGTCCTGCACCTGCAGCGCCGCCAGCTGTCGATCGTTGGCGATCTGCTGTAACTGGCGGGATTTCTCCGCCTCCTTCTGCGCTGCGTTGTTCTTGCCGCCGAAAATCGCGCCCATGCTGGTCTCCATCGAAAATCCAGACTGATGTGTCTTTCAGCCTGGCAGGACGAAAACCAACCAGGCGCGCCATCCGCTGCCCGGCCTTGTTGAAAGGATTGATGCGGCAAAAGACGACGAGCCCAGCATCAAGCATCTGCGACAGCGTTAAGTGTGCGATCCGGATCAATGTCCGCATGTGAGGGAGCGCCGCCCGATCCAGCGCCAGGGCAAATTCAATTCGACGGCTGCGCCTGGCTAACAACATCGCGACGGCGAGCAGCTGATCGTCGCGATCGAAATAGGCCACCGTGTCGGACATGCGTTTTTGCATCACCAAAGCGCGGCGAAGGAAGGGACGGTTCTTGCCGGCCTCGATGATCGCATGCCAGGGCGCAGGTGAAACGATTCTGATGTCAGACACTGAAGACATCGAAATCCGTCTTTCCTCGACGAGACTGGATATTCACGACCTTGTTGCCGCGCCCCATGTTCGCCGCCCCGTCGATGACACCCAGCCGTCCCCGGTGACCAAGGCAGATATACTGTTCAGCATCGTGAACGTGCGAATACTCGTTTTTTGCGACTGCAAGCTTGTCGGTTGCGCCAGCTGACGCCTGTTTCGTCAGCTTGTAATGCGCCATGAAACCACCGATCAGGCGAGTACACCGCTTGTCGACGAGATAACGCGGCGTGTTTGCATCGATCATTCCGGACAAATACCAACGTACCGCGTCGTGTCGGAGCGCCGGTTCATTCGATGGTGCCGGCATGATGCTGACGTTGAGCGCCCGAGCAACGATCTCGACCCAGGCGAGCTCGCCCGCCATTTTGTCGGCGCCGTAGAATGACGACGGATCCGAATAGGCTTCGTTGATCGGAAAGCCGCGAAAGTCAGTAAGAAGAATTTCAAGTATCATCTGGGAGAAGCGCGACGGACCGGTGCCAGGATCTGCGCAGATCTCGCGCAGAACGCGTCGCTGACCGTTCGGCAAATACTGGCCGATCGTCCCGGCCGGCGAGCCGCCGGCGTCGAGGCCGATATTGATCGGTATACCTGGAACAGGATCGAGCCCTTCGGCAACATGGATGTCTAGCGAAAACTGATCTTCATAGACCGGTGTTCCATCCTGCGCATAGCCTGGCAGCCCATGCACAAAACGGCGCACGTCCTGTTTGTTTGTGAAGGTCCGTGCTTCCATTTCATAGGATGAACGCGGCTTCCCCTTCCTATTTTCTGCATCTTTCGACAGTCCGCTAGGCTGTCGATAGAGGTTGTACATCTCGTTTTTGTCTTTTGGATCGCCGAGCCCGCCGACCTTGCAAACGTAATTCGAAATATCAGGCGGGTTACAATCGCCCCAGGCAATACGTGGCAACAGCAATTCATCGTCGTCGATCGGGACACCCATCGCCTGCATGCGCTTGCGGTAGGGGCCAACGACACGCTGCAGTTCGCTTTCCGCAATATCCGTCACTTTCGGATATCGTCCGGTACGTGACCACATGAGACCGGGAACGCGCTCATGTAACATGTCGCATTCGTTCATCCAGTTCATTGATATCTCGTAGCCCTTGGCAAAGCCTTCAATATTGGCATCACCTATTGCACCAAATTCGGCCGTAAACTCGACCTTGCAAACCCGCCCATCCCGGATCGCGCCAAACTCCAGTTTATGGACTACAGGCCGATCCTGGCCGCCAGCATGGAACGTTGTGAACGGATGATTTTCCGGAAACATTTCGTACCAGGACGCAAGGCAGGTACGCGCCAGATCGCGATAGGTGTCGCGGATCGTGGCAAGCTTCACGCGGATGACACCATCCTTGCAAACTGGAAACCAGTTGCCGGCCAGATATGGACCCTTGAATGAACTGGCGACCGTTTTACCAGAGCCAGCCGGCCCCATGATAAGGTCGATCGGTCCAAGGCTCTGGATAAAATTAGCGCCCACCGGCCCCGGCGGCTCGTACTGCTGTAGCTCGAATTTTCCTTGACCCTGCATCCCTGCCGAAATCCCGTTAACCCGGCGACCCGGCTTCCCCGGCCCGCGCGATCACCGCTGAGGTTAACGGCCCGGCTCCGGCGTCAATTGAGGCAGGCAATTCATGAAAGAGGCGTGTGTGTGACAAACGACCCCCGTGGGGGAGTGGTAGGCCGCGCGTTTTTGAAATTCAGAAATCGCTCATATATGGTGGGATCGGTCGAGGGGGGTATGTGAAGCGGCCCGACGCGGTGCGCTCCCATGATTTACGATCAGGGGAATAAGGCACCTAATCGATTGTTTTTGTTTGCTTATCCGTTATCGTGCGACTTGCTCTTATCATGTCGCACAGTGTCCGGTTCGCTAAGTGGTTGATTATCAACGATATTCCCACCGAACATATTCAGCGTGTTGCCGGTCTCTGATGATGGTGCAACTGCTCCAAGATTTCCGGCCATGAATATGTGCAGATTGCGCTTGTCGACCTCGACCGCAAGCGGTTTCTTCGCATACTTGAACGGCATGAGATCAGCAGCCGCTTTCGCCTGCACCTTCAACACGTCGATAGGTTCGCAGCCGAGTAGATGTGCCAGCGCCGTGGTACTGGCGGTCTGGATCATCGACAAGGTAACAGCAGGGTCACGATGGCCGAGCGCTTCCAGGTATTCGAACACTTGCGTATTGCGCTTGTTAGCCGATCCTTTCGGCCTCCCCCGTTCCCTGCGCGGGCGAGCGATTGAATTCGCCGCAGCGGATAGAGCGTCGATGGCGTCGAGATCGGGCGAGCCTTCGATCAGATCGAGTTGATCCGCGTCGTCGCTATCGATCTCATTCCGCAACGCGGCCACCGCCTGGGCGATGTCGTCGCGCGATGGCAATTCGCCGGATTTCTGGCGCTGATCGGGCGGTGTGTGTGGGGTCAAACGCCCCTTTTCCGGCTGTTCTGCATCATCCATGGCGCATAAACCTATTATTTTATTCCGGTAACACGTCGAGTGCTTTGGTAACCGATTTGTAACCGCTTTTCCTTCAACAAATTCAGATACATATGCCCGTAGGTTACAAGTTACAGGGTTACAGTTTCGCGCACACATATGCGCGCGCGCGTGTAAAACTGTTCTATATCTCGGTAACCGGTAACCGCATGGCTTAACTCTCTGTTTTTGTTGATGATTGTCGGTTACAAGATTGGTAACCAACTTGTAACCCGGTAACCGTCCCAGACCCACCGGGCGGTCAATCAACATTCGCACGGTGGCCCTATGGTTAAGTGCTTGCGTCCAGACCGCAGACAAAAGCCAGAAAAGCGCAGCGCGCGCGGACACAGGTACCCTGATATGGGACAGGGTAAGGGGTTAATTGCAGGCGGAAAACTACCGGGAAACCGGGTTTGATGATGATGCGACGGGGAACGGGGCGCGGGCGACCGATGCACAGATAATATTATTTATGCGGCCGGGGCTGGAATAAGAGAAAGCGGAGCCGTGCTGTAGCACGGCAAGAGAGGCATTGGTCGCGCTGACTGGATGACGCCTGCTGTTCGGGTTCTCGCTGCCGCTGGCAGCGATTACCCGGCAGGCTATGCCGGCGGCTGATACAGCGAAGCCCGCACAAGGCGGGCTTCGGGCAGAGGTCGAGAAGGTGTTAAGCTGTCAGACGGCTCGGAAAGAAAAAAGGGCGCGGATGCGCCGGATCGTCTAGAAGACGATGCATCACTCTTTTTCCCTTTCCAGTGAGTTGACGTAATCCTCAAAAGCAGCGAGATCGACAAGCAGGCAGTGCTTGAGTTCGCCGTTGATCTTGACCTTCTGTTTATTGCCGGCGTTCGTGATGACCACATGGGCCGGGGCTTGCTTGAGCGCGTCCCACCAGACAGATTCATGCCAGTCCGTGCCGGCGAATATCCTTTTGAGCATCGGGCCGTCTTTCGGAACGGCCAGGCAGAAGCCACGGCCGGGATCGCCGATCTTGCGGACACCGAGATTTGCAGCGAAAAGCCGATCGCGGCCAGAATCAATATCTATAGGCTGTTGACCGATGCTCATGTCCTCGAGGACACTACCGACCGTGAGCTTTTCGCCGCCCTTCCATGCGTCGATCGTCGATTGCAGCAGATGCGACAGGCACTGGTGCCAGTTATCGATGCGCTCTGCGCGCTCGAGAGAAGTAGCTTCGCCGATGATCGCACCCAGTTCGCCCGGATCTGCGACCGGCAGGCCAGCATCTTCCATGGCCTGTTTTCCCAAGACGAGCTCTGCAGCTGACAGCAATGTACCGAAAGTATCGATAGCGCGGCTATCAAGCCCCTGCTCTCGCAGAATGCCCCAATAATACGGCATCAGCTCATCATTGAAGGATTTCCAGCCATCCATGATCTGGCGGAGGAACATGCGGCCGTCTGTCTCCGGATTGACGGAAACATTGCGCCGGATCCCATCGGTCTTATCCAAGGCGGCTAGGTTCAGCACCGCCATACGGGTCTTATCCTGCGTTTTCATGGGCGGCGGGTTGATAGCGCTGAAAAAGAAGCTGGCGCGCATGGTGAACAGCGTGCCCTCATGATCCTGCCCGCCGCGAGCGATATCGCCACCGGAATAGGCAACACGGGCAAGCTCGATGACGCTTTGCGCCTTCATGCTGTTCGCCTTGCTTTCCAGCTCGTCGACCATCACCGGCAAGCTGTCCTGTTTCACCTGCTGATAAATGCCCGCCGCCGTCGTATCGACGGATGAGAACACGCAGTTATTCAGGACATGCTTGATGAGCTCGTGCAGTGTGGACTTGCCGACGCCAGCACCGCCAGTGGTGAAGATGATCGGCCGAGCCTTGAGCGCACCGCCCATGAGCGCGGTAACGATCCAACCCAGGGCGAGAAACGGATCGAGATAAGGTCGCGCCCATTTCCATGTGCGCAGATCCTGCAGGATGCGTTGGGCCGGGCTTTCCTCCGGCAGTACTTTTTCCTGCCACGGCTCGATCGACGGCTTTTGCCTGGTATAGAGAAAGCCGTCATACATCGTCGGCGCCGACCGCGTGATCTTGCCGTTTTCAGACTTGAACAGCCAAATGCCGGAATGCCAGACAAACTCACCGCCCTTATTCGTCCAGCCGCCCCGGCCGCGATGATGATCGTGCGGATTGAAATCCGGCAGGCGCGCAGCTTCATTGATAATGGCGCGCGCGGCCGTCTTGGTTTCGAGGCGCACAACGCGCGGCGGGATAACCTTGGTTTCCCCCGTTTCTTCATCGACTTCCTTGCGTTCCTTTGACCAGGCCGGCCACGCCCACATGGCATCGTTCGTCATGGGAGCGGAGAGATCTGCCAAGGTGATGTCGTCGAATCTGGTAAGCGGGCGCAAATGGCCGGTAAATGTGGTGCAATAAACCGTACCATCGGTATCACGTCCAACGACGGTAAAAGGACAATGAGGCGGCATGGCATTATCTGGATAACCGTCCCACTTGCCGGGGCGAATAAAGCGTTCCGGATCGTCCGGATCAACGCGAGGCTCATTCGGATCAGGCGCATTGGTCAAGCGCTTGCTGTCCTCGAGCTTGCTCATCGCATCGACAAAGTGCGCGCGAATAGCTCGACGGCCGGTTTGCGTTCCTGCCTTGCGTGGTTTCTTTGGAGTGTTTTCGCTTGTGTCAGTCATGCCGGCCCTGATGAAAAAAGCCGCCGGGTGAAATGGGGAAAACCCGGCGGCAAGTGGGCTGGGGCGCGGACGCCCCGGCCGGGAGGAGCTTTAGGAACGTGCTGCAGCCTGGCCGAGCTCAGACAAAGGATTGTCATCCTCGGGCATCATGGCGAGATCCGCGCGATCGACGGCCATCCAGCCCAAAGCGGTCTGGCGAACCTTAGCGGCCTCCCATTCCGTTTCGTGGACTTTCACCGCCTCGATGGACAGCCGCACGACGGAATGGAAAACAGCCAGGCCAAGACGAACCCAGTTCGGACGTTGATGGAAACGCTCGTAAGGAAGCTTGACCGACGAGGCGAGATGCACATACAGCGCCTCAATCGGGGCATCGGGCCATTGCTTGATGAAATCGACGGCTACCGGCGATAATAGCTCCAGGACGCGCTCATCGTCTTCCGTGAGGGTGCCGGCAAACCCAGCCTGATAAGCAACCGCAACTGCCGCATCCGTTGCAGCGCGCGCGATATCCACGTCTGACATCAATGGACGGTAAGTAAGCTCGCTAGCACGCGCAGCCGGTTCGGATCCGGCCACACCTTCGGAAGCTTCACCGCCGCCGGCAACAATGCTTCCTTCGGCAGCGCCTTCGGTTTCCTCCGAGCCTTCATCGCTCGGCTGCGAACCTTCTCCATTTCCTTCCGCTGCAACGCCATCGGTTGAAATATTCGCTTGTATCGCATGGTCGCCTACCAATTCGGCCGGTGGAACAGATTGGTTCGATGTCACTTGGGATCCCGAAGCCGTATTTTGCTCATTTGCGCCAGGCTCAATGATTTGCGGAGTTGATGTACCGGCCTGTGCCGTACTGATTGTTCCACCATCGACTGTCCCGGCATTGGCCAATTCATCGGCTCCAGCGGTTGCGGTATTCGGTTCCAGATGCACAGTTCCCACGGACGGGTTACCCGGCTGGTTGGCATCTGCGGATTGCGTTTCGGTTTCGAGCTCGTTTTCCGTCGCTGCAGCATCGGCCTTATCTTTCGCTTTCTTCGACATTGTTAATCCTCCCGTGCCTTTCAGCGCGTGATGTGCTTGACCGCCCACATGACGGCCTCTTCGATTTTTGTCTGGGCGATGCTCAATTCACGGCTTTTCATCCGTGCATGGGGAATACCGGCCGTGCCTCCCACCTCATGAAGGACATCGACAAAATGAGCGCCAAGGTCCTTCAAATGAGACATTTGAGACTTTTCTTCATCGGTCAGAACGCGATATGAGTGGCGCATCGTGTTGTTGATGGTGCGTTCGTCCGACGCGCTATCAACCATCTGTTTTTCATCAGGCATCGTCATTCACCTTTCATCAGGTCGTTGAAATCATCGCCCAGGTGCGAGTTGATGACCGTGAGCGGCTTGCCCCAGCTTTCGAGCTTGTCGATCGTCTGCTGGATCTGCTTTTGCGCCATGGGATTGCCGTGATTGTTGTCGCGGGCGAGGATGATCGCCCCGACACAATCCAGCCAGACAGGCGCATTTCCCATGTTCGTAATCGAGCCACCGGCCCATACGCGAGCTTCGGGCGCGGCGATCGCGAGGCTCAAGGCCGTTTCGACGCCTTCGCAAATGATGACAGTGCCGGCTTGTTGCGAGAGCCAGAAAGGCTCGCAAAACTGACCATATGAAACCTCGACGACAGCGCCGCTGGCTTCACCGAAAATCAGCTTTGGAGGCTCGACCGGAGCTTTGACCGGCTCGAGCGGATCGAGGAACGTGCAATGACACGCTGTGACGATCCCGTGCTGCGATCGCATGGCCGAGTGAACGGCTGGAAACATCGGACCACGCGAAACCTTGAAGCGCCGTGCGCCTTCCGTCTGGAACTTCGCGCCGCTCCACCATTCGGTTTGTGGGCTGAAACGGAAGGTCTCGACAGGAAGATGTGTAACTTCCTCGAGCGGAATATCGCGGCCACGGAAATATGACAGCGCGTGGCGCAACGCCGGCAGATCGAGCCGATCCGGATGCATCTGCATAGTCAGCAGCGAAAACAGCTCATCTGCTTTCTTGATCCGCCAGAGACGCCGATCATGATCCTCTTTCTGGCGTTTCTTCGCCTTGGCAGAAGCCACCATCTGCATGGCTTCACGTTCCTGCCGGCTCATCGATCGCAGGCCAAGGAAATCACGCGCCCAGGCAAGCGCACCTTTGGTATCGGTGCGCAGCACATATTCGACCAGGCCGAGAATGTCCTTGCGCGCGCCTTCGGCACCGCCCCGGAATTGCTCCCAGCCGCCGATATTGCCGCGCAGACGAACTTTCAGAGCAGGCTTATGATCGTAATCGCCCTGGACAGGATCATGGCTGACATAGAGATTGCCATCGCGACGGCCGTTCGGCAGAAGCTTTTCGCAAACCTCTTGCGCCCGATCCTTGAGCATTTCCTTGATTTCCTGCAGATCGCCGCGGTTGTTCATGCCGCCATCCTTTCCGGACGCCATGCCTTGTGCTTTTTCGGGATATCGACGCAGCCACCGAACCGCAGCACATCGTCCGGCCGCGTGAGCTTCTGCCGGCATGGCGGGATCCAGATGAAGCCCTGCCCAAAATGCGCAGCAGCACGCGATCGCGCATGTTCACGATGGCGAAGCCAGACCAGCCAGCAATATGAAGTGGCAGTTTTGCCGTTCACGACCCACCGGCCGCGATGCATCGGCACGCGCTCGACGAACTGCGCAATCAGATCTGCAGGCCGCCGTTGAAAAAGAGAGCGATATCGATCGACAGTTTCTAGGAACTGCGTCCGGACAAGCATCGCCACACCGACGCCGGCGAGATCGAGCGCGCGCTCGACGAACTGCGCACCGCTCTTGAATGGCGGATTGGTGATGATCCAGTCCACGGTTAGCGGAGCGACAGACCGATCGAGGAAATCGAACGTCGAAACGCCCTGCCCGTAATCGAAAATGTCCGACGCATAAACGCTACGCTCGAAATACTCTTCCAGCACGCGCGACATATGCAGCATTCCGCATGCCGGATCCCAGGCCGTCGCCTTGAAGCGGTCAGCATAGGGAGAAACAACCGGCATCACATGCTCGCAAAATGCACGCGTGGCCCACGGAGCCGTCGGAAAGAAATCGAGACTGGTTGCAGGCTCGAAACGTCGCGCTTTGACAGCCGTAGAGGTAAGCCGACGGTTCATTACCAACCACCTCCGGTTAGAGCTCGCTCGAGCCGTTCCATTTCACGGTCAAAATCCTTGTCGTCGCGGGCATCTTCAACAGCGCGCAGCGCGAGACTGATTGCAGCTTTCGAGACGCCGGCCGCGCGTGCCAGGTCGGAACCAGAAATCCCGAATGCGTTGCTGACTAAAGCCCAGGCATCACGACGGACGCGCGCAGCCTCGAGCCATTCCGGCGATTGCGTGGCGCGTTTTGAAGCGATGGAGTTCTGGATTTTCTCGGCATCGAGGCCGCGAGCCTCGCACAGCAGCGCAATAGCTGCGCGGATCGACATGTTGCAGAAGGCAGATTGCGGACTTGTGTCAGCTTCTGGCGTGACGATCAGTCGGCGGAGAGCGAGGCGTAGCGCATTAAGCGTCCCCATGCGTGGTCGTTTTGCGCCAGTTATCAACAAGCTGTAATAGCCGTTGCATAACATTGCCGCGCGCTCGACATGATATTGCGCAATCCCGTTCTCGCGCCGTATTTCCTCGATTTTTTGAAGCTCAATAGCAAGATCATGGCTCATCTGATTGAGCCTCCGGATCTTCATCGATCTTCTGCAGCGCGCCAGCAGCAAAACCAATCTTTGCGAGCGCAACAACTGCGCCGGCCAGAATGCGAGCAAGACCAGGGCGAGTTGCGACACGCATGTCGCCTGCAATAATCCGCTCTGCGATCCAGACACTTTCAGCCAGGTGAAACGTCACTTCGGCAGTGGCCAAGTTGCTCTGCGCCGCCATTGTTGCGACCGATATCCGCGAATTATCTTCGTGTTGGAGGACAACCCGAACGTTCTCCGGGCTTTTCGGCGCTTCCGTGCGTTTTTCAGAATGGAGGATCGTGAGGCGTTCCGTCATCGGCATCACCATCTGAACGCAATGAACAGAGTTTCGACGGCGAAAACGAGTGCGGCATAAAGGAAGCAGCCAATGCCAATCCATGGCTTTCGATCGGCTATCCACCCGCAACCAAGCACGACCATCGCCAGGCCAGAAATCACCACGACGAGATCAAGCATGGGCGTCGCCCCGCTCGGAAATGAGCGTATCGATCGCTTCAGAAAGATCCTGAAGGGTCTTCACGTTCGGGCTGGTCTTACTCTGCGCTGTTCGGCGCCACGTTTCCTTATGGATACCAGCCCGCTCATACAGCTGCTTCCGCGTAATCTTGTAATGTTTTCTTAACTGTTCGATCTGATCGAAGGTTCGCATTCTTGACTACCGAATCACTTGCTGCTTCTAATGCGCATTAGTTCCGCAATAATGCGGATCGTCAAGGTTAGTATGTTTTCGAGTTGCGTATCTCCTGCGCATAACTTTATGCGCATGGAACAGGGTAAAAAAGAACAACAGGATTGGGTGAAGGCGGTCTTATCTCATCTCGGGATTACCGCCACTGAATTGGCGCGCCGAACGGGCGTGGCACCTTCGACGATTCACAAACCGCTGAACGATCCGGAATTTCCGGGGATGATCTCATCCAGGACAATTCATAAGATAGCGGAAGCTGCCGGATTACGGCCTATGGAATTTCCGGGCCGTGCACGCGCCTTCAACGACAAGGAAACTGAGCCTTACGTCTTTGACGAGCCCGAAGCGAACCCAAGCTTTGAACGCGCAATCAGAGACTTGATCGCTCAACGCAACGGTCGGAGCGCCTGGCGAATTCGGAGCTACGCTCTTGAAATTTCCGGCATTCTTCCCGGAGACGTTTTGATCGTGGATCAATCACCACAACCAAAGCCCAACGATATCGTAGCGGTAGAGCTTAAAGACTGGTCAAGCGGTCGCACTGAAAATGTGTTCAGGCTTTACCTTCCTCCTTACGTCATCACCAACTCGTTGCGCGAAGGCGCACAGAAGCCGCTTCCGGTTGACGGTTCTGACGTATCCATTAAGGGCGTGGTTGACGTTGTTATGAGGCAACCGCGCGTCGCGCACTAGGGATTGAACAAAGTCATACGACTTTAAATTCCCCTTCCAAGGCAAATCAATTAAACAAAGTCATATGACTTACTTGGCGCATCCCATGAGGACGCGCTGAACAAAGTCATATGACTTTTTTCTTATGCGTTTCAACGCCATGCGCATCAAATGCGTATTTATGCGTAACGTCGTATTGCCAATTCCGCATTTATGCGGATACTGAATGTCGAATCACAAACGGAGTGATCGACATGCTTTCTATCGAGACAGCAAGCATTGAAGAGGTTGCAGGTGCGATCGGCCGATCCGAGAGATGGCTGAAACGCAACTGGAACAAGTTCAACGCAGAACATGGATTTCCCCGGCCGATCCCAGGATCGGACTGGAAGTGGCCGCGCCGTGCGGTCGAGCTTTGGTTGATCGCGGGTGGCGTAATTATCCGAGCAGCCAACAGCAACGAAGCCGGCGCGGATCTCATCAGCCTGCAGCGCCAGGCGCACCACGAGCGCTATGGGGTCGTGTCATGACCTTCAAAGGCTCGATCTCAATCGATCATCTGGAAATCGACGCGCATTTCGTGATGTCCGACTATGAGCCGTACCACGACTACGAGCCGGACGACGATTTCAGCGATGAACTGGACACCGGCGACGGTTGCGGGCGTTGGAATGATGGGAAGCTGGGTGAGCAATGCTACTTCGCCAATAAAGCTTTCTGCATCTGGCTTTGCCCTCATAACGGGAGTGCAACCGATGAATAGCACGTCTCAGCCAGCCCTTATAGATCCGCGCGAATTGACGCCCACAGAGCGCAAGCTGCTGCGGGAGGTCGCAACGTACAAATTTTATCGTCGACGCAATGGCTGGGCCATTCCGGGGCAAGGAAACAAGGTTTCTCTCAGGTCCGTCGACAACCTGTCCCGCAAGCATCTGATCAGCGATCGCTCTGATTGTCTCCGCCTTACTGGCGTCGGCCAGATGGTGCTTGCAGTCATGCAAGAGCGCGAGCGCGCAAAAACCGAAAGAAAGGCCGCACAGTGAGCGACGACATTACATCAGAAGCCCAAACCATTGCCGTCGGCCAGCTGCGCGCCTTCATCGAGCGTATCGAGCGCCTTGAGGAAGAAAAGAAAACGATCGGCGACGATATCAAGGAAGTTTACGCGGAGCTCAAGGGTTCCGGTTTCGATAGCAAAGTCGTTCGCACGATCATTCGTCTGCGAAAGAAAGAGGACCATGAGCGCACGGAAGAGGAAGCAATGCTTCAACTCTACATGGACGCCCTTGGCATGAGCTGATGGCCCAGGCGCTAACGATCCTCGCAGCATTATCCGTTTTCCTGCTGATTGCCGCGCTTTGGCTGATGGCACTCATGCCGACGAAAACCCGACAACGGATCTGGTTTGACAACTGAGATCCACCGATAGGCCGCCAATCCCCCCGCCGGCGGCCTGATAGCCCGGCGGAATGCCCGCCCCTCTGTGTTCCGCCGGGCTTTTCCTTTTCGCTCGCAATGTTTGGAGTAACGAGCATGGCCAAGAAGGCAAACCCCCATCCACACGTATCATGGCGCGACGGTCGCCCCCGCTTCCAGCCTGGCAAAGAGCTGCGAGCCATAGGCTATTCCGGCAAGGATTTGAGACATAAAGATGGCCGATGGTTCACGCGCGGAGAGGCGGTAGATTGGTCTGCCACGTTTCAGCTCGAAGTCGCAGAGAAAAGAACTCGCTTGGAACTTGCTGGGAAAAAGGCTCCTGGCCCACGAAGTGCACCGCACAAATATAACGGCTATACCGTAGAAAATCTGATTGAGGACTGGACTAACCCGAGGCGCAACCCGAAATTCAAGCCGGGCGGCACGCGCTCTTACAGCCCCACGACTATGAATGACTACAGGGACAAGATGAATGTCCTTATGCAGCATGACGGCGAACTATGGGTTTCCGATGTACGCTCGCTCGATCGGCCGACATGCCGAAATCTGTTTGATAGCCTTTGGGATCAACGCGGCTTGGCGACGGCGAAAGGTGTTCTGCTTACACTTTCTTCCGCCATCAGCTGGGGAATGCTGCGCGGCCGTGTGAAGCTACTCGACAATCCAGCAACGAAACTGCAAATGGAATCGCCTGCCCCGCGCGTCAGATTTGGCACGCGACCGGAGATTCTTGCATTGATAGCTGCAGCTGATCGGATCGGTCGGCCAGAGATAGGCGATATGATAGTGCTGGCAGTTTGGAGCGGCCAGCGCCAGGGCGACCGCCGCGAACTGGTCGACAAGGGTCTAATGAACAATCGCCGCGTATTTAAGCAATCGAAGACTGGTGAAATCGTTGCCGTTATGCAAGCTCCAGAGCTGGAGCGTCGCCTCGAGGCATCGAAGAAGCGCCGCGAAGCTGCGAAGATTAAGGATCCGCGCGTCATTCTGGACGAGAAGCTCTGGAAGTCATTCAGCAAGCGTCACTATCATGATATTTTCTCAAAGGTGCGCGACGCTGCGATCATCGGCGTTGTGGACGTTTCTGCGACACAGAAGAACTTTCCGTCTGTGAAGGCCATGAATGTGGCGCTCAAGCGCGTGCATGACAAACACCGCAAAGGCGAGGCCGTCTATGATGTGCGCATCGTCTACGAGATCTCGCCGCTGATTTCGCTGCATGATCTGCAGGATCTCGATTTCCGCGATACATCTGTTACCTGGATGGCGCTTGCCGGCGCAACGATCCCCGAGATCATCTCAGTCACCGGTCACACGGCCGAAAGCGCCACGCGGATCTTGCGGCACTATCTTGCCCGCCATCCGGAAATGGCTGACAGCGCAATCCGGAAAATGGTTTCCTGGTACGAAGCCGACGGCGAAACGGAAATCGGTTACTAGCCTTAATAATCGGTTCAGGGAATCGCCACGCGATTCACGCCGCCCCTCATTTCCAGCCGCGTCAGGATGAGCCTGGCGCGGCTTTCTATTTGACGAGCGGGCGGGAGGCATATTTTGAAACAGCATTGCGTTATTGAAACTGAAAACATCGGCCAGGGAAAAGTAAGGCTGCATTTTCACATCGATGTTCAGATTGATCAGCTGCAGCCATTGCCCAGGGAGATCATCGAAGATGCGTTTACCTGCCTTCGCCATCTACTCATGTTTAAGCCGGACGGAGAAACGCCGGTAAGGCGCATGATTGAATCGGCCTTGAACGACAACGAAGATTCGAGGTTGCTTTTAAGGTTGGCCGGGATCCGGATTGTGAGCGACTTTGCGACAAACGAAGGCTTTGTCGTCGCGTCGGCCGGCGTAGGTGTCAACCGGCTGTTTGATGGCAGCGCCTGGGGAGAAGGCTTGCACCGACATGCCTTGTCATCGCTGCCAGGAGCTCGGCCGACCGGCCCACTCAATTTTGCAGAAGGCAAGGCGTTCAGAGGCACTTTTCTGCCGGCGCGCCTGATCTACGACGCGATGCATTACTGACCGCAAAACCGCCCGTGCGACTTAGCAAGTCGCACGACCGTCGCACGAAGTCGCACGGGACATTCGGCCAAAATCGCTAAAGTGTTGGGAGGACTATGGTTCTTGATGGTCGGAGCGGCAGGATTCGAACCTGCGACCCCCTGATCCCAAATCAGGTGCGCTACCAGACTGCGCTACGCTCCGTCGCTTTCAAGCGGTGCGGCTTCACTAGATAATCCAAAGAGATAAAGCAAGAGGCAAATTTGCCAGTTTGTGTTTTTTCCATTCAATAAAAACAGGATGGCGCATTTTTGTGGTCATCATGTTCTGCGGAACCAAATCACGCGCGCGAACGTTCCCACTTCACCATCAACCAGCTGGAGACTGAATGTGAATAGAAACGGGCTTTATCTGATTATTGGCGCGCTGATTGTCGTGGCTGCAGGTCTTGCGGTTTATGTCTATCGCGAAGAGACCAAACCCGCCGGGATTGAGATGAAAATCGGAGAAGGTGGTGTTTCCATTCAGGAAAACTGAAATCGGCAAGACGTTATAAACATATAAACCGATTAAGATTTCAAACGCTTACGCTTTGTGATGCAACGTTTCGGACTTCGCCATGTTATTTGGGGCACCAGATAAAACGGAGGACCGAAATGGGTATCCAGACTGTTTCCGACGAGCTTTATCGTCGTCATGAACGCGAATGGGCAGAGTTGCGCAACGCAGTTGAAGCAAGCGAAGCCAACCAACGGCAGCAGGAGAAGGCTTCAGGCCAGACCTCTTGCGATGACAAGACGTCTGGGCACCAGTAAGTCTTCACCAATCCACCTTGAAACGCCGCGAAAGCGGCGTTTTTTGTTTCCGATTCGTCGTTCCAGCCGTTCGCGCCCGATGCTGCGGTAACCAAATGCGAAGGAACAATTGGTAGCGTCTCCCCATCGCGATTCGAACAGGAGACAGACGATGGCTGCACGGAAACGCACCACCCGCACGCCCAAGCGCTCCACAAAGCGCTCGGCCAGGTCGTCGGGCAAGTCGTCCGGCTCGTCCACTCCCATGCTCGCGCTTGCCGCAATCCTCGGCCTTGGTGCTTTCAGCCTGTGGGCAACCTCGCAGCACAAGAGCCCGCAAGCCGCGATCACAGCCCTGTTCCAGCGCCCCGCTTCCAAGCCGAACACACAGTCATCTGCGAGAACCGAGCCAAAGGCGACCGTCACCAGCAAAGCACCCGAAAGCAAGGCCCCCGAGAACAAGGCGTGGTCGAAGGATTATGGCGCTGCCGTCGGCCCTGTGCCGCGTCCATCGGCGCCCGTTATGGCACCCGCACCGCAAAAGCCGGTACAGCAGGCAGCAATCCAGACCGCCACCCCACCCCGCCCCACAAATCAGGTTGTCGTATCCCCACCCGCCGCTGCACTGCGCTCCATGCCGCCGCGTGGCGTCAACACTCCCGCAAGCTCGCCTTCGGTGATTTATGCCAAGGCGCGACTCACCATCCATAAGAATGCGTGGGACAAGTCGCCATCCATCGGCGTCGTGGAAAAAGGCCGTGAGATGCGCTCCTATGGAAAGACCGGACGCTGGCATCGCGTGATCGTTCCGAAGACGAACATGATCGGCTGGGTGCATGAAGATCAGCTTATCGGTGGACGCAACAAGCCTGACAGCGCAAGCCTGATCACCGGCTCGGTTACCAGGAAGACGCAAACTGCAACGGCAGCCGCACCGAAACAGGCTCCAAATCCAGCGCATTCACGCATGGAGCCGCCCAAAGCTGTCGGCCAGAAAAACTAGAGCGGTTCCGGTTGAAACGGAGTCGCTGGAACCGCTCTATCTCTTTGTTTTTACGCATTTCTTTATCCCAAAACCGGTTCCCACTTTTGGGAGACATGCTCTAATCCAGACCACGCGCCATTGCTTCGAGTTGCCGGTCACCGGGCAAATAGTCGAATCCTGCTTCAATCAGCGACGAACTGTCCGCGACCAGATCGCCATAAAGCTGGTCGTAGAGACCGCTTTTGCCCACTGCTGATAGCAGGAGCCGCATGAAGACCGGCGGAACAGGTGCAAGACGCACAGGTTTTCCCAAGGCAGCGCGCAGCTTCGTCACGAACTCTTTTGTGGAGCGGGGTTGCGGCTCCGCAAGATGAAACACCCGCCCTGCAACTTTTTCTGCAGGCGCAACGCTTAAGAATGTCAGCGCATGTGCGACGTTTTCAAGCGAGACGAAACTGCGCCTGTTGTCCGCCAGACCGAACGGCAGCGGCAACCCGCTATCGCAGAGCTTTATCAAGGCTTTCAGGTTCGCCCGCGCTCCGGGACCATAAACGAGAACCGGGCGTGCAATGACGACCTCGATACCGTTGAGTTCACGCAGATCGGCTTCCGCCTTTGCCTTGGCACGACCGTAATCATCACGCGGCCTCAGCGGCATGTCTGGCGTCAGCGGCGATGGGTTTCCCGCAATCGTATAGATCGTAGATACAAACACGAAGCGTCTTACACCGGCGGCTTTTGCCTTGGCAGCAAGTTCCACGGCCAGTCGATGATTGACCGCATCGAATGTATCTGCATCCGGTCGTTCCGCGCCGGTGCGGTGAGCAAGTGCTGCACAATGAACAACCGTTTCCACACCTGAAAAATCCGGATCAGACAGTTCATTCCGGGACAGAGGCAGGACATCATGCCCTTCCCCGGTTAGCACTTGAGTGAGTGCGCTTCCGATAAAACCACCCGCTCCGGTGACCGCTATCTTCATCCTCAGCGTTCCGGCTGTTCGCTGCCCGCCAGAACCTGAGCGGCAAGCGTGCGCGTGATACGGCTTTTCTGCTCAAGTGCCGCCCGGTCAAGCTTGTCGACGATCTGGATCGCAGACAGAAGCGAGCGCTCGATCCGGCTCACCAGATAGGCGACGACATGCGGCTCGACGCTTACCTGCCGGTCCGCGAAGAGTTTGTGAATGACGCCGGAAAGCAGCAGATCGTCCGGTTCTGAAATTTCCACGACGGTTGCAGCCTTGAGACGCGAGGCAAGATCAGGGAGCTTGACGTTCCAGTTGGCTGGCCACAGACGGGAGGTCATCAGCAGGGAAGGCCCAAGACCCTGAGCCGCATTCTGCCGGACGCTGTTGATGAGATGGAAAAGTCCGGTTTCATCGAAAGGAGCAGCACCAATATCATCGATCAGCACCGGATATTCGGCAGCGCCGTTTACAGCTTCCTCGGTAATGTTCGTGGGGTCTACCAGAAGCGCACCTGTTCCGGCGCGCCAGATTTCCGCCAGATGCGTCTTGCCTGACCCCGTCGGCCCGGCAAGGATCGTGACAGGCGACAGCCAGTTCGGCCAGCGATCGATAAGATCGACAGCGGCACGGTTGGAGCCCGTGACGATCATGTCTTCCCGATGATAACCGGGCTGATGCTCAAGATTCAACGGAATCTGGCGCGGTGCCTCACGCATCGCGGCCTCCTGCAAATCCCGTTTCAAACCTTGCCCGGTTACGACCCAATCTCATTTCTCTTTGCCTGCATTCTCGCCTGCCTCGATCAGCGGCCCGGCGTCGGGGTTCGGCTGATGGTAGGCAGGATCATACATCGGTGAGTGGAGATAGCTATTCAATGCGAACCGCACAAGCACCCCGACCGCAGCCGCTGCGGGCACTGCCACCAGCATTCCGGTGAAGCCGAACAGCGAACCGAAGGCAAAAAGAGCGAACATAAGCCAGACCGGATGAAGCCCCACGGACGAGCCGACGAGCTTCGGCTGGAGGATGTTTCCTTCCACAAACTGGCCAAGGAAAAACACACCGGCGACGGCACAGATCATGATCCAGTCAGGCCAGAACTGGACCAGCGCCACACCGATGGCAAGCGCCAGACCAACAAAGGAACCGATATAGGGAATAAAGCTGATGAGACCGGCAAAAAAGCCGATCAGCAGGCCGAAATTAAGCCCGGTCAGCGTGAGACCGATGGCGTAATAGGTTCCCAGAATGAGACAGAGCGTTCCCTGCCCGCGAATGAAACCGGCGACGGCGGCATTCATCTCGCGGGCGATGCGGCGCACGGTATGAAGCTGGCGGCGCGGCACCCATGAATCGATGCTGCTGACCATGCGGTCCCAATCCAGAAGCATGTAGAATGCAACCACCGGAGTGACGACGAAAAGCCCCGCAATATCGATCAGCGATTTCCCCGAATTCCACAGGGATTGAAGCAAGGTCGACATGAACCCGGCGCCCTGCTGGAGCAGAGAACTCAGATTCTGCTGAATGACCGAACTGTCAATACCGATATATTTCTTCAGCCATTGCGAATCTTCGTTTGCCAGAAGCGACTGAAGTTGTGTGATGTAGTCTGGAATTTTAGAAATGAAGTCGGCTAGCTGGGTTGCCAAGATCGGCACAATAATCATCAGGCCGACTACCAGCGCCATCAGGAAGATGAGCAGGATGACGATTGTGGCCGTAAGCCGGGACAAGCCGAAACGTTCCAGCCTGTCTGCGACAGGGTCGAGGAAATAGGCCAGCGCCATGCCCGCAACAAAAGGCAACAGCACTGAACTGAATACGATCAGGAACAGGATGAAGACCGCGACGGTCCCCACCCAGAACATCGCCTGACGGCGCACCGAAGAGCCGGTCAGCGCGCCGACTTCCACATTGACGTGAATGTCGCCATCACGAACTGTCGCTTCCGACTGACGGATCGTTCGGCTGGCGCTCGTGCGCGTGGGTGTCGGTTTCTTGACCATGTGCATCTATTTCCAGGAAACGTATTGGATAGAGCCAGTCCTGATAGCAGAATGGCGTTACGGATATCTTAGTGCGAACGGGAACAAGTTAGAACGGTTGGTCAGGATTGCAATGTCTGTGCGAAAAGCCTGACGAAACACAACCTTCTATCGAGTTATGGACGGTGCTTTACGATTTCAGGCAGAATCCTGCGCTGTTTCGCTCTTTTCGAGCTTTGTGGCCTTGCAGGCAGCGCCGTCTCGTGCCATTGCGCGCACATTCTCTGTTTATCGCATTTTTCTTGAGCAAAACCGTTACACGCTTTTGCCGAAAATGCATTAAACAGCTGCGTGGATAAGCACCCAATTTCAGGAGCAGGCCATGACCATGGAAAATAAGCCCGCCGATAAGCCTGTTGGCCAGAACGGCCTGACCTATGCGCAGGCTGGTGTCGACATCGATGCTGGTAACCTGATGGTCGAGAAGATCAAGCCGCTCGTGCGCTCCACGCGCCGCCCCGGTGCGGATGGCGAGATCGGCGGCTTTGGCGGCCTGTTCGACCTCAAGGCTGCTGGCTTCAAGGATCCGGTACTCGTTGCCGCCAATGACGGTGTCGGCACCAAGCTGAAGATCGCCATTGATGCCGACAAGCACGACACGGTGGGCATTGATCTTGTTGCCATGTGCGTCAACGATCTCGTCGTTCAGGGTGCTGAACCGCTTTTCTTCCTCGACTATTTTGCGACGGGCAAGCTTTCGCCGGATCAGGGTGTCGATATCGTTGCGGGTATCGCAGAAGGATGCCGACAAGCCGGTAGCGCACTGATCGGCGGTGAAACCGCTGAAATGCCCGGCATGTACGCGCAAGGCGATTATGATCTTGCCGGTTTCGCGGTTGGTGCGGCTGAACGCGACCGTCTGCTGCCGCGTGGCGACATTGCCGAAGGTGATGTCATACTCGGCCTTGCTTCGTCCGGTGTGCATTCCAACGGATTTTCTCTGGTGCGCCGCATCGTCGAACTCTCCGGCCTTGGCTGGAAGTCCGATGCCCCGTTCCAGCCGGGCGCGACGCTCGGCGAAGCGCTGCTGACCCCGACACGCATTTATGTGAAGCCTCTTCTTGCCGCGATCCGCGCTTCGGACGGCATCAAGGCGCTGGCACACATCACCGGCGGCGGTTTTCCCGACAATATTCCGCGTGTTCTGCCGGAAGGCCTCGCTGCCGAAATCGACCTTACGTCCATTTCTGTTCCACCGGTCTTCTCCTGGCTTGCCAAGACGGGCGGCGTCGAGCCGACCGAAATGCTGCGCACATTCAATTGCGGCATCGGCATGATCGCCGTCGTGAAACCTGAGAAGGTCGAGGAAGTCGTGGCTGCCCTTGCCGCTGAAGGCGAAGAGGTTGTCACGCTCGGCCAGATGGTGAAGCGTGAAAAGGACGGCGTCGTCTACAAGGGCCAGCTTTCGCTATGATCCGCAAGCGGGTCGTCATCTTCATTTCGGGCGGCGGCTCCAACATGGAGGCGCTGATCCGCGCTGCACAAGCCGCCGATTTTCCGGCGGAGGTGGTGGCGGTCTTTTCCGACAAGGCAGAAGCTGGTGGCCTTGCCAAGGCGCAGGCTGCCGGTATTGCCACGCAGGTTTTCAAGCGCAAGGATTATGCCTCGAAGGATGAGCATGAAGATGCCATTCTGGACGCGCTCGCCGCGTTGAAGCCGGATATCATCTGCCTTGCCGGCTACATGCGTCTTCTGTCAGGACGCTTCATTGCTCCCTATGACGGCCGCATTCTCAATATTCACCCTTCCCTGCTCCCGCTTTTCCCAGGACTGCATACGCATCAGCGGGCGCTGGATGCGGGCATGAAAGTCGCAGGCTGTACCGTTCATCTGGTAACGGAAGGGATGGACGAAGGCCCAATTCTCGCACAGGCGGCCGTGCCTGTGCTTGCTGGCGACGATGCCGATGCACTTGCAGCCCGCGTTCTCAAAGCCGAACATAAACTTTATGCGTTGGCCCTTCGCAAATTTGCCGGTGAACAAAACAGCCAGCCATATCTGGCCGATGCGATGGTTTTGAGCGCCTGATGGCGCTCTTTCCATGTTCAACCGCGGCAAATTAATCACAGACGAAGTTTTTTGTTAATAAAACTTTAATTTCCCGCAAAAAGCTCTAATTCCCCTTCGTAACGGAACTTGCTTCGGCAAATCTCGTTAAGGGACGTGTAAGCGTCTCTTTCAATGTGTGTTTTAGAAGAGGACAAGGACATGTCTCTCCGTTTTTCGACTTCCTTCCTTTCGGCAATGGCCGTCATTTCAGGCATTGCGGTCACGGCTCCAGCCATTGCTGCCGACTACGTAGCTCCTCCCGCTTCGGGTCGCACCCAGCCGCGCTCGGAAGTCGGCACGCTGTCCTGCGATATCTCCCCTGCCATCGGCGTCATCATCGGCAGCCAGCAGGATGTGGACTGCGTATTCAGCCCAGCCCGTGGACGTGGTCCAGCTGAACGTTATACAGGGACGATTACCAAGCTCGGCATCGATGTCGGCTTCATCAATGGCGGTCGTGTCGCCTGGGCCGTCTGGGCTCCGACCGTTCGTCCCGAGGGCGCTCTTCAGGGCCGTTATGTCGGCGCATCTGCCAATGCAGCAATTGGCGTCGGCTTCGGCACCAACATCCTGACCGGCGGTTCGTGGAAGACGATTTCGCTTCAGCCGATCTCGCTTCAGGGCCAGCGCGGCCTGAATGCAGCTGTGGGTGTTTCCAAGCTGAAACTGCGTTACGCTGGCTAACGAGCAGCGCGAATAAACAACAACGCCGGGGCGCATATATAGTTTATATATGCGCCCCGGCGTTGTTGGATAAATATTTATGAGTTTATTTTTCGAATCCAGATCTTGGTATCGTGCACCGCCAGCCCGCCATAGGGTGCGGCAGGTTCAGCGCCGATCAATATATTGATCCCCTCGCCGCGCTCGAATGTCGAGTTCGGGAAAATGCCCTCCGACACCACAACACCACGCTTTTGCCCGGCACGCAGCACGGCATGAAGCACCAGCTCGCCTCGATGATTGCCTATCTCGATCCGCTCGCCATTCTCGATGCCAAGCTCAGCCGCGTCATCAGGATGGATAAGCAATTCTGGCCGGATTTCCTTGGCAAGCGATGTCGGCGTCTCGGCAAAGGTTGAATTCAGGAAATTATGCGCCGGTGAGGTCGTCATGCGGAAGGGATGCTCGGCATCCGCCGTTTCGATCACTTCCCAATGGTCTGGAAACTCCGGTATCGACTGGAAGGGCCCCTGCAGCCCCATGACTTCCGGCGGCTTGTTCGGCGACGGGCTCCCGGTCCAGTCGGGTCGGAAGCGGAATTTGCCATCCGGCCATTTGAAGCCATTGATATAATGCGCTTCTTCGAAGGGCGGCTGCAGATCGACAAAGCGCTTTTCCTTCAATTCGTCGAATTGCGGCAAATCGCTATTGGCATTCATGTTGTCGATCAGCGTGCGCGCGTCGAGATCAAAACCCGGCAGATGCGCAACGCCGAGGCGCTTTGCCAGTTCGTTGATAACGAAGATATTCGGACGCGCATCGGCGAGAGGCTCGATCAGCTTCGGCCCCAGAACCACATGCTGCTGCCCGCCGCCGCGATAGATATCGTCATGCTCAAGGAACGTCGTGGCGGGCAGCACGACATCGGCCATCTTCGCCGTATCGGTCATGAACTGTTCGTGCACGGCAACGAAAAGATCCTCGCGCGCAAAGCCTTTGCGAACCAGCCGCTGTTCCGGCGTCACATTCATCGGGTTGGTGTTCTGGATCAGCATCGCCATGACGGGTGGGCCGCCATAAAGAGCCTCACTGTCACCGGTGAGAATACGACCGATTTTCGACTGATCGAGAAAACGAAGACCTACATCCTGCATGGCGCGACCTTCGATCTCGCGCTTGTCCATCTTGAAGATGCCGGAGTTCGAGTGGAATGCGCCACCGCCTTCATAAAGGAAAGCGCCTGTCACACAGGCAATCGAAGAAGCTGCGTGCATGTTCACTGCGCCGTTGCGCTGGCGGGTGAAACCATAGCCAAGACGGAAATAGGTGCGCTTGGTCTTGCCGACGAGATGGGCGAATGCCTCGATCTCTGCGACCGACAGGCCGGTGATGGCGGCTGCCCATTCAGGTGTCCGGGTTTGAAGATGCGCTTCCAGTCCTTTCGGATCATCGGTGTAGCGCTCCAGATAATCCCAGTCTGCAAGGCCATCACGGAACAGCACATGCATGACTGCGCAGGCAAAGGCGCCATCCGTACCCGGTTTCAGCACAATGCCCATATCCGCCTGCCGGACGGTCGCATTGGCGTAAACATCGATGACGACGATCTTTGCGCCGCGTTCCTTTCGCGCCCGAACCGCGTGGGTCATCACATTGACCTGCGTGGCGGCGGCATTGGTGCCCCAGATCACCACCACATCTGCCTTTGCCATTTCACGCGGATCGGGACCGGTCAAGCTCCCTGTTCCCGCAAAATAGCCAGTCCAGGCCATATTGGTACAGAAACTGTCAAACTGGTTGGAATAGCGCTTGGCGAAACGCAGACGATTGATTGAGTCGCGCTGCACCAGCCCCATCGTGCCAGCATAGTAATAGGGCCAGACGCTTTCGCTGCCAAACTCATGCTCGGCTTTCAGGAAGCGCTCGGCAATGAGATCAAGTGCTGCTTCCCATGAAGCTTCCTTCCATTGCCCCGTGCCTTTCGCACCGGCACGAACCAGCGGATGCTTGAGGCGGTCGGGATGATGGACACGCTCGGCATAGCGCGCGACCTTGGCGCAGATGACGCCAGCCGTGTAGCTGTTGTCCTTTGCCCCCCGCACGCGCCCTATGGTGCGCTCATCGAGGATTTCGACATCGAGTGCGCAAGTTGACGGACAGTCGTGCGGGCAAGCCGAATGACCTGTTTTGATGTTCGAGATGGGAGCGTGCTGGTTCATGTTACTTTATTATCTCAAGCCACTTCACGCAGAAACGAATTTCTGCCGGAAGATTGTCACTGTGACGAAATAAATTTTCACGACAGGCGGAGCGAAATCGCACCAAGAACGATAAGACCGGCAGCGATGAAACGCGGCAAGCCAACCTTTTCCTTCAACACCACCGCCGAGATGAGTACGCCGAAGAGGATAGCCGTTTCGCGAAGCGCCGCCACGACGGCAATCGGAGCCATGGTCATCGCCCAAAGTGCCAATCCGTAAGAACCGAGGGTTCCGACACCGCCAATCATGGCCGGTCGCCAGTGATTGCGCAGATATTGGATAAACCTGTTCGGTTCACGATAAAGAGCCCAGCCTGCCAGCGGCATGGCGTTCATCAGGAATAGCCACAGCGTATAGGAAATCGGTGCGCCCGAGACACGAACACCGAGGCCATCAATGATCGTATAGCTTGCGATGAAGCCCGCATTCGCGAGCGCAAGCAACGCCGTGCGACTTGAGGCGCCACGATTTCTGCGGCGGGCATCCAGCGCCATCGCAAGAACACCGGAACAGATCAGCACGATCCCAAGCCAGCTTTGCCAGCCCATAACCTCGCCGACCAAGGGGGCACTCACCAGCGCCACCAGCAAGGGCGGCGTGCCGCGCATAATCGGATAGGCTTCGCTCATGTCGCCCGATTTATAAGCCGCGGCCACGAGCGACATGTAGAATACCTGCGTGACGGTTGAAGCAACTATGTAGCCCCAGCTTGCCGGGTTCGGCAGTGGCAAGAATGGCAGGATAAAAAGAGCAATCAAACCGGCCGCACCGGTTACACTGGCTGCGCCGAAGAACTTGTCTCCGCTTCCCTTTACAATTGCGTTCCAGCTCGCGTGGAGGAACGCGCCAAAGAGGACGATCAGAAGGACGCCACCAGACATTTCGGGACTCGACTCAAAGCTAAGGAGCGGATGTTGAAAGTTGTATGTCACATTTGTGACAGGAGAGATATTGCAGGAACGACGCAGACCGGGGTCTTTTTGGATATCACTGCCTCTTGCCGAAAACTGGCTGGCATGAAACAAGCGCAGCCATGAATTATCGTCACGCCTATCACGCCGGAAATTTTGCGGATGTCGTCAAGCACGTCATCCTGACCCGTCTCGTCGAGTATCTGAAACGCAAGGATCAGGCCTTTCGCGTCATCGACACACATGCAGGCATCGGCCTCTACGACCTGAAGGGTATCGAAGCAGGCAAAACCGGCGAGTGGACGGGCGGTATCGACCGCATCATGGACGCGGTGAAGAAAGGGCAGATCGAGCAGCCCGCGCTTGAACTTCTGGAGCCCTATCTCGCCGCTGTCCGTGCGGTCAACAACGGTGAAAAGCTTCGCCATTATCCGGGTTCGCCGCTTGTCGTCCGGCATTTGCTGCGCAAGCAGGATCGCCTGTCCGCACTGGAACTGCATCCGCAGGACTCCACCAAGCTGGCGAAACTTTTCGACGGTGATTATCAGGTCCGCGTGACGGAGCTCGACGGCTGGCTTGCGCTTGGCGCTCACCTTCCGCCGAAGGAAAAGCGCGGCATGGTGCTGGTTGACCCGCCTTTTGAAAAGGAAGGCGAATTCGATCGTCTGGTCGATGGTCTGGCCAAGGCCTACAAGCGCTTCGGCGGCGGCATCTATGCACTGTGGTATCCGGTGAAAGATCGCAAGGAAACAGAACGGTTCACCCGGCAGCTGCGGGAAACCGGCATTCCAAAGATCATGCAGATTGAGCTTGCGATTCGTGCACCGTCCGCTGAACCACGCCTTGATGGCACCGGCATGATTGTCGTTAATCCGCCCTATACACTCGAAAGTGAGATGCAAACCCTGCTTCCCTGCCTTACCAAGCTTCTAGCTGAGGAAAAAGGGAGCAATTTCAGCATCAAGTGGGTGCGCAGCGAGACGGATCGCACTTGACCCGCGCGAATTGCTGACAGAAACTGCGCCTCAACGCTTCGGCTATCACAGATTAGAGCGGGTGCGAGCTCGCAATTTGGGACAGGACAGAGATATGCAACGAACCCTGGAACGTATCGGACAGTATTCACGCGCAGCCCTGTTTGCTGCGTCTGTCCTTCCCCTGACGCTTGTGTCTCTGCCGGCCAGTGCCGCAGACTATCTCACTCCTGCTCCAGCAGGCGTTGCCGATGCAGGCGCTTGCAGCCAGCAGAGCGTTTTGCGCTCGGTGGTTTCCGATTTTGGCTATCAGGTACGTCATGTCCCGAACCTGCCGCAGGTCGGTATTTCGGCGATGAGCGATGTTCAGCTGACACGCTATGAGCCGAAGACCAATCCGGCCCAGATCGAACGTACCTATTGCAAGGCAACCGCCGTTCTGACCGACGGTCAGTACCGTTCGGTCTGGTATATGGTCGAAGAAGGTCAGGGCTTTGCCTCGATGGGCCGCAACGTCGAATTCTGCGTCGATGGTTTCGACCGCTGGTATGTGTACGACGCGAGCTGCCGCGTTCTTCGCTAGTGGTCTGATTCCGACATTTGCATCCCTCGGATATGAGCACTGAGCAAATGTCGGAATCAAAAGACCACTAGTAACTTTATGAATCTAGTGGATTTTTCGAATTTGACGTTTGAAACGAGATTTATATCGGACGGGTATCAAACGTCAAATTCAATCCACTAGTGTCTGCTCCAAAAGTCGCCATGCCGGTCTGCAAATGGCAATTTGTCTGCGTTCCGGTGCTCACGTACCTTTAAGTACGCTCCGCTCCGGTACTCGAAAATCACCATTTTCGCCTCGGCCTGTCGCTTTTTGATTCAGACACTGAAGCCTTGAGCAACGATTGAGTGGAGGGCATATGCTGCGGAATTTTGGTGCAGCTGCGTTTACGTTGCTCGCAGCGGCAGTTGCGAGTGTTTTGGCAGTCGCACCAAGCCATGCTGATGACGTTGCGGGCGAGTTCGACTTCTACGTCCTCGCCCTCTCCTGGTCGCCGAGCTATTGTGCCTCCGAAGGCCCCCGCGCCAACAAGCAGCAATGTGGAACCAACCGTCCTTTCGGTTTCGTGGTGCACGGTCTCTGGCCACAGAACGAATGGGGCTATCCGGCGAACTGCCAGTTCGACAATGCCCGCAGTCGGGGCAGCTATGTGCCTCGTCCAATCATTTCCCGCCTGTCGGATATCATGCCGTCTGCCGGTCTTGTCGCTTATCAATGGCGCAAACACGGCAGTTGTTCGGGCCTGTCGCAGGACGAATATTTCTCAACGCTGCGTAACGCTTTCGATCAGGTCAACATTCCGCCCAGCCTGCGCAATCTGGCGAGTGGCCGGCGTGTTGATCCCCTTCTCGTCGGAAAAGCCTTTATCGCAGCCAATCCCGGCATGAAGCCGGACGGAATTTCGATAAGCTGCAAGCGGAACTATCTTCAGGAAGTTCGCATCTGCATGACAAAAGACCTGCAATACCGCGCTTGCGGTCAGGTCGATGCCAATGCTTGCCGAAGCCGTTCCGTCATGATGCCCGCCACGCAATAAACTTTACATATCCGGTTTAGGAACGAACGATGACACAGATACTCTATTCGCCTGCTTCGCCCTACAGCGCGAAGGTGCGCATGGCCGCTCACTATGCCGGCATTCCGTTTGAAAGCGTCGTCGTCAACACCTCGGCGGAACCGGAGAACCTCATCCATGCCAATCCACTCGGAAAAATTCCGACGCTGGTGACGGATGATGGCAAATCGGTTTTCGACAGCCGTGCAATCATCCAATATCTGAACCGGGTTTCGGGTAACAAGCTCTTCCCGCGTAATGCCGAAAAGCGCACCGATGCAGAGCGCTATGAAGCCGTCGCCGACGGTCTCTGCGACGTGCTTCTGGCACATGTCTATGAACGCCGTATGCGTCCCGAAGAAAAGATTCATCAGCCCTGGCTCGACCTGCAATGGCGCAAGGCTGAACGTGCGCTCGATCTTCTGAACGAAGCACCGCCACGTCTGGCGGGCAAGCTGCATGGCGGTCATATCGCTGTCGCCGCCACGCTGGGCTATCTGGCGTTGCGCTTCGAGGGCAAATGGGAACGTAACCGTCCCAAGCTCAAGCGCTGGATGAAGCGCTTTCAGGAAGTGCATCCGGAATTGACGGAACTGCTGCCGCGCGGTTGATCGGTCTGGAAAGAAAAAACCCCGGATTTTCCGGGGTTCTTTTTTGCGGTCTATTGCTTCTTGTCGAGCGCCTGCAATATCCGATAGGCAGCCTTTACGCGCTCATCAATCGGATAGTTCCGGTTGGCAAGCAGAACAATTCCGGTCTTCTTCGCAGGAATAAAGGCCGCATAAGCGCCAAAGCCGTTGGTTGAGCCTGTCTTGTTGAGCCACACATCAGCTGACGGTTGGCGAGGTGTATCGAATTTCTCGATTTTGTGCGACTTCAGCGCCATGTCCGACGAGTTGCCCTCAAGAAGCGTCTTGAGCGCGGTCGGATAGTTGTAGAACTCCCAGCCAAGCCCCTGATTGTTCGCTCCGACATGGTAGTAACCGGTATGCGTTGCGGCGACGGCTTTCTGGAAATCAGGCTCCAGAGATGAGCTGTCGATGTTCAGTTCGACGAAGCGGGCAAGATCAAGCGCGGTGGTCTTGATGCCATAGGCTTGTGCATCCAGCGCCCCGCCCGATACCCGGATCGGCTTGTTGGCTTTGGAATAGCCGTAGGCGTAGTTCTTCATCTGGCTTTCCGGCACATTGATGAAGGTGTTCTTCAGGCCGAATGCAGGCAGAAGCGTTTGTTCCATCAAAACGTCGAACGGCTTGTCCATGCTTCGTGCCGCCAGATAGCCGAACAGGCCGATGCTGGGATTCGAATAGCGACGCTGCGTGCCTGCCGGATAGTCCGGCTTCCATTTCTTGAAATATGCCAGCATCGAACTGTCATCGGAGACAGCATCGGGAAACTGGAGGGGCAATCCGCCCGGCGTGTAGGTCCCAAGATCAAGCATGGTGATCTTGTCGAAGCTGCTGTCTGCCAGTTCGGGGGCCCATTTGGTCGCGGGATCGGACAGAGTGAACGCGCCTGTCGCCAGCCCGCAGCCGCCGAGCATTGCAGTGAAGGTCTTGCTGACCGAGCCGATCTCGAAAATCGTGTCTTCGGTGACTTTTTGCCCGTTTTCCTTCGATGCCACACCATAACCGAAGAAGTGGCTCTTGCCGTCGATGGTTATAGCGACGGCCATGCCGGGGATTTTCTGCTCGGCCATGAGCGGGCGCACCGTTTCATCGACAATACGGCGCAAGTCGCCATCATTCGCCTTGCTCGCAGCCAGCGCGCCGTTATTCGGGATAATAGCGGCAGTGGTGAGGAAACCGATCAAAAGTGTCGTAGATTTTCTCATGACAGATACATAAACCTCATGATTATGCGTTCCGCTGCATCTTTCTCAAGACATAGCCGGTATTGCGCGGTCCATTATATTGAAGCCCGCTTTGCGGGATATAAGCCTTTCAGGCCCAGCTTATATACGATGCTTGCGCTGGCGCGACAAACGACGTTATCTAGCACTTGGCATTAGAAAAATTTGGGGCAACATGGTTCGACCGCATCTCCCGCTCAATTCGCTGCGCGCCTTCGAGGCATCGGCGCGCCATCTGAGCTTTACGAAGGCCGCGATTGAACTTTGCGTCACGCAGGCAGCTGTCAGCCATCAGGTCAAGAGCCTCGAAACCCGTCTGAACGTGACATTGTTCGAGCGCCTGCCCCGCGGGCTGATGCTGACCAGCGAAGGAGAAACGCTGCTTCCCACACTGAAGGACGCATTCGACAGGATTGCCGGAACGCTAGAACGTTTCGAAGCGGGGCATTATCGGGAAATCTTGCGTGTGGGTGCTGTCGGCACCTTGGCCGTCGGATGGCTATTGCCACGTTTGCGCGATTTTCAGAATCGCTACCCGTTCATCGACCTGCGGCTTTCGACCAACAACAACCGGGTGGACATTGCGGCGGAGGGACTGGATTACGCGATCCGTTTCGGGAGCGGCGCCTGGCACGGCATCGACGCAACCCGATTACTGGAAGCGCCCCTGTCGCCACTTTGCATCCCGGAACTGGCGCGCGAATTGCGAACACCGGCCGATCTCGCACGACATACTTTGCTGCGCTCCTATCGTGCCGATGAATGGACACAATGGTTTCAGGCAGCAGGCGTCACGGGCGACATGCCCCTGCCGCGAAGCATCATGTTCGATTCGTCGCTCGCGATGATGGAAGCCGCCATGCAGGGAGCGGGTATTGCGCTTGCCCCGCCACTGATGTTTTCCCGGCAATTGCTGTCGGAAACCATTGTCCAGCCGTTCGAGACGACGGTGACGATGGGCAGCTACTGGCTGACAAGGCTACAGTCGCGGACGGAAACGCAAGCGATGGCCGCATTTCGCGACTGGCTGACAGATGCCGCGAACAACTGAGCTAAACAGCGCAACAAAAAACCGGGCAGTTGCCTGCCCGGTTTTCCGTGTTCAATTATCAGATAATTAGAACTTGTAGCCAACGCCGACGCGGATGTCGTGGGTGTCGAGCTTGTTACGAACCGATTCGTTGCCGAGGTCGTAGGTCTTGTTACCGAACTGGGTGTAGCGGTATTCAACGCGGCCCAGGATGTTGTCCGTGAGCTTAGCTTCCAGACCGGCACCAGCAGTCCAACCAACGCGGAACTTGCTTTCGTCGTCAAAGCCGTTGTCGAGCTTGACCTGCGAACCGGCAACACCAGCCGTGATGTACGGCATAACCGGGTTCAGGTCGTAGCCGAGACGTGCACGCAGCGAGCCTTCGAAGCCCTGCTTAACTTCCAGACCATCCTTGGTCTTCTTGGCCCAGGAGTAGCCGGCGTCGCCTTCAACACCGTATACGAACTGGTCCTGCTGGAAATTCCAACCAGCGTAAGCGCCAGCCTTCATATCGTCAGGCTTAACGGTGCCTACGGTGTCGGTCTTGGCCTTGTTCCAGCCGTAGCCGAGGTACAGACCGGTGTAGCCACCAGCCCAGCTGTACTGCGGAGCCATTTCGACCGGAGCCGGAACAGGAGGCTGTTCCTGAATGGCATCAGCAGCGAAAGCAGTCGCAGAGAACGGCAGCAGCGCAGCCGAGGCGATTACGAGAGACTTAAGAGTGCGCATAGCATTCTCCTTACACAAATTACCTTTAGCGCGGTCCCTTATCGGGCGGGCGATGTTGGGAGCAAATCGTCCATGCCGCGCTGACAGGATCGACATATCGGCGGTAATTGCGGCACGAAATGCCCGCTTCTGTGGAGAGAACCTGACGAGAACATGGCAAAAATACGATGTTGCATTATCGCAACGCCGAATTCAGCCACCTATATAGTGGGATAACGTCGATTGCAGTGACGGCAACGCGCGGCGAAGTGACACGAAGCCGCTGAAATCTCTACAAATTTGTCAGTTGTGAACATTGCAGGCGCTGTTTTTAGCTGCAATCTTCCGACCGAAATGGCATGAAATCGATTGAAGAATCTCGATAAGAAAGTGTTTACCGTGTTGAACGATCAAGAGCCTCGCCTGCTTGCTAAATGCCCGGTTCTGGTCACCGGCGGCGCACGGCGCATTGGGAAGGCAATTGTCGAAGACCTTGCCGCCCATGGCTTCCCGGTCGCCATACACTATAATCACTCCATCGATGAAGGCGCCGCCCTTGCAGCGTCTATAAACGAACAAGGCGGCAAAGCCTGTGTCGTGCGTGCGGACCTTTCGTCCGAATCTGATATTCGCAATCTTGTGCAAGATGCGTCGCGCCAGATCGGGCCGATCCAGCTCCTCGTCAATAATGCATCGCTCTTTGAAGATGACCGCATCGGCCAACTGGACATGACGCTGTGGGACAAGCACTTTGCCATCCACCTCAAGGCGCCTGTCCTGCTGGCTGAAGAAATGGCAAAAGCCCTGCCCGATGGTGAAGAAGCGCTTGTCGTCAATGTCATCGACCAGCGCGTCTGGAAGCTCAATCCGAACTTCTTTTCCTACACGCTTTCAAAGACGGCCCTCTGGAACGCCACCCGAACCATGGCACAGGCGCTTGCACCGCAAATCCGGGTCAATGCAATCGCACCTGGTCCAACATTGCCGAGCGAACGGCAGAAGCCAGGCGATTTCGAACGGCAGGTCGAGAAACTTCTTTTGCAGCGTGCGCCGGAATTGTCGGAATTTGGGCGTACTGTTCGCTATTTCTGGGAAAGCCGCTCAGTCACCGGCCAGATGATCGCACTTGATGGCGGACAGCATCTGGCATGGGAAACCCCGGATATTGCAGGAATCACCGAATGACCGGAAACCGCAAGAACAATGAGGATGCCGTTGCAAACCTGCCGTCAGATGACGAGCAGGATGTGGCCGGTATAATCATTGGTGATGCGGAAACCGACGATGATGACGAGACGGACGATATAGTCGACGTCCCTGCCTCGCCGTACGCTGCCGATTCCATTCAATGGGATTCTTCGGATGGCCTGCCGGACATTGAAGGCCTGAGCGGTCAGGACATCATCAATGCTTTCGTGAAGCGCCTGCCGAACAATCCGGGCGTCTATCGCATGTTCAACAGCGATGGTGACGTGCTCTATGTCGGCAAGGCACGCAATCTCAAGAAGCGCGTCTCCAATTATGCGCGCGGGATCGGCCATTCGAATCGCATCACCCGGATGATCCGCGAAACGGTGACGATGGAATTCGTCGTCACCCGGACGGAAACCGAGGCCTTGCTGCTGGAAGCAAATCTCATCAAGAGATTGCGTCCGCGCTTCAACGTGCTGATGCGCGATGACAAGTCGTTTCCCTATATTCTCCTGACTGGCGACCATCGGGCACCCGGCATTTTCAAGCATCGCGGTGCACGGTCCCGCAAGGGAGACTACTTCGGCCCATTCGCCTCTGCCGGTGCTGTCGGTCGCACGATCAACGCGCTTCAGCGCGCCTTTCTGTTGCGGACATGCACGGATTCGGTTTTTGAGACACGCACCCGTCCCTGCCTGCTCTTTCAGATCAAGCGTTGTTCCGGCCCCTGCACGCACGAGATCAGCGATGAGGACTATGCCGAACTCGTCAACGAGGCCAAGGCGTTTCTGTCCGGCAAGAGCCAGTCGGTAAAAGACCACCTTGCAACGGCAATGCAAGCCGCATCGGCTGATCTCGATTTCGAACATGCAGCGGTTTACCGGGATCGTCTGGCGGCGCTTTCTCACGTCCAGTCACATCAGGGTATCAATCCACAGACGGTCGAAGAGGCTGACGTTTTCGCCATCCATCAGGAAGGCGGCATGACCTGCATTCAGGTCTTCTTCTTCCGTACCGGCCAGAACTGGGGCAATCGCGCCTATTTCCCCAAAGCGGACAGTTCGCTCGGCCCGGCAGAGGTTCTGGGGGCATTCCTGTCCCAGTTCTATGACGACAAGCCATGTCCGCGTCTGGTTCTCTTGTCCGAAACGGTTGAGGAGCAATCGCTTATTGCCGAAGCGCTCTCGACGCGAGCGGGCCATAAGGTGCAGGTCAACGTTCCACAGCGCGGCGAGAAGAAAGACCTTGTCGATCACGCCCTGACCAATGCGCGCGAAGCGCTTGGACGGCGGCTTGCCGAAACATCGTCACAGGCGCGCCTGTTGCAAGGCATGGCTGAGACCTTCGGCCTGTCCCAGCCCCCGCGCCGCATCGAGGTCTACGATAACTCGCATATCATGGGCACGAATGCCGTCGGTGGCATGATCGTCGCCGGGCCGGAAGGCTTTGTCAAAAACCAGTACCGGAAGTTTAATATCCGCTCGACCGACATTACGCCGGGCGACGACTTCGGCATGATGCGCGAGGTTATCGAGCGGCGCTTCTCACGGCTGGTCAAGGAGCATGGCACGCCGGAAGAGCCCGCTGACGCAGAAGTAACCGATACATTTCCCGCATGGCCCGATGTCATTTTGATCGACGGCGGTCAAGGCCAGGTCGGTGCGGTCAGGCAAATTCTCGGGGAGCTTGGAATCAGCCATCTCGTCAATGCAATCGGTATTGCCAAGGGCGTCGACCGTGAAGCGGGGCGCGAGCGTTTCTTCGTGGAAGGCAAACAGGCCTTCACGCTGCCGCCGCGCGATCCTGTACTTTATTTCATCCAGCGCCTGCGCGACGAAGCGCACCGGTTTGCCATCGGCACACACCGCGCCCGTCGCAAGAAGGAAATGGTCAAGAATCCGCTCGATGAAATTGCGGGAATCGGCCCATCGCGCAAGCGTGCCCTGCTGCACCATTTCGGGACTGCAAAAGCGGTTTCCAGAGCCGCGGTTGCCGATCTGATGCAGATCGAAGGTATCTCGGAAGCCATGGCCAAGACGATTCACGATCATTTTCGTGACAGATGACGCAATTTTGTCCGGGATTTATGCACAAGCGTCATTAGGTCCCGGCAGAACATATTCGCAGGTGTTGATTTTATCGGTCATCCCTGTTGATGTGCGCTAACAACGACGTGGCGGAACAATGCAGAAAAATCATACCCTCTCCTTGCCCAATATCCTCACTTACGGCCGGATCATCGCCGTTCCCCTTGTGGTATTGTGCTTCTTTGTCGAGGGGCGGCTGGAATCAAGCGATTTCGCCCGATGGACAGCTCTGGGATTGTTTATCGTCGCCAGCATTACAGACTTTTTCGACGGTTACCTCGCCCGCATCTGGAAGCAGACATCGACCATCGGTCGCATGTTGGACCCGATTGCCGACAAGCTGCTCGTATCCGCCATCCTGCTGCTTCTGGCAGCTGATGGCACGATCGCCGGCTGGACGCTGTGGGCCGCAATCATCATCCTTTGCCGCGAAATCCTTGTTTCGGGGTTGCGTGAGTATCTTGCCGAACTGAAGGTCAGCGTTCCCGTCTCCCGTCTCGCCAAATGGAAGACGACAGCACAAATGGTTGCTCTCGCTTTTCTGCTCGCAGGCCCTGCTGGTGACAAAGTCGTGCCCTATGTAACCGAAATGGGTATTGTCCTGCTTTGGATATCGGCTCTTCTGACGCTTTATACGGGCTGGGACTATTTCAAGGCGGGCCTCAAACACGTAATGGATTGATCCAGTGACGGTAAAACTCGTCTATTTTGCATGGGTGCGCGAGAAAATCGGCAAGGGTGAAGAGTTAATCGAACTTCCCTCACCCAAAACGACAGTGGCTGACCTGATCAGCCACCTGAAATCGCGCGGTGATGAATATGAAGCCGCCTTCGAGCACGAACATGTCATCCGTGCCGCGATCAATCAGGAACATGCCGAGCACGTTGAACTCGTGAATGACGGCGATGAAGTTGCGCTCTTTCCGCCCATGACGGGAGGATGAAGTGAGCGGGCAAGAGCATTTCCAGCAAAAGTGCGGAGCGGTTTTGCGTAGGATAATGCGTAAAAGAAAAACATAGGCCATTTTCAATGATTCAAGCAAAACTGGAAATGCCCTGATGACATGCCCACTTTTCATCGGCATAAGAAGCGAAGACTTCGACACGGCAGCGGAACTGCGCAAGCTTGAGCGTGGGCGCACGGATATCGGCGCTATCGTCACCTTTACCGGGCTGTGTCGCGATGAAAGCGGCACGCTTTCCGCTCTGGAACTGGAGCATTATCCGGGCATGGCCGAAGCGGAAATTACCCGCATCGCCCGACAGGCCATCGAGCGCTGGCCGATAACAGCCCTCACGATCATTCACCGTTACGGACTCATCAAACCGGGCGAAAACATCGTTCTGGTTGCAGCAGCGTCGTCGCATCGACATGCGGCTTTCGAGGCCGCCTCATTCCTGATGGACTACATGAAAACCGACGCCCCCTTCTGGAAGCGGGAACATCTCGCAGATGGTTCGGTTGGTGGCTGGGTGTCGTCTAAAGAGGAAGACGAAAAGATCCGTGAACGCTGGAAACAGTCGTAATCTTTCGATTGCCAGCTATTCTGTTGATCTCTATTTCTCATTTTAATCGTGAATTAACTATTTAACCCCCTAGAATAATGGCTAATTTAGGTGGTGTGTTCTTGCGCTGCCACAATTTTCACATGAAGATTTCGCTAATGTCGGCATGATGAATCAGACGCTGACAAGCGATAATGAAAGACAGATTGGAAACCGCATCAGCGCCATCTGTCTTGCAACAGATGACGCGTGCGGGAACGGAAGTTTCGGGCTTTGACGATGCGAAATGGACTGGCAAAAACCCTTTCAATTGCTGCGGCACTCGTGGTCGGCATTGGCGCGCTTGGTGGCGCTGCCTTATTCCTGACCACGTCGATGCCGACGAGCAGCATTGCCGCGGAAAAAACCGTCAGCGGCAAGGTGATGTATCGTGAGCGTATCGCGCTGCCACCGGAGGCAAACCTGACGGTTCAGCTTTCCGATGTCTCGCTGGCCGACGCTCCTTCCAAAGTCATTGGCGAAACGCGGATTGAATCCGTTCAGGGATCGCCGATCCCGTTTGCCATCAATTTTGATACGGACCAGATCCAGCCCGGTCATACCTATGCCCTGCAGGCGCGCATTTCGGCAGGCGATACGCTATGGTTCGTCAATGACGAGCGCTATACCATCGATCCGGAGAACCCCGGCGAACCGGCAGAAATCAAGGTTGTGATGGTTCGCAAGAGCGGTGATGAAGGCGTTGCTATCGGCATCGAGGGCAAGGACTGGCTCGCGGAAGACATTCAGGGCGGCGGCGTGATCGACAATGCCCAGACGACGCTGACGGTTTCGAGCGACGGTGCCGTCAGTGGCTCAGGCGGCTGCAACCGTTATTTCAGCAAGGCGGTCGTGACCGGGGAAAACATTTCCTTTGCCGATATCGGATCGACCTATGTCCAGTGCCCGCCTGCCCTCATGAACCAGGAACGCAAGTTCCTTGACGTACTTGGTAAAACCAAGTCCTACAAGATCGACATGGGCAAGCTTGTTCTCTTCGATGACGAAGGGAAAGAGATGGCAAGGCTCGCACAGAGCCTCTGAGATTTGCTTCTGCGCGTCATCTCACCCAACAAAAAAAGCCCGGCAATGCCGGGCTTTTTCTTTGAATTCCGGGTGGGATTAGCCGACGATTTCGGTGCCCGAGAACCAGTAAGCGATTTCTTCTGCAGCGGTTTCAGGAGCGTCCGAACCGTGCACGGAGTTTTCGCCGATCGACAGGGCGAATTCCTTGCGGATGGTGCCTTCGTCAGCGTTGGCCGGGTTGGTTGCACCCATGACTTCGCGGTTCTTGGCGATGGCGTTTTCGCCTTCCAGAACCTGAACGATCGTCGGGCCGGAAGACATGAATTCGGTCAGTTCGCCGAAGAACGGGCGATCCTTGTGAACAGCATAGAAGCCTTCAGCTTCACGCAGGCTCATCCAGACGCGCTTCGAAGCGACAACGCGCAGGCCAGCTGCTTCGAGCTTGGCAGTGATTGCGCCGGTCAGGTTGCGGCGGGTCGCATCGGGCTTGATCATGGAGAAGGTACGTTCGATTGCCATTATGACACCTTGTTCGCTGGGAAATTTCAGAAAAGTGAGGCTCTATACCGTCGATAGGCCTAATTGCCAAGAGGCCACACCATTTTGAACACATCGCATACCGCCTAGCAGCTTGAGACGACGGAAATTTGAAGGCATAGATAATGCCACTCTGATTCAGGCTATCGGGTAGCGGGGAACTTGTATGGAACAGCATTTTCAAATGTTTGCGTGGTACAATCGCTGGGCCAACGAACTGCTCTATGCCGCTGCCGCCGATCTGAGCGACGAGGAATACCGGCTCGATCTTGGGCTGTTCTTCGGTTCGATCCATCGCACGCTCAACCATCTTCTGGTCACCGACCGCATCTGGATGAAGCGGTTTACCGGCGAAGGCGACCATCCAAAGCAACTCGACGCCATCATCACCGACAATTTCATCACGCTGCGCGATCTGCGTCATGCCGAAGATGAACGCATCTGCCGGTACACCGACTCCTTGAACGCCGACAAGCTTGCTGGACGTTTTACCTATACGACCGTTTCGGACATGCGCACGATGAGCCAGCGGCTTGCGCCTTCGCTGGCGCATCTGTTCAATCACCAGACCCATCATCGCGGCCAGATCCACGCGGCATTGACGCGGCTCGGTACCGACGCTCCGTCGCTCGACCTCTCACAATTCCAGCGAACCGAAGGCGGACGCCGCTTCGCCTGACTGATGTTGATACTTGCGGAAACGCTTCAAGCCGTGCAAAAGCGCTTTCACCATGCTTATCCTTGACGACATCTCCGTACGAATTGCCGGACGCCTCTTGATCGACCATGCCAGCGTAACGCTGCCTGCGGGGTCGAAGACGGGTTTCGTCGGCCGCAACGGCACCGGCAAATCCACGCTGTTTCGTGTGATCACGGGCGATCTTGCGCCGGAAACAGGCAGCATCTCGCTTCCGAAAAATACCCGTATCGGTCAGGTGGCGCAGGAAGCGCCCGGCACCGAGGACGCACTGATTGAAATCGTCATGAAGGCGGACAAGGAGCGCACAGCACTTCTTGAAGAGGCCGACACGGCAACCGACCCGCACCGCATTGCGGAAATTCATACACGCCTTGCCGATATCAATGCGCATTCGGCGGAAGCTCGCGCAGGCGCCATTCTGTCCGGTCTCGGTTTCAACGCCGAAGCACAACGCCAGCCTGCGTCCGCCTTTTCCGGCGGCTGGCGCATGCGCGTCGCTCTGGCCGCAGTTCTTTTCGCCGAACCGGACCTGCTGCTCCTCGACGAACCGACCAACTATCTCGACCTTGAAGGCGTGCTGTGGCTGGTCGACTATGTGAAGCGCTATCCGCACACCGTCATCATCATCAGCCACGACCGTGATCTCCTGAACTCGGCGACCAGTTCGATCATGCATCTCGACCAGAAGAAGATCAGCTTCTGGCGTGGCAATTACGATCAGTTCGAGCGCCAGCGCCACGAAATGCTGGAATTGCAGCAGAAGGCCCACGCCAAGCAGGAAGCCCACCGCAAGCACATGGAATCCTTCGTGGAACGGTTCCGTGCCAAGGCCACCAAGGCCCGTCAGGCGCAATCGCGCATGAAGGCTTTGGAAAAGCTCAAGCCAATTGAGCTTTATGTTGAAAGCAATGTGCAGCCGTTTCGTTTTCCGGATGCCGACAAAAAGACGGCATCGCCTGTCATCGCGCTTGATAATGCCGATGTCGGTTATGTGCCGGGCAAGCCGGTCCTTCGCAATGTGACCTTGCGCATCGACAATGACGACCGCATCGCCCTCCTCGGCTCGAACGGTAACGGCAAATCAACGCTTGCAAAGCTGATTGCCGGGCGGTTGCAGCCGGAAAAAGGTACACTTACGCTTTCGCCAAGCCTGAAAGTCGCGTTCTTCGCACAGCATCAGATGGATGATCTGATCCCCGAAGACAATGCCATCGAGCATGTGCGCAAGCTCATGCCGACGGAACCGGAGGCGAAGGTGCGCGCACGCGTTGCGCAGATGGGCCTGTCGACCGAGAAGATGCTGACGCCGGCCAAAGACCTGTCCGGTGGCGAGAAAGCGCGTCTCCTGATGGGACTTGCGACCTTTCATGGTCCCAACCTGTTGATCCTCGACGAACCGACCAACCATCTCGACATCGACAGCCGCGAGGAGCTTGTGCATGCGCTGAACGCTTTCAACGGCGCGGTTATCCTGATTGCCCACGACCGCCATCTTATCGAAGCCACGATGGAACGACTCTGGTTGGTCCGCGAAGGCGGCGTGAAGGCGTTTGAAGGCGATCTCGATGAATACCGACAGATCGTTCTTGCTGATGCCAAGGGAGAATCGGCTGCCGACCGCGACGATAACGCCAAGATCAACAAGGCTGAACAGCGAAAGCTCGCCGCCCAGAAGCGCGAAGCCATGGCGCCGCTGCAGAAAAAGATCAAGGAAACCGAAGCCTTGATTCAAAAACTGCAGAAACAGATTCAAGGCTTCTCGTCGCAACTGGAAGACCCGGCGCTTTACGAGAAGGAACCCCAGAAGGCGGTCCGGATCAACAAGGACATGAGCGATACCCGTTCTGCACTTGCGGATGCAGAGGACAAGTGGCTGGAGCTTTCCACCGAATATGAAGAAGCTATGGCCGATTAAAAATCGGCCTTCTGTCTGTCGGCAGAGTCCTACGTGAACATAAGCAAGATCACGACCCCCAACAGGATCCAGCCGATGACACGCATGGTAACCAGCAGAGGACGGGGCATGAACCGCACCGCGAGAAGCGCGAAAATGACGGTCAGAACGGGAAACCCGAAATAAAGGGCGGCGTAACCGCTCTGCCCTTCAAAGGAAGAGCCGAAGACGCCAAGCTTTTCGAGCGGTATCAGCGCAACCAGCGCTGCAAGAGCCGAAAGCAGCAACAGCAGCAATCTGTCGGAAATTTTGCAGAGCATCGTCATCAATCAGCTCTGGGGACGCAGGCGCGTGCGCATCAGGGCATAAAGACCGAATGCACCGAGGATCAGACCTATGGTCGTATAGACCTCGTCCGGTGTTTCCGCTCCCCGACGCAATACGAGATCGGCTTTTGAAACCTGAAGCCCATCCGTGTTTCCCTGCACCAGACGAAATGCATAGAGCCCCGGAATGACCGGATCGATGTCCCCGGCGCTCTGGCGCAGAACGCTGCCATCCTGCGGGCGGTCCGTATTGATGGAACCGCTGGTGGAGGCAAAATCGAGTCCCTGGGAGAGAACCGGCTGACCGTCGCGGCTGACCGCAAGGGTCACCGCCGAGCGCCTTTCCGCAGGTACGTAACCCGGCAAAGGCGTTGCATCAATGAACACACGCACCGGCCCATCGTCCGCCGACAGCCTGACTTCCTGTATCTTGAAGCCGCTTTGGCGGTTTTCAAGCATGGTCCAGCGCCCGATTTCGCTGCCGGTGAAATGGCGCATATACCAAGGATAACCGATGGCGAGCCCGAAACCGGCGACGATCATCAAAATAAATAGCAATCGCGTCACGCTTTGCGCTCCCAACGGCGATCGGGCGTTTGCTGCCAGTAGGTCAAGTCGTGGCTCCCCGCCTTGAAATTTTTCCACTGCCCTCGGGCAATATCGAGCTGATCCTGATCGTGGCCGTCGAACATGACGACAAGACGTTCATAGGCATCCGCCTGTTCCAGTCCTGCGCCTTCAACGAGAAAGCGCACCGTCGCTCCATTCGGATTGGCTTCACTGGTCGTCAGCAGAACCGGCTGGTGTTCGGGATGAGGCTCTTTATCGGTGCCATGCGCCACGAAGGACGTATCGGAGAAGGTCCAGAGCAAACCATCCAGCGCATCGCGTCTTTCCTCGCTGACAGTCTGGATCGTGACGCGCCAGCCGCGCCCGAGCGAACGCTCGACCAGACCGGGCAAGGCCTCATCGAGTGTCGATTCCGTCAGATGGTAGAAGAGAATTTCCGCCATGCACTATCCGTTTCGGGAATGGGTGAAGAAATTGATTCCGCTTCTCCACCCATCCTTTTGTTTGGAAAAGATTTTAGCTTTCAAAATGATCCCGGACAAGGCGGTCCAGCAGGCGGACGCCATAGCCGGAAGCCCATGTCTGGCTATACTCGTTTGCTGGCGACCCCATAGCCGTTCCGGCAACGTCGAGATGCGCCCAAGGGGTTTCGCCGACAAAGCGCTTCAGGAACTGTGCCGCCGTGATCGATCCGCCGTAACGGCCAGCGCTGTTCTTCATATCGGCAAACTTCGAATCGATCATCTTGTCGTATTCGGTGCCGAGCGGCAGGCGCCACAGCTTTTCACCGGTCAACTGGCCTGCATCATAAAGCTGATCCGCAAGCTCGTCGTCATTGGAGAAGAGGCCGGCGTGATACTGGCCGAGAGCAACCATGACAGCGCCCGTAAGGGTGGCCAGATTGATGATGAAGCGCGGCTTGAAACGGTCATTCGTGTAGTGCAGCGCATCGGCGAGAACGAGACGGCCTTCGGCATCGGTGTTGATGACTTCAATCGTCTGTCCCGACATGGATGTAACGATGTCACCCGGGCGCTGGGCATTGCCATCCGGCATGTTTTCAACAAGGCCGATAATGCCGATGGCATTGACCTTTGCCTTGCGTCCAGCCAGAGCGCGCATCAGACCAGTAACGGCTGCCGCGCCACCCATGTCGCCCTTCATGTCTTCCATGCCAGCGGCAGGCTTGATGGAAATACCGCCCGTATCGAACACCACGCCCTTGCCGACAAAGGCAACCGGCTTTTCCTTGCTCTTCGCGCCCTGCCATTCCATGATAACCAGTCGCGGCGGGCGAACGGAACCCTGTGCCACGCCGAGAAGCGCGCCCATGCCGAGCTTCTTCATTTCCTTCTCGCCGAGAACCTCGATCTTCACGCCAAGCTTTTCGAGCTTTTCAGCTTCCTGTGCAAATTCGACCGGGCCGAGAATGTTCGCAGGCTCATTGACGAGATTGCGCGCCTGGATAACACCGTCCGCAACCGCTTCAGCAACTTCAAAAGCCCGCTTCGCCGTGTGCGGATCAGCGACGCAGATGCTGATCTTGGCAGCGTGTTTCGGATCGCCATTTTCCTCATTGTTCTTGCGCGTCTTGTAGCGCTCGAACTTGTAGGAGCGCAGAATCATACCAAGCGCGAGATCAGCTGCTTCGTCACCGGCAATGGTGGTTTCAGGCAATGCAAGCGTCACCGTTGCGCGCTCGGCTTTACCGATTCGTGAAAATGCAGCGCCGCCGATCTTCAACCAATCGTCATTGCCAAGCTTGCCCGGTTCACCGACGCCGACCAGAACAATCTTGTCGACACCGCTGGACGTGGTTTCGATCGCCTCAGCGGTCTTGCCGAGAGCACCGGTGAATCCGGAAATTTCGGCAATGCGCTTGATCTTTTCCGCACCGCCAGCAGCCTGAGCCGCCTCATCCGCAAAGCCGCCGCCCTTGGCGACGAGGACGATGGACACGCCTTTTTCCGGTGCTGCAAAATCGCTGAAAGAGATCGAAGGACGTTTAGACATGACAACTCCAAACTTGGTGTCGATTTGAGAATGACACGATTGTGTCGCGACTTTTCCCCACTCATGTGAGACGAATATGGCGAAACAGCAAGAGTTGATGCTAGATTGTCCAGTTTTAGCCCGAGGAAAACCGTGCAGGACACAATTGCAAACCCGTCTTACCTGCTCCGCACAAAAACTGGTTGCCATGAGCCGACTCATCGCTCATTAACAGGGCCCATTAATGGGAGTAGCAGAGCTGGCATCTTCCTAATGCTTTTAGTAGTCTGTTAACCGCGTTTATTGGGCCAATCTTAGCCAAGCGTCATTAAGTTTAATGATTATCACGAGTGCTGCTGCCCTTTCGGGTGCGCACTCCTTCAACGGAACCGGGATGTAGACTCCACCTATGCGATTGATTGAGTTGTACATCTTGCGCCGGGTGGCGATCATGTTCCTAGCAGTGCTTGGGGCGGCGGTCGGTATTACCTGGACTGTGCAGGTGCTCCAGCGCATCGACTTTCTGACCACAAGCGGACAGACATTCCAGACCATCATTCAGTTCAGCTCGCTGTTGATCCCGTCGGCCATCCCTCTCGTGATGCCGTTTGCGCTGATTATTGCGATCACCCAGACGCTTTCGACGATGAACCAGGATTCCGAGCTCGTCGTCATCAATGCGTCGGGCGCACCGCGCAGCGCGGTCATGCGTCCAATCCTGATTCTTGCAGCCGTCATTTCCGTCGTCTCGTTTCTCGTCGCCAATTATGTCGATCCCTATGCGCGCATGAACATGCGCGCGATGATTGCCAATGCCAGCGCCGACCTGATGAATGTCATCGTTCAGGAAGGCAACTTCCGGAAACTGGCGGATAATCTCTATATTCAGGTCGCAGAACGACGCGCAGACGGCAGCATTGGCGGGCTTTTCATTGCCGATTCACGTGATCCGTCGCTCGACCTCATCTATTACGCCGCAGATGGCGCGATTGCGTCGACGCCGACTGGCGACATGCTTTTGATGCAGAACGGTGAAGTGCAGCGGCGTGATGTGTCGGATGGCACCGTCTCGATCATCAAGTTCAATTCCTACGCATTCGATCTCAGCCAGTTCGCCTCGGCTGGCGACGATTTCGTTATCTACGCAAAGGATCGTCCGCTTTCTTACCTGTTGAATCCGGACCCGAACGATCCGATCCTTCAGACCCGTCCATTGCGCTACAAGGCCGAATTGCATCGCCGTCTGACGCAATGGCTCTATCCGGTTGTCTTTGCAATGATTGCACTGGCTTTTGCGGGCGATTCCCGCTCGCATCGCGAAGCCCGCGTATCGGCGTCCTTCTCGGCGATCAGCACCGCCCTTCTCGTCTATTGGGCAGGCTATTTCGCGTCCGACCGGGCCGACAAGGATGCAGGCTATATCGTTGTCATGTATCTCGTTCCTGCCGCTGTCATTCTTGTGACGGGCTTTGCGCTCGCTACCGGGCGACGGATCGGCCTGCCGGACAAATGGAACGACCGTATTCTCGACAATTTCGACAATCTGAGAAACCGTGTTTCGGAGCGCTATGCCCGTCTCACTGGACGTTCGCGCAATAAAGCCGGAGGTCAGGCATGATCGGCTGGACGCTTGGACGCTATTTCTTCATCCGCTACGTGCAGATCACGTTCTATTTTCTGCTCGGTATCTTTGCATTGTCCCTGCTTCTCGATTTTACCGAGAATGCGAGCAAGCTTTCGAACCTGCCGGACTATTCGGTATGGGCGGCGCTTGGCCTTTCCGCCATGCGCGTTCCGTTCATCATGCAGCAGATGATCCCGTTCGTTGCCCTGTTTTCCGCAATGGCGACGCTCATCTCGCTCAACAGAAAATACGAACTCGTTGTCGCCCGCTCCGTTGGCGTGTCGGCCTGGCAATTCCTTCTGCCTGCCTGTTTCGGCGCTTTCCTGTTTGGCCTTGCCACCATCTTCATCCTCAATCCGTTTGCTGCCTACGGCTTTGCCAAAGCCGACGAGATTGCATCGACATGGAAGACCGGCAAGGTTACCGACGTTTCCGCCTTGCGCGACCCATGGCTTCGCCAGAAAACGGATGAAGGCGAAACCATCATCGGCGCAAAAAGCATTCTGGATCAGGGCGCGACACTTGCCGATGCGACATTCATTCAGTTCGATGAAAAGAAGAACATCAAGGTCCGTTACGATGCGCGGACTGCGCAGCTGAAGGACGGTCATTGGGAGCTTACCGACGTGACGCGATTCGCGCGCGGCGAAGAACCCCAGAAAATGGCGAGTTTCAAGATAGAGACGCAGCTGCGCCCTGAATATGTAGAAGAGAAGCTCGCGACGCCGGACACGATCCCCTTCACGCAGTTGCGTCACAAGATCGAAGTCGCGCGTTCGTTCGGTTATTCGGCAAACGCATTTGACATGCAATACCAGTCACTTCTGGCATTGCCGGCATTGCTGATGGCGATGACTCTCATTGCTGCAACAGTGTCGTTGAAATTTGTGCGATTTGGTCAGTCAGGAGCGATGATTCTGGGTGGCGTTATCGCAGGCTTCATGCTTTATGTCGTTTCGGTGCTGGTGAAGGCATTCGGGAATGCGGGATTCGTTCCGCCGTTCGTGGCTGCCTGGGTTCCGGTTGTTATCGCGACATTCTTTGGTGTCTCCTTTCTGTTGCATAAGGAGGATGGTTAGTGGGTTCGAGTAACGCCCGCATGGTATTGCCCCATTCGCTCTCGCGTCTTGCGCGCGGGACGGCTTTGGCGTGCGTCCTTGCTTTACCTTTCATTTCTGTCGCAGCCCTGCCCTCTCCTGCATCGGCACAGGACGCTCTCGCATCCAATTATGAGAGCGATCCGAATGCGCGCATGCTTCTGCAAGCAGACGAGCTCGTCTATGATCGCGACATCAATACCGTCACGGCTCAGGGCAAGGTGCGCATCGAGTATGACGGCAACCATCTCGTCGCAGACAAGGTAACCTATAACCAGCAGACGCGGCGTATGACCGCGACGGGTAATGTTGAAATCGTCGAACGCGACGGCAACAAGATCTACTCCGAACATATGGATGTCACCGACAGTTTCCGCGACGGCTTCGTAAACGGCCTTCGCGTCGAGACGACGGATAACACCCGCTTCGCCGCCGAAAGCGCTGAACGCAGTAACGGCGAAATCACGACGTTCAACAATGGCGTCTATACGGCCTGCGAGCCCTGCGCGAAGAATCCGGACAAGCCTGTTCTCTGGCAGATCAAGGCGCGCAAGATCATCTGGAACAGCACGACGAAGACGGTTCGTTTTGAACATGGCCGCTTCGAGTTCTTTGGTATGCCACTTGCCTATTTCCCGGCATTCGAGATGGCAGACCCGACGGTGAAGCGCAAGAGCGGCTTCCTGTTTCCGGGTTTCTCCTACAAGGATGAGCTGGGTGTCGGCATCAAGAACTCGTATTTCTGGGCACTTGCGCCGAATTACGACGTGACCCTTTCGTCGACCTATTACACGAAGCAGGGCTTCCTGACCGAAGCCGAATGGCGTCATCGCCTGGAAAATGGCACATACAATCTTCGTATTGCGGGCATTCACCAGAACAAGCCTGAAGAATTCGATCTGAACACCATTGACCGCGAAGAAGACAATCGTGGCATGGTTTCATCGAAAGGCGACTTTAATCTCAATTCGCGCTGGCGTTTTGGCTGGGATGTGATGGCACAGACCGATCGGAATTTCAGCCGTACCTATGGCCTTGATGGATATGACGCTCAGACTCAGATATCCAAAATCTACCTGACTGGCGTTAATAATCGCAATTACTTCGATCTCAATTTCTATCGGTTTAACGTCCAGGAATCCTACCCAGTTACGGACGCTTACAAAGATTACGAGATGCATTCGAAGCAGCCTTGGGTTTTCCCAAGTCTGGATTATTCCTACACGATGCCTGAGCCAGTCTATGGCGGTGAGCTGAACTTCAATACCAATCTGCAGGTTCTCTATCGCCAGAATGCAAATTATACGGTGAACCCGAACAATGGTTTGCCTTACTACGCTCGTATTCCCGGCTTTAGCGGCACAAATGTTCGCCTGACCACCGAAGCGGAATGGAAGCGGACGTTCATCACGCCTGCCGGTCTGGTCATCACGCCGTTGCTGGCACTACGCGGTGACGCCATTGGCGCCAACACGAATTTCGATCCGGCGAGTGCTAACTATACGGACGCACTCGTACGTTCGGAAGCGCTTCGCGCCATGGCAACCGCAGGGCTTGAACTGCGCTGGCCGATCCTGTTCTCGACCACCAGTTCAACCCATATCATCGAGCCGATTGCCCAGCTTTATGTTCGCAACAACGAACGCTATGCAGGCGAGTTGCCGAATGAAGATGCCCAGAGCTTTGTCTTCGACGCGACGAACCTGTTCTCGCGTGACAAGTTCTCCGGTTATGATCGTGTTGAAGGTGGCACCCGTGCCAATCTCGGCGTCCGCTATTCGGGCAACTTCAACAATAGCGATTGGGCGCTTTATGCTCTCGGCGGTCAGTCATTCCAGCTGGGTGGCGTAAACTCCTACGGCACAAGCGATTTCGTGAATGTCGGCGCAGATTCCGGCCTGCAAGATGCCCGCTCCGACTATGTTGCCATGATCGGTACGTCCAACTCGACAGGTCTTGCTCTGGCTGCTCGAGGACGTTTCGACAAGGACAGTTTCGCAGTTCAGCGCGGCGAGCTTGAAGCCCAGCAGAGCTGGCAAAAGCTGACAGTTTCTGCACAATACGCCTATATCGCGCCGCAGCCGGCCTACGGATATAGTGATCTTCGTCAGGAAATTACCGGTTCGGCAACAGCGCGTATCAATACGAACTGGCGCGTCTTCGGCTCAGGCACCTACGATATGGTATCTGAAACCTTGGTCCGTGCATCGTCAGGCCTCGCCTATGATGATGAGTGCTTCACGTATTCCATGGCTTATGTCCAAACCCGCAATCCGGGTGATGATAAAGCGTCCCATAGCGTTGGCTTCAACATTTCGCTGCGCACCCTCGGCGACATAGGCAGCGGTAATCAGACTTTCTAATCTTGATGGACCGGAAGCGTTGGAAATGCTTCCGGTCTTTCCATTTAATGCGACAAAGAAATTTGCTCATCAAAGCCTGATTTGGCATCCTTTCTTCAGTATTCAGACGATACAAGCTTCCTAAAATAGCTTTTGGGTCATTGTTTCGCCGCACTAGCTCATCTATACAGGCAGCTTATGATCAGCCGCTGATATGATTGCTTGTTGGGCTGAATAGCGGCAATGATATAATGGGATATGTCCGGTAAGGATTGTCGTTCGTCGACCGGAAGGAATCGGGAAAGAAAGATGATGATTGCAAGACCTCTCTTCGCCTCCATGCTGAGCGCCGCAGTTTGCCTGACGACGCTTGGAACCGTTGCGGTTCCGGCATTTGCTGCAGGTGCAGGGTCCGAGGTCAAAGTCATCGTTTCCGGCAATGCCATCACGAACAGCGACATTCAGCACCGCGTCGCGTTCCTGAAGCTGCAACGCAAGGGTGGCAATCTCAGTCAGGTCGCGAAAGAAGAACTGACCGATGAAATGTTGAAGCGCATCGAAATGAAATCGCGCAGCATCAACATTACCGACCAGCAGGTCGATGAGGCTTATGCCGGGTTTGCCAGCCGCAACAAGATGAGCCTGGCTCAGCTCAATCAGTTGATGAACCAGTCAGGTGTTACGCCTGACCATTTCAAGAAATACATCATGGTCCAGATGGGCTGGGGCCGCCTCGTCAGCGCCCGCTTCCGCGCGACCGGCATGGTCAGTGAACAGGAAGCCGTTCAACGCATGTTGAAGGATGGCGGTAAGAAGCCTGTGGCAACCGAATATCGCCTTCAGCAGGTCATTTTCGTGATCCCCGCTTCCAAACGCTCTCCTGCCCTGCTTTCCAAGCGCAAGCAGGAAGCCAATGCGCTTCGCTCGCGCTTCCAGAGCTGTGACGCGACCCGTCAGCAGGCCAAAGGCATTCTTGACGTGACCGTCCGCGATCTCGGCCGCATCATCGAACAGCAATTGCCGAACGAGTGGGCGAAAGCGGTCAAGGCAACATCCGTCGGTGGCACGACCCCGCCACAGGAAACCGAAAAGGGCGTGGAATTCCTGGCAGTCTGCTCGACCCGCCAGATATCGGATGACCGCGTTGCTCAGCTCGTCTTCTCCATGGAAGGTGCAGATTCCCCTGCTGGCCAGGAAAAGAAAGCCGAACAGCTCAGCGAGAAATATCTGAAGGAACTGCGCGAAAAGGCGACGATCGTTAATCGCTAAACCGACCGGACGGTTCATCCGTCCTCTATGGAATATGACGTGATGTCCGCCGCACCTGTTCCTCTCCTCGCTATCAGCATTGGCGACCCTTCTGGCATCGGCCCCGATGTTGTGCTTGCAGCCTGGCTTCGGCGCAGCGAACTTTCGCTGCCGCCTTTCGCCTTGCTGGCAGATCCGCTGCAACTGGCTGCCCGTGCACGACACCTTGGTCTTGATGTTGAGATAGAGGTTATTTCCACTATATCTGCCGCAAGCAGTGTCTTTTCTCGTGCGTTGCCGGTGCTTCCGCTCGAGAACAAGCTGACGGATAATGTCGGGAAGCCGTTGCCAGAAAACGCTGCAGGCATCATCGAAGCCATCGAGCGCGCGGTCGCGCTCACACTGAAAGGTGAGGCTTCGGCAGTCGTTACCTGCCCAATCTCGAAGAAGCCGCTTTATGAAGCCGGGTTTCAGCATCCCGGCCATACGGAATTTCTGGCGGAACTGGCAAGCAAACATCTTGGAAAGCCTGTTACGCCGGTCATGATGCTGGCCGGGCCACAGCTTCGCGCCGTTCCGGTCACCATACACATTCCGCTTTCCGAAGTACCCGTACGCTTGCGTACTGCCGATATCATCGAAGTATCGCGGATCACCGCCACCGAACTGCGCGAACGGTTCGGCATCGCATCACCCCGTCTGGCCATATCCGGACTCAACCCGCATGCGGGCGAAGGCGGAGCCATGGGCAAAGAGGATGATGTCGTCATCCTTCCCGCAATCGAGGCGTTGCGCCATGAGGGGATCAATGCGCGCGGCCCCCTGCCCGCTGATACGATGTTTCACGCGCCAGCCCGCGCAACCTATGATGCTGCGGTCTGCATGTATCACGATCAGGCTCTTATCCCTGCCAAAGCGCTGGCTTTCGACGAAACCGTGAATGTAACGCTCGGGCTTCCCTTCATTCGCACATCGCCAGACCATGGCACGGCTTTTGACATTGCGGGCAAAGGCATCGCCCGCCCGGACAGCCTTGTCGCGGCTATTCGCCTTGCGCAAGAACTGGCTGAGAATGCAGCCAACGGACATTAACGAGTACAAATGGCATGAGTATTGATGGCCTTCCCCCGCTTCGCGAGGTAATCGAACGGCACGATCTGATGCCGAAGAAATCGCTCGGCCAGAATTTCCTTTTCGATCTCAATCTGACATCGAAGATCGCCCGGCAGGCGGGCAATCTGCAGGACCAGCCCGTCATCGAGGTTGGTCCGGGTCCCGGCGGACTGACCCGCGCACTTCTTGCCCAAGGCGCTTATGTCACGGCAATCGAGCGCGATGAACGATGCCTTGATGCTCTTGCCGAAATTGAGGCCCATTATCCGGGTCGTCTGCGCATCATCTCAGGCGACGCTCTTGAGCAGGATTTTTCGGCATTATTTCCAGATGGGCCAAAGCCGCGCATCGTTGCCAATCTGCCTTACAATGTCGGCACGCAGCTTCTGCTCAACTGGCTGCTGGTCGAGCCATGGCCCCCTTTCTATTCGTCGATGACATTGATGTTCCAACGGGAGGTCGCCGAGCGTATCGTCGCGACGCCTGACAGTGATCATTACGGACGTCTGGGTGTGCTCGCCGGGTGGAGAACTGTTTCGAAGATCAGCTTCGATGTACCACCGCAAGCATTTACACCACCGCCGAAAGTGATGTCGTCGGTCGTCCATATCATCCCGCGTGAAGACCCGCTGCCTTGCAATGCGAATGCGCTCGGGAAAATCACGCAGGCCGCCTTTGGACAGCGCCGCAAGATGTTACGCCAGAGCCTGAAACCGGTTGGCGGGGCCGAGCTTCTTGAGAAGACAGGCATCGACGGAACACGCCGTGCCGAAACGCTCAGTGTGGAAGAATTCGTCGCGCTGGCAAACGCCTATCGCCCGATCAAATAGTTAGAGCGGTTTACTCCTCTAATGACGGTCACTTTTCCCGGTGGCTGCCTTCGCCGCTTCAGGCGCAGCAGGCATGACTGGCAGCTTCATTTCATTGACGATCTGCCCCACGTGGTCGATCTCTTCACGGAAGCTGTTCAGGGACGAGCCAGTCAGTTTTTCACCAGCGTTGAGACGTGCCGTCAACGGATTGACATACTGATCGCCGACCTTGAGCTCATAATAGAGGTGTGGGCCTGTTGAATAACCTGTCGACCCGACATAGGCGATCACCTCACCCTGCTTGACGTGCTCGCCAACCTTCAGGTCTTTTCTGGCCGCTGAAAGATGCGCATAGGTCGTGCTGTAGCCACCCTGATGACGGATACGGACATATTTCCCATATCCCTTCTGATACGAGATCAGCTCCACCACACCGTCACCCGCTGCAACGATGGGCGAGCCGATCGGCGCATCGTAATCCACGCCATTATGGTGTTTGCGAACATGCAGAACGGGATGTATGCGCCAGCCAAAACCATCATTGAGACGGCCATTCGGGAGAGGTTTCTGCATGAGATATTTCGTCATGGAGGAGCCGTCTTCATTAAAGTAATCCGCACCGCCATTGCCTTCATGACGATACAGGCGGCGGCTTTTCCCATCCGTTGTGAACTCGACAAAAACCAGTTCCGGTTCCGTCTCCGCACTTTTGCGGAAGAGCAGGTCGATCAAGTCCGGCCTTTTACCACCATTCAGCGAAATACCATTCTGTGAAGCCAGCCTCTCGACTTCACCGACGATTGCTTTCGGTGCGCCCGCCTGTGCCAGCCGGGACGGAATGGAGCCGCTACTGCTGACCTCATTTTGTGGGTGGTAGGCTGTCAGCATCGCATCGCGCGACAGTCGTGCAAAAAGGCGTTCATTGCCGGTAGCGCGAAAAACGCCATCGTCGGCACGTCCGTAGACAGCTTTATCGATATCGCCATGCTCGAAGCGCGCAAGCGCGATGTGCTGTTCGCCATCAGCGCCAGCGTCTTGCCCCGATTTATCGACCAGCAGTTCCAGACTGTCACCGGGTACCAGTTCAGTTCGAGCCAGAGCCCCCTCAAGCCGCTTGCTGTCCTCGATTGCTATGCCTGCTGCCTGCAACAACGCACCCAATCGTTCGCGTGACTGCGGCGCGACAATAATTTCATGAACCTTGGCTTCTGTTCCTACGGCCGGTCTGGCGAGACTGACATTGACCGGAATACCCCGCTCCAGTGCTTCTTCGGCTGGTTCCGAACGAGATTTCAGCGAGGAAATTCCCCCGCGAAGCGCATCATCAATCGCGGCGCGTTTTGAGCCTTTGACGTCAAGAACCACATGCTGGTAGGTGTAAAGGCGCGCGTCGCCGTCCTCGACGCCTTCAGCTATGTCGATGCGTCTTGATACCCGACTTCCGGGGGCAATACTCCCTTCCGGCACCAGTCGCGCTTCTTTCGGTGCGGCGCGGTTCCTTCTCAGTGTAGTTGTATTGAACATGACCGGTTGTGCAGGCCGCCCATGCCGCACCAGCCGCCCTGTCGTAAACAAAAATCCGCCCCCGGCAATGACGGTAGCGGCTGCCAGTGCCAGACAGAACCGCAGATGTGTATGCAGGGAAAACCGGACCTGCCGGAATGGTCTCAGACTGTGGGAAGAAAGTGGCTCGCCCTTGAGGACAGCTCCGAAGGACGCAAAATCTGGCTCCGCCGTCGCAGCAACTAGTCTTTCGTTTGCTGACGCTGACCAGAAGACCATTTTAAATAATTCTCCGCCAAGGATTATCGGCGGAAGAGTGGCAAAGACAGCGGCCAAAATAAGGCTTCTGGCGGGATATCCACCAGAAGAGAATCACATTCAGCGAATTGTGAAGATCAGGCCTTCACCCGCCCCCGGCGATGTTCGACCAGCATCGACCATGTATAGAGCGCAAGACCGGCCCAGATCAGCGCGAAAGCACCGAGCTGAGCTGTCGAGAACGGCTCGTGGAAGATGAAAATCGCAAAGAAAAACAACATCGTCGGCGTCATATACTGCATGAGGCCGAGCGTCGTATAGCGCAGCAATTTGGCACCACCTGCATAAAGGATCAGCGGGATGGCTGTGAAAGGCCCCGCCAGAAGCAGCATCGTCACGTTAAACGCTGGGCCGGTCGAGAAATGGTCCTGACCGTTTGCGGCCAGCCACAGCACATAGCCCAGCGCCGGAATGCACAGGATGAGCACTTCAAGTGTAAAGCCCTGCAGCGGTGGCATTGGCAGTGACTTGCGGAAGAAACCATAGAGGCCGAAAGTCAGTGGCAGCGCCAGCGATACCCACGGCAAACCGCCTGCATTGACGGTCAGCAGTATCACTGCAGCGAAAGCCAGTCCCACGGCAACATATTGAACCCTGGTCAGCCTTTCGCCGAGGAAGAGACCCCCGAGGACGACATTGAACAGTGGATTGATGTAGTAGCCGAGCGCTGCACCCATCACCTGATCATGAGCCACAGCCCACACATAGATCGACCAGTTGATAGTGATAAGCCCGGCTGTCAGAGCAGCCATGGCCAGCATACGCGGCTGGCGCACGGCGTTGAGAATGCCTTTGAACTGGCCCAGAGCCAGCAAAAGCAGCAGCGCGACCGGAACCGACCAGATCACGCGATGCGACACGACTTCCATTGCCGGGATGTGGCCAAGTGCCTTGAGATAGAACGGTAGAGCGCCCCAGAGCCCATAGGCTGCCAAAGCCATCAGAAAACCGCGCGACCCGTCAGAAAGGCGCGTATCGGTGATGGTCTGGTCGGACATGCCTCTCTCCTCGGCGAAACTGAAGATGTCGCAAACCGATTGCGGCAGGCGAAGCATCAAACTTCACCTGCTATGCGCCCAACAACCCATAAAATCCATTCAATTAAACTGATCGAAGCATCAATCGCCGTGAACAGATGGGTTTACTCAGCAGCAGCCAGTCCGGCCATCGCGCGGTTCTTCATCAGCTTGTAGTTGACCGAATCCATCAGTGCCTGAAAGGACGCGTCGATGATATTGTCCGACACGCCAACCGTGCGCCAGCGGGCACCGGTCGCATCTCCGGATTCTATCAGAACGCGCGTAATAGCCGCCGTACCGCCATTGAGGATACGCACCTTGAAGTCCACCAGTTCAAGATCCTCGATTTCGGCCTGAAAACGCCCGAGGTCCTTGCGCAATGCAATATCGAGCGCGTTGACCGGGCCATGTCCTTCGGCGACCGACATGCGAACCTCGCCATCGACCTCAACCTTGACCACGGCCTCGGAAACGGTCTTCAACATGCCGTTGGCATCGAAACGACGCTCGACGAGGCAGCGGAAGGATTCGACCTTGAAGAATTCCGGCTGTGGCGTCAGCATGTTGCGCGCAAGAAGTTCGAAACTCGCATCCGCGCCTTCATAGGCATAGCCTTCGGCTTCGCGCTCCTTGACCACGGCAATCAACGTATCGAGACGCACATCGTCCTTCGCAACGCGAATGCCCCGGCGTTCCAGTTCGGCGATGAAATTGGACTTTCCACCCTGATCCGACACCATGACACGCCGGCTGTTACCGACGGATTCCGGTGGCACATGCTCATAGGTCTGCGGTTCCTTGAGCAGCGCGGAAGCATGGATTCCGGCCTTGGTCGCAAATGCGGAAGTGCCAGTATAGGGCGCCTGCTCCGTCGGCGGACGATTCAGGATATCATCGAAGGCGCGCGAAATCCGCGTGATCCCCTTCAGCGCAGCAGGCTTGATCCCCAGCTCAAAACGCTCTGCCCAATAGGGTTTCAGCGCCAGTGTAGGGATCAGCGAAACGAGATTGGCATTGCCGCAACGCTCGCCTATCCCGTTGAGGGTCCCCTGCACATGGCGAACACCCGCATCGATAGCTGCAAGCGAGACGGCGACCGCCTGCTCGGTGTCGTTATGGGCGTGGATGCCAAGGCTTTCACCCGGAACTACAGCCGTCACGGCGGCAACAATTTCGGCGATTTCCGACGGTTGCGTGCCGCCATTCGTATCGCAAAGCACAACCCAGCGCGCACCTGCCGAATAGGCAGCCTTGGCACAGGCAAGCGCATATTCGGGATTGGCCTTGTATCCGTCGAAGAAATGCTCGCAATCGACCAGCGCTTCCCGTCCTGCCATACGCGCAGCAGTGACGGAAGCCGTGATCGACTCCAGATTTTCCTCATTGGTACAGCCCAGCGCCAGGCGGACATGATAGTCCCAGCTCTTGGCAACGAAGCAAACAGCATCGGCAGAGGCTTGAAGCAAACTGGAAAGGCCCGGATCGTTGGATGCCGAAACGCCTGCACGCTTCGTCATGCCGAAGGCCACAAACTTGGCGCGGGCAGTCTGGCGACGCTTGAAGAAAGCCGTATCAGTCGGATTTGCGCCCGGATAACCACCTTCCACATAATCGACGCCCAGCTCTTCCAGCAGCACGACAATCGACTTTTTGTCCTCGACCGAGAAGTCAATGCCGGGTGTCTGCTGCCCATCCCGCAAAGTGGTGTCGTAGATATAGATGCGTTCGCGTGCCATTATTCTGCTCCCCGCATTCGGGCTGGACAACAACCTCCCGTTTCAAGTTTTGTCCGTCCTCGCACGCTTCGCGGCTGCGGGCGGACGGTAAGCGTCTGCTGCCCATCCCGCAAAGTGGTGTCGTAGATATAGATGCGTTCGCGTGCCATTGTGCCTGCCTGTCGGTGGGTCTGCGGTCCGGTCAACCTTGCTGTTGCGGCCAGCTTTCAGTGTCGTAATCGGGATGCTGGTAGGAAATCATCGTTCGTACAAATTCGATGCTCTCCGGATCGCGTTCCGTTGTGTAGCCGGGAAGATTTGCAAGTTCCGGCACATAGGGCAGCTGCTTTTCGATGCCCCACTGAACCGTCGGCTCGATTTCCTCCGGTGCATCGAAAGCGCCTATGGCAAGCGCGATCCCGTCGGGCGCTTCGTAGGTAAGCGGCGTGCCGCATTCGGGACAAAAGCCCCGCTGCACATGATTGGACGAACGAAAGCGCTTCGGCTCGTTGCGCGTCCATTCCAGCTTCGCATCGCTCACCGAAACCAGCGGCGCATAGAAATTACCGAACGCTTTCTGGCACATGCGGCAATGGCAGATCGATGCGGAGCCCATCGCGCCGTCGACGCGAAAGCGAACCGCACCGCACTGGCATCCGCCGGTATAGATCGGTTTGTTATCAAGCGTCATGTCATCCTCCCTGCTCCATAAGCTTGTTAGCCTACCACATCCCAGCTGGTTGTGCGTTCGCCCGTTACCGGGTCCTTGCCATCCTTGAGCTGAACACCTTCCTGAAGCAGTTCGTCGCGAATGCGATCAGCCTCAGCCCAGTTCTTCTCATTGATGAAGCGCAGACGCTCCGCGATACGTGCTTCGATGGCTTGATGATCCACTTCCGCCTTTGCAAAGACAGGAATATCTTCAGCCATAACGAAATGCGGATCCAACAAGCCCAGCAGCGCCATGCCCTCGCCTAATCCGGTGATATCGCGTGCTTTGAAAGCCTTGCGCAATGCGGTGATCGCCGTCCAGCTGTTCAAATCGTCAGACAAGGCCTCAACGACTTCACCAACTGCGGTCAGCGTTTCCGGTACAGTGAACTTCCTGTCGCGCAGCAAGCCATACCAGCGATGCAGTTCGTCGGCGGATTCTGCCAGACGCTGCGCCGTCCAGTTGATCGGCTCACGATAATGCGTCTGTAGCATCGACAAGCGTGCCGCCAGACCGATCCAGCGATCACGCGCATCCACGTCATCCCATACGCCCAGTTGCGGCAGGCCTTCGTTCAGCACATCGCGAATGGTGATGAAATTGCCGAGCGATTTCGACATCTTCTGCCCTTCGACCTGCAAGAAGCCGTTATGCATCCAGATGTTTGCCATCCGCTCAGTGCCGAATGCGCAGCATGACTGCGCAATTTCGTTCTCGTGATGCGGGAAGACGAGATCGATACCGCCGCCATGAATGTCGAACTGGTTTTTCAGCGGATCATCGCACTTCAATCCGCCACCAAACGGCTCAAGCAGCTTGGCCATCGACATGGCCGAGCACTCGATGTGCCAGCCCGGCCGGCCCAGCACCGCAATCCCCGCAGGAGACGACCAGCCCGGCTCGCCCTCTTTCGACGGTTTCCACAAGACGAAATCCATTTCGTCCCGTTTGTAAGACGCGACGTCAACGCGGGCGCCAGCCAGCATCTCATCCAGCGAACGGCGGGCGAGCGCACCATAGCGCGGCCCCTTCCGTTCATTCATGGCGGACGGCGAGAAGAGGACATGGTCCTCAGCCACATAGGCCACACCAAGCTTCACGAGACGATCGATCATCGCGCGCATCTCGTCCATATGCTCGGTTGCACGCGGCTGAACACTGGGCTGCAGATTGCCGAGTGCCGTCACGTCAGCCTGAAACTGCGCATTGGTGCTTTCCGTCACCCGACGAATGGCTTCATTGAAGGCAAGATCAGGGTAATCCCGCGCGGCACGGGCGTTAATCTTGTCATCAACGTCGGTAATGTTGCGCGCATAGGTGACATGTTCTGCGCCATAGACATGACGCAGCAGACGAAACAACACGTCGAAAACGATCACCGGACGGGCATTGCCTATATGCGCGAAGTCATAAACCGTTGGTCCGCAGACATACATGCGCACATTGTCAGCATCGAGAGGAGAAAACTCCTCCTTCGTGCGGGTCAGCGTGTTGTACAGACGCAGTTGTGGCGCATAAGCCATTGTAAATATTCCCCAAATAGACCTGTGAAATCAGTGCGCAACTGACCGCAGCCGACTGGCCGGGGCGTTATCATCCAATTTTTATGAAAGGGAGACGAAAACGGCCGGGCCAGCAAACTGCTAGCCAATAATAATCGCACAAATACAAATGATCGTGGTCGGCGTTTTCATGGCTGCACTTATCCTCAGCAGGAGTGCTTCCGTCAAGAACTTTCGCTAAGCGGCTGATAGTTTAGTGAGATCACCAAGCATGTTGTATTTTTGCAACCTGCATATCCCCCTTTCCCGCGTTAACCGGAAAACCGCAAAACCGGCTCCAAACAGCCTTCATTCGGTCTCAATCAATCACAAAATGGTGAGCAGGCATTATCGAAAGGAAGGACCAATGTCTAAGAGTGAACTGCAACCCCGCCAAGACCGACTGGTTGATAAATACCGCGAAATCGGGCCTGCCGTGCTTGTTGCAGCATTGCTGAACGCAACGCGGCGCAGCAGCGACGGTCGTAACGACAATCGCCGGCGTTCCATTCTCGCCGTCAAGAAGACAGGCTGAAGAAGCTGATGTCGTTCAGCGCCGAGCCGCGCAGGCTCGGCGATCAGAGTCGGTGGATGCGTAACAAATAGCGCCAGTTCAGCAAGACTGGCGGTCACGGTCAGAACATCGAAAGCTGCCCGCCATTTCCGTCATCGGATTCGGGCTTGTTCTTTCGCTTCGGCTTTGCATGCTCCGAAGGAACCTGTTCCTTTACACGCTCCTGCAAATCGGGCGTCGTGTTGGCCACCTTGTTGACCTTGTCCGACACCGGAATTGCATCAAAGAAATCATCCTGAGCCGGACGCATGATATCCGCCACTTCGCGCGGCAGAAAACGTTTGCAGTCCAGCCAGCGGGCAAAATCTTCCGGCTGCACAACAACAGGCATCCGTTCATGAATCGGCCGCAACAGGCCGTTGGCACTCGTCGTCAATATGCCTCCGGTATCGATCTGCGATCCGTCCGCACTGCTCCATGTCTCGATCAAGCCGCCAAAAGCAACGATTCCGCCCTTGCGCGGGCGCACCCAGTAGGCTTGAGCCTTGTTCTTCCCCTCACGGCGCCATTCATAGAAACCCGATGCCGGGATCAGGGCGCGCCGATGGTTCAGCGCCGCACGGAACGAATTCTTCTCTGCAGCCGTCTCGGAGCGGATGTTGAACATGAGCGGCCAGTCGTTCGGGTCTTTGACCCATGACGGGACAAAACCCCATCGCACCAGCAAGCCGACGCGATCCGGCCTGTTGCTGCCCGGCGGTGGCGTTTCCCCGCCCAGAATAGTCAATATGGGTTGCGTTGGCGCGATGTTGTATCGTGGAGGAAAATCCTCTGCGATCAATGCGGCCGCGAAGGCTTCCAACTCCTCCCGGCTTGCAGTCAATGAAAAACGTCCACACATGGTAGCCATGTTTAGCGTTTTTCTGCGCCGGTCAAGGGGTGCTTTTCCATTACCAACGGTGTAGCTCTAGCATGATGAAAACAGTTCCCGTAGTTCCGATACCTCTGAAGGTTCATGGTGTTTCACTGATCTGCAGACGCGAAGGGCGCTTCCTTCTGGTCGAGCGCGGGAAGGAGCCGTGGAAAGGCTGGCTTGCCTTTCCGGGAGGAAGTATCGAACCGGGCGAAACACCCGAACAAGCCGCGATCCGCGAGCTCAAGGAAGAAACGGCGCTTGATGCAAGGGCGCTATCGCACGTCATTACTGTAGATCTGGCGCTTGAGGGAAAGGCATATGACAAGAGCTATTATCTGTCTGTGTTCCGGGCCATCGAAGTTTCGGGGCAGGAAATTGCCGGAGACGACGCCGCATCCATTCACTGGCTGACGATAGAAGAAATGGCGTCCGCAAAGGTGACGGACAGTACCCTCGATGTCGCCCGCACGGTGGCGGAAAATGAAGACGAGCGCTTGGATATTAATCCTGTTTAGCGATCTGCCTTGAAGAGGCCCCGATTTATAGCAATAGCTCATTTTCAGGTGAGAGGTTTTCGATTGAAAAGCATTCCGTTTTTTCGACCGGCTATCTGCTTCTCGATCGCTTTATGGGTCGGGGCGGCATGTCCGGCTTCCGCTCAGGACGCGCCCTATGAAGGGAAGATGTTGCGGCTCGCCGAAATTCTCGGCTCGCTTCACTATCTGCGCAATCTGTGTGGCGAAGCTGGTAGCGAATGGCGCGATCGGATGGATGCGATTGTGACGGCGGAAAAGCCTTCCGAAGCCGAACGGGTGCGGCTCATTTCGAGCTTCAACCACGGGTATCGCGTGTTCAGCGACAATTATACCCGTTGCACCCCTTCGGCGCTTGCGGCGATTGATCGCTACATGAAGGAAGGCGAGGACTTGTCGAACGAGATCATCTCGCGCTATGGAAATTAACCAATCATTCACTCTTGTGCGGATTGACAGGATTAGTTCGTTCAAATCCGTGATAATCTGTTAACACTGTCTTAAGAAGGCAGTCACGTTGCCAGATGGTTGAGCTCCCGCGAAACGGTGAGACACCGACAGTGCAACAGAAAGGCGAAAGCCAGGATGAAGTCTATGGAACATGCACCGGCCGATCTGGACGAAATGATTGCGCGCGAGAAGAAACTCGTCGCAATCGAATATCATAACGAGGCCTGGGCAGACGGTATCTCTGAAGGTATCGAACCGGAAATCCTTGCCGAAGCAGCCTTTACGACCGCGCTTACTGAACTGATCCGTGAAGCGGGCGACGATTGTGCGCTGGAGCTGATTGAGAAAATGCGCGAACAGATTGTAGCGGGAACCTTCCTGCCGCAGCGCATTCTTCAATAGCATCGATAGAGCGCCGGTCGCGGGACCAGACCGGCGTAGCAGTTCCCTCCCGGCGTCCCTCTTCTTGCGCCAAATGTCATTCCCGATCAGGAACTTCGCCTCGCCCCGAGCTTTATTGGCCGGGATAATCCTTGCCTGCGGCATTGCCTTGCCCGCAGCCGCGGCAAACTCTTTTGACGTCGCACTGGCGAACCAATCGGATTTCCTGCAACGCCCCGGTGGCCGTGCAATTGCCGATGAGAGCGACAATCCTTCTCCCATTCCCGTGCCCGGAGCGCTTCCGCGCGCAATACCAAGAGTGTCGCCCGGCCATGAGCCTGCCCCGGCGACATCCTCCAAGCCCATGCCGGAAATCCATCGCGATTTCGACAAGCTGCCTGAGCCTGTGAGGCTGACGCGGGAGCGCATGCTGGAAGCTGCCCGCTCCGGCGACATTGAGCAATTGCGACCGCTCCTCGGCGTCGAGGACAAGGCCACCCAGCTCTCGCTTGAGGACCACGAGGAAGACGTTATCGATTTCCTCAAATCGCTGTCGGGCGACGAAGCAGGCCGTGAAGTTCTGGCAATCATCGTCGATCTACTGGATACGGGCTATGTGCACCTGAATGCAGGCAAGGACGACGAGGTTTATGTCTGGCCCTATTTCTACGCCATGCCCCTCGACAGACTGACACCGCCGCAGATCGTGGAGCTTTTCGAAATCGTCACCGCCGGTGATTTCGAGGATATGAAGAAAGCAGGCGGCTATATCTTCTACAGTATCGGCATCGGGCCGGACGGTAGCTGGCGCTTTTTCACTGCGGGTGAATAGTCAGACCCCGAAACGTACCCGGCTCGGCGGCTCGTTGTAGATGCGTTGCCAGACCCGGCGAAACTGCCGTGCAGAAGCAAAACCCGCTTGCGCCGCAACATTCTCGATATCGAGCTCGGAATTCAGAAGCATCTCGCGCGCAAGGCTGATCTTGAGACGATTGACATAGTCGGTCACCGTCATTCCGGCATATTCATTGAACAGACGCGAGAAGTTGCGCGGACTCGCACCGCCAATATCCGCCAGTCGTTCCACCGACCATTCCGCCGCCGGATCGTGCGCGATGGCATCCTGTGCGCGATGCACAACCGGGTTCATATGGTTTCGCCCATCAAGCCAGGGCGATAGTTGCGGATCATTGCCACTGCGCCGCAGATAAACGACCAGATAACGCGCAACCGCCAGCGCCGTGGCGTGATCGGTCAGCCCCGCCACGATGTGCAGCATCAGATCGATGCCTGCGGTGATGCCCGCGCTCGTCAACCGCTCGCCGTCTTCAACGAACAGCCTGTTCTCATGCACGCGTGCGGCAGGCGCCAGCCGTTCGAGTTCACCAAGCGTTAGATGGTGCGTGGTGCAGGAATAGCCGTCGAGTAATCCCGCGCGCGCTGCGAGCAGCGCACCGGAACAGATCGTCACCAGCCGCACACCGGGGCGAACTGCCCGGCGAAGCCATAGAACGATTTCATTTTCAAGTGCCGCATCAGCGGATCGGTGGATCTCCGCGTTTCCGAGCGGAATATCGGCAGCACCCGAAACAATGACCAGTGCGTCATCTGGCAAGGCTTCTGGCAAAAGCTCCACCCCCGCCACTGGCAGACCGATGGAACTAAGCACGGTCGATGCTGGCCCGATATAACAAACGTCGAACCGTACCTTATGCTGTTCAAGATTTGCCTTGCGCAAAACCTCCAGCGGTCCCGCCACGTCGAGCAGAAGCACACGTGGCGGGATTACGACATAAACCGGAACTACCCGGACAATGTCCGCTTGGTCACTCATGCTGCCTTCCGTTCTCCGGGCGTGGCGAGCGCCTGTTCCACAGTTACGATACGAGCAAAGCGATTGGCCAGAACAAGCTCGGTGCGAGCCTTGATGTCCACAGCGCTCCACTCATGGCCGCTTTCGTCAGTCATGGGAAAGGTCAATGTCGCTTCACTGACGAAATCGACGTGATATCCAAAATCCGATGCCTGCCGTGTTGTCGTCTCGCAGCATTGCTCTGTGCGGATACCCGAAACCAGCACACGGCGGATACCATTGGCAATCAGCCACACATCAAGCCCGCTTCCCACCAGCGCGCTGTGGCGACGCTTGCGGAAGACTGCATCGGGCTCAATCGACAGGGGCGAAATCGCCTTCACCAGACCCGATGCTTCCGAGAATGGGCCTTCATTCTCGACATGGAAAATCTGCACCACTGGAATACCGGCACGCTTTGCGCCATCGATCAGCGCCTGCTGGCGTTCAATATAGGCGCCAACCTCTTCGTCCCGGTAGTAAGGCCGGTGGCGGAATGACTCCTGAGCGTCGATAACCAGCAAAGCTGTATCTTGAGCGGACATTTTTGTTCTCCCTATAAAAAGACTATAGGGAGAGACTACGCCTTGCAACTTGGATCAAAAGCCACCTGACGGACAAAGAGCGGACAGATCACGCCAACACGTTACCAGCTCCTTACCTTAAAGAATATCCCCAAGAGGAGGTGCATACTTTGCTGGCGTAAACTCCACAACGTCATAAGTTGCCAGTCCGTGTTGCCTGAAAGGGTCAAGCCTCAGTATCGCGTCCAGCTCACTTTTGCTGACCTTACCGCTTGCAAGGATCACGCCGCCGTTTCGTGGGTTTTTCGGCCCGGAAGCCAGGAAAACGCCATCCGCATATTGCCGGTCCAGAAACTCCCGATGCGCTTCGAGATGCCTCCCGATCTCCTCAAGAGGCTTGATGTAGGTCAGGTTGACAACGAACATGAGACGACCTTCAGCGATGCGGCAATGCCTCGAGGAATTCCACCGGCTCGCCCTTGTTGGCGTTGACGATCTCCGCTTCCCACATCACCTTTATGCCGCGCACGAAAGTGCCAATCGGCCATCCGGTAACGGTCTTGCCATGATAGGGCGTCCAGCCAGCCTTCGAACCGGCCTGCTCATGCGTGATCGTTTCGCGGCGCTTCATGTCCACGATGGTCAGGTCGGCATCGTAGCCGACTGCAATACGACCCTTGCGCGCCATGCCAAAAATACGGTTCGGGCCGTGGCTGGAAAGATCGACGAAGCGCTCCAGCGTGAGCCTACCCGCATTGATGTGATCAAGCATGATGGGCACCAGCGTCTGCACGCCTGTCATGCCAGACGGGGAAGCCGGATAAGGCTTCTGCTTTTCTTCCAGCGTATGCGGAGCGTGGTCAGAACCGAGCACATCGACAATACCCTGATCGATGCCCTTCCATACGCCATCGCGGTGACGCTTGTCACGGACAGGCGGATTCATCTGGATGAGATTGCCGAGTGTCTTGTAATCGTCTGCCGACAAGGTGAGATGATGCGGCGTTGCTTCGCACGTCGCGACATCCTTGTGATCTTTCAGGAAGTCGATTTCTTCGGCTGTGGAGATATGCAGTACGTGAATGCGGGCGCCAGTATCGCGAGCGATGCGCACAAGCCGTTCCGTGCATTGAAGCGCTGCAACTTCGTCGCGCCAGACCGGATGGCTCGACGGATCACCCTGCACGCGCAGGCCTTCGCGTTCCTTCAACCGGAACTCGTCTTCAGAGTGGAAGGCCGCGCGACGGCGCGTGTTCTTCAGGATCGAACGAACGCCATCATCGTCTTCAACAAGCAGATCGCCGGTGGACGATCCCATGAAAACCTTGATGCCAGCAGCGCCCGGCAGGCGTTCCAGTTCAGCAACGTCGTTTGCATTGTCGCGCGTACCACCAACCCAGAAAGCGAAATCGCAGTGCATGCGATGGCGGCCACGACGAATCTTGTCTTCCAGCGTCTCGGCGGAAGTGGTGAGCGGCTTGGTGTTCGGCATCTCGAACACGGAGGTCACCCCACCCAGCACGGCTGCGAGTGAACCGGTTTCGAGATCTTCCTTGTGTTCAAGGCCAGGTTCGCGGAAATGGACCTGGCTATCCACCACGCCGGGCAGAATATGCAGGCCGGTGCAGTCGATCACCTCACCTGCCGTATGTGTGGAAAGAGAGCCTATGGCAGCGATGCGACCATTGCGAATACCGACGTCGCGTTGGCCTATACCGTCGTGATTGACGATGGTTGCACCCTTCAAAATCGTATCGAATGTTTCGGCCATAGTTGTCTCCTGCCAGATTGATAGGACTTGCGAGCCTTTCCATTGGGGCTTACGTAACGAAGGCGCGAAAGGCAAGGACGAAGCGATGACGACGGCAGTTGAAGTGGTAAATCTTTCAAACAGGGCTTTGGTTCATATCACTGGCGAAGAGGCGGAAAAATTTCTGCAGGCTGTGATTACCACCGACCTCGACAAGCTTGGACCGGACAACCTGAAACCGGGAGCATTGCTCGCTCCGCAAGGGAAAATCCTGTTCGATTTTCTCGTTTCACGCATTGATGGCGGCTTGCGTTTCGATCTCCCGGCAAGCATTGCCGCCGATTTCATCAAGCGTATCACCCTCTACAGGCTGCGTGCAAAAGCCGAAATAACGCAACTACCAGAATCGCTTGTCAGTGTTTCCTGGCAAACTGAATCACATCCTTCACAGAATGATTCAATCAAGCGGGACAGCCGCTTTCCGACCGAGCTGAACGTACACCGGATTTACGGTCCGGCCGATGGCACGACCGATGAAAGCGCATGGACAAAGCTGCGCGCAGAGTATGGCATAGCGGAAGGCGAAACGGATTTCGCTTATAATGACGTCTTCCCGCATGACGTCAATTTCGACCAGACCGGCGGCGTTTCCTTCCCGAAAGGCTGTTTCATCGGGCAGGAAGTCGTGTCGCGCATGCAGCATCGCGGTACGGCTCGGCGGCGCGTTCTGGTGGCGCACTCCGATGGAAATCTACCTCCGATGGGTACGTCCATTACCGTTGATGGGCGCGAGATCGGCACGACAGGAAGCTCCGCTGACACTATCGGCATCGCGCTTGTGCGCATCGATCGCGCCAAGGATGCGATAGATGCGGGCAGTCCGATTCTGGCTGGCGAAACGCCCATAACACTCACCTTGCCGCCTCATGTGCGGTTCGCGTTTCCGGAAGCTGAAGCGGGTAACGCCTGATGGCAAGCGCCGACCGATCTTCCGGCAAGACACGTGCCTGGCAGCGCATGTTGTCGGGACGCCGTCTCGACCTGCTTGACCCCTCGCCGCTCGATATTGAAATCGAAGATATTGCTCACGGCCTTGCCCGTGTTGCGCGCTGGAACGGTCAGACTGTTGGTGAACATGCATTTTCGGTTGCACAGCACTCGCTGCTCGTGGATCAGATATTCAACCGGCTGGTGCCCGATGCCAGCGTTGAATGGCAGCTATTGTCACTCCTGCACGACGCACCGGAATATGTGATCGGTGACATGATCTCGCCCTTCAAGGCGGTGATGGGTGGTAATTACAAGATAATTGAAACGCGACTGGAAAACGCAATTCACCTGCGCTTCTCGCTACCGATTACCGTGCCCGTCCAACTCAAGACGCTGATCAAGCGCGCGGATCAGGTTGCCGCTTTCTTTGAAGCCACACGACTTGCCGGTTTCACCGAGACCGAGGCCGTTAAATATTTCGGGCGCCCGCGTGGCTTCGACCCCGCAGGGCTGGATATCGCACCGCGCCCCACACAAGACGTGCAGACGGATTTCCTGGCGCGATTTGCGGCATTGGACAAGGCGCGACACCCTCGATGAGCCGGATCGTCGTGACGCCCTTGTCGCAACTGGCAACACAACTCGCATCGCACCAGCCAAGCCATGTCGTGACGCTTGGAAGCGAGGCTCCGGTGGCTCTGCCTGATGGATACGATGCCAATCGCCTGTCACTGACGTTCAGCGATATTATTGAGCCACGCGAGGGGCTGATTGCCCCCGATGAAAGCCATGTGCGGGGACTTCTGAACTTCGCGAAGAGCTGGCCCATGGACGCGCCTTTGCTCATCCATTGTTATGCTGGCATTTCTCGTTCTACGGCCGCGGCTTATATCATCGCTTCCGCATTGAACCCGACGCTGGATGAAAGCGAGCTTGCCGCGCTTGTTCGCAGCCTGTCACCATCTGCGACGCCGAATATCAGGCTCATATCGCTCGCAGACGAAATTCTGGGGCGAAATGGACGAATGGTTGCAGCCATACGCGCAATCGGACGCGGAGCGGATGCCTTCGAAGGTGAGGTTTTCAGCCTGCCTGTGAGAACAGGATCAAATGCATCTAAGGGCTGATTGCCCGCCCGAGAGCATTCAAAAACCCACCCCGCGCATCAGGCGGTGTTACAGCACGCGGCTCCCAGACATGCCGCATCAGAAAATAGCCTGTCATCGTGAACGCATGATCGATGTCGTCATAGGACGACGCGCGAACAGCCGTGTTGTTGACGAAGCCGGGTAGCAGCAGAAGCTTGTCAGCCCATGGCGCACCCGCATCACGGCAGACCGCGCGCCCGGATTTCGGCGACACATAGATCAGGTCTTCCTTGACGCCTGTTGCCGCGCATTTCTTGAGATCAAGGCCGAAGCCCAGCTCTTCAAGCATCATCACTTCGAAACGCAGCACCAGTTCGCCGGAGGCCAGCGGATCGTCAAAATGTTCGATGATGAGCCGCAATGTCTCATAGAGGCCGCGATGCGGATCGCGTTCCGGCAGGAGACGCAAATGGGAAGCCGCCAGTTGGATACCGTATAACGCCACCGGCGTTTCGATGAGGCGGGCGGCGGCAAATTCCAGCGGTTCGATGGTAAAACTGCCCATATGCTCGTCCAGCCGCGCCCACCATGTCACGTCCACATGATTGCCCGGCTGTAGCAAAGGCTGCATGCGGCGGGAACGCCCGCCGCGCACCATACCCATATGGCGGCCATGCTCACGGGTCATCACTTCCACGATGGCGCTTGTCTCGCCATGGCGTCGTGTCCCGAGAATTATGCCTTCATCGCGCCATTCCATGGCCGCCAGTCTTATAATTTAGGTTGGAAAATCAAGACCCATTTCACGATAGCGTTCCGGGTCGTTGCCCCAGTTCTCACGCACTTTCACGAAAAGGAAGAGATGAACCGTCTGTTCCAGTATCTCGGAGATTTCCTTACGCGCGGATTGCCCGATTGCCTTGATCGTCTCGCCCTTGTGGCCAAGCACGATCTTCTTCTGGCTTTCGCGCTCGACATAGATCACCTGCTCGATGCGGATTGATCCATCCTTGCGCTCTTCCCAGCGTTCGGTTTCCACCGTCGACGAGTAAGGCAGTTCTTCATGCAGGCGCAGATAGAGCTTTTCGCGCGTGATTTCGGCTGCAAGCTGCCGCATCGGCATGTCGGAAATCTGATCTTCCGGATAATACCAAGGACCGTTCGGCACGTTCTCTGCGAGATATTTCGCAAGATCCTTGCAGCCCGATCCGTTCAGCGCCGAGATCATGAAGGTCTGGTCGAACGCGACCAGCTCGTTGGCCTTGCGGGCAAGCTCCAGCAAAACCGGCGGATCGACACGATCAACCTTGTTGAGCACCAGAACCTTCTTCCGGCGCACATCCTTCATGCTCGAAAGCAGCGCTTCGGCGTTCTCGTTCAAACCGCCTTGCGAATCGAGAAGAACGAGAATGATGTCGGCATCCTTCGCACCGCCCCAGGCCGTGGTGACCATGGCACGGTCGAGCCTGCGCTTCGGCCGGAAAATACCAGGTGTGTCCACCAGGACGATCTGCGCCTGATCTTCGATGAATATGCCGCGCACAAGAGCGCGCGTCGTCTGCACCTTGTGCGTGACGATAGAAACCTTCGTTCCCACAAGCTGGTTGACCAGCGTGGATTTCCCCGCATTCGGCGCCCCGATCAACGCCACGAAGCCGGACCGGGTCTGGCCTGCCTCGTTTTCGCCGTCAGCCGGCGTCGTCCGATTGTTCATTTTTTATCCTTCCAGACGATATTTCCTTGCAGAACGCCGCCGTCCCCTGCGTACGGCATTCCGGATACGACAAAACCGCCGACGAAAGCGACACATCGTAATTGACTGATTATAACCGATCTCGACTTAAAAAACGCCAACTCTTGCATCAAGCGGAATCGTCACGCTTCCAGACGCCTTCGCGATAAAGCATCGCTTCCGCCGCATTCTGTTCGGCTATTCTTTTGGAACGCCCCTCACCCGTTTCCGTAGCAAAGCCCTTGACCGTAACCTCCACCGCAAACAGCGGATCATGGTCCGGACCGGTGCGGCTTATGATGGCGTATGAAGGATGGACGTTGCCCTGCTGGTGTGCCCATTCCTGCAATTCCGTCTTGGCGTCACGGCGGGCAGCGCCCGTTTGCAGAGACCGCTTCTCCCAGTAGCGCTTGACGAAAGGCCGCACGGCCTCCAGTCCGCCATCGAGATAGATCGTGGCGATCAGTGCTTCGACAACATCGGCGCGGACATTCAAAAGACGCTTGTCATTCAGCGACTTGATATCGGAACCGGTATGGATGAGGTTAGCGAGACCGATCTCATCGGCAATCGCCGCACAGGTTTCTGCGTTCACCAGCGCATTGAGGCGAACCGACAGTTCACCTTCGGATGCGTCCGGAAACTCATCGAACAGCATTTCCGCGACGGTCAGTCCCAGAACGCGGTCCCCGAGAAATTCGAGACGTTCATAATTTGCGCGCGATGGCGCCTGCACACTTGAGTGGGTGAGCGCACGATCCAGCCGTTTCAAATTGAGAAAACGGTGTCCGGTGCGCTCCTCCAGGATTGCTGCTGCCTGATTTGCCGAAGCCATTTCAGTTTCCGGTTACAGCTGTATGAGGCGCGGCATTGACTGAACTGAACAGTCGGCCAAAGCGCACATCAGTCGGCCATTTCCAGATTTCCAGCGGGCTCGCCTTGTCGGCGATCGAGAAGAAGATGATGTTTGCGCGCCCGACAAGATTCTCAAACGGAACATAGCCAACGCCGAAACGGCTATCGAGCGAGTTGTCACGATTGTCCCCCATCATGAAGTAATGGCCGGCTGGAACCTCGAAAACACGCGTATCGTCACCGATGGAGTTTGGCGACAGATCAAGCGTGTCGTAGGTCACGCCGTCCGGCAAGGTTTCACGATAGACTTCGACGGGACGGTTCTGTTCGGTGACATCGGGATTGTTGATCGTGCCGATGCGATCGCGCTTGACCGCCTGATCATTGATATAAAGCACACCACCGCGCATCTGCACACGATCACCCGGCAGGCCGATTACACGCTTGATGTAGTCGACGGAAGGATCGCTCGGCAGTTTGAACACCACCACGTCACCGCGCTTCGGTTCGGCACTCCAGATGCGACCTGAAAACAAATCCAGTCCGAACGGCAGCGAATAGCGCGAATAACCATAGGCATATTTTGAAACGAACAGATAATCGCCTTCGAGAAGCGTGGGGCGCATGGAGCCCGACGGTATGCTGAAAGGCTGGAAAAGAAGGGTGCGGATGACCAGTGCCAGCAGCAGCGCCTGCACGATAACGCTGATGGTTTCGCCAAGGCCGCCGGATTTTTTTGTCTCACTCTTGCTGGACACGCTCATTGTATCTCCGCTTCCGATAACGCGATCTAATAACGACTATGAATGCATGACGCAATCAGGCCACCGGCAGAACGCCGGTTTATCGCACGATTATGAGCAGGAGTTTACCTGTCACAACCACAACTATTTCGTCTCTGTGCCTGATCCAAAAGTCGCCATGCCTTGCTGCAAATGGCATTTTTCTGCGCTTCCGGTGCTCATGTACCTTTAAGTACACTGTGCTCCGGTTCTCGAAAATCACCATTCTCGCTGCGGCCTGACGCATTTTGATTCAGACACTCAGGCAGGGCTTCGATGATCACGAACGCCTGCGCGAGAGGAAAATCATCGGTAATTGTCAGATGTATGGCGGCGCGCGTTCCGGCGGGCAAGAGTTTCTGCAGCTGCTTCGCCGCACCACCGGTCAAATGCATGGTGGGCTTTCCGGAAGGGGCATTGACCACGCCCATGTCCCGCCAGAAAACGCCCTGAGCTATGCCAGTTCCAAGCGCCTTCGCACAAGCTTCCTTCGCCGCAAAGCGTTTTGCATAAGATGCGGCGCGCTGCTTGCGCCCGTCCGATTTTTTCTGCTCGACCTCGGTAAAAACCCTGTTGCGAAAGCGATCGCCGTGTCGTTCCAGCGCGCTTTCGACACGACGAATATCGATGAGATCGCTGCCTATACCGACGATCATACTTTCTGAAACTCCTGTTCGCGGTGCAGGCGATGCTTTTCGGCAAGGCGTTCGATACGGCGACGGCGGAAGGCCGAGACGGCAAACCGGGTAACGAAATAGACCACGACAGCGAATGCTGCGCCCAGAATCGTTGAGCCGAATAGCATCGGCTTCAAAAGCGGCGTCCAGATTTCATCGAAATGCATGGTTTCCAGCGCCCGCCCGAGATGAACTGGCGGAGCATCGTCGATGCTTCCATTCATGATGAAGCGGCCCAGCTCGAATGTGCTGCCCCAGATGAATGGCAGGGTCAGCGGATTGGCAAGCGTCGTGCCAAGTGCCGCGGCGGCAATATTTCCGGCAAGGAAGTAGGCCAGCACGATTGCGATGATGAGATGGAAGCCAAAGAAAGGCGTGAACGCCGAAAACACGCCCACGGCCAGACCGGCTGCGACAGCATGAGGCGAGGCAGTGATGCGCAGAATCCGCTTGCCACCGTACCGGAAGGAACGGGAGAAGGAGCGGCGCGGCCAGACCAGAAGCCTTAAGCGCTCTTTTCTGGTCGGAGGATTACGGCGTTGAAACAGCATGCGCTTCTATTAATGCTCTCCCATCGCGGAGACAATTGTTATTATTCGGCCAAAACTGCGGCGTTGTCGCTGCGCTCAAACGGAACAATGTCCAGTCGAGGCAAATAAAACCGCGGCGAAACACCGAGCATCCTGCGGAACATCGTCGTGAAAGCGGAAACGCTGTCATAACCCAGATCCAGTGCCACGCTCGTCACCGCCTCCCCTTCTGCCAGGCGCGGAACTGCCGCAAAAAGACAGGCCTGCTGGCGCCAGACTGAAAGGCTTACGCCAGTCTCCCGTTGGAAATGCCGGGTGAACGAGCGCCGGCTCATCGCCATTCTGTCCGCCCAGTCATCAATTGTGGCGCGCGAAGAAGGCTTTTTCACGAATTCACGACACAGTTTCTGCAAGCGCGGATCCGATGGAAAAGGCAGGCCCAGCGAGCGTTGCGGCAATGTGTGAAGGTCCCGCAGGATCAGTTCGATTACCAAAGCATCGCGACTATCCGGTTCCGGCGTGCTGTCCTGCGTCGTTGCATCCGTTATGAGGCACCGCATGAGATCGGTAAGCCCGACCACGTGGAGATAATCCGGTACGCCCGAGACGGCATCGACGCAGATGTAAATCGACCGCATGAAGACTTCGCCGAGGATTTCGACCGAGTGCTCCACACCTGCCGGTATCCACATGGCGTGGTCACTGGGAATCATCCAGCGTCCAGCATCCGTCGTCACCAGCACCACTCCTTGTGAGGCGCAGAGAAGTTGTGCCCGGCTATGACGGTGGCGCGGCACAAAATAGCCGTCGGGATAGCGTGTCGGCAAGGCAATCACTGGCCCGCTCATGCCTTCCAGCATGGCAATACGCTGCTCGTGGAACTTCTGCAGTTCCTCGCTTCCCGGCAGTAAAAGCCCCGGCGGAGACTTTGGTTTCATTGCAGTTCTGCCCTGCGTTTGGCCCACTCTCGAAACTATTGGACCAAATCACGAAAGCGGGCGAGAGGCAATAGTCCTATTAATGGCTTGCTGAGAATGGGTCGCGACATTCGCTGGCGGAATGAATTTGACGTTTGAATCGGACAAGTACCGGTTCAGACGTCAAATTCGCGAATTTTCGCTGGTTTCTCATCAACACCCCGTAATTTTCTTGAGGGTCTTGTTTCCTGTTTTCGGATGGTATCTGCAGGAAATTTGCCTGAGAGCCTGGATCAAAAAGCGTCATGTGTGTGCGAAATTGGTGATTTTCGAGTACCGGAGCGCAATGTACTTCTAAGCATGGTCCCGAAAAGTTGCAGACTTTTCGGATAAGACTATGCACCAGAGAAAGCTACATAAGCACCGGAACGCAGACAAATTGCCATTTGCAGCCACACAGGGCGACTTTCGGAACAGGCTCTGAAGACCGGCTTTCATCTTCGGAGAAGTAGTATGAGCATGAGTGCTGCACAGCAGCCATCAAACAGCGGCGCGGATAATACTGTCCTCGCCATTATTCTGGCCACAAGCATGGGCCATTTCCTGAACGACATGATGCAGTCGCTCCTTCCTGCCATCTATCCGATGCTGAAGGATAACTACAGCCTGTCATTCTGGCAGATCGGCCTCCTGACATTCACTTTCCAGATGACGGCATCGATCCTGCAGCCGCTCGTGGGTATCTATACCGACCGCAAGCCGATGCCTTATTCCCTGCCTTTCGGAATGGGCTGTACGCTTGTCGGGCTGATCTTTCTGGCAACGGCACATCACTATTCGATCTTGCTTCTGGGGGCGGCCTTTGTCGGTTTCGGCTCGTCCGTCTTCCATCCGGAAGCAGCTCGCGTGGCGCGTCTTGCCTCGGGTGGACGTCATGGCTTCGCGCAATCCCTGTTTCAGGTGGGCGGCAATTTCGGCTCGTCGATTGGCCCGCTTCTGGCAGCGTTCATCGTTCTGCCTTTCGGCCAGATCAGCGTGTCGTGGTTCTCCGTCGCCGCACTGATCGGCATGATGCTGCTCTGGTATGTCAGCAATTGGTATAATCGCTACCGGATTGCCAATGCCAGCAAGGCGAAGCCCGACAAGACCCTTCCGCTTCCACGCAACAAGGTTCTGGTGTCCGTTGGCGTTCTGGCAATGCTGGTCTTCACCAAGTACATCTACATGGCCAGCCTGACGAGCTACTACACCTTCTACACCATTAGCCATTTCGGCGTGACGGTGCAGGCATCGCAGCTTCTTCTGTTCCTGTTCCTCGGTGCAGTAGCTGCGGGAACGATCATCGGTGGTCCGATCGGCGACAAGATCGGCGCGCGCAAGGTGATCTGGGCATCGATCCTCGGCGTCCTGCCGTTCACGCTGGCCCTGCCCTATGCGAACCTGGAAATGACGGCGATACTGACGGTTATCATCGGCCTGATCCTCGCCTCAGCCTTCCCGGCAATCGTGGTGTTCGCACAGGAATTGCTGCCAGGACGCGTCGGCATGGTGTCAGGCCTGTTCTTCGGCTTTGCTTTCGGCATGGCCGGTATCGCAGCCGCCGTCCTCGGTATCGTGGCCGATCACAAGGGCATCGAGTATGTTTACACCATCTGCTCGTATCTGCCGCTGCTCGGCTTGCTGACGATTTTCCTGCCCAAGCTGGAAAAGAACCGCAAGGCCTGACCCATATGAAAACGCACAGCCCGAGAAGCAGTTCACGCTCCTCGGGCTGTGCTCAAAATAGTGGAGCACCGCACGTCCCCCAACGGCGGTGCTCCCATGCTACTGACCTTTTGACGGCCCGGTGCAGCAGCATTCTCTTGATAGAGCATCATCCGCTCTGTCTCTTTGTTCCAACGCAAGTTCAGACGGCGAAACTGAAGCCGTGCATCGTCTCCCTGCGAAATTCATCGAAAGCAGCCGCAACCAGACGGATCAGCGGCTTGCCGTCGCTTGTTGCGCTGATGACACCACTGCGGACTTCCACAAGCCCGTCAGCCACCAGAGGTCGCAACAAGGCCAGCTCATCGGAAAACTCCACGCCCGGCGCCGTGGTATTCAGATCGACCCGGAAATTGCACATCAGGGCTGTGATGATTCCGGCACGGATGCGGTCACTTTCGCGCATGGCATAACCGCGAACCGTTGCAAGGTCGCCCGCTTCAACCCGCTTGGAATATTGCTTCACGTCCGAGATATTCTGGGCATAGCCACCGGGGAATTGCGAAATCGATGACGGTCCGAGACCGATCAATGTCTGGCAGCGATCATCCGTATAGCCCTGGAAATTCCGGTGCAGCGTTCCATTGCGCGCAGCGACGGCCAGATTGTCATCCGGCAATGCGTAGTGATCGATCCCCACCGGCTCGTAGCCGAAACCGATGAAGCTGTCCGCCACCACACGTGCCTGAGCGAAGCGCTCGTCAGCATCGGGCAGAAGGCTTGCATCGATCAGGCGCTGATTGGCGCGCCGCTGCGGAAGATGCGCATAGCCATAGCAGGCAACACGGTCAGGCTTGAGCACTGCAACCTTTTCACAAGTCTCACGCAATGTCTCGACGGTCTGCAACGGCAGGCCGTAGATAAGATCGAAGTTGAGGCGATCAATGCCGACTTCCCGCAGCAGAGTTGCAGCCTTAGCAACCGTTTCTATCGGCTGAATGCGACCGATGGCTTTCTGAACCTCGGCATCGACATCCTGTACGCCGAGGCTGGCGCGGTTGACTCCCATGAGCGCAAGCGTTTGCACCAGCTGTGGGGTAACCGTGCGCGGGTCAAGCTCGATGGCGTGTTCCATCTCAGGCGCAAAATCGAACGCAACGCGCAGAGCGGCCAGAATGCTCGTAAACTGACGCGGGTTCAAAATTGAGGGCGTACCACCGCCCCAATGAAGATGGACGACATTGGGCCGTGCTGTCAGGCTCTTGCTGACAGTTTCGATTTCGCTGAGCAAAGAAGTGCAGAAGTTCTCGACCACGTCGTTGCGGACCGCCATCTTGGCATGACAACCGCAATAATGGCAGAGCTGCCGACAATAAGGCACATGGATGTAAAGGGAAACGCTTTCTTCCGGCCCGATCTGACGCAACCAACGATGAGTCGTATCGACCCCCACAGGCATGAAATCAGCAGCTGTCGGAAAGGACGTGTATCTGGGAACCGCCAACGCGGCGTAGCGTCTTATCGCTTCTTCATGCATAGCGCGTCCACCTTAAGCGTCGGGCGCTCCGGCGAGGCCCTGCCGGATATGCGCGCACCAGAACCGGGGCGACATTCCGCGGGGCAAGACGGCATGATGCGGCAAGGAAGCCCGCATGCATGACAGCCGATATTGCAATTCCCAGCCACAACAGCACCTGTTTTCCCCATTTTGAACGTGCAATCCTGAAACGGATCGCATCAATCTCTATGGTCAGGAATAGGCTGTTCTGCCGGGTGCTGCATTGATTTGAATCAACGGAAATACACCCGGCTTTTTAGGGATGGCAGCTTGAATTCAGAGGTTTTCCGGGTCCATTCCGGCAACGGCCGCCAAAGACCGGCGGGACAGGATCTCAACCGTATTGGCGTCAAGCAACTGGATCAGCCCCTGAGTCTTCAGCTTTGTGAAGCTCCGGCTGACAGTTTCAATGGTCAGGCCGAGATAATCGGCAATATCGGTACGGTTCATCGAGAGATGCACCGGGTTCGGCTTCTCACCACGCTTTTCAGCCCGCGCGGACAGCACCAGAAGGAAGCTCGCAAGCTTTTCCACCGGCGCAAGGCGCCCGAGAACCAGCTGATTGTCGCGCGCCGTGCGAAGAGCTGCCCGCGTCATCTGGTGCAGGCGCTCCTTCAATTTCGGGAAACGCTCCATCAGATCATCCATCTCTCTGGTGGAGAAGGCACACAAAACCGACGGTACGACCGCTTCAGCAGACTGGGAGTACGTCTCGTCGTCAGCCAGACCGAGATAGTCGCCAGGGAACAGGAAACCTGCAATCTGCCGACGTCCATCCGGAAGCGACGTGTAGATTCGCAGCATGCCGGAGGTCAGGCTGAAGACACGGCGCTTCGGCTCCCCCTCTTCCACCAGCTGCTCATTGGCATCGAGACGCTTGGACGTCATGATTGCTTCGAGAGCACCGAGATCGCCGTCGTCAAGTGCCGCACAAACCGCCGTTTGTCGGACATCGCAATCCACACATACCCCACATGGCGCACGGTAAGGCGATCTGGGGTCGAATCTGATAGGCGCTACACTCACGATGGAACCCTGTTTGTGGAAGCTGGAAGAACGTTTTTGCAGTTACCCCTTAAATAGGTAACTAGAACGCGTCCGGCAAAGCGGAATTTCGCCGCAGGGGTGTATCGTCCCCCGCAGCGTTTCAAAAGCCGTCGGTGTGTTGTTTAAATGTTGCGGCTACCGGGCTTCACAGCCGGAATTGCAGCAAGCTCCGGCGGCAATTTATCCGCAGGATAGGCCGGAACTTCATATTCGGCGAGAGCAATCAGCCTCGTGCCAACATCCGCCTTGCCCGCCGAGCGGTCGACGATGCAGGCCGCAGCCACAACTTCAATGCCGAGGTCCTTCATGCAGTCGATCGTTTCGCGGATGGAAAGTCCGGTCGTGACGATATCTTCCACGATAACGACGCGCGCGCCCTTCGGCACATCGAAACGACGCAGGCGGAACACACCGTTCTCGCGCTCTACCCAGACCGACGGGACACGCAGATGGCGTGAGGTTTCGTAGGAGGGAATCAAGCCACCAATTGCCGGACCAACCACATAATCGATAGGTCCAAGATCTGCCGCCTGGATTTTCTCTGCAAGCGCTTTGCATAGCTTTTCCGTCTTGTCGGCATGCATGAAAACACGCGCCTTCTGAAGGAAAACAGGACTGCGCAGGCCTGACGTAAGAATAAAGTGGCCTTCAAGGATCGCTCCCGCTTCGCGGAAGACGGCAAGCACATCTTCGGTGTTCATCTTAGTCCTATCCGTTCACGCGTTTTGCGCCGCTGACGCTCGCGCTTTCTTTCAATTGGGAAATGATACGGTTGAGATGCTTGAGGTCCCAAACCTCGACATCGATAATCATCTCGGTGAAATCCGGTGCGGTGCGTACCATGGAGAGATTGTGAATATTCGCGTCGTTGGCAGCCACGATCTGCGCGATCTCCGCCAGAGAGCCGGGCGAATTGATGGCCGATACGCTGACGCGAGCCGGGAAACGCTCACTCATCTGATCATCGATGTCCCAACGCACGTCGATCCAACGTTCCGGCTGATCGTCATAGGCCGTCAGTGCAGGTGATTGGATCGGATAGATCGTTATACCGGCGCCGGGCTGCAGGATACCGACGATACGATCTCCTGGCACGGCCCCTTCCGGTGCAAAGCGCACAGGCAGGTCCGAATTGGTGCCGCGAATCGGCAGCGCCTTTTTCCCGGGCTTCGCCACGGCTTCCGCATCGGTCTTCGCTGCATCCTCACTGCCCTCGGGCACCTTGAAGATCATGCCAGCGGCGTTCTGGATGTTGAACCAGCCCTTTTCGCCAGTCTTCGCCGGACTGTTCTGCGATGTGACGCGCGTGTCCTGATAGTCAGGATAGACCGCCTTGACCACATCGGTGGACGGCAGCTCTCCGCGTCCGACTGCGGCCAACACATCCTCCACATCCTTGCGTGCCAAACGCGGAAGTCCTGGCTTCAGAATATCCTTGCTGAACGGCTTACCGGCACGTTCGAATGCGCGTTCCAGAATGCGCATGCCAAGCCCCGAATACTGTTTGCGAACAGCCGAACGGGTCGCTCGGCGAATGGCTGCGCGCGCCTTACCGGTTGCAACAAGCGACTCCCATGCCGCAGGGGGAACCTGCGCCTTGGAACGGATGATATCGACCTCATCGCCGTTCTTCAGTTCGGTCATCAACGGCATGATGCGCCCGTTGACCTTCGCACCGACGCAGCTGTCACCGATATCGGTGTGAACGGCATAGGCGAAATCGATCGGCGTCGCACCACGCGGCAGAGCAATGAGGCGGCCTTTGGGCGTGAAGCAGAAGACCTGATCCTGAAAGAGCTCAAGCTTGGTGTGTTCGAGGAACTCTTCCGGATTATCGCCTTCTGAAAGCTGTTCGATTGTCTGGCGCAGCCATGCATAAGCATTGGTCTCGGTCGACATTTTGTGCGGATTATTGGCGCTGCCACGATCCTTGTAGATCGAGTGGGCTGCGACACCAAATTCCGCAATCTCATCCATTTCGCGTGTGCGAATCTGCAGCTCGATACGCTGGCGCGACGGACCGATGATGGTGGTGTGGATCGACCGGTAATCGTTCTGTTTAGGCGTGGAAATATAATCCTTGAACCGGCCCGGAACCATCGACCACGTCGTATGAATGAGACCGAGCGCCCGATAGCAATCCTGCGTGGTGTCGACCATCACGCGGAAACCAAAAATGTCGGAAAGCTGCTCAAATGAGAGACCCTTGGTTTCCATCTTGCGGAAAACCGACCACGCTTTCTTTTGGCGGCTCTTCACACTGGCCTTGATGCCATGCTTCTCGAAAATCTCGGACAGGTCCTTTTCGATCTTCTGCAGCAGGCCGCGGTTCTTTTCCAGAAGCTCGGCCAGGCGATCCGTCACGGCGCGCCATGCATCCGGATTAATATAGCGGAAGGCCAGCTCTTCGAGCTCTTCCCGCATATCCTGCATACCCATGCGGCCAGCAAGCGGCGCATAGATATCCATCGTTTCCTCGGCAATACGCAGGCGCTTGTCTTCCCGCATCACGCCCAGTGTGCGCATATTGTGCAGACGATCCGCAAGCTTCACCAGAAGCACGCGGACATCTTCAGAAATCGCCAAAAGCAGCTTGCGCAGGTTTTCCGCCTGCACTGCTTTTTTTGAAACGAGGTCGAGCTTTTTGAGCTTGGTCAGTCCCTCGACGAGCTTGCCGATTTCAGGGCCGAAGAGCTGATCGATTTCCTGCCGGGTGGCTGTCGTATCTTCGATCGTGTCATGCAGGAGCGCGATTGCAATCGTCGCTTCATCCAGATGCATATCGGTGAGGATCGCAGCGACTTCGAGCGGATGGGAGAAATAGGGATCGCCGGAAGCACGTTTCTGACTGCCATGCTTTTGCATGGCATAGACATATGCCTTGTTGAGAAGCGCCTCGTTCACGTCAGGCTTGTATCGCTGAACACGCTCCACAAGCTCATATTGGCGCATCATCTACGAGAACTCCCTTTCGAAACCGATACTTGTACTTGCACACATATCGGGCATTGTGACCCAAAATCGCCGAAAATCGAATAGTTCTCGACGTTTAGGCTTAACTTTCTGCCGACAATATTAATTTCCGACAGAAATCGCTCGTCATCTGGCCGTTTCAATCAGCAACAAGCGTTCCAAACCGTCGCCACCGGTCAGCCGACAGGACCGTCGTCGGCGCATAAAAACATGCGCCGCGACTGGAAAGTCGCGACGCATGCAAAAGAGACATAATTCGAACGACGATTAGAAGTCGTCGTTCTTCTCTGGTGCGACGAGGCCTTCGATACCGGCGAGCAGCTCTTCTTCCGACATACGGTCGAAAGCAACCACGTCTTCCTCAGCAGCGTCTGCAATGCCTTCTGCAACTTCTTCCGAAGAAGAAGCAATCTGTGCAGGCGCAGCGGCTTCCGGCTCGTCGACTTCCACATGCTTCTGCAGCGAGTGGATGAGATCTTCCTTCAGATCATCTGGCGACAGGGTTTCATCAGCGATTTCGCGCAGCGCAACAACAGGATTCTTGTCGTTGTCGCGGTCGATGGTGATCTGTGCACCCTGGGAAATTTGGCGAGCACGGTGACCAGCCAGCAGAACCAGTTCAAAACGGTTCTCGACCTTATCTACGCAGTCCTCAACAGTGACGCGGGCCATGCGCGGTCCCTTTCATTTCTCGAACTTTATTGGATTTTTCCCCACATAACGCTTGTGGAGCCAAATTACAAGCAAAAGCGGAATTGCTCGTGCCTCACCTCATGAAATCTGCCAAAAGAACGTCAATTTCATGGATTCACCCGATAAAACACGGTGGCGCGTCAAAACGGCACAATATTTTGCAAGCCAGAACGGGATTACTGAGACAAGACTCACTTATAGGTAATTTAGTGCAGGCAAATAACAACCCATGGTTGCTTGTTTTTCTGTGATATATCCTTAGAAGGCAATAAACGCATTGGTAAAATTTGATACCACCCGCCGTTTAGAAAACAAACTGATAAGCGGTCGTCGGTCCACTCCCGTCCGGCCGTAGAGTGGATATATTGCACGATGTTCGATTCTCGTGAAAAAATTGCCCTTTTTATTGATGGCGCCAATTTATACGCCGCCTCGAAAACTCTGGGGTTCGATATTGATTATCGGAAGCTTTTGAAGGCATTTCAGAAGCGTGGCTATCTGCTTCGTGCATATTACTATACAGCATTGGTTGAAGATCAGGAATATTCCTCGATCCGCCCGCTGATCGACTGGCTGGATTATAACGGCTACAAGGTCGTCACCAAGGCTGCCAAGGAATTCACGGATTCCACCGGGCGTCGCAAGGTGAAGGGCAATATGGACATCGAACTGACAGTCGATGCCATGCAGCTCACCGATACAGTCGACCATTTTGTGATTTTCTCCGGCGACGGCGATTTCCGCTCACTTGCCGAAGCTCTTCAGCGCAAGGGCCGCAAGGTTTCGGTTGTCTCGACCCTCACCACCCAGCCGGCCATGATTTCCGATGAACTGCGCCGCCAGGCCGATCATTTCATCGATCTGGTCTCGCTCAAGGCTGAGATTGGCCGCGATCCGTCGGAACGCGCACCGCGCCGTCAGGATGACGATCTCGACGACAGCTATTGACGCCGTCGTCGAGCCGGTTCATGCAAGGGCATGATTTCCGAACCATCTCCCAACTGTGATATCTGCCCAAGGCTGCACGCATTCCTGCAGGAATGGCGCCGCAAGGAGCCTTCGTGGCATAATTCACCGGTTCCACCGTTTCTGCCAGCGCATGATGACGATGTTCGGCTCCTGATTGTGGGGCTGGCGCCAGGTTTGCGCGGCGCCAATAGAACCGGACGCCCCTTCACCGGCGACTATGCCGGTGATCTGCTCTACAGCACGCTGTGTGAATTCGGTTTTGCTACTGGCAAGTTCGAGGCTCGTCCTGACGATAGTTTGCGCCTGCTGGATGCCAGCATCGTCAATGCGGTGCGCTGCGTGCCGCCGGAAAACAAGCCCATCGGCGCCGAGATCAACAATTGCCGACAATTCCTGCTGCCGATGCTGACCCGGTTTCCGAACCTGCAGGCAATCGTCACACTGGGAACGATTGCGCATCAGTCGACGGTTCGTGCACTTGGTGCGCCGGTTGCGCGACATCCCTTCGGTCACGACCGGGCAAGCGACATTGGCAGCCTGCGCATTTTTTCCAGCTATCACTGCTCGCGCTATAACACGAATACCGGGCGGTTGACGGATACCATGTTCCGAACCGTATTCCGGAATGTACGCGACTATCTGAATCAAAAGAGCGCCTGAGGCGCTCTCATACTTTGCTGATCTTTATCCCTTATCCCGCATCAAGCGGGCCTTTTCACGATTCCAGTCGCGCTTCTTTTCCGTCTCGCGCTTGTCGTGAGTCTTCTTGCCTCGCGCCAGCGCCAGTTCCAGCTTCGCGCGACCCCGATCATTGAAGTAAAGCTTCAATGGCACCACGGTCATCCCGTCGCGTGATACCGAGTTGAACAGGCGGGACATTTCGCGTTTGCTGATGAGCAGTTTGCGCAAGCGCCGCGGCTCGTGGTTGAAACGATTGCCCTGCGTATATTCCGGGATATAGGAATTGATGAGCCAGAACTCGCCATTCTCAAAGCTCGCATAGCTCTCCGCTATGTTGGACTGATTGGCGCGCAGCGACTTGACCTCGGTGCCGGTCAGGACGAGACCGGCTTCGAGCGTATCTAGAATTTCAAAATTGAAGCGCGCCTTGCGGTTTTCCGCGATGATCTTGCGCACAGGAGAATTCTTGGGCTTGTTCATGATGGCACCATATAATGTGCAATGCCTGAAATGAAAACGCTCCCGAAGCTACGGGAGCGTAAAAATCAGCGAAAGCGGTAAACTTGACGGGTCAGTTGACCAGACCTGCATGCTTCATGGCCTGATCGATCTTCTCTGCCGTCGCGGCTTCCACAGTCACCATCGGCGAGCGCAACGCATTTTCCACGCGGCCGAGGCGCGACAGCGCATATTTCGGGCCTGATGGGTTTGGCTCGATGAAGAGTGCCTTGTGCAACGGCATGAGGCGATCCTGCAATTCGAGCGCCTTGGAGAAATCGCCGGCCTGACATGCATCCTGGAATTCGGCGCAAAGACGCGGCGCAATATTGGACGTCACCGAAATGCACCCCACCCCGCCATGGGCGTTGAAACCAAGAGCCGTTGCGTCTTCACCGGAAAGCTGGATGAAATCCTTACCGCAGGTTGCGCGCTGTTCGGATACGCGCTCGATCTTGCCAGTCGCATCCTTGACGCCCACGATGTTCTTGTGATCGCGAACGAGTGTGCCCATCGTTTCCGGTGTCATGTCGACGATTGAACGACCGGGAATATTGTAGATGATGAGCGGGATCGAAATGGAGCGGGCCACACGCGAAAAATGTTCGTAAAGACCACGCTGGTTCGGCTTGTTATAGTAAGGTGTGACGACGAGAACGGCATCAGCGCCAGCCTTTTCGGCATGTTGCGCCAGCTCGATCGCTTCCACAGTATTGTTGGAACCTGCACCCGCGATCACGGGAACGCGACCAGCTGCAACCTCAATGCAAACCTCGATGACGCGCTTGTGCTCGTCATGCGACAGGGTCGGTGTTTCACCAGTCGTGCCGACTGGGACGAGCCCTTTGGTGCCTTCTTCGATCTGCCAGTTTACAAATGCGCGAAAGGCTTTCTCGTCGAACGCTCCTTCGGAATCGAATGGCGTGACAAGCGCGGTAATTGAGCCCTTCAGCATTAGTGAACTCCTGAAAAAAGAAAGACTGAACCTCATTCCACCGACCAGCTTGGGATCACCCTGGGGCTTCTGACCGGGTTGAGGCGTTGCACAATAGTCTTGCCACACGAGTGGAGCAAGCGGGGTATACAGGCAAAACAAGGGCAATACGGCAGTTTTGCGACAAAATTTAAAGCGATCCCCAAGCTCCACCGGCTATTCGCTCGATTGCCTTTAGAAACATCGGCGGCCCGAAACAACCAAGATGCGGTAACACCGAAGCGATAACGCTTTATTAAGGATAGATTCATTCCTTGAGCCTATCCTCATCATTGAAATCGCCAGTCAAAAACCGGGCTAAGAAAAGCCGGATTTCAACAACATATTGCACATCAACCAAGTCTTTGTTCTAGTTAGCCAATGTCAAAACAAGTCGCAGCGATATCCCTGAAAAGAAAAGCTCTCCTCGCGAGTTGCTTTGTTGCGGTTGCTCTGCAGCCGGTGATTTCGCTCGCGCAATCCTCGCTGCCGTCCGGCGTTCCCACCCCGCTTGCGCGTCCCTTTGCACCGACGACGACACACCAGTCACCGATGAATCTGGTGACACCGAAACCGCGTCCGGCCACGCCTGATCCGGTCGTGACGTCAGCAGTCAGCCGCATGGAAAACCCGGCAGCAATTGGCGGAACGCTGAAAAGCGGGCTTGATGCCCTTTCCTCCCGCGACACTGCAAGTGCTATCGCATTCCGCAACGGGATGCCTCGTGGTTCGCTTGACCGCCAGATTCTGACGTGGGCTATCGCGACATCCGGTCTTGATGGTGTGCCGAGCGCTGAAATCGCAGCGGCGGCAACAGATTTGCGCGGCTGGCCGGGGACATCGGTTCTGCGCCGTAACTCTGAACGGGCCTTGTTCAAGGAAAATCCGGCTCCTGCGACCGTAATCGCAACATTCGGTAATACGCGCCCGCAGACTACAGAAGGCATGATTCTTCTTGCCCGCTCCTATGTCAGCACTGGAAATGCGGGCAAAGCGCGCGAACTGCTTTCACCATGGTGGGCTACACAGCGCTTATCAGCCGATGACGAGCAAAAGATCCTGAAAGAGTTCTCTGGCGTTCTGACGCGCGAAGATCATCAGCGCCGTATTCTGCGTTCTCTTTATAATGACCGTATGCAGTCCGCAAAACTGCTTGCAGGTCCGGCACAGGCCCAATCGCTTTACAACGCCTTTGCGGCAGTAGCACAGAAGTCTCCGAACGCCGCCAAGGCGATAGCGGACGTCGACCGCACGTGGCAAGGAAACGCCGCCTATCAGTTCCTGAAAGTTCGCTATCTGCGTCGTGCCGAACGCTATAACGAGGCGACGGACCTCATGCTCAAGGCACCACGTCAGGCGTCGGCGCTTGTCGATCCGGATGCTTGGTGGGTCGAACGCCGCATCCTGTCACGGGAACTGCTCGACCTTGGCAAACCGCAGCTCGCCTACAAGCTGGTTTCGGCCCACGCCGCCGAATCGCCCACAATGGCCGCCGAAGCGGAATTCCATGCCGGATGGTATGCGCTGCGCGCCCTGAACCAGCCGAAGACGGCTGCGCCACATTTTGCCAAGATCGCAGAAATCTCCTCGCGTCCAATTTCGGCGTCTCGTGCTTTCTACTGGCTCGGACGGTCGGCCGAAGCAGGTAGCGGTGGCGATGCGCGCGACTATTATCGCCGCTCCGCCCATTTCGGCACGACATTTTACGGACAGCTTTCGGCAGCCAAACTGAACGAGAAAGCACCCGAGCTTATCTATCCAAGACCAACGGAAGCGGATCGCTCGCGGTTTGCGGGCCGTCCCGCCGTGCAGGCAATCAAGCGGCTGGAACAAGTCGGATATAGCAGTCGTGCAACGACGCTCTACAATCAGCTTTCGCAGGAACTCGACAGTGTCGGCGAACTGGCTCTGCTGGCGGTCATGGCCGAGCGCAACGAGAACCACTATCTGGCGCTGCGCGTCGGCAAAAATGCTGCATTGCGAGGTCTTGATGTTGGTGCTCTCTCGCATCCGCTCGGCGCAATTCCCGCCAATGCCAATATAAGCGGATCAGGCAAGGCTCTAGCCTATGCTATTGCCCGGCAGGAAAGTGAATTCAACGTCGGCGCGGTTTCGAAAGCTGGCGCACGCGGTCTGCTGCAACTTATGCCAGCAACGGCCAAAAGCGTGGCGACCCGCAACGGCATGAGCTTCTCCGCGCCACGCCTCACGACGGATGCAGGGTATAATGCGACGCTTGGCGCCCATTTCCTCGGCGAGCAGCTTGACCGTTTCAATGGGTCTTACGTTCTTACCTTCGCCGGTTACAATGCAGGCCCTCGCCGCGCATCGGAATGGGTCGAGAAATATGGCGATCCACGTGGCAAGCCTATCGATCAGGTCGTCGACTGGATCGAACGTATCCCCTATTCCGAGACACGCAACTATGTTCAGCGCGTGATGGAAAACTACGAAGTCTATAAGGCCCGCCTGACCGGAAGTGCGGATATACAGACCGATCTGATTTACGGTCGCCGCTAGAGCGGTTCCGGTTAAAGCGGAGTCGCTAGAACCGCTCTATCTCTTTGTTTTCACGCATGTCTTTATCCCAAAACCGGTTCCCACTTTTGGGAGACATGTTCTAAAACATCTCTCGCTTATATTGAGATGGTGGAAATGCTCTGAAATGAAAAAGCAGGCTATTCGCCTGCTTTTTTTGTCCGTCGCGATTTTGGTTTAGCGGCTGTTTTGCCGGGCTTTTCCGATTTCCTTGCGCTGGCTTTATTTGCTGCATTCGCCAGTTTCGTGGCTTGTGCGATCCAATCCTCGCGCTCCACGCGGCGTGGAAAACCTATACTCCGTTCGATCCAGCGTGATTCGTCATCGTTCCAGCTGGCAATCTGGTCGTAGTGAAACACGCCGATCCCATTGAGCAGCCCCTGAACTGCCCCGCCAACGCCCTTGATGACTGTGAGATCATCAGGCTTTCCAAGGCGTGCAGCATCCAGAAGCTCTGGACGCCCCGGATCCTGATCCGGTTCCGTATTCACATCCGGCTTTTCCGTTTGCGAAGGCCAATTTCCGACGACTTCCGCGTCCGGCACGGCTTTCATTTGAGGCTTCTCTGGCTCGTTCGGCTGGGGCGAAGCCTTGGGTTCTGCAACCTTCTCCGGTATTTTGGTCTGCTTCACCGCTTCCGGCTTTTGATCGACAGGCAATGTAGCATGCGCCGCTGCAATGATCGTGCGCTCACGGTCTGGCATCGACGCACCTCTGCGCCGTACGAACCGGCCCAAAAGACAGCCTATAACGAAAGCGATGGCGACAAGAACAGCCAGTTGAACAATCAGCAACGGCATATGGTTTCCTCGTACTCCAAATTACTCAAACCCGACGAACATATTCGCCGCCAATTTTCCCCGCCCCAATTTGCCGCCAATACTTCGGACCGGTCAACCAGCCCACGCCCGCACCGATAAGAACCGCCGCAACGAGAACCGGCCAAAACGATATGGCTAGATAAAGCATTGTCAGGTCCGCCTTCTGTTCCGGAAACGGAAGATATGATCCGCTATGCCTATTCATAAAGAGAAAGGAAAGGCCCGAACAGGCGGACTGTCAATTCCGAACAGAAAACTAACGGGGGATGAGGATCCAAATCTGCTCGGCCCTCGCCGCGATTTAATCTACGGTTCGCGAATTTCGGCTCGTTCCAATTTCAGGCCAAAGGGCAGCGGCTGGGTCAATTGGGATTGTATCTTTCGATAGCCGGCATTGTCTGCAGCCTCGCCCTTGATCGAGATGCTGAGATCAGACATCTCGATCTCCCCATTCGTCAGCACAGATGCGAGCTGCAAAGCAAACCCCACCGAATCAACAAAGTTTGCGGGACTGCCTCGCCCTACGGCCATTTCGTCATCGAGCGGAATGCCCGGAGCCGCGCTTTCGGCCATTGTCATGATACGGTCTCTAACGTCGTTGTCCGGCACAGAACCGGACAGGACTATGCCGTCGGCACTCTTCTTTATCTGTAGCTGGTAGGGCGAAACGAGCGGCAGAACACTCGTCAGGTCGGTGATCTCCCGAATCCCTCTTACCTTTTCAAGCGCATCCCGCGCAGCGGATTGCGTCTCTGGATCGGGCGCTATGCCTTTCAGCGTGACGTCGCGACCATCGACGTCGAAGCCGGTCCATATAAAAGGAGTGAGTGCTTCGCCAGTACGTGTTGCGATGTCCGTCTCGACCCGGTCTGCACCAAACCAGAGCGCAAGCGCTGTCAGCGCTGCGGTCCACGTTACACCGGGCCAAAACCATTTGAACATATCGTGGCGTCTCCACGCTGGAAATCATCGGATGCAAGGCGGCGAACACGTCCCGCTTTCTATTCGTACAAAGACCGAGTTTCCCGCAAAGGCAAGATCACAAACGTAAAAATCGGCAAACAAAAAACCCGGCAGCGATGCTGCCGGGTTCTTTTTGAACAATCCCAGAGGGATTAGAACGAGCGCTGGAAGCGGATCATGCCCTGGAAAGCATCTTCGCCGTCGAGGCTGATGTTTTCGTCATCCCACTTGGTGTAGGAAACTTCCGGGGTGATCGTGAAGCCAGGAACCAGTTCGTAAGCAACGTTTGCGGTTGCTGCGAAGGTCTTGGTGTCGTCATAAGCGAGCTGCAGGTTGAAGGTAGCCTTTTCGGTTGCCTTGAATGCAGCGCCACCCCAGACAGCCCAGTCGCCGCCCCACGTGCCGTAGAACGAGTCGATTACGCGGTAGGAATAACCAGCGCCGTCAACTGCATAGGTGTCGTCGTTGGACTTGTAGCCGCCCTGTACCCAAACCGAGAAACGGTCCGTGATGTTAACGTCGCCGCGAACCTTACCGGCCCACTCTTCGTTACGAGCGTCGTAAGCTGCAACAGCTGCGATCGAGCCCCAGCCACCAGCGTACTTCAGACCGCCAACGATGTGCGGCGTGTAGTCGTTCAGCGTTACGTCAACGTCGGAGTCGCCGTTGCCGCCTTCTTCGAGCGACAGGATGGCCGAGAAGCCGTTGCCGCCGGTGAAGGTGTAGCTGATGAGGTTGGTGCGGTAGCCGCCAGCGAGGATCACGTCGTCGTTGATGACGTTGCCGAGGTAACCAGGGAAGGTTACGAAGGCCGATTCATCGAGACCAACGCGCAGGCCGCCGAGCTGGATGTAAGCATAACGCAGCGAGCTGTTTTCGCTCGAGCCGTATGCGTCTTCTTCGCCGTCGCCGCCGCCGTTCCAGTTGTAACGCAGTTCGGTGAAGGTCTTCAGAGTGCCGAGTTCGGTTTCCGAAGCGGTCGAGAAGCGGAGCGTTGCACGGGCGTTCTTGCCCCAGGTGTCACGGTCCAGATCGCCAGGCGTACGAGCGTAAACGCGATCACCGCCCGAAGCGTCGTAACGAACATAACCATGGATACGCAGGCAGGTTTCGGTGCCTGGGATGTAGAAGTAGCCAGCGCCGTAAGCATCGCAGACGCGGACATATTCAACGGCTTCTGGCTCTGGCGCGACGATTGCGTCGGCAGCCTGAGCGCCGGAAGCTGCAACCAGAGCTGCAGCGGAGCCAAGGAGAAGGCTCTTGATGTTCATTTCTGACCTCCAGTCAAAGTTAAAAATGGGTCTGGGCATTCTGATTTGGCTGAAGGACAACCTGTCCCCATCCCCTTTTGAAAAAGTCGCCCCGAAGCGCTCCTTCTTCTGGATGTGAAGATACTCGCCCGTTCCTTCGTTTCAACATCGAATACACTCTCCCAACCTTTCTGGTGCTTCTATGAGGGAGGGTTGTTGCAGAAAAGACACGAAATTGCCCGTTTCAGGGTGGGCTATTTAGGGTTTATTAACATGAGTGAACGCGAATTAACGGGTCTTAACGCTTGAAAACACGCGATATTTGGCATCGTCGCGGTTTTCAGCCCGCGAATCCATGACTTCCCGTGCTCCGAGTGGAGAATATGTCAAAGCACCGTCACGTACTGCCACATTAGCTGATTTGGGTGCGAATCTTTCTTGGTGTACAGCTCGAAATGAGGCTGCCGACGCCTGGTGAAAGCGGCCGATTCCACGCATATTCCTGATTGCGTATATATAAAGTGCGATAATTCGCAGGAAATTTTACCAGTTGGCGCGCAATTCGCTTGAAATGACAAAGCGTACCGGCTATCTCGCCCTTACCGGAGAGGTGGCCGAGTGGTCGAAGGCGCTCCCCTGCTAAGGGAGTAGACCTCATAAGGGTCTCGTGGGTTCGAATCCCATCCTCTCCGCCAGCTGCCTCAAGCAAATCTCTTCATAAAAATCAGATCCAGATTGCCTCGCGATGTGCGATTCCGTGCTTTTACGCACCGTATTCGACGCATGTCGGATCACTTCCGATTTGCTGACTTTTTGAGTTCTGAATCCAGAAATTCTATAACACATTGAAAATACTTATTTATTTCGAAATCCTCCGATTCTTGACTGGAGGTCAGAAATGAACATCAAGAGCCTTCTCCTTGGCTCCGCTGCAGCTCTGGTTGCAGCTTCCGGCGCTCAGGCTGCCGACGCAATCGTCGCGCCAGAGCCAGAAGCCGTTGAATATGTCCGCGTCTGCGATGCTTACGGCGCTGGCTACTTCTACATCCCAGGCACCGAAACCTGCCTGCGTATCCATGGTTATGTTCGTTACGACGCAGCTGCTGGCCGCGACGCCTACGACGGCTCGGATGCCAAGACCTGGCGTAAGAACACGCGCTTCACGCTGCGCACCTCGACCGCTTCGGAAACCGAATTCGGCACCCTCAAGACCTACACTGAAAACCGCTTCAACTTCACGGACGGTTTCCAGGGCGGTCACACGCTGAACTTCGCTTATATCCAGCTCGGTGGCCTGCGCCTCGGTCTCGATGAGTCGGCCTTCCACACCTTCACCGGTTACCTCGGCGACATCATCAACGACGACGTGGTTGCTGCTGGCGTCTACCGCACCAACCTCATCAGCTACACCTTCACCGGCGGCAACGGCTTCTCGGCTATCCTGTCGCTCGAACAGGGTGGCGACGCATACGTCAACCACGACGACTTCATCAATGAAGAAGACCGTCTCATCTCGAACCGCATCGACGACTACATGCCACACGTTGTTGGTGGTCTGAAGTTCGCTCAGGGCTGGGGTTCGGTCGCTGCTGTTGCAGCTTACGACGCCAACCTCGAAGAGTGGGCCGGCAAGGTTCGCCTCGACGTAAACGTTACGGACAAGGTTTCGGTCTGGGTACAGGGCGGCTACTCGTCTTATGAAGACGACATCGGCATGTACGGCAACTGGGGCGGCGATTGGGCTGTCTGGGGTGGCGCGAAGTTCGTCGCTTCCGAAAAGGCGACCATCAACGTTCAGGCTGCTTACGAAGACTGGGGCAAGACCGCAGTTGCTGCAAACGTAGCTTATCAGCTGGTTCCTGGTTTCACGATCACCCCGGAAATCAACTACACCCGTTGGGATAGCGATCATCCGGCTCGTCTGGCCGGTGGCAACAAGGATGCCTTCGGCGGCATCATCCGCTTCCAGCGCTCGTTCTAATCAGATCGACGCTTGAGCGAAATGCGCCAACGGGAAACCGTTGGCGCACATCCATTTGAAACATAGCTCACGAATGCGTGAATTTTGATCCTTCAGAAATGGGGATTTCGAAAAGGGTCAAGAACCGAGGGGAGTTGCGGGGGACGACAAAAAGCTGGGGGCAAACATTGGTCTTTTGAAAGGATCTAAACATGTCTCCGCATAAAGTTAGCTCACTTATCTTGTGTTCAGAGAATTATTTCATTAGTTGTGCGTCTCATATATCTATGGGGGGCGTGCAATGATCGTCGTTGGGGAAACGAAGATCGACATAGGCGACAAGTTTGCGCCGATAGTCGACTACAACTTACAGTACACATCCAGCAAAAGTCCGAACCACCGGCTTGTCGAACAATTTTCGGTGGCGGAACTGACGGGGAAATATATCAACATCCTGTGGGATGACGGGTCACACAAGTATAATGTGAAGTCGTTTCTCGGCGAAATTGACGAAATTCTGAAGGGTGAGCGCTTTTCAGGCTTCGATCAGGAAATGCTTGATTCCGTTATCGGTTCGCTTCGTGAGCGTGGCAACAGCAATGCAACCATCAATAGAAAGATGGCTGCGCTGAGCAAGCTGCTGCGAAAGGCGCACAAGATGGGAGATATCTTCAATCTACCGGAATTCATCCGGCAGAAGGAGCGAGTCGGACGCATTCGATTCCTTGAATATGAGGAAGAAAAGCGCCTGTTCGCCGCGATCAAGTCGCGCTGTGAAGATAGTTATCGGCTCTCTCTTTTCCTTGTTGACACGGGCTGCCGCCTCGGAGAAGCAATCGGCGTTACCTGGAACGATATTCAGGATCAGCGGGTTACGTTCTGGCTCACCAAATCGAATCGCAGCCGCACCGTCCCCCTCACCCGTCGCGCCCGAAAGGCAGCGCATATCTCGCACGAGAAGCTCAAAGGCCCCTTCTCCATGCTCAATCAGGTCCGGTTTCGCCAGATCTGGAATGATGCAAAGATGGAAGTTGGTCTTGGTACGGATGATCAGGTCGTTCCGCACATTCTGCGACATACATGCGCGTCCCGTCTGGTTCGTGGCGGGATCGATATCCGTCGTGTTCAGATGTGGCTGGGGCACCAGACACTCCAGATGACCATGCGTTACGCCCATTTAGCGACACACGATCTCGATTCATGCGTGAAAGTGCTCGAAGTCCACTAAAACGCGTCCCGAAACGGTAAACCGGTTTCGGACAAGATGCGCATTTGGATGAATGCTTGGAACGTCGATCTGATTCCGTCAGATCGAAAGGCGTTTTAAACGGCTTCGACACTGCGAATTGGGGGTTCTAATTGCAACCCACTGCCGGTGTGGCTGCGATTATGATGTTTGTCGATATTCGGGTCCAGGCCCGAATAGTCTCATTTTGCGTAACCCTATCGTTTAACTTGATTGACGGCCTCAAGTCGGATCGTTCGCTCACGTGGTTCAATCGACTAGAATCATTGTGATGGCACCAGTCGGTACAAGTTGCTATGCCTTTCCCAGCGGGACAGGCGTAGGTGGCTAAGATTTTCTCCAGCTCTTCGACTGCCCTCCTCACATGTTACTGGACTGAGAATCGACTGGAAATCGCCATGGGATCGCCTCGCCTTACACCACTCGTCGCAAGCTTGCCTTCCACTGTTCCTTTTACCGGCCCCGAAACACTGGAGCTACAGCGCGGAAAGCCTTTCAAGGCACGGGTCGGCGCGAATGAAAGCAGTTTTGGACCAGCCCCGTCTGTTCTGGAAGCCATTCAGACCGAGGCGAATGAAATCTGGAAATATGGCGACCCTGAAAATTACGAACTGCGTCAGGCTATCGCTGCGCATCACGGCGTAAAGCCGGAAAACATCATGCCGGGAGCAGGTGTCGATGCCTTGCTCGGGCTGATAGTCAGGCAATATGTTCAGGAAGGTGACAGGGTCATCAACTCGCTGGGCGGCTATCCGACCTTCAATTACCACGTTGCAGGTTATGGCGGAGAACTGGTCACTGTTCCTTATATCAACGACAAATCCGATCTCGATGGCCTGCTCGATGCCGCACGCAAAGAGAATGCTGCGATTTTGTATCTCGCCAATCCGGATAATCCGATGGGAACCTGGCATGCGGGTTCGGATATTCAATCTTTCATCGAGCGCGTTCCGGAAACCACCATGCTCATTCTGGATGAGGCCTATTGCGAAACAGGGCCTGCGTCCGCCTTCCCGCCTTTTGAAACCGACCGTCCGAACATTTTGCGGATGCGTACTTTCTCCAAGGCCTACGGTCTGGCAGGAATCCGGTGTGGTTATGTTGTCGGCAACGCCGAAGCCATCAAATCGTTCGACAAGATTCGCGATCATTTTGCAGTGAACCGTCTTGCGCAGGCAGCAGCTATTGCGGCCCTCAAGGATCAGGCATATCTGCACGATGTGGTCGCTAAAATAATTGCCGGGCGAGACCGCATTGTCGCAATCGCCGAAGCGAACGGCCTTACAACCGTCCCATCTGCCACGAATTTTGTTGCCGTCGATTGCGGTAAGGACGGAACATTCGCCACGGCAGTTCTCAACGGGCTGATCGCGCGTGACATCTTCGTGCGCAAACCCGGGGCACCGATTCTCGACCGCTGTATTCGCGTGAGCGTCGGCATCGATGATCAGCTCGATCTCTTTGAAGCTGCCCTACCCGCCGCTTTGGAGGATGCGCGCAAACACGCGGATACTCGCGAAACGGCCTGAACGGTGGAGCCTTAGATGCAGATTCGATCCGATAGCCGGTCTCACAACATTCTTTTCAGCACGCTTGCCGGACTATGCGGTGCGCTTGCAATCGCTGCCTATGCGGGAGCGGCCCATGGCGGTGACAATCATCTGGCCAACATTGCTCCGCTTCTTCTCGGCCATGCGCCTGCATTTCTGGTGTTGTCACTCATCGTACCGGCCAGCCGCATCGCTTATCTGGGCGGTGCATTAATTGCGGTCGGTCTCGCCTTGTTCTGCGGCGACCTCTTCATGCGTGACATGACAGGTGACCGACTGTTTCCGATGGCTGCACCGACAGGTGGATCGTTGATGATCCTCGGCTGGCTCTCAGTCGCGGTTACGGGCTGGTTCTCACGAACCAAATAAAAAGGGGCCGAAAGGCCCCTTCTCTTTAGAATTGTCCTGATTGGATCAGGAATTGCCCTTCAGGCGTGCATTGCAGAGGCTGTAGTAACCGCCACCCTTCTGCACCCACTTCAGGCCGCCCAGTGCATTGGCGTCCTTCAGAGCGTGGTACTGCTCGAGGCAGGTGTGCATACGAGCCTTGCCAGCCGACTCATTCGAGAACTTGGAGGAAACGGCGGTTGGGAACTTCATGCCTCTTGGCGCCGCAGCCGTTGGTGCTGCAGGTTCGCTATTGCCGTCCGTGCTAAGTGCTACCGGATCCGCACCCGCGCCGCACTCGGCTTTGCGGAAATCATTCCACTTAACGCCATTGTCCGTACCGGCATCCTTGGCGGCCTGATACTTCGCGCTACACTGCTTCATCGTCAGGCCTTTGGCGCTGTCATCTGCCGCGGGAGCAGCCGCAGTCTTGGCCGCTTTCTTGGCTGGAGCAGCAGGCGCTGGAGCCGCGGCGGCATCTGCATCATCACCGCATTGCGCCTTGCGGAAATCATTCCATTTCATGTCACCAAGCGTGCCAGCATCTTTGGCAGACTGATATTTTGCGCTACATTCTTTCATCGTCAGCGCATTGGCAGGCGATGAAAAGGCAAATGCAGCAGCACTCATGATGATGGCTGTGCCGGCCATGGCGGTGATGGTTCGAATTGACATCTTGTCACTCCCTATCGAATGCAGCTCTTTCGATCACTCGGCACCTTTTGCGCCTTGCGATCTTACTAATATAGAGGAACGGTAGATGTCATTGTTGCTCTGACCCGTTCCGTTTATACGCCAACATTGCGCTCCGCAAAGTTGACTGTCAATCATTTGGTCAATATTACCTTCAGCTCCAATACAAATTTTCTAACGGGCTTTCTTTGCTCGTTATGGTCATGCAGGTGCCATGAAGTAAAATTATAGTACTTCCTGCCTCATGTCCGATTTTTATTCGAACAGAGTTAAAAACCGGAGACGATGCAGGTGATAGAGCGGATCATGATCATAGGCGGCGCCGGTTCGGGAAAATCAAGCCTGGCACGTGCGCTCGGCGAGATTACCGGCTTACCGGTCATTCATATCGATACCCTCTACTGGCAGCCGGGCTGGACGATGCGCCCGCGTGACGAGATCGGCCGTCTCACCAACGAAGCAGCAGATCAGGACACATGGATATTCGAAGGCAATCATAGCGAAACTATGATTTATCGTGCATCGCGAGCCGATACGCTCGTTTTTCTCGATATATCGACCGTACGTCGCCTGTGGCGCGTACTCAAAAGAACCGCAATCCATTACGGACGCTCACGCCCTGATATGGCGGAAGGTTGTGTGGAGCGTTTCGACTGGGACTTCCTGAAATGGGTGGCAGGCTATCGCAAGAACGGTCGCATTCGCGCGCTGGCCTTTCTGGAAAGTGCGCCTCAGCATCTCGCCAAGCGTCATTTGCGCAGCCCGCATGACGTCAAACGCTTCCTCGCGCAGATGACGCACGAAATAAATCAAAACAAACAGCCTTCGCAATTGCGATAAATCTACAAACACGACCGTGAAATAACAATCTTTCAAGCCGTGCGAAGCGTCGAAACGGCTGTTATATTTAACCGTCTCCCAAGACTTGACGCCGCGTGCTTTGACCCAACCTCTGCACAGCGCGAATGCATGACAAGCCGGAATTCAGTCCGGCACCGTAATCTATTTGCCGGACTACCGGCTTCTCGCTGTTCTGGAGTTTCTACGTGGCCGATATCGCTGATAACGCCGCCCCGCTCATCGACGCGTCGAAAGCTGCCGCATTCGACCGTCACCGCCTCTACGAAGATGCGATGGCAATGCTGATCGGCACGTCCTTCATTGCGCTCGGCATTACGCTTTATAGTCAGGCTATGCTGATGACCGGCAGTACCGCTGGTATCGCCCTTCTCATCCAGTATGCAACGGGCACGGAATTCGGATTGCTCTATTTCCTGATCAATCTGCCATTCTATTATTTCGCCGTGCGTCGAATGGGTTGGGCGTTCACTATCAGAACCTTCGTCGCCGTGGCCATGATGTCGGGCTTTGCTCGACTGATGCCCATGAGTGTCGATTTCTCAAGCGTCAATCCGCTCTTCGCAGCACTCATGGGTGGCACCCTGATGGGTATGGGTGTGCTGGCACTTTTCCGGCACCGCTCCGGCGTCGGCGGTGTCAACATATTGGCGCTCTATCTGCAGGACGCTTATGGGATAAGAGCCGGCTGGTTTCAGCTCGGCCTCGATATCCTTATCATGCTGATCTCGCTGTTCTTTATCCCGTGGGAAAACATGGTGCTTTCCCTGATCGGGGCGATTGCCATGAACCTCATCATCGCAATCAACCACAAACCGGGCCGGTATCTCGGTATAAGCTGAGAAAACAAAAAAGCCGCCTTGAAGGCGGCTTTTTTCATAACGACTATCTTGCCAGTCAGTGGGCAGTCATCCACTCACGCGCACCGCGCAGCGCTGCTGCCAGTTCGCCCTTGCTCATCGTCGCTGCCACCTGATTGCGCATACGGGCGGCCTTCTCGCTGCCGCGGATGGCGGCAATGTTCAGCCACTTGTGGGCTTCCACCACGTCGATCTCGCAATCACGGCCGATGGCAAATTTCATGCCCATTTCCAGAAGAATGCGATCCTGTGCGACTGCGTTGTGCGTATTCGAGAAGCTCTGAAACTGTGCCATTTTTCTCTGTCCCTGTTAAATCCCGAGAACCGTCCGGTCTTTATTTTCAAAGCCTGATTTCACTGCTTTGAAACTGCCGTCTCTGTCGTTCCGTTCATGCTCTTAAATCTACGGGAAAGGGTTGAAATGCGCGTTAAACCAGATGCTTAACGAGCAACCAACAAAATCCGAACAAGGGGTAAACTTGGGATTTTGTTAAACATGCAAGTGCCGCCGATTGCTGGATTTTTGCAAAAATTCGATTCAAATCCGCGCGGTCGAACGAAACCAGTTGCTAACTATAGACAACATTCAAAAGCGGCTGTGTGTGTAAAAAGGGCAGTATTTCAGGTGCCAAGCGAGACACAAATATCCCTCTTCCGCTTCGCCAAAAACTGGTTTACGTTTACGTTTGCGTAAGTTTGACGGATGGTCGAGGAGGCTTCTGTCTCAAACTTCAAAGCGCATCACAGCGGTTTCATCGTTGCGACCGGCAAAGCCGGGACTGGCGGTGATTTGGGAGGAAAGAATGATCCGCACACTTATTCTTGGAATGACGCTTGCAGCCACTTTTGCCGCCCCTGCCCTTGCCGACGAAGGGATCGTCGGCACGTGGAAGCGCCCGAACGGCACGATCATCAGCTATGCGTCCTGCGGCGCCAACAAGTTCTGCGGTACGGTGCAGACCGGCGAGTACAAGGGCAAGTCCATCGGCACGATGTCAGGCACGGGCGGCAGCTACAAGGGCGAGGTCAATAAGCTCGACGAGGGCAAAACCTATACCGGCAAAGCCAGCGTCAAGGGCAATACGCTTTCACTCTCTGGCTGCGTGATGGGCGGCTTGATCTGCAAGAGCGAGAGCCTCACGCGCCAGTAATATCCAGTGGCATCCAGAATAAGAAAGGGCAGCCTCGAAGCTGCCCTTGCTTTTTAGCGTTTGTTCAACGTGCCTTTTGGCCAAAGAGAATTTTCTGGGCTTCCTTGTCCGTCGCCAGATTGGATTTTTCTCGCTCTTCTTTCCCGACAAGCAGACCACGCTGAACCGCCGGACGTGCATTCATTGTCTCATGCCAGCGCTTCAGGTTCGGGAAGTCATCCAGGTTCTGGTCGTAGTTCTTATGGGCATTGATCCAGCCGATCGAAGCCATGTCGGCAATTGAATATTCACCTGCAATGTATTCCTTGCCTTCAAGCTGCTTGTTCAACACACCATAGAGACGGTTGACCTCGTTGGTATAGCGGTCGATGCCGTACTGAACCTTTTCCGGCGCATAGACACGGAAATGCCCGGCCTGCCCGGACATCGGGCCGAGGCCACCCATCTGCCACATCAGCCATTCGTCAACTGCGACACGCTTGCGTTCGTCGGTCGGGTAGAACTTACCGAACTTCCGCCCGAGATACTGCAGGATTGCTCCAGACTCGAACACCGAAATCGGCTGGCCGCCCGGCCCTTCCGGATCGATGATGGCGGGCATACGGTTGTTAGGAGCAATCTTCAAAAAGTCCGGCTGAAACTGATCGCCCTTGCCGATATTGACATACTTGACCTCGTAGGGAACGCCCAGCTCTTCCAGCATGATGCTGATCTTGAAGCCATTCGGTGTCGGCCAATAATACAATTCGATGGGCTTGGTCTGTTCGGCCATGGGCTCTCTCCCGCTGATCCTGACGTTGAGCGGGACATGTTCCCGCATTCCAATGATGGGAAACATAAGTCCCTTTCGAGCAGGCACAAGAGCCACGCACCGCAATAAACGGAACATCAATATTTTTGAACGCCGCATGAACGACGCTCTCAGGGAGGGTTCAGGCGCAATGGCTAAATTGACGAGGGAGAACAGAAATCAGAACGGCTTTGGGGGCCAACCGGTATGCTTCGGCGTTTAACAATAGTCTGCCTGATGATCGCTGGCTTTGCCGCAGTCGCCAGCATTTTCGTTGACCAGAGGTATAACGTCTACCGGGACCAGCCGGTGATCGGGCCTGTCGCCGCATTCACCCAGAAGCCTGTCGGAGAGCGGCCATGAAAAGAACCCGGACTATCGCCGCAATTGCCCTTCGGGTTTTCCTTTTTACAGCCATTTTCACCGGCCCGGCAGCGACCTTTGCCTATACACAGATCGGCCAGCATTCCCAGATGAGCGGCGTCGGCCTCGTACTTTATGTAAGCCTGCAGCGCGCCGCATAAACTGGGTCATGTAACGGTTATCGGTTTTGCTATACTAGTGTCCTGATTCTGAAATTTGCATTGAGAATGATATCAAGCGAGATGCAAATTTCAGAATCAAAAGGACACTAGCAGCTTGGTTTCCTAGTGTCGTTTCGATCTCGAAGTTCGCTTACGACTACGATATCGAAACACAGGCGAACTTCGAGATCACGACACTAGGCCATGACACAGCGAATCGAACATCCATTTTTAACCGAGATCAAAACACCTCCCACCGTTGACCCGGAGGTTTTCAACGACGCCGAAGCGGCGGTTGCCGCCCTGCAAAAACTATATGATCGCAATACCGCCTTCCTGCGCGATGCGTTCGAGAAAGTTGCGCGCGGCGAAATTCCGCCGCAGCGTTACCGCGCTTATTACCCCGAAATCTGCCTGTCCACATCCAGCTTCGCGCATGTGGATTCACGGCTGGCCTATGGCCATGTCTCGACGCCCGGCGATTATTCCGCAAATATCACACGGCCCGACTTGTTCGATCATTATCTGAACGAGCAGATTCGTCTCCTCATGCGCAATCATGGTGTGACCGTGACGGTGAAAGAATCTTCGACCCCGATCCCGATCCATTTTGCCTTCAAGGAAGGCACTTATGTAGAGGCATCTGTCGCCAATGCCTTCACGCATCCCCTGCGTGACCTCTTCGACGTGCCCGATCTGGCGGCAACCGACGACAAGATCGTCAATGCCGACTTTGAGCCCGCACCAGGTGAACCGATGCCACTTGCGCCATTCACAGCCCAGCGCGTCGATTATTCGCTGCATCGGCTGGCGCACTACACGGCGACAAGCCCGGCGCATTTCCAGAACTTTGTGCTTTTCACCAACTACCAGTTTTATATGGACGAGTTCTGCGCCTATGCCCGCGATCTGATGGCAAAAGGCGGTGGCGGTTATGAACAGTTTGTGGAACCGGGCAATCTGATCACCCGCGCGGGCGAGACCGAGCCAAGCAGCGGCAGTCCTCTGCCACGCCTACCCCAGATGCCGGCCTATCACCTGCAGCGGGCCGACCATTCGGGCATCACGATGGTCAATATTGGCGTGGGACCGTCCAACGCCAAGACCATAACCGACCATATTGCGGTGCTTCGCCCCCACGCCTGGTTGATGCTTGGTCACTGTGCTGGCCTGCGCAACAGCCAGCAGCTCGGCGATTATGTTCTGGCGCACGCCTATATGCGCGAAGACCATGTTCTCGACGACGATCTGCCTGTCTGGGTGCCATTGCCAGCACTTGCGGAAATTCAGGTTGCGCTGGAAGAGGCCGTTGAGGAAATCACCGGTCTGGAAGGTTATGATTTGAAACAGATCATGCGTACCGGTACGGTCGCGACCATTGATAACCGCAACTGGGAACTGCGCGACCAGCGCGGCCCGGTGCAGCGCCTTTCGCAGGCGCGTGCTGTCGCACTTGATATGGAATCAGCGACAATTGCGGCCAATGGTTTCCGTTTCCGTGTGCCTTACGGCACCCTGCTCTGTGTTTCCGACAAGCCGCTGCACGGCGAACTGAAACTGCCGGGCATGGCTACCGAGTTTTACAAGAGGCAGGTGGCACAGCATCTGCGCATTGGCATCCGCGCGATGGAAAAGATCGCCGCCATGCCGGATGAGCGGCTGCATTCCCGCAAGCTTCGCAGCTTCTACGAGACGGCTTTCCAGTGATGTTAGGCGCATAGGGCAGTAAGGCAATCTGCCCTATTGCCTTCACCTCCATCATCGCGCCGCAATCAACACCTATGGGAAATTTCATGTCGAAAAGCCGTGAAAACCTTTCATTCCTGTTGCTGCTGGCTGCTGTCGCGCTGTCGGTTCCGCTCGTGCTGGGATTTCTTGGAGCGGTGCACCCGGCTCTCGATTCCTTTTCGCATTTTCGAACTCATCTATCCGTCCTGCTGGCAGTGCTGACCATTCCCTTGCTTTTCACCAAGATGCGGCGTGAGGCGGCGATGCTGCTACTCTTTGCCGTCATGGCTCTAAGCACGACTGTTGGTGCTGCACGCGATTTCCTGAGCGGCTCCACGGGCGCCCATGCGCAGGAACAAGGTGGCGCACGCTACCGTCTCGTCCAGATCAATTTGCGCGAAGACAATCCCGAACCGAAACGCATTCTCCAGATGATCGCGCGGGAGAAGCCGGACGTCATCACCTATGAGGAAGCAAGCGACCAATGGACCAAGTGGCTCACCATTCTCCAGGGCTCCTATCCCTACCATCTCAATTGTGCTGACGATCCCAACACATGGGGCGTGGGCATCCTGTCGAAGCGGCCTTTCAGCGAAGATGCACAGACGGCCTGTGTCGGCGATGGTTTGCTCGCAATTGCGCCGATCAATTTCGGCGGAACGACCGTGCATGTCGCAGCACTGCACTTTTCATGGCCATGGCCGCGCTGGCAGCCTTATCAACTCCGCTACATCGAGCCGGAACTACAGAAGCTGAAAGGTCCTCTGGTCGTCGCCGGTGATTTCAATGCGGCACCGTGGAGCAATGCCGTTCGTCGTGTCGAACATGCCTCCGGCACCCGTCATATGACCGGTATCGGCGGCACGTGGATGACGCACCTACTGCCTGTTAAGCTCGCTCCTTACATCGGCCTGCCGATTGATCAGATACTCGTAAGCCCTGAAATCGGAGGGGCGAAGGTTTCGGCTCGCGAAGATGCTGGCTCCGATCATCTGCCGGTGCGGCTCGATTTTTCCGTTCCGCCACCCGTTCGGCCAGATGAAGAAGAACCGGAAACCCAGTCCGTCATGCTTCAATAAAAAAAGGCGGTTCCAGACCGCCTTTTTCTTTTACATGTTCACGTAAACAGGTCCCTCGCCGCCTTGTGGCGGCACCCAGTTGATATTCTGGTTCGGGTCCTTGATGTCGCAAGTCTTGCAGTGCACGCAGTTCTGCGCGTTGATGACAAACCGCACATCCTTTGCCTGCGGATCGGCTGCGGAGTTGCCGTCGGCATCCACCCATTCATAAACACCCGCAGGGCAGTAACGCGTCGACGGACCAGCGAAGACGTCGTGTTCGGAAGTCTGCTGCAATTTCATGTCGCGAACCTGAAGATGCACAGGCTCGTTCTCGTCATGGTTCGTGTTCGACAGGAACACCGACGACAGACGATCAAAGGTCAGAACGCCATCCGGCCTCGGATAATCGATCTTCGCGTGTTTTGCAGCCGGCTCAAGCGACTGCGCATCAGTCTTGCCATGCTTCAGCGTCCCGAAGATGGAGAAGCCGAAAAGCTGGTTAGTCCACATATCGAGACCACCGAGCGCCACGCCGACAATTGTGCCGAACTTCGACCATAGCGGCTTGACGTTGCGCACGCGCTTCAAATCCGTGCCGATCAGGCTTGAACGCCAATTGTTCTCGATCTCGACCGGCTCGTCATTGGCGCGTCCTGCGGCAATTGCCTCGGCGATCTTGTCGGCGGCGAGAATGCCGGAAAGAACCGCATTGTGGCTGCCCTTGATGCGCGGCACGTTGACCAGACCAGCCGAGCAGCCGATGAGCGCTCCACCCGGGAACGACAGTTTTGGCACCGACTGGAAACCACCTTCGGTAATCGCACGAGCGCCATAAGAAAGACGCTTACCACCCTCGAAGACGTCCTTGATGGCCGGATGCGTCTTGAAACGCTGGAACTCTTCAAACGGCGACAGATACGGGTTCTTGTAGTTGAGATGCAGCACGAAGCCGACCGCAACCATATTGTCTTCCAGATGATAAAGGAACGAGCCGCCGCCAGTCTTCATATCGAGCGGCCAGCCGAAGGAGTGCTGGACCAGACCCGGTTTGTGCCTGGAAGGATCGACCTGCCATAGTTCCTTGAGGCCGATACCGTATTTCGCCGGTTCACGACCTTCGTCGAGCTTGAACTTGGTGATCAGTTGCTTGGCAAGCGAACCGCGCGCGCCTTCACCGACCAGCGTATATTTGCCGAGCAGCGCCATGCCGCGCGTGTAGTTCGGACCATGCGTTCCGTCGCGCTCGACGCCCATATCGCCAGTGGCAACACCAATGACCGCGCCCTCGTCATTGTAGAGCACTTCGGTTGCTGCAAAACCCGGATAGATTTCTACGCCAAGTTCTTCGGCTTTGGTGCCGAGCCAGCGACAGACATTGCCAAGGGACACAATGTAATTGCCATGATTGCTCATCAGAGGCGGCATCGCGAAATTCGGCAGGCGCACTGAACCTGCTGGCCCCAGTACGAGGAAATGATCGGCAGTAACCGGCGTCTTGAAAGGGTGCCCCTCTTCCTCACGCCAGCCCGGCAGAAGCTGGTCGATACCCACCGGATCAACGACAGCGCCGGAAAGAATATGCGCGCCGACTTCCCCGCCCTTTTCGAGGACGACGACGGACAGCTCGGGATTCGCCTGCTTCAAACGGATTGCCGCAGCAAGGCCAGCAGGGCCTGCGCCGACGATCACAACGTCGAATTCCATGCTCTCGCGTTCGGGAAGCTCCTGGTTTGCATATTCTGGGGCTTCAGACATTCATCCCTCCGTCCGGTGTAACATCGTCTTCTCACTAAGATAGCCCAGACGACGCATCCAATTGTTTTTGTGCATGATCTAATCGCGAATACCCATGAACCAACTGCCCGTCAGCACTGGCGGTACGAAAAGATCGCCGTTTCCCCGTATTCTGCCTTACCCTGTCGCAGAGTTGGAGACTGTCGCAAATGCGTCCAATTGTCCAAAACAGGCGTCCTACGTCCTCAAATTGATTTACCTTAACGTAAACGTCAAATTCATTCCATTCAAGAAGCCGCGATGAAGATTTGTTTGTGATGGTAGAAGCAGCACGTCCGCATGTCATGTCAGGACCATGTTCGCACCCTGCCAGGCTATATGCGCATCAAACAGGGTATGAACTGTCACTAACAGGCCAAACGAACCCTAAATCTAAACCGGGCTCTTGCATTCACCTGCAAAATTCGCCACCTCAGAGGTGAGGTAGATAATGGCTGATAATCGCGAAACGCTGGATATTGAAGGTTTGCTCCGCTTCTATGCGGAGGCAGGCATTGACATGCCGCTTTCCGAAACGCCGATAGACCGGTTTGCAGAGCCTCAACGCCCTGCCTCTTCGCAGCCAACGGCGCAGATGCCGAATTCGCCTGAGCGCGCCCGGCAGCAACAACCGCGCCCAGCGCCAGCCCCCGCCCCCACCAGCAAGCCTGTTCAAGCCGCAGCCGACCTTCCCGATACGGCGCAGATTGCGCTCGCACGCGAAGCGGCGGCACAGGCTTCAACGCTGGAAGAATTGCGGGAGAAGCTTGCGGCATTCGACGGCTGCAACCTGAAATTCACGGCGAAGAACCTTTGTTTCGCCGATGGTGATCCGTCATCCGACATCATGTTCATCGGTGAAGCGCCCGGACGGGATGAGGATATGGAAGGATTGCCGTTTGTCGGAAAATCCGGACAGCTTCTCAATCGCATGATCGAATCCATCGGCCTGAAGCGAGAAAGCGTCTACATCGCCAACACGATCCCGTGGCGTCCGCCCGGCAACCGCACGCCGACACCGCTTGAGACGGAACTTTGTCGGCCATTCATCGAACGACAGATCGAGCTTGCCTCACCGAAAGTTCTGGTTGCCCTGGGCGGTCCTGCGGGCAAGGCCCTCACCGGCGCGACGGAAGGCATCCTTCGCCTGCGCGGCAACTGGAAAATTCATCATACGCCCAACGGCCTCGAAATTCCTGTCATGCCGACCCTGCACCCGGCCTATCTTCTGCGAACGCCGGCACAAAAGCGTTTTGCATGGCGCGATTTTCTGGCTGTGAAGCTGAAATTGGCCGAATTGATGAGTTGAAATCTTTTTAGTTCAGTGGCATCGGCAGGCGACGCGGGCGGCATTGTCACCAACATGCCGCAAACTTGTTCTATTTCGCCGCTTGCCAAACCGCCTTTCGGCGACAAGTAGCCCTAAATTCAGTTTCCCCATGGGATTTCACTGTGGAGTTTTTCATGGCTGGCCAGCTCCTGCCCATAGCCGCTTTGCTTGCAAGCACCTTTCTGATGCTGCTCGCCGGTGGCCTCGCGGGTATTCTTCTGCCCCTGCGGGGCGGCATGGAAGGCTGGTCGACCACGACCATCGGCTGGATGGGTACGAGCTATTCCCTCGCCTTCACGATCGGCTGCATTGTGGTGCCGCATCTGGTGCGGCGCGTCGGGCATGTTCGCGTCTTCTCTTCGCTTGCGACGTTGCTTTCGATGGCGCTGCTTTTCCACGCACTGGTCGTCAATCCTGTCGCATGGATGATCTTCCGTGGCGTTGCGGGCTTTTCGCTCGCAGGCAGCTATATGATTATTGAAAGCTGGTTGAACGAGCGCGTAACCAATGAATCGCGCGGTCGCATCTTTTCGATCTATATGATCATCACCATGCTCGGCCTGCTCTGCGGGCAGTACATCCTGCCGTTCGGCGATGCGGGAACGCAGACGCTCTTCATCATTTGTGCCATCATCTATGCAAGCGCACTGCTTCCAACCGCCCTTTCAAGCGCGCAGTCACCCAATCCGCTGACGCAGGTTTCGCTCGATTTGAAGGGACTTTATCGACGGTCACCTGCTGCGGCTGTCGGCTCGTTGATTGCAGGTATCGTTGCAGGTACCTGGAACTTCCTCGCCGCGATTTACGGTGAGATGAACGGCCTCTCCACCTTCGGCATCGCCACAATGCTTGCCTGCGCCATGATCGGTGGCGCTATCTTCCAGTACCCGCTCGGACGGGGATCGGACTTTGTCGATCGTCGCTATGTCATGGTGATCGCCGGTGTCATCGGCTTTGCCTTGTCGATGGTGATGGTGCTGTTCCACCCCACCTCGCCCTATGCGCTTTACGCGATGATGTTTCTGTTCGGTTCGGTGATTTATCCGATCTACAGCCTCAACGTCGCTCACGCCAATGACTACGCAGATGCCAGCGAATTCGTGAAGGTCTCCGGCGGGTTGCTGATTATTTACGGCGTGGGCAGTGTCATCGGGCCTGCCCTTTCCGGCCCGTTGATGGATCTGATTGGCGCATCGGGTTTCTTCGTAACCATGGCCATCGCCTACGGCTTATACGGCCTGCATGCCTTCTGGCGTATCCGCCGCTTCGAGCGCCCGGCGATCAGCGACCAGAAGACCGAGTACAAATTCCATACGCCGGACGGCCAGTCCACGCCGGAGACCATGCAGCTCGATCCCCGTGCAGAAGGCACACCCGGTCAAAACTGAATTCATTGCGTCTGTGGTGCGTTGACCTTGTGGGGCGCAATCGAAAGCTTGTGCTCGCGGTAAATGATGAAACCGCCTGCCGCCATGACGATGGCGCTACCGGCCAGCATTTCGAAGGTCGGAATATCGCCGAACAGCAGAAAGCCGATGGCTAGTCCCAGCAGCATCGACGTGTATTCGAATGGAGCAATCGTCGACATCGGCGCATGGCGATAGCACTCGGTCAGAAGAATCTGGCCGACGCCCCCGGCAAAACCAGCACCGACCAGCATGGCAAGCTGCGACCAGTTCGGCACGATCCAGCCAAAAGGAAAGCTCACCAAGGAAATGACGCTCGCGGATATGGAAAAGTAGATCACGATGGTCGAGGTGCGTTCCGTCTGCACGAGGCGACGTACAAGCATCATCGCCACCGCAGACAAGATAGCCGCACCAAGAGCGGCGAACGCACCCATAGCCTCGTCATGCCCCATGTTACCGCCGGAAAACACTGTCAACCGCGGCCAGATGATAACCATCACGCCACCAAGCCCGATGAGAACCGCGCTCCAGCGATAAAACCGCACGACTTCATGCAGGATGACCGCGCCAAGAATGACGGTAATCAGTGGTGAAGCGTAGTTGATCGCGATTGCTTCGGGCAGCGGCAGCTTGGTGAGAGCGAAAAAGCTCATCGACATGGAACAGACACCCACCAGTCCGCGCCAGAAATGGCTGAAACCGTTCTGGGTGCGGAACACGCCAGAAAGCTGCCCGCGCCACCCCAGATAGAGCAATATAGCGAAGATTGCGAAGAACGACCGGAAGAAGATCAACTGTCCGACAGGCACGCCTTCAGCCGCCTTCAACAAGGTGGACATGGCGACAAAAACGGCAACAGAAGCGATTTTGAGACCGATGCCGAGCATCGGGTTGGTTTCAAGATGGGCAGCCTCGACAGGCGCGCTCGCATGAGCGTTCACAACGCAATTCCTTAAAAACACAAAGCGCAGTTCGCCCAAAATATTCGAGCGCCTGTTTTCTTATTCCTGTTTGTGAGACAGCACCAGTAGCACAAAGGTCCCGCTGAAAATTATTTGGCAAAGCGCCTGTCGTTTGTTTGTCGCATTATCCGACGCATCGAAGCGGGAATAGAAATCAATCCAGTGAACTGATTTCCCCGCGCAGACGCTTCGCAGTTTTGCTGGAAATGCTCCGGTCATAAAAGGCCAGTTGGTTGTTCTGGAATTGAGTTTCCCTTGGCGGCAATTTTAGGTACGAATCCAACATCGTGAGTTCAATGAGAGTTCAGGGAGAGAGTTTCGCTATGCGTACTGAAACCGGCCAGACATTTCGTCTCGAAGATTACCGTCCGACCCCTTACGCCATACCCGAGACGAAACTGGACTTCTCCCTGGAACCGGAAAAAACCATCGTCCGTGCGACCCTCACGATTGAGCGTCGCGATGGCACTGCAGCTGGTACGCCATTGATTCTCGATGGTGACGAACTGAAACTCGTCAGCATCGCCATCGACGGGAAGCAGCTCGCCGACAACAGCTATATCGCAACGCCCGATCAGCTCGAAATCAGCGACCTGCCGGAAGGCAAGCGCTTCACGCTTGAAGTCGTGACGGAAATCAATCCAACTACCAACCGCCAGCTATCCGGCCTCTATCGTTCAAGCGGAATCTATTGCACGCAGTGCGAGGCAGAAGGTTTCCGCCGCATTACCTATTATTATGATCGCCCGGATGTTCTGTCAGTCTATACCGTACGGGTTGACGCCAACGAACAAGCCGCTCCTATTCTTCTGTCCAACGGCAATCCGGTCGAGAGCGGATCGGTCGAAGGCACGCCGGACCGGCATTTCGCCATCTGGCATGATCCGCACCCAAAACCATCCTATCTCTTCGCGCTCGTTGCCGGATCGCTCGGCGTCGTGAAGGATCACTTCACCACGAAGTCAGGACAACCGGTCGATCTGGCGATCTATGTCGAGCATGGCAAGGAAGGCCGCGCCCTCTACGCGATGGATGCATTGAAACGCTCCATGCGCTGGGACGAAGAGAAGTTCGGCCGCGAATATGATCTCGACGTCTTCAACATCGTTGCCGTTTCCGATTTCAACATGGGCGCGATGGAGAACAAGGGGCTCAACGTCTTCAACGACAAATATGTGCTGGCCGACCCTGAAACCGCTACCGACGTTGACTATGCGGGCATCGAAGCGGTCATCGCACATGAATATTTCCATAACTGGACCGGAAACCGCATCACCTGTCGCGACTGGTTCCAGCTCTGCCTCAAGGAAGGCCTGACAGTCTATCGCGATCACGAATTCTCCGCCGATGAGCGCTCGCGCCCGGTTAAGCGCATCGCCGAAGTGAAAATTCTCAAGGCGCAGCAATTCCCGGAAGATGCCGGACCACTCGCTCATCCCGTGCGCCCGCGCGAATATCGCGAGATCAACAATTTCTATACGGCGACCGTCTATGAAAAAGGTTCGGAAGTCGTGCGCATGATCCGCACGATCATTGGGCCTGAGCTGTTCCGCAAGGGTATGGACCTCTATTTCGAGCGCCATGACGGGGAAGCAGCCACTATCGAGGATTTCGTCAAGGTTTTCGCCGATGTTTCCGGCCAGGATTTTTCACAGTTCGCGCTCTGGTACGATCAGGCAGGAACGCCGAAAGTAGAAGCTGCTTTCTCCTACGATGCTGCGAAGGAAACCTTCTCGATTGAACTGGCACAGTCGCTGGGGGCAACGCCCGGACAATCGGTCAAGAAACCGATGCATATCCCGATTACCTACGGTCTTATTGGGTCAGACGGCGAGGATATGGTTCCAACATCCGTCGAAGGTGGGGACGTGCGCGGCGACGTCATTCATCTGCATCGTCCGTCCGAAACGATCACCTTTCATGGCATCAAGGAACGCCCTGTTCCGTCGCTGTTGCGCGGGTTCTCTGCTCCCGTAAACCTGTCGGCGCCCCTATCGGACGATGATCGCGCATTCCTGGCCCTGAACGACAGCGATCCGGTGGCGCGCTGGCAAGCATTGACCGGAATTTTCAACCAGGTTCTGCTCGAAGGCGCCAAGCGTATTCGCGGCGGTCATGCACCGGCGGTTGACGATAAAATCATCGAACTTGCCGGAAACGTTGCTTCCGACGAAACGCTTGATCCAGCCTTCCGCGCGCTCTGCCTCACGCTACCGAGCGAAAGCGACATCGCGCGCGAAATGGGCAGCAATGTCGATCCGGATGCGATTCTCGCCAGCCGAAACCACTTCGTGGACGCCATTGCCGCCCGTTATGCTGGCGATTTCACCAAGCTCTACGATGCCCTGAAACAGGACGGCGCCTTCTCGCCAGATGCAGGCGCGGCAGGCAAACGTGCCTTGCGGAACGTGCTGCTCGATTATCTGAGCCGTCACGAGAAAAGCCAGAAACGAGCCACCAGCCAGTTCGCCAATGCGGATAATATGACCGACCGCTTCGCGGCCCTGGCCGTGCTGGTACACCGCTTTGGTGATACGAACGAGGCAAAGGACGCACTGGCAAGTTTCGAACACCAGTTTGGTAAGGATGGTCTTGTGATGGACAAGTGGTTCAGCGTGCAGGCGAGCCGTCCCGGCGACGAAGCCTTGCAGGCCGTGCGCGATCTTACGAAACACGCCCTCTTCTCGCTCGACAATCCAAACCGCGTCCGCTCCGTGATCGGCTCGTTCTCCGCATCCAATCCAACCGGCTTCAACCGCAAGGATGGTGCAGCCTACGATTTCTTTGCAGATACGATCCTGTCCATCGATCCGGAAAATCCACAGCTTGCCGCACGGCTTCTGACGGCGCTTCGCTCCTGGCGTTCGCTTGAAGATACCCGCCGCGAACATGCAAGGGCAGCGCTGGCGCGTATTTCGGGCGCGGGCAAACTGTCTACCGACCTGCGCGATATCGTGGACCGCACTCTCGCCTGATTCGCGACCTATCCTGATCGACGTGATGATTTGCTCGTTCTGGATGCTTTACCGGCAATCGGAACGAGCCTTTTCATGCTGATGAACGCAGAGGCAGTGGATGGTCAGCTTTCATGAGTCTTTTCATGCCTTTAGGCGAATCAGATGCAATATCGATTCTACTTAAGAGCTTGAGATTCATGAATAAATCGGCTGATAAAAACCCCGATTTTTACGCCTCGTTAACGAATTCGCTGGACAGCGCGAATCACTTTTGATTCATTGATGACATTCGGAGGTGGCGTATTCCGAATCACTTCACTCGCAGGGAATTCACGAGGGACCATTATATGGCGAGCACCGACGCGTATGGCGCGCCGGCGGGGACGCATTGCGAATCCGGTCGGAAAAGAAGGAAAGGCAAGCTTTCGGGCCATGTCAGTCTTCTTGCTGGTCCGGCCTATGGCAAGTTCATCTCAATCGAGCCTATCCTGCGACGCCTCGTTCCAGCGCTCATCATTATCTTTCTGATTATTCTCGGCGTAGCGCGCGTCTTTTCGATGCTGGCGTGGCGGGAAGATATCGAGCAACAGCATAAGGCATTTCTGTCGGCTGCAACCGCCAATCTTGCACAGATGATCGAACGTGTTGCCAACGGCACCGACGCGGGCGCACAGATCGCCGCGAAGGATATTCAGGACACAATGGCGGAGTTTCGCTCGCGTGGGCTGTCCTCGTCCGGCATGACGCTTGCCGTCATCGACCCGCAATCCTCCGTGGTCGCAATATCCGGCCCGATATCCGATCTGTCCGGCAAGCCGGTCGATACGATCCTTACCGAAGTGCAGCCGTTATTCCTGTTTGCAGAACGTGCAGGCGTGCTGAAAGTCATGCTGCAAGGTGAACCGGCTTTCGGCGCCTTGTCCAAGCCGATGACCCTGCCCTATTCCGTTATCGCCGTCGAACCGGAAAGCACGATCTTTGCGGAATGGCGCCGGGCAGTGTCGCTCAATGTGACACTCTTCGCAGGCACGACCGGCGTGATGTTCGCCATCCTTTACGCCTATTTCAGCCAAGCGGCGCGAGCTCGCGAGGCCGACGACCTTTCCGGCCAGATCCAGCGCCGTATCGATCTGGCGCTGGGGCGCGGTCGCTGCGGCCTGTGGGATTGGGACATGGCACGCGGTCGCATTTACTGGTCGCGCTCCATGTATGAGATGCTGGGCTACGAAGCGCAGGATGCAGTGCTGCCTTTCGGCGATGTGGCTGCAATCATCAACACGGAAGATGGCGACCTCTATTCCATCGCCGAACAGGCCGCCGCGGGCGATATCTCGCACGTTGACCGCGTCTTCCGCATGCGCCATGCCGATGGTTCATGGGTGTGGATGCGCGTTCGCGCCGAAATCGCCAGCGAAGGCGATCTTCATCTGGTCGGCATTGCTTTCGATGTCAGCGAACAGCACCGCTTTGCGCAGCAGACGGCCGAAGCCGACATGCGCATCCGCGAAGCCATCGAGAACATTTCTGAGGCCTTCATCCTGTGGGATTCCAACAATCGCCTCGTCATGGCGAATTCCAAGTTCAGTGAATATGCTGGCCTTCCCGTCTGGACGCTGAAACCCGGCGTGCCGCGCAATGAAGTTGATGCCCATACGCGCCCGTTCACCTTCGAGCGTCGCATGGCCAATGAACACAATCGCGCCGGTGGCCAGACCTTCGAACGTCAGCTCAGCGACGGACGCTGGCTTCAGGTCAACGAACGCCGCACGCAAGATGGCGGGCTTGTTTCCATCGGCACCGACATTACCCAGCTCAAGCTGCATCAGGAACGTCTGGTCGACAGCGAACGCCGCCTGATGGCGACTATTCACGACCTGTCGATTGCGCGCAAAGGCGAACGGGACCGCGTGCGCGAGCTGTCCGAACTTGCCCGCAAATACGGTCAGGAAAAGGAACGCGCCGAGGCTGCGAACCGTGCCAAGTCAGAATTCCTCGCCAATATGTCCCATGAGCTGCGTACGCCGCTCAACGCGATCATTGGTTTCTCGGAAATGATTCAGGCAGGCACATTCGGTCCGCTCGGTTCCGACCGCTATGAGGAGTATATCAACGACATCCATACGAGCGGCAACTTCCTGCTCAACGTCATCAATGATATTCTCGACATGTCGAAGATCGAGGCCGGCCATTTCTCGCTGGACCGTGAGCAGATCGATCTCTGCCCGCTCATAAATGAAACGGTACGTATGATTTCGCTGCAGGCGGATGAGAAGAACATTGCGGTCAATACGCGCATTGAAGAAGCAATGCAGCTCTATGCAGACCGACGTGCGATCAAGCAGGTGCTGATCAACCTTCTCTCCAATGCGGTGAAGTTCACATCCTATGGCGGGCAGATCACGGTGCGGGCACGCAAGACCGGCTCGGCTCTTTTCATGACGATTCAGGATACCGGCGTCGGCATCCCGAAATCGGCAATCAAGAAGATCGGCCAGCCCTTCGAGCAGGTGGAAAACCAGTTCACCAAGACCCATACCGGTTCCGGCCTCGGGCTTGCCATCACCCGTTCACTGGCTGAGCTTCACGGCGGCTGGCTTCGCATTCGCTCGACCGAAGGCGTTGGCACTGTGGTTTCGGTCTGCATCCCTGATCGCAAGCGCGGTCACGTTGGACATGGTGCGGAAATCCACGCGGCCTGATTAGAGCTGCTCCAGTTAAAACTGAGTAGCCGGAACTGCTCTAAATATTCAAAAGCTTCTCGAAACTTGTCCGCACTTCAACGGCGACTTCCGCCAGGTGATGCTCGACACGTTTTATATCGGGCATGTCAGCCGCACGGCATAGCAGGTCGATCATGCCAGGTATGAATTCTTCACGCTTGGCATCGCCTCCAAGACACAGACGGATCGTCTGGCTCAGATTGGTATAAAGGCGATGGGCGCCGACAAGATTATCGGCGAGCGCCGGATCAGCAAAGGACGGGTCGAGGGCTGACAGGATTTCTTCTGTACCCAAGGGACGCGGCTTCCGGTCGAGCTTGTTGGCCAGCACGGCAAACTGAGCGATGAATTCCAGATCGACAATGCCACCGGGCTTCAGCTTGAAATCCCAATCATCGGCAGGTGGCTTTTCCTGATAGATGAGGTCGCGCATCTCGCGCACATCCTTGGCAATCTTCTTCACATCGCGTGGTGCTGAAAGAACCTCATCAATCTCGCTTTTGATATGCCGTATAAAGGATTCGTCGCCGTGGATCGGGCGCGCGCGGGTCAGGGCCATATGTTCCCATGTCCATGCTTCGCTGCGCTGATATTTGCCAAAGGATTCGATATGGGTCGCAACCGGCCCCTTGTTGCCGGAAGGGCGCAGGCGCATATCGACTTCGTAGAGCACGCCTTCCGCCGTTGGTGCGGAAAGTGCCGCAATGAGCCGCTGGGTCAAGCGGATATAATATTGCGAGGGAGCCAGTGGCTTTTCGCCATCGGATTCGTCCGTCTCCTTGTCGTGATCGTAAAGCAGGATCAGATCCACATCGGAACCCGCAGTGAGTTCACGACTGCCGAGCTTGCCCATAGCCAGAAGAGCCACCTTAGCGCCCTTAACCTTGCCGTGGCGTCGCTCCAGTTCGGCTTCGACAACCTCGAATGCCCTGCCGATCATCAGTTCGGCCAGATCGGAAAATGCGCGACCAGCGCGAACACCGTCAATGGCGCTTGTCAGCAAGCGGATACCGATCAGGAAGCGATGCTCGGCAGCGAAGATGCGCAGCCGGTCCAGCACTTCCTCATAATCGGTCGCAGGTCCCAGAAACACGCGAAGGCGTTCTTCCAGATAGGCGCGTGTCGGCATTTCCGAGAAAATCGCCGGATCAAGCAAACCGTCAAAAACATGCGGGTTACGGGTGATGATTTCAGCAAGCCGAGGTGCGGCGCTCATGATCATAACCAGGAGGCTCAGGAGACGGGGATTGGATTGCAACAGGCTGAAAAGCTGGATGCCCGCGGGCAAGCCCTTTAGAAAACCATCGAAACGCAAGAGTGCTTCATCCGCACGCTTGGTTTCGGCAAAGGCTTTGAGCAGAGCGGGCGTAAGCTCGGTCAGACGCTCGCGCGCTTCTGCCGATTGTGTGGCACGATAACGCCCGAAGTGCCACGTGCGGATCACGCGACATATATCGCTCGGGCGTTCATAGCCCATGGCTGCAAGCGTCTCCAGCGTGCCCGGATCATCCACATCGCCGGTAAAGACCAGATTGCCGGATGAGCTTCCAAGTTCGGGAGCCTGCTCGAACAGGGCCGCATAGTGCTTTTCAACGACCTTGAGCGCATCGAGAAAAACATCGGAAAAGGCCGCCGGATCGGCATAACCCATCATATGGGCAACACGCGCAAAGCCCTCATCGTCTTCCGGCAGAATATGCGTCTGCTCATCGGCAATCATCTGGATGCGATGCTCGACGTCACGAAGAAAATAATATTCCTTTGCCAAGGCATCGCGCGCCTTCTCGGTGATCCAGCCCCGCTCCGCCAGTCTTGCGAGCATCGGCACCGTCTGGTTGCCGCGCAATTCGGGAAATCGTCCGCCAGCGATGAGCTGCTGCGTCTGAACGAAGAATTCGATTTCGCGGATGCCGCCGCGTCCGAGCTTCACATTATGCCCGCGCACGGCAATATCGCCATGGCCCTTGTGGGCGTGAATCTGGCGCTTGATCGAGTGCACGTCTGCAATGGCCGCATAATCGAGATACTTGCGCCAGACATAGGGGGAGAGCTCCGCCAGCACCTGCTTTCCGGATTCGCGATCTCCGGCAACGGGCCGCGCCTTGATCATGGCTGCGCGTTCCCAGTTCTGGCCGCGCCCTTCGTAATAATGAAGTGCTGCACCGACAGGAATGGCCAGCGGCGTGGAACCGGGGTCGGGACGCAGGCGAAGATCGACGCGGAAGACATAGCCATCGCCGGTACGGTCCTGCAGGATGCGGACAAGGCGGCGCGTCAGCCGTGAAAAAGTTTCGACGCATTCATACGGATCACCGATAGCCGGTCTAGTTTCATCGATGAAGACGATCAGATCAATATCGGACGAGTAATTGAGTTCCCGCGCGCCAAACTTGCCCATGCCGAGAACAATCCAGCCACTGTCCTTGTCGGGCTGGTTTCGGTCAGGAAGTTTGATCTTGCCCACACTATCCGCATCGAGCAGCAGAAACCGGATGGCAGCGCCGGTGCAGGCCTCGGCCAGATCGGTGAGCCAGCCTGTCGTTGCTTCCGTATTGAAAATGCCAGCGAGATCGCAAAGTGCGATCAGGACATGCGCCTCGCGTTTCAAAACGCGCAGGCTCGTCATGAGGGAGGCTTCCGTCACGTCCGCGCTTGCAGCACTGGCGGAGATTTCCGCCAGAATATCCTGTAGTGCAGCCTCCGGCGCTTTGGCGACGATGCGATCAAGAATACGCGGATGACGGATCAGCGCTTCGCGAATGAATGGAGAAAGATCGAGAACGGCGGAGAAGAAACTTACAGCTTCCGCCTTTTTCAACAAGGCTACGACACCTTTAAGTTCCTCTTCTCCGGCGCGCGCCGCAAGGTCGGCCAGGAAAATTTCCGCCCTTGCGGGATCAAGCGGCGTCAAAGCACGAATCTCTCTCTCGAAGAATAGTGCCGTTGCGTTTTCTGCCGCCATGATCCCCTCTTAAGTCACGCCATTATTCGACCTTGCCCGATGGCAATGGAAACTCCAGCACAGCGCGCAGGCCCGGATCATTGCCTTCAAGACGAAGTGCGCCACCGTGCAATTTCATCACAGCCTTGGCAAGACTTAAACCGAGTCCCGAGCCGGGCTGTGTGCGGCTTTCCTCAAGACGGACAAAACGTTCCGTTGCCTGTTCGCGTTTTTCTTCAGGAATACCGGGACCGTTGTCGGCAACGATGATGCGGGCCCAGTTCGGATCACGTTCCATCGAAAGACTCACGGTCGCGGTCCGCTCATCGCCACCGGCATATTTAATTGCATTGTCCACGAGATTGGAAATCGTCTGCCCGACCAGTTCGCGATTGATATGAAGCGCAACTTCATCGAGATCGCCAAGTGTCAGGTTCACGCCCACGTCCTCGGCAACAGGTTCATACATTTCGGCCACGTCGCGAAGGATCGGCGCTACCGGCATATTCTCTAGGCTTTCGGACGAATAACCTGCTTCAAGACGCGAAATCATCAGGATCGCGTTGAAGGTCCGGATCAGTTGATCCGACTCGCCAATGATATCTTCAAGCGCTTCACGATATTCAGGCCCCGCCTTCTTGCCGGAAAGAGCTTCTTCCGCGCGGTTACGCAGACGCGTCAGCGGCGTTTTAAGATCATGTGCGATGTTATCGGAGACCTGTTTCAGCCCCTCGTTCAATTCCAGAATTTTGCCGAGCATGACGTTGAGATTGCTTGACAGGCGATCGAACTCGTCACCGGAGCCATTGACCGGAAGCCTCCCGGTCAAATCACCATCCATAATGCGCTGCGACGCCCGCGAAACCTCATCAATGCGCTTCAATGCACGGCGCCCGACTACCAGCCAGATCAAAAGCGCGCCAACGCCCATGATGCCCAGCGCCAGCATCAGCGACCGGCGAATAACATCGCGGAACCGTTCTGGTTCACCCAGATCGCGACCGACCAGAAGCCGCATGCCGTTCGGCAATGCAATCACGACTGCAATGGCGCGATGTTCCGTTTCCGTGCCCTGCTCGCCATAGCGCCGATATTTGAACCCGCGCTCGATAACGCCATCGGTGTCCAGAACACCGGGTTCTACGCTTTCCACATTGCCTGCAAGGATGCGGCCTGTCGGGTCGGCCACCAGATAGAGGTAAGCGCCTGGCTGGCGTGAACGATAGTCGATTGTGCGCACGAGCTGCGGGATGCCGCCTCGCGCATAGCTTTTGCCGATGCTGCCGACTTCTTCGCCCAGCGACTGCTGGGTCTGCGCTGCCAGCATGGAGGCAGATAAATTGGTCATGTAGAAAACCAACGCTATCGCACCCACGATGAAGAGCAGCAGATAGAGCGTTGATAGTCGAACAGCGGTTGTGCGCATGAGCGCTGAGAAGCGGCTCATCAATCCACCTTGGCGGCTGCAGATTGTTTCGCTCGCCCTGCCTTCAGCATGTAACCGGCGCCACGCACAGTATGAAGCAGCGGACCGTCAAAGCCCTTCTCGATTTTCGAACGCAGCCGCGAGATATGCACGTCGATCACATTGGTCTGCGGATCGAAGTGATAATCCCAGACGTTTTCAAGCAACATCGTGCGCGTGACGACCTGTCCGGCATGGCGCATCAGATATTCGAGAAGACGAAACTCGCGGGGCTGAAGCGTGATATCTACATCCTGACGGCGCGCAGTATGCGCAAGCCGGTCAAGCTCCAGATCACCGACGCGGTAGATCGTGTCCGCCTCACGCGGGCTGGAACGACGTTGCAAAACCTCGACACGGGCCAGAAGCTCGGAAAATGCATAGGGTTTGGTCAGGTAGTCGTCACCACCGGCGCGCAAGCCCGTGACGCGGTCATCCACTTCGCCGAGCGCGGAAAGGATCAGGACCGGGGTTTCCATACCCCTGGCGCGCAGACCAGCCACGACGGACAAGCCATCGCGCTTTGGCAGCATACGGTCGACTACGAGGACATCGTAGCTTCCATTCTCGGCCAGCGTATAGCCGGTTTCGCCGTCTCCGGCGATATCGGCGGAATGTCCGGCCTCGGTGAAGGCCTTCTCCAGATAGCGGGCCGCTTCGCGGTCATCTTCAATAACGAGAATCTTCATGGCGCTACTTATAATACCGTTTGATGATAAGGCGATGCCAGGCGGAGAACCGCCTGGCATCGAATTGCTCAGAGCCTTAAGGGGCTGCCGGTCATCATCCCTGATCGATCGGCAGGGCCACGAAGCGGCTCTGATCGTTGCTCTGCAATTGCAGCAGCACTGCCTTGCGACCCGACTTGGCGGCTTCGCTGATGGCGTTGTTGATATCCTTGGCGCTCTTTACCGTCTGGTTATTGACGCTCATGATGATATCGCCGGAACGGATACCGCGATCGGAGGCATCGCTGTCGGGATCGACATCGGTTACCACCACGCCGTTACCGTCTTCGGACGGGGTCACGGTCAGGCCATAGGAGTCGAGGGTCTCGTTCTGACCGCCGCCATTGTCGCCCAAGGCGCTGGCCGCCTTGCCAAGATCGCCCGGCATCGCTTCAATGGTGATATCGACTTCCTCGGCCTTGTTCTTGCGCCAGACGGTGAGTGCCGCCTTTTCGCCAGGAACAATGCCAGCAACCTTGCGTGCCAGATCGCGCGGATCCTGCACGGTTTCGCCGTTGACAGCCGTGATCACATCACCGGACTGGATGCCCGCCTTGGCAGCAGGACCGTCCTTCTGCGGCGACGCAACGATTGCACCCTTCTCTTCGGCAAGGCCGAGCGAAGCAGCAATATCCTTCGTCACCGGCTGAATCTGGACACCGATCCAGCCACGTTCCACCGAGCCCTTCTTGATGAGCTGATCAACAACCTGCTTCGCGGTCGAGGCCGGGATTGCGAAGGCAATGCCCACGCTGCCGCCCGAAGGCGAGAAGATGGCGGTGTTGATGCCGATCACCTGACCAGACAGGTTGAAGGCCGGACCACCGGAGTTACCCTTGTTCACAGCCGCGTCGATCTGGATGAAGTCATCGTAAGGGCCGGCGCCGATATCACGGCCACGAGCCGATACAATACCCGATGTCACCGTGCCGCCAAGGCCGAACGGGTTGCCGACAGCGACGACCCAGTCACCGACGCGAATCTTGTTGTCATCGCCGAATGCAACATAGGTGAACTTCTGCTTCGGATCGTTGACCTTCAGCACGGCCAGATCTGTGCGCGGATCGGTGCCGATCAGCTTCGCGTCGAGTTCCGTGCCGTCATCCATGACAACGCTATATGCATCGCCATCGGAAACGACGTGATTGTTGGTTACGACATAGCCGTCTTCGGAAATGAAGAAGCCGGAACCCTGAGCGACCGGACGTTCATGACCGGGGCGCGGGCCACGCTTGCCGGGGCCGCGGCGATCCGGGCGAGCGTCGGGACGTGCATCGCCTCGCGGGTCCATGCCGAAATCACGGAAGAAGCGCTTCAGCGGATGATCGTCCGGAAGCTGATCAAATCCGGGAGGGCCCGAGAACTGGCCACTGCCACCGCGATCAGCAGTTTGCTGCACGTCCTTCTTTACACGAACGCTGACGACAGCCGGACGAACCTTCTCAACAAGATCGGCAAAACCCGCAGCCTGCGGTGGTGGCGTTACCTGCACGGCTTCCGCGCGGGCGTCATTGAGCGCACCGAGCGGGCCGGTCGCGACAAAACCACCGGCGAGAACAGCCGATAGTGCAATCGCGGCAACGCCTTTGCGATAGTTGGAAATCCTGGCTCTGGACATTTATTTCTCCTTACGAGCAGCAATCCGGACGTCCCTGATCCTTCAGGAAACGTGGACCTGTGAAACCTTTATAGAGCGTAAGATAGTCAGGGCTACCTTACCGCTCCGTTTCCACAACATGAAAGTTTCGTAAGGTTACGAATAACAACGGCAGGCGACCAGCGCTTATTTTCCGTCCAGCAGACGCGCGAGTTCCGCCTTTTCGCTTTCGGTCAGCGGTTTAGGCGCTTCGCCTGCCTGTTTGCGTCCGCGAAAGGCAACGGCCAGCGCGACCGCTCCGATCAGAAGCACGACGACAGGAAAGCCCCACAGAAGCACTGTGCGCGCATTAAGACGCGGCTTCAGAAGCACGAATTCGCCGTAGCGGTCGACGATGAAATCCATGACCTGTTCGTCGCTATCGCCTTCTTTCAGCCGGTCACGGACGAGAACGCGAAGATCGCGGGCAAGCTCGGCATTGGAATCGTCGATGGATTCGTTCTGGCAGACCATGCAGCGCAGTTCGCCGGAAATGGTTCGGGCGCGCTTTTCAAGCGCCGGATCGGACAGGACTTCATCCGGATTGACTGCGAGCGCCGCCGTCCCTTGAATAGCCAGAGCAGCACCGAGCAGGAGCGCCGCAAATGCCGAGCGCTTTCTCATGCTGTGGCCTCCGCTTCTTTCGACGCGGACTTGCGACTGCGCGAAGGTGCGCCAACCCGCAGGCGACGATCTGCAAGGGAAAACAGCGCCCCCACCATCATCACGAGAGCGCCATACCAGATGAGTGTCACGTCAGGCTTCCACCAGATGCGAACGACGGCCGATCCATCGCCCGGTTCATCACCAAGCGCGACATAGACCTGACTGAACCACAGGGTTTTGATACCCGATTCAGTTGTTGGCATCTGGCGTGCTGGGAAAAAGCGCTTGGACGGCTCAATCTGCCCGAGACTGCGCGAACTGGAATCGAGCAGCGTGAAAGTGCCGCGATTTTCGGTGAAGTTCGAACCGGTCAGCGGGCGCAGACCCTCGAAGCGAAGTGTGTAATTCTGCACCTTGGCCGTGTCGCCCGGACGCATGATCAACACATTCTCAGTGCCAAACGTAGTCACGCTCACAATGCCCAGCAGCGTTACGCCAAGCCCGATATGGGCGAGCGCCGTGCCGAAGACCGAACGTGGCAAACCCTTGAAGCGCGCAACTGCCTTGCCAGCGGACACCTTGCCGATGCCGGCCTTGAGAACAAGATCCGTCAGACTGCCGAAAATCAGCCATACGGCAAGTCCGATTCCACAGGCAGCGAGAACAGATTTCGCCGATGTGCTCCACAATACGATTGCCGCCGCCACTAGCGAGAGCGCGAAAGCTGTCATCAGCCGCTGCGACACGCCGTAAAGATCACCGCGTTTCCAGGCGAGCAGCGGGCCGAAGGGAACCGCAAAAAGAAGCGGGATCATCAGCGGACCGAACGTCATGTTGAAGAACGGTGCACCGACGGAAATCTTGTCGCCGGTCATCACTTCCAGCAGCAGCGGGTAGAGCGTACCGATCAGCACAGTTGCGGCAGCGGTCGTCAGAAACAGATTGTTGAAGACGAGCGCGCCTTCGCGCGAAATCGGGTGGAAGATGCCGCCTGCCGTCAGGCTCTGCACGCGAAATGCGAAAAGCGACAGCGATCCGCCAATGAAAATTGCAAGGATCGCCAGAATGAAAAGACCGCGCCCCGGATCGGTGGCGAAGCTGTGAACCGAGGTCAGAACACCGGAGCGGACAAGGAATGTACCAAGCAGCGACAGCGAGAAAGTGAGGATCGCAAGCAGCACGGTCCAGATTTTCAGCGCCGAGCGTTTTTCCATCACGAGAGCCGAATGAAGCAATGCGGTGCCGACCAGCCATGGCATGAACGAAGCGTTTTCAACCGGGTCCCAGAACCACCAGCCGCCCCAGCCAAGCTCGTAATAGGCCCAGTAAGAACCCATGGCGATGCCACCAGTCAGGAACATCCAGGCCACGAGGGCCCACGGACGTACCCAGCGCGCCCATGCAGCATCGAGACGCCCCTCGAGCAGTGCCGCTACGGCAAAGGAAAAGCATACCGAAAAACCGACATAGCCGAGATAGAGCAGCGGCGGATGGATCGCGAGGCCGATATCCTGAAGGATCGGATTGAGATCGCCGCCCTCCATCGGAGCCGGAAAAATGCGGGTGAACGGGTTCGAAGTGAACACAATGAATGCCAGAAATGCGACACCGATCCAGCCCTGCACGGCAAGGACATTGGCGCGCAATGTTTCAGGCAGATTGCCAGAAAATGCAGCGACCAGCGCACTGAAAAAGGTGAGAATGAACACCCACAGCAGCATTGAGCCTTCGTGATTGCCCCAGACGCCCGTGATTTTGTAGAGGAGCGGCTTTTGCGAATGCGAGTTCTCAACCACGTTCAGGACCGAGAAATCCGACACGACATAGGCATGGACAAGCACCGCCGATGCAAGGCAGATCAATGCGAAGACTGCAATTGCCGTCGGCGCCGCGACTGACATGAGCTGCGTATCCCGGCGATGCGCACCAACCACCGGCACGATCGATTGGACAATCGACAGGGCCAGTGCCAGAACCAGAGCGAAATGGCCGATCTCGACACTCATCTGCAGTCTCCATCAAGCATCTGCCAGACCACCGGTCCGATACGAAATGCCCTAGTTTTTATTTGCCTTCCCAGACGCCCTTTTCCTTCAGGCTGTCGGCAAGGTCCTTGGGAACGTAATTCTCATCGTGCTTCGCCAGCACATTATCGGCGCGGAACACGCCATCGTCTCCGAAGCGCCCTTCAGCAACGACGCCCTGCCCTTCGCGGAAGAGATCGGGCGGAATACCCTCGAACACGACCTTCACGGTCTTGATCGTGTCGGTCACCGTAAAGCGCAGCTCGCTGCCCTCGCGGCTGACGGACCCTTCCTCGACAAGGCCACCGAGACGGAACCGCGAGCCGGAGGCCATATCCTGTTCCGTCAGGTCGGCAGGTGTACGGAAGAAGCGAATGTCCTGACTGAAGGCCATCAGCATCAATCCAACCGCTATGGCCAGAACTGCCAGTGCGCCGCCGATCAGGAACAGGCGCTTGCGCTTTCTCTGGCTGACGGTTCGGGCAAAATTACCCGCCGGTTTGGCACCACGTGCGTTGTCTTCTGCGGTCGCGCTCATTTTTGTGCGTTCCCTGTCTCCAGTCCAAGACCGGCTGCGAAACTCTGCAAGTTCGTCCGGCTTTCGCCCTGAAGGGCTGTCATGCCGCGATTGAGAGCGTCCAGCGCTGCATCGCGACGGTTGAGGATCATATAGGAGCGCACGAGACGCTTCCAGCCTTCGACATCCCCACTATTCTGGCGAAGACTTTCATCAAGACGTTGAACCATGCCTTCGATCATCGCCTGCCGGTCCTCCGGGCTGAGCGACGAAGCAGCGTCGACATCGTCCGCCGTTGGCCCTTTCGGCTGCTGTTCACCGCTGGAAGCAGGGTTACGAAGCCGGGCGATAGCCTGTTCGATCTGACCGCGCCACGGCGCATCGGCCGGCGCCTTGTCGAGGAACGCCTGCAGGCGATTGGCGGCCATATCCATACGACCGTCCTGCATCTCGCCTTGTGCGAGGTAGAACTGCGGGCGAACATCATTCGGTTCGAGATCGGCAGCTTTCTTGAAAAAGCCTTCAGCCTCGGCGGTCACGGTGCCGCCCGAAGCGGTTGCCAGTGCTTCACCCAATCCCAGAACGCGTGGGAAATTCTCACCGGCGATGCGAATGGAGCTGCGATAGGCATTGACGGCATCAGCGGCGCGACCAAGCCGCAGATAGATCGGCGCCAGCACGTCCCATCCACGCACATCGCCCGGATTTTGCGCCAGATGCGCTTCGGCACGCGCTACCAGTTCATCGACAGAGCCGCGATCCGCACTGGCCGAAAGCCGTTCGGCGAGCGGCATGGAAGGCATGTCCGGTTTGCCGAAAAGCGGATAGATGCCCCAGGCGATCAGCGGGACTGCAAGCACGGCGATGAAAGCCAGCATTCGGCCCGGCACTGCCTTGCCCGCGGCTTCCGCAGCTTCCTTGCCGGACTTTTCAGCATTCAAAATGCGACGCGAGATTTCGATGCGTGCCTGTTCGGCGCTCTGCGGGTCGATCATGCCGCGTGCAGCGTCGGCTTCGACCTCGCGCAACTGATCCCGATAGACCTCAAGATCGTTCTTTTCAGCGGGCAAGAATACCTGCTTGCGCCGCGTGAGAGGCAACAAAACAGCCAGAGTGGCTGCCAATGTCAGTAATGCTGCAATAAGCCAGAATCCCATGGCTACGACTTAAGCGCAGCCAAGGGAAAAACCAACTACTACCTGCAGTAAGTTGCTACCTAGGGCAATTCGCCGCAAAGGTAGGACGCGGGAGTTAAGTCAGAGGCGTCCAGCTGCCGTCTGGATTGCGACATGCTGTTCCACGGGAAGTCTGCTGCGACCCGCCGATGGTGAAACTGTGCGAATACTGGCGGCAATTCTGAGAGCCAACCTGATAAGGCTGCGCCGCCGTCACATCGCCGGAATTCGATCCGCTCCCGCTCCACGATACTGCCTTACCCGCCGGTGAATATTCAAGCGCACGATATTCAGCCTCAAGGGCCTTCTTGCGGTCGGCTGCGTTCAGCTGATTTGCGGCGCTGCCAAGGAGACCGTTTCCAAGAGACGTCAACAGGCTGGTTTCGGGCTTCTGTGCCGTAGAACCACCGCCCAGCGAAGCAAGACCAGTGCCCTTGCCGGTCGTGCCACAGGCTGACAATGCAAGCGCCACGGCAAGCATCATCGAAGCGACTGAAACTGGGTGAGAAAACCTGGATACCATCATCATAACAACCGGCCTTCATAAACAATTAGCATGCATACTATATCGGCATGTGACTTTTTCAATTTAACTTCTAGTTGGCTTTCGGCCAAAAACAACCGTCAATCTTCCGTCAGCGGCAACACGACCCGGACACTCAATCCACCGAATGAACTCTGGCCCAGATGCAGGCTGCCGCCATATTCGCGAACGGTATCCTGCACGATTGCCAGCCCAAGCCCGGTTCCCGGCTTCGTTTCATCGACACGGCTGCCGCGCTTCAGCGCCGCTTCGATCTTGTCCGGTGCCAGACCCGGGCCATCATCTTCTATCAGGACTTCGAACTGTCGTTGCTCCCCAGAAATAGGGGCGAGCCTGATATTGATATGTTTGCGTCCCCATTTGCCCGCATTCTCCAGCAAGTTGCCGACGATCTCTTCAAGATCTTCCCGCTCTCCGGCAAAGACGGCGTTGGGCAGGTCATTCCTGAAGTTAACGCTGAAAGCCGGATTGAGTTTCGCCGTCACGCGCTGCATGCGTTCGAGAACCGGCGTCACAGGTGTTCGGAACACCACACTGTCACGCTGCGCGGCAATGCGCGCGCGCTGCAGATAGTGCTGTATCTGCACCTGCATCGCCTCGCTCTGTTCCTGAACGATGCGTCCGTGTTCACCACCCATGCTCCGTGCTTCATTGACCAGCACGGAAAGCGGGGTTTTGAGAGAATGGGCGAGATTGCCGACCTGTGTTCGCGACCGTTCGACAATACGGCGATTGTTTTCGATCAGCGCATTCATTTCACTGGCGAGCGGCGCAATTTCGACGGGCAGCGATGCGTCGAGCTTTGACGAGCGCCCCTCGCGAATATCGGCCAGCGCCTGACGCACCTTGTCGAGCGGACGCAGGCCGAACAGGATCACAGCCGCATTGATGAGGATACTACCGATGCCGAAGATCGCCAGATAGGTCGCAAGACTGGTTCTGAAATCGGATATCTCCTTCAGAACCTCGCTGAGATTGCCCATGACGCGAAAACGCGCAACGCGATTGGCAGTATCCAGAACCACTTCGGTTTCAACGATGAAAAGCTCCTCGCCGTTGAGGCCGGGCAAGGTGTAGCTGCGCATGAAGGAACTGTCGAAGGGTACCTGCGAGACCGGCATTTCCGGCACGATGCGCCCGATCAGCGATGGCGATTGCAATTTTCCGGTCAGGTTCGGCGTGACGGGATCGACGGACCAGTACCAGCCGGAGAGCGGGCTCGAATAACGCAATTCGCCCAGCTCCGGGCGCCCCTGCAAGGAGCCCTCGCCCGACGTGCTGACGGCACCGACCAGACTGAACAGGTGGGCGGTCAGCAGGCGTTCAAAATTGCTGCGCGCAGCTTCGCCATAAAGTGAGCCGATGAAAGTCGCCACCACCACAAGTGCTACGATGACCCAGATCGTTGAAAGGGTAACGACGCGGACCGCGAGCGAACGCAGGGGAGGAAAGACGCGAAGAAGCTTCAGCTGTCGTCGCCTTTCGTTTCATTCCCGCCCTCTTCGGAGCGGATACGGTAGCCCATGCCGCGCACGGTCTCGATCAGGTCAACGCCCATCTTCTTGCGAAGGCGACCGACAAAGACTTCAATCGTATTGGAATCGCGGTCGAAATCCTGATCGTAGAGATGTTCGACCAGTTCGGTACGCGAGACCACCTCGTCCATATGGTGCATCAGATAGGACAGAAGCCGATATTCGTGCGAGGTGAGCTTGAGCGCGACGCCGTTAACGCTCGCCTTCGACGTTTTCGTATCGAGATAGAGCGGCCCGCAGGCGAGTTCGGACGAAGCGTGTCCCGCAGCACGGCGGATCAGGGCGCGCAGCCGCGCCAGCACTTCCTCGATATGGAAAGGTTTAGCCACATAGTCGTCGGCCCCGGCGTCGATACCGGCAACCTTGTCGCTCCAGCGATCGCGAGCGGTAAGCATAAGAACGGGCATAGTGCGCCCGCTGCGCCGCCAGCGTTCAACGACGCTGATACCGTCAATACGCGGCAGGCCAATGTCGAGCACCACGGCATCATATGGCTCGGTATCGCCGAGATAATGCCCTTCTTCGCCGTCATAGGCGCGGTCGACCACATAACCGGCAGCAGCCATTGCTTCGGAAAGCTGCCGGTTCAGGTCCTTGTCGTCTTCAACGATCAGGATACGCAAGCGGACATTCTCCCTCAATTCATGAAAAACAGCAGCAAAAAGCCGTTGTTATTGAGCGGGAACGGCCACTTCAACGCGGCGCGGACGCTCGCCATCGCGGCCCGGCACAAGCACCACGACCACACACATGGGGCGACCGTTCTGAGTCGTGGCAGTTGCCTTGGCAAGCTGGCCACCCTGCTGGGCAGCCACCTGTTCGCCGACCGCCGCGCAATCTCCGGCGGCAGCGACTATGAGATTGGACTTCTGCGGCGCAGTTATCGGCAGGGCACCGGCATCGACCGGCAGCAAGCCAATACTAACCGCGAGAAGCGCGAAAACTTTGAGTGCAGAATTTTGTTTCATCATGCCGCCTTATATAGCGCCCCACAGCTGAACGATGCATGAACAACCATTCCTCTTCCGGGCCCAAAGGAAAATTCAGCCTCTGACTATCACGCTTTGTGAAATTATGAAATGCGTGAAGTTGCCCCGATACGCCCGATTATCGTAACAATTCCGGCAATTGCAGTCGCCAGTTGTAGCAGAACATCCGTTAAGGCACCCTGATCGATCAGGTCGGTCGCCACGCCAAAAACGCCCGCAAGCGACAGAAAAAGCGCAACCAGACCGGCCCAGACCGTTCGCGAAAGATACCATGATTTATCGATGTTCATATTTTTTCCTTTCAGTTGATTATTGCCGGGACATCGAGACGCGCAAAATCACCCGGCCCGCTTTTTGCTCCGATCATTGCAACGCGAAACAGGAATTCCGCCTCGCCAATATCGGCCTGTCTTTCGGATGATCCATATGTCCATGACGCCACCGACGTCTGGTTGCTTCGTACCAACGTTCCATCCCGCCAGATTTCGATGCGATAAGCCTCACGCTCCTCGCCAAGCGGGATATCTTCGCCAAGCCAGTCATCGGGCCAGTCATCCGCATCGATCCGCCCGCGCCTGATCCAGTTGAAGGAAAGATCGCCATTCGCCAACCGCACCACCTTCGGATGAACCGGGCTGAGTGGACGTAAGCCGCGCATACCGCCGCTCGACCGGATCGTATCGAAAAACTCGTCTGAAAAGGCCTTGCCTGCCGTTCCAACGCGCCAGTTGAGTTCGAGTCCGATTTCCGACGCCTGCAGGCCGACGGGAGCAATGGAACCATCCAGCAATATGAAAGGCGTCTCGACTGCCTTCAGGACAGATGCGGCCTGCTCGGTCCCCAACTGCCCACGTAGAAGGCGGCTAAGCTTCCAGCGGTTGAGACCGATTTCCTCCGCGTCCAGAAACTGCAACACTTCCCATTCGCCATCAGGCAAACGCAACAGAGCCGTGTTGGCTCCGTTCAGTATCTGCGCCATTGGCCGTGATTGCAGCTCACCCGAATAAAGCACAACCTCAACCGACTGCCCCTCGATCACGCGTCCGCTCGGAGCGCCTTCAAGTGGGGCGGTCAGTTCACCCATGATTGCCCGGTCCTGCACGATGGTGCGTTCCGCAAAGCCATCCTCTGAAGGTGACGAGAAAACCGCTGCTCCGCGCCATGGCTTTGCATGACAGGCGATGCGGAATTGACCGACAGGCTCTTCTGCACCGGGCCAGAGCGGCAAATCGATGAGGTGGAAGATCGGCTTCATATCGAGAGCCGGACCGCCACCGGGGCTGGTCGGCGTTTTGCCGTGGTCGGCAAAGGCGATGTTCGGTGCCAGCGCGATTGCGCGGACAGTGCGGATTTCTCCGTCTTCCAGTCCAGTGACAACATAGTTGCGTTCACCGCCCAAAATGCCAAGCCGCACGCGGTCTCCGACATGAAGTGCAGCCATCGACCATGGCAGTGCGAAATCCACCGAGCGCCGCTCCGCATAACGCCGTGCCATCCATGCTTCAGCAAGCACCGTTGCCTGCCCCTGTTCCATAACGCCAGAAAGGCTCAGCGTTTCCGTGCCCTGCCCCTCCTCGCGACGGACCGAAGCGCCCGAGATCTGGAAATCCCGCAGCGGATCGTTGCAATAAAGCTCGGCCACGGATGGCAGATCGCCTCGATCTTCGATAGTAACCGTGAGAGCTTCCCGGTCATCCGGCTGAACGAAATCGGGCAATTCGAGCACTGACCCTGCGCGCATAATGCTTTTGAACACGAAGCGCCCGGCCTGTTCATAACCATGAACGCCAAAGATATTCAGCAGTGGCTCCAGCACGCCCCGCGCGCTCGATGGCTCACCTATTACAAAACCGGAAAGATAACCGTCCACTCCGGTACAATCGGCTTCCGGTAAGCCGAAATCCTTGAGGATGCTTGCAATCAGCTCATCCAGCGACACGCCGCTGATGCGTCCGTTCAGCCAATGACCGAGACGCCAGTTTTCCGTATCGCCCCAGGTATCGGCAGCAAGCGGAAATTCCGGAAACGGCCTCGTATCCCACGACCAGAGATAGATGCGATCCATATCCAGCATCGGCCCGCTATAGAGCGGGGAAACGGGATTATTGTTTTGCCAGTGGCGATAATGGGCGCGCAGAAAGCGGTCCATGCCGATATCCGCGCGCGACCCATTTGAAAAATACGGCGTCGCATTTTCCGACGATTTCGGGTCCGGGAAAACATTCGGCTGGTTCGGCCCCTTGTCGACCGCTGGACAACCAAGTTCCGTGAACCAGAACGGCTTCGACTGCGGTATCCATGCCGTCGGCTGCGCAGCTTCAGCCCCTGCGATGCGGTTATAATGCTGGTTACTCCACCAACCTTCGAGGTCCTTGTAGCGATAGACCCACGGCTTACCTGAAAGACCGTCCGTAATAAGCGAACGCCTGCGAGCCTCACGGTCTTTAGCGTTTGCGTAATACCAGTCATAGCCCTCGCCCGACGCCACATGGTCTGTGAGGCCATCCAGATCATAGGCCGTCTCGAACCCATCCAGATTGCCATCGTCGAGATCATGATCGCGCCAGTCGGCAAGCGGCATGTAATTGTCGATCCCGATGGCATCGATGGCCGGATGCGACCATAACGGATCGAGATTGAAATAGAGGGCGCCGCTGCCATCCTGCGCCTGATAGCCGAAATATTCCGACCAATCGGCGCCATAGGTGATCTTGCAGCCGTTGCCGAGCTTTGCCCGCATTTCGGCAGCGAGCGTGCAAAGATGCGCGACGAAGGGAAAGCTCTCCTGTCCATCGCGAATGCCGGTCAGTCCGCGCAACTCCGATCCGAGTAGAAACGCATCCACACCACCGGCCCGCTGCGCCAGATCGGCGCAATGGTTGAGAAAACGGCGATAGCCCCATTGTCCATCAACAAAAGCCTGCACCTGTTCGCCTGCAGCAATCGTCTTGTCCGGCGACCCGGTGACCCCGATGGCGGGGTGGCAGGTGATGCGCCCGCGCCATGGATAGGCAGGCTGGCCAAGGCCGCCATAAGGCGATGGCAACTGATTGCCCTCCGGCACATCCATCATGATGAAAGGGTATAAAGTTACCTTGAGCCCACGCACCTTCGCATCGCGAATGGCAGCAATCACAGTTTGATCGGATGGCGTTCCGCCATAGGCTGCACCCTCTCCGCTTGTGGAAATGAGATGCGCGTCGGCTCGCACCATATTTTCCACTTTCCAGACATGGCTTGGCTTGCGCGCTGAAAGCGCGGCAACACCGGGGCGAATACGGCAGGAACCGGCGCGCAGATCGTCGCCAAACCATGGCAGCACAATCGCAACGTGGTGCAGATCAGGACAAAGCGCCTGCAACTCGTCCATCGAAGCGGTCCAGTCGCTGCGCGCACGCAGAATATTGCGATTGATCCAGCGGTTCTGACCGGCGAGCGGTTCGTCATTCACCGGATCAGGCGACAGTCCGAACTCCGTCGAACCGGGGATCAGTGCCACCGCCCGGACAGATTGCGCAACCTTGCCGAGGGGACGCATCACTTCGAACTGGAACTGCGGCAGACGATTGCCGAACCTGTCGAGCGGGATGCGCTCGAACACCACATGGGCGGTGCCGCGATAGGCGGGCGCGTTGCCGGCTCCCTGCTTCGCTTCGATCAGCGGATCGGGAGCTTGCGTGTCCGTACCGCGATAGATACGCATTTCAATCTCGGTGAGATCCAGTTCCTGCCCATCGGCCCATATGCGGCGAATACCGGCTATCGAACCTTCCGCGACGGCATAGGCGGCGTTGCCGAAATAGCTGTAACTGGTGACTTTCGGCCCGCCCTTGCCGCCCTGACGTTCAGTGGTCTTGTGTTCCTCGAAGCGTGTCGCCCAGATGAGCGTGCCGGAAACCCGGACCGTACCGTAGACAAAGGGCAGAGCCGCACCTTCTTCGGCAGTGGCGACGCGCCCGCCGTTCAGTCGCGCACCTTCGACATGACGTGTGGAATTGATGAGCGCATTGTCGATGGCATAGCCGCCCATCGCGCCAAGACTGGCACCAATAGCGGCACCAACAGGCCCGAAGATGCCGCCGACCGCAGCACCCACCGCCTGCAAAACGATTGTGGCCATGAATCAGATTTTCCGTTCGGGAAAGATGAAAATTCCGACGATACGATTTCGCCATTGCGGCACCAGCGCCGATGCCATCACGCTATGCCCCTGATAGGCATGGATGAAACGGTTATCATGCGCCATGATCCCGAGATGCTTGGCCGCAAGACCAGCCCGCCAGCGAAAAACGACAAGGTCGCCGGGCATTGGCACAGGAGAACCTCGCCGGTTCATATGGCGGGATGCGGCCTCCAGCATGGGATCGCCGGTCGAGACTTCGGCCCAGTCGGGCGCATAGACGCCGGGTGCTTCCGGTTCGTCCCCGTAAAGCGCTCGCCACACACCGCGCACCAGACCGAGGCAATCGCAACTGACGCCGCGCGTGGAAGCACCATGGCGATAGGGCGTACCAAGCCACCGTTCCGCCTCGGACAGAACTTCCTCGGCGATCATCATGGAACGAGCGCGCTCCCGTCATATTCATTGCCGCCGTTGACATAGGCATAGGCCGCGTCATTGCCCGGCAGATGCGGGAAACCACGAAAATTCGCACCATTCGCGAATCTGGCCTTGCAGGTCGCAAAACTCTTGTCGCAACCGGCAATGATGCGAAACGCATCGCCTTGCGCGACAGGCAGCACCGGCGGTTCGCCAAGTTTGAGAACCTGCCCGGCATGAGCTGTCACACGGATGGACAGACCGGCATTCGCACCGCCAATCCAATTCAGCATTCCGCCTGAAAACCAGCCCGACGCAAAGCCGTCCAGACCTGCCACGGTCAGGCTTAGACCGTCCGCCGCCAGCACCGTGCTTTCGGCAAAGTAACGCGGATCACCGACATCGACGCCGCAACGGCTGTCACCCAGACTGGCATCGCAATGGCGCAGAACGCGACGTCCGCGAACAGCATCAAACGCTGCCGCAGCCCCTTTCAGTTCCATCACAAACCGGCTGCCAGACCTGCTGATCTTGCCAGCCGTCCAACGACGCAGGAGCATTTGTTGTGCCGGTGCCGACCAGTTCATCAAATAGGCCTCGATGGAGGCGCCGTCATAGCGACCCTGCTCGATATCCATATCGCTGATCTTCGCTGACGACAGAACACCCTCGACCTCGCCGCCTGCCACTGAAAGACCAAGCGCAGTCGAGGCTTCGCTGCTGTTGAGGCCGGTCAAAGGTTCGCAGGCAATTCCGCCCACCTGCACCGGGCGATCATGATCAGTAAAGCCCAGAACAATGCCATCGCTTCGCCTGATAAGCCAGGCGAAGCAATGACTTGTCACCTCGCCCTGCAAATGTGATTCAAGTTCTGCCGGAACCGGGATCATATCTTCACCTCTATGATCGGGATCGAGGGAATTTCACCCGCCTGAAACGAGGCAATGCTTGCCGTCAGGCGATCCGTGTCGAAACGAACCGGCACATCGAACAGGAATCCGGCAGTGATGATTGCACCCGGCGCTGGCACGTAATCCAGTGAAAGTGTCACCGTTCCAGTTCCATGATCGACCGTGAAAGATTCGCCTTCCGGCAAGGTCACGCCATTTGTCGCCACCAGCACGGAACCGGCAACCGGACGTGTAATCGGGCGGTCATAGCTTTCATAGTGTTTGACGAGCTGAAAGCTGACCTTCGCCCCATCGCCGACACCGATCCGCTGATCGGTCGCCTTGGGCGGTGCGCTGCCGATAGCAGACGAAAAATCGAACGGGTCGCGAAACCGGAATGCATGAAGCGATCCGCGCCGCGCTTCGAAGAAGGCCAGCACCTGCCTCAGATCATCCAGCGAACGCAAACCGGTTCCGGCATCGAAATGACGGCGCGAATGCGCCCAGCGGGCATTACGCTTTTCCATGCCGGAGGTGAGCGTCACGATTTCGTTGCGCCATTCCGGCCCGCCCGTCGAACCGAAGGAAACGCCGAGCGGGAAGCGTACATCATGAAAGGCTTCTATCATGGTCTTGTTTCCTCACGCATGATCAGGTCTGGAAACCGGTTCCCACTTTTCAGGATCATGCTTAAAGCCTCCGTGCGCCGCGGCGCACCGCGCCTGCCAACATCGTCGAAAGCTGCGCTTCCGACTTGCGGAAAGACGACGCATCCGGCGACGTCATGTTGAAGACAACCTGCACCGGCTTGCCGCCGCCACCCGTCGCAACACCCAGGCGACCATCCGCGCCCCGCGCGAGCGGCAAAATGGCTTCGGCACCTGCCTCGCCGGTCAGGCCAAGCGAGCCGTTGCCCATGCCGAAATAGGTGGGGCTCGACACAACGCCGCCCTTGGCAAACGGCATGATGCCGCGAATGCCGCTGAAAAGTCCGCCCATCATGGATGAGGTAAGACTTTGCAATGGCTGCATGCCTGCTGAAAGTGCAGTTCCGGCCAGATTGCTGGCGAGGCCGCGCAGCACGTCCTCCAGCCCCTTGCCGGACGTGATTGCGCCTTTCAAAGCCGAGGTCAGGCTGTTGCCGAAGCTCGACGAGCGCTTTTCGAGATCGGTCAAAGCGCGATCGAAGGCGCTCGTATCCGCATTGACGGATACGGTAACGGTTTCATCTGTCATAATTCACCTGTCGGGAAAGGCGCGCATCAGTGTTTCGAGTGACTGGCGCGAAGGCGCGTCGAAAACTGGCGCGGCGGAGCCGAGCGCGGCGTTCAGTTCACGCGGCGTCATCGACCAGAATGCCTGTGGGGAAAGCCGCAGCAGACCGAACCCCGCCCGCATTGCCTCATCCCAGGGAAATGGTCCGGGAAAACGCTTTTGCGGCGGAGGTTTCGATTCAACTGCGGCACTCAAGGGTTTGGCGCGGAATCCTTTTCAGGCGATCCGAAAGTAACTGTCAGCAGCGAGGCGACAATGCGGGCAAAGCCCGCGGCCCCGCCTTCTGCGCGCATGTCGGCCACGTCGTCCACGCTGACCGTATGCCCCCCGCCTCGAAGCCCGGCGCAGAGAATGCGCTGCATGTCGCGCGCCGACAGCCGCCCCGTTGAAAAGCGCGCTGTCAGGTCCGACAGGTTATCGACTTCAAATGCCGATTCCAGTTCCGCCAGCGCGCCCAGCGTCAGGCAGAGCGTCCAGTCGCGATCATCCAATCGGGCCGCGACTTCGCCGCGATAGCGATTGACCATCATAGCGCCTCACCGAAGGTGATAAGGCTCGCAGATTCCAGTGCGATCTCGAAAGTCACTTCCGCATCGTGATTGCCGCCATATTCCAGCGCCGTTATCTGGAACGGCCCGCTGATCGTGCCGAAATCCGGCAGGACGATCTGCCAGTCGCGGATTTCGCCGTCGAAGAATATCCGGCGGATCAGTGCGTCGGACGCGGCATCCTTGAAGATGCCCGATCCGCTGACCGATGCACGCTGAACCCCGCTACCAGCCAGCAATTGCCGCCAGCGCCCGGCAGCGTCGGCGTCCGTTACATCCACGGTTTCGGCGTTGAACGCGATACGCTTGGTGCGCAAGCCCGCGCAGGTTTCAAACGTGCCGTCATCGCGCGCCGTCTTGAGCAAGATGTCCTTGCCTCTCTGTGCTACCATTCAAATCTCCCTGAGTTTCAATCTGCGGGTTCGGTCACGGCGCGATAGCGCATGGTGCCAAGATAACTTCCCAGTCCGTCGGTATTGCGCGCCAGAACTTCGGTCAGCATCAGATTCACCAGACGATGTCCGTTCACCTCGACCGGCTTTTCGTCGAGCACCGTTGCGATCTTGGCGGCAATGTCGAGCACGCGTTTACGCCCGCTTTCCTTCGCCCAAATCTGAATGTTGAGAAAATGCTCGCCGCCCTTTTCGGTCGACGTATCCCAGTCGCGGCTGGCGGTCTCGCCGAGCGTCACATAGGGAAAGGGTGTCTTCGGCGGAACATGGTCGTAGATGCGCTCCCCGCCAATCGATTCAATGAGTTCGTCATCCTTCTTCAGAGTCTCAAACAGAGCCTTCTGCAATGCTGCCGCGCCATTCCTCATGCTTGCCCCCGCCCGCATTTCTGGTTGTACGAATGCCGGTATCGCCCGATGCCGACGCCTGTTGAACCGCGATGGTTTCCCGGACCGACAACGCTTTCCAGCGTAGCGCCCGGACAAGACCATCGAATGTAAGTTGCATTGAGATATTCATCGCCCCTGCTCGCTCGCCAGACAGACGAGATAGCGTTCGCTTTCATCGGGATCGTGGATCGAGCGGAGCGAAAAGACCCGTCCTGCCTTGCGCAGTCGCATGGCGGTCGAAACATCGGAACGGAACCGCAGCAGGATGCGATGCGTCACTTCCGCTTGCGGGCGTGTGCCGAAATCCTTCTGCGATGTGGAAAGCGGTTCGATCCGCCCCCAGACCATGCCGATCTCGGACCAGCTTTCGGCATAGCCGCCCATGCTGTCCGCCACCGGTTGCATCGCCTCCAGCACCAGCTCGGAAGTGAGCTGACCCGGATCGATGAAAAGCACGTTGTTCATAGAGAAACCCTCTTCCAGCTGTCGATCATCTGGTTGATGACCGGCGGGAAAGAGCCCGATGCGGCATCTGCATCGACACCGGCGCGCGACTCGTAAAGATGCGCGACGAGCGTCAGAATTGCATGTTTGAGCGCATCCGGAACCTCGACGCCGCTTTCCCCAAAACCGGCGACGAAATCGACTTCGAGGCCGATGAATTCCGCCGCATCCGGATATTGCGCCATATAGAGACGCTGTGGTCTGCGGCCATGATGGAGGACGAATTCTTCCGGCGAGAAGCTGATTGCGGTTCCGTCCTGCCTGTATGCCACCACAGCCGCCACCGATTTGACGGGATATTTGAACAGGGCAAGACGGCCCGAGCGCGGCCAGCGATCGACACGCAGACGCCATGTCTGATCGATCAGCGACAGGCCGGTCTCGGCTTCGATGATCTCGCGGGCAGTCGCGATGAGACGACGCAGGATATCGTCTTCGCTATCGGTGGAAATTCGTAAAAATGCGCGCACGTCTGCTATCGTCACCGGCTCCAGCACCGGTGGCGTGACAAGAAACATTGTCATGGATTTTCCTCTAAATGATAACTTTCAAATCAGACAGTTAAACACGAACTCCGTACGGAGCTTCACTTGCTTTGGAGCAGGAAACTACCTGCCAAAACCGGCAGGATAGCTCCGAAATTCCCAGAGAAAATTGACAGGTTCAAAGTGATCGAAGGCGTCAGGCAGAGAATTTCAGCAATTTGATTGCCTCGAAATCCTGCACGCCGCCCCCGACGCGTTTCGTGGTGTAGAAGAGCACGTAAGGCTTGGCGGAATAAGGATCGCGCAGCACACGCACGCCGATGCGGTCCACCACCAGATAGCCGCGTCCGAAATCACCGAAGGCGATGGCCGGGCTGTCGGCTGCGATGTCCGGCATATGTTCGGCCTCGACCAGACCGAAGCCCATCAGTGAGGCCTTTTCGCCGACAGCGGATGGCGGCTGCCAGAGATAATTGCCATCCTTGTCCTTGAGCTTGCGCAACACGCTCTGCGTCTTGCGGTTCATGACGAAGTTGGCATTCTGGCGATAGCCAGCACGCAGACCATAGATAAGCTCGATCAACTTGTCCGATGGGTCTTCTTCCGGCAACGCACCCGCAACACCGGTTGCGATATGGCCGATCTTGCCCCACACCCAGGCATTATCCGCAACGCTCTCATAGTTCAGAAAACCGCGCGGCTTGTTGACGCCATCACCATTGACGAAGGCAGCACCTTCCTGTTCGGCGAAGGCTGCTTCCACTTCCTCGGCAATCCACTGTTCGACATTGATCGCCGCATCGTCGAGGAGCGAGGAAGTCGCTGCCGGCATGGCGTAGATTTCCATGGTCGGAAACTGCAGTTCGGCCAGCTTTGCCGATGCGGTCTGAGGACGTGCATCGGTTTCACCAACCCAGCCCGTGGCCGGGCCACTGACCGAAAACGGCTTTTTCAGAACAGCACCGGAAACCTGGCGCACGCTGGAGATGCCGCGGATCGGCGACAGGATGGCAAGCCTGCGTCCAATCTCGGTTTCCAGTTCTGCAGGCACCAGATAGCCGCCATCCGGACCGGATGCGTAGGAATGTGCCTTCTGCTCGATCCCGCGCAGCGTCTGTTCGTCGCCACGGCGAACATAACCGTCGAAAGCCTGCTTGTGTTCCATATTGGCAAGCGGTGCGCCGCCGCCCAGCGGCGGACGCGCCTGCTTGAGAACATACTGGTCGAGCGCTGTCTTCTGCTCGTCAAGCGCGCGGTTGATGCGGTCAACCTTGTCGCGCAGCAGCACATCGGCATCCGCACCCTTTTCGACCTTCTTCAGCCGTTCGTCATTGGCCTCGCGGAACGCCGAGAAGGCCGTCATGAACTCGTCGAAAGCCTCGGATACATCGCCATCATTGTGGCCAAGCGCCTTCGTTTCCACGCTCTTGATTTCGAGCGGGATGGTCTGGTTTTCTTCCATTTAGGTCCTGTGGTTTTCGTTGTTTCAGATCATTTTTGCAGCCGCGCGCATACGCTGCGCGAGGCCTTCATCCTGAGACGACAGGTGAGCGTCCCGCCCCTGCCCCTTCCCTTGGCCTTGCCCCTGAGCGGCAAGTGCTGCAAAGCCCTTGGCTATGACCTTCTTCGCAGCAGTTCGGCTCAGCCCCGCATCCCGCGTGAGCCAGCGTTCGAATTCGCGGATCGTCGGCAGTGTCGCCTTGACGCTGCTGACACGCGCCTGCGGCAGCATCGGAAAGGTGACGACCGAGATTTCCCAAAGATCGGCTTCGATGATATGACGCAGACCGGTGCGCGCATCCTTGCGCGCCTTGACGGTGCGAAAGCCGATGGACAGGCCATCCAGCCCACCGCCGCGCATCAGTTCCAGCGCATCGCGTGCCCGCGCCACACCCTTGGCCAGCCTGCCTTCGACATAAAGGCCACGCGCATCCTCGCGGATCGCGGTCCAGACACCAATCGGCTCGCTCGCATCATGCTGCCAGAGCATACGCACGCCCGACACGCCGCCCTTGGCGAGCGAACGGGCGAAAGCGCCCCGCTCAATGACGTCATTGCCAAGATCGGGCAAACCAAAGACACTTGCATAGCCGGAAAAGCTTCCGTCCAGCTCCACATCTTCGATGGCAAGAGCGGCCTGTTTCGTTTCCAGCCGCATATCATGCATCGCCATTGCGCCCCCTTTCCTCTGGAAGAATTCCGGGGATGGGTGCGTGCTTCAGCCGCTCGGAAAAACGCTTGAAGATGCCGAGCGCCGACCAGGCGGCAAGGCTTGCCGCTGCCGATCCCATCAACATCAGTTCCGCCCGACCGAGCAATCCGCCAAGGGCCAGTGTTTCGGAAATCTTGACGCCTGCAGCGCCACCGAAAACCATGCCGCAGATGATACCGACAGCGAAGCGGATTGCCGCCTCGCGCTTTCCGTATGGCAGCATATAGGCAAGCGATACGGCTGAGCCGGCCACCGCGCCTGCCATCTTGGCGAACCATATCCATGTCGCCTCAGAGGCAAATACTGCATCGTTGAGGTTGGTCATGACGGTCTCCTTCCTGAATGGGGCTGATAGCCCACCGCATCACGCTTTTCTTCGTCGGTGAGAAACGACGCATCGGAAATGCGCCGCCACAACGATTCCCGTTCGGAAGACAGCCCGTCTATGCGGTCGATATCGTGATCGAGCCGAAGATCGTCGCCAAAATGCGGGCCCAGCCATCCGGAGAAGGCCTTGGCGGCACGGCCTATCAGCGGCAGCACCGTCAGCCGATAGAAGGCGCGATTGGCCTCCGCATAGTTGGCGTAGGTATTGTCGCCCGGAATGCCGAGCAGCATCGGCGGCACACCGAAGGCAAGCGCGATGTCACGGGCGGCACCGTTCTTGGCTTCGATGAAATCCATGTCTTGCGGGCTGTAGCCCATCGCCTTCCAGTCCAGACCGCCTTCCAGAAGCAGCGGACGCCCGGCACCGGAAGCGCCGGTATAGCCCTCCTCCAATTCCTCCTTCAGGCGGGCGAACTGCTCTTCCGTCAGATTGCCGCCATCCTTTGGCGCATAGACCAGCGCTCCGGAAGGCCGGGCTGAATTGTCGAGCAGCGCCTTGTTCCAGGCGCCTGCCGCATTGTGAAGATCAAGCGCCATCAGGGCTGCTTCCAGCGGCGGAAACCCGTAATGGTCATCCAGCGGATGAAACAGCTTGAGTTGCAAGGCAGCCGCGCCATCGCTTCCAAGCGACAGCCGCCTGCCCGCATTTCCGGAGCGATAGACCAGCCCCTGTGGCCAGCCGTCCGTGTCGGTTTCGACACTCACCCGCTCCGGGCGCAGAAGATGCAGTTCCATGCGACCGCTCGGCAGATCGACGCGCTCGACATAGGCATTGCCGGAAATCAGCAGATGCCCATAAAGCCGCTCGAAGAATGTCGCCCCGTCCAGCCCGCACTGGGGGCGGGCAACCAGCGCAAGCAGCGGATGCGTTTCATGTTCGGTCGTGCCTTCATACAGCAGCCAAGGCACGCTGCTTGCCGCTTCCGCAATCATGCGCACACAGCGATGGGCGACCGGATTGCGCATGAAGCCTTCGCGCGCCAGCGACGTATAATCCCGCGCAATCCACGATGCGCCGTGATCCATATGCAGCGCGACAAAGCCGTTCGCCATTTTGGTCTGACGCGGGGCGTCGGACTTTATGGCAGATACGGGCGTGCTTCGTCGCCCCGGCCATTTTCGGACCCAGTTCCATGCCATTTGGTGGCTTCTCCAATTACTTATAGTTGTTCAGCCGAAGCGGCGGATACGCGGTTTGCGTTCAGCGCCCAGCAACAGTTCGCCCAGCGCCCAGACAAGTGCGTCGAGCCGGTCCGGCGACCGCCCGCTGGAAAGACCGCCCGGTGCGAAGTCGCACATTTCGTCCTCCAGCGCCGGGAATCGTCCGGCATGACGGATGCGCCCCTGTTCATAAAGTGCGGCCACAGGCTCGGCCCGCAGCCATTTGCCTCTGGACGCATGGCGCTTGAGAACCGGCACGCTTGCATCTTCCGCAGCCAGCACCGCCGCCACCATCTCGCCGCCCTGATTGACCTCGGCGATAATCGCATCGGCCTGATGCGCATGGAAAAGCGCAATGGCCTTTCGTGCCCATTGATGCGGCTTCGCGGCGCTCATGCTGGCATCTGCCAGCACGTGGCCGTTTCCTTCATCATCGATACCGGCAACCACAATGCCACAGGCATCCGACGCCTTCCCCGACGAGGCAGGCGGGTCGATGGCCACGACAATGCGCACCAGTTCCGGCATTTTGGTCTCGAAACATCGCTCGATGAGGTCACGCGACCATAGGGCATCGGCACGCTCCTCGATCAGTTCACCGTCAAGCTCCTGCCTTCCGAGACGCGTACCGGCATAACGATGGTTGATCATCTGCATGAAACCTTGTGCCAGATTTGCCGCGTTTTCGTCCGTCCGCATATGCGTCATCGAAACCGAGGCATCGCCGATCAGCGCTTTCAAAAGCGGAACCGCGCGTGGCGTCGTGGTCACGACCTGCCTTGGAAAAGTTCCCAGACGCAGGCCGAATTGCAGCATATCCCAGGTTTCCTGCGGGTTTTTCCATTTTGCCAGCTCGTCGCACCATGCCGCATCGAATTGCGGGCCGCGCAGACTGTCGGGGTCTTCGGAAGAATAAAGCGACGCTACCGCGCCGTTCTCCCATAAAAGCCTGCGGCGGGTCGCTTCATAGCGGGGGCGCGCCAGCCGCGACACCGCCAGAATGCCGGATGGTCCGTCCACCATCACTTCGCGCGCATCGCTGAAAGTTTCGCCGACCAGCGCGATATGCCCGCAGGCTGTCTTGGCAAAGGGCGGCAGCCCCAGCGCCATGCCGGAAGCCCATTCCGCCCCTGCCCGCGTCTTGCCGGAGCCGCGTCCGCCCATGATGAGCCATGTGCGCCAGTCACCATAAGGCGGCAATTGCGCGTCACGCGCCTGAAATAGCCACTCCGCCTCTGCTGCTTCCACGTGCTGCGGCGTCAGGCCTGCTGTCCATGATCTCCCGCGCCCGACTTTCTGCAAGTTCGTCGATCCTCCTGCTTATACGCATTAGCGCCTTGCGTGTTTCGCCCAACGAAGCGACGGCGATGCCCGAAGGCGGCTGGCTGACCGGCTTCTCCTCGGCGGTCAGTTCGCCGACGGATTTCACCGCGCGGGCAAGCGCCATCAGCGCTTCCGACTTGCTTTTGTCAGGCAGATCCTCGCCATCGAGCAGTCGTTTCAACTCGGCCTGCAGACGCTCCAGAATGGCATCGCGTGTTCTCTTCTCCGAATCAGCCGCTACGGATGAACAGGCCAAATTCAGGCGATTCAAACGGTTGAGATATTGGCTTATCGAAACAGACAGCAATTCCGCCATATCCGCGGGGTCGATGCCGTGTGCAATCTGCAATTGATGCGCCAGGCGAATGCGCGCTTCTCCGCGCGGCAGTTTTTCCACAATTTTAGGGTGTGATTTCACAATCTTCACAATTGCTTTGAAAGACATAACCCTGAAAGACCGCTATAGCCTTTCAGGGTTATGCACACCGGCATCGGCTGGGGGTATATAGCGTAACCGGTGACAGTCACAATTTTTCGACTGTACATAAACCTAGCAAAGCACCGTTACGCAGTCAAGGACTATTTTCCTATTGTCTGATTTTTTTCCTACAATCAAAAAGCTATCTGCGTCTTAACCATTTCACATGAGCTGTGGCTTATTTATCTGCTATGATGAACAGGCAAGTTCCGCCTGTCTCCGAAATCAACCGTGCCGAAGTCAGTGTTCATGCGTAAAACGGCAGATAAAGAACCCGGAAGCGAGAAGCGCAAACCCTTCAGGGCGTCGCGCCTGATCGGACTCGACGCGTGGATCGATTCCACTCTCTACAGCCTGCGCTACAATCTCGGCGAGTGGTGGGAAAACATCACCATTTTCTCACGGCGTTTTCGCGTGCGCGGCTTCCGGCGTTTCGTGGTCGAAGTTCTCGATGAAGGGTTTACGCTCGGCGTTGGCGGTGCGGTGCTGATGCTCGTCCTGGCCCTGCCCGCCTTCGAGGAAACCAAGAAGGACTGGCGCGCGCAGGACGATTATGCCGTTACCTTCCTCGATCGCTACGGCAATGAAATCGGCCAGCGCGGCATTCTGCATCGCCAGGCAGTGCCAATTGATGAATTGCCGGATCACGTCATCAAGGCTGTGCTCGGCACCGAGGACCGGCGCTTTTTCGACCATTACGGCATCGATTTCTGGGGCCTGACCCGTGCACTCAGCCAGAACATGCGCGCCAATGGTGTCGTGCAAGGCGGCTCGACCATAACCCAGCAGCTTGCCAAGAACCTTTTCCTCTCCAACGAGCGCACCATCGAGCGCAAGATCAAGGAAGCCTTCCTCGCACTCTGGCTGGAAAGCAATCTCAGCAAGAAGGAGATCCTGCAGCTATACCTCGACCGCGCCTATATGGGCGGCGGAACCTTCGGTATCGCTGCCGCTTCGGAATTCTATTTCGGCAAAAGCGTGAAGGATGTCTCGCTGGCAGAAGCCGCGATGCTGGCCGGCCTTTTCAAGGCGCCCGCCAAGTTTGCGCCGCATGTCAATCTGCCCGCAGCGCGTGCGCGTGCCAATGTCGTGCTTTCCAACATGGTTGAAAGCGGCTTCCTGAGCGACGGACAAGTGGCCGTTGCACGCCGTCATCCAGCAAGCGTCATCGACCGCGCCAAGAATGAAAGTCCCGATTACTTCCTAGACTGGGCTTTCGAGGAGGTGAAAAAGGTCGCCGCCAAAATTCCACAGCACACATTGATCGTGCGCACGACGCTCGACCGCAACCTGCAGAAGGCGGCAGAGGAATCACTGGAGTATCATCTGCGCCAGTTCGGCAAGGATTATAATGCTGCAGAAGCTGCGACCGTGGTCATTGCCAATGACGGATCCGTCCGTGCACTGGTCGGCGGGCGAGACTACGGCGAAAGCCAGTTCAACCGCGCCACCAAGGCATTGCGGCAGGCCGGTTCGTCCTTCAAGCCCTATGTCTACGCGGCAGCGATGGAAAAGGGCCTGACGCCCAGCACCATCGTTTCGGATGGTCCGATCAGCTGGGGTAACTGGTCACCGCGTAATTATGGCCGCAGTTTTGCCGGTCGTGTGGACCTGACGACCGCACTTGTCCGCTCATTGAACAGCGTACCGGTGCGGCTGGCGCGCGATTATCTGACCACAGCACCCATCGTAGCCCTCACCAAGGCGATGGGCGTGGAATCGCCGATCTCGTCACACAAGACCATGGTACTCGGCACATCGGAAATGACGGTGATGGATCAGGCCACCGGCTTCAACGTGTTTCCGAATGCGGGCATGGCCGGTAACCGTCATGCATTTACGCAGATCGTTTCGTCGGAAGGCAAGGTTTTGTGGGACTTTGGTCGCGATGCACCGAAGCCGCACAGGGCGCTGTCGGAAAAGGCCGCACTCGAAATGAATTCCATGCTGGTGCAGGTGCCCGAACGCGGCACCGGACGCCGGGCGGCATTGCCGATGACGCGGGTGGGCGGCAAGACCGGCACGACACAGAACTATCGCGATGCATGGTTCGTCGGCTTCACCGGCAATTTCACGGCGGCTGTCTGGTTCGGCAATGATAATTTCACGCCGATGAAAGACCTGACCGGCGGCATCCTGCCAGCCATGGCCTGGCAGCGCATGATGGCCTATGCGCACCAGAATATCGAGCTGAAGCCAATACCCGGCGTTACTCCACCTTTCCCGGCGCCGCCCAAGAAGAGCGAGCCGCAAGTGGCAAATGCCAAGCCGGAAGAAACCATGGCAGCACCGCCGCGCGTACTCTCGCCCATGTCGACAAAAGTTATCAAAGAACTGCATGACCGCTTCCTTGCGGCTCCGCCTCTGCCTAAGATCGCCGAACGCACGAAAATATCGGTACTCTGAGGGGCGATGTTCAAAAGGATATTCAACACGGCGATTGTGCTTGTGCTGGCGCTTGGCGGCGGCATCTGGAGCGTCGATAAGGTTCTCGACCGGTTTGAGGGTTTCGGAGAACTTCGTGTCGGGGTCTGGAGCGCCTATCCGGCGGCAGGCACCCCCGATGCCGACCCCTATTCCAAGGCTCGGGCTGCTCGCAAAGCCTATCTGGCGCTTGGAACGGCTGAAGGCCTGCCCTTCTATGCGCGCAGCGACAATAGCGGGCGCACCCTCCGGCGCGGCTGCACCTATCGCCTGAGCGGCTTGACGCCACCAGCCCGATTCTGGACCGTCTTTCCTGCCTCGCCTGATCTCGAGCCGATCACGCCGCGCGAAGGACTGCAGGCAGCGTTGCATTCCCGCGAAGTGCTTTATGACGATGACGGCAGCGTCACGATCACCATCGGCCCGGACGCAGCTTCCGGCAACTGGTTGCCAGTGGAAGGAAGCGGCGATTTCGTTCTTGTCATGACGCTCTATGATACGCCTGCGGCATCATCCTCCGGCCTCTCCGATCTGGTGATGCCGGGTCTCGCCCGTGTTCCGGGTGCAAACAAGGGGGCGTGCCGTGGCTAGAATTCTCCACCTCGTTCTCCTCGGCATCGTCGGTGCCGCGATTGTGCATATCGCAGTTCTCTTCCTCGTTCCCTTCTATTCCGACAAGAACGCCTGGTCGCGGATCGAAACCGGAAGCGAGCCATACCGTTTCCACAGGCTGGACGAAAAGACCGGCCCGGTCAGCGACAGCGACCCGCTGGTACAGGAAGCCACCTGTCGCTTCGATCTTGCCGATGGTCCCGTGCACATCACGACCGGGGCAAATGTGCCTTATTGGTCGCTCTCGATCTATGCGCCCAACGGAGACAATCTCTATAGCCTCAACGACAGCGTTTCCAACGAACGCAAGCTCGATCTGATCCTTGCCGATCCCATCGGCATGGCAAGTCTGCGCTCGGATGGTTCGCAAGCCGATGCCCGTTCGATCCTGATTGAGCAGAATATCGGCGAAGGTGCCGCCGTGCTGCGTGTTTTCGTGCCTGACGCGACGTGGAACACGGAAGTGCGGCGCTTCTTTGCGGAGGCGGAATGCGCTCCGTTTGAAGGGCTCTAATTGCCTGCCCCAAAAGTCGTCAGGCATTACCCCAGCCAAATGCTGTTTCTTTATGGCACGGTTAATGAGTTGCTAAGGCTTCAACGCTACTATCCGGAATACCGATCCATGCGGGGAGCACTTCCGCATTAACCGGCTGCTGCCGGATGCGCGATCTGCAATTTGGACGGGTGAGTTGTGTGCCTACCGGAGTATTCTGCGTGACAAATGATCAGTTCCGCGCCCTGGAGGATATTTCAGGCCACCGGAGCCCGTCGAATTCAAAAGCGGGGAGCAGCAAGGCGGACGACCTTCTGGCGGCCGCGATTTCGGCGTTCGCGGGTATCACGCGCCCCGGACGGCAGGACATGCAACAGCTTGAAGATCTCGCCATGCCGCTACTGCAATGCGCGTCCACCCGCGGCAAGCGTCATGCAGCCAATGCGCTGGCACAATTGGAAGACGCACCGCGCCGCCTTATTCTGACGCTGGCCGACGACCCCGTCGAAATCTCCGCACCGATCCTGTTGCGCTCTCCCCTTCTGCGCCCTTCCGACCTCATCGAGATCATCGGCAAGAACGGTCTTGCCCATGCGCGCGCCATTGCGCGACGCCAGTCCGGTGACGTTCTTTTGCAAGGCGTGCTGCGCAGTTTCGCCGATCCGGTCATCGATCGCACGCTGACCCTTCAGGAAAATCTCGCCAATATCGAGGCCGAACCGCTCGAAAGGCCGGATGTACCTGACCTTTCTGCGGCCAGAGCGCCGCTGATGAAGGAAGACAGTTCCGAACGACTGGCGCGCGCGCTGCAACAGCCTTTCTTCGAGGCTGGCGCAACTACCGGCTCACAGCATCTCATCGATACCGCACTGCTGATCGACAGCCAGTTTTTCCGCAATGCGCTGGCCGATACGCTCGACCTGTCCTTTGAACGGTCCGACGCGATCATCGGACAGTGGCCGGATTCGCACCTGCCGATTGCACTCAAGGCGCTCGGATTGTCGCCTGCAGAATGCTATCTCGTCATGACTGCCATTCTGGGGCCTATCGACACCAACCGCGACAGCCTGCGTGAGTTTGTGCATATTTATCGCTCCATCGACCGCGAAAAAGCGATGGCGCTCGTGCGGCGCTGGAAGGCGGAAGACATGTCGGCCATGCTGCGTGGGAAATTGCGTGAAATGGCCGAGGACGACACGCCACTCGCCGACGCCGCCAATTCCGATCACCCGTCGCTTCAGCGATTGGTGAAATAGAGTTCATCAGGAAGAAGTTTTAGAAGGCTTCTCCGTCCTGCGAAATCGAGAACAGTGCCGACGCATCGGCTATATCTTCCAGTTCGACCAGCCATAGGTCCGGGTCGAAGCGGGTTTCCCGCGCCATACGGTCACTTGCCGCCATGTCATCGGCATCGTGCAGAATGCGCAGAAACATGCGCTCGCCGTCATTATCCTCTTCATAAGAAGTTTGCGGCGCAGGCGAATATAGATCGCAGGTGCCGAAGCGTGAGCTTACCTTGATGAAGATTGCGCCCGCCTCCGGCGATCCGCGACGGGCAAGATAGGCAAAGCCGCCCTCGCCCTGAACCTTGCGGATCAAAGCCGAAACCCAGAAGTCGGATGTCAGGCGCATCGGAAACCCATCAGCTTATCAGGCCGATCTCGCGCATCTTGGTGATGAGCGTCGCATCGATTTCGCCGGTTACCGGCATACTGAACAGTTTCTGGAATTCGCGCACCGCTTCCTGTGTCGTCTTGCCCGGCTGTCCGTTCACCGGCACGGTGTCATTGCCGAATGCTTTCAACCCGGCCTGTACGCGGATGATATCCTGCGAACTCACTTTCACCGATTGCACGGCGGGCGTTGCCGCCACCTGCTTTTTCGGTGCGGGCTTTTCATAGGAAGCGAGAGCGGGTTTCGGTTTTGAAACCGTTTCCGTCTTCAAAACGGCGGGCTGCGGGCGCGGCGTCGGAACCGCTACCTCGATGACTTTGGCAACATCGTCCTGAGCCGGGGCACTGTTTTGGGCATCGGCCTGCAACTGCGCCGGAATATTTGCTTCCTGCACGCCGAGCTTCTGCTGCAAAGCGCGCCAGCGTTCCACCGCTTCGCGGGTCTGCGGCCCGGTGAAACCATCCACCGGTCCCTTGTAAATTCCAAGCGTCGAAAGACGTTGCTGCAGCCGTGCGATTTCGAGATCGGCGTTGGGCGCAAGTGCCGGCAGCATATCGTCAACCGATGCGCTCATGTTCAGCCGGTCCGCCGACAGGCTGGCGGCTTCCAGCGGCTGGGCAGTCTCATTGTTTGCAGGTTCGGCAGAGGCGGTCTCGGTGGGCTTCGGGGCATTGTCACTTGCCGCCGCCGTGCCCGGCAGGACTGCACGTGGAGTCGGCTTGAACACAAAGTCCGGTCTTGTGCTGAAGAAAACGGCCTTGTGCGCCTCCGGCTGATACCAGAGCGCGTTAGCCGAGACGAAACTCATCACCACCAGAAACGCAGTTGCCCCGCCAGTCAGGACGGGGTTGCGCACGATGAAATCTCCGGCAGCAATTGCAAGTGCCGAAGCCGATGTGAAGAAAAAGTGGAGGAGCCGCGAGCCGAGACTACGCCGTTTTGCGGGTTTGCGCATCTTTCTGCTCCCGGATTTGGCTGTTGTCTTCGTCGTTCTGCCAGTCATTACGCCTTTCCCCCTGGTGACGGTGCATGTCGATCACCATGCCAAGCTCTGGGCCAAGTTCCTGATATTCGTCTTCTCCCATGACAACCTGCGGGCCTGCCACCGGAAGGCGGATCGTGACGATCGTGCCTTCGCCGGGGCAACTCTTGAGTTGCATGCTACCCTGATGCAGTTCCACCAGCCCCTTGACCACAGAAAGTCCGAGGCCACTTCCCTCCTGCGCGCGCGTATAGTTATTGTCGGCGCGCACGAATGGCGTGCCGATGCGCTGCATATCTTCCGGCTCTATGCCGATGCCCGTATCCGACACACTGATTTCCAGCATCGCGCGTCCGCTCGCCATCACGCGGGTTGCATCGATGGTGACGCAGCCGCCGCTTTGTGTGAACTTCACCGCATTACCGGCGAGATTGAGCAGAATCTGCTGGATGGCGCGGCGATCCGCCACCAGCTCACCAATGCCTGCGCCGACGCGGTGGCAGAAGGCAACGCCTTTCTTTTCAGCCTGCGGCAGCATGACAGCGGTGCACATTTCAGCCGCGTCACGGAAAGCGAAATTCTGCGGGTCGATGCTGTAATTGCCGGTTTCCAGACGCGAATTGTCGAGAACAGCATTCACGAGTTCCAGCAGATAATGACCGGACTGGTGAATGAGGCCCGCATATTCGCGCTGCTTCTCATTGGCCAGCTTGCCGCCCATTTCATGCGACAGCATATCGGAAAAGCCGATGATCGAATTGAGCGGCGTGCGCAGCTCATGGCTGACGGCTGCAAGCAGACGGCCCTTGCCGATGCGCTCCGATTCCAGCTCCGCTTTCAATGTTGCAATCTCGTCCAAAAGCTTCTGCTCGCCTTCGAGCGAGCGGCCAACCAGCGTGATAGCGCGAGCGCTTGCGGCACCTTCGAGACGATAAGTGCGGAAGACCGTATCGCCATTTTCGATGGAACGCAGGCGCACATCGATCTTGCTGGAAGCGGAACCAGCGCGAAGATCGGCCAGAAGCGAAAGATATTCTACACGGTCGGCGACATGAACACGGTCGATGAACGCCGTGCCTTCCAGCATTTTGGACTGTACGCCCAGAAGCTTTGCCGAATTCATATCGACCGAGGCAACCACGCCATCCGAATCGAGGCTGAACTGCACATCGCCTGCAGCAACGGCGACTTGCGGCGCGGTGACCTTGATCTGCGCGGGCTTGGAGGCGCTCGCATAACCACGTGCAACAAGGCTTGCCGCATAAAGTACCAGAACGGCGACGGACATATAGCTGCCGCCGGAAATTGCGCCACCGCTTGCCGTCGCAAAATAGCCGAGAATCATGGCCGCGAATGCAGCGCCTGCTGCTGCGGCGGCAGGCTTGCGGGTCGCAAACCAGACTTCAAGCGGCAGACCAGCTGCCATCAACCACAAAACCGCATTGCCATGAGAAAAAGCGCCAATGGCAGCAAGACCCGCGCCATAGGCAGCGAAGTTCAGGCCAGCCAGAACAGGTGCGGCGACGCCCATCAGCGACAGCGCGCAAAAGATCATGGCGACGCCTGCAAAGCTTGCTGCAAGAATCGCAAATTCCGTAAAGCCCGGTGTCACACCCGAAGCGAGCACGGCCGCACAAAGCAGGACCGGCGCGGTGATGACCGAACCGATAACACGTATGGAGACCGCATCGGGACTGGATACCCAACGGCGGCAGAAACGTTCGTAAAAACGGCTGATCGCCTGCACATTCATGCGGACGGTCTCGGCTGTTTTCAAAAGAATGGCGTTCAACGTGCCGTACTCACTCAATACTCTTGCATTGTCAAAACCGGAAAACCGTTCGCCGTGACGACGCTCTCCCAGCCAGCAACAGATTGCAGCCGAGGCTTTAAAGAAACGATAAAACGAGACCGCCCAAAGCCGATAAGTGACGCGCCGGGTCTGCTTTTCTGCCTATGGTAAACAGAGAGTAGCGATCAGGTGGCGAAACCACAGCCGCGGCACAATTTTGACGTTCAAATGCTTTACCATGACGCGCATCTTGTCCGAAAACCGTTTCACACTTTTCGCGATGCGCTCCAATAAACCGAACAGTTACGGAATCTTTTCCAATTCATCCGACATTGACGCAAACCGAAGGCACGCAACCGCAAGAAGGCAATGATCCGTTTTCTCATCAAATCCGTTTTCTGGTTGTCGTTGGCATTCATCGTGATGCCGCGCTTCTTCCCTGCGGATGAGCAAAACAAGCCGCAGGAGAAGCCAGCCATTGCCGAGACGAAGCGGGAGCCGGATTCAATCGATCAGCTTCTCGCCAATGGCAAAACCGCCGTGGAACTGGGCAAGCTGTGCATCGACAACCCATCCTTCTGCCAGAACGGTACCTCGCTTGTTTCCAGCGCCGGGAGCGGCCTTCTGGAAGGAAGCCGCGCCGCGCTCGAATATCTGAGCGACCGTTTCGGCACCAAGCCGCAACCGCCTGCAAAAGTGGAACCGGCAGTCGCCGCACCTGCACAGGCCGCAATCGGCATTCCCATCCCGACATCGCGCGAAGAAGCCTTGCGTGCACTGGACCGTCGCCCGACTGGTTCAGTTCAACGCTAGTTTTCCGTGACCTTGCAGCGTTTCATGACTATATAAGCGGCAAGAAACTTCTTTCAGGCGAGTATTATGACCACGACCATCGATAGCATCATGTCCGATTTCGAATTTCTCGACGATTGGGAAGACCGCTATCGCTATGTCATCGACCTCGGCAAGGAATTGCCGCCCTATCCCGACGATGCACGCGATGCTGCGCACAAGGTTCAGGGCTGCGTCAGCCAGGTCTGGCTGAAAACGCTTCCGCAAGACGGCAACGATCCGGTCATTGAGTTTCTCGGCGATTCCGATGCGCATATCGTGCGTGGTCTGGTGGCCATCGTGCTGGCACTTTATTCCGGCCACAAGGCTTCAGAAATTCTCGCAGTGGACCCGGAAGCCATTCTGAAAAAGCTCGGCCTCGATGAACATCTGACGCCGCAGCGCTCCAACGGCCTGCGCGCCATGGTGGCACGCATCCGTCGCGAAGCAGAGCTCGCGAAAGAATCAGCCTAAGAGCCCGTTCCCAAAGTCGCCCTGTGCGGCTGCAAATGGCAATTTACCTGCGTTCCGGTGCTCATGTAGCTTTCTCTGGTGCATAGTCTTATCCGAAAAGTCTGCAACTTTTCGGGACTATGCTCAAAAGTACATTGCGCTCCGGTACTCGAAAATTACCATTCTCGCACTCACATGCCGCTTTTTGATTCAGGCTCTAAAAGTTTCTCAACCGACAAGGCTGCGGCGAGCAGCCTTTTATCCGTGCCGCCGCGCGCGCTGAGCATGAAGCCGGTCGGCAGTGTCATGTCCGGCATGGGCACGGTGATGCTGCACAGGTCGAACTGGTTTCCGACCTGCGTGTCACGCAGCAGCAGCCCTTCCACACGGTCATATTCAGCCTCGTCATTGCTGACCGAAGCAATCGTCGGCGCAACAATCGGCGTGGTTGGCGTTACGAACATATCGAAGTCGCTCAGGCGCTCGTCCATTTCCCCAACCAGCTTTGCGCGTGTTTCCATGATCCCGCGATAGGTTTCCATCGGAACCTTGACGCGGACGGACAGCGGTTGCTTCACGCGGATATCGACATTGGCATCAGGATCGCCAAGCCAGGTCGACGCATGGATATGACTTGCTTCGATCCCGGCGATGGAGCCGACGCGGGTTGCCTCACGCAGACGCTGGATCAGATCGTCGACTTCCAGATCGGCGATGATCGCTCCTGCCTTTTCAAGAATCGCAACCGTTGCCTCGAAGTGTTTTGCAACGTCCGGCTCCATATCGGCCAGAAGGTAGCCTTTCGGCAGAGCAACACGCAGGCCCTTCAGCGGCAAGCCGTCCGGCAACACGTGCGTTTCACCTGCCATAATCGCATCGGTTATAATGGCGTCGGCCACTGTCCTGGTCAGCGGACCAACGGAATCGAGCGACGGCGCCAGCGGAAACGCACCGTCGAGCGGAATGCGCCGGGCGGTCGGCTTGAAGCCGACGATGCCGTTCAGCGCTGCTGGAATGCGCACCGATCCCCCGGTATCCGAACCGATAGCGATCTCGCTTGTTCCTTCCGCTGCCGAAACTGCAGCACCCGACGACGATCCACCCGGAACACGCGTCGGATCAATCGCATTGCCCGGCTCGCCGTAATGCGGATTGAGGCCGACCGGCGTGAAGGCGAATTCCGTCATGTGGGTCTTGCCGACGATGACCCCACCCGCATCACGCAGGCGCTGGACAATCTTGGCATCCTGTGTCGCCGGGGCAGCATCGCGACGAATAACCGAACCGGCAAGCGTCGGCTCTCCGGCAACATCGAAGAGATCCTTGATCGAAACAATGCGCCCGTCGAGCGGCCCAAGGGCGCGCCCGTCACGAAGACGCGCATCGGCGGCGTCAGCCTCAGCGCGCGCCTGCTGTGCATAGACCTTGCTGAAAACGTGTTCGCTTGCTGTCCGCGCTTCCAGACGCGACAGGATGCTTTCCAGCCGATCCCGTACCGAATTCATGTGATTTCTCCCCACTTCCCCAACGGGCACAAAGTCCCTTTGAGAAAGAGGCGATAGCCCCGCCCTGGAAAGGTGTCAATGAGGGCGTCACCTCACATATTCTGCGGACGCATTTGCGGCCGGTAGTCGTCTGTTCCCCAATGCAGGACAGCGGCTCTGCCCCGCTCCTTTTCGAGTTGAGGATTGTAGTGCCGGTGCAGCGCGGCCAGACCGACCTTGAGCAGCATCTTGGCAGAGCGAACGGGCCATTGCCGCTCACGTTCCACGGTTTCAAGCCCTTTCAGGAAGCAGCAGACATCAACCAGAACGCCGTTCAGTTCAGGCCCGACCGCTTCCAGTGCCCGTTCGACACGGATGCGGCTGGCCAGCGCGATATCGGTCAGCTCTGCCATGCCGCCCGGCCCGCTGCGCCCACCGCCAACACTGGTGTCCCAGCGCATCGTGACGGACGGCATCAGCGATCCGCGTGTGAAGTCGGCCCGGAGCCTTTCACCGGCAAGGAACTCGCTCTCCGATATAAAGGAGGAACCATTCGCATTCTTGCGTCTGTAGAGCATGGAAAGCGGCGATTCCTCTGGATTGATCTCAATCTTTTCGCCCTGCTCATAGTCAATGGTCTGCAAGGTTCCTGCCGGGTTGCGCAACGGCTTGCCGCCTTCCTTTGCGCGCTTGATAGCGGGCTGCGATGAAACAAGCCGTTCCTCATTCCAATGCAGCAATCCCTTTTTCTGCATGGCCTCCAGTTCGGCGCGGGAAGCAGCGATGGTCCCCTGATCCGTTGCAAGCAAGACATGCGAAGCGCGAATGGAATCCTGAACCTCGCAGCCGCCATTTTTCAGAAAGCGCATAATTCTCGCTTCGGACGCTGACAATTGGGTGGTCATGCCGCCATCCTCCAGGCCGTAAAAGCACTTTGCGCAATGCGTTCGAATGTCGAGACGATCGCATCGAACTCTGTATCGTCGCGCATGTCCTCCACCAGATGGCAGGCATGCATCACGGTTGTCCGGTCTCGCGCAAATCCGGCAGCCACTTCACGCATGGCCAGCCCGAAAGCCGTGTGCGCGACATACATGCCAATCTGCCGCACACGCGCCACCTCTCGCCTGCACCGCAGCGGTGACCGCAATTCAGCGCCGGAAACACCGAACATAGTCACCAGCAGATCAATAAGGGCATCGCACAGCGCTATGTTCTGCTGCTCCCGCGACCGGTCGGCGCCACCCTCCACCCTTCCAAGGTTAAGGCTTCGCCCATGCCGCACCGCAAGCAACTTCAATGCTTCGAAAGCTTCCGCCCGTGTATGAATGACATCCGATAGTTCCAAAGACATTCATCTTTCCTCGCCAGAATAGGAATATCTTCTTATACGGAGAAAATTGCAAGTGTGGATAAGTTTCGTAGAAGCAATTGCTGTCTGTGGTTAGTTTCGACAGCCCTAACATAGGCTAAAGCCTTGCCAACACGGCATTAACGCGTTTGAATCCATCGCGTTTGATGGCCATCTTACAGAAAAATCAGAAAAAGTCTAGGAATATTATCCAACGACATTTTGCGTGGCTCATGCTCATTCGCATCAAGAAATGAGGAATGATCGCCATGGACGCGGATCTGAAGCAAGCCCGCACACTATTTTTTGCCCGGCAAAAACAGAATCAACTGACCGCGATGCAACGCATTGCCTTGCAGATCATCGCCGGCATCGATCTCGATGAAGTTCTCAAGGCCCCGCTGGAAGAGAAGGAACGGACCAAACGGCGTCTGACGCGCCTCATGGAAAGGGAGCGCCTGAAAGGAATGTGCGGTCACTGGAGTTATGACCTGAACAGGCACATTGCACTAAAACAAGCATTCGACCGGATTGGTTGAAAAGACCATGCGCTTCCGGACGTGCTCAAATCCAAAACAAAATGGCCAGCATCAAGGAGCGTAAGCTCAACGATACTGGCCATTTCAATAAAGCTCTCAGAACAGACACTGCAAGCGCGGTCCGCTCGAAAGTCGGAGCGATTAAGCGTCCTTAGGCTTGCGGCCCAGGCCCATCTTCTTAGCCAGGCGCGAGCGAGCAGCAGCGTAGTTCGGAGCGACCATCGGATAGTTCGGGTCGAGATCCCACTTTTCGCGGTACTGTTCCGGCGTCATGTTGTAATGGGTCATCAGGTGACGCTTCAGCGACTTGAACTTCTTGCCGTCTTCGAGGCAGATGATGTAGTCGTCGTGAACCGACTTCTTCGGATTGACGGCAGGCTTCGGCTTCTCGACAACGACAGGCGCTTCTTCGCGTTCGACGTGACGCTTGAAAGCAGCGTGCACTTCAGCGATCAGCAGCGGCAGTTCACCAGCGCGAATCGAATTATTGCCGACATATGCGGCGACAACATCTGCAGTAAGGCTCAGAAGCAGTTCTGCGCTTTCGTCGTGCGTGTCCAGATTTTCCATTGTATTTCCTTTTTACTTCTTATTGTTGCGTAATCGACGACTGGAGATCCCCGCCTGCCATCGTCGTTACGTATTCCTAAACCCTGCCCCATCCGTTCCCGACTGCGAATACCAGTTGATAATGTCATTTGCAATAGAATTGTCAAACCACATTACATTAACAACAAGTCTTTCTTCTTGAATCATCAAATAGAAAAACTCGAACTCAACCTTACTAAGATGGGGAAACTTTGAATCGCGATGTGTTCGCGTTGCCGCCCCTGCCGTTTATTGGAGGATATGGATGAAGCTGCAGTTCACAGCCGTGCTTCCTTTAATTTGCTCGACCTGCGTTAGCAATAGTTTTCTCCCTCAAGTTTTCTTGTACGAAGTCCAAGACTAACATGTTTCCGCTTGGTAGCTTTTGGCGGCAGAATCGGGCCTCAAAAAGGCATTGCTCAAATATATTTCAACGAAATCAACTCGCTTTCGCCACTTCGGCCAACTATATAAATATCACTATCACCCGCCAGAAGGCACGGCTTACCGGCCTTGCAGCAAATTGAAACAGTTTTCATCGGAATTGTGGATGTCTCAAAGCTCCTCCCAACTTCAACCACCGCATGCAGCCAAGCATCCGGTCAATGACACTCGTCACGGGATCACACGCACCGACGATTATGCTTGGTTGCGCGCAGATAACTGGCAGGAAGTATTCAGGGATCCATCGGTGCTGGCCCCCGAAATCCGCACGCATCTGGAAGCAGAGAATGCCTATCAAGCAGCGTTGATGAAGGACACGGAAGCGCTGCAGAAAGGCCTGTTTGCCGAAATGCGCGGGCGCATCAAGGAAGACGACTCCTCCGTTCCTTCCAAGGATGGCCCTTTCGCCTATGGCGTGTCCTATCGCACCGGTGGCGAGCAGCCCTATTTCATTCGCACACCGCGCGATGGTGGCGCGGAAACCATCCTTCTCGACGGCGATGTCGAGGGCAAGGACAAGGCCTATTTCCGCCTTGCATCAGCCGATCATGCACCGGATCACAAGCTTTTGATCTGGGGATATGACGACAAGGGATCGGAATTCTACAAGCTGAAAGTCCGTGACCTGTCTTCCATGAAAGACCTTGAAGACATTGTCACCGATACGAATGGCGGCGGCGCGTGGGACGCGGAGAGCAAGGGCTTCTTCTATACGCGTCTCGACGAGAACCACCGTCCATCCAAGGTATTCTATCACAAGGTCGGCACGGACCAGTCGGATGATCCGCTGATCTATGAAGAGAAAGATCCAGGCTTTTTCCTCGGCGTCGGCGGCTCGGCGCTGGACGACTATATCTTTATCGACATTCACGATCATGAAACATCGGAATGCTGGCTCCTTCCCGCCAACGATCCGGCGGCAAAGCCGCAGCTCGTCATGGAGCGCAAGACCGGCACGGAATATGACATCGCGCCGGGCGGTGACGTCTTCTACATCCTGACCAATGCAGGCGGCGCCAAGGATTTCAAGATTTGTCAGGCGCCTGCCGCCTCGCCGCAGCCGGAAAACTGGGTAGAGATTGTGGCGGAAAAGCCGGGACGGCTGATCCTGTCGCACTCCGCCTACAAGCATCATCTAGTTTGGATGGAACGCGATAACGGCCTGCCGCGCATCGTGATCCGCGATCGCGAAACCGGCGAGGAACATGCCATCGCATTCGATGAGGAGGCCTATTCGCTCGGCCTTCATGGCAGCGCCGAATATGATACGGATGTGATCCGTTTCTCCTATTCGTCCATGACAACGCCGGAACAGCTCTTCGACTACAATATGCGGACACGGGAGCGGAAGCTCTTGAAGACGCAGGAAGTTCCTTCCGGCCACAACGCCCAGGACTATGTTACGCGCCGGGTCTTTGCCACAGCGTCGGACGGCGAACTGGTGCCGGTGTCCCTGCTATACCACAAGGACACGACGCTCGACGGCTCGGCGCCCTGCCTGCTCTATGGCTATGGTTCCTATGGCATCACCATTCCCGCAAGCTTCAGCACGTCACGACTGTCGCTCGTGGATCGCGGCTTCGTCTATGCCATCGCCCATATCCGCGGCGGCAAGGACAAGGGTTTTGCCTGGTACGAAAACGGCAAGCGCGACAAGAAGGTGAACACGTTCACCGATTTCATCGCCGCTGCAAACCACCTCGTCGCCGAAGGCTTCACCAGTCATGACCGCATCGTTGCCCATGGCGGTTCCGCAGGCGGCATGCTGATGGGCGCGATTGCCAATATGGCGCCCGACGCATTCGGCGGCATCATTGCCGAAGTCCCGTTCGTAGACGTGCTGAACACGATGCTGGACGACACCCTGCCGCTGACCCCGCCGGAATGGCCCGAGTGGGGAAATCCGATCACATCGGAAGCGGATTACCGAACGATTGCCGGCTATTCGCCCTACGACAATGTCAGCCGCCAGGCTTATCCGGCCATTCTGGCCGTGGCAGGACTTACCGATCCGCGCGTCACGTACTGGGAGCCTGCCAAGTGGGTCGCCAGACTGCGTGAACTGAAGACCGATAGCCATCCGGTTCTGTTCCGTATCAATATGGATGCGGGTCATGCCGGCGCGTCGGGTCGCTTCTCGCGACTGGAAGAAGTCGCCTATACCTATGCCTTCGCACTCAAGGTGGCAGGCAAGGCGGGCAGCGTACTCTGATCCTTTACAACAAGCATCGCATCCAGGTTTTAAGGGTGCGATGCTTCCTTCTTTTTACGTATGTCTTTATCCCGAAACCGGTTCCCACTTTCGGGAGACATGCTCTGGAAGAACGCGCTATTTCACTTATAATATTGTTTTACATCTATTCTTCTTAAGGAGAGACCGATGTTGCGTCAGGTCATTGCTGTTTGCCTCACTTCCGCATCGCTTGCGGTTTCCGGTCTTGTCGCACTGCCGATGCCGGCTGAAGCGCAGGTACGCAAGGATGTCAGCGAATATGCAGGCCAGCGCTGCAACGTGCCGAGACGAGGCAGCGGCATCATCGTCGGCCAGTTCAGCGGCGTGGACGACTCGCCCTTCATCACTGGCGGTGACGGTCTGGTCGCGATCGACCGCGTCCGGTGCTTCAGCAGCATGTCGGAATGCAAGGGATGGCTCTATACGATGCAGAGCAAATACACCAATGCCGGTGCTGCCACTCTGGTGCGCTGCACCAAGCGCTGAACCTCAACATAAAAACTGCGGTTTTCACGAAGCTCTGCGGATGGCATCCTCCCACCACTTGATGCATCGCCTTCGGGCGTCATCTTCGGTTTGGGAGGATCGGAAATGCAGCAGGCCAGTTATGTACATGGTGCGAGCGACAAGCTTCTCATTGGTAATACGATCGGTCGGCATCTTGACCAGATCGCGGAAAAATATCCCGAACGTCCTGCCGTCATTGTCCGGCACCAGAGTATCCGGCTGACCTATTCTGAACTCAGACAACTGACCGACCAGCTGGCTGAAGGCTTCCTCGCCATCGGGCTCCGCCCCGGCGAGCGTCTCGGCATCTGGTCGCCAAACAATCTCGAATGGATTCTCACCCAGTTTGCCAGCGCAAAAGCGGGACTGATCCTTGTCAACATCAACCCGGCCTATCGGGCACATGAACTGGAATATGTGCTGGGGAAAGTCGAATGCGCGGCGCTGATCCTCGCGCCATCGCTGAGAACCAGCAACTATATCGATATTCTGCGCAGCATCGTGCCTGAACTTGATGAAGCCCGGCCCGGTCATGTGATGTCCGAGCGGCTTCCCAATCTGCGATGCGTGATCCGGCTCGGTGCGGAACAGACGCCGGGCATGTTGAATTTCGACGATGTCACCCAATCCGGCGACGAGGTTACGCGGGAAGAACTGGCGCAGCTTTCCGAAGAACTGCAATTTGACGATCCCATCAATATCCAGTTCACCAGCGGCACAACCGGCAGCCCGAAGGGTGCGACACTCTCCCACCATAATATCCTCAATAACGGGTTTTTCGTCGGCGAGGCGATGCAACTTTCCGAACAGGATCGGCTCTGCATCCCGGTGCCGTTCTATCATTGCTTCGGCATGGTACTGGGCAATCTTGCCTGTGTGACCCATGGTTCCTGCATGGTGATCCCGAATGACAGTTTCGATCCGCTTCTGACGCTCCAGACCGTTGAAGAGGAGCAATGCACCGGCCTCCATGGCGTGCCGACAATGTTCATTGCGATGCTCGATCACCCGGAATTCAACCGTTTCAACCTCACCAGCCTGCGCACCGGCATCATGGCCGGATCGCCCTGCCCCATCGAAGTGATGCGGCGGGTGGTGAGCGAGATGCACCAGAGCGAAATCACCATCGCCTATGGCATGACGGAAACCAGCCCGGTCAGTTTCCAGAGCTCGACGACTGACCCTGTGGAGCGGCGCGTTTCCACCGTCGGGCGCATCCATCCGCATCTGGAGGTGAAGATCGTCGATGCGGATGGCAAGGTGGTACCGCGTGGCGAAAAGGGTGAATTGCTGACGCGTGGCTATAGCGTCATGCGCGGCTACTGGAACGATGCGGAAAGTTCCGCTGGCGCCATCGACGATGCGGGCTGGATGCACACGGGAGACCTCGCCACGATAGACGACGAAGGCTATTGCAACATTGTCGGGCGCATTAAGGATCTCATCATTCGCGGCGGCGAGAACATCTATCCCCGCGAGATAGAAGAGTTCCTCTTCACCCATCCAGCGATCAGCGATGTCCAGATATTCGGTATTCCCGACCGCAAGTTCGGCGAAATCATCTGTGCCTGGGTCAAGCTGCACAAGGATGGCGAACTTTCCGAAGAAGAACTGATTGAATATTGCCGGCAGCGCATCGCGCATTACAAGGTTCCGGCCCATATCCGCTTCGTGGATCAGTTTCCGATGACCGTGACCGGCAAAATCCAGAAATTCGTCATGCGGCAGGTCATGATCGAGGAACTCGAATTGCAGGAAATTCGAACAGCGTAATTATCCCGTCACATCACGAGACATATTCTCCAAGAGCGGGATGTTTGTAAGTGTATCGTCGTTTCGCTCCAAGTTTTTGTTTGAGCATGATTTTATCCGAAAACCGGTTCCCACTTTTCGGAATCATGCTCTAATATTTTCGCTCATGGCGGCTTGCAAAGCGAAGGCGAGAATGCATATTACGTAAACGTAAGATTTTTGGGAGAGTTTCCATGGAAGAACTGATCGCACGCATCACCTCCAAAGTTGGCATCGATGCGGCAACGGCAGAAAAGGCAGTCGGCATGATCCTCGCCTTCCTGCAGAAGGAAGGCCCGGCAGCGGAAGTCCAGAAGCTTCTGGCAGCATTTCCCGGCGCTGAAGAAGCAATCGCGCAGGTCAAGGGCGGTGGCTTCCTGTCCGGCCTGATGGGCGGCGTGATGGGTCTCGGCTCCCAGCTCATGGGCGCTGGTCTCGGCATGGGTGAAATTTCCGGCGTTGCCACGGAAACCATCCGCTTTGCCAAGGAAAAGGCTGGTGACGAACCAGTTGATGCCGTCATCGGCGCAATTCCGGGCCTCGGCCAGTTCGTCTGATCAAACTTTACATGCTCGAAAAGGCCCCGGTTTCCGGGGCCTTTTTGTTTTGGGCTACCCAACCGAATATACCGGCACAAATAATGACACCGCCCAGTATAAAACAATAGTATTTAAGTCATGTTTTTCACGATAACGTGAAGCCGATGTAATAATCCCTATAAATTCAGGATGATACTTGCTGCACTGGGGATTTAACCGACGCAATGATTGCAATGCCCCGGATTGTATCGGATATTTGAACCAAGGGACGAAGTCTGTTCAATTTTTAAATGCGGAGGATCGCATGCGTTTGTTTTTCCTGACTATCAGCTCTGCAGCTGTATTGATCGCCGGCGCAGCACAGGCTGACGTCACCGCAGATCGTCAGGCAATCATGAAGGACCTTGGACGCTCAGTCGGGTCAATTGCTCCGATGATCAAGGGTGAGAAGCCATTCGACGCCACCACAGCACTTGCTGCGCTGGAAAAGATCGATGCCGATGCCAAGAAGCTGGATGTGGATGCGTTGTTCCCGGCCGGTTCGGATCAGGGCGATACTGAAGCTTCGCCGAAAATCTGGGAAACCAAAGACGACTTCGTCAAGCACGTCGAAAAATTCCGGACCGACGCCGCTACGGCACTGGCTGCCAAACCGCAGGATCTTGATGCGCTGAAGCCAGCCTTCCAGCAGGTCGCCGCCAATTGTGGTTCCTGCCATCAAGCCTATCGCGTCAAGAAGAACTGATCTTCGCTGTTGACACAGAGCACACCGAACGGAAACACTCGGTGTGCAAAAAATTTGCAGCAAAAGTGCGGTGCAATTCCAGTGCATCCGTACTTGGGAACTGTCACGCTGAATAACGGTCATAAGAGCGGCCTGGCTCGTCCTGGAACCGCCTCACGGGAACAGATGGAATGGTCCGAAAACTGGCATATGCCGCAGGCGCCGTGGTCGTCCTTGGAGCCGCTGCCTTCTGGATTCTGACCGCTCCGCAGAAGGTGGACGCGACCGTGCTGGACGCGATGAAGCCGGGCGATCCCGTCAAGGGCGAACAGGTTTTCTGGGCAGGCGGCTGTGCCTCCTGCCATGCCGCGCCAGGTGCCTCCGGCGATGCACGCAAGGTTCTGGCAGGCGGACATGAACTGGTTTCAGATTTCGGGACATTCATCGCGCCCAATATTTCCCCGTCAGAGCAAGGTATCGGCACATGGACCATACAGGACTTCGCCAATGCGATGCTGAAGGGGGTGGGCAAGCAGGACGAACATCTTTATCCATCGTTCCCCTACACTTCTTATACCAAAATGCAGCCGCAGGATGTGGCCGATCTCTTTGCGTTTATGAAAACATTGCCGCCCTCCGATAATGTCGCAGCGCCGCACAAGCTTTCCTTCCCCTTCACGGTCCGACGGGGGCTCGGCCTCTGGAAACAGCTTTACCTGTCCGACCAGCCTGCGGTGGAAATCGCAAATGCTTCCGACCAGGTGAAGCGCGGCCAATATCTGACCGAAGCCCTTGGCCATTGCGGCGAATGTCACACACCGCGCAATGCGATTGGGGGGGTAGACACAAGCAAATGGCTCGCCGGAGCATTGTCGCCTGAAACCGGCAGTGACGGGAAAAAAGGCGTCGTGCCGAACATCACGCCGGATGAAGCGGGCATCGGCAGCTGGAGCGAAAAAGACATCTCCTACGCGCTGCAGAGCGGCTTTACGCCGGATTTCGATTCGCTCGGCGGATCGATGACCGATGTGGTTGCGAATATGGCTCACCTTGCCGACGCCGACCGCAATGCCATTGCCGCCTATCTGGAAGCTATTCCGGCGCACCCGAACGGCTATCCTGCGCGTTAGGACGCGCTTCGATCTCATAGAAGCAAGATCAGGAATCTGTCTACCGGACCGATTCCCTTTCCTAACGTTTCACACTTTTCGGGGTGTGGTATCGTAGCCGTGTATCGCTTCTCTACACCAGTGAATTGTCTGGTGGGCCAATCCTCCGGCTTCGTCAGCCGCTTGATTGAGCATTACAGTAGGTATTTCCTTCACTGGACTAAAACGATTTACTATCTTATCAATATATTTCGGTTCGTATCACAATTATACGATGTATTGACTAAATTTCTAATCAATAAATTACTTTAGGAGACATCTATGAATAAAGAATATGAGCAGTTTGTTTGGGATCCGGAAGTAGACCAAAATTACGACCCGGAAGTATATGTATATAATAATGTAGTAAAAAACGGTCTCTATAATGGGATATATAAGTCGAAATGTGCTTTTACCACGAAAGCAAACTCGCAACGAAATAGATTATTTGATCTAAAAATTATAGAATCAGAAGCTCCACTCTCTAATCAATGGGGCGGCGCATACGACGAATATAGTATTGAGGTCGTTAATGGAAACGTGACGTTTGACTATGCTGGCACGAATGAAGAGGGTATAACCTTTTTGGGATATGGTCGTGTCGACCACAGTACTGGCTATATGGAGCCACAGTACCATATTGAAGGAGGGTCCTTAACCATCAAGAACTTGGGCGGATGGGGCGAGTCCGAGGGGCCATGGCAAACGACAATTTCCAACGGTTCATTGATATTTGAAAATGTCAAAGGTGTAGCATTAAATTGTTCTGATTTTCAGATCAAAAACCTAAAGCCCGCACATACCGATCAAATTGAAAACGGACTGAGGATCGTAGGAGCTCAATGGGCGGCTCTCTTCAAAGTATATTCCAATTCATCCAAAATAGAAATCGACGTTAGCGGTGAATTTACACTTAATAACAGTAGTCCATTTGGAGTAGGAACTATTCCTTCTCAACTAAACCTTGTCGGCTCTATTGCGACTATTCGCGCGTCGAGCATGACCTTAAGAGGAGCCATAATAATCTCACAAGCGACTGAAGCTACACTCACCGCTAACAAAATTAAGCCCAGTGATCTGCTCCTCGACATTCATGATAATTCAACGATAGCATTTCATAGCGACAGTGGTTGCCCGATCGATTTTTCAGGCGACAATAAGCCGGTTCAAGGATTCATCAACTTTATTTCCAGCGGGTATGTCGGCGGTAGCGTCACGATTTCCGGCATGAATAAGGATCGATTGCAGGCTCTGCAGAACGGCGGATTTGTCGCTATCGATGGCAAGCCGCTCGATGCTAACGAATTTCTCGCTTATGTTGACTGCACGCTGGAGCCTAACGTCACCATATCGATCAAACAGATGCCGTCTAAGGTTCCAGCTATCTCGGGACCATACCCGTTGCCTGTGAACCAGTTTCCGCAGATCAACAGCCTGGCGGTATTCTCGAGCCAAGGATACTACATTCCGAACGGTCAAACGTTAGAAGAAACTAGTGCCGATTACGCTATCGCCGTTGTTAAAAACTTCCAGCCAGGCCCGACGCCAAAGGTGATCGAATTTCCAGTAACTGATAACAACGCCATTGGCGTCATGTGCGGAAATCCAGAGCTAAGTGTGTCTTTCAACGGGTCTTTTCCTAAGAATCTATCGCAAGACTATAATGGGCAGATCACATACTCGACGCTTTTCAATCAAGGCTTTAGCAGCCCCACACCTATCAATGGACTGCCCTATCAATATAAAACGTATTATTTCGACGCACAGTATGATGCGTTCAATGACACCGTATTCTTTGCGGGTCGGCAGGGGGATAGAGAGGGGCTGATTTTCTCCTTGGTTAATGCTGGTCAGAAAGAATTCATCACGACGATCACCATGCCCGATAACACCAACTGGAATGTCGAGGATTCCTCTTTCGGCGTCAGCAGCAATCCACGACGAATCTACGTCTGTGGAGAAAACGCCGTCACTTACTGCGATATCGATAAGGGCAATCTGATCGGATCAGTATCCGTACCCAAGGTGGACGGGAAACAGGCGACGGCACTAACCTATATCTGTGTCGACAATGCCAATGGTGTAGTTTACGTGAGCGCTCTCTATGGCGAGGGCGGTCAGCAGGAAACTGTCATTCACAAATTCTCTGCCGTTACCAATGACTATATTGGTATTGTCATTCGGCAACAGGGCTTGTTCTCAAATATGCTGGTGGACGATACGGGGACTTATCTCTATTCGGCTGGTGGTTTGCGAATCAACGTCATTGAAACCAATGGTTCCTTTGTCGCCAACACGATCATGCTGGATAAGCAGGCAGACGGTGAAGAGATTGCGGCTATGGGGTGGAACCGCTTATCCCTTACCCTGGTTGTTGGTATCAGCGATTATTCCAGTGCTGGAACGCCGACGCCCTCCCGAGTTTATACGATTAATAAGCCTTACAACGCAGCTTAAGCGACAAACGGTTGTGATTAGATCACTCACACCCCACTGTGGTGGGGTGTGAGATTGTTACCGAAATCGCTTTCGTCAATCTCATCCAGTCAAGCTATATCGGCGGTGTGCATGTAGTGGCCCCCTAAATCCCCGGACACGATCTCCCACTTGTTAAGTGTTAGGAGTAATGTGCCCATTATGATCAGTCATATCCCTAAGATAGAAGTGCTGTCCGGCCCTGAGCGCCGCCGTCGCTGGTCGACAGCGGAGAAGCTCGCGATAGTCCAGGAGACCTACGAGCCTGACGTTACGGTCAGCATCGTTGCGCGACGGCATGGCATTCAGCCGAACCAGTTGTTCGCCTGGCGCAAACTTGCGGCGCAGGGTGCGCTGACGGCCACCGCATCGCAGGAAGAGGTCGTGCCGGCATCCGAATACAGGGCACTTCAGAACCAGGTGAAAGAGCTACAGCGCCTCCTCGGCAAAAAGACTATGGAAGGCGAAATCCTGAAAGAAGCGCTTGAGATAGCATCAGGGTCAAAAAAACACCTGTTGCGCTCGCTCTCGTTGCCGAAGGACGGTTCGCGATGATGGCGGTGTGCGAGACCCTGGGTGTCGCCCGATCCAGCATAGCGGAACGTGTGAGGCAGCGTCCTTCCAGAGCCAGAGGGCGGCCGCCGCTCGCCGATCAGGAGCTGGTGGATGAGATCAAGACAATCATCGACGACATGCCGACCTACGGATATCGCCGGGTTCACGCGATCCTGCGCCGTAAAGCCCGCAACGAAGACCGTCCATGGCCGAATGCCAAGCGCGTCTACCGGGTGATGAAGGTCCACGGCATGCTCCTTCAGCGCCACACCGGTGCGATCGATACGCGCCGTCACGATGGTCGTGTGTCTGTTGAGCAATCGAACCTGCGTTGGTGTTCAGACGGCTTCGAAATCGGCTGCGACAACAAGGAGAAGGTGCGCGTTTGCCTTCGCTCTCGATTGCTGTGATCGCGAGGCTATCGCCCATGTCGCGACAACCGAGGGCATCAAGAGCGAGGACGTCCAGGACCTTGTCATCACCGCTGTCGAGAACCGCTTCGGTCTCATCAACACCCTTCCAAAGCCAATCGAATGGCTGACGGACAACGGCTCCTGCTTCATTGCAAAGGACACCAGATCGCTGCTTATGGATATCGGCATGGAGCCGTGTTCGACGCCCGTTCGCAGCCCCCAGTCCAACGGAATGGCCGAAGCCTTCGTCAAAACCTTCAAGCGCGATTACGTCTCGGTGAACCCATTGCCGGACGCCATAACCGTCATCGCGCAACTGCCCTCATGGTTCGAACACTATAATGCCCTTCACCCGCATAAGGCATTGGGGTATCGCTCGCCTCGTGAGTTCTTAAACCGTCAAACCGAAACCTGATCCTGTCCGGTTTTTAAGGGGCAACTCCAGTGCATCCCATTCGATTCATTCATTCGGGTCTGCCCCGCTTTTCGCTCAGGTATTTTAGTTGCACGGAGCAGGCCAGAACGCCATTCGATCTGATTAAATCAGATCGGCACTCTAACGATTTGTTTGACGCGCATTTAGCCTCATCAAAGCAGAATGAGAATTCGTCCAGTGGACAGATTTCCTTGCGAATGCGCTCTAAGGGCGAATTATTCGAGTTACGGCATCCACCTTCACCCTAGGCTTTTCCTTGTCGGGACGAAAAGCGGTGTTTATATCGGCACTCTATCGGTTTGTTTTAGCGCGCATCTTGTTCGAAAACCGTTGCACAGTTTTCGAGATGCGTTCTAAGTATTTGTTTCGTCGCATTTGCCTCACGCAAAACCGCTTCGCACTTTTGCTGGAAATGCTCTAGATATAGTTGAACAGAGGGAGCAAGCTGCCTGATGACTGCCGAAGACGCTATTTTTCTTGGCGCGAGCCGCAAGCCTGACGACTCCTACCAGCAGCCGGAATATCTAGCGCTGAAATACGGCAACCGGCACGGTCTCGTCACCGGCGCGACCGGCACGGGTAAAACGGTCACGCTGCAGGTTCTTGCCGAAAGCTTTTCAGCGGCTGGCGTTCCGGTTTTCTGCGCCGACATCAAGGGCGATCTTTCCGGCATTGGCGCGATCGGCGTTCAAAATGACGGCCTTCTCAAGCGTGCAGCGGAAGTGAAGCTTGATCCGTATGAAATGCGCGCCACGCCTGTGATCTTCTGGGATATTTTCGGCGAACAGGGACACCCTGTCCGCGCCACCATTTCCGAAATGGGGCCGCTCCTCCTGTCGCGCCTGATGAGCCTGACCGAGGCGCAGGAAGGTGTGCTGAACATCGCCTTCCGCCTGGCGGACGAAGAAGGCTTGCTGCTTCTGGACCTGAAGGACTTGCAGGCCATCCTCGCCGAAATGGCGGAGCGCTCGGCAGAACTTTCGGGCAAGTACGGCAATGTGAACAAGGCTTCGGTGGGTGCGATCCAGCGTTCGCTTCTGGTCCTCGACCAGCAGGGCGGCTCGAAATTCTTCGGGGAACCGGCGCTCAAGATTTCAGACCTGATGCGCACCACGACCGACGGGCGCGGTGTGGTGAGCGTGCTTGCTGCCGACAAGCTGATGATGAGCCCGCGGCTCTATTCCACTTTCCTGCTTTGGCTGATGTCTGAACTGTTCGAGGAACTGCCGGAAGTCGGCGATCCCGATAAGCCGCGGCTCGTCTTCTTCTTCGATGAAGCCCATCTTCTCTTCGATGAAGCGCCGAAGGCTCTGGTCGACCGTGTCGAACAGGTGGTGCGCCTGATCCGCTCCAAGGGCGTCGGCGTTTATTTCGTGACGCAGAACCCGCTCGATGTGCCGGAAACCGTTCTGGCGCAGCTCGGCAATCGCGTGCAGCACGCGCTTCGCGCCTATACGCCGCGCGAAACCAATGCCGTGAAGACGGCAGCCGATACATTCCGTCCGAACCCGGATTTCAACACGTTTCAGGCGATCACCAATCTCGCCACTGGCGAAGCGCTGGTGTCGACGCTGCAAGCCAAGGGGGTGCCTTCAATCGTGCAGCGCACGCTTATGCGACCGCCTTCATCGCGTATCGGCCCGCTGACGCCGGAAGAACGTGCGAAGATCATCGCCGCAAGCCCGGTTGCCGGGCAGTACGATCAGGTACTGGATCGTGATTCCGCTTTCGAAATGCTGGCCCGCAAGGCGCAGAATGCTGCAGCAGCCCAGCAAAAGACCAAGGAAGAGGAAGAAGGCGGCGGTAGTATCCTTGGCGACCTCGTCGGCACTGCACTTGGTACTGGTCGTCGCTCCGGTCGCCAGACGGTCGCGGAAACGGCCATGAAGTCTGTTGTCCGCTCGGTCGGCAATTCGCTTGGCCGTGCGCTCGTACGCGGCATTCTCGGCGGCTTCAAACGGTAGAGCATTCCCGGCAAAACTGGGTGTCAGGTTGCGTCCATACGTAGCCGGATGGAAACATCGGGCTACGTATGGACGCCTAAAAAAATAGAGGCAGGCGGGAACTGGAGACGGCAGGCGCGCGGCATCTTACTGCCTCGTACCACCATCGAAAAGCGCGGCCGAATAGATCCAGCCCGGCACCGACCGACTGAGATCGTCGTATCTGTCAGCCGAATAGGTGCGGCAGACGTCGTCGGTAAAGCGGCTGACGGGCAGTTTCATTCCATAATAGAGATCGGCGATGACCGGTGCGTAGCAATAGAACGGCTTGTCGCTTAGAGCCTGGCGGACAGTCTGCGCGCGCTCTTTGTCCGGATCGAACAAAAGCACTGGAACGTCGCCGATGCTGTGTTTGTCGTTGCCGTGGACATCGACCAGCGCCTCCAGGGCGGGCTTATGGTCGCCATAAACGAGCACCACGGCCTGCGGATACCGCTTTCTGACGGCGGTCACGAAACCGGCGATATCCTCGACAGTTGCGTCGATTTTGCGCAGATAGTGCGCTCTACCACCATCGTCCTCCTCACTCACATAGGGTCCATGATTGTGGACTGTGGCAAGCTGGACAAATTGCGGTCGGCTGGACCCGTCCAGCTTGCCGAGTGTGAAATCGAACAGGATATTGTCGCGGGGAAAATCGCCATCCGGGCTTTCGGGCGGGTTCATGTCTTCAATTCCGTAGAACGTCGCGAAACCGAGTTTCGGCTCCACCACGTTGCGGAACCAGAACTGGCGCTGGAAATTATGCGCAGACAGCGTTTCGAGGCCGTTCCGAGCGAGATGCGATGGCAAACTTGACGTGTGATCGGCAAAGAAATCGCGATACTCCTGATAAAGAATGCCAGCCACGGCCGCGTTGTGCGTCGGCAAACCGGTCAGCATCTCGAAACTGGCATTCACGGTACCGCCGCCGAAAATCGGTGAGATGCCGCGCATTTCAACCGCATCCAGATTGACGAGCGGCGCGAAATTGTCGCGAAAAAGCGCGCTGTCATACCAGCAGGACTCGCACAGCACTTCGATGAAGAGCGGCGGTGCCTTGCCGGGCTGCACGGTCGCGCTCTCCTCATAGGCCGCAAACTGCGCTTTCTGCGCATCCGTCAGATGGCCGGGTGCCGGGCGCACGCTCGTCTGGGCCAAATGGACCAGCAGGCCATTTTGCCGCCCGTTTGTCGGCCAATCCCACGACAAGTACTGGACACCAAGCTGCGCTCCATACTGGCCAAAAAGCCCGATGCCTCCCGCAACAGCGGATGCCATCAGCAGCAGACCGACCGGCGCGCGCATCAGTTTCCTCCGGCTGATACGCGCATTGAACGCGACATAACCGACAAGCAAGAAAAAGACGACCAGAACCGCCAGTCCTGCCCCGGACAGCTTCGCATAGCGCAGCGCGACGGATATGTTGTGGAGATGGGTTATGTCGCCGAAAATCAGCGGTTCGCCTGTCAGAAGCTCCTTTTTGCGCGAAGCGAAGCTGAGCAGCGCGGTCGGCGCGACAAGCAGAAGAAAACAGAAGACAGAAGAGAATACCAACGACAGGATGATGAAAAGCGAAATGTAAAACAGTGCCGTCAACAGAAGGGCTTTATTGTCGAAGGAGGAAAATTCGCCGGGGCCGGCAAAGAACGTGAGCCAGACGGCGACAATTGTCGTCAGACAGAGAAAGAACGCCAGCCGACCGGCTCGCTTTGCAGAGGGAGACCGGTCGGGAGAGGACGAAAAGAACAAAGAAAGACTGCGCATCCTCTGCGATTGTCACAAAACTGTCACAATAAGGATGAAGCATTTTGCCGCATGAGGACCGCAGGACGGAGCCCGCGGTCTGCTGTGGCGGATTTACATCACCAATATAGGCGATTTCGCCGGAACGCGATCGTAGAGGTCGATGATGTCCTGGTTCAGGAAGCGTACGCAGCCCGAAGAGACTGCCTTGCCGATGGACCACCATTCCGGATTGCCGTGCAGGCGGTACAGCGTGTCCTTGCCATCCTGGAAAATATAGAGGGCGCGGGCGCCGAGCGGGTTCTTGAGGCCCGGAGCCATGCCGCCGTTCCTGGCGCTGTATTGCACCAGTTCCGGCTGGCGGGCGACCATTTCATCCGGTGGGGTCCAGCGCGGCCACTGGCGCTTGTACTGGATCACAGCGCGACCCGACCACGCGAAACCTTCGCGGCCGATGCCCACGCCGTAGCGCATTGCCTGTCCGTTTTCGAGGACCAGATAGCAGAAGCGGTTGGCCGTATCGATGACCAATGTACCGGGCAGTTCGCCGGTTGGATCCTGCACAACCTGACGCAGGAAGCGCTTGTCCATTTTCTGGATCGGAATTGCCGGAAGCTGGAAGCCGCCATCCTCGACGGCGGCGTACATCTGCGCCCATCCGCCATACGAAGAGTCGACATTAGCCTGCGGGGTGCGGTTGATCGGGTTGCCCGACTGATCCACATCAATGATTGGAACATTCTGCCCCAACTGAGCGCAACCGGCCAGACCGGCGGCCGCTGTTGCTGTCATTGCCGTCAGAAAGGAACGGCGGGTAAGGGTCGTTTGCATATGAAAACCAGTTTAGTGACGGGAGGAGTTACAGATACACATTCAGGGTTAACGAATTGCGACCCGGCCAATTGTGGCAGATACGCGGTGAGCTGTCGAAACGGCCTCAAACGGCTGTTTCCGGTGTTCGGTTGCACGGAAAACGCCCGAGAAATGTGGCGTACGCCCGTTCGCAATGCGGCCTAAACGTGGCGAAAGCCCACCAGCGCGGCTCGTGTTGCAGCCGCGACACAATTTTGGGCGCAGGAGCCTGCTTTCCATAAACCGGGAAAGTTCAAATTTTAGTGATTACTCAATCAAGCAATTGGAGGTTTGGCAGAATCAGTGCCGGAGCAAACTGTTTATATTCGTCGGGCTGGTTGGTCCGATTGATCCAGACCCCGCGCATGCCGAACCGCACCGCCCCTGCCACGTCCCAGCGGTTCGAGGACTGGAACGAGATCGCGGAAGGATAAAGCCGCCATTGCAGGGTGATGAGCTCATAGACCGCCGGGGCAGTCTTGTATTTCCTGACTTCATCAACCGAAATCACGTCGTCCAGCAGGACGTCGAGCGCTGCCGAACGCACTGCGGATTCGAGCATGGCGGGCGAACCATTGGAAAGGATCGCAAGCCGTGCGCCCTTCTCCTTCAGGCTTTTGAGAGCAGCGGGCACTTCCGGATAGCAATCGAGCTTCCAATAGGCATCGAGCAAATCATTGCGCAGTGCGGGATCAACGGACGGGTAACGCGCGAATGCGAAATCGAGCGACTCCTCGGTGAGTTTCCAGAAATCGCTATAGGCACCCATCAGGCTGAGCACCCAGGAATATTCGAGCTGCTTGGCCCGCCACAGTTCGGAAAATGCCCGACCGTCCGGCCCGGCTTTGTCTGCATGTCGCCGCACCGCCGAATGGACATCGAATAATGTGCCATAAGCGTCGAAGACATAAGAACTGTGGGACACCGTTTCCTCCTGTGAGGGTCCGCCACGCATCGCGAAGCATAAAATCTAGAATTGCGCCATCCTACTGTGATTTCAATAATAATTCATTGTCTTGAAGCTGAATTGCTCATTCACGCCATTGCCGCCCGCACCGATGCGGCCTATGTAGATTCCGCACGCAAGTTTTGAGGCAGCATCTGCTCGGCCCGCCGCAAGCTGCCCATGTAAGCTCAAAGAAAAGAGGAGAGTTTCCAATGGCTTTCGAACTGCCCGCCCTGCCGTATGACTATGACGCCCTTGCGCCTTTCATGTCGCGCGAGACGCTTGAACTTCATCACGACAAGCACCATCAGGCCTATGTCACCAACGGCAACAAGCTGCTCGAAGGCTCCGGCCTCGAAGGCAAGAGCCTGGAAGAGATCGTCAAGGAAAGCTACGGCAAGAACCAGGGCCTCTTCAACAATGCCGGCCAGCACTACAACCACATCCTGTTCTGGAAGTGGATGAAGAAGAACGGTGGCGGCAAGAAGCTGCCGGGCAAGCTTGAAAAGGCAATCGAGTCCGATCTTGGCGGCTACGACAAGTTCCGTGCGGATTTCATCGCTGCCGGCGTCGGCCAGTTCGGTTCAGGCTGGGCCTGGCTGTCGGTCAAGGACGGCAAGCTTGAAATTTCCAAGACCCCGAATGGCGAAAACCCGCTGGTTCACGGCGCAACGCCGATCCTCGGCGTCGACGTGTGGGAACACTCCTACTATGTCGATTATCGCAATCTGCGTCCGAAGTACCTCGAAGCCTTTGTCGACAGCCTCATCAATTGGGAATTCGTCGAAGAACTGTACGAAAAGGCCTGATCCTTCATACAACAATAAAGAAAAACCCCGGTTTTGCCGGGGTTTTTTGTTGCTGCTATTCCTTGATTACCTGCACACCCACATGTTGCGCGCGCCCGGCTCCCCATCCGGCGATGGCAGCCCCCAGCCCCAACACAGCGAAGAAAAGACCACAGGCGGTAAAGCTGCCCGTTGCGCTGTGGATCAGCCCGACGATGAGCGGGCCGATTGCGGCAAGCGTATAGCCGACGCACTGCGCCATGCCGGACAGATGCGCCGCCGTGTGTGAGTCCGGCGCCCGCAGCACGATCACCATCATGGCGGCGGCGATGAGACCGCCCTGCCCGATGCCCTGAATGACCGCCAGTCCCCAATAGGTCCATAGCGGCAAATAGAGAAAGCCGATCAGCGGCAAGGCCGCACAAGCGCAGAGAATGACATTGAGCAGGCTCTGGTTCTTCTGGCGGGTAGCAATGGAAGGCACTGCGAGACAGGTGATGACCTGAGCCAGGATCGAAAAAGAGACCAGGCCGCCTGCCGCTGCCGGGCTCAGGCCCTGTTCGCGCAGGATCGGCGCCAGCCATCCGAAAACGATGTAGGCGGTGGAGGATTGCAGGCCCATGAACAGGGTTACCTGCCATGCCAGTTTGTCCTTCCACAAGCCGATCACCTTGAAACCCGAATGGGCGACATTGTGTTTCGCACGCATGGCCTGCGGCAGCCACAACAGCAGAACGATTGCCGCCGGAACAGCCCAGAAAGCCAAGGCAAGGTTCCAGGAACCACCGAGCATCCCCTTGATGGGAATGGTGAACCCGGCTGCGGAGGCAGCGCCGCCGCATAGCGCCATCGTATAAAGGCCGGTCATGATGGCCGCAGTTTTCGGGAAATCACGCTTGACGACGCCCGGAAGCAGCACGTTGCCCGTCGCAATTGCGGCACCGGCCAATGCTGCGCCAATATAAAGCGAATAGAACGAACCGAAGCCGCGAATGGCGGTGCCGACAGTCAGCACGACCAGCACGAAAAGCAGAACACGTTCAGCGCCGAAACGCTGCGCCAGCCGTGGTGCGAATGGCGCGAAAACACCGAGACAGACGACTGGCAGGGTGGTCAATATACCGGCTGCTACGGATGACATGCCGGTGGCATCGATGATTTCCGGCAAAAGCACGGAAACGCTGGAAAATACCGGTCGCAGATTGGCGGCGATCAGCACGAGGCTCAGACCCAGCAAAATGCGCATCGCCTTGCTTGGCGGTTGCTGGACTGGCGGCGGCGGAACGCTGTCCGCCTCAGCGTCGACCAGCGCCTCGGGCTGAAATATCGCCTCGCCTTCTGCCGCTTCCGACAGGCCTGTGTTCGTGTGGCTCATGATGCCAGCAACCTTTCAAGTTCTTCAATCAGGGGCGCCATGAAGCGGCGAACCGTTGCACCGGCCTGGTCAGGATCTCCCGAAGCGATGGCTTCGACGATCTGGCGGTGCGCCTCATGGTTTGGCTCGGGCAGTTCGCCGTCGAGCGTAGCTTCTATGGATTCGCGGATGGAGGCGGAGAAAAAAGCATAGACCTCAATCAGTGCGCTGTTGCCCGAGGCAGCGACGATGGCCTCATGAAAGGCAAAGTCTCGGGCCACGAAAGTTGCCCGGTCGAGTTCATCGCGATTGCCGCGCTGTGCCAGCATTTTCTCCAGATGCACAATCCCCTTCGGCTTGATGCGTAAGGCGGCCAGACGTGCGGCTTCCGTTTCGAGAACTGCCCGGGTCTCAAAGCGGTCGCGCAGGCTGGTATGGCGGATGCGGTCGAGGCTGCGTGCCGTGTCGGCAGTGGAACGGACATAGGTTCCCGAACCCTGCCGGGTTTCCAGCATTCCCTGTGCCACCAGCGCACGCACGGCTTCCCGTACCGTACCGCGGCTGACATTGAGCGTTGCAGAAAGCGCGGCTTCATTTGGCAACTGGTCGCCTATCGACCAGCGTCCCGACGTGATTTCGCCTCGCAATGCCTGCGTAGCCGAATCCGTCAAAGTCTTGCGGGATATCGCCTTCATATCTTCACCAAAGTCATCTGATGACTTGATGAATTAGACCTATGTAATGGAGCTGTCAACCGTCATGAAGAAAGCTGATTGCGGGCTGGAAACCACTGCCGCATTCCGTTAACAATTTTCGCGCACAGTGCCCCATAATCCAGCCGCTCGAGATTTCGGGCCAGACTTCAGGTGCCAGTATGATCACACTTTACAGCCTTTCCGGAGACCACCTCGAACAAGTGGAAGTCGAGCCCGGCACTCCGCTGCCCGAAAATGTTATCTGGATCGACCTGTTTGCTCCTGGCGTCAATGAAGACAGTATCGTCGAGGCTTGGATGGGCATTTCAATCCCGACCCGCGAAGACATGACGGAAATCGAGGAATCGAGCCGATTCTACATGGAAACCGGCGCGCAATATCTCACGGTGCCGATCCTGCACGCGGTCGATCTCGACCATCGCGAGCTGGCGCCCGTCACCTTCATCCTGCATGGTTCGCGGCTGATCACTGTTCGTTACGCCAACCCGAAATCGTTCAGCACCTATATCCTGCGCTCCACCAAACCGGGCAACGGGTTGATATCACCCAAATGCTCGGGCCTGTCGATCATGCTTGGCATTACCGAAGCCACGACGAACCGCCTCGCCGATATTCTGGAAGGTGTCGCGGGCAAGATCGATGCAGCTTCGCATTCCATCTATCGCCGTCAACCGAAAGCCCGCCCGATGACGACGGAGGATTTCCGGCACATACTGACCCAGATCGGTGGACAGGGAACCTTCCTCTCGCGAATGCGCGAAAGTCTGGCGGGTATCAGCCGCATGCTGGTCTATCTGTCGGCCATCAACAATCCCGCAGCCGGCAAGAAGGAAACGCGCAGCTGGATCAAGTCGCTGGAACGCGACACGCAATCCCTGACCGCCTATGTGGATTTTCTGTCCAACAAGGTCACGTTCCTGCTGGATACGATCGTTGGTCTGATTTCGGTAGAACAGAACGCCATCATCAAGATTTTCTCTGTGGCAGCGGTCGGTTTCATGCCACCAACACTGGTGGCTTCCATCTATGGCATGAACTTTTCCTTCATGCCGGAGCTGCAATCGCCATGGGGTTATCCGATGGCGCTGGGCCTGATGGTCGCTTCCGCTCTGCTGCCTCTCTATTATTTCCGCCGAAAGGGCTGGCTGTAACTTGTAGTGACGAGAGAAACGTACCATGTTATATCATGCGTTATAACATAGGAGAACAGCCATGAACGTAACCCTGCGCAAGATCGGCAATTCCGACGGAGTGATCATCCCAAAGGAAATGCTGGAGCAGTTGAACGTGCAAACTGGCGACACTCTGGTCCTGACCGCAGACAAGGATGGGCTGAGACTGACCAGGAGCACGGAAGATCCAGAAGTCTTCGAGAAGAAAATGAAGATTGCCCGCGAGCGGATGAAAAAATATGAGACCGCTTATCGCGTGCTCGCTCAATGATCGACTTTCATTCACGGACTTTCATAGAAGCGCTGCATCAGGAGCAGTTGCGTCTGCATGGTGGTGCAGCGGGTATTCGCGATTCCGGTTTGCTTGATTCAGCGCTTGCGCGTCCGTTGCAAAAGGAAGCCTATGGCGATCCGGATATCTTCGATCTGGCGGCGGCCTATCTGTTCGGTGTGCTGAAGAACCACCCTTTCGTGGACGGCAACAAGAGAACTGGACTGGCTGCCGCTGACTTGTTTCTTTATTTCAACGGCTTCAGTCTTGAAGCCGGACAGGAAGACATTATCCAGCTCGTCCTGATGGTTTCGACGAGTGAAATCGATGAAACCGGCGCAGCAGCGTTTTTCCGTGACCATACCGTCGCGATAGAAGAAGATTAAACAACCTTCAGCGACACGATTTCCCATTCGACATTATTGATTTTCACGACATCGCCAACCGGTTTACCAAACAGCAGGATGGCGACGGGTGCCACATGGGAAATCTTGCCGTTTGATGGGTCGGCCTCATCCTCGCCCACGATGGTCCAGCGGCGAACCTTGCCGTCGTTCAGATTTTCCAGTTCCACCGTCATGCCGAAACGCACGACATCACTGTCGGGAGCGGGAACCGAAAGCTCGGCGTTTTCGCGCCGCGCGGTCCAGTAGCGCAGATCGCGCGAGATACGCGCAATCGCCGAACGCTCGCCCGCCACATTGGCATCCGCCAGCTCGCGCTGCAGCCGTGCGATTTCATCCTCGATCATCTTCAGGCCAGCTGGCGTGACGAGATTGCGATGCGGGCTGACCGGACGCTCGCCGAGGTCGGTCGGCGCATCGTCCTGTTCTTTGGTGAAAGCTCTGCTCATCAGTTGAATGTAAGCAGTCGGTACATCCCCGACAAGCCTCCCCGTCATGCAAGCCGCCCGCTGCTGCGCCGGTAAATGCATGATTTGCATATCTGGTTTTTATTGATTGATGAGTCAATCAACGTTAAACTGACCGCTCGTTAGCCTGAGAACGGACCAAGATTATGCCCAAGATCGGGATGGAGCCCTTGCGGCGGCGCGAACTAATCGATGCCGCCATTCGTACTATCGGCCAGCGTGGTTCGCTGGACGTGACCGTCGCGCAGATCGCGCATGAGGCGGGCGTTTCGCCTGCGCTCGCGCATCATTATTTCGGCGGCAAGGACAAGCTCATTCTCGCCACGATGCGCCATCTGCTGCGCGAACTGGGACAGGACCTCAACGCCGCCATCGGACGGACCGAGACACCGCAGGAACGTATCGCAGCCATCATTGCGGTCAATTTTTCCGCATCACAGTTCACCCAGGAAACCATTGCCGCCTGGCTTACCTTCTATGTGCATGCGCAGCAGTCGGAGGATACGCGCCGGCTCCTGCGCATCTATGCACGCCGCCTGCATTCGAACCTCGTTTTCGCGCTTGAACAGCTGACATCGCGCGAGCGGGCCAGCCGCATTGCCGAGGGTGCAGGTGCCATGATCGACGGCCTCTACATTCGTCACGCACTTGGCGCCGATGCGCCCAATGCCGCCTCAGCCATTGCGCTGGTGGAAGATTACATCGCTGTTCAGCTTATGGGGGAGAAATGAGTATGGAAGCGGATTTCGTCATCATCGGCTCCGGCTCCGCCGGATCGGCCATGGCCTATCGCCTGTCGGAAGACGGTCGCTATTCGGTGATCGTCATCGAATATGGCGTTCCGGACGTTGGCCCGCTGATCCAGATGCCGGCTGCCCTCTCCTTCCCCATGAATATGGAAACCTATGACTGGGGCTTTTCTACAGAACCGGAACCGCATATTGGCGGACGCAGCCTTGTGACGCCACGCGGCAAGGTGCTGGGCGGCTCATCCTCCATCAATGGCATGGTCTATGTGCGCGGCCATGCCCGCGACTACGACCACTGGTCGGAAAGCGGTGCGCGCGGCTGGGCCTATGCCGATGTTCTCCCCTATTTCAAGCGGATGGAAAATTCGAGCGGTGGCCAGGAAGGCTGGCGCGGCACCAATGGCCCGCTTTATATCCAGCGCGGCAAACGCGACAATCCGCTGTTCCATGCCTTTGTAGAGGCTGGCCACGAAGCGGGCTTTGAAGTCACCGAAGACTATAATGGCGAGAAGCAGGAAGGCTTCGGCCCGATGGAGCAGACGATCCACAACGGTCGTCGCTGGTCTGCCGCCAATGCTTATCTGAAACCGGCTCTCAAGCGCCCGAATGTCAAGCTGGTCAAGGGCCTTGCACGCAAGATCGTGCTGGAAGGCAAGCGTGCCGTCGGCGTGGAAATCGAGGCGGGCCGCAGTTTTTCGACCATCCGCGCGCGGCGTGAAGTCATCATTGCCGCCTCGTCGATCAATTCGCCGAAGCTCCTGATGCTCTCTGGCATTGGCCCTGCCGCACAACTGAAAGAACACGGAATTGAAGTGGTCGCCGATCGCCCCGGCGTAGGCCAGAACCTGCAGGACCATCTGGAAGTCTATATCCAGCAGGAATGCACACAGCCAATCACGCTCTACTCCAAACTGAACCTGTTTTCGAAAGCGAAGATCGGTGCGGAATGGCTGTTCTTCAAGACCGGCGACGGTGCCACCAACCATTTCGAATCCGCAGCATTCCTGCGCTCGAAAGCTGGTGTGGAATATCCAGATATCCAGTATCACTTCCTACCGGTCGCCATCCGCTATGACGGCAAGGCGGCAGCGCAGTCGCACGGCTTTCAAGCCCATGTCGGCCCGATGCGGTCGAAATCGCGTGGCAGCGTGACGCTTCGCTCGGCCAATCCACGTGAAAAGCCTGTCATCAAGTTCAATTATATGTCGCATGAAGACGACTGGGCCGACTTCCGCCATTGTGTGCGACTGACCCGTGAAATCTTCGGACAGGCCGCATTTGATGCTTATCGTGGCGCGGAAATCCAGCCTGGCGCGAATGTGCAGTCTGATGACGAGATCGACAATTTCATTCGCGAGCATGTGGAAAGTGCATTCCACCCTTGCGGAACTTGTAAAATGGGATCAGTTGACGATCCAATGGCAGTGGTTGATCCAGAATGCCGAGTGATTGGCGTTGAAGGATTGCGGGTTGCGGATTCATCCATCTTCCCGCGCATCACCAACGGTAATCTCAACGGCCCGTCGATCATGGTCGGCGAAAAGGCTTCCGATCATATTCTCGGCCGTACGCCGCTGGCGCGCTCCAATCAGGAGCCTTGGATCAATCCGCGCTGGCAAGTTTCCGACCGCTGATAAAATTTAAGGGATAACAATGAAAGCACAACCCAAAGCCTCGCATTTCATCGGCGGCACATTCATGGAAGACAAGGCGGGCAAGCCGTTGCCGGTCATCTATCCGGCAACCGGTGAGGAAATTGCCAAGCTCTATTCGGCGACACCCGATGTAATCGAGGCGGCTTATGCAGCAGCGCTGAAAGCGCAAGGCGAATGGGCTGCGCTTAAGCCCGTCGAACGCGGACGCATCCTGCGCCGCACTGCAGAAATCCTGCGCGAGAAGAACAAGAAGCTGTCGAAGCTCGAAACGCTCGATACCGGCAAGGCGCTTCAGGAAACACTGGTGGCGGATGCAGCTTCGGCGGCGGATGCACTGGAATTTTTCGGCGGCATCATTTCAGGCTTCAACGGCGAGTTCGTGGAGCTTGGTGGTTCGTTCGCCTATACGCGCCGCGAAGCGCTCGGCATCTGCGTCGGTATCGGCGCATGGAACTATCCAATCCAGATCGCCGCGTGGAAATCCGCGCCTGCACTCGCGATGGGGAATGCCTTCATCTTCAAGCCGTCCGAAAACACGCCGCTTTCAGCGCTTGCATTGGCAGAAGCCTATAAGGAAGCTGGCCTCCCAGACGGCTTGTTCAACGTCGTGCAAGGTTTCGGCGACGTCGGGGCTGCACTCGTCAATCATCGCATGACCGCCAAGGTTTCACTGACAGGTTCTGTGCCGACAGGTCAGCGCATCATGGCGCAGGCGGGCGAACACCTGAAGCACGTCACCATGGAGCTTGGTGGCAAGTCGCCGATCATCGTGTTCGATGACGCCGACCTTGAAAGCGCTATCGGCGGCGCGATGCTCGGTAACTTCTATTCGACCGGGCAGGTCTGCTCGAACGGCACCCGCGTCTTCGTTCACAAGAAGGTGCGCGAACGCTTTGTCGAACGACTGGTCGAACGTACACGCAAGATCCGCATCGGCGATCCGCTGGATGAGGCGACCCAGATGGGGCCGCTCGTCAATGGAGCCCAGCGCGACAAGGTTCTGTCCTATATCGAAAAGGGCAAGGCAGAAGGCGCGAAGCTTGCCTGCGGCGGCGGGGTGCCGAAACTGCAGGGCTTCGACAAGGGCTTCTTCATCGAGCCTACCGTCTTCACGGATGTGACCGACGACATGACCATCGCTCGCGAGGAAATCTTCGGACCGGTGATGAGCGTTCTGGAGTTCTCCGACGAAGACGAAGTGATCGCACGCGCCAACGATACCGAGTTCGGTCTGGCGGCAGGTGTGTTCACCGCCGACATTGCACGCGGCCATCGCGTGATCGGCCAGATCAAGGCCGGTACGTGCTGGATCAATGCTTATAACCTGACGCCGGTAGAAGTCCCCTTCGGCGGTTACAAGCAATCCGGCATCGGGCGGGAGAACGGTATTGCCGCGCTGGCTCATTACAGCCAGATCAAGACCGTCTATGTCGAGATGGGTAAAGTCGACAGCCCTTACTGACCGCTGAAATCGGCCCGCGGAACAGCATTCGGTTCTGCGGGCGTCGGCGTGCAGTCATAGCGATAAAGCTGCGGCGACGGCACCGCCTGCGGATAAACAATAGCACGCTGTGACCGTTGACTGGCGGGAACTGACGGTGAATTCCATAAGGGCATTGCCCAGGACGGTCTCGTCACTGTATCCGAAGAGCCTGTCCCCTGGACAGGAATGCGCTGGCACGCCGTCCCAAGATTGCCGTTCAGCCCTGCGGCAGCTGCCACACTCGTGTAGCTGACCAGGGCAAGCGCCAAAGCGGTAAAAAACAGTCTCATATCGGAACACTTTTCAAACAACGTCGCCACGGGCCCAGAGCCAGCCATGCTTGGAATGACTGTAGAGCCGCCCCGCACACCTGAGTGATGCGTGCCGACAAGCTCAATTGGACCTATTCAAGTCTGCCAACCAAAAGATAGAGAATTTGTCGAGGCGTTCAACCACAAGCCGCGCACTGCATGCTCAAACTTACGCGAGGAGTCAGTTCTTCGCTACGATCGACGCCGAGCCATTCCGTTTTCCAGCAAACCAGCATTGAGGGTCAGATTGAACCTTCACCTTACTCATATTAGAAACATGCAATATATTGAACCAGTATAAAATAATATCAGCATACCCCATCAAAAAAGATGCCTTCAAAACAAGAATTATCTATCAACTTATTGAAGCAAGAAACCGATAACGTCACAAGAAACTAACATATTGTTGATTTTTCATACATAATCAACTCCTCTATCAGTCACCTCAATTGGGTTGGGCGCTTTGCGATGGTTAGGTAATCCCCCCGTTTTTAACGGGGCTCGTCAGTAGAATTCACGCGGCCATTTTCAGTTTCTGTGCGGGCGTTACGCCGCCGATGCCCATATTGGGACGTTCGTTGTTGTAGGTCCATAGCCACTGCGTGGCAAATTCCTGCGCCTCCTCAATGCTTTCGATGATATATTGGTCGAGCCATTCATTCCGAACGGTGCGATTGTAGCGCTCAACATACGCATTCTGTTGTGGCTTGCCGGGTTGGATATGGCTCAAGGCGATGCCTTGGTTGGCAGCCCATTCCATCAGTTTGCCACTGACGTATTCCGGCCCATTATCAACACGAATTGCGAATGGTTTGCCGCGCCATTCGATGATCTGGTTGAGGCTGCGGATGACGCGTTCGGCAGGCAGCGAGAAGTCTACCTCAATGCCCAGACCTTCGCGGTTGAAGTCGTCCAGGACGTTCAGCAGCCGGAATTGCCTTCCATCCTCCAGCCGGTCGGCCATGAAATCCATGGACCAGACCATGTTCGGCGCATCTGGCACGGTCAGAGCATCGGGCTTGTCCCGCTTCAACCGCTTGCGCGGCTTGATCCTGAGGTTCAATTCAAGCTCACGATAGATGCGGTAAACGCGTTTATGGTTCCAGTGATGCCCCCGGACATTGCGCAGATAAAGGAAACACAGACCGAAGCCCCAGGTCTTCTTTGCCCGCGTCAGTCCGATCAGGAGATCGGCAATCTGCCCGTTCTCGTCGTTCAGCCTGGCGCTGTAACGATAGCATGTCTCGCTGACCTCGAAGGTGCGGCAGGCAAGCGCAACGCTCACCCCTCGCAACGCCACTGCTTTCCCGGCCATCTCCCGGCGTTGAGATGGCCGTGTCACTTTTTTCCAAGAGCCTCTTTAAGCAGTTCCGCCTGCATGCTCATCTCCGCATACATCTTCTTCAGGCGACGGTTTTCGTCTTCCAGAGCCTTCATCTGACTGATCATCGAGGCATCCATGCCACCGTATTTGGATCGCCATTTGTAGAATGACGCAGTGCTCATTCCATGTTCCCGGCATAACTCGGGTACAGGAACGCCGCCTTCCGCCTGGCGAAGGATGGCAAGGATTTGTGGTTCGCTGAATCTGCTCGTCTTCATTAAAATCTCCTCGATCATATAGCCCGAGAAAATTCTACTTTTGAAGCCCGTTATTTGGTGGGGGGATTACCGTTATAGAGACTTCAATTTCGACGGACATGATAGAGGACAAGCTTCGCAATGAATTTTGGCGAGCTGTGCTCAAACCGATGTATGAAATTACGGACGAGAACGGAAACTATCAGTTCTCTGGATCGGTTGTCGCGCGTTCTCTCGGATCGATTCAGATTGGAGCGACTTCGTTCAACAGCCAGAACTACAAACGCGCACCAAAACTCATCGCTCAGGGTGGCCTGAACCAATATGTCCTGCAACTTATCACCGGTGGTGATCTGATAGGCGATTTCAACGGCGTTGAGGTCGTCGCAAAGAAGGGCGATGTCGTTGTTATCGACCTGACCCAAACGGTCGAGAGCCGGGCGTCCAGTGGCTCACGCATCACGGTGATGATTCCGCGCGAAGAGTTGGAGAAGGTCGTCGGCTGGCGCAACTTGCATGGCCTCGTCATGCCTGGAGACGCTCCTATGACGCGCCTGTTTTTCACCTATCTCCAAAGCCTCCAATCGTTGAGCGGCGAACTGGACAGGGCCGAAGCACAATCGGCGCAGGATGCAATGCTGACGCTGCTCGGCGCGGGCATGAATGGCGCGGAAGGCGGCGCGATCGAAAGCCTTCCAATCAATCTGCCCATGCGCAAACGCATCCTTGCCTATATCGATGACAATCTGTCCGATCCGTTGCTCGGACCACACCTTATCGTCCAGAACCTTCGCATATCCCGTTCGGGTCTTTACCGGGCGTTCGATATGGATGGTGGCATTGCCAAGATTATCCGCGACAAGCGGCTGGATCATGCCTATCGCATTCTCATCGATGAACGCGGACGGCATGTGTCATTCAAGGAAATCGCCTATCGCTGCGGCTTTCATGATGGCACGCAGTTTACCAAGGCATTCAAGGTCCGTTACGGCATATCGCCACGGGAAGCTCGCGAAACTGATGCGCGGCTGTTGTCTTCAGATACAACCAATTTCGACTATACGACCCATCTATCGGAGGAAGCGGCCAAACGCGGTATTGTCAAACCGTGAAAAGCCGATCAGCTGTTGGGTGAAAGGCGGCTGAGAAAGTCGTCACACCAACGGTTGACGTCATGCGTGGTCAGAAAAGCCATCATGCTTTCAAACCGCTCCTTGCGCTCCTCTAGCGGCATGGCTAGCGCACGCGACATCGCATAGGCCATGGCCTCGGTATCATAGGGATTGACCAGAAGCGCGCCGTCCAGTTCCTGCGCTGCGCCTGCAAAGCGGGACAGGACAAGCACACCGGGATTTTCAGGATCCTGTGCGGCAACGTATTCCTTTGCAACAAGGTTCATGCCGTCACGCAACGGCGTAACCAGCCCGACGGCGGCCAGCCGATAAAGCCCTGCCAGCACCTCGCGATTGAGCGAGCGATTGATGTAGCGGATCGGCGTCCAGTCGACGGTTGCGTTCGCGCCGTTCACCCGCCCGGCAAGTTCGGCCACCGCGCGTTGCATGTCCTTGTACTCCGGCACCTCGGAACGGGATTTCGGCGTGACCTGCAGGAACGTGACCTTGCCGCGATTGCCCGCATCGACCTTCAGGAAATGTTCGAAAGCTTCCATTCGGTTGGTGATGCCTTTGGAATAATCCAGCCGATCGACACCGATGATAAGATCGCGGTCCAGCATGCTATCGCGCATGCGCTTTACCGTCGGGTGGCGTTGCGCCTTGTCGGCTATCTCGGCGAACGCGGCTGTCTCGATACCGATGCCGAAGCGCTCGGCACGGAACTGATGTCCGAAAGCCTCGAACAACCCGTCATCATCCAGAGGCTTGCCGATTTTCTCCCGCCGCAGGCAGCCGATGAAATTATCGACGTCGTTCTCGGTCTGGAAGCCCACCACATCATAGGAAGCAAGGCCACGCATGATGGTTTCATGCACGGGGAGCGTGAACAGGATATCGGCGGGTGGCCAGGGAATATGCAGGAAGAAGCCGATGCGGTTGGTGACACCGAGATTGCGCAGTTCGGCGGCCAGCGGAATGAGATGATAATCATGAATCCAGATCACATCCTCTGGCTCGATCATCGGCAGAAGATGCTTTGCAAACAGGCGATTGACCCGGAAATATCCCGCCATGTCCTTGCGCGTGTAATCGATCAAATCAAGGCGATAGTGACAGAGCGGCCAGAGCATGCGGTTGGCGAAGCCCGCATAATATTCATCGATATCCTTCTTGTGGAGATCGAGCAGTGCGTAGCGAATGGCCCCCACATCACGGATCGCCAGTTCCTGAGTCTGGCGATTGGGAAGGGTCTTGCCGGACCAGCCCAGCCATATGCCACCGCGTTCGCTGAGCGCGGCCTGCAATGCCACTGCCAGCCCGCCTGCAGGCGCCTTGCCCTTATCATCAGGCACAGGCACACGATTGGAGACCACGATCAGCCGTCCCATACATCAAGTCCTTTCAGTATTATGTTCGCCCGCGATACCGAGCAGCCACTGTCGCAGCTCTTCAGGATTTGCGAATCTTGCAGCGCCCGAACGGTCGATTGCACGACCGATCACGGCGGATATACCGCCAAGATCCTCTGCAGCGACAAGCATTGATAAATCTGTCAGGTCGTCGCCGAATGCGACCGGTGCCCTCCCCGCAAATGGCTCTTCTTCCATGAAACGACGCAAGGCCGCGCCCTTGTCGCTGATTGCCGGACGCAGCTCGAAAACCATCTTGCCCGATTGCACGACCCAATCTGGCCCGGCGAGCTTCTGCGCCTTCCCGACGAGATCGTGCGCCAGATCGGCTTTTTCTGGCGCGGCTCGATAGTGAAGGGCAACCGCACTCCCCTTGTCTTCGGCGAAAAAGCCGCTAACGCGAAGAGCAGCCTGCCGTAGAAAATCCTTGGAAATCAGAAAGTGTTCGTCCGGCTCGATCAGCTCAACCAACCCGGATGCATGCCGGAACTCTGCACCATGCAACGCGGCTATGGGGCCGCGATAATCGGGAAAGCGTTCTTCGATGAACGCAATTGCCCGCCCCGTGACCAGCGCCATTGCGCCGGACAGCCGCTCGGAAATGATCGAAAGCGATTTTTGCAGACCAACTGGAACGATAACGCCGTCAGGATCGGCCGCAATATCGAGCAGGGTTCCGTCCACATCGAAGAAAAGGGCGTGTTTTTGAAAGTCGATGACCGGCATACCGATCAGATCGGTAGCCGGGTCCTGTTCCTTGCTGGGCATGTTAAGGCAAACATCCGCGACGGCGAATGGTTCCCGAATTAGTTCAGCCCGCTCCTATTTCATACCGGTCAGACGGCCCTATGTGCGCCCGTAGACATCATCGAAACGCACGATATCGTCTTCACCCAGATATTCTCCGCTTTGCACCTCGATGAGAACGAGCGGCAGAATGCCCGGATTTTCCAGCCGGTGGCGGAAGCCGCAAGGGATATAGGTCGACTGATTGGTCGTGAGCAGAATCTCGCGATCGCCATTGGTGACCTTCGCCGTTCCGGAAACGACGATCCAGTGTTCGGAACGATGATGATGTGCCTGAAGGCTCAAGCGACGTCCGGGCTTCACCTCGATCCGCTTGATCTTGAAGCCATCACCTTCTTCGAGAACCGTATAGGTGCCCCATGGGCGATGGGCCGTGCGGTGGAGCTTGGCTGCTTCATGGCCGTTTGCCCGCAGCTTGTTGAAGACCTTGCGCACTTCCTGCGCCTTGTCGCGATGGGCGACAAGCAGCGCATCAGGCGTGTCCACGACAAGCAGATCATGAACACCGACAAGGCTGACCAGCCGGGTTTCGGACAAGACAAAGCTGTCGGTTGTGTCCTCTATAACCGTTTCGCCACGCAGACGATTACCCTCATCGTCCGGCGCGATGAGATCGGCCATCGCTGCCCAGGAACCGATATCAGACCAGCCGCAGGACACCGGAATGCAGGCAATGTTTTCGGCCTTTTCCATGATCGCGTAATCGATGGAAATAGCAGGAGCCGCCGCAAAATCGTCCTTTGCAATCTCGACGGTCTTGGTCTCACCGTTGACGCCGCGCCGGGCATGTTCGAGCGAAGCCTGCACGGCATTGAAGATTTCCGGCGCAAAATGCTGCATCGCTGCCAGCATGGTTCCAGCCGTGAAGCAGAACATGCCAGAATTCCAGAAGTAACGGCCGCTTTCGACATAGGCCTGCGCGGTCTCGACATCAGGTTTTTCGACAAAGCGCAGCACGTCCGTGCCTTCAGCTTCAATATAGCCGAAGCCGGTTTCCGGATGATCGGGCACAATACCGAATGTGACGATACGACCGGTTTCAGCAAGCTGCCGTGCCTTTGACACAGCCTCGGCAAAAGCAGCCTCATCCTCGATCAGGTGATCGGCGGGCATGACAAGCAATGTCGCGTCCGGGCCGTAAGTCGCTGCGGCATGGAGCGCGGCGACGGCAACAGCGGGTGCTGTATCGCGTCCGAGCGGCTCCAGCAGAAACACGTTGTCAACCTTGGGCGCCTTCGCGTCTGCATAGGCATCAAGCGTCAGGAACAGGAAATCGCGATTGGTCACGGTGAGGATATGGTCCACACCGTCGAGTTGAGCCGCGCGCTTGTAGGTTTTGCCGATCAGGGTGCTGCCATCGGGCAGCTCGATGAATGGCTTCGGATGCGCATCGCGCGAAAGCGGCCACAATCTGGAACCTGAACCGCCGCTGATAATGACAGGAATAAAGCTCATTGCTCAGTTGTCCTTCGTTGCGTTGCGGGCGATGGCAAGTCCCGTTTCCAGAAGCTTCGCTGCCTGGTTCTCATCTGAAGCTTCCACATAGCATCGCAGTTCCGGCGCGTTACCGGAAGCGCGATAATGGATTGCGTTGCCTGAATGAAAGAAGAGTTTCACGCCGTCAATCGTCTCGGAACGAACAATCGGATCGTCCATTTGAAACAGTGCACTTCGTGTCGCCTCGTTCTTCAGCAAGGACAAAAAAGCGAGGCTCTTTTCCTGCGGGACGTTCTGTAACCTGTCGCTCAGCGCAAAACGGAAATGGAAGCCAGCTGCGATTTCAGACAATGGCTTGCCAAGCTCCTTGATGGAGCCAAGGCAGCCAAGAATTGGCAGCAATGCATCGCGGGTCGGCAAGGCAGTCAACTTACGATCGCCGCGACTGATATCCGTACCGAGCAACACACCGCCATTGGCCTCAAAGCCGACCACTGCCTGCGTATCCTTGGCGATGGCCTGCGTCATACCTTCAATGACATAGGGCGAACCCACACGGGTTCTGATGACGCGATCAAAACGCTCCTCGAGAGCAGAATTGGATGTAACCGGCGTTACGATCGTTTTGATGCCAAGCCAGCTCGCGGTAATCGCCCCCACCAGATCGCCCCGAACGAAACGCCCTTTCTCGTCCGCGATCAACGGACGGTCGGCATCCCCATCGGTAGAAACGATAGCGTCGAAGCGGCTTTCCTTCGCCCACTGGTCGAGAAGCTCGATGTCTTCCAAACGAAGGGCTTCTGTATCGACTGGCACGAACACATCGGATCGACCGAGCGGCATCGCTTCGGCGCCAAGCTCGGTCAGGATGCGGACAATGAGATCGCGTGCGACAGACGAGTGCTGATAGACACCAACCCGCAACCCCTGAAGGCTCTCAAGCCCTAGGAAACCGACATAGCGCTTCACATAGCTGTCGGTCGCATCATCACTATGGGGCGCATTATGCAGATGACGAAAGGCAAGGTTTTCAGGCAGAGCGGCATAGACGGCACTGATTGCACCCTCGTCGTTTTTGTCGATTTCTCCGTCGCCGCGATAGAATTTGAGCCCGTTGCGATCGTCCGGGATATGGCTGCCAGTGACCATGATGCTCGGCGCTTGCTGAGCGATCGCATAATAGCTCAGTGCCGGGGTCGGCAGAACGCCACAGTCCACTGGCTGGAATCCGGCATCTTCGATTGCTGCCATGCAGAGTGCTGCAATAGCCGGACTGGACGGGCGAAGATCGCGACCGACGAAGACCCTGGCGCCCTTCTGCAGCTTTCTGGCTTCCGACAACATTCCGACGAAAGCAAGGGAATAGGCATAAGCGGGCAAACCATTCAGTTCGTCCGCCAGTCCCCTAAGACCGCTTGTGCCAAATTTAAGCGATGTGCCGCTCATGCTTTCCGCCAGATCTTTTCCAATGTCGAAGAGACCGCCCCTGCGAGCGCCCCCGGCTCAAAAGTTTTGTCATCTTATAATGTGAACATGAAAACTATCATCCCCACAATGGTGCAATCATATGCACCTTATTGCTGGTGATAATCCGTATATGCAGGCAATTTCAAATCCTTAACGTCGTCTGCGTTAACAATTACTGTTTTGTGCCCGTTGGCGGGAACTATTGCCACCCGAAACGAAAAACGCGACACCGATCACTGAACGATGCCGCGTTAAAAAGTTTGCTTGCCAGAATGCTATACGAGTCTGGTCACGACATCCCGCAATGACGATTGCCAATGCGGTGCAGACCAATTGAACACCTTCTGGAATTTGGCAGTCGACAGGCGCGAATTGGCAGGCCGTGCGGCCTTGGTTGGATAATCGGCTGTCGCGATATCCGTAACAGTCGCAGTCGGTCCACCAAGCCTCGCACTCTCGTCAAAGATCGCGCGCGCGAAACCGCTCCAGTTCGTGTCACCTGTACCAACCAGATGATAAACACCATAAGCGGAGAAGTCCGGCGTTACCGCCAGATGATCCGCCACCTGAATAATCGCGTCAGCAATATCAAGCGCGCTGGTCGGATTGCCCTTCTGGTCAGAGACGACCGAGAGAGTATCGCGGGTTTCTGCCAGCTTCAGCATCGTCTTGACGAAATTCTTGCCGAAGGGGCTGTAGACCCATGCCGTCCGCAAAATGATGTGCCGTGGATTGGCTTGCACAACGAGACGCTCGCCTTCAAGCTTGGAGCTTCCATAAACGCTCCGAGGTCCGGTTTTATCCGCTTCGACATAGGGTTCTCCGGCATCACCCGCAAAAACATAATCCGTCGACAGTTGGATGATGGGAACACCGCAAGCCTTTGCTGCTTCGGCAACCGCTTCGGCTCCCGTTGCATTCACTGCGAAGGCCAGTTCGCGCTCATCTTCAGCCAGATCCACTGCCGTATAGGCCGCAGCGGAAACGACGAGGTCGGGCTTGATCGCGGCAATAGCCCTATGCACAGTTTCCGGCTTTGCCAGATCCAGTTCCGGACGGCCCAGCGCGATCACTTGCAGATCCGGACGTTGAGAAGCCTTCTCAAGAAGGCTCTGGACAACCTGCCCTTCCCGCCCGGTTACCAGGATTTTCATGCCTTGACCTCTTTGGCAGGCGTGCTGCCAAGACGCTCACCCGCATAGGTGCCGCTGCGGATCGGCTCCCACCACCAGCCATTGTCGAGATACCACTGAATGGTTTTCTCCAAACCGGTCTCGAAAGTTTCCTGTGGTTTCCAGCCCAGCTCACGCTCGATCTTTGAGGCATCGATCGCATAACGACGGTCATGACCCGGACGATCCGTCACGAAGGTGATGAGGTCAGCATAGCTCTTGCCGTTTGCGCGAGGCCGCTTCTTGTCGAGAATAGCGCAGATCGTTTCGACCACATTCAGATTGGTACGTTCTGCGCGCCCACCAATATTGTAGCTTTCACCCAGCTTGCCTGTGGTTGCGACCAGTGCCAGAGCACGGGCGTGGTCCTCGACATAGAGCCAGTCACGCACATTCGCCCCTGCGCCATAAACCGGCAGCGGCTTTTCATCGAGCGCGTTGAGAATAACAAGCGGGATCAGCTTTTCGGGGAAATGGAACGGCCCATAATTGTTCGAGCAATTGGTCAGAACGACCGGCAGGCCATAGGTTTCATGCCATGCGCGCACCAGATGATCGGACGCAGCTTTCGAAGCCGAATAAGGCGACGACGGCTGATACGGAGTTTCTTCCGTGAAAATGCCGCTGTCGAACGGCAGATCGCCAAACACTTCATCCGTCGAAATATGATGAAACCGGAAAGCCGACTTGCGCGGCTCAGGCAGTTCCCGCCAATAGGCGAGTGCAGCATTGAGCAGGCGGAACGTTCCCACAATATTCGTTTCGATGAATGCGCCCGGACCGTCGATGGAACGGTCAACGTGGCTTTCCGCAGCCAAATGCATGACGACGTCGATTTCATTGGCGCGCAAGGCTTCCAGAACACCGGTATCATCGCAGATGTCAGCCTGAAGAAAGCTGTAATTCGGATGGTTTTCGATCTGACGAAGGGAGGCCAGATTGCCTGCATAGGTCAGCTTGTCAAGATTGACGACATTGACCTTGGGATCTGACGCCAGATGACGGCACACTGCAGAACCAATGAAGCCTGCGCCACCCGTAACAAGAATATTCATATCATTCCTCAAGCAAAAACTTCAGCATCAGCGAAAAGCGGGGCTTTCTGATCCTTGTCAGAAAGCTGTACGCCTGAAGAAGGCAGCGGCCAGTCTATGCCTATCGCCGGGTCATCAAATCGGATCGAACGGTCATGTTCAGGGGAGTAATAGTCCGTCACTTTGTAGATAACTTCGGTGTTCTCAACCAGCGTCATGAAGCCATGTGCAAAGCCTTTTGGCACTAAAATCTGGTTCCACTTTTCAGCGGAGACTTCCAGCGCCACCCACTTGCCAAAAGTCGGCGAGCTTTTGCGAATATCGACCGCAACATCAAGGATCACTCCCCGGATCACGCGGACCAGCTTATCCTGTGCAAATGGTGGCAACTGGTAATGAAGCCCACGCACAACGCCCTTGGCGGCCGAATAGGAATGATTATCCTGAACAAAAGTCAGATCAATACCGGCTTCGGCGAATGATTTCGCATTGTAGGTTTCGGAGAAAAAGCCACGGTCATCGCCAAATTTACGCGGGCTGATTTCAAAAACACCGTCTAAACCCAAAGGACGAATCTGCATCAATCTTTTCCCAACTCAGCGACACGGCGGCGAAGATACGCAGCATATTCAGTTTTACCAAGCTTGGCTGCGCGCTCAAGCACTGCCTCACTGCTCAGCCAGCCCTTATCCAGCCCGATTTCCTCCGGGCAAGCGATCTTGATGCCCTGGCGCTTTTCAATTGTTTGAACAAAAGAGGAGGCCTCATGAAGGCTGTCATGCGTCCCTGTGTCCAGCCAGGCATAGCCACGGCCGAAGCGCTGAACGTTTAATTCTCCACGTTCCAGATACACGTTATTGACGGTGGTGATCTCCAGCTCGCCACGGGCGGATGGCTTGATCGAACGCGCTATATCGACGACCTGATTGTCGTAGAAATAGAGACCCGTGACGGCCCAATGGGACTTCGGATTCTCAGGCTTCTCTTCTATCGATATTGCTTGGCCGGTCTTGTTATCAAATTCGACAACACCGTAACGCTGCGGATCGTCCACGCGATAGGCGAAAACAGTTCCGCCCTTCATGGGCTGGGAGGAGAGCTGGGACAGTTTCGAAAGACCGTCACCAAAGTAGATATTGTCGCCAAGAATCATGGCCACGCTATCGTTGCCGATAAACTCCCTGCCGATAATGAATGCTTCAGCCAGACCATTGGGATGCGCCTGCTCAGCGTATGAAAAATTCACTCCCAACTCACTGCCGTCACCGAGCAATTTCTGAAACAGAGGCAAGTCGTGCGGTGTCGAAATGATCAGGATATCCTGAATGCCCGCCAGCATGAGCACGCTCAGCGGGTAATAGATCATCGGCTTGTCATAAATCGGGAGAATCTGTTTTGAGACCGCGATTGTAAGGGGGTACAACCTCGTACCACTACCACCGGCGAGAATAATCCCCTTCATGCGATTTCACTTCCTATCATCTTACTTCTTCCGTTTCATTCATATAAGCACGTAGTATGCCCAACATGATGGCTTCGTTTTGACGACGGCCGGGCCTACCGAGCGAACCGAGAATTTAAAGAATGACCTATAGTGTTTCAGCTGCGGATCCTCAAATCAATAAGCAGCCATTGCTAACGATTTCAATCGTTACATTTAATCCTGATTTTGATGAACTTAAAAAAACCCTGAACAGCCTGAAAATCGCATTGAACGGATTGGCGTCGGATACCTTCTCAATCACAATCGCAGACAATTCCCTCGACAATGAAGTTGCCTCGTTTTTGCTGCGCAGCTATCCGGGATTGCCCATTAAACTGATCCATGGACAAGGAAACATCGGCTTTGGACGTGCCCATAACCTAGCCATGAAGCAGATAGGTGAATTTCACCTCATTCTCAATCCAGACATACAGTTCGATGCCGATGCTCTCATAAATGCGCTTGCTTTTATGAGAGCCAATGAACGTTGCGGACTGTTAAGCCCCTACGCAGCCTGGCCGAACGGGCAAAGGCAATATCTATGCAAACGTTATCCGGCAGTCTTTGATTTAATACTGAGAGGGTTTGCCCCCAAAATAATCCGCTCATTCTTCTCTGCGCGCTTAGCGCAATACGAGATGCAAGCTGAAACACAAAACGATGTCTTTTGGAATCCTCCCATCGTAAGCGGATGCTTTATGTTCTTTAGAAGCTGTATTTTAAAGAATACGCATGGCTTCAGTGATAAATTCTTCTTGTATTTTGAGGATTTTGATCTTTCCTTACGGTCACGTAAGATTGCAGACACGGCTTATGTACCGAGCGTCCGAGTAATCCATGCAGGTGGGCATGCTTCGAAGAAGGGGTTTTGGCATATAAAGGTCTTTATCCAGTCCGCGATGACCTTTTATCGAACTCATGGATTCAAACTGTTCTAGTTATCGGGTAGCCTCGCTGGCTGGAGGTGTTCGTAGGCTAAGGAAATCACCAATTCACTGGTTGTCGGGTTTCGCCAGCTCGAAATATGCGAACGCCCTTGGCTCATATCTCATTGGCCAGACAAATCTCGTGGCTTTTCCGCTCAAATGCCCTCAGCTTCCTGGCAGTTGCGCTCAGGAGCGAAGAGAGCCCAGGCATCAACCATCGTCCACTTCCGCCTTCTTCACCCATTGATTGAACACACACGCGTCTAGCCGATCTTGGCGTCAATCGAGTAAACCGCTGCCCATCGCGAGAAATATTCGCCTTGGTGATCCAAAACCATCCGCACTACTCGGGCGTCAACATCCGATGAAATTCGTTCGTCGTCTTGCTCATTCCAGATCCATCGACGCAAACAAATCGGCGCCTTCCAATTGGATCCAATTCCAAGTAACTATGAAATAGGAATAAGGCAAAAAGCGATTTAATGGTCCTGATAGGCTTACTGACTTTTCGTTTCAAAAATCTCGCTTTATGCTGCAATCTAAAATCTCGGAAAAGCAATGAAGATACTTGTATTAACCAACCACCTTTCCATATTCGGCGGGTCCGAAGTAGTTTCATTGGAAATAGCTGACGTTTTTTCGAGAATTGGTGGCGTTGTGAGCATATTTTCAGCGTATATTGCTGATCCTGTGCGCAGCTATATGGATGAATTGGGCCTAGAATACGGGGGGATTGAAGACTGTCCGAGTCCAGAGAATTTTGACATCATATGGTCTCAACACCACTTGCTGCCATACCTCCTCGCAAAGTACGGCATACATAGTATTGAAAACGTGTTCGTTGTGAACGCCAGCCTGTCACCATACGAACCTTTGGAGATACCGGGAGCGGTTGCTGATGTGGCGGATATGATCGTTGCTAACAGCCCGGAAACTGCTGATCGCCTGGTCGAACTGGGTGTGGTCGGTGAGAAGATTTCAGTGTTTTACAATGCGGCCCCTGATAGTTTTAATTTAACTCGCGAAGCTAGTCTCGACCTGAAGCATGCCTTAATCGTTTCCAATCATATGCCAGAAGAAGTTGCGCACGCTGCTGACATGCTAAGAAGCCGAGGAATCACCGTCGATCACATCGGCCTTCCATTGATTCAAAAAAAGATTACGCCAGAAATCATTTCTTCTTACGATGCAGTTATATCAATCGGTAAGACAGTCCAATATTCACTGCTCTGTGAAACCCCAGTGTATATCTATGATCGGTTTGGTGGGCCTGGATGGCTAACCGAGTCCAATGTTGTGGAAGCCGAAAAATTCAACTTTTCAGGTCGGTGCTGCCGGCGCGAGCTGCGACCGGAAGCCATAGCGGACGAACTAGTTGAGGGGTACTCCGAAGCAGCTTCGGCCATTCGCAAGCTGAAGCAGACATACTCCGAGAAATATTCGCTTCGTAATCATCTCACTCAAATCATCGAGCGCGCATCTGGTCGAGCAGATGAGGGAAACAACCGTCCAACCGACCTACGCACATCTAATCTTGTATGTAGAGAAGGCTTGCTGAGCGGTCAGTTGATAACCTTTTTTCAAGTAGCCAAGCATCAGTCGTCGGAAATTGCGCAGCTGATTTCGAACGCAGAAACAGAACGGCAGGACTTTATCCGGGCTCGCCAAGATCTCATCCTTGCTCATGAGGAGGTTTATTCCTCACAGCGACAACAGATTGATGAGAAGGAGCTGCTTATAAGCCAGCTGGAGAGGAACTTAGCGGATATGCTAGACAGCACATCCTGGAAAATCACTAAGCCGCTCCGCACAATAAAACAACGTATGTTACGTAAATGGGGCAAATCTCACACTTAACGGTGCGTGCACATCTCTAAGGATCTGCATTCAACGACTCAGATTCGAGCCATTGACAGCCTGGATGGCATCGAGCTCAACACTCAAATCGAAACGAGCAATTAGATGAAGCTTTCGGTCAGCTATAATTTTTTTAATGGAGAAGAGCATCTCATTGCCAGCATTAATAGCATACGATCCTCAGTTGATTTTATCAGCATCGTCTACCAATCTATTTCCAACGCTGGAAATACAATAAGCTCTGAAGCTCTCGATACTCTGAGCGATATTCGCAATAGAAAACTTGCGGACAGCATCATTGAATTCACTCCCGATTTTTCCGAAGTACGGCAGAAAAATGAGTTGGCCAAGCGAAGGATTGGCTTGGATGAAGCACTTCGTCACCGATGCACACACTTTTTTACGATGGATGCAGATGAATTTTATCGGCAAAATGAAATAGAGTTTGCCAAAGATTACGTTTCCAGAAACAAGATCTGGGCGACGAGTGTATCCAGCTTTTTCCACATCAAAACGCCCAATTGGAGGGCAAAAGATACAACCTGCTGCGCGTTTATTACGAGAATCAATAAACGCACTGAGATTGGGTTGGGAAGTTATTACATCAATATGGTCGATCCCACCCGATCATTAAAAACGCCCGATAGCGGCTCTTTTCTTCAAACTAAACTTAGAACGCTTTTCCCGCGCATGGATCACCATCATTTCGCCGACAGCGACGTGGCTATGTATCATATGAATTTCGTCCGAAAGGATGCAATGAAAAGTAAACTAGCCAATACTTCAACAACAGACACCGCTTTTCTGGAAGAAGTTCGAAATCGTTATCAGGGTAATCCCCCCACCAAATAACGGGCTTCAAAAGTAGAATTTTCTCGGGCTATATGATCGAGGAGATTTTAATGAAGACGAGCAGATTCAGCGAACCACAAATCCTTGCCATCCTTCGCCAGGCGGAAGGCGGCGTTCCTGTACCCGAGTTATGCCGGGAACATGGAATGAGCACTGCGTCATTCTACAAATGGCGATCCAAATACGGTGGCATGGATGCCTCGATGATCAGTCAGATGAAGGCTCTGGAAGACGAAAACCGTCGCCTGAAGAAGATGTATGCGGAGATGAGCATGCAGGCGGAACTGCTTAAAGAGGCTCTTGGAAAAAAGTGACACGGCCATCTCAACGCCGGGAGATGGCCGGGAAAGCAGTGGCGTTGCGAGGGGTGAGCGTTGCGCTTGCCTGCCGCACCTTCGAGGTCAGCGAGACATGCTATCGTTACAGCGCCAGGCTGAACGACGAGAACGGGCAGATTGCCGATCTCCTGATCGGACTGACGCGGGGGCAAAAGACCTGGGGCTTCGGTCTGTGTTTCCTTTATCTGCGCAATGTCCGGGGGCATCACTGGAACCATAAACGCGTTTACCGCATCTATCGTGAGCTTGAATTGAACCTCAGGATCAAGCCGCGCAAGCGGTTGAAGCGGGACAAGCCCGATGCTCTGACCGTGCCAGATGCGCCGAACATGGTCTGGTCCATGGATTTCATGGCCGACCGGCTGGAGGATGGAAGGCAATTCCGGCTGCTGAACGTCCTGGACGACTTCAACCGCGAAGGTCTGGGCATTGAGGTAGACTTCTCGCTGCCTGCCGAACGCGTCATCCGCAGCCTCAACCAGATCATCGAATGGCGCGGCAAACCATTCGCAATTCGTGTTGATAATGGGCCGGAATACGTCAGTGGCAAACTGATGGAATGGGCTGCCAACCAAGGCATCGCCTTGAGCCATATCCAACCCGGCAAGCCACAACAGAATGCGTATGTTGAGCGCTACAATCGCACCGTTCGGAATGAATGGCTCGACCAATATATCATCGAAAGCATTGAGGAGGCGCAGGAATTTGCCACGCAGTGGCTATGGACCTACAACAACGAACGTCCCAATATGGGCATCGGCGGCGTAACGCCCGCACAGAAACTGAAAATGGCCGCGTGAATTCTACTGACGAGCCCCGTTAAAAACGGGGGGATTACCTCAGGACTGGGAGCCGGGAAGAGTCTTCCATTTCCCCAATAAGGGGAAGTTCACATTCGAAAAAGTGGACAATGAATTCGACGCGTGGACGCCATAGGCATCCACGCGATTTCAAAAGTGTCCGCTGCTAGTCACAAAACAGATACCACGAGCATAATACGGCCAGAGTGAAACGAAGGGCGATAAGATCATGCTTAGAATAGAAGGGGTTAGAGCGTCTTGAAGTCCGCGCAAAACCAAAACATCAAGATTATGATCTTAGAATCTTCGCACTATCTTATGATCCCACAGATATCCCATAAGCGATGCAGCGTCTCCGGCTGACACAAAAATTCGATCAAAGTACGTATTGAACTCACGCAACATGTCTACTTGATCATCTGAAAGGGAAATTTCATTTGTCCGGAACGTGTACCGAACCCCCTCCTTAAATCGCTCTGATATGTAGCGGATGCTATCAGTGTTAATTCTGTTTATTTCCACCATCGCTGGCACCTCAGCATCGGCGCTAAATTTCTCCAAATATTTTCTTCGTAGAACATTTGTCATCCAGAATTGCGTTACCGAGCCCGAGCTAGTGACAGAATTTTTGTGTATGCGGTGATTATACAGCGCTTTATTCAGGTAATGAAACTTACCTTCGCCAATAGTGCGTAACGCAAGATCCCAGTCCTGCACCCCTGAATAATTATCATCACTTCCGCCAAGCTCTAGATAGAGTTTGCGTCGAATGACCTTTAGATGAGAAGCCACCATTCCAAGTAAAACGTCATCTTCAATCGAACCCGAAGGGGTTATCCAAGGATAACCGCCGTAATCAAAGCGGGATGTAAAGCGTCCGCTTTCGTCCATATGATTCTTATCGGTAAAAATATAGTCGGCCGATGTTTCTGCAATCACTTGAGATATATCATCAACAGCTGTATCCAAAACGTAATCATCACAATCTACGAAAGCGATATATTCTCCGCTGCACTGCTGTACTGCTAAGTTTTGCGTTAGTGATATTCCATAATTCTCGTCATTTTGGAAAACTTTCAATACAATGGGACCGCTATCAATAGCACACAAGGTATCGATTACGCCTGCCTGTGTAGATCTGTCATCAACAACAATGATCTCAAAGGGAATGGTTGTTTTTTGATTGATCAGAGATTCTATACACTGCTTCAGATATGCTTGGTGGTTGAATACCGGCACAACAAACGAAATAAGCGGGACGTTATCCGACACCGCCCCACTCTCCTTTTTCAGAGTAACGGTCGGATGGAGGCGACCATCCTGCCTTTGCTGTTTTTCACTCCGGCCTGAATTAGAACTATTGGTATGCAGGCGACTTTTTTCCTCGCTGGATAGCCTGCTGCCCTTATAGAAATTCAAATGCCAATCATTTGATGCTTTCGCAAAGCGCGGAAATTGAGGCGCGTAGAGCTTGTCGAGAATTTGTGATGCCTGTACCCACGACTCACCCATTTTATCGAGCGATCGCGTCATACCACTCTCATGCAAACGATAAATCACACCTACAAAGGGACAGTATATGAAGGCATTTTGCTGTCTGCCCGCCAAAATTGACCAAAATAACCAATCCTCTTTTCCGTAAAGCCTCTCTTCGAAAAACAGATCATCGAACACCGAGCGGTGGAATAACCCACAATGTATCGGTATCGAGAAGCCGCGTTCCCATTGGAAAAGAAAACTCTCTGCCGTAAACGGAAACCGATTTATGGAATGCGTCTCATCCCGTAAATTTCTCAACCATTCATTCGAAATATAATAGCCACATACCGAGACGAGTTTGTCCCTCGAATATTCTAGCTGATCGACCTGACGTTGAATCTTTCCAGGCAACAAAACATCATCGCAATCCAGGAGCTGGATGTATGTACCTTTCGCCTCGCGGATGCCAGCATTCCTCGCGGATGACAACCCGCCATTCTCTTTATGAATGATCCTGACGCGAGGGTCGAGCTTCCGGGCTTGATTGCAATAGTGTTTGGCGTGCCCCTCGGTGCTGCCATCGTCAACGACAAGCACCTCTATATCGCCGTTGTAGGAAGACAATGCTGACTGGACCGCAGACTGGAGATACTTTCCTTGATTATAGTAAGGAATGATCACACTAACAGAGTTCATTTTTCCACTACGCTCTTTCATATCCAGGAATCTTTTCAAGAGCTTCAAGGTAAGATTGCTCATTGTGTCGGCCATGCGCCAGTTTGATGAGGCGCTCAGTTCGTCTCTTCGCTTCTACTTGATCGCAAAAGATTTGTCTCAACGCATCAGCATAAGCTTCAGCTGGAGCAAACTTATCAATGGGCCACCCGGTCTTAGAATTTACAAGCTCTCCAACGCCACCGACATTAGAAGCAACAATTGGATAGCCTAGATACGCCGCCTCTATAAGCGCGTTAGGCATGCCTTCTTCCCGCGAAGTGAACAAATATACATTGCCTTTACCCCCAATATCCCATTCAGTGGGGCTTCGATAAGGCCCATACAAATTGATATTGCTTCTCTCTTTCAGTTGCGCTTCGTAATCTCCATCGACAACGCTCCCCCCAAATACCTGGAAATCGCAAAAATCCTCGGTCAGCGCCGCAATTTCGGCCAAAAGATCAGGCCGTTTCTGTCTATCCAGACGACCGGCCCAATGAACCTTACATCTCGCACCAAATTGCTCCTGAACAAGACGGCTATTCAACAGTTTCAATGATGTATCGACACTCACCGTCTGGTCGAGTTTCGATTTATTATAAACAACCTTGAACTTACTGGCGTAGTCTGCAAGACCCAACCTGAGGGGTCCTTCCAGAGAAAACATGTAATTGTCTGTAATGACACAATCTATTTTATCAATATTGGACGACAGGAAATCCTGTCCATATCCGATAATCTTTGTGTCATCCGTAGAATCAAACTGCAAACAAAAAACACTAGACACGACATTTATATTTGAGAGAAACGGCTGTGGAAGCCTTTTCAGCAGATCGAAAGCAACGACAGAGTTGACGATATGGAAAGTCTTCAACGGAACCAAACGCATCAACAGAAAAAGATATTCTTCTCGTGTATTAGAAGCATCTACTTGATCCGTCAGATCAACGACCATTATATTCTTCGGTAGATTTGGAATTTTTCTCTTGGGCCCATTGTCGGTCAAAACTATCAGCACAGAGCAATCACCGTTATTCTGTGCATACGCCCTAGCATAGTCCAATGCTACCGATTCAGCCCCCCCGCCGGCATAAAAATTAAGTGCCAACACCAAATTAACTGGTCCATTCTCTTTCATAAATGAAAGGACGTTATCCAGAAGTAAGGCCGGCAGTAAAGTTGCCCCCACAAAAAACGAGGCCGCCTCTACAGTGCCATCAGTAACCATCTCAGCGTTCGCAATTGATGGAAACCTTCGGGTGGCTCTAAACTGCTTCATACCTGAAGGTAACTGCCCGATTGCAGTCCGCATTGCGCGCATTACGCATCGCTTTATAAGAGCACGAAGCCAAGGGAACCTATCCAGGCGACTATTCAAATTACTCACCAGATACCAGGATAAACTCCGCTCAATAGCGTCGAGTTGAACGACAGCGTGCGCGGCTCTTTGCTCTTCCATTACCGCCCAGGCGGAAGTGCGTGAAAGTGCCCCCCTGAAGCACGCTTCCTGGATTGCAACCTCTTTAACTATCTGGTCCAACGCAAACTGAAGCGTTTGATTCTCACGAACTAGCTTCTCTTGATCAAGTGCATCCCGTCCGATGGTTGACGACTCATCGTTTTGAACCCGCCTCTCAGCACGATCTATCATCTTATATCCTCATTCTGACGCTCTATCGCGGCATCTTGTTCCTACACTAACTGCTGTCTATTGATAACCCACACGAAGCCATATCTACATTATCTTCGCCCATCGAAGGTACATTCAGAACAATCTATCAATAATTTCTTTTGAAGATCAATTGTTGATCTTCTTGTATTAATATTTCTGCGATATACTATGGTATAGTTATAGTATAATATTCATGCTCACTCATCCTTCGGGAGGCTAAAGGCTCAATACAAAGATTAGCCCAACACGTTAATCAAATTATACGTGATTCCCGCGATGCCATTCTTCAACCAGCGCCTCTATCTTGCGCTGCGCTTCCGCGATCATTGGGGTGTAACGCTCGTTTTCAAAACCCCAGAGCGTCGACGTCGCGTCCTCTTTATGGCCTGCAATAAATGGCAAAGCCACAACGACCCGAATGTCTTCCTGCCGCTCCAGATATCTGTCAATCGTATTCGTGACCGCATCGGTATTAAGCGGATCCCATTGCGACAATATTTTTAACGCACTTTCATTGTATATATTGAATACTGTGCTTGTCATTTTGTCGATAGTAACGTACGTGCGACCTTCATACTGATCAACCGAGATAATCTTAGCCTTTGGATGAACATCAGCCATCAAGCCAGAAAATATATCCCATTTTGATTTACGCGCATCAAGATATTCATTGATTTCAATTAGGATATCATTGAAATTATCAGGAAGTTCAACATCGTCTTCAATGACAGTCAACCTGCCTGCTTCATTCTCGAGCGCATAACGTGATAAGGCATTAAAACTGCCCCCACAGCCAATCCAGCCCGAACTGTGACGAATGCCGTCAAATAACTCACAACCAACCGGCAGCGACTGCGCTATGGTCTTGCGTCGCTCTATCGTTTCGGGCAACGAGAGAGCGAAAAAATCACTCCTTCGAGCCATATAAATCGGACGATCGAGGATAACATCGGCTGGAACAACTCCAATCGCCACCAGAAAGCGATCAAACATAAAATTGAAACGAGCAGCACTGACCGAAACAGCTCCTTCAAGAGCTTTGCTTATCGATTCAACATTGTTAGGCGGCGTGGACGAATTTGAGCCAGTATCTTGCGGTAGCAATATGAACCATGCTGATGAAGCTCTCGGCGAGTTGGTCGTATCGAGTAGCAATGGCGCGGTTGATTTTCAGTCTGCCAAACATCCGTTCGATTAGGTTGCGCTGTTTATACAGCGTGCGATCATATTCAATCTTCACGCGGCGGTTTGCTCTGCCAGGAATGACGGGCTTGATATTGCGGCTGGCAAGATCATCACGAATGGCATCCGCATCATATCCCTTGTCAGCAAGAAGCGCCTGTGGCGCTTGCTCGGGTAAGCTGATCAGAGTGTCGTAAGCCTTGCAATCTGCGGCTTCGCCAACCGTCAGATGGAAGGCAAGCGGTCTTCCTCTGGCATCAGCCAGACAGTGAAGTTTACTGGTGAACCCGCCCCGCGAGCGGCCAAGAGCGCGTCGATGAATCCCCCCTTTCCGCCCGCTGCCGAAATATGGGCCCGAACTGTGGTGCTATCGATGCTGTAGTGGCCGCTGTCAGCCATGATCTCAGCGAGCGTGATCGAAACAGCCTCCCAGACCCCGGCTTCGCTCCAACGCCGAAACCGCCGATAGATCGTATTCCAATTGCCGTATTTGGGTGGGACATCCCGCCAAGGCGTCCCGCAGCGAAGTCTCCAAAGTATGCCGTTGATGATCGCACGATTTTGCTCCGGACGACGACCGCGTCCCCGATTGACTGCTTCAATCGGCAATAAATCCTTCAGAACACGCCATTCGGATTCGCTCAGATCGCCTCGGCTCATGACTGCCTCCAAAAAGCAGTCTTGAATCAAGCTGCGATCAATTCGTCAACCAATTCGTCCACGCCGCCTAAGCACTTCTGACGCGCGGGCCATCATGCTATCGATAGACCCTTCATCAAAGAATTTCACGGCACCTTCAAGTTCAGGATACTCATCCTGATCGGATGTTCCCTCAGAAAGAACCGGCACACCCAATGAGATACACTCGCATATCCGAGGCATCTCTAACAGAGCACCTTCGTAGTAATGAATATTGATAACGACTCTGGATTCTTTAATAATAACGTAAAGTTCATCCCCAAACAGATCATTGCATATCTTAACGCTATATTTTTCCTGCAGCTTCTCAAGAAATCTACGCCGTCTTTCGCTGCTTAAGCTATCCCCATAGAACACAAAGTCATATTTTTTCTGCGTTGCATTGCCTTCAAATTCCTCATCAAGCGATGCTCCAATGGGCAAATAATGTACATTTGGATACTTCAGGCCATTCTTGGCCAAGAAATCAATATTCGTTAAAGAATACTCCAGAACCCCGAGTGATTCTGTTAAAATATTCATATAATTCTGCGTGAACCATCTTGAACTAACAGACTGCTCAAGCTGAAATATGACACGTTTACCTGCCGGCGGCAAATGCTTGAACATTTGCGCACATAAGACAATATACAAATCATGATCAAAACTCTTAGGAGAGCCTGTTACGATTTCACTCTCGATCCCATGGCTTGCTAAACGCTCAGATATTGCCCGAGCGATAAAAAGAGTATGGGGAGTACAAAGAATTCCCCACACTATACCGTTGCCGTTCGCAAGCCGCCTACGTAATTTGTCATGATTATATTCGCGCCCGTACCATTTCAAGCGCCTGAACAACCCTGAGACATCCCCTCGGGCCAGATAGCGTAGCGCATTTGTCACCTGTTTCAAACGACTGGCAAATTTTGGCATGGCTACTTACTACCTTACAATATTAATGAAAAATTCACGTAATGGAAAATACCCAACATCGACGTTGGCCTCTCAAACTACTCGTTCAATAGGCCTTCACCCGTCAGGCGACGGACTCATTCCATCATTCGCCAAAGTAGTTCGTCAGCACCTCATCGGGTGAGCCGTCCATTTTGACCCGTCCGTGTTCAAGCCAGATTATTCTGTTACAGTTTTTCTTCATCAGGTCTTTTGAATGGCTCGCGAGGACGAGTATTTTTGTCGAGTCGACCAATTCACGCATACGCTCGTTAGCACGTTCTTTAAAGTCCTCGTCACCTGTCGAAAGCCATTCATCCATGATCAGGATTTCAGGTCGAACTGCCGTTGAGGTCGCGAATGCCAATCTCAATTGCATGCCAGAAGAATAAGTGCGGAACGGAACATCCAGAAACTCTCCAAGTCCCGAAAAATCGGCAATCTGGTCAAACTTTTCGGCAATTTCTTCGGGCGGCATTCCCATCATCGCAGAGCGCAGGCGAATATTCTCCCGCCCTGTCGCATCCGGGTCAATTCCCAGATTGATATTGATCAGGGATACACAATTGCCGTTGATGACCGAACTTCCGTGTGTCGGCGTATAGATGCCAGACAAGACACGAAGCAATGTGGTTTTCCCCGACCCGTTATGGCCAATCAGACCAATTCGGTCACCATCCCTGAACGTCATGGATACATCGTCAAGACCGCGCACAATCACCAGACGATCACTTCGCCTTTCGATTTTCCCGCCCGTAGCGATGCTAAGAACTCTGTTTTTGAGCGAACGGCTGGTCGAGTTATAGATGGGAAACTCGACACTCACATTTTGAAGCTGAATTAAACTCATTTTCTACAACCAATACGCTACGCGCCAGCGATACCGCCCAAAGAATAGAATCGCGACGATCCACCCAATTATCGCGCAAGCAAAGCCGAAGGTCCAATCGAGCAACGATGGCGGCGAACCGAATAACGGGGCGCGTACGAGTTCGATGAAGTGATAGAATGGATTCAATTCGATAAATACTCGGGAGACATGGTCTGGCAGTATCTTAACCATCCACATAATGGGAGTGGCATAAAACAACACTTGCAGGATGTTCGTAACCACTTGGGTCATGTCGCGAAATCTAGCGCAGAGAATCGCAAGGATAAGCATCATCCAAGACAGATTGAGACACAGGAGAACAAACCCTGGAATTGCCCAAAGCACATTCAAGCTGATCATCCGGCCCATAATAAGAAGAAGAATGGGGAAAATAACAATATTGTGGGCGAATATTATTATATTTCTCCATACTGTGCGCATAATATGAGTGAATAGTGGCATCCGAACTTGCAGAATTATCCCATCTGAAGATGTAAATGTCGTGCATCCCTCGTTCAGACAAGTCGAGATAAAACCCCATGTAATGACGCCTGCACAGAGATACGGCAGAAACTCACGCATCTCGCTTTGGAAAAGCGTTCCAAAGATCAAACCCAGCGCACCGATAAACACGGCCATATTCAAGGTTAGCCAGAAAGCGCCCACCCGAGAGCGCCGATAACGTTGTGCTACGTCCTGCCATCCAAAAATTAACGCCAAACGATATTTGGATAGAGCTTCCGAAATGTCACCAATAGCAACTTTAGCTCCTTTTGTCGGCTCTGCTACTACGAGGCCATGAGGCATGCCTGCTCCAGATATCTCGATACTCATGATATTTCCCAGGCCAATCTTCTTTTTGTCACGACTGCCACTTTCTCGAATATATTTATCAGTTCAATAGGCGTAATTGAAGAAATGTAACCATTAAGTCAACTCCGTCGTTGCCGGTGAATACGGCGCATTTACGGCTTCCTCGTTCCAGCGCCATTTCAGAGCAATGAAGTGAAATAGCGAAGGACGCCATTCTGAATTGTAAAACCGGTTCCATGTCTGGGAATAATGTCCGCGCATTATCTCCGTTGAGATCGCATCCCTATCTAGGAGCTTTCGAAAGCGGGAGTGGCGCCACAGCTAAGTGCGCATTCTGCGAATAAGACAATATCGGGGATTGCAACCTCGGGATATTTGAACAAGATCAACAAGGCGTTGGCTTGTATCGGCGATTCATGGCTGGGGCGCCTGGATTCGAACCAGGGAATGGCGGTACCAAAAACCGCTGCCTTACCGCTTGGCTACGCCCCAACAAATCAAACCGAAGCAATCGGTTGCGCGGCCTTATAACCGCTTCGAAACCCGAGCGCAATCGCCTAATCACGAAATACCGCATAAGCTGACAGGCCCTGTGAAGAACGTTTTCAACCGCATATCGTCGCCACTTGTTCCCTAAAACGAAACCGCCGATTTGCGTCCGACTTCAAAGCTGCTACTTCCTACGGACAGGTGCATTTTCGGTATTCACTATGCGGTTTTTGTTGATTTCGTTTCTCGTCAGCGCTGCCTTGTGCGGCATTGGTCTCTATCTGCTCAACCGGCTCTTGCCCGAGCGCTTTCTCGCGGCTCGTATGAGTTCGCGTTCCAACCATACGACCGTCGCACGGCAGATCGGGGGGCTGGCACTCATTCCCGCCATCATCGCGACGCTGCTGATCTTTGCCCCGGACCTGGAAATCAATGCCCATCTGGCGCTTTGCCTTTCCGGGGCTTCGCTCTTGCTCTGGATCGTCGGTGGACTGGATGACCGCTACGAGCTTTCAGAGATCATCAGACTGGGATCGCAGTTCATTGCTGCCGGACTCGTTGTCTACGGTCTGGGGCCGGATTTCCGGTTGTTGCCGGACCTCTTGCCTCACTGGCTTGAGGCGATTCTCATCGTCTTTGCACTGGTGGTGTCAATCAATGTGACCAACTTCATGGACGGTCTCGATCTCATGACCGCAGCTGGTATAGGGATTCCGCTGGCTGGCATCGGGATTCTGGCCACTCTCGGTCTGGCCGGCCTGGAAAGTGGCGGCATCGGCATCATCGCGGCGGGCGGAGTTCTGGGGTTCGCCCTCTTCAACCGTCCGCCCGCAACCATTTTTCTGGGTGATTCAGGAAGTCTGCCGCTCGGCTTGATCACCGGCACAGCGCTGATCCTGCTCGCGCGCGAAACGCATATCGCCGTCGCACTGATCCTGCCGCTTTATTATATTCTGGATGCAGGCACGACCATCGTGATGCGGTTAAGTCAGGGTGAGAACATCTTGAAGGCGCATTCCAAACATGCCTATCAGGCAGCGAAACGCTCCGGCTGGAGCGTGCTCAAGGTGATTGGCCATGTAGCGCTTCTGAATGTGATTCTTGTTGCCTGCGCCGTTGCGCTGCTTGCTCTGGACCACACAATCACCCAGATCGCTTTCCTACTCGTGGCAATTGTCGCAACGCTGGTTCTGCTGCTGGATTTTCGCGGGCGCTTCAGGAAGTTATAACTTCGAACAGAACCTTGCGAACCGCATCAAGATCACCACTTTCCATCGCCATACGAAGTGCAGTGAGGCTGGCCGGAACATCAACCTCAGCCTTCTTGCCCCGAGGAGCGCGCATTATCTTGGGATGGCGCGTCGGCTTTGCCTGCGCAGGATCGTAGAAGAGTTCTTCATACATCTTCTCGCCTTCGCGAATCCCCGTCGTCTCAATGGCAATATCGCCGTGCGGGTTTTCGTCGTTTCGAACGGTCAGCCCTGCCAGCAGGATCATGTTCTCTGCCAGGTCGCGGATCTTCACCGGCTCGCCCATCTCCAGAAGAACCGTGTCGCCGGATGCGGCAATGCCGCCAGACTGTACAATAAGCTCGGCGGCTTCCTTGATCGACATGAAGTAGCGGGTCATGTCTTCATGGGTCAGGGTAATCGGACCGCCATTGGCAATCTGCTCACGGAAAAGCGGGACGACCGAACCGTTCGATCCCAGCACATTGCCAAAACGAACGGAATAGAAAGCCTTCTTCTTTCCGGATTGTTCAGCCAGCATACCGCAATAATAGACGACCAGCTCGGCCCAGCGCTTGGTTGCGCCCATCACATTCGTTGGTCGCACCGCCTTGTCGGACGAGATGAGGACCATGCGCTCGACATCGGTGTTGAGAGCGGCCTGAGCCACTTCCAGCGTGCCGAACACATTGTTGAAAATACCGACCAACGGGTTTTTCTCGACCAGTGGCACATGTTTGTAAGCCGCACAATGATAGACCGTATCGACATTGTGGTCGCGAATGGCATTCTCGACGCAGTCCCGGTTGCTGACTGTCCCAAGGATCGGCACGATCTCGCAACTGGCTATCTGCCTCAACTGCCTGTCAATGTTGTAAAGTGCGAATTCACTCGACTCGAACAAAACGATGCTGGCCGGGTTCCATTGCGCAATGGTGCGGCAGAGCTGGCTACCAATGGAACCGCCCGCTCCCGTCACCATGATGCGCCGACCTTCGACCACTTCTCGCAACAGAGCAGCATCCGGCGGTACCGGCGAACGCCCGAGCAGATCGTCGATCTCCACATTGCGCAGCGAACTGACCAGATATTTCCCGGCCGTCAAATCAGCGATCGGCGGAAGAATACGTGTACTGACAGGAAGGCGCCCGAGAAGCCGCGCGAAATCCTGACGCTGTTTCTGTTCCAGCGCGGGTTCGGATACGACTACCTGCTTGATACCGTAGTTTTCAATCAAGGCGGGAATGTCTTCCACCCCGTAGACACGCAGTCCGATAATATCCATGCCGCTGAGTTGGCCATCCGGATCGACAAAGCCGACCACCAATGTGTCGCTGTGGCTGCGGAGCGCCGTTGCGAGCTGGCGAGCAGGCTCGCCAACACCGATGATCAATGCTGAACTCGTATAACGTTTATCCGACTCGGAACTGCGCAAAAGCCATTTCGCACCGAAACGGCTGGCCGATATGAACACCGTGCTCAAAAGCCAGTAGAGCAATGGAACCGAACGCGGCAGACCGGTACTACCGTAGAGTTCCATTAGGAAGACGAGCGCAACCCAGAAAAGCGCGGCAATGGCGGTAGCCTGGAAAATCGGCCAGATCGCGCGTTCAGCCAGATAACGGATGATGGCGCGGTAAAGTCCAAACCGAACGAAAACCGGAATTGCCAGAACGGGCGCGATAAAAATCAGGAATGTCTGCCCTTCGTTCGGTACAAAAACGAAGCCAAGACGGATGACAAACGCCAGATAGGCACTCAGCAACAGCAGAACACAGTCGCTCAGCATCAGAATGATCTGTTTGCTGGCGCGGGGCAAAAGCGCCAGTCTCTGCCATGGATATTTCAAACTCATACGCGTGTTATCCCGCTCTCCCACGGAGAGAAATACCGGAACGATTCCAGCGCCATAAGGCTATTCTTACTACTAATGGGGACTAAAGCTTAGTCAATCCCTTCGCGACTTGCCGCACGCCATAGCTGCGAAGCATTCTAATCTCTCGCCACCGTTAACATGAGTCCTCCGGCAGGACTATATCAATTGCCGTTTCAGAGGCTTAACAAACATCTTTTGGTTACATTACGGCCCGTAGACTGCGTCCAGACAACAATGCGAGCCAATCCGCCGCATTTGTTGTCAGGCAATTATGGTGTTGGTGCGAATGCTGCGCCAATTGGTGCCATCAGAATAGGCTACCTCAGCACCAGATGGAGCGTTGGTCACGAAGACCATTGCGCCCGCACCGTGACTTCCGGCGGAGGGTAGCGCCGCGACGGCATAAGATGCAGGGCGGATGGGACCATCGACATGAAGCCGGGTCTGTGGCCAGATTGAGCCTACTGCAACATTGCCGGTCGCATGATCGATCTTTATCGCCTCACGCCATTGCCCGGTATCGCTGCTTACCTTCACGCTGAAATCATTGCTGCCATTCAACCCCATCTCGGCAAAGCCGGTCCAGTTGGTCTGATACAGAAGGCTTGCGGTATCGCTAACCGCCTGCTTGTTCACCTTCATCTGATGGCCTGCCCCGGCATTGTTGAACAGGCTGGCATCCGACGAGATGGCAAGCCGGTTGACCGCATCGGCAGTGGCATGAACACCGAGCATCGACAGGGACAGGTTTTCCGGAACCGATGAAACACCCTTCCAGAGAGCGCCATCAAAAACGATCAGCTGCGCTTCGTCCTCGACATAGGCCTGCCAGCCGATAGCAGCCGTCACGAACAACCACCCGCCATCAATGAAAGATGCTATTGCGCCGCCTTTTCCTGCCCATGCCCCGGCAGCAGCCGCAGCCACGAGATAGCGATCTCCACTGACAGGTGTTTCCGGCGCTTCGGCTCGATTCCGCGACTTGACGCTCAGATGCACGACGGCATCGAGCAGCCGCAATGCCTCATTATGAGTGACATGTTTCTGCGCCTGACTGGGCAGAATATAGGGCATTTTCAGATTTGGGGTTTGGTTCATGAACAGCTCCTCGCAATGGGTAATGCGAGGAGTCTAGTTCGTCTGCCCGAAAAGGGGATAAGTCCGGATCAGCTTCCACGATACGTTGAATAGGACCACGGGCTGACAAGCAAAGGCACGTGGTAGTTTCCGTCGACATCGGCGATTGCGAAGCGGATCGGAATAAGATCGAGAAACGGCGGATTGGCTTGTTCCGCACCGCGCCCCTCAAAATATTCGGCAACATGGAATTGCAACTCGTAAGTGCCAGTGCGCAATTCATCACCGGAAAGCAAAGGAGCATCCGTACGTCCGTCGAGATTGGTCACCGTGCGCTTGATCAGTTCGGGAGCGCCGTTTACGCCAATACGATAAAGTTCGACGCGCATCGCCGCCGCAGGGCTGCCATGGGCAGTGTCGAGAACATGCGTGGAAAGTTTACCCATAATATCCCTCGATAAAGCTCAGGCAGGTTTTGTTGTTTCAATGCGGTATGTGGTGTCGGAGAAGAAAAACTCCTCCAGATTGTCTTCCTTGCCTGCCCGGTCGACAATCAGAAAATCGGACTTCTGCTCAAGCGCCAAGAGCGGGTGGTGCCACACATTGCGCAGATAATTGACGCCCTGATTACCGTGCGCAAGGAAAACACGCAGACGTGCAGGCTTGCCACCATCATCTTCCGCGACCACCACAAGAAACGGCCTGCCATTCAACGGAATGAATGCCTGTGAACCGAATGGATGACGTTCCATCATGACGATGTCGATTGGCGCCTCGAACGACTGCCCCCGGAAAATATTGACGAGAACCCTTGCTTCGGTGCCAGCGGCTTCGACGCGCGCGAGATCGTGGTATCGCTCGGTCGTGCCATTGTTGATCAGACGAAGCTCGGCTCCTTCTGTCTCGATGACATCGCCAAACGGCGCAAAAGCGTCTTTTGTCAGCGGCTCGACCACCAGAGTTTCGACGTGCAAATCATCCTCCCCGTAAAAGCAGATTTCTTATAGTGACAAAGCTCGGTGATGTGGCTTCTGTCAATTGCGAAGCAGTTTCAACCGAAACAAGAAAAAGCCGGGCAAAGACCCGGCTTTCATCATGCGAAGAATTGGAAATTTCAGCGCTTCAGGAGCGACATCACCGCAGGCACGCCACATGCGGCGAGCGCGAGTTTCACGAGATCGCCGACGATAAAGGCGCCGAAGCCGAAGGCAATGGCTTTTTCCAGACCGAAGAGGTAAGCCATCCAGCCTGCGCCCATCAGCAGAATGACAGCTTCTGCAAGCAACATTGCACCGCCGAGAGCAAGTGGGTTGCGCGCCAACCCCTTGTCGGCAGCGCGCCCGACGATCCAGGCCGCAGCAAGATAGGAGAGCAGATATCCGCCCGTCGGGCCAACCATATAGGCAAGGCCGATGCCCTTCTCCGGCGTCCCGGTGAAGACCGGCATACCAAGCGCGCCTTCAAGCAGATAAAGAGCAACTGTCGCCACGGCGAGCCGCGAACCGTACAGAGCTGAAATTGCAAAGAGAGCGAAAGTCTGCATGGTCACGTTGACATAGACCAGATCGACTTTGATCTTGGCGGAAATGGTAAGAACAGCCGTTCCGATCAGCGCAAGCCCGACAAACCAGAAAGCACGAGCCAGTTGTCTGGTGGGCAGATATTCTGCGGCGAGAGAGGCCGTGGCGACGCGAGACTTTGCTCTATGAGGCATATCCAACTCCACTTTTAACGCGCTGACAGACACCGGAATGCGAAATTCTCCGGAATCTGCCCGCTGACACGATTGTCAGCGCGCGTGACTGTTCACGTTTGCAACCCGACTATATAAGGCCTATGCCGTTTCATCAATCAAACCAAAGAAGAATGGAAGCCGCTTCAATGGCGCTTGTTTTCGACAGCAGTTTCACGCCCCAATATGGGAAACCGGTTGAACTGAGTAAAGGTATTTTGCGCCTCACCGTCAACAATCCGAGCGCTTTCACCTTTCACGGCACCAACAGCTATATTATCGGCACGGATACGCTGGCGATCATCGATCCCGGCCCGAAAGATGAGGCGCATTATAACGCCTTGATCGCAGCCGTAGCCGGTCGCCCGGTCAGCCATATCTTCGTCAGCCACACCCACCGCGACCATTCACCTTTGGCGCAGCGCCTGAAGGAAAAACTTGGCGCCCGCACCGTCGCCGAGGGACCGCATCGCCCTGCCCGCCCGTATTATGCGGGCGAAACGAACATGCTTGAGGCAAGCGCAGATACGGAGTTCCTTCCTGATATCGTGTTGGCCGACGGAAGTGCAATCGAAGGCGACGGCTGGGCTTTGGAAGGGATTCACACACCCGGACATGCCGCCAATCACATGGCGTTCGGCCTGAAGGGAACGGGCGTTCTTTTTTCCGCAGACCATGTCATGGCCTGGGCGACGTCCATCGTCGCACCGCCGGACGGCTCGATGAATGACTATATGGTCTCGCTGGAAAAGCTGCTGGCACGCGATGACAAGGTCTATCTGCCGGGGCATGGCGGCGCTGTCACCAAGCCTGCCGCCTTCGTTCGCGGCCTGCGCGCCCATCGCAAGATGCGCGAGCGTGCCATTTTAGAACGCGTTCTGCAGGGGGACCGGACAATCGGCGATATGGTGAAAGTGATCTATCGCGACACCGATCCGCGATTGCATGGTGCGGCTGCGTTGTCCGTGCTGGCGCATCTGGAGGATCTTGTCGGACGCGGGGAGGTCACGACCGATGGCCATCCGTCGCTCGACAATATCTATCTTCCCGGCTGATTATTCCACGTCAGCGGGAGCCTTGTTGACCTCGCCTTCCAGCGCTCCCAGAAAATCGGTTATGAAACCGGCATTCTGCCCCATATCGCGTTTGCCATAGCGTGACAGCGAACGCACATCGACATAGGTGGTTTCGCCTTCGTCAAGCAGCCGGATAACGATATCGCTTTTCAGGCCCAGAATGAAACTGTGCGCCGTCACTGCAAATCGCGTGGTGTTCTGTTCCGGCGAAGACGCATTACGCGCGATCTCCTGCCATCCGAAAGTCCCGAGAACCGTCTCGACCCCTTGCGCAACGCGGTCGGGTGCGGCTTCATAGCGGCGTCCAACCACATCAGGATAGGCGGTCAACTGGGTCAGCGCATCGCCACTCACGGCCACTGTCAGCGGGTTCATCCATTGAAGGCGTGGCGGCATGTTGGACGGGAATTGCGGCGGCGTCTCGAAATCGGTGGAGATGTCGTAAAGCGGCGGAGAGAGATACCACAGTGACGTTACCAGCCCGACTGGAAGCAACACTGCACAAGCGAATATGCCGCCCCAGAAGGAGCGTGCGCCGCCCTTGTCGCCATTGACCCAGAGATTGCGAAAACCTTTAGCCGAGCAGAGAAGGGCCAGAGCGGCAAGACCGGTGCTCAATCCGGCAAGCAGCACCAGGTCAGGTGTCTCCAGTGTCCAGAAGCGATGCAGAAGAAATGCCATCGCAAGCAGCACGAGCGCAAAAACACCAAACCGAAGCGCCCACACTGCAGAGCGCGACTGACGCCGCTGGTAGCGAAGTTTTCTCATGCAGTCTCCGAGAGCATTTCCAGCTTATACTGAATCATTGGAGCCGCTCTGTCTCTCTTTTTTCACGCAGTATGAATAGCAGAGAGATTTTCGCTCGGCAAAACTTCGACGTAGCAATTCAAATGCCCCACCTGGCTTGAGCATGGCGGGGCACTTTTCTTGGCAATATCATTTAGAGCGGTTTCGGTCAAAACGGGGTTGCTGGGACCGCTCCAAATATTTGTTTCGTCGCATTGTCCTACGCAAAACCGCTTCGCACTTTTGCTGGAAATGCTGGCTTCTTTCGCATTGTCCTACGCAAAACCGCTTCGCACTTTTGCTGGAAATGCTCTAATAACGCGCATCTTTCGGCTTCTTCAAGTTGGGCCAGTCCTTCACCTTGCCTGCGAAATCGGGGCGCGGCATATGGGTGAAATATTCCGACACATCGATGGCTTCCTGATCGGTCAGAACACCGCCCTGCCCGATGGGCAGATTGTAGTTCTGTGCGGGCGGCATCGCATATTTGACGAATTGTGCCGCCTTGTAGGTCCGTGCCATCCCGGCGCCGATATTGAAGCTTTCATCACCCCAGAGCGGCGGGAAGATATAGTCACCGGCCTGATCCTTCATGCCCTCACCGCCCGCACCATGACAGGTCGAACATTGTGCGGCGTAGATTCTGGCACCATTTTCCGGATCGGGAGCAAGGCTTTCGTCGATGGGACCGGCGTTGCGGATCGCCACTTTCGTACCCTTCTTCACGTCCTGTCCTAGCCAGTCCATATAGGCGATCATCGCCCTCATGTCGGCTCCATCAGGCGGCAGTGGCTTGCCGTTCATCGAACGCTGGAAGCAGCCATTGATGCGCATCACCAGATCGACTTCCTTGCCTGCGCGGGGCATGACGGCAGGATAGAAATTGCTGGTATTGATATAGGAGGCAACGTTATCCATCTTGCCCTGCCCCATGTGGCAGGAGTTGCAGTTCAGGCCGTTGCCGACGCTGTCAGGCAGAAGCCGCGCCGTTTCGTTGAGCAGTCGCTTGCCGTGCATGATCTCGGGCGCGTTCGGCTGCTTGAGAATGTCCCGGTCCGGCGGGATGACATAGGTTCCGACCTGTTTTTTATCCTTATCCAGAACCGCATAGGCCATCGGAGCTGGAGCATCCAGTGAGGGCCGCAGGTGATTGAAGAGGAACGCACCGCCCGTTACTGCCACGGCAAAACCGGCACCAAGAACGACAATCGTACTGGTTTTCATTGCTTGTTCTCCGGAACGTAATGGACGGGCTTGTGAGCGATTTCACGGCGCATACGCGCGATATCCTGCTCCGTTATGGCAGCGCCGTGGTTGCCCCAACCATTGCGAATGAAGTTGAGGATTTCGGCGACCTGCCAGTTCGGAAGATTGGCGAAACCTGGCATGGTGAAAGCCATCCTGTCCGCAGGCGTGTCAGGCGTCCTGCCCCCGGTCAGAGTGACCTGAATGAGCGAGCTTGGATCATCGGCAAAGACAATCGAATTCCCGGCGAGCGCCGGATAGATGCGCGGTGCACCCTTGCCCTCCATACGGTGGCAGACCGAACATTGCTCGACATAGGACAGTGCACCCGGTGCGCTGAAATCTCCCGCCTTAAGCGCCGCTGTCGTCACATCTTCCTTCGGCTGCCATTCGCGCTCACGACCTTCGCTCGGCGGCAGCGACTTGAGATAACGGGCAATTGCACGCAAATCATCTTCCGCAAGATATTGGGTCGAATGCTGCACGACATCGGCCATGGAGCCGAATGCCGCTGTGCGATCGGTACGTCCGGTCTTCAGGAAGGTGACGATCTCGTCTTCGGCCCATGTCGAAAGACCTGTATCCTGATCGCGCAGGTTTTTCGCATACCAGCCTTCCAGAACCGAGCCGGACAGGAACTTGCCTTTCGGATCGTTCTTCACCGCTTTTTCTTCATAGGCGAGACCGCGTGGCGTATGACACGCGCCGCAATGGCCGAGACCCTCGACCAGATAAGCGCCGCGGGCGATCACCGGATCGGTATCGGCTGCAATTTCGAACGGACGCGAGTTTCCAAAGAAAAGCTGCCAGTAGGCGAGCGGCCAGCGCATGTTGGTTGGCCACGGCAAGGTGCTGGGCTGGTTTTCCTGCTCTACCGGCTCCACCTTCGACATGAAGAACGCATAAAGCGCTTTCATGTCCTCGTCATTCACGACCGTATAGGAGACAAACGGCATTGCCGGATAAAGATGAACGTCATCCCGGCGTACACCCTGCCGCACCGCGCGCTCGAAGTCGGCATAGCTGTAGCCACCGATGCCGGTTTTGCCGTCTGGCGTGATGTTCGTGGAATAAATCGTGCCAAGCGGCGTCTGCATGCCGAGCCCGCCCGCAAACGCCTTGCCTCCCGGCGCCGTATGGCACGCAGCGCAGTCGCCCGCATGAGCGATATATTCGCCTTTCTCGATCAAAGCCTTGTCTGAGATATCGACGGCGCTTTCTTGTCTCACCGTCAGCCAATGGGGCGTTGAAAGCGCAAAGAGCCAGGCTACGGCTAGCGCACCCGCGCCGCCGACCACCGCTTTCCAGATCAGTTTCATGTGCCCTCCGACACCAATTCCCTTGTGATGGGGAGAACGTCGAAGATTCGGGATGAAAGAGCATTGACCGCGATCAAAACCTATCGGGAGGAATGTTTAGCGATCTAAACAAGCATTATCTAATATACATTTGCCCGCTTGATAGATCCGGCAAATCGCATTAGGGGCAGCACCCTCCCGGAGCGCAATTCAATCTGATTACGGCAGATCGACGCTCCAATTGTTTGTTCAACACGCATCTGGTCCGAAATCCGTTTCACATTTTTCGAGATGCGTTCTTAGCCTGCAAAGATCACCAGCTTTAAGAATAAGTGAGAAAAAGCTAGGTAAATCAAATAAAAAGACATTGCAGCAACCGCTAACAGAAGGCATGATTGCGTGTATGGGGGCTTATATTGCAATCGTCGGAGAGGACGGAATGGATCGCGCCCTTCAAAATGGCAACCAGTCATCGGACGGCACAACTGCAGACGATACGATGACGCTTGAGGCCGTCGAACTTGAGTTCGCGCTCGGAGCCATCGACGTACTCATCGAAGGTTTTGATTCCGCGCTTGCCAAGGCCGCCGAACGTGTGGGCGGCGAAGTTCTGTTCAATATGCCTGCTCTCGACACCAGCGAAGCACAACGCATCGGTGCAATCGCCATCGCCGGACAACCGGAGGATCAGGTCATATTCGTCACACTGCGCAACGACGGCACGACCCTGTCCGTTGAACCACCAACGGGCGAAAATGCCGTTTTTGAAAGCCTTGGCCGCAACTATGCCGCGGTCATGAAAAGTCTTTCCCCGAAGGAAAAAGTCAACGGCGCCTGAACGGGATTATTTCGGCGCTGCTGGCTTTGGAACCCCCGCATGAAGATTGTGTGGAGCGACCGGGTTGAGCGTCATAGTCGTCTCGACATCCTTGAGACGTACGAATTTCATTCCCTTCGCTTTCAAGGCCAGAACGCCTTTGGCCACCCCTTCGCCCGCTGAGCGCGTTGGCTGGTTGATATGCGAGATGATGACATCGCCATCACGCGCGGCGGCGATGCGGCGTTCGACTGTCGGCGCCAGCAACGAGGCTCCCTGATCACCATTCAGCGAATAACCGCCGATCTTGTAGCCCATGCTTGTCGCAAGCTTGATCGCATCGGTCGAATAACGGGCCGTCGCATCGCGATACCAAACGGGCTTCGACACTCCGGCATCAGTGATCGCCGTCGCGCCGCCATCGATTTCCAGATGGACCGCCTCAAGTGACCCTGCCGTCTTGATACCATACATTTTCGGCTCGTTCGTGATGGCCGGAATATGCATTGCGCCATGGTTCTCGATATCGAACAGATCGGCATTGGCTTTTAGAACCGCCATGGCTGCGGGATTCTGCTTTATCCATCGCCCCGTCACGAAGATCGTCGCTGGAATACGGTTTTGCACCAGCATATCGAGTATCCGGTGATCGGTCTTGCCCATGCAGGCATCCAGCGTCAGCGCCACCTGGGGCGATGCGGCGCCACCACGTGCAATATGCAGTTGTGGCTCAACGATTTTGATCGTGTCGTGGCTGGGCTTGTTCTCCGCACGCTCCTGCGGCGAGATATCATAGGCACTGGCAATGCTGGTCGTGACGAGAATGACGGCTCCTGCCGCAGCAATACAACGAAGCATGGCAATATCTTCTAAAAATGGCTTAGCTACCGGGGACTACTCCGGTAGCTAAGCCAAATTGTGGCGTGCTGTCAAACCTTGCGTATAGCCGACTGTGCCGCAGCAAGACGGGCAATCGGCACGCGGAACGGCGAACAGGAAACATAGTCGAGACCTGTCTTTTCGCAGAATGCGATCGACGCCGGATCACCACCATGCTCGCCGCAGATGCCGAGCTTCAGTTTCTCGCGGGTCTTTCGTCCACGTTCGGCGGCGATTTCCACCAGTTCGCCAACGCCTTCGAGATCAAGCGACACGAACGGATCCTGTTCGATCACGCCACGCTGCTGATAGGAGGTCAGGAACGACGACGCATCGTCGCGTGAAATGCCGAATGTCGTTTGCGTCAAATCATTGGTGCCAAACGAGAAGAACTCAGCCGTTTCGGCAATTTCAGCAGCGCGCAAGGCCGCGCGCGGCAGTTCGATCATCGTGCCGACCATATAGTCGATCTTGACGCCTGCCTCGGCCATGACTTCCTTGGCAACGGCATCGATGCGTGCCTTGACGAAATCCAGTTCGGCTTTCAGCCCGACCAGCGGCACCATCACTTCCGGCACCACATGTTCGCCGGTTTTTTTGCCTGCTTCGACGGCAGCTTCAAAAATCGCCCGGGCCTGCATTTCCGCGATTTCCGGATAGGATACAGCCAGACGGCAGCCGCGATGGCCCAGCATCGGGTTGAATTCATGCAAGGCATCAGCGCGCTCGCGCAGCTTTGCCGCATCGACACCCATCGACCGGGCAACCTCTGCGACTTCCTCGTCCGTATGCGGCAGGAACTCGTGCAATGGCGGGTCGAGCAGGCGGATCGTGACGGGAAGTCCCTTCATGATCTCGAAAAGCTCGACGAAATCCGAACGCTGCATCGGCAACAGCTTTGCTAGAGCCGTGCGGCGGCCTTCTTCATTGTCGGAAAGGATCATTTCGCGCATGGCGACGATCCGGCTTCCGTCGAAGAACATGTGTTCGGTACGGCAAAGGCCGATGCCTTCCGCACCGAACGAACGCGCCGTGCGGGCATCTGCCGGAGTTTCAGCATTGGCGCGAACCTTCATTCGACGGGTGCGGTCAGCCCATTCCATCAGCTTGCCGAAATCGCCGGAAAGCTCGGGCTGAAGCATGGCGACAGCGCCTTTCAGGACCTGCCCTGTGCCACCATCGACGGTGACGACATCGCCCTTCTTGAAGGTCTGGCCTGCTGCCAGCATGACGCCATTGCGATAGTCGACGCGAAGCGATCCCGCGCCGGAAACGCATGGCTTGCCCATACCGCGTGCGACAACAGCCGCATGACTGGTCATGCCGCCACGTGTCGTCAGAATACCTTCTGCAGCATGCATGCCGTGAATATCTTCCGGGCTGGTCTCGATGCGCACGAGAATGACTTTGCGGCCTTCCGACTTCGCCTGTTCGGCATCTTCCGACGAGAAGACGATTTCGCCCGTTGCAGCGCCCGGCGATGCAGGAAGCCCCTGACCAATGACCTGACGCTCCGCACGCGGGTCAATGGTCGGGTGCAGAAGCTGGTCGAGTGCTGCCGGATCGACGCGCAGAACCGCTTCTTCTTCCGTAATCAGCCCTTCGCCGGCCATTTCGACGGCCATTTTCAGCGCAGCCTTTGCGGTGCGCTTACCCGATCGGGTCTGGAGCATCCACAATTTGCCGCGTTCAATGGTGAATTCGAGGTCCTGCATGTCGCGATAATGCTGTTCCAGCCGGTCGGCAACCTTGAGGAATTCGGCGAACGCTTCCGGCATTACCTTTTCAAGCGACGGCTTGTCGGAACCAGCCGCAATGCGTGCTTCTTCGGTGATGTTCTGCGGCGTGCGGATACCGGCAACAACGTCTTCACCCTGCGCATTGACGAGGAACTCGCCGTAAAGCTTCTTCTCGCCCGTCGAGGGATTGCGGGTGAATGCAACGCCGGTCGCAGAGGTCTCACCCATATTGCCGAACACCATGGCTTGCACATTAACCGCTGTGCCCCAGGCCGCCGGGATATTGTGCAAGCGACGATAGGTGATGGCGCGCGCATTCATCCAGCTTGAGAAGACGGCGCCGATAGCGCCCCATAGCTGTTCGCGCGGATCCTGCGGGAAAGGCTGGCCGAGTTCTTCCTCGACCTTGGCCTTGTAGGATCCGATGACGTCCTTCCAGTCTTCTGCCGTCAGTGCCGTATCGACCTCAACACCGAGATCCGCCTTCTTGTCTTCGAGAATTTCCTCGAAGAAGCCATGATCGACACCCAGCACGACATCCGAATACATCTGGATGAAGCGGCGGTAGCTGTCATAGGCAAAACGCTCATCGCCCGCCTCACGGGCAATGGCCTGCACCGTCTCGTCATTCAGGCCGAGATTGAGCACTGTATCCATCATGCCCGGCATGGAAGCACGGGCGCCGGAACGCACCGACACCAGAAGCGGCTTTTCGGCATCGCCGAAATTGCGCCCCGTCACTTTCGCGATATGGGTCAGAGCCGCCTGAACCTGATCATTCAGTTCGGTCGGATAGGAGCGGTCATGATCATAATAATAGGTGCAGACTTCGGTCGTGATGGTAAAGCCCGGAGGCACCGGAAGACCAAGGCTGCTCATTTCAGCCAGGTTCGCTCCTTTGCCGCCGAGAAGATTACGGTCGCTTGCCGCACCTTCTGCCTTGCCGTCGCCGAACGTGTACACCCACTTCGCCATCATGGCCTCCCTTGATGCAGGATAGGCTCATAAAAGGCTTGCAACAGTTGCAAGCACTCCCAGAACCTGCTCCCCGTTGCTTATGCGATCCGCAAGGCTGCTGCCAACCAAAAAAGACAAGCCGCGACAATAGAATCGATTAGAGGCGGGATTAGCCGGGCAAAGGCCACACAACAGATTGACTCTGCTGGCCGGATACAGCAAAGATAAGAACAAATAAGGAACACAGCGGAGTTCGACCATGCGTATCACGGGCAAGCTCGACTATCTGGAAATGCCAGCGGGAAACGGATCGCTCGATGCGACGAAGAGTTTTTACGCGCGCGCCTTCGGCTGGTCTTTCATTGATTACGGTCCAACCTATTCAGCCTTTTCCGAAGGGCTAGACGGCGGTTTCGACGCCGATGGACAGGCGACCGCAAAACCTCTGCCCGTGCTTTATGCGGCACGGCTGGAAGATGCTCTGGAAGCCGTTACCGATGCAGGCGGCACGATTGTGAAACCCATCTTCTCTTTCCCCGGCGGGCGGCGTTTTCATTTCACCGATCCGGCCGGAAATGAACTGGCCGTGTGGAGCGACCGGTAAATTCCGTTTGCGGCGGCAGAATATCGAGTTTCAGTGAATGTGTTCGGCAGATGCGCGATCTACGGTTTCCATCTGCAAGGTGGTGTGGTGTAGATCATATTTCTCCTGCAAGACCTGTTCAACCGCGCGACGTACGGTTTCACCCTCCACCCCATCGGCCAGCACGATATGCGCGGTCAGGGATTTCTGGTTCTTGGTCAGCGACCAGACGTGCAGGTCATGGAGTGTCGCCACACCGGGCACAGCCAGAACGGCCTTCTGCAGATCATCGAGGTTCAATCCAGCGGGAACCCCTTCGAGCAGAATATTGATGCATTCCTTGAGCAGAACCCATGTGCGCGGAAAGACCATGAAGCCGATACCGATGGCGATCAGTGAATCCACCCACTCCCATCCGGTCAGATAAATGATCACAGCGCCGACAATCACGCCGACAGAACCCAGCATATCTGCCCAGACTTCAAGATAAGCGCCCTTGACGTTCAAGCTTTCGTCCTTGTGCCCCATCAAGACCCGCATGGATATCAGATTGACGATCAGGCCAAGCACGGCAACGACCATCATGCCGACGGACTGCACATCGGCAGGACGCGAAACACGTTCATAGGCTTCATAGAGGATATAGAAAGCTACACCCAGCAACAGAAGCGCATTGACTGTCGCCGCGAGAATTTCAAAGCGGGCATAACCGTAGGTGCGAAGAATATCGGCTGGCCGACGACCCAAATAGATGGCGATCAGGGCAAGGAGAAGCGCAAAACTGTCCGTTGCCATGTGCATGGCATCGGATAAAAGCGCGAGACTGCCGGTGACGAAACTGCCGACGATCTCGGCAATCATGAAAAGGCTGGTCAGCGCAAAGGCGATCCATAATCTTGGAAGTGGCGTGTCGCTGACGTCTCCGTGGTCGTGATCGCCGCTCATGCCGTCCTCCGTACAGATTATGTTTTAGAGCATTTCCTGTTTCTCATGAACCATTGGAAATGCTCTATCTTTTTGTTTTTACGCATGTCTTTACCCCAAAACCGGTTCCACTTTTGGGAGACATGCTCTAGCTTGCTTCGCGCAACTGTTCCGCAGTCTGCAAGTCCACCGAAACGAGCTGGCTCACACCCTGCTCGCCCATCGTCACGCCGAAGAGACGGTTCATGCGAGCCATGGTAATCGGGTTATGCGTGATCACCACGAAGCGCGTTTCGGTCGAAGCCGCCATTTCATCCATCAGATTGCAATAGCGCTCGACATTATGGTCATCGAGTGGCGCATCCACTTCGTCGAGCACACAGATTGGTGCCGGATTGGTGAGAAACACTGCAAAAATGAGCGCCATAGCTGTCAGTGCCTGCTCACCGCCGGAAAGCAGCGTCATGGTCTGCGGTTTCTTACCGGGCGGACGGGCGAGAATTTCCAGACCGGCTTCCAGTGGATCATCGCTTTCGATCAGCTGCAATTCAGCCGTGCCGCCGCCAAAGAGATGCGTGAACAGACGCTGGAACTGCACATTCACCACGTCGAATGCAGCCAGCAGGCGCTCGCGTCCCTCGCGGTTGAGGCTCTGGATTGCCTGGCGCAGCTTCTTGATTGCCTCAATCACATCTTCACGCTCGGATACAATAGTATCGAGACGTCCTGACAGTTCTTCCTGTTCCTCATCGGCGCGCAAATTGACAGCACCGAGCCGCTCGCGCTCAATCTTCAACCGCTCCAGCTGGCGTTCCAGCTGATCGGGATCAGGCAAAGCTTCGTCCGGCCTTAAACCTGTCTGGCGAATAGCCTCATGCGGTGGGCAGTTCAAAGCTTCGGCAATACGGGCTTCGGCATCCTTGCGCCGCTCTTCTGCCGCCGCGAGACGTTCTTCGGCACGCGCCCTTTGTTCGCGGCTTGCCGCCAGTTGCTGGATGGCAAGAGTTGCCATCTTGTCGAGTTCCGCCTGCGCGGCCTCGGCCTCAGCCAGAACATCGCCAGCCTGTTTTCGAAGGGTATCCGCCTGCGAAAGCTCATTCAAAAGCGCCCGGCGGCGGTTCTCGATCTCGTCGGGCGCTTCCGCAAGGGCCTCGGCCTCATCTGCCGTTTCCGCACGACGATCGTTCAGCGCAGCGATATGACGGTCAGCATTTTCAGCGCGGGATTTCCAGTTACGGCGTTCCAGCGCAATCATTTCCAGTCGACGCTTGCGGGCGTCGGCCTCGCGCCGCAGCCCTTCATAGGCAGCGCGCGCTTCTGCCAGAGCAGTGCGGTCCGACATGACTTCGCTGCCCAATGCAGCAAGACGTTCCCCAATCGCATCCATATCCGGCATTTCGCCGAGCCGGTCTTCAGCTTCCGTGACACGGATCTGCGCTTCTTCAAGGTTTTCTTCCAGATGCGCCTTGCTGTCTTCAAGACCCGCGCGGCGTGTCGCCAACTGACCTGCTGCACGCTCCGCAGCTGCCAGAGCCTCCCGCGCTTCGTCAAGCTTACGCTGGTTTGCGCGCCATTGATCGCGTGCGACGCGCTCCTGCTCGACGGCCTCCCGGACGCCTGCCTCGGTGCGTTGCACATCCTGCTCAGCCTGCTCGGCACGCTTGCGCGCGGCAATCGCTTCCTGTTCGAGCTCCGCCAGCCGGTTTTTTTGTGCCAGTCGCTGGGCTGCCGGGGTCGGCGCATCGGCGCTTGCTGTATAGCCATCCCAGCGCCAGAGCGCACCGGCCTGGCTCACCAGCCGCTGACCGGGCCGCAACATGGCCTGCAGGCGCTTGCCTTCACTATCCGAAACAACGCCGACCTGTGCCAGCCTCCGGCGCAATTGCTGTGGTCCCTCCACCAGCCGATCCAGCGGCGTCACGCCTTCCGGCAGGGCGGGATCGGCGTTGGCAGCAGGATTGTAAGCCCAATAGACCGGCGCATGTTCATCGCTGGCAGCATCAAGATCTTCGCCAAGTGCGGCACCGAGTGCAACTTCAAAGCCCTTCTCGACACGCAACTCTTCCACCACTGGCGAGAATTGCCCTGTTTCACCAGCATTCAAAATGCGGGCCAGCGTTTGCGCTTCCGTTTCGATGCGGTTCAGTTCGGTACGCGCCTCGCTCAAAGGTTGGCGGCTGGCGGCTTCCGCTTCACGCGCGCTTGCAACAAGCTCTTCCGCGCTTGCGACCATTTCCTCGGCCGAAGCCAGTGCGTCCGCACAGCGATCGACCACGATGCGCTTTTCCGCCGGATCGAACAACCCGCCGATCTGCTCCGCAACAGCAGCGATGTCGCGCGCTATCGTTTCCATCTGGGCAGAAAGCCGGTCACGACGATCACGTGTTTCCTTCAGTGCCCGTTCGATCTGCGCACGCTCTGCGGCGGCTTCGGCACGCTCAGCCGTCACACGGGACAATGCGTTTTCGCTATCCTGCAAGCGAATTTCCGCTTCCTCGAACAGCGCGTGCAGTTCCTGATCACGCTCGCCGGATTCTTCGGCAGAAGCGATCAACTCCTGCTCCTCGTCGTCGAGCCGCGCCAGAATGTCAGCATTCTCGCGCATCATTTCTTCTTCGCGCGCAATGTCGGCAGAAAGCTGCTCAAGACGCTTTATCAGCTCTGCCCGGCGGGCACGAAGACGTTCGCCTTCCTCATCAAGCTGGGTTCTGGCAATGGAAAGACGCTGCAATGCAGCGGCGGCTTTCGCTTCGGCCTCGCGCAGTTCGGGTAGTTTGTGCGCGCCGACCGCCTGTGCCTTTGCCGCGTTCATCTGCGCTTGCGCCATGTCACCGACAGCAGAGGTTGCCTGCGCCAAGGCGCTTTGCGCTTCGCCTTCCTGTACCTTCGCCTGTGACCAGCGCAAATGCAGAAGTGCAGCTTCCGCCCGGCGAATATCTGCAGAAAGTGCCTTGAAGCGGTTTGCCTGGCGTGCCTGACGCTTCAGACTTTCGATCTGGCTGCCCAGCTCCCCTACAACGTCATCCAGCCGCTCCAGATTGGTTTCGGCAGCACGCAGGCGCAACTCGGCCTCATGACGGCGCGTGTGCAAGCCGGAAATGCCAGCCGCTTCTTCCAGAAGCGCGCGGCGGGCCTGCGGCTTCGCCTGAATAAGCTCGCCGATACGCCCCTGCCCGACCATGGACGGCGAACGTGCGCCGGTGGACTGGTCCGCAAAAAGAAGCTGCACATCTTTGGCGCGCGCTTCCTTGCCATTGATGCGATAGACCGACCCGGACTCCCGCTCGATGCGGCGAGAGACTTGCAATTCGTCCGCATCATTATAAGCGGCGGGCGCAGTTCGATCGGAATTATCGAGAAAAAGCGTGACTTCCGCAGTATTGCGCGCGGGCCGCGTGGCCGAGCCTGAAAAGATCACATCGTCCATGCCGGAGGCGCGCATGTTCTTGTATGAGTTTTCACCCATCACCCAGCGCAGCGCTTCAACCAGATTGGACTTGCCGCAGCCATTCGGGCCGACGACGCCGGTCAGTCCGCCTTCGATGACGAACTCCATGGGCTCGACGAAGGATTTGAAACCGACAAGGCGCAGCTTGGAGAAGCGCATCAGAATGCCCCTCCCATTGTGACTTCAGAAACGCAAAAAGCGGGCGCAGAGGAGCGCCCGCTTTTCGATCTGAAAAACGGATTAGAGAAGCTTGTCGATGATTGCCGACATTTCGTCAACCGAAAGCGCTCCAGCGTATTTTTGTCCGTTAATGAAGAAAGTCGGCGTTGCACTCACACCGAAATCCTTCGATCCACGCTCCATCGTTGCTCTCACATCATCGAGAACTTGCTGGTTCGTCAAGCAAGCCTTGAAGGACTCCTGTGTAAAACCGGCAAGTTTTGCAATTTGCAGGAGAGCTGCTTCACCATCTTCAGCGGTCGCCCACTGCTGCTGCTGCTTGAAGAAAACGTCGACCATAGGGAAGTAACGGTCTTCCGGTGCGCAGCGTGCGAGCATGAAAGCGGCGGTCGCGCGCGGATCGAACGGAAACTCACGGAAGATGAGCCGTGCTTTGCCCGTATCGATATATTTTTCCTTGATTTTCGGGAATGTATTGATCGTGAAATCTGCGCAATGCGGGCAGGTCAGCGATGCATATTCAACGATGGTGACCGGCGCATCAGCCTTGCCGTAGACCATGTCCTTGAGCTTGCCGGGTTCGGCAATCTTGGCCGCATCGACAGTGCCTTCAGGATCGCGCTGCTGCGCATTCGCGCCACCGGCAAAAGCCAGCCCGGCAGCGGCCGCTCCAGCAAGAGAAATAACGTGTCTGCGATTAAACGCTGCAGGCATCCGAATCATCCAGTCCTGTTTCAATAGTTGACTTCGACATACAATCTAAAGCGGCAGGTCGCTCTACGCTAGACCCACAGCGTTCACATGAAAGTCAGCACCTTGGATTATTTGTCTTCAAATTTGCGACAATAAACCAGGATGCCAAACACAAACTGCTGAAAGCTTGCATCAAATTTATGGCAGCGGGCCAAATTCAACTATCTTTGTCTTTTCGACCCGCTGTCCGCTTCTCTGCGAGAATGTTCTTGCCAAGGCGCGCAAGAGCCGCACGAAGCGCATCGTCTTCGATACCGTCCGTAGCCTTGTCGATGCGACGCTCTTCGGCAGGCCCAAGCGGCGCCAGCCGCTTTACGCGGCGCTTGGCCGGGATGATCGGCGGCTTCTGCTCGATGCGAATGCGCCCAACTGCCGAGAAGCCGAGAAAGCCATTGATGCGGCTGATGATCTCGCCTGTTTCATGCTGAACCTGCAGGGCTGCGAACCCTTCGCAGGCTATAATCAGCGTTGCAGGTGAAAACGGATCATCCTCGCGCAGACGACGCGGCCAGATAATGCGCAAAGGGCGCGAGGTTGCGCCGATGGCGGGACCGACAATATCTTCCCATGACTGAAGCAAGGCGAGATTGATACCGGCACGCTTTTGCAGCATCGGATCCACCAGACCCGAAGCCATATCTGCCAGCGGCCTGAAACCGCGTCTGGATGTTGGTTCGCTCATCGCGCTCCATTATAGCCGCGAAACCATTCCACAAACAAAGGAATACCCTGATCGAGTGTGGTTTTCGGGCTAAAGCCAAGGTCACGTGCCGCAAGTGCTATGTCGGCATAGGTGCGAGGCACATCAGCAGCAGGCATCGGTTCCAGCTTGCGTATCGCTTCCTTGCCGGTCGCTTTTTCAATCGCGGCGATAAAATCGTTGAGCATGACCGGTCGGTTGTTACCGAGATTGTATACGGGCGCTGTATCTTCAGGCTTGTCGAGAATACGTCTCACCGCGCCAATCACACCACTGACGATATCCTCTACGAACGTGAAGTCCCGCTGCATCTCACCATTATTGAACACGCGGATCGGCTCGCCTTTAAGGATCGCGGATGTGAACAGCCACGGCGCCATGTCAGGCCGCCCATAGGGACCGTAGACCGTAAAGAAACGCAAACCGGTGGAGCAGAGTTTGTGCACGTGACGGTATGAGTAGGCCAGCAATTCGCTGGAGCGCTTTGTTGCAGCATAGATCGAAACAGGGTGATCGACAGGATCGCTTTCGGAGAAAGGTACCTTTTCATTTGCACCATAGACCGACGATGAGCTGGCATAAACGACAGGCGGACGCTTCTCCATTCTCAATGCGGTTTCGAAAACGGTTATCTGTCCCTGCACATTGGCGGAAATATAGGCCGTTGGGTTCTCGATGGAATATCGCACACCTGCCTGTGCTGCGAGGTGCACAATGACATCCGCATCTCGATCAGAGCCGATTGCCGTGTTGAACGCTTCTGCATCGGAGATATCCGCCTTCGCAAACCGGAAGCCGTCACGCATGTGAAGCTTGGAAAGACGGGTTTCTTTCAATGCGACCGGATAGTAGTCGTTCACATTGTCGATGCCGATAACCTGCCAGCCCTCATCCAGCAAACGCTGTGCCGTATGAAACCCGATAAATCCGGCAGCACCCGTTACAATCGCTTTCATGCAGGTGATTTCTTTCCAAAAATATATGAGGTGAGACCTGCGCGCTTTGCCGCCATGACCCGCCGGGACGCCGCAGCGTTCAGCGCTGCGAGGAAGAACATGGTTGAGGATATAGTGACCTCGTGCAACAGCGGATTGTGCAACATGCCGTAACTGCCGCTGACCACCGCAAAGTAGAGCAAGGCTCGCCGCATCGCCCAACTGTCCGCGGTACGCCACAAATAGACGAAGATCGAGATAAATGCGCCGGCCATGAAGATGAGACCGACAATGCCATCGTTCAGCAATTCATCAAGAACTGTATTGTGGACATGGCGGAAACCGTCCAGCATCGCAGCCTTGTCTCCAGCCTCTGTCCTCACATAGTCCATTTTTGAGTAGGAACCAACGCCTGTAAACGGGTGCGCCGCGATAACACGGGACGCGCTTTTCCACATGACTTCGCGGATGTCAGCAGACACCTTATCCTCCCAGTCAGAGGCCCGTCCGGTATCGTAATATTCAACCATTCCAGAGAACCGTTTGGAGATTATATCACCGACGGGGCCGACAACGACGAGGGTCGCTATTGCTGCAAACAATACCGCGTAAGCCGCTCCCTGTTGCTTGATGCTGAAACGCCTCAGAAATACGAGGATTTCTATGGCTGCGAATATCGGCAGAACCACGATGACTGCTCGTGTTTCAGAGGTCAAAACTGCAGCGAATCCCAGAACCAACCAATGCGGACCGTTTGGCAGGTAGCGTGAGGCATTGCGCAGCGGGATTGCAGCAGAGATAGCCGCTACTCCGGCAACGAATGCAAAGACTGCTTGATTGCCGCCTATGCCAATGCGCCCGCCATTGGTCACAGAAAGATAGACCGCGATAATGACGGCGAGCAGGGTTCCAACGCGCGCGCCAAGGACATAGGCCCTCAGCGGGTCGCGGACAAGCACCATCCCCGAACCCGCAAACGCGAAAATGGTGATGAGCAGGGTGTAACCAATCTGCCGGTTATCCTGAAAAGGTTCGCCCCGTAACAGGATCAGACCTAACGACCAGACGGCATAGAGGATTATGAAGAGATAGAATTTTTTGGCGAACATGCGCGTCGTCGCGTGGCGTCCGCAGGCGAGATAAATACCGATGCATGAAAAGATAAAAAGTATCAGCGGTCCAAGCCCGATCCGAATGGGCATGGCTGCCGACGCGGCTCCAATGACCCAAGAGTCCACTCGGCGACGCAGCAGAAAAGATTTTTTAAAGTAACTCAACCCTAACCCTCTCTTAAGCTCTTCTTATGAAGAGCGTAGGCGATTCGTCTGGCATAGTCAGTCACTCGAAACAAAAGGGTGCTTATCCTTTTGTATGCCGGTAATCGCTTCTTGGCGTAGGTAGCGCGCCCCTGAGCAATCGTAGAAATCGCGATATTGGAAAACTCGACGACTGGCTTGTCGGTCGTAAAAATTTGATACGCGCCGGTCCACCCTCTCTCCAATGCAACATCATAAGGCAGTCGCATGGGACGGAGCGCCTTCAGCATTTTCGATGCACCTTCCCGGGTTACGACATATGCTGCTGAACTACCCAGCGGACCATGCAGGCAGCGACCGATGGAGAACTGATCGTCAACTCTTTGAAAGGAGCGAAACGCAGCTACCCTGTGATTAACGAGCTTCACCGCATCCCAACCCGTCACCTTCGTCAAATGCGTCAGGAACGGTTGAAAAGCAGAGGTGAAAACGACGTCGTCTTCCACAATAACAGCGAAAGGTTCTGGCGCGATGGCTATGGTTTCCAATGCTCCTATATGGCTGAAATAGCAGCCGATTTCCGCTGGCAACGCCACTTTACCATGCCAACGGCGGAATCCTGCATCATCAAAATCCGTCAGCTCTTCCGGAGACAGCAGCTTGCCCTCGACGGCTTCCACACGCCGGAGTTCGATCGAAAGCGCATCCGCATTGGATTTCAACCTGTCCCAGCGATCCCGTGACCGCGCAAGATTGATGACATAGACAGGTACAGAATGGTCCACTTATTTTCTTTCCAATGGGGCACATCAGGAGACTCATGCGAGACTTCTATGCTCTAGGCTCCAATATGCACAGCATTGTTTCTATCAATTGTAAAAATAAGGCATTAATCAGAATGCAGCCCAACTGTTAACCGATGCCTTTTTCATGCTGAATTCTGTCCCTTCCGATCAAAGCACAAAGCTCCTGCGCTGGTATGACCGGCACCATCGTGTTTTGCCATGGCGCGTGAGCCCGGCCGAACAGGTTTCCGGCGTCAAGCCCGATCCCTATCGCGTCTGGCTCTCCGAAATCATGCTTCAGCAGACGACGGTGGAGGCGGTCAAGTCTTACTTCATGAAGTTCGTCGACCGTTGGCCCACGGTTCAATCAATGGCACAGGCAAGCGAAGACGATATTCTGCGGGCATGGGCCGGGCTTGGTTATTATTCGCGTGCGCGCAATCTGAAGAAATGTGCAGACGCCGTAGCCTCGCAACACAGCGGCAGATTTCCGGATAACGCCATTGCATTGAAGGAGCTGCCCGGCGTCGGGGATTACACTTCCGCCGCAATTGCGGCAATTGCCTTTGGCGAAGCGGTTGCCGTCGTCGACGGCAATGTGGAGCGCGTGATTTCACGGCTTTACACAATCGACACGCCCCTGCCCGCAGCGAAAACGGAAATCCGCGCACTCATGGGGCAGTTGACCCCAATCGACAGGCCGGGAGATTTCGCTCAGGCTATGATGGATCTGGGTGCAACCATTTGCACACCGCGACGCCCCGCCTGTGCGATCTGCCCCCTCAATGATGACTGCATGGCTCTCAAATCGCGCGATCCGGAAGAATTTCCGGTCAAAGCTCCCAAAGCGGTAAAGCCCATTCGCACCGGCGCGGCATTCATCGCCATTGCCGGGGATGGTTCAATCCTCCTGCGCAAGCGAAAGGGTGAAGGACTGCTTGCCGGGATGACCGAGGTTCCGGGCAGTCACTGGACCGCGCGTATAGACGGAGATGCAACAATCGATGCAGCACCATTCCCGGCACAATGGATCTCTTCCGGTTCAATCAAGCATGTTTTTACGCATTTCGAGCTGCGATTGGCGGTCTATCGCTCCGAGAATGTCAGCAAGGCATTGTCCAACGAGGGATGGTGGTCCCGACCAGACGAGCTTTCGGATGAGGCACTGCCAACCGTCATGAAAAAGGCGATCACCGCCGCCATACCAGAAGCTTTCAAACGAGGGAGGAGAAACCATTGAGCAGTCCCGTCAAGCACGTCGTCTTCGATATCGGCAAGGTTCTGATCCACTATGATCCTGAACTTGCCTATCTGGATGTCATTCCCGATGCTTCGGAACGGCGTTGGTTTCTGGAAAACATCTGCACCAGCGCATGGAATATCGAGCAGGATCGCGGCAGAACCTGGCAGGAAGCGGAAGCGCTTCTGATTGATATACATCCGGAGAAAAGCGATCATATACGTGCGTTCCGGCAAAACTGGAATCGCATGGTTCCCCATGCTTATGAGGACAGTGTCAAGATTTTGCGTAGCCTGATTGACCATGGCAACGATGTTACCATGCTGACGAATTTCGCTTCAGACACTTTTCGCGAAGCGCAAACACGCTTTCCATTTCTGACCGAAAGCCGAGGCGTTACCGTATCGGGCGACGTTCGCATGCTGAAGCCTGACCGGGAAATCTACGATTATCACGTTGCATCGTTCGACCTCGATCCTGCGGCAACGCTTTTCATCGATGACACGATGCACAATGTGGATGGCGCCAGACAGGCCGGATGGCAGGCTGTGCATTTTACGGATGCGGACAAGCTGAGCGCCGATTTGAAAGCATTGGGCCTCACTTTCTAAACCTAAAATAGCGAAGGCGCCCGAAGCCGATGCTTCGAGCGCCTCACTATCAGACTATGCTGGAGGCCGTCCGATAACTTGTCGTTTGCGCATCTTATCCGAAAACCGCTTCGCACTTTTCGGGATGTGCTTTAAGCGCCTGCAACCGCCATCTGGTCGCGAATGACCTTGCGCAGGGCATCAATTGGCTTCAGCGCGCCGTTTTCCTCGTAGTGCCAGAAAGTCCATCCATTGCAGGCATCAAAGCCCTGAACCTTTGCACCGATACGATGGATCGAACCCGCTTCACCGTTGGCAGCCAGCGTACCATCGGCGCGAACAATGGCAGCAAAACGGCGACGTTCATCACAAAGCACCGTGCCGGGGCGAAGAAGGCCAGCTTCGAGAACGCTGGTGAACGCCACGCGCGGTTCGGCCCGCTTGCCGGTCATCACCGTCAGTTCGGCCTTGCCGAGTGGTTCTACAGCATCAATGCGCACCGTTGCTGCATCGATATAGCTCTGTTCGCGCTCGATACCGACGAAGTGGCGTCCGAGGCGCTTGGCAACCGCACCCGTCGTTCCAGAACCGAAAAACGGATCGAGAATGACGTCGCCTGGCTTGCTAGAGGCCATCATGATGCGGGCAAGCAATGCTTCCGGCTTCTGGGTTGGATGAACCTTGTCGCCATTTTCGTCTTTCAGGCGTTCGGAACCGGTGCAGATCGGGAAGAGCCAGTCCGAGCGCATCTGTACGTCGTCATTGGCGGCCTTCATCGCTTCATAATTGAAGGTATAGCCTTTGCCCTTCTGATCGCGCGAAGCCCAGATCAGCGTTTCATGGGCGTTCTGGAAGCGCCGGCCGCGGAAATTCGGCATCGGGTTCGTCTTGCGCCAGATGACGTCATTCAGGAGCCAGAAGCCGAGATCCTGCAACTGCGAACCGACCCGGAAGATGTTGTGGTAGGAACCGATGACCCAGATGGTGCCATTCGGCTTCAGGACACGACGGCAGGCCATAAGCCATGCACGCGTGAAGGCATCATAAGCCTGAAAGCTCTCGAACTGATCCCAGTGATCGTCAACTGCGCTGACCATCGACTGATCGGGGCGATGCAAATCGCCACCCAGCTGGAGGTTATAGGGAGGATCGGCAAAAATGACGTCCACGGAATGATCCGGCAGGCGTTCCAGAGCCGCTACGCAATCACCTTTGATGATGGAGTCAAGCCACGCGGTACGCGGAGCCTCGATGGGCAACTCATGTGCAAGACGTACAAGAGACATGGGATACTCGATTACCTGTGGACGCAAAAAACTTGTCCTTATGGTTACCGGGTAGGGTAAATATGCAGTTAACGCCAAGTGATTGAAATCGTAAATCTTTTCTTAATCGAGGAGGAAAGTCCGCAGTTCCGGGCTTTTCAAGGTTAATTGACATTCGACATTTTGCCGCCCGTCATCTTAACGCCGTGATCGCTATGCAATTGTAACTTTAACTTCTGGCCCTTGATAAGGCTTGGTTATTCCTTTTTGCCTATAATTGGCAGTCAACTTCTGAATTTGCGTGGCGGGCATGCGGGCCGCCCGCGTGCCCGGTGTATTTTATGATGAATATCGCTGAACTGCGACATAACCGGTATTTGCGGGTTCTCTTTGTACCCTTTCGCATGCGTGCACTGGTTCGCGGCAGCGAAATAGGCCTCGTTATCGCCGGTACGGTCATCGGCATTATTTCAGGGCTGATGGTTGCCGCGATTGGCAGCATTTCCCAATGGATGCATCAGGCAATCTTCGCCCTTGAACCCGGCGAGAAACTGAGTTCAGCAGCGTCGCTGCAACCCAGCGCCTATATCGCGCCACTCGCAGGCGGCATCTTGATGGGGATTGTGATCTGGGTTCTCGCACGCTGGCGCAAACGCCCCATCGTCGACCCTATCGAAGCAAATGCACTCCATGGCGGGCGTCTCTCGCTGACGGACAGCTTCATTCTCGTCGGGCAGAACCTGATTTCCAACGGATTTGGTGCGTCGGTCGGGCTGGAAGCTGCCTATACACAGCTCGCGAGCGGTTTCGCATCCCGTATCGGTCGGGCGCTCAAGCTTCGTCGCGCAGATTTGCGAACGTTGGTCGGCTGCGGCGCTGCGGCAGCTATTGCCAGCGCCTTCAATGCTCCGCTGACTGGGGCATTCTATGCATTCGAACTCATCATCGGCGTCTATTCGATTGCCACGCTGGCGCCTGTGGTTGTGGCCGCAATCGTTGGCGCTCTGGTAACACAGGCAATCGGCGGCGCGCCTTTCATCATCGATATCGGTCAGATCAACGACATCACGCCGCGCGACTACGTGCCAGCGCTCGTTCTCGGTTTCTTCTCGGCAGCCATTGCCATTCTCATCATGCGCGGCGTTACTTTTGTTGAAAAGGTCGCTCGGCGCAGCGTAGTGCCTAATGTGATGGCGCCTGCAATCGGCGGTGCCGTCGTCGGGATGATCGCGTTCATTTCGCCTCAGGTTCTGGCCTCAGGCCATGGGGCGCTGCATCTCGACCTCAATGCAAATATCACCATTCCGGCGCTCCTGCTCCTGATCCTCAGCAAGTCGCTCGCCTCTGCCGTCTCCATCGGTGCAGGTTTTCGCGGCGGTCTGTTCTTCGCATCGCTGTTTCTCGGCGCGCTGACGGGCAAGCTGTTTGCCGCCGTGGCGGGGTCTGTTCTGCCTGCCGGTCTGGCACTTGCACCAGAAGTCTATGCCGTTATCGGCATGAGCTCACTTGCCGTTGCCGTCGTCGGCGGTCCGATGACGATGACTTTTCTTGCACTGGAAATGACCGGTGATTTTCCAATCGCGATGCTCGTCCTCGGAGCCGTCGTCTCGTCCTCGCTGATGGTGCGGAAAACCTTCGGTTACTCCTTCGCGACGTGGCGCTTCCACCTGCGCGGCGAGGCCATCCGGTCCGCCCACGATATCGGCTGGATACGCAATCTGACCGTGAACCGGATGATGCGTCACGATGTGCGGACCGTGCTGATTGATACCGACATCGAAACATTCCGGCATGATTTCCCACTCGGCTCGACCCAGCGCGTGATCGCGGTCGATGCCGATGGACGCTATGTCGGCATGATCCCGGTTCCGGAAGTCTACGCCGACAGCTTCGACACATCCGACGGAGAGCACAGTATCAGCGAGCTTCTCAAGTATCAGGACGAGTTCCTGCTGCCCCAGATGAACGCCAAGGAAGCCGTCGCCCGTTTCGACCGGGCTGAAAGCGAAGCTCTGGCCGTGATAAACAATGCGCAGGAGCGCAAAGTGCTTGGTCTTCTCAGTGAAGCGCACACGCTGCGTCGCTACAGCGAAGAACTGGACCGGCGACGCCGTGAAGTTTCCGGTGAGGTCTGAATTCGAACCAGCCGCGATTTGACGGCTTCGCCATAAAGGTGTAGCTCAATCGCGGTGTTTCCGGCTGCTGCCGGTGCCCACTCCTCCCAATAAAAAGGCTATGATCATGGCGGCACCGTCCCTCATCATTTTCGATTGCGATGGCGTTTTGGTGGATTCCGAAATCATCGCGGCAGAAGTCGAATCCGCCCTCCTCACCGAAGCCGGTTATCAGATCGCGGCTGATGAAATGGCCGAGCGTTTTGCCGGTCTGACGTGGCAGGATATTCTTCTGACGGTAGAGCGCGAAGCCGGAATTCCACTTTCAGCATCGCTTCTCGACAAGTCCGAAAAGATTCTGGACGAGAAACTCGAGAACGAAGTTCAGGCGGTTGAGGATATCGTGGAAGTGGTCTCGGCGCTAAAGCTGCCGAAGTGCATCTGCTCCAACTCGACCAGCCATCGGCTGGAAAGCATGCTGAAACGTGTCGGCCTTTACGAACTGTTTGTGCCGAACATCTTTTCGGCCAAGGAAGTCGGCACTAAAAAGACCAAGCCTGCGCCGGACGTGTTCCTTTATGCGGCCAAGCAATTCGGAGTCGATCCGAAAGATGTCATCGTGATTGAAGATTCCGCGCATGGCATTCAGGGCGCTCGCGCCGCTGGCATGCGTGTGATCGGCTTTACGGGTGGTGCTCACACCTATCCGGGGCATGCTGACAAGCTGACCGATGCCGGTGCGGAAACCGTCATCCATCGCCACAAGGACCTGCCGAGCGTTATCGAGGCCCTGTCCGTCTGGACCGATGCCTGAGTGAATTAATCCGACGCCTGGCTTTTTTCAGGCGGCGGATTGCTTGTTGCGCCCCTTGGGCGGAGCATTGAGAATTGCCAGAAGCTCTTCGGCTTCGCTCTCCGAGAGGCCGATCAGCATACGGGTTCCCATGATGACGGGTTCGCCAGTGGACGTATCGAAGATCGCCCAGGTGTCCGTCGGTTCGAGAATGCGTTCATATTTCTGTTTCATGAGAACACACTAGCGTAAACCTGTTGCCATTCATTTCACGCAGGCAGTCGCATTTAATTCGAATTTTATCGATCTGCATTTTTCCACAGACCATTTCATTTACACAGCTCCCGAGACCGCCTTGCTACGCTTCTGCCTGACTTTGGGCGAACTGGTCCTCACCAGCGCCACGGCATCATGGGCGCGCATGGGCTTGCCGTAAAACCAGCCTTGCGCAGTCATCGGCGTTTTCATCTTACGGAAATAGTCGGCCTGGGCTTCTGTCTCGATCCCTTCGATGACAACGCCAAGATTATGCTGTCGCGCCATCGATATGATCTGCGGAACGATCGATACGGTATCTCCGTCAGTACAGACGGTGCGTGTAAATGCCTTATCGATTTTGATGGCATCGATCTGCAACTCGCCAAGATAGGCGAGGCTTGAATAACCCGTTCCGAAATCATCGATATAAACCCTGTGACCTTGCTCGCGAAGCTGCCGGATGCCTTCCGACGCTTTCGAGAAATCCACCGCCGTACGTTCTGTAAGCTCAAGACCGATCTGGCTGGGATCGATGCCTGCATCGAGCAGTTTCTTCTGGATACTGTTCTGGAAGAACGACGCCTGAACATCACTTGCGGTAATATTGATACTGATCTGAATGTTCCGGTTGCGACGGAGCAAATCTCCCATCTCATCGATAACACGATCGACGACGTAGGCCGTTACACGGCCTGCCATGCCTTTCTCTTCTGCTTCCGCGATAAATACGTCAGGCGGGATCAGATCGCCGGTTTGCAACTGCCAGCGCAGCAGAGCCTCAAAGCCTGTCACTTTGGCATCCGCCACATTGACCACCGGTTGATAAACCACCTCAAGCTGTCGGGCATTGAGCGCCTTGTTGAGCATGGAAGCCAAAGGACGCTCGCGATTACGATAGGCGAACCAGCTCAAGCCAAGAGTTGCACCGATAAGCAAACCGAAACTGATTGCAATAAAGGATTTCCACCGAGCGGACGCGCTGGAATTGTCCAGCCTCGCTTCGAGAGCAATGCAGATGCCAGTATTGTCGTCGCAACGGTACTCCCTGATGACATTGCTCAGCACATCGTATTTGCGCCCGAGATCATTGAAGTTCGGGGCTGGCAGATTGCTTGACGGATAACCGTAAAGCCGCGCGAAATGCTTCTGATCCCCGTCGCGCATATAAACAGCGAAGCCATATTGCGGCGTGTGGAGCAGGTCGAATGCGACCGAGCTCAAAACAACATTGGCCGCACCGTTACCGATCACCGAACCAAGGCTGCCCGGGGTAATCAGAGATCTCTCGCCATAAACATAGGTGCCATCGCTCAGATGAATGTCGGCAGGCGAACGGCTTGGCTGCTCGGGAATATCGCTAAGGAGCGTCGAGCAGATCAGGCGATCTCCACGGAATCGGCCTATATCTTTGATATGGTATCCGGAAAAGACCAGCTTGCGCAGATAGGTCATTTCTTCCGGGGAGCAAATTTTATAGGGGGAGCGATTGGCTGCTTCGATTGTTTCGTGAGCTGAAATGGCCAGACGATTAGCATGAGCAACCAATGCGGCCATGTAAATATTCATGTGCCGCTCTTCATCGACTATTCGAAATCTGTTGCCTACCCACTGTCCGAAAGCTGCACCAAGAAACAGCATAAAAAGCAAAACAAGCGGAACAGGCTGTAGAAATTTACTGCGATCAAATCGCATATGATCCTTGCCCCTAAATATATCACAGTATGCCCGGGGATTTATCGTACCCACCTATCGCTGCCGTCTAATGATGGCACGACAAGACCCCGACATTAAAAATCATAACACAAAACACATCGACCGTTTTATTACTATTCGAACTGTCATTAATGCAGAATTAAAACAGAAAAACACAGTAGATCCATCGATAATTCATCATAATCTAAAATAGAGATCCGAAATAAGCGTCAATAAAATTAAATACCGTATAAATAATAATGAATGATGCGCGGAATAAACTTTCCGCGCATCATTCAAAAGAACTACTTTGCCGCCAAATAGCTATTGGCGATTCCTTACTTCGTATTGTACGGACCTTCGTCAAAACCGACAAAAATCTGGATATTGTTCTTGTCCGCCATCGGCACGGTGATTGCCTTGTCATTAAAGACAAACTGCGTTGCGGTATCTCCATTGGCTATCGTAACCGCCTGCTTGTGCAGCTTGGAATAGATGACCTGATCGCCCTGGCGGACGGCAACACGGATCGGCATGGTAATGGTGCCGCTCTTGTATTTTGGTCCAGGTACGACTTTGCCGGCAGCGGCGACGTCAATCGTCATGGTCCCGGCGCCATACTGGCAAGCGCGGGTGGTATCGGTCAGGGCAGCCTGATAGATCACACGTGCGGGATCCTTATCACCGCCCTTTTCATATGTACTGAAGAAGGCCGTACCGTCACGCAGAGAAACCGAAGGACAGAAGGCGCGCAACTCGGATTCCTTGATGCGCTGGTCCCCGGTAGCGGCGGGCGTGGTCAACGAAGAACCTGCGCCTCCGTCGGCGGCCTTATCAGTGCCACTGGTTGTGCAGCCTGCGAGGGCTGCGAGCAAAACCGTTGCAAAGACTGGAAACAACGATGAACGATTCTGTGGTGCTGTTTGCATAAACCGGGCTTCCCTGCACTGATCGACCTGTCTTCTACATCACGCATGTGTGTAGCGCGATGACGTTTTCCCGTTTTTTGCTCCAGAGAGCAACCCCCATCCACGTCAACATGCTTTAAAACCTTGCGGCTTTTTTAGGGAGGCTCTATTGCATTACCCGGCTCAAAACCGCGCCGATCCGAAATGAAGGCCAAGAAATGAAATATGTAAGCACGCGTGGGGAAGCGCCGGTCCTGGGGTTCAGCGATGCATTGCTCGCCGGTCTAGCCCGGGATGGCGGTCTCTATCTGCCACAGGATTATCCTCAGTTTTCACCAGAACAGATCCGTGACCTGCGCGGAAAATCCTATGTGGATATCGCGCTGGCCGTGCTCACTCCATTTGTCGATGGCGAAATTCCGCATTCGGATTTCCGCCGTATGGTGCATGAAGCTTACGGTACTTTCCGTCACGATGCGGTCTGCCCACTGGTTCAAACCGGCGCTAATGAATTCGTTCTTGAGCTTTTCCACGGCCCGACGCTTGCCTTCAAGGACGTCGCCATGCAGCTTCTCGCTCGCATGATGGACTATGTGCTGGCACAACGCGGCGAACGGGCAACTATCGTTGGCGCCACATCGGGCGACACGGGTGGTGCAGCCATTGAAGCCTTCGGCGGTCGCGACAATACCGACATCTTTATCCTGTTCCCGAACGGTCGCGTATCGCCGGTGCAGCAGCGTCAGATGACATCGTCCGGCTTCTCCAACGTTCATGCCCTTTCCATCGAAGGTAATTTCGACGACTGCCAGAACCTTGTGAAAGGCATGTTCAACGACCTACAGTTTCGCGATGCGCTGTCGCTTTCGGGTGTGAACTCGATCAACTGGGCGCGCATCATGCCGCAGGTCGTCTATTACTTTACGGCGGCGCTGAGCCTCGGCGCGCCGGATCGCGCTGTATCTTTCACCGTACCAACGGGCAATTTCGGCGATATTTTCGCGGGCTACGTCGCCAAGCGCATGGGTCTCCCCATCGACCAGCTGATTATCGCCACCAACGATAACGACATTCTCTCACGCACGCTGGAAACCGGCGCGTATGAAATGCGCGGCGTTGCACAGACGACATCGCCTTCGATGGACATCCAGATTTCCTCGAACTTCGAGCGCCTCCTGTTCGAAGCACATGGACGCGATGCAGCAGCACTGCGCGGCCTGATGGACAGCCTGAAACAGTCGGGCGGCTTCTCGATCTCCGAAAAGCCGCTCTCGGCGATCCGCAGCGAATTTTCTGCGGGCCGCTCGACGGTCGATGAGACCGCGGAAACGATCAAATCCGTGCTTGAGGCGGACGGCTATCTGCTTGATCCGCATTCGGCAATTGGCCTGAAGGTCGCTCGCGAAAATGTGTCCAATGCAGCGCCGATGGTTGTTCTAGCAACCGCACATCCGGCCAAATTCCCTGATGCTGTAAAGGCTGCAAGCGGTGTCGAACCGCAGCTTCCGGCATGGCTTTCAGACTTGATGGAACGAAAAGAAAGCTTCACAGTTCTTCACAACGACCTGAAAATCGTGGAAGAATACGTTCGCCGCCATTCGAGAGCTTAAAAAGACCGGCTCCGAGACGAGAACCAGAGCGGGAATGCAGGGAGCAGTTTGCTTATGGGTGTTGAAGTAACGCGTCTTTCCAATGGATTGACGATAGCCACCGATACGATGTCCCACGTGGAAAGCGTGGCGCTTGGAATTTGGGTCAAGGCCGGTGCGCGAAACGAAGCTGCCGACAGGCATGGCATTGCTCATCTTCTTGAGCACATGGCATTCAAGGGAACTGAAAACCGTACTGCCTGGCAAATAGCATCGGATATCGAGAATGTCGGCGGCGAAATCAATGCCGCCACCAGCGTCGAGACCACGTCCTATTATGCGCGCGTTCTGCGCAATGACGTGCCGTTGGCCATCGATATCCTCTCCGATATCCTGACTGCCTCCAAGTTCGACGAAGCTGAACTGGAACGCGAAAAACAGGTCATCATGCAGGAGATCGGCGCGGCGCACGACACGCCCGACGATATTGTTTTCGACCGTTTCACCGAAACAGCTTACCGCCATCAGCCGATCGGGCGCGCCATTCTCGGCGAACCGGAGACGGTGATGTCTTTCACCTCCGCCGATCTGCGCCAGTATATGGACGAGCAGTACAGCGCCGACCGCATGGTCGTGACGGCTGCAGGCGGCGTCGATCACGACGCCTTCGTGAAGGAAGTCGAAAAACGCCTCGGCGGCTTCCGCGCCCACAATACAGCGCCTACGCTCGACCTTGCCCACTATGTCGGCGGCGATTTCCGTGAAAATCGAGAACTCATGGATGCACAGGTTCTGATCGGCTTCGAAGGACGCGCTTATCATGTGCGTGACTTCTATGCCTCGCAGCTTCTCTCCATGGTCCTTGGCGGCGGCATGTCTTCACGCCTCTTCCAGGAAGTGCGCGAGAAACGTGGCCTCTGCTATTCCGTCTATGCCTTCCATTGGGGCTTCTCGGATACCGGCTTGTTCGGCATCCACGCTGCAACGGGTCGCGACGAGCTGGTCGAACTGGTTCCTGTCCTGATCGATGAACTGCATAAGGCAGCCGACTCCATCAGCCTGGAAGAAGTGGACCGCGCCCGCGCGCAATATCGTGCAAGCCTTCTTATGTCACAGGAAAGCGCTGCGAGCCGTGCGGGACAGGTTGCGCGCCAGTTCCTGCTCTATGGTCGTCCTGTCGATAACAGTGAACTGATGGACCGTCTCTCGCTGATTACGCCTGAACGGCTGACCGACCTTGCCGGACGCCTTTTCCTTGACAGCAAGCCCACCATCGCCGGTGTCGGCCCGATCGGGCGGCTGATGAGCTTCGACGGGCTATCGGATGCTCTCTCGACGAGCGCGCATGCGAGGAAGATCGCTGTATAATTAAGGCAATAGGGCATTAGGGGAGTAGGGCAGTATGTTTAGCTCGGCGAATGCGTCCACCCTTCCCTATTGCCTTACCTCATCATGATCGGCCTGCCCTTCCGTAGAAGCAATCCGACCGTGCTGCGTGGGCAGCGCATCTATCTGCGCGAGCCGATGATGAGCGATTTTGCGAGCTGGGCCAGCCTGCGGGAGCAGAGCCGTGCCTTTCTCGCCCCGTGGGAGCCAACATGGCCCGACGACGACCTCACCAAGAGCGCCTTTCGCCATCGGATGCGGCGTTTTCAAGATGAAATATCGGCTGGAACCGGCTACCCGTTTTTTGTGTTCCGCAACAGTGACAACAAACTTGTCGGCGGCATTACGCTCGGTAATATCCGGCGTGGTGTCGGCCAGAATGGCATGATCGGCTACTGGAGCGGCGAGCCTTACGCCGGCAAGGGCTATATGACCGAAGCCCTATCGCTGGTTATCCCCTTCGCATTCGATCAACTCCGGTTGCACCGGATTGAAGCAGCCTGTATCCCTCATAATGAGCGTTCGATACGGCTTCTCGAAAAAGCCGGATTTGAGAGAGAAGGACTGCTGCGTTCCTATCTCAAGATAAACGGCTTCTGGCAGGACCACCTGCTTTTCGCCCTTATAGAAAGCGACAAACGTATGACGGATAACCGCATGATCAATGGCAAGGTTGGACGCTCGTGACGGGTTTTGCGGATAAGTGGTTTGTTGCTGGTGTGCGATTTCTCGCGCTCATGGTTTTTCTGACCGTTTCGGTCGTCCAGGCATCGGCCATTGAACCGATCAAGATTTCCAAGGAAGATACTGCCCTCGACCTGTCTCGCGCTGTTGAACTTCTGCGCAACAAGGGCGAAAGCGTGCAGGTATCGACCGCACCGGGTCCTGACGGCATTGTCCGCCGCATCGAAGTGCAGGCTGACCAGAACAGCAAGGCATCCGGCGACTGGGCCGCTTTCTCAATTGCAAATCCCACCGACGAGCAGATCGACCGCCTGATTGTGGCTCCGCATTTCCGTCTTGTCGGCTCCGGCGTCATTTGGCCCGATCTTGGCTCCCCGCGTATTGCATCGATCACACCAAGCGAGGGCTTTGCCCTCGACCGCCAGCCAAGCGCCGATGCAGACGTTTTCCGCATTACGCTCAATCCGGGCAGCGTTGTCACCTTCGTGGCCGAACTGTCTTCGCACAACCTGCCCCAGCTCTATCTCTGGGAGCCGGAAGCCTACAAGGATGCGGTCAATTCCTACACGCTTTATCGCGGTATTCTGCTTGGCATTTCCGGTCTGCTGGCGCTGTTTCTGACCATCCTTTTCGTCGTCAAGGGCACTTCGCTGTTCCCTGCAACCGCCGCACTTGCGTGGGCGGTTCTGGCCTATATCTGCGTCGATTTCGGCTTCTGGAACAAGTTGATGGAGATAACGCCGGGCAATGAGCAAATCTGGCGTGCGGGCACCGAAGTGGCACTTGCCGCCTCACTTGTGATTTTCCTGTTCACCTATCTCAATCTCAACCGCTGGCACGATCATTTCAGCTACGGCGCGGTAACATGGGTTCTGGGTCTGCTGGCACTTGCAGGGGTTGCCGTCTTCGATCCGCCCGTGGCTTCCGGTATTGCGCGTATTTCGCTGGCACTTACCGTTGTGTCCGGTGTCGCTATTATCGGCTATCTGGCGGTCAAAGGGTATGATCGCGCCGTCATGCTGATACCAGCCTGGCTTCTCACCCTCATATGGCTTTTGGGTGCCTGGATGACGGTTTCGGGCAGGCTCGATAATGATATCGTGCAACCTGCCCTTGGCGGTGGTCTTGTCCTGATCGTTCTTCTGATCGGCTTTACAGTCATGCAGCACGCCTTCGCTGGCGGAGCGCTGCAACAGGGCCTTCTGTCCGACATGGAGCGACAGGCTCTCGCCGTCATCGGTGCGGGGGATATCGTATGGGATTGGGACGTACCGCGCGACCGCGTGGTGACGACGCCCGACATCGCCAATTATCTTGGCAATACGGCCAACAGCCTGCAAGGCCCGGTGCGCAACTGGCTTCCCGCCATGCACGCCGATGACCGCGACCGCTTCCGCTCGACGCTTGATGCCATTTTGGAAAACCGGCGTGGACGTATCGGTCAGATTTTCCGGCTCCGTGCCAATGATGGCCACTATCACTGGTATGCGCTTCGTGCACGCCCCGTCATTGGTTCAGATGGCGAAGTGGTGCGTTGTGTCGGCACGCTGGTCAATGTAACGGAACAGAAAAAGGCCGAAGAACGCCTGTTGCACGATGCGGTGCACGACAATCTGACCGGCCTTCCAAACCGCGAACTGTTCCTCGACCGTCTCAGCAATGTCATGAACATGGCGCGTGGTGAAAGCAATCTGCATCCGACGGTATTCATCATCGACATAGACCGCTTCAAACAGGTCAACGACAGCCTTGGTATGTCAGCGGGCGATACGATCCTCCTGACGATTTCGCGCCGTCTGGCGCGCCTCATGAAGCCGCAGGATACACTCTCGCGCCTGTCTTCCGACCAGTTCGGGCTGCTGCTCGCCTCTGAAAGCGATCCGGGACGCATCGCCTCCTTTGCCGAGGCTCTGCGTCAGGCCGTCCGTGCACCAATTGCCTATGCAAAGCGCGAAATTGTTCTGACAGCGTCCGTCGGCCTGATTACCTGGACGAAGACAGCAACAACCGCCGAAGACTTCGTGAAAGACGCCGAACTTGCCATGTATCAGGCAAAGCGCTTCGGCGGTGACCGCATCGAGCCATTCCGTCCTGCCTTCAGGGCTATCGGCAGCGACAAGCTCCAGCTTGAATCCGATCTGCGACGCGCGCTGGAACGTGACGAGATCAGCCTTGTCTATCAGCCCATCGTCAAGCTCGACGAGGGCACGATTGCCGGTTTCGAAGCGCTCATGCGCTGGGAACACCCACGGCGCGGCGCCATTTCGCCCTCGGAATTCATTCCGATTGCCGAGAATTCCGGCCTTATCATCCAGCTTGGCCTGTTTGCGATGCAACGGGCTGCAGAAGATCTGTTCGCATGGCAGGAACAATTCCCGAAGCTCGACCTTTTCGTTTCGGTCAATCTGTCATCTACACAGCTCATCCGTCAGGACCTCATCAACGATGTCCGCTCGGTGCTTTCGCGCATTCATCTCAATCCGGGCAGCCTCAAGCTTGAACTGACTGAATCCGTCCTCATGGAAAATCCGGAACAGTCCACGCACGTTCTGGCCCGCCTTAAAGCGATGGGCATCGGCTTGTCGCTTGACGATTTCGGAACCGGCTATTCCTCACTGGCATATCTCACGCGCTTCCCGTTCGACATCATCAAGATCGACCGGTCGTTCGTGAAGGGCGACCAGCCGCAGAAAGCCACCCTGCTGCGTTCAATTGTGAGCATGGCGCATGATCTTGGTCTTGCTGTCGTGACCGAAGGTGTGGAGAGCGAAAGCGATGCGCTTCAGCTTCGTCAGATGGGTTGCGAATATGTGCAGAGCTTCATGTTCGGCCAGCCGACGAGCCGCGACGAAGCAACCCGCATGATCCGTGAACAGCTCAACGCTGCAGCGGCCTGATTAGGGCAGTAGGAAAATATGGCCGTTTCGGCCGTACGCAATTTAAACATATTGCCTTACTGCCCTATTGCCTTAATCCTGCTCTCAAGCATGCCCTGCATCGGAAACAAGCCGGGACATATCGATGCCCATATGGAGCATCAGGCGCGAATATTTGCCCTCTATATCGCTGTCGAACAGCATGTCGAGCGGCGCGTCGCAGGTTAGCCAGCCATTCTCGGCAAGTTCCACCTCGATCTGGCCCGGCGCCCAGCCGGAATAGCCTAGCGCCATCAGCGCGCGTGACGGCCCCCTGCCCCCGTAAATGGCGCGCAGAATATCGACCGTTGCTGTGAGGCAGACTTCCTCCGAAACCGGCATTGTGGAATCAACCATGTAATCATCGGAATGCAACACGAAGCCACGCGTACGGTCCACAGGCCCGCCATTGCGTACCATCATATGCTGCGCGCGATCCGGCAGAATAATCAGTTCATCCTCATCGATGACCCCGATCTGACGCAGGAGGTCTGGAAATTCGACCGGCTGAAGCTGATTGATGATGAAGCCCATCGCGCCTTCATGGGAATGCGCACAAATATAGACCACCGACCGGGCAAAACGCTCGTCGCTCATTCCGGGCATGGCAAGCAGGAACTGCCCGTTCAGAAAACCCTGCTCCTTGTTTGGCGCCTTGAGAATGGTCATGAATATGAAGGTAGCAAGACTACGCAAAATAACAATGGTCATTTATTTCCCGCCTCGGATTCGACGTGAAAACTCGTTCGGATAACCAACTAGGCTTCCTCCGCACAAGCAGCCGATGGACGTCGCAGCTCGACAATATTGGACTTGAAGCGACCATCTTTTCGTTCCATCTTTTGCCCATGAACATCCGAACTCTTGCACTCGCACCGTTTCTGTTGGCCTCGCTGGTACTTCCGGCATTGGCCTCGACCTCTGACTGGACCGAGACGCCCGGCGGGCGTGTTCGCGTCATCATTGAAGACAACAGCCCGAACAACGCGACCAGCAACGAACGGCGCGGTGCCTTGCAAGTTGAGTTGCAGCCAGGCTGGAAAACCTATTGGCGTAATCCCGGCGATGCGGGCGTTCCGCCGCAGATCAACATCGAAGGTGAGGCGAAAGCACAGATCGATTTTCCTGCACCCGTCCGGTTTGGCGGAGAAGATGAAGGCGGGATTGGATATAAACAGCCCGTTTCACTGCCGATAGTCTTTCACCTCACAGCCGCCGACACGCGGCTGAAAGGCCATGTTTTCCTTGGTGTCTGTGAAAAAATATGCATTCCGGTGCAGGCTACGTTCGATTTCCCACTCAATGAAGACGGACAACAGGATTCGCCACAAGCGATAGCGGCCCGCACGATCATTGAGACTGCGTTCGACCGGCTACCGACGGCGGCAACCTCAACGTTCGGCATAAGCGATGTGAAGCGGGATGGAGACCAAGCCGTCTTCGACCTTGCTGTTCCCGACCCCGCCGCCCCTGTGGAGTTGTTTGTCGCCAGCGACAAGATCAGGATTTCCGATGCCGTCGCAATTGAAAGTAGTCAGCCCGGCCACCGTTTCACTGCAAAGGTGCACGGGGAGGCAGATAATGCCGTCGTTGACTATACCATCGTGCAGGGCGGGAAAGCCGTTTCCGGTCAAGTGACGCTGGATTAGTTTTTCCTGCTTCTATCCTTGTTTTAAAATTGTCCAGCGACCTGTTATCGGTTTAACTGTGCCGCCCGCGCTTCGCGGTGCGATTAGAGTTTGACAGTAGGCAGCGGAGCAGACGGCCCCCTGCCCCGAGGAGAAATTAGATGACGATCAAAGTTGGCGACAAGTTGCCTGCAGCGACTTTCAAGGTGAAGACCGCAGACGGCGTCAAGGAAATGACGACCGACGAAGTCTTCAAGGGCAAGAAAGTCGTTCTCTTTGCCGTTCCAGGCGCCTTTACGCCGACCTGCAGCCTCAATCACCTGCCGGGCTATCTCGATAATCGCGACGCGATCCTTGCCAAGGGTGTCGACCAGATCGCGGTTGTTGCGGTGAATGATGCTTTTGTCATGGGCGCTTGGGCACAGAGCACGGGCGGCGAAGGCAAGATCCTCTATCTGGCCGATGGTTCGGCAGTGTTCACAAAAGCGGCAGGCCTTGAGCTCGACGCAACGGCTGGAGGCCTTGGCATTCGTTCCAAGCGTTATTCGGCAATCGTGGAAGACGGTGTGGTCACGACGCTCAACATCGAAGAGCAGGCCGGACAAGCGGTTACATCGGCTGCGTCGGGCATTCTCGAACAGCTTTGATCTAGAGCATTTCCAACGATTTCATTAGAGCGCCGATCTGACTGGATCAGATCGGCGCTCTAACAAAAAAGGGCGGCAATGCCGCCCTTTTTCATGCAAGTTTATTGCACTTTCAGTGACTTACGCCCACCATACTTGAATGGCTCCATGCCCTCCCGGGCAAGTTCGTCGGCGCGTTCATTTTCCGGATGTCCGGCATGGCCCTTGACCCAATGCCAGTTGACCTTGTGCGGCTTGCGCGCTTCATCAAGCGCCTGCCAAAGCTCAGCATTCTTGACCGGCTTTTTGGCTGCAGTCTTCCAGCCATTGCGTTTCCAGCCTTCGATCCAGCCGGAAATGCCGTCACGCACATAGACCGAGTCCGTATAAAGATCGACTTCGCACGGTTCTTTGAGTGCCGAAAGCGCCGAAATAGCCGCCATCAACTCCATGCGGTTGTTGGTCGTGTCGGCTTCGCCGCCCTTCAGTTCCTTGACATTATCATTCCAGCGCAGGATTGCGCCCCAGCCGCCGGGGCCGGGATTGCCCGAGCAGGCACCGTCCGTATAAGCCTCAATCCGCTTCACGCAGCTGCTCCCTGCTGCTCAAGACCATATTCGGCAGCAGTTTCGATCTGGCGATGGAAGCGGATCTTGCGCACATACTCCATCGGGTCTTTCTTGACCACGAAACTGCCTTCGGGAACATTCAGCCAGTCATAAAGCCGGGTGAGCATGAAGCGGATGGCGGCCCCACGCGCCAGAACCGGCAGTGCATCGGCTTCCGCCGCGGAAAGCGGACGGACCGAAGTATAGCCGCGCAGCAGTGCTGCACCTTTGGTGCGATTGTAGGAGAAGTCTTTCTCAAAGCACCATGCGTTCAGGCAGACGGCAACGTCGTAGGCCAGAGTGTCCGTGCAAGCGAAATAGAAATCGATGAAGCCCGAAAGCCTGTCACCAAGGAAGAAGACATTATCCGGAAAAAGATCAGCATGGATCACGCCCTGCGGCAGGTCGGCAGGCCAGTTCTTTTCCAGAAAAGCAAGATCAGCTTCCGCCTCGCGGACGAGGCCCGGTTCCACCATATCCGCGCGCTCACGCGACAGGTTCCACAACGGGCGCCAGTCGGCAAGCGTCAGGCCATTACGACGGCGCAACGAAAAATCGGCGCCTGCCAGATGCATATGTGCCAGCCCTTCGCCGACCGCTTCGCAATGCTCCACCGTCGGGCGACGCATCCACATGCCTTCAAGGAAAGTGACGATTGCAGCAGGCCGTCCGGCAAGCTCGCCAATTGTCGTGCCATCACGACGAACCACAGGCTGCGGGCACTCGAGCCCACGGCTAGCCAGATGCTGCATCAGGCCGAGAAAGAACGGCAGATCTTCGCGATTGGTGCGCTTTTCGTAAAGCGTCAGGATAAACGAACCAGAAGTCGTATGCAGAAGATAGTTGGAGTTCTCCACTCCCTCCGCGATACCTTTGTAAGATGTCAGTGTGCCGATATCGTACTGCTGCAGGAAAGCGCCAAGTTCGATTTCATTGATATCCGTATAGACGGCCATGCCGCTTATTTCCCTTGTATGATCTTGGGCATCAATTTCGGAATACCGACCACCCGGTGTTCCCCGTTGACGAATGCCATATCCTGCACCGTCAGTTCCACATCGCGAATCTCGCGATTCACAAGGAAATTCTCGGTTTCGACCGTAGTTTCGGCCAGTTCAATCTTCACGTTGAAGCGTGCCTTGAAGGCATCGATGATTTCATCGACGATGATTTCAGGCGCGGAAGCACCTGCCGATAACCCCACAACCGATATATCACCGATGCGGTCCCACTCGATATCAGCCGCGCGTTGAACCAGCATCGACATCCGTGCGCCCGCCTTCTCCGCCACTTCAACCAGTCGCTTGGAGTTGGAGGAATTGGGCGCACCGACGATCAGAAAAAGATCGCATCCGGGAGCGGCGGAACGCACTGCATCCTGCCGGTTGGTCGTGGCATAGCAGATCGATTCCGCAGCAGGCGCGGAAAGGTTTGGAAAGCGTGCTTGTAATTCTTCGATAATGCCTGCTGTGTCGTCCACCGAAAGCGTCGTCTGCGTCACGAAGCCGAGATTGTTCTCATCATCGAAATGGCAGCTGCGCGCATCCTCAACCGTTTCGATCAATGTCACCGCACCGTCCGGCAATTGCCCCATCGTGCCAATCACTTCCGGATGACCGGAATGGCCTATCAGAATGACATGGCGACCGAGGCGCTGATGACGCATGGCCTGCTTATGAACCTTGGAAACCAGCGGACAGGTTGCATCGAGATAGAACAGGTTCTTGGCTTCCGCATCGGCAGGCACCGATTTCGGCACACCGTGGGCGGAGAATACTACCGGCTGATCGCGGTGCTCCGCAGGTATTTCGTGCAGTTCCTCGACAAAGATCGCGCCACGCGACTGCAGACCCTCAACTACATATCGGTTGTGCACGATCTCATGACGAACATAAACCGGCGCGCCATATTTCTTCAGCGCCAGCACAACAATCTGGATCGCCCGGTCCACTCCGGCACAAAAGCCGCGCGGCCCGCAAAGACGAATTTCCAGTGATGGTCGCTGATCGGTCATGAAGCGTGCTCGCAAGGTTCGGCGTGGCTTGAAACTTTAAGCGCATAACGCGTTTAAGTTTTTGTTTCACACATGTCTTTGTCCCCAAAACTGGTGCGCTCTTTTGGAAAACATGCACTCGTCTGGGAGTTGGGCTGCAACGAGGCCGTTGTCAACCCCTCACCCCTCTTCGTCTTTATTCTCGCTGTCTCGGACGGAAAACCGGTCTCCACTTTTCCTAAGACAGCGATAGCGCCACAACCACGTCCCGACAACCCCTATCAGGGCCAGAGCGAGGCCGTACCATGTCATTGCATACTGCAAATGGTTGTTGGGAAAATCGATAATCGTCACGCCACCGATAGGCAGACCACCTGGATTGGGTTTGTTATCTGCATCGACGAAGAACGGCACGACCTCATCCAGATTTGGCAGATCGGCGCTTTCGGCCATCGCCGTCCAGTCTTTCCAATAGAAAATATTCTTGGCGATATCGTTGTCTGGAAGGAAAAACCCGGGCTTTGCCGGCAAGGGGTCGCGTGCCAGACCGGTCACACTCACCAGGCCATCGACCTGTCCTTCAACACGTGTTGAAGGATCTTTTTTTTCGTAGGGAACGAAGCCGCGATTAACCAGCACGAAACGCCCATCTTCAAGCATCAATGGCGTATAGACATTATATCCGGCGGCTCCTTCATAGGTGGCCAGAAAATGCCGCTCTCCCTGATGCATGAAAGTGCCCGAGACCGTCACCGGGCGATATTCGACCGATCCCTCCTGCTTGTAGATTTTTTCCATTTCGGAAAGCGGCAAAGGCGCTTCATGAACGCGCTGTTCGGTCGATGCGATCAGCGCTTCCTTCCATTGCAGACGCTCCACCTGCCAGGTGCCAAGCGCCAGCAAAATGACGAGCGCTATGGCGGATGCGATCACCACACCCCACGGAAAGCGATGCGACTGCTGTGCTGTCGTCATTTACTGTCATCCTGTCGGCTGTCTATCCGCCCCGGCGCTGCCTTGTTGCGATATTGCATATTGATAAGGATGCCTTTGGCCCATCGCATGGCGACGAGGCTGAGGATAATGGCGAGCGGCACCCAGAGAATGAAATGTACCCAGAGCGGCGGCCCCACATTCACTTCCATCCAGAGCGCAAGACCAACGACGATGAAGCCTATAATCAAAATGACAAACGCCGCCGGACCATCGCCGGAATCAGCAAACGCGTAATCCAGTCCGCAAGCCGAGCAGCGTGGAGCGACTTTCAGGAAGCCGTCGAACAGCTTCCCCTCGCCGCAACGCGGGCAGTGTCCGGCAATGCCACTCTTTATGGGATCGACCGGCGGATAAATGTTCTGATCCGGCATTACGCTTCCCTTCTCAATATCTTTTCACAAACAAAAGGCGGCCATGTTGCCAGGGCCGCCTCGGAATTTTTACCCGCTAATGATCAGCCGGCGTGCATCGGTGCGCCCCATCCACCCCATACATAGATGGCGAAGAAAAGGAACAGCCAGACCACGTCAACGAAGTGCCAATACCAGGCAGCGGCTTCGAAACCGAAATGCTGCTTTGGCGTGAAGTCACCGCCGATTGCGCGGAAGAGGCAGACCAGAAGGAAGATCGTGCCGACGATAACGTGGAAACCATGGAAACCGGTCGCCATGAAGAAGGTCGCGCCGTAGATCGAATCCTTGAACGCAAACGGTGCGTGGATGTATTCGTATGCCTGCACAAAGGAGAACAGAACACCCAGCGCCACGGTGATTGCGAGACCGGTGATCATGCCCTTGCGGTCATTGTGCAGCAGCGCGTGGTGCGCCCAGGTCAGCGTCGTGCCCGACAGAAGCAGGATCACGGTGTTGTAGAGCGGCAGGTGCAGCGGATCGAGAACCTCGATGCCCTTCGGAGGCCAGACGCCGCCTGTGAACGTGGCGCGCGCTACCTGATGCACTTCATTCGGGAAGAGGCTTGCATCGAAGAACGCCCAGAACCACGCCACGAAGAACATAACTTCCGAGGCGATGAACATGATCATGCCGTAGCGCAGATGCAGCGACACGACGCGGGTATGGTGGCCCTCATGCCCTTCCTTGATCGTATCAGCCCACCAGCCATACATGCAGTAAAGCACGATCGCGAGGCCGATGAAGAATATCCACGGCGTCACAATGTTGAGGCCGAAGAACGGCAGCTCACCGGCATTGATGTAACGCATCCAGGCAATACCGCCGACGGCAAGCACGAATGCACCCACCGAGCTCAGGAACGGCCAAGGACTGGGCGCGATAATATGATAGTCGTGATTTTTCTGATGAACGTCGGCCATGTCTCTCCCCGTAAATCCCCTTAGGGGCTCCTCTCTCGTACCTTCCTGCTCAAACCCCTAACGCGGTGCCAAGCAAGTCTGTCTGTAACAAGCGGTATTTCTTGTCAGAATAAAACCGCTTCATTGTTTTGTCTTTGCGGCATTATGCGCCGCTAGAACATTTCGTGATTCCCTGGATCATTGGAAATGCTCAATCTTCTTGTTTTATGCGCATTATCCTACGCAAAACCGCTCCGCACTTTTGCTGGAAATGCTCGATCTTTTGTTTTTACGCATGTCTCCTGAAACCGGTTCCCACTTTTGGGAGACATGCGCTAGGCATCAGCTTCCGTTGGTTGGCGTCTCGGCCTTGGCATTTGCGACCGGCTTCGGCTTTTCAATCGGAAAGAATGTATAGGACAGTGTTATTGTTTTGACGTCCTTCAGATCGGGATCGTTGACGATCTCCGGATCAACAAAGAACACCACCGGCATTTCCATGTCTTCGCCCGGCTGCAGGGTCGTATCCGTGAAACAGAAGCATTCAACCTTGTTGAAGTAAGCTCCTGCCCGACCTGGCGCGACGTTGAAGCTTGCGCGACCATAGGTCGGCTGATCGAACAGGTTACGCGCTTCATACTTGATCATCGTCGTTTCGCCGATGCGAACCGTGACCTCGCGCTGTACGGGCTTGAAATCCCATGCCAGTCCATTGGCCGTATTCGCGTCGAAACGCACCTTGATGGTCTTGTCGAGGATAGTATCCGAATATTGCTCCACCCGCTGCGTCGTGCCGCCATAGCCCGTCACCTGACAGAAAATGCGGTAGAGCGGAACGGAAGCATAGGCTGCACCGATCATGCAGACAAAGAAAGACAGGCACGCAAAAGCAATCGTCGCATTGGAGCGCTGTTGCTTCTTCAGCTTTTGATCCTTTTCCTGCTGATCCGCCATTTTCTCCTCCCAGATTAAGTTTAAAGCGTATCGCGTATTATCTACTTCATACGACAGGCTTTAAACCGTTGTATGTATGCAGTCTTTATCCCAAGATCGGCTCCCGTGTTTGGGAGACAAGCTAGATCGGCCGCACCAAAACGTTCACACCCAGTTTCGCAATTGTGCCGATGTAAACAAGCAGCACGAACAGCGCCAGAGCGATTGCCAATCCCCAAGAGCGATTGCGCTGGGCTCGCTTCTGCTGTTCCGTCGGAACAATCAGCTCCAGCTCGTTGTCCGTCGGCTTCTGTACGGTTTTATCCATTAGAACCCTCCAAAGGCGATCAACGCCTTCATTACCAGTGCCTCGACAAGCAGCACCGCAAACAATCCCGACAGGTATAGCAGCGAGAAACGGAACAACTTGCGGGCGGCGGCCAGCATTTCAGGCTGTGATCCGGCAACCCACATGCGCCATGCATAGTAAACGAAGGCCAGTCCAAGCAGCGTGGAAATCGCGCCATAGACCGGACCCGCAAAGCCAAGCACCCACGGCAGAACGCCAACCGGCGCCATGATGATCGAGTAGAAGAGTGCCTGACGCCGGGTCGAAAGCTCGCCCTTGACGTTCGGCATCATCGGAATACGCGCCGCTTCATAATCATTGGCTGAAAAGAGCGACAACGCCCAGAAATGCGGAGGGGTCCACAGGAAGATAATCATGAACAGAACGACGCTGTCCCAGGTGATTTCGCCTGTTGCAGCCGCCCAGCCGATCATCGGAGGGAATGCGCCTGCCGCACCGCCGATGACGATGTTCTGTGGCGTCGAGCGCTTCAGCCACATCGTATAAACGACGGCATAGAAGAAAATCGTAAAGGCAAGTAGTGCGGCCGACAGCCAGTTGACCATCAGGCCAAGCGTGACGACTGAAAAGGCTGAAAGTGTCAGGCCGAAGGCCAGAACTTGATTGGGCGCAATAATGCCAGCTGGAATAGGCCGGTTGCGCGTGCGCTTCATCACTGCGTCAATATCAGCATCATACCACATGTTCAGCGCACCAGACGCGCCAGCGCCGACCGCTACGCACAAGATGCTGATGGCAGCGAGCACAGGATTCATATGTCCCGGTGCGACCACGAGACCGACCAGCCCGGTGAAGACCACAAGGGACATCACCCGGGGCTTCAAAAGAACAAGGTAATCCCGCGCAGTCGCTTCGGAGAGAGCGAGCGCGTCGTCGGTACCTGCGTTTTTTTCCACCAGAGACATTTTGACTTTAAAAACCTCAAATTCACCGGTCCGAACACCGCGCCCCTACAGCACGGATCGGCACAATCACAACAATGTCCTCCCGGAAACCGTTCTGTTCCCGCCGGAAATGCCGTGCTTGATGGCCGACTTTTTCGTCTACCGGCGACGGGCGGAACAGAATGCCGCCCGCCCATAGCACATTTTGTAAAGAAGGGCGAAGTCTTTTCCGGACTCCGCCCATCGCACGATTACTTGATGCGCGGCAGCTGTTCCCACTGGTGGAACGGCGGTGGCGACGAGAGCTGCCATTCCAGCGTGGTTGCGCCTTCACCCCATGGGTTTGCACCGGCTTCACGCTTCTTCGCAAATGCCTCGAAGACATTGTAGAGGAAGATCAGGACTGCGAAGCCCGAAATATAGGAGCCGTAGGACGACACCATGTTCCAGCCTGCATAGGCATCCGGATAGTCGATGTAACGGCGCGGCATGCCAGCAAGACCGAGGAAGTGCTGCGGGAAGAAGACCAGGTTCACGCCAACGAAGGTGACCCAGAAATGCAGCTTCGCCGTAAATTCATTGTACATGTAGCCGCTCATCTTCGGGAACCAGTAGTACCAGCCCGCGAAGATCGCAAACACCGCACCCAGCGACAGAACGTAGTGGAAGTGCGCCACAACGTAGTAGGTGTCGTGCAGCGCGCGGTCGAGACCGGCATTGGCGAGCTGAACGCCCGTCACACCACCGACCGTGAACAGGAAGATAAAGCCGATTGCCCACAGCATCGGTGCGCGGAACGTGATCGAACCGCCCCACATCGTCGCGATCCACGAGAAGATCTTGATACCCGTCGGAACAGCGATGACCATCGTAGCGAACACGAAGTAACGCTGCGTGTCGAGTGACAGGCCAACCGTATACATGTGGTGAGCCCAGACGACGAAGCCCACGACACCGATTGCCACCATGGCGTAAGCCATGCCGAGGTAACCGAAGATCGGCTTGCGCGAGAAGGTCGACACGATGTGGCTGACAATGCCGAAGCCCGGCAGGATCAGAATGTACACTTCCGGATGCCCGAAGAACCAGAACAGATGCTGGTAAAGGATCGGATCACCACCACCGTCCGGCGTGAAGAAGGTCGTTCCGAAATTGCGATCGGTCAGCAGCATGGTGATGCCACCTGCCAGAACCGGCAGCGAAAGCAGCAGCAGGAATGCCGTCACCAGAACAGCCCAGGCGAAGAGCGGCATCTTGTGCAGCGTCATGCCCGGAGCGCGCATGTTCAGGATCGTGGTGATGAAATTGATCGCGCCGAGAATCGACGAAGCACCGGAAATGTGCAGCGCCAGAATGGCGAAATCGATTGCCGGACCAGGCTGGCCGGTCGTCGATAGCGGCGGATACAGTGTCCAGCCGCCACCGGGGCCCCAACCACCGGGTGCCGAAGGCATGAACAGCGAGATCATCAGCAGCAACAGCGCAGGCGGCAGAAGCCAGAACGAGATGTTGTTCATGCGCGGGAAAGCCATGTCCGGCGCGCCGATCATCAGCGGCACCATCCAGTTGGCAAAACCACCGATCAGCGCGGGCATGACCATGAAGAAGATCATGACCAGAGCATGCGCGGAGGTGAACACATTGAACATCTGCTTGCCGGCATCAAGCGCGGCATCGCCCTCAACACCGTAAACCATGGACGCCAAGCCATGGAAAATCTGGATGCCCGGTTCCTGGAGTTCAGCGCGCATCGCGATCGACAGGGCGCCGCCGATAATACCGGCGATGATTGCAAAAATCAGGTACAGGGTACCGATGTCTTTATGATTGGTCGAGTATACCCAACGAACCCAGCCGTGCGGCTTGTGGTCGTCGTGAGCACCATGCTCGTGAGCTGCTGTGCCAGCCATGGAATTCGCTCCCGTTTTTCAACAGTCTTGGCGTTCGGGATCAGAGACCCGCCGCAGCCACTTTATCATTTGCGCCACCTTCAACAGCGGCCTGAAGCGCCTTGTTCGCGCCGTTCAGATCCGATCCCGCAGCGGCGATCCAGGTCTGATACTGCTCTTTCGAGACAACGCGCACGGCGATCGGCATGAAGCCATGATCCTTGCCGCAAAGCTCAGAGCACTGACCGTAGTAGAGGCCTTCCTTGTCCGCTTTGAACCAGGCTTCGTTGATACGACCCGGAACAGCGTCCATCTTCACGCCGAAAGCCGGAATGGTCCACGAATGGATCACATCGGCAGCAGTGACGAGAAGACGAACCGTTTCGCCGACCGGAACCACGACTTCATTGTCGACGGCGAGAAGACGCGGATAACGCGCGCGGTCTTCCTTGCCGGCAGCGGCGCGATCGCCATCCTTCAGAAGAAGGGCATCAAAGCTGACCGGATTATCGACCTGATATTCGTAACCCCAATACCACTGATAACCCGTCGCCTTGACCGTCAGCGTCGGATCTTCCGGCGAATACTGCGCCGTCAGAAGCTGGAAAGACGGAACCGCCAAAAACAGAAGAATGATCACAGGCCCGATGGTCCAGACCACTTCAATAGCGGTATTGTGGCTGGTTTTGGACGGCTCCGGGTTCGCGCTCGCACGAAAGCGAAACACCACCCAAAGCAACAAAAACAGAACCAGCAAGGTAATTGGAATGATGAACCAGAGCGTATAGCGCTCAAACCAATGAATCTGTTCGGCAATTCCAGTCGCTGCGTCCTGAAATCTCCATTCCCAGGGACGAGGCTGGTCCGCAAAAGCGGCACCAGTCGTCCACAGCACTGCAAGAGCGCCGCCGAAGGCGCCCTTCGTTGTGGCAACAATCTTATCCACCAGAACTCTCTCCCTTTTCGCCCTTTCGAGCTGGACGCCGGACGCTAAAGACGGCCGCATCCCCCGTCGGCGTTCAAACCACACCTTAGCGCACACCGCAAGGAAGGCGAATATGTTCCTGTGCGGCATTTTTGCGCGCAGTCCATGTGGGAAAGAGCGAATGTCCGAGTTTAATCAATGCGCCGGAGCTGCTCGTTTTCACCGTGAAAACTTGGGAAAACCGTACGAAACCCATAATGAAGCCATGATTTGACAAGACGTTTCCTTTAACGTGCCGCGTGACAATCGACGCAACAGACGGTATCACCGTTGCTATGATGGCCAGGACTGATAATCGCCAATCACGGCGCTTTTCATGGCCAATGCAGCGCGTTAACGTCCCGGTGATTCGATCTGGAGATTTCATGACTTTTCGCATGCTTGCCCGCCGCACGATCAGCCAGCGCCTCGCAACTCTTGCAACAGGCGTCAGCTTGACGCTTGCCGTTGCAACGCTTCCTTCGGTTGCTCAGGAAACACCGGCGCAGTTACAAACCCCACAAGAGGCCCCTGCTGCCCAGTCGCAGGCGGCTCCGAGCAGCCCGCAGCAGAGCGGCAAGCTCAAGTCGCAGCATGGCGCATGGTCCGTTCTGTGTGATACGCCTGCGGGCGCCAAGACTGAGCAATGCGCGCTGATCCAGAATGTGGTCGCCGCAAAGCGCCCTGAACTGGGTCTTTCGGTCGTCGTTCTCAAGACAGCAGACAACAAGGCGCGCATCCTTCGCGTTCTGGCGCCGCTAGGCGTTCTGTTGCCCAACGGTCTTGGCCTCAATGTCGACGGCAAGGATATCGGTCGCGCCTATTTCGTCCGCTGCTTCGAAGACGGCTGCTACGCCGAAGTGATCCTTGAGGATGAACTTCTCAAGACATTGCGTTCCGGCAAGGCTGCGACCTTCATCGTCTTCCAGACGCCGGAAGAAGGCGTGGGCATTCCTGTCGATCTCAAGGGATTCGGTGAAGGCTTCGACGCGTTGCCTTGATCACAACTGAGATGACCGGTTGTTCTCAACCGATTTAAGGCTTACATCCTGCAGCAAACACATGCTGCAGGATTTATTTTATGAAAAGCCTGATCGACAGTTTCGACGCCAGCCGCGACGATATCGAGCGTCTTGTCGCCCAAAGCCTGAAGGGCAGCGACGACGGAGAGCTCTTCGTGGAATATCGCGAGGCGGAGGCGCTTGTTTTCGACAATGGTCGTCTCAAGACCGGCTCCTTCAATCAGGATCAGGGATTCGGCCTGCGCTCGGTCGCAGGCGAAGCAATCGGCTATGCCCACGCGGGCGATCTTTCGCTTGCCGCCTTGAAGCGCGCTTCCGATGCGGTTTCTGCAACCCTTAAGGGCTATGGCGGAAACTATTCGGCGGCACCTGCCGGCACCAACCGTCACCTTTACACGGATGAAAACCCCATCGGTTCGCCGACATTCGATTCCAAGGTGCAGCTTTTGCAGCAAATAGACGCCTATCTGCGTGCCAAGGACCCGAAAGTACGTCAGGTTTCCGTTTCGCTCGCAGGCTCGTGGCAGCAGGTCGAAATTCTGCGCGCCGACGGTCATTTCGTACGCGATATACGACCCATGGTGCGCCTGAGCGTTGCGGTAGTGGCAGGCGATGGCGACCGTCAGGAATCAGGTTCGCATACGGTTGGCGGACGCAAGGGCTTTGGCGAGTTCATCACCGCTGAAAGCTGGCAGCATGCCGCCGATGAGGCATTGCGTCAGGCACTCGTCAATCTGGAAGCTATCCCTGCCCCGGCCGGCACATTCGACGTCGTTCTGGCCAATGGCTGGCCGGGTGTGATGCTGCATGAAGCCGTCGGGCACGGGTTGGAAGGCGACTTCAATCGAAAGAAGACCTCTGCCTTTGCCGGCCTGCTTGGACAGCAGGTTGCCTCCAAGGGGGTCACGGTCGTCGACGATGGCACCATCGCCGAGCGACGCGGCTCTCTCACGATTGACGATGAAGGTACGCCCACCAATCGCACCGTTCTGATCGAAGACGGTAAACTCGTTAATTATATGCAGGATCGCCAGAACGCCCGCCTGATGGGCATGGAAGCTACCGGCAATGGACGCCGCGAATCCTATGCTCACGCACCTATGCCGCGCATGACGAACACTTACATGCTTTCCGGCGACAAGACGCCGGAAGAGATCATCGCCTCCATGAAAAAGGGCATCTATGCCGTTTCCTTCGGCGGTGGTCAGGTCGATATCACCTCCGGCAAGTTCGTGTTCGGCTGTACGGAAGCCTACATGATCGAGGACGGCAAGGTCGGCGCGCCGATCAAGGGAGCGATGCTGATCGGCAATGGTCCGGATGCGATGCAGCGGATTTCGATGATCGGCAACGATATGAAGCTTGATACGGGTAGCGGCAATTGCGGCAAGGGTGGTCAGTGGGTACCTGTCGGCGTCGGCCAGCCGCATCTGCGCATGGATCAGGTAACAGTGGGAGGCACGGCTGTATAAGAGCCCTGCCGTCTTCCGCGCTTTCGCTCAGATGCCTGCTTTTTAGTGTCATCTAACTTGCAGATATCACCGGTAAAGTGCAGGCTATCAGGGTAACAGCCTGCATAGCGATATTCGATGTCAGGCCGATCTGGAGAGAGGAATGCCTGAATCGCCTTACGACTGGACGGGCAAGCGAACGGAAAAACGTGACCGGCAAAAGCGTATGCTGGTCGTGACAGCCATCACGATGGGCGCACTCATTCTTGTCCTCGGCATGGTGGACGGCCTGCTGATCCTGCTAGGCTGATATGCTGCCGATTTACGAAATCGATTGTGCCGGGATAGAAAACCCTGACGATCTTTGGCGACGGTATCTTTCCGCTGTTCCAGCCCAAGACCCGGAATCCTTCGGTTACACACTCGACTCATTCTGGGACGCTGTGCAATGGCAAGGTCCAGGCTGGCCCGGTGAATGCGAACTGGTTTTCAGGAATGCCGAAGCTCTGGGCAAGTTGAAGACACGCGGCGGCAAGCCGTTTCTCGAAGCGTTCAAGCGCCTCGTGAGCGAAACAGATCGGATAGTCGTCAGATTCGCGTAAAAACCGGGTCTCGATTTATATGCCCGGATTTTCTTCCAGCAAACCGGTCACGAAATCGAACAGACCCGGGCGGCGGTCACGGCGAAGACGTTCAGCTTCAATGATCGACTTGATAGCCGCAAAGGAGCGATCAAGATCCTCATTGATGACGATATAATCGTACTTCACCCATTTTTGGATTTCAAAACGCGCATTCTGCAAACGGGTCTCGATGACATCCGCCGTATCTTCCGCGCGACGGTTCAGGCGCTGCTGCAATTCGCGCATGGTGGGCGGAAGAATAAAGATCGACACCACATCGGCTGGCATCTTTGCTTGCAACTGGTCTGCACCCTGCCAGTCAATGTCAAACAGCATATCCTGACCGTCGGCCAGCGCGATCTCAGCCGTTTCGCGCAGCGTGCCATAGAAATTGCCATGGACCTCGGCCCATTCGATCAGCTCATCATTGTCACGAAGACGTTCAAACTCGCGGATCGTCTTGAAATGGTAGTGAACCCCTTCGATCTCGCTCGGGCGGCGCTGGCGCGTCGTCACGCTGATCGACAGCGAGAGGTTCATCTTCTTGTCTTCCAGCAACAGCCGGGCAATGGTGGACTTACCGGCTCCGGATGGCGACGAGATCACCACCATCAAGCCTCTACGTGCGACGCCATTTTCAACCGAAGAGATGGCCATGATACCTGTTACTCCAGATTTTGTACTTGTTCGCGAAACTGGTCCACGACTGCCTTCAGTTCCAGACCGATGGCTGTGATCGACGCTGCATTCGATTTGGAACACAGTGTATTAGCTTCACGATTAAATTCCTGTGAAAGAAAATCGAGCTTGCGCCCGACGGGGCCACCATCCGCCAGAAGCTTGCGGGCGGATGCCACATGGGTCTCCAACCGGTCAAGCTCTTCCTGAATATCGGCCTTGGTCGCCAGAAACGCCGCTTCCTGATAGAGCCGCGTCTCATCAAGCTCGCGTGCGGAATCCATCAGCAGCGCCACCTGTCCAGCGAGACGGGCCTTGATCGCGTCTGTGCTCCGCGACGGGTCGCGGCGGGCATTCACGGTCAGGCGCTCGATACTATCGACATGCGCGGACAGAATAGTGAAAAGAGCCTTGCCCTCCTGCTTGCGGGCATCGGCGATTGCTTTCAGCGTTTCCTCAAAACCTGAGACGACGGCAGCTTCCAGTCCGCCGCGCTCGTCTTCGTCATCAGCCATCTGTGCCTGATCGATGATACCGCGCAATGAAAGAATGCCGTCTACGCTGGCGGGGGCCAGTCCGTGCGTTGCCTGCAAATCCGCACCGAGCTTCAGGATCTCGGCGAGCATGGCCTGATTGATGCTGAAACCAGCCTGCGCCTCGCTGCGCTCCACACTGAGGCTTGCCTGAAAATTGCCACGCGAAAAATGACGCGCCAGCATGGAGCGTACAGGATGTTCGGCGGCTTCAAGGCCTTGCGGCAGACGCAGCCGAAGGTCGAGCCCCTTACCATTGACGGAACGCACTTCCCAGACGATGCGCGCTTCTCCGCCTTCCATGGCATGTTGCACGGCATGGCGTGCAAAACCGGTCATGCTTTGGAGCGCCATGCGTTCCATCCCCTCAACTCACGCCCGCGACAGTGCGGACTTACTCTAAAAACCAATCCGAAGCCGGTGGCGAACACCGGCTTCGGTTACACATTCTCAAACTCACCAAAGCCGTAGCGAAAAGCTACTGCCCCGCGCTTTGGTTTGTATTGCTGCCGCTATTGTTCTGTTGCTCGATATTCTTTTGCTGTTCCACGGAGCGCCATTTACGGACGTTGGCGTTGTGTTCCTGCAGCGTCTTCGAGAACACATGGCCACCCGTGCCATCGGCAACGAAATAGAGGTCTTCCGTATCCAGCGGATTGGCGACAGCTTCCAGCGCAGCCTTGCCCGGATTGGCAATCGGCGTCGGCGGAAGACCGTTGATCACATAGGTATTGTAAGGTGTCGGCTTTTCGATGTCCGACTTGAAGATCGGCCGATCAGAAGGTTTGCCAGCTCCGCCGAACAGGCCATAAATAATGGTCGGATCGGACTGGATGCGCATGCCCTTCTTCAAGCGATTGACGAAGACCGACGCCACATGCGGGCGTTCCGACGCGATACCGGTTTCCTTTTCAACGATGGAAGCCAGCGTCACAAATTCGTTCTTGTCCTTGATCGGCAGGTCGGAACCACGCTTTGCCCAGGCGTCGTCCACGAGCTTCTTCTGGGAGGAGACCATACGATCGATGATTTCTGAACGCGTCGTGCCACGCGTGAAATTCAACGTATCGGTAAAGAGCGAACCTTCCGGCGGCATGTCCTTCGGCATGTCACCAACCAGTGTCGGATCAGCCGAGATACGATCGAAAATCTGCTTGACCGTCAGACCTTCCGGAATGGTCAGCGGATACATGATGGATTTGCCGCTGATGAGGATATTCATCACATCGCGCATCGAAGCGCCCGCCGGGATGGCGTATTCGCCCGCCTTCAGATCATTTTCATGACCGAGCGTCCGCATCCCATAGCGGAAAATACGCGCGTCACTGACGATTTCACGATTTTCCAGGCTGTTGGAAACTTCGGCGATACCAGCGCCGCGCTTGACGAGAAACGTCGTTTCGGCAGTAAGCGGACCTTGTCCGTCAAACTGCATCTTGCCGAAATAGAACAAGGCCGACGCGCCGAGCAGAACAAGCACGACCAGCGACAGCATAAAATTCATGAAAACGACGATCTGGCTGCGCGCATGGCGCGAACGCTTGCGCGGCGGCGGCGTTCCCGGCTCGGGCCGCAGAGCTTCAGACGCGGATTTCGGCACGAACGGCTTTGAAGTCGCGTTCGTTTCCTGCGTCGCGCCTTTGGGCTGCTCGTCTGCAGGGGGTGTTCCGGATGGCGCCTCTGAATTCACTCAATCACCTCGGTCCAGAGTATTTCGTTAGTTTAAATCAAACCACGAGAATGGCTCTGTCTATCTATTTTGGCGAACCTCCCGACACATTGTGCCGAATGCCCGCCCAGAACGGCTTTTTGCACTTATTTCGTCAGAGTGGATAAAACTCTTCGGAGTCGTAACCACACTAACCGCTGTTCGCGATTTTAAACATCGCATCCGGTTTTATTTTGGCAAAAACGCGGAGAAATCCCCGCGTTTTTTTAAATTCGATATTCTATTTTCAGCGATACCGATCAGGAGTATCGGCGCAGGACCAGCGAAGCGTTGGTTCCGCCAAATCCGAAGGAGTTCGACAGAGCCACATCGATCTTGCGTTCACGCGCCTTGTGCGGAACCAGATCGATCTTCGTCGAGACAGCCGGATTATCGAGATTGAGCGTCGCCGGCGCAATATTGTCGCGGATGGCAAGCGTCGAGAAAATCGCTTCGGCTGCACCGGCAGCACCAAGCAGATGGCCGATAGCCGACTTGGTCGAGGACATCGAAATCTTCGACGCAGCATCGCCGACCACCCGCTCGACAGCGCCGAGTTCGATGGTGTCAGCCATGGTCGACGTGCCATGGGCGTTGATGTAGTCGATCTGGTCCGGCGTGATTTCAGCGCGCTTCAGGGCAGCGACCATGCAACGTTCGGCACCCTCGCCGCTCTCGGTCGGAGCAGTGATGTGGTAAGCATCGCCCGAAAGACCGTAGCCGATAACTTCCGCATAGATTTTCGCGCCGCGCGCCAGTGCGTGTTCCAGCTCTTCGAGAACCACAACGCCCGCACCTTCGCCCATCACGAAACCGTCACGGTCTTCGTCATAAGGACGGGAAGCTGCGGTCGGATCGTCGTTACGCTTGGTGGACAGCGCCTTGCAAGCGGCAAAGCCTGCCAGCGAAATGCGACTGACCGGCGATTCCGTTCCACCGGCAACCATGACATCCGCATCGCCGAAAGCGATCAGACGGGCAGCGTCGCCGATAGCATGTGTGCCGGTTGCGCAAGCCGTTACAACCGAATGGTTTGGACCGCGGAGCCCGTGCTTGATGGAAACATGGCCGGAAGCCAGATTGATCAGGCGACCAGGAATAAAGAACGGAGAAATGCGGCGTGGGCCCTTGTCGCGCAGCGTGTAGCCGGCCTCGACAATACCTTCGATACCGCCGATGCCGGAACCGATAAGAACACCGGTACGGACCTGATCTTCGTCACTTTCAGGATGCCAGTCGGCATCGTCCAGCGCCTGATCGGCAGCGCCGACAGCATAAACGATGAAAGGATCAACCTTACGCTGTTCCTTGGGCTCCATATGGAGGTCGGCGTTGAAGGTGCCATTGGTGCCATCGCCAACCGGAATGCGGCAGGCTATCTGGCAGGCCAGATCGTCAACTTCAAATTCCGTGATGCGGCGAGCACCGCTTTCACCGGCAATAAGACGCTTCCAGGTCTCTTCGACACCGCTGGCAAGCGGCGACACCAGACCCAGACCGGTGATGACGACACGCCTCATATCCACCCCTTAAAACTTTGTTATGTCACGAACACCGCCCCGCAGGCTTTAACCGGCAGAACATATGTCCGGGCCTGACTGGAAGGGATGGTGCTCCAATTGTTGAAACCGGAGCCTGCCATGACGAACACGATCTTCGATCAGCGTTCCGGCAGATTCACAAACAGGCCGCTGAACGGCCTTTGTGCATGTGCGTCCCGATCGTGAAGACGAAAGAAACGACTTAAAATAAGCAGGGCCGGGATTCGCGAGAACCCCAGCCCAATGCCCAAGTTCAGATTAGGCGGAAGCCTTGTCGATGAACTTCACAGCGTCGCCGACCGTAAGGATCGTTTCGGCAGCGTCGTCAGGAATTTCAACGCCGAATTCTTCTTCGAAAGCCATGACCAGCTCGACCGTGTCGAGGCTGTCTGCGCCGAGGTCATCGATGAAGCTTGCGCCTTCCGTGACCTTGTCGGCATCTACGCCCAGATGTTCAACAACGATTTTCTTGACGCGCTCTGCGGTATCGCTCATGTCGGAACCTCGACCTGTGTGTTTGTTGCTCTGCCTTGGTTAGCGGCATGCAGGATTGTAATCAAGTTATAAGATGTCTGCCAAGTTTCGAGCGAAGCCGCCCGGACAGTCATCCTGTGGATATTCCTTTCGGAACAGGATCGCGGCACTTCTACTCAGAATGCCGCAATTCTCGATGGGCGCATTACCATGCTTCTTGAGCAAGGCAAAGCGCCTTTTCCTTCTTCAGCCCCCGTATTAAGGCATTTTATACCATAATAGGGAGAAGAAGGAGGGTTAGATCATGGCCATGCCGCCATTGATGTGCAGGGTCTGGCCCGTCACATAGGCTGCCGCGTCGCTTGCCAGATAGACAACTGCCGCTGCAATATCACCACCAACGCCCATGCGCTTCATGGGAATATTGCTCATGATCGCTTCCTTCTGCTTTTCGTTCAGCTTGTCGGTCATGGCCGATTCGATGAAGCCCGGAGCGATGCAGTTAACCGTTACATTGCGGCTGGCGATTTCCTGCGCCAACGACTTGGAGAAACCAATGAGGCCTGCTTTCGACGCGCAATAGTTTGCCTGACCCGGATTGCCGGTCACGCCAACAATCGACGTGATGTTAATGATACGACCATTGCGGCGGCGCATCATCGGATGGGTCAGCTCACGCGTCAGATTAAAAACGGACGTAAGATTAACGTTGAGAACCGCATCCCAGTCTTCGTCGCTCATGCGCACGAACAGGCCGTCGCGGGTAATGCCGGCATTGTTGACGAGAATGTCGACGCCGCCCATTTCCTCTTCCGCCTTCTGGCCGAGAGCCTTGACGGCTTCACGGTCAGAAAGATTGGCCGGAAAGATGAAGGTGCGGTCACCAAGTTCAGCGGCAAGCTCTTTCAGCTTTTCTTCGCGTGTGCCGTGCAGGCCGACGATTGCGCCCTGCGCATGAAGAGCGCGGGCAATCGCTTCGCCAAGACCACCGGTTGCGCCGGTTACCAGAGCCTTGCGGCCAGTCAGATCAAACATGCGAAATCCCTTTTAGCTTCTCAATTTCCATCGCATGATCTTATCCGAAAAGTCTGCAACTTTTCGGGATCAAGCGCCGAGAGCAGCAAGCGCTGCTTCGATTTCTTCAGCCGAACCAACGGCGGCGCCAGTCACATCCTTCGAGATGCGACGCGCCAGACCAGTCAGAACCTTGCCTGAACCTACTTCATAAAGCGTGGTGACGCCATTGGCCGCAAACCATTCGACCGTTTCGCGCCAGCGCACCTGACCTGTAACCTGCTCAACCAGCAGATCGGCAATCTCGTTGGCGTCGGTAACCGGCGCTGCGCGCACATTGGCGATGAGCGGCACGATCGGATTGTGCTTTTCAACCGAAGCAAGCGCTTCACGCATTGCGTCAGCAGCGGGGCTCATCAAAGTTGAATGGAAGGGAGCGGATACGGGCAGCATGATGGCCCGCTTGGCACCCTTTTCGGATGCAAGCTTTGCAGCCAGTTCGACCGCAGCCTTGGAACCGGAAATGACGAGCTGTCCACCACCATTATCATTGGCGATCTGGACCGAGCCGGATGCCTTGGCTTCAGCGCAGACAGCTTCTACGTCGCCATGCTCCAGGCCGATGATCGCAGCCATCGCGCCTTCGCCAACGGGAACAGCCTTCTGCATCGCATTGCCGCGAATGCGCAGGAGGCGCGCCGTATCGGCAAGCGAGAATGTTCCGGCTGCGCAAAGTGCTGAATATTCACCAAGCGAATGTCCGGCAACGTAGGAAACCTTGTCTTTCAACGAAAAGCCGCGCGCTTCCATAACGCGCAGCACGGCCATCGAGACGGCCATCAGCGCAGGCTGGGCATTGGCGGTCAGCGTCAGCACGTCTTCCGGCCCTTCGAACATGGTAGCGGAAAGCTTTTCGCCCAGTGCAGCGTCGACTTCATCGAAAACGGCGCGCGCTTCAGCGAACTGTTCGGCCAGAGCCTTGCCCATACCCACAGCCTGGCTGCCTTGTCCGGGGAAAGTAAATGCTACCGCCATTGATGCCTCGTTCTGGTTTTAAGCATATGATAATGTCGAAACCGATATCCGTTTTCGCCGACATGCCTTGCAATTAAATGCACAATTTGGCGGGATGTGCCTCAGTGAGGGCAGCAAAGTCAAGTATTTCCCGGTTTTTGTGCGGTTTGCGCCTTGCAAAGCCGGGGAAAAACACGTAATAGCCGCCCGTTCATTGCTCGGCACCAGCTGGGGGCTGAACGGAGGGCCGGTTGTTTGTGCAGTTAAATTCACGAACATCCGTAGAAGTCACAAGCGCTTCTGCCTCCCGTGTCTCCGCTCTCGATCGTCTCAGTGAGCGTCCTTTCTTCACCGGTTTTCCGGCAAAAGAGAAGTCGCAGAGGCTTAGCCGTTGGTGTCGGCATGTTGTAACAGAAGAAAGGCAAAGCCAATGGCTCTTTATGAACATGTGCTTCTTGCCCGCCAGGACATTTCCCAGCAGCAGGTCGACGCTCTCGTCGAACAGTACAAGGGTGTCCTCGAAGCTAATGGCGGCAAGGTCGGTAAGGTCGAAAGCTGGGGTCTGCGTCCCCTCACCTACCGTATCAAGAAGAATCGCAAGGCGTATTACACGCTCGTAAACATCGACGCTCCGGCTGCAGCCGTTGCCGAAATGGAACGCCAGATGCGCATCAACGAAGACGTTCTTCGTTTCCTCACCGTTCGCGTTGAAGAACACGAAGAAGGCCAGTCGGCCATGCTCACCCGCCGTGACGACCGTCGCGAACGCGATGGTGATGATCGTCCGCGTCGTCGTGAAGGCGGTTTCGACCGTGGTGATCGCGGTGACCGTGGTGATCGCGGCCCACGTCGCCCACGCGACAACGAAGCTGGTGAAGGAGCATAATCATGGTTGATATCAATCAGATCCCGACCCGTCGTCCTTTCCATCGCCGTCGCAAGACGTGCCCGTTCTCCGGCGCAAACGCACCGAAGATCGACTACAAGGACATCAAGCTTCTGCAGCGTTACATTTCCGAACGCGGCAAGATCGTTCCTTCCCGTATTACGGCTGTCAGCCAGAAGAAGCAGCGTGAACTCGCCAAGGCGATCAAGCGCGCTCGTTTCCTCGGCCTGCTGCCTTACGTTGTGAAGTAAGAACAAGATTCTGGGAGGCGTTCTCGCAGAGATTGCCTCCCAACCCCCTTTCCTTCATTGCGATGGGCGCAATGAAACGTAATAAAAACCCAAGTTGGGGCAGCGGCCTCTAACTGCACGAACCGGCAAGACCGGAGCAGGACAGCGAAACTGATGAAATTCAATAGAACCATTATCGGTATCGGCATATTGGCGGGGCTTGCCTCGGCCTTGATGTCGTCCGGCGTCATCGCCCAGGGTGGCGCGATGGCTGCTATGGCCATGGTTCTCTACTTCCTGACACCACTTCCCATCTTCGTTGTTGCCCTTGGCTGGGGTTCGAGCGCCGGTATCGTTGCCGCCGCCACAGCTACGGTTGCCGTCGGCGTTGTCGCCGTCCCGCTTGCAGCACTTCTGATGGCATTGACGAGCTTCATTCCCGCAGCAACCGGCGCCTATCTGTCCGGCCTCGCGCGGCCAGCCGAAGAACTCGGCGGACCGAAGGATGTTCTGGTCTGGTATCCGCTTTCAGACATTGTGTTCCGGCTTGCCATGATGGTGGCGCTCAGCTTCATCGTCATCGGTGCGATCCTGGGCTTTGGCCCGGACATGGCGCGCGAACTCGCAAATACGCTTATCGACCGGGTTGCCGAAGCCGATCCGCAGTTCACGGCCAGCGATGACATTCGCAACAATGTAACGTCGCTGCTGATGGTCGCCTTGCCTGCAATCCAGCCGGCAACCTGCCTCGCGATTCTCGTTGGCAATCTTTATCTGGCACAGCGCCTGATCTCCATGTCGGGTCGCCTGCGCCGTCCGCGTGATGACTGGCCCGCAACGCTGCGTATGCCGCGCCCGGCCCTGCTCGTCTTCGCGGTCGCTCTTGCGGTTGCATTTCTTCCCGGCGGCACCGGATTGATCGCAACCGTCGTTGCTGGCGCGCTTAGCGCTGGTTTCATGATGTCAGGTCTTGCCATCATGCATTTCCGCACACGCGGCAAGGTGTGGCGCCCGGTAGCGCTATGGCTCGCCTACTTTGCGATCATACTCTTCGCATTCCTGCTTTTCATCTTCATGGTTCTCGGACTTTTCGACACTTCGCGCGGCGCGCCGGTCTCGAAAATGCCGGGCGCTGACAGTCAGTAACCGAATCAGAAACTCGAAAGGAAACTCCAATGGAAGTCATTCTTCTGGAACGCATTGGCCGCCTCGGCCAGATGGGCGAAACCGTCAAGGTCAAGGACGGCTATGCCCGTAACTTCCTGCTCCCGCAGGGCAAGGCTCTTCGTGCCAACGAAGCCAACAAGAAGAAGTTCGAAGGCCAGCGCGCTCAGCTCGAAGCCCAGAACCTGGAGCGCAAGAACGAAGCTCAGGCCGTTGCTGAAAAGCTCAATGGCGAAAGCTTCATCGTTGTACGTTCGGCTGGTGAAACCGGCCAGCTCTACGGTTCCGTTTCGACCCGTGACATCGCCGACATCATCTCGGCCAATGGCTTCACCCTGCACCGCAACCAGGTTGAACTGAACCATCCGATCAAGACGATCGGCCTGCACGAAGTCTCGATTTCGCTGCATCCGGAAGTTCAGGTTCAGGTTACGGTCAACATCGCACGTTCGACCGAAGAAGCCGAACGTCAGGCAAAGGGTGAAGACCTGACCTCGATCGAAGCCATCTACGGCATCGAAGAACAGCCTCTGTCGGAAGAAGTTTTCGACGAAGAGGACGAAGCTGAAGATCAGGCTTAATTTAGCCACCTATTATCTATGGGAATGCAAAGCCAGACAGCACGCATTCCCATCGTGGTAAACTTTATATGATCGTGCCCGGCGGCCTCCGCCGGGCATTTTCTCTTTTCAGATCGGCAAAACTCCTTATTCTACATATTAGTATTGGATTGGAGAGGTGCTGACGGAAACGTCCGCGTTGCTTGGGCATTACTCCCGAGGCCGATTGACCGAGGGGATATTGCCTGAAAATCTGATGACAGAGCGGCTCTGATACTTATGCACCGCCGCCTGCCATGCAAACGCATGGACGTACGCCTGCTTCGATCCCCAAGAGGAGATGGGGCCGATGTATGGAATGATGCGTACTGTTCTTTCGCATATGATTAAAACCGGCGACCTGACGGTCACCGATTCTAGTGGTGCGCTTACCCGGTACGGCGACAGGACTGGCGAACCAGTTCATATACACTTCAAGACGAAGCACGCCGAGCGGGCCGTAGCCCTCGACCCGGAGTTGAAACTCGCCGAGTGTTTCATGGATGGCGAGATCGATTTTTTGAAGGGCGGCATCTACACGCTCCTTCAGGTGGTATTCGAGAATACCGGGCCGACTGCGGCGACCGAACCGTGGATGAAAGCTCTGGCGAAGCTGCGCATTTTTTTCCGTCGCTTCCAGCAGATGAACACGATTTCGCGGTCTTCAAACAATATCAAAAGTCATTATGACCTTTCCGGTGAGCTCTACGATCTGTTTCTCGATCCGGACAAGCAATATTCCTGTGCCTATTTCGATCCGCCAAACGCTACGCTTGCCGAGGCGCAGCTTGCCAAAAAGCGCCATATCGCGGCAAAATTGCTGGTGAAGGAAGGCGACAAGGTGCTCGATATCGGCTGCGGCTGGGGTGGTATGGGGCTCTATTTGGCTCGTTATCTCAAGGCCAATGTCACCGGTGTAACCTTATCCGAAGAGCAGCATGCCATTGCCAATCAGCGAGCGCAGGATGAAGGACTGGCCGACCGTGCGAAGTTCGAATTGACCGACTATCGCAACATCGACGACAAGTTTGACCGGCTGGTATCGGTTGGCATGTTCGAGCATGTCGGGGTCGGGCATTTCGCCGAGTATTTCCAGCACGTCGCTCGCCTGATGAAGCAGGATGGCGTTTTCCTTCTGCATGCCATCGGACGCGCCGATGGGCCGGGAGCGACCAATCCGTTCATCCGCAAGTACATCTTTCCGGGCGGGTATATTCCGGCACTTTCTGAGGTTCTGCCGCATATCGAAAAGGCCGGGCTCTATGTCACCGACGTAGAAATCCTGCGGCTTCATTATGCGGAAACGCTGAAGGCTTGGCGGGAAGCATTCATGGCCAATCGCGACAAGGCCAAGGCGCTTTATGACGAGCGTTTCTGCCGCATGTGGGAGTTTTATCTGGCAGCGTCTGAAAGCGCTTTCCGCTGGCAGAACATGATGGTGTTCCACATTCAGATCGCCCACAAACAGGAATCCGTTCCGCTGACCCGCAACTATATTGAGGCCGAGGAAAAGCGTCTCAAGCGCCTCGACAGCGCGCCCAAAGGCGCCAACAGCGAGGGTCGGGCCGTCAAGAAAAGCATGAACGCCTGAGGTGAAGCCGATCTGCTATAAATAAGGCGGGCTGTTCCGTTGGAGCAGCCCGCTTTCTCTGATCTTATTCCGGCTTTGGCACGCCTGCTTCCCATTTGTCCCAATGGGTGACGATGTCGTTCACGACCGGAGCGCCGACGAGGTAGATGTTTTCGACCGTTTCCGCAAAACCCCCTGCCGTTTCGCCCGGCGCGGGATCCAGATGCTGTAGCGTGGTTTCTTTCGGATTCCCCTGATCGAAGTTCACCGAACCGCGCAGGCTGAGGATGCGGTCTGTACCGTGCTGCCGCTTGATAACGAGCGCAAGCGCTGCGGCTTCCATCTCGGTGGCGAGATAGTCGTCGGCACCATAGAGCTTGGCGATATACTGAGCCTCTTTCGACAGTCCCGGACCGTGGAAGAATGTATCTCCGGTCATATGCGTGCCCGTCTTCAATGCCGGTTTCGCCTGCGCAGCCTTGTCGGGATAACGCATGCGATACGCCTGGGCCTCGGGCGAATCGCGAAGCTCCACATTGGAGCCCAAACGCATTGCCGCCGCGACCAAATCAGGATTAAGCTTGAAAACACGATACTCTTCATATCCCTTTCGCGGGATGAAGACCGGTTCGCCCGGCTTGCCTTCTTCCGGTGCCCAGCGATGGCCCAGATCGTAATCGACGAGCCACGTCGCCCAACTCACATCACCTATCGTACCGCGTGAAGGTGGCGTGCCTGCCACACCGGACAGGATGTAATAAGTTTTGGAGAAGTCGAAGGCTGGGTCGAGCATGATTGCCTGCATGCTGGCCGAGGAGTTCACCTTGCCCATGCCAAGAACTGAGCCGCATACACCGTCATCGTTGCAATAAACGGGTTTCAGCGCCCCTTTGACTTCGATGGGCTTCGCATCCTTCCAGTAATGCTCATACCACCGTTGAAACTCACCGGCCCGGTCGCCACTGTTCTGACCGATCTCGAACATGGCGGCGATAAACACTTTGACCTTGATCGGTTCCGAGGCTGCCGACGAAGCCGTTGATGAAGAAAAGAGAGCCAATGCTGTCAGAAGCCAGGCTGCAATGGTGCGGTGTCGCATGAATATTCCTCGTGAATGTAAGCCGGGCTTTGCTTTGAATGCCCGCACAGATCAGGGAGCTTTGGGTTGGGAGAAGATTAATATCGCCGATTGCTCCCCGCAATCTCCGTCAATAGGAAGTGCATAAAGGCAACGCCTGAACTGTGGATCAGTGTGAATCATGGTATAGGTTTTCTCTTCCAGCAGGAATCATCCGAAGCTGCGTTGCGTTTGGCATCGCTTGAGGGCTAGCTGGGTGCATCAGGGACAGGATTAAGAATCATGGCGGAAGCGGCGGTACGCAAACTCGACGATGCGCGGGATCAGAAAGACGCGCTTTATCGGGAAGCACCCCATAATATTGAAGCGGAACAGGCGCTGCTGGGCGCGATCCTGATCAATAACGATGCCTTTTACCGGGTATCGGACTTCCTCAAGCCAACCCATTTCTTCGAGCCTCTGCACCGTCGCATCTATGAGATCACGACTGATCTCATTCGCGTCGGCAAGATGGCCAATCCCGTAACGATGAAGACCTTCCTGCCAACCGAAGGCAAGGTGGGCGATCTCACGATCTTCCAATATGTGACCCGTCTCGCAACCGAAGCCGTCACCATTATCAACGCCGAGGATTATGGCCGCGCGATTTACGATCTGGCAACACGCCGCGCGCTCATCGGCATTGGCGAAGACATGGTCAATATCGCCTATGATGCGCCAGTCGACAACACGCCGCAGGAACAGATCGAAGACGCAGAACGCCGCCTGTTCGAACTGGCCGAAACGGGTCGCTATGACGGCGGCTTTCAGGCATTCAAGGACGCGGTTACAACCGCTGTCGACATGGCCAATGCCGCCTTCATGCGTGACGGGCATCTTTCCGGTGTTTCCACCGGCATCCATACGCTCGATGGCAAAATGGGCGGCTTGCAGCCTTCCGACTTGATTATCCTCGCCGGTCGTCCAGGTATGGGCAAGACCTCACTTGCCACCAACATCGCGTTCAACATCGCCAATGCCTATGAAAGCGAGCAGCAGGCCGACGGTAGCGTAAAAGCCATAAATGGTGGCGTGGTCGGCTTCTTCTCGCTCGAAATGTCTGCGGAACAGCTCGCAACCCGTATCATTTCCGAGCAGACGGAAGTCTCCTCTTCGAAAATCCGCCGCGGTGACATCACCGAAACCGATTTCGAAAAGCTCGTGGCCTGCTCTCAGGTCATGCAGAAGATCCCGCTCTATATCGACCAGACCGGTGGTATCTCGATTGCGCAGCTCGCCGCCCGCGCCCGTCGCCTCAAGCGCCAGCGCGGTCTTGATGTTCTGGTCATCGACTACGTGCAGCTGATGACCGGTTCGTCGAAAGCTTCGGCGCAGAACCGCGTGCAGGAAATTACCGAAATCACCACCGGTCTCAAGGCGCTCGGCAAGGAGCTGAACGTTCCCATTATCGCGCTTTCACAGCTCTCCCGTCAGGTGGAAAGCCGCGACGACAAGCGACCACAGCTCTCCGATCTTCGTGAATCAGGCTCCATCGAGCAGGACGCCGACGTGGTGCTTTTCGTATTCCGCGAGGAATATTACGTCAAGAACCTCGAACCGCGTGACGAATTCGACCCGAAATATGAAGAATGGAAGCAGCACTTTGAAAAAGTGCGCGGCACTGCTGACGTCATCATCGCCAAGCAGCGTCACGGGCCTACCGGCACCGTCAAGCTCGCCTTCCAGTCTGAGTTCACGCGATTTGCAGATCTGGCCGAAGGTTCCTATCTCCCGGAACAGTATGAATAAGAAGATCACGATCAAGACGGAGCGCGTCTGATGGCCAAGGCGCGCGTTCAATTCATCTGCCAGAATTGCGGCGCGGTTCATTCGCGCTGGGCGGGTAAGTGCGACTCATGCGGCGAGTGGAACACGCTTGTCGAGGAAGGCACCAATAGCGGTATCGGGTCTGGGCCCGGCGCCATGTTGTCCAAGCGCAAAGGTCGCGCTGTAGCCCTCACCTCCCTGTCTGGCGACATTGAAGATGCGCCACGTATCATTTCCGGTATCAGCGAGCTCGACCGGGTTACCGGTGGCGGATTCGTGCGCGGTTCAGCCCTTCTGATCGGCGGTGATCCCGGCATCGGCAAATCCACGCTTTTGACGCAGGCTGCAGCAGCCCTTTCCAATCGTGGCCATCGCATTGTTTATGTTTCAGGCGAAGAAGCCGTCGCGCAGATACGCCTGCGTGCGCAGCGTCTGGGCGTGGCATCGTCAGCGGTGGAGCTTGCAGCCGAAACCAACGTCGAAGACATCATCGCCACCATTTCTGATACCAAGCGACCCGATCTCGTCATCATAGATTCGATCCAGACGCTCTGGACCGATATGGCAGATTCTGCGCCCGGCACGGTCACGCAGGTGCGTTCGTCGGCACAAGCCATGATCCGCTATGCCAAGCAGACTGGTTCCGCAGTCGTACTGGTGGGACATGTTACAAAAGACGGCCAGATTGCAGGCCCTCGTGTGGTCGAACATATGGTCGATGGTGTCCTCTATTTCGAAGGTGAAGGCGGACATCACTATCGCATCCTGCGCACGGTGAAAAACCGTTTTGGCCCCACCGACGAAATCGGCGTCTTCGAGATGTCCGATGGCGGACTGCGTGAGGTTTCCAACCCGTCCGAGCTTTTCCTTGGTGAACGTAACGCCAAGGCTCCCGGTGCCGCAGTTTTCGCCGGCATGGAAGGCACGCGCCCGGTGCTGGTGGAGATACAGGCGCTTGTCGCCCCCTCCTCGCTCGGCACCCCGCGTCGTGCGGTCGTCGGCTGGGACGGCGGACGACTTGCCATGATCCTCGCCGTTCTCGAATCACATTGCGGCGTTCGTTTCGGGCAGCATGATGTCTATCTGAATGTCGCAGGCGGCTATCGTATCAGCGAGCCGGCAGCTGATATAGCTGTGGCTGCTGCACTGGTTTCATCCATGGCCGGTATTGCCCTTCCGCCAGATTGTGTTTATTTCGGCGAAATCAGCCTTTCCGGTGCTGTTCGTGCGGTAACGCATGCAGTACAGAGGCTCAAGGAAGCCGAGAAGCTCGGTTTCCGGCAGGCAGAGGTGCCCGGCGGCAGCGGCGAACTTTGGAAAGATCGCAACTTCCGCCTCATGGAAACTTCGGCCCTGCCCGACCTTGTTGCGCGCATCGCGGCTTCAGGCTCCGGAAAGAAGCAATAAATCTGGAGTTTTTTGACTGGAAGAATCTGTCAACCTTCCGGTGATAAGCTCCAGCATCTTTGACTGCCCCGCGTATTAAAGTGATTGCGCATAATAACTGAGGACAGGCAGAATGCCGATAACCATGCTTGATGGAATTCTACTCGGGATAACGCTGGTTTCAGCCGTTTTGGCGATGGTGCGCGGTTTTTCCCGCGAGGTGCTGTCGCTGGTATCGTGGGCGGCAGCGGCCGCTGCGGCCTACCTTTTCTACCAGCCGGTTCTGCCTTTCGTGCAGCCCTATATTAACAACGAAACCATCGCGAAGATTGCCGCCGCTGGCGCCGTCTTCCTCGTCGTGCTGATCGTCGTTTCGCTGATCACCATGAAGATCGCCGATTTCATCATCGACAGCCGTATCGGCGCGCTTGACCGCACGCTAGGCTTTCTGTTCGGCGGCGTGCGCGGTGTGCTTCTCGTTGTCGTTGCCATGCTGTTCTTCAACTGGCTCGTCCCGACGAACCAGCCAGCCTGGGTGACGAACGCGAAATCGAAGCCAATGCTCGATTCGTTCGGCCAGCAGCTGATCGACCTTCTGCCAGCTAATCCCGACCAGATGATCGACAAGTTCAAGCCGCAGCAGAACGCTCCAGCGTCCGGCGAGCAGGAAGAAGCGCCTGTTCCGGACGATACGCCTGCACAGCAATAAGCTGTTCCGAGATATCGAGAAGCCGTCAGCCCTGCTGGCGGCTTTTTCAATTCTGGAGGCAAAAGCCGACAGATGTGAAATAGCCAAAATGACGCTTACACATTGTCATTTCGGTTCCGCGATCATATTTCAGGCGGGAATTTGCGAGATTATTCGCCGGCATCGTGCGATACTAATGTTCATGAGACTATATCGACGCAGCGGTGAACTCTTCGCTTTTAACAAAAAGCTATCTTGTGATAGAGAGGCGCTTGAAGTCTTTACGCATGTCGTTATCGGAAAACCGGTCTCCACTTTTCCGCGACATGCTTTAGTTGCCTCTGCAATCGAAAGGCCTTGCGGCAATGACCAGCCATTCTTCTGAAAATGCCTCCTTTATGCTGGACGATGACACCCTGCATGAAGAGTGCGGCGTATTTGGCATACTTGGCCATGAAGACGCAGCCGCGCTGACCGCATTGGGCCTGCATGCCCTCCAGCATCGCGGGCAGGAAGCCGCCGGTATCGTTTCCTATCACAATCGCCGTTTTCATTCCGAACGCCATATGGGCCTCGTCGGCGATCATTTCACCGATGCAGCAACGCTGAACCGCCTGCCCGGTGACCGCGCCATCGGTCATGTGCGCTATTCCACCACCGGCGAGACGATCCTGCGCAATGTGCAGCCATTGTTCGCGGAACTGGAAGTCGGCGGCATTGCCATTGCCCATAACGGCAATTTCACCAACGGCATAACGCTGCGCAAACAACTGATTGCTTCCGGCGCAATCTTCCAGGCGACGTCCGATACCGAAGTCGTGCTGCACATGATCGCCCGTTCGCGCCATGCATCCTCGTCCGACCGTTTCGTCGATGCCATTCGTCAGGTCGAAGGCGGTTACGCCATGCTGGCGCTGACCCGCACCAAGCTGATTGCCGCGCGTGACGTAATCGGCATCCGCCCGCTTGTCATGGGTGAGCTCGACGGCAAGCCTATCTTCTGCTCAGAGACCTGTGCCCTCGACATTATCGGCGCGAAGTATGTTCGCGACGTCGAAAATGGCGAAGTGATCATCTGCGAGATCCAGAAAGACGGCTCCATCACCATCGAATCCATCAAGGCTGAAAACCCACAGCCGGAACGGCTCTGCCTGTTCGAATATGTCTATTTCGCCCGCCCCGACTCCGTCGTCGGCGGTCGCAGCGTCTATGTCGCGCGCAAGAATATGGGCATGGAGCTTGCCAAGGAAGCCGGGATCGAAGCTGATGTTGTCGTGCCGGTGCCTGACGGCGGCACGCCTGCCGCTCTCGGCTTCGCGCAGGCCAGCGGCATTCCGTTCGAATATGGCATCATCCGCAATCATTATGTGGGCCGTACCTTTATCGAGCCGACTCAGCAAATTCGCGCTCTTGGTGTCAAGTTGAAGCATTCGGCCAATCGCGCCATGATCGAAGGCAAGCGGGTCGTGCTGGTGGATGATTCCATCGTAAGGGGCACCACGTCCGTCAAGATCGTCCAGATGATCCGCGATGCAGGCGCAAAGGAAGTGCATATCCGCGTGGCAAGTCCAATGATCTACCACCCGGATTTCTACGGTATCGACACCCCCCATGCCGATAAGCTGCTGGCCAACCAGCACAAAGACCTGGAATCAATGTGCCGCTACATCGGCGCGGATTCCCTGGCATTTCTTTCCATCGACGGGCTCTACAAGGCCGTTGGCGGGAAGCCACGTGATCCGAAAGCACCGGCTTTCACCGATCACTATTTCACGGGCGAATATCCGACCCGCCTCCTCGATCAGGAAGGCGAGAGCAATGTGCATACGCTGTCGCTGCTCGCAAGCAACGGCTGATCGCCCAATTCTTCACGCAGGCGGCCCAAAAGGCCGCCTGTTTCATGTTTTTGCATCATATGGGGACTAGATGAGCATCGACCTTACGGGCCGCATCGCACTGGTAACAGGCGCATCGCGCGGTATTGGCTATTTTCTTTCACTTGAACTGGCAAAACGCGGCGCACATGTAATCGCAGTCGCTCGCACCGTCGGCGGGCTTGAAGAGCTGGACGACGATATCCGCAAACTGGGTGGCAATGCGACGCTGGTGCCTCTCGATATTACCGATATGGAAGCGATCGACCGCCTCGGCGGTTCCATTCATGAGCGCTGGGGCAAGCTCGATATCATGGTTGCCAATGCGGGTGTCCTCGGCACGATCTCACCGATCGGCCATGTCGAGGCCAAGACGTTCGAGAAGCTCATGAACGTCAATGTCACCAGCGTATGGCGTCTTATTCGATCCACCGATCCGCTGCTACGGGCTTCCGATGCCGGACGTGCCATTCTGCTCTCCTCCGGTGTGGCACATACCTGCCGCGCCTTCTGGGGGCCGTATGCTGCCTCGAAAGCTGCTGTCGAAGTCATGGCACGCAGCTGGGCTGAAGAAACGAAGCAGATGAAGCTCAAGATCAACTCGGTCAATCCGGGCGCCACCCGCACCGCCATGCGCGCGCAGGCCATGCCGGGCGAAGATCCTGAAACGCTGCCAACACCACAGTCGGTCGCAGAAAAGATCGTCAAGCTTGCCGATCCTGCACTTGACGTCACGGGCAAGCTTTTCGACGTGCGTCAGGACCGCTTCCTCGACTATCATCTGCCGAGCTGATTTCGGTCCTCCGGCCTTGCCTATATGCAAGGCCGGTTCTATGTATTTACTTATTAATGTTTCCCGCCTGGCCATCTGTTGGCTCTTTTTTCAGCGGGCATTTCTCCCCCTCTCAGATCCCTCTGTCACGTGCTGCCAAATTTGGTGCGCGTTCCCTTTGCTATTGGAGAACTTATGACCAAAGATCACCAGCGTTTCATTATTATCAGCGGCGGGCCCGGATCAGGCAAAAGCACACTGATCGATGCACTCGAAAGGCAGGGCTTTCCCCGCACTGTGGAGGCTGGACGTGCCATCATTCAGGATCAGGTCGCCATCGGCGGAAATGCGCTGCCCTGGAGTGATCGCGCGCTTTTTGCGGAGCTTATGCTTTCATGGGAAATGCGCTCGCACACGATGGCGGAACAACAGCGTGGGACGGTCCTCTTCGACCGCGGTGTTCCTGACGTAATCGGCTATCTGATGTTGTGTAACCTGCCCGTTCCGCAGCATATGGAAGAAGCCGCACGGCAGTTTCAGTACAACAGAACAGTGTTTCTTGCTCCGCCATGGGCGGAAATCTTTGGTCAGGATGCCGAGCGGAAGCAGGATTTCGAGGAAGCCGCACGCACATTCGAGGCGATGGATAAAACCTACAAACGGCTTGGATATGAAATCGCGCTCCTGCCAAAATCATCGGTCGAGGAGCGCGTTGGTTTCATCAAACAGGCATTGCCATCAGTTTTCCTCTGACGGTGTATCCTCTTCGGTTCCGGCTTCTTCCTCCGCTTTTCGGTCAGCAGCTTCGCGCTTGTTCCAGGCAGCCAGACTGAACGGAAGAAACACGAGATAGGCGAGCGCCGTGAGGCTCAATGTCTGCCAGGTAAAGCTCATCAGGAACGCGACGTAAACCACCACGAACAGGATGAGCGGCATGACGATATCGCGCCGGACAAGGCTTCCGGCGGACTTACCGTTATAGACCGGCAGGCGGCTTACAAGCAGAAACGCGATTGCGACGGTATAGATCGCCACGCCAAAAGCGAGCGCCCGCGTTGGTGTCAGACCAAGAAAGCCGAGGTAGACCGGCAACAGGACAAGCATGGCGCCTGCCGGTGCAGGCACACCGATGAAATAGTTGCTCTGCCATGCCGGACGGTTCGGGTCTTCGAGCATGACATTGAAACGCGCAAGCCGCAGGCAGCAGGCGATGGCATAAAGAAGTGCAGCAATCCAGCCGAACGAGCGCGCCTGATCGAGCATGAAGGCATAGAGCACCAGAGCGGGTGCGACACCGAAATTGACGATATCGGCGAGCGAATCCATCTGCGCGCCGAACTTCGACGAACCCTTCATCATGCGAGCAACGCGCCCATCAATGCCATCGAGAAAGGCTGCGACGAGCACCATCACGACGGCAAGCTCGAAGCGGTTCTCGAAAGCCAGACGGATGCCGGTAAGACCAGCACAGATGGCGAGAACCGTTATGACATTGGGAATGACGATACGCAGCGGTATCTGCGACAGCTTGGGGCCGCGCGATGAATCCACGCGGCCATTGGGCTCAAAAGGCGGAAAAGGCGTCTCCATCGGCTCAGCCGATCCGCACCACAGGTTCGCCGCGCACGCTGCCATAATCGGCCAGCACGGTTTCACCGGCGACTGCCGTCTGGCCAACTGCAACACGAACGGTCGCATCGGCAGGAAGATACACATCGACGCGCGATCCGAAACGGATCAGGCCGAACCGCTCGCCCACGGACAAATCATCATCCTCGTTCGACCAGCAAACGATGCGCCGCGCGACCAGACCGGCAATCTGGACAACACCGATCTTGCCATGCGGGCTTTCGATAAGGACGCTGTTGCGTTCATTTTCCGTGCTGGCCTTGTCCAGTTCCGCGTTGAGGAACTTGCCCGGACGATGCACGACCTTCTCGATCTTGCCACGCACCGGAGACCGGTTGATGTGAACCGAGAACACATTCATGAAAACCGACACGCGCATGCGTGGTTCAGCGCCAAGATCCAGCTCGGCTGGTGGCACAGCCGGACCGACGAAGGAAACCTTGCCGTCAGCGGGGCTGATGACCAGATCGTCGTCCATCGGCGTCACGCGCTCCGGATCACGATAGAAGTAGATGCACCAGACGGTCAGCACCATGCCGATCCAGAACAACGGGTCCCAAAGCCAGCCCAGAATTAGCGAAACCACGAAAAAGCCCGCGATAAACGGATAGCCTTCCCGATGGATCGGCACGAAAGTATTGCGGATGGTGTCAGTAAGGCTCATCGCTCTTCCTTTGAGTTTGGCCGTTATTTACCTCATCCTATTCAGAATCGAAATCCATTTCGCAAATTATTCACGGCTGTTAGGGCACGTGATCGCGCCCTAATATAACTAGCTGCCGATAAACTGCCTATTCCGCCGCCGGAACACCACGTGTGACGATACCCAATTCGTCGCTTTCGCGAACCTGACGCAGACGCTCTTCCGCCTCATCCGCCTCGCGCTGACGAGCCCACATGGACGCGTAAAGCCCCTTATGCTTGAGAAGCATGCGGTGAGTGCCGCGCTCGGCAATCAGACCGTCCTTCAGAACGATGATCTCATCCGCACTGATGACGGTCGACAGACGGTGTGCGATGACAAGCGTGGTACGCCCACGGCTAACGATGTCGAGTGCAGACTGGATTTCCTGCTCGGTCGCGGTATCGAGCGCGGAGGTCGCCTCATCGAGGATCAGGATCGGCGGTGCTTTCAGGATCGTGCGGGCAATCGCGACACGCTGTTTCTCACCGCCCGAAAGCTTGAGGCCGCGTTCGCCAACCATGGCCTGATAGCCTTCCGGCAGATGCTTGATGAAGCCGGAAATCTGCGCCAGCTCAGCCGCCTTTTCCACTTCTTCGGTCGTGGCATCAGGACGGCCATAACGAATGTTGTAAGCGATCGTATCGTTGAACAGCACAGTGTCCTGCGGCACCATGCCGATGACCTTGCGCAGGCTTTCCTGCGTGACGTCGCGAACGTCCTGCCCGTCGATGGAAACCGATCCCGACTGGACATCATAGAAGCGAAACAGCAGTCGCGAGATCGTGGATTTACCCGCACCCGACGGCCCGACTATCGCTACCGTCTTTCCTGCCGGAACTTCAAAACTGATGCCCTTGAGGATCGGGCGGTTCGCATCATAGGCAAAATGCACATCATCGAAACGGATTGCGCCGTGATCGATTTTCAATGCTGGTGCATTGGGCTTGTCGACGACTTCCTGCTTCACATCGAGGAGATCGAACATCTGCTCGATATCGGTCAAACCCTGACGGATTTCGCGATAGATGAAACCGATGAAATTGAGCGGGATGGATAGCTGCATCAGCATGGCATTGATGAAAACGAAATCGCCGATGGATTGCGTTCCGGCCCGGACTTCCAACGCCGACATGACCATGACTACCGCCATGCCGACACCAAAGATAACGGCCTGACCGAAGTTCAGCCAGCCAAGCGACGTCCAGGTCTGGGTTGCAGCCTTTTCATAGCGAGCCATCGAAGCATCGAAGCGTTTTGCTTCCATGTTCTCGTTGCCGAAATATTTGACCGTTTCGAAGTTGAGCAGCGAGTCGATTGCCTTGGTGTTGGCATCCGTATCGGAGTCGTTCATTTCGCGGCGAATATTGATGCGCCAGTCGCTCGCCTTGATCGTAAACCAGGTATAGAGCCAGACCGTTGCAGCGACCACAAGCAGATAGGAAATGCCGTAAGCGAAGGCGAAAATCACCGCCGTCAGCGCAAATTCGAGAATGGTGGGCAGCGTGTTGAGGATCGTGAAACGAACAATCGTTTCGATGCCCTTGGTTCCGCGCTCAATGACCCGCGAAAGCCCGCCCGTACGCCGTTCAAGATGGAACCTGAGCGACAGCTGGTGCATGTGCACGAAGGTTCGGTAGGCCAGCTGGCGCACCGCATATTGCCCGACGCTTGCAAACAATGCGTCGCGAAGCTGGTTGAGGCCAGCCTGTACGATCTTGGCGCCGTTATAAGCCAGCACAAGCATCACTGCGCCGACCAGAAACAGCGGGATATAATCCGGCGGGTTCAATTGACCGGTCAAGGCATTCGTCACCCATTTGAAGAAATAGGGCACGAGGATGAGCACGATCTTGGAAATCACCAGATAGAACGTGGCCCAGACGACGCGCATACGCAGATCGGGCCTGTCGGACGGCCACATATAGGGCCAGAGATTTCGCAGTGTCTTGAACGTTTCGCCGGAGTCGGCGGAAACCGTTTTGGGGGAACTCATGGTGCGTTCTTTCAAGTCGGTGGGCTCAAGCGATTTCGTACGAGATGAAACTCCGTCATCGCTCTATCTATTTGTATTGACGCATCGCTTCCGAAAGCCACTTCGAGCTTTTCGAGATGCGCTCTATCTCTTTGTTTTCACGCATGTCTTTATCCCGAAACCGGTTCACACTTTCGGGAGACATGCTCTAGCCGCAGCATCTGCTCTTGAAGGAAGCAAAATGCGTGCGGACAGCGTTTAGTTGCTGCCAGTTGACGCTGTAACGCGAGGACTGGCGCTCAGGCCGATAGTCGATAAGACCAGCCTGCACGAGAACCTTGAGGTGTTGGGAAACCGTCGATTGCGCAAGGTCGAGCTTGCCGACAATATCCTTGCAGCAGCAGGCGTCCTCCATCATCAACTGGCGGATAATGCGAATGCGGACAGGATGGCCCAGCGCGGCGCAAATGCGCGCTGCCGCTTCATCGTCAATGCCGAGCTGCGCCAGATCGGCGACAGTTTCGGTCGAGCTTTTGTCCAGAACTATCTTCATCGTATATCGACGATATACGATTATGCTCAGAAGTTCAAGATTTGGAGACGTTCATTCCAGAAAAGACCGCCAAAACGGAAACACACTATCGTGACTGACGTTTATTGCTGAAGCGCACCTCCCTGCGTTGGGAGCCGCGCTTCAGTTCCATGAACTCTCCGTCAGTTAGCGCGATCTTCCAACTGGCGCTTGGCTTCGCCATCGCCCAAGGGTTCCTTTGGCATGTTGAATACCTGACCCGGCCAGATGAGATCTGGATTGCGGATCTGGTCGCGGTTGGCGAGATAGATCGTCGTATATCGCGTACCCTTGCCATAGGCGCGCTTGGAAATCGTCCAGAGATTATCCCCACGCCGAATGATGACGGAGCCATCGACTTTCTGCAGTGGAGTTGCCGACGAAGCGGCCTTATCACCAATCGCTTCCGATGCAGCCGCCGTCTGACCGTCCGTGTCGGAAGCAACAGCCGAGATATTCTCGCCAGCTTCGCGACGGAACGGGACGCGGGCTGTGGCCAGAACCTGATTGGCATTGTCGAGCAGGTCGGCGCGAATGATGTAATCACCAACGCTGAGCGGTTGTTTGCTCTGCACGAGGAAACGGCCATCAGGCGAAATGAGGCTCGCGCCAAGCAATGTATCATTGGCATGGACGATCACGCGATTGCCGCCCTTGGCTTTACCCGCCACGAAAACAGCCTGACCTTCAATCTCCACAGCCTCGATTGCAATCGGCAAATCCTGTGCAGGTTTGGCTTCCGGCTTGTCGGCCTTGGTCGCAGCTTCAGGGTTAGCTTCCGCATTGTCCTGTGGCTTCTCTGCCGTTTCAGGCTTGGTAATCAGGCGGCTTGCCTGGCCCGGCTCCTCAACCAGCGCCAGCACCTGCCCCGACTTGGTTTCAGGCACCGACACGATGGCGGTCTGCGCGGAAGTGGCGACATTGTTGTCAGCACCGGTTGAACGCAAGACCAGCTGATGATCACCTGCCTTCAAAGGATTATCCAGAACAATGGCAAAATCCCCATTAGCTCCGGCCTTGGCTTTGCCCACAACGGTGGCACCTGCGACAACCTCGACATCAGCGTTGGGAAGGGACTTACCTGCGATCACGACCGAACCGTCAGGCTCGACACGAAGGAGATCGAAAACCGGCGTTTTGCTGGCCTGCTCTGCGGGAGCGGCATCAGCCTGCTTGGCTGGCTCTTCGGATTGCACGCCTTGCGGCTTCGCATCGTTTGCCGCAGCATCGCCCGCAGGCTTGGCAGCGTCTGGCGTCTTCGTCTCGGATGGTGTTGCTTCTGGCTGCGCTGGCGCATTGCTCGAAGCTGGTGCAGTGGCATTAGGTTGCGGGGCTTCAACGCGGGATCGTGTTGCATTCCAATAGAGGCCGAGCCCGGCGACGATTGCGACGAGCCCGATACCGAGCAATCCTAAACTGTTCTTTTGCATTTCGTTTCGAAATCCACGCCAGAGACTATAATAGCGGGTTTATAGCTTTTGGCTTCCCCCTACAAGGAATCTGCACCGAAACAGCAAAAGGTACGAGGCTTTTTATTAGCTAGGTTACTGTTCTACACAGTTTGTCGGCTTTGATTGGTCCGGATCGTCCATAAGGTTATAGAGATCGGCCGTTTCGCCCTTGGTCCACCAGATATAGACGCCACCGGCATATTTGGCTCCAGACCCTGAAATGACGTTGGAAGCGACAATAGTCTCGTCTTCGAGCTCCAGCTCAGCAAGCGAAATATCACCGGCATTGTAGTAGGTTACCGAGACATTCTTCTCGCCACATTTATACAGAACGGAGTTGGTCGTTACTTCGGTATCGTCCGGCAGTTTGATGTTGATCTCGCCAGCCGATGCGGATGATGCGGCAAAGGTGAGCCCGAGAAACACAACCCAGTTCTTCATATCCAATCCACTTCTCAATCTGGAGTACATACGGATTGAGATATAACAATCGCTGTGAATGTCCACCCGGAACCTGACGTAAACGTCTCACTGACGGCAATCTTCACCGCAAAATGAAATCGCAGACGCTTGACGCTGAAAGGTCAAAAGCGCACAAGAAAATCATGTCTGAGATTCGATCCATCTGTGTTTATTGCGGCTCGTCTACGGGCCTGAATCCCATCTATCGTGAAGCGGGCGTCACACTCGGCCGGTCCATCGCCGAACATGGTCTGCGCCTTGTTTATGGCGGTGGCACGCGCGGCATCATGGGCGCGGTTGCGCAAGGCGTGATGGAGGCCGGCGGCGAAGTCACCGGCATCATTCCGACCTTCCTGCTCGACAAGGAAGCAAGCCTTGAAAAGGCCGAACAGCTCACCGAACTTATCGTCGTGGGTGACATGCATGAGCGCAAACACCTCATGTTCCAGAAGTCGGATGCGTTCGTCACCCTTCCCGGTGGCATCGGCACGGTTGAGGAAATCGTGGAAATGATGACCTGGGCGCAGCTCGGTAAGCATCGCAAGCCGATGGTGTTCGCTAACATCAACAATTTCTGGCAGCCTATGCTTTCGCTTCTTGAGCACATGACGACCGAAGGCTTCCTGCACACCGCACATCAGGTAAAGCCGCTGGTCATCAACAAGGCGGAGGACATCGTTCCCGCCATTATCGCTGCCAACGGCAAGGCGCATGAAGGCGACCAGAAGATCATCGAAAAGATGTGATTGCGGCTTTCGCCCAAAACACAAAACCGAGTAACAAGGGCGGAGTGATCCGCCCTTAATTTTATCCGGGAGGGGTTGATGAAGACGATCGGGCTTATAGGCGGGATGAGCTGGGAAAGCTCGCAGGAATATTATCGCATCATCAATCAGGAAATCCGCGCACGGCTCGGCGGCACGCACTCCGCCAAGAGCCTGATGTGGTCGATGGATTTTGGTGAAATCGAGCAGCTTCAGCATCAAGGCAAATGGGACGAGCTGACCAGGCTCATGATCGAGGCCGCGCAGAACCTTGAAAAGGGCGGCGCAGATTTCATCCTGATCTGCACCAACACCATGCATAAAATGGCCGCTGACGTTGAAAACGCCACATCGATCCCGCTTGTGCATATTGCTGACCCGACGGCGAAAAAGATCAAGGCCGCAGGCTTGTCCAAAGTCGGGCTCCTAGGCACCGCCTTCACGATGGAGCAGGATTTCTACAAAGGCCGCCTCGCGGCCAAACATGGGCTTGAGGTTCTGACGCCCGACGATACCGACCGCAAAACCGTGCATGACATCATCTATCACGAGCTGGTTGTCGGCGAAGTACGCGATGCGTCACGCGAAAAATACCGTGCTGTCATCAGTCGTCTGGTTGAGCGCGGCGCCAAAGCCATCATTCTCGGCTGCACCGAAATCATGCTGCTCATCGGCCAGCAAGATAGCCCCGTGCCAGTATTCGATACGACGCGCCTACATGCAGAAGCGGCGGTGGATTGGGCGTTGATTTAAACGCTCACTTCTTCACCAGCGTCGCCACGGCCTCAACATGTGGCGACCAGAGGAACTGGTCAATCGGCGTGACACGTGTAACGCGATAGCCGCCCTTCACCAGAATGGCCAGATCGCGGGCGAGCGTCACCGGATTGCATGAAACCGCGACAACCTTCTCCACTTTGGATTTTGCCATTTCAAGCGCCTGTTCTTCCGCACCTGCGCGCGGCGGATCGAAAACCACGGCGTTATAAGGCAGCAACTCCTTCGGCATCAGCGGACGGCGGAACAGGTCGCGACGTTCGACCGAAACGGGCTTCAATCCCTGCACATGGCGCACGCCACGGTCGAGAGCCGCAAGGGCCAGCGCGTCGTTTTCAACGGCATGAACAGCGCTTTTTTCTGCAATCCGCAGCGCAAATGTGCCGACACCGCAGAAGAGATCTGCCACACGCTTGGCCTTACCGACATGGTCCAGAACAAGCTGCACCATTGCTTCCTCGGCATCGGCCGTTGCCTGCAAGAAGCAACCCGGCGGAACCGGAACCGGCACCTTGCCGAAATGGATGAGCGGCTTCTTCGGCTCGACAATGATCTCGCCTTCATGCGAAAGGCGCGCAAAGCCCTTTTTCATGACAAGCGCGGTCAGCGCGCGCCGTTGCTCATCGCTCAGCTTACCGCAACCGCTTGCCGCAAGATCGAGGCCGGATTCCGTCTGCGTCGCTGCCAGCTTGAACGGTTTGGAACCGGGTGCAATCAAGGCCCCGACTTCACGCAGATCATCAAGCCGCGCAATGATTTCCGGCACCGTGACCGCACATTCGACAATATCGATGATTTCATGGCTGAGGTGACGGTTGAAGCCGAGCAACACGCCCTTCTCCGTCTTGCGCGCCGCAAAAACAGCACGGCGGCGTGTCCGCGGCTGGCAAGCCACCAGCGGTGCAACCTCCGTGTCGATCCCCCTGCCCTTCAGCGCGGAGACAACCAGTTCTCGCTTCCACAGGCGATAGGGTTCATCCTGCCAATGCTGCAGCGCGCAGCCACCGCAATCCTCGAAATGCTGGCAGGCAGGCGCCTGCCGCTCGGGCGATGTTTCGAGAAGCGCCATAACCGTTGCGCGGTTCTTGTCGCGCGCAACATTGGCCACTTCGCCCGGCAGTGTGAAAGGCACATAAATCTGGCCATCAGGAAGGTTGGCGACGCCATCGCCGCCCGCACCAATCGAGCGGATTGTTATTTGCCCCATTGCCTGCGTTGTCATAGGTCCTTCTTTCCTGCCAGGAGATATTCACGATTGCCATCGCCGCCTTCGATGGGTGACGGGCAGAGGCCGAGCGCGCGCCAGCCGGGCAGCGTCTCAAGCCATGATTTCAGTTCTTCTGCTATGCGTTCGCCATCTTTCGGATCGCGCAAAATGCCGCCCTTGCCGATAGCCTCGCGGCCCGCTTCAAATTGCGGCTTTACGAGAAGCGCGCAGATAGCACCTTTTTGCGCAAAGGCCAATGCCGGAGGCAAGGCAAGTTTCAGCGAAATAAAACTCACGTCCGAAACCACGCAATCGATTTCGCGTCCATCGAGATGGGAAAGTTCCAGAGCACGAGCGTTGAGCCCTTCCTTGTTGGTGACGCGAGGATCGGCGCGCAAGCTTTCGTGCAACTGGTCGTGGCCGACATCAATGGCAAGAACATGGCTTGCGCCGCGCTCCAGCAAAACTTGCGTGAAACCGCCTGTCGAGGCACCGATGTCAAGCGCGGTACGCCCCTTCACATCAAGCTCGAAATGGTCAAGCGCCGCGATAAGCTTCAAGGCAGCGCGGGAAACGTAGGCACTCGCCGGATCATCCACGGCGATCTTTGCGGTGCGCAAAGCCGTCTGGCCCGGCTTGGTGACGGGCTTGCCGTCCACCTTGACCGTGCCTCGCTGGATTGCATCACGCGCCCGCGAACGCGTTGCAAACAGTCCAAGCTCCACCAGCAGCTGATCGAGCCGCAGGTTCTTGTCGCTCGTTTCTCCGCTCATCGGTCAGGCGCTAAACGGCGCTGCAACGGCCTCGCGGCCAAGAGCTGCAAACACCGCATGCACGATGCCTGTCCGGTCAAGACCGGCCTCGGCATACATGGCATCCGGCTTGCCGTGGTCCTGATAAGTATCCGGCAAGGTCAAAGCCCGCACCTTGAGGCCACGATCCAAAAGGCCGTCAGTCGCAAGGAATTGCAGCACGTGGGAAGCAAAGCCACCGACAGCGCCTTCTTCCACCATCACCAGCACTTCATGCTCGCGTGCCAGACGACGGATCAGATCGTGGTCGAGTGGCTTGGCAAAGCGTGCATCGGCAACCGTGGTGGAAAGACCGGCTGCACCCAGCTCATCGGCGGCGGCAAGACATTCCTGCAAGCGCGTTCCGAAGGACAGCAGAGCAACCTTCGTGCCTTCGCGCACGATGCGGCCCTTGCCGATTTCGAGCAGTTGTCCGCGCTCTGGCAGGTCAACACCGACACCATCGCCGCGCGGATAGCGGAAAGAGATCGGGCCTTCATCATATTCGGCAGCCGTGCGCACCATATGGCGCAGTTCGGCTTCATCCGATGCAGCCATCACCACGAAACCGGGAAGAGCTGCGAGAAAGCCCGTATCGAAGGAGCCTGCATGGGTCGGGCCATCGGCACCAACCAGTCCGGCGCGATCAATGGGGAAGCGCACCGGCAGATTCTGGATCGACACGTCATGCACGACCTGGTCGTAACCACGCTGCAGGAAGGTGGAATAGATCGCGCAGAACGGCTTATAGCCCTCGCTAGCCAGACCGGCGGCGAAGGTTACCGCATGTTGCTCGGCAATACCGACATCGAATGTGCGCTGCGGAAACACTTCGCCAAAAAGATCAAGCCCGGTGCCCGATGGCATGGCAGCGGTGATCGCCACTATTCTGTCGTCGTGACGGGCTTCTTCGATCAGGCTCGTGCCGAAAATCTTGGTGTAGCTCGGCGCATTTGCAGGGGGCTTCGACTGCTTGCCGGTGATGACGTCGAACTTGTTGACGCCGTGATATTTGTCGGCGGCAGCTTCTGCGGGCGCATAACCCTTGCCCTTCTGCGTCACCACATGAATGAGCACCGGGCCTTCCTGCGTATCGCGCACGTTTTTCAGGATCGGCAGCAGATGATCCAGATTATGGCCGTCGATAGGACCGACATAATAGAAGCCCAGCTCCTCGAACAGGGTGCCGCCGGTGAAGAAGGCACGCGCATATTCTTCCGATTTGCGGGCCTTGTCCTGCAAAAACTTCGGCAGTTTCTTGGCGACCTGCTTGGCAGCCTCGCGAACGCTGCGATAGGTCTTGCCGGAGACAAGACGCGCCAGATAGGCGCTCATCGCACCGGTCGGCGGCGCAATCGACATGTCATTATCGTTGAGGATGACAATGAGGCGCGCGTCGAGCGCACCAGCATTGTTCATAGCCTCATAGGCCATGCCTGCCGACATGGAGCCATCGCCAATGACGGCAATAACATTGCGCTTTTCGCCCGAAAGATCGGATGCGACCGCCATACCGAGGCCGGCGGAAATCGATGTCGATGAATGTGCAGCGCCAAAAGGATCATATTCGCTTTCAGTGCGCTTGGTGAAACCCGAAAGGCCGCCGGTCTGGCGCAACGTGCGGATACGGTCGCGGCGCCCGGTCAAAATCTTGTGCGGATAAGCCTGATGACCAACGTCCCAGATAATACGGTCGTGCGGCGTGTCGAAGACATGGTGCAATGCCACTGTCAGCTCCACCACTCCCAGTCCCGCTCCCAGATGCCCGCCTGTCGTTGAAACCACGTCGATCAGCTCTGCACGCAATTCCTGCGCGAGCTGCGGCAAATCGGATTCCGGCAATGCGCGCAGGGCTTCCGGGATCGGTGCCTTGTCAAGCAATGGGGTCGTGGGTCGGGACATTAAAACAACCTGTTTCTGGTTCGGTTTTGTTGTCGGTATAGCAGCAACGCGACAGGATCAAGCAGGGCGGGACATCGTGTCCTACAGCGGGAGGCAATCCACATTATTCAGGCAGAGGTATGAAATCCTTCTCGTCACCGGGCACGATATCGAAACGCCCGCTACGCCATTCTTCCTTGGCCTGCTCTATCCTCTCTCGCGATGAGGATACGAAGTTCCACCATACATAGCGCTTCGAGCCGAGAGTTGCACCGCCAAAAAGCATAATATGAGCACCTTCCGGCCCGGCCTGCACGACAATATCGTCACCAGGGCGGAATGCCAGCAAACGGTCCGGCGGGAAGACCTCACCGCCAATGCCGACATTGCCCTGCAGCGTATAGATGGCGCGTTCTTCGGCCACGGGCGGGATCGGAAAGCGCCCGTTCGGTTCTATACGAATATCCGCATAAAGCGTATCGGCGTGCTGGATCACCGGAGACTTCAGCCCCAGCATGGAACCCATGATCAGCCGACCGGAGAAATCGCGATCCTCCATCACCGGCAGTTCTGGCGCATTGGTGTGAAAAAATTCCGGGCTGATTTCTTCCAGCACATCGGGCAGCGCGAGCCAGGTCTGAATGCCGGAAATGGACAGTGGTCCGTTGCGCTCTTCTTCTGGCGATCGTTCGGAATGCACAATGCCACGACCGGCGGTCATGAGGTTCACATCACCGGGACGAATAACCATTTCGGTGCCGAGACTGTCTCTGTGGCGGATATGTCCGTCAAACAGATAGGTCACGGTCGAAAGGCCGATATGCGGGTGCGGGCGCACATCCAGCGCATCACCATCCCGCAAAACGGCGGGTCCCATGCGATCAAAGAAAATGAACGGCCCGACCAGACGGCGGCGCACGGTCGGCAAGGCTCGCCGCACTTCCAGTCCACCGATGTCGCTTGTGCGTGGAATGACCAGCGTTTCAATGCTGTCTACCGACGTCTTGTCGCCAAGAACCGGATCAGGACACGGAAAGAAACTCATGCAACGCAACTCCAGCTATTGCTCTACAACGCTTATATAAGCGGCGCCGTCATTTTATCGAATGTAGCTCCAAAACAAAACCGCACCGACAAGCGGTGCGGTTCGATCAGGATGCAAATTCTGTCAGCGCCCCTGCAACAGCTTGGAAAGCGAGCTGGCGTCAGGTACCTGTCCGTTGGTCGTCAGCTTGTCCACCAATCCCGGCAGAACCTGCGACAGCTGATCCAGAAGTTCCTGCTGGTCGATACCGGCGTGCTGAGCAATTTCGCTCAGCGTTTTCTGGCCGATTGCGTCGCCAAGCTGGCCCGGCTCGATTGAATGATTGGTTCCCTGTCCGACCCAGGAATCCACCTTTTCACCTAGGCCAGCCTGTTTCAACTGATCAAGGAGGCCGCCAAGACCACCGCCCAGCGAACCCGGAGCCGAGGGAGCTGCTGAGGCATTTCCGGCAGCCGCACCGCCAAGCAGGCCGCCAAGCCCGCCAAGGATACCGCCGAGCAGGCCGCCGCCCGCTTGCGACTGATCCGGTACTGGTATGGGCTGCGCCTGAGTGGCCTCCGTCTCTTCGCTATTACCCTTCAGCATCTTGCCGATCAGCAGGGCGCCGAGCGCAATCAGAACCGGTTTCGCGAGGCTTCCGCCGGGAATGGGCGAATTGCCTGAGTTGTCGTCATAACTTCCCATCACACGATACTCCCTGTTATCCGATGCCAACTGTGCATTCGGTAAGTTAAAGTTAAATGGGTTTCCCGATTTGACAAGCATTATACCTTGCAAATTTTATAGCAGTGTGAAAATTTCCTAAGTGCGTGATGCAAAAGTGTATTTACGCATCGGGAGATATTAGATGTCTGTTATAAGCTGGATAATACTAGGCTTGATTGCCGGCTTCATCGGCAGCAAGATCGTTAATAAAAGTGGCCAGGGCCTGTTCCTGGATATTGCTCTCGGCATTGTCGGTGCCATTGTCGGCGGTGTGATCTCGTCTCAGCTTTTTGGACGTGGCGTCACTGGCGCATTCGATCCGATCAGCCTTGTTATCGCGATCATCGGCTCAATAATCGTGTTGTGGGTATACCACGCAATTACCGGCAAGCGTTCCATCGGCTGATGTGATAGTTACAGATTTCAGGCTCCGGCTCGTCCGGAGCCTTTTTAGTTCTGTCGGCCGAAAGACCTGCCAATCAATGAGCTTTCTGGAACCATATATTGCAGCCTATGGCGCGCTTGCGCTTTTCGTAATCGTATATTTCGAATCCTTCGGTGCACCATTGCCCGGTGAGAGCGCCCTTATAGCAAGCTCGCTGCTTGCCTTGCATGGAACGCTCAATATCGAAGCCGTACTGATTGCCGTATTCATCGGCGCCATACTTGGCGATTGCACCGGATACCTGATCGGCCGTTTCGGTGGCCGCCGCCTGATCCTGCGATACGGGCACCTCGTCAAGCTGACGCCTGAACGGCTGGAACAGTTCGAGAAACTTTTCGACAGCAAGGGAATTTACGTGGTCGCGACGGCTCGCTTCGTCGTGCTCCTGCGACAGCTCAACGGCATCGTTGCGGGTTCGATGAAAATGAACCCGCTGCATTTTCTGGCGGCCAATATCGTCGGAGCTGCAGGATGGACACTGGTCTGGGGCCTAGGTCCCTACATGCTGAGCGGGATTCTCGCGCCTTATGTCACCCAGCTCAAAACGCTGTTCTGAGCAGAATTATTGGACCAGTTTATTCCGGATCGAGCGGTTCGGTTCCGACCGGCTGGCCGTCGCGGCCAATGCGAATCTTCTCCACCTTGTCCTCGGCAGACTTCAGCAGCGTGTCGCAATGCTTTTTCAGAGCCTCGCCACGCTCATAGATGCGAATGGACTCTTCCAGCGGCACGTCGCCCCGCTCCAGATCGTCGACGATCTTCTCAAGCTGCTTCAACGCATCCTCGAAGCTCATTACTGCAATGTCGGCGTTGGACGGTTCGGTTACCATGATTCATCCTTTCAACAGCCGCGTAATATGCGTAGACGCGGACTGCGACAAGCCCTCTAGATCATATCCACCTTCAAGCACACTCACTAGCCGGTGATCGCAGAACCTTTCTGCCCGCTCCATGAGTTTGCCCGTCGCCCAGTCAAAATCCGCTTCATCAAGATTGAGCTCGGCCAGCGGATCGCGAAAATGAGCATCGAAGCCCGCCGAAATAAGGATCAAATCTGGCCGGAAATTGTCCAAAGCGGGCAATACACGACTATTAAATGCCTCGCGGAATTCGCGGCTTCCCGTATCGGGGGAAAGCGGTGCATTGAAGATGTTGCCGACGCCGGTTTCGTCCTTCGACCCCGTTCCGGGATATAAAGGAAACTGATGCGTCGAACAGAACAGAACGCTTGGATCGTCCTTGAAAATATCCTGCGTTCCGTTGCCGTGATGGACATCCCAATCGACGATGGCGACACGTTCCGCGCCGTGACGCTGCTGTGCATGACGGGCCGCAATCGCAATATTGTTGAAAAGGCAAAAGCCCATCGCAGTGGAAAGCTCGGCATGATGTCCCGGCGGGCGGGCTGCAACGAACACGTTGTTTGCTGCACCGGAAAAGACATCATCGACCGCCGCCGTCGCCGCACCAATCGCTGTCAGCGCTGCATCCAGACTTTTCGGGCTGACATAGGTGTCGCCATCAAGCTTCACCACGGGCGCTGGCGCTTCCTCGTCCGAAGCAGGCTCCGGTATTCCGGCGCGTATGGCTTCCAGATGTTTTTCCGGATGGGCAAGCAACACTGACGCCTCGTCGCCGCGCGGCGCTTCCACCCGGTCGAGCCGATAGAAATCCGGCCCCTCCAATTCGCTCATCAAGGCACGGATACGATCCGGGCGCTCGGGATGGCCGGGTGGGGTCAGATGTTCGAGATAGATCGGATGCCAGTAAAGCCGTGTCGTCATCGATTCACTATAGCATCTCACTGGCGCATGACCATGACGGTCATGCGCCAGCTTTGTCTGAAGGAGATTAGATGATTTCCGTACGGGCGATGTGGATGCCGAAACCTTCAAGGCCGACATAGTGGCGCTCACGCGATGCCAAAAGCACAATCGACGTGATTCCGAGATCCTTCAATATCTGCGCACCAAGGCCGATCTGACGCCATTCCTCCTCGCGGGCAACCGCTTCGGCATGGCTTTCATGCTCGCTCTGGATCGCGTCACGGGCGCGGGTGTCGTGGTGATCGGAACGCACGCCAACAGAACCTTCGCGCAGATAGACCAGTACGCCGCGACCTTCCTTGCCCATCTTTTCCATGATGGCATCGAGATTGCTGCCGCCTTTGCCAAAGACATCGTTCAGCACATCTTCGCGATGCAGGCGGACCGGCACTTCCTCGCCGTCACGAATATCGCCGAACACGACGGCTACGTGCTGCATGGGTTCCCATGGCAGTTCGTAGGTGTAGGCATGGGCCGCACCTGCACAGGTCTTGACCGGTGCATCACCAACGCGCTTGACCAGCGTTTCCTTGCGCTGGCGATAGGCGATGAGGTCGGCGACCGTAACCCGATGCAGCGTGTGCTTTTCAGCAAAGGCCTTCACGTCCGGACCACGCATGACGGAACCGTCATCGTTGACCAGTTCGCAGATAACGCCGATGGGCGGCAGGTTTGCGAGCTTGCAGAGGTCGACAGCGGCTTCCGTATGGCCGGAGCGCATCAAGACGCCGCCTTCGCGGGCAACCAGCGGAAAAATATGGCCGGGACGCACAAAATCCGAAGCACCGGCATTCGGGTTCGCCAGATTGCGCACGGTCAGCGTGCGGTCTTCTGCCGAAATGCCGGTCGTCGTGCCATGGCGGTAATCAACCGTCACAGTGAACGCTGTTGTGTGAGCGGATTCGTTTTCGGCAACCATCGGCGCGAGGTTGAGACGCTTGGCTTCGTCGCGAGTCATCGGCGTACAGACGATGCCGGACGTATGGCGGACGATAAAGGCCATCTTTTCCGGCGTGCAATGCACGGCGGCAACAATCAGGTCGCCTTCGTTCTCGCGCCCGTCATCATCCATGACCACAACGATTTCGCCGCGTTCGAAAGCGCGAAGCGCATCCACGACCTGTTTCTGGTTATAGCTCATTTCGACCTCTATGTGTCAGGCAACCAACGGGCCCTATCGTCGGTCAGATATGGCCAATATGGCCGAATTCAATCAGATGCGGCCAGTCTGGCCCCAAATTGTTTAGACGCGGCCAGTTTGGCCCCAAGTTAGTCAGACGCGGCCAGTCTGGCCGCGGTGACGCAGATAATGATCTGCAATCGCACAGGCCACCATCGCCTCGCCGATCGGTACGGCACGAATACCCACACACGGATCGTGACGGCCCTTGGTCATCACATCCACTTCCTTACCGTCCTTGTCGATGGAGCGACGCGGGGTCAGGATCGACGAGGTCGGCTTGACGGCGAAACGCGCCACAACCGGCGCACCGGTCGCAATGCCACCCAGAATGCCGCCCGCATGATTGGACAGGAACAGCGGCTTGCCGTCATTGCCCATGCGCATTTCGTCGGCGTTCTCTTCGCCGGTAAGACGGGCAGCCTCGAAACCGTTGCCGATTTCCACACCCTTCACGGCGTTGATCGACATCAGCAGGCTTGCAATATCCTGATCGAGCTTGCCGTAGATCGGCGCCCCGATACCAGCAGGCACACCTTCAGCGATAATCTCGATGACTGCACCGACCGACGATCCACTTTTGCGAATGCCATCAAGATAGTCTGCGAACAGCTCGACCGAACCCGCATCCGGCGAGAAGAAAGGATTGTTGTCCACTTCCGACCAGTTCCAGCGACGGCGGTCGATACCGTGCACGCCCATGGCCACCAGCGCGCCCTTGACCTCAAGCCCCGGCACGACCTTGCGCGCTATGGCGCCTGCTGCCACACGAGCTGCCGTTTCGCGCGCCGACGAACGTCCGCCGCCGCGATAGTCGCGAATGCCGTATTTGACGTCATAGGTATAATCGGCGTGGCCCGGACGATATTGACGGGCAATCTCGCCATAATCCTTCGAGCGCTGATCGGTGTTCTCGATCATCATCGAGATCGGTGTGCCAGTCGTCGTCATGGTCACGCCGTCGTCGCCCAAAAGAACACCGGAAAGCACGCGCACCTGATCCGGTTCGCGGCGCTGCGTCGTATATTTGGACTGGCCGGGCTTGCGCTTGTCGAGATAGGCCTGAATTTCGGCTTCTGTGAACGTAATGCCGGGCGGGCAGCCGTCAACAACGCAACCGAGCGCCAGACCGTGGCTTTCGCCCCAGGTGGTTACGCGGAACAGATGACCGAAACTATTGTGAGACATGCGCGACGCCTGAATAAATTGTCCTTGTCCGGAGCAGGTCAAGGAGAGAGCAGCTACTTTACGGCCCGGTTTTATTGAGCTTTTTGACGCCGGTCAAATCAAGCTCCTCGAGGACGTAAAATTTCCTTCTGAAGTTCGATATCCGGCATTTTTTTTGACACATTCCGCACGCTACACTGTGGGATATCCGGCGCGACGCGCTGAAAATCGCAATCACGACAATCGTGTCGAATCGGTCAGGCGACAACCCAACCCGAGGCACAACCAAAGGAACGGAAAGTCATGCATTATCTGGTCGGATTAATTCTCATCGTGGCGTCGCTTTTCTCGACGGTAGCGATGGCAGACGATGCCGAAGGCAAGATCACCGGTATCAACAAGGACAGCGAAACCATAACGCTGGATGACGGCCAGACATACAAGCTGCCCGGTGAGTTCGATTACAGCGCGATCAACAAGGGCATGAAGGTCCTTATCATTTATGACATGGTCGACAGCACGCGCTTCATCACCGACATTCAGGAAGCGCCGTAAGCACGCCCCCAGAAAGAGAATGAGCGGCTCATAAGCCGCTCTTTTCATGTGGGCTGAAACCAGCCACTTCTGACAACACGCGCCCAATCGGCACGACCGTTGTTTTCCGCCATCCGGACCATCCGCGCCGTATCGTAGGGAATATTGCGCAGGGTTATCTGCCAGCCGGTCCCGGTCTGTTCGATGACAGCGTAGGATGCATTGGGATTGCCGGTCTGGACGACGTGCGGAACCGGATGATCGTCGTCGTAACCGGGGCAACCCACGCTTCCCGGATTGACCAGCATTCGCCCATCTCCCAGGCGAACGATCCTCGGCGTGTGCGTATGCCCGCAAAAGATCAGCGACGCAGCTATCTCTTCAGCTTCCGCCTCGATCTCATCTCAGGTTCGCAGAACGACTTCGCCGTTCGCGGTCACTTTCTCCATCCAGTAGGTGGTATCGCTTGACGGTGTCCCGTGGCAGATGAATATCCGTCCATCGGCCAGAGACTGAGATGCGGGCATTGCAAGCAGCCATTCGATGTGTCGGTCATCAAGCTGCTCGCGCGCGACCCGATCCGACGGCCCCATATCTGCGAGCGGCTTTTCGACAAGCCAGCGATCATGATTGCCACGAATGCAGATCATTTCTCGCGTCATCAGCATATCTGCTGTCTCACGCGCGGCCAAAGGACCACTTAGATGATCGCCGAGATTGATAATCGTCTGGATTTGCAAAGCATCGATATCGGCCAGCACTGCAGCCAAGGCGTCACTGTTGCCGTGAATATCCGATATGACCGCGAAACGTTCGAAGGGCATAAAACGCCTCCACCGCTGGCAAAATTATGTTTACGGTCACTATAGACTGATTTGCGGGATCAAACCCACTCCAGCTTGCCGTTTGCAAACTTCAGAATTTTGTCCTGCGGGATGGAGAGATTGGCAGCGGCGTGGCCGTCCATGTCCCCGTAGAGGTAAAACAGCGTGCGGATGCAGCCACCATGCGTCACGCAGATAGTCGGCCATTCCACGGCTTCCACCCAGCGCCCGATGCGGCGCGACAGGCCCATGTAGCTCTCGGCGGTTGTGCCCGGCGGCACGAAATTCCACTTGTCGCGGGCGCGCGCTTCCAGAAGGTCTTCACGCTCTCTGGCAATGTCTTCCATCATGAAGCCCTGCCAGTCGCCGAAATTGACTTCCATCAGTTGCGGATCGGTGCGGTATTCATACGGATCAAGACCCATACGCAAACGGATACGTTCCATCGTCTCACGCGTGCGTCGCAGCGGGCTTGCAACGAAGTCGAAGCCTGCACCCTCGCCAATCAGCGATTTCAGCATATCGCCGTTGCGGTCGGCCTGGCTGCGCCCATTATCGTTGATATCGATATCAAGCTGCCCCTGAATACGCTGCGAAACATTCCAGTCTGTCTCGCCGTGACGCGAAAAGTAGATGATCTCCCGAGCCACAGCCCTACCCCTATCTGCCGCCAATGAATAATCTGGACAACTTCCCCGCAGCGGGAAAGACAAAGAAAAATCCCGAAAAGCCGATCAGCCTTTCGGGATTTTGTATTCGCTGCTTCAGTCTTTCACGACCGAAATATCCGGAGCGTCAACCGCTTTCATGCCGATGACATGATAGCCGCTATCCGCGTGGTGAACTTCGCCAGTCACCGAACGGGACAGGTCGGAAAGGAAATAGAGGCCGACATCGCCCACTTCCTCGATGGTGACGGTACGGCGCAGCGGCGCGTTGTACTCGTTCCACTTGAGGATATAGCGGAAGTCGCCGATGCCCGAAGCGGCAAGCGTCTTGATCGGGCCAGCCGAGATTGCATTGACGCGGATGTTCTGGGGGCCGAGATCGACGGCCAGATACTTCACGCTTGCTTCGAGAGCAGCCTTGGCAACACCCATGACGTTATAGTTCGGCATGACCTTTTCGGCGCCGTAATAGGTCAGCGTCAGGATAGATCCGCCGTCCGCCATCAGCTTTTCCGCGCGACGCGAAATAGCCGTCAGCGAATAGACCGAGATCAGCATCGTGTTGGTGAAGTTGGCTTCCGACGTATCGACATAACGACCCGTCAGCTCATCCTTGTCGGAAAAGCCGATGGCATGCACCACGAAATCGAGCTTGCCCCACTTCTTTTCAAGCGTCTCGAAAACAGCGTCCATGCTGGCAGCATCAGCCACATCGCAATGTCCTGCCACGAATGCGCCAAGCTCTTCAGCCAGCGGTTCGACACGCTTCTTCAATGCATCGCCCTGATAGGTGAATGCGAGCTCTGCGCCTGCATCACGAGCGGCCTTGGCAATACCCCATGCGATGGAGCGGTTGTTGGCGACGCCCAGAATCAATCCACGCTTGCCCTGCAACAAACCTGACTGTGCGGTCATTAGGGGTCCTCATTGAAAACAATTAACTTGTTGCCCTATCGCACAGGCTCGGCTCTCCTTCAAGCAATTGCAGTGAAAAAGCCGGGCATTGTCACTTTACTGCCGCAAAGAGACAACACCCGGCTTTAAACGATTGAAGTCGAGTTGGTTAAGCCTGTGCGGCGATTGAGCATTTTCAGGGCGTGATGCGTTAGCGTCTCAGCGCCCTGGTATCAGGCGACTTTGCGCTTTTGCAGGAATTCTTCCAGTTCCTTGTCGCCGCCTTCCGGCAGCATGATCCGCACATGAACGTAAAGATCGCCGCGCCCATCAGCTTTCAACGGGAGGCCTTTTTCTTTCAGGCGCAGCACGCGATCGGAACTCGACCAGGCCGGAATTTTGACTGCGATACGCCCATCCAGCGTTTCGACTTCCTGCTTGCCACCCAGAACCGCATCGGCAAGCTCGACCGGCAGATCTACATGGACATCACGTCCTTCGAGGCGAAACCGCGGATGCGCCTTGAAGTGTATCGTGACCAGCGCATCGCCTGCCGTTCCGCCCATCAACGGCTCGCCCTGCCCTTTCAGGCGAATGGTCTGACCGTCTTCAACGAATCTCGGCAATTTGATCTTCAGGTGCTTGCCATTCGGGAAGATCGCCTCGACCTTCTCCGCACCGGCCGCCTGCTCCAGCGTAATATTAATAGACGCGGAAAGGTCAGCTCCCTTGGCCGGGCCGCGCTGACGCGCACCACCACCAGCACGGGCGCCTCCACCGAAAGCACCGCCGAAAAGGTCGTTCAGAATATCCTCCGCGCCGCCGAAACCGCCGCCTTGCTGAAAGCCGCCGGGACCAGAACGGAATTCAAAGTGACTGTTGCCGTCGCCACCTTGCCGGAAACCGGCAAACGGGTCGCCATGAGCGCCGCCGAAGCCCTGTCCGCCGGTGAAACCCTGAAAGGCGGGCTTGCCTTCGGCATCGATCTCGCCCCGGTCAAACTGACCACGCTTGTCCTTGTCGCCCACAATTTCATAGGCCTGGTTTAGTTCTGCAAAGCGCTCCTGCGCTTTCGGATCATCCTTGTTCTGATCCGGATGGTGCTTTTTGGCCAGTTTGCGAAAAGCCGATTTTATTTCCTCGGGCTTCGCCGTTTTGGCGACGCCCAGCACGCTATAGGGATCGCGCATATAGTTCCTCTTTCAGGAAAATAACTATGAGATGAGTAAGACTCGTTGCCCATAATATGCGCATATGGCCGGAAAAGTTCCAGTCAGGCCGGGCTTTTCTTTTCAAATGGGCGCGAACGAAGTCACCGTCCATTGACCACCACGCTGCATGCAGGTTTCGCCGCGATAGATGGAAACACCGTCAAAAGCTTCACGCGAGGTTTCGAATTCGCGGCAAAGCTGGTTGTTCTTGCTGTTCTCGGCAATGGTGGTGATCGTGCCCTGGCTGCCCGTATCGGGATTGGCCCACGGTACGGGCTTCTTGCCCCATTCCGTGAAATTGAGCGCGGAAACAACGTTCCTGATCGCGGATTGGTCGGAAAGCTTGCCAGTATCGGTCTCAACCGGCTGCAGCTGTTTCACCGATCCGGTGATCGTGGAAGAATCGGGAACCGCCTTTTCAATGCTCACGCCACCCATGGCGCAACCGGCAAGCGAGAGGATGCATATGCCAATCGCGGCCTTGCGCAGCGCATTTGCGCGGCAGCTCAGGCTCCAGAGATTGTCCTTGTGGCGAAGCGTCTCGACAGCCAACGCTATTCCCTTATTTTTACACGCTAAAGATGCAGGGATTATGAGTGAACTTGAGTTAACAAGCAGTGTGCCGGAAAGGTAAACAAATCGGAATCAGAGCACAACGCCCAACTCCGCACTTTAATCAGCCATCAAACGATGTGCCCGGTTTTCTGCATCCGGTTCGAGAAAGGCCAATCAACCGGCAGCTCGTTGCCTTTCCGAAAATGAAGAGCGTGGCGCGTTCACCGTCGCCGTGCGTGTTGCGTAGCCGTTCCGGCCAGCCTGCTTTACCTTGTAAAGCGCAAGATCGGCCCGGGCAAAAACGTCAAGGTCACTCGTTTCGTTGTCGCGTTCCTCACTGGCAATGCCGATACTGACAGTCATGACGAGTTTCTGTCCATTGAAGGCAAGCGGGGCATCGTTGATCGCCCTGACGATGTCGCGTGCGATTTCCGTCGCTTCCTGCTCGTCCATCTTTGTCAGCAGAATGGAAAACTCATCACCGCCGAGACGTGCCAGCACACCGCGCCGATTAAGGACGTCGACCGCCACATCGGCAAAATGCACGAGCGCCTGATCGCCCAGCGCGTGACCATAGGTGTCGTTCCATTGTTTGAAATTGTCTATGTCGATCAGCATGACGCTATAGGCTGTACCGTCCTCGCTGAACGCCAACTCCGCCCTTGCGAGTCTTTTCATGAAATGACGGCGGTTCGGAAGCCCGGTCAGCTCGTCCGTTTCTGCTACCTTGGCCATATCGCCATGCAAGCGGTTCATCGCCATGACGATAAAGCCGAAATTCCAGATCATGCCACTATAGATCACACAGACAAGCGCATAGCTTTCGATGGTAAAATAGAGCGACTGGTCGAACTCACCCACCCATGCGGCGATGTTCAACGAGGTCTCAATGGCGTGCCCAATGATACCGAGCAAAAAGGCCATGATAGCAATCTGACCGCCGAGACCAATGCCCTTCTGCCGGGCCAGATAGAAAACCGTCATCCCCATGGGCACTGACTGCCCCACGGCATAAGCAATGTTGCGCCCCTGCCAGCTCGAATGAAATGCCGCCATGACGGCGAAACTTGCGAGCGATATTCCCATCGCCAGCCGCCAGCCGCCTTTGTGGCCATAGAAATAACGCGCACCAACCCAGGCAAGGCAGAAACCGTAAATGATGATGGTATTACCGGTGACCGCAGGCCAGAACGCGCCCTCATTACCCTGCAGCGAAAGCACGAAGCCTCCGACCAACAGAAGCGTCGTCGAAAGAAGCCAGATTCTGGCAGGCCGGAATTTGCGGTAAGAGAAGGCGATGGCGGTCCAGATGATGCAGACCGTCAGAGAATTTAAGAGAATTACAATAAAAAGCGTCAAAAAATCGAGTTTTGGCATAGCCCCCACCTTGACCGGCGCCCTACAAGAAGTTGCCCGCTAAGTAAAGCCATGTCGAACCCTGCGACGACACATCCCGGCAAGACCATGGACAAAATGCCGGTTATGGAAGAAGCTCCCTCCCGACCCGCCCCATTGGGGTTTCTTTGGCGGGGATTCCCTTGCAGGATGATCCGCAAATTCCGACAGGCTTTGAAATATCCAAAATGACAAACGCAAGCGACGACTTCACCGAATCCTCCCAGCCGTTCAAACTTTTTGCAGACTGGCTGACCGATGCCAAAGCAAGCGAGCCGAACGATCCCAATGCGGTCGCGCTGGCAACAGTCGATCCCGACGGCCTACCCAATGTGCGCATGGTGCTGTTGAAGGATTTCGACGAACAGGGGTTCGTCTTCTACACCAATTATGAAAGCACCAAGGGCAAGGAAATCCTGTCAGCGGAAAAGGCCGCGATGTGCTTCCATTGGAAGACGCTGCGCCGTCAGGTGCGCGTGCGCGGCGCGGTGGAGAAAGTCAGCGATGCCGAGGCCGATGCCTATTATGCTTCGCGCCCGCGCGGCAGCCGCATCGGCGCCTGGGCATCCAAGCAGTCACGCCCGCTGGAAAGCCGTTTCGCGCTGGAAAAAGCCGTTGCGGAATATACCGCAAAATATGCCATCGGCGACATTCCACGCCCGTCCTACTGGTCGGGTTTCCGTATTCGTCCGGTCTCGATTGAATTCTGGCATGACAGGGCCTTCCGCCTGCATGACCGCGTTCTGTTCACACGCCCCGCACCTGAGGGCGACTGGAACAAGGAACGGCTTTATCCGTAACCGCGAAAGACAGCCCGAGCCCCGCCCTCATCCTGAGGTGCAGAGCGCAAGCGGAGCCTCGAAGGATCACGTTAAGATAGCCCCGTGCTTCGAGGCAGGCTTCGCCTGCACCTCAGCATGAGGGGCTATCGCCATATCCCTATACCAGCGGCTTGACCGCCACCCAGAGACTTCCGAGAACGAGCCCGAGGAAAATCAGCCAGCCAACAATATTGTTGGATTTGAACAGTTTCAGGCACTGGTCGGGATTGTCGATATCGAGCACGATGATCTGGCGATAAAGGTGTACGCCTGCTGCGAGCAATCCAGCCAGTGCTGGCATCGGCACCTGCGCCACGGCGAAAGCCGCCGCGAAGAAACCAATAGCGCCGCCATAGAGGATCATCAGCGCCGTCTTGGTGTGCTTGCCGAACAGGCGCGCCGTGGAGCGCACGCCCACCAGCGCATCGTCTTCCTTATCCTGATGCGCATAGATCGTGTCATAGCCGATCGTCCACAGGATCGCGCCGATATAGAGAAGCACCGGTGCAAGGCTGAGTGAACCTTCCACCGCAGCCCAGCCCATAAGGGCACCCCACGAGAAAGCAAGACCAAGAACGAATTGCGGCCAGTTGGTGATGCGCTTCATGAAAGGATAGGCGGCGACGATCAGAAGCGAGAAAATGCCGAGCCCGACTGAGAACCAGTTGAATTGCAGCACCACCACGAGGCCGACCAGCGCCTGCAAGACGAGAAACAGCTTGGCCTGCCCCCTCGTCACCTGCCCCGATGGCAGCGGTCTTGAACGCGTGCGATCCACCTTGTCGTCAATATCCTGATCGACAAGATCGTTATAGGTGCAGCCGGAGCCACGCATGGCAATGGCGCCGATCAGGAACAGAACGAGATGCCAGATCGAAGGCATGACGGCCCAGGCGCCATCGCCCGGCTTGGCGCCCGCACCTGCCACCAACGCTGCCGACCACCAGCATGGCCAGAGCAGGAGCTGCCATCCGATGGGACGATCCCAGCGGGCGAGCTGCGCATAGGGCCAGAGCCAGTGCGGCAGCAGCTTATAGACCCAATGGCCCGATGGAGCATCCTTTACACGCCCTTGCGCATTGCGTGACTGAATCGATCCGTGTAGTTCGGGCTGTGACATGGCGAAATCCTTGATATATGCAGCCATCACTATAACCCCGACGAAGACGGAGCAAGCAATGAGAGTTCTTTTAATCGGTTCTGGCGGTCGTGAACATGCTCTGGCCTGGAAACTGTCCGCTTCTCCGTCACTGACAAAGCTCTATTGCGCTCCCGGCAATCCGGGCATTGCGACGGTCGCCGAACTCGCCGATATCGGCGTCGATGACCATCAGGCTCTGATCGCCTTCGCCAAGGACAGGAAGATCGACCTTGTAATCGTCGGCCCGGAAGCGCCCCTCGTGACTGGCCTTTCCGATGAAATGCGCGCAGAGGGTATCCGTGTGTTCGGCCCCTCCAAGGCTGCGGCACAACTGGAAGGGTCAAAGGGCTTTACCAAGGATCTCTGCGCACGCTTCGATATTCCAACGGGTGCATATGGGCGCTTCAACAATGCGCCCAAGGCCAAGGCCTATATCCGCCAGCAGGGTGCGCCCATCGTCGTCAAGGCCGACGGGCTTGCAGCAGGCAAGGGCGTGATCGTTGCGATGACGCTCGATGAAGCGCTCGACGCCGTGGATGCCTGTTTCGAAGGTGCATTCGGTTCCGCCGGTGCCGAAGTGGTGGTTGAGGAGTTTCTGGACGGCGAAGAAGCAAGCTTCTTCTGCATATGCGATGGCAAGACCGCCTTGCCGCTCGGCTCGGCACAGGATCACAAGCGCGTCGGCGATGGCGATACCGGCCCGAATACGGGCGGCATGGGTGCCTATGCCCCTGCTCCGGTCATGACGCCGGAAATTGTCGAACGCACGATGCGCGAACTGATCGAACCGACCATGCGCGGCATGGCTGAAATCGGCGCACCATTTTCCGGCATCCTGTTCCTCGGCCTGATGATCGGCAAGGATGGCCCAAAGCTCATCGAATACAACACTCGTTTCGGTGACCCAGAATGCCAGGTACTGATGATGCGCCTCAACAGCGACCTGCTCGCGCTCATCAATGCTGCCGTGGACGGCAAACTGGATCAGGTCTCTCTCGACTGGAAAGACCAGCCTGCGCTGACGGTTGTGATGGCTGCGGAAGGCTATCCGTCCAATGTGAAGAAGGGCAGCGTCATCCGCGATCTCGACAAGCTTGAAGGCATTGATGGCGTCAAGGTCTTTCACGCGGGAACGGCGGAGAAGGACGGCAGCATCGTAGCCAGTGGGGGCCGCGTGCTCAACATCACCGCCATTGCCGACACGGTTGCCGAGGCACAGGCGCGCGCCTATGAAGCCGTGAAACTTATCGACTGGCCGGAAGGTTTCTACCGCTCCGATATAGGCTGGCGCGCTGTCGAGCGGGAAACCCAAGCCGACAAGAAATAGCCTCGACAGCATTATCTGTAACCGCCAAGTTTCGGCCCTCACAGGCGGATAATGCCTAGTGGATTGCATTTGACGTTTGATACCCGTCCGATATTAATCCCGTTTCAAACGTCAAATTCGAAAAATCCACGAGATTGTTCACCTCCGTACAAATGGCTGTGAAGCCGCAGCGCAATATTGACGTTTACGTAATAAGCCGATAGCTCTTGTGTTGAACAGCCAAAATGGCTCCTGCCGGATTGCATGAAGCACCGGCGCAGGGCGGGCTTCCGAGGAGAAGTCCGCGAAACATACTCGGAGGAAAGATGTATCGCGCGCCGGTTTCTGAAATTTCCCATACGCTGATGAAGGTTGCAGGGCTGGAGAAAGCCCTCGATGACAACCGCTTCCCCGAATTTTCCGCCGATCTTGCCGCCGCCATTCTGGAAGAAGCCGGCAAGTTTGCCTCCGAGCGCGTCGAGCCTCTGCGCATCACCGGCGACAAGCACGGCGCGACCGTCAAGGACGGCGTCGTCACGACAGCGCCGGGCTGGAAAGAGCTTTACCGCGACTGGATCGAAGGCGGCTGGAACTCGCTGACCGGCACGCCGGACTATGGCGGTCAGGGCCTGCCCACGATGATGTCGGTGGCAGTGAGCGAAATGTGGAACTCTGGGACGCTTGCCTTCGCCATTGCCCCGACGCTGACCATGGGTGCCGTCGAAGCAGTCGAAAAGCACGCCTCCAAGGAGTTGAAGGACATCTATCTCGAAAAGCTGATTAGCGGCGAGTGGATGGGCACCATGAACTTGACCGAACCGCACGCCGGTTCCGATCTTGGTGTACTTCGCACCCGTGCGGAACGCGCCGGTGACGGCAGCTACCGCATCTTCGGCCAGAAGATTTTCATCACTTATGGCGAGCATGACCTGACCGACAATATCGTGCATCTGGTACTGGCGCGCCTGCCCGATGCCCCGGCCGGAACGAAAGGCATTTCGCTTTTCCTGGTGCCAAAATTCCTTGTCAACGATGACGGCTCGCTTGGCCGCAGGAATGATCTGTTCTGCTCCGGCCTTGAGCACAAGATGGGCATCCATGCCTCGCCAACCTGCACCATGATTTATGGTGACGGCTTCGTGAAGGGTGAGGAACAGGGTGCAGTCGGTTATCTGATCGGCGAGGAAAATCGCGGGCTGGCCTGCATGTTCACCATGATGAACAATGCGCGTCTACTGGTCGGCATTCAGGGTGTCGGCGTTGCCGAGGCCGCTTATCAGCAGGCTCTTGCCTATGCCAAGGAGCGTAAGCAGGGCCGCGCCATCGGCGCTGATCCTAAGCAAGGCATGAGCCCGATTATCGAACACCCCGACGTGCAGCGCATGCTCTTGACCATGAAGGCGCTGACGCAGGTTGCCCGTTCGATCACCTATTCCTGCGCACATGCCATCGACATGAGCCATGCGACGGACGGTGCAGACCAGCAATTTTGGTCAGATCGCGCCGGTCTGCTGACGCCGCTCGCCAAAAGTTTTGCGACCGATGCGGGTGTGGATGTCGCTTCGCTGGGCATCCAGATTCACGGTGGCATGGGCTTCATCGAAGAGACAGGTGCTGCGCAATTGCTGCGTGATGCCCGCATCACCCCAATCTACGAAGGCACCAACGGCATTCAGGCCATCGACCTCGTGGCGCGCAAGCTGCCGCTGGGTAATGGCGAGCACATCAAGGATTTCCTAGCAGAGTTGCAGGATGATGCCGACAAGGCCACCGCGTCCAATCGTCCGGAACTCGGTGAAACCGGCGCGCGCCTTTCCAAGGCCATTGCGGAAGCCCGCGAAGCAACAGACTGGCTGCAAAAGGCCGTTGCCGAAGGGCAGCTTGAGGCAGCCCTTGCCGGAGCCACGCCTTATCAGCGGCTTTTGTCGCTCGTTTCCGGTGGCGCCTATCTCGCGCGTGCAGCGCTTGCGGACGGCGATAGCGGTCGCGCAGTGCTGAGCCGCTTCTTCGCGGAAAACATGCTTGCCGAAGTATCGTCCCTGAAGGACACCGTCATCACCGGTGCTGCCAGCCTTGCCGCCGCCAAATCCGCGCTGGAGGCATAAGCATGAGCGAACATATCCTGATCGAACGCAAAGGCGCGGTCCAGATCATTCGTCTCAACCGGGCCGACAAGAAGAACGCCATCACCCGCGCCATGTATGCCACCATGGCAAAGGCGCTCAAGGAAGGCGATGCCGATGACGCGGTGCGTGTGCATGTGTTTCTCGGGGTTCCGGGTGCATTCTCATCCGGCAACGACATGCAGGATTTCATGGCGGCTGCGATGGGCGGCGATCTCGGCAACGACATTCTGGATTTTCTGGGTGCTCTTTCCAGCGCAAAGAAGCCGATCGTTTCCGGTGTCGATGGCCTTGCCATCGGCATCGGCACGACCATCCACCTGCATTGCGACCTGACATTTGCAACGTCGCACGCCCTGTTCCGCACGCCTTTCGTCGATCTTGGCCTTGTGCCGGAAGCAGCTTCCAGCCTGCTGGCACCACCGCTGATGGGACATCAAAAGGCATTTGCCCTGCTGGCGCTCGGTCATGGATTTACCGCGGAAGCCGCACAGGAAGCCGGAATCGTCTATCAGATCGTTGCCGACGATGTGCTGGAAACGGAAGTGATGAAGGCCGCAGAAGAAATCGCTGCCAAGCCTCCGCAGGCCATGCAGATCGCCCGTGCGCTGATGCGCATGCCAGCTGAAAAAGTTTCCGAACGCATTGCGCGTGAGGCCAAACATTTTGCTGAACGGCTTACCTCGGATGAAGCCCGCGAGGCCGTCATGGCATTTCTCAGCCGAAAAAAATAAACCCGAACGTCTTCTTTTCTGGGCGCATCTTTTCCGAAAACCGGTTTCCACTTTTCGGGATGCGCCCCAAGACGTTCGGGGGCTTTTTGGAGGTCAGCCAAGGTTTTTTTGAAGGGGTCGCCTTATCTCAGGCGACCCTTTACCCTTTCTAGAGCGCATCCCGAAAACCGCTTCACACTTTTCGGGATGCGCTCTAATTCAATTTCGAGCAATGATTTCCTTGCCGGAGATCACCAGACGGACGCCAAGCGTACCGGTCTTGCGGCGAGCGAGAAAACGCGGACGGCGACGGCGCGGCTCCTGCCCCTGACGGCGAGCCTGCGGCTGGCTGGTCCGGACTGCGCCGGTGCTTTCGTAAAGCGGGCGGGCAACGCCGTCTTCCTCGACCAGCATCATCGGCAGATTGAAGCTTGCCGCCCAGGCGCGCCAGTCGGCGGCAACGTCAGTCAGATCATGTGCGACAAGCAAGGGAACGGAAAGCTGCGGGTCTTCATGCATCAGCTCCAGCGTCACCGTGATTTCGCCGAACTCGTCTTCCACCGCACGGGCGGCAACGCCGACAAATGCGTTGGCCGGGAGAGCGATCGACATCGGCAGACCGCTTGAAGGCAGAACCTGCCGGATCACTGCGCCGCGCTCGTTGATGGTGAAGGTAACGTCGCTGCTCCCGTCATGGGTCGCATAGCTCACAACCTGCGGAAAGTGAAACGGATCAAGCCGCAATTCCCGTCCTGCCCAGTCGGGCTTCAGTCCCTTGCTCATCATTTTCGACGCCTCTGTCTCTCTGTTTTTTTATTTTTGAGAGCCGGTTATTCCGACTTCCCTTTGTCGAGCTTTTTGCTCTTCGTTGAGATGGAGAATAGGCGCGGTTTATTACCGACGGGCTTAATGAGTTAAGTTAACTTTTTCCTGCCTTTTCCTTTGGTTAGCAGATTGCAACCAGGTGTAAGAATTCGGAAATTCTTCTGAAGAAGTGTTTACTAAAACAAACGGGCGGTTAATACCGCCCGCCTTACTCGATTAAATAGTGATACTTTATAGAACCTTGCCGGGGTTCATGATGCCTGCCGGATCGAAAGCTGACTTGATGCGGCGCATCAGGTCAAGCGCGACATCCTGCTTGAAGAAAGCCAGTTCTTCGCGCTTGAGCTGACCAATGCCGTGTTCTGCCGAAATCGAACCCGTATAGCTCGCGACGATCGTGTGGATACGGTGGTTCAGCTCGTGCCATCGCGCAAGAAAGGCTTCCTTGTCAGCGCCTACCGGCTGCGAAACGTTGTAATGCAGGTTGCCGTCGCCGATATGGCCGAAGCAAACGATGCGCGCACCGGGAATCATTTCCAGCGTCGCGGCATTGGCTTCGTGGATGAAGGCGGGGATGGATGCGACCGGCACGGATATGTCGTGCTTGATCGAGCCACCTTCCGGCTTCTGCGCCCAGGACATTTCCTCGCGCATTTTCCAGAAGGACTGCGCCTGCGCAACGCTTTCGCCGATGGCCGCATCCTGAATAATATCGCTCTCGAAGGCTTCGGTCAGGATCGTTTCCAGCGTCGTGCGCGCATCTTCTTCTGAGCGGGTAGAAGAAATATCGATCAGCACATACCAGTCATGCGGGCTTTCGAGCGGATCGCGCACGCCATCGACATGGCGCACCGTAAATTCCACGCCCACGCGCGGCATCAATTCGAAGCCGGTCAGCGACGGGCCTGCATGTTCCGTTGCAAGCTGGAACAGGCGCAGCACGTCTTCCGGATTGCGCAGTCCTGCATAAGCTACGCCCTTGCCCTTCGGCTGCGGGAAGATTTTCAGCACCGCAGCCGTGATGACACCAAGCGTGCCTTCCGAACCGATGAAAAGGTCTTTCAGGTCGTAACCGGTATTGTCCTTTTTCACATAGCGAAGATCGTTGAGAATCTCGCCGGTCGGCAGCACGACCTCAAGGCCGAGGCAAAGCTCGCGCATGTTGCCATAGGCAAGCACTGCCGTGCCGCCAGCGTTGGAACCAAGATTGCCACCGATCTGGCATGAACCTTCGGCACCCAGCGACAGCGGAAACAGGCGACCGGCTTTTTCAGCAGCTTCCTGAAGGTTCTTCAGGATGACACCGGCTTCAAGCGTTACCAGATTGCCGACCGTATCGAGGTTACGGATACGGTTCATACGGCCGAGCGACAGAATGATGGCTGCGCCGCTTTCATCGGGCTGCTGGCCGCCGACGAGGCCCGTATTGCCACCCTGCGGCACCACCGGTGTTTTCGTCTCGCTGGCAAGCTTCATGATAGCCGCGACTTCTTCCGTCGACCCCGGACGAAGGACGAGAGGTGTGCGACCGTGATAGAGATCGCGTTGCTCGACGAGATAAGCGGCGAGATCTTCCGGCGCGGTGAGCGCATTCTTTTCGCCCACGATGGCGGAGAAACGTTCGATCAGAGCGGTGTCCAGCATAGTCTGTCTCTTACATAGGAGGATGTTAACGCGGGGCCGCCGCGCGTTTCAAACGGTCGTTGATGGCCTCGCCGAGACCTTCGAAAGGAATGGGTTCGACGGCGATGGTTGTGGCACCTGTCGCGTCCAGCCTGCGCATGAAATCGAACAGATTGGCCGCTGCTTCGCGCAAATTGCCATCAGCGCTCAAGTTCATGATCACCTTTGCCGTATCGGCCCCGGCCACGCGCTGCGGGCCAAAGGCAAGCAGGGCTTCGCCCGGCTGCACCGAGCCGACACCAAGCCGCATCGCAGCATCGGGTGCATAGTGCGACGCCATCATGCCCGGTGCCTGAATTGCCGACGTGTGGTCGGCGCGCACGAGCTTCTCGCCAATCACGGCTTCGATTTCTTCCGCAGCCAGTCCGCCCGGCCGGAGCAGATGCACTTGATCACCGTCAACCTTGACGATGGTGGATTCAACCCCAACGCCGCAGGGACCGGCATCGAGGATCAGATCAAGCTTGTCACCGAGATCGTCGGCAACGGCACGAGCGCTTGTCGGGCTGATGCGGCCCGACGTGTTGGCGCTTGGCGCTGCGACCGGACTGTCGAGCCCCTCGATGATATCGCGCACGCGGCCAAGCGGCATGCGGATGGCAAGGGTCGAAAGCCCGGCGGTTACAAGCGGATGGATCGGGCGATCCGTATCCTGCCTGTCCTTCAGCGGCAGCACGATGGTCAGCGGGCCGGGCCAGAACATCTCGGCAAGCTTGCGCGAAAGAGCGTCGAAGGTGACATAGCGCTCGGCCATCGCAATACCGCTCACATGCGCGATCAGCGGATTAAACTGAGGCCGCCCCTTGGCCGCGAAAATACCCGCCACACCCTCGCCGTTCGCAGCATCGGCGGCAAGGCCATAAACGGTTTCGGTCGGAATGGCGACGAGACCGCCGCGCCGCAGCACTTCCACCGCGCGCTGGACTGCCTCGTCATCAAATTTGACTATATCGGACACTGGTTTTCCGCCTCTCGAGCGTCCCAAGTTGGAGCGCATCCCGAAAAGTGTGAAACGGTTTTCGGATAAGATGCGCGTCAAAACAGACAGTTAGAGCGCCGATCTGACTCTATCAGATCAAAATGCGCTCTAAGCCCGTTCTGCCTACACAAGCTCAGGCTCCTGTGCAAGTGATGTGCAAGCGATGTACAAGCAAGCTCGGACTCTATCCGGGCACAATCACGGCAAGACGATCATGATTGCGCATGAAAAATTGCGTTTTGTTAGGTTTTTCAGGGTATGATGATATTATTCATGCGTGAGGTGAATAATGTTATCCCGATTTATCGCTATTTCGCTGACGGCCATCGGACTGCCCGCAATCGCTTCCGCAAACGGAGGCGAGCGCGCGGCATTGACCTATCAGGTCGGCTCCATCGACTATATCGGCTATGACAAGATCGGTGCCAACGGCCTGCCGGTTTGCGGCACCTGTGCGCAAAAGCAGGCAGCCGAACTGGACGCACAGAAGGAAATCGAGGCCCGCCGCAAGCGCGCCCGTGCCTATATGGCGCGCATGCAGGGCCAGTCCGTTCCGGACGATCTGCTTGAGCCAGCCGCCACACCAGCAGAAGACTTTGACCCCACAAAGCCGGTGCGCGTCGTTGGCGATCCCTGGGCCGGCGCATCCGACGAAATCGATCTCAGTTCGCTCGAACTCAGACCCAGCCTGAAATAAACAAAAATGGCGCCAGCCCCTCGTCCCTTATCCTGAGGAGGTCCGCAGGGCCGTCTCGAAGGATCGAGCGACGACGCGCAAAATCGAAGGGCGCGGCAGGCGCTGTGCGTTTTCCCTCAGCCCTTCGAGACACCTCCCTTCGACAAGCTCAGGGAGGCTCCTCAGGATGAGGGAAAATGGAGCCGCACGTGGCTGATTATCAGCCCGCGATTTTCGAGAAATCCGCCACCTTGCCGGTTGCCGCACGAATCTGGTCGAGCAAGGCCAGACGATTGGCGCGGACATTCTCGTCCTCGTCGTTCACCAGTACCTTTTCGAAGAACGTATCGACCGGACCGCGCAGCTTTGCGAGCGCCAGCATTGCACCGTTGAAATCTTCACGGGCAATTGCAGCCTCGGCATCTTGCGAAGCCAGAGTGACGGCTTCGAACAGCGCTTTTTCTTCCGCTTCGCGAAGAAGAGACGCGCTCACGCTGTCTGCAACCTTCGTACCCTTCTTCTCTTCGGCAGCGAGAATATTGGCGGCGCGCTTGGTGCCAGCCAGAAGGTTCTTGCCGTCTTCCTCATTGATGAAGACGATCAGCGCTTCCAGACGACGGGCAACCAGCAGCAGATTGTCGGCTTCCGGCGACAACACGGCATCAATGGCGTCGTAGCGTGCACCTTCTTCTTTCAGATGCACCTTGAAACGGTCATGGAGGAACGACAAGAGATCAGCCAGCACCGGCTCGGACGATGCCTCCGCCCCGGCGCGAACCTGCTTTTCATAGCTGGCCAATGCGTTGTCGACGTCCTGTTCGCCGTCGACATCACCGGAGTTTTCCCCAGCAAGCTTGGTTTCAAACTCGCGCAGCTTGCGCTGGACCTGACCTTCTTTCAGCGCGGCAAACGCCGAGCGGAAGAGCGGCAGCAGCGGGAACTTCCATTCCTGCGACAGCAGGAGGCGGATCACGCCCAAAGCCGCACGGCGCAGCGCAAACGGGTCCTTGGAGCCGGTCGGCTTTTCGTCGATCGCCCAGAAGCCGACCAGCGTATCGAGCTTATCGGCAAGCGCGACGGCAACCGAAACCGGGTTTTTCGGCACCACATCCGATGGACCTTGCGGCTTGTAATGTTCTTCAATCGCAGCGGCGACGGCTTCGTCTTCGCCCTGAAGCAACGCATATTTGCGGCCCATTGCGCCCTGAAGTTCAGGGAACTCGCCGACGACTTCCGTGGTGAGGTCAGCCTTTGCCAGAACTGCCGCGCGCGCAGCAAGCTTCGGATCGGCACCCACCAGCGGCGCAATCTGCGCAGCCAGTTCGCGAATGCGTTCAACGCGCTGCCCTTGCGTGCCCAACTTGGCATGGAAGGTCACATTCAGTGCATCCAGACGCGCCATGCGCTGATCGAGCGGCTTCTTCAGATCAAGACTGAACTTTTCCGCCGAAGCGACGAGTTTGTCGAGGTCGGGCAGATCATGCTGATCGGTGTGCCAGAAATAGAGCGCATCCGACAAGCGTGCGCGCACGACCTTGCCGTTGCCATAGGCGATTTCCGTGCCACCATCGCGGGCTGCAATGTTCGACACCAGAATGAACTTGTTGGAAAGCGCTTGCGCTTCGCCCTGCTTGCGGGTGACAAAACACTTCTGATTGGCGCGGATGGTGAGGCGAATGACTTCCGGCGGAATGGCCAGAAACTCTTCCTCGAATTCGCCCATCAGCACGACCGGCCATTCGACCAGACCGGACACCTCTTCCAGAAGTCCGTCATCCTCGACTAGCTCAAGGCCGGAAGCAAAGGCGAGATTATGCGCGTCCTGCGAAATGATTTCCTTGCGGCGCTCGGCGTCGAGAACCACGAAAGCCTTTTCAAGCTTTTCGACATAATCCTCGAAGCGACGTACCTTGATTGCCTGACCGTCGCTCAGGAAACGATGCCCATAGGTGACATTGCCTGACTTGATGCCATCGACATCGAAATCGATGACCACGGTTTCCTCGGTTTCGGGACCGAAGGTGCAGAGGATCGACTGCAGCGGACGCACCCAACGAAGCGAACCCGGCTTGGCCGAAGCGGCACCCCAGCGCATGGATTTCGGCCATGGGAAATTGCGGATCGTCTGCGGTACCAGTTCGGCGACGATTTCTTCGGCTGCGCGGCCCGGTTTCGTCAGATGGGCGACATAGAAATCGCCCTTCTTCGGATCGGAATGCACATGAGCCTGCGCCACATCCGTCAGACCGGCCTTGCGCAGAAAACCCTGAATGGCCTGTTCCGGCGCTGTGACCGACGGGCCCTTAATGTCTTCATGCACGTCCTTGGAACGCACGGTGAGGCCGCGAATATCGAGCGTCAGACGACGTGGCGTCCAATAAGGGGTCGCAGCTTCATAGGTAAGACCGGCTTCCACCAGACCATCGGTAATCATCTTCTTCAGATCACCAGCAGCCTTGCGCTGCATGCGAGCGGGGATTTCTTCGGAAAAGAGTTCGAGCAACAAATCAGGCATGTTCTTTACTCGCCCTCACGCTTGAAATTGAAACCACCGGCATCCGTCAAAAGGAATGCCTCGCCGCACTGACGCGCAAGATTGCGCACGCGCAGAATATAGCTCTGACGCTCGGTAACCGAGATCACGCCGCGCGCATCCATCAGATTGAACACGTGGGATGCCTTGATGCACTGGTCATAGGCCGGGAAGACACTCTTATGCATTTGATGATTGGCATTCGGACCAGGCGCACCAGCCTTCAGAATGGCCTCGCACTCGCGCTCGGCATCGATGAAATGCTGATGCAAAGCCTCGGTATTGGCCATTTCAAAGTTGTAGCGGGAATACTCCTGCTCAGCCTGCAGGAACACCTCGCCATAGGTGACCTTTTCATCGCCTTCGAGACCGTTGAAGTTGAGGTCGTAAACATTGTCCACACCCTGCACATACATGGCGAGGCGTTCGAGACCATAGGTCAGCTCACCGGAAACCGGCGAGCATTCGATGCCGCAGACCTGCTGGAAATAGGTGAACTGCGACACTTCCATGCCGTCGCACCAGCATTCCCAGCCGAGACCCCATGCGCCGAGCGTCGGGCTTTCCCAGTCATCTTCCACGAAGCGCACGTCATGCAGCGTCGGATCGAGACCGATGGCGCGCAGCGAACCGAGATAGAGATCCTGAAGGTTCGGCGGCGATGGCTTGATGATCACCTGATATTGGTAATAGTGCTGGAGGCGGTTCGGGTTTTCACCATAACGGCCATCCTTCGGACGACGCGATGGCTGCACATAGGCAGCCTTCCACGGCTTCGGCCCCAGCGAACGCAGCGTCGTTGCCGGATGAAACGTACCGGCACCAACTTCCATGTCATAGGGCTGCAGAATGGCGCAACCGTGTTCCGCCCAATAGTTATGGAGCGTCAGGATCAGACCCTGAAAGGAACGGGTGGGATGCATATGTGCTGGCAACGTACTGGACACGGGGTCGGGCCTTGTAATTGAAATGATGGCCCGGTCTAATTTGTCCGTAACGCAGGGTCAAGCACAGGCTGCCAGTTTCGGTGTCACACCATCTTGAAACCGGCAGCCTGAAGCTCTTAGTCAGTTGCCGGTTTTTCTGGAGCCTTGTCGGACGGTGCGGCAGGCGCAGGCGATTGCGCAGGAGCTTCCGGCTTCTGCTCGACAGGCTTTTTCTCGTCGGGCTTTGCAGCATCGGCAGAAGATTGCCCCGGAATATCCGGCAAACCCTTCTTCAGCTTCGCCTCGATCTTCACCAGATCTTCCGGCTCGGGCTTGCCTGCAATGGCATGGTTCCACTGGAATGTCGCTTCCAGAAGACGCCCGACACGCCAGTAGGCATCGCCCATATGATCGTTGATCGTCGGGTCTTCCGGACGAAGCTTGACCGCCTTTTCCAGTTCGACCACCGCCTCGTCATACCGGCCCAGCATGTAATAAGCCCAGCCCAGCGAGTCGACGATATAACCGTCCTGCGGACGCAGCTCGACCGCCTTCTTGATCATGCCCAGCGCTTCATCGAGATTTTCACCCCGGTCGACCCAGGAATAACCAAGATAGTTCAGCACCTGTGGCTGGTCGGGATAAAGCTCCAGCGCCTTGCGGAAATTGGGCTCCGCCTTGTCCCATTGCTTCAGGCGTTCATAGGCGATGCCGCGCTGGTAGAAGACCGGCCAGTCCTTGCGTTCCGGCATCTTGATCTGTTCCACCGCAGCATCATAAATCTTCGCCGCATCGGCGAAATTCTTGTCCTGTGCATAGACACCACCGAGCGCCAGATAAGTGCGCATATCGGTCTTGTCACGGTCGAGCAGAACTCTCAGCTGCTTGACAGCGTCGGCAGACTGGTCGTTTTCCGCCAGATTGAGTGCGCGCTGCATTTCTGCATCACGGCGATAAGGCGACTTCTCCGGCACGCGACCATAGTAGTCGATGGCCTTTTCCGGCTGGCGCAACTTGGCGGAAATATCGCCCAGCTGATAAAGTGTTGCGTCATTGTCCGGACGCAGCGGCAACGACATCTGCAGATAAAGCTTTGCAAAGGCTTCCGCGCCGCTGCGGTTGATCGCAGTGCCAAGCGTATAGAGCGCTTCGGCAGTCCCTTCCTGAGCGGTTTTGATAAGGCGGCCATATTTCTCGCCAGCCTCGATCTTTTCACGCATTTCGGTGATCGTCATGCGACCGTTCAAAAGCTCGGCTGCATCATTCAACGTCTTGATAGCACCTTCCTTGTCACCCTGACGAAGCTTGAAGGAGGCATAGGCCATCACGATGCGTTCGTAAGTGTCAGGGGCAGCGCTCCCGCCGGGCCGGTCGTCGATGGCCTGCTGGTAGAAATCACGCGCTTCCTGCTTCTGGCCGGCGAGATCGGCTATCAGTGCGGAATTATAGGTGCGGAACAGACCATACCATTCCGGTCCCTGCATTTTCTGGATATCGGCGAGCGCCTGTTTGGGGTTGCCCTGCCCGACCTTCACCCACGCGCTCATGAAGCCTGTCGCAAGGCGATCCATATCGGATTGCAGCGACAGCATCAGAAGCGGCCCGACCTTGCGATATTGCTTGCGGTCAATGGCGTCGATGGCCAGCGCCACGCGCGAAAAACGCTCGATGTCCGGGACGTTCTTCAGTTCTTCCGCCAGAGGCAGCGCATCCTTGAAACGGCCCTCCGTCAGCAAAACCAGCAGCAGATCCTGCTTGATCTGCGCATTGCCCGGATCGAAGGCCATAGCCTGACGATAGAAATCGACGGCGGTAGCGAGATTATTGTCGGATTCGGCGGTGCGTCCGGCAAGATAGGCCCCGGCAAACGAACCCGCGCGGACAGGAGGCGGTGCAGGATCATTTGTCGCCTTGGCCAAAGCACCGCTTGTCGGGATCGCGATTCCCGCCAGAAGCGAGAGCAGCAAACCATAAAGCGGGCGGTATTTCGATCCTTGCCGCATAAAGCCCTATCCTCTTCTCAAATCCCTGTGACAGATACCGGCAAGCAAACCCCAACTGGCTCAAAAGCCGGGCACGCTGTCTCTTTGCCGGAAAAGGCACCCCAAGCATGGCCTTTTTGGGATGGCGGGGCAAGAAAAGCATCCGTGATGGGATGCTTTTCCCGTGTATCGCTGGCCCGCAAGAAATGCTGGCCGGAGTTTGTGGCTATTGCCGGTCAGTTCACGCGGCTGATGCAGAAATCGATGACTTCGATCAGCGCGTCCTTCTGAGGCGTCGCTTTCAAAGGTGCCAAAGCATCGCGGGCAATTTCGCCGAAATGCCGCGCGCGCTGCACCGTGTCGGCAATCGCGCCGTGCTTCGTCATCAGGCCGATGGCCTTTTCAAGCGAGGCCTCATCGCTCGCACCGTCCTCAATCGCGTGCTTCCAGAAAGCGCGTTCATCATCAGTGCCGCGACGATAGCTCAGAATCACCGGAAGCGTGATCTTGCCTTCGCGGAAATCGTCACCGGTATTCTTGCCGAGATCGGCTGCCGAGCCGCCATAATCAAGCGCATCATCGACAAGCTGGAAGGCAAGGCCGAGATTGAGGCCGTAATCGCGCAGCGCCGCACGATCCGAACGCTGTGCACCGGCAATGATCGGGCCGACTTCACCGGCAGCCGAAAACAGCGCTGCAGTCTTGGCCTTGATGACCGCCAGATATTCGTCTTCGGTGGTTTCCATGTTCTTGGCAGCAGCAAGCTGCATTACTTCGCCTTCGGCGATCACCGACGCCGAGGTCGCGAGAACGTCGAGCGCGTCGAGCGAACCGACATCGACCATCATCTTGAAGGCCTGCCCCAGAAGGAAGTCGCCGACGAGAACGCTGGCCTGATTGCCCCAGATCATGCGCGCCGTGCTTTTTCCGCGCCGCAGATCGCTTTCATCAACCACATCGTCATGCAGAAGCGTTGCAGTGTGCATGAACTCGACGGCCGTCGCCAGACGCACATGACCGTCGCCTTCGTAACCGAACATACGGGCTGCTGCGAGCGTCATCATGGGACGCAGGCGCTTGCCGCCTGAGGAAATCAGATGATTGGCGACTTCCGGTATCATTTCAACATCGGACCCGGCCCGGGAAAGGATCATCTCGTTCACCCGCGCCATATCGGCCTTTGTCAGATCGACAAGCGGTTGAACCGATCCTTCCTGTTTCTTTTTACCGTCCAGATTTAGAACCACACCCAATGCCATTTCTCCTAGCTGCCCGGCCACATTATTGAAACGGACCGGATTGCTCAAGACGCAACTGCCCCCAAAGCGCCCTCAAAGCGATACTATTCCAACGCCTGTTCACCATTGAAGGAAGCTGTTGTCAATGCGGTGCATTCGCTACAAACTGTTCAAATGATCGAACTTATCCGTACGAATGATTCCGTTCTGCTGTCCTTTGCCGAGGCCTTGATGAAAGAGGCCGGGATCGCCTATTTCATTGCCGACACGAATATGAGCATCATCGAAGGCTCTTTAGGTGTATTGCCGCGCCGCCTTCTGGTCAGCGAAGAGCAGCTTGAAGAAGCACGGCAGATTCTGATCGATGCCGAGATTGAACACGAACTGCGCGATCGATGACTTCGGAAGCAAGCTTTGAAACTGAAGATGGGGCTGGAGAAACGCTCGATGTGTTTCATCGTGGGGCGTTTCACCTCATCCAGCCCGCATTGAAAGGCCATCGTTCCGGTGTGGATGCGATGATTCTGGCAAGCTCCGTTCCAAACGGCTTTGCCGGGCGTGTTGCCGATCTTGGCAGCGGTGCGGGCGCGGCAGGGCTTGCTGTTGCGTCGCGCTGTCCTGACGCCAATATCACCCTCGTCGAACGTTCCGCTTTCATGGCGGGCTTTGCCCGCAGAAGTGTTGCACATCCGCTGAACGCCGCTCTGGCAGGCCGTATCAGTGTGATCGAAGCCGACGTCGGCCTGAGAGGCAAGGCGCGCATCGCCGCAGGACTTGTCGACAACAGTTTCAACTTCGTCATCATGAATCCGCCCTTCAACGAAGCGCGCGATCGCAGCACACCCGATCCGCTGAAGGCGGAAGCGCATGTCATGCCCGAAGGCATGTTCGAGCAATGGGTGCGCACTGCGGCAGCCATTGTGAAGCCTGGTGGAGGCATTGCCATTATTGCCCGACCCGGTTCGATTTCTCCCATCCTCGAAGCACTGTCGGGACGATTTGGCGGGCTGAGGATCATTCCCGTTCAGCCCCGCCCCGAAGCGGCGGCGATCCGTATTGTCGTGACAGGAACACGCGGGAGCCGCGCCGGTCTTTCGCTGATGCCAGCGCTTGTTCTCCACGGCAGCGACGGCCACGGCTTCACCCCACGCGCCAACGGCATCAACAATGGGCTCGACGCTCTCATTTAGAATCTAACTTCGGGGTTGTGCCAGCACGACCAGATTGCGGTCCGGGTCGTGCAATCTCAGAATCGTCGTATAGTCAGCTATCTCGACATTTCCGGGGCGAATCCCGTCGAACGAGAGCCGCGCATGTTCGGCCCGCACGTCGCGGACGATGAGCGTCAACGTGCCGTGCCCCGCTGCAGCCGGGTTCTGGTAGAGCTGAAACCCGGCACTTGAACCGTGATGCCACTCAGCCAGTCCCTGCATCGGTCGCGCATCGGGATTGCGATCGAAGATCGTGGCAAACCATTCCGTGCTGCGTTCGAGGTCGGAGCAATTGAGCTGGGCAAAAATAGCCGTGAGCACCATCGTGGTGTCCTCCCGGATCGGATAACACGGTAGCATTCCGGAAGTTCCGGTAGTCCAGACCTGCCGATTTCGGTCCGAGCGGGTGATTTTGGTTGAAACCCTATATTCGAGCCAATATTCCTAAAACCGCAATTTTCGTTCTGCGGCTCCCCGCCGCCCTTTTCCGAAAAAGCGCAAACAGCAAAACGACAAGAACAGGCAACGGGAACCAATGAACCATAGCCCAAATCAAAGCCGCCCCGTATCCATCATGCGGCGCTTTCTGGATAGCGAATCTGCAGGGGGTGTAAGCCTGATGGCGGCGGCAGCGCTCGCGCTGATCGTGGCGAATTCTCCATTCTCGCAGGCCTATTTCGATATACTGCACACTCATATCGGTCCGCTGAGTCTGACGGACTGGATCAACGATGCCTTGATGGCGGTGTTCTTCCTGCTTGTGGGGCTGGAGATCAAACGCGAATTTCTCGACGGTCAACTGGCAAGCTGGCCAAACCGAATGCTGCCCGGTATCGCCGCTGCGGGCGGCGTCATCCTGCCAGCCATCATCTTCACCGCGTTGAACTGGCACGACCCTGCCAAGGTGCGCGGTTGGGCTGTGCCATCTGCCACCGACATCGCCTTCGCGCTCGGCGTTCTGTCGCTTCTGGGTTCACGGGTTCCTTCCAGCCTCAAGGTGTTTCTGGCGACACTTGCAATCCTGGACGATCTCGCAGCCGTCGTCATCATCGCCATTTTCTATACGGCTGAAATCTCCATGCCTTATCTCGGCGGGGCTTTCGCCGCCGCTATCGTTCTGTTCGTCATGAACCGGATGGGCGTGATGAAGCTCCTGCCCTACCTGATTGGCGGAGCCGCCCTCTGGTTCTTCGTCCTGAATTCCGGCGTTCATGCAACGGTTGCAGGCGTGGTGACAGCACTTATGATTCCGCTGAAGGCCGCGCCCGGCAGGCCTGACGACATGACCTCGCCGCTGCATGTGCTGGAACATGCGCTGGCCAAGCCTGTTGCCTTTATCATCGTGCCGATTTTCGGCTTCGCCAATGCGGGCATATCGTTTGCCGGTCTTGATGCCTCGGTGATGCGGGATACACTCACGCTTGGCATTATGCTTGGCCTCTTCATCGGCAAACAGCTCGGCGTTTTCGGAGCCGCCTGGCTCGCGATCAAGACAGGCCTCGCACAAAAGCCGCTCGGGGCCACGTGGATCCAGCTCTACGGCGTGGCGGTCCTGTGCGGGATCGGCTTTACAATGAGCATCTTCATCGGCCTTCTCTCCTTCCCGTCCGATCTCATGCAGGCGGAAACGAAGATCGGCGTTCTGGCCGGTTCGGGCCTGTCGGCCGTTTGCGGCTATATCCTGCTGCGGCTGGTCACAAAGCCGAAAAACACCTGACAGAAACGACATCACCGCCCGGAAAACAAAATTTCCGGGCGGTTTTCTTTGTGTTTCCCAAATGGCTTCCTACATTCCGGCTGAGAGCCTGAATGATTTCAGTTAGCAGGAGTTTGCCTTGCCCGGTTTATTGACGCGCCTTGTTCCACGCCGCTTCCGCCCGGTTTCCATCGAGATACCTGTCGTGCGGCTGCATGGTGCCATCATGTCCGGTGGATCTGCATTCCGTCCGATGCTTTCACTGGCGTCAACAGCAGCAGTCCTTGAAAAGGCGTTCACCGACAAGGAGACGCCCGCCGTCGCCATTTCGCTCAACTCGCCCGGCGGATCACCGGTTCAGTCCCGACTGATCTACCGGCGTATCCGCGACCTTGCCGCCGAACACCAGAAGAAGGTTTTTATCTTCGTCGAAGATGTTGCCGCCTCGGGTGGCTACATGATCGCGCTGGCTGGTGACGAAATCATCGCCGATCCGTCATCCATCGTGGGTTCTATCGGCGTGGTGTCGGCCTCGTTCGGCTTCCCCGAACTTCTGAAAAAGATCGGTGTGGAGCGCCGCGTCTATACGGCAGGCTCCAACAAGGTGACGCTCGACCCGTTCCAGCCGGAAAAGAAAGCCGACATCGAGCGGTTGAAATCACTGCAGCTCGAAATCCATGAGACCTTCATCGACATGGTGAAGGAACGGCGCGGTACGAAACTTGCAGAAGACAAGGACCTGTTTACCGGGCTGTTCTGGACCGGCATCAAGGGGCATGAGCTTGGCCTGATTGACGGGCTTGGCGATATGCGCAGCTTCCTGCGCAAAACCTACGGCGACAAGGTTAAGCTCAAGCTCGTGGAACAGAAACGCGGCCTTCTGGGGCGCAAGATGCCCGGCGTTGATATGGCCGTTGATATGGCACTCGGCAATCTTGAACCGGCTTCCATTGCCGCGCATCTCGGCGACGGGCTGCTTTCAGTAGCCGAAGAAAAAGCACTTTGGGGCCGTTATGGCCTGTAAAAACAAAGCGAAGTCGAAAATCAGCGTCGATTTTCGAACCAAAGCTTTGAATTCCCTCGTTTCACCATGATATGGTGTCAGAAAGCGGGGTGGGCCGCTTCCCGCCCCTTCATGAACATCCGGCATTTCGGCGTTGCGATCCAGCAATCCGAAATGCGACCCTTAAGGACTTGAGGCCATGCCCCAGCTCATCTTTCTGCTGCTGATCATCGCCGCCGCCTGGTACGGCTATCGCTCGTTCAAGCGTGAAGCCTCGCGCGTGTCCCAGCGTGTGCGTCAGGCAGAAAAGGAAGCGCAGAACCGGGCTCAAGGCACGTTGGTGCAGGACCCTAAAACCGGCGAATATTACGTCAAGAAGGACTGACCCGTCTTGCAAGAGAGGTTGCCAACGAAGTGGTGCGGTTGCTCGCCGCAGCCGAATGCCATGTTTTCTGAAGAGCGGTTCCAATTTTAACAATATCGTCGGAGCCGCTCCAACTATTTGTTTCATAGCATTTGCCTCACGCAAAACCGTTTCACACTTTTGCTGGAAATGCGCTATTCCCGGTCCGTAGCCAGAAATGACCCTTTCTCCGACAACCAAAACGCCCATGAATGCCGGGTCTGCACATGCGGTGACGCGTCTGGCCCCGGCCAAGATCAATCTCGCACTGCATGTTACAGGGCGTCGTGACGATGGCTATCATCTGCTCGATATGCTGGTGGTCTTTGCGCGCTATGGCGACATCATCCGTATCGAGCACGCCGAAAAGGATAGCTTCACGGTCAGCGGCCCTTTCGCAAAAGGCATACCGCTCGATGGTGGCAATCTGGTTCTCAAGGCACGCGAGGCCTTGCGTGATCATACGCAAAGGGCATTGCCGCCCGTCGCCGTTCATTTGGAAAAGAACCTTCCGATTGCGTCGGGTATAGGCGGCGGATCGAGCGATGCCGCGGCAACGCTGCTCGCACTTGATGAATTGTGGGGGCTCGATCTCGGTTTAGAGCAACTCGCCGCGATGGGGCTTACCCTTGGCGCAGATCTGCCCATGTGCCTGCATGGCGCATCCAAGGGCACACCGCTTGCCGCGCGCGGCATCGGTGAAGACCTGAGCCCGGTTGTCGGATTTCCAGCCCTGCCGATGCTCCTCGTCAATGATGGAACCGCTGTTGCAACGCCGGATGTCTTTCGCGCACTCGACAAACGCGACCATCCAGCGCTGAACCTTGGCTCCCATGCAGATATCGCCCCCCTGTGCGCCTATCTGCAGACAACCCGCAATGATCTTCTGCCTCCGGCCCTAAAACTTGCCCCCCAGATCGGTGACAAACTTGACCTGCTTCGCGCAAGCGGATCGCTTTACGCACAGATGTCAGGCTCAGGTGCAACCTGTTATGCGATCTACGAAGATATGGCCGCCACAGAGCGGGCAGCAGCACTTCTCTTGGCCGAACGACCCGACTGGTTCGTCATCGCAACCCAAACGGCTCCCTCCCAAAAGTAGTTTCTGAGCGGCCTCCCAACCGAAAGTCTGAAAAATCGCCCTATTGTTCACTCTCATTGGACAATATATTGGGACAGACTGTTCGCTCTTTTTGAACAAAATGCCTTTTACAACAGTTTCGTGAATACTGATATATAATATAACTTATTGATTATATTTAGTTATTTCTCATAAATTATCTACATTCCATAAAATTGGCTGCACGAATGTGTGATTAAGAAAACATTTTCGTGACTGGAACTTTTACCCACTGTCACCCATTTCAGCTGCATCGGAACGACGAACAAAACGCCGCTCCACTTTCCAAGGAGATAGGAAAATGAAAAAGATTGTTCTTGCTGCCGCTGCCCTCGCTCTTAGCGCCGGTGCTGCCTTTGCTGAAAACCCACGCGTTGGCGAACCTGCCGATCTTTATGCAAACGACCGCACCCCGGTTGCTTCCCAGAAGGTCGACTACACTGCTCCCGCTTCGATCAGCCAGTCCTCATTCCAGGACGGTTCGGCTCATCGCTTCGGTGACGCATCGCCTTCGAGCTACCAGAACTAAGTTTTCTGAAAACTTAGGCGCAGGGCGTCGTCAAAAGCCTCCCAGCGGATGACGCCCCGATGAATTCCCAAGCTGGATATTCCTCCCAATCATTCAGCTTCCCCAGTTATCTCCCCGATGGATGGCATGGTGCCACCCGGGAGCCCCGGAAAGGCTTCTATGCCATCCGAAGGGGCGATTTTAAGGATTACGAAAATGAAAAAGTTTGCTCTTGCTGCTGTTGCCGTTGCCCTTAGCGCCGGTGCTGCTTTCGCTGAAAACCCGCATGTCGGCGAACCTGCCGATCTCTATGCAAACGACCGTACGCCGGTTGCAACGCAGAGCCAGAAGCTCGACTACACGGCTCCTGCCTCGATCAAGGCTCCGGTCTATCAGGACGGTTCGGCTCATCGCTTTGGCGATGCTTCGCCTTCCTCTTACCAGAACTAATCCGGCCAGAACTAATCCGGTCAGCATGTCTGACGAAAAAGGCGAAGCTTCCAGCTTCGCCTTTTTGTTTTGTTCAGTCTTCGTCGGGCGGCAGAATGGGGTGTTTGAGACAGACCGGCCGCAAGCGCTGTGGAAGCAGATCAAACGCCACGCCGTCGAGCAACAGCGGCTTCAAGAGATCCAACCGAACCAGAAGCCCGGCATCGAGCGTCGCCTTGTGGCCGAAGATTCTACGGACCGTGCCGAAGCCGCTATCTTCCGGCAGTGAAAAGCGCGCGGTACCCCCATCATTATCCATGTGGCGGCGGAGGACTTCCTCCCACCCTTCCTGCGGAATAGCACCCGGTTTCAGCAACAGTACCCACGGCGTGCGGATTTCTGCGAGCGCCGCCTCAATATCCATTTCGGCATAAAAGCTACAGCCGGCACCGAGCGCGACGAGAGCGGTTTCGTCCGATGACCCCCGGTCGACGACCGTAACACGGCGCAGCAACCCCTCCACAACGGCTGGCACCAAAGCCGAAAGCGTGTGGGCCAGCGCTCTTTCTGAATTCAGGGTTTCGATCACGACGGACAACATGCGCGCTTCATATATCAAGAACGTGTGAACGGAAAGCTGCTGCGCATATGTTCTTGCTTTGTTCTAAGTCTTGCGATAGGAATAGATTCATCAGAACAGAGTCGCATGGCAGCACGGCACGCGCAACAGAACAGTTCTCAGCCCTGAAGGGGTGTCCTGTTCCCGGTTTGCTTTCGTCGTGGCTGCACAACGCCAGATGTTTCCATTCAGGGAGACTAAAATGGAAGTGATCCAGCAGGCAGATATCATCAAGCAGGCCGACATGGCTGCCTTCGGTAGTGGACGCGCGGATCACGCCAATGCGATGATCGGTGAGGCAGGCCTGCGCATCGACCATGCTCGCAGGCGCGGACGCGGCGCGGGCATCAACCCGACCGGACGCTTCGAGCCGACGACGCGGCATGATTTCGATGACGGCTGGACCACGCTTGAGGAACTGCCGCCGTTCAAGACCGACGTGCAGATCGAAAAGCCGCGCACGATCATCACCCGCAATGATTCACCCGACATCAATTTCGACCGCTCGATCAATCCCTATCGCGGTTGCGAGCACGGTTGCATCTATTGCTTTGCCCGTCCGACCCATAGTTACATGGGGCTTTCTGCCGGTCTCGATTTCGAATCCCGCCTGTTCGCGAAGCCGGATGCAGCGCGCCTTCTGGAGCGCGAGCTCGCCAAGCCCAATTATCAGCCGAGGACCATCGCCATCGGCACCAATACAGATCCCTATCAACCGGTCGAGAAGAAATGGCGCATCATGCGCGAAATTCTCGAAGTGCTGGAGGCTGCCAATCATCCGGTCGGCATCGTGACGAAATCCGCCCTGGTGGTGCGTGACATCGATATTCTAAGCCGCATGGCCGAGAAAGGGCTGGCCAAGGTCGCCTTGTCAGTCACGACGCTCGATGCTCATCTGTCTCGCACGATGGAGCCGCGCGCCTCGACGCCGACACTGCGGCTTCAGGCCATCCGTAAGCTGGCCGATGCGGGTATTCCAGCGTCCGTCATGATGGGGCCGGTCATTCCGGGTATCAACGATCACGAGATCGAGCGCATTCTGGATGCAGCCTATGCGCAGGGCGCGCGCGAGGCGGGTTATGTTCTGCTGCGCCTGCCGCTCGAAGTAGCCCCTTTGTTCAAGGACTGGCTGCTGCGCAATTACCCGGATCGCTATCGTCATGTCATGTCGCTGGTGCGCTCCATGCGCGACGGCAAGGATTACGATGCCGAATGGGGCAAGCGCATGCGCGGCACAGGTCCCTATGCATGGCAGATCGGACGTCGTTTCGAGATCACCGCACGCAAGCTCGGTTTCAATGCGCGCCGCCTTCAGTTGCGCACCGATCTGTTCGAACCGGTCGAAAAGGGAGGCAAACAGCTTTCACTGTTTTAGGCGAGGCACACAAAGGGGCTCCAAAAGGCGAACTTCACCTTGGGCTGGTGCCGCTTTTCAAACTGCATATCCTATCAGTCGTCAGTTCAATTCCCGTCTGATCTCTTTTCGGACGGAGGGGCTACCTGCTTTCACGCCACCATCCTCGAGCAGGGCCCTTGCGGAGAATCGGAAGCAATGCGAGCATCGCCGCCAAATGAAACGCTCGGCTTCTGATTCTCCGCTTCTCTTTGATATCCCACTCGCGCCTGACTTTTCTGAAGAGAAAAGATTGCTTGCGCGCGGACTGAAACACATCGTCGGCATAGATGAAGCAGGACGTGGACCTTTGGCCGGTCCTGTCGTGGCTGCTGCCGTGGTGCTCGATATCGACAACCTTCCAAACGGTCTGGACGATTCCAAGCGTCTCACGGCTGTAAAGCGCGAAGCGCTCTACGAAACCATTCTGGAAAAAGCCATCACCGTTTCGGTGGCAAGCCTCAGCGCGCGCAGCATTGATGCAAGCGATATCAGGAAAGCCGCGCTTGAAGCCATGCGTCGCGCTTCTGTCGGCCTGACCTTGCAGCCATGCCATGCGCTGATCGATGGGCGCGATGTTCCGCCCGGACTACCCTGCCCCGGATCTGCTCTGGTCAAAGGCGATCAGCGTTCTGTCTCCATCGCCGCGGCCTCCATCGTCGCCAAGGTAACGCGCGACCGTATGATGATCCGTGCCGGAGCGGCGCATCCACCTTACGGACTGGAAATCCATGCGGGCTACGCGACTGTGAAACATCGTGCCGCCATCGAAACGACTGGCCCCGTTCCCGGTATCCACCGCTATACTTTCGCGCCCATCAAAGGCCGTTACAGCGTTTAAACAGTTGCAAGCTTGGCCGCGAAGCCGAAAAGCAGCGCTGCAAAGCCCCAGCGCTGTACCGACTGTATGGCAGGATAACGTTTAAACAGGCTTCCGAGCGACGAACCTGTAAAGGCGTAGATTGTGTCGAACGACAATCCCACGATCGTCATCACGGTCCCCAGCAACGCGAACTGGAGCGTAATGCTGCCATTTTCGGGATGAACGAACTGCGGCAGCAGGACCGAACAGAAAAGCAACGCTTTCGGGTTGAGCAGATTGGTGAGGAGACCCTTGCGCGCCGAAGCCAGATAGGACCGGCGTTCGCGCACGCCGCCAGATGCATCCACTGTCGGCAAGGGGTTGCGCAGAATGCCGATGGCAATCCAGACCAGATAGCAGGCACCGATGATCCGGACGAACTGAAACGCGACAGGAAATGCATGAAGAAGTGCAGCCAGACCAAGTGCGGCAAGAGCGACGTGACAAGCGCGCGCGATTGCAAGCCCTGCTGCCGCTGCAAGCGCATGTGTCCTGCCCTGTGCTGCACCAGTCTGGAGGAGCAGAAGCATATCCGGTCCCGGAATAAGAAATGCAGCAGCCAGTGCGCCTGCATATAACCACATCTCGCTCATCGATATCGTCCACCAGAGCATTTCCAGCAAAAGCGCGAAGCAGTTTTGCGTAGGCTAATGCGAAAAAAGAGAGTGCCAGCCGGTCCGCTATGCGAAGCAGCTGCATGGTCGAAACTATGCGGAGATAGATGCGCATGTCCTTGCGATTTGTGGCGAAATGTTACGGCTTTGTGGTACATTCTGCCAACATAACAACTATGATTGTCGGATTATGCCAACACTGAAACTGGACGCTATCGACCGCAAAATACTGACCGCACTCCAGGACGATGCGCGGCTCTCCAATGTGCAATTGGCGGAGAAAATTGGTCTGTCGCCGTCTCCGTGCCTGCGGCGCGTCAAGATGCTCGAAAAGGCAGGCGTCATTCAAGGCTATCATGCAGCGCTGGATCGAAACGCAGTCGGGCTTGGATTGACTGTTTTCGTGGGCATCCGGGTGGAGCGCCATCACGAGGAAACCGCGACGGCGTTTCGCACCTCCGTGCAGAATCTGCCGGAGGTCTTTTCATGCCATCTCGTGTCGGGAGAATCCGACTTTCTGCTGCAGGTGGTGGTGCCTGATCTCGCAGCCTATGAGCGCTTTCTAACCGGCACGCTGCTGCGGCTTCCCGGCGTGATCGACATTCGGAGCAACTTCGCCATCCAGACGGTCAAGTCACAGGGAGAGCTGCCGCTCGCCCATCTCACGGGCCTCAAGGACTGACCTCACCTCGCACCATCGAAGGACCATCATGCCGGATATTGTCAGTGCAGTTCTTGTCGGCTCTCAGGGCGTTCTTCTGGGCCGTCGCAGTCCGGATCGCCGCGCCTATCCAAACCGTTGGAGCTTTCCGGGCGGTCACGTTGAAGCAGGAGAGAGTTTTGAACGCGCACTCCAACGGGAAATCCAAGAGGAGATCGGACTAACGCTTCACTCGTTTTCGTTCCTCACCACTATAGAGACCGCAAGTCCGGCAGCGTCATTCCACCTCTTTACCGTCACCGCCCGGGGCGGGCGCCCTGCCATTCGCGACCAGGAACACACGGAACTGCGGTGGTTCATGTCAGAGGAAGCCTGCGCACTGGATGACCTTGCTTTGGAAGAATATCGACCATTGTTTCACAAATTGGGTGGCATGGCAGCCAGCCGCTGATCGGACTGGATCGAAATCGATTTCTCAACCCGGAAAACAAAAACGCCGCCCTTTCGAGGCGGCGTTTTCTAGAAAACTGTATAAGCCGAGATTAGTTCAGGTTCGACTTGACCTGCGACAGAGCATCCTTGAACAGGTTGCCTGCGACCTTCGTGTCGACCTTGTCGGCAACGATCTTGCCAGCTGCAGCAACCGCCAGATCGACCGCCGAAGCGCGAACTGCGTTGATGGCATCGACTTCAGCCGTTGCGATCTTCTGCTCGGCAAGCTTGTTGCGGCGTGCAACATATTCTTCCGTCGCGCGCTTGGCGTCTTCGAGAAGTGCCTTGGCTTCACGCTCGGCGGAAGCAACGATGTCGCCTGCTTCCTTTTCGGCTTCCTTGCGCTTGCGATGATATTCGGCCAGCAGCTGCTGGGCCTCTTCACGAAGCGTGCGGGCTTCTTCCAGTTCGTTCTTGATGCGGTCAGCGCGCTCATCGAGCGAACGACCGACCATACCCGGAACCTTCAGGTAAGCCAGGATTGCCAGAAAGATAATGAGGCCAATCAGTGCCCAAAATGTAGCGTCCATTGTCCTCTCCTCAGGCGTTCGAAGCCTTGACGGCTGCTGTTACCGAAGCTTTGTCGGCCTTGGTGCCCAGAAGCTGTTCGACGATCTCTGCCGTGGTTTCCTCGGCAATGTTGCCGACGTCGTTCATGGCCTTGGCCTTGATCGCGGCGATACGTTCTTCAGCTTCCTTGAGCTTGCCTTCAAGTGCTGCTTCGGCCGTAGCGCGTTCTGCGTCGGCTTCGCCCTTGCCCTTTTCACGAGCAGCTTCGGCGATCGAAGCAGCCTTGGTGCGGGCCTGGGTCAGTTCCTGCTCGTAAGCAGCAATAGCATTGTCGGCATCCTGCTTGAGGCGGGCTGCCTGCTCGAGATCCTGAGCGATACGGTCGCGACGGGTTTCGATCACGCCGCCGATGCGCGGCAGAACCACGCGCGACATGAACAGATAGAAAAGCCCGAAGGTGATCGCGAGCCAAAGGATCTGCGATGCGTAATGGGTGGAATCAAACGGCGGGAATACGCCGCTGCCGTGTCCGGCATCGTTGGCGACCCCGGTTTCGGTGTGCACAGCATCGGCTGCGCCGTGCTCGCCAGCAGCAGGTGCCGGTTGCGATTCGGTGGCGGTTTGGGCAAACGCCGTGGACACGAACATCCAGATTTCCCCTTTAATCCAGCACGATCTGATCCAGATGGAGAGGGATCATGCCTTACTCAGACGTCATATGCAAAGGCCAGCCGCGCTGCATTTCAAGATACAGATCGCGGCCAGCCAGTTCCTTGCAACCGTTGATTAGACGGCGAAGAGGAGCAGAAGCGCGATGAGCAGCGAGAAGATGCCCAGAGCTTCCGTAACGGCGAAACCGAACACCAGACGGCCGAACTGGCTGTCAGCAGCGGACGGGTTGCGCAGAGCGCCGGAGAGGTATTGGCCAAAGATATTGCCGAGGCCGAGAGCCGTACCGGCCATACCGAAACAGGCGAGACCGGCGCCGATGTACTTTGCTGCTTCCGCTTCCATGTTAAGCTCCTTCTGGATTGAATATAAGCGCGGATTTCAGTTCTGGCGGTCGCCCGCCGGCTTGAACTCAGTGTCCCGGATGTACTGCGTCGTTGATGTACATGCAGGTGAGAACGGTAAACACGTAGGCCTGCAGGAAGGCTACGAGGAATTCGAGTGCGGTGATCGCCACCGTCATGATCAGCGGCAGGACAGCGCCGCCGATGCCGATGGGCCCAAGTGCGGCCAGCGAGACAACGAAGCCCGCAAAAACCTTGAGCGTGATATGGCCAGCAAGCATGTTCGCAAAGAGACGAACCGAGAGGCTGATCGGACGCGACAGGAACGAGATGATTTCGATGGCGACAACCAGCGGCACGATGATGCCGGGAACACCGCTCGGCACGAACAGCTTGAGGAAGCCGAGACCGTGCTTAAAGAAACCGTAGACAATGACCGTACCGATGACCAGAACCGCAAGCGCGAAGGTCACGATGATCTGGCTCGTAACCGTATAGAAATACGGGAAGAGACCGAGGAAATTTGCGACCAGAACGAACATGAAGAGCGAGAAGACGAAGGGGAAGAACTTCATGCCCTTCGACCCTGCTGAATCCCGCAGGCTGGTGGCCACGAATTCGTAAGCCATTTCCGACACCGACTGAAGACGGGTCGGGATCAGGCCGCGGCCCGAAGACGTCAGATAAAGGAAGCCCGAAGCGACCACGACGGTTGCGACCATGAAGGCCGAAACGTTCGTGAACGAAAGGTCCACACCGCCTACATCGATGGGAATCCACCGGGAAACCTGAAACTGATGGATCGGATCGTTCGCCACCTTAACCTCGTCTGTCTTCCCTGCCCGAAGGCAATTTGGCCTGCCCGAAGGCGATTTGGTCTGCCCGAAGGCGATTTGGTCTGCCCGAAGGCGTTTCAGTCTCGGACCAGAAGGCCCACTTGTTCACTTACACTTGAACGAACTTTACCGTGAAGCCCGTCAAGTCCTATTTCTTGTCGTTCTTTTCCGCGCTAGATTTAATGTTAGCCTGTTCGGCAACATATCCAGCGGAACGAAGCACGTTGAGGACGCCCGCACCGAAGCCCAGAAGGAGAAATACGATCAATCCCCAGGGCGACGTGCCAGCGACACGATCGATGAACCAGCCAATCAGCGCACCGACCAGAACCCCTGCGATAAACTCGCTGGAAATCTTCATGGCCTGCGCGACCGAGCTTGCAGTCGCCGATCGCTCATCCTCGGAAGCCGGTTGCTTGAGCACACCTTTCTTGGCCAGTTCGGCCTCCAGGCGGTTCAAACGCTGATCCAGCTCCCCGGAACCGGGTTCGTTCTTCGCATTCTTGAACGCACCGGATGGCTTTCCGGGTTCAGTCCCGCGCGCCATTGGCAGCTCCTTTTTTCAAGAAATACGAGGATTTCAATCCCATTTCCAAGTTGCGCGCAACATATTGACACGCCGCCCGCTAGTCAAGGCGGTGCAGGCATTGCTCCAAAAGGTTTTTTATCAAGCAATCTCAATTACTTAGATATTAGTGCGACTCATTTTCCGACCAAAGGATCAGATTGGCCACATTATTGGCTAAAAAAACGGAATCGATTTCGGATGGTCATGCCGCATTCAAGGCAGGAGGAAAGTCGGCCTTATGCGCCTGTTCGACCTTTTAGTCCGCTAACAAAAACGTGACTTGAAATCGGCCGATCCCTTTATTGCCGCGAGAAGGAGCAATCAGCTCCATCCGCCGCCATAGGTGCGATAGAAGATGTGGAGACCGATCTTGGCGACCTTCTTCATGGTCGGGGCCCAGAACGGACGAACATAGGTCGCATGATAATGGGTGGCGGAGCCAACTTCCGGCAGCCATATCTGACCGGCAGAGACGGTCTTTGCCACCTGCTGCGCCATGCGCCATTGCGGCATTTCGGTTACGCGGTGCTTCTGGCCGTCGCAGGCGAAGGAAAACTGGCAGGCATTGAGCCAGTCGCGATTCTGGTAGACCACACCGCAGATCGATCCCGGATAGGCCGGGTTGCGCACGCGGTTGAGGACGACCTGGGCGACGGCAACCTGCCCCTTCACCGTTTCGCCGCGCGCTTCATAATAGACAGCCTCGGCAAGGCACTTCTGTTCGCCCTTGCTGAAAGCGGAAGGCGGCAGTGGCGTAGCCGCCCATTCGTGGTCCTTCTCACCGATCGGTGGCACGAAGCGGCCTTCGTCCGGCTGGGGTTTCAAAATGCTTTCAAAGGGCGATGTCTTGCCATAGTCCGGCGTCGCAGGCGCATAACCAAGGGCCAGCGCATCCGGCTGGTCATTGGTAATGAGCTTGGCGAGCTGGGTCGGCATTTCGGAGCGCGGCTTCGGCGGTTTGACCGCATGGAACGCCATGGTGATGGCGACTTCCTTGCCCTCCAATTTGTTAGAGAAGGCCATTTTCGCGTCCGTCTTTTCCGGCGGACGCGTGATCATGCTGATCTTGTCGAACATGCTGCCGGCAGTGAAGGCCTTGGCTGGCGCCTTGGGTTTCACCGAGACGAGGCGGCCCGTCTTGTCGGAGCGATTGATGCGGTTTTCGTCCGGGTTCGGATCGTCCGGGCCGAGCTTGGCCGTCTTTTTACCCCCGGACAGCGCAACACGACCGATGCCCGGCACTTCGATGCCGTTGGTTGCGATGCTGCCCGTTACCGTCGTTGCATCCACGAACGGCATTTCGGCCTGATGGACGGAGCCGACCGGCGCCTTGGCAACAAAGGCAGTCCAGCGATGCGATCCCAGATCGGCCGACGGCACCAGGCTCGCCATATCCTGAAAGGCAATCGCATTGGAATTGAAAAGATAAGTCATGGCCGCCAGAACCAGCGGCACCAGACGGTGCGGTTTATGAACTGTCTGGCGTGGCTTTGCCCTTACGGCGTAATAGCGTCCCTCTTCCGGGCAATAGCCCGTGACAGGGTAATGCCACACCGGCTCGGCAACGGCCTTCCTTCGACCAAACAGCGCTCGTAAAGATACAAGACGCACCGCACACTCCACTCACACTGACTAAACTGATGCGGTGATAATGAAGTATTAACCTTGCCCACTGGGTGGAGGACACGCTTGCAGCTCTGGCGAATACAGTCATTATCAGCAGCGCGTTAACCATGAACGAATATGGTTAATGCAGGGTTTAAGCTCATTCGGCTTGGCGAAAACCGAATTGCTGTAGTGAGGAGGTGCGTCATGGATAAGGTTACGGGTGGATGCCTGTGCGGCAATGTCCGCTTTGAAGCAACGGGACAACCATATCGGGTCGGTATCTGCCACTGCCTCGACTGTCGCAAGCACCATGGAGCCCTGTTTCACGCTTCAGCGATATTTCCCGAAGCTGCGGTTACGGTCGAGGGAGAGACCCGTGACTATGCGGGACGATTTTTCTGTCCGCGTTGCGGATCGCCTGTTTTCGGGCGCAGCGCGGATGAAGTCGAAATCAATCTCGGCTCACTCGACGCACCGGACCAGTTCAAGCCGACCTATGAACTCTGGACCATTCGCCGCGAATCCTGGCTGCCGCCATTCCCGGACATGAAGGGTTATGAGCGCGACCGCGATGGGTCGAGCCGCTTCGAGGATTAGAGTGCACCCCGAAGAATGTGAAACGCCTGGCTGCACAGGGAAATCAGTCCAGTGGATTGATTTCTGATCCTGCTTCGACCAGACCAAGATGCGTGGAAAAACAAATACAATATAGCACTCCCGACACTTCCATTTTATTTAAAGTGGAAATGCTCCTGGCGTCATCTTTTCTTTAATGACAAACGTTCTATTTGTGATGAAGATAGTATCGTCAAAGTTTCGGGGAGGAAATTTATGCAGGTTTTGAAAATCGGGGTTATCGGGGTGGCGTTCAGTGCTTTTGCAATCATTGCCACAGCGCAAGCCGACGACTGCCAGAACGCCAGTTCGCAGTCCGCACTCAATGAATGCTATGGCAAAGCCTACAAGAAATCGGATGCCGAGCTGAACAAGATCTTCAAGACCTTGCAGCGCCGCGCCGACGATGCGGACCTGAAGAAAAAGCTGGTTCAGTCGCAACGGACATGGATCGCCTTTCGCGACGCCGAATGCGACATGCAGACAGTTGGTGGCGGCAGTATTTCCGGCATGGCCTATTCGATCTGCCTGTCCGACCTGACGGCGGAGCGCGTCAGCGACCTCAAGAAATATCTCAAATGCGAGGAAGGCGACAGCAACTGCCCCTTCCCCACCGCCAGCAACTGATCAGTTCCGGCTCTCATAGGCGGCATCGAAGAATGCCTTTTCCAGTTCGACTGCTCGCCGGAAGAACTGCTGGCATTGTTCTGCCGCTGCCGGGCCGACCCTATCGAGTTCCGAGCGCAGGAAACCGACAAATTCCACGAAGTATGGATTGTCATGCAGCACGATCCATTCGGCGAAAATAAAATCGTCAGGCAGAGGCTTTGGCGCTTTTTCAGCCCAGTCGAGATAAAGCCATTCGGCAACGGTCAGCACCGACAGGCAGACCGCATAGGAGCCTGAACGCGCAGCTTCCAGCATCAGTTCCTTGAATGCAGCGGTTGGCGTCGCATCAGGTGTATCGAAACGCTCGGCGTCAGCGACTGCGAGTTTCGCAAAGGAGCGTTCGAAATAGGAGTTCTCATCGCTGCTGATCATGCCGATGAAACGGCCCAATGTCAGCTTGGCTTCCATCCTGTCGCAATTGACCAGCGTTCCACCCAGCAGTGACAGAAAGCAGTCGATAAAGCGATGATCCTGTACCAGATAACGCGTCATGACATCAGGTGCGACCGTGCCCGTATAAATTTCACCGACGAGGCGATGGCCGACGGCTTGCGACCAGAATGGTTCGGCGTCCTGACGAAGATTGTCGGTAAAACGACCGGCTTTGGCATCACTTGGCATGGAAAGACCGACTCCTTGCTATTTTCACGGCCGGACCTTATCGGCGCTATCCGACATCGGCAATGAGCATGTCAAAATCCCCTATGCATCGCCCGCAGATTAATTATGCTACTGAAATGAAGTGGACATTTTTCTGAGGGGAATGATGAACACGTACTTCTCGCCTGCCCGTGCGGCACTTCTGCTTACTGTTGCGATAGCTCTTCCGGCAGGAAGCGCATTCGCCAAATCCGCTTGCGATGGTCTGACGACAACGCTCACCAAACAGCAGAAAACAGACTACAGGTCTCTCATCGCGCAAAGTCTCGGCAAGAAAGTCAAACCGGCTTCCGTCAGCATCGAGAGCTTCATGCAATATGGCAACTGGTCCGTCGTCTATGCGGATGTTCCGGTGGCCGATCCGGGCTATTTCTTTTTCGACCTTTCCAGTAAACCGCCGAAACTGAAAGACATCTGGGGCGGGATGGCTGAAAGAAACGAGATACCCGATCTTGTCAAATGGGCGGAAAAGCTCGGCGCCAACAAGGAAATTGCCGCCTGCTTTGCCGATACGGCAACCGCTTCGTAAGTTCGAGAAACCCACACTCAACTTTCACTGACCCAATTGACGCCAGTGCCCGTAAGATGATTGACGGAGAAACGCAAACTTGCCACCTACTCATCACGCAATTTTTGAATCCAAGGTATAATTATAATGCAGTTTACCAAGGCATTTATAGCTGGCCTTGCCGGTGCCATCAGCAGCCTCCTTACATGCAATACCGCCACAGCAGAACTCATGAATCTCCGCGTGAGTAGCACATCTATGATGCCCGTCTTTGGGCCAGGCGATGTCGTCGCCGCAACCAGCTATAGACCACAGGAAAAGATCGAGCGCGGTGATCTCGTCGTCTATACTGTTGACTACGTTTCGAAGGAATTGTCGGGCGATGTACCGGTCAAAGCTGAATTCCTCGGGCGAGTGATCGGGCTGCCCGGTGAAACGGTCAAAATCGAGAACGGCATACCGCTTATCAACGGAAAAGCACTCGCAACAACGAAGATCACATCAGCAATTGATGATGGATGCCCTGAAGAAACCGTGTCGAACTCTTATTATCAGTGCCGTTTCGTGCGTGAGACAATACCGGAAGGTAAGAGCTATGTTCTTCTGAATACGGTCGATCATGGCTTTATCGACAACGTCAAGGAGAAGGCACTCGCTCGCGGCCAATATTATATCATGGGAGACAATCGCGATAACGCCAACGATAGCCGAGGAAAGTATGTTGGCCTCGTATCAAAAGACCGGATCAAGGGCAAGATTCGTATGGTGTCTGCATCAGTCCGCAAGCCAGACCGGGAGTGGCGATTGGAAGGTTTTCCAGGCCTGGAGTGAACCATCCTCCAACCACACTTAATCGTGCTTCACTGACCAGCGTTCGATATCCGCGCTCTGCCCGATCAATGCGAGGCCATTGGCGATGGAATCGAACTGGTTCGAGCTCGTCACCACGGCGTCGGGAAAGCGGTTTTCAAACACCGTACGGATGACCGGCACGAAAGATGTGCCGCCGGTCAGGAAAACACGGTCGATAGACGACGTTTCCAGCTCCGCTTTATCCACCGCCTGCTGCACCGACTGTTCAATCTGGCGCACATCGTCAGCGATCCAGTTTTCGAAATCGTTGCGCGTGATGTCGGAGCGGATTTCGAAATCGTCGGCTTTAAAGTGCAGTTCCGACATGCGCTGCGATGAAAGCCTTACCTTCAGGTCTGAAACGGCGCGGTATATCTCGTAACCGTAATCGTTCTCGATCAGGTTGATGAAATGTTCGAGGGGCTTTGGATCGACCGCTTGCCGGGCCAGTTCGTCCAGATCGCGAATGGTCGCTGGAGAGTTCATCAGGAACAGCGTGTTCCAGCGCGCAAAATTTGCATAATAATGGTTCGGTATGGTCAGCCTTTTGCCGAAGGACTGGTATTCCGTACCCTTTCCAAGCAGCGGCGAAACGGCATTGTCGATGATGCGATAGTCGAATGTATCGCCTGCAATGCCCAGACCTGTCTGGCTGAGCGGCGTAAAGCTGAGGCCATTCTTGCCCACTTCGAAGCGCACGATGGAAAAGTCGCTCGTACCGCCGCCGAAGTCGGCCACCAGAACGGTGGATGCTGCATTCAGTTCCTGCGCATAGAAATAAGCCGCGGCAACCGGCTCATAGACGTAGTGAATATCGGTAAAGCCGAACGCCCGGAACGCCTTCTCATAGCGCTGCATGGCCAGCGCTTCATCCGGCGAAGCGCCCGCAAAGATCACCGGCCTGCCGATAACGACGCGATTGCCCTTTGGTGGCAGGCGGTCGCCCAGCCGCGCGGCGACCGTTTCGAGGAAGGTCGCCAGAATATCCTCGAACTTGAACCGCTTGCCGAAAACTGGCGTATCGGTGAAGGATTTCGATGCCGCGAATGTCTTGAACGATTGCAGCATGCGCGTGGAATGCGGCGCGTTGACGAACGCGTCCATCGCCCAAGGTCCGCTTTCAACGGTGCGCTCGCCGGTTTCGCGATCTTGCCAGAAGCAAAGGATCGAGCGGTAGCCGGTAATATCCACGCCATCCTTCGGCACGCTCAGGACGACCGTGGTTCCATCGGGTGCAGCCACGGACAGAACGGTGTTCGTCGTGCCGAAGTCGATGCCCAATGTCACGCCGTCAAAACGGCTCTGGTCAGCCTTCGTCATCACTACACCTTCTTTGGAGAAAACCGGAGAGCGGGCGAAATAGCAGCCGCGCAAGCCAAGCTCAACCTGAAATTACCAAATTAAATGCCGGTTATGATCACGATCGCGATCATCGCGGTCCAGATGAGAAAAATTTCCGGTCGCGCAAATGTTAATGCGTGTTTCCAAAGTTTACATGACCTCCTTCTTCTGCCTGTTAGGTTTCACCGCCGCATCTGGAGTGGTTCGTCTTTCACTCATATCCCCTGAACTGCTCCGCTTATTTGTTTTCACCGCCTTCGCAATGCCCGGATGTTTTCGATCCGGCTTCGCTATGCTCAAGGTTACCCAACAAATGAAAGCGATACTCATGGCGTTTCTCTCACGTACGGTTCTTGCCACTGTCCTCCTTTCGACCAGTGCGCTTCCCCACGCTGCAAATGCTCAGGAGACAGCCAATCAGCCGATAGCAAGTGGCTATCACAGCAGCGGTCAGGCCACCGCAGAGGTGAGCGGCGTCGTGGCAGATGGCGACAAGCTGACCGTCAAGGTCCGTTTCATCAATGCCAAGGAAGGCGGAAGCGTTTCGACAACGCTTTATACCGCGCTGTCGGACAAGGATTACGAGAATGACTATTATCTTCTCGCAGGCGACAAGAAATATCTTCTGCTGAAAGATTCCGAAGGCAAACCGCTGGCTCCGGCATCGGTTTCCCTTTTCGGCAATGGCCATGTTGTGGGCGTCTGGCATGGCGTCTTTCCCGCGCCACCGAAGGGCCAGAAGGTGACGCTCTATATCAAGGGGGTCGAGCCGCTCGGGCCTTTCGCTGTTCCCGCCGAATAGGGGCTGGCCATGACCAATCAGATCAAAGGTTGCATCGCTCTCGGCCTCGCCCTGCTTTGCCTGCCATCCGTCGCGACCGCGCAGAATACAAGCGCAGACAACAGCGCTTATATCCGTGATCTTGTGCCCGAAATCCGCGATCTGGTTTCGGCATCGGGCAGCACCGATGGCAAGGCGCGGGGCCTGTCCGGTGCGGCACAGGAGATTGTCGAGAAGAGCGGCAATATCACCATGCGGGAAACGGAGGACAGCATCGTCCTTTCCGTGACGAGCGATATTCTGTTCGATTTCGACAGCGCCAAACTGACCAGCAAGGCCAAGGCGACGCTGACCGATATTGCCAAAATATTGGAAAGCATGCCGGATTCCGCAGTCCGTGTGGTGGGCCATACGGATTCCAAAGGGGCCGACAGCTACAACGATAAACTGTCGAAAAGCCGCGCCGATGCGGTCACCAAATTTCTCGTCAATAATGGCGTTCAATCGGCACGGCTGAAACCGGAAGGGCATGGCGAAAGCGAACCTGTCGCACCCAATGAAATCAAGGGCAAGGACAATCCCGACGGACGGGCACAGAACCGGCGTGTCGAATTTGTGCTGCCGAAAACCTAAGGGCAGGACCAGACCAAACGCGACTTCCGGCATCACGCCGGAAGTCTGCAATCTTTGCCTCCAGATATATTAGTAATAGCTTATTTTCATGCAGGACTGACGCCCTAATTCTCGATTGCCGGACTTGGCATCAACGTCAATTAGGAAACCGTCTCATGAGCACAAAACCAACTATCGTACTTGCGCATGGTTTCTGGGGAGGGGCAGCCCATTGGAGCAAGGCCATCCTCGCACTTTCCCGAATGGGACATGACAAGATAAGAGCCGTGGAGATGCCTCTGACGTCGCTTGCCGACGATGCCGAGCGTTTGCGCAAGATGACCGTACAGCAGGAGGGTCCGGTACTTCTGGTCGGGCATTCCTATGGTGGTGCGGTCATCACACAGGCAGGTGATCTGCCGAATGTGGTGGGGCTGGTTTACATTGCCGCCTTTGCACCAGATGCAGGCGAAAGCCCCGGCGGCATCAGTCAGGAACATCCACCTGCGGCATTCCCCAATCTGGCTCCTGACAGCGATGGATATCTCTGGATCAAATACGATAAGTTTCACGAAAGCTTCTGCCAGGATTTGAGCGCCGACGAAGCTCTGGTCATGGCAATCACGCAGAAGGCGCCCATCGCAAATACATTTGGTGACACGATCACAGCACCGGCCTGGAAGAAGAAGCCAACCTGGTATCAGATATCGAGCCAGGACCACATGATCGCGCCGGAAAACCAGAAGCGAATGGCCGAACGCATGAACCCGCGCAAGACCATCACACTGGATGCAAGTCATGCCTCGCTTGCATCAAGACCCGACGAGATCGCCGGATTGATCGCCGAGGCCGCAAACAGCGTCTCGTGAGAATCGAAAAGCAAAAAGCCCGGATCGCTCCGGGCTTTTTGTGTGTCAGCTTATTTCTTTTTCTTCGCGCGTTCCCAATCGGCAGTCAAACGGGGACTAGAGTAACCCAACGTCTCTTTCAGTCCGGCGTTCTTTCAAAATTTCAATCCGTCGTTCGGCGAATTTAATTGCGAGCATGGCACATGACCCAGCGTAAAAATGCTTAATCATAAAAACCAGATCATCTGCTATCCAATTATACAATTGTGCATGATCAGCATCGTATATAGCTCTTATCGCAGGAGAAAAATACTTCGTAAATTTGGGATTTTCTAAATCCATATTCCATTGATGTGCCGTTGCATTCCGAATTGACCTAATTCGGTCACAAATCATCAGCTCATCGCGTGAGATAAGACCTAAGACAAAGCAGCATTTTGATCTTCCGGAAAAAGTCCCTAATGAACTGTGAGCATCATCCCAAATTAAATCCCGAGAACTTGAATGATCCACCAAAAATGCTTCTAAAAGTCTTCCAAGCAATTCTTCAATCATAGAAGCCCAAACAAGGACGATTCCTCGGGGAGTTCCTTGTACATTTTCAATATTAGCCTGAAGTAAGAATTTCTCGATTTCAGGCCAGCTATGTACCAGAATAGGAACGTCGCCTGCCACATTCACCGTCGTAGGTACGATGCGAGTTGGATCGGGTTGATAATTCTCAACTGCACCAAAGTCACCTCTGACGCATCGACTATAAATTTCCTGCCCATGTACCTCAACGTCACGTGGACTCGCAGTAAAAGGCACTTCGACCTTCAAATGCTCAAATTTAACGATGCAATCGATGAGATTTTTCTCATTATTTGCCCAACGAGGCTCGCGAACGGACGTATACTTAATCACAATTCCTCACTGGTAATTCTCTACAATCATTTACCTCATATCAAAAAGCCCGGATCGCTCCGGGCTTTTTGTGTGTCAGCTTATTTCTTTTTCTTCGCGCGGCCCGCGAACGGGTTGTCCGAGGTGCGCAATGAAAGCCTTATTGGCACACCCGGCATATCGAAAGTCTCACGCAGGCCGTTGATGAGATAGCGCACATAGGATTGCGGCATCGCATCGGGACGCGAGCAGGACACAACGAAGCCCGGCGGACGGGTTTTCACCTGCGTCATATATTTTACCTTCAGGCGGCGGCCAGAAACTGCCGGTGGCGGCTGATGCGCGATGACGCCAGCCAGCCAGCGGTTGAGACGTCCGGTCGAAACGCGGCGGTTCCAGATTTCGTGGGTCTTGACGACATTCTCCATGAGCTTGTCGATACCCTGTCCACGCTCGCCGGAAATCGGCACGGCGCGGAGCCCGCGCACCTGTGGCAGCAGGCGGGCCGTCTTTTCGTAAAGATCGGCCAGAACCATCTGCCGGTCCTCGATCAGATCCCATTTGTTGAATGCGATGATCGGTGCCCGGCCTTCACGGATGATGAGATCGGCAATCTGCAGATCCTGCTTTTCAAACGGGATCGTCGCATCGAGCACGATGATGACGACTTCCGCAAAACGGATCGCACGCAGGCCGTCAGCAACCGAAAGCTTTTCGAGCTTTTCCTGCACGCGCGACTTGCGGCGCAAACCGGCCGTGTCAAACAGCTTGATCTTGCGGCCACGCCATTCCCAATCCACCGAGATCGAGTCACGGGTGATGCCTGCTTCCGGTCCGGTCAGCAGGCGGTCTTCACCGAGCATCGTATTGATGAGCGTCGACTTGCCAGCATTAGGTCGGCCGACAATGGCGATCCGCAGCGGCTTGGTCGCATCATAGGCCGGGATTTCTTCTTCATCCGGGTCTTCGATGTCATCGCCGATCAGTTCACCGACAGCCTTCGGCGTGAAAACCTCGTCGGCAACTTCCTCTTCCTTCTCGTCGGCGAAGACGCGCTCTTCGCCCAGAAGCTCGACAATGGCGTCACGCAGGTCTGGCATGCCCTGACCGTGTTCGGCCGAGATCGGGCACGGTTCGCCAAGGCCAAGCTGGAAAGCGTCATACATGCCGGATTGCGCGCCGCGCGCTTCCGCCTTGTTGGCGACCAGCACGACCGGCTTGCCGGAACGGCGCACCACTTCAGCAAAGGTGCTGTCGGTCGGCGTCAGGCCGTTCTTGGCGTCAACGACGAACAGGATCACGTCGGCTTCCTGGATGGCAGCCTCGGTCTGGGCGCGCATGCGCGCTTCCAGGCTGTCATTGGCAGCTTCTTCAAGACCTGCCGTATCGATGACCTGAAACTTCAGATCGTAGAGCTTGGCATCGTGGATGCGCCGGTCGCGCGTGACGCCCGGCAGGTCATCGACCAGCGCCAGCTTGCGGCCGACGAGGCGATTGAACAGCGTGGACTTGCCGACATTGGGACGCCCGACGATGGCGACTGTGAAACCCATGGGAGAAGATAACTCCAGAAACCAGAGCGGTTCCGCTTTCAACCGAAACGTGGAACCGCTCTATTTATTTATCTTGACGCGCATCTTGTCCGAAAACCGCTTCGCACTTTTCGGGATGCGCTTTGATTTTCCCGCGCATCTTATCCGAAAACCGTTTCACACTTTTCGGGATGCGCTTGTGTTATTATGTGCTTTGCGCATCGGGCACGTTGACACCCGCACTGCGCATCAGATCGAGCATCGTATTGGAACGCTGGCGGATATTGGCCGGAGCAAGACTGTCATTGGCAATTTGCTGGAACAGTTTGACCGCATCATCGAACCGTTCAGCCTTCCAGGCAGCCAGACCCAACGCTTCCCGTGCGCTTGAACGCATAGGATTGCCGTCTGCGGAAAGCGTCTCGACGTGCTTGGCGACATCGTCGTAGGAACCGCTGTCGACCAGCAGATAGCCGGCACGCAGGCGCGCGACATCGCGAAGCGGTGCAGGCACGGCGTTATCGGCAGCAACCTCATCGAACGCCTTCACGGCACCGGCGGCATCGCCCTTGTCAGCGATAACCGACGCGGCGCGAAGACGCGCCAGCACCGGATAGGAGCCGTAGCCGGTCTTTTCCAGATCGTCGAGCGCAGTCAGCGCTTCGTCGTTTTTGCCTTCCGAGGCGAGGTCCAGTGCGGCGAGGAACTTGTCACCGGAAGCGGAAGCCTTGCTGTCGACCCAGTGCTGATAGCCGACCCAACCAGCTGTTCCCAGAACAATGGCCACAGCGCCGCCGATCAACAGCGGACCGAAATTCCGCCAGATCTGCTTTGCCCGTTCCGAACGGATTTCCTCGTTTACCTCGCGAATGAAACTGTCGTCTGCCATGGACCTGCCACTAAAGCCAAATTGATGTTCGTATTTGTTCGTTCTGGCGCTTTTAGTCGCATTTCGCGCCATATGTAAGACCCGTCAGCGAAATAAGCCGAAACACGTGTCACAAAGTGCATTTCGGTCCGACAATAGCCTTATTCAAGAACTAGCAACGGAATTTCTGGAACTATTCCTCTTCCCCCCTCGTTTCGTGGTCCATGCGCATCCTGTCCCCCCGCCCTGTTCTTTTGTCCGCCCTGGTTCTGGCTACCTGTGCCGCACAGGCGGAACCGGTATCCACAAAGCCGCAATATGTGCTGATTTCCTTCGATGGCGCACATGACAATGCACTATGGACCCGCTCGCGCGAGCTGGTGAAGAAAAACAACGCCCATTTCACCTATTTCCTTTCCTGCGTCTTCCTGATGACCAAACAGGACCGGCGCGATTACAAGCCGCCCCATAAGCGGGCCGGTTCGTCCAATGTCGGCTTTGCGCTCAGCCGCGACGAAGTTGTCGCCCGCCTTGGCAATATCTGGCAGGCCCATCTGGAAGGCAACGAGATCGCCAGCCATGGCTGCGGCCATTTCGACGGCACCGACTGGTCAACCGCCGACTGGGACAAGGAAATCAAGGAGTTCCGTCGCATTACCGCTGACGCCTACAAGAATAATGGCATCAGTGGCGAGCCGGAAGGCTGGCGTGATCTTGCGCTGAAGGGAATCGACGGGTTTCGCGCGCCCTATCTCGCCGCATCGAAGCCGGTGCAGGATGCGCTCAAGGCAAACGGTTTTCGCTATCAGGCATCGTCCATCACGCGCGGCCCTGAAGAGCCGACCCTTGCCGGTCAGTTTGCTTCATTTGGATTGCCGCTTGTTCCGGAAGGCCCGTCGCAACGCCCTATCGTGGCAATGGACTATAATCTCTATGTCCGCCACTCGAAGGGCAAGGAAGCGCCGCAGCAATCGGCGGCTTTCGAAGAACGGGCCTATAAAGCTTTCCGGGCGGCGTTCGACAAGCAATATACGGGCGAGCGCATTCCGCTCCAGCTCGGCTTCCATTTCGTGCTGATGAATGATGGCGCCTATTGGCGCGCCATGGAGCGGCTCGTGACGGAAGTCTGCACCAAGCCCGACGTCAAATGCACAACCTACAGCGATTATCTGGACAGTCTCGACAAGGATGCCGTCCATGCAAGCCAGAACAGGTCGTAATCGTCCCCTTAAGCTGAAGGCGTTGCATCAAGATTTGCCTGATCGAGCCACGGCAGCGGCTCGTCGCGGATAACCGCCTCGAAAGCTCTCAGACGCTTGTAGATCGACAGCAATTCGATGATCGTCGTCCATGAGTTGACGAGATACTGGAACGATCCCTGCACCTGCGAAAAGACATTCGTGATCTGGTTCATGAGGCCAAGCGTCAGCTTGCCAGCCACAATCGACGGAACAAGGATCAGCGTCGGGAAAATATTATCGGCCTGAATATAGAAAATGCGGGCGACGTTGAAATAGACATAGTGGAAATAGAGCCGGAAATAATTGTGCCGGACATTGCGGAACAGCTCGCCCAGCGTGACCGGCTGGGCACGATCCGCATGGTCTTCACCATAGACCAGTTCCTTGCGGTAGGCCGCTTCGACGCGCTGATTATTGAACTCCAGCCCCGGCAGCTTGATACCAACCAGCGCCAGAAAACCGGTGCCAAAAGCAGCCCAGAAAATCGCTGCCACGACCAGCGCATGCGGCACCATGCCAACCACCGGCAGCTCACTGACCTTTTCCGAAAAACTGAACAGGACCGGCAGAAAGGCGATCAGCGTCATCACCGATTTGACGAGGCTGACACCAAGCTGTTCCAGCGTCGTGGAAAAGCGCATCGTGTCTTCCTGCACGCGCTGGGCCGCACCTTCGATGGAACGCAGTTTCGGCCAATGACTGACGTAGTATTCATTCATCGCCGAACGCCAGCGGAAGATATAGTGGCTGACGAAAAACAGGCTCAGAACACCGACAGTCACACCGATAAAGGCTATTTCGGCAAATGTGACCATGCCCCAGTAAAAGTCGGAGGCGCTGACGGCTCCGGGCGATGTGAGTGCCTTTTGAACCAGATCGTAGAACGGCCCATACCAGGCATTGACCGCAACGCTGACCTGCACGCCGAAATAGGTAGTGAACAGGATCAGTGCCGATCCAAGTATGGACCAGCGTTGCCACGGGTGCGGTGAAAACCAAGCCCAGAAAAGATAGAAGGCGAATGTCGCCACCGCGAAATATATATAGAACCAGAGAAACGGCGCCGACCAGAACAGGCTCGCACCGATAATCGGCGCGGCGTCTTGCGCCAGGGGTGGCAGGCCGAATATGGCACCCAACCTTTCCCCTCCTTCATACCAGCCAAGCACTGCAAGCAGGCTCCAGACGAGCGCGGACCAGAAGAACAATTTCGGGCGGGGAAAGAACGACACAAACACTGAATTTCAGTCCAACTTCGTGAGGAATTTTCCGCATATGAAGCCGGTTCTCGCGTCTTTACCAGTTAAATTCCTGTAAGGTTTCAGCCCGATGTTCTGGCGGCGCGTCCCGCCATGATGCCAAGCACCGCGACGACCACCAGCGAGAGCGCTGCGGCCAGACTTGCCGAAGTAAACGAACCGGAACGCTGCGCCATGAAGCCAGCCACCAGCGGGCCGATGATCTGGCCAATGCTGAAGCAGACCGTCATCCGCGCCAAAGCGCGTTTTGGCGAAGCCGGTGCGAGTGTACGGGCGATCTGCAATCCGAACGCCGTCAATGCCATGAAAGTGATGCCCAGAAGCGCGCCACCCACCAGAGGCCCGAGCGGCGGAGCCAGAACCACGCTCGCGGCAACGCCGACAGCCTCCAGAATGGCTGTCAGGGCAAATGCATTGAAAAGGCCGAATTTCCTGGCAGCCGGTGCCCACAGCCAGATCGAGGGCGCAGCCGTCAGGCCGGTCACCACCCACACAGCCGCTTCCATCAGCGGGCCACCATCGGTCGCGCGCACGATTGCAATCAGGAATGTTGCCGTGATCACGTAGCCAAAGCCGAAAATGCCATAGGCCAGCGCCAGTGCGTTGAAGGCGAAGCTCTTGGGGAGCGGCGGTTCACGCGTGCCACTGTTTCCGCCAACCGGCCCTTCCCTGACGAAAGCGCCAACCAGAACAACCATGACGATGGTCAGAACCGCAGCGCCGATCCAGTCGGCACGCCAGTCAAGCCCCGCAAAACGGATCAGCGCCACAAGAACGGCAGAGAGTGCAATACCACTGCCTACACCGCCGAAATGCAGGGCTCCAAGCCCCGCTCTTTCCGCCGCCGTGACATGGCTCAGCACGATTGCCGTGCATAGGATCATCGTCACCGCACTGATGAAACCCGCCGCAAAGCGGATGATGGAGAACAGCCAGACACCGTCAAAAAACGCCATGGCAGCGCACAGCAATCCGCTGATGATCAGGCCCGCAATCACGCTTTTCCGCTCGATGCCCGCGGACCATCCATAACCGGCAACGACTGCCCCCAGCAGATAGCCGATATAATTGGCCGATGCGATAAAGCCTGCATCGGCGGCAGTGAAGCCGATATCAGCCATCATTCCCGGCAGGATCGGCGTATAGATGAAACGCCCGATCCCCATGGCTGCGGCCATAGCCAGAAAGCCGCCGAAAGCATAGCGGACGGCAGTGCGATGTTGTGGGGATGCGGGCTTGGTCATTTCCAGGGAGGTCTCGGTCATTGGCGGGAAAATAAACCTCAATCATCCAAGGACAATTGAATTTTTCTGATCGGACCGATCACGACTATTGAGCCTCCATACGCGCTCGCCCTCCTTGAAGCTTGCCCCCGGTTGTTTGGGTTTGTGCCCCTGTGGGACCACCCTACAATCGATGCATGATACTCGTTAGGGAGGATCGGGATGAATAGATCGGGCATATCCGCCTGCCTGTTGGCAGTTGTAGCAGTTGCGTCAGCGGGGAGCGTTCAGGCGAAAGAACTGACAACGATGAACGAAGTTCGTGACGCATTGAATGCCTGCTGGTCTCCACTCTCGGATAGCAAAAACTCTTCCGTTACCCTGCGCTTCAGCTTCAAACGGGACGGAAACCTGAAAGGACCGCCACGTGCCAGCGCAATCAATGTTCAAGGTGATGACAAGACAAGAAAAGCATTTGTAATAGCTGCCATCGAAGCAGTCGAAAGATGCACCCCGTTGAAGCTCGCTCCCTCTCTTGCACACAGTATCAGCGGGAGCGTCTTCACCATGCGGTTTCATTCGTCTGATTAATCAAGACATCTGCTTTCAAATATGGCCTTGCGAATCACATAAGTGTGTGCTTATGTTATTGCATGAATGAGAATGATATATTCCACGATATATTCAGGGCACTTGCCGACCCGACCCGCCGGATGATTTTCGAGAAGCTGGCATCGGGCAGCATGAATGCCAGCGCGCTGCGGCAGGGTATGGAGATCAGTCAGCCAGCCATATCGCAGCATCTGGCTGTGTTACGCAGCGCGGGGCTGGTGCGTGAGGAACGCGAGGGACGCTTCGTCAATTACGAAGTCGATCCGAACGGGCTGACGCTCATCGCCAACTGGCTTGCAAAGTATCGCGCCTACTGGCCGGAACGTATCGACGCTCTCAAAACCTTGCTGAAGGATATGGACCAATGACCGACCGGCAGGAAGAACCACGCGTGAAAGGCATTGAACAGGAATATGAGGTGGATGCCACGCCGCAGAAAGTGTGGCGCGCGATCAGCATTCGGGAGTTTCGCGAAAACTGGCTTCCATCCGAGGCACTGGCCGATCCGGAGCCAGCATCCTGCAAGCCCGGCGAGGAGATCAGCTACCGGATGCGGGAAAGCGAACCGCCCTTTCTGGAAAGTATGGTCACGTTCCGCATTGTGCCAGGCGTTTCCGGCGGCACCTTTCTGCGCGTCATCCATGAACTGAACGACACGCGCCTGAAGCGCACTGCGGCAGTTGCCGCCAACAGCAACCGGGCGCCGATGATGCGCGCCGCTTGACCGCCTGACGCTCTGAAACTCTAAAAAAAGAGGAGTTCGCCGATGCGCGAAACGATGCAACTCGTCCCTATGGTCGTGGAACAGTCGAGCCGTGGCGAACGGTCATTCGATATCTATTCGCGTCTGCTGCGCGAAAGGATCATCTTTCTCAATGGCGAAGTGAATGACACCGTATCCGCGCTTATCTGCGCACAATTGCTGTTTCTGGAAGCGGAAAATTCCAAACAGCCGATCAATCTCTATATCAACTCGCCGGGCGGCGTTGTGACCAGCGGCCTCGCGATCTATGACACGATGCGCTATGTCCGTGCGCCTGTGCACACGCTTTGCATGGGGACAGCCCGCTCCATGGGCTCCTTCCTGCTGATGGCGGGCGAACCCGGTCATAGGGCAGCACTTCCCAACGCAAACCTGCTTGTCCACCAGCCTTCCGGTGGCTTTCAGGGGCAGGCATCGGATATCTTCATCCATGCCGAGGAAGCGCAACGAACCAAGAGGTTGATGACGCGTCTTTATGCCGAGCATTGCGGTCGCAGCTATGAAGAGGTGGAACGCGCCCTTGACCGCGATAATTTCATGACCGCGGAGGCAGGTCTCGAATGGGGGTTGATCGACCGCATACTGGAACGGCGTGAAGTTTCAGCGGCGTGACATCTTTCTGCAGCAGCAGTGTGCGCCCACCTATGCCGCAGTTGGCTTTTCTTCAGTCTTCCTTCCGGCGATGGGAATGCTATCCGGCAGATCGGAATGCAGGAAGTGCAGCAGCGTATCCTGAACCGATATCAGCCGGTGCGCGCTATCGCGCCAGCCGAACGGAATGTCGTTTGGCATGGGCGGGACCCGGCCTGGTTCCTGCCCCTCCTCCAGTTCACAATTGGCGATGACAATCTGCAAGGCTTCCACCAGCCAGCGCGGCGGCGGGGCCTCTTTCTTTCGCAGCGCATTGCCCAGAGCTTCGCCGAACAGCAGCGCCGATGCGTAAAGGCGGATGCCACGCCGGTCGTACCGACCCGCCATTTCCGTAACCTCGCGCGCCACCAGCCGACCACGCAGCGACCAGCGCGCATTGCTGCGCGCCAGCGCAATACCGTCGCCGAGGGCGATCACTGCCCGGTGCGCGGATGTGAACTGGTTGATTGCACTTTGGGCGCGCACGAGGTCCTGTTTTTCGAGCGCCACTGCCGATTGCTTGAGTCCGTTGGCAAGACGGTCAAGCAGGCCGCGGACGGCCTTGTCGATCAGCAGCACGGGGCTTGGCGTCATCAATATCTGGCTGAACAGCAAGCCGACACCGGCACCGACCAGAACATCGACCAGCCGCGTTATTCCGGCGACCTGCGGTCCCATGGCGAGAACCAGAATCGCAGAGACGCCCGACTGGATGGCAATTGCCGGAGCCATGCCGAAAGAGGTCGCCAGCACCATGGCGACGAACGTCACTATACTTGTGTGGAAGACCGGAACCGTTTCCGGCAAGAGCAGCGAAAGTTCTCCCACCAGCACGCCAGTCGTGACGCCGACCATCACCCCTATCGCCTGCTTGCCATGGTTGGGCAGGTTCGGCGCCAGACAGATCACAGCCGTGACCATGGCAAAGACAGGTTTCGGCTGCCCCAGAAGCAACTGGCAGATCAGCCACGCGACACCGCCTGCAAAGGACGCGATCAGGGAGTCACGCCAACTTACCGACCATTGCTGAACGACCTTATTCGCGCGCTGCCGCATAGATCTCTCCATCTGCTTATCGGCAGCTATCTATGGCAGCGCTCCTCTGCCTCAAGACTTGAAGAAACTTTCGTATAGTTCCGGCTTGAAACCGACCGTCAGCTTTCCGCCCTTGTCGAGAACCGGACGTTTGACCATGGATGGCTGTGCCAGCATCAGCGCCCGCGCCTTGGCGGCATCGACGTTTTGGCGTTCTTCCTCGGGCAGTTTGCGAAACGTCGTTCCGGCCCGGTTGAGCAATTGTTCCCACGGAACGCTTTTCAGAAAGTGGTCGAGCGTTTCGCCGTCGAGCCCTTCCTTCTTGTAATCGTGAAATGCGTAGTCGATGCCATGGTCTTCAAGCCAGGTGCGCGCCTTCTTCATGGTGTCGCAGTTCTTGATACCGTAGATGGTCACGCTCATATCCGACTCCTTTGATCGTTTAGAGCGTGATGTTTTCAAGTTGAACCGTTATCCCGCTCTAAACTTTTGTTTGAGCATGATTTTATCCGAAAACCGGTTCCCACTTTTCGGAATCATGCTCTGGCCGCGATCAAAGGCGATCGAAACCTCGGTTTCAACCTTTAAAGCGTGTTGCATCCTACTATATTCAGGGAACACGCTTTAAGCTTTTGTTTTCACGCATGTCTTTATCCCAAAACCGGTTCCCACTTTTGGGAGACATGCTTTATCTGGAATCGTGAAAGATTATGCCCAGCGTATGCCGCTGGCCGGACCGGATGCGGCTGACACCGTGCCGCATCTTGACGCGATAATCGCCGCGTGTGCCCTGCATCGGACGGTCATTGACCGCAAAAACCACACCATCCCCCTGACGGAGCGGCACGACCTCCGCCCGGCTCTGCATCCGGGGGCGCTGTTCGGTCAGCACGAATTCCCCGCCCGTAAAATCCTTCTCCGGTTCGGAAAGCAAAATCGCAACCTGCAACGGAAATGCGATATCACCGTAAATATCCTGATGCAGGCAATTATAGTCGCCCTCTACATATTGCAGGATGAGCGGTGTCGGACGGGTCTGTCCTGCCGCGTGGCACCGGTCCAGAAATTCGTCATGGGTCGGAGGAAAACGGACATCCGATCCCAGTCTCTCACTCCATCGATTGGCGATGGGTGCAAGCTGCGGATAGAGCGTCTGGCGCAGATTCCAAATTAAGGCAGGAATGGGATTTGCGTAATATTTGTATTCTCCGCGCCCAAAACCGTGTTTTCGCATCGAAACAACGGTTCGAAATGCGGCCAGATTGTAGTAGCCGGCGGCTAATTCGCGGCAATCCTGTGGCGAAATTATGTTCCTGAGGATTGTGGCGCCGAACTCATCCAGTTCGGCGCCAATTTTTTGCCAGTCATAGGCGGCGATATTATCCGCCTGCATGGGTTCATTTCTGTTCATGCCTGGCTCTCCCGCTTCAGGAGATCGCGCTTGCGCTCGACGCCCCAGCGATAGCCGGAAAGACCGCCATCGTTGCGCACGACCCGGTGGCACGGAACCGCGACAGCAATCTTGTTGGCCGCACAGGCCTGTGCCACCGCCCGCACCGATTTCGGCGCGCCGATGCGCTCGGCAATATCAGTGTAACTCACTGTTTTTCCCGCAGGAATTTCGCGCAATGCCTGCCAGACGCGCTGCTGGAAAGCGGTTCCCTGCAGGTCGAGTGGCAGGTCGAGGCCAATGCGTGGCGCTTCGACGAAGCCGACCACCTCGGCCACCATGTTCTCGAAATCGCGGTCCGCGCCGATGAGATTGGCCTGCGGAAAACGCTTTTCCAGATCGCGGATCAATTCTTCCGGGTCGTCCCCCATCAAAATGGCACAGACGCCCTTGCCGCTTGCGGCCACCAGAACGGCCCCGAGTGACGACTGACCGATGGCAAAACGAATATCCGCATTCTTGCCACCTTGCTTGTAAGCCTTTGGAGTCATTCCCAAAATCCCATCCGAAGCCTCATAAAATCGGCTGCTGGAATTGTAACCGGCATCATAGATGGCGTCGGTTACACGGATTTCCGGTGCATCGAGCGCCGCCCGCATCTTCTTTGCACGATGCGCATTCGCATAGGCTTTCGGGGTCAGCCCCGTGAACTCCTTGAAAACACGATGAAAATGGGCAGGGCTCGCCTTCACGGAAGCCGCAATTTCTTCAAGGGAAGGCACCTCTTCCGCCATCTCAATGAAGCGGCAGGCGGCAGCTACCATATCGGCGTAACGGGTGCTGTTTTGCGTCGCCAAGGTTTCGGAGAGATGCGGCTTGCAGCGCATGCATGGCCGGAAGCCAGCGCGTTCTGCATCCTCGCAACCGTCGAAGAACTGCACATTTTCGCGTTTTCCACGCCGCGACGGGCATGATGGACGACAATAGACGCCCGTAGTGCGCACCGCATAGACAAATGCACCGTCCGACGCCTTGTCGCGGTCGAGCACTTTCTGCCAGCGGTTTTCATCAGGGTCGTGGTTCTTCATGGTCATAAGGTTCATGTCGGTATTCCTTCAATATGAGCATGAAGGAAGGCTAATGCCACCGCGTCGAAGCTACACTCCGCTGCTTGCTTTCAAATTCGAGACGATATCGTTGCACGTTTTGTCCGCAAGTGAGAACAATTCGGCAATCAGCTCCATCATCTGGCCGGACAGAAACTTGCCTCAACGCACAGTAAAATCAAATCCAGCAACAAAACAGAGACTCAATAAATCTCCTCCCCCGGAAGAAATACTAGATTTAATTCGACCGCCAATCCGATATTATTTATCGATTAAAATACATTTTCAATAGCACCAAGGAATTTAGAATGGTTAAACAGTTCACATGGGACCCGGATAAATCACAGGTATTTGATAGCAGCTATGAATCTCAAGAGAGCCTTTGCACCTCGGCTGTCTCCTTTTCCAAGGATAACGGAAGCAGCTTCGAGATGAATGCGCCGGGAAAAACGCTGACCTTGAAGCAATCCACAGCGACAGACATTGTTTCCTGGAACCCGACGGCAGACCAAGAAACTCCGGTAATTTCAGTAACCGGTGGAGAAGTTATCTTTGATTTCGCGGGTAATGCACAAACATTATATGTTTATAATCCATTCGGTGACGAAACAATAAAAATACTCAATGGCCGTTTTTTGGTACACAACGTATCAAGCTTTATATCAGAATCTGGGAGAATATATTTAGATGAAAACTCCCTCACACACATTCTAACCTCAGATGTAACGGATTTGACAGGATCAATTCTATATATAAATAGTAGCTCATTAAGTATAGATTCAGAAAATATAAAGTTCGGAGAATTCTCCATCAGCGAGTCGATACTCAATACAAATTCCAAAGTATTGGCGCTCGAGGGAAATGATATAAACATCACAAACAGTAAATTAGAATTTTATACAACTGAATTTTATACGAATGGGAAAATGGCTTTTGGCCAGAGAATAACAATACTAGACGCGAGTTTTATAATTTACTCTCAAAAGACATCTATCAGTAATTCTGAATTTGATATTTTTAATGCCAGCTTGCTAGAGATTAGCGGACAAAAGGATGAGGATTTTTCTGAAGGCGCGAGCTTCCGATTCAACTTCATAAAAGACAATGAATCTGGTCCGAATACATCTGAAATTCACTTCAACAATGGAAGTGCATTTCTTGCCAGCAGACTTGGTACTTACGGATTGATTTGCATTAATGGCGTGCCCCAGACCGGGACCAATTGGTCAAAGAATATTTCCTGGGAGATGACGTCGGACAGAGTTCTGATCGTAAAATTGCGCTAATATTCTCAAAGCATCGAAATACGTCTCCGGAGAGTGCGAAAGGATGCGATCGACAGACGATGAAGTGGCAAGACAGATATCGACCAGTTTGGCACTCTAGATTACCATTAACGGCCCGCAGCATTATCCGTTTTGAATCAAGAAAGGGCGGCATTTCAACTCCGCCCTTTCACAAATGGTATTGAATTAGGCCTTCCGCGCTTCCTTGATCGCTTCGATCAGTTCCGGCTCCTTCATGACCCCGCCATAGAGCTTGGTACCGATAACGAAGGAAGGCGTACCGCCGAAATTGAAGGCTTCGCCCTGATCCATGTTGCGCTCAAGAATGGCGTTGATGCGCTTGGAATCGGCTTTGTAGGCTGCATTGAGCTTTGCCGGATCAAGCCCACCCTTCTTCAGTGCCGCATCCACCTGTTCCGGCGTAAGACGACCGGGCGTTGCCATCAACGCCTCCATGGCCTTCACATAGTTGCCGGACTTTTCCGCAGCCAGAACGAGACGTGCGGCATAGGCCGACGTGTCACCGAAGATGATCCAGTCCTTCATGACAAGGCGAACATTGCCGTCATTCTTGACCACGCGCATCAGCTCGCCATGCCCCTTCTTGCAATAGGGGCATTGGTAATCGAAATATTCCACGATGGTCACATTGCCGTTCGGGTTGCCCAGAACCGGAATTTCCTTGTCGTAAAGCACTTCCGCAACCGTCGGCACGCGCTGCGCAAGGCTTTCGCCGCCTGAAATCGCAATCGTTGCGGCACCGGCTGCCGTTGCTGCCAGTATCTGACGACGATTCATCATGAGCTTGCTCCTTTCCCCGCCTTTGCTCCAGACTGGGATTTATCCAACACGACGACACGCGCACCGGCGGTGGCGCGCTTGTAGAGATCGAGAATGTCCTGATTGTAGAGACGGATGCAGCCGGACGATGCCGCCTTGCCGACGGACCAGGGCTCGTTGGTGCCGTGGATGCGGTACAGCGTGTCCTTGCCATCACGATAAAGATAAAGCGCACGGGCACCGAGCGGGTTGCGGATGCCGCCTTCCAGACCATTGGCGTATTTTGCGTAATGTTCCGGATTGCGCTTGATCATGTTGGCTGTCGGCGTCCAGCGCGGCCACTGCGACTTGTATGCAAGCTTGGCATCACCCTTGAAAGTCAGACCAGCGCGACCGACACCCACAGAATAACGGATCGCCTTGCCGCCCGGCTGCACGAGATAGAGATAGCGCGCATAGGGATCGACCACGACGGTGCCAACCGGCTCCGTCGTAGCATAATCGACTTCCCGGCGCAGATTGCGATCCGCAATCTTGCTGAGATCAAGTGCCGGAATGAGATTACCGCGGTCGTTCACCGCGCCATACATGGTCTCATACTCGCTCTTGGCCGTTTGTACTTCCGGTGCCGGTTCGCTAACCGGTTCAACGGCAACAGGCTCCGGCGTGAAAGCAACAGTCTGCGGCATGGTAACGGCAATCGGTCGATCTGCGGATGCGGTCGTACATGCTGCGGCAGCAAAAGGCAGACAGGCAACCACAGCCATCCGTAGCAGCGATTTCCGTGCATCCGGCTTTTCATTCAGTACCATCAATTTCCTTGCCCCCGGGCCATCTTGAAATCCTTTATTTCTAGAGCATTTCCTGTTTTTCCTGAGCCATCGGAAATGCTCTATCTCTTTGTTTTTTTGCATTATCCGACGCAAAACCGCTTCGCAGTTTTGCTGGAAATGCTCTAGTCAGCGCTCACAAGGCCTACCGAACGTTCGATAGAGGCGGTCGTGACATCGCCCACCAATCTGGTCCCCTCCGGTTCTTTGCTGATGCGATCGAAGAAGATCATCGTCGGCGGGCCGGCGACACCAAGCTTTGCCATAAGATCGGCATTGCCGCTGGTAAGCTGCGAAATATCCGCCTTGATGAGCTGATAGTCGCCCAGCGCCTTCTTCACGCTCGCGTCGGGCAAAACCCGGCGCTCCACGGTGGAGCAGCTTACGCACCAGTCCGCCGTGAAATAGACAAGCGTCGGCTTGTCGCCGCGCGCTTCAACAAGTTTCTCCTGAAGGGAAGAAACAGTCTCGACCGGCGCAAATTGCAGCGCGGCCAGATTCTGGTTGCCGCCACGGTTACCGAATGCGGCCAGCGGTTGCAACGGGTCTTTTCCGCCCGAAGCCATGCCGAGCATCAAAATGACACCGTAAACGAAGGCTGCGGTGCCGATTGTGCGCGCGACAACGCTGCGCCCCGGAATCCTCAGAAATGCGAAACTTGCAGCCCCGAAAAGCAGGAGCGCCCACAGCACCATGTCCACGCCAGGCGGCAGAAGCGGTGCGGCCATGAAGATTGCAGTTGCCAGAAAACCGAAGCCGAAAATCTGCTTCACCGTTTCCATCCATGCGCCTGCGCGCGGAAGCGTCCCAGCGCCAAGCGTGGCGAAAGCAATGAGCGGCAGTCCCTTGCCGATACCGAGCGCAAAGAGCGCGGAAGCGCCCAGAGCCACATTGGCCGTCTGCGCAATATAGAGCAGCGCGCCTGCAAGCGGAGCCGTCACGCAAGGCCCGACAATCAGCACGGACGAGAAACCCAGAATGGCGGCGGAACGTTTGGAACCTGTCCGTCGGCCTCCACTCTGTCCAGTGCGCGACGAAATTGCGCTGACCCATGAATTTGGAAGCTGTATCTGGAACAGGCCGAACATGGAAAGCGCCAGAAGCGTGAATAGTCCGGCCAGTGCAAGCGCAGTCCATTTCGACTGCAGCACCATCTGCAGATTCTGCCCCGACCAGCCAGCAATTGCACCCACCAAGGCAAAGCCCAGTGCGAGACTGACGACGTAGACGGCGGAAAGCACGAAACCACGCTTTGCCGTCAGCTTTTCACCTTCGCGGGCCAGCGTTCCGGCGAGGATCGGATAGATGGGAAACACGCACGGCGTGAAAGCAAGCAGAACACCGAAAGCCAGAAACGCCGCGATCACCAGCCCGGTGCCGCCCTGATCGAGCAGTCCTTCGACCATGCCTTTTTCGGGCGCAAGGGCAAACGCCGTATTCTGCGGTGCGGATTGCGATGCAGCCGGTGTAAATACCGATGCCTGCGTCAGCGCTTTGGCCTTCTGCCCCATTTCGCTGGATATGGCGAGCGTGACCGGATCGACTGTTCTGGTTTCCGGACGGTAGCAGATGCCGTCTTCCTGACAGCCCTGATAGGTCAGTTCCACCGGCTGCGCATCTGCTTTCACACTTGCTGTGGCATGGGTGTAATAGACTTCAAGCCGTCCGAAATTCGGATCGTCCTTGGGCTGGCCGGGCTGCGTATCGACGGCAAGCGCGTTTCCCTGCCCGTCCTTCGCCTCGATGTGATCGCGATAAAGATAGTAACCGTCCGCGATCTGCCAGTTCAGCACGAGACGGCCATCCGTATCTTTCAGCACACTCAGGCGAAAAGCCTGATCGACCGGCAGCGGGTTCGCTGCCGATGCCGGGCCAAGCGCGAGAAACAAACTGATGAATAAGCCAGCGAGGCCCGTAAAGAAACGCATTACGATTTTCCGCATAAATTCGATTCGGACAAATTGATCATGTTGCAAAAGGCGAATGCTCCGGCCACCTTAAGACAGCCTTAAGCTGGCGCGGTGAAAAGCCCGTGTGCTTCTAATTGTCAATGAAGGCGGAAACAGGAACTCATGCGCATACTCGTGGTAGAAGACGACGCGATCCTCCTCGACGGACTGACCGTAGGGTTGGGGCTTGCCGGTTTCACCGTGGATGCCGTTTCCAATTGCGGCGATGCGGAAGCAGCCCTTGCCGCCCAGAACTATCATGCCGTGGTGCTCGACCTGATGCTGCCCGATGGCTCGGGCCTCGACATCCTCAGAACGATGCGGCGCGGCCGCGACGAGACACCGGTGCTACTGTTGACTGCCCGCGATCAAGTGCCCGAGCGCATTGCCGGCCTTGATGCAGGTGCCGACGATTATGTCGGCAAGCCCTTCGACCTGCATGAGCTTGCAGCCCGCGTGCGCGCAGTCGCCCGACGTGGTGCCGGACGCGCCAATGCCCTGCTTGAATGGCGCGGCGTGGAACTGGACCCGGCGGAGATGTCGGTGCTTCTCCATGGTGAACCCGTCAGGCTGACCCGACGCGAATTCTCGATCCTGCGCGCCTTGATGGAACGGCCGACCGCCACCTTCTCCAAATCCTCACTGGAAGAAGCGCTTTATGGCTGGCAGGAAGAAGTGGAGAGCAACGCGGTGGAAGTCCATATCCATCATCTGCGCTCGAAACTCGGTTCGGATTATATCGAAACGGTGCGTGGGGTCGGCTACCGTCTGGCGGGGGCAAGCGCATGAATTCCATCCGCAGCCGCCTGACCGGCATCCTGATCGGCGTTACCTGTCTCGTGTGGCTTTTCGCGGTGGTGTGGATCCATATCAGCACCCAGTCACAGCTTGAAAAAGTGCTCGATGCGCGCCTGATGGAGGCCGCACGCATGGTCAATTCGCTTCTGACCGAGCACCGTGTGGAGGTTGGCCCGGAAGGCGATGGCGGGCAATTGTCGCTGAAGCCAATGCCGGATTTTCCGCTTTATGACCGGCAGCTGTTCTGCCAGATATGGGCGCTTGACGGCAAGCTGGTGGGACGTTCCGAAAGTGCGCCCGGCGTGCGGCTCACCAATGTTGCAAACGGCTTTTCCGATACGGAAGTTGCGGGCGATCGCTGGCGTGTGTTCGCTGTCGAAAATACCCAGCTCGGACTGCGTGTCATGGTCGGCGACAGCCTGAGCGTTCGTGAAAGGCTGGTGCAGAACGTCGTGGCGGGCCTCGTGCTGCCAGCCCTGCTGATGTTACCTGTTCTGGCGCTCATGATCTGGCTGTGCGTGCGACGCGGTCTCGACCCGCTGAGCCGCCTTGCATCCGTGCTTTCCAAGCGGCAGGCGCAGGATCTGCGCCCACTGCCCGAACAGAACCTGCCCAAGGAGATCGCGCCCGCCGTCACCGCGCTGAACGGGCTTTTCCATCGCGTTGAAGAGGCGCGCGAGCGCGAGCGCAACTTTGCGATCTTTGCCGCGCATGAGCTGAAGACGCCGCTCGCCGGACTGAAGACGCAGGCACAGATTGCCGAAGGTGCGAAGGATGAAAAAATGCGCGCCAATGCGGTGCGCCAGATCGCGGCGGGCGTCGACCGCACCAGCCGCCTCACCAACCAGCTTCTGGATCTGGCAGCGCTTGAAACCAGCGATGAGATCGAAGCACCAGCATACGAACCGGTGTGCCAGCTTCTGGTTGCGGTATCCACCGACATGCGGATGCTCGCAGTCCAGCGCGGCATTTCCATCGAATTGCCAGACAACATGCCGCTGGTGCAGTTGCCCTCCCCGCATCTTTTCACGCTTGCTGCTCGCAACCTGATCGAAAATGCCGTCAATCACTCGCCCAGGGATGGCGCCGTGCGCTGCCAGATCGAAGCTGAAGCGGGCAAAGTCAGGCTCACTGTCGAGGATAATGGACCTGGCATTCCCGACAGCGAAATGCCGCATGTAACCGAGCGTTTCTTCCGTGGCGCACATCGCAACGAAACCGGCAGCGGCCTTGGCCTCGCAATTGTGAAAATGGCGGCAGAACGGATGGGTGGCGAATTGCAGCTGCAAAACCGCTCACAAGGCGGGTTAAGCGCATCAATCATCGTGCCGGGCACGATTGTCGAATGACATAATACTGCGTCCCGCATCATGATCCGGCTGAAGCGGAATATTGACGAATCCTGAGCAAGGCTCTCTTCCCTATTTTTCGGGCCTTCTGGCAGCTGTCTTTGATTTAGATCAATGACAGCTGCTCTCTAAGCGCTGATAGGAAACCTATCGCTATTGCTGTCTCATCCGAGATGGCTCTTGTCATGCGCTGCGAGGGGATTTCATGAACTACGCCGCTGGAACAGTCCTTTCCGGTCTGGGAGCACTTTTTGCCGTGCTTCTGGCCGGATTTTCCCATGATGAGCTGTTCAGAACCCATATGTGGATTCTGTTCGCTACACTGGCCATCTTCACCATTCTTCTGATGCGAAATGCCGATTACGGCCTGACGCCGAAAAAGGTCGACCAATCCACCTATATGGACGGCCCGATCCGCTACGGCGTCATCGCAACGGTTTTCTGGGGAGTGACCGGTTTTCTGGTCGGTGTGGTTATCGCCGCGCAGCTCGCCTTTCCAGATCTCAATCTGGAACCTTACCTGAACTTTGGCCGCCTGCGTCCGCTGCATACCTCTGCGGTTGTTTTTGCGTTTGGCGGAAACATCCTGATCGCGTCATCGTTCTATGTCGTGCAGCGCACCTGCCGCGCCCGCCTCATCGGCGGTGATCTCGCATGGTTCGTATTCTGGGGCTATCAACTCTTCATCGTGATGGCTGCGACCGGCTATCTGCTCGGCATCACGCAGAGCCGTGAATATGCAGAACCGGAATGGTATGTCGACATCTGGCTCACCATCGTCTGGGTCGCCTATCTGGTCGTGTTCCTCGGCACGATCCTGAAGCGCAAGGAGCCGCATATCTATGTGGCGAACTGGTTCTACCTGTCCTTCATCATCACCATCGCCATGTTGCACATCATCAACAATCTGGCGATCCCGGTCTCCTTCCTCGGCGTGAAGAGCTATTCGGCTTTCTCCGGCGTTCAGGATGCTGTGACGCAGTGGTGGTATGGCCATAACGCCGTTGCCTTCTTCCTGACCGTGCCATTCCTGGCCATGATGTACTATTTCGTGCCCAAGCAGGCAGAGCGTCCGATCTACTCCTACCGCCTGTCGATCGTGCACTTCTGGTCGATCATCTTTCTCTATATCTGGGCTGGTCCGCACCATCTGCATTACACCGCCGTTCCCGATTGGGCGCAGACGCTGGGCATGGTGTTCTCCATCATGCTGTGGATGCCGTCCTGGGGTGGCATGATCAACGGTCTGATGACGCTTTCCGGCGCATGGGACAAGGTCCGTACCGATCCGATCATCCGCCTGATGGTTGCAGCTATCGCCTTCTACGGCATGGCGACCTTTGAAGGCCCGATGCTTTCGATCAAGGCCGTCAATTCGTTGTCGCACTATACGGACTGGACCATCGGTCACGTTCATGCGGGTGCGCTCGGCTGGAACGGCATGATCACCTTTGCCGCCGTCTATTATCTCGCACCGAAGCTGTGGAACCGCCAGCGGCTCTATTCGATCCGCATGGTCAACTGGCACTTCTGGCTGGCGACGCTCGGCATCGTTCTCTATGCGGCGGCCATGTGGGTTGCCGGTATCCAGCAGGGCTTGATGTGGCGCGAATACGACGATCAGGGCTTCCTCGTCTATTCCTTCGCGGAAACCGTGCTCGCCATGTTCCCATATTACGTCATCCGTACGCTTGGCGGCGTGCTCTACCTCGCCGGTGGCTTCGTGATGGCCTGGAACGTCTATCAGACCATTCGCGGCAATCTGCGCAACGAAGCCCCAATGGGTGGTGCGCAGCCTGCAACTGGCACCACCATGCAGCCTGCCGAATAAGGAGCGTGTGATTTATGTCGATACTAAAGAACCACTCCAAGCTGGAGAAAAACGCAACGCTGCTGCTGATCGCATCGCTCGCCGTGGTCACGGTCGGTGGCATCGTTGAAATCGCGCCGCTCTTCTATCTCGAGAACACAATCGAGAAGGTGGAGGGCATGCGCCCCTACTCGCCGCTGGAACTCGCAGGCCGTGACGTCTATGTGCGTGAAGGCTGCTACCTTTGCCACAGCCAGATGATCCGTCCGTTCCGCGACGAGGTGGAACGCTACGGTCATTACAGCCTTGCTGCGGAATCCATGTACGATCATTCGTTCCAATGGGGTTCCAAACGCACGGGGCCTGACCTCGCACGCGTCGGTGGCCGCTATTCGAACGAATGGCACGTGCAGCACCTTGTCCGTCCGCGTGACGTGGTGCCGGAATCGGTCATGCCAAGCTACGCCTTCCTGAAGAACCGTCCACTGGACGCCTCCAACATTGCTGGCAATCTGAAGGCCAATGTGGCGGTCGGTGTGCCCTACAGCCAGGAAATGATCGACAGCGCGCTGGATGATCTCAAGGCACAGGCCACGCCCGATGCCGATACATCCGGTGTCGAGGCCCGCTATCCCAAGGCCAAGCTCGGTGATTTCGACGGCAATCCGCAGATGATCTCGGAGATGGACGCACTCATCGCCTATCTCCAGATGCTCGGCACGCTGGTCGACTTCTCGACCTACGACCAGTCCCCCAAAGCGAGATAAAGCGGAGATTTAGCGATGGATTACAATACCATGCGCACGTTCGCCGATAGCTGGGGTTTGCTCGGCATGGCGCTCTTTTTCCTCTTCGTCGTCTTCTACGCCTTCCGGCCAGGCAGCAAGCAGATAGCCGACCACGCGAAGGACATTCCTTTCAAGGATGACGCAAATGACTGACAAGCAAATTGACGATGTCACCGGCGTAGCGACGACCGGCCACGAATGGGACGGCATCAAGGAACTCGACAATCCAATGCCCCGCTGGTGGCTGTGGACATTCTACGCCACCATTTTCTGGGCGATCGCCTATGTCATCGCCTATCCCGCCTGGCCGCTGATTTCCAGTTCCACCGGCGGCGTGCTCGGCTGGTCGAGCCGTGGCGCCTTCTGGGAAGAAACCGCCAAGATCGACAGCGAGCGCCAGGGCATTATCGACCAGATCAAGGCCAAGGACGTGCACGAGATTCTGGCTGATGAAAACCTGCGCCAATATGCGATTGCCGGTGGCGCTGCTGCCTTCCGCGTCAACTGCGTGCAGTGCCACGGTTCTGGCGCACAGGGCGCACCCGGCTATCCGAACCTCAACGATGACGACTGGCTGTGGGGCGGTTCCATCGACGACGTTCTGACGACCATTCGTCATGGTGTGCGCTCGAAGGACGATGCCGACACCCGCGTTTCCGAAATGCCGGCTTTTGTCGACGTGCTGGAACCACAGCAGATCCGCGATGTCGCGGCCTATGTGGTGAGCCTCTCCGGCACGCCGCACAATTCGGAAATGGTGCCGGAAGGCAAGAAGGTGTTCGCCGAAAACTGTGCTGTCTGCCATGGCGCGGATGCCAAGGGCCTGCGTGAGTTCGGTGCGCCTAACCTGACAGACGCCATCTGGTTCTATGGTTCCGGCGAGGACGCCATCGTGCGTCAGGTATCGCATCCCAAGCATGGCGTCATGCCTGCATGGGAAACACGCCTCGGCGATGCGACCGTCAAGCAGCTTGCCATCTTCGTCCATTCGCTGGGCGGTGGTGAGTAACAATCACTGCCCCCGCATCGGAACCGATGCGGGGGCAAATGCTCCCGGCTTAAACGGCAGGTCGGGATACACTTCAAACCACTGCATTGGAACGGACGGCGAATAACCACCCCGCTCTCAATTGTTGCAAGTGCGATCATTCCGGGAAACCAGCTTCTGTCTTTCCGGGATCACGCTTCAGGAGCAAGGCAAATGTCAGACGATGTCGAACGCATTGACGTTCAGGCAGTCAATTCCCCCAAGACCCGCCCCTCTAAGATTGGGCAGTCGCTTTATGCGGCGCGGGTGAAGATTTTTCCAAAGCGTGTGCAGGGCGAGTTCCGGCGTTTCAAATGGATTGTCATGCTCATTACACTGGGCATCTACTATCTGACGCCCTGGCTGCGCTGGGATCGCGGTCCCTATGCGCCCGATCAGGCGGTGCTGATCGATCTTGCCAATCGCCGCTTCTATTTCTTCTTCGTCGAAATCTGGCCACAGGAATTTTACTACGTCGCAGGACTGCTTATCATGGCGGGTCTCGGCCTGTTTCTTGTAACGTCCGTCGCGGGCCGCGCCTGGTGTGGATATACCTGCCCTCAGACCGTCTGGGTCGATCTCTATCTGGTCGTCGAGCGCGCCATCGAAGGCGACCGCAATGCGCGCATGAAACTCGACAAGGCACCTTGGACCTTCGACAAAATCTGGAAGCGGGTTGCCAAACACTCCGTCTGGATCGTCATCGGTGTTCTGACCGGCGGCGCATGGATTTTCTATTTCGCCGATGCGCCGAAGCTACTCATGGATTTCGTGACAGGTCAGGCCGCACCCGTCGCCTATTTCACCGTCGCCATCCTCACCGCCACCACCTATATTTTCGGCGGGCTGATGCGCGAGCAGGTCTGCACCTATATGTGCCCGTGGCCACGCATTCAGGCTGCGATGCTGGACGAAAATTCGCTCACCGTCACCTATAATGACTGGCGCGGCGAGCCACGCTCACGCCATTCCAAGAAGGCGATTGCCGCAGGCGAAACCGTGGGCGACTGCGTGGATTGCAATGCCTGTGTCGCCGCGTGCCCGATGGGTATCGACATTCGGGACGGCCAGCAGCTGGAATGTATCACCTGTGCGCTTTGCATTGATGCCTGCAATTCGGTGATGGACAAGATCGACAAGCCGCGCGGTCTCATCTCCTATGCGACACTGGCCGATTACGACTTCAACATGGCGCTCGCGACCAATAATGGCACCGCGCCCATTGATCCGGCACGCGTCTATAAGGCGCCGAACAGCTTCTCGGACAAGGTGCAGAACCTGTCGTGGAAGAAGGTGTTGCGTCCGCGCAGCATGTTCTACTTCGCCGTATGGGCGCTGATCGGCCTGACACTCGTCATCTCGCTTTCGACGCGCCAGCGCATCGGCATCAACGTGTTGCATGATCGCACGCCGCAATATGTGCTTTTGTCGGACGGATCGATCCGCAATGGCTACACGGTCAAGCTGCTCAACATGATCCCGACGCCGCGCACCTTCCGTCTCTCTATCGAAGGTCTGCCGGGGGCAACACTGACGGTGCAAGACGAAACAGCGGATGCAGACGGCAATTATGATGTTCCGGTGGAGCCGGACCGTCTGAAGACGTTGCGTGTCTTCGTCACCATGCCGCATGATGCGATTACCGATCATCGCAAGGACTATGAAATCGAAGTGCGTGACGCAAACGGCGCGGAACATGCACGTTACAAGGCAACTTTCATGGCACCGGAGGGCAGATAATGTCGATCAAGTCGAAAACTCCAGGCACGTTTACCGGCTGGCATATGCTGGGCATCATGCTCGCTTTCTTCGGTGTCATTATCGCCGTCAATCTAACCATGGCCTATAATGCCATCCATAGCTGGAGCGGGCTGGTGGTGAAGAACACCTATGTCGCCAGTCAGGAGTTCAACGACAAGGCACAGACCGGCAAGGAGCAGGCCGCGCTGCAATGGCAGTCGAAGCCTGCTTTTGAAAGCGGCGTCTTTACCTGGCAGCTGGCCGACCGTGACGGCAAGGCCGTCGCCATGACCGGCGGCACGGTTGAGTTCAAGCGCCCGGTTGGCGATGTGCACGACACCAAGGTCACGCTGACAGTCCGCGAGCCCGGCGTGCTGACCGCTCCGCTGGAACTGGGCGAGGGTGCATGGATCATGGAAGTGAATGCCGATGCCGGTCTTGAAGACCCCTATCGCCACATCATCCGCGTTCTTGTGAAGGACGGGAGGATACTATGAGCTGCTGCGTCGAGAATGCACAGATAGCGACCGTTGTTCAGGCCGTCTCGGTAGATGAAATGCAGGTCGCAAGCCGTGCGCTTGGAGACGGCTTTCGCCAGCTCGACCTGTCGGTTCCCGGTGTTCATTGCGGCCTGTGCATCAAGAATATCGAGGAGACGCTCGGCAAGATCGCGGGCGTTGTCTATGTCCGCGTCAACCTGACGGCGCGCCGCGTCACCGTGCGCTGGAAAGATGGCGAGACGCCGCCAGATGTGGTCGATCCGCTGCGCAGGCTCGGTTATGAAGCCCATATCTTCGATATGGCGCAGGACAAGGATCCGACCTTCACGCGGCTCCTGATCGCACTTGGCGTCGCGGCCTTTGCTTCGAGCAATGTCATGCTTTTGTCTGTCGCGGTCTGGTCGGGTGCGGATGCCGCGACACGCGACATGTTTCACTGGATTTCCGGCCTCATCGCCCTGCCGACGCTGATCTATTCAGGTCGCATTTTCTATGTTTCAGCCTGGAATGCGCTGTGCGCACGGCGCGTGAACATGGATGTGCCGATTGCACTCGCAATCACGCTTGCCTTCGGCATGAGTGTTTATGAGACGATGAACCATGGCCAGCACGCCTATTTCGATGCATCGGTGACCTTGCTGTTCTTCCTGCTGATCGGCCGCACACTCGATTACATGATGCGTGCCCGTGCACGCTCTGCCGTGCGCGGTCTGGCACAGCTCGGCAGCCGCGGCGCCGTGGTGATCGGCGAGAATGACGAGCGCAATTACCTGCCGGTCAACGAAATCCGCCCCGGAATGCGCATCATTCTTGCCGCTGGCGAACGCGTCCCCGTTGATGCCAAGGTGGAGGAAGGCCGTTCGGAACTTGATTGTGCCATTGCATCGGGTGAAAGCGATGCGGTCCCGGTCGGTCCCGGCTCGGATATTCGCGCGGGCACGCTCAATCTCTCCACGCCGCTTGTCATCCGCGCTACGGCGGAAGCCAAGGATTCCTTCCTTGCTGAAATGGTGCGGCTGATGGATGTCGCCGAAGGTGGCCGCGCTTACTATCGCCGCCTCGCCGACCGCGCTTCTGAACTCTACGTGCCGATGGTGCATACGATTGCCTTTGCGGCCTTTGTCGGCTGGATGTTCTACACCGGTGGCGACTGGTATCGCTCGATCTATATCGCGATCTGCACCCTCATCATCACCTGCCCTTGCGCGCTCGCCCTTGCCGTGCCGATTGTGCAGGTGGTTGCAGCTCGCCGCCTGTTTGAAAACGGCATCATGATCAAGGACGGCTCCGCCATGGAGCGGATGGCCGAGGTGGACACTGCCATTTTCGACAAGACCGGCACATTGACCCTCGGTCAGCCAAGACTGATTAATGCCGATGCGATTGATCCCCACAATCTGGAGATCGCTGCGGAGCTGTCGCTTTATTCGCGCCATCCTTTGTCGCGCGCGCTTGCGTTGTTTTCGGGCGCAAAACCGATGACTGCCTTTACCCGTATCGAGGAAGTGCCGGGCGCAGGCATCGAAGCGGAACTGAATGGCTCCATCTATCGGCTTGGCAAGCGGGACTGGGCGGATGGTACCGCTGCCATGCCTCATGCAGATGGCCCCGAAACCTGTCTTTCCATTGATGGCAAGCTGGTTGAAACCTTCCGCTTTGAAGATCAGCCGCGCGAAGACGCTGCCGGAGCCATCGCCACACTGAAGCGCAGCGGGCTGAAGCTTGGTATCATTTCCGGCGACAGGCTGCCTGCCGTCGAGAGGCTTGCAGGTTATCTCGGCGTCGACAATTTTCAGGCTCAGGTACTGCCTGCCGACAAGTCGGAGCTGGTGCAGAAGCTGTCGAGCGAAGGCAGCAAGGTTTTGATGGTCGGCGACGGATTGAACGATGCTCCGGCCCTTGTCGCCGCCCATGTTTCCATGGCCCCGGCGACGGCAGCCGACATTGGCCGCAATGCAGCGGATTTCGTCTTTCTGCGCGAAAGCCTGTCGGCAGTACCGCTTGCCTTTGCCGTCTCGAAGGAAGCGGGCCGGTTGATCAGCCAGAATTTTGCGCTTTCCATCGGCTATAATATCATAGCCGTGCCGATTGCGATTTTTGGCTATGTCACCCCGCTGGTGGCTGCGCTTTCGATGTCGCTATCGTCCATCGTGGTGGTCAGCAACGCATTGCGGTTGCGGGCCGGAAAACAAAAGCAACAGACGCAGAAGACCATCGCGCCTGTTGCTATCATCAAGGAAGCGCACAAATGAGCGGACTTCTCTTTCTCATTCCAATCGCGCTGTTTCTGGGCCTGCTTGGCCTTGTCGCCTTTCTCTGGTCGTTGAAAAACGGCCAGTATGACGATCTGGATGGGGCAGCCAGTCGCATCCTGTTGGACGACGAGTCTAAGCCACTATCAAAATAGCTCTGAGATCATTGACATTCGTGCCGGTTGGCCCCGGTACGAACAGATCCCCGATGGCGTCGAATGCCGTCCATGCATCATTGGCGTTGAGCCGCGCCGCGCCATCCTCGCCCGCTTTTTGCAGACGCAAAACAGTGGAACCATCAGCAAAGGCTCCTGCATTGTCCTCCGATCCGTCGATACCATCCGTGTCAGCGGCCAGCGCATGGATATTGTCATAACCATCAATATCGAGGGCAAAAGACAGCAGGAACTCGCTGTTGCGTCCGCCCTTGCCGCCCTTGCCGCGAATGGTGACGGTCGTCTCACCGCCTGACAGAATGACCACTGGCTTCCTGAACGGGCGGTCACGGTCGGCCACCTCGCGGGCAATCGCCGCATGAACATGCGCCACTTCCCGCGCCTCGCCCTCCATCGCATCGGAGAGGATCACCGCTTCGACGCCATGACGCGCTGCTTCCTTCACCGCCGCTTCCAGCGAAACGGCAGCGGAAGCAATGACGCGCACTTCGTTCCTCGCAAAAACCTTGTCGCCCGGCTTTGGCGCGTGAGCCTTCTCGCTCTTGATGTGCGCAAGCACAGCATCGGGCAGTTCAAGACTATAGCGTTCGATGATCTTCAAAGCCTCATCGCGGTTTGTCTCGTCCGGCACAGTCGGGCCGGAAGCCACGAAGGCCGGATTGTCGCCCGGAATGTCCGAGACAACGAGCGAAAAGACCTTTGCCGGATGCGCGGCTGCGGCGAGCCTGCCGCCCTTGATCGTCGACAGATGTTTGCGGACCGCATTCATGGCCGAAATCGGCGCACCGGAGGCGAGCAGGATCTTGTTGACGGCGATTTCGTCCTCAAGCGTCAATCCTTCCGGCGGCGACGGCAGCAAGGCAGACCCACCACCGGAAACAAGCGCTACCACGAGGTCATCTTCCGTCAGGTTCGACACTGCATCGAACAGCCGCTTCGAGGCTTGAAGTCCTGCTTCATCAGGAACCGGATGCGCGGCCTCGATAATCTCGATACGCTCGCAGGGCGTGCCATAGCCGTAACGTGTAACCACCACGCCCTCCAGTGGAGCTTCCCAGGCACGTTCGAAAGCCGCCGCCATCTGCGCCGATCCCTTACCCGCACCGATGACAATCGTTCGTCCCTTCGGCTTGGCCGGAAGATTGGCGCGGATCACCAGTTCAGGATCGGCAGCCGCGACAGCGGCATCAAAAAGGCTGGTCAGAAATTTCTTCGGATCGGAGATGGCTGTCATGAGATTCCCAGCTTTGATTATCGTTTGACGGCACTATTTCGTGCCCCGCATATAAAATCAATGGAGCCGGCCACCTCCTCCAAGCAGCCAGCTCCACCCCTCTCCCTCCAGAGAAGTCAGGTCTATTTTAGCACTACAGTTGCAAACTCGTCAGGCCGTGGCGAAAAGAGTGATTTTCGAGCAACGGAGCGGAGCGTACTTAAGGGTACATGAGCACCGGAGCGCAAAAAATTGCTCTTTGCAGTCCGGCATCACGAGGAATGCAGCTGTAGTGTCAGGCGACGTCGTGGTTCGCCATCCGTTCCAGAGCACGCACCAGACCCGAATGGTCGAGACCATCATCGCCATGCGCCGCGCAGGAATTGAACAGTTCCTGTGCCGTGGCAGTGTTCGGCAACGAAACACCGAGCGCCTTTGCGCCTTGCAGCGCAAGGTTCAAGTCCTTCTGGTGCAGCGAAATGCGGAAGCCCGGATCGAAAGTACGCTTGATCATGCGTTCGCCATGCACTTCGAGAATGCGGGACGATGCAAAGCCACCCATCAGGGCTTCGCGCACCTTTGCCGGGTCTGCGCCTGCCTTGGAAGCGAAAACCAGCGCTTCGGCAACAGCCTCGATGTTGAGTGCGACGATGATCTGGTTTGCAACCTTGGTGGTCTGGCCATCACCGCAATCGCCGACGAGCGTGATGTTCTTGCCCATGAGTTTCAGGAGTGGCAGAGCGCGGTCGAACGATTCCTGCGAGCCGCCAGCCATGATGGAGAGGCTGGCATTCTTCGCGCCGACCTCGCCGCCCGAAACCGGTGCATCGACATATTCGCCACCTGTCGCACGGACTTTCTTCGCAAACTCTTTCGTCTCGATGGGGGAAATCGAGCTCATGTCGATGAGCAACTTGCCTTTGCCAAGACCACCGATCGCGCCACCCTCGCCGAAGATAACTTCGGCCACCTGCGGCGTGTCCGGCAGCATGAGGATAATGGTGTCGCACTCTTCGGCAACAGCCTTCGGCGTTTCCAGAATTTGCAGACCGTTGTCGATCAGCTCCTGGCGCGGTGGAGGATTGAACCGGGAGGTGAAGAGCTGATGTCCCGCATCCTGCAAATGACGCGCCATCGGCGTGCCCATGATCCCCAGTCCGATGAAGCCTATCTTGGCCATGTCGCTTACTCCCTAATCAAATTTATGCGGTCAGCCGTTCTTTATGCGGTCAGCCGTTCGGCTTCATGGTTCTTGAACCAGCCGAGGCCTTCTTCAGTGGTGGTCTTCGGCTTGTATTCGCAGCCGATCCAGCCCTTATATCCGGCGTTTTTCAGTGCTTCGAACACGTTCGGATAGTTGATCTCACCGGTGCCCGGCTCATTGCGGCCCGGATTATCGGCAAGCTGAACATGGGCAATCAGCGGCTTGTAACGTTCATACGTTGCAACCAGCTCGCCGCGTGTCCGCTGCTGATGGTAGAGATCGTACTGGATGAACAGGTTGTTGCTGCCCACTTCGTCGATGATCGAAACCGCCTGCTCCACCGTGTTGAGATAGAAGCCCGGAATGTCATAGTGGTTGATCGGCTCGATCAGCAGGCGAATGCCATGCTTGCCCAGTTCCTTTGCCGCCAGACGCAGATTGCTGACAAAAGTGGCGCGCAAAACGTCCGGATCGACACCTTGCGGGGCAATGCCGGAAAGGCAGTTGACCTGCGAACAGTTGAGCGTCGTGGCATAATCGATGGCATCGGCCACACCGCGCCGGAAATCATCGACGCGATCCGGCAGAACCGCAATGCCACGCTCGCCGCCAGCCCAATTGCCCGCAGGCAGATTGTGCAGGACCTGCGCCAGATTATGCTTGGTCAGCGCCGCCTTCAGCTCATGCCGGTTGAACTCGTAAGGGAAGAGATATTCCACCCCGGTGAAACCGGCCTTTGCGGCCAGTGCGAAGCGGTCCATGAAAGGCACTTCATTAAAAAGCATTGTGAGATTGGCTGCAAATCTCGGCATTTTCGCCTCCTTATAATTCTCTATTTGCGCAATTCTGGAAAAAGCCATTTCGCAATTTTCCTGGAATCACCCTCAACCTTGTTCTTTTCCCTCATCCTGAGGAGCCTCCCGAGCTTGTCGAGGGGAGGCGTCTCGAAGGGCGAGGGAAAATGCACCGTGCCTGCCCTCGTCCTTCGAGGCTTCGCTACGCTCCGCACCTCAGGATGAGGGGGAAACGAAGTCGTAAATCGACGTTACGTTAATCCAAAAGTGCTGCGATAGCGGTCGGCGCATCTTCGCCACGTTCGGCCAGTTCCTCGAATTCGACAACCTGATCGATGTCGATACCCATGGAAATATTGGTAACGCGTTCCAGGATGAATTCCAGAACCACCGGCACCTGATGCTCCGCCATAAGCGCTTTTGCCTGTTCAAAACTCTCAGTAAACTGGTTGGGGCTGCGAACCCGGATCGCCTTGCAACCGAGGCCTTCGGCGACAGCTACGTGATCGACGCCATAGCCCTTTTCCGCGTCGCCATTGGCATTGATGTTGTCGAAGGCGAGGCTCACCTCGAAATCCATGTTGAAGCCGCGCTGCGCCTGCCGAATGAGGCCGAGATAGGAATTGTTCACGACCACATGAATGTAGGGCAGCTTGTGCTGTGCGCCGACCGCCAGTTCCTCGATCATGAACTGGAAATCATAGTCGCCGGAAAGTGCCACAATCGGACGGTCAGGATCGGCAGCACGCACGCCGAGCGCTGCTGGCAGCGTCCAGCCGAGCGGACCGGCCTGACCGCAATTGATCCAGTTGCGTGGGCGATAGACATGCAGGAACTGCGCACCCGCAATCTGGCTGAGGCCAATGGTCGTGACATAGCAGGTATCGCGACCGAACGCCTTGTTCATCTCCTCATAAACGCGCTGCGGCTTGAGCGGCGTCTGGTCGAAATGTGTCTTGCGCAGCATGGTGCGCTTGCGTTCGCCACATTCCTTGGCCCAGTCCGACCAGTCGCGCAGCTTGCCTGCAGACTTCCATTCGGTCGCAACGTCCAGCAGCAGCTTCAGCGCCTTGCCTGCATCCGAAACGATACCGAAGTCCGGTGCAAAGACACGGCCGATCTGCGTCGGCTCAATGTCGATATGGATGAACTTGCGATCTTTCTTATAGGTGTCGACATTACCCGTGTGACGGTTTGCCCAGCGGTTGCCGATGCCGATGACGACATCGGAGGCCAGCAAATTGGCATTGCCGTAACGGTGCGAGGTCTGCAGACCGCACATGCCTGCCATCAGGCGATGGTCGTCAGGAATGACGCCCCAGCCCATCAGGGTCGGGATGACTGGAATACCGGTGATTTCAGCGAACTCAACCAGAAGATCGGACGCATCGGCATTGATGATGCCACCACCAGCGACGATCAGCGGACGTTCCGCCTCGTTCAGCATGGCGAGCGCCTTTTCGGCCTGCGCCCGCGTCGCAGCAGGCTTGTAGGCTTCCATCGGCTGGTAAGTGTCGATGTCGAATTCGATTTCGGCAAGCTGGACATCGATCGGCAGGTCGATCAGAACCGGGCCGGGACGGCCCGACTTCATGATGTGAAACGCCTTCTGGAAAACAAAAGGCACCAATGCCGGCTCCATAACCGTGACCGCCCACTTGGTGACAGGGGCTGCAATCTTGGCGATATCGACCGCCTGAAAATCTTCCTTGTCCAGACGCGCACGTGGCGCCTGACCCGTGATGCAGAGGATCGGGATCGAGTCGGCTGAAGCCGAATAGAGACCCGTGATCATATCCGTTCCGGCGGGGCCGGAGGTGCCGATGCAGACGCCAAGATTGCCATGTTTTGTGCGGGTATAGCCCTCGGCCATATGCGAAGCACCTTCGACATGACGCGCCAGTATGTGCCGGATCGAGCCGCGCGCTTTCATCGCCGAATAAAATGGATTGATCGCTGCGCCCGGTACACCGAAAGCACAATTGATCCCTTCTCTTTCCAGCACAAGCACGGCTGCATCGACTGCACGCATTCTGGCCATGGCCAATCCTCCTATGGAATTACTCTCCATTTATGAATGCTATTATCAAAAAATGGAAATGCATACCATTATATGGAAATAAAGATTTTCAACGGAATGGAGATAATCCGCCGATGCCTTTCCGAGTAGCAATGGATGCGATAGTGGTAATTCGTGAGTTTAGAGCGTGGTTCGATCTGATTGAATCAGATCGCGCTCTAACTGTTTGTTTTGACGCGCATCTTGTCCGAAAACCGTTTCACACTTTTCGGGACGTGCTCTAAGGCGGGATTCGGAGAACGATGATGGAACAGGCAAAGGTAAAGCGGGGCCGCAAGGCGGCGGAAAACGCCGCGCCCTCGTCTGTGCAGGTTCTGGACCGAAGCCTGAAGCTGCTGGCATTAATCGCCGAAAATGACGGTTCGACACTGACCGACCTTGCCGATGAAAGCGGTATGGCGCCCTCCACCGTGCACCGCCTTCTGTCGTCGCTGGCAAATCATGGTATGGTTTCCCACGATCTGGAAAGCGGAGACTGGACCATCGGCGTCAAGGCTTTCGAAATCGGCAATGCCTTTCGCCGGTTCCGCAAGCTCGGCATTCTGGCGCGGCCTTATCTCAAGACATTGATGGAAACGAGCGGCGAAACCGCCAATATCGGCGTCGAGGACGGCGGCGATGTCGTGTTCATCTCGCAGATCGAAAGCCATGCGCCGATGCGTGCCTTTTTCCGGCCCGGGCGGCGTGGACCTATCCATGCATCCGGCATTGGCAAGGCCATATTGTCCACCTGGTCGGACAAGGAAATCGCGCACGCCCTGTCAGGGCGCACGCTTGAACATTTCACGCAACGCACACTCGACAACCTGCCTGCGCTACTGAAAGATATTCAGGCAACCCGTACTCGCGGCTGGTCTGTCGACGACGAGGAACACACGCTTGGCATGTGCTGCATCGCCGCCCCAATCTTCAATGAATATGGTGAGGCGATTGCCGGCATTTCCGTTTCCGGCCCTGCGGTGCGCCTGCCGAAAAAGCGGCTCGACGAATTCGGACCGCTGATCCGCTCCACCGCCGACGAGCTGACCCGCGCCATGGGTGGCAAACGCCCGGAAGAGTTTTAACGCGCAGTGAATTCTGGCAAGGTTCGATGTTTCTACGGCCCTCTTTTTCCCTCATCCTGAGGAGCTTCCCTGAGCGTGTCGAAGGGAAGCGTCTCGAAGGACTGAGGGAAAACACGCAGCGCCTGCCCTCGTCCTTCGAGGCTTCGCTTTGCTCCGCACCTCAGGATGAGGGAGAAGCGCAGTGAGGAAGCTTTAGAGTTCGGCCTTGAGCGGCTTGCCAGCCACATAGGTTTCGACAATGGCGCGGTCATCGCCCAGCGTCTGCAACAGGAACAGTTCCTGCTCCAGCGTCGCGCCAGCCGCCATGCGAAGTCGCATTGGCGATGTGGCCGACGAATCCAGCACCACGATGTCGGCTTCCGTGCCCTCATCGAGCGTACCGATCTTGTCTTCCATCGACAGCGCGCGGGCATTGCCCAGCGTCATCATGTAGAATGACTGGAACGGGTTCAGACGCTGTTCGCGCAGCTGGAGGACTTTGTAGCCCTCATCCATGGTGCGCAGCATGGAGAAACTCGTGCCGCCGCCGACATCGGTCGCCACCGCCATGCGCACGCCCGATGCTTTCAAGCGGTCGCGATCGAAAAGACCTGAGCCGAGGAACATATTGGAAGTCGGGCAGAAGACGGCAATCGAACCGGTTTCCGCCATGACGCGCACTTCGCGCGGCTCCAGATGGATCGAATGGCCGAGCAAGGTTTTGTCGCCCAACAGGCCGTAATGCTCGTAAATGCCAAGATAGTCTGGCGCTTGAGGATAGAGCGACTTGGTGAAAGAGATTTCGTCGTGATTTTCCGAAAGATGCGTCTGGATGTAGCTGCCGGGATGCTCACGAACAAGCGCCTGGCTTGCCTCAAGCTGCTCCGGCGTGGACGTAATGGCAAAGCGCGGGGTGATCACATAATCGAGGCGGCCTTTGCCCTGCCAGCGTGCGATCAGCGCCTTCGTATCATCATAGCCGGACTTTGCCGTGTCGCAGAGTGCTGGCGGCGCATTGCGATCCATCATGACCTTGCCGCCGAGCATGCGCATGTTGCGATGTTGCGAGGCGCGGAAATAGGCATCGACGCTCTGCGGATGTACCGAGCAGTAAGCAACCGCCGTGGTGGTGCCGTGGCGGATCAGCTCGTCAAGAAAGCGCTCCGCGATGAATTCGGCATGTTGCTCATCGGCAAATTTCTGTTCAGCGACGAACGTATAGGTGTTGAGCCACTCCAGCAGATTGGCTGCATAAGAAGCGACCACCTGCGTCTGCGGATAATGGATATGCGTATCGATGAAACCGGGCAGGATCAGGTGCGGGCGATGGTCGGCGACGTTGACGTCGTTGCCTGCCATGCTGCTTACTTCAGCATAGTCCCCGACGCGCTGGATGCGGCCATCTTCGACAAGAACAGCGCCGTCTTCGATATAGCGGTAAGCGGCATTGTCATCGAGGCTCTGCGGTTCGTCACGAAAGGTCAGCACGCGGCCGCGGATCAGAAGCTTGGTCATTTTAGTCGTGGTCCTTATTTCGGGCCTTGCGTGGCAGACTGGTACCAGGAGGCAAGAAGCTGGCGCTCTTCCTCGCTCACGCCGGTGACATTGGCGGGCGGCATGGCATGTGAGCGACCTGCCTGCAAATAGATTTCACGCGCATGCGCGGCAATATCCCGGTCGGTATCCAGCACGACGCCTTTCGGTGGCGCAATGATACCTTCCCAGCCCGGTTCCTTGGCATGGCACATGGCGCAACGCCCCAGAACGGTATCCCGCACTTTTTCAAAGTGCGGGTCCGAGATGAAAGACTGCTGCAATGCCGAAACCTTCTGTTCTTCCGGCTCACCGGTCAGAACCTTCGGCACTGTCGAGAGCCAGATGATGATGATGAACAGGATCACCGTTACCAGCCAGGTCCAGGTCGGGCTGCCCTTGCGGGCATGCTGTGTGTTGAACCAGTGGCGGATCGTGACGCCCATCAGGAACACCAGCGAGGCGATGATCCAGTTGAATTGCGTCCCGAAAGCCAGCGGATAGTGGTTCGACAGCATCAGGAACAGAACAGGCAGCGTCAGATAGTTGTTATGCGTCGAACGCTGCTTGGCGATCTTGCCGTATTTCGGATCGGGCTTGCGGCCTGCGATCAGATCCGCCACCACGATCTTCTGGTTCGGGATGATGATCATGAACACGTTGGCAGACATGATCGTTGCCGTGAAGGCACCGAGATGCAGGAAGGCGGCGCGGCCTGTAAACAGGTGCGTATAGCCCCAGGCCACCACCACCAGAATACAGTAGAGAATGACCATCAGGAGCGTATCGCTCTTACCGAGCATCAACTTGCAGATGGTGTTATAGGCGATCCAGCCGAAGGCCAGCGAACCGATCGAGATCGCAATGGCGACCGGTACGGAAACATCGAGCACATTCGGATCGATCAGGTAGAGATCGGCGCCGGCATAGTAGACGATGCAGAGCAGCGTGAAACCCGACAGCCACGTGGCGTAGGATTCCCATTTGAACCAGGTCAGGTGTTCCGGCATTTCGGCGGGCGCAACCAGATATTTCTGGATGTGATAGAAGCCACCGCCATGGACCTGCCATTCCTCGCCATGCGCACCAACCGGCAAGCCGGGACGCTGGCGCAGACCGAGATCAAGCGCGATGAAGTAGAAAGACGAGCCGATCCACGCAATCGCGGTAATCACATGCAGCCACCGCGCTGCGAAGCCCAGCCAGTCCCAGGCTACGGCGAAATCATACATCAGGCACTCCCATTTCTTGACCCATTTTTGAGCCCCATTGTTCGTTGTTGCATTATGTGCCAAAGGAATCAGGTTCAGGGAACGTCACATCACGACCAGCACTTTCAAAAAAATCTAGACAATCGTGGAGGGGACGTATGTCATATCTTGATAATCTGCGCGTTTTTGTGCGCGTTGTCGAATTGGGAAATCTATCTGCAGCGGGTCGCGACCAGCGCGCTTCGCCAGCAGTTGCAAGCAATCGAATCAAAGAGTTGGAGAAGCACCTGGGGGTCAGGCTCTTCAACCGGACGACACGCAAGCTTACGCCGACCGAGCACGGTCGCGTATTCTATGACGGTGCGTTGAAAATCCTCGAAGCTGTGGATGAGGCGGAAGCTGCCGTGGCTGAACTGGCGAAAAATCCCAAGGGGTCGATTCGCATTACCGCTCCGCTTGGCTTCGGGAGACGGCTGATTGCATCGGGAATTCCGGAGTTTCACGACAAATATCCGGATATCGAAGTACGGCTTCGCCTGTCCGATCATGAAGTCGATATTATGAGCGAAGGCGTCGATGTGGCTTTCAAGCTCGGTGTTCTGGAGAATTCGAACCTGCGTATGCGCGGCATCATGAATTGCGAGCGCGTGATCTGTGCAGCGCCTGCATATCTCGAGAAACACGGGGTTCCGCAGTCACCTGACGAGCTGCTTGGCGACAAACACGACTGTCTTCTGCTGCGCTTTCCGGGCTCAAAGGAATATTACTGGTCGCTGCAAACGGCGGAAGGCCTGCGCAAGTTCGAAGTCACGGGGCCTTATGACTCGGATGATGGCGACGTATTGACGCAATGGGCACTTGGCGGGCGCGGCATCATCAACAAGCCGCTGTTCGAAGTGAAGGAATATATCCGTGACGGACGGCTGGTTCCAATCCTCGAAAGCACACCACCGGCGCCGATCCAGCTTGCTGCGATCTACCCGCACAAGCGCTTTCAGGACCCAAAGGTACGTCTGATCATCGATTTCATGACGGAGCGGTGCCAGCGATTGATCCGCGAGGCTTTAGTGTAGAGCGGCTCAAACCGCTCTATTCCTTTGTTTTCAAATATTATATCGCGCGAAACCTTCTCGCGCTTTACCGGAAATGCGAAAAGAAAAACCCGCCTGATCAGGCGGGTTGCGATACACGTACGGAAGTCAGCACCGCCGTCAGAACTTCGGCTGCGGCCAATGCCGCAATGACTTCCGGCCTCTTGTCTTTCACAACGGCTCCGCCGACGGGACAGACAAGATTTTCAAAAAGATTGTCGCTACCGATTTCGCGTTTCAACCAATTTTTGAAAGTAGCTTTTTTGGTCTTCGAGCCGATCATGCCGACATAAACGGCGTCGCGTCGCTGCAATGCCTCAGCAACAATCAGAAAATCCAGCGCGTGGTCATGGGTGAGAACGATAAACGCGCTACCCGGCGGGGCAGAACGCACCACCTGTTCGGGCATGGCCGACAGACAGGTTTCGACGCCCGGCACATCGCACGCCATCAGCTCCGCTTCCCGCGTATCCACCAGAATGACCCGGACGGGCGTGAGCGAGAGAGCACTCGCCAGCGCATCGCCAACATGGCCCGCGCCGAAGACATAGACATGCGGGCGCGTGGCTATTTCCGCATCGACCTTGCTGACAAGCTCGTCGGTGAGCCCACGGCTGACACGCCTGAAGCTCAGGCCTACCCGTCCGCCGCAGCACTGGCCGATTTCGGGCCCCAGTGGCACATTCATGGGTGGAACGTCCTTGGGTGAGTCCCTGCCGCCGAGCAGCACCTTCCGGGCATGGTCGATAGCCATATATTCAAGCTGACCGCCACCGATCGTCCGGAAGATCATATCGCGGGCAACCAGCATCCACGCCCCGGCATCGCGGGGTGCGGAACCTTTCACATCGGTGACTTCAACCAGCACACTATCGGGACGCCGGTTGAGAAAAGCCCGGATATCGTCGCGCGCGCCTGGCATCTCTCTAGCCCTTTTGCTTGCGGAGCCGTTCGATGGCCATCAGCACACGTTCCGGCGTTGCTGGCGCATCGAGACGTGGGCAGACCTTGTGATCCGCCACGGTGGCAATCGCGTCGGCCAGAGCATGCAGCACCGACAACCCAAGCGGCAGTGGCGGTTCGCCGACAGCCTTGGAACGATGGATCGTCGGCTCATAAGCCTCGGACCAGTCGGTCAGCGCGACATTGAAGATCTTGGGCCGGTCGGAAGCCAGCGGGATCTTGTAGGTGGATGGCGCATGGGTGCGAAGCCGCCCCTTGTCGTCCCACACAAGCTCCTCTGTCGTCAGCCAGCCCATGCCCTGCACGAAGCCGCCTTCAACCTGACCGATATCGATGGCGCGGTTCAGGGAACGCCCGGTATCATGCAGAATATCGGTGCGCTCCACCACATATTCACCAGTCAGAGTGTCGACGGAAACTTCGGAACAGGCTGCTCCGTAAGCATAGTAATAGAAGGCGTGGCCCCGGCCCTTGGCACGGTCCCAGTGGATTTTCGGCGTCTTGTAGTGACCTGCCGCCGACAGCTGCACACGACCGATAAAGGCTTGCTTTACGAGATCGTTGAAGCTGATTTCCTGATTGCCGACGCGAACCCGGTTGGGAAGGAAGACAACCTGATCTTCCGGCACCTGATATTGCTGTGCCGCAAAATGGATGAGACGTTTCTTGATCTGGCGGGCTGCGTCCTGTGCAGCCATGCCGTTGAGATCGGCACCGGAAGAAGCCGCCGTCGGCGCCGTGTTCGGCACCTTGGCGGTGGTCGTCGCGGTGATCTTCACCCGGTCGATGTCGATCTGGAATTCCTCGGCCACGACTTGCGCCACTTTCAAATGGAGCCCCTGCCCCATTTCCGTGCCGCCATGGTTCATATGCACCGAGCCGTCATTGTATACATGCACCAGAGCGCCAGCCTGATTGGACTCCGTCTTGGTGAAGGAGATGCCGAATTTCACCGGCGTCAGCGCCATGCCGCGTTTGACATAACGGCTTTTCGCGTTGAACTCGCGGATCGCTTCGCGGCGCTTCGCGTAATCTGAACTTTCCTCAAGTTCCGAAACGATGCGCTGGATAATGCAATCTTCGACCTTCTGGTGATAGGGGGTGACGTTGCGTGTGCCGTCCTTACCCATTTCATCGTAGAAATTGCGCTTGCGGATTTCGAGCGGGTCCTTGCCGACAGCGAAAGCCACCTCATCGATCACGCGTTCTGCACCAACCATGCCCTGCGGGCCACCGAAGCCGCGAAACGCCGTATTCGACACGGTGTTCGTGTAAAGCGGTGCCGACTGCGCATGAACTGCGGGGAAGAAATAGGCATTGTCGCAGTGAAACAGTGCGCGGTCGCCGACAGGTCCGGAAAGGTCTGCCGAGAACCCGGCATTGAGGGCAAACAGATAGTCGATGCCCAGAATATTGCCGTCATCGTCGAAGCCGACTTCATAGTCGATGACGAAGCCATGGCGTTTGCCGGTCGAGGTCATGTCCTCGTCGCGGTCGAGCCTGATCTTCATGGCGCGCTTGTGCTTCTTGGCAGCAATGGCTGCAATGGCCGCCCACTGGTTGGCCTGCGTTTCCTTGCCGCCGAAGCCACCGCCCATGCGGCGCACTTCCACCGTCACGGAATGGCTCGGCACGCCCAGCGCATGCGCAACCAGATGCTGGGTTTCGCTCGGCCCCTGCGTGGAGCAATAGACGGTGACGTCCTCATCCTCGCCGGGGATAGCCAGCGAAACCTGACCCTCAAGATAGAAATGATCCTGCCCACCAAGATACATGCGGTTCTTGATACGGTGCGGCGCGGTATCGATGGCCGCACGTGCATCACCGCGCTTCAGCGTCAGCGGCGTGGTGACAAGCCGGTCCTTCAGACCGTCCAGCGCATCGATGGAATAGATACCTGTCGTTTCTTCATATTCGATCTTTGCCAAACGCGCGGCGCGGCGCGCCTGATCGCGACTTTTCGCGATAACCGCAAAGATCGGCTGGCCGTGAAACTCAACCTTGTCGACTGCAAAGATCGGGTCGTCATGCATGCCCGATGGCGAAACATCGTTTTCGCCGGGCACGTCCTTGTAGGTCAACACGTCGATTACGCCGGGAGCGGCGCGCACTGCCGACAAATCAATCGACTTGAATGAACCATGTGCAACGGACGAATAGCCGACCCCGATATGCAACGTGCCTTCGGGCTCCGGTATATCATCGATATAGACAGCCGTTCCCGTCACATGCTTGTGCGCGGAATCGTGTTTCTGGTCGGTCGCGACGCCACCCACAATGCGGGCAGCTTTCAATGCATTTGCAGGATGCTTGTTCATGATTGCCTCCTCACGCCGCCGCGATTTCAGCCGCACGCAGCGGCACGTAACTGCCTTCCGTTTCGGCGAAGAAACGCCGCAACAGATTGCGCGCCGCGAGCAGCCGGTAATCCGCTGTCGCGCGCATATCGCTCAAGGGCGTATAGTCCTGTGCATAGGCTTCCAATGCCGCTTCAACTGTCGCCTCGGTCCAGGGCTTGGCCGTCAGTGCGGCTTCCACCATGCTGGCGCGCTTCGGCGTTGCGGCCATACCGCCATAAGCGATGCGGATCGTTTCCACATTGCCTGCCGCGTCGAGCGTCAGATGGAAAGCGCCGAGCGTCGCCGTAATGTCTTCCTCGTAACGCTTCGACACTTTGTAAATGGCAAAATGGCTGCCTTCTGCCGGAACCGGTACATGCACGGCTTCGACAAACTCGCCGGGCTGGCGATCCTGCTTGCCATAAGCGATGAAGAACTCTTCCAGCGGTATAGTGCGGCGTTCCGCCCCTTTGCGCAGCGTCAGTTTTGCATTGAGCGCGATCAGCGGCGGCGGCGTGTCACCAATCGGCGAACCATTGGCGATATTGCCGCCGATGGTTCCCATATTGCGCACCTGCTCACCGCCAATGCGGTTGATGAGCTGGCCGAGCTGCGGAATGCGCTTGGCAAGAAATCCGAATGCTTCCGTGTAGGTGACACCTGCGCCGATGGTAACGACACCATTTTCCTCACGGACGGAGCGCAGTTCCTCCAGATGACCGATGAAGACGACCGGGGAAATGTCACGCATCATCTTGGTGACCCACAAGCCCACATCGGTAGAGCCGGCAACGATGGTCGCCTTCGGCTCTGCCGCCAGGATGGTGGCGAAATCATCGAGATCACCGGGCACAATCAACCGGTCCTTGCCTTCACCCACTTCCACCCGAACGCCATCGCGCATGGCCGTCAGCTGTTCAAGAACATGGGCGCGCTCAGCAGCAAGCGGGTCTTCCATGACCGTACCGTAGTCGGAAATGATGCGGGCAGCGCGCATGATCGCCTCATAGCCCGTGCAGCGGCAAAGATTACCTTGTAATGCCTTTTCGATCTGTGCATCGGCGGGCTTCGGTTCGCGCATCCACAGAGCGTAGAGTGACATGACGAAGCCCGGCGTGCAGAAGCCGCATTGCGAGCCATGAAACTCGATCATTGCCTTCTGCACCGGATGCAGATCGCCATCACCGCCGCGCAGATGCTCGATCGTCACGACATGGCAGCCATCCAGCGAACCCATGAAGCGGATGCAGGCATTGACGCTCTCGTAAACGAGCTTGCCGTCGGAAATCTTGCCGACCAGCACCGTGCACGCACCGCAATCGCCTTCGCCGCAACCTTCCTTGGTGCCACGCAGCTTGGCGGACAGCCGCAGATAGTCGAGCAACGTTTCGGTCGGGGAAACGCGGTCGAGTTCAACCTTTTCACCGTTCAGAAGAAAGCGGATCGTGTGTCGCACAGACTGGTGCACAGACTGGTTCATGGCGCTTAGCTCCCGCGATAGGTGGAATAGGAAAACGGCGAAACGAGAAGCGGTACATGATAATGCGCTTTTTCATCGGAAATGCCAAAGCGCAGAGGGACGACATCGAGGAACGGTACGACATCATCTGTCTTGCCGAAATATTCGCCGACATGGAACAGAAGCTCGTAGGAACCGGCCCGCAAATTCTCGCCCGACAGAAGCGGCTCGCTGCAGCGGCCATCGTCGTTGGTGCGAATTTCCCGGATTGGTTCGGCCTGCTGATTCTCGACGCGACGCAATTCGATGCGCAGATTTGCCGCCGGCTTGCCGCTTACCGTGTCGAGGACATGCGTCGTCAACCGGCCATTACCGCTGTTTTCCTGACCCATTTACACTCCTGCAGCTTGCTGATTCTCTCATCAAATAGATTGGAAAATGTTACAAGCTTTTGATTTCCGGTGGTTTATTTGAGCCCAACGTCGCCATCGGCTGTGGGGGCCGCAAACCACACCATGTTCCCAGCATTTAGTATTTCGCGATCCTCCTCATTCTGAAAGATGGTTATCGTTGGATGTCTTTCAAATTTTTGGAGGGGAATAATAGCGATAAATCTTTATTATCATGGATAAAACGAACGAAAACGAGGGAAGACCCGCAATGAAATATCCGCGCAATCTCGTCGGCTATGGACGCAACACGCCAGATCCGCGCTGGCCGGGAGGGGCCAATATCGCAGTTCAATTCGTCGTCAACTATGAGGAAGGCGGCGAATGCAGCATTCTCGACGGTGACGCGGCCTCCGAATGCCTTCTGTCCGAGATTGTCGGCGCGCAGCCCTGGCAGGGCCAGCGCAACCTGAATATGGAATCCATCTACGAATATGGCGCGCGATCCGGCTTCTGGCGCTTGTGGCGCGCCTTCACCCGCCGCAACATGCCAGTCACCGTCTATGGCGTGACACTCGCCATGGCGCGCAATCCCGAAGCCGTTGCCGCCATGAAAGAGGCTGACTGGGAAATCGCCAGCCACGGATTGCGCTGGTGGGAATATAAGGACGTTCCCGAAGAGATCGAACGCGAGCATATCCGCGATGCGGTACGCCTTCATACGGAACTTACCGGCTCGCGACCGCTCGGCATCTATCAGGGCAAGCCTTCCGACAACACGCTGAAACTGGTGATGGAAGAAGGTGGCTTTCTCTATTCCGCCGACTCCTATGCCGACGAGTTGCCTTATTGGGTTGAGGGTCCGAAAGGACCGCACCTGATCGTGCCCTACACACTCGACGCCAATGATATGCGTTTTGCGACGCCGCAGGGTTTCAATTCCGGCGATCAGTTCTACACCTATCTGAAGGACACGTTCGACGTGCTCTATCGCGAAGGCGCGGAAGGCGCACCGAAGATGATGTCCATTGGCCTGCATTGCCGCCTTGTCGGTCGTCCCGGCCGTGTGGCCGCGCTCGAACGGTTCCTCGACTATGTGCAAAGCCATGACAAGGTATGGGTCGCCAAGCGCGTCGACATTGCCCGCCACTGGCACGAAAACTACAAGCCCGTTACCGCCGACGTCGTGCCTTCGAAAGCCAGCAGGGATGCGTTCGTCGCACGTTATGGCAGCATTTTCGAGCATTCGCCATGGATTGCCGAACGTGCATATGATGCGGGTTTCAGCCTGGAGGAAGATACCGCATCCGGTCTCGCGACCGCGATGACGAAGGCATTCCGCGCCGCCTCGGCAGATGAGCGGCTTGCCGTGTTGAAGGCGCACCCGGATCTTGCTGGCAAGCTCGCACAGGCCAAACGGCTGACAGCGGAATCGACCGCCGAACAGGCCGGTGCGGGTCTCGATGCGCTGACTGATGCGGAAAAGCAGACATTCACCGAATTGAACGACGCCTATACGGCGAAGTTCGGCTTTCCGTTCATCATCGCCGTGAAGGGACGCAACAAAAAGGAAATCCTCGACGCTTTCCAGCGCCGCGTTTCCAATGACCGCGATACGGAATTTGAAACGGCTTGCGCTCAGGTGGAGCGCATCGCCCTCCTGCGCCTCAAGGATATTCTGCCGGAAGCGCTCTACTGATCCTTGCAGCCCGGAAGGTCGACTTCCGGGCGCATTCATTCCATGATCTCACGACAGGTTTTCCAGAACTCGCCGTGAGTGCCAGCTTCTCACATAAGGAATTCCCCACATGGGCAACGACAAGAACAATCGCAGCTATTATGCACCGACTGGCGGATTGCCGCCGCAGACCCAGCTCCTCACCGATCGCGCCATGTTCACCGAAGCCTATGCGGTGATCCCCAAGGGCACGTTCAGCGATATCGTGACGAGCTTCCTGCCCTTCTGGGACAAGACACGGCTTTGGGTGATTGCCCGCCCACTCTCCGGCTTCGCCGAGACCTTCTCGCAATACATCATGGAAGTGCAGCCGGGCGGCGGCAGCGACCGTGCCGAACTGGATGAAAGCGCGGAAGGCGTGCTGTTCGTAGTCGAGGGCGAAATCGCCGTCACCGTAGCTGGTAAAACGCACACGCTGACCGAAGGCGGCTACGCTTATCTGCCGCCGAAAAGCGGCTGGACACTTCGCAACAACGGCGCGGCGACGGCCCGCTTCCATTGGGTGCGCAAGGCTTATGAATATGTCGACGGCCTCGATGTTCCCGAACCGCTATTCCTCAACGAAAAGGATATCGCGCCCAATCCGATGCCGGACACCAACGGCGCCTGGGCGACGACCCGCTTCGTCGATCCGAATGACCTGCGCCACGACATGCACGTCACCATCGTGACCCTGGAGCCCGGCGGCGTCATTCCTTTTGCCGAGACCCACGTCATGGAACACGGCCTCTATGTGTTGGAAGGCAAGGCCGTCTACCGGCTCAATCAGGACTGGGTGGAAGTGGAAGCCGGCGACTTCATGTGGCTGCGCGCCTTCTGCCCGCAGGCCTGTTACGCAGGCGGCCCCGGCAAGTTCCGCTATCTGCTCTACAAGGACGTCAACCGGCATATGAAGTTTTCCCGATAAAGGAGAGCAGTTCATATTCCGCGATGCATTCACGCAACGAAAAGGCCGGATCAATCCGGCCTTTTTCATATGTGCAGAACGATAGGACGGAAACAAAAACGGCGAGCCGAAGCTCGCCGTACCACTCTTCCGACTGGAGATCAGATTTGTAAACAGCGCAGTCCTTCTACGCTATCGAATGGTTCTTTTAAAATAGTACAAGCACACCAGAATGCAAATTACATTTTTGTTATATCAGCACTTGGTTACTTTTTATTTCATTCGAAAATTCAAGAATATTTCTTCAATTAAATATCAAAGTATTAGAAATTTTATTGAGCTCATGACCGTTACACTAAGATGAACGGTTCAATATACTTTTGAATGCAGACCGGGAGGCCGATGTCGGCCTCCCGGTTAAGCATTAGAACGAGCGCTGGAAGCGGATCATACCCTGAACGGCATCCTTGCCGTTGAGATAGGACTTGCTGTCGCTCCATTTGGTGTAGGAAACTTCCGGCGTGACCGTGAAGCCCGGAACCATTTCATAAGCTACGTTGGCAGTAGCTGCGAAAGTGTTCGTGCCGTCATAAGCAAGCTGCGCATTGAAGACTGCCTTGTCGGTAGCCTTGAATGCTGCGCCGCCCCAGACAGCCCAATCGCCGCCCCAGGTGCCGTAGAAGCTGCTGATCGCACGAACCTGACCGATATCATGGCCATTGCCATCGGTCTGCATGATGTACTGGTCCTTATTGGACTTGTAACCACCCATCGCCCAGACCGAGAAGCGGTCCGTAATGTTCACGTCAGCGCGAACCTTACCGGCCCACTCTTCGTTGCGGGCATCATAAGCAGCGACGCCTGCGATCTTGCCCCAGCCGCCTTCATACTTCAGGCCACCGACAACGTGCGGCGTGTAGTCCTTGATGACGCCATCATAGCCGTATGCGCTATCCGTATCGTCATTGTTGCCCTGTTCTAGCGACAGAATGGCGGAGAAGCCGTTGCCACCGGTGAAGGTGTAGCTGATCAAGCCGGTGCGATAGCCGCCAGCGAGAATCACGTCATCGTTGATGACATCGCCGAGATAGCCCGGGAAGGTCACGAAGGCCGATTCATCGAGACCGACGCGGAGACCGCCAAGCTGGATATAGGCAAAACGCAGCGAACCGGAGGCACCTTCAACACCATTGCCCCAATCATAACGGGTTTCGGCAAAGGTCTTCAGAGTGCCAAGATCGGTTTCCGACGCCGTGGAGAGGCGCAGTGTGAAGCGAGCCTTGTTATCCCAGGAATTGCGGCGCGTATCGACGCTACCGTCACGATCAACGAAACCGCGACCGTAGACATTGTCACCGCCAGCAGCGTCGTAACGGACATAGCCGGATACGCGAAGACAGGTTTCGGTGCCCGGAATATAGAAATATCCCGCACCATAGGCGTCGCAAACGCGAACATACTCAACAGATTCAGGCTCCGGTGCCACAACGGTATCCGCAGCATATGCTCCAGTGGTTGCAACCAGTGCTGCAGCCGAACCGAACAACAAGCTCTTGATCTTCATTTCATTGCCTCCAGAAATTTTTCAGACGAGGCCTGATAGAATGAATTCCACAAATACATCAATTCCAATTTTAAGAACTATATCAATTCGAAAAGGAATATGTGTCCATTATGACACTAATTATAAACAGCTTTACTTTATAACAATAAATAACTCATAAAATATAAATCGAATAAAATTTCAAGTATATTAAAACTAGCAATTTCTAACTACAAAACCCATATCGCCTTAATTACAATAAACGAAAACGGGGCCCGAAGGCCCCGTTTCACAAGCGTTTCGCGACTATGTCAGTCGATGGCTACCTGCCTGCAGCCTGCTGCGCATAGACGTAGCTGTCATAGGTATATTCAGCGACGCGGAACCATTCGAAGCCCTCGTCACGGAATTTTTTCCAGCTCGGGTAGATTTTCGCCCATGCCGGATTTTTCTTGTTGTATTCGGCGTAGAGTTCGAACGCGACCTTGTAGGCGGCATCCAGAACGTCTCGCGGAAGCGGTTGAAGCTTCACGCCCTTCGACACCAGCGAACGAATCGCAGCGGTGTTTTTCACGTCATAAAGCGAGATCATGTTCTGGGTCGCAGCTTCGGCAGCCGTATTCAGCGCAACCTTGTATGGCTCCGGCAGGCTTTCATATTGCTGCTTGTTGATGAAGAAGTGTACCGAAGCGCCACCTTCCCAGAAGGCCGGGTAATAATAATATGGCGCGATCTGGTAGAAGCCGAGCTTCTCGTCATCATAAGGACCGACCCATTCGGCCGCATCGATCGTGCCGCGCTCCAGCGACGGATAGATGTCGCCGCCCGGAAGCTGTTGCGGAACGACGCCGAGCCGCGACATGACCTCGCCAGCTACGCCCGCGATACGCATCTTCAGGCCCTTCAGATCCGCAAGGCTTTTGATTTCCTTGCGATACCAGCCGCCCATCTGGGCCGCCGTGTTGCCGCCGACGATACCGACAATGCCATAATCGGCAAGGAACGCATTATAAAGCTCGTTGCCACCGCCATGATAGAGCCAGGCATTCTGCAGGCGTGTGTTCATGCCGAAGGGAATAGCCGTCCCAATGGCGAAGGCCGGGTTCTTGCCGGTGAAATAATAGCCGCACGTATGCGCCATTTCGACCGTGTTGGCCTGAACCGCATCGATGGCCTGCGGGCCAGGCACGATTTCACCGGCCTGGAATACCTGAATCTGGAACTTGCCTTCTGTCATCTTTGAAACGGCATTGGCCATATAGACCGCACCGCCATAGATCGTATCCAGATTGTTCGGGAAGCCCGAAGTCAGACGCCAGCGCAGCGTCGGCAACTCCTGCGCGATTGCCGGTGTTGCGAGTGCCGCACCGCTTGTGGCAGCGGCAGCGCCAATTGCGGCACCCTTCGTCAGAAATGTGCGGCGGCTCAAATCCTGTTTCATGTGTCTCCTCCTAAGATTGTTCTGGTTTATCAGAATCTACGCAATGCTCGTTTTCCCCTCATTGCGCAGGTTTTTGCTGTAGGTCTTTGTCCTGTCCGAAGCTCGGCTGCGGAGAACCGAAAGACGGCGCGGGCAGAGGCTCAGTTGACGGCGAAGGCGCTCCGAAAGGTGCGGGTGCTGCGCCGAACGGATTGCCGCCGCCAGCATCTGGCATTGGCACATTGATCTGGATCGATGCCGGATCGGCCTGCGGATGGCCGCTCTTGTAGTGGGTGACGATGCCCGGGAAGCTGATGATGATGCCGACCATGACAAGCTGGATCAAAAGGAACGGGATCGATCCCATGTAGATTTGCCCCGACGTCACCGGCTGGATAGTCGCGCCTGTGACCTTGTCCTTATAGGGTCGGGATGGAGCGACCGAACGCAGATAGAAGAGCGAGAAGCCGAAAGGCGGATGCATGAACGATGTCTGCATATTGACCGCCAGCATGACGCCGAACCACACCAGATCAATGCCAAGGCTGTCGGCCACCGGCGCCAGAAGCGGGATGATGATGAAGGCCAGCTCGAAATAATCGAGGAAGAAGGCCAGAAAGAACACCAGAAGATTGGCGACAATCAGGAAGCCGACTTCACCGCCGGGGATGGACGTCATCAGGTGTTCGACCCAGATGTGACCGTTGACGCCATAGAAGGTGAGCGAAAACACGCGCGCGCCCAGCAGAATGAAAATGACGAAGGACGACAGTTTTGCCGTGGCGTAAAGCGCTGACGTCAGCATCGTCATGTTGAGGCGGCGATTGATGATAGCGAGAAGCAGAGCGCCGACCGCTCCCATCGCGCCACCTTCCGTAGGCGTTGCAACGCCGATGAAGATCGTTCCGAGAACAAGGAAGATCAGCACAAGCGGCGGCACCAGCGAAATCACCACTTTCTGCGCCAGTTTCCAGCCCTTCAATGTACGGGCATGCGGCGGCAGAGCCGGGACCGTATCAGGCCGGAAAATCGACATGCCGATGATAAAGGCGCAGTAGAAACCGACCAGCAGGAGACCGGGAACCAGCGCGCCCTTGTACATATCGCCAACCGAACGGCCCAGCTGATCGGCAAGCACGATCAGGACAAGGCTTGGTGGAATGATCTGTGCCAGCGTACCGGATGCGGCGATTGTGCCGCTCGCCACCTTGCGATCATAGCCGTAGCGCAGCATGATCGGGAGCGAAATCAGTCCCATCGAAATCACCGAAGCGGCGACAACGCCGGTCGTGGCCGCAAGAAGCGCGCCGACGATGATCACCGCAAAAGCCAGCCCGCCACGCACGGGACCGAAAAGCTGCCCGATCGTATCGAGCAGTTCTTCCGCCATGCCGCTTCGCTCCAGTATCAGCCCCATGAAGGTGAAGAACGGAATAGCGAGCAGCGTTTCATTCGACATCTGCCCGAAGATGCGATCCGGTATCGCGCCGAACAGGTTGACAGGCAGAAGCCCCATTTCGATGCCGACGAAGCCGAAGGCAAAACCGACAAAGGCCAGTGCGAAAGCCACCGGGTAGCCGAGCAACAGCACGACCACCAGTGACAGAAACATCAACGGGGCGAGATTTTCCGCAATAAAAGCAATCATATCCATTCCCCTCAGAGCGTCTGGGCTTCCGCATCTTCAAGGGCGACCGTGTCCGGTATGCGCCCTTGAAGGATGGCGATGCGCTTGATGAGTTCGGAAATGCCTTGCAATGCGAGCAGCCCGAAACCGATGGGGATCAACACCCAGACCGGCCAGAGAACCAGCCCACCCGTATTGTTGGAGGTTTCACCGCTGGCGATCTTGGCTTCCACGATGGGCCAGGAGAGGTAAATCGTGATGAGGCAGAAAGGCAGGAGGAAAAAGATCGTGCCGAAAACCTCGACCAGTAGCTGGGTTCGCCGCGAGTAGCGGCTATAGAGAAGATCAACCTTCACATGCTCGCTATGCAGAAGCGTATATCCGGCGGCGATCAGAAAGACCGCCGAGAACAGATACCATTGCGCTTCCAGCCACGCATTCGAACTGACATTGAACAGCTTGCGCGAGACGGCATTGATAGCACTGATGAGCACTGCCACCAGGATCAGCCACGATACGGATTTTCCGATGAAATTATTGGCCGCGTCGATAGCACGCGACAACGCCAGCAAGACTGACATCGCTCCTCCCCTCCTGTTCCGCCTCCTCAAGCGGTTTTGGAGCGAATGATAGGACCGGCGAATCCATGCCGCAAGTTGACGAAAGTTCTAAGAAACGGAGACCTACCCATTAGTGGGTAAGGCAATATCGGGAGACGAACGGAATATCCGCTATTGCGAAGACAGCTATTGCGAAGACAGGCGCAACCGGTTCTCGATGACGTAGCGCGTAAGCCCGGCAGTGCTGGCTATTCCGAGTTTCTTCTTGATATTCTTGCGATGAGTTTCGACCGTCGCCTCCGAGATGCCGAGCCTGATTGCAATTTCGCGGTTGCTTCCACCTTCGGCCACCAGCACCAGAACATCGTTTTCGCGGACCGACAGCCCTTCCGATTTCCTGTCGCCGCTGTCGAGCAGCGCTTCCGAAACACCGGAAGAGAAATAAGTTCCACCCGAAGCGACCGCATGAATGGCAGCGACGATTTCAGTGGTGGACACATCCTTCAACACATAGCCTGAAGCTCCGCGCATGATGGAGGTCGAGATATATTCGCGGCTGTCGTGCATGGACAGCATGAGGATGCGAATGCCCGGCAATTGTTTCTTGAACAGTTCGATAGCGTCGATGCCGTTGAGAAGTGGCATGTTGATATCCATCAAAACCACATCGGGATTAACGGTCAGCGCCAGCTCCAGTGCAGCCCGCGCATTGGAAGCCGCGCCTGCAATATCGATATCGTCATAGGTTTCGAGTACAGCCCGCAAACCATCCAGAACCAGCGGATGATTATCCACGAGCAATACGCGAATCTTGCATTCATTCGTCATGCGACTTCCGGTTCCCGCTTTCTCTCTGTTGCCGATTTCGGCAAGCGCGCGGTGAGCTGCGTACCATCTGCGCCGGTTTCAACCAAGAGCACACCGCCGAAATGCGCCATTCGCTCCTGCATATTTCGCAAGCCAAGCCCTGAAAGCTGATCTTTCAGATCACGCGCGGTAAAACCATTACCGTCATCGGCGACTGTCATCGTCACCTTGCCGCCGGAACCCCAGAGGCGGATACTCACCTGGCTTGCCCCAGAATGGCGCTCGACATTGGTGAGCGCTTCCTGCACGACGCGATAAAGCGCCGTGCTTGCCTCCGGCTTCAGCGTTTCGTTCAGCCCGCTTGCTTCTAGCTGTGTTTCAATACCGGTCCGCTCCGAAAAATGTTCGCACAAGGCCTTGAGCGCAACGGTCAGGCCAAGATCGTCCAGAATGCGCGGACGCAGATCATGCGAAAGCCGCCGCACCTCCTTGATTGCACCATTGAGCGCATCCGATGCCTTCTCGATCGCAAGCGGCGCGCCTCCGCTGTCCATGCGCACCTGACGGCTTGCTAAATCGATGGCATAGCGAACGCCGACGAGATTTTGGGAAATGCCGTCATGCAGTTCACGCGCCAGACGTGCCCGTTCCTCCTCCTGCGTATCGATGATGCGCTGCGCCAGCTCCTTCAGCTTGTTATCAGCCATACGTCGCTCGCGCAGATTGAGCAGCATACAGGTCGCGAAGACGAGCATCACCGCCGGCACGGCGATCAGACTGACGATCAGGAATGTCGTTCGGATATTGGCCCGGAAATCGGCGTTGGCGGCGGCAGTCTGCACATAGACATCATCTAGATAGACGCCAGTTCCGAGCATCCATTTCCATTTGCTCAGTCCGACAGCAAAGGAGAGCTTGTCCGCCATTTCGCCGCTTGACGGCTTTTCCCATTTATACTGATGCAGCCCTCCACCTTCCTTCGCCTTGTCAATCAGATTGGCAATGACGCGATCTCCATCAGGATCAACAAGATCGAGCCAGTTATGGCCGGGCCGAAATGTCTGGCGAGGATGGACGACATTGTTGCCGTCATAGTCATAGACAAAGAAGTAGCCGTCGCGACCATAATCGAGCGAGGTCAGAATCTTCCGCACCTTTTCCATGGCAGCGGTATCGTCGGGGCCTGCATCGTCGTAAATCTGCTGGATGGAAGAAAGCGCCAGGTTGGTAAGATTGAGAAGCTCGGTCTCCTTGGCCTTCAGCATATTCTTCTCGAAGGTCGCGATACTGCTCTGCACAAGATTTGCCGATTGCCAGGTAATGAAGGCCGTGACCGTCAGAATAGCCACGATAAGGGGCACAATCGCCAGTGCAACGATCTGATAACGTAGCGTCACGACTTCTCCTCCCGGCACAACGAGCCGACTTTTCCAGGGCGACTTTAGAGTTCCGGCTTGATGAGGAAAAGGGGACAATCAGCAAAACCTTGCCCAAGAAAAAGACGCCTGCACAACCAATAATATATTATTCTTTTCTTATATAACTGAAATATAAACAATAATTCATAGTTGAAGACACGAATATTTTATGTTCAATAATGTTTTCTTGGACAGTGCGTCCGAGTATACGGTTCTGGGGCTCATTAATTTCAGAGAGAATCTTTTTATGAAAAGCTATCGCGTAATCGGTCTTGCATTCACGCTTGCAACCATTTCCGGCGCTTCGGCCTTTGCGGCTCCACTTCCAGGTGGAGCTAGCACCCTTCAGGAGACTTACCAAGACTGGACCGTTTCCTGTCAGAGCCAGAAGGAAACAAGCATCTGTGTGATGCGTCAGGACCAGAGCAGCACGCAGACCGGCCAGCGCGTTCTGACCGCGGAATTGCGCAATGTGGAAGGTAAGGTCGAGGGTGTTCTGCTGATGCCATTTGGCCTTGATCTTGCCAAGGGCGCAGCTCTCAAGATCGACGAAGTTGCCGGACCGAATCTCGCTTTCTCCACCTGCCTGCCGCAGGGTTGCCTCGCGCCGGTCAGCTTCGAAGCAAAGCAGGTTGCAGCTCTCAAGGCTGGCACCAATATCAACGTCACCACGACAGCCCTGAGCCCAAGCCAGCCGGTCGCCTTCAAGGTTTCGCTGAAGGGCTTCGGCGCAGCGCTTGACCGCATCACCGCATTGACGAAGTAAGTTTCAAAACTTTGATGGAAAAGCCATACGCCCGACGGGCGTATGGCTTTTTCTTTTGTCAGGCCGGATGCGCCGAGATATGCGCGAGATGCCTGCGCCATCGCAGCGTCATCAATACCGAGACAATACCGAGACCGGCGGCAAGGCCGAGCCAGATACCGACCCCACCCAGTTCAAACTGGAATGCAAGCAAGGCACCCAACGGCAACCCCACACCCCAATAGCCGAATAGCGCCAGGAACATCGGAATGCGTGTATCGCGCAATCCGCGCAACATGCCCGCGGCAACGGCCTGTGCACCGTCAACGATCTGGAAGAGAGCCGCCAGCGCAAGAAATGTGACAGCCAGTTCCATCACTGGCAGGTTCTGCGGATCGTGCAGATCGAGAAAAACACCAATGAACACGCGCGGGATGAGAACCATGAGAAGCCCCATCACGGCCATGAAACCGACGCCGAGCGCATAGGCGCTCCAGCCTGCATAGGCGACAGCCTGAGGGTCGCCGCGGCCATAGGCACGGCCCACGCGCACTGTTGCAACCTGACCGAAACCGAGTGGCACCATGAAGCTGAGCGATGCAATCTGGATCGCGACGGCATGAGCCGCCATGGCCGTCGGCCCGATGCGGCCCATCATCACCACTGCAGCATAGAAGATCGAAGTCTCGAACACGAATGTCAGCGCCATTGGAATACCAATGCGCCACAGTTCACGCAGGCGCGCCCAGTCGGGACGCCAGAAGCGACCAAACAGGTGATAGCGGCGGAAGCGGTGGTGACGCACCGTGATGAATGCAAGCCCGAGGAACATCATCGTGCTTGACGCTGTTGTGGCGATACCGGCTCCGTGCAGTTCCATGCGCGGGAAACCGAAGTGACCGAATATCAGCGTCCAGCCGGCAAGCGCGTTGAAGCCGATGGCAAGGGCCGCAATAAGCAGCGTCCACATCGGTTTTTCCATCGCCGCAAAGAACGAGCGTAGAACAATATAGCCGAGATAAGGCAGCAGTGCCCATTGCAGCGTGTGCATGAAATCCGTCGATCGGGCAGCAATATCCGGACGCTGGCCGAGAAACAGGAAAATCTCCTCGCAATGCCAGAGCACGATCCAGACCGGGATCGAGATCATTATGACCGTCCATAGTCCCTGTCGCACCGTGCGGCGCACATCGCGAACCGAATGACGGTTCTTGCCAAGCGCGATGGCGATCATCGGCATGACGGCCGAAACGAGCCCCATCGAGAAGATCATGAGCGTATGATAGAAGCTGGTCGCCAGCAGGGCCGAAGCGAGCGTATCCGCTCCAAGACGGCCGATAAAGATGACGTCGGTTGCAGTCAGCGCTGCCTGCGAAAGATTGGTGAAGATCAGCGGCCAGCCAAGCTTCAACGCTGCCGCCATCTCCCTGCTCCAGCGTTGCGTGCCGGATTCATGCGGCTCCCGAAAGCCCGCATCGATTGTCCTGTCCATAGTCCGCTCCCCGAAGCATCCGGGGCCGTCAATCCGCCGGATGTTCCATTTGAATGAGGCCACGCCCCGGAACATCAGAGACCATGTCAATCTGAGAAGAGGCGCGGAAATACGATCATCGACCGTCCCATGCCGGCTAAGGGTGCCCATCGCCAAGAGAGCGATCACACCCCAACTTTTCGGGTTGCTCAATTTCTAACGGGAACGTTGTGTATGTTCCAGAAACTGATCCGGAGCCAAGCGGGCTGCGCATCGATTTGCACAAAATAAGAGCACAATGGATATCAGACTTGCTTAAAGAAGCAACACATCTCGGAATGGATTTTTCATCTCCTGACACTGAGGGGAATGGAATCCTCATTCTGACGCGAAAGCGCAATTCCCCGTCCGATAAAGGATTGACGCTAACGCCCTAACCGATAGGAATGATTGCATTAATTGCAGGAGGCGTCATGCGCAGCACCAAAGTCATCCATATTGTCGGCTGTCACGCAGAAGGCGAAGTCGGTGATGTCATTGTCGGTGGCGTGGCCCCTCCTCCCGGCAAGACTGTGTGGGAGCAGTCGCGCTTCATCGCCAGCGACGAGACCTTGCGCAATTTCGTGCTGAACGAGCCGCGCGGTGGTGTGTTCCGCCATGTCAATCTGCTGGTGCCACCAAAAGACCCGCGCGCGCAGATGGGTTTCATCATCATGGAACCCGCTGACACCCCGCCCATGTCTGGCTCCAATTCGATCTGTGTCTCCACGGTTCTTCTGGATAGCGGCATTATCCCCATGCAGGAACCAGTCACGCGCATGGTGCTGGAAGCGCCGGGCGGCCTCATCGAAGTGGAAGCCGAATGCCGCAACGGCAAGGCCGAGCGCATCAGTGTGCGCAACGTTCCATCTTTCGCTGACCGTCTGGATGCATCGCTGGAAGTCGAAGGGCTTGGCACGATCACCGTCGATACGGCTTATGGTGGCGACAGCTTCGTGATTGTCGATGCAGCTTCTATCGGAATGAAGATCGAACCGGGCCAGGCGCGGGAACTTGCCGAAATTGGCGTGAAGATTACCAAAGCTGCCAATGAGCAGCTTGGTTTCCGCCATCCTGAAAAAGACTGGAACCACATTTCCTTCTGCCAGATCACCGAGCCGGTGACGCGCGACGGCGACGTACTGACGGGCGTGAACACCGTTGCCATTCGCCCGGCCAAGCTCGACCGTTCCCCGACCGGCACCGGTTGTTCGGCGCGCATGGCCGTGCTTCACGCAAAAGGCCAGATGAAAGTCGGTGAAAGATTTATCGGGAAGTCCGTACTTGGAACGGAATTTCATTGTCGATTGGACAAGGCTCTGGAGCTTGGTGGCAAACCGGCCATCAGCCCCATCATTTCAGGTCGCGCTTGGGTGACGGGAACTTCGCAGCTCATGCTCGATCCAAGCGATCCGTTTCCGAGTGGGTATCGTCTCTCGGATACTTGGCCAAATATGCCAGAGTAAGCCAGAGCGAGGCATCAATAAAAAACCCCGCACAAAGCATGGCATTGGGCGGGGTTTTCTTTACTCATTCAGATGAGGCTTACGCGAAGTCGAGTGCGCGGTCGCCGTCTTCATCCTTGATGCGCGATGGCAGGCCGATCTGGTTCAGGATGTGGAGGAAAGGCTTTGGGTTCAGCTCTTCCACATTGACCATCTTCTTCACATCCCACTCACCCGAAGCAATCAGGATTGCAGCTGCAACCGGCGGAACGCCAGCCGTGTAGGAAATGCCCTGGCTACCCACTTCGTTATAAGCGTCCTTGTGGTCAGCAACGTTGTAGATGAAGACTTCCTTCTCCTTGCCGTCCTTGGTGCCCTTGACGAAATCGCCAATGCAGGTCTTGCCGGTATAGTCTGGTGCCAGCGACGAAGGATCAGGCAGAACAGCCTTAACCACCTTGAGCGGGATAACTTCCAGACCTTCAGCAGTTTTCACCGGCTGTTCGGACAGGAGGCCCAGATTGTTCAACACCGTGAAGACATTGATATAGTGATCGCCAAAGCCCATCCAGAAACGGACATCCGCATTCGGATAGTTTTTCGACAGCGAATGCACTTCATCATGACCAGTCATATAAGCCTTGCTCGGACCGACGACAGGCAGGTCAAAGGTGTGGCCAACTTCGAACATCTTGTTCGACTGCCACTGACCACCCTGCCAGGAATAGACCGTACCGGTGAATTCGCGGAAATTGATTTCCGGGTCGAAATTGGTCGAGAACCAGCGGCCATGTGAACCGGCATTGATGTCAACGATGTCGATGGATTTGACTTCATCGAGATGGTCGTCAGCAGCCAGACGTGCATAGGCATTGACCACGCCCGGATCAAAGCCAATGCCGAGAATGGCGGTGATGCCCTTCTCTTCGCATTCCTTGAGATGCTTCCATTCGTAGTTGCCATACCATGGCGGGGTTTCGCAGATCTTCTTCGGATCTTCATGGATCGCGGTGTCCATGTAAGCCACGCCCGTATCGATACAGGCGCGAAGGACCGACATATTGAGGAAGGCCGAGCCGACATTGATGACGATCTGAACGCCCGTCTTCTGGATCAGAGCCTTGGTGGCTTCAATATCCAGCGCGTCCAGCGCATGCGCTTCCAGTTTCACCTCGGTCTTGAGGCTCTTCTTTTCATGCACGCTATCGATAATCTTGCGGCATTTCTCAACCGTGCGGGACGCAATATGGATATCGCCCAATATGTCAGAGTTTTGCGCACATTTATGTGCAACAACCTGTGCCACGCCCCCGGCGCCGATAATGAGAACGTTCTTCTTCATTTTCTGTCGATGCTTCCTCTTCCAGCGGTTACCCGCCATCTGTTAACCGTCCCGATTGCCTTCTCACCCGGAACACATGAATTCATTGCAGTTTGAGGGCTGCAAAAGGATCTTTAAGAAAGCGACCCTTCAAAATCCGCATAATCAAATTCGCGGACTAATTTGACCGTGCCATCGAGTTCACGCACGGCAATGGCTGGCATCTTCACGCCATTAAACCAGTTCTTCTTGACCATGGTATAACCGGCTGCATCTTCAAATGAGAGGCGGTCCCCAATGGAGAGCTCCTTGTCGAAAGTGAACTCGCCGAAAATATCGCCAGCAAGGCAGGATTTGCCGCAAACCATATAGCTGTGCTCGCCATTGTTGGGCGCCATCTTCGCCTTTTCGCGATAGATGAGCAGATCGAGCATATGCGCTTCAATCGAGCTATCAACGATGGCGAGGTTCTTGCCGTTATAAAGCGTGTCAAGAACCGTCACTTCCAGCGTCGTGGTTTTGGTGATCGAAGCCTCACCCGGCTCCAGATAAACCTGCACACCAAACTTTTCCGAAAACGCCTTCAGGCGTGCGCAGAACGCATCGACCGGATAATCGTCGCCGGTGAAGTGGATGCCGCCACCAAGGCTGACCCATTCAACGCGGTGCAGAAGTGAGCCAAACTTTTCTTCAATATCGGTCAGCATCTTGTCGAAAAGACCGAAATCGGAATTTTCGCAATTGTTATGGATCATAAAGCCGGTCACGCGGTCCATGACCTTCTCGACCTTTGCCACATCCCATTCGCCAAGACGGCTGAACGGACGCGCCGGGTCAGCCAGATCGAAGGTCGAAGACGAAACGCCTGGGTTCAGACGCAAGCCGCGCTTGATATGCACTGCCTTGTCGGCAAAGCGCTCCAGCTGACCGATCGAATTGAAGATGATCTTGTCAGCATGCGAAATGACTTCATCGATCTCGTTATCGGCATAGGCCACGCTATAGGCATGGGTTTCACCGCCAAATCTTTCATGGCCAAGACGCACTTCATTGAGCGATGACGACGTGGTGCCGTCCATATATTCGCTCATCAGATCAAACACCGACCACGTGGCAAAGCATTTCAGCGCCAGCAGAGCCTTGGCGCCGGACTTTTCGCGCACATAGGCAACCTTTTCCATGTTGCGCTTCAGCTTGGTCTTGTCGATCAGGTAGTAAGGCGTCTGGATCATGAGAGTTCCGGGTCGTCCAAAGGGGAAATCTGGCCTCGCCAGCAAGGCTGGCTTGCCAAGTTGAGGAAACACACAGGTGGTTTCCCAAATTATTCGAAGGCTTATAGGAAGCTTGTGACAGAAACACAAATCCGCCACAGCATTATCGGGAAAAAAATTCCCCACAAGCTATCGCGGATTACTTCCCGACCTTCAGCAGGTGAGCTTCATATAGAGCTTTCTGCAGGAATTTGAACCCCTCCCCTCTTCTAGAGCGGTTCCGGTTGATAAGAAGTCGTTGGAACCGCTCTATCTGTTTGTTTTTACGCATGTCTCCCGAAACCGGTTCCCGCTTTCGGGAGACATGCGCTACCCCTTGCCCTGCCGTTTTCATTGAAAGTCTTTGCCCGGACAAATGGCTTCTGCCGGCCAATAGGGCTCGCTACAATCCCAGAAGTATCATCAAATTAATTAAACAAGCATTTGCTTGACAAATTACAGCCGCGGGCGTAGCCATTTTCTCCATGTTCGGGGCGACCTCATTCAGACTTTCGCCCGCACGATGACAGTCAAAGGAAAATCAAATGCAGGATCAGAAGCCGACCGCCGGTTGGGGAGACCTGTTCGCAGGCAGAAACGCTATCGTCTCGCTGACGCTTGTCGGCGGTGTCGCGCTTCATGCCATCAACGTGTTCATCGCTACAACCATTCTGCCAACGGTCGTCGCCGACATTGGCGGCATGGACTATTATGCGTGGAACACGGCGCTGTTCGTGACTGCATCCATTCTCGGCTCGGCTCTCGTGCCGCGCCTGCTTTCCCAGGCAGGCCCGCGCAGCGCTTATCTGATTGCGGCGGTAATCTTCGCTGCCGGAACCCTGACCTGTGGTCTGGCTCCATCTATGCCTGTCATGCTGGCGGGGCGAGCCATACAGGGTCTTGGCGGCGGCATGATGCTCGCCCTTTCCTATTCCATGATCCGCATCGTTTTTGACGAAGCATTGTGGCCACGCGCCATTGGCCTCGTTTCCGGTATGTGGGGCGTGGCCACACTTGTCGGCCCTGCCATCGGCGGCGTTTTTGCAGAGCTTGGCATCTGGCGCGCCGCCTTCTGGTCGCTCGCGCCGGTGATTGCTGTGTTCACCATCATGGCTATGACGGTGCTGCCGCGTGAATCCGGCTCCGCCGCCAGCAATGACCGGCTTGCCTGGCCACAGCTCATCCTTTTGACCGCTGCAGTCCTCGCCGTTTCTGCTGGAAGTATTTCATCCGAACTGGCGTTCAATGCCGGAGGCGTCGCGCTTGCCATTATTCTGCTGCTTCTCCTCGCAGCCGTCGAAAAGAAAGCCAGCAGGCGCATTCTGCCGAAAGGCTCGTTCAGCATCCAGAAACTCGGCGCGCTTTATCTGACCCTCGCCTTCCTCAGCGCATCCGTCACCAGTTCCGAAGTCTTCGTACCGCTGTTCTTTCAGGTGCTGCACAACCAGTCACCGCTTGTTGCGGGCTATCTGGCAGCCATCATGGGCGGCAGCTGGACACTTGGTTCCATCGGATCGTCAGGGGTTGCCGCCGGGCGCACCGACCGTGTCATTCTGGCCGCCCCCGTTATGGGCGTGGCGGGCATGGTTACGCTGGCCGTTCTCATTCCGGCTGGCAGCGAAGGACATTGGTACGATCTGCTGCCGATCTGTATCGCGCTGGCCGTCATCGGTTTTGGCGTTGGCCTGACATGGCCGCACCTGCTGACCCGCATTTTCAAGCGTGCCGACGCAGAGGATCAGAATCTGGCTTCCGCATCCGTGACCATGGTGCAGCTTTTCACGACCGCCCTTGGCGCAGCACTTGCAGGAATGGTTGCCAATATGGCTGGTCTCACCAATCCCGGCGGCTTTACCGGCACTGCACATGCCGCACTTTGGCTATTCTCCGGCTTTGCCATTCTGTCTGCACTGGCATTCGTGTCGGCACTCGCTCTGGTCCGCAGCGCGAGACAGCCGCAACCGGCATAGTGCTAAAAGGATGGTTAGGCGGTCGGCGCAATAACGTAAGCACAGCGCCGCGCACCGGCCAGAATATGTTCAGTGCGGTTTACAGAAACATCAGGGCCAAGCACGGCCCTGAACACCTGAAGCTCTGATCTGCAGAAGCCCTGACAGGCATCTGCAGCGGCGCAGATAGGACAATGATTTTCGATGAGCAGCCAGGAACCATCGTCCCGCTTTTCGGCATCAGCCATGTAGCCTTCGGCGGAACGAATGTCGGCAAGTTCCTTCACTCGCTGGTCGAGCGACAAATCCTTCAGCCGCGTCTGATATTGACGGCGCGTCTCGGTCTCGCGATGGGCGATCAGCGTGTCCAGCGCATCGTCACCAAGAATGGTACGCACCGAATGAAGAAGCTGAACTGTCAGATCAGCATGCGTATCGGGGAAACGTTTGTTACCGGCTTCGGTCAGATCCCAGAACAACGAAGGGCGGCCAACGCCTTGGGACACGGAATGTGAGGAAACAAGCCCTTCCTCTGCCAGACGCACGAGCTGTTGGCGAACGGCCTCACCTGTGGTTCCCAAATGTTCCCCGATGGTCGCGGCGGTTTGCGCTCCCCGCATCTTGAGCGAGAGCATGATCCTCTCCGCGGGAGAACGTGCTCCCAATTCATCGGTATTTAGAAAGTCATTCCTTGACATATGTGCCATTTTCTATTTAAAGAAGGATTATCTTGTTAAATAGGTGATCAGGCCTGTCGAAGCAAGATAATTCTGAATTTTCAATATTCAAACCGGCTTTCGTCAAAGCCAGAGTCCACACCGGGATAGATCCTCAGGATGCTGAACGGTGATTATGCTCAAGCGATCAGGAGTTTTAAAATGAGCTTCACTTTGCCACCACTTCCCTTTGCAACCAACGCACTTGAAGGCGTCGGAATGGGCACGGAAACGCTTGAGCTGCACCACGGCAAGCACCATCAGGCCTATGTGACGGCACTCAACGGTTTCGTGGAGAAAAATGACGCGCTCAAGGGCAAGTCGCTCGAAGAAATCGTCCTCTTCGCCAAGGATAAGGCTGATCTAGCTCCCGTGTTCAACAATGCCGGCCAGCATTGGAACCACGATCTGTTCTGGCAGAACCTGTCGGCAACCGGTGGTCGCCTGCCTGGCGCTCTGGAAAAGAAGATCGTCGAGGATTTCGGTAGCGTCGACCAGTTCAAGGAAGCCTTCAAGGCTGCGGCCGTCGGGCAGTTCGGCTCGGGCTGGGCATGGCTGGTTCTGGCCAATGACGGCAAGCTGAAGGTCACCAAGACGCCAAATGGCTCCAACCCGCTGGCAACAGGCGAAGGCAAGGCACTATTAGGGCTTGATGTCTGGGAGCATAGCTATTATCTCGATTTCCGTAATCGTCGGCCTGACTATGTAACGAATTTCCTCGACAAGCTGGCCAATTACGAATTCGCGGAAGCCACCCTGAAGGCAGCATGACGCGCTTACATTGATTGTGATCAAGGCGTTTTGCCCGCAGCGGATGCAGTCTCCACGGAGCTGCACGACTGCGGGCAAAATGCAGCAATGACCGATAGAAACCGAACCGACCAATCCATTCCATAGGCGCCGTCCTCCCAAGCGGTGCTGGAGCAAGACAGAGACAGTTCCGAAAATGAGCAGCAACTTCAATCAGGAAACCGTCACCGACATCCATCACTGGACCGACACGCTGTTTTCCTTCCGCACGACGCGCGACCCCGGTTTTCGCTTCCAGAGCGGCCAGTTCATCATGATGGGCCTGGAAGTGAACGGCAAGCCGCTCACACGCGCCTATTCGATTGCCTCGAGCCTTTACGAAGACGGTCTGGAATTCTTCTCGATCAAGGTGCCGAACGGTCCATTGACCTCAAAGCTCCAGCACCTGAAGGTTGGTGACCAGATCATCCTGTCCAAGAAGCCGGTCGGCACGCTGCTCTATGACAATCTGAAGCCCGGAAAAAATCTCTGGTTGCTTTCGACCGGCACCGGTCTCGCGCCATTCCTGTCGATCATCCGCGATCTGGAGGCCTATGAACGTTTCGAGAAGATTATTCTCGTTCATGGCGTACGTCAGGTGGCAGAGCTTGCCTATACGGACTTCATCGCCAATGAATTGCCGCAGGATGAATTCCTCGGCGAAATGGTCAAGAACCAGCTCATCTACTATCCGACCGTCACACGTGAGCCTTACAAGAATCGTGGCCGCCTGACCGACCTCATTCGTTCGGGTCAGCTCTTTGCCGATATTGGTCTGCCGGAATTCAACCACGATGACGACCGCATGATGCTCTGCGGCAGCCCGGAAATGCTGGCCGAAACCAAGCAGATTCTGGAAGAACGCGGCTTCAAGGAAGGCAGCCAGAGCGAAGCCGGACATTACGTCATCGAAAAGGCTTTTGTTGAAAAGTAACCCCTGCCACAAGCGCTGAAAAATGAATAGAGGGAGGCGTCGGCCTCCCTTTTTCTTTAACTGTACTTATTGAGATCGCACCGCCTGCAGGAAAAACGTCTTCACACCGGCGACCATCTCGGCACGATCCATCATATCCGGGTTGGAGATAATCTCATCGACCGCACCGTGCAGCGCATTGAACAGAAGTACAGCCGTCAAACGCGTATCGGCGATTTTCCATACGCCTGCAGCATTACCGTCGGTCAACAATGCATCGAGCCGGACGATTGCCGGATTTTCCTGCTTCATGCGACGCATGGGCGGGTGAAAATCATGGAACACCATGTCGTGGAGTTTGTAGTTGTCGAGATAGCCGGCAATTCCGGTCTCGGCCCATGCAGCCAGTTTTCCCTGCCAGTCGTCGGCGGGAAGTAGACCGAGTTGGCGCTCCAATCGCTCGCAGAACCCATCGACAAATCGCTCCCGCAAGGCAAGCAGGATGTCGTCCTTGCTGCGAAAATGCAGATAGAACGTACCTTTGGCAACATCCGCCAGACGCACGATTTCATCCACGCTTGTCGCCGCGAAGCCCTTTTCGAGGAAGAGGGCTTCGGCTGCAGCCATCAGCTCGTCGCGACGTATTTCCGCTGGTTTGGTGCGGGGCTTGGGCTTGATGGCAGTGGAAGGCAAATCAATCTCCAAAACTTCAGGTCGCTGCCAATTTATCCCGGATCGCCGCCCTGTCAAAATCAAGCTGATTTGGTCGAATGACCCGATCTTCCAGCCAATGCAGCGCCGCATCGACATTGGAGAATGTGCCCGCGGGGACGCGAAACAGCTTTTCTGCATCCATGCGGCTTGCCTGTTCATAAACAGATTCCGGAACGATGTTCACCATTCCCAGCACCTGTTCGCGAATACGCTGCGCATTCTGCTGCAACCATTGTTTCACTTCCCGTGCCGAACCTTCGGGATGCGCAAGTGCATCCTCGTCCAGAAAACGGCGAATCGTGATGAAGGGCTTTCCCTCATCAAGCCACCGATTCCAGACATCAAAGAATTCACGCGTTTCTTCCAAGGTCGATGCGCCATTCGACAAGGTGACCACGTAAGGCCAATTTTCCGTATGGTGAAGCATCACGCTTCCCTCCTGCTCGATATCCATCAAACTTTCTGCGGCCATGCCGCTTTGAGCCGTGACGGCGATCCGGCAACCGGCACGCACACAAGCAAGTTGCAGAACCACCGCACGACTCATGACTGACTATCAGTCAGTCATTGTGTGACATGAAAACATGAATTGTTCAATCATGTTTTTGCGTGTAGGATTCTTGCGCGAGTATGGATGCAGTTTACGCCATGAATGTGCGAGACCTAACCCTTAGCGGTGGACTAGCTTTCACAGCGAAACACGTTTGGACATTGCCTATGTGGGAGATATTGCGCCTGTCCACACAAGACGTAAAGCCTCATCTATTCAGTTCAAAATCGAGCCCGATATCGAGATTTGGCGCGCTGTGCGTGGTCCAGCCGACTGAAATCAGATCAACGCCGCTGGCCGCGACTGCCGCCACCGTTTCCGGTGTGATGCCGCCCGAGGCTTCGGAAATGGCGCGACCGTCGATAATCGAGACCGCCTCGCGCAATTGCGCAGGCGACATATTGTCGAGCAATACAGCGTCCACACCAATGGCCATCGCCTCCTCGAGCTGTTGCAGCGTATCGACCTCGACCTCGATCTTGACCATGTGACCAGCACCGGCCTTGGCGCGTTCGATAGCCTCGTGCACGCTGCCAGCGACTGCAATGTGATTGTCCTTGATGAGCACCGCATCATAGAGCGCGAAACGATGGTTCATGCCGCCGCCTGCCCGGACTGCATATTTCTGCAAGGCACGCAGACCGGGCGTCGTCTTGCGCGTGCAGACGATGGAAGCCTTTGTGCCCTGAACCGCCTTGACCAGATTGGCCGTTGCCGTGGCAATGCCGGAGAGGTGACCAAGAAAATTAAGCGCGGTCCGCTCACCCGCCAGAATGGAGCGGGAGGAGCCGGAAACGCGGGCGACATCCGCCCCTTTTTCAAGAGACTGACCGTCCCGCGCCAGACGTTCGAATGTGACATCCGGATCGACCAGACGAAACGCCATTTCGGCCACGTCCAGCCCGGCGATGACGCCCGGCTGGCGCAGGCTGAACAGCATGGCCGAGCGGTGCTCTTCCGGCACCACCGCATTGCTGGTGATGTCGCCAGCAAGCCCCAGATCTTCCAGAAGTGCAGCGCGCACCAGCGGTTCGACGACGAGCGGAGACAAGCGCGGCAGGTTCATCATGCAGTCCTTGTAACAGGGTGAGGCGCGGCAATTTCACGAGCCAGTGCGAAAGCTGCCGAAAAAGTGAAAAAACTGCGGACTGGAGCCGCAATTTTGGCGGGATAGTCGGTGCGGGCATGACTGCCACGCGACTCGCGCCGTTCATATGCCGCAACCACAGCGACCAGCGCCACGGCTGCGGCATCGTCGGTCTCCGCGAGGGGGAGAAGGGTGGTGATTGCAGAGCGCAAACCTTCTTCATCACGCAGCAGGCCAAGATGGCTGGAAACGATGCGCCGCACCGGTTCGGGATCGGCACTCTGTGGCAGGCTGAACGGCACGGGATGCCGCGCGTCGACGGCGTCTTCATTTGAGAGGGCGCGGGCGGCGCGCAGCCCCATGGCGGCAGCTTCAAGCAGCGAATTGCTGGCCAGCCGGTTGGCGCCGTGCAGGCCGGTGCAGGCCGCTTCGCCCACAGCCCACAGACCCGGCAGACTGCTGCGCCCGTCGGCGTCGGTCCTGATCCCGCCCATATGGTAATGCGTGGCCGGTCTGACCGGGATCAGATCACCGGACGGATCAATGCCATGCTGTTTGCAAAGCGCATCGATACCGGGAAACCGGGTTGCAAAACGCGCACCCAGAGCCGCGCGCGCATCCAGATAGACCTTGCGCCCTTGTGCAATCTCGCTGCCGATAGCGCGTGCGACCACATCACGGGGCGCAAGTTCGCGACCCGGAATATCGGCTATGAAGCGTTCACCGCGATCATTGACCAGATGCGCACCCTCCCCGCGCACCGCCTCGCTGACCAGCGGCAGACGCGGCGCAGACACGCCAAGCGCGGTCGGGTGGAACTGTACGAATTCCATATCGGCAAGCACAGCGCCAGCGCGGCCTGCCAGAGCGGCACCTTGGCCGAGATTGCCAAGCGGCGTGGTTGTTGCCTTATAAAGTCCGCCGATCCCGCCCGTTGCCAGCACCACGGCGGTTGCTGCAACCGGGCCAAGATTTTCAAGACAGGCACCGACCACACGGCCATCCTGCCGGATGAGCCGAAGGGCGCGGGTGTTTTCCAGAACAGTGATCGAAGGCGTTACCAGAACCTTTGCGGTTAAAGCGCGCATGATGCCCGCCCCCGTCGCATCGCCATCCACATGCACGATGCGATGGCGGTTATGGGCAGCTTCCAGACCGAGTGAAAATGACCCGTCCGCCTTGCGATCGAAGTGCACGCCATGCACTTCCAGCGCAGCAACGACGTCCGCGCCTGCCGCTATGATTTCAGCAGCCACGCCCATGTCACACAGGCCGTCGCCAGCCGCAATCGTATCGGCCAGATGCAGCGCCGCGCTGTCATCAGCACCAACACTTGCAGCAATACCGCCTTGCGCCAGCATGCTGGAACCAGACAGGCCGAGGCTTCCCGCTGTCACCAGCAACACCGGCTGCGGAGATAGCGTCAGCGCCGTCATCAGACCGGCAAGACCGCTGCCAATGACGAGGACCGGGGTCGTAGTCATACCGCCAGCATCCGCTCGACGGCGCGGCGGGCAGGCTCCATCAGTGCTGCCTCGACTGTCACTTCATGGCGATTGTTTTCCAGCGCATCGCGAATATTGGCAAGCGTGATCCGCTTCATATGCGGGCAGAGATTGCACGGGCGGATGAACTCAACATCCGGGTGATCGACAGCAACATTGTCGCTCATCGAGCATTCGGTCAAAAGCACGACACGCTGCGGCTTTTTCTCGCCGACATAATCCGACATGACCGCCGTGGACCCGGCGAAATCGGCAGCTTCCACCACGTCCGGCGGGCATTCGGGATGGGCCAGAACCACCACACCGGGGTGGCTCTCACGCAATTCGCGAATATCGTCAGGGGTGAAGCGTTCATGCACCTCACAATGGCCATGCCAGGCGAGAATTTCGACATCGGTTTCGCGCGCCACATTCTGCGCCAGAAACTCATCGGGGATCATCAGCACGCGCGGCACGCCGAGCGACTCCACCACTTTTTTGGCATTGCCGGAGGTGCAGCAAATATCGGATGCCGCCTTAACGGCAGCAGATGTATTGACATAGGTGATGATCGGCACGCCGGGATGCGCTTCCCGCAGCAACGCCACATCTTCCGGCGTGATGCTGTCAGCCAGCGAACAGCCCGCCCCCATATCCGGGATCAGCACTGTCTTGCCTGGATTGAGCAGCTTGGCCGTCTCGGCCATGAAATGTACGCCCGCCAGCACGATCACATCGGCATCGACCTCCGCAGCCTTGCGCGCCAGCGCTAGACTGTCGCCGACAATATCGGCCACGCAGTGGAAGATTTCCGGTGTCTGGTAATTATGCGCAAGGATAACCGCATTGCGCTTTTTCTTCAGTTCGAGGATCGCCGCAACGTCATCCTCGAAGCCCAGCCACTCCGCCTTCGGCAGGACTTTGGCCACGCGATCATAGAGTTGCGAGACGGAAACATGATCGTTCATGGGTGATCTCCCGAGTGCATCCATTATACTCAACTTGAGTATTTCATGTTTGCGAAGTTATACTCGATTCGAGCATATTGTCAATCGCGAGAGATTGGCAGCTTGGCACCAGCCAGATGGCGCTCGGAAAGGGCGCGTTCCTCGACAATCGAGTAGCGGAAACGGAACAGTTTTGCCGGGCGACCGCCGGTTTCGCTGTCGCTTTCGCCGGTTTCCTCGACGAGATCCTGCTGTTCGATCAGGCGGCGGAAATTCTGCTTGTGCAGGCGCAAGCCGGCCAACGCCTCGACGGTGCGCTGCAATTGCAAAAGCGTAAAACTGTCGGGCATCAACTCGAACACCACCGGGCGGTATTTGATCTTGGCACGCAGTCGCGCAATTGCCGTGGCAAGGATACGGCGATGATCGGCAAACATGGAGCGGCCGTTCTCGTCTTCCTTCATTCCGGCCTCGGCCACCAGACCAGCTTCGAACAGCAGCTCATAACGTTGCAGTACAAGGTCTTCGTTCCAGCGCCCGCTCCACTCTCCGCTCTCAAAGCCGAAGGTGAAAGCGATGCGCCGCATGCGCTGCGCTGTCAGCTCCGGCGTTTCGGCCCGATAGGCCCAGACAAGCAGCGCATTGTTGAGATGCTCCATGATAGCCGGTTCGCCCTGACGGTGATCTTCCCACGGCAGATAATCATACCAGCCGCGCCAGCCCGCCTGCCCCGCCGCCGCATCGCTTTCCCGCACAAGACCGAGATAGCTGATCGAGATGATGCGCTCACCCTGCGCATGGCGGTCACGGTCGGCAAAAGTATAAAGCTGCTCCAGATAACCGACCGGATGTGCGGTTTCCGACTGCACCCAGGCGCGCAGACCCGATTGCAGAGAACGATGCTCGCTTTCGAACGGACCCGACGGTAAAGCTTGTCCCTGCCGCACAGTCATGACGCGCGGCTGTTCGCTGGTCACAGCCGTCAGCACGGCAATCAGTTCGGTATGGGCAATATCGTCGGTCACGGCAACTCCGGAAAACAGTCCCGACATTGAACGCGATTGACGAATAAATACAAGGCGCTACCGCCATACGGCACAGGTTTTGCTATTCAGCCCTTGGGTTTCGCGCCGAAAACATGCTCCGGCCCCGGAAATGCACGCGCCTGCACCTCTTCGGCATAGGCTTTGGCTGCATCGGAAATCTGCGGCGCCAATTGCGCAAAACGCTTCACGAAACGCGGCGTGAAATCCTGAAACAGCCCCAGCATGTCGTCTGAAACCAGTATTTGTCCATCACAGGCAGCCGAAGCCCCAATGCCAACCGTCGGAATGGCGAGCGATGCGGTGATCTCGCGCGCCAGCGGTTCCACGGTGCCTTCAATGACCAGCGCGAAAGCACCGGCATCGGCAATGGCCTGTGCATCGCGGCGAATCCGGTCGGCTTCCTCGTCGCCGCGTCCGAGCGAGCGGAAGCCGCCGACCGTGTTAACCTGTTGTGGCATCAGCCCGACATGACCGAATACCGGAATGCCCCGCTTGACGAGGAATGCGACCGTTTCGGCCATTTCCTCGCCGCCTTCGAGCTTGACGCCGTCGCAGCCGGTTTCCTGCATCACACGAGCCGCACTGCGGAACGCCTGTTCCTTTGATTCCTGATAGGAACCGAACGGCATGTCGACGATGACACAGGCCGTCTCGGCCCCGCGCATCACCGCCTGCCCATGGGCGATCATCATGTCGAGCGTGACAGCAAGGGTGGATTCCATGCCGTAAAGCACCATGCCGAGAGAGTCGCCGACAAGCAGCAGATCGCAATGCGGATCGAGCAGACGCGCAATCGGTGTCGTATAGGCGGTGAGGCTGACAATCGGGCGCTCGCCCTTGAGGGCCGAAATGGCCTTCGGCGTCAGTCGCTTCTGTTTAACGGATGCGCTCATCTCAGGCCGCCTGTTCCTGCGCGACATGCGCGATCACGCGATTATCGAGGAGCCGCGTCGTGCCGAGCCGCACGAACAGCGCGACGAGCACCGGACGCCCCTGCACTGCCGTCAGGCGTTCCAACGTTTCGGGGTCACGCAGCGCCACCACTTCCGGCGTCGCCAGCGGTTCCGTGGCAATGAAAGTGCGAATTGCCGCTTCCAGCGCATCGGGATCATCCACGCCGGACCGATAAAGTCGCTCGGCCTCATCGAGTGCCTTCGGTACGATGATGGCGGCGGCGCGCTGCTCCGGCGACAGATAGACATTGCGGGACGAACAGGCGAGCCCGTCTTCCTCGCGCACCGTTTCAACACCGACAACGCGCACCGGAATAGCCATGTCCTCCACCATGCGGCGGATGATGACGAGTTGCTGAAAATCCTTTTCGCCGAAATAGGCGGCGTCCGCGCCGACGATGTTGAAAAGCTTGTTCACCACCGTTGCGACACCGGCGAAATGACCGGGACGTGCCTCGCCTTCCATCTGGTTGCCGAGGGTTGGCACATCCACCACCGTCTGCATCGGCTGCGGATACATGTCGCTGACCGCTGGCGCGAAAAGATAATCGACATCCGCTCTGTGCAACAGAGCCGCATCCCGTTCCAGATCGCGCGGATATTTGTCGAGGTCTTCATTCGCGCCGAATTGCAACGGATTGACGAAGATGGACACGACAGTCACGTCATTTTCCGCTCTGGAGCGGTGAACCAGTTCAAGATGGCCTTTATGGAGGTAGCCCATGGTCGGCACGAAGCCGATGCGTTTTCCCGCCCGCCTTGCTGGTGCCAAAACCTGACGCAATTCCTCAATGGTGCGGATGATCTGCATGAGGTCCTCCTCGCGGCCCGAATTTGTTGGCCGCGAGTCCTACAGCGTCAGCTCAAATATGACAACTGCAGAGAAAAGAACGCTGTCGGCATACTTTACTGCGTGGGGGTAGTTACCGCGCCAACCGTATTGCCGACAGCGCGACCGAAACGGTCAATCTGCTCGTCATAGGTTTTGCGCGTGTTCGGATCAAACACGGCAATCGGCGCCGTTACCACCAGCGAGGCAGCCGTGCCGACACCCTGTGCCGTGCCCATCGCCACCGCCCCCAGACGATCACCGAGGCCAACCTGCGAATCCGTGATGGTCTGGCCTGCGACAAGGCGCTGACCGATCAGCTGCACGACTTCCGGACTTGCAGCAAACTTGCCATGGTTGAGACGGTCACCCGCCTTCAACTGTGTCAGGTCGATAACCGTGATGCCTGCTTTTTCCAGCTCGGAGCGATAAGGCTCGATTGACGGATCGATCTGGCCGAGGCGGTCGATATTGCCCGAAATGCGCCGTGACAATGCAAGCGCCTTGTCATCCCGCGACGTGAACAACGTGAAGCGTGGATGTTGCTTGCCCATGGCAAGGAACTGCTTCGAGAACACATCGACGTCGAGATCGGGCGATGCCAGAATGACATCCGTTATCTTGGCATTGACGCGACCGTCGCGGATCGCCATCTGCCGCAGAGCCTCGACCGTCAACCAGCTGCCCATCGAATGGGCCATGACAGTGATATCCTTGACCTCTGGCTCGCGTGCGATGGCGCGCAAGATTTGTTCCAGCGCATCGCGGGAATAATTGGTACTTTCCTTGTCGTAGTTGTAGTCGAAAACACTGGCGCGCGATGGCCAGGTAAAGATCACCGGTGCAACATCGGCACCGGAATCGTGCACGATCTGCGCAAAGCGATAGACCGAATCCTCGAACGTATTGTTGAAGCCGTGCACGAACACCATTACGCGGCGGCTTTTAGTCAGATGCGGGCGGACCCAGCCTGCCATTTCCACATCGGTCTTGACCGGTGTCACGCTGACGGTGGTGAAATCCTTCTGCGGATTGGGCGGCAGCTTCTTGGGCCACTGCACTTCACCCGCCTTGCGGTTCTTTTCCGGCGGAATGGACACAACGATCTCGTTGAGCGACACGAGCTTGTCGCGTTCGCCGGAGAAAAGAATGCCGGGATTATCAGACGGACGGCGCGTGGTGGCAACGACAAGATTCACCTTCGTCGTACCGGGCGAAGCGACATCGCCGACCGGGATAAGCACGCCTTCAGGCCGGCTGGCGCAACCGGCAAGCACAGACAGAAGAACAAGCAACGCAGGGGCAGTCCGAGAAAAAACGCGCCGCAAAACCAAACTCCCTCAACGCTACGCCAGCAGGTCTCTTATACGAGGGCGCTGAGATGCTGACGCATCACGCCCTGAAAATGCTCAATCGCCGCACAGGCTTAACCAAAACTCGATGGGTCAAACTCATCTAGTTTTGGTATTACACCCGAACTTTGAGGGTTAATATATTCTTTACCTGAAACCTTCTGCCAAGCCCCAATTATCCACCGTTGTCGGAACGCAAGGCGATTGCGGCTTATGGGTTACACACTGTTCAACAGGTGATACTTTCCTCACGATCAGCCCAGACCGATATATCCCCCAACAGCAACTCCGTTTCTGAAGGAGGCACATTATGGCATTGGAACTGACAGGGCTGCACCATCTGACAGCCATTACCGCCGATGCGCCCGGCAACCGGCGCTTCTATACCGACACGCTCGGGCTTCGGCTCGTCAAGAAAACCGTCAATCAGGACGACACCAGCGCCTACCATCTGTTCTACGCAGACGGGCTGGCTTCGCCCGGCACGGACATCACCTTTTTCGACTGGCCGGTACAGCGCGAACAGCGCGGCACCAACAGCGTCGCCCGCACTGGTTTGCGTGTGAACGGTGTCGAAAGTCTCGATTGGTGGCGAAAGCACCTGAACGACAAAGGCGTTCAGACGGGCGATATTTTCGAGGTCGCGGGACGGGCTGTTCTCGACATCGAAGACCCGGAAGGGCAGCGCTTGCGCCTGACCGATGATGGCGGCGCGGGTGAGGCACATAGCTGGGACCGGAGTCCCGTGCCTGCGGAAAGGCAGATCAGAGGTCTCGGACCGATTACGCTTAGCGTTCCCGAACTCGCACCGACCCAGATCATTCTGGAAAAGGTCATGAACATGCGCCAGACCGGCGATTACGCTTCGCCTGACGGCGAAGGCCATGTCCATGTCTTCTCCATGGGGCCGGGCGGTGCTGCCGCCGAACTGCATGTCGCGGTACAGCCGAACCTGCCGACCGCATGGCAGGGTGCGGGCGCCGTGCACCATGTGGCCTTCCGCACGCCGGATCAGGAAAGCATGCAGGAATGGGTCGACCGTCTGAGGTCCGTGCGCATGCCGTCAAGCGGCGAAGTGGAACGTTACTATTTCCGCTCGCTCTACTTCCGCGAGCCGAACGGTATCCTGTTCGAAATCGCTACCGATGGGCCGGGTTTCGCTGTTGATGAACCACTTGAAAGCCTTGGCGAGAGCCTGTCGCTTCCACCTTTCCTCGAAGGAAAGCGCGAAGCCATCGAGCGTAACCTGAAGTCCCTCGATTAATATAGTAAAAGGGCTGCGGAATTCTCCGCAGCCCTTTTATTTATATCTTGTCCCGAAGCCAGTCGCTTACAATGAGGATATCTTCATCGATGAGTGCATGCCCTGCTTCGACCGTGCTGATGGTAAGCGCCGTCCCGTCGTCTCTCAGGACTTTTTCCAGCGTTCCGGTCTCATCGCCGAACGGATCGGAAGCACCATTCATCAAAAGTACTGAAGCATCCGACAAATCCGCGCCATCAGGCTGCTCCTCCAGAACCTCCTGACCGCGCAGAAGAACCGCCGTGCGAACCACATGCGGATGCAAGCGCATGAAAGCCGCCAGCAAATTTGCGCCGTTGGAGTTCCCGATAAAAGCTGTCCGATTCAAATCGATACTATAAGCGGCGGCGGCACCTTCAACGAAAGCCTCGAATGCCTGCGCTTCAAACTGAATATCGGCCTGATCGAATTTTTTCAGATCGAAGCGGCGGAACCAGCGCTGGATACCCTCTTCCGTGCTGCGTCCCCGTACCCCCAGAAGGGTTGCGTGCGGCGCAGCCTTGCGGGCGAACGGCATCAGGTCGTTTTCGTTTCCACCAGTGCCATGCAAAAGCACCAGTGTACTGCCATCCGGGTCTTCCGGCTGGTGTATCCGATGAACGAAAGGCAGATCACGATAGATGACGCGCTCTTCGCCCGGCAGAGCGAATTGCGGCATCCGTGCCCGAATGGCATCGGCCTTTTCTTCATTACCGGGCGGCACGAACAGGAACTGACCCAGTTTCTCGACCGGCTCGTCTATTGCAAAGCCCGGTGCGTCGGTTGCAAATTCGAACAGCGTTCCACCCGGTTCGCGGACATAGAGCGACGTGAAATATTTGCGGTCGTGCACATTGACAGCGCTGGAATTAAGCTTCGAAAGCTCCTTCTCCGCCTTTTCCACGTCGCCAGTATCGGCAGCACGAAAAGCGACATGATCGGCAATGCCCGTGCCGGGGATGCCCGGCCAGAAGCCGCCGGCGTCACGCACATCGATGGCGTCGCCGGAATCCGACAGAAGACGATCTATCGTGCCTTCTTTCGCCGAAGGACTGAAACCGAAATAACGTTCGATGAAACCTGCCGTCTGTTCCGGCGCTTCGGACAGAATAGTCGCGGCACGCAAACGCCTGACGGCGAAAGCTGGCGGAATGCCTTCGCTTTCCCACGCATCATTGGCGGCAAGATCGCAACCGACAAGCTTGACGATCACACCGTCGGGATCGCGCAGGCGCAGAACAGGTTCGCCAAATTCCTGAACCGGTCCTTCGGAAGGCACATGAAAATGCAAGGCGCGTTCGAGCCAGAAACCGATGGCCGTGCGATCGATGGCAAGCGCGATTTCGCTGACCTGACCGTGGCCAACACGCCCCTTGGCACCATCTTCCCAGACCAGAAACGTAATCAACGATCCGGGCGTGCCCGAGCGGTCGCCATAGAACAGATGCAGCTGCTCGGCATCCTCGAACCCGCCTGTTTGCTTGACGATACGCAGCCCCAGAAAGCCGGCATAGAAATCGACATTCGCCTGCACTTTTCGGGTGATGAGGGTGATGTGGTGGATGCCGCTTGTCATGGACACTGTCTCCCCGATTCAAAACTTGAATCAGAGATAGAGCAGATGCTGCAGCTTGCCTATGGGGCTATGCAGTTACGCATTGTCAACGCACGGAGTTGAAAGCGAAGCAGGATGCAGGGGAGCTAAAAAAGAAAAAGGCCGCGCGGGAGGAGGATGCGCGGCCTGATCTTGAATACGGCTTGGGAGGAGGAGTGCCGCATTCCTTATCGAGTTCTGGGAGGAGGAGTGAACTCGATGAAGAGATATTTACCCGTCCCCCTTCCCTGCAGCAACGGTCATTAATGCATATCAGTTATGCAAAGACGTTGACGCTCAAGAAAAAGGCAGATTCGCTAATACAGAAAACGCCCGGAAACCGGGCGTTTTTAAAGAATTGTCTGTAAAACTAGGCTCTTACAAAAAGTGGGCAATCAGGGGAGCAGCAAGCACATTCACGAGACCAACAAGCACCATGACCAGCCCGGCAATCGAACCTTCTTCGCTGCCGATCTGGTGGGCCTTGGCCACACCGGCTCCGTGCGCACCCATACCGAAAAGGGCTCCGCGTGCCAGCGCGGAGCGGATCGGCAGCCAGTTGAGCATGACTTCACCGAGAGCTGCACCGAACACACCTGTCAGCACCACAAAGATCGCAGTCAGGTCAGGCGTGCCGCCAATATCGCCCGAGACGGTCATCGCAAACGGTGTGCTCATTGAACGTGGCATCAGGCTGAGGCTGATTGCTTCGTTGAGGCCCAGCAGATGCGCCAGACCCCATGCGGAAGCCATGGCAGACGAACTTCCGACGACCACACCGGCCAGAAGCACCGGCCAATAGCGGCGGATCGTTGCGCGCTGCTGGTAAATCGGGACCGCAAAAGCAACCGTTGCAGGTCCAAGCAGCGCAACCAGCCAGTGGGTAGCACCGAAATAGCCACGATAGTTCTGATTGAGCCCAATGACCAGCGCTATCAGCAACAATGGCGTAACAACGAGCGGCGTCAACCACCACATGGGAAAACGGCGATAGACGCGCTTGGCAGCTAGATAAAGCAGGATCGTCGCGGCAGACCAGAAAAGCGTCGCAACAAGCGGATTACTTAGCGACATAACGCAGGCTCCAGCGGTAGCAGAGATCAACCGTCAGTGCGGTGACACTCATGACCGTCAACGTGCCGAGCAAAATCACAGCCATGATTTTCAGACCGAGCAGACCGAGCAGTTCCTTATGCTCGAGAATTGCAAGCACTGCGGGAACGAAGAAGAGCAACATTTCTGCCAGAAACCATTCTGCGCCGCGCTTCATGCTGAACAGGCTAACACGACCGCTCAGGAGCAGCGCCAGCACCAGCGCCATACCGACAATGCCCCCCGGCAGAGGCAGACCGACGAGGCGGACGAAAAGCTCACCCGCCAGCCAGAAACCGACCAGCGTCGCAATCTGCATCAGACGGCTGTGATGCAGTGCGTAACGAAACCGGATCAAAAGGCTGTGGGCGTTCATGTGCTTTTCCAATGGGGACTGATGCATTTTCATGGGTGAATATAGGCGTTCTGGCGCTATTCTAGAAATGAATTGATTTCATTGCAGCTATTCCGTAATAGAATGGCTCATGAACTTGCGCAGCTTCCAGGCCTTTGTCGAAGTGGTGCGGCAAGGCGGTTTTTCCGCCGCCGCAAAAACCATCAATGCGACCCAGTCGACCGTCAGCAAGGCGGTCAGACAGCTTGAAGACGAATTGGGGCTGGTTCTGCTGGATCGTGAAATCTCTCCCTCCCGCCTCACGACAGCAGGTGAGATTGTCTTTCGTCGCGCGGTTGCCATGCTGGCGGAAAAAGACGACATGCTGGCCGAGCTGGGTGAGCTCCGCGGCCTCAAGCGCGGCCTGCTGAAACTCGGCCTGCCGCCCATCGGGTCCAGCGTGCTTTTCGCTCCCGTCTTTGCGGCCTATACGAAGCTTTATCCGGAGATCGACATTCAGCTGGTCGAGCACGGCAGCCGGAGGCTGGAGGAATTGCTGCTTGCCGGAGATGTGGAACTTGCGGCTTCGCTTCTGCCGGTTGAAGACAGCTTCGAGTGGCAGGATGTGCGATGCGAACCGGTTGTGGCGCTTCTCCCGACCGATCATGCGCTTGCACGCGGTGACGGCGTTTCGCTGCAGGACATTGCCAGCCTGCCGTTCATTCTTTTCGAGAGCGGCTTTGCCCTCAACCACATTATCCTTGATGCATGTCGTTCGCATGGATTCTCTCCAAACGTTGCGGTCCGCTCCAGTCAGATTGACTTCATCGTCGAGCTCGTAGCGGCAGGCATGGGCATCGGCTTTCTACCAAAAATGATCGCGGAACAGCGGCATCATCCCGGCGTGCTCATCCACAGGATCAAAGGCGCCGATGTGAACTGGAATCTGGCGCTGATCTGGCGAAAAGGCGCATTCCTGTCTCATGCCGCTCGTGCCTGGCTCGAACTGAGCAAGGCCGGAACCGGCACCGCATCATCTTGAAACGCCCGCCATATCGCCTATCTCAAATAGATATACCGACTGGATAAGTGCCCTTGGCACCTCTTCAGCCATAGGCCCGTGTGTAGAACATTGCTCTACCCACCCGTTTCAAAGCGCATGACGCCTGAAACCGCCGACGGATTTCTGCTCAGCGCTTCATCAGAAGGAGGCTATGATGGAAGGTCAGGTTATATTCTATAAGGACGACAGGATCCTCTACCGGCACCATATTGATGTGCAGGAAGACGATTATTCAAAGGGCGTCAACGACGCGCTCATTGCCTTTCAGCGCAATTATGCAGGCTTCGACCTCGCAGGCGACAACATTCACATCCGCTTCAAGAAGCCGGGTGACGTGTAGGTTTTGGAAGATTTTGCGGATCGAAACAGGCCGGTTCCCGAAACAGGGAAACGGCCTTGGTCCGCTGGTTCAAGCAAAAGCGGCTTCGCGGGCGACGCGATGAATATCGGTGCGTGAAAGGCCGAGATCGGAAAGCTCGCGATCCGTGCAGCCACTAAGTTCGCGAATATTTTCGCGATACTGCATCCAGCGATGGAAATGGGTGCGAAGATTCATGGTGGTATCCCCTTTTTTTATCTTCCTCCCGATAGTGAGCTTCCGCCTTTCTCTGTCTTTTGAGAAGTGCATATCCTGCATGGCTGCTGTGATTGCAGCGAAATCCTAGCATTTCACCCGGATTTCCCAACAACAAAGGAAATTGCCTCCTATTGTTGTAATCATTATGTAATTCTAATTTAGATATACCTACTGTTTCGACACAGGCACCGGTTCATTCTAATTAGAGTTGGAGTGCATGAAAAAGACATTGATCATCGTGGGCAATGCGCCTTTGCCGCGCGATCTTTCTGCCGAAGTGGATGCTGCCGATTTTGTGGTCCGTTTCAATGAGCCAAAAAAGTCCATCGGCATGAGCGGCACCCGGACAGATCTCCTGATGCTGGCAACCTCAAGCAAGCCGATGCAGCGGCGGCTACGCGATCCGGGCTTCGTGCAGACACCGACTTTCAAGGCGGCCAAGGAAGTGATGCTTGCCTATCATCCAAGCATCATCCGCAAATATCACCCTGGTCCGAATTTCCTCTCCCGTCTCAAGGGAAGGCGTGGCGACTGGACTATGCAGACCATCGAAGTTGTCGGCTCTGCGGGTAAGGAAATCCGGATCATGCCGCCCCAATTCTATCTGGCCGGATGCAAAGAGCTGGGTGTAACCGACGAGAATATAAGCAAAGCCTTTCCAAGCACCGGCTTTTTTGGCATCTGGTACATGCTCGGAAAATGTCCGGAGGAAAGCTGGGACGTTAAAATCTGCGGCTTCACCTGGGAAGGCTGGAAACGCCACACCTGGGGAGATGAGCGCAGTTGGGTTGAGCAGAAGGTCAAATCCGGACGCATCAGCCTCATCCAGTGACCCAGCGCCATCACTATAATTTCCGGCGGAAAACGTGGGGAACGATCACGACACAATCTCTTTAGAGGAGCCTATGAATGAGTGAACCGTTACGCATTTTCATCGGATGGGATTCTCGCGAGCCCATCGCATATGAAGTCGCCAAAGCATCCGCATTGAAGCATTCCTCTATTCCGCTGGAGATCGTGCCGATCAAGTTGCAGGACCTGGTCGATCGAGGGGTCTACACGCGGGAAGTCGATCCACTGGCATCGACAGAGTTTACCTATTCGCGGTTTTTCACGCCATGGCTTGCGGGCTACAAGGGGTGGGCGCTTTTCTGCGATTGTGACTTTCTTTTTCTGGGCGATATTGCTGGCCTCCAAGCTTACAATGACCCTTCAAAAGCCGTTTATTGCGTTCAGCACGATTATCAGCCCAAGGATAGTGTGAAGATGGATGGCAAGGTGCAGACCAGCTATCCACGCAAGAACTGGTCGTCCTGTATGCTGTTCAACTGCGAGCATCCGTCGACACGCCAGTTGACGCCGGAGCTGATCAACAGCGAAACCGGCGCTTACCTGCACCGCATGCAATGGGCTGCCGATGATGAAATTGGCGCTCTGCCGACGGATTACAACTGGCTGGAAGGCTGGAACGAGAAGCCGGAAACCGGCCTGCCGAAAGTGGTGCATTACACACGCGGCGGCCCGTGGTTCAAGGATTGGCAGAATGTCGACTACGCCGATTTGTGGCGAGCGGAAGCCGATAGTGTTGAGCCGGGCTGGAAGCCGGTCTGATCTGCAAAATACCTTGAGCTTTCTGTATGCTGCAAGGTAGATAAGGACCATGAACGAAACGCGTCCTGACATCACTGCGAATGACGGCCCCCAAAGGGCCGTCAAGGCTTTCATCATCCATCTGGAGCGCGCCACCGACCGGCGGCCGCAAGTCGAAGAACTCATTCGAAAGCTGCCGGTAGAGACGGACGTGGTGAACGCCATCGACGGGCGCACGCTCGATGCGCAAACGATCAGCCGTGTTTATCGGCGATCGGCACACAAGCCGCGCTATCCATTCCAGCTCAGCACCAACGAAATCGCGTGCTTTCTTTCGCACCGGAAGGCCTGGCAGGCGATTGTCGATCAGGAACTGGATGCAGGTCTCGTGCTGGAAGACGATGTGGAACTGACACCGGAATTTGCCGCTGCCTATTCCGCTGCGTGCCAGATTCTCAAGGCCGATAGCTTCATCCGCTTTCCGTTTCGCGAGCGTGAAAGCGGGCGCGTAGTGCTGAACACCGAAACACTGCGGATCATCGAACCTGTACCGGTCGGCCTTGGCATGGTGGCACAGCTTGTCGGGCGGGAAGCCGCGCAGCGCTTGCTCTCTGCAACCGAAGTGTTCGACCGTCCGGTCGATACCACGGCACAAATGAACTGGGTTACGGGACTCAAACCGCTATCCGTCCTTCCGGGCGGAGTGAAAGAAATCTCGGTACAGCTTGGCGGCAGCACGATCCAGAAATCGCGTTCCTTGCCCGACAAGCTGAAGCGTGAAATCTTGCGCCCGCTTTATCGCTGGAAGATAAAATCGCGCTCGCGCGCAGCTATCTGAGGTTTCCCGTGCCTGTTCCGATTTTCCTGTATCATCAGATTGACGTGCCACCGCAACACCGCACGCCCTATCGCAGTATGATCGTGCACCCGGATCGCTTTCGCCAGCAGATGGCCTGGCTGAAACGGCTGGGTTATCGCGGCCTGTCGGTGAGGGACGCAATTCCTTACATTTACGGCGGGAAACAGGGCAAAGTCGCCGTCATCACGTTTGACGACGGTTTCGAGAATGTGTTCCGTAATGCCCTGCCCGTGCTGCAGGAGTTTGGCTTCACCGCCACGAACTATTTCGTGGCCAACCAGATCGGCGGCTTCAATCTCTGGGACCAGAAGATTGGCGTTGCCCGCGCCAACTGCATGAGCGTTTCCGAATTGCGCGAATGGGCAGATCTTGGTCATGAAGTCGGTTCCCATACGCTCGACCATGTCCTCCTGCCGGAAATAAGCGAACAGGAAGCCATCACGCAAATCCAGCAATCACGCATGAAGATTGAAGACCTGCTCGGTCGTGAGGTCACGTCTTTCGCCTATCCTTACGGCGGAGAAAACGCAGTGACACGCAAGATCGTCGAAGCGGCAGGCTATACAAACGCGACGACGACGGAAAAACGCCGCGCACGGTCAAATGATGATCCGTTCGGCATTCCGCGTCTTACAATCAGGCGCAATGATATATTGCTGCAATTCCTGCGGAAAACGTTCACGCGCTAAGTCGGCTCCTCGGCTTGGCTCCACGCTCTATGTCGTGCAAATCAGCCATGAAGCCGCGCCTCACGAGACAATCCGGGCCTGTGTACTGGACCGAACCTTCATAGACGAGCGAAAGATCGTCTGAAAAACGCTCGTTCTCGACGATTGCGCGGTAGTGCTCTGCACCGCCAGCATGGCTCTTTTCGGAGGCAATACGTTTGAACTCGCCGACCGAAAGCGAAGAAAAGCGGTAATGGAGAAGAGCACCGGTTGCCGGAAGAAAATTCCGGAAACATGGACCCGGCCCATGAATGCTGCCCCGGCGATAATCCGTCTTTTCATCGACCCAAATCAGCGGAAATTTTGACAGTCGCATGCTGCGTCCGAACAAGCGCAAACGCGGTCCACCACGCACCGCTACCCCGAACTTCTCCCATGTCGCCGTGTAGCCGTCGCCGTCGAAATGCGACGAAACCTCGAACGGATATTTCGTCCCGTCATCGACGAAGACTCCTTCACGCAGCAGGCCGCCGGGATACATGTCGATCATCGGTGCCAGACACCGACGAATTCCATTCCCTTCCAGCTCCTCGATAAAAGAGCGGATATCCCGTTGCTCCATTCTCGGAAATACGAAGAACTCGTCAGCATCAACCGACAAATACCAGCGCCCGCGTCCGTAGAGATTGAACAGGGCATCGCGCCAGGCACGTCCGCGGTCAGCCTGTGCGTAGCCAACGTCCGAGGTGAACAAATCCACATCAGGAGCACTGGACAAGATTTCGGTCGTTCCGTCGTCCGATCGGTCATCTACAACGATGAAACGCGTAACACCCATCTCGCGATAATAGCGCAGAAACGACTTCATATAGGGCGCAGCATTGCGAACCACGCAAACAAGCGGCAGATCGCCTGGCCGTAAAGCCTCGAAGCTTCCGGATGCAGCAATCAGATTTGCCGATTTTTTTCGATGCGGAACCGAAAGCTGCACGTGCCTCCAACGCAAGCGCAGATATCGCATCGGTGAGGCGCGCCAATAGGCAGTCCAGTCGCCGGTCGCCGAGGCTGGATAGTTCATCACCGTTCGCGTTGGTTTCATAAAGGTGCCAGGTTTTCAATGAAGGTCACAAAAAGCTGGTATTTTGTTGCGCTTCATTCAAGCAACTCTTTGTTGAAGCCGATCACTCTGTAACAGCCTCCGACACGCTTCGTGATGAAAACTTCGTCGCCGGTATTTTGATCGTCGAGCTGATTTGCTTGATTTCAATCAATGCTGCTTCACACAAACGTGGCAAATTGCCCATCAATGCGCCATGGACGGCAAGTGCCAAAAGCGCTAGTTAGTGCACAGACTAAGGAGCGCATTATGGACTATCGCCGTTTTTTCGAAGAAGCGATCGACCAGTTGCACGCCGAGAAGCGTTACCGCGTTTTTGCCGATCTTGAACGTATTGTCGGACGTTTCCCCCGAGCTATCTGGCGCAACAATGGCACTGCCCGTGAAATCACCGTCTGGTGTTCCAATGATTATCTTGGCATGGGACACCACGCCGACGTAATCAAGGCAATGTGCGATACAGCTGGCAATGCTGGCTCAGGTTCCGGCGGCACGCGCAATATTTCCGGCAATAACCATCCGCTCGTTGAACTCGAAACCGAACTCGCCGATTTGCATGGCAAGGAAGCTGGTCTCGTTTTCACGTCGGGCTTCGTTTCCAATGAAGCTTCGATTTCCACGATTGCACGGCTGCTGCCGAACTGCCTCATCCTCTCCGACGAACTGAACCATGCCTCGATGATCGAAGGCGTGCGTCGTTCAGGCGCGGAAAAGAAGATTTTCCGTCACAATGACGTCGAGCATCTGGAACAGCTTTTGAAGGCCGCCGATCCGGCGCGCGCCAAGCTGATCGTGTTCGAATCCGTCTATTCGATGGATGGCGATATCGCGCCGATCGAGAAGATCGCCGACCTCGCCGACAAATATAATGCCATGACCTATATCGACGAAGTTCATGCTGTTGGCATGTACGGCGCGCGCGGCGGCGGCATTACCGAACGCGACGGTCTGGCACATCGCATCGATATTATCGAGGGCACGCTTGCCAAGGCTTTTGGCGCTCTCGGCGGTTATATTACCGGTTCGCGCGCGATTGTTGACGCCGTACGCTCCTATGCACCGGGCTTCATCTTTACGACCTCCTTGCCACCAGCAGTTGCCGCATCTGCGACGGCCGCCATCCGGCATTTGAAGAATTCGCAGGTGGAGCGTAACGGTCAGCAGCGTCAGGCACAGCGCGCAAAGGACGTGCTTTCGGCCGCAGGCTTCCCCGTGATGCCGTCCGAAACGCATATCGTGCCTATTCTGGTCGGCGATCCTGAACTTTGCAAAAAAGCCAGCGACCGTTTGCTGGAAGTGCACGGCATCTATATCCAGCCGATCAACTATCCGACCGTGCCACGCGGAACCGAAAGACTGCGTATCACGCCGTCGCCTCTGCATGACGACGCCCTGATCGACGGTCTCAAGGATGCCTTGCTGGAAGTCTGGAATGCACTCGGCATTCCTTATGCAGAGCCCACTGTTTCGCAGCCAGCCAGTTCCGAGCGGATCATTCCGCTGATGGTCTCCAAGGCTGGCGGCTGACAATTTCTGGAATTCTCCAATAAAAAGGCCGCTTCGAGCGGCCTTTATTTGTCAGAGCTTTTCGATCCAGCGCACGAGCCGCCGTGCGGCTTCGTCCACCTGTTCCGGATCGCGGCAGAAACAGAGACGGAAAAAACCTTCGCCGCCGAGGCCAAAAGCGCTGCCAGGTGCCAGACCGACATTGGCATTGTCCACCATATCGATGGCCGCCTTGACGGAATCCCCGACACCATCCACGCCGAAGAAAAGATAAAATGCCCCTTGAGGCGGCGTCAGGCGAACTTTGCCGGTCGATAACAGCGCTGCGCACAGGCTATCGCGCGTCGAACGCGCCCGTTCAACCTGCATCGAAATAAAGGCATCGCCTTCATCGAGAGCCGTAACGGCACCACGTTGCATGAATTGGGCAACACCCGAATTCGAATATTGGATCAGATTTTCAATGATCGGCCCCAGTGACGGGTGCACCGTCATCCAGCCGACACGCCAGCCCGTCATCGCCCAGTTCTTGGAGAACGAGTTGACGAAGATGATGCGATCATCCGGCTCCATAATATCCATGAAGGATGGAGCGCGACCGCCACCATAATAGAAATGGGTATAAATCTCGTCGGCGATGATCCAGAGACCATGCTTGCGGGCAAGATCGAGAATGAATTGCAATGTCTCACGGTCCGCTGTCCAGCCGGTGGGATTGGATGGCGTATTGATGAAGAGTGCTTTCGTGCGCGGCGTGATGGCGGCTGCGATCTTTTCTGGATCGAGCATCCAGCCATTGGCACCGAATTCCAGCTCGACCGGAACCGGAACAGCGCCTGCCAGACCAGCTGCGCCAACAAAATTTGGCCAGGCCGGGGAAAGATAAATCGCCTCTTCGCCCGCCCCAACAGTTGCTGTCAGCGCCATTTCGATGGCGTGCATACCGGAGCCGGTGACATAGAAGTTCTCCGGTTTCAGGGGCAGCGGGAAATGACGCGCGTGATAGCGAGCCAGCGCCTCCCGCAGTTCCGGGATGCCAGCCTGCCAGGTATAGAAGGTCTCGCCTTCAGAGATACCTTTTTGGGCCGCGGCGCGGATGAAATCGGGCGTCGAAAGATCTCCCTCGCCTACCCAAAGCGGGATAAGCCCCTCGCGCCCGCGTCCGTGATTGGCGACCGCCACAATCCCGCTTTCGGGTGATTGAGCTGCTTCCCGACGAAGATTGGCTATGAGCGTCATGATTTCCCCGCGTTGAACTTCGATTTTGATTTCGTGCTTATCAAGGCCCGTTAGCGAAATCACGCGGCTTTTTGTGATGGTCCGATCAAGCGTATTTATGGATCAAAAGAAAACGGGGCCACAAGGCCCCGCATTCGTTCGCCAGTTTTGGATGGGTCAGGCTTTCTGCTTTGCCAGAAGATCGCGAATTTCGGTCAGCAGGACCTCCTCGCGCGGTGCTTCCGGTTCCGGCTTTGCCTCTTCCTTCTTCTTCATGCGGTTCATCCCTTTCACCACAAGGAACAATACCCATGCGATGATCAGGAAGTTGATGAGAAGCGTGACGAAATTGCCGTAGGCAATGGTCGCACCGGCTTCACGGGCAGCTGCCAGCGTGGCCCTGGGTTCACCTGCCAGCTGTATGAACATATTCGAAAAATCGATACCGCCAGTGATCAGACCGATGATCGGCATGATGATATCGTTGACGATGGAATTGACGAGGCCGCCGAACGCCCCGCCAATAATGACACCGATGGCCAGATCGACCATATTGCCCTTCAGGGCGAATTCCTTGAATTCCTTTAGCATTACCTGTCTCCCTCACAAACGCGGACCGTTGGGGCCGTCCTGCCGCGGTGGCGTTCGCCAAATCAACCTGGGCACCAGATAAACTGGCAGTGGATGGCAGGGCCCATCTCAGAAGCGAAACTGAAAGGCGCCCTGCCATTTCAAATGCTATCCCGAAAAATGACGTGCACTTCTTCGGGATCACACTCCTAGTGTGTAGGCGAAAATTACCAAAGAAAAGATGAAACCGCTAAAACACACTGTTTTTCATCAATAATCTTGCACGAACGCACTGAAAGTGCTTGCGTCAAATCATGATCGAGGAGTGAGGGAACAGGCTGGCTATGCAGGGCTGGGGTATTATTGGCGCCGCCTTTTTGTATTTGCTGCTGCTTTTTGCAGTTGCCAGCATCGGCGACCGGCGCACGTCGCGCTGGAACAGCGCTCCGCGCCCCTATATCTATGCGCTCAGTCTGGCCGTTTACTGCACCTCCTGGACCTTCTTCGGCTCTGTCGGCTTATCGGCTCAGCGCGGCCTTGAGTTCCTTGGAATCTATATCGGCCCCATTCTCGTCTTTACGCTCGGCAACCGGCTGCTGCGGCATATCGTGCGACTGGCGAAATCCGAGCACATCACGTCAATTGCTGATTTTCTCGCTGCCCGCTACGGCAAGAGCTTCGGTGTAGCCTCTCTTGCAACCTGTATCGCAGCTGTCGGTTCAATCCCCTATATCGCACTTCAGCTCAAAGCCGTTTCCGGCAGTGTCGGTCTTGTCATGGAACATTACGGATCAGCCGTCGATCCGTCGGTATTCATATTCGGAGACATCTCCCTCCCCGTTGCCGCTGTGCTCGCTGTCTTTGCGATCCTCTTCGGCACCCGCCATACCGACGCCACGGAACATCAGAACGGCCTTATTCTGGCTGTGGCTCTGGAATCCGTCATCAAGCTTTGCGCCTTCCTGACCGTTGGCTTTGCCTGCACCTTCTTTCTGTTCGGCGCCCCATCGCAACTGATCAATCAGATATCCCAATCACCAGAAGCGCTGGAAGCGTTCCACTATCAGACATCCATCGGCACATGGATCGTACAAAGCGCACTTAGTGCCGCCGCCATCATCATGCTGCCGCGACAATTCCATGTGACCGTGGTGGAAAGCCGGAGTGAAAAGGAACTGCGAACAGCCTCCTGGCTCTTCCCGCTTTATCTGGTCCTCATCAATATCTTCGTCTTTCCCATCGCGCTGATTGGCGTGATGACGCTCGGAGGCAATGTCAGCGGAGATTTGTACGTTCTGGCTTTGCCGCTGGCGGCAGGCGCTCATTGGCTCGCACTGGTGGCTTTTCTCGGCGGATTGTCAGCGGCAACGGCGATGGTCATCGTCGCCTGCGTTGCGCTTTCGATCATGATCTCAAACCATCTGGTGTTGCCGCTCTTCATCCGGCGTCTCGCGAAGCAACATGCCGCCGAACAGCGAGACCTGACCAAAGTCATTCTGAACACACGTCGCCTCACCATTATCGGCATTCTGGCATTCGCATTCGCCTATTATCGGTTTACCTCCAACAACATCCATCTTGCTTCGATCGGCTTCGTTTCTTTTGCTGCAATTGCCCAGTTTGTTCCGGCTTTCATCGGCGGATTGTTCTGGCGCAATGCGAATGGGCGCGGTGCCATGCTGGGTCTGTCAGCGGGATTTCTAGTCTGGGCCTACACATTGCTGCTGCCAACGATGGCGCCGGAAAATGCTGCCATTCTGCGCGACGGCTTCCTTGGCTTTACGGCGCTACGTCCCGAAGCGCTTTTCGGAACCAACGCTCTCCCGCTGACCAATGGCGTGATGTGGAGCCTTGCAGCCAATACGCTCTTCTACATCCTTGGTTCCCTTTCACGAACCTCGACACCGCTCGAACGCATTCAGGCAAGCATCTTCCTGCCGCGTTATTTCATCGGCACGCCGACGCTCAAGCGCTTCCGCACAACCGTCACTGTTGCCGAACTGAAAGCCACCATGGCGCGCTATCTCGGTGCGGAACGTGTCGAGCGCGCCTTTCTGCGCTTTGAAGGAAGGGAACAGAGGCGGCTTGATCCGGGCATGACTGTCGACACACCGCTCATCCGTCATGCGGAGCAGCTGCTCGGCACAGCCGTCGGTTCTGCATCGGCGCGCCTTGTACTGTCACTGCTTTTGCAGAAGAGCGATGCATCAGGACGTGACGCGCGACAGCTCCTCGATGACGCTTCGACCGCCTTGCAGCAAAACCGCAATCTGCTGCAAACGGCCCTCGATCAGATGGAACAGGGTATTACCGTTCTCGACAAGGATCTGAGGCTGACTTTCTGGAACCGGCAGTTCCGCAAGCTTTTCGATCTTCCAGATGAAGTGATGCAGGTCGGGATACCCGTTTCGGAAATCGTGGAACAGCTGCACCGCCGCGGCGATATATCGTTCAACGCGCAGAACGGGGTCATCCGCTCGCTCGCAGCTGTGCGCCAGCCATGGCGCATCAACATGAAATCGACGGGCAAGGTGCTGGAAATTCAATCCAACCCGATGCCGGATGGCGGAATTGTCGCGACATATACCGATATCACGGCGGCAGTCGAAGCCGACGTCACGCGCCAGAAGGCAGCGGAAATGCTGGAGCAGCGCGTGGCGGATCGCACGGCAGAACTAACCCGCGTCAACCAGCAGCTCGCCAAGGCGCAGACGGCAGCAGAAGAGGCCAATCAGGGAAAGACACGCTTTCTGGCAGCAGCCGGCCACGACATTCTGCAACCTCTCAACGCAGCGCGATTGTACAGTACCGCGCTTGCCGAAAAACTCGGACGCTCCGAAACGAGCGAATTCGCACGTAATATCGATTCCTCGCTGGAGGCCGTGGAAGCCATTCTGGGTATGGTGCTGGATATTTCCCGACTGGACACCGGGTCACTCAAGCCTGACCTCTCGGTGTTTCACCTCGACAAGCTGATGAGCCAGATTGCTACCGATTTTACGCCTCTTGCAGCCGCCAAAGGGCTGAAGTTGCGCGTTGTGCCGTCGAGCATCGTTGTCAAAACGGACCGCAATATGCTTCGCCGCCTGATCCAGAACCTTGTTTCCAACTCGATCAAATATAGCCGCAAGGGTGGTATTCTGCTCGGCGTTCGGCGTCGTGGCTCCTTTGTGGAGTTGCAGGTGTTCGATACCGGCATCGGCATTCCATCGCAAAAGCTGAAACTTGTCTTCCGGGAGTTCACGCGACTGGATGAGGGGATGCGGGAAGCGGAAGGGCTTGGCCTCGGCCTTTCCATTGTCGACCGCATCGCAAGGCTGCTGTCGCTGCCGCTGTCCCTGACTTCGACGCCCGATAAGGGAACCATGTTCACCCTGCGCATTCCTGTCTCGCAGGAAAAAGTGCCCGCCGATGACGTGAAGAGCCGCCGCGGCCTGCAGAAAGCGCTGGAACTGACCGGGCTCGATGTTCTCTGCATCGATAATGACGCCAGCATCCTTTCCGGGATGGAAACGCTGCTTCGCGGGTGGGGATGCCATGTAACGACGTTGCGCAGTGGAGCAGCGTTGAAGAACTATTGTGCCGACCACTCCACGCCGCCAGATGTGATCGTCGCAGATTATCATCTTCTACACGAAAACGGCCTCGATATGATCGGCTTTGCGCGCGAGACGTTTCAGGTGGAAATACCCGCCATCCTGCTGACAGCCGATCGTTCCAAGGAAGTCCGCCAGCGCGCTGAAGACGAGAACGTCACGGTTTTGCACAAGCCACTTCGGCCCGCCGCATTGCGTTCCCTTTTATCGCATTTTTATCATGCGAGGCAGGATAATAGGTCAGCGCAGAACGCCGCTCAGTAGTTGACCGTCATTCAATCCGTGCTCAGGGCATCATTACCGATGCGTGACAGAAGAATGACCGCCTGCGTGCGGCTGTCGACCCCAAGTTTCTGCAGCACCGCCGAAACATGCGCCTTGACCGTGGCTTCCGACACGCCAAGCTCATAGGCAATCTGCTTGTTCAGAAGACCCTCGGCAAGCATGGTCAACACACGTGTCTGCTGCGGTGTCAATGTGCGCAGTCGCGCAATGAGAGCCTCAATTTCAGGGTCGTGCGGATGATCCAGCTCAATATCGGCAGGTGTCCAGATATCGCCAGCCAGAACGGCACGCACGGCCTCGCCAATGGTCTCCATGCTGGCGGATTTCGAGATGAAACCGGAAGCGCCGAGCTCGACAGCATGACGGATTGTGGCGGCATCGTCAGTCGCCGAGACGATGATAACCGGAAGCGCCGGTTGCAAGGCCTTCAACGTCACCAGACCGGAAAGCCCGGTTCCTCCCGGCATCGTCAAATCCAACAAGAGAAGATCTATATCTTCTCGTTCCCCAACCAGTTTCTTGACGGCGTCAAAATCGCCGACTTCGATGATTTCAACACTCTGCGACTGTCCCGAAAGGACCTGCCTGAGTGCGCCCCGGAAAAGCGGGTGATCGTCAGCAATGATGAAATGCATGTGCCTCGCGCGCCATTGTTTCAGGTCTCCTCCCCTCGCGGTGCAGGCCAATCAGCCAACCACTCCGTTTTATGCCGTTTTTTGGCTTGGGCAACCAAAATTCACGTTGCTAACCCGTTTTCACAATACGCATTGCCGCCATCTGGCCGCATTGTATGTTAGGCTGGTGTCGAAAATAACATAAGAGCGGCCCGACCAGCCTAATGGAAGGGAACCAAAAAGGCATTTCATGACGCGCAATACGCTTTATCCAGAAATCCAACCGTTCAAGGAAGAGATGCTTCAGGTTTCTCCGCTGCATCGAATCCATGTCGAGCAATGCGGTAACCCGGACGGCAAGCCGGTCATCATGATCCATGGCGGCCCCGGCGGCGGCATCACACCGACCATGCGCCGTCTGCACGACCCGGAGCGCTATCGCATCATCCTGTTCGACCAGCGCGGATGCGGCCGTTCGACCCCGCATGCGGAACTGCGTGAAAACACGACATGGGACCTTGTGGCGGATATGGAACATATTCGCGCGCATCTCGGCATCGAGAAGTGGCAGGTCTTCGGCGGCTCCTGGGGATCGACCCTTGGCCTTGCCTATGCGCAATCCCATCCGGATCGCGTGGCCGAGCTTGTTCTGCGCGGCATCTTCATGATCCGTCGTTTTGAAGTCGACTGGATGTATTCCAACGGCGCAAGCATTCTATTTCCGGACCATTTCGAGGCTTATCAGGAGCATATCCCGGAAGCCGAGCGCGGCGATATGATCGCCGCTTATTACAAGCGCCTGACTGATCGTGACCCGCAGGTGCAGCTTGAAGCAGCGCGACGTTGGGCGCGCTGGGAAGGCTCGGTCATTTCACTTATGCCCGACCCGGCCCGCGTCGATGCCTTCGGTGAAGACCAATACGCCATCGCTTTTGCGCGTATCGAATGCCACTATTTCCAGAACCGCGGCTTCCTCGATTCCGATGACCAGCTTCTGCGCAATGTCGATCGCATCCGGCATATTCCTGGTGTGATCGTGCATGGCCGCTATGATGTCTGCACGCCGTTTATCAATGCCTGGCAGTTGAAGAAGATGTGGCCCGAAGCTGATCTCAGAACCGTCGAGGATGCAGGGCACGCCGTCACCGAGCCCGGTATCACTCATGAACTGATCGAGGCGACAAAGCGTTTCTCTGCTTAACCTAGAGCATGTCTCCCGAAAGTGGGAACCGGTTTCGGGATAAAGACATGCATATAAACAAACAGATAGAGCATTTCCAATGATTCAATTAAAACAGGAAATGCTCTAGCGGCCCTGCAAGGGTCGCTATCATTTCAACTAAAAATCATATTGCTGCCCACATACAGGATGCATGATGAAAAAAATATTTGAGCCAAAAGAATACAAGACACACTGCATTTCATATTTAAATGTAAAATATTTATCTTTTGTATTTCTCGGCACGGCAACCGGATTTTTATATCTATACAAACCATTATTTGCAGACAAAATATCATATGAATTCATCGGAGAAATATTGATGATTAAATTATTAACTACATTTTTCTTAAAAGTATTAAGAGGCTACACAAATATGAGTAGTATATTTATTAAATACATAATCTCTAAATTGGTCGATCAAACAATAAAAAGTGCATTAACATCATCGCTATTTTTTCTTGGATTCGCCATTTTCTTATTTATTTATGACAGCGCTCCTCATGGAACACTCGCATTATATGGTTGCATCTATTTTTTTTGTTTTTCCGAAGTTCTTTCGACTCCCTTCACCGATCAAAAATCCGCAATACACTCGATATCAATGGGTGTAATCATTGCAATACCATTCAGCCCCCTTGACCGGTTGCTGTAGTAATCACTCATTCTCCTCCTCCGCCCGGCGCAGTTTCTTTGTTCGGACTTTCCGGCTCGCTGTCGAAACTTTTCGCAATATCCATGAAACGGCGCATGAAGCGTTCCATATAGCTCATGGACTGCTCGAATTCCTGTTCGGTCGGGAGGCCAGAAGCGGCGCTTCCGCCTTTTCCTTCAAGAGCGGACACCTTGTCTTCAAGCTTCTCTAGACGATCCTGCAAGTCGGCAATGTCGTTCTCATAAGCTTCGCGATCTTCGGTCGCCATCTTGCAGACGAGCTGTCCCTGCTGCTCCGTGCAGGTCGAGAGCGCCCCGGTTCGTGTGTCCAGACGGACATAACCGGTTTCCGTACCTTCCAGCCGATAACGCCCGTTTTCCTGCGCAAATGCAACACTTGGAGCAAGCGCTGAACCGAGAAGAGCAACAGCAGCCAGATTACGAACCATCAGTGTCTTTCTGTTCAACATAATGCAATTCCCTTCAGCTTCTCTTTGAGATGTCCCCATCATATGGGACGTTTACGACGAAAATCGAACATGCGGGACTTTGATTTCCGAAGAATTTCGGTCTAGAGAGCAGCCATGACCAATGAGATCATCTATAAGATCGCTCCGCGCGACCTTTGGGCACAAGCAGAACAGGCTGGTAGTTTTACCGGGGCTCCGGTTGATATTGCCGACGGCTATATCCATTTCTCTACTGCAACACAGGTGCGGGAAACGGCAGCCAAACATTTTGCAGGCCAACAGGAGTTGCTTCTGATCAGTGTGAACGCTTCCGCGCTTGGAGCAGCATTGAAATTTGAAGTTTCACGCGGCGGAGCCCTGTTTCCTCATCTTTACGGCGAGCTGCCGCTTGCAGCTGTTTTGAAGGTTGAACTCTTGCCACTGGGCGATGATGGTTTTCACATTTTTCCGGAGCTGGAAGATTAATGAGCGGGCTTTTTGAAACTCTCGGGCGACGTGCCCTCTTTGCCTTTGATGCGGAACAGGCACACGGCCTTTCCATCGCTGGCCTGAAGACAGGTCTTGTCACCTGCGGCGCGCCAAACGATCCGGCTCTTTCCGTCAAGGTTGCGGGCCTGCAGTTTCCAAATCCGCTCGGCATGGCGGCGGGTTATGACAAGAACGCCGAAGTCCCGGATGCATTGCTGAAACTGGGCTTCGGCTTCACCGAAATCGGCACCATCACACCGCGCCCTCAAAGCGGCAATCCACGCCCGCGCATTTTCCGCCTCGTTGAAGATAGAGCGGTTATCAATCGTCTTGGCTTCAACAATGAAGGCCATGATGCGGCGTTTAAACGCCTGTCGCAACGTGCAGGCAAGAGCGGTATCGTGGGCGTCAATATCGGCGCCAACAAGGATGCCGATGACCGCATCGCCGATTATGTTGCCGGTATTCGCCGCTTCTATCAGCTGGCACGTTATTTCACGGTCAACATCTCTTCGCCCAACACTCCGGGTCTGCGCAATCTTCAGGCTCGCGACAGCCTGCGTGAATTGTTGAGCCGGGTACTGGAAGCCCGAAACGAAGAAGGCAAGATGTGCACGCTGAAGCGTCCGGTTTTCCTCAAGATCGCGCCGGATCTGGCCAATGAAGAACTGGACGATATAGCCGCCGAGGCAACCGAACAGAAGCTGGACGGCATCATCATATCCAATACGACACTTTCACGCGCCGGACTTAAAAGCGCAGAAAATCGTGATGAAACAGGTGGGCTTTCCGGTGCCCCACTTTTCGACCGTTCCACCATCGTCCTTGCCCGGATGCGCGAGCGCGTCGGTCCTGACATGCCGCTGATCGGTGTCGGCGGTGTAGATAGCGCCGAGACAGCGCTGACGAAGATCAAGGCAGGCGCCGATCTCGTCCAGCTTTATACGGGCCTGATCTATCGCGGCCCGAACCTGCCTGCTGAAATCGTGCGCGGCCTATCCGCCGCTGTAAAACGTGAGGGCGTTACCAACATCGCCGCACTGCGCGACCGGGACACCAAAGACTGGGCCCGGCGCGAACTGTCTGCATGATTAAGCGATGAATTCTGTACGATAGCGTCGTGGCAAGATCGCCAGAAGCGTAACGCCGCGGATAGACAGAAACAGATTGAGAGCCAGCCAAAGCCCGTGATTGCCCATCACGGGCTTTGCCGCATAAAGAACAACCATAAAGAGTGCGAGCGACAGAAACATCATGTTGCGCATGTCGCGCGACCATGTGGCGCCGATATAGACCCCGTCCATATGGAAGGCCAGCAGCCCCGTAATGCCTGTCAGCGCCGCCCATGGCAGATATTTCAGAGCCTCGGCATGAACGTCTTCAGCCTTGGACAGAAGCCCAATGATCGCATCGCCGAACACCAGCAGGAAAAAGGCGATGATACTCGCCATGACCAGCCCCCACACGAAAGTGAGCTTGGCACCCCGCACAAAGGCCGGGCTGTAACGCGCCCCGATCGACCGGCCGACAATCTGTTCGGCAGCCGCCGCCATGCCGTCCAGAAAGAAACCGGCAACGAGAAAGAAGTTCAGCAAGACGGCATTGGCCGCAAGCGTGACCGTTCCAAGGTCGGATCCCGCCCGGGTAAAGAAGGCAAAGGCAGTCAGAAGCAGGAATGAACGGATCATGATGTCGCGATTGACCGCGAACATGCGCAAAATTCCTTGCTTCTGAAAGATGCGTGCCCGGTTCGGACGCAGGGATGCATCCTTGCGGAAATGCCTCAGCACGATGAACATGCCGACGAGAGCGGCAACCGTTTCACCAGTCACTGTCGCCCAGGCAACCCCCGTGACGCCCCAGCCCATTTCAAGACCGAGGATGATGCAGAGCACTATATTGATGCCGTTGAGCAGCACTTGAAGACCGAGACCGACAAGGCCCTGTCCGCGGCCAAGAACCAGCCCGAGGATCGAATAATTGATCAGCGCAACCGGTGCCGACAACATGCGGATCGACACATAGGTCGCCATGGCTTCCTGCGTGGCGGAGGTTGGATGCATGAAGGTGGACGAGACAGCAATGATGATCGGCAGGCACAGGATCATCAGACTGCCGGCTACCACCGCGATAATGATTGCGCGCCAGAAGATCGCCTGTTCTTCCACTGCATCTTCCGCACCCACGGCCTGCGCCACAAGTCCAGTCGTGCCGGAGCGGAGGAAGTTGAACATCGATAGCAGGAAGTCAAATACCAGCGCGCCGATCGCCAGACCGCCGATCAGCTCGGCCTGTCCCATCTGGCCGACAACGCCCATGTCCACAAGTCCGAGAAGCGGCGTCGTGATTGCAGCAAGCGTCATGGGAATGGCGATCAGCATCACCATCCGGTGCGTTACGTCGAACGGCCTTGTTACGCCACCAACACGTTGCAGCGACTGATCCATTATGTTTGTCCCGAATGCATTCCCTCTGATGAAGATCATCTACTCTGGAATCAATCGAAACTACAGATAATTCGGCCACCGCATTGTCGCAGTTCCTGACAGCGAACTGTCAGGAGAAACAACAATGTTAAAGACCCAGCATCATGGCCCAATATATGTAAGTGGGTTTGTTTTCAGGCGTAGCCCAGGCAAGGCCATAATGCTCGAATGTCGGATCGAGCATGTTCTTGCGATGGCCCGGCGATTTCATCCATGCGTCGAAGACGGCTTGGGTATCACGCTGTCCCGAGGCCACGTTTTCGGCCGCTGGTCCGCGGATACCCGCCTGGCGCAGTCGCGCGACGAAGCCATTGCCCCAACCGACGCTGTGGCCGATCTTTCCGTAACTCGCCATACGCCTTGCTTGATAAAGCGCGGCTTGCTCGAGCTTGGAATCGGTCGCCATCAAAGGCAGACCATTTGCCTTGCGAATAGCGTTGAAAATCGGGGTGGGATCATTGTCTCCGGCAGCCAGCGCCATGTTCAATGGCACGACCGACACCGCCAGCGCCCCACCGGCGAGGACCAGAAAGCCGCGCCGGTTAAGTGTTAATCCTTGTTTTTGCTGCATTGCCTGTCTGAGCTATCCAATTACCGAATTGAGTTCATTTCCGGTAGCTGAGGATACGGAGCAAAATAAAGGCAGGAATGACGACAGCCGCCCCAAGGATCAGATAATCGACAAAACCTGAGATTGCCGAAAAGCCCATATTCCACAGGCGCAGGAAGAAATCGCGAATGCCATAGAAAATATCATAAGGCGTCCAGTGAAACGCGCTCATGACCACGCCGACGACCAGCGAGATCAGCACCAGCTTGATCAGGACACGGGCGGGGGTATCGCCAAGAAAACGGTTCACACCATCCGACATGCAAATCTCCTGAGTGGTTATTGGTCAAAGCGACAGATTCATCGCGCAAGAAATAGGCTGTCCGTGCAGCCTTCGCAAGTTCCACACTCGCTTATCGCTGTTTGCGGTAATCTCGCGGAGCTTTCTGTTTTTGCCGCGAAAATGAACGGTTCATGCTGCGCGTATCGGTGAAACCGCTTGCAACAGCCACTTCCAGCAGGGACAGACCTGTTTCGGATAAAAGTTCCTTGGCCTTTTTAACCCGAAGTTCTTCGCGAACCTCGAATGCCGTTCGCTCAAGGGCAAGTTTGAAACCACGCTCCATCTGGCGGACAGAAATTCCCAATCGTCGCGCGACATCGATCATCGGCACCGGGTCTTCCAGCGTTTCCTCAAAAATACGGATCGCCTTGCGGATTATCGGCGAGCGTACACCGTTGAAACTCAGAGCGGGTTGTTCGGAACGTACAAGCTCATAAGGGATCATGAGGATGGATGCGCTCTTGCGCGCCAATTCCTCGGAAATCTCGTTCTGTATGATTGAAAGCGCCAGCGACGCCGTACCAAGCCCGCCAGCACAGGTGAAATGTCTTCCGCTGCGGTGAAACAGGCTGGTCGTATCGGCTGTATAACCGTCGAAAAGCTCCAGAAAATCGTCACGATGGAACCAGCTGACGCAGCAATTGCGGTCCGGCAGAAGATCGGCCTCCGCCAGCAGAAAGGCGGCAGTACAAAGACCAACTACGGTCTTGCCGCGCCGGTCCGCACGCTTGATGATATCGATCAGTGCCTGCTGCCTTGGCCGATACTGTGCAAGCAACCCGCCGACAACGGCAACATAATCACAATCGTCTAGTTCTCCCATGGGGGCCGTCGGCTCGATCACCATGCCGGAGCTGGAAGTTACAGGGTCTCCTGATAGCGTGCAGATTTTCCATGCGCAGCGTATCTGACGGCTCTTGTCGCGATCATCGGCAGCAAGGCGAAAAGGATCGAGGAAAAGGCTGAGCGCACTCAGCGTAAAGCCCGGTAGCGCAACAATGCCGACCGATAGCCTGCGCTGCGGGGCATCCGTTGTCGCTTGAAGCTTCCCGTCCTGATCCCGTTCGATTCCAGTTGTCACTTAGGTCGGTCTCCTCCACCCAGAACTATATCTGCTCGGAGGAGGCTAATACAGTCAACGAAAATGCTTGGAAAGCTTCAACTGCTGCGCTTGATAGTTGGAGCCGAGGTCGACACCGTAAAGCGCAGATGGGCGGTGCAGCATGTGTTCGTAAACCAGACGCCCGACGATCTGCCCGTGCTCCAGAATGAACGGAACCTCATGGCTGCGAACTTCCAGAACGGCGCGGCTGCCGGTTCCACCCGCAGCGCTGTGCCCGAAACCCGGATCGAAGAAGCCTGCATAGTGAACTCGGAATTCGCCAACCAGCGGATCAAACGGCGTCATTTCCGCCGCATAAAGCGGGGGAACATGCACGGCCTCGCGTGAGACGAGAATATAGAATTCATCCGGGTCGAGCACGAGTTCGCGCGCGCCGCGATCATAGATCGGTTCCCAAAAGTCGAGAACGTCGTGCGCCGCACGCTTGTCCACATCGACCACAGCCGTATGGTGCTTGCCGCGATAGCCGATCAGCCGATCAGGACCACCCGAAAGATCAACCGAAAGGGCGATGCCGCCGCCGGAAATATTCGGCATCTCGGCTGCAACCAGTGTTTCGGCATTATGCAGAGCAGCGAGTTCAGCTTCATCAAGCTGGGCCCGCCCCTTGCGGAAGCGTATCTGCGACAGGCGCGAACCCGTGCGCACGACGATCGGAAATGTGCGTGGGCTGACTTCCAGATAAAGCGGGCCATTATATCCCGCAGGCACCTTGTCGAATTCCTGTGCCCCGTCAGCAATGACGCGGGTAAAGATATCGAGGCGACCCGTTGAACTTTTTGGATTTGCCGATGCCGAAAGGTCTGGCGAAAGCGCCAAACCTTCAAGGAGCGGCACAATATAAACGCAACCCGTTTCCAGAACTGCTCCCGCAGTCAGGTCGATCTCGTGCAGTTTCAGTCGTTCCAGCTTATCAATAACCGGTGTGCCTGGCCCCGGCATGAAGGAGGCGCGGACACGATAGGCCTTTGCGCCAAGCCTCAGATCGAGGCTTGCAGGCTGTATCTGATCGGGATCAAGAGGGCGTGGAGACGCCAGCAAACCGCTTTCAAACAGCGCGGAAATATCCGCATCCGCCAGAATTCCAGCATCTTTCTGCATCATTACCCCGATACTCCGTAGCCTAAAGCACGTCGTGCTTTATCGTGTTCAAGCGACATGCTTTAATCTCTTGTTTTCACGCATGTCTTTATCCCGAAACCGGTTCCCACTTTCGGGAGACATGCTGTAAGCATTGCTTGACAAAGACCATTGACTGCTCGCGGCGTCAATGCCAACCCTTCCAGCAGCTAGAAACCGGGTTTTCCGCAGGAATCCAAGCATTATCACGGCATGCGGGATGCGCTTTTCCCGAAAAGGGGCGGTTTCGGCATTGACGGCTCTACTCAACAGGCATAATGAAAATGTGTTCCGTGGTGATTTGGCCGGCCGGCTTGCAGCCACGTTAAAGAATTCGCTAAAAAAGGCCGCGGTTCGTTACCGGCCTTTTGCGTGTTCGCAAGGCCGGTTTTTTATTGGCCGCCGAGGCTCGACTATCCTGCCCCGGCCGACCAGCTTTCGACAGGTTGGAAAAATGACGACTGAGAATACCCGCAAGTTTCGCCCTGCAACTGAGCTCGTGCATGCCGGATCGTTGCGTTCCGGATTTGCCGAAATGTCAGAAGCAATGTTCCTGACACAGGGCTTCCTCTATCCGAATGCCGAAGCCGCCGAAGCGCGCTTCAAGGGCGAGGATCCGGGTTTCATCTATTCGCGTTATGCCAACCCGACCACCGACATGTTCGAAAAACGCATGTGCGCGCTGGAAGGCGCCGAAGAAGCTCGTGCAACCGCATCCGGCATGGCGGCGGTCGCAGCTGCGATCCTGTGTCAGGTGCAGGCGGGCGATCACGTGATTTCTGCCCGCGCCGTTTTCGGCTCCTGTCGCTACATCGTAGAGACCATCTTGCCGAAATATGGCGTCGAAATCTCGATTATCGACGGCTCCGATATCGAAAACTGGAAAGCAGCTGTTCGCCCGAACACCAAGGTCATGTTCCTTGAAAGTCCGTCCAATCCGACGCTCGAAATCATCGACATTGCTGCCGTTGCACAGGTCGCCAATGAAGCGGGCGCCAAACTGATCGTCGACAACGTTTTTGCCACACCGCTTTTCCAGAAGCCCCTGGAGCTGGGCGCGCATATCGTCGTTTACTCTGCGACCAAGCATATCGATGGTCAGGGACGCTGCCTTGGTGGTGTAGTCCTCTCCGACCGCGAATGGATTGAGAACACCCTGCAGGATTATTTCCGTCACACCGGTCCGGGGCTCAGCCCATTCAACGCGTGGATCATGTTGAAAGGCCTTGAAACACTGGCCGTTCGCGTGCGCCAGCAGACGCTATCGGCGACTGCGGTTGCCGACTTCCTCGCAAACAAGCCGGGCGTGAAGCGCGTGATCTATCCGGGACGGGCAGACCATCCGCAGGCCGACATCATCGCCAAGCAGATGACCGGCGGCTCGACCCTCATTGCTTTGGAACTTGACGGTGGCAAGGAAGCAGCCTTCAAGTTCCAGAACGCGTTGCAGGTTTTCAGCATCTCCAACAATCTGGGTGACGCAAAAAGCCTGATTACTCACCCGGCAACCACGACGCACAAGAACCTCAGCGACGAGGCGAAAGCTGAACTCGCTATCTCGGACGGTCTCCTGCGTATCTCGGTTGGCCTCGAAGATACGGATGATCTCGTCGAGGATGTAGAAGAAGCGCTGAAGGCCGCACGCTAAGCAAACACATAGAGCTATATTGTGGCATTTAGGCTGCAAACAAAGGCTAAAACTGAGCATTTGCCGGAACATTTCGGCAAATGCCGTTCATTTGACATGCCGAATTGTTGACCTCCCCCGCAACTTTAGCGATAGGTGGGGCGAACAACGGTGCCCATGAAAAGAATCGGCAAACCGTTCAATGCAAAGCATCTTTGCGATCCGGTTTCATCTGATCCCAAGGGTGCCAAGGCCGATGTGAATGTAGGGCGGGTGCGCATGTACAGAGCGGTAACGCGGGGGATCGAAGTTTCGGTCGAACCTTTCTATTTGGAAGACCAGTCCGAGCCCGAAGAAAACCGTTATGTCTGGGGCTATCGTATAACGATTGCCAACAACTCCACGGAAACCGTACAGCTTCGTTCGCGTTACTGGCAGATTACCGATGCGAACGGGTATGTCGAGGAAGTGCGCGGGCCGGGCGTGGTCGGCGAACAACCAACACTCGAACCAGGCGACTCTTTTCAATACTCATCGGGCTGCCCGTTGACCACTACATCGGGCGTCATGGTCGGGCGCTATCAGATGCAGGGCAACGGCGGCAGTTTGTTCGAAGTCGATATACCCGCTTTCTCGCTGGATATTCCGGAACAAAGGCGAACTTTAAATTAGGTTGGTCATAAAAAATGGCTCGCCACCAGTGGTAACAAGCCATTTTCTCAGCTGTAATAAAGCCTAGGACTTTGGCGCGAATTCCGCCGGATCGAACTCATAGCGTTTCGAGCAGAACTCACAGGTCACGGAAATCTTGCCGTTGTCCGCACTCTCTGCAATTTCCTCGGCTGTAAAACCTGACAGCACACCGGAAATTTTGTCCCGCGAGCACGAACACTCGTCCAGCACAGGCACAGAGTCGAAGACGCGCACGCCGCGTTCATGGAACAGACGATAAAGCAGCCGCTCGGAGCCGACCTGCGGGTCCGTCAGTTCAGAACTTTCGATCGTTCCAACCAGCGAACGGGCTTCGTCCCATGCGTCGTCTTCGGGATGAAAGGCGACTTCGGCTTCATCCTCATCACCGCCTGGCAGGTCGGGGATGCGTGCACGCAGTTCGGATTCCGGCAGGAACTGAATGATCAGCCCGCCAGCACGCCACTGTTCCACTGGCTTACCATCGGCACCGCGTTCGACAAGCTTGGCAACGCTCAGTTTCAGATCAGTCGGAATCTGTTCCGACTGACGGAAATAGGTCGTGGCGATTTCTTCCAGCGTCGAGCCATCAAGCGCAACAATGCCCTGATAGCGCTGAGTATAAGCGCCCTGATCCACCGTGAAGGCGAGTGTGCCCCGTCCAAGCAGTTCCTCGGGCTTCGTCTTGTGGGCGGCAACCGCCTCCTTTAACCGTTCCTCGTCGAAACGTGCATAGGCGCGCACCGAACGCGGCGTGCGGAAGTCGACCACCAGCATGTCGACGGGACCGTCGGACTGCGTCTGGAAGATGAACTTGCCTTCAAATTTGAGCGACGTGCCAAGCAATACGGTCAGCACCGTCGCTTCCGCCAGCAGGCGGGCCACTTCTTCCGGATAGTTATGGCGTTTCAGAATGCCGTCGATACTCGCGCCAAGCTGAACCGCGCGACCACGCACGTCGAGTCCTTCCACCTGAAAGGGCACAACGGCGTCATCGCCTGCGAAGTCGAAATCGCCCAGATTGACCTGGATGTTCTCGACTTCGGTATGCTCATTGCTGGTCTTGTCAGCCAAATTATGCTCCCAGATCGCGGCTTTGCAGACACCAGGCCAGAATGGCTTTCTGGGCATGGAGCCTGTTTTCCGCTTCATCGAATACGACCGATTGTGGTCCATCGATCACTTCATCCGTCACTTCCTCGCCGCGATGTGCAGGCAGGCAGTGCATGAAAAGCGCCTTCGGATCAGCTTTTGCCATCAGTCGCGCATTGACCTGATAGGGCATGAAAACGTTGTGGCCGCGGGCATGATCTTCCTGCCCCATCGAAACCCACGTATCGGTCACGATGCAATCTGCGCCGTTCGCCGCTCTTTCCGGATCGATGGTAGACATGATGCTCGCGCCATTCGCTTTTGCCCAATCGACATATTGCGACTTGGGTTCACTGCCTTCCGGCGTTGCGATATTGACGTTGAAATCAAAACGCGCCGCAGCTTCAACCAGCGAGTGGAGGACGTTGTTACCGTCCCCCATCCAGGCAAAAGTCTTGCCTTTGATCGGGCCGCGATGTTCCTCATATGTAAGAACGTCAGCCATGATTTGACAAGGGTGCGTATCGTCCGTCAGTGCATTGATAACCGGAACAGTTGCATATTCGGCAAGTTCCAGCATGCGTTCATGCGATGTGGTGCGGATCATGATCGCATCAACATAGCGCGACAGAACTTTCGCCGTATCGGCGATGGTTTCACTGCGCCCGAGCTGCATTTCCGAACCGGTCAGCATGATCGTCTCGCCGCCAAGCTGGCGCATGCCGACATCGAACGACACACGCGTGCGCGTGGAAGGCTTTTCGAAGATCATCGCAAGCACCTTGCCTGCGAACGGTCGTTCGATTTCTCCCGCCTTCAGGCGCGCCTTGCGCGCCTTGGCGTCTTCCATGATAGCGCGAAGTTCCGATGCCGGAACAGCAGAGAGGTCGATAAAGTGTTTGATCCCGTTATCGCTAGCCATGATATCACGCCGTCTTGCTGATCGGATTTGCAGTTGCGAGCCGTTCGACCGCCGTTTCAATGCGCTTCAGCGCTTCACGCGCTTCTTCCGGCGTCGTAACCAGCGGCGGAAGTAGACGAACGACATTGTCGCCAGCGCCGACGCTCAGGAAATGCTCGTCACGAAGGGCCTGAATGAGACTGGTATTCGGCACAACGCACTTGATGCCGATCAGCAGGCCGCGGCCACGGATTTCGGAAACAACACTTGGGTAGCGGTCAACGATGGAAGCAAGCCCCTGTTTCATGACCAGAGCGGTTGCCTGAACACTTTCGAGGAAACCGTCAGCCAGAACAACATCGAGCACGGCATTGCCGACGGCCATGGCCAGCGGGTTGCCGCCATAGGTCGTGCCGTGAACACCAGCCGTCATGCCCTTGGCCGCTTCTGCGGTCGCGAGACAAGCACCCATCGGGAAACCGCCGCCGATGCCCTTGGCCACAGCCATGATGTCCGGCTTGATACCAGCCCACTCATGCGCAAACAGCTTGCCCGTGCGGCCAACGCCGGTCTGCACTTCGTCGAGGATCAGCAGAAGACCCTTTTCATCACAGATCTGGCGCAGCATGCGCATGAATTCTTCAGGGAAACCGCGCAAACCGCCTTCGCCCTGCACGGGTTCAAGCAGGATCCCTGCAGTCTCATCGGTGATAGCGGCACGCAATGCCGCTTCATCACCGAACGGAACCTGATCAAAACCGTCGACCTTCGGACCAAAGCCTTCGAGATATTTGGCCTGACCGCCAGCGGCAATCGTGGCCAGTGTGCGGCCATGGAAGGCGCCTTCAAAGGTCACAATGCGGTAGCGTTCCGGGTGACCGCTTACATATTGATAGCGGCGCGCGGTCTTGATCGCGCATTCAAGGGCTTCAGCGCCGGAGTTGGTGAAGAAGACCTTGTCGGCGAAAGTGCTCTCGACAAGACGCCGTCCTAGCTTCTCCTGCGCCGGAATTTCGTAGACATTCGACAGATGCCACAGCTTTTCCGCCTGGGTCTTCAGCGTTTCCACCAGATGTGGATGCGAATGGCCAAGCGAGTTCACAGCAATGCCGGCAGCAAAGTCGAGGTAACGTTCGCCGCTTTCGGTAATCAGCCAGATGCCCTCACCTCGCTCGAAGCGCAGCGCCGCACGATTATAGGTGTCGTAAAGCGGTTGCACGGTCGTAGCGTCGGTCATAGCGTCAGGCCTCCAAAGCCTTTTTTGCAGCTTGCACGGTCGCACCGGCAAAGCTGTGTTTCCCATAAACAGTCCTCAGGCACTCGAAACGGTTCCCACCTTTCGAAAAGCGCCCAATATTCCATCCCAGCTGCCGCGAAAATATAATGAGACATGAGGGAATGGCCCAGATAGCTCATGCTCCTCGCCTGAGCTTCCGGCAGAAATAAAAAACCGCCCTCAGGGCGGCATATTTATCTCGCGCGTATATTGGCGTTCACAAAAAAAATGTCAATCAAAGCAAGCAAGGTTTGCAGGCCATCTTTCGGCATGAGTTCATGCATTTTCTCGTTCTTGTAACATTCGCCGGTCGAAGGTGACTTTACGCGAGCGTCCACACTCTATAGAGAAAGGCCTCTCCTCGGCTGAGGCTGCCAGACGGCATATCCGCTTCGCAAGTTCGCGATGTTCCATCCTGAAACAATCCGGGTTTTCAGTTCAGGACCAATTGCGTGCAAAATTTCGGCGCTGGATCAAAGAAAAACCGTCTTTGGCACCCAAGTTGGGGAAAACCATAAAAATGGAATCTGCCTGACAGGGCTATCCCTTGTCATGGAGTCGTTGGATATTGTAGTTTCTTTTTAGAGATTAAAGCTACATTTCGTGCGGCGGACCTAGTCACCCGGATAGATATGGTGTTTGCGCTTGGAGCAATCCGAGAACACTGGCGGATTCCGGATAACGAAAATGATTGGAGCCCAGGGCGATGAACTGGACAGACGAACGCGTCGAACTACTGAAGAAACTGTGGAGCGAAGGCTTGAGCGCAAGCCAGATCGCAGCACAGCTTGGCGGCGTGAGCCGTAATGCAGTGATCGGCAAAGTGCACCGTTTGAAGCTTTCGGGCCGTGGCAAAACCACGACCGCTGCTCCACGCAGCAAGAAGGTCAACACGGTTGCCGCAGCGCCACGTCCTGCAGCACAACATTCAACCGGCGTGCATACGACGACGATGCGCACGGCTACGGTCACCAAGACGGTTGGCGCTACTGCACTTCAGATGGACTACGCCGTAGACGTCGTTGCGGAAAGAGTGGTCAAGCCGGCTTCAGATGTGGTGGTGCCTATTTCGCGCCGTCTCTCACTGCTGCAGCTGAGCGAACGTACCTGTAAGTGGCCGATTGGCGACCCGCTGAACGAAGACTTTCATTTCTGCGGCCATGAATCCGGTGAATCGAGCCCATATTGCAGCTATCATTCGCGTCTGGCTTTCCAGCCGACTGCGGAACGCCGTCGGGCTCGTTAAGACGAATACGAGAATGAGATTATCGGGCCCCGGAGCGAAAGCTTCCGGGGCCTTTATTTTGGTCCGCACACGCCTTGTCCCGAAAGCCACCCCACAATTTTCGGGGTGCGTTCTATTTCAAAGTGGACTTGTAAACTTCCAGCGTGCGGTCAGCGATCCCGCTCCAGCTGTAATCCCGCGCGATCCAGTCGATCATTTCTTGCGACTGCTTGCTGGTCAACGGGCTATCGATCTTCCGCCGCAGCGCATCCTTCAATGCATCGACATTGCCAAGCGGAAAGTAACTCTCCTCTGAAAGCCCCACTTCGACATTGGCAGTAATATCGCTTGCGAGTACGTTCAAGCCATACCCCATCGCCTCCAGCAGAGCGATCGGCATGCCCTCGTGGCTGGATGGCAGAACGAACAATGCCGCCTGACTGAACAAGGCTGACAGCTCTTCTCCCTGAAGTGCGCCCGTCAGCACGACACCTGGCACAGCATCAGCCCTTGCGCGGACGGCCCCAGCATATTCGGCGGTATATTCCGCCGAACCAATCAGAGCCAGTTTCAAGGAAGGATCGGAAAGTTTTGCAAAAGCCTCGATGAGATCGAGTTGACGTTTCTCTGGAACGATCCGTGCCACAAGAGCGATATACCGCTCCGGTAACAGGCCGTGCTTCTCCAACCACGTCTTGTCTCGGCAGGCTGGACGCAGCGTGACGCCGTTCGGGATAAATGTGATCGGCACGCGGTAATGCTGTTGCATGGTTTGCGCGATGTCGTTGGACACTGCAATACGTGCATTTGCAAAACGCATCCCGCACCATTCGCCAAGCTTCAGCATCGTGCGCGCGAGACGCCCCCACTTCTGACGATTATAGTCAAATCCGTGGTGCGTCACGACCGTGCGCAACCCCAGCAGACGCGCCAGCGGAACAGCCAGAGCCGGACCGATTGCGTGAATGTGCAGAACATCCGGACGTTTGAACCCTGCCCGCAGCACGCCCAGAACCGTATGGACAATCGCCTCGAATTTCATGGAAGTCGGTGCCCAGATCGGCGCTACCCGCACACCCTCCCATACATAAGGCTGTTTCTTTTCAAGGTATGGGCGACGTCCGATGACCTCGACATCCCAGCCCTTTGTCACATAGAGCCGGGCGAGCTCCTCGACATGTTTTTCCACTCCGCCTTGTACGTTTGGAACACCGCGTAGACCCAGCATCATGACGCGAGGTCGTCTGTCGTTTCGGACCATCAAAGCGCCCCTAACTCGGCATAAAGTTCCAGCGTGCGATTTCTGTATGCCTGTGGCGAGAATTCATTACCGGCCCAGACCCGGCCTACATTCCCCATCTTGCGCCGCGCCTGCAGAGATAATCCCGCAAACTCGCCAAGAACCCGGGCGAGATCATCGATATCGCCTGCACGGGAAACCATTCCGGTCTCACCTTCGATGATCATTTCGGGAATTCCACCAATGTCTGCGCCAATCACCGGCACCCCAAGCGCATAGGCTTCCAGAATACTGATCGGGGCATTTTCATACCATTCAGACGGAAGAACGAGCGCCTTTGCTTCTCCGATCAGCCTATGCAGTCGTTCACCCGAGACATAGCCTGCGAATGTGACATCGCCGCCCGCCTCAGTGGCAATCGCTTTCAGTGATTGTTCTTCAGGCCCGGTGCCTGCAATAACAAGTTTCTGCCTCGCAATCGCCGCTGCACGAATGAGGGTACCGATCCCCTTTTCCGGCGCCAGTCTTCCGACATAGGCGAAGTAATCGCTCTCATCTGCGTAAGGTTTCAGATCGTCCGTATGGGCGAAGTTGGGAATATAGACCAGCTTTTCTTCAGGCCAGCCCCATTCGGCAAGCTTGGCAATATAGAAGCGGCTCGGCACAACGATGCGGTCAAGCGTATTGCGGTAAAGACCAAGCATGCGATGAATGGCTGTTTCAACGAAAACCAGCCCGCTCAGCGCCGTGGAATCCTTGATGCATTTATGAAGCGCCACATTATAAATGCGCCCGCCCTTGCAGCGCTCGCAAATCTGGTTGTGTGACAGCATTTTATAGGCCGGACAGGCCAGCTTCAGGTCGTGGGCTGTCATGACCGTCGGGATACCCGCGTCCTTCAGAACCGGGAAAATCGACGGTGACAAATGATGATAGATATTATGTGCATGCGCGACATTCGGACGAAAACGTTCGATCAGCGCCTTGATCCGGTCGCGCGCTTCCCATGAATAGATGATCTTGCCCGCTTGCACGAACTTTGTGAGCGGGCTGCTTTCCCGGCCATACTCAATTTCCGAGACGAAATAGGAAGACCAGTCGGATGGGAAATTATCCGGATGCTGCATGGCAAAAGGTGCCGTTTGCCAGCCGATTTCAGAAAATAGTTTGATGTGGTCGAGAAAAACAGTTTCGGCGCCACCGCGCCGATAAAAGTAATTGTTGATCGCCAACAGGCGATGTTCTTTATCATTTAAATGCGTCAAGCAGCACCTCGTTGAGCACCAAGGCGCGCCAATGCTTCGCGGACAGAAAGAACAGCCGCCCCGCTTTTCACCGCATGAGATACGAGGCGCTCAAAGGTTTCAGGCTTGCACCCGAACTCGGTCGGCGTATCGCTGACATCATGCGTATAGAAGACAAGCCAGCCGGGATTTGCATTCAGATCATCGATCCAGCGAGTCTGGCGCGCAGCGTCATCGTCAGGCTGCCTGATCTCCACCGCCTGCAGAAAGGCAAGGTCGATCATGCCGCGATTGATGCGGTTGCCACCTCCGCGGCACGTAGAGAAACGATCAGCAAAGAGCCGCCGCGACATCATGGAAGATGCGCAGTAGGGATAAGCGAAATTGCGCGCCTCGACACGATCAGGCTCGAACACATCGAGATAGGCGGTGTTGCGATCTAAATCGGCCACTATGTTCTGCGCCCCGACATAAGGAACCTTGAGATGATCATAGGTATGGCAACCCAATTCATGCCCGCGCTCGACCAGTTTCCGGCAGCCTTCCTGTGTGATCAGGTTCCTTTTGGCTTCTTTCGTACCAACCAGGTTGCCTGCAATATAGAAAGTGCCATGAACCCCATGCTTGTCGAGAATGGCAGCCCCGGCGCTTTCAGCCGTATCAGGCACATCGTCAAATGTGAAAGTGATGATCCGTTCATTCTTCGGCAGGCAGAATGGGCGCAATGGAAACCGACGGCTGATGCTGTCGTTCAGCCGTATAGCATACCATTCCAGACGGCTGCGCGCCTTGTCGAGACTATCCATTTCCATCATTGCCCCAGCCCCCAAAAGCTGTTTCAGACGAGCTTTGCCTTTGCCTGCAAGCGCAATCCGAAGACAGCAACCATAATGCAGAACCACACCGCCCCACCGTTCTGAAAGAACGTGCTCTCCATACAAGACATATATAATCCGTAAAGCCAAAGGCGAATATAGAGGAGCGTTAATATAGGGTCGTTATCTGTGCTTTCCGCTTCCTTAATATACCGAAGCGGTAAGACCATTATCCAGATAAGCGTCAGAATTAAACCAATAATCCCAGCATTGATCATCATATCCAGAAAAGAATTATGTGCATTGAAGGCTGCAACGGCCCAGCTTGCGCCACCGCCACCTGCATAGACCATTTCCGGCGTTTTCCAGAATGAGTCCAGACCGTAGCCGAAAATCGGCTTTGCCGAGATTGCGGCGAATGCGAGTTTCCAGATGTCAGATCGATTTGTAAAGCTGGCGTCAACGCCCAGGCTTTGGACAAGCTCGCGCAAGGGATCGAAAACGGCCGCCCCGACAGCAATAATATTGAAAGCAGCGATCCCGCCGATAGCAATGAAAACACGTGTCCATTTCAGTCGCACAAACACCAGCGACATCACGACGATAAACGGCAACATGGCCGTCGATGTCTTGCCGCCCGTGTTAAGAACAAAGAACACGCAAAGGGCGACGATAAGCATACCCGTCTTCGGCAAGCCGGTTTTCCAGATATAGAGGCCGAAAAAGCTCATCAGCACCAGAGAGGCGGCGGCGGCATTCTTGTGTGGATAGTGGCCGCGCCATGCACCGGCCAGCATAGGTTCAATAACTTCAGTACCCTGATGAATAGCCCGTTGCGGCATAAAGATTACGCCGAAATAGGCAAACGCCAGTGTTATCAATGAACCGGCTGCCAGCAACCGTGCCATCTGGCGTTCGGATTGCGGCAACATGAGAAAGATGCTCGCATTCAACGCGGTCAGGATAGACAAGACCACTTTCTTGCTGGCGATCATCGGGTGAGCCGACAAAAGGGCCGTCATAAAGAGCCAGAAGAAAACCAGGCCAATCAGAACGCGCGGTTGCAGAATGGCACTGCGCATGGAGCTGCTCAGCGCGCAAACCAGAAAGCTGCCCGTCAGAAACAAGGTGACCAGCTGGTTGAGCGAGCTGGAATCTGCAGCTTTGGCTGTGACGCCGGTCACGGCACCAAGATCCGGATAGGGATTGGTGCCTATCCAGATGAATAAGAACATGCAGAGAAAGAGAGCGGCCCCGATAGCTGACGAGACTCGCGGTTGTATCTCCTCACGGTAATGAACCGATAGTTCAGCCAAGTCAGACCAGACCCTCACGGTTTCGACGCCATGCACCAAGATAGCCCAAACTGAGCGCGAGAACCACACCAAGGCCCATCCCGGCAATGCCACCCCCAGCACCAAGCACGACGGTCTTGGGTGGCCAGCTGCGACCAATCGGAGGAATGGCAGTCGAAATGATCCGGATATTGGTCGCATCGAGTTGCTGGCGCTGGCTCGTCTCCGATGAGCGGGTCAGGAACGTGTTGTAGATAGAGACCTTGGCGGCCATGTCGCGTTCGAGGTCCGACAGCTGGACTTGCGCGTCATTGTCGAGCGCAACAGCCGAACGTGCTGAAGCTGCCTGTGCGTTGAGAGCCGCTACAACGGCATTTGCCTGATCGAGGTCAACCTTGGCCGATTGCAGGATACGCGCCCGTTCCTGCGCCAGCTGCTGTTCCAGACCGGCAAGCTGGCGTTCCGTATTCATCAGTTCCGGATATCGCGGACCGTAGGTCATGGCGAGAGCATCGTAGCGCTGTTTCAGCGACGCATATTGTCCACGCAGATTCGTCATCGTGGGCGATTGCAAGGTGCTTGCCGGACTAACGGCGCTGCCGGTATCCTTTGTCAGCTCCTGATAGCGGGTGCTTGCATCGGCAACGCGCGCTTTGGCATCGACCAATTTAGAATTGATCTGCGTCATCGACTGGGTGCTGACGAGTTCGCCACCTGATGTTTGCAGGCCGTGCGCCCGGCGAAACGCCGAGACTTTTTCTTCCGCCTCAGTTGCCGCCTTCTGCAGAGAGGACAGACGTTCGGATAGGGCAGCGGCAGCACGTCCTGCGCCATCAGCATCTGCTTGCGCAACTTCCTCCTGGAAGGCGTTCGCCAGAGAATCTGCGACCTTTACCGATTTTTCGGGATTTTCCGTCCAGACCGCAATCGTAACCAGATAGGATCGTTCAGGACGCGTAACGTTGATCCGCTGCGACAGTGCACGTACAGCAGTCAGTGTATCATCTTTCGGACCCGCCGGTTTGCTGAGGCCAAGCATAGCCCTAACATCGAACGCTGGCGGAGGAGGCACAAACTCCTCATCCTCATTCAGCTTCAAGTCCGTCACGACCCGCCGGAGTACGTTGCCGGAAGTCAAGATGCGCATTTTGCTTTCGATGTCGAGAATCTGGCTGTCAGCCTGCAGGCTCTGGGCATAAACATCGTTGGGCAACAACTGGAGTCCAGACGGCGGAACCAGCAAATCCGTATAGGCTGTATAACGAGGCTTTGCCGTCATGCCGTAGGCGAGACCCGCCAAACCACCTATTATTGCGAGCGCTGCGATCAAAATCCACCGGGCACGCATCCAGGCGAGCGCCTCGAACAGGTCGAGTTCCGGCAGCATCAGTCCCTTGTTTGCAGGCGCAATGGTTTCAGTAACCTTTTCTTCTTCACGGACAACATACGTCTCGCGTCTGACTGCACGCAGCCGGTCATCGACGGATTCCAGATTTTCACTGGCAGTCTCTGTTACCCGTGCTTTCGAAGCGAGGTCGCGCAAGGTGTACATTAGTCGTCCCTAAGGTTCACTCAATAGCGCAAACATGGCGCTACTATTTTCCTTAGACTTAAAGATTAAAAAATTCGGTTAATGAAAGGCAATCATCTGCACGAGTGTCACCAAAATGCAAATGACGGTCATTTAGTCCTGCAGTTTGTGATAAATTTCGGTCGACATGCTTGGCACCTCATGTTCTTCGGGACTAAGAGAAAACAGTGCATATGCCTCATCATCAGAAGCTTTACGAAAAAGAAGCCTCTTCGCTGTCATAACCTTATCTTGAAGTTCCAAGCGCGCCTTTGATCCTCCAGAAGCACGCTGAGCCATAGCGGCCCGAAAACTCGGTATGAAAATTTGAAACGCCATTGGTCGACATTACTGTCCTACGCAGCTTCTAGCGGCAGCCTTTTTGCGGCAAACATCGCACAGCTTTTTACATTCGCTATTCTGGCACGCTATCTTGGCTCTCACGAGTTCGGTTTGTTCGTGACGGTGATGGCCGTTACCAGCATCGCCACCTTCATTTGCGGCCTGGGCGGAGCGGAATGCCTCGTACGTCGCGTGGCGCAGGATCGAGCGATCTATCCGGCAATGCTTGGCCACAATCTCATTTTGATCGCAGTTACAGGCGTTGTCCTCGTCGCCGCCGGAATGGTGATATTGCCGTTCTGGCTGAGTGGCTCTCCAGAATTTACAAACAACCTGTTTGGGCTTTTTCTGCTACTTGTCACCAATATTGTGTTGGTGCGCCTTATCCTGCTGGTCGAGCAAATTTACATTGCGCATACTGACTTCGTATCGGCCAATCTCTCCGTCGTCGGATTTGCCATTGCCCGCACCATTGGCGCGACAATCGCCTGCCTTGTGTTTGGCGTATCCACTGTTGTCGGATGGGCTTATTGGCAGTTCGGGGTTCATGTGCTGGTCGCCGTGGTTTATGCCTTGTTCCTGCGCAGACTCGGTCTTCCGCAATACACAATCGTGCGCGATGAACTGCGGCTCGGAGTGATGTTCGCATCACAGTTCATCTTCAAGGCGGTCCGCCAGAATGCCGACCTTCTGCTTCTCGGAACATTGGTAACTCCCAGCATTGTTGGCAGCTACGGCGTCACTCGTCGCATCATCGACAGCAGCACATTGACCGTCGAGGCGATGAACCGTCTCGTCTACCCGCATCTGGCCCGCGCCAGCGCAAACGGCATCCATCATGCGCTACCGATTACAATGCGCCTGCTCGGCGCCGCGATTGCAATCGGCATATTCACATCGCTGGCCGTCTTTATCATTGCGCCCTATCTGCCCTATCTCTTCGGCAGCGAATACGACACGCTGGTTTCCTTCTGCCGCACGCTTTGCTGGATCACGGTGTTTGTTGCTCTATGGTCGATAGCGGTGGATCTTCTGGGTGCAGCCAGCCAGCACAGCTATCGCACGGCGGTCCTGAACACAGGCAACATTCTTGGTGCACCGCTTCTGGCACTGGCCACCTGGTATGCGCCAATCACAGGAACTTTCGCAGCTATTTACGTAATCGAAATCAGTATTGTGTTGGCATCGTGGGGATGCGTTATCTACCTCGTTCGCCGGAGTCGTGACGCAGAAGAGAAAAAAGGCGGTTTCAAGCAGGCGGGGGCTTAGATGACGCGCATCTCTACACCAGCAAATGACATCAAGTCGCGACGTGTTCGCGCGATGCATATTGATGATATTCCTGCCGTCCGCACGCTGTTCCAGCGAGTTTTTCGTCCACACTCAAAGTCATGCAACAAGACTTTCGATCAGTATTTTCAGAAGTTCTTTTTTGAAAGCCCCTACTACGACCCTGCAATTGGCAGCGTGGTCCATGAGGACGAGCACGGTGAGATCGATAGCGCGATCTCGGTTCTGCCCATTCCCTATAGGGTCAATGGTCAATCGATCATGGGGCGATTGCTTTGCGCTTTCATGATGAAACCGGAAATGTCGCCACGCGGCGCCGCCGAATTGACACTCACTTTGCGTCCAAGTGAAAAGATACTCAACTTCACCGACAGTGCTGCGCCAGTAAGCCTCAAACATTCCGAAGCAATTGGGGGGATTACACTCGGCACACATGGACTCGGATGGACACGCATATTCCGGGCTGCCAGCTATGTGGCCAGTTACGTTGCAGAACGGCGTCCAATCCTCGGCGGATGGGCAACAAGCTCAGTAGGCAGAATGCTCAACCCGCTTTTTCCGATTCCTGCGATCATGAGAGCTGCCAAGCCCCGGGCGAATGTGAAGGAAATTGCGCAAGACGAAGCCATATCTCTTGTTCCAGGTTACCTGCAAAGCTATTTGGCACATCCAGCCTGGACAGAAAGCGACATCAACTGGCTGTTCCTGATGGCGTCCGACAATCAGGCTGCCGGTACCTTGCGTTTTTGTGCGATCAACGACCGCACCGGCAGTCCGAGCGGCTTTTTTTGTTACTACGTCCGCTCCAATGGCATTGCAGAAGTTCTGAACATCCTCGCCAAGGCCGGAATGGAAAAACATGCCGTCGATGCGATGCTGCTCCATCTGCAGGATGAAGGGCATGTCGCAGCGCAAGGCCGGGTCGATCCGCGTTATCTCAATGCGCTCTCACAACAGTCGATCATGTTCTTTCGTCTGAAAGCCAACGTTTGTGTAGCCACAGCAAACGCGGATATGCTGAACGCCGTTCAGCGTAATGATATCTTTATTGGCGGGCTCGCTGGCGAAAGCTGGAGCAGGCTGTCGACGGATTTCTATTGAGCTGCAAGCTTCCGTTCCAGCAAGAAGAACGTCGTCGGCCCTGCTTTGCCAGCTCCATTGTCCAGCCGGAAGGCAATGGGGCCAGACCCGACAGCTATCTTGTCATGAATCTTCCCATCAAGACCGACTGGCGAGAGTGTCCATGAAACAGTATTTCCTGCCAGTGTCACATCCACCCGGTTACGCAGCAGAGTGACTGGCAACCGTCCCCAATCCTCTATGATTTTCTCCGCCTTGTCGCGGAAGCGCATGTCGGTATTACGGGCATCACTGGCGAAAATTATCAGCAGCTTTTCACTGTCCTTCAATGGCTTCTCATCAATAGCCGAAACAGCAAACAAGCCCCTCTCCTCGGCATTGCCGAGGGATAGCTCACGCAAAGTCAGGCGGTCTTTCAGTTCAGCAAAGGCAATGGCCTCGGTCTTAGGCGTGACAACCTGCATCCGCAGCTTGTTACGGTCGAGCCGGATTTGACCAGTGGCGCTTTCAAACAGGCCTTGCGAGGGATTGGTCGCGTTGTCATCTGCAAGGAGACCCGCCGTTTTCAGACGCTGCAACACGTTATCGAGTGATACATTTCGATAATCGACCGCGACTTTTTTTTGTAGGCCTTGCGGCCAGGCCAGTTCTTTCGTGGCAAGACCGATCCCGCCAACAAGTGCCAGCGGTTTCAGTCGCGCCGATTCTCGAAACTCAAGCGATTCACCAAGGCTCGCCTCACCCTGCATCATGAACGGTAGATTGAAATCTGCAGTTTCAATGTCGCCTCGACGAAACAGGAGTGACGCCAGCGTTTCGCCCGCACGCGCGACAGGATCGACGGCAAAAGTGTAGGGAACGATACGTTGGCGGAATGGCGCGGCCTCATCAAATGCAAGCGTTAGCGGCCCCTGCCCATGGCGACAGATACCGTCCCAGCCCTGCAATGCGGCATAGGCCGGAAACACCAAACCCGCTTCATATCGATAGCGGTTCCAGAACAGATGCTCGTACTCGGTCACAAGAAAAGGCCGCCCGAGCCAGCGCCCGACAGCGATTTCACTGACATAGGAAGCAGCGTCGGCAATCGAACTCGTGTGCTTGATTTCCGTTCCTGGGCTGAGGGTTCCGATCCAGTCATGATAGGTATTGGCAACCAACGCTTTCTGGCTCTGTCTTGAAAGAGCCGTCTGGACGGTGAACCAGTTGTTATAGGGGGCGACAAGACCGCGATAGCCAAGACCGCGTAGGCCTTGTTCCATCCGTTGCGCCAGTAAACGTTCACTTTCAACGAGGAAAGCCTGAAAATCCCGAAGCCGTCTCCCGCCGCCGCTACGGCTTTCAGGCAATTGGATGGTTTGTTGCTCCAGATTTTCGTTGGGAGCCAAACCACCCCATGCTCGTGACAAGGCAGCGGTATTCGCATAGCGCTTTTTCAGAAATGCATTGAACGCGGGACGATAGCCGGGCCAAAATGTGGTCCCGTCGTCATGCTCGTGCACAAAGCTTGTGAATTCGATACCATTTTCATTGAACGGAATGATGAGGGCGAGTGCGGGGTCTTCTAGAGGTGTGAGGCCTGTATAAGGATTGATCGTGGCGTAGACTTCTTTCTGGAAGCGCAGCCAGTGATCAAATGCTGCATCGTCCACATAGGTTCGGCGTTTCAGATTGCCTTCAAGTCCCCAACGATCAGTGTCCTTCCCGCCCAAAGCGCCGCTTTCGGAGGTAAGCCCGTCGATGATCCAGTAAATGCCTTCGCGTTTGAGCGCCGCCATCAGGTAACGCATCCGGTCGAGAGCTTCCGGACGAAAATCGAAATCGCGCTCCTGTCCAAGCATCAAGTCGGCATCAACAAAATGAAGTCGAGCTATATTGTAGCCGTGCAGGCGAAGCTGTCGCACATATCGATCAATGAAGGCATGATCTACCACGCCAGATGAGGGTGGCCCCCAGGCAATCGCGGCACACTGCAGCCGCATCGTTTGGTCAGGCTTATCGGCTGTTGCGAAACGCCCGGCGGCATTTGCGATCAAACGATTTTTCTCTTCAATCGGGATGTTTGTCAGAAACCCCGAAAAATCGAGCGGGCTTCCATCGGAAATTTCGAGATTGTTTTCTGTGACCGGAAGCCATTCCTCAGCACCAGCGTTGGACATCGCGAGGCCTATAAGTGAAACGGATATGGCCAGTCGCAGGATTTTCATCAAGGCTCCCTTATAACCTTACTTTCGATCCAGTCGGTTGGTTTGCGGCGCGGCTGAAAAAAGCCAAGCGGTAGTGCAGCTGCATGAAATATCCATGCTACCACCGCGTAGACGCCAAGCTCGATACTACGCGAACGAATGGACATTGCCGCGAACGGGATCGCCGCAATCACGGCTGCCGCCAGAATTGCCAGCGGCCATCCCGGCACGAAAACGAGAGCCGCCAAGATCACCAGCCACCATAGATAAACCGCGCCCCAAAGCCGTAATTCCGGCAGTTCACGGAACAAATTCTTCTGGTGTGCCTGCCCCATTGCAGCACGCAAAACCTCGCCGGTTCCACGCAGATATTTGCTTTTCCACCGGCGAACCAGAAGCTTATAGGCATTCATGGTATAGCCAAAATGCTGCACAAAAGGGCGATCCAGACGATAGAGTTTCCAGCCTTTACTACGCAGCCGAACACCCGCATCAAACTCTTCATGGCCATGAAGATTGCGATCGGAAAAATATCCCGCCTGCTCGATCGCGCTGCGCCTGTAAAGTCCACCGCCATTCATACGGTCGATGTCACCTGTTCGCGCTTCCGGCGAATGCCGCTTCGCACGACGCTGGAACTCCAGACTTTCCAGAATCTGGTCCACGACATGGCCGGTCACGCCACCGACATCCGGGTGCTTGTCGAGATAATCAAGAGCTGCCGGCAGAAAATCTGGCTCGATTGTCATGTCGCCATCGATCAGGCAGATATAGGGCTGCGTCGAATACTGAAAGCCCAGTTGTGGACCGAGACCGCAGCTGGCCCGCGCGGGAGGCTCGATCTGCACAATCTTGATCGGATAAGACTGTGCTATCTCTATTGTGCGATCCGTGGACCCGCTATCTGCTACGATTACTTCCACTTTTCCGCCAGGCAAAGCCTTCAGAGCGCTCTCTACAGCCTCGGCGATGCGCTTTTCTTCGTTCAAAGTTTTGATGATAATCGAAACAGACATCGTTGACCTATTTGGGAGAAAGCACGCGCCTAGCAATCTATTGGCAGAACCAATCAAGCCAGCATTTCATAGTTTCCTTTGGTTTCAAATCCACTAAACACTTCAACTATAAAATGAGATTCGGCGTACTCAAATAATTGAGGTTTCCTAATTTAGGAAATCCTGAAAGACATTTATGCTGACCAAAGATTTTGACATTCGGGTCTATAGCAGCGCGGAACAGCTATCCAGCGACTGGCCAGATGCCGATGACAAAACCGGCAGCGCATTTTTTGTGTTCCAGACCAAATCTTTCGTAAGAGCATGGGACGCAACTTACGGGCGCAGACCCGGCACACAGCTATGTTTGACCGAGGTTCGCCAGCACGACGGCACCCCGCTTCTTTTTCTGCCGCTCTCAATCACACGTATTTACGGATCCCGTGTGCTGGGATTTATCGATGACGGTGTGAGCGACTACAACGTGCCTATCGTGTTTCCAGCTGCAGCGAAACTTTCTCCTGACACTACCGCACGCGTTCTCGAAGCTGTTGTCGCAGCGGTTCCCTCGCATGATGTGATTGCATTCTGCAAAATGCCGGAGCGAGTGGAAGGCTTCGCAAATCCACTGTGGCAACTGGCAAACAAGCTTTCTAACGCATCGACACATGCGATTTCTCTGATGCGCCCGATGGATGAGATAGAGCGATCCATACAGAGTATCAGCAATATCAAGAAGCGTGATCGCACGCTTCAGAAGATGGAAGGATGTCGGTTCTTTATAGCGCAAACCCAAGCGGAACGACGATCTGTTCTGCAGGTCATGCTACGCCAGAAACAGCGCCGTTTTGAAGAAACCATGGTCCCTGGCTTCGATGCGCATCCTGAAAAGCGCCGCTTCTTCGAAGAAGCAACCGAGCAGCTAGCTCAACACAATGGCCTGCATCTTTCAGCACTTGCCGTTGGGGAAACAATATTGGCCACCATGTGGAGCGTCGTTCGCAATGACCATTACTGTGCGATGATCACAACCTTCGAGGCCGGAACATGGAGCAAATTTTCACCCGGCAAAGTGATAATTCTACGCCTTTTGCACAGGCTGAAAGCAGATGGCTACGCCTGCTTCGATCTTGGCTTTGGCGACGAGGGGTGGAAAATCGGCTTGTGCGACTGGACAATACCCCTGCGCGACTATATTCGCCCCGCCACTCTTCGGGGACGCACCTCACTCATTCTTGCCCGTTCACTGGAATGGATACGTTCAACCTTGCTTTACAAAAAGCTGCGCCCGTTGAAATGGCGGGTGCTGCGCAAGTTTGGTTAGAAAGCCTACACAGTACGTTTCGGCATCCGCACCGTGAAAGTTGATCCTTCGCCCAATTGCGAGCGAACAACCAGACGACCGCGATGGCGTGCAAGGATATGTTTGACGATGGCAAGCCCAAGGCCCGTACCCTTTTGAGCCCGGCTTGTTTCGACGTCAATCCGATAGAAACGTTCCGTCAGGCGCGGCAAATGCTCCGCTGCAATGCCCGGACCAAAATCCTGAACTGATGCCACCACCTCAGCAGAACTGCCGCTATTGTCTTCGTCCAGTTTTACGATGACGCGCTTGCCTGCCTGCCCGTATTTGCAGGCATTTTCGACGAGGTTCTGAAATACCTGGATAAGCTCGTCACGCGCGCCAGTGACTGTAACGGGATGATCCGGCAGTTGACGCTCGATACTGATATCGAGACCGGCTGCCAAGGGCGTCAGTGTGTCGGCAACATGATTGAGGATGGATGTCATGTCCACACATTCATTGACCGCCAGATGTGCCCGCATTTCAAGACGAGACAAGGACAAAAGATCGTCGATCAGGCGCGACATGCGTTCGGCCTGTTTCTGCATGATATCCAGAAAGCGGTCGCGCGCAGCTGCGTCGTTTCGAGCTGGTCCCTGCAACGTCTCGATGAACCCGCGAAGCGAGGCGAGCGGCGTGCGCAGTTCGTGACTTGCATTCGCAATGAAGTCTGAACGCATACGATCAATGCGACGCGTTTCGCTCTGATCGCGGAACAGCAGGACGAAAAGTTCAGGCCTGCCATCCTTACCCGGCAAGGCCTTGACCATCGCCTTGAACCAGCGATCAATCGGGACGCGCTCAAAATATTCAATACTACGCGCTTCGCCGTCTGCAATCACGCCCTGAATGAGAGCATGCATTTCCGGCGCTCGAAACCGCAAGTAGAGCGCTGTGCCGGTTTCCAGCGACTGGAACGCCTCCAGAGCCGCAGAATTGTTGAATAGAACAGTTCCGCTATGATCGAAGACGACCATCGGATCGGTCAGAAGATCGGCCAGACGCTCGCCGGACACTCCCGCCATTTCGTTGGGTGCCGCTGTCTTCACCGGCTCTTCGTCTGGCTCGCTGCTCGCAACTTCGCTTGCGAGCCACACAGCGCCGAGTACAACAACGGCCAGGAGGCCAGCTCGAAACCAGAAGGGGAGATCAAGAGCCAGCACGCAGACCGCGAGAACCATGCTGGCAATCAAGACACCCTTGACCCGAAGAAGCGGTTCGAAAATCGACTTCTCCGCCTGTGGTTCTGGATCGGTGCGGTTGCCTGCCTCGCTCATGCTGCTTCCTTCTGCGGTTGGGGCATAGACTTTATCCGGAAATGCTCGAACGTCCTTTACGCGGCTTCCAAACAGCCCATATCATGCTTTGATATAAACGAAAGGGAATTGCCGTGGGTGACAGTTCGAAGACAGCTAACAAAAAGAAAGACAAAAAAGACGAAGCGAAGCCGACCGACAAGCCAATCAAGCTGAAAATTGACGGTGTAGCGCGTTCGTTTGACATAAATGATCCGAAACTACCGAAATGGATCGATGATAATGCGCTGCAGTCAGGTGGATATCCCTACCCATCCAAGATGAAGTCGGACGAATATGAAGAAACGCTGGAGCGGCTTCAGATCGAACTCGTCAAACTTCAATACTGGCTTCAGGATACTGGAGGCCGTGTTATCAGCGTTTTCGAAGGCCGCGACGCGGCTGGTAAAGGCGGGACAATCTTTACTATCCGTGAGTTCATGAACCCCAGAACCGCGCGGAACGTTGCTTTGCCGAAGCCCACCGAAACCGAACAGGGTCAATGGTATTTCCAGCGTTATGTCGCGCATTTTCCAACTGCCGGCGAGTTCGTTACGTTTGACCGATCATGGTACAACCGGGCTGGTGTGGAACGGGTGATGGGTTTTTGTACCCCGGCGCAGCTTGAAACCTTCCTGACTGAAACACCCGATTTCGAGCGCATGATCGTTACGGACGGTATTCATCTCTTCAAATTCTGGCTGGATATCGGTCAGGAAATGCAGCTCAAGCGCTTTCATGAACGTCGCCATAGTCCGCTCAAGAACTGGAAGTTCTCGCCGATGGATGTGGCGGGAATCTCCCGCTGGAATGATTACTCCGACGCGCTACACACCATGCTTGAACGGACCGATACAGGTTACGCACCCTGGACGATCATTCGGTCGAATGACAAGCGACGCGCCAGATTGGCTGCAATCCGGCGCATCCTTTTGACGCTGCCCTATGAAGGAAGAGACCTTCAGGCAATTGGAGCCGAGGATCAATCGATCATCGGACGCGGCTCTACATTCCTCACCTCGTCATCTGCGGAAATGTAGAACAGGCTCGGCTGGTGCGGTGTCTTTTCCCACAGATGAGGCACACGCATCAGCTGCCATAAGGCGCGCCACGCTGAGATTGAAATCAACACCCAGTATACCGGGATTGAGAACAGATAGGCATATCCTCCCAGCTCCGTTGGTTCCATTGTTCTTGCACCCAGAAGATAGAAGCTAAGATAGGCCAGCAGAATATTCGTTACATCAATCCCCAACAGCCAGACGCCATGGGTTGTCAAAGGCCCGAATAACATGCTGATCAGCAAGATCGCGAACATGGCCAACATGAGCGGATGCAGAAGCGCTGAACTGATTATACCTAGCGTGTAGATCTGATTGACGGAAAAACGGAACCAGCCAAGTTCACGCCATGTGTTGTGCGGCTGGCGTCCATGAACGAGCCATGTCTGCATCCAGCCCTTGAGCCAGCGTGTTCGCTGTTTACGCCAGATATCATAGTTCACGGGTGCGTCCTCAATCGTTCCGCGCGTGATGACGCCGATGTGATAACCGAACCGGGCGAGCCTCACCCCGAGATCGGCATCCTCCGTGACATTGTAGGCATCCCAGCCGCCAACTTCTTCCAGACAAGATCGCCGAAAATGATTGGAAGTACCTCCGAGAGGAATGACAAGACCCCGCGAAGCGAGCCACGGCAACAAACCGCGGAAAAGCGCTGCATATTCAAATGCGAACATTCGTGTCAGCAGGTTGTGGCGGAAGTTCCCGATAATCAGCGGTGCCTGCACACAGGCCAGCTTGTCGCCTTCAGCCTGAAAAGTCTGCCATGCTTCCAGCAGCTGGTCAGGGTGTGGACGGTCTTCAGCATCGAAGACCGCTACAATCTCGCCTCGCGCAAATTGCAATGCATAATTCAGCGCCTTCGGCTTCGTCTTGGGTCCGCCAGACGGCACGAGAACCAATTCGAAATTCAACGGCAGCCGTTCACGGCGTATTGCCGATACTGTATCGAAATCATCCTTCTCGCAAACAAGCTTGATATCGAGTTTGCTGGCGGGCCAATTCAGCCGTTTCAAGCTCGTAATAAGCTGACCGATCACTTCCTGCTCCCGATATAACGGGACCAGGACTGAATAGTTCGGTAAGTCACGCGGATTGCATTTCCTGATTTCGAGAAACTTCAACCGGCGTCCCGAAACAGCCGCGAACAAACGGATCATCACGCATCCGAAGAAGAATACCGACAACGCCACATGAAGCACCAGAAGCGTCATCGTCGGCCAGTTAAACACGCAGGCAAAGAACGCATAGATTGCCATGGCAATGATAAATGCCTGTGGCGTATCCAGAACGCGCGCTGCTGAAAACGACTGCGGCGTCATTTCATGAGCCCGCGCAATCAGATCCTTCTGATGTCGTTGCCGCATGATCTGTTTCAAAAGTGTCGGCGTACAGATCCGAATTCGGCTCTTCAATTGCGGTGTCGCAAGAATATGATCTCGAAGTTTTCGGATACGATTTTCGGACGGAGCAATGTAGAGATAACTACTTCCGTCTGCGCCGAGCACCATAACCTGTCCGACATCGATGAAAGCCGATGGCTTTTCCTCCCCCGATACGAAAATGCGCGACGGTAAAGCCTCGTTTGTGAATTCCAATCCCAGAAGATCAGCGATAGCTGCATAAATGGCCGATTCCGCAACATCTCCTCGCTGAATCAATTCCACACAAAAAGATGTTCCATGGTGAGTAGCCGTACTATACGCCCCCAACAACGCATCTCTAGACACGCCACATTGTTCCAATCTGGCTGATATGGCACTGCATATCTCCAGATCGAACGCAATCGATCCATTACTCATAGCACCCCCGCACTACTGAATACCTATATTTACTTATTTTATGCTTTAATAATTCAATTCTTTACTATTTTACCATTTACTTCATTAGGTATTTATTTCGGTAAAATTTGCAATCGGAAGGTAATATACTGAAAAGGAATTGCAACCTTTATTTTTATTGAACCTTCGTTGAATATTGCTCGTCACTCGATAACTCAGTTAACGCGAAATTATAGAGAAAAAGGCAAAAGCGGATCATGAAACGCTACCTTCCAAGACTGCTCGTCGCGTTGGCATTCACGTGTGGCGCCCATAGCGCCTGGGCCTCAGACGCACAGCCAGAGGCCCCATCTTTCATCAACCAGAAAGAACGCCTGCCGTTACCGTCCTTGCAGGCGCTCAATCGGTTGAGGTTCATCACAACCGTTGACTTTCCCCCGTTCAACATGCTTGGCGATCAGGGACAGCTTTCCGGCTACAATGTCGACCTAGCCAAAGCCCTTTGTCGTCAATTGGGTGTTGACGACGTCTGTCAGATTGAAGCTGTGCCGTGGAATGAGCTTGAGGAGCGACTGCTTAGCGGACAAGCAGAAGCCATCATAGCCGGATGGAAACCAACCGATGAAAATCGCGATCAATTCGCTTTCTCGCGGTCCTATATGCGATTGCCTGCGCGATTTGCGACGACCAATGCGGGTACATTTAATGACGATGCAGTTACGGCCACAAAAGGCAAAGGCGTTGGTGTGGTTGCAGGATCAGCCCACGAGCAACTGTTAAAAAGCTATTTTCCTCAGGCGATCGCCAAACCGTACCCTGATGCATCTCTCATGCTCGCTGATCTCAAGAGTGGCAAGGTCAGCGCTGTGTTCCACGACGGCATGTCACTTTCAATGTGGTTGAATAGTCCTGAAGGCCATACTTGCTGCAGCTTTACAGCCGGCGCTTACCTCGCACCGCAATATCTTGGCTCCGGTCTCAGCATTGCGGTCGCACAGAAGAACGCTCCCCTTGCCAGTGCCTTCAACAATGCTCTTCAGGCCTTGCAGCAGAAAGGCACGCTAACGGAGCTTTATCTGCGCTATTTCCCCAACAGCTTTTATTGAGCCTAACTCAAGACGGATGGAATCGATAAAACTGAGATGCCCTTTGCGTGCCATTTTGACGCAGAGAAGGGCCGTCACTAAACGAATTTTCAGATATTCTTGAAATTTCCGATATAACGATACTTACAGTAAAAAAGTAAAAATATTTCATATCAAATATATAGCTCAACAAAATCGCGTCCGAAGCGTGATAACTATACAATTTGCACCGCGAATTGCGCCGCTTATAGCAGAATAAGATCAATAAATACATGCATTTATTTTGACTTGAACAAATCACCCTCTCATCAATAATCAAGTTGAGGGAGAAGGAGGATTTATACAATGTTCGATGGCGTTCCTGCCCAATGGCACAAGACTCCGGAACAAACAAAGCGCTCGCCCAATGAGGCCGCCTATGTGTTTCTCGGCATCATGCTAGCAGCGCTCAGCGTACCAGCAACTTTTCTGGGCTGGGCAATCGTTCAGAGTATCGCATCGCTGTTTTAGAACATGCGCACCCTTTGGTTCGAGGGATATGTCGCAACGAAATGCGAGTACAGCCTGATAAGCATGAGCATTAACTGATGTAAAAAAGCCCCGCCTATCGGCGGGGCTTTTGTTTGAAGTTCGAAACGGGCTAGATATCTGTCTGCCCATTCGGGCCAGTCGTTTCATTCACATCTTCATCCTCTGGCCGCTTCGGCGGCTTGCGCGCTATCAGACTATAGAACATCGGAATGAAGAACGTTGCGATGAACGTTGCAGCCAACATACCGCCGATAACGCCCGTACCGATCGAGTGACGGCTTGCCGAACCGGCACCCGTACTGATCGCAAGCGGCACAACACCGAGAATGAAGGCCAGCGAGGTCATCACAATCGGGCGGAAGCGCAAGCGGGCCGCCGACGCTGCCGCCTCTATCGCGGACTTGCCTGTCTCTCGCTCGAGTACCGCGAATTCCACGATCAGAATCGCGTTCTTCGCCGCCAGACCTATGAGTGTCACCAGACCAATCTGGAAATACACGTCATTGGTCAACCCGCGCAGATCGGTCGCCAGCAGCGCACCGAAGATAGCAAACGGCACTGCGGTAATGACGGCGAGCGGCAGGCTCCAGCGCTCGTATTGCGCCGCAAGGATCAGGAACACCATGACGAGACCGAAGATCATCGCCTGCGTGCCTGTGCCGCTTGTGGTTACTTCCTGATAGGCCGAGCCCGTCCATGCAATCTGGTAGCCCTGCGGAAGAACCTCCGCAGCCACTTCCTGCATTGCCTTGATGGAATCGCCAGAGGTGAAACCTGGTGCCGGATTACCGGTGATCTTCGCTGCATTGAAGGCGTTGAAGCGTTCAAGCTGATCCGGGCCAACAATACGTTTGACAGTCACAAGAGCATCAAGCGGAATCATGCTGCCGGAATTGGCCCGCACGAAGACATGCTTGAGATCGCTTGGATCACGACGGAACTCAGCCTCCGACTGCAGGTTGACCTGATAGTTGCGGCCAAACAGCGTAAAGTCGTTGACATAGAGACTACCGAACGTTGCCTGCATTGCAGTGAATACAGAGTTGATCGGCACACCCATAGCCTTCGCCTTTTCGCGATCAAGCTGAATGTCATATTGCGGAACATTCGGATCGAACGTCGTGCGCACGCCCTGCAGTTCCGGTCGCTTGGCCGCAGCCTCGGTGATGAGTTTGGTTGCACGCGTCAGCGATTCGACACCACCGCCGGTACGATCCTGAACATAGAGTTCAAAGCCACCGGTCGTGCTGAGGCCCATGATCGGAGGCGGGTTGAATGCCAGCACAAGCCCGTCCTTGATGCCCGAATTCATGGCCATGATGGCACCGGGAAGATTGCGGGCATCGGTTTCAGGTGTCGTGCGTTCCTTCCAGTCCTTGAGCATGATGAACATCGTGCCCGCACTGGTTTTCAGACCGCCCGACAGAAGATCGAAGCCGGATACCGCGAAGACGCTTTCCACAGCCGGGCTTTTCCGGATATTCGCGCTCGCCTGATCAAGAACCGCCGTTGTGCGCTCCAACGAGGCCGCAGGAGGCAGGACAGCAACGCTGAACAGGTAGCCCTGATCTTCGTCAGGTAACAGCGATCCCGGAACCCGTTCAAAAAGATAGTATGTAGCACCAAGAAGGCCTGCAAAAATGATCAGACCGATTGCAGCGCGCTTCAAAAAGAAGCGAACGCCACGAGAGTAACCGTCCGTCACCCGCTCGAAGAAGCGGTTGAAGATGCGGAACGGCAGCATCGGCTCGTGATGACCCGGCTTGAGGATCAACGCGCAGAGCGCCGGTGTCAGTGTCAATGCCACAAGACCAGACAACGTCACCGAAATCGCGATAGTGACGGCGAACTGCTTGTACATTTCACCGACAAGACCGCCCATGAAGGCAACCGGAATGAACACGGCGCAAAGCACGAGAACAATCGCAACAACCGGCCCCGTCACTTCACCCATGGCCTTGATGGCGGCCTTGCGCGGCGACAGCTTATCGGTCGTCATGATACGTTCGACGTTTTCCAGAACCACGATAGCGTCGTCGACCACGATACCGATTGCCAGCACCAGACCGAACAGCGTCAGGAGGTTGATGGAGAAGCCGAGCACATACATGCCCGCAAAAGTGCCAATGATCGAGATCGGCACTGCGATGATTGGAATGAGCGTCGCGCGCCAGTTCTGCAGGAAGATGAACACCACCAGCACGACGAGAATGATCGCCTCGATGAAGGTGTGTATCACTTCCTCGATGGAGACCTTGATGAACTTCGTCGTATCGAACGGGATCGAGTAATCGATACCCGCCGGGAAGCTCGCCTTCAACTCGTTCATACGGTTCTGAATGAGTTCCATCGTGTTGAGCGCATTCGCGCCCGGCTGCAGATAGATTGCAATCGGAACTGCAGACGTACCATTAAGATTACTGTCGACGAGATAACTTTCCGTGCCTAGCTCGACGCGCGCAACGTCCTTCAGACGCAGCGTTGCGGCGTTAGAGCTGGAACGAAGGATAATGTTCTCGAATGCAGCGGCATCCGGCAGACGCCCCTGCGTGGTCGCCGTATAGGTGAACGGCCCGGCCTGCGGATCGGGCTGATCGCCGAAACGACCGGCTGCGAACTGTGCGTTCTGTTCCTGGATAGCCGTCGAGACATCGCTAGGGGTCAGATTATACTGCGCCAGCTTGTCTGGACGCAGCCAGATACGCATCGAATAGTCAATATTGCCGAGCAGCTGCACGTCGCCCACGCCCGACAGACGCTTGAGATCGTCGACCACGTTCAGCAGCGCGTAGTTACCGACGTAGGTGCGGTCATAACGATCGCTGTCGGAGAACATGGCGACCATGCCCAGAATCGTGGTGGAACGCTTGTCCACCGTGACGCCGAGACGCTGAACTTCCTGCGGAAGCGACGAGGTTGCACGCTGTACGCGGTTGTTGACGTTGATGGTGGCCTGATCGGGGTCGGTGCCCAGAGCGAAGGTCACGGTCAACTGCATCGTACCGCTACCAAGGCTCGAGGACTGCATATAGAGCATGTTCTCGACGCCATTGATCTGCTGTTCCAATGGCGCAGCAACAGTCTGCGCCACCGTTTCGGCACTTGCGCCGGGATAGGTTGCACTGACGACCACCTGTGGCGGCGTCAGTTCGGGGTACTGCGCAATCGGCAGGATCCGGATGCAGATCAGGCCAGCCAGCACGAGCACAATGGAAATGACCGCCGCGAAAACGGGGCGGTCGACGAAAAATCTATTCATTGCTTGTCTGCCGCCTGTTCTTTGCCAGCTTCAGCACCCGCCTTGTCAGGCGATGTCTGATTGCTTGCTTCAGTAGCTGCGTCGACCGGATTCACGGGCTTACCCGGGGCTGCCTTGACGAGACCTTCGCTTATAACCCGTTCGCCTGCATTGAGACCTTCGGAAACAAGCCACGCGTCACTCAGTTCACGCGACACCGTGATCGGTCGCACTTCGACAACATTGTCCTTGTTGACCACGTACACAAACTGCGTTTGCGGACCCTGGAGCAATGCGGCCTTCGGGATCGTGATTGCATCCTTGACCTGAATACCGAGGATCACCGCACGGACGAACTGACCAGGGATCAGGCGGCGATTAGGGTTCTCAACGACTGCACGGGCGCCAAGAGTGCCTGTTTCCGTATCGAGCGACGATGAGGTGAAGTCGATCGTACCTTCATGATCATAAGCCTGTCCGTCACCAAACAGGACCTTGATCTTGAGGCGATCGGCATCTTCACCCGTTGCACCGCGTTCTGCGCGCAAACGGTCGATTTCGGCAGCTTCCGTATCGGTGAAGGAGAAATTCACGTACACCGGATCGAGCTGGGTAATCGAAGTCAGAAGACTGGAGGATGCATCAGTACCGATGAGGCTGCCCTCATTGACCTGTTCCTGACTGGTAATGCCGCTGATGGGCGCGGTGACCTTGGTATAGCTCAGATTGAGTTCTGCGGTGCGAAGCTGTGCCTTGGCTGCAGCAACCGCCGCCTTGTTCAGGTCGCGCGTCGCAAAAGCGGAATCACGAACTGCCGTGCTCTGCACCTTCTGCTGGACGAGTTGTTCTGCGCGCTCGGCATCCCGAATGGATTGCTGATACTGCGCTTCGGCCTGCGCTACCTGAGCCTGAGCCTTTTCAAGCTCGGCCTCATACGGTGCAGGGTCTATTTCGAACAACACGTCGCCCGCTTTGACTTCCGTACCTTCGATGAAATTGCGGTGAAGCAATATTCCGCCCACGCGCGCTCGGACCTGAACATCGCGATAGGCGCTGATACGCGCCGCATATTCATAGGTAACAGGTACATCATGCGGCTTGACCACCGTAACGGATACCTGTGGCGGAGGCGGTGTAGCCCCCCCGGGTGCCTGCGCCAGAACGGGTTGCCCCGCAAAGACAAGAAATGCGGCCCCTGCCGCAAAAAGCCGAATGGAACGGTTCAAAGTCATGATGGGAGTGCCCTTGCTGTCGCGCGGTGCTGCCAATTTAACATACACGAGTGTTTGTAAATACGGACTACCGTGTTATAGTCAATCACCTAATATTACAGATCACGAATGAGTTATCCAGATTCAGTGGCAAACTGGGCCACTAGCCTGCATCTACCTGAGAGAAGTCATGCGAAGAACGAAAGCCGAGGCAGCCGAGACCCGGGAAGCCATTCTGGTGGCCGCCGAGCAGGTTTTCCTCGAACGTGGTGTCAACCAATCTACACTGATGGAAATCGCATGTCATGCCGGAGTAACGCGTGGTGCGATTTATTTCCACTTCCACGACAAGCTTGAAATCGCGCGCACAATCATAGGTAATGTCCGCTTCCCGCAAGAAGAAATCATGTTGCAGGCAGCGGCCGTTAATCACCCCAATCCAATGCATGTTCTGGAACAATCGATTATCCAGGCGCTGCATCTTTTTTCGAACGATGTACGCCAGCAGAACATTTTCATTATCATCAACCAGCGATGCGAATTCGTCGGCGAGATGGCCCCACTGGAAGACAGACTCAGGGAAGCGCGATCTAATGTCCTCTCATTGCTCGCAGGATTGCTCGACGTGGCGGCAAGACGCGGGGAGCTTTCAAAGGAATGGACTGCTGATACGGCAGCACTGATCCTGCTTTCCATGTTGAGCGGGCTCCTCAATGAATGGTTGCGCGGCGACCGAAACTACGATCTCGTCACCTATGGCGGCAAGGCAATCTCGATACTCATTCGATCTCTGCGAAATCAGGAATTCGAAGCTCATCAGACGCAAGATTACACATAATTGCGATATGCCCCACCCATTGGACCTGCTATTTTCTCCCGTGGTTTCTTTCAACCTATTGTGATTGCTGAACTTAAAAATTGGGGAAGACGCTCGACTCCTTTATAATTTACGCTTACGTCAATGTAACTCTTGCGAAGAGAGTAAAACTCGACCACATTTATGGTGAGGAGGCTGTCCGGGCGGGCAGCTTGGGAGACGGCGGGCGCACAGGCTGCCCAACTTAGGACGGAGCAATCCGGGGAGAAGACATGGCGAAAAAAACGACTGGGCAAAGTGCATCCGTAGTTGAATCCGTCGCAGCAGATACAGCCAAGAAAGGCGCGTTGAAGCAGGAAAAAATCTGGCTCAAATCGTATCCGGTCGGCGTTCCGCACGAAATCGATCTGAGCAATACCTCGTCTATTGGCGATATGATTCTGGCGTCCTGTCGGCAGTTCCCCGACAATCCCGCCTTTACCTGCATGGGTAAGGATCTCTCTTTCAAGAAGCTGGACGAATACTCTCGCGCCCTCGCAGCATTTCTCCAATCGCGTGGCCTCGTCAAAGGTGATCGCGTCGCAGTGATGATGCCAAACATCCTGCATTATCCAATTGCGTTTACGGCTATTCTCCGCGCCGGTTTCGTGGTGGTGAACGTCAATCCGCTTTATACGCCGCGCGAGCTGGAACACCAGCTGAACGACTCCGGCGCCAAAGCATTGATTGTTCTGGAGAACTTCGCATCGACGGTGGAGAAGACCCTTAACTCCGTCAATGTTCCCAATATCATTGTCGCTTCAATGGGCGACATGCATGGCTTCAAGGGCCACATCATCAATTTCGTCGTGCGCCGCGTGAAGAAAATGGTCCCTGTGTGGAACATCCCGGGGCATATCCGTTTCAAGGATGCATTGGCTCAAGGCCGTGCCCAATCCTTCAACCCCATTCCGGTTCAAGGTTCTGACCTTGCTTTCCTGCAATATACAGGCGGTACGACGGGCGTCTCGAAAGGCGCCATGCTCACCCATAGCAATATTCTTGCGAATGTGGAGCAGATGCATGTCTGGATGGAGGTTGCTTTCCGCAACAAAGGCAAGCCCAAGGCCCTGAATTTCGTATGCGCCCTGCCGCTTTACCATATTTTCGCGCTCACCGTGAATGCGATGATCGGCATCAAGCTTGGTGCACGAAATATCCTCATTCCCAATCCACGCGATATTTCCGGCTTTGTCAAAGAGCTGAAGAAATACCCGTTCCATATCTTCCCGGGCCTCAACACCTTGTTCAACGGCCTCATGAACAACCCTGATTTCCAGACGCTGGATTTCAAACCTCTTATTCTCACTCTCGGCGGCGGAATGGCTGTGCAACGTCCTGTTGCCGAACGCTGGCAGAAAATGACTGGTTGCCACGTCACTGAAGGGTATGGCCTTTCGGAGACCTCGCCCGTCGCATGCGCCAACGCGCTTGATGCGACCGAGTTCTCCGGCACTATCGGCCTGCCCATGCCATCGACTGATGTGGCAATCCGTGACGATGACGGAAATGACCTGGCACTCGGAGAGGTCGGGGAAATCTGCGTGCGCGGACCACAGGTGATGTCGGGTTATTGGGAACGTCCCGATGAAACCAAACGCGCGATCATGCCGGATGGTTTCTTCCGCACGGGCGACATGGGTTTCATGGACGAACGCGGTTACACCAAGATCGTCGACCGCAAGAAGGACATGATCCTGGTTTCCGGCTTCAATGTCTATCCAAACGAAATTGAAGAAGTTGCCGCCGGTCATCCCGGCATCGTGGAAACGGCAGCCGTTGGCATACCGAACGAACATTCGGGCGAAGTCGTCAAATTGTTCGTTGTCCGTAGCGACCTCAACCTGACCGAAGACGAAGTCAAAGCCTATTGTGCCGAACGTCTCACCAACTACAAGCGTCCGCGCGAAGTCGAGTTCCGCGAAAGCCTGCCAAAGAGCAATGTCGGCAAGATTTTGCGTCGCGAACTTCGCGACTGAGAACGTTGAAGTTTACAAACAAATACGGCCGGACATTTCGTCCGGCCGTATTTGTTTCAGACTGAATCATGCAGAGGGCGGCACCAGAGGCTGAACGATCTTCTGGAAAGGTGTCAGCGCTTCGCATCGAGCTGCCAGACCAGCCAATGCCGGATATTTCTGCTCATTAAAGAGGCTTGGATGCGCCTCGCGCAGAAAGCGAAGCGCACAAGCCGCCGCGATATCGGCATGTCCGATATCATCTCCAAACCAGTATGATGATTTCCGTTCCGCAAGATCACTTTCCAGAACATCCAGCACCCGCGCGATCTGTGTCTCGCAGCGTTCCACCCAAACGCTTGATTTTTCGCTTCGCAGCAAACCTTCATAGAGAAGGCTCACGGCCTTATCGGCAAGACCGGTAGAAAGCGCGCATATCTTCAAAGCCTGACGGCGCTCGATACCTTTTTGCGCCACCAACGGAGGCTTGCCGACTGCGATCTCATCGAGATAATCGAGTATAGCCGCGCTTTCGATCACGACGTCGCCATCGTCGAGGACAAGCGTCGGCACGCGGCTCAGCGGATTGAACTCCGCAATCCTGTCACGGTCACCGAATGTCGACCACGGTTCATGCTCGAATGGCAGGCCGTAAAGCCGCATGGCGATAGCGACACGCCGCACAAAAGGGGAATCATACTGGCCGATCAGGATCATGGACATAGCTCGGGAACGTTGAACGTTCCGTCATGCTACTCCACACCGATCACACCGCAAGAGCATTGAAGATGAATTGTCATGATGCTTCCATTCAACGAATTGAATGGAAGCCAGCACTCATCACTTCAATAATTCAGGCAATCCAGCAACGCTATCCAGCACCACATCGGCATGAGGCTCCAGCGCCTCACGAGGAGAGTTGCCCGATAGAACACCGACCGCAAGCCCTGCCCCGGCAGCATGGGCTGTTTCCAAATCATGCAGATTGTCGCCGACCATGGCGATCTCGTGGGGTGCCAATCCCAGCTTTTCTGCAAAATAGAGCAGCGGGTCGGGATAAGGTTTTGGGCGCGCCGCCGTGTTGTAGCCAATCACGACTTCGAAGAGCCCGTGGATACCCAGAGCTTTGGCGGTAGCGTGGGCACCAGCCTCGGAATCGTTGGTGGCGATACCAAGGCGAAGCCCCATCTCCCGCAGCGTTTCCAGCGTTTCGCGAACGGCTTCGATCGCAACCGCCGAACGCGCACCTTCGGTGACGCAGTAAGCGTCATATTCTTCGACCAGTTTGCGCACCTGCTCTGATGCGACGTCTGGATGCCAAAGCGAAACGATATCTTCGACTGTACCGGCAGCGATGACCGAATTGGCCCGGAAACGCTCGGTCAGCCAGTCATAACCTCCCGCATCGAGCAACGCGCGAGCCCGCACCTCGTCGCCTTTTGCTGCACGCTGCGCCAGTTGCCACGAGATTGAAAACCAGGTGCGGTCGAAATCGATCAGGGTGCCGTCCTTGTCGAACAGGACGGCACGGATTGATTTCATACGCTCTGCGGAAAGCTTGTCGCTCATGCTTCCAGCGCACCGGCACGCTTCTTGACGGTTGAAGGCTGTGCTCCAAGCAGCTTGAGAAGATCATCCCCACGACGCACATAACGCAGCGAACGACGGGTCAGGATGCGCCCGTCCTGCGGTGCTGTCAGCGTGATGTCGCCCTCCGGTTCACCCGGCTTCGTAACCACTGTAACCAGCTTCGTTCCCGCCTTTACTTCATCGCCCGGCGCTACATGAAAGAGCACCATACCGCCTTCCGGCGCGCGCAACATCTCAACATGTGAGAGCGGCGTGACAAGACCCTTATATTCCGTCTCTAGCTTCACATTGTCGTCGCGAACAACGCCCCGATGCACGAGGAATTTGTACAGACCTTCGGCATCGCCTTTGCCCATATCGGCATAAACATCGCTCAAGCCACGGAATTCAACCGTTGTAACAGCCCGGCGCTTCATGTTGCGCTTGTCCGCCGGCAATTGCAGGACAGGATGGGCGCAGGCTTCTTCAAAAGCTGCGTCGGCTGTCGTGTCCCATGCGAGGATTGCCGTCGAATTGAGCGCGATGGCCAGATCCTTCATGTCCTCGGCAAATTCTTCCGCGATGTAGACGTAATTTTCGCTCTCGTCGTCGCAATGCAGGTCGAGCACGATGTCGTTCGGCAGGGCCAGCTTCAAAAGCGTCGCCTTCAGGCGCTGAGCCAGTGAGATCGGCGCATCCGGCTCCGGCAGTTCAGAGGTGTCAAAATCCGGCAGTAGCGGGAAAGCGCGATTGAAATTGGTCAGCGAAAACGTCTCGAAACGACCGAGATGCTGATGTGCCAGCCACTGATTGGAGCCGATCGGGTTGGCTTGCGGAACAATGGTGATATTGCCAAGAATGCGCCCTTCCTCAGTCGCTTTCTTCAACATCGGAACCAGGAAATGAAGAGCCGCCTGCCCCGGAAGTTCGGCACCGTGAAGCGAAGATTGCAAATAGGCGGAAGGCGCATCGCTGTCCTTGCCTGCAAAGCGCAGCACGCGCAACTCGATGGCATTTCCCGGTACATCGCCGGCAAATTTTACGATCTCGGTTTTCATTTCATTTCCCATTTATTTCTCATGAAGAGAGCCGGGTTACAAACCCGGCTCTCCTTTATTTCTAGCTGTGCAGAGAATGCCGTCAAGCTTTCCTTCGCGCATGCAGATGCGCGACAAGCCCTTGTGTGGAAGCGTCGCGACCGTCGCTGCTCTCCTCACCCGAAACCACCGGCAGAAGTTCGGTGGCAAGTTCCTTGCCAAGCTCCACGCCCCATTGATCGAAAGCATTGATGCCGAAAATCTGTGCTTCGACGAACACGCGGTGTTCATACAGCGCTACCAGACGTCCGAGAGCAAACGGATCAAGCTTGTCATGAACCAGCGTCAACGACGGGCGATTGCCTGAGAAAACGCGATGCGGAGCAATGCGTTCAACTTCGCTCTCCGGCAGGTTCTTCGCCTTCAACTGCGCTCGCGCTTCATCAAGGGTACGCCCCTTCATCAAGGCCTCGGACTGTGCAAGGCAATTCGCCAGCAACATTTCATGTTGATGGTCGAGGTGCTTTTCATGGCCCTTTGCTGCAACGATGAACTCGAGCGGAATGGTGTCGGTGCCCTGATGCAGAAGCTGGAAGAAAGCGTGCTGGCCGTTCGTGCCAGGTTCACCCCAAACAACCGGGCCTGTCGGACCGGAAACCGGCTTGCCATCGACCGTGACGCTCTTGCCATTCGACTCCATGTCCAGCTGCTGCAGATAGGCTGGAAGACGGGCGAGACGCTGGTCGTATGGAATGATCGCACGGCTGCCATAACCACAGATCGCACGATGCCAGTAACCGATGAGACCCAGCCAGACGGCTAAGTTCTTTTCCAGCGGCGCATCTCGGAAATGCACATCCATTGAATGCGCACCTGCCAGAAACTTGCGGAAATCCTCCGGTCCAATCGCAATCATCACAGGCAGGCCGATGGCCGACCATACGGAATAACGTCCACCGACCCAGTCCCAGAAACCAAAGACCCGGTCTTCAGCAATGCCGAAGGCAGCAACCTTGTCCAATGCGGTTGAGACAGCCGCGAAATGGGCGCCCACAGCCGCTTCTCCAAGTGCATCTGCTACCCATTTACGCGCGGTCTGCGCGTTGGTCATTGTTTCGATGGTCGTGAACGTCTTGGAAGCGATGATGACAAGCGTCGTCGCAGGATCGAGAATGCCAAGCGTATCCGCAATATGAGCGCCGTCGATATTGGAGACGAAATGCGCACGCGGGCCATCATGATATGGGGAAAGAGCCAGAGTTGCCATGACCGGTCCGAGGTCGGACCCGCCAATGCCAATATTGACGATATCGGTGATCTTCTTTCCGGTCGCTCCCTTGATCGCGCCCGACCGAATGCCATCCGCAAATGCCGCCATACGGTCGAGCACTTCCTTTACATCCGGCAGCACATTGTGTCCGTCAACAAGCACTTCCTTCGAGGACGTGTCGCGCAGCGCGACATGGAGAACGGCACGGTCCTCCGTGTTGTTGATGTGCTCACCCGCAAACATCGCCGCACGACGACCTTCGACATCGGCAGCAATAGCGAGTTCCTTGAGGAGCCCGATCGTCTCGTCATTGACCCGGCATTTTGACCAGTCGAACAGAAGGTCATCCAGGGATAGCGAATACCGCTCGAACCGGCCCGGGTCTGATTTGAACGCCGCGCGCATATCGTGCGGGGCCGAATCTGCCCAGTGCTTTTTAAGCTTTGCGACCGTTGCTTCAAGCTTCGTCGCGTCTCTTGCCATGATGCTACTCCCGAATCAAATCGATTTAATTGCGGACATTAAGCGTTTTAGAGAGGATTTGCGGCAAATAAATTACCGAACTTCCAATTTGGACAGAGTGTCATATACACCATATTGATCAATTTAGGGTGATCCACCTCGGAGTGAAGCATGGACCTGACCGGAGAAGAGCGGATTGCGGCACCACGCCAAGCAGTCTGGGATGCGTTGAACGACATTGAAACGCTGAAATCCTGCATTCCCGGTTGCGAAGATATCGAGCGCATTTCGGAAACAGAGATACGTGCCGCCCTCAAAGTGAGTTTCGGAATCCTGAAAGTCCGCTTTCACGGCATTCTGGAATTGTCGAATATGAAACCGCCTGTCTCCTATACGATTTCCGGCCACGGGGAAGGCTCCATAGCAGGGTTTGCTCACGGTGCGACCGATGTGCGTCTGGACGAAGACGGTACCGACACGATTTTATCCTACGCCATACGTGGCGATGCCGGTGGCAAGGTGGCACAGATCGGCACGAAATTGCTCGGCTCAGTCGCACGAAAAATCGCAGACCGCTTCTTTGCCAATATCGCAGAAGCGGCGTCGAACGCCGCCGCAAAAACGACCTGATCCAGCTTCACTCTTATAAAGCTGCAACGGTGTTCCTTAACAATCCGGTATTCGATAATTCGCAATACTTCTTGAAAGCCCGCTGGCATGAAACCCAGAGACGTCGCGACCTATATTTTCCTTGCCGTAGCATGGGGACTTTCGTTCCTTGTGGTGCTGCGCGTGGTCGAAGCCTTTGGCTGGGCCGGTGCGGTTGCCTTCCGCTCTTTCATTGCCGCCGGAACACTTTTTGCAATCGCGAAACTCTCCGGACGCAATCTTGATTTTCAGGCGGGCTGGAAACCCTTCGCCGTGGTTGGTGCAACCACCGTTGCGGGCCAGCTTATTGGCCTTTCCTACGGAACGCCGCTGATTGGCACCGCTATGGCCGCGATCTGCGTCGCATCCATTCCGCTTTTCTCGATGGTTATCAGCCAGCTCTGGGGTCTCGAACGCATCACGGCGCGCGGCCTCATCGGCCTGCTCCTCGGCGTAACCGGCATTGTGCTTCTGGTCGGCTTCCCGGCTGTTGCGGTTACGCCTGAATTTATCATGGGCTGTATTGCTGTGCTTTTCTCCTGCTTCTCGGCAGCATTCGGCAGCAACTATGCAAGCCGTCGTCTTTCTACCACCGGCTCATGGGAAACCACCATCGGCGCATTCGTGTTTGGCGGCATATTAAGTTTGCCACTGATCTTGGCCGTTCCTGTGCCAGCCATGCCGGGGATGATTGATTTTGTATATCTGCTGATCTCGGCATGTGTGATGAGTGCGCTTACCTATGTGCTTTACTTCAAACTGGTTGGAAATGTCGGCCCGACCAAAGCCATCAGCGTTGAATTCGTCGTGACTGTCATCGCGGTTCTCGTCGGTGCGGTGTTCCTCAAAGAACAGCTTTCCTTGATCCAGTTTGTCGGCGCTGCTGTCATCATCAGTGGCTGTGCTCTGGTGCTAAGCTCACGCCCGGCACTACCCAAAGAATCCCAAACTTTCCCTACCTCGGAAGCGACACCGGACGGCCTCAAGTCCGATCCGCTTTGATTTCACACTCTGATCAACTGTCAAAGGCCCGCGCTTCCAAAGCCGGGCCTTTCTCTATTTCTAGTGCCTAACTCTCATAAATTGACCAGATGATAAAAAATTTGACCTTCCGTAAAAATCTGTCATCCTGTCATTAACGGGCATCACGCGACGGCAAAGATCGCAGCCCGGAACAACGTTTAAGGTGCGCAAAGGGAACCCGCGCCTGAACAAGCAAAAATGGGAGATGCGATCGATGAGATCAGCAGACAATTCGCCTATTGATGCAGTCGATAATCCGGGACATACGAACGGGCCTGATATTCACGGCTCGCGGCTTGAGAAGGCCGACTATGCGCATGTTTTTGATGATCTGCATCCGCCGCTGAACAAGCATGAAGCCCTCGTTGAATCCGACCGCTGCTATTATTGCTATGACGCACCTTGCATGAATGCATGTCCTACCAGCATCGATATTCCGCGTTTCATTCGCCAGATTAACACCGGCAATGCCATCGGTGCAGCCAAGACCATTCTCTCAGAAAATATTCTGGGCGGCATGTGCGCCCGCGTTTGCCCGACAGAAACGCTCTGCGAAGAAGTGTGTGTTCGCGAAACCTCCGAAGGCAAACCGGTCAAGATCGGTGAATTGCAGCGCTATGCCACAGATGTTCTGATGGAAACCGGCAATCATCCATTCAAGCGCGCACCCGATACTGGCAAGCACATCGCAATCGTTGGCGCGGGCCCGGCAGGTATCTCCGCAGCACATCGCCTTGCGATGTATGGGCATCAGGTGACGATTTTTGAAGCGCGACCCAAGGGCGGCGGTCTTAATGAATATGGTATTGCCGCCTATAAGACGGTCAATAATTTCGCCCAGCGCGAACTGGAATTCGTGCTGAAAATCGGCGCGATCAATATCGAATATAACCAGACGCTCGGTCAGGACATCACCATTGAAACGCTGAAGGCTGGCTATGATGCAGTTTTCCTCGGCATGGGCATGCCAGGCGTCAACGATCTGGCGCTTGTCGGCGAAGATGCGCCCAACGTGATCGATGCGGTGGATTACATCGCCAATCTGCGTCAGGCAAAAGACCTCTCATCCCTCCCCGTTGGCCGCAATGTGGTAGTGATCGGCGGCGGCATGACGGCGGTAGACGTTGCGATCCAGACCAAGAAGCTTGGCGCTGAAAACGTGACAATCGTTTATCGTCGCGGTCAGGAAAGCATGAATGCCAGCGCCTATGAGCAGGAACTGGCACAGATTCATGGCGTGGTGATCCGTCACTGGTTGCAACCGCATGCCCTTGAGCGGAACGAAGACGGCACGGTCAATGCCGTGGTCTTTGAATATACCAATGCCGATAGCGGCAAACTTTCCGGCACCGGCGAATATCTCATTCTTGAAGCCGATCAGGTGTTCAAGGCTATCGGCCAGAAGTTTGAACCAGAGCCAATTGCCGGGTCTGGCATCGGACTTTCCAAAGGGCGCATCAGCGTCGATGAAGATCGTCGCACATCCGTTGAGGGCATATGGGCAGGAGGCGACTGCGTTGCAGGTGGTCAGGATCTGACCGTTGCATCGGTGGAAGACGGCAAGGTTGCAGCAGAATCCATCCATGCGACGCTGACAAAACGTCCCGAAGCGATTGAAGGTTTTGCCGATGCGGTGTTGTCGGGCGGCGCACTTCATGCGCCCTCCCCGTCTGCTTCGCGTGACCGCAGTGTGCCATTGGGCCAGGAACAGGGCTGAGGAGAGTAAAAATGGCTGATCTTTCAACGAACTTCCTCGGCATCAAGTCTCCAAACCCGTTCTGGCTGGCTTCGGCCCCACCGACGGACAAAGCTTACAATGTCGAACGGGCTTTCAAGGCTGGCTGGGGTGGCGTGGTCTGGAAAACGCTGGGGGCTGAAGGCCCGCCGGTCGTAAACGTCAATGGTCCGCGCTATGGCGCTATCCATGGTGCTGACCGGCGCCTGCTGGGTCTCAACAATATCGAGCTGATCACCGACCGGCCACTGGAAGTGAACCTGCGCGAAATGAAAGAAGTGAAAATGCGCTGGCCCGACCGCGCATTGATCGCTTCGATCATGGTGCCATGCGAAGAAGAAGCGTGGAAAGCAATCCTGCCCCTGGTGGAAGAAACCGGTGCCGACGGCATCGAGCTGAACTTTGGCTGTCCGCACGGCATGAGCGAACGCGGCATGGGTGCGGCTGTCGGTCAGGTGCCGGAATATGTCGGGATGGTCGTGAAATGGTGCAAGCAATATAGCCGTATGCCGGTGATCACCAAGCTGACGCCGAACATCACCGATATTCGCAAGCCAGCGCGTGGCGCGAAAGAAAACGGCACCGATGCGGTATCGCTGATCAACACGATCAATTCGATTGTTTCGGTTGATTTGGACAGCATGTCGCCGGTGCCATCCATTGACGGTCGCGGCAGCCATGGCGGCTATTGCGGACCAGCGGTCAAGCCGATTGCACTGAACATGGTGGCGGAAATTGCACGCGATCCTGAAACCTATGGCCTGCCGATTTCAGGCATTGGCGGCATCACCACTTGGCGCGATGCAGCCGAATTTATCGCGCTCGGCTGCGGCACGGTTCAGGTCTGTACCGCTGCTATGACCTATGGCTTCAAGGTCGTTGAAGAAATGATCGACGGTCTTTCCGACTGGATGGATAGTAAAGGCTATCAGACGCTGGACGATTTCCGCGGCATGGCTGTGGGGCATGTCAGCGACTGGCAGTATCTCAACCTCAATTATGTCACCAAGGCACGGATCGATCAGGATTCCTGCATCAAGTGCGGCCGTTGCCATATTGCCTGCGAAGATACTTCGCATCAGGCGATTACCAGTCTCGTGAACGGTGCGCGGCACTTTGAGGTGATCGATGAGGAATGCGTTGGCTGCAATCTTTGCGTCAATGTCTGCCCGGTCGAGGATTGCATTACCATGGAGCAGATCGGTGATTTCGATCCGCGCACCAAGGCACCGATCCCGGCGCAATATGCCAACTGGACGACTCATCCGAACAATCCGATGGCGGTGAAAGAGGCTGCGGAATAAAACAAAACGCCGGGCAAAAGCCCGGCGTTTTCATTTTGATATTTGGTTTTTAGCTGCTGACGCGCATACCCTTTTCCGGCTCGAACACATGGCTCGTTGCTGGGGCAACCGCAATGGTCAGCACATCGCCGGGACGCACCGTCAGGCGCTCGCGGAACAGACAGGTAACCGGCTGATCGCCGAGCTTACCCATAACCATGATTTCCGAACCGGTCGGCTCAACGATTTCGACTGTGACCGGCACGCCGTTATCAGCAATCTTCATGTGCTCAGGGCGCATACCATAAACGGCCTTGCCCGAAAGACCTGCATAATCGCCTTCCGGAAGCGGCAGACGGAAGCCGCCATCAGCCACAAACGAACCTTCTTCGATCTTGCCGTTGACGAAGTTCATGGATGGCGAACCAATGAAGCCCGCGACAAACATATTGGCCGGACGATCATAAAGATCGAGCGGCGCACCGATCTGCTCCACCAGACCATCGCGCATGACAACGATCTTGTCCGCCATGGTCATGGCTTCGATCTGATCGTGGGTCACGTAAATCGTGGTGGTCTTGAGACGCTGATGCAGGCCCTTGATCTCGCCGCGCATCTGCACGCGCAGCTTGGCGTCAAGGTTGGAGAGCGGCTCGTCGAACAGGAAGACCTGCGGATCGCGAACAATCGCACGGCCCATGGCCACACGCTGGCGCTGACCGCCGGAAAGCTGGCGCGGAAAGCGGTCGAGCAGCTTGTTGAGGCCGAGGATTTCTGCTGCACGACTGACACGGCTGTCGCGCTCTTCCTTCGGCGCGTTTTTCAGCATGAGCGCGAAGCCCATATTGTCGGCCACCGTCATATGCGGATAGAGCGCATAGTTCTGGAACACCATGGCGATATCGCGTTCCTTGGCGCGCAGATCATTGACCACACGCGGACCAATGGCGATTTCGCCGTCACTGATTTCCTCAAGCCCTGCGATCATGCGCAGAAGCGTGGATTTTCCGCAGCCCGACGGGCCGACCAACACGACAAATTCGCCGTCCTGAATATCCACGGACACGCCGTGCAACACGCCGACATTGCCATATTTCTTGATTGCATTTCGGATGGATACAGATGCCATCTTGAACCTCAACTCTTATTTGACGGCGCCTGCTGTCAGACCTGCAACGATCTGGCGCTGTGCGAAAACGGTTAGCAACAGGACCGGCAATGTGACCACAAGGGCTGCGGCGGCAAGCGGACCCCAGCTGACCTGTTCAAAGGACAGCATGTTGTAAACTGCGACCGGCAGGGTGCGTGTCTCGCGGCTTGCAAGCACGATGCCGAAAACGAAATTGTTCCACGAGAAGATCACCGCAAGGATGAGCGACACCACAACGCCCGGCTTGGCGATTGGAAGTGCCACCTTCATGAACACCTGCCACGAGGATGCGCCATCGATAATGGCGGCTTCTTCAAGCTCCAACGGCGTTGTCTCGAAGTAGCCGATCATGATCCAGATCACGATTGGAACAGTCACAACCAGATGGATGATGATCTGCGGCCAGAGGGTGCCGAGCAGTCCGAGCGTCTGAAACAGCAGAAACAGCGGGATCAGGTAGGACAGACCCGGCGTCATACGCGCAATCATGATGACGATTGCCGACTTGTTGGCGCGCAGTCGTGCAATGCCGTAGCCTGCCGGAACCCCGACCAGCAATGCCAGCAAAGTCGCTGTTCCGGTCACGAGAATACTGTTCCAGAAATAGAGCAGAAAATCGTTGGTCTCGAAAATTCCGCTATAGTTCGACCACGCGATGCGGTCGGGGATCAGGATCGGTGGATAGGCGCCGTTGTCGATTTCATATTTCAAGGAAAGCGACAGCATCCAGACGAAGAAGAAGATTGCAGGCGACACGATGATGAAAACCATGAGTGCCGTGCCAAGCTTTGAAAGAATTGACTTGCGTGCCATGGTCGGTCCTCACGAGTTCCATTTGGTTCGCTGGCGCAGGGCCAGAAGGATCATCGACATGGCGATAATGACAATGAAGAACACCACGGCAATCGCCGATCCATAGCCAATGTCATAATAGGAAAACGCCACGTTATAGAGATAGATATTGATGGTTTCCGATGCCGTTCCGGGACCGCCCTGCGTCATCGCATAGATAATGTCGAAGCTTTTCAGCGCATCGATCGAGCGGATGATGACGGCCACCATGATAAAGGGCAGGATCATCGGAAGCGTGATATAGCGGAACTTCTGCCAGCCATTGGCACCATCGATTTCCGCACTTTCAAACGGATCGCGCGGCATGGAGGCCAAGCCGCCGAGCACAATCAGCATGACCAGCGGCGTCCACTGCCAGGTTTCAACCAGCACCAGCGACGGGATAACCGTGCTCTGATTAAATATCCACTCCTGCGGCGCAATGCCGATCAGCGAGAGAAGATAGTTCAGCACACCGAGCTGCGGGTGATACATCATCGTCCAGACAAGGGCGACGGCAACCGGCGTCGCCATCATCGGCATGACGAAAATACCGCGCAACAGCCCGCGCATTGGCAGCTTGCTGTCAAAGACCAGCGCCGCAATCGTGCCCAGAATCATCGGCGCCACGACCGAGAGAACTGTATAGACAAGCGTATGCCACATGGATTCCCAGAAGCGCATATCGGCTGCAAGACGCAGATAATTGTCGAAGCCGACAAAGCTCTGCTCCCCGCCGAGCTGCCACTGGTTTGCACTCATCCAGAGCGTAAACACCCATGGGAAGACGATCACCGCCCCGACGGTAATCAAGGCTGGAAGAACGAATGGCCAGTAACTTGGCCGCAAGCGGCTCTTGCCAGTCTTGGTGGAGGAAGCTGCATTGGCAGCAGCTTCCGTTTTTGCACCTATCGGGGCGGCAGATGTCATTTTCCTTCGCTCCGTGCGAGGACCGGACGGAATTCTTCCGTCGCGCGTTTCATTTCAGTTTCTGCGTCAGCACCATTCAGAAGATTGGTGAGGCCGACACCGATAATGTCGCGGAATTCCGTGACGGGCACGATGACCGGCAGGCAGAGCTGGCTGATCGGGGCAGACTTCGAGAGAGCTTCCACCCAGCCTTCCGGCATAGTGACGCCCTTGCGCACGGCTTCATCATCGATGACCGACTTGCGGAATGGAACGCCCGATCCCGACTGCAACAGGCGAGCGCCCATTTCCTTGGAAATGGCCCACTGGCAATAGAGATATGCAGCTTCCTTGTTCTTGGAAGCTTCGGTCACGCCGATACCGTCGCCGGTGGTTGGTGCTGCCTGCGCATTCGGGCCTGCTGGCATGACGCCATAGCCAACCTTGCCGACAACACGCGACTTGTTCGGGTCTTCGAGCGGCGGCGCAAAGCCGATACCGTCGAGCCACATGCCGACACGGCCCTGCAGGAAGTTCGACTGGCATTCAGCCCAGTTAAAGCCTGCAACACCGGGAGGTGCCGATTTGGTCATCAGGCGCTGATAGAGCTTGGCGGCTTCAATCCCTTCAGCCGAATCCGTCTGCAGATTACCGTCTGCGTCAACCGACTGCTTGCCATAGCCGAGCAGGAGGCTGGTATAGACCGGCGCATTGGCATTCTTCATGCCGCGAGCGACAAAACCATAGGTTCTGGTTGATGGATCGGTGAGCGCTTCTGCAGCGGCAACCAATTCTTCAAAAGTCTTCGGGAATTCGATGCCCTTGGCGGCAAAGAGTTCCTTGTTCCAGTAGATGATCCAGTAATCGACCGAGAAAGGCAGCGCGCCGAAGCGGCCATTGGCATCCTTGGCGAAGGTCAGACCGGCGCTTGCAAAATCATCTTCTGTGAGTGATGCATCGGTCAGCGTCGGGTCTTTCAGAAACGGATTGAGGTCGGCAAGCCAGCCACCCTTTTCAAATTGACGCTTCTGAACGTGATAGCTGATGTGAATAACGTCGAAGCTTGGACGACCGGACGTCAGCTCGATCACCGCTTTCTGGCGCTGCTGCTGTTCCGGCATCTGCTCGGAATTGACCTTGATGCCGGTGAGCTCTTCGAATTCCTTCTGATATTTCTGAAGGATTTCGCCGCGCGGGCTCTTGATAAGATTTACTTCAAGCGTGGTGCCAGCATACTTCTTCCAGTCAACTGTCGACTGCGCGAAAGATGGGCTGATGCCCGTGACACCCGAGGCGGCGATGGCCGCTGTTCCCGCCAGAAACTGACGACGTGTTGGACGTAATAGATTCATTACATGCTCCTCCCCTATGGCTTCTTGGCCTATCATTCTTCTGGCCCGGCAACTCCTCTTGCGCGGCCCTGGTTGTTAAATCTGCAAAGCCAGCTTCCGTGCATTGTTGATGTGAACGGCGATGGCATCCATGGCTGTCTGCGGATCGCGTGTTTCGATTGCAGCAAGGACAGCGAGATGCTCCTGCATGACCGGGATAACACGCCCGGTGATGCGGAAGCGCTCCTGATTGATCAGGCGCATCTTGATCGTATTGGTCTGGTAAGCACGCCAGATGATCTCATTATCGAGCGAGCCGACAATTGTGTCGTGCAGGCTCCAGTCGATATTCTGCGCCCGTTCTTCAAGCTCCGGCGTTTCACCTTCGCTCATTGCGCGATTGAGAGTGTCTTCATGCTCGGCACGCAGCGAACGCAACAGCTCGTCGGAAGCCGACTGACAGAAAATCGCAATCGACTCCTTTTCGATGAAAAGGCGGAACTGAAACGCTTCGCGGATCAGATTGAGGTCGATATGAGCGATCTGAAGCCCGCGCTGCGGCACGGTCTTGATAAGACCTTCCGCCTCAAGGCGCGGGATCAGTTCGCGGATCGCACCCAGTGGCAAGCCCGTCATGGTGACGAGCTGGCGCTGCGAAACGAACTGGCCCGGATGAAAATCACGCGCCAGCAAATGCTGGGTGAAGCTTTGATAAGCCTTATCCCGCAATTTTACTGGTTCGTTGTGATCGTCTGCCAAAGCCTGTCCCCTCTTAGTCCCGTTTGCTTATGCCGCCCTTAAGCTGCTTTTGCCATATGCAAACGGTCGAATACACTGCCGATTGCATCGAAATCCGCATCATTCAGTGAAATCAGCGGTGCGCGTACGCGACGCCACTCCTTGTCACCCGTATGACGCGCCACCATGGCCTTGACCGCAGGCGTTACCGGATAGTTCAGCAATTGCTGTACTGCGCCGACCAGTTCGGCATCGTCCTGACCGTCGTTGATCATGCGCAGCAGGCGATCCGGGAACAGATTGGCCATGCCGGAAATCGCACCCTGCCCGCCGAGACGCACACCGGCCGCAAGGTCGCGTTCATCGCCGATCAGGATCGCAATGTCTTTGTGCGCAGCAAGCAACTTTTCCGTATAGGCCCAGTTACCGGACGAATCCTTCACGCCGATGATGATTTCACCGAAAGTTGCGCGCAGGCGACCGATGAGATCGACCGACAGTTCAACTGCAGTCACCGATGGAATATTGTAGAGAATGATGCTGCGGGCATCGCTGCCCAGACCTTTGAAGACTGCCGAGAACCAGTTGAACAGACCTTCGTCGGAGAGATTCTTGAAATAGGAAGGCGGTGCCAGAAGAATAGCCTTGCAGCCGCGACGCAGCGCATCGGCCGACTGCAGGACCGCATCGGCAATCGAATTTTCCATGACGCCGACAACGATGTTCGAAGCCGGGAAACCCTGCGCAATGAAGGCGTCGAGAAGTGCTGCACGCTCAGCATCGGCAATCGATGACCCTTCGCCAGTGGTGCCAAACAAGGTTACGCTTGAGCAGCCGCTGTCGAGGCGTGCGCGTGCGTGCTTCAGCGCACGGCTGACATCGATTTTGCCATCTACATCGAATGGCGTCGTAAGCGCTGCAGAGAGCCCAAAGCGCTCCTGCCCTGAATGATTATGCGCCAAAACTGGCTCCTCCCAAATTTGAACTTTAAGCTTGCACATACTAACATGTTAGTAAAGAGTCAATTCGGGTTCAGTGTGTAATCTCATGATTTTGGAAGAACCTGGGAGAAAGTAGAATTCGGGCGCTGACCTCTCCTTCCCTCATCCTGAGGAGCTGTTGAAAACAGCGTCTCGAAGGACGAGGGATGGGACGACAGGAGACGTTCAATTTATCGGACTGGAACAACGCCGGTTTCGATGAAGGAAAGAACTTCTGTTTTGCTTGGCGAACCGGCACGTCCGCCGAAGCGTGCGCATTTGATAGCTGCAGCGGCATTGGCAAAGCGGATGATGTCGGTCATCGGCTTCCCTTCCACCAGACCATGCGCGAAAGCGCCATGGAAGACGTCGCCCGCAGCCAGCGTATCCACAGCATCGACGGTGAAACCAGCGACATGGGAAACAGGCTGATTAGCGCCTTCCGTCCAATAGCAGCCATCTGCGCCAGCCGTGACAGATGTGAAAACATCATAACGGTTGCTAAGAATACGGACGCATTCGTGCAGATCCGCCGTGCCCGTGACGCTGATTGCAGCAGGTTCTGATGCAACGATATGGGTTGCAAGCGGTAGCAGCGTTTCCAGCAATTCGACAGGCGCGGTATCGGCATCAAGTATCGCCGGAATGCCTGCATCGCGTGCCGCACGCAGCGCCGTCTCCGCAGCCCATGGCCAGCGCACATCGGTCATAACAGCCGCATAGGCTCCCGCCACAATCGGCGGCACCAGACCAGACGGGCTTGCAAGCTTGCGATCATAAAAGGGCACAATGATGCGTTCGCCATTTGCATCGACAAGGATTGAAGAGAAGGCCGTGCGTGCGCCTTCCAGCCGTCGGATATAGGAACAATCAATGCCTTCGGCTTCCAGTTCTGCGACGGCGCGGTCGCCCACCGGATCAACCCCGGCGGAAGCCCAGAGCGCCACATCACCACCAAGTCGGGCAATCGCGGCAGCGGCGCTTGAGGCCATGCCAGCAGCAATCTCGACCGCTTCGCGCGGCAGATATTTGCCTGCCTGTTCGGGAAGCGTGTCGAGGCGGAAAATAGTGTCCATTGTGAGGGCACCGACGCAGAGAATCTTGGACGTCATGATTACGAAATAAGACCGTCAGAGTGCAAGGTCTGCCAGAATTCATCCGGGATAGACTGCTCGAACCAGACCACATTTTGCCTGATCTGTTCCGGCGAACGGACACCGATCAGAATGGAGCTGACGGCCTCATGCCTCAACGGAAACTGCATGGCGGCAGCGGCAAGCGGCACATTAAACTGATCGCAAATATCATGCAGACGATTGGTGCGCGCAATGATGTCGGCAGGTGCATCGGCATAGTCGAACTTCTGTTCGCCGCCGCGCGGTGCCGCGAGAATTCCTGAATTGAACACACCGGCGATTACCAGTGCCATGCCGCGCTTTTGTGCCAGCGGCAGGAATTCTTTTTCAGAAACCTGATCGAGCAGCGAATAGCGCCCAGCCAGAAGCGAGCAATCAAGATCAGCTTCTTCCAGCGCATCGCGAATGATCTGCCATTCGTTCACACCAAGACCAAAGCCCTTGATATTACCTGCCGCGCGCAACTCGGTCAGCGCACGGAAGCCGCCCCCCTTGGTCAGCGCATTCCAGTGAAGCTCGTGTCTGTCGCCATGGGTCACACGGCCAATATCGTGGACATAAAGCAGATCGATTTCAGGAAAGCCGAGGCGCTGTTGGCTGTCATCGAAGCTGCGCATGACGCCATCATAGCTGTAATCGAAAACCTCACGGAAATTGAGGCCATTATGCCAGCCCGAATCGAGCGGATTCTTTGGCGGCGATGGTGGCAGCGTGCGACCAGCACGCTCATTGGTCATCAGACGCCCGACTTTGGTGGAAATGACGGCGCGCTCGGGTTTTTCACGCAGCATATCGCCAAGAAGGTGCTCGCATCGGCCATAGCCATACATCGGCGCACTGTCGAAATAACGGATACCGCTGCCCCAACCAGCTTCCAGCAAAGCGTCCGCATCAGCACGCGAAACCGGCGCATACAGTCCGCCCAAAGGCGCGGTTCCCAGACCAAGCGCGGTTACAGTCAAACCAGTTCGGCCAAGCGTCCGCTTTTCGGATGCCTTCAATTGCATGGGTATCTCCTCGATCGCGGCATGCAGCATGCCGCACTCCTTTTTCAGCGCGTCTTATCCAAAAACCGCTTCACACTTTTTGGGACGCGCCGCCTCTTCCAGCGATTGATAGGAGCAAGCTTGCCGAAGCGCAATCGGAAAAGCATGCGCATGCAAACAGTCTATTCACTCGCAAATAAACCGCGCTTGACAGTCTCGAATTCCTGTCGATATTACTATGATGTCAGACCAATTTAAGAACCAATAAGGGAACCGGCTCTGACCTGATTGCGCGTTGAGACTCTGGGCTGATCTCTGGGCCAATCTGTGAAATGGAGGCAGAATGAAAGATCGCAGGCTGCTGCAGATTGCACCACTACCGCCGATGGATCGCGCCCGGCAGGTAACAGACGCGCTCGCCAACTACATCGCGACAGCGCAGCTTCAGGCCGGAGATCGCCTTCCCGCCGAACGTGAATTGATGACAGCACTCGCTGTCGGCCGCTCCACCATTCGCGAAGCAATCCGTCATTTTCAGGCATTGGGTGTGATCGAAGCCCGCAAAGGCAGCGGCACCTATCTGCTCAAGCCGATTTCGGCGGCAACTATTCACATGCCGCTTTCATTCGACCCCGCACAATTGCGTGATGCTTTGCTGCAATCGCTTGAAGTGCGCCGTGGCATCGAAGCTGAGGCCAGCATGGTCGCCGCCCGCAAACGCACCGCTGAAGACCTCATCATCATCGAACGCAATCTCAATGAGATGGAACGCGTTCATATCGCGGAAGGCACGTCAGGCCCGGAAGATCTGGCGTTTCACCTCGCCATTTACGACGCGACCCATAACCCGCTTTTCAGACAATTGCTCGAACAGATGCGCGAAGCCTTCTTGCATTTCTGGGATCATCCCTTCGAGCGGGTCGATTTCGCGCGGCGGACCTTTCCGTTCCACCGCACGCTCTTTAACGCCATCGTGGCCCAGGACCCTGAAGCCGCGCGGCAGGAAACACTCAAAATCCTCGACATTGTCGAGGAAGACATCAAGGAAATGTCCAAATGACCGACGGGATGGATCCGCTGGATTTTGCAGCACTTACGGTTGCCCATGATGAAGGCAATGCCTACGACGCCGTGGTTCCACCCATCGTGCAGACCTCGCTTTTCACCTTCCCAAGCTATGACGACATGGTCGCCTCCTATCGCGGCGAAAAGGTTCGTCCGATCTACACACGCGGCCTCAACCCGACCGTACGGGCATTTGAAGAAATGCTGGCAAAACTTGAAGGCGGCGAAGACGCGCTGGGCTTTGCCAGCGGCATGGCTGCGATCTCTTCAAGTGTGCTGGCCTTCGTCAATCCGGGTGATCGCATTGTTGCCGTGCGCCATGTCTATCCAGATGCGTTCCGGCTTTTTGGCACCATTCTGAAGCGAATGCAGGTGCAGGTCGATTATGTCGACGGACGTGACGAGGAAGCGGTTGCAAAAGCCCTGCCCGGTGCAAAGCTCTTCTACATGGAAAGCCCGACGAGCTGGGTCATGGAAGCCCATGATGTCGGTGCCCTGGCAGCGATTGCCAAGCAGCATGGCGTGTTGAGCATTATCGATAACAGCTGGGCCAGCCCGATCTTCCAGCGCCCACTGTCGCTTGGCGTTGATCTCGTCGTGCATTCGGCATCGAAATATCTTGGCGGTCATAGCGATGTCGTGGCCGGTGTCGTGACCGGCTCGAAAGCCCTGATCAATACAATCCGTGCGGAAACCTATCCATATCTCGGCGGCAAGCTTTCACCGTTTGATGCGTGGCTTCTGGTGCGCGGTATGCGCACTTTGCCGACGCGCATGAAGGCGCATGAGGCTTCGGCACTGGAAATTGCGAAGCGTCTTCAGGCGCTGGATCTGGTTGAGACCGTCTGCCACCCGGCACTCGCCAATCGTCTGCCTGCGGGGCTCAAGGGCACGTCCGGCCTGTTCTCTGTCATCTTCCGGGAAGGCGTGAACATTCGCGAATTCTGCAATCATCTCGATCTGTTCAAGCTCGGCGTGAGCTGGGGTGGACATGAAAGCCTGATCGTGCCGGGCGAAGTCGTGCTGCAGCAGAAAGCACAGCCAAATTCGGCACATACGTTCGGCATCGACCCGCGCTCCGTGCGCCTGCATGTCGGACTGGAAGGAACGGAAGCGCTGTGGCGAGATATCGAAGGAGCGCTCGCAGCATCGACCGAATAGCGAAAATCTAGTGAGGAGCAATAAGGGGAACTGCAATGAAAAAACTAATAGCAGCCGCATTCGCAACCATGCTTTTGAGCGGCACGGCACTCGCCGATACCACTCTAAAGCTTGTTGAAGTCATCACCAGCCCGGAACGCACCAAGACGCTTGAATCCATCGTTGCCAAGTTTGAGGCAGCCAATCCGGGTACCAAGGTCGAAATCATCTCGCTGCCATGGGGCGAATCCTTCCAGAAATTCGCAACCATGGTTTCGGCTGGTGAAATTCCCGATGTCATGGAAATGCCGGACACCTGGGTTTCGCTCTATGCCAACAATGGCATGCTGGAAAACCTCGAGCCATATCTCGAAAAGTGGGAAACCACGCCAGACCTGACCGAGCGCGCACTTGAGCTTGGCCGCAGTGTCAACAACACAGCCTATACGCTGCCTTACGGCTTCTATCTGAACGCCATGTTCTACAACAAGAAGCTGCTGTCTGAGGCTGGTGTGTCCGAGCCGCCAAAGACGATGGACGAATTTGTCGAAGCCTCCAAAAAGATCGCAGCCCTTCCCGGCAAGTCCGGCTTCTGTATGCGTGGTGGCCCCGGTGGTCTCAATGGCTGGGTGATTTTTGCCGCATCCATGGCCGGTGACAATAAGTTCTTCAACGAAGACGGCACCTCGACCATGAACAGCGAAGGCTGGAAAAAGGGCATCACCTGGATGGTCGATCTCTACAAGAACGGCCTTGCACCGAAGGACAGCGTCAACTGGGGCTTCAACGAAACCGTCGCCGGTTTCTATAGCGGCACCTGCGCCTTCCTCAACCAAGATCCAGATGCGCTGATCGCCATTGCCGAACGCATGAAGCCGGAAGATTTCGGCGTCACCATCATGCCAAAGGGCCCGGATGGCAAAACCTTCCCGACCATCGGTTTTGCCGGCTGGTCGATGATGAGCGGTAGCCAGAACAAGGACCTCTCCTGGAAGCTGATCTCGATGCTTGAAGGTCCGGAAGGCAATATCGAATGGAACAAGCGCACCGGTGCATTGCCGGTTCTTAAATCTGCTCAGAACGATCCGTTCTATAGCGGCGAGCAGTTCAAGGGCTGGTTCGATGAACTGGCTGACAAGAACGTCGTTCCAACCGTCATGCCGACCTATCTGGAAGAATTTGCCTTCTTCAAGGATTCGCTCGTCATCAAGACCTCGCAGGAAGCGCTTCTCGGCGACATCACGCCAGATCAGCTGGCCGACCAATGGGCAGAATATCTGACCAAGGCACAGCAGAAGCACCTTTCAAAGCAATAGCACCATGAACAGCTTGCAGGCGTGGAAGACCGCGCCTGCAAAGCGAATGATGCAGCCCCGCGAAGGGAAAAATGATGAACAACACCGCTTCCATAAAGGCCCCGGTGCACAACGACGTGCCAAGACAGGATCGCCGCAGTTTTCTGCAGCGACTTGCGCACGCCTCCGAACCTTATCTCTACAGCGCCCCCGCACTGATCCTCATCGGCGCCATCATGCTGGTTCCGCTGGTCCTCGGCGTCTCCTATGCCTTTCGCGACATTCAGTTGCTTAACCCGTTTTCGGGTGGCTATGTAGGGCTTGATCATTTCCGCGAACTTGCGACGGATCAGGCTTTCTATCGTTCTTTGAAGAACACACTCTGGTGGACCGGCTGTTCGGTGCTGCTGCAATTCGTGTTCGGGCTTATTCTTGCCCTGCTGCTCGACAAGCCATTCGCCGGACGCGGCATTGCGCAGGCATTGATCTTTCTGCCATGGGCTGTACCGACATTCCTCACCGGCCTTAACTGGGCGTGGCTGTTCAATCCGGTGATCGGTCCGCTGCCGCACTGGCTACATGCAATCGGCATTCTGAGCGCACCAGACAACATCCTGTCCGACCCCAATCTGGCCATGTGGGGCATCATTACCGCCGGTGTATGGTGGGGTATTCCGTTCTTTGCCATCACCATGCTGGCCGCTTTGCAGGCCATCCCCCGCGATCTTTATGAAGCAGCAGCGATTGATGGCGCTGGCCCCGTGCAGCGTTTTCTCTCGATCACGCTTCCATATCTCGCGCCAACCATGGCTATCACCATTTTGCTGCGCACCGTCTGGATTGCCAACAGTGCCGATCTGATTGTCGTGATGACCGGTGGCGGCCCTGCCGACCGGACACAGATCGTCGCCAGCTACATCTTCACGCAGGCCTTCAAACGGCTCGATTTCGGCTATGCCTCGGCAATTGCGATGGTCCTGCTTGTCCTGCTGATGGTCTATTCAATGCTCATCGTGCTGTTGCGCCAGACGCTGCTGAACAAGGATTGAGGCCATGACAAACCGTAAACTCCTCCTTGTCGGCGCGCATCGCATTGCCATTCTGCTGTTCGTCCTGTTCGCGCTGTTTCCGATCTTCTGGCTGGTGAAGGTTTCCGTCACGCCCAATGATCTGCTTTACAGCGAAGGCGTACGGCTCTGGCCATCGCGCATGACGTTCGATCACTTCAGCCATGTTTTGAATAACAGCTCATTTCCGCTGTTCTTCCGCAACAGCCTGATCGTATCCGGCTCAACCGCCATCATCGTTACGCTACTGGCATCGCTCTCCGGCTATGCGCTGTCACGTTTCAATTTCCGTGCAAAATACTGGATTGTGGCGCTGATGCTGCTGACGCAGATGTTCCCGCTCGTGATGCTGATCGCGCCGATCTACAAGATCATGGCACCGCTCGGTCTCACCAACAGCCTGATCGGCCTCATCATCGTCTATTCGGCATTCAATGTGCCTTTTGCAACCTTCCTGATGCAATCGTTCTTCGACGGCATTCCGAAGGATCTCGAAGAAGCCGCCAAGATCGACGGCGCAACGCAGTTCATGGCTTTCCGCCAGATCATTCTGCCGCTGACCCTGCCCGGTATTGCTGCAACGCTCGGCTTTGTTTTCACCGCAGCGTGGAGCGAGCTTCTGTTCGCGCTGATGCTGATTTCCGGCAATGATTCAGCCACGTTCCCGGTCGGGCTTTTGAGCTTCGTCTCAAAGTTCTCGGTCGATTTCGGACAGATGATGGCAGCGGGCGTGCTCGCGCTGATCCCGGCCTGTCTCTTCTTCTTCCTCATTCAACGATATCTCGTGCAGGGCCTCACGGCTGGCGCGGTCAAAGGCTAGAGCATGTCTCCCAAAAGTGGGAACCGGTTTTGGGATAAAGACATGCGTTAAAACAGATAGATAGAGCATTTCTAACGATTGATCTTAGACAAGAAATGCTCTGAAAGGATCTTCCCTATGGCTTCCATCGATATTCAGTCAGTCCGCAAAAGCTATGGCGAACATGCTGTTCTGCACGGCGTTGACCTTGAGATCAAAGATGGCGAATTCATCGTGCTGGTCGGCCCGTCAGGCTGTGGCAAATCCACATTGCTGCGCATGATTGCAGGCCTTGAAGACATCACTGCCGGTCAGGTGCAGATCAGTGGCAAGCGCGTCAATGAGCTGGCACCCAAAGATCGCGATATTGCGATGGTGTTTCAGTCCTATGCGCTCTATCCGCATATGAGTGTCGCCGACAATATGAGCTACAGCATGCGACTGCGCAAAACGCCGAAAGAAAAGATCGCAAGCGCCATCAAATCGACCGCCGCCAAGCTCGGCCTTGATCCTTTGCTGGAGCGTCGTCCGAAAGCACTTTCCGGCGGCCAACGTCAGCGTGTTGCCATGGGCCGCGCCATTGTGCGTCAGCCCAAGGCCTTCCTCTTTGACGAGCCGCTTTCCAACCTCGACGCACGGCTGCGCGAGCAGATGCGTGCTGAAATCAAGAAGCTGCATGGCGAGCTGAAAGCCACGTCGATCTATGTAACGCATGACCAGATCGAAGCCATGACTCTGGCTGACCGTATTGTCGCCATGCATGGTGGCGTGGTGCAACAGGTCGGCTCTCCACTGGAGCTTTATGACCACCCGGCCAATCTCTTCGTGGCAGGTTTCATCGGCTCACCCGCCATGAACTTCCTCGATGTGACCTATCTTGAACAGGATGGTGGTCCGCGTCTGAAACTCAAGGACGGCACGCTCATCGCATTGCCGCAGCCCGTAAAACTCAAGGATGGCGCGAACGCCACACTCGGCGTTCGTCCAGAGCATGTGCATATCGAGAATTCAGCAGGCCTGACGGCTGATGTCGATCTGGTCGAGCCGACTGGCTTCGGCATTATCCTGCATCTCAGCCTGCACGGATTGCCGTTCAAGATTTTCACGCTGGATCGCGATGCGCTTCATGCGCAGGGTTCCATTCAGGTGAGCTTCCCAGCACAGCATCTCCATCTGTTCGATCGCGAAGGAAATCGCGTCGAGAGTGCTTAAACTGCATCCGAAAACCGCGCCTGAATGCTCTGTGAAAGCAGGGCAACAGGGCGGCTCTGATCACCAGCCTTGAGCCAGATCAGTTCTTCAATTTCACTGGAAGCGGCAGGAACCTGCCCTTCTTTCAGGGTGAGATGAAACAGCTCGGCTTCAACTGTGGAATCAAGTTCATTGGCTGCAGGCGCTGACATTTTTGCTGCATAGCGCAACTGGCTCTCATCAATGAGAATGCCGAGTTCTTCCTCGATCTCACGGATGAGTGCGATTTGAGGCTGCTCGCCCGCATCGATCTTGCCGCCGGGCTGGAAGAAAATCTCGCTACCCCGCTTGCGTACAAGGAGGAAACGGCCCGCTTCATCGCGGACAATGGCTGCTGCAATATGAATCGTTTTCATGATGACGAATTCTCGTTGCGTGGGCGGATGCCGTCAAGAATGATGGCGCTCACCGCTTTGGCCGTTTCATCATAGAACCCGGCCTCCTCGGAACGCTGCCCGAGAACGGCGCCGACCTGCACGGAAAAATCCGAATAATGCTGCGTTACCGCCCATATGGTGAAAATCAGATGATAAGGATCGACCGGAGCTAAGCGCTTTTCAGCAATCCATCGATGAATGACAGCCGCCTTTTCATCGACCAACTGCTTCAGGTGCCCTTTGAGAAAGTCAGAAATCGCCGGAGCGCCATGCAGAATTTCATTGGCGAAAAGGCGCGAAGCCTCCGGTTTCTTCGCCGACATTTCAAGCTTCACAGCAATGTAGCGCCGCAATTCTTCCAGCGGATCACCGTCCGGATTAATGTGTTCGAAAGGCTCCAGCCAGGTGGCAAGCGTATCTTCCAGCACGGTCACATAAATATTCTGCTTGCGCGGGAAATAATAAAGCAGGTTTGGCTTCGACATGCCTGCCTTCTCGGCGATCTGGTCGACCGTCGAACCTCGAAAGCCATAAGCGGAAAAAACCTCCAGCGCTGCATCGAGGATAAGCCTGCGATTTATACCCTGAATGCGCGTCGCGCCTTCCGACTTGTCGTTCGACATTTTCTCGTTTTCAACCGTGTCGGTCCGTGAGTCTGAAGGAGCTGTGGCCATTTGACACCTTTCAGCAGTGTAGAATTTTTCAAAAGCGCTTGACCATATTCAAACGCTCTTCTAGCCTGCAATTTGACCAACTAGTCAAGTTTTTGCCGGCAAGGCAAGAATATTGTGGCCAAAGAGCCGGGTCGTGGGAACATATATTGGCGGGTGGATACGGGCTAGAAGTATAATGGCCCGAATTTAAACGCACATACATAATGCGGAGGCAGAGCGCATGGTGCTCACCAGCAATCTTAGAGTCAATGGCGATCGTCTTTGGGACAGTCTGATGGACATGGCCCAGATCGGTCCCGGTGTGCGCGGTGGCAATAACCGCCAGACCTTGACCGATGAGGACGGCAAAGGCCGCAAACTGTTTCAGAGCTGGTGCGAAAAATCTGGGCTTTCCATGGGTGTGGACACGATGGGGAACATGTTCTTCCTCCGCCCCGGCGAAGATGCCGACGCCGATCCGGTCTATATGGGCAGCCATCTCGACACGCAGCCGACGGGCGGTAAATTCGATGGCGTGCTGGGCGTGCTCGGCGGCCTCGAAGTCATGCGCACGCTCAACGATATGAATATCAAGACAAAGCGGCCAATCGTCGTCGTCAACTGGACGAATGAGGAAGGCACGCGATTTGCCCCAGCGATGCTCTCATCCGGTGTTTTTGCCGGTGTCCACGAGCAGGACTGGGCCTATCAGCGCACCGACGCCAAAGGCAAGAAATTCGGAGACGAACTGGAGCGCATCGGCTGGAAAGGCGATGAACCGGTCGGGCAGCGCAAAATCCATGCGATGTTCGAGCTTCATATCGAACAGGGACCAATCCTTGAAGTTGAGCACAAGGATATCGGTGTTGTCACGCACGGTCAGGGGCTGTGGTGGCTGCAGGTGACCTTGACCGGCAAGGAGGCGCATACCGGCTCTACGCCTATGAAGATGCGCAAGAATGCGAGCCTTGGCCTCGGCAAGATGCTGCAACTCGTCAACGAAATCGCCATGTCCCACCAGCCGGATGCAGTTGGCGGTGTCGGCCATATCGACGTTTCACCCAATTCACGCAATGTGCTTCCGGGCCAGATCGTTTTCACTGTGGATTTCCGTTCGCCCAACCAGGATGTGCTGGATGACATGAAAACGCGGTTTGAAAAGGAAGCGCCGAAGATTGCCGCAGAACTGGACATCGGCATCGAGATTGAGGTGGCCGGACATTTCGACCCGGTGACCTTTGATGATGGTTGTGTGGTGGCGATCCGCAATGCGGCAGAGCGACTTGGCTACAGCCATCGCAACATCGTTTCCGGCGCAGGCCACGATGCCTGCTGGGTCAATCGCGTCGCACCAACGGCCATGGTCATGTGCCCATGCGTGGACGGGCTCAGCCACAATGAAGACGAGGATATTTCGAAGGAATGGGCGTCGGCGGGAACCGACGTGCTTCTGCATGCGGTATTGGAGACTGCTGAAATTGTAAGCTGATTTCACAACCATCCACTACTGCTACTGTTCGCAACAAAACCAAAAAGGGGAACGACGAACAATGGCAAAGGTCATCAAAGGCGGAACCGTCATCACGGCTGACCGCACCTTTAAAGCCGATGTTCTCATCGAAGGCGAAAAGATTGTTGCTGTCGGCGACAATCTCTCCGGCGATGAAGTCATAGATGCATCCGGCTGTTATATCATGCCGGGTGGCATCGACCCGCACACCCATCTGCAAATGCCCTTCATGGGGACCTATTCTTCCGACGATTTCGATACTGGAACAGCGGCTGCCCTTTCTGGCGGGACGACGATGGTGGTCGATTTCGTGCTGCCGGATTCCGAAGGTAACCTGCTCGACGCGCTTCAGGAGTGGTTCCAGAAGGCTGGCAAGGCGCGCACCGATTATTCGTTCCACATGGCGATTACCGGCTGGAACGAGCGCACGTTCAACGAAATGGCCGAGGTGGTGAAGCGCGGCATCAACACCTTCAAACACTTCATGGCCTATAAGGGCGCGTTGATGGTGAATGATGACGAGATGTTCGCGTCGTTCCAGCGTTGTGCTGAACTGGGCGCCATGCCGCTCGTCCATGCTGAAAACGGCGATATCGTTGCGCAGCTGCAGGCTAAACTGATGGCCGAAGGCAATGACGGACCGGAAGCCCATGCCTATTCGCGTCCGCCGGAAGTGGAGGGTGAAGCAACCAATCGCGCGATCATGATTGCCGATCAGGCAGGCGTTCCGCTCTATGTCGTGCATGTTTCCTGCGAACAGAGCCATGAAGCGATCCGCCGCGCCCGGCAAAAGGGTATGCGCGTGTTCGGCGAGCCGCTGATCCAGCATCTGACGCTGGACGAAAGCGAATATCATAACAAGGATTGGGATTATGCGGCACGCCGGGTAATGTCGCCGCCATTCCGTGACAAGGTCAATCAGGATAGTCTCTGGGCCGGTCTTGCGGCTGGAAGCCTGCAATGCGTTGCAACCGACCATTGCGCATTCACTACTGAACAGAAGCGTTACGGCATCGGCAATTTCACCAAGATTCCGAATGGAACGGGTGGTCTGGAAGAACGTATGCCAGTGTTGTGGTCGCGCGGCGTGCGCACTGGTCGCCTGACGCCAAATGAATTTGTTGCTGTCACCTCGACAAACATTGCCAAGATCTTGAACATCTATCCGCAGAAAGGCGCAGTGCTGCCGGGTGCTGACGCTGATCTTGTCATCTGGGATCCGGAGGCAACCAAGAAGGTTTCTGCAAAAACACAGCTTTCCTCGATTGATTACAACGTGTTCGAAGGTTTTGAGCTCAAGGGCCTGCCGAGGACGACGCTTTCACGCGGACGTATCGCTTTCGACAAGGGACACGTCAAGGCAGAGCCAGGCGACGGGCGCTTCGTCGAGCGCGAGCCGAACGGTGCCGTCAATCGGGCGCTGTCACAATGGAAGGAAATCGTTGCGCCGCGCAAGGTGGAACGCAGCGCCGAACATATGCCGATAGGGGTCTGAGACATGGCCATCGTCCAGCTTCGGGAACCGCGCATGAACTTGAATGACAGCATGGCCACCCGATCCAGGGATAATGGGAGGGGCGAGGCAAATGCGCAGACAGTGATCGACATCAAAGACTTGTCGCTCGTCTTCGAGACGAATGACGGACCTGTCCATGCGCTGTCCAATATTGATCTTGCCGTCAAGCGCGGCGAGTTCGTTTCCTTCATCGGACCTTCGGGATGCGGCAAGACTACCTTGATGCGCGTCGTGGCCGATCTGGAGCAACCGACATCAGGTTCTGTCACGGTCAACGGCAAAACACCGGAGCAAGCCCGTCTGGACCGGTCCTATGGTTACGTATTTCAGGCGGCCGCTCTGTTTCCGTGGCGCACCATCGAAGACAATATCAGCCTGCCGCTGGAGATTATGGGGTTCTCCAAGGCAGAAAGGCGCGAGCGGATCGAAAAGAACCTCGCGCTCGTCAATCTCTCAGGCTTTGACAAAAAATATCCCTGGCAGCTTTCCGGCGGCATGCAACAGCGCGCATCGATAGCCCGCGCATTATCATTCGATCCTGATATGCTGCTGATGGACGAGCCCTTCGGCGCTCTGGACGAAATCGTGCGCGATCATCTCAACGAACAGCTACTCAAGCTTTGGGCAGCAACCCGCAAAACAGTGATTTTCGTCACACACTCGATCCCGGAAGCGGTGTTTCTCTCAACCAAGATCGTTGTCATGAGCCCGCGCCCAGGCCGCATTCATGAAATCATCGATTGCGATCTTGGCCCGGACAGACCACTTGAAATCAGGGAGTCCGAAGCGTTCCTGAAAATTGCCCACCGCGTCCGTGAGGGTTTGCGTTTGGGGCACATCCATGAATAAGGGCACTTTTCAACGGCATCGTGCTGGAGATCGTCCATGAAAGGCTTCCTGCACGACAGATTCATCCCCGTGGCGACTATACTCGCCGTCATTATTGCGCTTTGGTACGGCCTGGCGGCGGTACTCAACGCCCCGTTTGAGCGTGATCAGGCGACACGCGCAGGGACAGAAATCACCTTCTCGACGCTTGTTGCCAATACAATGCATCAGGACCGTCCGGTCCTGCCTGCACCGCATCAGGTAGCTGAAGAAATCTGGAAAACCGTCTTCGGAGTCAAACCGAGTTCCAAGCGCAGCCTGATCTATCACGGATGGGTCACACTATCGTCCACCCTGCTCGGTTTTGTGCTTGGGTCGGCACTGGGGGTTCTTCTCGCTGTGGGAATTGTTCATTCCCGCACACTCGACAAGAGCCTGATGCCATGGATCATCACCTCACAAACGATCCCGATCCTCGCCATCGCGCCGATGATTATCGTGGTCCTGAATGCCATTGGCATATCGGGCTTGCTGCCCAAAGCTATCATCTCCACCTATCTCTCTTTCTTTCCCGTAGCGGTGGGAATGGTGAAGGGACTGAGATCGCCTGATGTGATGCATCTCGACCTCATGCGCACCTATAATGCATCAAGATCGCAGGTGTTCTGGAAACTGCGCTGGCCTGCGGCCATGCCATTCCTGTTCACATCGATGCAGATCGCCGTCGCGATCAGCCTCGTTGGCGCGATTGTCGGTGAATTGCCAACCGGTGCAGTTGCCGGTCTTGGTGCTCGGCTGCTTGCAGGCTCGTACTATGGCCAGACCGTGCAGATTTGGGCAGCACTCGTTGCCGCTGCTCTGATGGCTGCGGTGCTGGTTGCGCTGATTGGCGTCGCGGCACAGCTTGTGAACCGACGCATGGGTGTAAAGCCGGAAAGGGCAGCCACATGATGACAGGCATCCTATCCGTCATAGCGCTAATAGCTGTTTCATGGCTGGTTGTGGGTTGGGTCGCAAGTCTCAAGACCCGTAACCCTTTGGGCCAAAAGCTTCTGGATATCGCAGTGCCAGCGCTCTTTGGCATCGCGATGTTATTGCTCTGGGAAGTAACCGTCCGGCTTTTCGCTATTCCTCAGGTTCTCCTTCCAGCACCATCAGCAATCTGGGCACGCATAACGGCGTCCGTACCAATTCTCTGGGCGGATTTCCGACAGACCTTTCTGAAGGCCGTCATCATCGGCTATGTGGCGGGATGCGGTCTCGGTTTCATAACCGCCATCATCGCCGACAGGATTCCATTCCTGCGTAAAGGCCTGTTGCCGCTCGGCAATCTGGCTGCAGCACTTCCAATCGTGGGCGTCGCACCGATCATGGTGATGTGGTTTGGCTTCGACTGGCAATCGAAGGCAGCGGTGGTCATCATCATGACCTTCTTCCCTATGCTGGTGAACACGGTTGCGGGCCTTGCCAGTACCGGGGCAATGGAACGGGACATGATGGAAACCTACGGCTCAAGCTACTGGCAGACATTGTTCAAGCTGCGTCTCCCAGCGGCCATGCCGTTCATATTCAACGCTCTCAAGATCAATTCCACCCTCGCACTTATCGGAGCGATCGTGGCGGAGTTTTTTGGCACGCCGATTGTCGGCATGGGGTTCCGCATCTCTGCGGAAATCGGGCGCATGAATGTGGATATGGTTTGGGCTGAAATCTTTGTAGCTGCTCTTGCGGGATCGCTCTCTTATGGGCTGATCGCGCTGATCGAGCGCAGAATGACATTCTGGCACCCTTCATACAGGAGGGCATAAGCCTGAATAATTGGCATCTGCAAAAATAAGGCAGACCAAAGTGCATTCCGAAAAGTGGGAACCGGTTTTCGGGCAAAATGCGCGGCAATAAAAAGAACCAGAGGAGAACTGAAATGAAAAAGGCAATTTCTTTATGCCTTGGAACAGCCGGACTGGCGCTCGCGCTTATGAGCAGTTCGGCAATGGCAGCCGACAAGCTGACCTTGCAGCTCAAATGGGTGACGCAGGGGCAATTTGCCGGTTACTATGTAGCCAAGGACAAAGGCTTCTATGAGGAAGAAAATCTCGATGTCGATATCAAGCCGGGCGGACCGGACGTCGCTCCGCCGCAGGTGATTGCCGGTGGTGGCGCGGATGTTGTGGTTGACTGGATGCCGTCGGCGCTCGCGACCCGCGAAAAAGGCGTCCCGCTCGTCAACATCGCCCAGCCCTTCAAGAAGTCCGGCATGATGCTGACCTGCCGCAAGGATACTAACATCACCAAGCCGGAAGACTTCAAGGGTCGCACGCTCGGTGTCTGGTTCGGCGGCAATGAATACCCGTTCCTGTCATGGATGAGCCATCTGAAAATTCCGACCGAAGGCGGCAAGGATGGCGTGACCGTGCTCAAGCAGGGTTTCAACGTCGACCCGCTGATCCAGAAGCAGGCCGACTGCATTTCTACAATGACCTATAATGAATATTGGCAGGTGATTGATGCAGGCATTCCAGCCGATCAGCTTGTGGTCTTCCCATATGAAGAGCAAGGCGTCGCCACGCTGGAAGACGGTCTCTATGTGCTGGAAAAGAGCCTAGATGATCCGGCAATGGTCGACAAGCTCGCCCGTTTTGTCCGTGCCTCAATGAAGGGCTGGAAATACGCATCCGAGAACCCTGGAGAAGCAGCTGATATCATACTCGACAACGATGCTTCCGGTGCTCAGACCAAGGAAGTTCAGGAACGTATGGTCAAGGAAATCGGCAAGCTGGTTGACGGCTCCGATGGCACCCTTGATGTGGCGGCTGCCGACCGCACCGTGGAAACGCTTCTGGGCGGTGGCTCCGACCCCGTCATCACCAAGAAACCGGAAGGCGCGTGGACAGCCAAGATAACCGACGCCATGAAGAAGTGATCCCGTTCAAAACAGCAAAAAACCGGCCCCAAAAGGCCGGTTTCTTTTTGTTTATTCCGCCGGTTCAGCGGTGCCACCCTTTTGTGACTTCCCTTTAAGGGCGTAGTTCAGCTCTCTTTCGAGCCGTGCTTCCTCTTCGGCTTTGGGCTGCGTAAAGCGTCCCAGCAGCAGATAGGCGACCGGCGTTACATAAAGCGTAGCAATCGTTGCTAATCCAAGACCACCCACAATGACCCAGCCCAGAGCCACACGGGCTTCTGCGCCAGCGCCACTTGCCAAAACCAGCGGCACACCGCCAAGCACGGCGCAGATCATCGTCATGCAGACCGGGCGAAGACGAATGTTGGATGCTTCCTCGATTGCTTCTCGAACGCTCAAGCCCTTGTCACGCAATTGATCTGCGAATTCGACAATCAGGATACCATTCTTGGCCATGATGCCGACCAGAAGCACGAGACCGATCTGGCTGTAGACGTTCAGGCTCGTACCTGTGAGCAGCATCGCAAAAACCGCACAACCAAGCCCGAGAGGAACCGTCGCCATCACGATCAGCGCACTGACAAAGCTTTCAAACTGCGCTGCCAGCACCAGAAGAATGATGATGATGGCAAAACCGAACACCATTGCCAGGCCGCTTGATGTTTCGCTGAGCGTCGAAGCTTCCGCCAGCGGAATGATATGGCTTCCCGGAGGCAGCAAAGGTGCCGCGATTTCCTGTGCGACCTTATAGGCGTCCCCCAAAGCGAAATCGTCGCGCAGATTTGTCGTTATGGACACCGAGCGCTGGCGCGTCTCGCGATCAAGCTGCGGCGGAACCGCTTTCTCAACGACCGTAGCAATAGACGACATCGGCACATAACGACCGTCCGTCGTCTTCATGAATATGTTTTCAAGATCGGTCGGATCGTTGATCGGGTTGGTGGTGGCAACGAGTTTCACATCGAAACTGCGATCTCCGACATAAACCGATCCGATCTTGCGACCGTCGAGTACCGACTGCACAGCATTCGCAAGCCCTGTGATGTCGATACCAAGATCGGATGCTCGTTCGCGATTGATCTCGACGGAAAGCTGCGGCTGGGTCGGCTCGACGGACAGTCGCGGCTGCACGAACCGTGGATCCTTTTCCAGCGCGGCAACGACCGCCTGCGCGGCAGGCTGTAGCTTGGCATAATCGCTACCGACTATGGCAAACTGCAAACCGTTGCCCGCACCACGAATACCAAGGCTGTTCGGTTGGGTGGTGAAAATACGCACCGCCGTTATGCCTTTGATGCGCTGGGTAATGTCAGCCATGATTTCCTGCTGGCTGCGCGCGCGTTCCTTCCACGGTGCCAGCGTCAGGACAACAAAGCCGTTATTGGACGACCCGCCGGAACCTGCGATGGCATAAGTAGTAATGATTTCACCGCTATCGCGCAGAGGCTGGACGGCCTCCTCAATCTTGTCGAGCTGAGACTGGAGGAACTCCACACTGATGCCCTGCGGCCCATTGATACGCAGCAGTGCAACGGCACGATCTTCCGAGGGCGTCAGTTCCTGACGGATCAGACCGTAGCCGACAAAGGATGCGCCTGCGAAAAGCATTGCCACCAGCACAACAACGAATGGCGCCGACAGACAGATGTGCAGCGTCTTTTTATAGAAGGTCGCGAGCCCGCCGCCAATACGACGCAGGAAAAGCGGGCCATGGCCGCCGTCTTCGCCATTCCCTTCCTTGAGGAAGCGAGAGGCAAGCATGGGGCAAAGCGTCAACGCAACAACAGATGACAGAAGAACAGCAATTGCCAGCACGAAGCCGAATTCACGGAACAGACCACCCGCCTGCCCCGGCAGAAACGAAATTGGAACGAAGACTGCCGCCAAAGTCAGCGTCGTGGCAATAACGGCGAAGAAGACTTCCTGCGTGCCGAGGACTGCCGCAGCACGCGGCCCCATGCCCTGATTGCGTCGCCGGACAACGTTTTCCAACACAACAATGGCGTCATCAACCACGAGACCTGTGGCGAGTACCAGTGCGAGAAGAGTAAGAATATTGACCGAGAAACCTGCCAGATAGATGGCCGCAATCGTGCCGATCAAAGCGACAGGCATGGACAAGGCCGGGATGAGCGTTGCGCGTATATCCCAGAGGAACACGAAGATAATCGCCACAACGATGATCACTGACGCGATCAGTGCGATTTCCACCTCGTGGATAGCGCCGTTGATGAAATTCGCATCGTCACTGGTAACGGCGATATTCACGCCCGCGGGCAAGGTTTTCTGCAAATTGGCGACCGCTGCGCGAATGCCCTCCGAGATGTCTAGCGTATTCGACTGTGCCTGACGGACGATGCCGAGACCAATTGCCGTCTTGCCGTTGGACCGGACCGCCGAGCTTTCGATATCCGGCCCAAGCGTGACGGTAGCAACATCGCGGATCTGCGTGCGTCCGTTGATGTAGACGTTCTCGAAATCCTCAGGCTTTTCCAGATTGGCCGTGGCACGGACAACGATGGACTGATCGGCGCTACGCAAAGAACCGGCAGGGGCGTCCAGCCCCATGGAAGAAAGCGCCGTAGAAATATCCGCAATGGTCAGACCATAGCTCGCAAGGCGCGCCTGATTGATATCGATGCGGAATATCTTGTCGCGGTCACCGTTGATCTGGACGTCAGCCACGCCCGGAACCGCGGAGAGGATATCCTGTATCTGGTCTTCGACCAGCACCGTCATGTCATCGACAGACATGGTGTCGGACGTAACCGCCAGACGCATCACGGGATCAGCGTTGGAATCGGCCTTGATGATGCGCGACGGGTCCGCTTCTTCCGGCACGTCATTGGCGACACGGGAAATCGCATCGCGCATGTCGGCGGCGGCAACGTTGAGGTCTACACCATCGTTGAACTCCACCGTGACGCGGCTGCGTTCAAACGACGATGTTGAAGAAATAGATTTTACGCCCGAAACGCGCGCGACAGCGTTTTCCAGAACCTGTGTCAACTGACGGTCAATAGTTTCAGCGGATGCACCACTGAAATCCGTGCTTATTGTCACCACAGGCCGGTCAACGTCCGGCAGTTCGCGAATATCGACGCCTGTGAAAGCAGCAAGACCCGCGACGACAATCAGAACGTTGATAACGAAAGCAAAAACTGGACGACGGATGAAAAGCGCCGTCGATCCGCCGCTACTGGATGAGGAATTGTGACCGGTCACGCGTTTACCCTCATCCTGCAGTACGTGTTATCGAAACAGGATCAGCCAGTGCCGTACCCTGTTCGTCCTTTACACGTACCGGCGCATCATCGCGCACGGTTTGAACACCTTGCGTAACGATCATGTCGCCCTGCTTCACCGGACCATCGATGAGAATGTTGGTTGAATTGCGCTGAACGATACGCGCGACAATTCTCTTGGCGACACCGTCCTCAACACGCCACACATAGGAACCGTCAGCCCCCCATTGAATGGCCAGCGGGTCGACCGAAGGATAGCGATCACCCGGAAAGAGAACCGTGACGGAGAACGACATGCCCGCGCGCAGACGATCCTGCGTGTTCGGCACTTCTGCGCGAACATGCAGCGTACGGCTGGCTTCATCCAGCATATTGTCAACCGCGTTGATCTCGCCGCTATAGGTCTCACCCGGGAAAGCGGTCGATTCCGCTGTCAACGGCTGGCCAACCTTGATTTGCGGTGCGAAGCGTTCTGGCACCCATATATCGATCAGCACTTTCGACCGGTCATCGATACGACCGATGGAAGTCTGTGCGGTAATGTAGTTACCCACATTGACAGGAAGAATACCAACAATACCGGAGATTGGCGCACGAACCGTGCGACGGCTCAAGGCGAGCTGCGCGTCCTGCAAAGCAAGCTGCGCATTGGCGACCGCCAGCTCAGTCTCAACCACCTGAACTTCAGTTGCGGTGTTCGTCGCTCGCAATTTTGCAATGCGCTGGCGTGTCGTCTGCGCATCCTTCAACGCCGTCTCGGCCTTAGCGACAGCGATCTTTTCCGTCTCGGCGTCAAGTTCGGCAATCGAGTCGCCTTCCTTCACGCTATCGCCCGCCTTGACGTAAAGCTTCGTCATGTAACCGCTGGAGTACGGGGTTATCGACACAGTGCTGAGAGCCCGTGCCGAACCGATAGCCGTCAAACGGTTGTTGATGGTCTCTTCGCCAGCAGCCTCGACAACAACGAGTGGTGCGGATCGCCCGCCTTCGCCTTTCGGCGCTTCCTCGCCCGTTGCTGCGGCCTTCACCACATCATTCTTGTTCTTATAGGCATACCAGCCGCCAATAGCAGCCGCAGCTATGAGCAGGCACAAGGCAATCTGCTTCCAGGATTTCATTCAGCTCTCCGGCAAGGCCTACCGTCACCTGACGGCCCTCGTTTTCGAAACCAATTTGTCGGGCGCGGAAAATGCCAGCAAATAATATCAGAATGATGATTGCCTTCACATTGCGCAAATCATGCAACCCATCAGGATGCATGGATTTTTCCAACCAAGACTTTGCACGCACGATCTCAAGGCGTCGAGTTAAATTTCGGTAATACTGCTTGCAGAGATCCCGGGAGCGGGTGCGTTCTTAACCGATTGAACAAAGGCTGTTGGATTTATCGATCGGCTCCATATATAGGAGGCTACCTTTATGTATTGCGTTTCGATGGCACACAGGTTGAGGCACTGCGGCGATTAGGCCGGTTCACCTCGCGTTGGAAGCACAGGCTATGGCGGTTGTTGAAAAGACCACAGATACGGGCACGCCCTCCCCTGAAGCGGCCTCCCAAACTGCGACCACGGAACGGCTCTCGTCAACCCAGTTCACACGTTTACCCTGGCGAAACCGGCTTTCGAGCAAACTATTGCTCTTGACCGCACTTGCCGTGCTGATCACCGAAGTTCTGATCTTCGTCCCGTCTGTTGCCAATATGCGCGTGCGCTGGATGAGTTCGAGACTTGATACGGTGGGCGCGGTCAGCGAGGTTCTCGCCGCAGGCGGCGATATGGATGTGCCGCGTGACATTCAGGACAAGGTACTTCTGGCAACCGGTACGAAAGCTATAGCCATGCGTGAAGCCGGTGCTTCGCGTCTGCTCGCCATGTCGGAAGTACCCGGCAAGATTGACCAGGTCATTGATCTCAACAATATCAGCGAAGCAGCTGCCATATGGGACGCATTCGGAACCTTGTTCAACGGCGGAGACAGAACACTACGAATCTATGGTTCGGTTTCGCCATCCAGTTCTCCGGGACGTATTATTGAAATCGTGACCTCGGATGCACCCCTCCGACACGCCATGCTCGTCTATGCGCGCAACGTGACTTTTATCTCGCTCATCATTTCAGTGATTGCGGCGAGCCTGATCTACCTGATCATTCACGAAATGCTGTTGCGGCCGGTGCGCATCATGCATCGCAACATGATCGATTTCGCCTCATCCCCTGACAATCCTGCGCTGATCCTTGTGCCAGAAAACCGCAAGGACGAATTCGGCGTGGCACAGCGTCAGATATCGCATATTCAGAGCGACCTTCAGAGAACGCTCAAAGAACAGAAACATCTCGCCGATCTTGGCCTCGCCGTCTCCAAAATCAACCACGACATGCGCAATATTCTGGCCTCAGCGCAGTTGATGTCTGACCGGCTTGCCGATACCGAAGACCCAATGGTGCAGCGGTTTGCACCCAAACTTATCCGCACTCTCAGCCGCGCGATCAGCTATTCCGAAAGCGTCATGGCCTATGGTCGCTCGCAAGAAGCACCACCGCGCCCGCGTCGCGTTCTGCTGCACACAATTATCGCTGACGTTCAGGAAACCCTGAGCCCCAGGTCAGAAAGCAGCGTTGAGTTCGAGAATCTTGTCCCGGAGGATTTCGAACTCAATGTCGATTCGGAACAGTTGTTCCGTGTACTGAGCAATCTTTGCCGGAATTCGGTGCAAGCCATGGAGCGTGATCAGAGCATTGATGACGCGACCGTCAAGCGACTCACAATTTCTGCCGGAAGAATCGGGACGACAGCAATCATCGGTGTCGAGGACACCGGCCCCGGTTTGCCACAAAAAGCACGCGACAATCTTTTCACGGCTTTCAAGGGATCGACACGCAGTGACGGCACTGGTCTTGGGCTTGCCATCGCGCAAGAACTGATCCGCGCGCATGGCGGGACAATCGAGCTTCGAGAAGACCGCCCGGTTGGGGCACATTTCGAGATTCGCATCCCCGATTTGCCGATGCAACGCGGAGACCGGAGCCCCCAACGGGCAGAGGAAAGTGTTTAGGCAATCTACCGTTGTGCCAACTTTGAACGAAAAGCCCGGAAATGTGGGGCCTGACAAGAAATCTTCACAGAACCACATTTTTTTCTAAGAAGACGCTTGCATTTAGCGATCCGTCCGATTATCAACCGCCCATCGCCGCAGCGAGCGGCACACAGGCAAGCACCCGTAGCTCAGCTGGATAGAGCACCAGACTACGAATCTGGGGGTCAGAGGTTCGAATCCTTTCGGGTGCGCCATTTTTCTCGATACTATCAACTGTCACGTAATTTAGCCTTTTGACAGAAATAACCTATTGTCAATTGTCACTTAACTTGGGTTCGTTGATCACTAGCTGCCTTTAAGCTGGGGTTGCTGATTTTTCTCACGATTTCAACTGCGCGCGTCCAAAACTGTGACCAAGCGTGGGTGCTAAGGTTTCGTCAACACTCGTGTTAGCTTCCGACCTCGTTCCAGACACCAGCGCCAGTCGCTGGGAATATCCGCTTCACTGCAGGCTAGTTGGGGCCGAACGGGGACAGGAAGGCGCTACACCGTGGCTGCCCTCGAAGGGCGCTACCCGCCAGTAAGCGGCTACTTCCTCGAGGCCGTGCGAGCGTACCTTGTGAACCATAAAAGGCTCTTTCGATTCTATCGGGAGGAGAAGCTGACAGTACGGAAGCGTGGCGGTCGGAAGCGAGCGATAGGCACACGTGCACCGACCACATTCTGTTCTCGGCTGGCTGACACCTGCCAAGTTCGCTCAGACTATCGACCCGCGACGCGATGCGGTACTGCGCAGCCGAAATGGGTCCGCACCGCAACCCGCCGCTACCGCCCAAATACAGCAACCCAAAACCGCTGGAGCGAACTCAAAACTGGATAAAACCTGGGGGCAGGTCAAAGGTCACAATGAACATCTGTTCACCAGCGATCAACACGCTCGCCAAATCATCGAAGAATGGGGAAGCTACTACAACCGTAGTTGTCCGCATACGAGCCGTGGCGGCTTGCCCCTTATGAGTTTGCAACCCGGTCCACAAACGACCAAAACCTGAACAGAACTAATTTCTAATCGCGGACATCAAGGGGAGCAGGTCATCTGGGGCGCAGCATTCTCCATGTCAACGGAAATAAGCCGGTCCTTTTCCTGACGTGAGAAGATGTAGATAAACTTCCAGAAAAGCCGGGTGATTGAGCGCGGTTTCGCGTCCAAATATTTCTGGCCTGAGAAATGTTCTACTTCCGACATCTCGGCAATATCGCGCATGGATTCTGACGTAGGGACCATTATTCTCTCGTTCATGATCTTGCCATTTTTTAGGTTTCCCTAATATATAACTTGATCATCTATCTAACAACGGCACAGGCAGCTTGCTATTAAAGCTAGCCCAGCATGCTCGTTGGTTTGGGAAGGAGAAATATGTCGAATAGGAAATTGGAGACCGACAGAACGTCACCTCTAGGTGCTGAACGCGACATATCAACTGACGTCCAGGCAGAAAATGCCACACTGAACGCAACCGTCGATCTGCTTTTAAACAAGCTTTCGAAAATCGAAGCGGCCTACCGCGACGAGCTTACTCGGGCTATCGACCGGGCAGACACGCAAGAGCGACGCGCTAACCAGGCGATTGCGCGCTTGCAACAGTTTGAACTCAGCGAAGCATGGCGCATTGTGTCAGCACTGAACACTAGGTTGAACCGATTCCCGAAACTGCGCATCACACTTTTGAGGGCGGCGAAGGTAGCTCATTGGACTACAACTGGTCAGCTTCGGGCGAAATATCGACAGTACAAGCTGGTGCGTCAGTTTGAAAAGAGCACTACAGATATCGCCGAACCTGATGGGGGTAAATTAGGGTTCGCCTATCCTGTAAATCAAAGTGGATTACCCGCACCGCTCTTGGACGAAATACTCACGTTCATGAAATCGAACGGGTCTATTGACCTCCTGATGGCTATAAACTTCTATGCCGGTGGTGGTGCAGAGTCTGCCGCGCTGGAATATGCCAAAGCCTATGCCTCCAAAAATGTCGACAAGTCTGCGTTGATCGTGCTCACGGATGGTGGTCCAAAGCGGCCACTTCCAGAAATGCCGAGTAACATATTAATAGTTGATTTAAATGATTGGGATGTAATTGATGCCATCCATAGAGAAGAGTTGCTCTATCTGATATTCCGGGCAATTCCATTACACGTTTTTCATATAATAAATTCTGTGACTGCCTACAATTTTCTGAAAAAACTTCCATCAAGATTCTTGAGCGATATAGATATTATTGCCAGCGTCTTTGCATTGCAGTTTGATCCAGACGATAATACAAAAATAATAGGTTACGCTCAAGATTTTCTACCGCCAAATATAGATAAAATCGATACTGTCGTTACAGACAATTTGCGGTTTTCCATTGAGGGGCCGTTGAAAATAGGCGTAACTGAACATTCAAAAAAATTTATTACTGTTTACAACAAGTCAAAACTCGACGGCATTTTTACCGTCAAGGATTCAATAGCACTATCATCCAAACGGAAATTCAATTCATCCGGCGGTGAAAAGCTAAAAGTTATTTGGGCTGGGCGTCTAGATAAAGAAAAGCGCGTAGATTTGCTCATTGAAGTAGCAAAAATGACTGAAGAATTTTGCGATTTCTACGTGTTCGGTGGAGCTGTCGTTGACGGTGGGTATGAAGCGGAACTCAATAAACTGAAAAATTTGGTTCTGTCTGGACCATATGAGAATCCCGTTGAATGGGACCAGAAAGTTTTGGGCAATGTATTCTTGTTTACTTCCGTCTGGGAGGGGATGCCGAATACCGTAATCGAAGCTTCGTATCTTGGATATCCGATAGTAGCATCAGATGTCGGTGGCGTTTCGGAATTAATAACGCCCTCGACGGGGTGGGCAGTGGATCGGTTCGCGTCAGCAAAGTTTTACGCTGAGGCGCTAAGAGAAATATACGCTGACCATGCTGAGGTGGAGAACCGAACCAAAAGGTTGATCGATTTAGTTCATAGCCGCCACAATGAGAAAGCTTATTTGAAATCTCTTTGTCAGATACCAGGTTATACAAAATTGAACCAATGAGAGCAGAGACTGACAATTAGTTAGCCGCCCTCTGAGGCGGCTTTTTCTTTGCCCAAGGTGTGCTTTGCACCGGTCGCGCGATCCTGTGATTTTCGGAAACCGCCAGAAGCATTTGCCGAAGCCTATCACCCAGATGACGCTCGGTAATCTGATCGACGTGCAGAAAAACTGGTTAAGCAAAGCTGGGTCAAAAAGAGCTGGAGCTATTCCACCGCATCGTCGGCGACAGGCGCAGCACAGTTCATGCGGGCAACATTGCAAGATTTGTAGAGTGAACTTGGACTTCGCGACACTCAACTGTCTGATAAAAATCTACAAAATCGACTCGACTTTCACTTATTAAAGCGGCGCGGTTATGAGAACTTTGTGGCCGGAAAGATAGGTCGCTCTGAATAGCCCCGAGTTTTGTAGACCCCTCGGGCTAGATTTTCTGCTGTTTCTCCAAACCTTTCGGGTGTGCCATTCGTTTCAACAACTTAGCAGTAAGGACGTGCCTACGCATTGCTTTGCATATTTCCCAAATTGACTGCCCCCGACCTCGTGACGTTTTTGCTCGCTCCGCTATATGTGGCTCGACATATCGGCATCACATTTCTGCAGTGGAATTTTTCTCATGAAGCATCACGCACTCGTCTGGCTGCGTAACGATCTTCGAATCAACGACAACCCCGCACTGGATGCAGCCGCCGAAACAGGCGGCCATATAACAGCAGTTTACGTTCATGAGACCGTTGCCGAGATTCGGGCGCCCGGCGGCGCGGCGCGGTGGTGGCTCGATCAGAGCCTTGAAGCGATAAGAAAACAGCTGGCTGATCGTGGTATCGAACTTCTCATCGAGACCGGTGATCCGAGGGATATCCTCCCTCAGTTGATCGCGAAACTGGCCGTCACCGAACTGTTCTGGAACCGTCGCTACGCACCGGCGGAACGTGAATTCGATGCAAAACTGAAGTCACAACTCAAGGAGAGTGGAACCGGTGTAACCTCATTTCCTGGTAATCTTCTTCTTGAGCCCTGGGAGCTCAAGACGGCCAGCGATACGCCCTATCAGGTCTTCACCCCTTTCGCCAAAGCGTTGCGCCTCCACAACGTTCCCCGCCCGCTTTCGCGCAGGCAATGGGATATCAAACCAACACAGGAAACCTGCTATTCGCCCAACGTTCCTGCCTGGGCGGAAAAGTTCGATGGGCTTTGGAATATTGGAGAAGACGCGGCGCGCGACTGCCTGACACGTTTTCTGGAGAACACGCTTTCGACCTATACCGAGGATCGCGACGTTCCCGGCATCGACGGAACTTCAAGACTTTCACCTCATTTGCGGTTCGGTGAAATCAGCGCGCGTCAGGCGTGGTATGCCACACTGGCGTTTATGGACGAGCATCACTCGGCACGCGCTGGCGGTGAAAAGTTTCTGTCAGAGCTGATCTGGCGCGATTTTAATTATCACCAGCTCTATCACCGCCGCGACATCAGTCGACACGATATGCGTGACACACTGTCCGGCATCGCATGGCGCGATGATCGAGCTGCATTCGAAGCATGGCGTCGCGGACAGACGGGCTTTCCCATCATCGATGCCGGTATGCGTCAGCTTTGGGCCACCGGATGGATGCACAATCGCGTGCGAATGCTTGTGGCATCTTTTCTCACCAAGAATCTGCTCATCGACTGGCGAAAGGGTGAAGAATGGTTCTGGGATACGCTCGTGGACGGCGATATCGCCAGCAATCCGGGAAGCTGGCAGTGGGTGGCAGGCTGCGGCATGGACGCTGCGCCCTATTTCCGGGTGTTCAATCCGATCTTGCAGGGTGAAAAATTCGATGCCGAAGGACAATATGTCCGGCATTGGGTGCCAGAACTATCAGGCCTGTCCAACAAATGGCTGCACAAGCCGTTTGAGGCCCCCAAGGATGTGCTGACCAGCGCTGGAATTGCGTTGGGCAGTACCTATCCCAAACCAATCATTGATTTGCAGGCCTCACAACGGGAGGCCCGCAAACGGCTCAACAGCCAGCCGTAATCAACGCGCTTCCAGTCCGCCATTCTCAACGATAAAGTCGATGATTTCCGGCACGCCCTTGCCGCGATGGAGGTCGGTGAAACCGAATGGACGCTTGCCGCGCATGCGAGCTGCATCGCCTTGCATAATATCGAGATCGACGTGCACATGAGGAGCAAGATCGCTCTTGTTGATCACAAGAAAATCTGACCGTGTGATACCCGGACCGCCTTTGCGCGGAATTTCCTCACCCTGACAAACAGAGATGACATAAAGCGTCAGGTCCGCCAGATCCGGTGAGAAGGTAGCAGCGAGATTGTCACCACCGGATTCGATGAAGACGATCTCCAGATCGGGAAATCGCCGGTTCATTTCGGCAATTGCCTGCAGATTGATGGAGGCATCCTCGCGGATTGCCGTATGCGGGCATCCGCCCGTTTCGACGCCCATGATCCGATCTTCGGACAAAGCCTGAGAACGTGCCAGAATGAGGGCGTCTTCCTGCGTGTAGATATCGTTGGTAATCACGGCGACCGAGTATTTATCACGCAGCGCTTTGCAAAGCTTTTCGGTCAGCGTCGTCTTTCCCGATCCCACCGGGCCGCCGATGCCGATACGCAAGGGTCCGTTTTTCTGTGTCATGTGCGAAAAAGCCTCGAATGTTGGGTTTCGTGTTTCATGGCCATGATGTCGCTAATGTAAGTCGCGGAACCAAGGTCACTCAATGAAGTTTTTTCTATTCGCGCCGCTGTTTCGGCGAGAACCGGCTCCAAATCCGACATTGTTGCAGTCACGCCGTTCTGCCCCATGACCGAAAGACGGATCGATGCCTGCAAAAGATTGATACAGAAGGCTTGCAGAAAGGCGGCGAGTGTCAATCCAAGCGATACTTTGTTAGCGCCTGCTACAGCACCGACTGCCACCGGATAGGGGCAATCGGCTGGCAGGCGATCGAATACAGAACTGGGCCAGCTTCTGGTTGCAGCCAGAAACGCCTCGCCCTGCAGCATCGTCTCCATATGACGTTCACGCGAACCGGCCAGTGCTTCGGCCAATTCTGCAACTTCAACAAGATCGCCTTTGGCAACCGCACGCCGCCAGCTTTCCGCGCAAAGCACGGCATCATTCCAGCCGGAGCCACGTGTTACAAGCCAGCGCAGCCAATCGCCCATCGTGGCGGTGTCTGCGACATAGCCATCATGGACGGCCCGCTCCAGTCCATGGCTATAGCTGAACGACCCGACCGGAAAGACGGGCGACAGCCAGGCCATCAGCCGCAGCAAAGCGGTGGTGGTATCAGTCGTGGTGGTGGTGATGATGCTCATGATCGTGTTCGTGATGACCATGATGATGATCATGGTCATCATGCGAATGGCCGCCAGAATAAGCACCGCGCAGCGGGCTGAAAATTGCAGTTACATCCGTAACCGTCGCACCAAGCCCCTCAAGCATAGCTTTTATGACATGGTCGCGAAGAATGAAGATGCGATCACTCTCGATCTGAGCCGCGAGGTGACGGTTGCCGATATGCCAGGTGAGTTCGGCAATATGCAGCGGATCACGCCCGCGGATTTCGTAAAGTTCCTCGCTTGCGGCGCGGATTTCAATCTCGCGTCCGTCATCGAGGACGAGCCGGTCGCCGTGCTCGAGCACAATTGGCTCTGCAAAATCGACGAGCACCTTCTCGCCACCTTCCAGAACGATGGCCTTGCGCCGCAAATGACGTTCATCGCGTTCGAGAACGGCGTGGCCCGCAGGCACGGCATCGATCACCTTATCTGCACGAATAATGGCAGTGGCACGAAACATTTGTTTGCCTTTCAAGATCAGAACATGAAGTAGCGTTGCGCCATTGGCACGACGTCGACGGGCTCGCAGGTCAGAAGTTCGCCATCTGCGCGCACCTCATAGGTTTCCGGGTCAACTTCCATTTGCGGCATCGCATTGTTGAGGATCATGGAATGTTTGCCGATACCGTCTCTGGTATTGGCCACGGCAATCATCTGCTTGTCCACCCCAATCTTCTCTCGAAGCCCTTCATCCATTGCGGCCTGCGAAACGAAGGTAATGGACGTATTGGTGCGGGCTTTCCCGAATGAGCCGAACATCGGACGATAATGCATCGGTTGCGGCGTTGGAATTGAGCCATTCGGGTCCCCCATCGGCGCGGTTGCGATCCAGCCACCAAGCAGAACCATCTCCGGCTTGATTCCGAAGAAAGCAGGATTCCACAAAACGAGATCGGCCCGTTTGCCCACTTCCACCGAACCGATTTCATGCGCCATGCCATGGGCGATAGCAGGGTTGATGGTGTATTTCGCGATGTAGCGACGCGCCCGATAATTGTCATTTCCGGGCTTGTCGTCGGGAAGACTGCCGCGCTGCTTCTTCATCTTGTCTGCAGTCTGCCAGCAGCGAATGATCATTTCGCCGACACGGCCCATCGCCTGACTGTCGGAGGAAATGATGGAGAACGCTCCCATATCGTGGAGGATGTCTTCTGCAGCGATGGTTTCCTTGCGGATACGGCTTTCTGCAAAGGCAATATCTTCCGGGATCGCCGGAGACAGATGATGGCACACCATCAGCATGTCGAGATGCTCTGCAATCGTATTGACCGTGTAGGGCCGGGTCGGATTTGTCGAAGCCGGCAACACGTTCGGATACTGACACACGCGAATAATATCCGGAGCGTGTCCGCCACCAGCGCCCTCCGTATGGAAGGAATGGATCGTGCGCCCCTTGAAGGCGTTGAGCGTATCTTCGACGAAGCCACCTTCGTTCAGCGTATCGGTATGGATCGCAACCTGAATATCGAACCGGTCTGCGACCGAAAGGCAATTATCGATCGCAGCCGGTGTCGAGCCCCAGTCCTCATGCAGCTTCAAACCGCAGGCGCCGGCGCGGATCATTTCTTCCAATGCACCGGGCAGTGAAGCGTTTCCTTTGCCGAACACACCGATATTCATCGGCAGGCCGTCGAACGACTGGATCAGCCGGGCTATATGCCACGGCCCCGGCGTGCATGTGGTTGCAAGCGTGCCATGGGCAGGTCCGGTGCCGCCACCCACCATGCAGGTGATGCCTGCATTAAGTGCTTCATCCACCTGTTGCGGTGAGATGAAATGGATATGCGTGTCGATACCGCCCGCCGTGAGGATCTTGCCTTCACCCGCGATAATCTCCGTACCGGGGCCGATGATGATCGAAACGCCGGGCTGCGTATCCGGATTTCCGGCCTTTCCGATCACCGCGATACGCCCGTCGCGAAGCCCCACATCGGCTTTATAAATGCCGGTATGATCGAGGATCAGAGCATTGGTAATGACTGTATCCATCGCACCGTCGGCGCGCGACATCTGGCTTTGTCCCATACCGTCGCGGATAACCTTCCCTCCGCCAAACTTCACCTCTTCGCCATAGGTGGTGAGGTCCCGTTCGACTTCGATAAACAGTTCCGTATCGGCGAGACGCACCTTATCGCCAACAGTAGGGCCGAACATTTGCGCATAGGTGGCGCGACTAATTCTGGCTGGCATGAAATGTCTCCGTCACCTGTTCTAAAGCTTTCCCATGACCATCTGGCGAAATCCGTAGATCTCGCGCTTGCCGCTCACGGGAACCAATGTCACGTCGCGTTCCTGACCGGGCTCGAAGCGCACGGCAGTTCCGGCTGCAATATCCAGCCGCTGTCCGAGCGCCTTGTCGCGTTCGAAAGAAAGGGCCGCATTCACTTCGTAAAAATGAAAATGACTACCGACCTGTATGGGGCGGTCGCCGGTATTGGCGACCTTGATCGTGATGGTGGATTGCCCCTGATTGAGTTCTATATCGCCGTCCTGCGTAATAATTTCGCCGGGGATCATGTCACACCTCACCCAGCCATCAGCATCAGGCCGCCAAGTGCGGTAGCGCCACCGGCCAGACGCAAAGCAATTTTGCCATTCCTGCCCGCCATAAGCCGTCCTGCGGCAAGGCCGACACCCATGCCAGCGGCGTGTAGCAGTGCGGTCGCAAGCGCAAATCCAGCCGCATAGGAGAGGAATGTCGCGCCTCCGATTTCCCCGCCGTGTGCATGACCGTGAAAGAAGGCGAAGAAGCCGGCAATAAGTGCGCCAACAACCGGAGTGACAGGGAAGGCAAGCGCCACCATAAGACCAAGCACGACCACCGAAGCCAGAATGACCGGCTCAACGAAGGGCAGCGGCATGCCCAGAAGTGCCGCCACAAAACCAAGCAGCATCACGCCGACAAATGCCGCTGGCACGACGAAGAGTGCCCGTCCACCGAGCATGGCGGCCCAAAGTCCTACCGCAACCATCGCCAGGATATGGTCCGCGCCGGAGAGCGGATGCGTGAAGCCCGCCGCAAACGAGCCATGTTCGGCCGGATTGAGATGGGCAAAGGCAGGGCTTGCGGTGAGTGCCATTGCCACCGCGGCAAGGACCGTAGTCTTCTTCATTATCGTACCTTTCAAAAAACAGGTTCGCCTCGGCGAAACCTGAAAATCAGCGGATCGGCTCGTGAACGGTGACGAGCTTTGTGCCATCGGGAAATGTGGCTTCGACCTGAATGTCGTGGATCATTTCGGGCACACCATCCATCACCTGTTCACGGGTGATGACGTGCGCGCCTGCTTCCATAAGATCGGCAACCGTGCGCCCATCACGGGCACCTTCAACGACAAAATCGCTGATCAGTGCGATCGTTTCCGGATGATTGAGTTTTACACCGCGCTCCAGACGGCGGCGGGCAACCATGGCGGCCATGGCGATCAAAAGCTTGTCTTTTTCCCTGGGCGTCAAATTCATGACTTCGTTCCAAACTTCATACTTTCAAAGCGGTATGCATTCCGCTGGCGTTAAAAGCGGCGGGATTGCCGCGAACTCAAAATGTCCAAACTTTGGGCAGTTCTGCCTTACCGTTAAGCAGGGCAAGCAATGGCCCCAGACGTTTGCGCAAGGTGTAACTATCCGGCGCGTGAAGTCGCATCATCAGTTTGGTTGCAGGACCAACCTGCCAGAGGCTGGCACCGCCCTCCTCTCCAATGATCTGCCGGGCTGCTTCCAGATGTTTCCCGGCCTCCCCTGAAATCAGAAGCACGGTGGCCACGGCAAAAGCCCCATCGGTCACTGGACGCGCTTGCAATTCGGCCCCAACATCTGGTCCCAGCCGAAACTCTTCGGCATGCACAAGCCTCCCATCGGGCCGCCCACCCAACCGCACACGCCAACGGTCACTGAACATCGCTTCATCAACCCGCTCACCCATGGCAAGGCGCCCGAATATAGTCGCCTCCACCACCAGGATTTCCGCCTCTTCCTCCAGCTCGACATCCAGCGTTCGTGACAACACGGATTGATTGAACAGAATGGTTTCCTGCGGAAGCCAAGCAAGACGCGTGCCTTTTGCCGCCTTCAAACGCGTGGCAATGCGTGCCTCGCCGCCCCCTGAGCGATAGATACGCTCACAGGCCTGCGTGGTAATGACAGCCGAAGCGTTTTCGCCAAGCTCCACATCCCATTGCAGTCGGTCACCGCCCGTCAGCCCTCCTGATGTGTTGATCAGGATTGCTTCCAGCGGATCGCCTCCGACTTGCGGCATGCGGATCTTGGCTGCGCCTTCCTGGTAAAGCCTGGAAATGCGCGAACGCCCGTCCTTGAAATGTATCGAAAGCCCACCCAGCCCGTTGACGCGCTGCGAGGAGAGCTCCGCTAACTTATTGTTATTTATTATCATCTGCGCGAATCTCGTCTTGCTCTTCTAAAGCAGAACTGACCGCATAATAAAGGGGGGTGGGGGTGCGGCAGGACGCCGCCACATATTGGAAAGCTTGAAAATGTTTCATCAAAAGCCACGGCAATCCCACCCGAAGCAATGTTTCGGATGGGATTTATCGATCAGTTCCTCGGTCAAATACGCATTGCCGCCGGGTGCGTGACCGTCTTTCGATAGAGATGCCAGGTCGCATGCCCAAGGATGGGTATCACTACCGCCAGCCCGGCAAACATCGTGGCAAAACCGACGACCAGCATCGCAGTTACGATTGCAGCCCAGAGCAGCGATTCCATGGGGTTGCGCATGACAACACGCAACGATGTCGCAACCGCTGCCGCAGCGCCGCAATCCTGATCAAGCAGCATCGGGAAAGTCACAATCGTCGAGCACAGGACAACGATTGCAAAAAGCAAACCAATGCCACAACCGGCAAAAATCAGACTGCGTCCCTCTTCCGTTGACGACACCTGATTCATCAACATGGAGAAGCTCTCGGGCGGCATCGGCCCGAAATAGTGAACATAGAGATTTTGCGCCACCAGCAGCCAGACAATAAAGATTGCGAACAGAAAAGCACCGACAGCCACGATGGACGGCAATGCCGGGGAATGGCTCACATCGAGCGCACGTTTCCAGGATGTATCCAACCCTTCTTCACGGCGGCGGCTCATCTCATAAAGCGGCAGCGCAGCAATTGGCCCGATCAGGGCAAAGCCGGACATCAGGGGAAACAAGAGCGGTAACGCGTTTGCGTTCGTGCTCCAGTAAGTGATGAACAACCCCGCCAGCGGGTATATGAGGCAAAGGAAAACGTAATGCGATGGCTTTGCCCAGAAGTCGTTGAAGCCCAGACGCAGGGCATCAAATACATCTGCCATGCGAATGCGCTTAACTTCAGGATAAAAGGCTGATTGGTCTCGACCTGCAACAACATGAAACTGTGCCATGACGCTCCTCCTGCGGATTAAGCAGTCCTGACGGCAAGGAAACGGTCAGGACATGGCCTGCACGCAATTTCTGGCTTTCAACCGGTCACCGGACAAATCCGATTTCGTGACGCCAATTCGTCAGACCAGAGCCTGACGGTCTGGCGAACAGTATACATCGAAAAGACTGGTGGCGAAAGAAAAGCGGCTCAATGAGATTGAACCCCTGCGTGAACTGATCTCAAATCAGCAACCACACGCACTTTCCATTAGAGCGCATCCCGAAAAGTGTGAAACGGTTTTCGGAAAAGATGCGCGTAACAACAAATGATTAGAGCGCCGATTTGATCCAATCAGATCGAAACGCGCTTTAATGAAAGCACGGCAAAGCCAGTTTCTGGATTTTATTGGAAAATAATGGTGCTGCGAGAGAGGATTGAACTCTCGACCTCTCCCTTACCAAGGGAGTGCTCTACCACTGAGCTACCGCAGCAATCTCTTGAGTGCGGCGGACTTCTGCCACATCATTACGCAAATCGCAAGCAAGCAATTGCATTTCTTTTCACATAATGTGGAAATCTGCCGGACACGCATTTGAAAGCAGCTTTTCCGGCCCTTTTTCCCGTAGTAGAAGACCGCCATGAGCGAAAATACGACCAACAAAGAGAAACAAACCCAATCGGACCAGCGCAAAAAACGCCGGGCCGAGGAGTTGCGCGCGAATCTGATGCGCCGCAAAGCGCAATCCAGATCGCGTCGCGCGGGCGAAGCGGATGAACGAAACGACGGCATCACCGCCGCCAGCGACGACACAGACTGAGAATCGCACCATCAAAGCCTTCCTTGAAGATAGGGGGGCTCTGCGGTAAAAGCTCATTTCTGTTCTTCGCAGCGATGTCGTCCTATTGTGATTCGTATTTGACGTAATTTGGCCGCAAGACTCGTAATTTCATGACGCAACGCCACCGCGCCTTAAGGGCTGCCGGATTTGGTGAAAATTTATCGGGCAAGGTATCGGCCCAGAAGGTGACACAGCATGGATCGCATCAAAATCGTTGGTGGCAACAAGCTCAACGGCATCATTCCAATCTCCGGCGCAAAAAATGCCGCTCTGCCGTTGATGATCGCCTCGCTTCTGACCGACGATACGCTGACGCTCGAAAATGTGCCGCATCTGGCTGACGTCGAACAGTTGATCCGCATCCTCAGCAATCACGGCGTGGATTATTCGGTTAACGGACGTCGCGAGCATCAGGATGGAGCCTATTCACGTACGATCCATTTTACTGCCCGTAATATCGTCACCACCACTGCACCCTATGAACTCGTATCCAAGATGCGTGCGAGTTTCTGGGTTATTGCGCCGCTTCTCGCCCGCATGGGCGAAGCAAATGTTTCCCTGCCGGGCGGCTGCGCTATCGGGACACGCCCGGTCGACCTTCTCCTCGAAGCCTTATTAGCTCTTGGAGCCGACATCGAAATCGAAAACGGCTACGCCAAGGCGAAAGCCAGGAACGGTCTCGTCGGCGCACGCTATAAGTTTCCGAAGGTCTCCGTCGGCGCGACCCATGTCATGCTGATGGCAGCAGCCCTCGCCAAGGGCGAAACCGTCATCGAAAATGCCGCCCGCGAACCGGAAGTCGTCAATCTCGCCGACTGCCTTAATGCAATGGGCGCCAAGATCACCGGCGCCGGAACCAGCACTATCCATATCGATGGGGTCACCAACCTGTCGGGTGCGCGCGTTCGTGTTATTCCAGACCGTATCGAAGCCGGCACCTATGCCATGGCCGTCGCCATGACCGGCGGCGATGTGCTTCTGGAAGGTGCTCAGGAAAGCCAGCTTTCCGCCGCTCTCGAAACGCTGCGACAGGCCGGAGCTGAAATCACCGAGACCAACAGCGGCCTCCGCGTTGTCCGTAACGGTCATGGTATCCATCCCGTTGACGTTACTACCGACCCTTTCCCCGGTTTCCCGACCGACTTGCAGGCGCAGTTCATGGGCCTGATGACCAAGGCCAAGGGAACGTCGCGCATCACGGAAACCATTTTTGAAAATCGCTTCATGCACGTGCAGGAGCTGGCACGTCTTGGCGCAAAGATTTCTCTGTCCGGCCAGACTGCAACCGTCGAAGGCGTGGAACGCCTCAAAGGCGCGCAGGTAATGGCAACGGATCTTCGGGCTTCGGTTTCGCTTGTGATCGCTGGCCTTGCTGCTGAGGGCGAAACCATGGTCAACCGCGTGTATCATCTGGATCGCGGCTTTGAGCGTCTGGAAGAAAAACTGTCACGCTGCGGCGCGACAGTAGAACGTATCAGTGGCTGATCTGACCAAGCCGGAGTGACATTCATCGCTCCGGCTTTTTCTTGCGCTAGGCTAAAGATTCCAATCGAAGGGCGACAGGCTTGAAAAGCCTGTCGATTTTTTTGTTTTGACATGCCAAGTTGATAATTGGCCGAGCGGGTGATTTATTTTCTGCCTGTTGGGAGCAGTTATTAACCGACAACGGAAAGTGGTGCTGGAGTATGGAGATGTTGAAGCTTGTGGCGCTGGATGAGGAGGATTTGCAGGTCCTGTCCGCTCATCTTCAGGACGCAGTTTTGAAAGTATCCGACCTTCAGTATCTCGGGAACGAGAAGCGCTTCGTTCTCACGGCAAACCGCTTTGTCTGGGAAGAAAGCAAGCCGAAGTTCCTGCGCAAGCCGCAATATCAACGCAGGCGTACCGCTCTGCACTTCAACCGTGTGATCGCAGCCAAGGCAGTCGGCATTGACCGCCAGAAACCGGATGAAGTGCTTTCCCTGATGGCCATTCAGTTCACGGCCGGTGAAACACCTGCCGGAACAATAGAACTGACTTTCTCGGCAAATGCGGCTATCCGTCTTGAAGTGGAATGTATCGAAGCGCAAATGACGGACCTTGGCGCGGCATGGGAAACAGAATCACTTCCTCGCCATAACGTCTAATACCCAACCTTGATGAGTTGAATCATCGAGATTTGGAAAGCCCGTGTGGCGATTGAGCATTTTCAGGGCTTGGATAGCGTCAGCATCTTAGCGCCCTGGCATAAGAGAGGGTTATACAAAACCGTCTTTCGTCAGCCAGACGCCAGTCTGGCAAAGCATATTTGAAGGAACAGAAGCGTGGTCAAGACGCTCAGACAAACCGATCCCGATTTCGAGAATAATTTCGCGACATTTCTGGCCAGCAAACGCGAGGCGTCCGAGGATGTCGATCGTGCGGCCCGCGAGATCGTTGAACGGGTGCGTCGTGAAGGTGACAGTGCGCTCATCGACTATTCCCGGCGCTTTGACCGGATCGATCTCGAAAAAACCGGAATTGCGGTCACTGAAGCTGAAATCGATGCCGCATTCGACATAGCCCCGGCATCGACGATCGAAGCGCTGAAGCTTGCTCACGAGCGCATCGAGAAACACCACGCGCGGCAGTTGCCGAAAGATGATCGTTATACGGATGCGCTTGGCGTTGAGCTCGGTTCGCGCTGGACCGCTATCGAAGCTGTGGGGCTCTATGTTCCGGGCGGCACGGCAAGCTACCCAAGTTCCGTATTGATGAACGCTGTTCCAGCCAAGGTGGCAGGTGTAGAGCGCATTGTCATGGTGGTTCCAGCACCTGACGGCATTCTCAATCCATTGGTTCTGGTGGCAGCACGTCTGGCTGGCGTTTCCGAGATTTATCGTGTCGGCGGCGCACAGGCTATCGCAGCCCTCGCCTATGGCACCGAAACAATTAGTCCGGTTGCCAAGATCGTCGGCCCCGGCAACGCCTATGTTGCGGCGGCCAAACGTATCGTCTTCGGCACGGTCGGCATCGACATGATCGCCGGGCCATCGGAAGTGCTGGTCATCGCCGACAAGGACAACAATCCTGACTGGATCGCCGCTGACCTCCTTGCTCAAGCGGAGCACGATACCGCTGCGCAATCGATCCTTATGACCAATGATGAAGCTCTTGCTCTGGCTGTCGAAGAAGCTGTCGAACGACAGCTCCGCAACCTCCCGCGCGCGCAAACTGCCGCCGCGAGCTGGCGTGATTTCGGCGCGGTTATTCTGGTCGAGGATTTCGAGGCAGCCATTCCGCTTGCCAATCGCATTGCAGCCGAGCATCTGGAAATCGCTACAGCCGATCCGGAAGCGTTGCTGCCAAAAATCCGCAATGCAGGATCGATCTTCATCGGCGGCTATACGCCGGAAGTGATCGGCGATTATGTCGGCGGCTGCAACCACGTTCTGCCAACGGCGCGCTCAGCACGTTTTTCATCCGGCTTGTCGGTTCTCGACTACATGAAACGCACGTCGCTTCTCAAACTCGGCCCTGATCAACTGCGCGTGCTCGGACCTGCGGCAATCGAGATTGCCCGCGCCGAAGGCCTTGACGCACACGCGCAGTCTGTCGCTATCCGGCTGAATCTATGAGGTGACATGACCGCCGCTGTTCCAAATGCGCGCCTTGTTGACGTCGAGCTCGATGAATCCATCGGGCGCTCGACGCCTGACGTCGAGCATGAACGTGCGGTGGCCATTTTTGACCTCATCGAAGAGAATTCCTTCCACCCGATCGGAGACGACACGGGAGGGCCGTACCGTCTCAAGCTTTCGCTGATGGAATCGCGACTGATCTTCGCCATCACCCGGGAAGCCGGTGAAGACGTCGCGACCCATATTCTCTCACTCACGCCCTTACGGCGTGTCGTGCGGGATTATTTCATGATTTGTGAAAGCTATTATCAGGCGATCCGGTCGGCCACGCCAAGCAAGATCGAAGCAATCGACATGGGACGGCGCGGCCTGCACAATGAAGGATCGCAGACGCTCCAGAACAGGCTGCAGGGCAAGATCGAAGTTGATTTCAACACGGCACGGCGGCTTTTCACACTTGTCTGCGTCCTGCACTGGAGAGGCTGATCATTGATGGTCATCACCGATGCCCCTCCCGTGAATTTCAGCGCCGACGGCGACGAAGATCATAAATCGAGCCTGCCCAAGTCCCTGCTTTTTGTCTGCGGCAAGAATGCAATTCGTTCACCCATGGCGGAGTTACTTGCAAGACAGGCCCTGCCACCCAATATTTATGTAGCTTCTGCAGGTGTGAAGCGGGGCGAACGTGATCCGTTTGTCGATGCTGTACTTCAAGAGGAAGGCTTGTCGCTTGATAACCGGCAACCGCGTGGCCTCGAAGAACTTGCGGATGGCTATTTCGACCTGATTGTAACGCTGACGCCACTCGCTCATCATACTGTGTTGGAGCGAATGCGGGGTTTCTCGGTTGATGTCGAATATTGGCCAACGCCGGACCCGACCTTGGTAACCGGCAGCCGAAGTCAGATCATGGCGGCTTATCGCGATGTACGGGACCGCCTGAAGCGGCAAATCATGCAGCGTTTTGACAAGAACGGTTCCGGCTAATACGGAATCGGCGGAACCGCTCTAACTGTTTGTTTTGTCGCATTATCCGACGTAAAACGGCTTCGCACTTTTGCTGGAAATGCTCCAGCATCAAGTTCACGGAATTCCGTTGTTCACAAATGCCGCCTAATCATATAGGTTCCGCGCAAATTCCGACCTAAAGACCGCTCGAGAGCGGCATTTTATCAAAGAAAGACACAGGTATCGCATGGCGAAAGAAGAAGTCCTAGAATTTCCGGGTGTTGTTACGGAACTGCTTCCGAATGCAATGTTCCGCGTAAAGCTCGAAAACGAACACGAAATCATCGCCCATACGGCAGGCCGTATGCGCAAGAATCGCATCCGCGTTCTGGCCGGCGACAAGGTTCTGGTTGAGATGACCCCTTACGATCTGACCAAGGGCCGCATCACCTACCGCTTCAAGTAAGCAATCCGTTCCCGTTCCAGGAAATGTCTATTCGATGAGCGCGCAACACAAGCTGGTTCTTGCCTCCGGTTCTCCACGCAGGATCGAGCTTCTGGGGCAGACAGGCATCGAACCGGACCACATTCATCCGGCCGATATAGATGAAACGCCGCAGCGCGCGGAACACCCGCGCTCGCTGGCGCGGCGTCTGTCGCGGGAGAAGGCGCGCAAGGCACAAGAGCAGCTGAAGGACGATGCGAATTTCGCCGGTGCCTTCATTCTTGCTGCCGATACTGTTGTGGCCGTGGGCCGGCGCATTCTCCCCAAAACGGAGATTGCCGACGAGGCAAGAGAATGTCTGCGGCTGCTTTCCGGGCGTACGCACAAGGTTTTCACAGGAGTGAGCCTTGTCTTGCCGAACGGGAATTTGCGCCAGACACTGGTTGAAACACGATTGCGTTTTGAACGGTTATCCCGCCAGCAGATGGATGCCTATCTCTCGTCTGGTGAATGGCGAGGGAAAGCGGGCGGCTATGCAATCCAGGGGCTGGCCGGTAGTTTCGTTGTGAAGCTGGTTGGCTCCTATACAAACGTCGTGGGATTGCCGCTGCAGGAAACTATCAGCCTGCTGAACGACGTCGACTACCCGGTTTACACTAACTGGAACAGCGGGAAAGTCTGAGAGCAGGTATGAGCGACAAGAAGGACATATCGACCGCAGCAGGTGCACGAGTGACGCCATTGCGTCCGACGCGCCCCTGCCCGGAATGCGGAAAGCCTTCATCGCGCGAATCCTATCCGTTCTGTTCGCCACGCTGTAAAAGCATCGATCTCAATCGCTGGCTGTCGGGCAGCTATGTATTGCCGGGAAAGCCGATCGATGAAGAGGAAGAAGAAGGAAACTAGGCCTCTCCCAAAGCGGCTTCCTCCAATAAAATCAGTTATTTATCAAAGATGTGAGAAAAGCTGATAAAAATTGCGATACGGTGCTGGACAGCGCGAAATTTAATGCTATAACCCACCCACTTCCGGCGGGAACCAACACCGCCTCGAACGAGCTAACTGCTTGTTACGGATGCCCGGATAGCTCAGTTGGTAGAGCAGCGGATTGAAAATCCGCGTGTCGGTGGTTCGAATCCGCCTCCGGGCACCACTTTAAGCCCTTCAATAGTCGTCGCAAAAATATTTGTTCAATCAGGCCTCTGTATTCGGCGTGATCATACTCGAAATATTGACCTGACGATTATCCTCTGCAAGGACTAATCATTCCATTTGTTCCTTCCAGGTTCTTCACCAAGCGAGGAAATCTCCATGCTCTGGACGTTGTTCGGCATCCTTTCCGGTGCCTGTATTGCTATTCAGGCGCCAATCAATGCAGCCTTGGCTCGTGGATTGGGGTCGCCGGTGACGGCTGCTGCGATTTCGTTTCTTTCCGGTGCCGTCATCCTTGCCGTTATCGCCGGAATTACCGCGCGCGCGACGGGTGCAATGCCAGCGTTCAACGTGCCTGCGGGCTGGCTTTTCGTGGCTGGCGGTGCGCTTGGCTGTATCTATGTGACCGCATCGGTGTTGCTGACGCCGCGCATCGGGGCTGCTGCCGTGATGGGGCTTGCTGTTGCTGGACAATTGATGGCCGGACTGGCTGCTGACCGCATCGGCTTCATGGGCGTTGCGGTGCGTGAAATCACCGCCGGGCGCATTGTTGGTGCGGTTCTGTTGCTTTCCGGCGCATTGATGATCCGCTTTCTCTAAAAGCAAAGCCGCGCTTTTCAGCGCGGCTTTTTATTTTACGATAAGCCGAAAACTGGCTCTCAACCCTTGAACGTATATTCCGTAATCGACTGCGGCTTCATTTCAATCGAGAAGCCCGGCAGCGATGGCGGCATATAGGCCGCATCCTTGATGATGCATGGCTCGATGAAGTGTTCGTGCAGGTGATCGACATATTCGATCACACGACCGTCCATGGTGCCGGAAACGGCCACATAGTCGATCATGGAAAGGTGCTGCACATATTCACACAGGCCAACGCCGCCCGCATGTGGCCAGACCGGCTTGTTGTATTTTGCAGCGATCAGCAGCACGGCCAGAACTTCATTCAGGCCACCCATACGGCATGAATCGATCTGAACGATGTCGATAGCGCCTTCCGCGATGAACTGCTTGAACATGATGCGGTTCTGGCACATTTCACCAGTCGCAACTTTCACATCGCCAATGGCTTCGCGAATCTTGCGATGGCCTGCAACATCATCCGGGCTGGTCGGTTCTTCGATGAAGAAGGGCCTGGAGAAGGCAAGCTTGTTGACCCACTCGATTGCCTGATCGACTTCCCAGACCTGATTGGCGTCGATCATCAGATAACGATCCGGGCCGATCACTTCGCGCGCGATAGTCAGGCGGCGAATATCATCTTCGAGATCGCGGCCAACCTTCATCTTCACATGATTGAAGCCTTCATCAATCGCTTCCTGGCAAAGACGACGCAGCTTGTCGTCATCATAGCCGAGCCAGCCAGCCGAGGTCGTGTAGCAAGGATAACCCTTGGCTTCGAGCTTCGCGATACGCTCGGCCTTGCCGGCTTCCGCTTTACGCAGAATTTCGACAGCTTCGTCGCGGGTCAGCGCATCGGTGAGGTAGCGATAATCGACGATATCGGCGATCTCTTCCGGCGACATGTCGGCGACAAGCCGCCATACCGGCTTGCCAGCCTGCTTTGCAGCCAAATCCCAGAAGGCGTTGACGACAGCGCCGGTGGCAAGGTGCATCGCGCCCTTGTCCGGGCCGATCCAGCGCAGCTGGCTGTCACCGGTCAGGTAGCGCCAGAACTTGCCGGGGGCCGCGAGGAAATCATCCATCGAGGCACCCACGACCAGATGACGCATGGCGAGAATCGCCTGACAGCAAATGTCGTTGCCGCGTCCAATGGTGAAGGTCAGGCCATGGCCCTTCAGCGCCTCGTCATCCGTATCGAGGATGACATAGGCTGCCGAATAGTCCGGGTCCGGGTTCATCGCGTCAGAGCCGTCCAGACTTTGCGAAGTCGGGAAGCGGAGATCGAAGACGCGCAGATCAGTGATTTTCGTCATGATTTATCCGTGATCAGAGCATGCTCAAAAAAGTTAAACGTCAGCGCGCACGTTCTGCTTCTGCGTGCCGAGACCTTCGATGCCGAGTTCGACAACGTCGCCAGCCTTGAGATAGCGCGGTGGCTTCATGCCCATGCCAACGCCAGGAGGCGTGCCGGTGGAGATGATATCGCCCGGCTGCAAAGACATGAACTGCGAGAGATAGGAAACCAGGTGGCGTACGCCATAGACCATGGTCTTGGTCGAGCCGTCCTGCATGGTTTCGCCATTGACCTTGAGCCACATGCCAAGGTTCTGCGGATCGGCAACCTCGTCCTTCGTCACCAGCCATGGGCCGGTCGGGCCGAACGTGTCGCAGGATTTGCCCTTGGTCCACTGACCGGCGCGCTCGATCTGGAAAGCGCGTTCCGAGACGTCGTGCAGCGTGCAGTAGCCCGCGACATAATCAAGCGCATCATCTTCCGAAACATATTTCGCGGTCTTGCCGATAACGATGCCGAGTTCGACTTCCCAGTCGGTCTTTTCCGAACCGCGCGGGATGAGCAGATCGTCGTTCGGGCCAACGATGGCCGAGGTGGCCTTCATGAAGATAACGGGTTCTGGCGGAACGGCCATGCCGGATTCGGCTGCGTGATCAGCATAGTTGAGGCCGATGCAGATGAACTTGCCGGTGCCTGCAACGCATGGACCGAGGCGCGGGTTGCCTTCGACCTTCGGCAACGAATTGATATCGATCGCACCGAGCTTGGCCAGTGCATCCGGGGCCAGAGCCGCGCCGGAAAGATCGCTGACATGGGCGGAAAGATCACGGATATTGCCGTCCGCATCGAGAAGGCCCGGCTTTTCCTGACCGGTTTCGCCATAGCGAAGAAATTTCATGAGTTTACTCCTTGAGGGGATAAAATTGGGGGCGGTGGAGATGCCTAGAGCTGTCGAAATTCAGGTTATGGCGTGCCGAAAATGGTGTTTTTCGAGAACCGGAGCGGAATGTACTTAAAGGTACATGAGCACCGGAAGCGCAGAAGAATACCGTTTGCAGGCCGCCAGAGCCTGAATAGCGATAGCTCTAGATCGTCCAGCCACCATCGATGTTATAAGCCTGACCGGTGGTGTACGTGGCACCTGCGAGATAGACCGCGAGATCGGCGATTTCTTCCGGCTGACCGATACGGCCAATTGGCTGACGCGCGATGAAGGCTGCGCGCTGTTCTTCATAATCGCCCTGCGCACGCAGACGGTCCTGAAGCGACGGGCTTTCAACCGTACCGGGGCAGATGGCGTTGCAGCGGATGCCTTTGGCAACATAGTCGGCAGCGACAGCCTTGGTGAGGCCTATGACCGCTGCCTTGGTGACGCCATAGGCAAAGCGGTTCGGCACGCCCTTCACGCTCGAAGCGACCGACGCCATGTTGACGATAGCGCCGTCCTTGCGTTCCAGCATTCCCGGCAGCACGGCGCGAATGGTGCGGATCATGGCCTTGACGTTGAGATTGACGGCAAAGTCGAGATCTTCGTCCTTCATCTCAAGGATTGAGCCGCCATGGACGACGCCCGCGCAGTTGAACAGGATATCGACCTGACCGATCTCGGCGACCGCTGCCTTCACTTCCGCCTCGTCAAGCACGTTGAGCTTGCGGGTGATAATGCCCGAAACGCCTTCGATTTCCTTGAGTGCGGCCTCGTTGATGTCGGTCGCATAGACCTTGGCGCCAGCTTCCGCAAAAGCCAGCGCACTTGCACGGCCAATGCCCTGAGCGGCGGCTGTCACCAGTGCGGTTTTTCCATCAAATCGTATCGTCATTTTCAAGCCTTCCGTTCGACAAGCAGGATGTGGTCGCAAGCCAGCACCACTTCATCCCGCTGATTAAGCACTTCGCACCGCTCGGTAACGCGGCCCATATTGGCCCTCTTCGGGTCATCTTCCTTGGCGCTGATTGTCACGCGCGTGCGGATCGTATCTCCGATATGAACCGGACGAATAAAGCGCAGACGATCATAACCATAGGAAAATGCAACCGGATTGATCAGCGTTGCGGTCAATCCGACACCAATTGCAAAGATCATTGTGCCGTGGGCAATGCGCTGACCGCCCGGCAGGGTCTTGGCGAATTCCGCATCCATATGATGCGGAAAGAAATCGCCCGTATGCCCGGCGTGAACCACGAAATCCGTTTCGGTGATGGTGCGGCCCGTGGTGAGGCGCACATGGTTCATTTCATAGTCTTCGTAGTAGATTTTCTGTTCGGCCATGATCAGAACTCCGGTTTTGCGGCAAGCGGCGTGGCAGGCGCAGCGCTCGACTGATAGGCGGCCTCGACCAGCGCCATGGTGTGCCACGCATCTTCGACCGAGCCGACAAGTTCAGCGTCTTCGCCAGTCGCGAAGCGCTGCAACTGCGCCATGCGGTTTAAGAAAGCATCAGGGAACCACGCGCCTTCAAGCGGCACGGAAACCCAGTCGTCCCCGCCCTTTGGCTTGATCCAGAGCTCGTCCGGTTCTCCACGCGGATAATCGAGATTGACGCCGAGTTTCACATAGGCAGCACCTTCGGTGCCGCAGATGCGGAACTCGCAAGCCTGAAACTTGCGGCCGAAATCATGGTCGTGATTGACCGACAGCGCGCAGCGGACCCGGTCGCCATAATCAAGAATCGCGGCGGTTCGGGTCTGAGCCACATCGTGGTTTGGATGCCCGATGGTCTTGGCGTGAACACCTTGCGGATTGCCGAGCAGACCGCGCACGAAATCGAGATAATGGATCGAATGCATGGCAATCTCGATGCGTGGCAGACCTTTCAGGAACGGCCAAAGGCCCCAAGGCGTGGCAAGCGCGAGCCATGCGTCGAAATCCACGACTTCACCGAGCAAGCCCTTATCGACGGCATCGTAAAGTGCCAACATCATTGGCGCAAAGCGTAGCTGGAAATTGACCGCAGCTTTGAGATTGCGCGCACGGCAAACTTTCAGAATTTCCGTTGCCGCGGCTAGATCGCTGCCCATCGGCTTTTGGATCAGAACAGCCGCACCTTCCGGCAATTGCGCGAGGATCGAAGCATGAGCAGAAGGCGGCGTTGCCAGATCGAAGATCGCGCCTTCAACCGCAAGCGCCTCTTCAAGACTTCCAAAAACCTTCACGCCCCATTGGTCGGCAAGTGCCGATGCCTTGTCCAGATTGGGATCGAAAATACCAGCAACCGCAAAGCCGCCCTTTTGATAAGCGGGCAGATGCGCGTCACAGACGATACTGCCTGCACCGAAAATCACGATAGGCTTTGGCTGTGTGGGTTTGGCCCACCACTGACGCAGGGTTTTCGGATCAAAGGCCTCAGTCATGATGGAAAACCTCCTCCATCATGGCCCACCACTCACCCTCTTTACGGGTTTCAAGCGGTTTCTGGCATGGCATACAGACGGACCACCATTCCTGATTTTTCGGGTTATCGGCCATCTTCTTCATGTCGGCTTCAAAGTCGGCGCCTACATAGTCCCATGTGCCAAAAAGCAGGTTTTCCGGCTCTTTGAGAAAGATCGTATAATTGGTGATGTTGCACTGCGAAATGAGTGCCAGAATTTCCGGCCACACGCTCGCGTGCAGCTTTTTATATTCTGCGATCTTTTCAGGCTTCAGCCCGATCACCATGCCCATTCTCTGAACCATTACGATCTCACGATCTCGCGGGTGAATTCGGAAACGGAGCGCGCGCGCACGGCATCCCAATCCCACGAAATACCAATGCCGGGTTCTGATGGTGCAATGGCGTGGCCATCACGAATTTCCATGCCCTTGGTGGTCAGGTCATCAAGCTGCGGGATATATTCGACATAGCGCCCGTTCTGAACGGCACAGGTGAGGCTGACATGCAGTTCCATCAAGAAGTGCGGGCAGACGGGAATATCAAAAGCTTCTGCGGCATGTGCCACTTTCAGCCATGGCGTGATGCCGCCGATACGCGCCACATCCACCTGCACGATGGAGCAAGCGCCCTTCTGCATATATTCGCGGAAATGGCGGATCGAATAGATCGATTCACCCACTGCAATCGGCGTCGGGGTGGAACGGGTCAGGCGGATATGGCCATCAAGATCATCCGCCGGAAGCGGCTCTTCAATCCAAGCGAGATCAAGTTCTTTCAGGCGTTCGGCGCGGCGAATGGCTTCGTCCACCGTAAAGCCCTGATTGCAGTCGGTCATGATCTCAAAGCCGTCTCCCACCGCTGCGCGAACAGCCGAAAGACGCGCATAATCTTCCGAACCATGCGGCTTGCCGATCTTGACCTTGGAGCCGGAGAACCCCTTGGCTTTGGCGGCTAGAGCATCCTCGACCAGAGCTTCTTTCTCGATATGCAGCCAGCCACCTTCGGTCGTGTAAAGCGGGCAGCTTTCCTTGGCGCCGCCTGCCAGCTTCCACAGCGGCAGGTTCTGCTTCTTCGCACGCAAATCCCAGAGTGCCGTATCAATCGCAGCAAGCGCCAAAGCGGTAATCGGACCGATAGTTGTGGCGTGGGTTGCAAATTCGAGCTTACGCCAGATCGCCTCGATGCAATCCGCATCCTCACCGATGATCAGCGGCACCAGATGATCGCTCAACAGGCGCATGACGGACGAGCCGCCGGTGCCGATGGTGTAGCTGTAGCCCGTACCCACCGCACCATCACTGTCGGTGATGGTGACGATTGGCGTTTCCTGACTGACAAAGCTCTGGATCGCATCGGTGCGCTTGACCTTCGGTGGAAGGTCGACCATGCGCAGTTCGACTTTTTCAATCCGTGCCATAACTACACCGCCAAGCTCTTGCCACTTGCTGCATCAAACAGATGCGCCTGCGACAGATCAAAATGCATGGAGATCGCTTCACCGGAATTGAGGTGACGTGGGTTCAGCATACGCGCCACCCATTCCTTGCCAGCAAATTCGACAAAGACCAGCGTTTCATTGCCAAGTGGCTCGGTGATCGAAACGCGCAATTCGCCCTCATGAACGGCGTCTCCCGATGAAAGCCCATGGCCTTTCGGAAACAGATCATCCGGGCGCAGGCCGAACGTGACCTTGGAGCCATCCGTGACCTTGGCCTTGAACTGTGCAGGCACTGGCAGACGGTCACCACTGGCAAAAACCAGTTCCGAACCCTGCACGGTTGCCTCGGCCATATTCATGGGCGGCGAGCCGATAAAGCCTGCAACAAACTGCGTTGCAGGACGCTTGAACACTTCATCCGGTGTGCCAACCTGCTCGATATGGCCATCGCGCATGATGACGATACGGTCAGCCAGCGTCATGGCTTCGACCTGATCGTGCGTTACGTAAACGACGGTGGACTGCACTTTGGCATGAAGCTTTTTGATCTCTGTGCGCATCTGTGTGCGCAGTTTCGCATCAAGATTGGAAAGCGGTTCGTCGAACAGAAACACTTCCGGATTGCGCACAATGGCGCGGCCCATGGCAACGCGCTGGCGCTGACCGCCTGAAAGCTGTGCCGGACGGCGCTCCATCAAGGCTTCAAGGCCAAGAATGGCTGACGCTTCATTGACGCGTCGGTCGATTTCCGCCTGTGGCTGCTTGGCGATCTTGAGCGAGAAGCCCATGTTCTCGCGCACCGACATATGCGGATAAAGCGCATAGGACTGGAACACCATCGAGATATTGCGATCACGCGGCGGCAGATCGTTGACCACCTTGCCGCCGATTTCGAGCGCACCGTCGGAAATGCTTTCAAGACCTGCGATCATGCGCAGCGTCGTGGACTTGCCACAGCCGGACGGACCGACCAGCGCTACAAATTCCTTGTCGGCGATTTCGAGATTGATACCATGCACCACGCCGACATTGCCGTAACGCTTGACGAGATTTTTGATGGAAAGCTGAGCCATTTTATATCAACCTTTAACCGCGCCGAACGTCAGACCAGCAACAAGATGCTTCTGGACGATGAATGTGAGGGTCAGCGCCGGAATAATCATCACGACCGCCAGCGCACACATGCCGCGCCAGTCGATGGTGAATTCAGCGGTGTAATCAAGAAGACCAACAGGAAGGGTCTTGGAATTGACCGAGCGGGTGAGCTGGGAAGCCAGCGCATATTCGTTCCATGAAGTGAGGAAGGCAAAGATGCCTGCGGTCGCAATGCCGGGACCAGCGAGTGGAAACTCCACCTGCCAGAAGGCCTGCCAGCGTGTGCAGCCGTCAATCTGGGCTGCTTCCGCCAGATCCTTCGGCACCTGACGGAAAAAACCGTCGATCAGCCAGATCGTGAATGGCACATTGAGCGCCACATAGGTGACGATGAGACCAAAATGCGTGTCGATGATGCCGATGCGCGAATAGAGCATGAAGAGCGGCAGCGACAGGGCAATGCCCGGCACCGAGCGCGTCAGCATGAGGCCGAGGAAGGTTGTCGACTTGCCCCAGAAGCGAAAGCGCGCGAAGGCATAGCCACCCGAAACGCCGACAATCAGTGCGATGATGGTGGATGTGACCGAGATAATCAGCGAGTTGCGGAAATAATCCCAGACAGGAATACCGCCGCCGCCTGCGCCTGAGAACATGGCGCGATAGGCTTCCAGCGTGATTTCCTGCGGAATCCAGACCGGCGGCTTTGCCATGATTTCAACCGGCGGACGCAGCGAGGACAGCACGATCCACAGACCGGGCAGGCAAATGATCGCCATCGCGAGAAACAGGCCGATAAGATAGGCGACTTTCTTGACGCGACGCAGCAGACGATGCTGGTTATTGGAGAGCGTTGTTGATGCCATGATTACCACTCCGCTCCAATTTGCGCGCGTGCGGCTGCAAGCTTGCGGAAGAACATTACGGTGAAGAGGATCGAGAGCAGGATCGCGACATAGGCCATGGCATTGGCCAAGCCCATCTGCGCATCCGAATAGGCGGTGCGTCCAACCAGCGTCCAGATCAGCTCGGTTCGGCGTGCCGGGCCACCATCGGTCATGATTTTCACGATGTCATAGGCACGGGCCACATCCAGCGAACGGATAGTCATTGCGATGAAAGCAAACGGCATCAGATAAGGCCAGATGACATAGCGGAATGTCTGCCATGGCGTGCAGCCATCGACGCGCGCGGCTTCGACCGGGTCCTGCGGCATGGACAGAAGACCGCCCAGAATAAGGATCGCGAACACCGAGGTCGACATCCAGACTTCTGCCAGCAAAATCGCAAACAGCGCCAGATTGCCGTCGATCAGCCATGGAATAGCCTGGCTGGTGATGCCCAGAGATTGCAGCGCATTGTTCACGAGACCGATATTGTCGTTGAACATGAACTTGAACTGGAAGCCGACGAGAACCGGCGAAAACATCATCGGGAACATCATCAGCGTGCGCAAAACACGCTGACCGTGGGTGGCCTTATTGATGAGCAGCGCCAAGCCAAGGCCGAGCAGCATTTCCAGATTGAGCGCGATGGTGAGGAAAATCACCGTGCGGATGAATGCAGCCCAGAACACCCAATCACTCATGATGCGCTGATAGTTGCGCAAGCCGATGAAGTTGAACAGGCTGTCAGGGCGCGTCAGCCGGAATGGCGTGAAGCTTGAATAAAGCGAAAGCGCGAGGGGAAACAGAACCACCGCTGCGAGGATGATAATGGCCGGAAGCAAAAGCAGAACCGGCGGGGAAATTCGTTTAAACATTGTTCTTCCGAAGCGGTGGATCAGCCAGAAAACCTGTCAAAACGGCCCGCCAATTGGTTTCCCAAAGGCGGGCCATGAAGTCACAAAGCGAGACTAGAGTTCGCCAGCATCCTCAAGGATCTGCGTTGCCTTCTTGGCTGCATCGTCAAGCGCCTGCTGTGAGGTCTTGTCGCCAAGGATCGCCGCCTGAAGCTCAGGATAAACAGCGTTGGAAATCTCGATCCAGGAAGGGGTCTGCGGAACCGGGAAAGCGGTCTTTGCCGTTTCCTGGAACACGGAGAGCACTTCCTTCTTGTATGGATCGGAAGCAGCCTGTTCGATGACATAATCCCAGACAGCCGTACGGGTTGGCAGCGTGCCAGCAGCCGATTCCTGCTTCTGCGAATCTTCGTTGGTCAGGAACCAGACGAGCGAAGCAGCAGCTTCCTTGGTGGCGCAGGATTCGGTGACCGAGAAGCCGTGATGGCCCGACCAGCCGGTGCGTTTGCCGGAAGAACCTGTCGGAGGCGGAACGATACCGACATTGCCTGCGACCTTCGACGACTTTGGATCGTTGAGATAGGTCGCCCAGCCCGGCCAATCCAGATTGATTGCGATGGTACCGGATGCAAAGCCTGCGCCGAGTTCATCCCACAGATAGTTGGTGGTGCCTGCAGGAACGGCCTTGGCCTTGTAGAGATTAACGAACCAGTCGAGCGCACGGACACCGGCTTCAGAATTGAAAGCTGGCTTGCCGTCCTTGAGATATTCGCCGCCTTCTGCGACCAGCATTTCATAGAAGCGGCCATTAATGGCTTCTTCCTTGCCCGCAAACTGCGTGCCGTAGAAATTCGGTGGATCGGCAAAGAACACAGCCTGATCGGAAACTTCTTTCCAGGTCTTTGGCGGTGCCAGATCGTAGCCGTATTTTTCCTTGAACGCGGTCTTCTTGGCGTCGTCTTCGTAAAGGCTCTTCTGATAGTAGAGCGCCGAGACGTCGAACTGCGCGCGCGGCAGCATGACCAGCTTGTCGTTAAGCGTCGAAGCCTTGATCACCGATGGCACGAAACCTTCGATTTCGCCCGATGGAAGCAAACCATTCAGGTCGGCATAGAGATCAGGATATTGCGGCGCAAAGGACGAATGGTTGGAGCCGACGCACCAGTTGATCGAACCAGAAGCGATGTCCGACTTGATTTCCTTGTCCAGTTCGAAGTGGTTCTTCTTGGACAGGATGTTGACCTTGGCACCGGTCGCTTTTTCCCATTCGGCAATGCGCGAATACAGCGCTTCATACTGCTGACCGCCGATCAGCTTGGCGTTTACCGTCACGCCTTCAAATTTACCCGGCAAATCGGCCGCACCAGCGGAACCCACTGCCAATGCCAATAGAGCCGTTCCCGCCAGGCAGGACATTTTGAAACTCATCATGCTTCTCCTCCTCACGACGGACTTTTCCCCGGTCCGCCCCCAATTGTGAATTTGGTATTTATATGCAAACATATTATTCAAAACCGGTCAAGGCGAGTTTCCGCACATTTGCGACTTTCGCATTCCGGGTTGTTCGTATATGAAGAGGGATATTCATGAGGGGAGCTAACTTGGAAACACACGATCGCTACCGCGCGCCCGCGCTGGACAAGGGACTGGATATTCTGGAACTGCTTGCGAGCGTGGATGGTGGGCTGACACAGGCAGAAATTGCCAAACACCTCGACCGCAGCCCCAACGAGTTTTACCGGATGCTGGATCGCCTGGTGAAGCGCGGTTACGTGACCAAGCTCGAGGGCGACCGCTATTCACTGACGCTCAAGCTGTTCGGTCTTGCACACCTTCATGCACCGGTGCGCAGACTTGCTTCCTTTGCCACGCCTTTCATGCGTGAACTTGCCGACCGCTCAAAGCAGGCCAACCAGCTTGCCGTGTTTGACCGGGGATCTGTCGTTGTCATTGCACAGCAGGAGGCTCCGGATTACTGGGGCATCTCAATCCGCGTCGGTTCGCATATCAGCCTGTTCGATACCGGTTCCGGCCATGTGCTTCTCGCCTTCCGGTCACCGGAAGAACGCAAGATGATGATTGCCGAATATGCGAAAGACGGTGAAAGCGTGAAGCTCGATGAGAGTTTCTACGAGCGCCTCGACCAGATTCGCGAACGTGGCTATGAAATGATGCCCAGCGCTCAGGTGGCAGGCGTCTACAATCTCTCGGCCCCGATTCTCGGCCCGGATGGTACTTGCATTGCCTCACTGACCTGTCCCTATGTGACACTCGTCAATTCGGCTTCAGCACCCGACATTACGCAGACCATCAGCCTGCTCCAAAAGACCGTCAAAGACCTGTCGAAACTGGTCGGCTCCGACATAGGGACAGCCGACTAAGCAATGCCGGTAATTCTTATTTGAAAACTCTCTTCTTTTTTGAAAGTATGTCAATGGAGGAGAGTTTTCATGATTATCGATACCCATCTGCATCTGATAGACAAAAGCGCACTGACTTACCCATGGCTGGGGGATGTCCCGGCGCTCAACCACGACTTTCTGTTCGAGACCTATCGGAAGCAGGCTGAGCGCTGCGGCATTACAGCAGCACTGCATATGGAAGTGGATGTGGCAGCCGATGCCATTCAGGCTGAAACGGACCACGTTCAGGAGATTTCCAGAAGATCGGGCGGTTTCATCAAGGGTGCAATCGCCTCGTGCCGCCCGGAAGAGCCGGGATTTGCGGAATATCTCGAATTGCAGCTTGGCAATCCTTTCGTCAAAGGCTTTCGTCGTGTGCTGCATGTCGTACCTGATGACGTTTCCGAGGGTGTTCTTTTCCGCGAGAATATCAAGCGGCTGGAAGGCACTGGCCTGACCTTCGATCTCTGCACACTCCCACATCAGATCGACAAGGTACTTGCGCTGGCCGATCTTGCCCCGGACGTGCAATTCGTGCTCGATCACTGCGGCGTTCCGGACATCAAGTCAGGTGCGCTGGACGGCTGGAAAAAGGGCATTACCGAGGTTGCGCAGCGCGACAATGTGACGGCAAAGATTTCCGGCGTAGTGGCCTATGCCGAGCAGACAAGCTGGACCGTCGACACGGTACGTCCCTATGTGGAGCATGTCATTGAGGCCTTCGGCTGGGAGCGGATTGTGTGGGGCAGCGACTGGCCTGTCTGCACACTGGCAAGCAATGTCGATGCCGGACTTTCGACATGGGTGGCCACAACCCATGCGCTTCTTGAAGGATGCAGCGAAGACGAAAAAGCGCTGCTTCTCTCCGAGAATGCAACGCGCCTCTGGAAACTATAAAACCAATCAGGCTGGCGGCAAGCCGCCAGCCTTTCCATATAAATCAGAAGCTTTCGCGGAAAAGCCGGTTGAGATCGGCGATGACGACCTCCGCCTTCTCATTGTCCAGCAAGCCTTTGTTGATGCGTTCCGACGCCGCTTCCTGAAACGGCATATAGCCATCGTGACGCGGACGTACCCATGCGCCTTCCAGTGTCGCGCGCGTGTCGCGATAAAAGTCAGACGTCGCCGCATTCACAGTGTCGTCTTCCCATGCTTCCGCATGTCCCGGCTGACCATTGGAGGCCGCATAAAGCCCCTTCTGTACGTCACCGCTTGCAATCCAATAGGCAAAATCGATAGCAGCCTCCGGATGCTTGCTGAAGGCTGAAACGGCAATGCCCGTACCGCCCAGAGCCGAACCTGCAACACCTGCCGCGCCCGCTGGAATATCGGCAAAACGGATCAGACGCTCGCGGAAGCCCCGCATGGCATAATTCACATAGCCGTAGATCAGCGGTGAGCACGCGATTTCGGATTCCGGCTCTGCCATTTCCTCAAACACGGTAATCGGGTCCATGCCGAAGCATTCCGGCTTTACCAGCGAAGCGATCTCGCGCAGTTGCTCGAAAGCTTTGACACCATCCTCAACAGAGATCAGTTCGCCTTCGACCGCGCAAGGCGTTCCGGCATTGGCAACGAGTGTATAAAAGCACATCAGCGAATGCGGCGAGCGCAGTGGCAGCAGAACTTTCCCGGCGCGCGCCAGACGCAGCACCTCACCCCATGAGGTGGCTGGCTTGTCCATCAGGTCCGGACGCCATGCCTGAACCTGTGTGGCGGCATCAAGCGGAAATGCCCATTGCCGCCCTTGCCAGTTATAGCTTGGGAAGGACTGGCCCACAGAACCATCGGCAAGCGCCTTCAGTTCCGCCTCGCGACCCGCCACATCAAGCGGCACAAGGCAGCCTTCCTTGGTGATCTGGCCCACATGTGGATGGTCGATTACGATCATATCGAAATTGAGTGCCAGTTCCTCAACCGGAAAGGTCTCGAAATCCTGTAGCGACCGCTTTTCCCACTCGATTTCGACGCCCTTGTCAGCAAGCCATTGTTCGGCGCCTGCAACCATCGGATCATAGCCGCGCGGGTGGCTCCAGGTCATGCTTTTCAGCTTGATCGTACTCATAGACCGAACTCCTCGCGAATTTCTTTGCTGTTTTCGCCAATGCGCGGTGCAGCACGTGCCACCTTTGGGCGTTGTCCGTTGATACGCAGCGGCGAACGTGTCGTGGTGATGGAAACATCATCTTCACGCGTGACGGTCTGAAGCATGTCGAGAGTTGAAAAGCCTTCGCTTGCAAGCAGTTCTTCCCAGTTGAGAACGCGGGCGCACCAGATATCAGCTGGTTCCAGAATGGCGAGCCATTCATCTACCGTCTTCGTGGTAACACAATCAGCGATCAGCCGCTTGATTTCATCGCGCTTGGCAAAAGCCAGTTTGGCATCCTCAATGAAAGGCGCAAGCGTATCTGTTTCAAGCAGTGGTGCGAGTTTCGCAATCGGCATCATGGCAATTGCGAGATAACCGTCCGCTGCTGGATAGACACCGTAAGGTGCTGCAAGATAGGCATGCGCGCTGCGGAAATCGGAACGTTTTGGCAGGCGACGACCATCGTTAAGGTGGGTGGTCAGCACTTCAAACTGGAAATCAACCAGCGCTTCGAGAAGGCTGGTTTCGACATGCGAGCCTTTATTGGTGATGCCGCGCCGTACCAGCGCTGCGAGAATTCCCTGTGCCGCAGCAGCCCCAGCCAGCATATCGGCAACCGCCAGACCGAATGGCACCGGTCCTTGGCCCTCATCACCATTGAGCCACATGAGGCCCGAGCGCGCCTGCGCCAGCAAATCCTGCCCGGGCCGCCCGACCCATGGCCCTTCTTCGCCATAGCCGCTGATCGATGCATAGACGAGACGCGGATTAATTTCTTTGACTGCCTCGTAATCAAGGCCAAGACGCTTGATGACACCGGGGCGGAAGTTCTGGATCAGCACATCGGCCTGTGTGAGAAGCTTTTTCAATGCTGCCAGATCGTCAGGATTTTTGAGGTCGATCGCAAGGCTGTCCTTGCCGCGATTGATCGCATGAAAAATCGTGGAATCACCGCCGATCTCCGTGTCGCTCAGATAAAGCCTGCGCGAGAGATCGCCGCCATCGGGCCGTTCAATCTTGATGACGCGTGCGCCCAAATCCATCAGACGCAACGAGCAATAAGGCCCCGACAGAAACTGGCTCATATCGACAACGACAAGCCCGCTTAGCGGCAGTTCGCTTTCCGACATCGGGAAATTCCCTCCTCATGAATTTCTTATGTAAATATAGTCTTCACATATGGATTTATAGAAGGCAAGGCGGAAATTGGGGTAACAATGCAAAAACGCCGCCCGGTTGGGCGGCGTTTTCAGTCCCGATTTGATGAATTGGACTGCGTGTTAAACCTCGTTGCTGGCCAGTTCCAGCAAGGTCCAGACGTGATCCGCGAATGAGTTCCACACTTCGATCCGGTAATGATCGGCATCCCACTTCAACAGAATGATCTGGGCGTGATCGAAGATCGTGCGGGCAGCACCCGGAAAGCTCATCTGCGAAAGCTCAAGTGGGGAAGCGGCATTCAACAGCCATTCGGCTTTGGGTCCGGAAATATCGATGCCGGTTTCCCGATGGCTTACTTCCGTCAGGCTGTGCGGCTCTGTTTCATAAAGCTTGGCGAAAGCCTGTGTGATGGCTGCGCCCTTGGCTTCCTCGGCCCAGATATACCATTCATCCGGTCCGAGACAGGCGACCGCAATATCGTTTGTGCGGATCAAACCGCCGATCTTGGTCGGGATTTTTGCACCCAGCGCCTTTTCGGCCAAGGCCAGCTTTGCCGGGGCAATGCGCAGGATGAAACGGGCGGCATCTTCTGCCGCGTGGATTTCCAGACGACCGGGAATGACGACCTTGCGGTTCGAATAAGGTTTTGTCTCAACAAGCATGGTTCAATCCTTATCACTACAGTTGCAAATTCGTCAGGCCGTGGCGAAAAGAGTGATTTTCGAGTACCGGAGCGGAGCGTACTTAAAGGTACGCGAGCACCGGAACGCAGACAAATTGCTCTTTGCAGCCCGGCATCACGAAGAATGCAGCTGTAGTGTTATCCGTTCAGTTTCTTTCCTTCGGGGTCATAGAAGACCATGCCCGAAACTACAGCCTCATGCACTGTGCCATCCGGCATCGGCATATAAAGCGTTTCACCCATCCGATCCTTGCCGCCTGATACCACGGCCATGGCGATAGACCGGCCAAGCGTCTCGCTCCAATAGGACGAGGTGACATGGCCAAGCATGGTCATTGGCAGCGCCTGCTTTGGATCGGCGACAATCTGCGCACCTTCTTCCAGCACCAGCTTTGGATCGTTGGTGAGCAGGCCCACGAGATGCTTGCGATCTGATTTCAGCATATCCGGACGCGCCAGCGAACGCTTGCCGACGAAATCCGGCTTCTGCTTGCCAATCGCCCAGCCAAGGCTTGCATCATCCGGCGTAATTGTGCCGTCAGTATCCTGACCGACAATGATATAGCCCTTTTCAGCGCGCAGAACGTGCATGGTTTCGGTGCCGTAAGGCGTGATGTCGTATTGCTGGCCGGCCTCATAAAGCGCCTTCCAGAGTGACAGGCCGTAACGGGCAGGCACGTTGATTTCATAGCCCAGCTCGCCGGTGAAGCTCATGCGGAACAGACGCGCTGACACGCCAAGGAATGTGCATTCCGCCACCGACATATGCGGGAAGGCTTCGTCCGAAATATCCAGACCTTCAACCATTGGCTCAATGAGCTTGCGCGCATTCGGACCATTGATTGCCACCACTGCCCACTGTTCGGTGGTCGAGGTCAATGAGACTTTCAGGTCAGGCCATTCAGTCTGGAGATAGTCTTCCATCATGTTGAGAACACGCGCGGCACCGCCGGTTGTGGTCGTCACATGGAAGCGATCCTGCGTCAGGCGACCGACAACACCGTCATCGCGGATGAAGCCGTCTTCGCCAAGCAGCAGACCATAACGGCAGCGCCCAATGCCAAGCTTCGTCCATGGGTTGGTGTACATGCGGTTCATGAATTCCGCGGCATCCGGGCCAACCACTTCGATCTTGCCAAGGGTGGAAGCGTCGAACATGCCGAGCGACTGGCGGGTCGCCTTGCATTCACGCGCCACGGCCTGATGCATGTCTTCGCCGGTTTTCGGGAAGTACCATGCGCGACGCCACAGTGAGACCGGCTCAAAAGCTGCGCCATGCTGTTCAGCCCAGCTATCGATCGGTGTCTTGCGCGTGACATCGAACAGCTTGCCGCGATTGTAACCGCAGAAAGCGCCAAAGGTCGTCGGCGTGTAAGGCGGGCGGAAGGTTGTAAGACCTACCTGCGGCGTTGGGCGCTTGAGCGCATCGGCTGCAACCGCCAGACCGTTAATGTTCGAGGTCTTGCCCTGATCGGTCGCCATGCCGTTGGTGGTATAGCGCTTGACGTGCTCGATGGAATGGAAACCCTCGCGCACGGCCAGACGAATATCCTTGGCAGTCACATCGTTCTGGAAATCGATGAAAGCTTTGGCCTTGCCCGGATCCCGATCCGTCGGCAGTTCACGACAGCTTACGCCGTCGCAGACAAAATCACCGGCGACCGCATATTCAGACGCCTTGGCTTTGTGTCCGGAATCATTGGCAGCAGCGGCACCCGCTTCCGCACCCTCGTGCAATGCAGCCTGCAGGTCGAAATTGCCATTGCCTGCACCGGCACAGCGGCTTTCCTCGGTGCGTTCGCCCGGCAGATAAATCTGGCGTGCCTCATCCCAGACGAGAGAGCCTTTCGTGTGCGAGAACAGATGCACGCTCGGATTCCAGCCGCCAGACATCAGCAGCACATCGCAGGCAATCGTGCGCGCAGCACCGACCGAGCCATTGGAAACCGGATTAGCCCGCACAGACGACACGCGATGGCGTCCGCCGGTATCCGTCACAGTCCAGCCGGTCAGTGTTTCAATGCCAAGCATTTTGGCGCGGTTGACGAGGCTGTCGGCAACGCTTGAACGCACATCGATGATGGCCGGAACCTTCACACCTGCGACCGCGAGATCGAAAGCCGCAAGCCATGCGCTGTCATGCGAGGTGACGACGACTGCCTGATTGCCGACCTTGACGCCATAGCGATTGAGATAGGTGCGTGCGCTCGATGCCAGCATCACGCCGGGGCGGTCATTGCCTGCAAAGACCAGCGGCTTTTCAATCGCGCCCTGCGCCAGCACCACCTGTTTTGCGCGCACACGCCACATACGCTCACGCGGCGCATTGGAGGCAGGCTTGGCCTGATGATCAGTCAGGCGTTCGCAAAGACCAACCATGTTCTGATGGTAATAGCCGATGGCCGTCGTGCGCGGCAAAAGCGTGACATTCGGATTGGCTTTAAGGGCCGCTATGGTTTCGTTCAGCCAGTCCCAGCTTGCGCGGCCATTGATGACCGGCTCCGGTTCCGACAGAAGCGAGCCGCCAAATTCAGCCTGCTCGTCGACGAGGATGACCTTCGCGCCACTCTTTGCGGCTTCAAGGGCGGCGGCCAGACCGGCAGGTCCACCACCGGCAACCAGCACATCGCAGAAAGCATAGCGGCTGGCATAGGTGTCCGGATCGGGCTCGGACGGCGATTTGCCAAGACCGGCAGCGCCACGGATGAAAGGCTCATAGACCTTGTTCCAGAAGCTTTTCGGCCACATGAAGGTCTTGTAGTAAAAGCCTGCCGAGAAGAACATGTAGAACGCATCATTGATCGCGCCGACATCGTGCTTCAGCGACGGCCAGTGGTTCTGGGTTTCGGCCTTGAGACCATCATAGAGTTCCAGCACCGTTGCGCGGGTGTTTGGCTCAAACCGGCCGGGTCCTCTTGAGACACCCATCAGCGCATTCGGCTCTTCGGAACCGGCAGAAAGAATGCCGCGCGGGCGGTGATATTTGAACGAGCGACCGGCCAGATGCTCGCCATTGGCAAGCATGGCGGATGCCAGCGTATCACCTTCAAAGCCGGAATAGGTCTTGCCATTGAGGGTGAACCGAACGGACTTGGCCTTGTTGACACGGCCTTTGTTATGAATGCGCATATCGGTCATTATTTCGTCTCCGCAGCCGGAGTTTCTGCCAAAGCAGGACGTGGTTCGCCTGCCTTGTAGGTCACCGCAAACTTGTCGCTCACCGTATCGCGCACCGCATTGAAAAAGCGGCCGCAGCCATTGATATGCCGCCAGCGTTCATAATGGGTGCCGCGTGGGTTGGAGCGCGTGAACAGGAAGTCGCGCCATTCATCATCGGTCAGTGTCGATGGGTCGGCTGGACGCGCGATATGCGCTTCGCCCGCATAGGCGAATTCCAGCTCTGGGCGTTCCATCTCGCAATAAGGGCAACGGATAAGAAGCATTAGTGTTTCCCCTATTTCCTTAGTGAGCCACGGCGGCAGCAGCCGCTTCATCGATCAGGCGACCGGTGGTGAAGCGTTCAAGCGTGAAGGGTGCGTTGATCCAGTGTGGTTCGTCGCGGGCAATTGTATGCGCAAAGACGTGCGCCGAACCTGGCGTCGCCTTGAAACCGCCCGTGCCCCAGCCGCAATTCACGAAGAGGCCCGGCACCGGCGTCTTGCCGATAATCGGCGAACGATCCGGCGTGACATCAACAATACCGCCCCATTTGCGCAGCATCCGCATACGGGTGAAGATCGGGAAGACTTCGCAGATGGCCGCAAGCGTATGCTCGATCAGCGGCAGGCCGCCGCGCTGGCTGTAGGACACATATTGGTCAGTGCCGGAACCGATCACCAGCTCGCCCTTGTCGGACTGGCTGATATAGGCATGAACCGTGTTGGACATGACCACACATGGGAAGATCGGCTTGACCGGCTCGGACACGAGCGCCTGTAGCGGGAAGCTTTCAAGCGGCATACGCACGCCTGCCGTATCCATGACAATGGAAGTGCTGCCAGCAGCGGAGACCGCCACTTTCTTGGCCTTGATGAAACCGCGTGGCGTATCAACGCCGGTCACACGGCCCGATGCATCGCGACGGATGGCCGTAACCGGGCAGTTCTGGATGATATCAACGCCGCGCTCCGTCGCACCACGCGCATAGCCCCATGCAACCGCATCGTGACGGGCCACGCCGCCGCGCCGCTGCAAGGTGGCACCGACGACCGGATAGCGCGCATTGGCTGAAATATCGAGCGGCGGACAATATTCCTTCGCCTGCTCCTTGGTCAGCCATTCATTGTCGATGCCGTTGAGACGATTGGCATGGATGTGACGCTTGAAGCTCTGCACATCATGCACCGTATGGGCCAGCATCATCACGCCGCGCTGCGAGAACATGACGTTGTAGTTGAGGTCCTGGCTCAAGCCTTCCCACAGCTTCATCGCATGTTCGTAAAGATGCGCGCTCTCATCATAGAGATAGTTGGAGCGGATAATCGTGGTGTTGCGCCCGGTATTGCCGCCACCAAGCCAGCCTTTTTCGATGACCGCGACATTGGTGATGCCATGTTCCTTGGCCAGATAATAGGCCGCACCCAGACCATGCCCGCCAGCGCCGACGATGATCACGTCATATTCGGCCTTGGGTTCGGCATTCGGCCATTGCGGCTTCCAGTTCTTGTTGCCGGAAAGCGCATTTTTAATAATAGAAGCTGCAGAAAAACGGGACATAGACAACCACCAGTTTCGCGACCGCAAGCGCCCTGTCGGCACAAGCGAAGCCTTTGATGATATTTCTATTGTTTCCGTTTCAAACCCGACAGCAGGCTTGCGTCAAAAGACGCCACAAATACGACATGCCTACCATTTCGCGACATCTGGTCCACCTCATACAAGTGGGCCCGCGTCTGCAACCTGACGGCAAAGCAGTTTCAAAAATCGCCCCTGTAAAATAGGACAACATTATTGTCCTTTTCTCTTTTCTTTTATTGCGCAAAGGACTACGCATTCTTTCGTAAAATCGCGTCCAAAATAAAAGAAACGCAAGAAAGGTGATTCCGTGACTAAGGAGAATCTACTCGAAAGTGCACTTGTCCGTCTGGACGAGGCTGCAGGCCACATCAACATCGATGCGGACGTCATCGAGAAGCTGAAATATGCACGTGAGACCATGAAAGTGCGACTGATGATCCGCATGGATGATGGTTCGCGCAAATCCTTTCTTGCATGGCGCTGCCGCTACGACGACACGCGCGGACCGACGAAGGGCGGCATCCGCTATCATCCGGAATCGACCGCGGAAGAGGTTGAAACGCTGGCCTTCTGGATGACTTTCAAATGCGCCGTCATGAACCTGCCTTATGGCGGCGGAAAGGGTGCAATTCAGGTCGATCCACGTCAACTTTCAAAGGCTGAGCTGGAGCGTCTTTCGCGCGCCTATATCCAGGCTTTCTCCGGCATTATCGGGCCGGATCGCGACATTCCGGCACCGGATGTCTATACCAATTCCATGATCATGGGCTGGATGGCAGACGAATATTCCCAGATCGTCGGACAATCCTCGCCTGCCGTCATCACCGGCAAGCCGCTGGCACTTGGCGGTTCGCTTGGACGCAATGATGCCACGGCGCGCGGCGGCTTCTATCTCGTGCGCCATCTGTCGCACGATCTGGGCCTTGCTGCGCAGCTTCGCGTCACGGTTCAGGGCTTCGGCAATGCCGGTCAGTTCATCGTCAAGCTGATGGCAAGCGATGGTCACAAGATCGTTGCCGTATCGGATTCGTCCGGTGCTGTTTATTGCGCCAACGGCCTTGATCTCGATGCTCTTCTGGAAGCGAAAGCACAGAACAAGTCGGTTGTCTCGACAGCTGGCAAGAACGGCCATGAAGCCATCACTCCCGATGAGTTGCTTGCAGCCGACTGCGATGTTCTGGTGCCGAGCGCCATGGAAAACATGATCCATGCCGACAACGCAGCTTCCATCAAGGCCAAGCTTATTGTCGAGCTTGCAAATGGTCCAGTGACACCGGAAGCAGACGAAATCCTTGCGAAAAATGGCGTCATCGTTCTGCCGGATATTCTGGCCAATGCCGGTGGCGTGACGGTTTCCTATTTCGAATGGGTGCAGAACCGTCAGGGCTATTACTGGACGCTTGAAGAAATCCATGAGCGCCTGAAAACCATCATGGAACGTGAAGGCCGCGCCATCTGGAACCATGCCAAGCAGCACAATGTGACGGTTCGCTCGGCAGCTTATGTCCATGCGCTGCAGCGTCTTGCACAGGCTATTGAAGCACACGGCACGCAAAACGATTTTGCTGCCTGACCCAGCCTTTTGACATTACCCCTCCTGCCAGCCTGCTGTCAGGAGGGGTGTCGAACGGCGGTTTCCTTTTCCCGTTGGCGCTATAGTTTACCTTCACAAGGAAAAACCAGCGCGATGGGATGATGAGCATGTCGTACAGAAACCTATTCAAGGGAAGTGCCATCGCACTTGCCCTCTTTGCAGGCGCAGTTCAGTTTTCCAGCCTCGCGCAGGCACAGGTGGTCGTGTCTTCCAAGATCGACACTGAGGGCGGCGTCCTTGGCAACATCATTCTGGCCATTCTCAATGCAAATGGTATCCAGACCACTGATCGTATCCAGCTCGGCGCCACGCCGGTCGTCCGCAAGGCGATCACCGCTGGCGAAATCGACATCTATCCCGAATATACGGGCAATGCCGCCTTCTTCTTCAACAAGGCTGACGATCCGCTCTGGAAAGACCCAGCCAAAGCTTATGGGACTGCAAAGCAGCTCGATTACGATGCCAACAAGATCGTCTGGCTGGCGCCCTCACCGGCAAACAACACCTGGGGCATTGCGGTGCGCAAGGATGTCGCCGACGAAAACAAGCTTACGAACCTGAGCGAATTCGGAAAGTACATTTCAGGCGGCGGAAAGGTCATTCTGGCCGCATCCTCGGAATTCGTGAACTCGGCAGCAGCCCTGCCCGCTTTCCAGACCGCCTATAGCTTCACCCTGAAACCCGACCAGCTCATCACACTTTCCGGCGGAGACACGGCTGCAACCATTGCTGCTGCTGCCAACCAGACCAGCGGCGCCAACGCGGCCATGGTCTACGGCACCGATGGGGGTATCGCGCCTTCCGGACTTGTCGTTCTTGAAGACGACAAGCATGTGCAGCCGGTTTACCAGCCCGCCCCGATCATCCGTGAGGAAGTCTTGAAGAAAAATCCGAAGATCGAGGAACTTCTGAAACCCGTCTTCGAGAAACTCGACCTGACCACCCTTCAGGAACTCAACGGTCGCGTGCAACTGGGTGGCGAACCGGCAAAGGCGGTTGCCGAGGATTTTCTTAAAGCCAACGGATTTCTCAAGTAGAGAGCGCGATAACGGATAATTGCCGGGCATGAGTGCAACACACCAGACGATCCAGGCAAATGGCACGAGGGGCTTGTTTGCATATATCGACAAGCTCGGACTGGTCATTGCGGCAATCGCCTTATCGGGATTGCTTCTGCCATTCGCAAACTTTCGGGCAAACCGCATTGTTCAAGGCGAGCCTCGTTATCTTTTGGATGCCCTGCCACCCTCATTGGCGCTGCTGTTCGCCGCTGTCGTAGCGGCAGGACTGCTGATCGGCTTTGTCCGCAGCAACAATTTGTTGCGACTGTTCGCGGCTCTGTTCTGCCTCGCATCCGTCATGGTGGCAATCGGCCTGGCCGCGTCATATCTGTCGCCCGAAGGAAACAGATATGCGCGCGTTTCTCCGGCTTCCGGCTTTTGGCTGTTGTTTTTTGCGAGCGCACTTTATGTCGCGGATGGGCTGGTCCGGCTGCGTGCCGGTCCGTTTTTACGGGTCGGACTGCTGGTCATTGCAGGATTACTTCTGGCCGCGCTGCTTTCCTCAGGCCTCTGGGACAGCATCTCATTCATGAAGGAATATCAAAGCCGCGCGGACAGCTTCTGGAACGAAGCGGAGCGGCATATATCGTTGGCATTGGGATCGCTTGCAGCGGCGACCGCAGTGGGTATTCCGCTGGGGCTTGTCTGCCATCGCTTGGCCGGGTTGCGGGCTTTCGTTCTTAACAGCCTCAATATCGTGCAGACCATTCCGTCAATGGCCCTGTTCGGTATTTTGATTGCGCCACTCGGCTGGGTCGCCACGCAGTTTCCCTGGGCGGGTGCTATCGGTATTCGTGGTATCGGCGCTGCACCGGCATTCGTTGCGCTTTTCCTCTATTCGCTGCTGCCTATCGTGGCGAATACCGTCGCAGGGCTGGCACAGGTGCCGGAGCCGGTAACGGACGCAGCCCGCGGCATGGGCATGACGCGCCTGCAACGCCTCTTCAAAACGGAATTTCCGCTCGCTTTTCCCGTTATTCTCACCGGCATACGTATCGTCATGGTGCAGAATATCGGCCTGACGACCATCGCGGCATTGATTGGTGGCGGCGGCTTCGGAACATTCGTCTTTCAGGGCATTGGGCAAACGGCCATGGATCTTGTTCTGCTGGGTGCCTTGCCTACCGTTCTCCTCGCCTTTGCGGCTGCTGTCATTCTCGATGCAGCGATAGAAATCACCGGGAAAGGCAGCTCCCAATGATCGAATTCGACCATATCACGAAGCGCTATAACGGACGCGCAGCGGTGGACGCGGTGAGCTTCACCATCGAACCCCACAGTATTGCTGCCATTGTCGGGACGTCAGGTTCCGGCAAGACGACCCTCCTGCGGATGGTCAATCGTCTGGTCGAGCCGACCGACGGAGAAATCCGCATCGATGGCCGCAGCATCATGGACGAACCCGGTCATGTTCTGCGGCGGCGGATCGGTTACGTCATCCAGCAGAACGGACTGTTTCCGCATCGCACTGTCGCAGAAAACATAGCGACGGTTCCCCTTCTGCTTGGATGGCAGAAACAGCGCATCGATGCTCGCGTGGATGAACTGCTTGACCTCTTCCAGCTTGAACCGGCAGACTATCGCGACCGCTACCCGCATGAACTTTCCGGCGGGCAACAGCAACGCGTCGGTGTGGCACGCGCACTCGCTGCCGGGCCGAACATCCTTCTCATGGACGAGCCATTCGGGGCACTCGATCCGGTAATCCGAGCCAAGGCGCAGGAAGATCTGAAGGCGATCCAGAAGCGGCTCGGCACGACCATAATCCTTGTCACGCACGACATGGAGGAAGCCATATCGCTGGGTGATCGTATCGCCGTCATGGATGACGGAAAATTGCTGCAATATGGTCCACCGGCAGAAATTCTTGCCCGTCCGGCAACCGATTTCGTCGAACGTCTTGTCGGTACGGGCGAACGGCCTTTCCGCCTCCTCTCTCTCATGGACCTTAAAACCGTGCTCCAGCCCGGTGATGCAAGCGGTGCAACAATGCCGGTAACAGCGTCGCAACGCGATGCCCTTGCCGAGCTTCTGTGGTCAGGGCGCAAAGCCCTTCCCGTTCTTGACCATGATGGAAGGCCACTTGGACAAGTCACGCTCGACAGGCTTCTGCATCAGGCAGAGCGTCCGGCATGAAATTGTTCCTGTCCCTTGTTCCGCGTGCGCTGCTTCTGGGCGTTCTGCTGCTGTTTCTGTGGCGGCCCCATCTTTTCGAGCCGTTGTTTCGACCGCTTGTCGATGAGGGCGTCCCGGTCATTTATGATCGTGCAAACTTCGTGACACTGACTTTGCAGCATCTCGGCCTGGTCGCTCTGGCCGCACTTGCATCCACGATTGTAGCCGTCTCGATGGCAATCTTTGTTACCAGAAAGCAGGGCGCGGAGTTTCTGCCACTCTCACGCAGCCTTGTGAATATCGGCCAGACCTTTCCTCCAGTTGCAGTGCTGGCACTTGCAGTGCCGGTCTTCGGTTTCGGAGACAAGCCGACCCTGATTGCACTCTTCCTCTATGGTCTGCTTCCGATTTTTGAAAATACGCTGACAGGACTAACGACTCTGCCGCCTCCGGTTGTCGAAGCTGCACGCGGCATGGGGATGACCAGCGCGCAACGGCTTGTCAAAGTCGAGGTTCCCCTTGCCATGCCGGTTATTCTAGCGGGTATCAGACTTTCCGTTGTGATCGGCCTTGCAACGGCTACCATTGGCTCGACTGTCGCTGCCAGAACACTTGGAGAAGTCATCATCGCCGGGCTCATTTCCAACAATCTTGCTTTTGTTTTGCAAGGAGGGCTCGTCGTGGCCGCACTTGCCATACTCATCTTTGATGGGTTTCAGGCAATTGAACATTACCTCATGAAACGTTCCGGACGAGCCATCTGACAGCATAAGCCTCTTTGAAAGACGTCTCTGCATTCCTATATCCTTGCAAATAACCACAGCGAGGAACGGGATGAATATAGGGCAGGCAGCTGCAGCATCTGGCATATCGGCGAAGATGATCCGCCATTATGAAACAATCGGACTCATTGAAGCTGCCGAGAGAACCGGTTCGGGCTATCGCGTCTATACGCAGAAAGACGTTGAGACGCTGCGCTTCATCCGCCGCAGCCGCGATCTCGGTTTTCAGGTTGAACAGATCAAGGAACTGCTGACGCTCTGGCGCGATCGCAACCGCGCATCGGCTGACGTCAAGAAGGTAGCGCTTGGCCATGTCGAGGAGCTGGAAGCCAAGATGCGTCAGTTGCAGGAAATGGCTGATACGCTGCGCTACCTCGCGAAAAACTGCCACGGGGACAACCGCCCCGATTGCCCGATCATTCACCAGCTCGCAGAAAACAGCGTGGAAAGCCGCAAGCGCCCGGCTCCGCGAAAAGGTGAGTTGCTGCACGGCAAAATCTGAGATTTTCAAATGAAAGCGCCGGGATCACTCCCGGCGTTTTCGTTTCACATCACCAGCTCAGCCTTTCGGCAGAGTATAGGCGATCACGTAATCGCCGGGCTTGGTGCCAACAGAACCATGCCCGCCGGCAACCATCAGAACGAATTGCTGATCGCCGACCGTATAGCTCATTGGCGTCGACTGCCCGCCAGCAGGAAGCCGTGCTTCCCAGAGCTGCTTGCCCGAAGTCAGGTCATAGGCGCGCAGATAATCATCCACGGCTGCACCAAGGAAGGCAACGCCGCCTGCGGTGATCATCGGTCCGCCAATGCCCGGGACGCCGACCTTCAGCGGAAGTGGAACCGGTGACATATCGCGGATCGTTCCATTCCGATGTTTGTAGGCAATCTTACCGGTTCGCAAGTCAACACCAGCGACATAACCCCATGGCGGCGTCTGGCAGGGAATACCGAGCGGACCCAGGAATGGTCCCATGAAGACGCCATAAGGCGCGCCGTCGTTGCGGTTCAAGCCCTGCTCGCTTCCCTTTTCATCCTGTCCTTTCGGCGGAATGTCCGCGCGTGGAACGAGGCGCGAGGTGAAGGCGAGATAGGTCGGCATACCGAACATGACTTGCCGCACCGGATCGACGGCCACGCTGCCCCAGTTGAACACACCGAAATTGCCCGGATAGACAATCGTTCCGCGCAGCGAAGGCGGGGTATATCGGCCTTCATAGAACAGCTCGTGGAACTTGATACGACAAGCGAGCTGATCGAACATCGTCACACCCCACATGTCGCTTTCGCGCAAGGGTGGCGGACTGAAAGTAAGATCGGAGATCGGCTGCGTCGGCGCAGTATGGTCCTCGGGTATCGCGCCTGTCGGAGCTGGAATTTCCCTGACTGGAATGATCGGCTCGCCAGTGCGTCGATCCAGAACATAGAGATCGCCCTGCTTCGTCGGTCCGACCAGTGCCGGAACCCCGTTGATTTCCAGCAGGACCGGCTGGGCTGGAACGTCCATATCCCATAGATCATGGTGAACAGTCTGGCGCACCCAGCGAAGCTGTCCAGTGTTCACATCGAGAGCGACGATGGACGAGGAAAACTTCTCCACATTCTCGCTGCGGTCCATACCAAGCTGGTCGGGCACCTTGTTGCCGAGCGGAACAAAGATCAGCCCGAGCTTCTCATCGACGCTTGAAACGGACCAGCTATTGGGTGAGTTGGTCGTGTAGTGCTCGCCCTCCGGCAGCGGCGTGGTGACATCCGGATTGCCCGAATCCCAGTTCCACAGCAGTTGGCCAGTGCGGATATCGAATGCGCGAATGACGCCGGACTGTTCTTCCGTCGAATAATTATCGTTGACGGCACCGCCAACGATGATCTTGTCGCCGACGACCGCAGGGGGCGAAGTGGAGTAGTAATACCCTGCCGGATTGTATTTCATGCCGTGGCTCAGATCGAGAGTTCCACCATTGGCGAAATCCGTGCAGATTTCTCCGGTGGCCGTATCCAGTGCAATCAATCGTGCATCAGATGTCGGTAGATAGACACGCTCGGCGCATTTCGCTCCAGCTGTTGCGGTCGCATCTTTCCAGTAGCTCACACCACGGCAGGTCTGGTGCTGGCGGTCTGTATTGAAACCGACCTTGGGATCGAATTTCCACTTTTCCTTGCCGGTCGCCGCATCCAGCGCAATAGCCCAGTTATGCGGCGTGCAGAGATAAAGGGAATCGCCGATCTTGAGCGGCGTGACCTGATAGGTCGTTTCGCCCACATCCTGCGGCTGCTTCACATCGCCGGTCTGATACTGCCAGGCAACCTGAAGCTTGGAGACATTCTCCGGCGTTATCTGCGCCAGTGGCGAATAGCGCTGACCGTAAGGCGTTCGACCATATTGATGCCATTCACCATCGGGCATGTTGCCGCCAAGATCGGGCGTTGCAGCGACCTTCTCCGTCGGCAGGTCTCCGGCAATATTGTAGGTATCCTGTGTTATCGCATAGCCTGCGACCACGACTGCGATCACCGAGGCTGCGGCCAGCGGCAGACCACTATCGCCTGCTCCGTTATTCAATGGTTTCCTGATCCAGGGCGTCAGCATCCAGAAGCCGAGCAGCACGATGATGCCGCCGCGTGCGCCAAGCTGCCACCAATCGAAGCCGACTTCATAAACGGCCCAGCCGAGCGATCCAAGAATGACAAGCGCATAGACCCATAATGCTGAAGCGCTGCGCCGGGAAAGCAAAACGGCGGTCAGCAGAAAGCCGATCGCTGCGAGTATGTAATACCAGCTACCGCCGAGTGCGGCGAGCCAGATGCCTCCCGCGCCGAGCGCAAGCCCGATCAGGAAAAGAACAATAGAAGTTAACCAGATAAGCAAGACATTACCCCCTTCTAGCACAACCGGCATCCCGTCATATGGGCAGGGAAGCCGGGCGGATTAACCGCTCACCAATTTCGAGGCATTCCAGATATGGCCAGATATGGTCAGATATAGGTTGCAAGTCTTGCAGCAATCCGTGTGCCGCACAACTCCCTGCTGCCTACATATCCACATAGGCGAGCATGGAAAAAATCTAGGGAGCGGCAGAGTAATTCTTTCGCCGGAAAGGTCGGGAGGGACTGGTTTCAGTCCAAACGGCATCCTTAATTAAGGCAGAGTGCCGAAAAGAAGCTTTGAGCCGTCAGAAGACGCGAAACGTTGCGCGAATAGGCGTATTTTCGCCCATCAATTGCGGCGAACGCATGGCAAAACTGTGTATATTCCGGCTTTCAGGAGGCTTTTCGGTGACATCACGCAGAGCCGCGCATGATGAGGTGGCTATCGAGACGGCGAATTTCCTTCTCGACGGCTGCCCCGCTTTCCTGCGCATTGATCCGCGAGAAAAGCATATCGAGACCCAGTTGCGCGATTTGCCGATAATCCTGCGCAACCGTCGTCAGCGGCGGACAGGTGAAGCGGCTGAGAGGATGGTCGTCATGACCGGCGACACGAAGATCGCAGCCCTCCTCGCGCCCGACATGGCGCCGACGCTCGAATGCCGCGGAAATAACGCCAAAAGCCAGACGATCATTGGCACACAGAACCGTGCGCGTCGGAAACCCGCCGCGATCAAAAATCCGGCCTGCCTCCTGATAGCCCAGTTCCTCGAAATTCCAGTTCTTTGCTTCTATGGGAAGGACGATCGGTTCAACGCCAAGCCTTTCCATGGTTTCGATATAGGCCGAACGCCGTTCCAGCGCATTCTGGTTTACGGCCGGCATTTCGAGGAAGCAGGGGTGTTCCCCCGTTCGATAGAGATACTCAGTGATATTCCCGATGCTCTGACGATTATCCGTGCCGACGAACGGCTGATCGTCGCTGATACGGCTGTCCAGGAAAACTGCAGGCGTCGAGTTCGACAGACTGGAAAGAAGCTTCTCATCCGTATCGAAACCGAGCGGAGCCATCAGAACACCCGCAATCTTGAGAGACATCAAGGTGCGCATCGCCCGCGCTTCGAGTTTTCTCTCACCATGAGATGACAGCACGATGGTCCAGTAGCCCTCCGCCAGACAGCGCATCTCGATCTGGCGAATGATTTCCGCGTAGAATGGATCGGATATATGCGGGACGATAACGCCGATGTTCTTCGGCTTCTTGCGATTGAGGCTGACTGCAAAAATGTTGGGCTGATAATTATAGTCTTTCAACGCCTTTTCGATACGAGCCCGCGTGGAAGGCTTTACGCTTTCAGGATTGTCGAAATATTTCGAGACCGTAGGACGAGACAATCCGCTTGCCGCCGCGAACTCTTCCATCGTCCTGATCTTCTGTTCGGTCATGCCCTGCTTTTCCCATTGGGGTATCGAAGCGATTTTTCGGCGCCACCCACTTTTCTTTTCATGCGTAAATTTATTTCCGCCCAGAAGCAACAAATTTCAACACAACAGTGCTCAGTAGTCCACGCCTTCACGTGCTTGATGCAGTTCACGCCTATGTAACCTGCCCAAATTCAATCGTTATAATTTTTACACGTGAAAAATTTTATATTGACACACTGAACAAGCTCTAGCATGTCTAGGGGAGCTCAATCACGAGCTGAAGGCCCTGCCCTTCGGGAGGTTTGAAGTTGGCGACAACTGACGGACCAGCAGGAAAACCGTTGTTCATGTCCCATAGAAGGACGCCCCGGCGAGCGCCGGTCATTCGGAGGAAATCATGTTTCGCAAATCGCTCAGCCGTATTCTCTTTTCCGGCGTAGCTCTGGCCATGATGGCAGGTGCTGCATCTGCCGAAGGCATCGGCGCATCGCTTCTGACCCAGCAGCATCCGTTCTACATCGCGCTCGCAGATGCGATGAAGAAGGAAGCGCAGGCAGAAAATGTACCGCTGGAAGTCTCCATCGCCAATCAGGACCTGAGCAAGCAGCTCGCCGATGTGGAAGATTTCATCACCAAGGGCGTTGACGTCATCATCATCTCGCCGGTTGACAGCAAGGGCGTTCGCTCGGCCATCAACAAGGCTGAAAAGGCTGGCATCAAGGTCATTACCGTCGACGTACCGGCCAACAATGTTGATGTGACCTCCTTTGTGGGCACGGACAACTTCGCAGGCGGCGAAAAGGCTGCCGAACTGATGGCCAAAACCATTGGTGAAAAGGGCAATGTCGCCGTGATCGATTACCCGACGGTTCAGTCGGTCGTGGACCGTATTGAAGGCTTCAAGAAGGGCATTGCCAAATATCCCGACATCAAGATCGTGGCGATCCAGCCGGGCATCACCCGTCCGGAAGCTCTTTCGGCTGCCCAGAACATCCTTCAGGCCAATCCGGATATTGTCGGCATCTTCGGTTTCGGTGACGATGCTGCGCTGGCTGCTGCCTCGGCAGTAAAGTCGGCCAAGCTTGAAAACCAGGTCAAGGTGATCGGCTTCGATGGCATGGAAGAAGCCCGCAATGCCGTCAAAAACGACCCGGTCATGGTCGGCGTTATCGCCCAGTACCCGGACCAGATGGGCAAGGTTGCAGTTGAAACCGCTGCCAAGGTCATCAAGGGCGAGGAAGTTCCAGCCAAGCAGCCAATCGTTCCGGGCGTCGTCACCAAGGACGGCGAAACCAAGTAACACCGCGTGAAACAGCGGCACTCCTCCCAGTCGCTGTTTCCTATCTGCGTGCGGCGGCCCGGCGAACACCACACGCCTTGCCGCCGCCGCAACCCTTTTGAATTGCAGACTTCGCTCGGGATCGATCTTAAAATCCACTGCGAAACTGAATAACGGAGAGTGGAGGCCCCCAAAGTGACAGATACCGAGACAGCCACCAGATCCGAACGAAACGCCCTGCCGGATACGGTGCTTGAAATTCGCGATGTGGCGAAATCCTTCGGCCCGGTCATCGCGCTCAAGCGCATGAACCTGACCGTGCGTCGCGGCCGCGTGCATACACTTCTTGGCGAAAACGGCGCCGGAAAATCCACCCTAATGAAGATTCTGGCTGGCGTTTTCAAGCCAACCTCCGGCACCATTTTGCTCAAGGGCGCGGCCTATACGCCGAAAGACCCGCGCGATGCCCGTGCAAATGGCATCGCCATCGTCTTTCAGGAATTGAGCCTGTCGCGCAATCTCAGCGTGGCCGAAAACATCTTCGCCAATCATGAGCCAAGCCGCTTCGGTTTTGTGCGGGAGCGCGAACTGAACGCCGCTGCCGACAAGCTCATCGATGAGCTTGGTCTGCCTGTCGATGCACGCGCAAAGGTTGGCGACCTGTCGATTGCCCAGCGCCAGCTCGTCGAAATCGCCAAGGGCCTGAGCCAGCCTGCTGACGTCGTCATTCTGGATGAGCCGACCTCATCGCTCTCCGACAGCGAAGCGGAAATCCTGTTTTCGATTATCGAGCGCCTGAAAGCCAGGGGCACAGCCGTTATTTATATTTCGCATCGCATGGAAGAAATCATGCGGCTTTCCGACGACATTACGGTCGTTCGCGATGGCGAATATGTAACGACCACCGAGAAGAGTGAGACCACGATCGAGCGACTGATCGCCCTGATGGTCGGCCGTGAGATGAACGACATCTATCCGCCGCGCGAAGCGCCGAGACCATCGGCAAGCGTGCCGCCCATACTTGAAACGAAGAACCTCTCGGTTGCGGGCAAATTCAACGATGTTTCCATCGACGTGAAACCCGGCGAAGTTCTGGGGCTTTTCGGACTGGTCGGTTCTGGCCGTTCGGACGTGATGAAGGCATTGTTCGGTATGCTGCGGCCCACGGGCGAAATCAGGCTCGACGGCAAAGCCATCACCCTCTCCTCACCGACCGACGCCATCCGCAACGGCATTGCTTTCGTGACCGAGAACCGCAAGGAAGAAGGTCTCGTTCTTCCGCATAGCGTTGAGCGCAACATCAACATGGTTGGGCTCGGACAGCTTGCAGGGCCTTTCGGCCTGATGCGTTCCAGAGCAGAGCGCTCCGCCGCCAAGGCGGAAGTTCTGCGTCTTGCCATCAAGACCGCATCCATCGACACGGTTGCCGGGTCGCTCAGCGGCGGCAACCAGCAGAAGATCGTGCTGGCAAAGTGGCTGCAGACAAAGCCGCGCATCCTCATTCTCGATGAGCCGACACGCGGCGTCGATGTCGGCGCGAAATTCGAAATCTATCGCATCATCCGTGAACTTGCCGCCAATGGCGCGGCGATCCTGATGGTTTCCTCCGAACTGCCGGAAGTGCTGGGCCTGAGCGACCGCGTGGCCGTCATGCATAACAAGCATGTCGCCGCCATTGTCGATGCCGATGGCCTCACGCCAGAAACCGTCATGAGCTACGCAGCAGGAATGCACCTATGAGCAACGCACAAAATATTCAGAAGAAAGCCGTGGACGCGGAAGTCCGCCGTTCGCTTTTCAGCTCCCCGCTGGTTCGCCAGTATGGCGGTATCATCATCTCGCTGGCCGTGCTCTGCGTGGTCTTTGCGGTGCTGAACCCGCGCTTTCTCGCCTTCAACAACTTCATGAACATCATGCAGCAGGTGGCGGTGATTGCCGTTGCCGCCTATGGCATGACCTATGTGATCCTGCTTGGTGAAATCGACCTGTCCATCGGTTCGATCATCGCAGTTTCCGGCATGGTGGCAGCGCAAGCCTTCGCCATGGGCTTCGGCTTCGTGCCGACCGTCGTTTTCACCCTTGCGGCGGGCGCCATCATGGGCGGGCTGAACGGTGTGCTTTCGGCAAAGCTGATGCTGCCATCCTTCATCGTGACCGTTGCGACAATGGGCATCTATCGCGGCATGGTCAGTCTGCCGACCAATGGCGCGCCTGAAATCATCGAAAACGATACCTGGCTTGCCATCGGCTCGGAAAACTGGCTCGGCCTGCCGATCATCATCTGGATCGTCGGCATCCTGTTCATCTTCAATTATATCCTGCTGTCGAAGACCGTTTTCGGCCGCCGCATCTATCTGTCGGGCGGCAACAAGGAAGCAGCGATCTATTCGGGCATCCGCGTCGACCGCATCAAGATCATCGTCTTCATGCTCTCCGGCGTCATGGCAGCCATCAGCGGCATTCTCCTCTCCTCGCGCCTGTCCTCAGCACAGACCAATGCAGGCATGGGCTATGAACTCGACGCCATTGCGGCGGTCGTGCTTGGGGGCACCTCGCTTGCCGGCGGCGTCGGCACCATGGTCGGCACCATTCTGGGCGCGCTCATCATCGGTGTCATCAACAACGGCATGAACATGCTGTCGGTGCCCTATTTCTATCAGCTCATCGTCAAGGGCGTGGTCATTCTGGTTGCCGTCTGGCTGGACGTGCGCTCGAAATCCATGCGTACGTAATCGCGGTGCACCTTATGAAAAAGATCATCACCATCGGCGAGATCGTCGTCGAAATCATGGCCGTGGAAACCGGCAACGGTTTCAAGACCGCCATCCCATTGATCGGGCCGTTCGCCTCCGGCGCGCCCGCAATCTTCATCGATCAGGCCGCCAAGATGGGCCAGTCTTGCGGCATGGTCAGCGCGGTCGGCAATGATGACTTCGGCGCGCTCAATATCGAGCGCTTGCAGAAGGACGGCGTGGATATTTCGGCCATCGGCGTACATCCGACAGCCGCCACCGGCAGCGCTTTCGTGCGTTATCGCCCGGATGGCAATCGCGATTTCATCTTCAACATCAAGCACAGCGCATGCAGCGCCATCGGCCTGACGCCGGAAGCTGAAATGCTGATCGAGACCGCCGATCACCTGCATATCATGGGCTCCGCCCTGTTCTCCGAAGGCATTGTTTCTGCAATCCACGAGGCGACGATCCGTATCAAGGCGAAGGGTGGCACCGTGTCCTTCGACCCGAATATCCGCAAGGAAATGCTGGAATTGCCGGGCATGCGCCAGGCACTGGCCCATGCGCTGGAAAACACCGACCTGTTCATGCCGAGCGGCCCGGAAATTTTCCTCTTCACCAAGGCGACCGAGGAAAAGGCAGCCGTGGAAGAACTGCTGGCGCGGGGCGTGAAGGCCGTCGTGGTCAAGCGCGGCGCGGAAGGCGCAAGCTATTTCGATCAGTCCGGCGAAGTTTTCGCGCCTGCTTTCAAGGTCGATGAGATCGACCCGACCGGAGCGGGCGATAGTTTTGGCGCGGCATTCGTCACCTGCTGGCTGCGCGACATGGCACCGAAAGAAGCCCTCGTCATCGCCAACGCCACCGGCGCACGCGCCGTCGGCGTCAAGGGACCGATGGAAGGCACCTCGACCATGGCCGAAATTGAAGCCTTCCTTCAGAAAAACGGAGTTCCAGCATGAGCAGCACGAAGGTTCTGAGCGCACTTCCCGCCCGTTACGCCAGCGGCATTCGCGGCGGCATTACGTCGATCTGCTCTGCGCATCCGCTGGTGATTGAAGCAGCCCTTCTTGAAGGCATCGCGACCGAGACCGACGTGCTGATCGAGGCCACCTGCAATCAGGTCAATCAGGACGGCGGCTATACAGGCATGACGCCCGCCGACTTCCGCCGTTTTGTGGAAGACATCGCCGCCCGTGTCGGCTTCGACACCAAGCGGCTTATTCTGGGCGGCGACCATCTCGGCCCCAACCCGTGGAAGCATCTGCCCGCCGAAGAAGCCCTTGCGAAGTCGGATGTGATGATCGACGCCTTCGTGCGCGCAGGCTTCACCAAAATCCATCTCGATACGTCGATGGGTTGCGCTGGCGAACCGGTCGCGCTGCCTGATGCCGTGACCGCCGGGCGCGCTGCGCGTCTGGCCAAGGTTTCGGAAGCAGCGGCCCGTGAAGCCGGATACGACCTGCCTGTCTATATCATCGGAACGGAAGTCCCGATTCCTGGCGGCGCGATGGAAGAAATCGAAGAGCTGGAGCTGACCAAGCCGGGTGCGGCGGTCGAAACCGTCGCCATTCACCGCAAGGCTTTTGCAGCACTCGGACTGGAAGACGCTTTTGCCCGCGCCATCGGTGTCGTGGTGCAGCCGGGCGTCGAGTTCGGCAACGAAAATGTCGTCTTTTATAACAGCGAGAAGGCGACAGCTCTCAGCGGCGTTCTCAGCGAAATGGCGCAATTCGTCTTTGAAGCCCACTCCACCGACTATCAGCCGGTGGAAGCGCTTTCCGATCTGGTTGATGACGGTTTCACCATTCTGAAAGTCGGCCCCGGCCTGACTTTTGCACTGCGCGAAGCACTCTATGGCCTCGACCAGATTGCAGCTTTCCTCGACAAACTGCCGGAAGAAGAAACCCTGCGCGGCAAGATGGAAGCGCTGCTTCTCGCAGAGCCGAAGAACTGGGAAAAATATTACCACGGTGATGCGGAAGAACTGCGCCTGCAACGCCATTTCTCCTATAGCGACCGCATTCGCTATTACTGGCCGCATCCGGTCGCAACTGCTGCCGTCGATGCGCTTTTGAACCGTCTGGAAGGGCGCAAGATACCGGAAACGCTGATCAGTCAGTATCTGGGCACGCTTTATCCAGCAGTCGCCTCGGGTGAGATTGAAGCGACGCCCCACGCCTTGATGGTGGAGGCCGTCCGCAATGTGGTCCGGACATACGGCAAGGCTGTCGGAACCCACTGAAATCGAAAGGCGCGGTCAACACCGCGCCTTTCTTTTGCTCAGGCCTCTATCGGGCTTTTAAAAGCCTTGAGCCGCAAGGCATTGCTCAGCACGAAGATGCTGGAGAAAGCCATGGCGCCTGCCGCCAGAACCGGTGACAACAACGTGCCAGTGAACGGATAGAGGACACCCGCCGCGACAGGGATCAGCGCGACGTTATAGGCAAAGGCCCAGAACAGGTTTTCGCTGATATTACGGATCGTCGCCTTCGATATGGCAATGGCATTGACCACGCCGCGAAGATCGCCCGACATCAACACCACATCTGCGCTTTCGATCGCAATATCCGTGCCGGTTCCAATCGCAATACCGACATCGGCAGCAGCCAGTGCAGGCGCATCGTTGATACCGTCCCCGACAAAAGCAATCCGCTTGCCACCTGCCGAAAGCCGCTTCAACGCTTCAACCTTGCCGTCCGGCAGCACTTCTGCAACGACTTCATCGATGCCGAGACGTTTTGCGATGGCTTCCGCCGTGCGGCGGTTATCGCCGGTGATCATGGCGACCTTCAGCCCCTGCTCGTGCAGGGCAGCAATCGCCGCTGGCGTGGTTTCCTTCATCGGGTCGGCAACAGTCAGGATTGCTGCCAGCTTACCATCGACAGCTGCATAGAGCGGAGACTGCCCCTCATCGCCGAGACGCTTCGCGTCATTGGCAAAGACAGCAACGTCATGACCAAGCTTTGCCATGTAACGATCAGCGCCGATGGCAATCTCATGGCCGGACACATGAGCCTTCAGTCCAAATCCAGGAACGGCTTCGAAAGCCGATACATCCGCAAGCTTCAATCCCTTCTCTTTCGCTGCTTCCACAATCGCGTCGGCAATCGGGTGTTCGGAACGTGCCTCCACAGCCGCGACAAGCGCCAGAAGTTCGTCCTTCTCAAAGCCTTCGACGGTCGCGAAATGAGCCAAAGCGGGCTTTCCCTGTGTCAGTGTCCCCGTTTTGTCCACGGCAATAACGGAAGCATCGCGCAAGGTCTGCAATGCGTCACCGCGGCGAAACAGGACGCCGAACTCGGCTGCACGACCGGTACCGACCATGATGGACGTTGGTGTGGCCAGGCCCATGGCACACGGGCAGGCGATGATGAGAACCGCAATGGCGTTCACCAGCGCGTAACCCAGCATGCCCGTGCCGCCGATCACAAGCCACAATGCAAAAGTCAAAGCGGCAGCCGCCATCACAGCGGGTACGAACCAGCCGGTCACCTTGTCGACCTTTGCCTGAATTGGCAGCTTGTCGGCCTGAGCGTCCTCGACCATGCGGATGATCTGCGAGATCACCATATCGCGGCCAACCTTGGTGGCACGGAAGGTGAAAGCACCGGTTTTGTTGATCGTACCGCCGACCACTTCCGCGCCTTTTTCCTTGGCAACAGGCACAGGCTCGCCGGTAATCATCGATTCATCCACATAGGACGAACCTTCGATCACCTCGCCGTCGACCGGCACTTTCTCGCCGGGGCGGACTTGCACGACGTCACCAGCGCGAACATCTTCCAGCGGCACATCGATCGTCTCGCCATTACGCACCACACGCGCCGATTTCGCCTGCAGGCCAACCAGCCGGCTGATAGCCGCACTGGTGCGTCCCTTGGCACGCGCCTCCAGATAACGCCCGATCAGGATCAATGTGACGATGACGGCGGCAGCCTCGAAATAAACATTCACCGTGCCTTCCGGCAGCACGCCGGGAAGGAAAGTCGCGACCACCGAATAGCCCCATGCGGCAAGCGTGCCAACCACAACCAGCGAATTCATGTCAGGCGTGCCGCGCAACAGCGCCGGAATGCCTTTCTTGAAAAAGCGCAATCCCGGACCGAACAGAACCAGCGTGGTGAGCACAAGCTGCAGATACCAGCTGTTCTGCATGCCGATCCTGTCCATGACGAACATATGAACCGCAGGGATCAGATGCGAACCCATTTCCATAACGAAAACAGGCAAGGTCAAAACGGCAGAGAGAATGACGCTTTTCTTCAGTTCTGCCGCTTCAGCATCCCGCTTCTCGGACTGGGTTTCCTGCTTGACGTCGCTCTGCGCGTCACCCAGCGAACGCGCCTCATAACCTGCCTGTTCAACCGCCTTGATGAGTTCGGAGGGCTGTACCGGCCCGGCCAGTTCCACATGGGCACGTTCAGTTGCGAGATTAACACTGGCGCGTGTTACGCCCGGCACAGCATTCAGCGCCTTCTCAACCTTGCTAACGCAGGAAGCGCAAGTCATGCCTTCAATAGCGAGATCAATGTTCCCTGCCGGGACATCATAACCCGCCTTGCGAATGGCATCGATCACCGACGGCAAATCCGGTTCGCCCTTGAAAGTCACGTCGGCGCGTTCCGTTGCAAGATTGACGGAAACCTTGTCGACGCCCGGAACTTTGGACACGGCTTTTTCAACGGATGACACGCAAGACGCGCAACTCATCCCTTCGACGGGCACTGGAAAACTGATGGTTTCGTGATTAACAGGCTTGTTCATGGCAATCCCTTTCATCGCCCGGAAAGGGCATAATTCGAGAGTTGCTCCTTAGATAGGCCTTCCCACCGTTGGAAGGTCAAGCCCTTTTTAAGGCGAGGTTCGATTTGGACTTTTCGTTTGGTGTTATGGCTTTTCGAGCGCCGCTCAATAACAAGTGGGCGATGCCCTAAATCGGCAATCTGTTGTGTGCCGCAGGCATTTCCAGACCGACATTGCTGCGATTCTGGATAAAGGAATGCACGTCTCCGGCAGGCATTGGCCGCCCGGTCAGGAAACCCTGCACCTCACCAAAACGCTCGGTCTTCAAACGTTCCAGCTGTTGTGCGGTTTCCACGCCCTCGGCCGTCGTGACAATATTGAAGCCCGCACCGAGCGTTGCCACAGCCTGAATGATGGCCAGATCGCGCGTATCGACTTCGATCCCGGAAACGAAACTGCGATCAATCTTGATCTTATCAAATGGGAATGATCGCAAATAGCTCAAAGAGGAATAGCCGGTCCCGAAATCATCCATCGCGATACGAACACCCAATCGGCGAAGTTCGAACAGCAACTCGATATTGTTCTTGCTGTTCGACAGGAAGACCGACTCCGTGATTTCAAGCTCGAGCCTGTCGGGTGAAAGACGCGCTGCTTCCAACGCATCCGTGACGGAATTCAAGAGCGTGGTTTGACTGAACTGGACCGGTGAAAGATTGACCGAGACTTTTATGTCCTCCGGCCAGAGCACAGCTTCCCGACATGCAGTCCTTAGAACCCAGTCGCCGATCGGTCCGATGAGCCCGGTTTCTTCTGCCAGTGGAATGAATTCCGCCGGTGAAACCATACCGCGATCAGGATGACGCCAGCGGATCAGCGCTTCAAAGCCGGAAATCTTGCCGCTCTCAAGATTGAAAATCGGTTGATAATGCAGTTCAAACTGTTCATCCAGCAGAGCCTGACGAAGTTCGCCGGTCATGACATAACGCTTCTCCGCCGCCAGACGCAGGGAGTGCTGATAGAACCGGAATGTACGGCGTCCACCTGATTTTGAAGCATAAAGCGCGAGATCGGCATTGCGCATCAGCACGTCGGGGTTGTCTCCATGCAATGGCGCCTGGGCGATGCCCATGCTGCAGGCGACGAATTCTGAATTGCGCACCAGTTCGAACGGATCCTGAAAAGCAGAAAGGATACGGTCAGCGAACATTGCAATTTGTGCCAGCGTCCCGCTCCGGTAGACAATGGCAAATTCGTCGCCTCCCAGCCGGGCAATGAATTCGTCCGAAGTCGTGATCTGCTTCAGTCGACGCGCCACTTCCTGCAAAAGCTGGTCGCCAGCCTGATGCCCTATATTGTCGTTGATGTTCTTGAAATGATCGATATCAAGGTAGAACAAGGCAAAAGGCTCGGAATCCCCGCCCTTTTTCAACAAACTCTCTACATGGTGAGCAAAATAGGCGCGGTTCGGCAAGCCTGTCAGACTGTCATGCATGGCAATATGTGCCATACGTTCCTCAATCTCACGCCGTTCGGTTATATCCTCAACGAGCCCGATCAAATAGCGGGGCTCGTTGCCCTCGACCGGTGGGATCGAACATTTTATGATCCGCATCGTTCGCGACGTTCCGTCCTTGCGCTCGATCTTGCGTTCGACGTTCAACACGCCCCGACGCCGCATCGCTGTGCGATCTTGCTGGATGATGACGGTTGCCTCGCGTTCAGGGAAAAGATCGAGGTCGGTCGAGCCGATGGCTTCGTCTACCGGCTGTCCGCTCGCCGCTGATGCGGCCTGATTGTAGAGCACATACCGACCGTCATCGTGCATATCCTTGACGAAGACACCAAGCGGCAGATTGTTGACGAGGCTGTCCAGCAGGGTTTGGGCGTGGTTTGCCTGACGATTGGCTTCTGCCAACTCTGTCCTGTCCTGAACAATGGCGAGAATCGCTTCCTTGCCGTCGAAAAGAACCTGGCGTCCATAAGTCAGAACATCAATAATTTCACCATTCGCGCGCAGATGCTGCCAGCGCTCCGGTCGTTCAAGGTCGCTGCGATCACGAATGGCAGCCAGCATTCGATCCCGTTCTGTCTGGGGTCGAATATCGAGCACTGTCATGCCCGGAATTTCATCAGCAGTGTATCCATAGAGCCGATAGGCAGCGTCATTCATCACGATGAAATGCAGCGTCTCCGGGTCATAAACCCACATCGGTGTCGGATGGGTTGTGAAAAGGATGCGGAAGTCCTGCTCGGACGTGCGCGCCATCGTGCCTTCCGTCGAAGCTGAAGCGCCCCTCCGCTTCCTCATCGTAAATCCCTCATCCAACTGATCCTACTGGATAATCTCGATCCACCCTACAAGTGGACCGTCAAGTTTCATGGCACCATGAGTAACACGCGGAAGATGCACCCCGAACATAGATTAAAGCCGAGAATTTTAATAAACCATATACAAATTGAGGGTCGATTTAAGGATTTTCTTTAAAACTGCATTTTTCCATCGCTTGACCGGCTTCAACTTCCAGCCTATGCCTAAAGACGCAAAATTCGTTGGGGTGCCTTCGAAGCAATATCAGGAAAAGTGCCAAGCGGTTTTCCGTCCGATATTGCGACACAAAAGGCTGAGAGACGCTGATCGCGTTAACCCATTGAACCTGATCCGGGTAATACCTGCGTAGGGAACGGAGTTTGACGCGTCGCAGCCGAGGGGTTCCCTCATCGGAGTTCAAGCTCCAAACAGGTTCATGACGTCTCATTTTTCCGTTCGGAATGAGAGACGTGATGATGGACCAAAAAAACAGTTTCTCCCGAACCACATCAAACGGCAGTGCGGCATTCGTGCCCATATGCGTGACTATTGCCGGTTCCGATAGTGGTGGCGGAGCTGGCATTCAGGCCGACCTCAAGACATTCTCGGCGCTCGGCGTCTATGGTGCGAGCGTCATTGCCGCTGTGACCGTGCAGAACACCTGCACGGTGAGCGCGGTGCACGATATCCCGCCCGCCATCGTCGCAGGGCAGATCGATGCCGTCTTCAGCGATCTCGATGTAGCGGCGGTGAAGATCGGCATGGTTTCCGTGCCCGAAACCATCGAGGCCATAGCGCGGGGCCTTGCGCATTTCTCCGGCCCTGTCGTACTCGACCCGGTGATGGTTGCAAAATCCGGCGACCGGCTTTTGAGCGAAAACGCCATTGCGCTTTTGCGCCAGAAACTGGTTCCGCTGGCCACGCTGCTGACGCCCAACCGGCCTGAAGCGGCCTGCCTGCTCGACAGCGATCTGGCTCGCGACGATGTAGACGCCGAAGAACAGGGGCGTGCCTTGCTCGAACTCGGCGCGAAAGCTGTTTTGATGAAGGGCGGCCATGCGGAAGGCGAAATCTGCGTCGACCTGCTGGTTCGCCGCGATCAGCCCACGTTGCGTGTTGAGGCACCGCGTATCCGGACCGCCAACACCCATGGCACGGGCTGCACGCTCTCCTCAGCCATTGCTGCAGAGCTTGCCAAGAACCTGCCGCTCGAAAAAGCAGTCATCGCAGCCCATGCCTATCTGCAAGGGGCAATCCGCGCCGCCGATGCGTTGAAGATCGGACACGGCCATGGGCCTGTTCATCACTTCCATAATCTCTGGAAAGTTCCCTCAGAGGAGGCCGTGTGATGCGCGTCACCATCATCGGAGCAGGTGTCGCCGGTCTAGTGTGCGCGGCAGAATTTCACGATCAGGGACATGCAGTCACTGTCATTGCCAAAAGCACTGAGATCGGTTCCGACAGCTGCTCATGGTTTGCAGGCGGAATGCTGGCACCATGGTGCGAAGGCGAGAGCGCGGAAGAGCCGGTCGTTCGTTTGGGACAGGAAGCGATCGGCTGGTGGGAGCGGCACGTTTCGACAGTCCATCGCAAGGGTACGCTTGTGCTCTCGCACACACGCGATGCGACCGAACTGCGCCGCTTTGCCCGCCGGACGGAAGCATTTGACACCATTGATCAAGACCAGATCGATGCGCTGGAACCAGACCTTGCCGGCCGTTTTCGGCAGGGACTTTTCTTCGCGGCAGAAGGCCATCTCAACCCGCGCCAGACACTGATCGAGCTCGCCGAAAAACTGCAGAAGAAAGGCGTCGTCTTTCATCTGGGGCAAGATGCGAAAGACGTCAAAGTCGAGGCCGACATTACCGTCGATGCACGTGGTCTTGCAGCGCGTGATCAGTTGCAGGACCTGCGCGGCGTCAAGGGTGAAATGCTGGTTGTGCGCTCGCGCGATATTAATCTCAAGCGACCCATACGCCTCCTGCATCCGCGGATTCCGCTCTACATCGTGCCACGCGGCGACGGCGTGCACATGATCGGCGCAACCATGATCGAAAGCGATGAGCGGGGTGGCATCAGCGTGCGCTCGACGCTGGAACTCTTGAGCGCCGCTTATGCCTTGCATCCGGCCTTCGGCGAGGCGGAAATCCTCGAAACCGGCGTCGATGCGCGTCCGGCCTTTCCCGACAATCTGCCCCGCGTCCGACGGCGCGGCAAAACCGTCTATGTCAACGGGCTTTACCGCCACGGCTTCCTGCTCTCGCCGGCGATAGCGCGCATGGCGGTTGCGAGCGCGACCATGCCGGAGGATGCGCCAGAGCCCAAACCAGAATTTGTGGAGGACTATGCATGACGATCGTGCTGAACGGTGAGGTCATCACCACGGCAGCCGCCAATCTGGCGGCGCTGCTCGCCGAAATCGAACTGGATGAAGCGGTTGTTGCAACCGCGCTGAACGGCGAATTCGTGGCCAGCGACGAGCGCGCAGCCGCGACCCTGTCGGCTGGCGACCGCATCGAAGTTCTGGCCCCGATGCAGGGAGGCTGAGATGCTGGAATTCTACGGACAAAAATTTGAAAGCCGCCTGCTGCTCGGCACGGCGCAATATCCATCGCCTGCCATATTAGCCGATGCGGTGCGCGCTTCGCAAAGCGATATCGTCACCGTCTCGCTGCGTCGTGAGAGTGGCGAGGCTCGCGCCGGACAGGATTTCTGGGCGCTTATCCGGGAGCTGGGCGTAGCCGTTCTGCCCAACACGGCAGGCTGCCACACACCGCGCGAAGCGGTGACCACGGCAAAAATGGCGCGCGAAATCTTCGGCACCAACTGGATCAAGCTGGAAGTGATCGGTGATACCGACACATTGCAGCCAGACCCGTTCGGACTGGTCGAGGCAGCGCGCGCACTCTGCGACGACGGCTTCGAGGTCTTTCCCTATATGAATGACGATCTGGTCGTCGCGGAAAGGCTCATTGAAGCCGGTTGCAAGGTGCTGATGCCCTGGGGGGCGCCCATCGGCTCAGGCCGTGGCCTCAACAACCCTTATGCGCTGAAAACTATGCGGGCGCATTTCCCCGATATTCCATTGGTCGTCGATGCAGGCATCGGGGTGCCGTCCCATGCGGCGGCGGCGATGGAGTTGGGCTATGACGCCGTACTCATCAACACCGCCGTCGCCAAGGCTGGTGATCCCGTCGCCATGGCACGCGGTTTCGCGCTTGCAGTCGAAGCCGGGCGGCTTGCCTTTGAAGCCGACGCCATCGAGGCGCGTGACATGGCCGCGCCATCCACCCCTCTTCTCGGAAAGGCATTTTTGTGATGGCCCTCGATCCGTTCTACCCGATCTTCGACAGCGCAAAATGGCTGGAGCGCATGGTGCCGCTCGGCGTCAAGCTGGTGCAACTGCGCGTCAAGGATAAGAGCGAGCCGGAGCTGCGCAGTGAAATCCGCGTCGCACGGGAAATCTGCCTTGCACATGGCTGCCAATTGATCGTCAACGACTATTGGAAGCTCGCGCTGGAGGAAGGCTGCGACTTCATCCATCTCGGGCAGGAAGACCTCGACGATGCCGATCTCAGTGCCATTCGCGACGGTGGCTTGAAACTGGGTGTTTCAAGCCATGACGAGGCCGAACTGGACCGTGCCTTGTCGGTGAAGCCTGACTATATCGCACTCGGCCCCATCTATCCGACCATTTTGAAAAAGATGAAGTGGCACGAGCAGGGCCTGCCGCGCCTTGGACAATGGAAAGCGCGCATCGGCGACATTCCGCTGGTGGGCATCGGTGGCATGAGCGTTGAACGCGCGCCCGGTGTTTTCGAAGCAGGCGCCGATATCGTTTCCGTCGTCACCGACATCACCCTCAATGCCGACCCCGAAAGCCGCCTGCGCCAATGGATCGAAACCACGCGCGCTTATGCAGGCCATGCTCTGGAGCAGACCACATGAAAAAGACCGCCTTCGCCGCCCTGTTCGGCCTCGCCCTCACGGCTGCCACTTCGGCTCACGCTGACGACAAGCTGAAGCTCATTCTCGACTGGTATGTGAACCCCGATCACGGCCCCATCATCGTCGCCGACAAGCTCGGCTATTTCAAGGATGCAGGGCTGGACGTGGATATCGTCGCACCTGCTGACGCCTCGACGCCCACCAAGATGGTGGCGGCAGGACAGGCGGATCTCGCCATTTCCTATCAGCAGCAGGTGCATCTTCAGGTGCATGAAGGCCTGCCGCTTATCCGCGTCGGCACGTTGATCGACTCGCCGCTCAACTGCCTGATGACCAGAGACGATGGATCGGTGAATTCCATCGCCGATCTCAAGGGCAAGAAGATCGGCTATTCGGTCGCCGGAACCGAGGAAACATTGCTCGGCACCATTCTCGGCCAGCACGGCGTCAAACTCTCGGATGTCGAGCTCATCAATGTGAATTTCTCGCTCGCGCCATCGCTGATGTCGAAGCAGGTCGATGCGGTAATGGGTGCCTATCGCAATGTCGAACTGAACCAGATGGCTGTCGAAGGCGTGCCCGGAAAATGCTTCTTCGTCGAGGAAGAAGGCGTGCCGGTTTATGACGAGCTCGTCTATGTCGCAGCTTCCGACAAATTGGACGCGGCGGAAAAGGACAAGATCGCACGCTTCCTCTCGGCTACCGAGAAGGCCGCGCAGTATATCGTCAATCACCCGGAGAAGAGCTACGACGTCTTCGCATCCTATAGTTCCGAACTCAAGGACGAGCTGAACCAGCGCGCCTGGAAAGACACGGTCGCCCGTTTCTCCCGCTCGCCTGCAAGTCTCGATTACGGACGCTGGAGCCGCTACGAAACCTATCTCAAGGAAAACGGTCTCGTGCCTTCGGTCCTTCCGGTCGAAAAATTCGCCATCGACGTCAACGCGGAAGGGAGCAAGTCATGAGCCAGCCGCAACCGCATTATTCATCCGAACTGTTCACGCGCCTGCGCGCCGCGACGCTTGATGACTGGAAGCCCTACATCGATCATGAATTCGTGCGCGGATTGGGTGACGGCACGTTACCCAAGGCGGCCTTCCTGCATTATCTCCGTCAGGATTATGTCTATCTGCACCACTATGCCCGCGCCTTTGCGCTCGGCGTCGTCAAGGCCAACACACTGCAGGAAACACGGCTCTGCGCCCAAATCATGCATGGTCTGGCCGTCACGGAACTGCCGCTCCATGTCGGCATTTGTGCCCGCGAAGGGATCAGCGAGGACGAGCTTTACGCCACGCGGGAGGAGCCGGAAAACCTCGCTTATACGCGCTATGTGCTCGACTGCGGACAGGCGGGCGATTTCCTCGACCTGCTGACGGCGCTCGTGCCCTGCGCACACGGCTACGGCGAGATCGGCCTCAACCTTGCCGTGACCGCCCTGCCCGGTACGCCTTATCAAGAATGGATCGACACCTATGCGGGGCCTGACTATCAGGACATGTGCCACACGGTCGGCAAGCTGTTCGATCAAGCCGCAAAGGACCGCATCGGCGACGACTTTGAGAAAAGCCCGCGCTGGCCAAGGCTCTGCCAGATTTTCGCGACGGCAAGCAGGCTCGAAGCCGATTTCTGGTCTATGGGCTTGAAGGCCGGATAGTGAACGAAGCACTCCCGAACCGAAGTCGAAAAAAGCGTGCTGCCGACGGTTTACTGTCGGCAGCCATAGCGCTTGCCATCTGGCAGGCGGTGGTGAGCATCGGCCAGATGCCGCGCTTCATCCTGCCCGGCCCGCTGGATGTGGTGCGGTCACTGATCGGCAATGCCGGGCTGATTGCCGAAAACGCTGCCGCCACTATCGGCGAAGTTCTGGGCGGTCTGGCGCTCGGCTGCGCGGTTGGGATCGCAACCGCCATTTGCCTGATGATGTCACCGCTAGCACAGCGGCTCGTCATGCCCGCCATGGTGTTCAGTCAGGCGATCCCAATCTTCGCGCTCGCCCCCATTTTGACTTTGTGGCTTGGCTACGGTCCCGCATCGAAGATTGCAGTCACAGTGCTGATGATCTTCTTTCCCGTCGTGTCGACATTCTTCGACGGCATGCGGCGGACCGACAGCAGCCTTATCGACGCAGCGGAAATTCTCGGTGCCGGACGCATGGCGATCCTGTTTCGCATCCGCATCCCATCCGCCTTTCCTTCGCTGGCGTCGGGTCTGAGCCTCGCCGCAGTCTATGCGCCCATCGGCGCTGTAGTCGGCGAATGGGTGGGCGCATCGAAAGGTCTCGGCTATCTGATGCTGCTCGCCAATGGACGCGCCAAGGTGGATCTGATGTTCGCCTGCCTGTTCGTGCTGGCGGCATTCACCATGCTGCTGCACGGCACCGTGTCGCATTTCGCCCGCAAGCTTGCTGCCTGGCCTAAAAAAGCCGCATAAAAAACCGGCGGTTTCCCGCCGGTTTTTGCATCCACTCACATTGCTATCAGGCCAGCGTATAGGCTGTCTTGACCGTCGTGTAGAACTCGGCGGCATAGCGGCCCTGCTCGCGCGGACCGTAGCTCGAACCCTTGCGCCCGCCGAATGGCACGTGGAAATCGACACCGGCGGTCGGCAGATTGACCATCACCATGCCCGCTTCCGAATTGCGTTTGAAATGCGTGGCGTATTTCAGGCTCGTCGTGCAGATGCCAGACGACAGGCCGAAGCTCGTATCGTTGGCGGTAGCAAGCGCTTCTTCATAATTCTTGACGCGGATGACCGAAGCGACCGGGCCAAAGATTTCCTCGCGGCTGATCCGCATCTGGTTGGTGGCTTCAGTGAAAAGCGCAGGCTGGAGGTAGAAGCCCGGCGTTTCGCGGTTCAGACGTTCGCCGCCAAAAGCAAGCTTTGCGCCTTCCTTGCGGCCGATCTCGATATAATCCATGTCCTGCTGAAGCTGGCTTTCATCAACAACCGGGCCGATATGCGTGCCCTGCTTCAGGGCATTGTCGACCACAACGCTTTTCAGCTTTTCGATTGCAGCAGCGACAAACTTGTCATGGATACCTTCCGTCACGATGATACGCGACGACGCCGTGCAGCGCTGGCCGGTCGAGAAGAAGGACGAATTGACCACGGACTCGACAGCGACATCGAGATCGGCGTCATCCAGGACGACAACCGGGTTCTTACCGCCCATTTCGAGCTGGAAGCGGCGGTTGTGCTCGATGGATGCCGCCGCAACGCGCTTGCCCGTACCGGTCGAGCCGGTGAAGGTGACGGCCTGAACGTCCGCACTGTCCAGAATGGTCTGACCGACAACCGAACCCTTGCCCATGACGAGATTGAGAACGCCCTTTGGCAATCCCGCACGGTGCAGGATATCGACAATCGCCCACGAGCAGCCCGGCACGAGATCAGCCGGTTTGAACACAATCGTGTTGCCGTAGCAAAGTGCCGGCGCAATCTTCCAGGCCGGAATCGCGATCGGGAAATTCCATGGGGTAATGATGCCCACGACACCGATCGGCTCACGGGTGATTTCCACACCGATACCCGGACGTGCAGAAGGCAGAACTTCGCCAGCCAAACGCAGGGCTTCGCCTGCGAAGAAATCAAAAATCTGGCTGGCGCGAATGGTTTCGCCGATGCCTTCAGCCAGCGTCTTGCCTTCTTCGCGCGACAGGAGACGGCCAAGCTCGTCCTTGCGCGCCAGAATTTCATCGGCAGTTTTGCGCAGGATGGCGTGGCGTTCCAGAATGCCGGAACGCGACCAGGCCGGGAAAGCGGCTTTCGCGGCGGCAATGGCTGCCTTGGTGTCTTCGGCAGTTGCCCGCGCATAGGTCCCAACGACATCATTCGTATCCGAAGGATTGATGTTGGCGATCCCGTCACCGCCGACCCATTCGCCCGCGATCAGATTTTGATGGACTGTCATGAACTCTCCCTGTGCGCCGCACGGCTCTGATATATCTCAGGACGACCCTTCACCCATGAGCGGCAGAATTGCAAGGCCGGAGCCGTCCTGTAACGGAAAAAGTGAAAATATCCGTTCAGCAAAGGGCTGAAAGCTGGATCAGCACTCCTTAAAACAAGGCTTGCAAATTTGTCACAGTCAAATGGTTGGATAGAAAATTCGTCATTTTGCGCCTTGGCAAAAATTTTTGCTCATTTATTGTGCACCCATCTGCAACACTGGCAAGAGGTATGAGATGCGTGTCTATTACCCATTCCCCATGGTGCCCAGTGTTTGCGCGGGCGCTTCCAAGCTTTAAGTCTTTGGCCCGCATTGCAGGCTGAGGCCTGAACGCCCTCCCTAAAAGGGCAGATTCCAAAACTTCCAAATTTGCCGCAGCCCTCACCGGCTGCTTGTTTTGTCTTCTTTAAAGGAACCAGAATCCGTTTAAACACGGCCTGGTATTATAGATATGACTCGGTTTCGCATAGATTTCCGGGGACCTGCCTTCCGCAATGTCCTCGGCTACACTTTCGGCCATTGGCGAAGTCAGCCCTTGCGGCTGACGCTGATGATAATCGGCATGCTGCTTGCAACAGCCGCAGATGTTCTGACACCACTCTATTCCGGTCGGTTGGTCGACGCATTGTCGCTTGGCGGCGACAGTGGATGGGATGCTGCCATCCACGCCCTGATCGTCCTGCTTGCGCTGGGTGCGCTGGCGCTGATTACGCGTCAGTTGACCTTCTATGTCATCACGGACTTCACCTTGAAGATCATGAGCGATATGGCAGCAAGCTCGTTCCGTAAGCTGCAGCGGTTTTCGACAGACTGGCACGCCAATGCCTTTGCCGGATCGACGGTGCGTAAGGTATCGCGCGCCATGTGGGCGCTCGACCTGCTCAACGATACGCTGATCGTGGCACTGTTGCCGTCAATCCTGATGCTGGTTGGTTCGGTGGTACTTCTATCGTGGTACTGGCCGCTGATGGGGTTGCTGGTTGCAATCGGTTCGGTGCTGTTCATCGTCTGCACGATCGTGATTTCGCTTGGCTTTGTTGCGCCTGCGGCAACGCTTGCCAATAGCTGGGACACGCGCATGGGCGGCGCTTTGGCCGATGCCATTTCGTGCAACGCCGTTGTCAAGGCATTTGGCGCGGAAAGCCGTGAAGATGCGCGTCTTGCAAAGGTCGTTTCCAAGTGGCGCGGTCGCACACGCCGCACATGGCTGATCGGTACGCTGAATGGCTTCATTCAGGGCGCGAACCTGCTGGTGATGCGCGGCGTGGTCATCGCCTTTGCGCTCTATCTGTGGAGCCAGGGCAAGGCAACGGCGGGTGATATCACCTTCGTCCTGACAGCCTTCTTCATGCTGCAAGGTTATCTGCGCGATGTAGGAATGCATATCCGCAACCTGCAGCGTTCTGTCAACGACATGGAAGAACTGGTCGACATCGAGGCACAGCCTTACGGCATTGCCGACAAGCCAGGTGCACCGGCGATCAAGATTGGAAATGGCGAGATCACCTTCGATCACGTCACTTTCCACTATGGCAACCACGAAGCAGCCCTCTATCGCGACTTTTCAGTCAAGATCGAGGCAGGCGAGCGGGTTGGTCTGGTCGGTCATTCGGGCTCGGGCAAGACGACATTCGTCAAGCTGATCCAGCGTCTCTACGATGTCAGTGGCGGCGCCATCAAGATTGACGGACAGAACATTGCCGAAGTCACACAGGCATCGCTCAGATCGCAGATCGCCATCGTGCAGCAGGAGCCAATCCTGTTTCACCGGACGCTGGCCGAGAACATCGCCTATGCCCGCCCCGGTGCGACACAGCCGGAAATCGAAGAGGCTGCACGCCTCGCAAGCGCGCATGACTTCATCAGCCGCCTGCCGAAAGGCTATGCAACGCTTGTCGGTGAACGGGGTGTGAAGCTTTCGGGCGGCGAGCGTCAGCGTGTGGCGATTGCCCGTGCCTTTCTGGCAGATGCACCAGTCCTTATTCTGGATGAGGCCACATCGAGCCTCGATTCAGAATCGGAAGTGCTGATCCAGCAGGCAATGGAACGGCTGATGGTCGGTCGTACGACGCTTGTCATTGCGCACCGGCTTTCGACGGTTCGTGCGCTTGACCGGTTGCTGGTTTTCGACAAGGGCAAGATCCTTGAAGAAGGCGATCATGATGCGCTTATCCGCAAGCCGGGCGGTATCTATCGTCGCCTGTTCGAGCGGCAGGCGCTGGAACTGACCAAGGGACTGGAAGACGTCTTTTCGTAATCCAATCCGCTATAATGCCATGGACAGGGCCGGATTAGTTCCGGCCCCGTTTTCATTTTAGAGCATTCCCTGCTCTGATTGAATCATTAGAAATGCTCTATCTGTTTGTTTTCAGGCATGTCTTTATCCCGAAACCGGTTCCCGCTTTCGGGAGACATGCTCCATTCATCATCCATTCAGATCACGGTGCGTATCACTCGCGGCCCAAGCGTGCCTTGACATTTCCATGACAGAAATGTGACAGGCTTTTTGTAGAAATGCGGGAGTTAGCGAGTAAAACATGCCGGGTGTGATGGAAAATACCGCTGCGCGTCGCTGGAGCGATGCCGCGATTTTCGGGCCTGCCCGTGTTGCCTGGCCGCTGCGCCTCGCCGCAATTGCGCTCGCTTCCATTGTACTTTCAACGCTGCTGGTTTTCGCTGTCGAATGGATCGTGCGCGGCTCGTTCACCGACACCATGCAGTTCTTCCGCACACCGCATAAGCCTGCATGGACGACCGTTGCGCTCTTCGTCGTGGTCCTGACAGCAAGCGACGCTATTTTCGGACGCATTCACTATGGCTTCTTTGTTGTTGGCCCGCTGGCACTGATTGCGGCCACAACTGCACGCGAAAAGAGCCTTTATCTCGGTGACCCGCTTTATCCGAGCGATTTTCTCTATGCCCGCCAGATCGTCGATCTTCTGCCGCTTCTGGTGCGTGACCGCCCGTGGAGTGCGGTCGGCATAACCCTGCTTCTCATCGCTTCGGCAGCGGTGATGATCACCGTGACGCTGTTCTGGTGGCGGCGCTTTGATCCGATCCCATGGAAGGGCCGGATGCTGCGTATTGCCTTCGCGCTGCCCTTGCTCGCCTGGTTCGCAGTGATTTCCGACTATGCCAGTTTTTCGCTGGCGCGCGACCGTCTGCGCATCCTGCCGATCATGTGGGACCAGAAGGAAAACTACGCCCATAACGGCTTTACCATGGCCTTCATCCTGAATGTGCCAATGGCTACCGTCTTCGCTCCGGAAGGCTATTCTTCCGAAGCAATTGCCGCCATCGAACCGCCGGCGCAGTTGATCCCTGCTGCATTCGATACCAGCAAGCCTGACGTCATTATGGTGATGAGCGAATCCTTCTGGGATCCGACCCGCCTTCCGGGCGTGGCTTTCAGCGCCGACCCGATTCCGACAGTCCGGGCGGAACAATCCGGCCATGTCTTCTCGCCAGAATTCGGTGGCATGACTGCCAATGTCGAGTTCGAGGCTCTGACCGGTTTTTCCAAAGCCTTCCTGCCCTCCGGCAGTATCCCTTATCAGCAATATATCCGTCGCCCGCTTCCCTCGCTTGCAAGCTTTTTCAAGGATCAGGGTTATGCGACGCGCGCCATCCACCCCTATCGCCAATGGTTCTGGAACCGCGGCCCCGTCTATGAAAGCATGGGCTTTGACAAGTTCATGTCAGAAGAAAACATGCCACCGCTGGAAAAGCGCGGCTCATTGGCCTCCGACGCTGCTTTGACCGACGAAATCATCCGCGAAGCAGATTCCATGGATGCCCCGTTCTTCTTCTTTGCCGTCTCGCTTCAGGGACATGGCCCCTACGAAGCCAATCGTTACCCGGATTCCAAACTTGAGGTGCAGACTGACGCCAGCGAGCATACGCGCCAGTCGATCCGTTCCTATTCGCAAGGCGCCATGGATGCCGATGCGAGCCTTGCACGGTTGATGGAGTGGGCGTCGAAGCGCGACCGCGAAACCATTCTCGTCTTCTTCGGTGACCATCTGCCACCACTCGGCCCCGTCTATGTCGAGACAGGGTTCATGGCAAACCGGGTCGCCAGCCGCACAGCGCCTGCCGCCGATATGATGCTGCAACACGAAACACCGCTTGTTCTCTGGTCGAATAAACGTGGCGCCGAGCGGGGAACCGGTACGATCAGCCCTGCCTTCCTGCCCCTGCACATTCTGGATATGGCAGGGATGCAGCATCCCTATTACACAGGCTTCCTGCGTCAGTTGCATGAGCGCTACCAGGTCGTTGACAATCATGCGGTTTTCGACCGCTCGGAGAAAGTCGAGGAAGGCTGGCAACAGAGGCCGCCATTTCCTCCTCTCCTGCGTGACTATCAGATGCTGCAATATGACATGATCTTCGGCAGCAATTTCGCCCGCGAGCGGTTCTTCCCCTCGCGTCCAGCACAGAGCTAGACAGGCCTATACCGGCGCTTTTCCCGATGACTGGCGGATGATGAGTTTATACTCAATCCGCCGGGAGGCCGACAGGTGACCGGTTTCGATCTGGTTGAGAAGCATGTCCGCCGCATCGCGGGTCATCTCGAAAATCGGCTGGCGGACGGTGGTGATCTGCGGCGAAACCATGCTGGCAATCGCGCTGTCATCGAAGCCAACCACCGTTAGCTGATCAGGTATCGCAATGTTGCGGTCATAGGCGACCTGCATGACGGCGGCGGCCATATCGTCGTTTGACGCAAACACTGCGGTGGGTGGTTCCTCAAGCGAAAGCAGCTTCTTTCCGGCGGCGAGACCGCTCGCAAAACTGAAGCCACCCTGCACCTCATAATCGGGATTGCGCTTGATCCCTGCCTTTTCCAGTGCGCGGCGATAGCCTGCGAGGCGCAGCTCTGCCGAGCGATGGGTTGGATCGCCAATGACGATCGCAATCCGGCGATGACCGAGTTTCAGAAGATACTCCATCAGATCGACGCCAGCCGCTTCGTCATCGATCGTGACGCTATCGGTCGGGTGAACATTCGCGTCGCCTGCGACACGGGCAAATGGCATTGCGGAAGCCGTCAGTTCGGCCAGAATTTCAGGATCGTCCGACATGGGGGGCGTCACGATGATGCCGTCGAGACCGGAAGCGTGGGCTGTTTCGATCAGCGCACCACGGATGTCTTCGCGATTTTCGACGGGGAAGATCAGCAGCCGGTATCGCGTGTCGCGCAGCCGCTCCAGTGCGCCCATCTGCAGTTCGGTGACATAGCTGGCGCTGGGGTTCTCGAAGAAAAGTCCGATCAGGTGAGAACGCCGTTCAACAAGGTTGCGTGCTGCAGCATTGGGACGGTAACGGAGCTCACCCCCCGCCTGTCTGACTTTTTCGCGAATGGCTTCGCGCACATTCGGTTCGTCATTGTAGACGCGTGAAACTGTCTTGATCGACACACCGGCAAGGCGTGCCACATCATGAATGGTTGCTCGTTTTCCTGCTGCGGCCATGTTGGATCGTCTCCCTCCCTCTCCGATCTAACTAACCGCTTCGCCACAAAACGAAAAGAGAAATCAGGGAACCGAACAGACCCGCGAACGCGTCAGAAACCGAACTTCGCGCCCATTGTCGAGGGAGAACATGCCTCCGCGCCCCGGAACGACATCGATGATGAGTTCGGTATGCTTCCAGACCTCATATTGCGGGCCGCTGATATAGACCGGAGCGTCACCGATTTCGCCCAGTTTTACATCCGTATCGCCGACAATAAATTCTCCTTGCGGATAGCACATCGGTGATGACCCGTCACAACAACCGCCCGACTGGTGGAACATGATCGGCCCATATTCGGCCTGCAATTCACGGATGAGGTCAAGCGCTGCCGCCGTGGCGCTAACCTGACCTCTGCCCTCATGCGGGATTTTCTCCTCCACATTCTCCTCCCAAGAAAATGAGCGGGCGCTCATAGGATGCCCGCTTCGATTATATGTTGTAGCACACATCTTGTCCGAAAGCCGTTTCACACTTTTCGGGATGCGCTGCTCTAGCGTCTGGACATTACTGAGTCAGGTCCACGACTACGCGACCTTCAATATTGCCTTGGCGCATATCATCGAAGATGGAATTGATATCTTCGAGCTTTTCGGTTCGGATAGTGGCGCGCACCTTGCCATCACCGGCAAAATCCAGCGACTCCTGCAGATCGAGCCGCGTACCGACGATTGAGCCGCGCACGGTGACGCCGTTCAGCACCATGTTGAATATTGAAAGCGGGAAATCGCCCGGCGGCAATCCGTTCAGCGATACAGTCCCACCACGCGATACCATGCCCAAGGCCTGTTCGAAGGCAATCGGCGAAACCGCCGTAACCAGCACGCCTTGCGCGCCGCCATCGGTTTCCTTTTTGATATAGGCCGCCGGATCGTTATGCGTCTTGGCATTGACGGTAACCGTCGCGCCAAGCTTCCGCGCGAGATCAAGCTTTCTGTCGTCGATGTCGACAGCGGCAACGTTAAGCCCCATTGCCTTGGCATATTGCACCGCCATATGGCCGAGACCACCGACACCGGAGATCACAACCCAGTCACCGGGCTTGGTGTCGGTTACCTTGAGGCCCTTGTAAACCGTAACACCCGCACAGAGAACCGGCGCGATTTCGTTAAAATCGATATTCTTCGGCAAATGTCCAACAAAATTCGGGTCGGCCACGACATATTCGGCAAAGCCGCCATTGACCGAATAGCCTGTATTAAGCTGTTCCTCGCAGAGCGTTTCCCATCCGCCCAGGCAATGACGGCAGTGGCCACATGCGGTATAAAGCCATGGAACGCCGACGCGGTCGCCTTCCTTAACGTGTTTGACACCGCTACCGACAGCCGAAACATAACCGACGCCTTCATGCCCCGGAATGAATGGCGGGTTGGGCTTTACCGGCCAGTCGCCTTCGGCTGCATGCAGATCGGTATGGCAAACGCCGGACGCATGGATGGCAACCTGTATCTGTCCCGGTCCGGGCTCGGGTATTGGCACTTCGTCGATTGTCAGTGGCTTTCCGAATGCGCGCACCACAGCGGCTTTCATTGTCTTTGCCATGAAGTTTCTCCTTCGTTGTCGAACTGAGCTGGCTTCCTGGGGGAGGGAAGAAATGAATGTCGAAAACTGAATGCTTTCCGGAGGCACTAGAAGAAGGTCGCCCGGGCGTTTCCGCCCAGGCCCCCTTGGGAGGGGTATTGAAAACCGTTATGCTCGACGCAATACTGGCATGAGGAACGGTTCCATCCCTTGATTGAGCGCAATACGAAGATGTTTTCTCCGTATTGCAGTTCCGGGGTCAGCTTCGGCTGGAGCGGCTTCGTTCAAAACGGAGTCTTTGAAACCGCTCTAGCCTTTTGTTTTATGCATGTCTTGATCCCAAAACCGGTTCCCACTTTTGGGAGACATGCTCTAGAAGAAACCCAGTTTCTTCGGGCTGTAGCTCACCAGCATATTCTTGGTGTTCTGATAGTGGTCCAGCATTTTCAGATGGTTTTCGCGACCGATACCCGATTGCTTGTAACCGCCAAATGCTGCATGCGCCGGATAGGCATGGTAGCAATTGGTCCACACACGACCGGCCTGAATGGCACGTCCGAAGCGATAGGCACGCGTGCCATCACGCGTCCATATACCGGCGCCCAGACCGTAAAGCGTATCGTTGGCAATCGACAGCGCCTCCGCATCGTCCTTGAAGGTAGCAACAGACACGACCGGCCCGAAGATTTCCTCCTGGAAAACACGCATCTTGTTGGTGCCCTTGAATACGGTCGGCTTGACGTAATAACCGCCAGCCAGATCGCCCGGCAGAATATTGCGCTCGCCACCTGCCAGCACTTCAGCACCTTCTTGGCGGCCAATATCGAGATAGCTCAGGATTTTTTCCAGCTGCTCACTGGAAGCCTGTGCACCGATCATCGTGGCAGGATCGAGGGGATCGCCCTGCACGATTGCATTCACGCGCTTGAGCGCCTTTTCCATGAACTTGTCGTAAATCGATTCATGGATGAGCGCGCGACTTGGGCACGTGCAGACTTCGCCCTGATTGAGTGCGAACATCACAAAGCCTTCGATGGCCTTGTCGAGGAAATCGTCGTCTTCCGCTGCGACATCCTTGAAGAAGATGTTCGGCGACTTGCCGCCGAGTTCCAGTGTAACCGGGATAAGGTTCTGGCTGGCATATTGCATGATCAATCGACCCGTCGTCGTTTCGCCGGTGAAGGCGATCTTGGCGATACGCGGGCTCGACGCGAGCGGTTTGCCTGCCTCAAGACCAAAACCATTGACGACATTGATCACACCGGGGGGCAAAAGATCGCCGATCAAATCCATGAGCACGAGGATCGATGCCGGTGTCTGTTCAGCCGGTTTCAGTACGACGCAGTTGCCCGCCGCAAGGGCCGGAGCGAGCTTCCACGTCGCCATGAGAAGCGGGAAATTCCACGGAATGATCTGACCGACAACACCGAGTGGTTCATGGAAATGATAAGCGACCGTGTCGTGGTCGATTTCGGAAATGCTGCCTTCCTGGGCGCGGATCACACCGGCGAAATAGCGGAAATGGTCGATGGCCAGAGGAAGATCGGCAGCGGTAGTTTCGCGGATTGGCTTGCCGTTGTCCCAGGTTTCGGCGGCAGCGAGCGCAGGCAGGTTTTCCTCAATCCGGTCAGCAATGCGATTGAGGATGAGCGCGCGTTCAGCCGCGCTCGTCTTGCCCCAGGCATCCTTGGCGGCATGCGCTGCATCAAGAGCCGCTTCGACATCGGCGGCATCCGAGCGGGCTACTTCGCAAAGCACCTGACCATTGACCGGCGAAGTGTTTTCGAAATAGCGACCCGATTTGGGCTCGACCCATTTGCCCCCGATGAAGTTTCCGTAGCGTTTTGCGAAAGCCGGCTTCACGGTCCGGCTGAATTCAACCTTGTTCATGACATTCCTCCCAAAACCACGCTGCTCCTACAGCGTTTCATGAGTGAGGATCGCGCGGCAGCACGAAAGAGTCATCCCGCGCATTCAAGCTCGCAAGGTTATGTGTCGCAATATTGAGACAGTTGCGCCCGCTTATTGGTGATTAGTGCGGACGAATGATCTTCAGGCGGTTGAGCTTGCGATGAAGCGTGGCGCGACTGATGCCCAAAAGGCCAGCTGCGGCCGAAATATTCCCTTCTGCACGCGCAAGAGCGCGCAGAATAACGCTGCGCTCTGACTCTGCCATATCTTCACGAGGGTCAGCATGCCAGCCGAGAAGATCGGCTGCAGGCAACGGAACTGCAATAGCGGCATCGTCAAGCCCCATTGCCAGACGCGCCGCACGTGTAGCGCCGATGACCAGATCATCCTTGTCGACCGCGATCAGTGCTCCGCCGGTTCTGTCGGGGCTTGGCGCCAGCATGATACGAGCCTCGGGAAAAGCCTGACGGAAATTTTCAGCCTCGATGCGCCGTGCAGCATCGATCACAGCGACAGATATAAGCTGCGCAAAAGCCTCCGTCAGATCGGCGCGGCACGAGGAAACATCAAGCGCTGCCATCAAACGCCCTTGATGATCATGGATCGGGGCGACCGTACAGGAAAGCCCGATATTACGGGTATGAAAATGCTGGTCGCGATGAATTGTCAGCGGGCGCTGTTCAACAATGCAGGTGCCGATCCCGTTCGTGCCTTCGCTCTGTTCGCTCCAGACAGCACCGGTCCAAAGCCCCCAGCGATAGAATGTATCATCATCGCCCGGCGCACCACGACGTTCAACGGGAACGCCCTCGCTGTCAGCCAGAAGCACGCAACAACTCACACCACCGACGGCCAGATAAAGGCGATCCATACTGGCTTGCGCTATGCTGACAAGACGTTCGATACGTTGATGAGCGGTTCTGAATTCACCATCGGAAAGGGTGCGCACAGACCCCAGTTCGGCAGGATCAAGCCCGTGCAGTTCCGACGAGCGTCGCCATGAGGCGACCAGAGCAGATCGCGCTGCCCCTCCCGCTGTCATGATCGCGGATTGAATCAGATCGGCATGTGTTCGGTCTTGCGGTGTGCCCATCTTTTCCTCCCAGGAAGGCTGGAACCCGCTGTCTGGGAGGATAATGACCGCTCAAAACACAACTGGCAAGTGCGGCTACAGATTGAGAGGGCTTAGGCGACGCGAGCAGGCTTCAGATATTCCTCAAGCGAGGAAACATCCGCCGCATTCAGGCGAAGACCAAGTTTCGTACGCCGCCACAAAATATCCTCGGCGCTCACCGCCCATTCATTCTCAAGCAGATACCGCACTTCGGCTTCATAAAGATCGGCACCGAAATGCTGTCCAAGGTCGGCAAGTGAAGTGGCTTCCCCAAGCAGAACACGAATACGCGTTCCATATTGCCGGAACAGGCGCCGCGCATGAGCAGGCGTCAGGAAAGGATATGCAACTTTCACCTTCTGCAGCTCACGCTCGAACTCGACATCCACGAAATCGCCACCTGGTAACGGAGCAGCATGGGTCCACGGCGCACCTTTTTGTCCCAGCCTATGCTCGATCTTCTCCAGCATATGTTCGGCAAGTCGCCGCGCAGTGGTCAGCTTGCCGCCAAAAACGTTGATCAGAGGTGCAAGCCCATCGGGTGCATCTTCTTTCAGGACATAATCGCGCGTTGCTTCCTGTGCCTTGCTTGCACCGTCATCATAAAGCGGGCGCACACCGGAATAGGTCCAGACGATATCCGCGCGTCTGACCGGCTCCTTGAAATATTCGCTGGCTGCCGCGCAGAGATAGTCGGTCTCACCATCGGTGATCGCAACCTTGGCCGGGTCCCCCTGATAGTCCTGATCGGTTGTGCCAATCAGGGTGAACTCATCCTCGTAGGGGATGGCGAATATGATACGCCCGTCATTGTTCTGGAAGAAATAGGAACGGGGATCGGAGAACTTCTTGCGCACCACAATATGGCTGCCCTGAACAAGCCGGACATTGTGAAGCTGTCGATCTCCTTCGACACCCTGCAGAACCTTGTCGGCCCAGGGACCAGCAGCATTGACCAGCAGACGAGCCCGAACTTCCTCGCGCTCATGTGTACCGGTATCTTCGAGCGTGATGGTCCAGTATTCCCTGTCACGGCGCGCCGCCACGACCTTGGTTCGGGTTTGGATTATCGCTCCGCGATCCGCTGCATCACGGGCAGTTAAGGCAACGAAACGCGCGTCATCCACCCAACAGTCCGAATATTCGAATGCCTTGGCAAAAAGCGGTTTCAAGGGCTGCGCAGCCGGGTCGGAGCGCATATCAAGCGTACGCGTGGCGGGGAGCTTTTTACGCCCGCCCAGATGGTCGTAGAGGAACAGCCCGAGCCTCAACAGCCATGCAGGGCGCATTCCGCCCTTATGATAAGGCAGCACAAAGCGCATCGGATGAATGATGTGCGGTGCATTGGCCCACAACACCTCGCGCTCCATCAGCGCCTCGCGCACCAGACGAAATTCATAGTGCTCCAGATAGCGCAAACCACCATGAATGAGTTTAGTTGCCCGCGATGAGGTGCCACTTGCCAGATCGTTCATCTCGGCAAGGCCAACTGAAAATCCCCGACCAACCGCATCACGTGCGATACCGCAGCCGTTGATGCCACCGCCGATTACAAAAATATCAAATAGTTTCTCTTGCGCCATGGCGAACCCCGAAGACCACTCTCCGAAAACCAAAGCGAATATAAATCATTTCATACGAAAGCAAATCGAAAATAAACGAAACTATGCTTGTTTTTCTGCCGCCCGGCTTTCTCCAAGGGTTTCAATCAGCTCTACCTCACTTTCGTGGCACAGCTCCCGCAACTGGTTCGACGGACAATGGTCGGTAATGAAGGTATTGATCTGCGATATGTGGCCGATACGCACCGGAGCTGTCCGCTCCAGCTTTGTGGCGTCAGTCACAAGGATTACGTGCCGGGCATTGGCGATGATGGCCTGCGCCACCTTCACTTCGCGGAAATCGAAATCGAGCAAAGCACCGTCTTCGTCCATAGCCGAAGCGCCGATGATTGCGTAATCGACCTTGAACTGGCGGATGAAATCAACGGCGGCCTCGCCAACAATCCCTCCATCAGACGGGCGCACGACGCCACCTGCCACCACCACCTCTATAGAGGGGTGAACACGCAACGTATTGGCAACATTGATATTATTGGTGATGACCATCAGATTGTTGTGGTCGACCAGCGCTTGACTGACGGCTTCGGTTGTGGTGCCGATATTGATGAACAAGGAAGCACCGTCCGGAATGATTTCTGCGGCAGCGCGCCCGATCGATTCCTTTTCATGCGCGGCGATGCGGCGTCGTGCTTCATACTCCATGTTCTCGACGCCGGATGGATAGAGCGCACCCCCATGGATGCGGCGCAACATCCGGGCGCGGCAAAGATCATTCAAATCCTTGCGGACCGTCTGCGGCGTCACCTCGAAAGCCGCAGCCAGATCATCCACCAGAACCTGCCCTTGCTTGCGAGCGAGCTCAAGAATTGCATTGTGACGGGGAGTGAGCTGCATTTTTATCCCGGATCTGGCATTATTCTGATTACGTTCGGGTAATTTCGCGTTTTTTCAATAGAAAGCAACCATTTCAGTTCGAATGGCTTCGAATAGCATTCGCTTTTCAGCAATTTTCGATATTTGTCGCTTTCGCTCAATGGCCAACAAAAACAGCATAAATTCAAGTATAAACATTCGTTTACATTTCAAACGAAACGCATATTTCGCCGATCAATGTCTAAAGCTCGACCGCCCCTTCGAACGGCCCGATGCAACTCTCATAAACCTAATCGCTAATAGAGAATCCAATATCTATATTCACTGAAAATCGAACAGTTGTATTCTTTCAGTTATCTCTTGCACACGAAAGACTGAAGCAAAGCAAGAGTTACCGGTATGGTAAAAACTTCGCATAGCGCATTTATCCCGGTTCGATGTAACTAAAAAACAAAACCATCGAGCCGTTTAATGATGTTGTTTAGCTTTGGTCGAAGAATGTGGGGAATGAGTAGCGTTATAGCGTAGCAGATCGAACATGTAATCGGGCTCTGGAAGGCTGGTATTTCAGGGGAGACTGGACTGAGAGCCCAACAAAAGAACATCCATCCTTATTATGGAGGAGCGGATCACCAGTTCGCCCCTCCATATTTTGTGGGCAACAGGCGCTGAGCCAGACCAACGAAAATCGAAATAGTCAGTCGAAATCGAACTTCTCGCCGTACATTCTGTGCAGTTTGCACGCTACTTCCGTGCGGTTCGCGGCACCGATCTTCTTCATGATGTTATGCACGTGTGCCTTTACCGTGCCTTCGCTCATACCGAGTTCGAACGCGATGATCTTGTTCGATTTGCCAATTCGGATGGCATGGACGACCTCGATCTCTCGTGCTGTGAGCAACTCACCCAGAACATCGTCGTCGATATCGGTCGGCGCGGTTTGGAAAACCATGGAGGCCGGAACATACATACCGCCAGCGGTGGCAAGATGGATGGCTTCAACACAGACTTTGATATCGACTGAAGTGGGAATGTAGCCACGAGCACCGATTTCCATGGCGCGCACAACCTGGGACCACTCCTCGCGTTCGGCGAGAAAAACGACCGGAACCGGACGCCAGAGTTCGATCACAGCCTGCAACTTCTCCGAAAAAAACGGATCGGCCAAACGCTTCGAACCAATATTGATCAGAACAACAGCAATATCGTCCGTTGGATCTGCGAGTTCAACCGCCGCTTGTGTTTCCACGGGAAGCTTGAGTCCGTTCAGCACAAGCCCGTTATAAAGGCACTGCCGCTCAAGATTGCTCTTGCATACGAGCAACAAACGCCGACCACGTGCTGCCTCAATGCTTGCGGCGTTTCCCCTGTCGCCCATGCTTTCCGAAGCAGCCCAAAGGCTATCCCCTCTTGTTTCCAACATGTGATACTCCCGGCGCTACTCAAGTTGCTCTATGTTTATGCATCCAACTATTACTTTCGTCAGAGACGAGTGATTTCCGGTGCTTGTCTGGATAGACCTGTAGCCTTGACTGGGGTAAATATTGCTATCGGGAAATAATCGTGTCATTAACTTATGTTAGCAATGCAGAAAATTTATGACCGTCCATAAGAACGACTTGGAGAGAGGTAGGATATAGCCTCTATATCTTTCGTTTAGTTGGTTTTCGATTTTACTGAATTCGTCAGCGCAAAGGGGGCAATTGCGCGTTCCAAAGCTCAGGGGCACTCAGACTTCCAACTGAAATGTTCAACTGGTTGTTTATTCGATTTCCGCGCAAAACCGCCATGCGGTATGGTGGAAGTGCTTTAAATTGCATATCGATTTGATTGAATCGAACGAGCGCCCTAACTGTTCATGTTAACGCGCATCTTTTCCGAAAGGCTGTTTCACAAATTTCGGGATACGCTCTAGTGGGTTAGAAATGCATAGTGGCAAGCAGATCACAGACCCATCGATTGAAGCGCTTATTGGTTTATTGGAGGCACCTCCAATTCTTGCCAAGCTGGAAGCGCGGGAAACAGATGCGCTTTCTTCTCTCACTGTTATCGAAAACGATTATGCGGCCGATGCCACCATCATTGAACAGGGGGCACGTGTCAGAAGCATCCATCTCGTGCGGTCCGGTTGGGGGTGCGTATATCGCGATCTTTCAAGCGGCGAGCGGCAGATCATCGACTTTCCCATGCGAAGCGATTTTCTCGGACTCCGAACCGCCGATGGCTACAGCTACAACACAATCGCGGCAATTACGCCTATGTCGGCTTTCGAGATTCCGCTTGCCTCACTTGAAGCTTCTATCGAACGCGCGCCACGTCTCAGTCTGATCCTTATCGAACTTCTGGCGCGGCAGCGGTCGATGTTGATCGAACATCTCACCAATATCGGATGCCGCGCGGCGTTCGTCCGAACTGCGCATCTGTTTCTGGAGCTTTCCGACCGCGTGAAATCGTGCGGAATGGGCGATCCGAATTCGTTCTACTGCCCGCTGACGCAATATCAGCTTGCCGATGCTCTTGGGCTGACACCGATACATCTCAATCGGATGCTGCGTGACCTGCGCGAGGAAGGGCTGATCCTGTTTCGCTCAAACCGAGTGGAGATACTGGATCGCAAACGCGTGGTCGCCCTCGCCCAATATGATGGGGAGTTCATGCGCATGTCGGTTTTCGGGAAAACGGACTAAGTGAGCGCAACAACGTTCAATCATGACCCATTGAGGATGATAGAAGGCCCGAAAACGGGCCTCCTTTTTATGTCAGGACGTGACTGCCGTAAGCAGCGACTGCCAACCAGTCTCTTGACCCGGTTCTCCCGGATTTATCGAGATCATGACACCGGTTTTGAGGCGTCGTCGCAGCATGTCGTTTTCATCCGGTACAATCCGAATTACACCTCCATCGCTAAGTGCCTGAAGGCGAGCACGAGATAATTTAAGCTCAGCTGCAAGCAGACGATCAAGGCGAATGCTGACCGGCAGGGCAATTTGCAATTCGATCTCGATTGCCTTGCAGCTGGCAGCCCCACACACGATACGTTTAGCAACATCGTACTCCGGGAACTCATCGACGCGCTGCGATTTCCGTTTCAGTGCCTGCATATTAAACGCCTCGACCCAAATCCATTGCGGATCGTTGGAATGAAGTGCCTCCAGTATCCTGGGATTGATCTCGCGGATATTCTGTCGTTCGAAGATCGTCCGGTTCCATGTCTTGTCGCATGTCAGGCATTTATAGATCAGCCACGCATCAAGCTTGCGACCGTTGGCATTCAACCGAACCTTTCCACTTGATTGAAAAGGCTTCAGCTTGCCGCATCCGCTGCACGCGATCCAAGGCTGGGGGGCAATATTCGGTGTGATCATCCACCGCACCCGAAGAGTATCGCTCATAATATCTCGGTCTTCCATTTTGGAAGTTCACCAAGATGGCGAATGAGGTGCCCAATCCGGGCGCGGCATGGCGATATTTCAAGGGGCTGAAGAGCAGAGACAGCGCAAGCTGTTCCGGCACATTTGACAATGCCAAACCGGTCTCTAGCCGCCACCCAATGAACAAGTTCACACGCCCGACAGCTCTCTGCTGTCAGGTCGCGTAGGTGAAACTGGGTTGAGACCGGTATTAGTTAGGCAAAGTCTACCTCAATGCGCCAATGCTCTTCGAAAAGGCACTTACCACAGTATCCGTTTAGGAGGTAGCCAATACTGATGTTCTGAAGGAAAAAAGCATCGCCTGACACACGAGCAATTGCCCATCATCGGCGATGATATACTCTGTCTGATACTAAAAATCGGATGAAAGAGGAGCCTTCGCTCTCAGGAAAATGGTCGGAGTGAGAGGATTCGAACCTCCGACCCCCTCGTCCCGAACGAGGTGCGCTACCAGGCTGCGCTACACTCCGTGACCACGTGGTCTTGACCATTGAGGCGGCTTATAACGCCCCCAATTTCAAGCTGCAAGAGCATCCTGTCGTTTTTTTAATGCCTAACCCCAAAAGTTGGAAATGGTTTCAGACGAGTTGCATATGAGAGCAGGACGGCGCTATCCGTTTGCTTCCAAAATCTATTAAAGCATAGCAAAAACAGGCTTCGTACCACCGCCAAAAGCCACGAAATTGGGGTTTGCAAAACCCGCAACACCTTCATTGGCGCGTTGACCATAAGAGAGCGGCGTTCCCTCGAAAGTCGTGGTGAGGCCACCAGCGGCGCGTAACACGGCATCGCCCGCCGCCGTATCCCATTCCATCGTCGGGCCGAAACGTGGATAAATATCGGCCTCTCCACTGGCAATCAGGCAGAATTTCAGCGACGAACCGATGGAAACACAGCTGTTGATCCTGTTGTCGTTCAGGAACTTTTCCGTTTCCGGGTTCTTGTGTGACCGGCTGCAGACGGCCACCCGCTCTGACCCGTGAACACGCGCCGCTATCCCGCGCCTTGTTCCGATTGCATGATCTTTGGTCGTCGTTATTTCTTCAGCACCATTGCTGTTGCCAATAAACAAGCGATTGCGAACTGGTGCATAAACAATGCCGAGAACCGGAGCGCCGTCCTCGATCAGGCCGATATTCACCGTGAAGTCGCCGTTTCGCAGCAGAAACTCACGGGTGCCATCGAGAGGATCGACCAATAAAAATCGCCGCCCCAAATGTGAAGGCAAACGTCCCGCTGCCACTTCTTCTTCAGCCACAACCGGAATATCCGGAACAACGGAAGCGAGTGCCGCAAGAATGATGGCTTCCGCGTCACGATCTGCTTCCGTGACCGGGGAAGAATCTTTCTTGCTCTGAACCGCGCAACCATTGGCATAGTGCTTCATGATAACGCGCCCCGCCTCAAGTGCAGCTTCCTGCAGGACGGCCAGTATTGCTTCGTCGTTCGGATCGGCTTTCGGGGAGGCTGAAATCTTCATTGCTCAGATTGACCAGGAATCGCTGCCATAACTGCCGATGATACCACGTTCGGCAAGATACTTTTCTACTTCTGCGACGAGTTCGTCAACGTCACGACCTGTCGTGCTAAGGCGTAATTCCGGTGAAACTGGCGCCTCATACGGAGAATCGATCCCGGTGAAAGCCTTGATCTCGCCACGCAAAGCCTGCGCATAGAGTCCCTTCGGGTCACGCGCAATGCATTCCTCAATCGGTGTATCCACGAATATCTCGACAAACTCACCTTCAGGCAGGCGAGCGCGAATACGATCACGCTCAGCTTGAAATGGCGAGATGAAGGAAACCAGCACAACCAGCCCCGCATCGGTCATCAACCGGGCGACTTCGCCGACACGGCGGATATTCTCCGCCCTATCCTCATCGGAGAAGCCCAGATCGCTGTTGAGGCCATGACGGACATTATCACCGTCCAGCAGGTAGGTGTGCTTGCCAAGCGCGTGGAGCCGCTGTTCGAGCCGGTTTGCGATGGTGGATTTGCCGGAGCCTGACAGCCCCGTAAACCAGAGCACAGCCGGTTTCTGGAATTTCTGCGCTGCGCGTGTCTGCTTGTCGAGGTCGAAGGACTGCAGATGCACATTCGTCGCCTGACGAAGAGCACTATCGATCATCCCAGCGCCCACAGTCGCGTTGGTAAGCCGGTCGATCAAGACGAACGCGCCGGTTACACGATTATCCGCGTAAGGATCGAACGCAATCTGATCCACCGTCTGGAGATGGCAAAGTCCAATTTCGTTGAGGTCGAGGCGGGATGCTTCCTGACGGGTGAAACTGTCAATATCGGTTCTGTATACGATCTCGTTGATCGTTACCGGCGTCTGATCGGTCTCGGTACGCAGGATATAGGAACGGCCGGGATGCAATGCCTCCTCGCCGAACCAGACTATATTGGCTGAAAGCCGATCAGCAACTTCGGGCCGGGCCTCCGTCCCGACCAGCATATTGCCGCGCGAAACCTCGATCTCGTCCTCCAGCACCAGTGTGACAGCCTGTCCTTCGGAAGCACGTGGCAGATCACCGTCATAGGTGGCGATGCGTTTTACGCGGGAGGTTTTGCCTGATTTGGCAACCACCACGGCATCACCAGCGCTGATCGAACCGGATGCCACAGTGCCGGAGAAGCCGCGAAAATCGAGATTGGGCCGGTTCACATATTGCACCGGAAAACGAAACGGCTTGGCCGTTGCCTCCGTGTCGATGCGCACGGTCTCCAGATGTTCGAGCAGATGCGGCCCTTCATACCAGTCCATGCGTGGCGACGGCAGGGTGACATTGTCGCCGAAACGCGCCGAAAGCGGGATCGGCTGGATGCTGACAAAGCCTAATTCATTGGCGAAACTCATATAATCGGCAACGATGCGCTCGAAAGCCTCTTGCGAAAAATCGACCAGATCGATCTTGTTCACGGCCAGAACGATGTGACGAATACCAAGTGCAGCGGCAATAAAGGAATGGCGTCGTGTCTGGGTCAGTACACCCTGACGAGCATCGATGAGCACGATAGCAAGATCGGCTGTCGAGGCACCAGTCGCCATGTTGCGCGTATATTGCGCATGACCGGGTGTATCAGCGACAATGAATTTGCGACGTGGTGTCGAAAAGAAGCGATAGGCGACATCAATGGTGATGCCCTGTTCCCGCTCCGCCTCCAGACCGTCAACCAGCAATGCGAAATCGAAGTCGTCATCCGTGGTACCGAACTTGCGGCTATCGTTCTTCAACGATGCGAGCTGGTCCTCGAAGATCAGTTTCGTGTCATAGAGCAGGCGTCCGATGAGCGTTGACTTGCCGTCATCCACCGATCCGCAAGTAAGGAAGCGCAAGAGTGTCTTACGCTCCTGATCGGCCAGGAAGTCGCTGACTGCAGCATTGGTCGCAACAGGCTTGATTATCGCATTCATCAGAAATAGCCCTCGCGCTTCTTTTTTTCCATCGATCCGGCTTCGTCACGGTCAATGGCGCGGCCCTGCCGCTCGGATGTACGGGCAATCAGCATTTCTTCGACAATATCGGAGAGGTCAGCCGCACTGGATTCAATAGCGCCGGTCAACGGATAGCAGCCAAGCGTGCGGAACCGCACCAGTCGGTTTTCCACCGTTTCGCCCGGACGCAACTTCATGCGGTCGTCGTCGAGCATGATCAGCATGCCGTCACGTTCGACCACCGGACGATGCGCTGCAAAATAAAGCGGGACGATGGGGATATTCTCCTGCAGGATATATTGCCAGATATCGAGCTCAGTCCAGTTCGACAGCGGAAAGACGCGGATCGACTCCCCTGCGGAAACCCGCGTATTGTAGATCTTCCACATTTCCGGACGCTGGTTCTTGGGGTCCCAACCATGCTGCGCGTTACGGAAGGAAAAGATGCGCTCCTTGGCGCGCGATTTCTCCTCGTCGCGACGGGCGCCACCAAAAGCAGCATCGAACTTGTACTTGTCGAGCGCTTGCCGCAAGGCGACCGTCTTCATCACATGAGTGTGGACATTCGATCCATGGCTAAAGGGGCCAACCCCCTCGCGCACACCATCCTCATTGATATGCACGAGCAGCTCAAAACCCTTTTCACGCGCCTGCGCATCGCGAAACTCAATCATCTCCCGAAACTTCCATGTCGTATCAACATGCAGAAAGGGAAAAGGCGGCGGAGCGGGATAGAATGCCTTCATCGCCAGATGCAGCATCACCGACGAATCCTTACCGACCGAATAAAGCATTACCGGGTTGGAAAAACTTGCCGCAACCTCGCGAAAAATATGGATAGCTTCCGCCTCAAGGCGCTGAAGATGCGTCAGGTTCTTGGTCAGGGATGCATGATGCACGACTACTTACTCCCGGCAACCGGATGGGGACTCGATACTGGCGGGAGGGATGGCGAATGCCTTCATCCGGCGCAGGTGTGGCAAAAGCCACGATGCGCGCATTGTCGTGAAATGATGCGGAAAAGTGAAAGAAACCTATCGCGTATTGCAACTCGCTTGCGCGAAAAACTTACCGTATTTGCGCGCGGGGCCGGAACAAACTTGCGCGCGCTGGGAAAAGCCGCTTTTTGGCCAAGTCACGGAAAATCATACAATTTTTGTGATATTTAACGGGGTTATGCTCTGAAGCTGCCCGTTATTCGGACAGCTCCAGAGCAAATTATTACCTGGTGAGGCTTGCCTGAACATCGTTCAGCGTCGCCTCGAGCGCGGACACCATCGTATCAACCTGCTGATCGTTGATGATGAGCGGCGGGCAGAAGGCAAGCGTATCGCCCATTGCGCGGGAAATGACGCCGCGCTCCTGAAGAACGGCGTTTGCCTTTGCGCCCAGAGCGCCGGTTGGTTCAAGGCCCGTCTTGGCCTGCTTGTCGGTGACAAGCTCGACACCGGCTATGAGACCAACGCCACGCACTTCGCCAACCAGAGGATGATCCTGCAACTCACGCAGGCGCTTCTGCATATAGGTGCCGCGGTCGCGCGCATTGGCGACCAGATCACGCTCTTCAATAATGGCGAGGTTTTCCAGCGCTACCGCTGCCGCCACCGGATGGCCAGATGCCGTGAAGCCCGTGCCAAGCGTGCCGATCTTGTGGCTTTCTTCGGCAATTGGCGCGTACACACGCTCATTGATGAGAAAGGCCGAAATCGGCAGATAGGATGACGAAAGCTGCTTCGACATAACCAGAATGTCCGGTTTCATATCGAAAGTCTGGCTGCCGAACAGATTACCTGTCCGTCCGAAGCCGCAAATAACCTCGTCGGCGATCAGCAGAATACCGTAGCGCTTGAGAACAGCCTGCACTTTTTCCCAATAGGTTTTGGGCGGCACGACTACGCCGCCAGCCCCCATCACCGGCTCGCCAATGAAAGCAGCGATGGTGTGAGGACCTTCCGCGATGATCAACTGTTCCAGCTCATCCGCCAGCCGCGTTGCGAATTGTTCCTCACTCTCGCCAGCCTGTCCTTCGCGATAAAAATGCGGGCAGCCCGTATGCAGGATACGATCGATCGGCAGATCGAAAGAACGGTGATTGTTGGGCAAGCCGGTCAGGCTGGCAGAGGCAATCGTCACACCGTGATAGCCGCGCTTGCGTGAGATGATTTTCTTGCGCTCCGGTTCACCCAGCGCATTGGAGCGATACCAGATCAACTTGACGACCGTATCGTTGGCTTCGGAACCTGAATTGGTGAAGTAGGCCTTGCTCATCGGAACAGGAGCCATTGAGACAAGCTTTTCTGCCAGATCAATGACAGGACCATGCGAACGGTAGGAGAATGTATGGTAGAAAGGCAGCTTCTTCATCTGTCGTGCAGCTGCTTCGGCCAGACGCGGTTCGGAAAAGCCCACGCCAACACTCCACAGTCCTGACATCGCTTCGATATAGCGCTTGCCCGATACATCTTCGACGTAAATGCCATCGCCACGCTCGATGACGAGCGGACCTTCCGCTTCGAGGCGGACAGCATCGGTATAAGAATGGAGATGATAACGGATATCGCGAGCTTCAAGAGAGTTTGGCTGAGCAGTCATTCATTGATCCTCCGGGAAAGATAATGAATTTGTAGCCCGTTTCAGAAAAAGCGCAAACCGGAAAGCCGCTGAAAAATGCCCTTCGGATCAAACCGCCGAGGGACTTGGAAGATATTTACAGAAGACCGAAAGTGCGGGCCTTGGCGACGGCCTGAACCTTATTCACCGCAACAAGCTTTGTGAGCACGTTGCTGATATGGAAATTCACCGTGCGCGTCGAAATATTGAGGATCGTGCCGATGATCTCGGCAGTCTTTCCCTCACTCGTCCAGCGCAGGATTTCCCGCTCGCGCATTGTCAGGTTCACTTCAGAAACGCAGTTCATCGTCGGAACATCAAGATGTTCATACATGGACAAATGCAGCAGATTGGCTGCGATCTGCATCTGGCGCCGCAACATTGAAATCTCGCCGGAAGATAATGCCGGGCCAGTTCTCAGGAAAGACAGCATTCCGAACACGCCTTGAGCAGCCCAACACGGCTGGGAAATCCCGACCTTGAGGCCGAAGCGCTGTGCATCCGCCCATATCTGTGGTGCTTCCGCAAAGAGCTTCGACGACCAGACCAATGGCTCTATGCTGTTCAGTGCCTTGCGAACCAATGGGTCAACATCCGCATATTTTCGGGCTGTATAGTGATCGGTCCATTCCTGCGGCAACGACCCAAAGCTGAGCCATTTGACCACGCCGTTCAACAAGGGAACGCGCATGACATAAGCCGTATGTGCAAATCCGCACTGCCTGGCATAGGTGCCTATATATTCAAGGAGCTGTCCGGCATCGTCAGCAGATTGCATGGATTCATAAATTTGTTCCCATTTCATTGCAGACTTCCCAACGAAAAATATAACTATTGATGATTATTGAAATTCGAAGCATTTAAATAAAACGCCAACAAATCAGTAACACATCTATGTACTTTTCTCTATATACTAATCAGAAATGCATACATCTCCACCGGTTAAATATTACAGTGATCTAAATTATAAATTACTTTAATAAATACTTAGCTATTACATGAGGCAGAGCCAGCTCTAAAACGCCAAATAAATCAACGGTTCTGGAACATGGAATGCCGAGCCGACGCAGCTACGTCTGCCGGTTTGTAGTCAACAAGCAACTACAAACCAGTCAAACGCACCCAATACATCTGTCAGAAATACGAGTATATGAGATTAAGCTAATCGAGTTGCGGCATTTGTCACGCCGCAGCCTCTTCGGGAGCTGCACCTGGGGTATAATTAAGGATCGGTGCGAGCCAGCGCTCGACTTCCTCTATCGTCATTCCCTTGCGGCTCGCGTAATCCTCGACCTGATCCCGTTCGACTTTGGCCACGCCGAAATAATAGCTTTCCGGATGGCCGATATAGAGACCCGATACGGAAGAGCCGGGCCACATGGCGTAGCTTTCGGTCAGTTCCACGCCCGTATTCGCGGTCGCGTCCAGAAGGCGGAAAAGGGTCGTCTTTTCAGTGTGATCGGGCTGTGCCGGATAGCCAGGAGCCGGACGAATACCCTGATAGGGTTCACCGATCAGTTCTTCCGGCGAATAGGTCTCATTCGCCGCATAGGCCCAGAATTCCTTGCGCACGCGCTCATGCATCAGTTCCGCAAAGGCTTCGGCAAAACGGTCGGCCAGCGCCTTCACAAGAATAGCGGAATAGTCGTCATTGGCGCGCTCGAAACGCTCGGCAATCGCCACTTCGCCAATGCCTGCCGTGACGACGAAGCCGCCGACATAATCCTGCTTTCCGCTCTCGGCGGGTGCGACGAAGTCGGACATCGCCACATTCGGACGACCATCGCGCTTGCTCAATTGCTGGCGCAGCGTGAAGAAAGTGGCAAGTTCCTCGTTCCGGCTTTCATCGGTGAAAAGACGAATATCGTCGCCGACCGCATTGGCGGGCCAGAAACCGACGACAGCTTTCGGCGTGAACCACTTTTCGTCGATGATCTTTTTCAACATCGCCTGAGCGTCGTCCCAGAGTTGCCGGGCGGCTTCGCCCTGCTTCTCGTCTTCAAGAATTGCCGGATAGCGGCCCTTCAACTCCCAGGTCTGGAAGAACGGCGTCCAGTCGATATAGCGGGCGATTTCGGCCAGATCGTAATCGTCGAAGGTCTTCGTGCCGGTGAATGTCGGCTTTGCCGGAACAAAATTATCCCAGTCGAGCTTATGCGCATTGGCGCGGGCACGAGCGATCGGCAGGCGCTGCTTTTCCGCTTCATTGCGCGCGTGAGCGGCTGCCACCTTGGCATATTCCCCGCGCAGACCGTCAACATAGGCCTGCTTGCCTTCCGGTGACAGCAGGCTCGAAACCACACCGACGGCACGGCTTGCATCGATGACGTAGACTGCCTGTCCGCGTTCATAGCGCGGATGAATCTTCACCGCCGTATGGACACGGCTCGTGGTCGCGCCGCCGATCAGAAGCGGAATATCGAAACCTTCGCGCTCCATTTCTGCTGCCACATGCGCCATCTCATCCAGCGAAGGCGTGATGAGGCCGGAAAGGCCAATGATATCCACCTTTTCGTCGCGCGCCACCTGCAAAATCTTCTGCGATGGCACCATGACGCCGAGATCGATGATCTCGTAATTGTTGCAGGCCAGCACAACGCCAACGATATTCTTGCCAATATCATGCACGTCGCCCTTCACGGTCGCCATCAGCACCTTGCCGGCGCTCTGACGTTCACCACCGCCAATGCCTTTTTCAGCATTGAGGCGCTTTTCTTCTTCCATATATGGCAGGAGAACGGCCACGGCCTGCTTCATCACACGGGCCGACTTGACCACCTGTGGCAGGAACATCTTGCCGGCACCGAACAGGTCGCCAACCACGTTCATACCGGCCATCAGCGGGCCTTCGATGACGTGCAACGGACGTTCGGCGGACTGTCGCGCCTCTTCCGTATCGGCTTCGATATATTCGGTAATGCCGTTGACCAGCGCATGTTCGAGGCGCTTTGCCACCGGCCATTCGCGCCAGGTCAGATCCTGCACCTTGGCTTCTTTCGAGCCGGAGTCGCGGAAACGTTCGGCGATTTCCAGCAAACGTTCGGTCGCATCGGAGCGGCGGTTCAACACCACATCCTCGCAGGCCTCGCGCAGTTCCGGATCGATGGCATCGTAAACCGCCAGCTGACCGGCATTGACGATGCCCATATCCATACCCGCCTGAATGGCGTGGTAGAGAAACACGGCATGCATCGCCTCGCGCACCGGCTCATTACCGCGGAACGAGAAGGAAAGGTTCGACACGCCACCCGAGACATGGACATGCGGCAAGGTCGCCATGATCTTGCGTGTCGCTTCAATGAAATCGACGCCGTAATTATTGTGCTCGTCGATACCGGTCGCCACCGCAAAAATGTTCGGGTCGAAGATGATGTCTTCCGGTGCGAAACCGACCTGTTCGGTCAGGATCTTGTAGGCCCGGGTACAGATTTCGATCTTGCGCGCCTCGGTATCGGCCTGCCCGGTTTCATCGAAAGCCATGACGACAACCGCCGCGCCATAAGCACGGACGAGCTTGGCGTGATGGATAAAGGCTTCCTCGCCTTCCTTCATCGAGATGGAATTGACCACCGCCTTGCCCTGAACGCATTTCAGGCCAGCCTCGATCACTTCCCATTTGGAGCTGTCAATCATGATCGGCACGCGAGCGATATCCGGCTCGGCAGCAATCAGATTGAGGAATTCGACCATGGCCTTTTCGGAATCGATCAGGCCTTCATCCATGTTGATATCGATGATCTGGGCGCCGTTGACAACCTGATCGCGCGCGACGTCGAGTGCAGCAGCAAAATCGCCAGCCTTGATCAGCTTGCGGAAGCGTGCCGAGCCGGTCACGTTGGTGCGTTCGCCGACATTGACGAAAGGAATATCTTCGGTCAGCGTGAAGGGCTCGAGGCCCGACAAGCGCATTAGCGGCGCGACCTTGGCAGGCTTGCGCGGAGGATGTTTTGCGACGGCCTCGGCAATGGCGCGGATGTGTTCGGGCGTGGAACCGCAACAGCCGCCGACCACATTGACCATACCGTCGCGGGCAAAGCCTTCGATCTGGGCAGCCATCGCTTCCGGCGTTTCGTCATACTGGCCAAACTCGTTCGGCAGACCGGCATTCGGATAGGCGCAGATGAAGGTGTCGGCAATGGTCGACAATTCGTCGAGATGCGCACGCATAGCGTTGGCGCCGAGCGCGCAATTGAGGCCGATGGTAAATGGTTTGGCGTGACGCAACGAATGCCAGAATGCCGTTGGCGTCTGGCCGGACAGGGTGCGGCCGGAAAGATCGGTGATCGTGCCGGAAATCATCACCGGCAGGAAGATGCCCTTTTCCTCGAACACTTGTTCCGAGGCGAAGACGGCAGCCTTGGCGTTGAGCGTATCGAAGATGGTTTCAATCAGGATGATGTCGGAACCGCCGTCGATCAACCCCCGGATCTGCTCGGCATAGGCGATGCGCAGATCGTCGAAGGTAACAGCGCGGTAGCCGGGATTGTTGACATCAGGCGACAGCGATGCGGTGCGGTTTGTCGGTCCAAGAGCGCCCGCAACGAAACGGCGGCGGCCGTCCTTCTGCTCGGCGCGCAAGGCTGCACGACGGGCCAGACGCGCACCGTCGCGGTTCAATTCATAGACCTGCTCTTCCATGCCGTAATCGGCCTGGGCAATTGTCGTGGACGAAAACGTATTGGTTTCGAGAATATCCGCGCCCGCAATGGCGTAGGCATAATGGATTTCCTCGATAGCCTTGGGCTGCGTCAGGGTCAGAAGGTCGTTATTGCCCTGAAGCTGGCAGTCGCAGGCGCCGAAGCGCTCGCCGCGGAAATGCTCTTCATGAAAACCAAGTCCCTGAATCTGGGTTCCCATCGCGCCGTCGAGGATCAGGATGCGCTCACGCGCTGCCTTGGTGAGAGCTGCGAGCACTTCTGAGCCATCCGGCTGCGCAGCCGTTGCACCAAAAAGACCATCGAGGGAAGAGGCCATAAAACACCGCCTATATTCAATCTGTTACCAGGCAGCAGGTCTGTTCGGACACATAAACCTGAATCGCCCTTTATACGCACATCACGGAAGTCGCTTAATGACATAAACATATCTTTATGTCAATTCGGGGAGACTAATTCCTACCCCAAAATCAGAGCATCACCCATCTGTTGCCGCAACGAAGAAATCGTGACTGCGCAGGGCCACTGCTCCGCCACAATGTCCGGCCTAAAATAACGGCAGGGACGATATGTGTTGTTTATTTTTACGCGCATCTTATCCGAAAGCCGTTTCACATTTTTCGGTATGCGCTGTGAGGAGAGACCGATGAAAAGGTTTGCTTATTCCCTGTTTGCCGCATGTTTGTCACTCGGCATGGGACTATCCGCTGCTGCCGGAACTGCGAATGCGGCGCAGCCGTCTTTGATGGCGACACCGTCCGCCCAGGCTCCAGCACCGAATGTTCAGAACGTTCAGTATTACGACTATCGTGGTGACCGCCGCTATTGGCGGGAGCATCGTCGACACTGGCGGCATGATCGTCCGCGTTACCGCCCATACTATCGCTATGATCGCCGTTACTGGGGACCGCCGCCTGCTTATCGCTACCGTCCGGCACCGGTCTATCGCGGCGGCAACCCGCATGTGCGGTGGTGCTACAACCGTTATCGTTCCTACCGAGCCTACGATAATACGTTCCAGCCCAATTATGGGCCACGGCGCCAGTGCTACTCGCCATATCTCTAAAACGAAAAAGCCCCGGAAAACCGGGGCTTTTTTCTTAATCATACGGTTCAAAAATCAGGTTACATAAGCACCAATTGAAGCCGCGACCAGACCGATCGCAACCGCAATCATCACGCCATAAACGCGTGGCTTGTCAAACAGGACGGCAAAGGCCGCGAACCAGCTGACAACCGCAGCGCCCAGCGCGAATAAAAAGCCCGGCTTGTCGCCGTGGTACAGGTTAGCCGCCATGAGGCCGCCGATAATCAGCGCGCCAAAAACGATCATCAACCCTGTGGCATATCGCTCGTAATCGTCCATTTAAATTCCTTGGTTCCGCTCCCGCCGTGACAGGTGCCGGAAACTCTCGTCAATCCGTTTGGCCATTTAAGGGCATTGGCCGGTCGCCATCACACAATCATTATTCGTGTCGTTCTTCAACCATTTCGCTGCGCCATTTTTCGCAATTGTTGCGACTTTTCACGTGAACGTTCCTATCGTTGCCCGATAACCGGCATTTGTCCCGTTCAAAACCATGTTAATATGACTTCCATGGAATCGTCAGGCGTCACCATTTTCGAAACAGAGATCGGACCGTGCGGCATTGCCTGGCGCGGCCAGAAGATTGTGGGCGTCGAGATCGGGGATGCTGACGAGAAGGAAACCCGTTATCGGCTCGGTGAGCGGTTCCCCGGTGCCGAAGAAGTCGACATGCCCTCCTTCGTCAGCAATGCAATCCAGGGTGTGCGCGCGCTTCTGGCAGGCGACAATGTCGATTTTTCAACTACACCGCTGGCGCTGGATGACCAACCCGATCTCAACCGGCAGGTCTATGAAATCATTCTTGAGCTGAAACCGGGTGAGACAACGACCTATGGCGCGATTGCCCGAAGGATCGGCGATGTGAGTCTCTCACAGGCTGTCGGCTATGCACTGGGCAAGAACCCGTTTCCGATCATTGTGCCCTGTCACCGGGTGCTCGGCGCCAATGGCAAGGTCGGCGGCTTTTCGGCGGCAGGTGGCACGGCGACGAAACTGAAGCTTCTCAATATCGAGCGAGCAAAAACGTCCAGCGAGCCTGATCTTTTCGGCGGCCTGCCGCTACAGGAAAGACCACAGGCCGACTGGTAGTTATTTTACGCGTTTCCGCACGCAAGACCGCTTCGCGCTTTTGCTGGAAATGCTTTAGCGCTTGTCTGTCACAACATCGGCTGAAAAGCGCAATTCGCGCATAGGACGCACCAGTTGCGTCGTCGCGTCATAGGTCGGATGCTTCTTGAAAGCAAAAAGCGCTTCCTCATCTTTGAACTCGGCATAGACCACGAGATCAATGCGGTCGCACATCGGATCGACCCTGGAATTTGGCAGAACTTCAAAAAGGTCAGCATGGGGAATGGTGCCAAGTTGCTCCAATCCCTTTTTGACAGTCTCTATATCCTGACCTTCTTTGACACTGAAGAAAACAATATGCCGGATCACGCCGCGACTCCCTGAATTTGCTGAGGCGTATCTAGCGCATCAAGGCGTGCAGAAAAATGGCAAATTTGAGCGATGTGCCTAACTTGCCTTGACACGACGCCAGGCAAACCCGGCCTCCTCCGGTACTGATCCACGTCCCGGCTGATAATAGCCGGGCGTATCGACCAGACGATTTTCGCCAAGACGGCTCTGGGCAACCTTGTTCGTCACCTGCAGACTGTCGAAGCCGGTCCGCAGCATCAGGGCGGCCTGATCGATCAGCACATCGCCGACAGCGCGCAATTCACCCGCAAAACCTTCGCGACGCAAAATCTCCGCCTTGGAATAGGAACGCCCGTCATTAAAGGCCGGAAACTGCAAGGCGATCAGCGGCACGCTGCCCAGATCATCCCGAAGCGGATCAATGGCTTCGCCCGGCGCCACCGAAACGCCGATCCGGCGATTGGAGGCGCGGCGGCGCTCCTCATCCAGTCCGAGCCAGACGGCCAGCGGAATGATGATCGCGGGCGTATCGCCTGCCGCCTCAAGATCGTCGACAAAGACATAATCGTCTTCGCGAAAGCCATCGGCAGACCAGAGTTTGGTTTCGTTGATATTGCTCATTTCCGGTCACCTGCTCCCAAATTCTTCAAGCTGTCGGACAGGCCCGACAGGTGGATGCCGCATTCTGTCTTTTCCGACCCCGCCCAGCGCCCGGCACGCTGATCTTCACCGTCGTTCACGGGCCGCGTGCAAGGCATGCAGCCGATGGAACGATAGCCCTGCGCGATCAGCGGATGCGGCGGCAGGTCGTGTTTTTCGGCATAGGCCTTGAGATCGGCTGCCTGCAAACGCGCCAGCGGATTGATACGAATGCGCGAACCGACCGATTCGAATACCGGCAGGCTTTCGCGGGTCGATGCCTGAAACTGCTTGCGGCCCGTCATCCAGGCCCGATAAGGGGCCACGGCGCGCGCCATCGGCTCGACCTTGCGGATGAAGCAGCAGCGATCCTTATCGGTCATCGACAAAGCGCCAAACGGGTCTTCCGTCCTGACACTGTCTTCCAGCGGCAGAATATCCTGCACATCGGTCAATCCCAGCCGGTCCACCAGATCATGACGATAATCAAGTGTCGCACGAAAATGCTTTCCCGTATCGAGAAACAGAACTGGCGTCGCCGGGTCGATTTCCGAGATCATATGCAAAAGCACAGCCGATTCCGCGCCGAAGGACGACACGACCGCGATCTGCCCCTCATAGAGTTCACGCGTGACGAGCGCGATCACATCCTGCGGGGAAGACGCGCCGTGGCTTGCCTCCAAAAGGCGGGCTTCGGCGGCAGCGCTTTCTTCAGCATCAAGCTGCACGGCTTATTTCTCCATAAAGCGCGCGTTTGAACGGCTCCATGCCAACCCGGCGATAGGCGGCGAGGAAGTTTTCCTCCGGACTTTCGCGCAAGCCCAGATAGGTATCCACGACCGTTTCGATGGCATCCACCACTTCTTCCGACGAGAAGCCGCGACCGGTGATGTCACCGATGGTCGAATGCTCGTCCGCCGAACCGCCAAGCGTGATCTGATAAAGCTCTTCGCCCTTCTTCTCGACGCCCAGAATGCCGATATGGCCGACATGGTGATGGCCGCAGGCATTGATGCAGCCGGAAATCTTGATCTTGAGATCGCCGATCTCAAGCTGGCGCCTCTGGTCGCCGAAGCGCTCCGAAATGCGCTGCGCCACCGGAATGGAGCGTGCATTGGCAAGGGCGCAATAATCGAGACCGGGGCAGGCGATGATATCGGTGATGAGACCGGCATTCGGCGTCACCAGACCGTCCGATTGCAGCAGATCGTAAACGGCTGCGAGATCGGCCTTGGCCACATGCGGCAGAACCAGATTCTGCTCGTGGCTGACGCGGATTTCATCAAAGGAATAGGTCTCGGCAATATCCGCCACCAGTTCCATCTGCTCGGCGCTCGCATCGCCCGGAATGCCACCAATGGGCTTGAGCGAAATGGTGACGACGGCATAATCCGGGTTCTTGTGCGGCGTGACATTGCGCGCCACCCAGCTTGCAAATTCCGCATCGGCCTTCTGCGTGACGGCCAGCACTTCCCAGCCTTCCGGCCGTTGCGGCAGGTTCGGCATGCGGAAATAGCTTTCGATGGCGTCGATATCGCGCTGCGGCAGCTTCAATTCGCCATTGCGGATTTCGTCCCACTCGGCATCGATCTCGCGGGTAAGCTCTTCAACGCCCGTTTCATGGACGAGAATCTTGATGCGCGCCTTGTATTTGTTGTCGCGACGGCCATGCAGATTATAAACGCGCACGATGGCCGTCACATAGGTCAGCATGTCCTCGATGGGCAGGAAGTCGCGGATTTTCTTGGCCACCATCGGCGTGCGGCCCTGACCGCCGCCAATATAGACAGCCAGCCCCAGATCGCCCGCCTCGTTCTTCTTCAACTGCAAGCCGATGTCATGCACCTGAATGGCGGCGCGGTCATGGTCCGAGCCGACGATGGCAATCTTGAACTTGCGCGGCAGATAGGAAAATTCCGGATGCAGCGACGACCACTGGCGCAAAATTTCGGCAAACGGACGCGGATCGGCCACTTCGTCGGCGGCAGCGCCTGCGAAATGATCAGCCGTCACATTGCGAATGCAATTGCCGGAGGTCTGGATGGCATGCATCTCGACTTCCGCCAGCTCTTCCAGAATGCGCGGCACGTCCTTCAGGGCGGGCCAGTTATACTGGATATTCTGGCGCGTGGTGAAATGGCCGAAGCCACGGTCATAGACGCGGGCAATGTGGCCTAGCTTGCGAAGCTGGCGGCTCGAAAGCGTACCATAGGGAATTGCCACGCGCAGCATATAGGCGTGCAGTTGCAGATAGAGACCGTTCATCAGACGCAGCGGCTTGAACTGATCTTCCGTCAGCTCCCCGGTCAGACGGCGCTCGACCTGATCCTTGAACTGGGCAACACGGGCCGCAACAAAATCGCGGTCGAATTCATCGTAACGATACATAGGCTAGGTCCAAATCCACAATCAGGAGGCGCGCTTCAATTCAGGCTTTTCGAGGGGCAAATCGCCAAAGGTCACGATGGTCGGGCCGGAAAGACGGATGCGCTCGCGCAGACGGATGGGGTAAAGTCCCTCCTCGCGCTCCTCGACATCGATCACGTTCACATCGACAACCAGATTAGCTTTTGCAGCAACCTTGCCCGCGTCTTCAAGCGCTTCAACGGCCTCTACGTGACGAGCGACCAGCGCGCCGTCGATGGTTTCCTGCCAGGAGCCGTCGGCACCGAGCCACACAGCCTGCCCGTCGATCAGCCGGTTTGCAGTGAGAACTTTTACAACCATTTCCAAACTCCAAACTTTTGTTAACCGCGCATCCTGCGCTCTAACTTTTTGTTTTTGAGCGCATCTTGTCCGAAAACCGCTGCACACTTTTCGGGATGCGCTCTTAGGCTGCGACGGAAACCGGCCTGAGGGCCAGCGCTTCGGCTTTGTCGATGGCGGCACCGGCGACCGCATCGCCAATGATCACCATGACCGGACCGGAAAGTTCCTTGCGGCTTTCCAGATCCGGCAAATCTTTCAGCGTGCCGTGGAACAGGCGCTTGTCCTGCCGGCTCGCATTTTCCACCACCGCCACGGCGGTATCTTCGTGCAGGCCCGCACCAATCAGCCGCGCGGCAACCGATGCCGCGACGGTCGAGCCCATATAGACGGCAATGGTTGCGCCGGAGACGGCGAGCTTCGCCCAGCCCGGCAGCACGTCGCCGGTCATGTCATGGCCGGTGGTGAACACCAGCGACGAGGCGACACCGCGCAGCGTCAGCGGCAGTTCCATGTCGGCTGCGGCGGCAAAGGCAGAAGTGATGCCGGGCACGATTTCGAACCCGATACCGGCGGCACGCAGTGCGGCCATTTCTTCACCTGCGCGTCCGAACACCAGCGGATCGCCGGATTTCAGCCGCACAACGCGCTTGCCTTCGCGCCCGAGCGTTACCAGCAGGCGGTTGATCTCTTCCTGGCTCTTGGAATGGCAGCCTTTGCGCTTGCCGACGGCAAGACGCTCGGCATCGCGGCGACCCATGGCGATGACACCTTCCGGCACCAGCGCATCATGCACAATCACATCGGCTTCCATCAAGGCGCGATGGGCGCGCAGGGTCAGCAGGTCTTCGGCACCCGGACCGGCACCGACCAGCCAGACATAACCGGCGGCATTGTCGCGCTGCTTGATCAGGTCGCTCGCGGCTTTCTGTGCTTCCTCCCGGTCGCCATTCTCGATGGCATGGGCGACGCGGCCCGAAAAGAACCCGCGCCAGAAGCTGCGGCGCGCCAGCCCCTTCGGCAAGGCGCGCTCGACCAGCGGACGCCAGCTTTCGGCAAAATGCGCAAGCTCACCCAGACGCGGCAAGAACGCGGCATCGATACGCGCGCGCACCATCTGCGCCAGAACCGGGGCCGTCCCTTCCGAACCAATCGCAATCGTCAGCGGCGCACGATTGACAATGGCGGGTGTCAGGAAATCGCAAAGTGCAGGACGGTCGACGACATTGACCGGAACCCTCTCGGCCTTGACCACGGCAGCAATGGCGCGATCCTGCGCCTCATCGCCGGTCGCCACGAAAACAAGCTTTGCGCCTTCAACATGTTCGGGCGCAAAAGGTGCCGCAACATGCTCTGCACCATGGCTTGCAATGAAATCGACCAGATGATGCTCAGTTTCTTCGGCAACGATGCGAAGTCGCGCCGAAGTCTGCGCCACAAGGCGCGCCTTGTTCAAAGCTTCCTCGCCGCCGCCAACGACGACAACCACCTCTTCCGACACCCGGAAGAAGGCAGGAAAATCAGCCAGTAAACGCTTTTGCGGTAGAGACACGGTGCGATCCTTGGGAGCATTTCCAGAGAAAGCCGATACCGGTTTCAGTTACAGAAATGCGTCTGGTAAAAAGATGGCGCCATTATCCATGGAGAGCGGGAGATTTATAAGAAACGGGCTTGCGCGTGAAAATCACGGCGAGCATCACTTTTCCTCAAAACAGAGGAATACGGGATTTTAATTTCCCGTAATGCCGGAAATATACCCCACAATTTTTATAGGATTTACATAGACTTATCAGTAGTTGCCGCTCGTGAAGAATGCCGGAATATGTTTGGGCCACCGTCGCGGCAGCACGGCAATCAGATCGAAACGCAGCGACAGGCGGGCATGGTCGGGCTGGCGTTGCAGCCAGAGATCGGCTGCGGCTTCGATGCGGCGCATGGCCTGCGGCGTGACAGCGAGGTGCGCTGCTTCCAGACTGCTCCGCGCCTTGACCTCAACGATCAAAATCAGATTGCCACGCCGGGCGATCAGATCGATTTCGCCGAGCCGTGTTCGATAGCGCCGGGCGACGATCCGAAAACCTTTCAGAAGAAGAAGCACGGAAGCAAAACGTTCGGCACTGTGTCCGCGAAAGAAAGCAGTTCGCTTCTTCTCGCGGAGGTCTGTCATCGCTGATCCGATTTCAATTGCATGAGACGCTGATAGAGAACCGATTTCTGTCCGCCGGTCATACGTGCTGCCTCGCCTGCGGCCTTGGATGGCGGCAACTCTGCGACAAGCGACAGCAGCAGCTTGTCGATGTCTTCCTCGCTTTGCGGAACGGCGTTGCCCGTTGGCGGCCCCACCAGCAGAACAACTTCACCGCGAATGCGATCTTCGCCGTCAAACTCGGCTGCAAGCTCGCCCAGCGGCGCAGTGCGAATGGTCTCGTAGGCCTTGGTCAGTTCACGGCAGAGCGCGCCCAGACGATCCGGCCCGAACACTTCGGCCATTTCCGCCAGCGTTGCCGCTGTCCGGTTTGGCGATTCATAGAACACCAGCGTTGCGTCGATCCCCTTGAGGCTTTCAAGCTTCGACTGTTTTTGCCCATGCTTGGAGGGCAGGAAGCCGCAGAACATGAAGGCGTCGGTCGGCAGGCCCGAAGCGGCAAGTGCGGCCAGAACGGCGGAAGCACCCGGAATAGGTACGACACGAATGCCCGCCTCGCGCGCTTCGCCCACCAGACGGAAACCGGGATCGGAGACGAGCGGCGTTCCGGCATCGGACACCAGCGCAACGCTTTTGCCCGCTGACAGAGCCGCTATCAGCTTTTCACCGGCTTCGGCGGCATTGTGTTCGTGATAGCTGATGGGGCGGCGCGCTATACCATAGCGGTCGAGCAGAACGCGGGTTACGCGCGTATCTTCGCAAGCCAGAATATCGACGGACGCCAGCGTTTCGATACCGCGCAGCGTCATATCGCCGAGATTTCCGATGGGGGTCGAGACGATATAAAGAGCAGGTTCCAGTGGCCGGGCGCGCATTGTCGTGCCGCCAACCACATATTCCCGTCGCCCATCGCCAATATTGTGGGCGCCTGCTTCGTCCGTCATTATAAGTTCCTTATGCGGCCAGATCGGCAACCAGCGCGTCGAGCACCAGCGCGCCATCCGGCGTTGCGCGAATGATGCTGCCGCTCATCGGTTCGATCATGCCTTCCGCGATCAGTTTCGCAAGTCGCTTTTCATCAACCGCATGGCCAGAAAGTCGCTCATAGCGGGCAAGATCGATGCCTTCGCGTAAACGCAAGCCCATCATCAGGAATTCGTCGCCTTCCTGTCCGCCATCGAGATATTCTTCTTCGATAATGCCGTGGCCATTGCGCTCGACCTTATCCAGCCAGGTTTCCGGATGTTTTTCGGTCATGGTGACGGTACGAATATCATTTTCCACGAAACGCCCATGCGCGCCGGGACCAATGCCGACATATTGCCCGTAACGCCAATAGACGAGATTGTGCTGTGACTCGCGCCCCGGCACCGCGTGGTTGGAGATTTCATAGGCAGGAAGGCCGTGCTCTGCCGTGACCCTTTGCGTTTCCTCATAAAGGGCTGCAGCGTGATCCGGCTCGGGCGTCGTCAGCTTGCCAGCCTTCCAGAGATTATAGAACTGCGTGCCTTCCTCGATCGTCAGCTGATAGAGCGACAGATGATCGGCAGCCAGTCCGATGGCCTCTTTCAGTTCCTCCCGCCAGGCCTCGATTGTCTGGTTCGGGCGTGCATAGATCAGATCGAAGGACAGGCGCGGGAAAATCTCACGTGCCAACCGAATGGCCGCCTTGGCTTCCTCGACCGAATGCATGCGGCCAAGACGACGCAGATCAGGATCATTGAGCGCCTGAATGCCAAGCGACACGCGGTTAACGCCTGCCGCGCGATAGCCGCGAAAACGGTCTGCCTCCACGCTGGTCGGATTGGCCTCCAGCGTCACCTCAATGTCCGGTGCCACCGACCAATGGGACGCGATCCCATCGAGAAGCGCGCCCACGGTTTCCGGCTGCATCAGCGACGGCGTGCCGCCGCCCAGGAATATGCTGGTGATCGTGCGTGGGCCGGTGCGCTCACGCAAGGTTTCCATCTCGCGAAGAAATGCTTCCGAAAAACGCGCCTGATCGACCGGCTTGTGACGAACATGGCTGTTGAAGTCACAATAAGGGCATTTGGCCAGACAGAATGGCCAATGCAGGTAAACGCCAAACGCATTTTCCCCATTTGCACGCGCGATTGGGATCGACCCGGCGGCATTTGCGCGAGCAGCATCTATTGCCTGCAAAGGGGGAAACAGCTTGTTCATTTTGCGGATGCCGGCTCCACATTAAGCGCTTTTTCGGCGAAAAGCTTGAAGGCACGAGCACGATGCGACAAGGCCGAAGCATCACCAGGCTTCCAGCCGTGCTTCTCATCGGCAGTCATTTCGCCGAAAGTCTTTTCATAGCCATCGGGCAGGAAAATCGGGTCGAAACCGAACCCCGTATTGCCACGCGGCGGCCAGACAATCGCGCCCTCGACTTCGCCACGGTAATATTCAGCCTCCCCATCGGGCCAGGCAAGGCAGATGACCGATACGAAACGCGCCTTGCGCTGCTGTGGCGCAACGGCAGCCTTTTCTTGCAGCAGGTTCTCGACCTTCTGCATCGCCATGTCGAAATCGCGTGTGCCGTCTTCCGTCTCGGCCCAGTTTGCCGTGTAGACTCCCGGATCGCCATCGAGCGCATCGACCATCATGCCGGAATCATCCGAAAGTGCTGGCAGCCCCGTTGCTTCAGCTGCCGCAAGCGCTTTGATATAGGCGTTTTCCTCAAACGTGGTACCGGTTTCATCCGGCTCCGGCAGGCCAAGAGCGGCAACCGAACTGACCTCAAAGCCGAACGGGCCGATCAGACCGTCGAACTCCTTCAGCTTGCCCGCATTGTGCGAAGCGACGATCAGCTTGCCCTGTTCCAGTTTTCTCATTTTCAGTTCCACAGTTTGGGTTCGGCAATCTCCAATGAATTGCCGGATGGATCACGGAAGTAGATCGAATGCGCACCATTCGGCCAGTCGAACTCGGCCTCGATTGCTATGCCATGTTTTGCCAGATGGTTGCGCCAGCTTTCCATCTCCTCCCGGCTTGCGGCAAAACATACATGGCCGGGGCCGCTTGTGCCATGTGACGGCACGGGCAAGTGCTCTGGCAATGGCGGCTTCAACGTCTCTTCGGCCTTGAAGAGAAGCAATATGCCGTCGCCGCACCGGAAAAATGCGTTGCGCTCGCTGACTTTCCCGACCGGCTCCAGCCCCAAAGTGCCGTGATAGAACTCTATAGCCTCCGCGACATCGCGGACATAGAGTGCGGTTTCAAGGATGCGTGCTGCGCGCATGGAAGAGGTCTCCTCAATATATCGAGCAGACCTCGTTCCTATCAGGCCACGGCCATCTTCTGCAAGGACACAAGGCGATCAATGCCGCCGCGAGCGAGCTTCATCAGATTGGCAAACTCTTCTTCCGAGAAAGGTGCACCTTCCGCCGTTCCCTGAATTTCGACAATTCCGCCCTTGCCGGTCATCACGAAATTGCTGTCGGTCTCGGCGACAGAGTCTTCGGCATAGTCGAGATCAAGCACCGGCTCGCCCTCATAGATGCCGCAGGAAATCGCCGCAATATGATCTTTCAGAACCTTCTCGACGCGCACCATCTGGCGCGCTTCCATCCAGCGCAGGCATTCATGAAGCGCTACCCAGCCGCCGGTGATGGCTGCCGTCCGCGTGCCGCCATCGGCCTGAATGACATCGCAATCTACCGTGATCTGTACTTCGCCAAGTGCCTGCATGTCCACGACGGCGCGCAAGGAGCGTCCGATCAGACGCTGGATTTCCTGCGTGCGTCCGCCCTGCTTACCGGCAGCGGCTTCGCGGCGCATGCGGTCGCCGGTCGAACGCGGCAGCATGCCGTATTCCGCCGTGACCCAGCCCTTGCCCGTATTGCGCATCCAGCCCGGCACCTTTTCCTCAAGGCTTGCGGTGCACAACACATGCGTATCGCCAAACTTGACGAGGCAGGAGCCCTCGGCATGTTTGGAGATGCCGCGTTCGAAAGAAACGGCACGCATTTCGTCAGCCGCACGCTTGGATGGACGCATAGAAATTTCCTCGATTCATTTTTCCGGTGCGGCTTTTTAGGCTTCCCGGTCGCAAATAGAAAGCCATTCTGCCCGAAAAACCGTCAGAGATGTTGAGAGGCCTGTCACTATAGCCTAAAGGCTTTGACGCTTTGACTTGCGACCTTATATTTGGCGTATGCTATTTCCAGTGTGGCGAATCCGAAATTCGCATCATCTGGGAACAGCGCTGTGAACGAATTTCGGATTCAAAGCCACACTAGGGTTCGCGACCATATTATGATGAAAACGCCGGAACACCAGCTTTTGAGTTCGCTCGACCAGCGTTCGCGCGATATTTTCCGGCTGATTGTGGAAACCTATCTGAACGATGGCGATCCGCTTGGCTCGCGCAATCTCTCACGACTGCTGCCACACACGCTTTCACCTGCCACGATCCGCAATGTGATGAGCGATCTCGAGCATCTGGGCCTCATCTACGCACCGCATGTCTCAGCCGGACGCCTGCCGACCCAGATCGGGCTACGCTTCTTTGTCGATGCGTTTCTCGAAGTGGGCGATCTGCCGCCGGAGGAACGCTCCTCCATTGAGGCGCAGGTTCGTTCCGCCGGAATGAACAATTCGGTCGAAAGCGTTCTTACCGAGGCAAGCCAAGTTCTTTCAGGTCTGTCGCGCGGCGCGGGCCTCGTGCTTGCCACCAAAGCGGAAGGGGCACTCAAGCACATCGAATTCGTTCGTCTCGAACCGACACGGGCACTGGCTGTTCTTGTCATGCAGAACGGCGATGTCGAAAACCGCGTCGTCAATCTGCCCGTCGGCATCAGCAATTCGCAGCTGGTCGAGGCATCGAACTTTCTCAACGCACACATCCATGGCCACACGCTTTCCGAAGCCAAAGCCGAATTGAAAAAGCTGACGGAAGAAACACGGCAGGAACTCGATCAGCTATCGCAGGAACTTGTTGCCCAAGGGCTGGCGGTCTGGAGCGGGGCTGGAACGGATCAACCGGCGCGGCTGATCGTTCGCGGTCGCGCCAATCTTCTGGAAAACATCCATGCGCAGGAAGACATCGAGCGCCTGCGCCATCTGTTCGATGATCTTGAGACCAAGGACGGCATGGTCCAGCTTCTCGATCTCGCCGAAGCCGGTTCGGGTGTCCGCATCTTCATTGGTTCGGAGAACAAGCTTTTCTCCCTTTCCGGCTCATCGCTGGTGGTCGCCCCCTATCGCGACAGCGAGCAAAGGGTTATTGGTGCTCTGGGAGTCATTGGGCCCACACGGCTCAACTATGCGCGGATCGTTCCCATGGTGGACTACACCGCTCAGATCGTTTCCCGGCTCCTGCGGTAACTGTGAGATTTGCCGGGACAAACCAAGTCCCTGAAAATAGACCTTGATTTTACTGGCATGAAACTCGATATCCGCCCCAGAAGATATTCAAGACGGAAGTAGCATTATGGCTGACGAAAAAAACAAATCCCAGAACCCCGATCTTGAGCAGCGCGACATCAACAATCCCCGGGATCGTGAGGCGCTGAACCGAGCTGCCGACGATTTTCTGAAAGCGCGCAAGGCTGAAGCTCGTGCGGAAGTTGCCGAGGATGAAGCTGAGGCGGCGGTAGATGAAACCGCAAACCGGATCGCGATGCTCGAAGCTGACAATGGCGAGCTGAAGGATCAGCTCCTGCGTGCTGCAGCCGAGATGGAAAACCTTCGCAAGCGCACCCAGCGCGATGTGCAAGATGCGCGCACCTATGCCGTGACCAACTTCGCTCGCGACATGCTGTCGGTCTCTGACAATCTCCGCCGCGCGCTCGACGCTATTCCTGCTGATGCTCTGGCGACCGATGCCAGCCTGAAGTCGCTCGCAGACGGCGTCGAAATGACCGAACGCGCCATGCTGCAGGCTCTGGAGCGTCACGGCGTCAAGAAACTTGAACCGGAAGGCGAGAAGTTCGATCCGAACTTCCATCAGGCCATGTTCGAAGTGCCTAATCCGGATTTGCCGAACAACACCGTCGTGCAGGTCGTGCAAGATGGTTACGCCATCGGCGACCGTGTTCTGCGCCCGGCCATGGTCGGTGTGTCCAAAGGCGGCCCGAAGGCGACTGCCGACAACGGCGCTTCCGAAGGCAATGGCTGATTATATCAGCAATAACGGATGAGTATTGGAGCGGCGGCTTTGTCTGCCGCTCTTTTCATATCTGCAGTCCAGTTTGCGATAGAGCGCATTTCGATCTGACTGGATCGGATCAGCGGTCTAACCTATTCTATTTTAATCATAATCTTATCGATCCTCGTTTCACTCCGGTCGGATTATGCTCTAAGGTGCATATTGCTATTGGCGCGAACCGGTGAAAAATTGTCACTGGAAGTGTGGAGGAGAGCTGCAGCGTGACGATTCCTGAGTTTTTGAACTTCGCAGGCGTTTTCGTTTTCGCTGCGACCGGCGCTCTTGCAGCATCGCGACGCCAGCTCGATATCATCGGTTTTCTGTTCCTTGCCAATATCACCGGTATTGGCGGCGGAACGTTCCGCGATCTCGTCCTCGGTGCACCGGTTTTCTGGGTTGTCGAGCCGACTTATCTGCTGGCGGGTACGCTGGCGGCTATCTTTGTCTATTTCACCGCACACATGGTCGAGTCGCGCTATCGAGTCCTGCTCTGGCTCGATGCCATTGGTATGGCCGCCTATACCGTAATAGGTGCAGCCAAGGGACTGGCGCTCGGTTTCGGACCATCCGTCGCCATTGTGACCGGCATTTCAACAGCCACTCTGGGCGGCATATTGCGCGATATGGTGGCGGGCGAGCCTTCCGTGCTAATGCGTCGCGAAATCTATGTCACGGCTTCGCTTGCCGGTGCGTGTCTCTATGTCCTGCTTGCCTGGTTGCAGGTCGAGCCAGCTATATGTGCGATTGCAGCGGCTCTGACCGCGTTTCTCATTCGCGGCGGCGCACTTTATTTCGGCTGGACATTGCCCGTCTATAAAAGCCGCCCCGGACGCACTGAAGAAGAGCTTCAGCGCGACCGGATCATCAGGCCGGAATAAATCTTAAACAAGGCCAGCCTGGCCTGCAGCGGCCTGCAGGCTGAGCTGCGGACGCGGCCCCATCTGCTGGATAATAAGCCCCGCCGCCAATGAACCAAGACGGGCGCAATCTTCCAGTGAACGCTCGTTCGTATAACCGTAAAGGAAACCAGCTGCGTAGAGATCGCCTGCGCCGGTCGTATCGACCAGCGCGTCGATTTCAATAGCTGGGACGGTCAAGGTCTGGTCAGGTGTGACGACGACCGCACCTTTTTCCGAACGGGTGATGATCGAAAGCGCGCAGTCCATACGCATGGAGGCAATCGCCGTTTCAAGCGACTTCGTCTTATAGAGCGACTTGGCCTCATCCTCATTGGCGAAAACGATATCGACAGTGCGCGAGCGCATGAGTTCCAGAAACTCTTCGCGATACCGGTCGACACAAAACGGATCGGAAAGCGTCATCGCCATCTGGCGCTTCTTTTCGTGGGCGATCTTCGATGCCATGACTATGGCTTCCTTCGCGCGCGGCGGGTCCCACAGATAGCCTTCGAAATAGGTCACCTTCGCATCGGACACCTTGGAGGTTTCGACATCTTCCGGTCCGAGTTCCACGCACGCACCGAGATAGGTGTTCATCGAGCGTTCGCCATCCGGCGTCACGAAAATCATGGAGCGAGCAGTCGGCGATCCCTTTTCCAGCGGGCGGGTGTCGAATGCAACGCCTTGCGCGCGGATATCATGCGCGAAAACACGGCCCAGGTGATCGGTCGCAACCTTGCCGAAATAGGCCGAGCGTCCGCCAAGGCTCGCGACGCCGGCTGCCGTATTTCCGGCACTGCCACCCGACATTTCTGTTGCCGGACCTGCAATCCGGCCATAGAGCAATTCAGCACGCTCTGCATCGATCAGGTTCATCGCGCCTTTGACGATTCCATTCGTTTCCAGAAAAGCGTCATCGGTGCGCGAAAGAATATCGACAATGGCATTGCCGATGCAAAGAACGTCGAATGTGGCCATGAGCGCGAGAAGCTCCCCTTTTGATTAGTCTCCTATCCGGCAAAAGCAGATCGTCATCGGAAAAGTCGCTATGCACTTTTCCGCGACATGCGTTGGGCCGGATATGCGGCAGTCATGTGGGTGCCGGTTTAGCGGTTTGAAACCCCTTTGGCTACCCTGCAAGCCTCCCGCATTGTGGGTAGTGCAGCTTGCGCCAAGATGAAGGCATACCTATTTCCATCTTCGTCTACAGTCGGAATTGGGTCGAAAATGATCTTAGATGCTGCATTGAAAGCTCTGAAACGCCTGACCACGCCAGAATTGCGTGCAGTTTTCTGGAAAACTCTCGGTTTGACGCTGTTGCTGCTGATCGGTCTTTGGGCGGCAGTTCGTCAAATCTTTTTTACTTTTGCCTGGCCGTGGATGGAGCAGATTCTGCCCGGCATGCCGGAATGGGCTGGCTGGCTCGGCATTGTTGCAGCCATTGTCGCAGGCCTTGGTCTGGCGCTTGTTCTCGCATTGATGATCGCACCTGTCACTGCACTTGTGGCAGGTCTCTTTCTCGATGACGTCGCCGAAGTGGTCGAGCGTGAAGACTATCCGAACGATCCACCCGGTACGCCTTTGCCGACCGGCCGCTCTATCGTTGTTTCGCTGAAATTCCTCAGTATCGTCATCCTCGGCAACATCGTCGCCCTGTTCATGCTGTTCATACCCGGCGTCAATCTGATCGCCTTCTTCGTCATCAATGCCTATCTGCTCGGGCGGGAATTCTTCGAGTTTGCCGCTATGCGTTATCATTCCGAAGCCGAGGCCAAGGCGCTACGGTCGCATTATAGCGTAACCGTCTTCCTGGCCGGGCTGCTGATTGCAGGCTTCATGGCTATCCCCATCGTCAATCTGCTGACACCGCTTTTTGCGGCAACGATGATGGTCCATCTGCACAAGGCTGTCTCGCAACGCGAAGCCCGGCTCACGCCTGCGGCGGCAAGGGGATAAGCGGCGCAGGAATGTCGCAGGTTTTCGCCGGATATTTGCAGATATCGGCAATCACACATTTCTCGCATTCCGGCTTGCGCGCCTTGCACACGTAACGCCCATGCAAGATCAGCCAGTGATGCGCATGAAGCATGTATTCTGCGGGGATGACCCGGACGAGGATGGCTTCCACGGCCTCTGGCGTTTTTCCCGGAGCAAGACCAATCCGATTGCCGATGCGCAGGATATGCGTGTCCACCGCCATTGTCGGCTGGCCGAAAGCCATATTCAGCACCACATTGGCCGTCTTGCGGCCAACACCCGGCAGCTTTACCAGTTCGTCCCGGTCCCCCGGCACTTCTCCGTCATGATCGCGGATCAAGGCTTCGGACAGGAGAATGACGTTCTTTGCCTTGTTCCGCCAAAGACCAATGGTGCGAATGTGGTCGCCGACTTTCTCTTCGCCCAGCGCCAGCATTTTCTGCGGCGTATCGGCAATTGCGAAGAGCCCGCGCGTCGCCTTGTTGACCCCGGCATCGGTGGCCTGTGCCGACAAAACCACGGCGACAAGAAGCGTAAAGGCATTCACATGCTCAAGCTCGCCCTTCGGCTCCGGTCTCTGAATGGAGAAACGGCGAAATATCTCATGGATTTCATCGGCCGTATAAAGCGTACCACGCACCCGACGTTGAGGGCGGGTGGCGGCAGAAACGTTCACAGGCGATTTGATTTTGGCCTTTTCCATTCCGTCTCTATAATAGTTTCTTGATCGACAAAACAATCAGCAGCTTGCCGCAGGCCAGTATAGGCCGGGACAATCTGCCAGACGACCTGAATGCTATGCATCACCCAGACGGCGCAGAACCTGATCGGTTCGACAAACCCATTTTCGAAGCTCTCCTCACCCCCTATCGTTCGCTGGGACGTACGGGCTTCACCATATTGATGAGCGCTCTGATCGGCTGCTGGATGTTCGTCGGTATTCTTTTCTGGTCCATCGGCGCATGGCCGATCTTCGGATTTTTCGGTCTCGATGTACTGCTGATCTATCTGGCTTTTCGCTGGAATTACCGGTCTGCTCGCGCGCGTGAGGAAATCTCCGTGTCCCGCTCTGCCCTGCATATTCGCAAATATGCAGCGTCCGGAAAGATGACTGCGCACCGTTTCAATCCATTCTGGACGCGATTCAAGGTTGCCCGAAAGCCGGATATCGGAATTACCGGTATGAGCATCGAAAGCCGTGAAGCGAGTGTCGTGATCGGAAACTTCCTCTCCCCGGATGATCGCGAAAGCTTTGCGACAGCTTTCGGCGCAGCGCTTTCAGAAGCACGCCGATAGCAACACCCTGGGGTCAGGACCTATTAATTTGGTGAAAATGGTGTGAGGCCATCCATTCGGATACGAGGAGAAAAGGCGAAGGAAATGTGGTTCATTTTCGAGCTTTTTCGACAAAGTAGCCGGGTGGATGGACCACATCCTCTGGACACCGAAATGACTGGCGATCTGCTGCGTCGAACCGCTTGACCGGGGAAACCACCCCGTTCTTCGCGTCTCTCCTAGCAGCCCTTGTCATTTCAGGTGCCATTTCCATCAAATTAATCGGTCCTGACCCTAATATTGCCGGGTATCCTGAACTTCTCCTTCGTTTTAAGTTGAAACGAAGGAATCCGGATTGGCCCTTGAAGTCAGGCTTTTCACAAGCCATATCAGTTAGCGAGGAGATACGCCGTAAGGGTTCTCTTCATAACGGTCGCTTCTCATCAAGGACTGATGCAATGACAAGAATGACACCGTTTTCGAGCCCTTTGCTGCTCGGATTCGACACGATGGAAAAAACGCTGGAACGGATCGCAAAATCCGGCGACGGTTATCCGCCCTACAATATTGAACGCCTGCGCGGCGAGACGGGTTCCGAACGTCTGCGCATCACTTTGGCGGTGGCCGGTTTTGCCAGCGAAGACCTCGAAGTCATGACGGAAGACAATCAGCTCGTCATCCGCGGACGCCAGACCGACGATACCGAACGGGAATTTCTGCATCGTGGCATCGCTGCCCGACAGTTCCAGCGCGTTTTCGTCCTGGCAGACGGTATGCGGGTTCTCGGTTGCGACCTGAAAAACGGCCTTTTGGCCATCGATCTCGACCGCCCCGAACCCGAACGGCTGGTTAAACGAATCAGCATAGCGGTGAAAGACTGAGCTTGTTCAGTTTTTGTTCAGCACAATATCGCTATATTGAAAATGTGAAGCTCTGATGCGGCATGGTCGCAAATGACATGCCGACGAAATGGAGGCTAAGACCATGAACAGACATATATTCACCGAAAATGAATTCGCCCATCTCGGCGAAGGTGAAGTTGCCTATGTGCGCAAGATCCGTTCAGATGACCTTGCCCGCAGCTTCCCTGCCCTCCCACCGATAGAGCCGGGTCTTGAACTCTGGGCGCTTTTTGGCGCCAGCGGCGAGCCAATCGTGCTCTCCGATGTCCGCGCCACCGCGCTACAAGGCGCGCAAGACCATGAACTGCGCACGGTAATGCTGCACTAAGGATAGACGCGATACCGGCCATCGCCGGTATCGCGCTTCCGTATGAAATCAAGTACGGAAGATCGTGGCGTATACAAATGCCGCAAGTCGTCTTGAGGCAGAAGAAATATGCTTCTGCTCGGACTGTTTTTTCCTTCCCTGCCAATTCGTTTCTGCGAGCAAACAAACAAAACCGCCGTTCAAGCCGAACGGCGGTTTTGTCTACGAGAAACTATTTGAACTCAGGCGGCGTTGGAAGCAGGCTGAGCTGTCAGGAATGAATAGAGCGCCTGCGCGTCATGTGTGCCGCGCAATTTAGCAACCGTATCGGCATCGCGCAGCATACGGGCGATACGCGAGAGTGCCTTCAGGTGATCCGCGCCGGCGTTCTCCGGCGCGAGAAGCAGAAAAACAAGATCGACGGGTTGATCGTCCAGCGCCTCGAAATCGACCGGGGTTTCCAGACGAGCGAAGATTCCGGCTATTTTGTTGATGTTCGCCAGCTTGCCGTGCGGAATGGCAACGCCATTGCCCACCCCGGTAGAACCGAGGCGCTCACGCTGGAGAATTGTTTCGAAAACTTCACGCTCAGGGAGACCGGTCAGTTCCGCAGCCTTTTCAGACAGAATCTGCAAAAGCTGTTTTTTGGAGCTGGCTTTCAGCGCCGGGATAATCGCCCCAGGCTGAATCAGATCACTAAGATCCATTCTCTCCGTTCCTTCTTCAATCAGGCCTTTGCGGCCCGGTTTTGGGAAGCGCACGCGGCCGCCTAATCGCGATCTGCTGCGTGCGCTTCAGGTTTGCCGTCAGGCGCGTGGCGCGGCCTGGCGGGTGACCATCGATGGATCGACCCAGCCGATATTGCCGTCCGCGCGACGGTAGACGATGTTAACTTCATCATTGCCGGCATTGCGGAATACCAGAACCGGGTTCTCGATCAGATCCAGTTCCACGACCGCCGACGCCACCGACATGGTGCGCAGGGCGACGGACGATTCCGCAACAATTGTCGGCGCGTAATCCGCCGGAAGATCCTCCTCTTCCTCCGACAGCGGTGCCATAACACGATATGCAACGTCATCATAGATCGCATCTGGCTGCGTAGCCGGGCGCGATTTCAGACGACGCTTATAGCGGCGAAGGCGGGTTTCGATCTTGTCCGCGGCCGCTTCAAAAGCCAGCTGCGGATCCTGCGCGTCGCCAGTGCTTTGCAGAGTTGCACCACTATCGAGGTGCAAGGTGCAATCCGCACTGTAACGCGAACCGGACTTGGTGACCGTAACCTGTCCGGAAAAGCCATGATCGAAATATTTGCCGACTGCTTCATTCACCCGATCAATGATCCGGGTTGTGAAAGCTTCACCGACGTCCATATGCTTTCCAGATACACGCAGAGTCATTTGGCACACCTCATTTGCGTTACACCACAGGACTCAGTCTAATCACAAGGCGAGCGAAGCGCAAAGTGAACCAGCATCAAAGATGCTTTTCGTCCTGTGCGTTTTCCAACTAAATTCATGGTGCATGCACGCTTGCCAGGCGCACTTTCCGATGAGGCGTTGAAACACCTTCCGAAAAGCCGTCGAAGTCGTGACTGCTCCAATCAATAGCCCCTTTACGGGATGGTTGCCGCACATTGCTCTTTTAAGTAACGCCCCAGTAGCTGGTCCGTTGCCCGGATTTTTCCGGCCCGGTTTTCCTGGCCTGGTTTTCCTGGCCCGATTTTCCCGGAACGCCACATTGCCCTTCCTTCAAACATATGGACAACCGCAATTTCTTCCAGAAATTACAGCGATATTATCGGACGTTGTCTGCAAAACGCATTCGGCGGAAACGTCCAACCCATGTCTTCATCCCCAAACCGGTTCTACTTTGAGGAGACATGCTTCAATTCTGCTTTGGCGTATTTTCGATCGTAGAAACACAAGTGCTTCTGCTGATATCTCGCCAATTCACGCTGACGATTTATCAGGAAGCCCTGGAAATGAGGGCGTCCAGATACGTGCCGCAACGCGAGCCGGGCTTCTATTGGGTGAAATGGCGCTTGTCAATTGGTCCTCCTGCCAGTTGGTCCTCTTGCAATGCTGATCTTTCCACAAATCGAGATCGAATTTTTCTGAAAGAGCAGCGCTACAGATCCAAAATTTTAGAGCATTCTCCCCTATTCGAATACGGGAATAAGGCCCTAGAGGTACAATCGGTAATTTAAAACGGTCCCTTCCCAGCGCAATCTGTGGAACCATTTTGGCTAGAGCGAAATGCGCTCACATTCGTTCGCGCTTCCGCTCTATCTGTCTGTATTACCGCATTTATGCAACGTCAGGTGATGCCACCTGACTGCAAAATGCTCTACGCAATCAGGAAGCTGACAATCTTGCCTTCTTTTCACGCCTGCGCTGAACCGATGAAGCAATATTCATCGATTCCCGATATTTTGCGACCGTTCTTCGCGCGATATCCACACCGTCCTTCTTCAGAGCATCCACGATGGCGTCATCGGACAGCACGTCGTCGGGCTTTTCGGCGTCGATCATCTGCCGAATACGATGGCGCACGCTCTCCGACGAATGAGCGTCGCCGCCTTCGGATGAGGCAATGGAGGCCGTAAAGAAATAGCGCAGTTCAAACACGCCACGCGGCGTGGCCATGAATTTGTTCGCCGTCACGCGGCTGATGGTCGATTCATGCATACCGACCGCGTCGGCAACCGTGCGCAGGTTGAGCGGCTTCAAGTGGGTCACGCCGTGGCGCAGAAAGCCGTCCTGCTGCCGGACGATTTCCTGCGTTACCTTGAGAATGGTGCGCGCGCGCTGATCGAGACTGCGTACGAGCCAGTTCGCGGTCTGCATGCAATCCGAGAGAAATGCTTTTTCTTCGGCTTTGACCGAGGTGCTCACCTCTGCATAATATTCATTGTTGACGATAAGACGTGGCATTGCGGCTGCGTTGAGTTCAATAGTCCAGCCACCGTCACGCGACGGTGTAACCAGTGCGTCCGGCACGATGGCATCGGCCACGGAGATTTCGAACAAAGCACCCGGCTTCGGATCGAGCATGCGGATTTCGGTCAGCATATCGAGAATATCGGCCTGATCGACACCGCACAGCTTCTTGAGCGTCGCAAAATCCCGCCGTGCAAGAAGATCGAGATTGTCGATCAACACCTCCATGGCCGGATCGAACCGATCCTTGAGACGCAACTGTATCGCCAGACACTCCCGCAGATCACGGGCAAAAAGGCCTGCCGGATCAAAGCCTTGCATCACTCCAAGAACGCGCTCGATCTCGACGGTTTCCACGCCAAGATTCTGGGCCAGACCGACAATATCGACACGCAGATAGCCGCTCTCGTCCAGTGCATCGGCGAGCGCCGTCGCAATGAACCGGTCTGCCGCTTTGGAAAAAGTCAGCGTGATCTGTTCCGCCACGTGCTCGCTCAATGAAATCCGGCTGGCCGTAACCTGATCGATGTCGTAACTGCCACCTGAAACATATCCGTCACCGACGGACGATTTCCATTGCGCGGCAAGATCGGGACCGATCTCGTCGAAGCGACCCGGATCATCCGGAAAGATATTTTCAAGTGAGCTGTCGAAGGTGGATGAGAGATTTTCGGCATTATCCGAAGCGCCTGTTTTGAACCAGTCGCCATCCGACAAGTCATCCGACGCCGCATCCTCTCCGCCGGTTTCAGCACCGTCTCGTGCTGATTCAGCGCCCGAAAAATCATCATTCGCTGCCTCAATTCGATCCAGCAGCGGATTTTTTTCGATTTCAATGTCGAGAAATTGCTCCAGCTCCATATGCGTCATCTGCAGCAGCTTGATCGACTGCATCAGCTGGGGGGTCATCACCAGCGATTGCGATTGACGGAAATCGAGCTTGGGCGACAGAGCCATGCGACGCGTTATTCTCCCCCGTTAAACCCTGTCAATAACCGCGGAACACTGGTCAACGCGCGAGATATCCTTGACAGCAATCTGGCCTTCAGACGGCACTCATCGACATGGGACCTGAGTCCATACAGAGGAATAAGCCGTGCGCTCGCAGCCGTTTCAGGCTGAAAGCGCATTTGAATGAAAACTGGTATGAACCTTGCTTGTCAATTCAGAATGTGCGGTTTGGGGACAAAAGGGGAAATAGTCGCGGTTCAGCGGCACTTTCTGTAACTTTGTACAGAACATAACAGGCTCAAACCGATGGCTGGTCAGAATGAAGGCATTTCCATAGGAGCCTGAGATGATATGAAAATGCCGAATATTAAAGTGTGAATTGGTCGCCGAGATAAAGCCGGCGTACGTCGGGATTGGCGACGATTTCGGCAGGACGACCATGTGTCAGCACCTGACCGGCGTGAATGATGTAGGCGCGGTCGATAAGGCCGAGCGTCTCACGCACATTATGGTCGGTAATCAGAACACCGATGCCGCGGCTTGTCAGATGGCGAACGAGTTGCTGGATATCCGAAACGGCAATCGGATCGACACCAGCAAAAGGCTCATCGAGCAGCATGAAGTTTGGGCGTGATGCCAGCGCACGCGCAATTTCGAGACGACGGCGCTCGCCGCCGGACAGCGAAATGGCAGGCGCCTTGCGCAGATGAGCGATGTGAAATTCTTCCAACAACGCATCCAGCTCGGAAGCGCGTTTGGAGCGATCTTTCTCCACAACTTCCAGCACAGCCTTGATGTTGTTTTCCACCGAAAGGCCACGGAAAATGGACGCTTCCTGCGGCAGATAGCCTATGCCAAGACGGGAACGGCGATACATCGGCATAGACGTGACGTCGAAACCGTCGATCTCGATGGAACCGGCATCAGCCGGAACGAGGCCTGTCACCATATAGAAGCAAGTGGTCTTGCCTGCGCCGTTCGGCCCCAGAATACCGACAGCTTCGCCAGCACGCACACCGAACGACACGCCATTGACGACCTGCCGGCCGCGATAGCTCTTGCAGAGACCGCGTGCCACCAGCGTCCCTTTGAGACGCGTCGACTTACCCGGCTGGCCGGGCATAGCGCCCGCGACATCGGATGGTGCGTTCACATTTTGCGATGCGTCTTGCGGCCCGTCGGCCTTCTTGTTCCAGAACAATCCCACGCCTGCTCCGGTCAGTTCTGCTTGGGCGCAGCACCGCCCTGCTGTTGATCTTTCGGGGCCATGATAATCGATACGCGACCCTTGGTCTGGCCCTTGCAGCTTTCGACATTGGCGCGGCCCGTATCGAGATGCGCCGTCAGCTTGCAACCGGTCACGACATTGTCGCCATCGGTCAGAACCACTTTCTGCCCCTGAAGAACCATAACCTGGTTTTTCGCATCATAACGCCCGGTATCACCAGTTGCGACCTGCGTCCCGGACTTGAGATAGACTTTCCCCGAAATGTCGATGTGATCGATGCTCGATGAATCGAGGCCGCCCACGCCAGCACTTGTCGGTTCCGGGGCCGGTGCTTCGCCGTCTTTCTTGGCCTTGTTGTAATAGACTGTCATCTGGCCTGCCTTCAACAGGGCGTCGCCCTGCGAAACGGCAACATTACCGGTGAATATGGCAATGCCTTCCTTGTCGCGCATTTCCAGCTTGTCAGCGTCGATCTTGACGGGCGCCTTGCTGTTGGAAAGCTTCAGCCCGTTCACGGCTGCGCCTTCCTGCGCCAGTGAAACTGTCGGAGCCGCGACAATGCCGAGCGCCAGAACTGCAAATCCCATCCGCAAAGTGCGGGCCATCGTACCCTTGTTCATCTTGCCCGTCTCGCGTTCCATATAATTTCAGCTCCCCGAAGCATTCGACCATCCCTGGGTCGACATGCGGTCAGACGCAACATTAAGCACTTTGCGGCCAAATGGGAACATTCAGCATCGCAAAATGCGATCAAAAAAGCGGCTTAGAGCCTGTACCATTCCGATTGCATCAGAATCACGCTCTAACAATCTGTTTTCGAGCACATTTCGATCCGAGGACCGGTTTCAGAATGTACTCAACCGCGCCGCACAGATATGAATCGGTCCGAACGCTTCCCCTATCCTCAAATCAGGCGCCCTTTTCAGGGAGCCTTGTTGGGCGAAACAACGCTGCCGTCAACAGTCATTCGAACCTTGTTCTCGAAAATCAGAACCTTGCCGTTGTCCTTGACCTGCATGCTGTCGGCCAGAATATGCGTGCTGCCGCTGCGGATATCCACGGGCTTGTCAGTGGTGATCTGCCCGCTCTTGAGATTTACGTCCGCAGAGCGCAGCACCGCACGTAAACCGTCGTCTGTCGTAACAGTAAAGTCCTTATCAAGTTGCAAACGCCCATTGGCATTGTCGTAAACACCGGACGTTGCCTCGACCTTGGCCGTGCCCTTGTCACCAACCGGCAGCTCAGCGGAAATGCCTTCAAGCGAAATCGCACCGCTGTTCTTTGCATCCTGCGTCGCCTTGGAAGCGGTCATCGAATAGGGGCGGTTATCCTTGGTATATCCATTCAGGTGCGGGCTCGTCATGACAAGCTTTCCGCTTTCGCCGCCATTGTTCACTTCGACCTTAACGGGCGCGTTCGGCGTCGCAAGAAACGTATACCAAGAGAATACCGCTCCCACGATGATTGCGGCGACAGGGAGGGCTGTCTTCAGAACGCGAACGCGGATCGAATGGCGCTGTGCAGCATGAAAAAGCGTCTCGGCCTTCTCCGACGCACCAAAACGCATGCCACCCGTGCCGCGACCTTGAGCGGTCGCGTTCTGCGGCGCATGGCTATCTGTGGTGTCGGCGGTCATGTGGCGTTCAATTCCTCAACGGCTTTCGTAAAACTCGATAATCAGCGCGTGTGTGTCGCGCTTTTTCATTTCAATAAGGTTTATTTGGGGTGAAATAATCGGTCGCTCAATAGCATTATACCGCGCAAAATACCGCACCCGCCTCGCAAACAGCAAGCAGGAACGGCCTATGCCTTTGATAATTCAGCCCAATTGACACCCCACCGAATTAAGCAGGATGCTATTCAACTCTTTGATACCACAAAACTCGGTCAAATTACAGCTGTGCGTAATGCAACCGCCAAAGCTGATCTGACAACCAACATAAGAATCTCGGGCAGCTTCATTACAATATGTATTTCAGGCACTATCTCTAACCAGACCTATTTTTCGAAGATACTTGCCGCGTGCCCTCATTCGGGGCACAAGGTGAACTGCCGAGCGCAAGCCGCGCGATTTGAACGAACGGATGGACGGGAATGGCTCAAGACGCCGAAGCAATTATCGAACGCCGGAAATTGCGCAGAAAGCTGACGATCTGGCGCGGGGCCTTCCTGCTTCTGATCGCCGCCCTGATTGCCGTCTTCGCTTCATGGTCCATGCGCGGCACCAACTTCAACCAGCCGCACATTGCCAAGGTTCGTATCGAAGGCACCATCTTCGAGAATGAGGAATTGCTGAAGCGTCTCGACAAGATCGCCAAGGATGACGCCGTCAAAGGCGTGATTCTGGTTCTCGATTCGCCCGGTGGAACGACGGTGGGCGGCGAAGCGATTTTCGAAGCCGTGCGCAAGATTGCCGAGAAAAAGCCGGTCGTCACGCAGGTAGGAACCCTTGCAGCTTCCGCCGGTTACATGATTGCCAGCGCTTCGGACCACATCGTGGCACGACAGACATCCATCGTCGGCTCGATTGGTGTCCTGTTCCAGTATCCAGATGTTTCAAAGCTTCTCGATACGATCGGTGTGAAGGTCGAAACCATCAAATCCTCGCCACTCAAGGCGGAACCCAATTATTTCAGCCCGGCCAGCGAAGAAGCCAAGGGCATGATCCGCAATATGATCATGGATTCCTATGCGTGGTTCGTGGACATTGTCGAAAAACGCCGTTCGTTCACACATGAACAGGCGCTGGCCCTCGCCAATGGCGCGGTTTTTACAGGGCGACAGGCACTCGATAAAAAATTGATCGACGGATTGGGCGGTGAAGAGGAAGCGGTCGCCTGGCTTGCGAGCAAGGGGCTTTCCAAAGATTTGCCGCGTCTGGAATGGAAGCCGGTCAGCAGTGAAACGGGTTTCTCGCTGCGCGATCTTATCATTCATGCCGGTGCACGCCTTCTTGGCGTGCCGCAGGAAGCAGACGGCATGTTGAAGCAGATCGCCAAGGAACGCATCTTTCTTGACGGACTTCTTTCGGTTTGGCACGTTGACGGTACGCCTGAAGCGAATTGACGCCAGCCAGGTAAACTTACACAATATCCGGTAGATACCGGATGAAACAAACAGAAGAACAGGGGTTTAAAGCCGTGATCAAATCGGAACTCGTTCAGATTATCGCCAGCCGTAATCCGCATCTCTTTCAGCGCGATGTCGAAAACATCGTGGGCGCGGTATTCGACGAGATCACAAACGCTCTTGCCGAAGGCAATCGTGTTGAGCTGCGCGGCTTTGGCGCCTTTTCGGTGAAGAACCGCCCTGCCCGCAGCGGTCGCAATCCGCGCACCGGCGAAACGGTGGATGTGGAAGAAAAGTGGGTTCCCTTCTTCAAGACCGGCAAGGAACTGCGCGACCGTCTCAACGGCGCAGTCTGATAGAAATCATGGCGGCAAAACGCATCATCGCCATCATCGTTCTCGTGCCGCTTGCAGTGGCTCTGATTGCGTTGTCGGTTGCCAATCGCGCATCGGTGCAGTTTACGATCGATCCGTTCAATCCGGGCAATCCCGCTCTGTCCTATAATGCGCCTCTGTTTCTGTGGCTGTTCGGCGCGCTTCTTCTCGGCGTTGTCATCGGCTCACTGGTGACGTGGCTCACACAAGGCAAGCACCGCCGCAAGGAGCGCATGTACAAGCAGGAAGCTGCGCGCCTGCTTGAACGGAGCACCGCCGCCGAAAAGCGCAATATGCCGGTCGTGAACTCCTGAAACACCTGCTATTCTCAAACCCGGAGGCAAAACTTCCGGGTTTTCATGGTCGAAGCGCGATTGAACGTCGTTTTCCCCTTTCACACCGGCCCTGTTTATCCTACCTAGACCCCAATCATGATGATTGGAGTTTCGGGTGAAAGCGCCAAAGGGAAAAGGCAAAAAGCCGTCGGGCGGCAAACAGGACCGTGGTTTCGAGCGCGCAAGACATGATGCGCCGCGTTCAGAAAGCAAATTTGAAGGCCGATCTGATGGCAAGTCTGACAATAAAGGCTCGTCTTTCAAAAAGCCGCGTCCCCAATTCGCCAAGGCCGCACCCAAGCCCGTAGACGACAAGCCCGCTACTCCGCTTCGCGAAATCAAGCCTTATGCCGGTGCACGCCCGGGAGAACGACTGCCGCTCATTCTCGAAACGGAACCCTCGCCCGATTATGCGCTTCTCGACAGCGGCAACGGGTTGAAACTCGAGCAATATGGTCCCTATCGGATCGTCCGCCCGGAAGGTCAGGCAATCTGGTTGCCGAGCCTGCCGCAGAAGGAATGGGACCAGGCCGATGCCGTCTTCACCGGCAACACCGACGAGGAAGGCATGGGACGCTGGGCCTTTCCGAAAGTGCCGCTCGGCGAAACATGGCCAATGCAGCACGATGGCATTTCCTTTCATGGCCGTTTCACCTCGTTCCGCCATGTCGGCGTGTTCCCAGAGCAGGCCGCGCATTGGTCTTATATGGATGGGCTTATCCGAGATGGGATAAAGTCCGGACGCAGCGTTAAGGTGCTCAATCTTTTCGGCTATACGGGCGTCGCCTCGCTGGTAGCGGCACGTGCAGGTGCGGAAGTGACCCATGTAGATGCCTCCAAGAAGGCCATTCTCTGGGCGCGTGAAAATCAGGAAATGGCCGGGCTTTCGGACAAGCCAATCCGATGGATCTGTGAAGACGCGATGAAATTCGTTCAGCGTGAGGAACGGCGCGGCAGTTTCTATGACATCATCCTGCTTGATCCGCCTGCCTATGGGCGCGGACCGAGCGGCGAGGTTTGGCAGTTGTTCGAGCATCTGCCCGCAATGGTCGATACATGCCGGTCCATCCTGACGCCAAAACCGCTCGCCGTCATCCTGACTGCCTATTCGATCCGCGCATCCTTCTTCGCCATTCACGAACTGATGCGCGACCGTTTCACCGGCCTTGGTGGTACAGTCGAATCGGGCGAACTTATTCTGCGCGAACGTTCCGCCGATCAGTCGGGAGGACGCGCGCTTTCCACATCCATGTTCAGCCGCTGGGTAGCAAAATGAGCCGTGACGACGATTTTTCCAAAGGCGGCTCTCGTGCCGAATATTCCAAGGTAGGTCAGGTGAAGGAAGTCACCAGCCTCACCAACCCTATCGTGAAAGATCTCCGCTCGCTGGCGCTGAAAAAATTCCGCGACCAGCAGGGCGTGTTTCTGGCCGAAGGGCTGAAGCTCGTCATCGACGCGCTCGAACAGGACTGGCGCATCAAGACGCTGGTCTTCGCCAAGTCCGGCAAGGGCAACAAGATGGTCGAGCAGGTTGCCGCCCGCACCTTCGCCAAGGGCGGGCTGGTGCTGGAAGTGACTGAAAAGATCATGGCTGCCATTACCCGCCGCGACAACCCGCAAATGGTGGTCGGTGTTTTCGAACAGCAATATCGCCCGCTCGCAAACCTCAAGCCGAAGAACAACGATGTTTATATCGCGCTCGACCGCGTGCGCGATCCCGGCAATCTGGGCACTGTCATCCGTACCGCCGATGCGGTCGGCGCCAAGGGCATCATTTTGATCGGCGACACCACCGACCCCTATTCGCTGGAAACCGTGCGCGCCACGATGGGCTCGGTCTTTTCCATGCCGCTCTATAAAGTGACGGAAGCCGACTTCCTCAACTGGCGCAAGGGCATTTCAGGCCTTGTCGTCGGCACCCATCTGAAAGGTGCGGTCGACTATCGCACCATTCCCTATGCCAACAAGCCGGTCGTGCTGATGATGGGCAACGAACAGCAGGGCCTGCCGGACAGTCTGGCCGATACTTGCGACAAGCTTGCTCGCATTCCGCAGGCAGGCCGTGCAGATTCCCTCAATCTTGCAATTGCCACCGGCGTCATGCTCTACGAAATTCGTCGCGATGCACTCACGCTCGATGAAAGGGTTTCCGGATGAAGCGACACGCAGTCTGGTCCTCACTGTTCGTCGTTGTTCTCACCATACTGATCGATCAGGGTGTCAAACATCTGGTGGAAACACGGATGGGCTACGGCCAGCAGATCGACCTGCTACCGTTCCTTGCCTTGTTTCGTACGCACAATGAGGGCATCGCCTTTTCCATGCTGGCATGGCTGCATGATTGGGGACTGGTCGCAATCACCGCAGCAGTTATTTTGTTCGTACTTTACCTGTGGTGGACCAACGCGCCGGACCGCATCTTCGCACGCTACGGTTTTGCACTTGTCGTCGGCGGCGCCATCGGCAATCTTATCGACCGCGTGATGCACGGTTACGTCGTAGATTATATTCTGTTTCACCTGCCAACCTGGTCATTCGCAGTTTTCAACCTCGCCGACACCTTCATTACAATCGGTGCAGGTCTCATAATTCTGGAGGAATTCCTCGGCTGGCGGCGCGAACGGGCTGCCCGCTAACCCGCCGGGTTGAACAGTCCCTGCCTTTCGCATAATTTGATCTCTTAAAATTAAAAGCTTTTTGAAGAGGATAAGGTCCAGTCATCCGAATTGACACATTGGTGACATGCTTCTGTCATCGTCGCGTAGCACTGAATCTGTACTGCTTCGGTCGAACTGGACACCCTGTCCATGCAAGCGGCTGAACAAGGATTGGAATTGGCTAGCTCTCGCCGAAATATCCGTGGGAAAGCCGTTCAGGAATACGTGAATAGACAAATCAGGAGCCATCATCATGACAGTACTGCTTGGAATGGACCAGCAAATCATTGATGATACGGTCATGTCAGGCTTAGAAGCACAACAGGCGCTGTTCGCGTCCAACGGCGATCCCATCGTTCTGGGACGCATCGGATCGCTGGAAGTACGGCTTGCAAATTCACGCGAGGCGGTAGAAGCCGCGCAGGAATTGCGTTTCCGCGTCTTCTTCGACGAAATGGGCGCGCGCAGGGAAAGCATCGAAGCCGTGGAGCTTCGAGACGCTGACCGTTTCGACGCTATTTGCGATCATCTGCTCGTTTATGACACCGCCCTGCCCGTGCCGGAGCATCAGCAGATTGTCGGCACCTATCGTCTGATGCGTAACGATCAGGCGGAACAGGCGCTCGGCTTTTTTTCTGCCGATGAATATGACGTGCAGCGTCTGGCCCTTTCACGCCCGAACCTCCGCCTGCTTGAACTGGGTCGCTCCTGCGTGAAGGCGGAATACCGCTCCAAGCGCACTGTCGAGCTTCTTTGGCAAGGTGCCTGGGCCTATTGCCGCCGCCATTCCATCGATGTGATGTTCGGCTGTGCTTCATTCCACGGCGCGGTGCCTGCAGCGCACGCGCTCGGCCTGTCGTTCCTCCATCACAACTGCCGTGCCACCGATGACTGGGACGTTCGTGCCCTGCCCAATCGTTATCAGGCCATGGACCTGATGCCGAAGGAAGCCATCAACAACAAGGTTGCGCTGTTCTCAATGCCGCCACTGGTCAAGGGTTATCTGCGTCTCGGCGCAATGATCGGCGACGGCGCAGTGATCGACGAGGCATTCGGCACAACCGATGTCTTCATCATCCTGCCGATTGAGCGCATTTCCAGCCGCTACATCACTTACTACGGCGCGGAAGCGAACCGCTTCGTGTAGTCTGTAGATATTCCGGTTCTGACGGCCTGCAAACGGCGCTGTTTTGCGCTTCCGGTGCTCATGTACCCAAAAGTACATTCCGTTCCGGGTCGCAAACATCACCATTTTCGGCTCGTCATAACCAGAATCTCAAACAGACTGGGGCACCCTACCTGGCCAGAACCCATCACGCCCTGCCTGCCAGTTCCTTCAACTTGTAGATCAGATCCAGCGCTTCTCGCGGAGTCAGTTCGTCTGGACTGATTGCAGAGACAGCCTTGGTCAGTTCACTATCTTTCCCCTGAACCTGCAGCTTCGGCTTTTCCTGCTGCAAGACGACAGAGAACAGCGGCAGATCATCGATCAGCTTGTCCGCCTTGCCCGAGGTTTCGCCCGCTTCAAGCTGGTGCAGCACATCGCGCGCGCGATTGACAACCGCTTCGGGCAGCCCCGCCAGACGCGCGACCTGCACGCCATAGGAACGATCGGCAGCCCCTTTCGCCACCTCATGCAGGAAGACGACATCATTGTCCCATTCCTTGACCCGCATGGTGACGTTGGAAAGCCGCTCAAGCTTTTCTGAAAGTGCGGTCATTTCATGGAAATGCGTGGCAAACAAAGCCCGGCAACGGTTCTTTTCATGCAGATATTCAACCGCTGCCCAGGCAATGGACAATCCGTCGAAAGTGGCTGTACCGCGCCCGATCTCATCGAGGATCACCAGCGAGCGTTCGCCTGCCTGATTGAGGATCGCAGCCGTTTCCACCATTTCAACCATAAAGGTTGAACGCCCGCGTGCCAGATCGTCGGAAGCACCGACACGACTGAACAGCCTGTCCACGACACCGATCTTTGCAGAACCCGCAGGCACGAAGGAGCCCATCTGTGCCATGATCGCAATCAGCGCATTCTGGCGCAGGAAGGTTGACTTACCGCCCATGTTCGGGCCGGTCAGAAGCCAGATCGCGCCATTGCCGCCGTCTGCTTGCGGCGAGAGATCGCAATCATTGGCGACGAACGGATTGGCCGCTTGACGCCGGAGGGCTTGCTCTACGACCGGATGACGACCCGCGACAATGTTAAAGGACAGGCTGTCATCGACCTGTGGACGGCAATAACCCTGCTCTTCCGCCAGCACGGCAAGCGCTGCCGAGACGTCGAAAACAGCGAGCGCCGATGCGGCGGCACGGATACTATCAGCATGGGAGACCGCTTCCGCCGTCAATTCCTCAAACACGGCAAGCTCGATTGACAATGCGCGGTCGGCAGCATTGGCGATCTTGCTTTCCAGTTCCGCCAGTTCGGTCGTGGTAAAGCGCATGGCATTGGCCATGGTCTGGCGATGGATGAAACGGCTCTTGGCTTCATCCGTATCCGTCATCGCCCCGGCATTGTTGGCAGTCACCTCGATAAAATAGCCAAGCACATTGTTATGCTTGATCTTCAGCGACTTGATACCGGTTTCTTCGATATAATTTGCCTGCAGACCGGCGATCACCCGGCGTGACTGGTCACGCAAAGCCCGCATTTCATCGAGTTCGGAATTATAGCCTCCGCGCACAAAACCGCCATCGCGTTTCAGAAGCGGCAATTCGTCGGCCAAGGCCCGGTCGAGATGGGCGGTAAAGATGGCGGGCATGGCACTGACGGCATCGCGGGCATGTGCCAGTTCGTCGGGCAGCAAAGCGCTTTCCAGCAGGCTCGCAATGACATGCGCAGCCTCGAAGCCTCGGGCAAGGCTACCCAGATCACGCGGGCCACCGCGCCCGACGGCAAGGCGCGAAAGACCGCGCGGCATATCCGGCACGCCCTTCAGTTCCGCGCGCATGGCTTCACAGAGCGACTGCTCGCTCAGGAACCAGGAAACGGAATCGAGCCGCAGCGCGATTTCCTTCGGATTGGTCAGCGGCGCGGTCAGGCGTTCGGCAAGGAGTCGCGCACCGCCGCCCGTCACCGTGCGATCAACCGCCTTCAGCAAACTGCCGTCTCGATTGCCCGACATGGTGCGGGCAAGTTCCAGACTGGCGCGTGTGGCCGGGTCGATAAAAAGCGTGCCGCCCTCATGTTCGCGTTCGGGTCGCATCAAGGGTGGGCGCTCGGAAATCTGCGTCTTCTCGATATAGGCGATTGCACCGGAAATAGCTGAAAGTTCAGGACGGCTGAACTGGCCGAAACCATCAAGCGTTGCCACATTGAAATAGCGTTGGATGCGCGTTTCCGCAGCCGCGCTGTCAAAGAGGGTCGCCGGTTGCGGCGTTACCGCCTTGCCGACCAGATCGAAGACCGGGCGTAGCTCCTCATCGTGGAAGGCGCTGTCAGCCACGACCAGTTCGCGCGGGTCGACCCGCATCACATCGGCGAAAAGCCGGTCCGGCGTGGTTTCCGCCACACGGAAAGTTCCGGTTGAAATGTCGATCCAGGCGAGCGCCAGCGCACCATCGCCGCGCGTGCGCCCCATCGCCATCAGGAAATTGGCTTCGGACGGATCCAGCAGCTTTTCTTCGGTCAGCGTGCCCGGTGTGACGAGACGGATCACATCGCGCTTCACCACCGATTTGGAGCCGCGCTTCTTCGCCTCTGCCGGGTCTTCCACCTGTTCGCAAACCGCGACGCGATAGCCCTTGGCGATCAGCTTCTGCAGATAATCGTCGGCGGCATGGACCGGCACGCCGCACATGGGAATATCCTCGCCCAGATGCTTGCCGCGCTTGGTGAGCGTGATGCCGAGTGCCGCAGAGGCTTCCACTGCATCATCGAAGAACAGCTCGTAAAAATCGCCCATGCGATAGAAGAGCAACGAATCGACATTCGCCGCCTTGATCTCAATATATTGTTCCATCATGGGCGTCAGGCGAACGGGCGCTGCCTCGGCGGTGTTTTCTTCCGCTTCCGAGCCGTGTTCGTTAGCCGTCGTTTCCATCTAAAAACCTTCATTTATTGCTTAGCCGGCGAGGCTAAAGTTATAAAATTTCGTATTCCATCGTTTTTGGATGAATATCTATTCCTCGAAGCACTGTTTACACGATGCGTGACTGGCGCTATCGAGGTTCTCCCGCAGATGAAACCGGAGGGAACATGCCAGCCTCGACGCCGAAGGGCAACACATCAGAACGCGCACCCACAGCCAGTGAGAAGGAAGCGCTAGACTTTCACGCGCAGGGTCGCCCGGGCAAGCTGGAGATCAACCCCACCAAGCCCATGACCACGCAGCGCGATCTGTCGCTCGCCTATTCTCCGGGCGTTGCCGTGCCGGTGAAGGCAATCGCCGAAGACGCAGCCCGCGCCTATGACTATACGGCCAAGGGCAATCTCGTCGCCGTTATCTCGAATGGTACCGCCATTCTCGGCCTCGGCAATCTGGGTGCGCTCGCATCCAAGCCGGTGATGGAAGGCAAGGCCGTGCTGTTCAAGCGCTTCGCCGATGTCGATTCCATCGATCTTGAGGTCGATACGACCGATATCGATGCCTTCATCAATGCGGTGCGCTATCTCGGACCGTCGTTCGGCGGCATCAATCTGGAAGATATCAAGGCGCCCGACTGCTTCATCATCGAGCAGCGCCTGCGCGAACTGATGGACATTCCGGTTTTCCATGACGACCAGCATGGAACGGCTATCATCGCCGCTGCCGGCCTGATCAATGCGCTGCATCTGACCGGCCGCGACATGAAGACGACGAAGCTCGTCTGCAATGGCGCGGGTTCGGCGGGTATTGCCTGTATCGAGCTTATCAAGGCGATGGGTTTTGCCTCGGAAAACGTCATCCTGTGCGACACCAAGGGCGTCGTCTATCAGGGCCGCGAAGAGGGCATGAACCAGTGGAAGTCCGCCCATGCGGTGAAGACCGACAAGCGGTCCCTCGCAGATGCCATGAACGGCGCGGATGTCGTGTTCGGCCTTTCGGCCAAAGGCGCGTTCACCGAAGACATGGTCCGTTCCATGGCGCCGAACCCGATCATCTTCGCGATGGCCAATCCTGATCCGGAAGTAACGCCCGAAGAAGTGGCGCGCATCCGTGATGACGCCATCGTTGCCACCGGTCGTTCGGATTATCCGAACCAGGTCAACAATGTCCTTGGTTTTCCTTACATCTTCCGTGGCGCACTCGACGTACGTGCAACCACCATCAACGATGCGATGAAAATCGCAGCCGTCAATGCATTGGCCGAACTTGCCCGCGAGGACGTGCCGGACGATGTGGTTGCCGCCTATCAGGGCAGCCGTCCGCGTTTCGGCTCAAGTTACATCATTCCGGTGCCGTTTGATCCGCGTCTGCTTGCATCCGTCTCGGCTGCCGTCGCCAAGGCAGCGATGGAAACCGGCGTTGCCGGGCGTGCCATTGCCGACATCGAAGGCTACAAGCGCGAACTGTCGGCACGTCGCGATCCGATTGCCTCGACGCTGCGCGGCATCTATGAGCGCGTGCGTCGTCAGCCGAAGCGCATCGTCTTTGCCGAAGGTGAAGAAGAACAGGTGATGCGTGCCGCCGTTTCCTACGTCAATCAGGGTCTCGGCACCGCTATTCTGGTTGGCCGCGAGGAACGGGTGAGGGATACGGCCAAGGCTGCTGGTCTTGATCTCGACCGTCCCGGCATCGAAATCATCAATGCGCGCCTTTCGAGCCGCAATGCGGCCTATGCCGACTATCTCTACGAGAAACTGCAGCGCAAGGGCTATCTGACACGCGATTGCCACCGGCTCATCAACAATGACCGCAATCATTTTGCGGCCTGCATGGTGGCGCTCGGCGATGCCGACGGTATGGTAACGGGCGTGACCCGCAATTACGCGACGGGTCTGGACGACGTGCGCCGCGTGATCGATTCCAAGCCCGGCCACCGCATGGTTGGCGTCTCCATCGCACTTTGCCGTGGACGCACGGTGTTCATCGCCGATACCGCCGTTCATGAAATGCCGACCGCAGCCGAGCTTGCCGATATTGCGGTTGAAGCTGCGGGCATGGCGCGCCGCATGGGTTATGTACCACGTGTTGCACTGACCGCCTTCTCGACCTTCGGTCATATGGGCGGTGAACGCTCCGCGCGCATTCAGGAAGCCGTCCGCATTCTCGCAACGCGTCATGTCGATTTCGAATTCGACGGCGAAATGAGTGCCGATGTGGCGCTGAACCCGAAGCTGATGGAACAATATCCGTTCATCCGCCTGTCGGGCCCGGCCAATGTGATCGTCACACCGGACAATCATTCGGCCTCGATTGCCGCCGACATGCTGCAGGAACTGGGTGGCGCAACGATTATCGGCCCGTTGCTCGTCGGTCTCGACAAGCCAGCGCAGATCGTCACCATCGGAGCGAAGGATTCCGACATCGTCAATATGGCGGCAATTACCGCCTATAACGCGACGAACTGAAAGATCAGCGAAGAGCAATACAAAGGCCGGGTTTTCCCGGCCTTTGCTTTTGGATATTCATCATCCATAAAAGCGGCTATAGGATAGCCATCGTCCACTATCCTTTTCTCCGCAAACCGGATCTACATGCCGCATGAGCGCACACGACCTTAAGCTGGAAGAGATCGTCAATCCCGAGACGCTACGCCGCAAGCTCAACGAACTGGCGGATTCCACGGACGAAAACTACACCAGTCCTACCGTGCGAAAAGTGGTGCTTCAGGCTCTGAAGGACGCTTTGGTGCGCGGTCGCGCCAATGCCGAAGGCATGCTGATGAAGGATGGTGGCGGCACGCTCTGCGCCAAACGCCTGTCCTTTCTCATGGATACGCTGATCGAGGCGCTGTTCGAATTCGCCACCACCAAAGCCTATCCGATGGTCAACCCGTCGAAGGCCGAGAACATGGCTATCGTCGCGGTCGGCGGTTACGGGCGCGGCGGGCTGGCGCCGGGGTCAGATATCGATCTTCTGTTTCTGCTGCCCTACAAGCAGACCCCCTGGGGCGAGCAGGTTGTCGAATACATACTCTACATGCTGTGGGACATGGGACTGAAAGTCGGCCATTCCACGCGCAACATCGATGAGTGCATCCGGCTTTCGCGCGAAGACATGACGATCCGCACGGCAATTCTCGATGCGCGGTTTCTGACCGGCAATCGCGAGCTCTTCAAAACGCTTGTTACCCGTTTCGACGAGGAAATCGTCAAGGATACCGGCCCGGAATTCATCCAGGCCAAGCTTGCCGAGCGCGACCAGCGCCACCGCAAGGCAGGCGAAACCCGCTATCTGGTTGAGCCGAACGTGAAGGAAGGCAAGGGCGGCCAGCGCGACCTGCATACGCTGTTCTGGATCACCAAATATTTTTACCGTGTCAAAACGAAAGAAGAGCTGGTCAAGCTCGGCGTTCTGTCACGAGCCGAGCTGAAGCTGTTCAACAAGGCGGAAGATTTTCTTTGGGCGGTGCGGTGCCACATGCATTTCGCGACGTTGAAGGCAGAAGAACGCCTTTCCTTCGACATCCAGCCGGAAATCGCCCAACGCCTTGGCTATACGGCGCATCCCGGCCAGAACTATGTCGAACGTTTCATGAAGCATTACTTCCTCGTGGCCAAGGACGTGGGCGATCTCACCCGCATCATCAGCGCAGCGCTGGAGGAGCAGCAGGCCAAGCATGTACCGGGCTTCAACCGCATTTTCCTTACGTTCTCGCGACGCAAGCGCAAGCTTTCCGCCGACGGCGACTTCGTTTCGGAAAATCACCGCATCAACATCGCACGGCCAGAGGTTTTCAAGGAAGACCCGGTCAATATCATTCGTCTCTTCCATCTGGCCGACAAACACGGGCTGGAATTTCACCCCGAAGCGATGCAGAGCCTCACCCGCTCGCTGAAACTCATCAATTCCGATCTGCGTGAAAATCCTGAAGCCAACAAGCTTTTCCTTGAAATTCTGACTTCGCCGCGCAATCCCGAACTCATCCTTCGCCGTATGAACGAATCCGGAGTGCTTGGAAAATTCATTCCTGACTTCGGCAAGATCGTCGCCATGATGCAGTTCAACATGTACCACCATTATACGGTGGACGAGCATTTGTTGCGTTGCATCGCCGTGCTGTCGGAAATCGAGCATGGTGAGCTTGAAAACGAGCACCCGCTTTCAAACCACCTCATCACGACAGTCAAGCGCGACCGCAACCTGCTTTATGTGGCGCTGCTCTTGCACGACATCGCCAAGGGGCGCCCGGAAGATCATTCCGTTGCTGGGGCGCGCATCGCCCGCAGGCTGGGACCACGGCTGGGTCTTACCCCTACCGAAACGGAAACCGTTGAATGGCTTGTGCGCGAACATCTGACCATGAGCATGGTGGCGCAGTCACGTGATCTCAACGATCGCAAGACCATCATCGACTTCGCCGACACCGTGCAGACCATGGAGCGGTTGAAGCTCCTCCTGATCCTGACCGTCTGCGATATCAAGGCGGTTGGTCCCGGCGTGTGGAATGGCTGGAAGGGCCAGCTTCTGCGTACGCTCTTCTACGAAACCGAACTGGTCCTGACCGGTGGCTTTTCGGAATTGTCCCGCGCCGACCGCGACCATCAGGCGCGAGAGGCGCTGGCGGACCGGCTCTCTGATTGGCCGAAGGACAAGCGCGATGCCTATCTGGCGCTTCATTACACCAACTATTTCCTGACTGTCAGCCTCGAGGATCAGGTCCGGCACGCCCATTTCATTCGCGAAGCCGACCGCAACGAGCGAGCGCTGGCCACCATGGCCAAGCCGCATACTTTCGAGGCGGTTACGGAAATCACGGTACTGGCGCCTGACCATCCACGCCTGTTGTCGATCATCACCGGTGCCTGCGCAGCGGCTGGCGCCAACATTGTCGACGCGCAGATTTTCACCACTGGCGACGGGCGCGCACTGGATACCATTCTCATCAGCCGCGAGTTCGACACTGATGACGACGAGCGCCGCCGTGCCGAACGCGTCGGCAAGGTCATCGAGGATGTTTTGTCCGGCAAGGCCCATCTGCCCGACGTGCTGGCCAAGCGCACCAAGCCGAAGAGGGCCGCCAAGGCGTTCAAGGTGGAACCGCGGGTCGAGATCAACAACACGCTTTCGAACAAGTTTACCGTCATTGAAGTGGAAGGTCTGGACCGGCCCGGTTTGCTTTCAGAACTGACTGGCCTTATTTCCGACCTTTCGCTGGATATTGCATCGGCTCATATCACCACCTTCGGCGAGAAAGTGATCGACAGTTTTTATGTGACTGACCTTGTGGGCCACAAGATTTCAAACGCCACCCGTCAGGGCAATATCAGGCGCAAGCTGCTTGGTGTTCTCAGCGGCGAAAATGGCAGCAAGACAAACGGCCGCTCATCTCAGGCCGCAGCATAGGTTTTTCAGTAAATGAGTTTGGTCAAAAAGTTCGCCACGGTCGCGTCCGGAACGCTGATGAGCCGCATTTTCGGCTTCACACGCGAGATGTTCATGGCGGCAGCGCTCGGCACCGGTCCAGTAGCCGACGCCTTCAATGCCGCTTTCCGGTTCCCGAACACCTTTCGCCGGCTCTTTGCCGAAGGCGCGTTTAATTCAGCCTTCGTGCCGCTTTTTGCCAAGGAAATCGAAAAGAACGGCATGGACGGCGCGCGCCGTTTTTCCGAAGAAGTGTTCGGCGTTCTCTTCACGGTGCTTCTGTTCCTGACCATCGTGATGGAACTTTCGATGCCCTTCATCGTACGGACGATAATTGCACCGGGTTTCACCGACGATCCGGTGAAGTTCGACAATACGGTGCGTCTCGCCGTTATCATGTTCCCCTATCTCGCCTGTATGTCGCTGGCGGCGATGATGGGCGGGATGTTGAATTCGCTGCATCGCTATTTTGCAGCGGCCATTGCGCCGGTATTCCTCAACATCATCCTGATCGGGGTTCTGGCTTTCGCGTGGTGGCGTGGCTATGACGCGCTTTCGGTCGGCTATGGCCTTTCGTGGGGCGTGATGGCTGCAGGTCTGGTCCAGCTTGCCATCGTGTGGATTGCCGTGCGCAATGCAGGCATCAAGATCGGCTTTCGCCGTCCACGCCTGACCTCGAACGTCAAACGGCTTCTCGTGCTGGCACTGCCTGCAGCGATCACCGGCGGCATCACGCAGATCAACCTGCTCATCAACACGAATATCGCATCGGGCATGGAAGGCGCGGTGTCGTCACTTGTCTATGCGGACCGCATCTATCAGCTTCCGCTCGGCGTCGTCGGGATCGCGGTGGCGACCGTGCTTCTACCGGAACTGTCACGCGCACTGCGTGGCGGGCACATGAAGGAAGCGTCGAACCTTCAAAACCGCTCGGTCGAGTTCACCCTGTTTCTGACCCTGCCAGCCGCAGTTGCTCTGCTCGTCATGTCGGAACCCATCGTCCGGCTTTTGTTCGAACGTGGCAAATTCAGCCCGGATTCCACGCTCGTCGTTTCCAATATTCTGGCCATCTACGGCCTCGGCCTGCCCGCGTTCGTGCTGATCAAGGCGTTCATTCCTGGTTTCTTCGCCCGCGAAGACACCCGCACGCCGATGATCTTCGCTGCCATTTCGGTGGCGGTGAACGTCTCGCTTGCGATCACGCTTTTCCCGCATTTCGGTCCAACCGGCATCGCCACCGCTGAAATCGTTGCCGGATGGGTCAATACCGTTCTGCTGTTTGCAACGCTGGTGAAGCGCGGCCACTGGGGACGCGACATTCCACTGCTCACCCGTATTCCGCGTCTCCTCATCGCTGCCGCGATCATGGCATTCGGCATCCATTATGCCATCGGCTATTTTGCCTTTGAGCTTTCCTCCGCAGCGCCGCTTGTCGTGCGGGCGGGAACCGTCACGGCAATCGTTGTTGCGGCAATGGTGGTCTATTTCGGTTTGGCCTTCGGTCTTGGCGGCGCCAATACGGGAATGATCCGTCGCAACATCAAGCGCGATGCGGCAAAGAAAGCCCCTGAAAGCGAGCAATAATTCACGCTTGAAAGGCGGCTGCGTCTCTGCGAAAAGACCAGCATTCAAAATCCCCGCTCTCCACCGGCGGGGCTAACTTTTTAGGGTAAAGCCATGAGCACGTTCAAACCGCTTGTCTTCTCCGGCGTCCAACCGACCGGAAATCTTCACCTCGGCAATTACCTCGGGGCGATCAAGCGGTGGGTCGAGGTTCAGGAAACGCAGGAATGCATCTATTGCGTCGTGGACATGCACGCGCTGACCATTTCGCCCGATCCGGCTGAGCTGATGCAATCGACCCGTGAAGTCACCGCGGCTTTCCTTGCTGCCGGTATCGACCCGAAGAGAAGCATCGTCTTCAACCAGAGCCGCGTCATGCAGCACGCAGAGCTGGCATGGGTATTTAACTGCATCGCGCGCATCGGCTGGATGAGCCGCATGACCCAGTTCAAGGACAAGGCAGGCAAGGACCGCGAAAACGCTTCGCTCGGTCTGTTCGCTTATCCAAGTCTGATGGCCGCCGACATCCTGCTTTATCGCGCCACCGCAGTGCCGGTGGGTGAGGACCAGAAGCAGCATCTGGAATTGACCCGCGACATTGCGCAGAAATTCAACAACGATTATTCGGATCGCATCGCTTCGCTCGGCGTGGGCGTGGATATGCAGGTTGGTGACGAGCAGGTTTCCGGCTTCTTCCCGATGACGGAACCGATGATCTCCGGCCCTGCCATGCGCATCATGTCGCTGCGCGACGGCACCAAGAAGATGTCGAAGTCCGATCCGTCCGATCTGTCGCGCATCAATCTGATCGACGACGAAGAGACCATCACCAAGAAAATCCGCAAGGCAAAGACCGACTCGGACGGCCTGCCCACCGAGCTCGACGGTCTCGCCGGTCGTCCGGAAGCCGATAATCTGGTTGGCATCTATGCAGCACTTTCCTCCCAGTCGAAGGAAGATGTGCTCAACGAATTCGGCGGTCGCCAGTTCTCCGAATTCAAGGCATCGCTCGCCGATCTGGCCGTAGCCAAGCTTTCGCCGATCACTCATGAGATGCGCCGGCTGGTTGCCGATCCCGCCCATATCGACAGCGTTCTGCGCGACGGTGGTGAGCGGGCTGGCGTGATTGCCGAACAGACCATGCGTCATGTTCGCGACATCGTCGGCTGGCTGCAGAACTAAACTTCTCAATGATCAAGCGAGCGGCAACATTTTTGCTGCCGCCGCTCTTCACTTGAAAATCATCATCCGATCTTCAAGTACCTAGTAGAGCGCGTTTCGATCTGATTGAATCAGATCGGCGCATCACATTTTTTGACGTGCATCTTGTCCGAAAACCGTTTCACACTTTTCGGGATGCACTCTAAATGTCAGCTTGCAGACGGTTAATCCCGATGGCAAATTGCGGCCATGGTATCAAAACGACTTAGCCGGGAAGCCGGTCACCGCCGCAAGTTTCTTGCCGTCATCGATGAGACGCCCGAATGCGGACGCGCCGTTGCCTATGCCGCGCGCCGTGCAAAAAATACGGGCGGCTCTCTCATCCTGCTTTTCGTGATTGATGACTCTGATTTCCAGCAAATTCTGGGCGTCGGCGAAATCATGCGCTCCGAAGCGCAGGAACGTGCTCGCGCAGCGCTGGAAAAATTCGCCGCAACTGTGCGTGCAGCCCAGGGCATCGAGCCGGAAATCAACATCCGTGAGGGCGAAACCGCCTCGGAATTGATTAGCCTCATCGAAGAAGATCAGGACATCGCCATTCTGGTTCTGGCTGCCGGTTCGGGCAAGGAAGGCCCCGGCCCTCTCGTGCAATCGCTTGCCAGCCGCTCCCAGTTCCCGATCCCGGTTACGGTCATTCCGGCAGGTATGAGCGACGATGACATTGATGCGGTGACCTAATCACCCTATATTGATGACAACTGATACACGCAGCATCGGGACAGCACTTGCGTCCATGAGTATCTGCGCTTACGAGAATCGTTCCAAAATCTGAAAGCGGGACAACTGGCATGTTCATCCAGACTGAAACCACGCCCAACCCGGCGACCCTGAAGTTTCTTCCCGGCAAAGTCGTGATGCCGGAAGGTACCGCCGATTTCCGCGACGCCTCCACCGCAGGCAACACGTCGCCGCTCGCAGCCAAGCTTTTTTCGGTTCCGGGCGTGACCGGTGTTTTCTTCGGTTATGACTTCATCACTGTCACCAAGGAAGACGGCGAGTGGCAGCATTTGAAGCCCGCCATTCTTGGCACGATCATGGAACATTTCATGTCGGGCGCACCTGCAATGGCTGGCAACAGCAATGCAGACGCTGCCGCCGCTCATGGCGAAGAAGAATTTTTCGATGAAGCCGATGCCGAAACCGTCGAGATCATCAAGGAACTGATCGAGACCCGCGTTCGTCCGGCAGTTGCACAGGATGGTGGCGACATCACATTCCGCGGTTTCGAGAACGGCACCGTGTTCCTGAACATGAAGGGTGCATGCTCTGGTTGCCCGTCGTCGACTGCAACGCTGAAGCACGGCATTCAGAACCTCCTGCGCCATTTCGTGCCGGAAGTGCAGCAGGTCGAACAGATCTGACCTTGCTGAGACTTGTAAAGAAAAAGGCCGCTTGAAGCGGCCTTTTTCATATCTGTCATCATCTGGACTTATTGCTTCACGATGACCTTGGCACCCTGTTCGGTGCGGTCGTAAAGATCCATGATGTCCTGATTCATGAGGCGGATGCAGCCGGAAGACATTGCCTTGCCGATGGACCACCATTCCGGCGTTCCGTGCAGACGATAGCCCGTGTCGCCACCCTTATTGTAGAGATATAGAGCGCGCGCACCGAGTGGGTTGCGCAGGCCGGGGTCCATGCCGTTGCGATATTTTGCCAGTTCCGGTTGGCGCTTGATCATGGCGGAAGGCGGCGTCCAGGTCGGCCATTCCCGCTTCATGGCGACGCGCGCCGTACCGGACCATTCAAATCCTTCACGACCAACACCAATGCCGTAACGCATGGCCTTGCCTTCCGGCATAATGAGATAGAGGAACTTTTCCCGCGTATCGACGATGATCGTGCCGGGGGCTTCGTCCGTTGGATATTTGACGATCTGGCGGCGATATTGCGCCTGGATCTTTTCGCTCGGGATGGCCGGGACGACATAGCCGGCGTCGGTGACCGAAGAATAGGAGGCAGTATAGAAAGTGCCGCCTACGGTCGAGCAGCCTGCCAATGCACCTGCCAGAAAAAGAGCCGTCGTCAGTTTAAGGACGCGAGAATTCATGCATTCCCCCAGATTGGTTCATTCCGTCAATGGGACCACGATGGGCCGGAGATAGAAGCGAATCGCTCATTCATGTCGAAGATGCGGTAGTATTGTTAACCAGGCGTTAACCGTAAATTGAAAATTCCTTGAATAAGACATTTTTTGGCCATGTTTGCCTTGGTAGCGCGGTTTTCGTACGGCTCGTCCCAGTTTTCCGATTGTTTCGATCTGAATCCACGCACAAAATGCGCCCATGCCAATCGTGATTCCCAACCAGACCCATCCTCTTTCCGACGGCCGACAGTCGGAGAACGCCATGCTGGTGCGGCGTGGCGTGCAGCGTCTTTTTCTGGAAATGGGGCTTGCAACATTGCCTGAACTGCCGCTGGCATCCGGCAGGCGCGCCGACCTGATTGCGGTCAACCGCAAGGGTGAAATCTGGATCGTGGAGATCAAATCGTCGATCGAGGATTGGAAGGCAGATCACAAATGGCCCGAATATCGCGCTTACTGCGACCGGCTGTTCTTCGCCACTCATCCGGCGGTGCCGCGCGAAATATTTCCGCAAGAATGCGGCTTCATTCTCTCTGATGGATATGGGGCGGAAATTATGCGTGATGCGCCAGAGCATAAATTGCCCGGCGCAACGCGAAAGGCGTTGATGCTGCGCTTTGCGCGGGCGGGCGCCGCCCGCCTGACAATCGCCGAACTTGCGGGTCTCGACGTGCCCGAGACAGAAATAGATTGATTTAGCTGTCCAAATTAACGAGGCGCGCGTTTGGCCAGAATGCGCTGCAATGTACGGCGATGCATGTTGAGACGACGTGCGGTCTCGGAGACATTGCGTTCGCACATTTCATAGACGCGCTGGATATGTTCCCACCGAACCCGGTCGGCAGACATCGGATTCTCCGGCGGCGCAACCTTTTCGCCGGGACGGCGGGTCAATGCTGCGAAGACCTCATCCGCATCGGCAGGCTTCGACAGATAGTCGATTGCGCCGAGCTTAACAGCGTTCACAGCAGTTGCGATATTGCCGTATCCGGTGAGAACGATGGCGCGCGTATCGGCACGGCGCGAGCGAATAGCTTCTATGATGTCGAGGCCGTTTCCATCCCCGAGCCGCATATCCACGACCGCATAGGCCGGGGCGGCGGCCTTGGCGGCAGCAATGCCTTCCTCAACCGATTCCGCAATTGTCACCTGAAAACCCCGGCTCTCCATGGCGCGGGCAAGGCGCTGCAAAAAGGGTTTGTCGTCATCAACCAGAAGGAGGGTCGGATCGTTGCCTATGGCTTCGGTGTCTTCCTGCTTCAAGTCGTCCATCGGGTGCTTCCTGCCTGTATTTTTCTTTCCTTATTGATACCCCTGCGTCAAAAAGTCAAATAGCCATTGAATTGTTGAAGCAATTTCAGCATTCGCCCATACGCAGGAACAATGCAAGCCATTGTATTTTCAGAATATTTTTAAAAATGGACACAAGGAATTGATAGCAAAATCGTGCGTAAGCCGCAGTCCTTTGCTCAGATGGCCCAATATTGCCGAGCCTCGGCGGATAGCCCAGCCAAAAAGCTGTCGAGCTCCACTTGATCGATATGCGCACGCAGCGCCTTGGCAACATCGTAAATAGCTGAATCCGGTGCAAAATTATGATCTTTGCGCAGAGATTGCACTTCACCGGTCAAGACTTGTCGGTTCTGAAATGGCCGTTTAATTTCGCCAATATCCCAGTTTGCTACAAAAACCGCACGAAGAACGGGTGGCAATATCGTGGCAAAGCGAATCGCTTGATCGACCTCCAACCGGTGGCGGAAGGTGAGCAGCACAGCTTCCACCATCGTATAGGCCTGATTGCGTGTAGCGAGCCCTGCCTCATCCCGAGCCATATGGAGAAACTTGTCGAACTCCTCCGTCGCCCTCTGGATTTCAAGCGGAATCGTCATGCTGCATCCTTCTTCAGCCTGATGTGAATGCTGAACGCGGCCACACCACCTTCACTTCTGCGCCCTGTCCGGGATTGTTGCGATTGCGGAAGGTGATATGCGCGCCTGAACGTTCCAGCAAAGTCTTGGCGATGAACAGACCAAGGCCGAGTCCGCCGCCGTTCCGCGTATTGTCGCGACTCGTCATATAGGGCTCGCCGATACGGTCGAGGATTTCCGGTTTGAACCCCTCGCCATCATCCTGAATGGTCACGCTCACATTACCGTCGGTCCAGCCCCAGGTTACGTTGACCGTACCTCGCGCAAAATCGACGGCATTTTCCACCAGATTGCCGAGACCGTAGAGAAGGCCGGGATTGCGCCGGGTGACGGGTTCCGGTTTCGGACCTTCCGTCTTCTGCACGTCAATCGTGATACCGAAGTTGCGGTGCGGCGCAATCACCTCTTCGATAAGCGATGAGAGCGGCAGGCGCGACATGTGTTCCTCGCCCTCCGAGGAAAGACTGGTCAGCCGCTGAAGAATTTCACGGCAGCGCTGGGTCTGGGAATGGAGCAAGGCGATGTCTTCGGCAAGGCCCGGATCGGTGGTGCGGGCGCGCTGCATTTCCTTTACCACCAGTGCAATCGTTGCCAGCGGTGTACCCAATTCATGGGCGGCTGCGGCAGCCAGTCCGTCCAGCGCCGACAGATGCTGTTCACGCTGGAGAATAAGTTCGGCAGCGCTCAATGCATCGCCCAGCTGACGCGCTTCCTCGGCGATACGATAGGCGTAAACGCCAGTGAATCCGAGCGCCGAAATAATGGCGCACCAGATGCCGATGACGAACAGAAACGGCAGGTCCAGCGTTTCGCCCGGATACCAGGGCAGCGGTTCGTGCCTGATGGTAAGCACCGACGTACAGGCAACCACCAGCAAGGCGAGTACCAGCGTATGACGAGCCGAAAGCGACGTCGCCGAGATAATGACGGGCACGATCATCAAAATGATGAAAGGATTCTGCAGCCCGCCAGTGAGATAGAGAAGACCTGCCAGTTGCAGAACGTCGAACGCCAGAACCAGGCTTGCCGCCGCCGGATTGAGCCGGTGGTTGGTCGGAAAGCGGAAGGCCAGATAAAGGTTGAGCCATGCTGAACAGGCGATCAGAGCAAAACAGATGCCGACTGCAAAAGGAAATTGCAGATAGAGCGCCACGAACATGACGGCGGCGGTCTGGCCGGCAATGGCCAGCCAACGCACACGTATCAACGTGGTCAGGCGCGGGCGGCGCGAAAGATTGGAAGCGCGATTCTCGAATTCTGCGTGCATGAGTCCCTCTACTCGCTCCTTATGAGACAAGGTCGGGTCTCAACGCAAGCGGAACTGCGTTATCCGGTCGCAGGTTGGAATCAGGTTCCGCGTGGCTTGGCGCGACGCGTCGCTTCCGCATTGGCCGGGTCTTCCGGCCAGACATGCTTCGGGTAGCGTCCGCGCATGTCGGAACGCACATCGGCCCATGATCCCTTCCAGAAACCGGGAAGATCACGGGTGATCTGGATCGGGCGGTGGGCTGGCGAAAGCAATTCCAGCAAAAGCGGTACTTTGCCGTTGGCGATGGCCGGGTGACTTCCAAGCCCGAAAAGCTCCTGGACACGAACTGCGATCACCGGCTCTTCGGCGTCATAGCGGATCGGAATATTCGATCCGGTCGGCACTTCGAAATGCGTCGGCGCAAGCTGGTCGACACTACGCTGCAGGTCAAACGGCACAAGGCTCATCAATCCATTTTTTAGCACATGCGTCGGAATGCGGTCGAGCTGTGCCTCGCCGGTCAGAAACGGCAAAAGCCAGTCATCTAGACGCTCGATGAGATTGTCATCATCCATCGACGGCCATGGATCGCCAAGCCCGCGATTGAGCCAGCCAAGGCGACGGCGTAGGATTTCAGCCTCCTTGCCCCAGGGAAGAATATCAAGCCCATGCTCGCGCACGGCAGCGATCACACCTTCATCGGCAATCGCGCCTGAAGGAGCAGCCAGCGGCTTTTCCGACAGAGCAATCGCACCAATGCGCACAGCTTCACGAGCCCGCAGGGCGTTCTTTTCCGCGTCATAGACGACCTGTCGTCCACTTTCGATCCTGTTACCAAGGGCTGCGCGGATTTCGGTTTCCGAAACTTCCGCGGCAGAAAGAATGCGGGCGCGGCCCGCTCTTCCAGACATATCGGCAACCACAAGCCATGGCGCCCTGCTGAGGCTGATAGCGGGATCGACCTCGCCGCCACGTCCATTGGCCAGAAGAAACTGCCCCATCTGCCCGCGAGCCTTGGCTATGCGGTCCGGATAAGCATCAATGAGCATACGACCTACGCTTGAGCCTGCCACCTCACCCTTGTTTGGGACATTTGCTGCAAGCCGCCGTGCCAGCCCTTTTGCACGCTGTGCACGATCTGATCGGTCATTGCGGAACCGCGACATGCGCGTATCAAGGTCGGTTTCATTGCCGCCAAGGCCGCGTTCGGTCAACAAAACAGCGAGTTCAGCAGCCTTTTGCACCTCGCCGCGCTTGCCAGCTTCTGCAACCATATGTGCCAGACGTGCAGGCAGGGCCAAAGAGCGCATGGCTTCACCGTCGGGCGTCAATCGTCCCGCTTCATCCAGCGCACCGAGCCGCATAAGCAGCGCCTTGGCTTCTTTGAGCGCAGGTGCCGGCGGTTTGTCGAGCAGCGATAATATTGCCGGATCGGTCACACCCCACGCAGCCGCATCCAGCACAAGGCCCGACAAATCAGCTTCGAGAATTTCCGGTGGTGAAAAAGCGGGGAGCGACGCCGTCTGCCCCTGATGCCAGAGGCGAATGGCAATGCCCGGCTCGGTACGACCCGCACGGCCGGCACGTTGATCGGCGCTCGCACGCGAAGTCCGCACGGTTTCAAGCCGGGTGAGGCCGGTGGCCGGTTCATATTTCGGCTGGCGTGCAAGCCCGCTATCAATCACCACGCGCACGCCATCAATCGTGATGGAGGTTTCAGCAATCGAGGTCGCCAGCACCACCTTACGGTGGCCTGCCGGTGCAGGCTTGATTGCCGCATCCTGATCGCGGCCTTCCATTGCACCGTAAAGCGGTGCCAGAATGATATTGGCAGGCAGTAATTTTTCCAGAATGCCTGCCGTGCGCTCAATCTCGCCCTGCCCCGGCAGGAAGGCGAGGATACTGCCGGTTTCATTTGCCAGCGCATCACGGATCGTACGCACCATCGCGTCCTCGACCCGTTCATCCGCTTTGCGATCGCGATAGCGAATATCGACGGGATAAGCGCGCCCCTCACTTTCGATCACCGGCGCATCGCCCAACAGTTGAGCCACGCGAGCGCCATCCAGTGTTGCCGACATGACAATAATTTTGAGGTCGTCACGCAAGGCTGCCTGCACATCCAGCGCCAGCGCCAGTCCAAAATCCGCATCGAGACTGCGTTCATGGAACTCATCAAACAGGACTGCGGCGACACCCTTGAGGTCTGGATCGTCCAGGATCATGCGCGCAAAGACGCCCTCAGTAACGACGAGGATCCTGGTTTTCCCTGATACCTTGCTTTCAAGGCGCATCCGGTAGCCGACCGTTTCACCCGGTTCCTCGCCCAGGAGCTGCGCCATGCGGCGAGCAGCTGCACGTGCCGCCAGACGACGCGGTTCAAGCAGCACGATCGTGCCATCCTTGCGCCAGTCCGCGTTCAGCATATGAATAGGTACCAGTGTCGTCTTGCCCGCACCGGGCGGCGCGACAAGGACTGCGCTCGCATGATGCGCCAATGCCTCATCCAGCTGAGGCAGAATTCGTGTCACAGGAAGATCAGGCAGGCTCGTCAAAATAATTTCCGTCAGATAAGGCTTCCGCTTTCGTGCTTATCACACAGGGAACGCACATGATCCATATTCGAAAATCGAACAAGGCCGATGCACCCGCGTTGACCGAAATCTGGCGCGCCAGCGTTCTCGCTACGCATGACTTCCTGAGCCGCGATGATTTTCTGGAAATCGAAAAGCTGGTGGCCGAGCAATATCTGCCGAACGTCGAAGTCTGGCTTATTGAAGACGCTGGCAAGCCGGTCGGCTTCATGGGCATGAGCGAGCGTCATATCGACAGCCTGTTCATCGCACCTGATCAGCGCGGCAAAGGCATCGGCAAACAGATGATAGCGCATGCAAAAACGCTCGGCAGTCCGCTGACAGTCGATGTGAACGAGCAGAACCTGCAGGGTGTCGGCTTTTACCGGCATATGGGTTTTATCGAAACCGGACGTTCAGAGACAGACGACCAGGGACGCCCCTATCCACTCCTGCATCTGCGGCTGGCGACCAACAATTGACATACTCCCCTAGAGTATATAGATTTCGCTGATATCGGGAGTTTCCATGCCGCATTCACCGGAAGACAAGAAGCGCGCCTTGACTCGCCTGCGCCGCATTCGCGGACAGGCCGAAGCGCTGGAGCGCGCGGTGGAGGCTGGCACGGAATGCGCGGCATTGTTGCAGCAGATTGCAGCACTGCGCGGTGCGGCCAACGGGTTGATGGCGGAAGTGCTGGAAAGTCACTTCCGTGAGACATTTGGACAGGAAACCAAAGCTGATCCCGATACACAAATCGACGAAATCATGCGGATTCTACGCACCTACCTCAAATGAGTGCGTTGCTCTAAGATAGACTGAAAGGGAGAAACATCGTCATGAAATCACGCGCAGCCGTTGCGTGGGAGGCGAAAAAGCCGCTCACCATCGAAACAGTCGAGATTGGCGGTCCACGGGCTGGCGAAGTGCTGGTCGAAATCATGGCGACGGGCGTTTGCCATACAGATGCCTACACCCTTTCGGGTCTCGATTCCGAAGGCAAATTCCCGGCGATCCTTGGCCATGAAGGCGCGGGCATTGTTCGCGAAGTGGGCGCAGGCGTGACCTCGGTCAAGCCGGGCGATCATGTGATCCCGCTTTACACGCCGGAATGCCGCCAGTGCAAAACCTGCCTGTCGCAGCGCTCGAACCTCTGCACCTCGATCCGTGCCACGCAAGGCCAGGGCCTGATGCCTGACAGGACCACGCGCTTTTCCTGCGATGGCGGCGAAGTGTTTCATTATATGGGCTGCTCGACCTTCTCGAACTTCACCGTCCTGCCGGAAATCGCCGTCGCCAAGGTGCGTGAAGACGCGCCATTCGACAAGATCTGCTATATCGGCTGCGGCGTCACCACCGGCATTGGCGCGGTGATCTACACGGCAAAAGTTCGTCCCGGTTCCAATGTCGTGGTGTTCGGTCTGGGCGGTATCGGTCTCAACGTCATTCAGGGTGCCCGCATGGTCGGTGCGGACAAGATCATCGGCGTGGACATCAATCCATCCAAGGTCGAGATGGCCAAGAAATTCGGCATGACCGACTTCATCAACCCGCGCGAGATCGGCAATGACAAGGTGGTACAGGCCATTCAGGACCTGACCGACGGCGGCGCGGACTATTCCTTCGACGCCACCGGCAATACCGACGTCATGCGTCAGGCGCTGGAATGTTGCCATCGTGGCTGGGGTGAATCGATCATCATCGGTGTGGCGGAAGCGGGCAAGGAAATTGCCACGCGTCCGTTCCAGCTGGTCACAGGCCGCGTCTGGAAAGGCACCGCATTCGGCGGCGCACGCGGTCGCACGGATGTGCCGAAAATTGTTGACTGGTACATGGACGGCAAGATCAACATCGACGATCTTATCACCCACACCATGCCGCTTGATGAAATCAACACGGCTTTCGATCTGATGCATGAAGGCAAGTCCATCCGTTCGGTGATTGTCTACTGATGAGTGAAAAGCTTCTCGTTTCCCAATGGGATGAACTCGACAATCTGAGCCCGCGCGCGCTTTATGCGATGCTGAAGCTGCGCGTGGACGTTTTCGTGGTGGAGCAGAAATGCCCTTATCCGGAAATCGACGGCAAGGATTTCGAGGCGTTTCACCTGCGCATTCTCGACGGCGAGGAACTTGCAGCATCGCTGCGAGTTCTGCCGCCTGAACAAGCTGGCAAGCCGGTGAAAATCGGACGCGTCGTCGTGGCGCCGGATTATCGCGGTTACAAGCTTGGCCAGCGCCTGATGAAAGAGGCAATCGATTTCGCTCATGCCCGTTTTCAGGGCATAGCGGTCGAACTTGGCGGACAGAGCCATTTGCAGAAATTCTATGGTTCGTTCGGCTTCGTGGCTATTTCTGAAGAGTATCTAGAAGATGGTATACCGCATGTCGATATGCGGTTAGATCCAAAGGAAGTAGCAGCCTGATGTTTCTGCTGCGCCGCCATATGTCGTTCTATCTTGGCGCTCTTGGTGGCGTAACAACATTCATCATTGCCTGGCTTTTCAAAAGCCCTCTTGCCCCGGTCATCGGTGCAAACTGCTTCTTCGTGCTCTATCTGGGGCTGGCGGCGTCTGCCTTGCCAAAGCTCACGGTCAGCTTTTTGAAAAAGCACGCCGCAAGTGCTGACGAACCTGTCTGGATCATCTTTCTGGTGACTTTCGCGACCGTTCTCGTCGCAATCGTCTCGCTGTTCCTTCTCATCAACAGCGAAACAAAGGCCGATACATTCTCACTGGTCATGACACTTGCGTCTGTCCCACTCGGCTGGTTCACCATTCATATGATGACGGCCTTGCATTATGCACACGTATACTGGCAGCCGGGCGAACCGGCTGGCGACGATACCAGCCATGCCAGCCGTTATCGCGGTGGCTTTGAATTTCCCGGAACATCGGAACCTTCCGGCTGGGATTTTGCCTATTTCGCCTATGTCATCGGCATGACGGCGCAAACCTCCGATACGAGTGTGACGACGCCTGCGATGCGCAAGGTCACGCTGCTGCACAGCATCGTCTCCTTCTTCTTCAACACCGTGCTGGTCGCCGCGTCTGTCAATGTCGCAGTGGCGCTCGGAAGCTGAACACAACTGGGAATTCTCTATGGAAACCATTTCGACCGCAAAGAGCTTCGCCGGGATGCAAGGCGTCTATCGCCACAAAAGCGAGACGAACCAGTGCGACATGACCTTTGCCGTCTTCCTGCCGCCGCAGGCAAAAGGCGGTCCGGTACCGGTACTCTGGTATTTTTCCGGCCTTACCTGCACGCATCAGAATGTCATGGACAAGGGCGAATATCGGCAAATGGCCGCAAAGTTGGGAATTGCCGTCATTTGCCCAGATACAAGCCCGCGGGGCGATGACATTCCGGATGAGCCGGACAACTGGCAGTTCGGCAAAGGTGCTGGTTTCTACGTCGATGCCACGCAGGAGCCATTTGCCAAAAACTATCAGATGTATAGCTACATCACCCAAGAACTGACCGATCTGGTGGGACGCGAGTTCCCGCTCGATATGTCGCGACAGGCGATCACCGGCCATTCCATGGGCGGACATGGTGCGCTGACAATTGCGCTCAAGAACCCGGACCGCTTCAAGTCAGCATCCGCCTTTGCACCCATCGTCCAACCTTCTACTGCAGGCTGGTCCAGACCGGCACTGGAAAAATATCTCGGACCGGAAGAACGGGCTTGGCGCGCCTATGACGCCACCCTGCTCATCGAAGACGGCTATCGGTTCCCGGAATTTCTGGTCGATCAGGGTACCGCAGACGGTTTTCTCGATGATGGCTTGCGTCCGTGGCTTCTGGAAGAGGCTTGCAAGAAGGCTGGCATTCCTCTCACGCTCAATATGCGTGAAGGCTATGACCATTCATATTTCTTCATCTCGACGTTCATGGATGATCATCTGAAATGGCACGCTGAACGCCTTAAGAGCTAATCAGCGCTTCATCACTTTCATCGGTAGACCACCTTGCGGCTGAGTAGTGAGCTTCTGCACGGGCCATGGCTTCGTCGTTTCCAGCACCTCGAAACGACGACCGTCGAGCAGGATGGCGAGTGCAATCACAGCCTCCTGCAAGGCAAAGCTTGCGCCGATACAGACGCGCGGGCCTGCCCCGAAGGGCAAATATTGAAAGCGGTCGAGCTTGTCGCGGTTTTCGGGCCAGAAGCGTTCAGGCATGAAAGCGTCCGGCTGATCCCAGTAGAGCCTATGACGATGAATGACCCATGGCATAACCAGCACGGTCGCGCCCTTCGGGATTTTCAAGTCATCGTATGTATCGTCGGTCGCCGCCTCGCGATTGATCGACGGCGCTGGCGGATATAGCCGCATAGCCTCCTCGAAGGCCGCACGTGCGAAAGGCAGCGATGCCAGCCATTCCTGCGGCGGCAGATCACGTCCGCCTTTTGCAAAAAAGCCGTCGATTTCCAATTCGATGAGTTCGCGCTCTTGCGGTGCCTTGGCGAGCAGATAAAGCGTCCAGCCAAGCGCTCGGGCGGTTGTCTCGTGACCGGCGCCAATGAAGGTGATGATGTTGTCCTCAATCTCGGAGCGGCTCAGGCCGTCTGGTCCTTCGGCCCGCAACAGCAGGGTAAGGAAGTCGCTCGGCACGTCTTCTTGCCTGTCCATGCGCGTTTTACGCAGCGCGATGGTGTTTGAGACCAGCTCGCGGAAGAAACCCAGCGATTGCTGTCCGCGCAACCGCGTGAGGCGCGGCAGCCAGTCGGGCAGCCCCAGAAGGTCGAACGGATCGACCCGCCCCATGGTCTCGAACAGCTTGTCGATCTGATGTGCGAAATCGTTTGGATCGCCTGCGATCTCACCGGAAAACAGCGTCTCCGCCAGAATATCATAGGTCAGGAGCGTCATGTCATGGGCGACATCGGTAATCGTACCGGGGGTCTTGTATCGCTCAACGAACTGCAGCGACCGGTCCCGCATGGCCTCGGCAAAACCACCGATATGACGCGGCGTGAAAACCGGCGCCATGGCTTTTCGCGACCGCTTCCACACCTGGCCTTCAGCCGTCAGCAGGCCGTCGCGCAACAAGGGGCGCAGCACGCGCTGACGAATGGCGGACATGGGATAATTGGCTGCATTGTCGACCAGCACATGGCGGATCAGCCCCGGATCATTGGCGATGATGGTTTTCATGCCGAACCAGCTGACGGAAATCCACCGCTCGTTATAGGAAGGCTCACCCCAAAGCTCGAGCGGGTTCTTGTAGACGACGCGCATCATCTCGAAACGCCCCACCGGCTTTTCGCGCGGGCGCGGTGCGGGCGGCACAAATGGAACCGGTCTTTCGCTCATGACGTTCGCAATTTCCATCAAGCGTTCCTTTCGTCATAAAACAGGTCGAGAACGCCCCCGTCAAACCCGATATAAGCGTCAATTGTGGCGGTTCCAGAAGCCAAGCGGTGCCGGTACTGTTCTCATATGAACCAACTGCCGGAATCCCCGGCAAATTTACCGCCAAAATTTGGAAAAAAAGCCTTTAGCACCTATATTAAAGCCATGTTTGTCGCGTGATTCGACATATCTTTGAAGCTGCATTCGCAGCGCGTTTTTCGAAAGATTTTCATGAGCGAGATGCCCGAGATGAATTCCGAAGCCCCCGCCGAGTATGGCGCGGATTCCATTCGTGTTCTGAAAGGCCTGGATGCTGTTCGCAAGCGTCCCGGCATGTATATCGGTGACACGGATGACGGCTCCGGCCTGCATCATATGGTCTACGAGGTCGTGGACAATGCGATCGACGAAGCGCTGGCAGGACATGCCACGCTTGTCACCGTCGCCCTCAACCCGGACGGCTCCTGCACCGTGACCGATAATGGTCGTGGCATTCCGACCGACATCCATAAGGAAGAAGGCGTTTCAGCGGCCGAGGTCATCATGACCCAGCTTCACGCCGGTGGTAAGTTCGACCAGAATTCCTACAAGGTTTCCGGTGGTCTGCACGGAGTTGGCGTTTCGGTTGTGAACGCGCTGTCGATCTGGCTGAAGCTGAAGATCCGTCGTGCCGGCAAGATTCATGAGATGAGCTTTACCCATGGCGTGGCCGATGCCCCGCTCGTGGTAACCGGTGATGCCGGTGCGGAGACGGGTACGGAAGTCAGCTTCCTGCCCTCGCCCGATACCTTCAGCATGGTCGAATTCGATTTCGATACGCTGGAGCGCCGCCTGCGCGAACTCGCCTTCCTCAATTCCGGCGTTCGCATCAAGCTCACCGACCGCCGCCATGCGGACGTGGTCGAGCATGAGTTGCACTATGACGGCGGGCTTGTGGAATTCGTGAAATATATCGACCAGAGCAAGAAATCGCTTCTGGAAGAGCCGATTTATATCCGCAGCGAAAAAGATGGCATGACGGTTGAAGTCGCCATGTGGTGGAACGATTCCTACCACGAGAAGGTGCTGTGCTTCACCAACAACATCCCGCAGCGCGATGGCGGCACGCATCTGGCCGGTTTTCGCGGCGCGCTGACCCGTCAGGTGACGGGCTATGCCGATGCTTCGGGCATGACCAAAAAGGAAAAGGTGACGCTGACCGGCGATGACTGCCGCGAAGGCCTGACCGCCGTTCTTTCGGTCAAGGTTCCTGATCCGAAGTTCTCGTCGCAGACCAAGGACAAGCTGGTTTCCTCGGAGGTTCGCCCGGTTGTGGAAAGCCTCGTCAATGAAGCGCTTTCGACATGGCTGGAAGAACATCCGGCTGGCGGCAAGATTGTAGTCGAAAAGGTCATTCAGGCAGCCGCTGCCCGTGAAGCTGCCCGCAAGGCGCGCGACATCACCCGCAAGAGCAATCTGAGCGTGACGTCCCTGCCCGGCAAGCTCGCCGACTGCCAGGAGCGCGATCCGGCCAAATCTGAAATCTTCATCGTCGAAGGTGACTCGGCAGGTGGCTCTGCAAAGAGCGGTCGTTCGCGCCAGAACCAGGCCATCCTGCCGCTGCGCGGCAAAATCCTCAATGTGGAACGCGTCCGCTTCGACCGCATGATCTCATCCGATCAGGTTGGCACGCTGATTACTGCGCTCGGCACATCAATCGGCAAGGATGAAACGCACGGTTTCAACCCGGACAAGCTGCGCTATCACAAGATCATCATCATGACCGATGCTGACGTCGACGGCGCGCATATTCGTACATTGCTGCTAACCTTCTTCTTCCGGCAGATGCCGGAACTGATCGAGCGCGGCCATATCTATATCGCCCAGCCGCCGCTCTATAAGGTCTCGCGTGGCAAGTCCTCGCAATACATCAAGAACGAGGCCGCCTTCGAAGACTTCCTCATTGAGACGGGTCTTGAAGAAGCCACGCTGGAAATGGCAAGCGGCGAAGTTCGCGCCGGGCCTGACTTGCGTTCGGTGGTGGAAGATGCACGCACCATGCGTCAGCTTCTGGCGGGTCTTCACACGCGCTATGACCGTCGCGTGGTGGAGCAGGCTGCCATCGCGGGGCTCCTGCATCCGGATGCATCAAGGGACAATGCAACCGCACAGCGTTCCGCCGATACTGTTGCAAAGCGTCTCGACATGATCTCGGAAGAAACCGAACGTGGTTGGGAAGCACATGTGACGGAAGATGGCGGCTATCGCTTTGAGCGCATGGTGCGCGGCGTGAAGGACATTGCCATTCTCGACATGGCATTGCTCGGTTCTGCCGATGCTCGTCAGATCGACCGCGTGGCTTCGCGTCTGTCAGAGGTCTTTGCCGAGCCGCCTGTGCTGCGCCGCAAGGACAAGGTGGAGACACTTTCCGGCCCGATGGGCCTGCTCGACGCAATCTTTGCGACGGGCCGCAAGGGCCTGACCCTGCAGCGCTACAAAGGCTTGGGCGAAATGAACGCCGAACAGCTTTGGGAAACCACGCTCGATCCGAACGTGCGTTCGCTGCTGCAGGTCAAGGTGACGGATGCGACCGATGCTGATTCACTCTTTTCGCGCTTGATGGGCGATGACGTGGAACCGCGGCGCGAGTTCATTCAGGAAAACGCGCTGAGCGTTGCCAATCTCGACGTTTAAAAAACACAAACCCCGAAAAGCCGGAAAGCTTCTCGGGGTTTTATAATACCCAAAGAAAAGCCCGCTATTTAGCGGGCTTTTCTTTTATCGTGGTTATTTACTCGCCGCGACGCTTCTTGCTGTAACCGCCGCCTTCAGGCTTTTTACCGCCCTTTTTGAAACCATCTTTCTTGAAGTCGTCTCCACGGGAGAAATCACGTGGCTTGTCCCACTTGTCGCCTTTCGAGCGGTCGCCTTTATAGCCGTCGCTCTTGTAGCCATCCCGGAAGCCGCCTTCCTTGGACTTGTCGCCGCGTGGTTTGAAACCACCCTTGCCTTCGCGCGGAGCAGCGTCACCGCCTGCACCTGCAACGGCAGTGCGGATCACAAGACCCTTTTCACCGGTGCCGCGTTCTTCGACAGAACGGCGGAACTCATCGGCCTTCGAAGCCGTGATTTCGAAGCGGGTTTCATTGTCGAAAATCTTGATCGAACCGACATCGCGCTTGGAAACATCGCCCGCCTTGCAGATGAGCGGCAGCAGCCACTTCGGATCAGCGCGATGCTTGCGACCGGCAGAAACCGAGAACCAAACGCCGTCAAAGTGTGCATTGCGGTCGAAACGTTCGCCCGGCTCGCCACGCTCACGACGCTCGCCGCGTTCGAAGCGGTCGCCACGGTCAGAACGTTCGCCTTTTTCAAAACGATCTCTGGGTTTCTTGCCACCAACCGGATGCACCGGTGCATCGGAAACTTCTTCCGCTGCCGGATAGGAAGCCACTTCGCGGTTGAGGAAAGCAGCGGCAATCTGTTCCGGCGTATAACGCTCGGTCAGCGCCTTCAGGAGATCCTGATATTCTTCTTCAACCGGCTGGTTGAAGACTTCCGCATTCAAAATACGCTCATTGGTCTTGGCCTGAACAGCAGCGATGCTTGGTGCCGGAACCGTCTGCGCATCGAGCTTCGCCATATGCAGAAGGCGCTCTGCAGTGCGGCGACGCGAGAACGGCACAACCAGCACACAGGTGCCCTTGCGACCGGCGCGACCCGTACGCCCCGAACGATGCAGCATCGTCTCGGGATTGTTCGGAAGATCGGCATGAATGACGAGGTCGAGATTGGGCAGATCGATGCCGCGCGCGGCAACGTCGGTTGCCACGCAGACGCGGGCACGACCGTCGCGCATTGCCTGCAAGGCGTTGTTGCGTTCGGCCTGGCTCAGTTCGCCCGACAGCGCAACCACCGCAAAGCCGCGATTGGAAAGCCGGCTTGCCATATGCTTCACCGCTTCGCGGGTGGAGCAGAAAATGATCGAGTTCTGTGAATCGTAATAGAGCAGCGTATTGATGATCGCGTGGTCGCGCTCATGCGGCGGCACCGGCATGGCGACATAGTCGATATCGGCGTGCTGGCTGGTTTCGCTCTGGACGGTGAGGCGAAGCGCATCGTTCTGGAAGCGCTTGGCAAGCTGGGCAATCTGCTTCGGCACGGTTGCCGAGAACATCAGCGTGCGGCGGTCTTCCGGTGCTTCGCCGAGGATGAATTCGAGATCTTCGCGAAAGCCCATGTCGAGCATTTCGTCGGCTTCATCGAGAACGACAGCACGCAGCTCCGACATGTCGAGAGCGTCACGGGTAATATGATCGCGCAGACGTCCTGGCGTACCGACAACGATATGAGCGCCACGTTCCAGCGCGCGACGCTCGGTGCGGATATCCATGCCGCCGACGCAGGATGCGATGCGCGCGCCGGTATCGGCATAAAGCCATTCCAGCTCGCGGCGAACCTGAAGTGCCAGTTCGCGCGTCGGCGCGATGATCATGGCAAGCGGCGCACCGGCATCGCTGAAACGCAGCTCGTCTTCGAGGATGGTGTTGGCCATTGCGAGGCCGAAAGCAACCGTCTTGCCCGATCCGGTCTGTGCGGAAACGAGAAGATCGGCATCAAGCGTTTCAGGCGCCAGAACGGCGTTTTGAACGGCGGTGAGTGTATTATAACCGCGAGCGGCTAATGCTCCGGACAGAGCCGGAGCGATGGTTTCGGGCAAAGACATGAACCACTTTCACGAAAAAAGCTTCTCAAGCCGTATACCCATTGGTCGTGAACCCACTTGTCCACGACTCCCCTGACGACCACCGAAGCAACAGAATTGATGCTTCCCTATAGGGTTGGACCGCTCAGGTCAACCGGCCAAACCTCAGAGCGCAATTCGATCCGATTGAATCGTACCGCCGCTCTGGTCCTTTTTGACGCGCATTTGGCCCGAAAACCGCTTCACACTTTTCGGAATGCGCTCTAATGCGCCTCATCCCAGTTATGCGCTGCGCGCGCATCGACATGCAGCGGCACCGCAAGCGAGACGGCAGGCATCGCCGCATTTTCCATAATGTGACGAACGACCGGTATGGTCTTTTCGACTTCATTATCAGGCACTTCGAAGATCAGTTCATCGTGCACTTGCAACAACATGCGCGCGGCAAGATTTTGCTCCGCCAGCGCATCTTCCATGCGGATCATGGCGCGGCGGATAATGTCGGCGGCGGAACCCTGTATCGGCGCATTGATGGCCGCGCGCTCATTGAACGCACGAACCTGCGGGTTGGATGCCCTGATATCGGGATAATGCGCACGACGCCCGAAAATCGTTTCGACATAGCCATTCTCGCGCGCGAAAGCTTTGGTCGCCTCCATGTAATCCTTGATGCCGGGGAAGCGCTCGAAATAGGTGCGGATATACTGCCCTGCTTCTTCGCGCGGAATCGACAACTGGTTGGCGAGGCCGAATGCAGAAATGCCGTAGATGATGCCGAAATTGATCGCTTTGGCACGGCGGCGCACTTCCGACGGCATACCTTCCACCGGCACGCCGAACATTTCGGATGCCGTCATGGCGTGAATGTCTATGCCGTCGGCAAAGGCCTGCTTCAGTTGCGCGATATCGGCCACATGGGCCAGCACGCGCAGTTCGATCTGGCTGTAATCGGCAGAAACCAGCTTGTTACCGGGCTCGGCAATGAAGGCCGTCCTGATCTTGCGGCCTTCTGCGGTGCGCACCGGAATATTTTGCAGGTTCGGGTCGGATGACGAAAGACGTCCGGTCGAAGTGGACGCCATCGCATAGGACGTATGAACGCGCTTTGTCTCCGGGTTGATGAACCCCGGCAGCGCATCGGTATAGGTGGATTTGAGCTTGGTGAGCTGACGCCAGTCGACGATCTTGCGCGGCAGCGGATGACCTTCGGCAGCAAGGTCTTCCAGCACCTGCGCAGACGTGGACCATTGACCGGTCTTGGTCTTCGACGCGCCCGACAAGCTCATCTTGCCAAACAGAATGTCGCCAAGCTGCTTGGGCGAACCGATATTGAATCTTTCACCTGCCAGTTCGTAAATCTCGTCTTCATAGGCAGCGGCAGCCTGTGCCAGATCGCCGGAAAGACGCGACAGTACCTGGCGGTCAACGGCAATGCCGCGTTCTTCCATGCGCGCCAAAACATCGACCAGCGGACGTTCCAGACGCTCATAGACCGACATCAGCCCTTCAGCTGCAAGACGCGGTTTCAGAACTTGCCACAGGCGCAAGGTCACATCGGCGTCTTCTGCCGCATAAGCCGTGGCACGGTCGAGATCGACCATGTCGAAGCTGACAGCGCTCTTGCCGCTTCCCGCCACATCCTTATAGGGAATTGGCGTATGACGGAGCCAGCGCTCGGACAACGGGTCCATGCCATGGCTACCCGTGCCAGCATCCAGCACATAGGAAATCAGCATCGTATCGTCGAACGAGACTGTATTGATCCCATGGCGGCGCATGACCAGCCAGTCATATTTCATGTTCTGCGCGATCTTGAGAACGGAAGCATCCTCAAGCACGATCTTCAAAGCGGCCAGCGCCTCATCCAGCGGAATTTGTCCTTCGACCATGCCGCCGCCGAGAAGATCACCGGCGCCAGACTTGTGTTGGAGCGGAATATAAGCGGCTCTGCCCGGCGCCAAGGCCAGAGAAAAACCAACCAGCTCCGCCTGCATCGGATCAAGCGACGTCGTTTCCGTATCGAAGGCCAAAACACCGGTTTCAACCGCCTCTGCGAGCCAGAGTTTCAGCGTGGCGATATCGCGAATGCAGGTATAAGCGCTCGTATCGATTGTCTGTGCGGCTGCTTCTGTCGCCCGCTTTTCTGCGAGCGCCTTCGGCGTGTAGCCCTGATCCGAGGCAGCGACAGCGGATGTCGGTTGCGACGCAGCATTATCAGCCTTGGCGGGAACATCGACATCGGGACCATGGGCGTCCGCGCCCCAGTCTGTCTCCACATGGCACGGCTCGACAGCCGATGCGTCGGTGTCAGTCGCTTCGGCCACCCGGCGAGTGAGCGAAGTGAATTCCATAGCCTTCAGGAAGCCGATCAGCTTCGGGCCGTTCTGCGGCTCCAGCACCAGACTGTCCAGATCGACATCCAGCGGCACGTCGGTCTTGAGTGTAACCAGCTCGCGCGAAATCTTCGTCTGGTCGGCAAACGCCAGAATGTTCTCGCGACGCTTGTTCTGCTTGATTTCGGAAGCGCGGGCCAGAAGCGTATCGAGATCGCCGAATTCTTCCAGCAATTGCGCCGCCGTCTTCGGCCCGATGCCGGGAATGCCGGGAACATTGTCGGTGCTGTCGCCGGTCAGCGATTGCAGGTCGATCATCTTTTCCGGCGGAACGCCCCATTTCTCGATCACTTCCGGGATCGAAATCTGCTTGTCCTTCATGCTGTCATACATCGATACGCTTGGCGTCACGAGCTGCATGAGATCCTTGTCGGACGAAACGATGGTGACATCGCCGCCAGCCTGCTCGGCAATACGGGCATAGGTCGCGATCAGGTCGTCAGCCTCGAAACCTTCCTTCTCGATGCAGGGCAGATTGAACGCGCGCGTTGCCTGACGGATGAGGCCGAACTGAGGAATGAGATCTTCCGGCGGCGCGGTGCGATTGGCCTTGTATTCAGGATAGATTTCATTGCGGAACGTCTTCGACGAATAATCGAAGATGACCGCAAAATGGGTCGGCACCACGCCCACATCGGTGTTGCGCGCATCTTTCAAGAGCTTCCATAGCATGTTGCAGAAGCCCGAGACGGCGCCGACCGGCAGACCATCCGTCTTGCGGGTCAGCGGTGGCAGGGCATGATAGGCGCGGAAAATATAGCCCGAGCCGTCAACGAGAAAGAGATGATCGCCTTTTTTCATAAGCTAGAATTAGAGGAAATGACGCCTAAAGAAAACCACTCCCGTGTCAGGAGAAACATCCGTCCACGTGAAAGAAAACCCATCACGTCGCGGTAACACGTTTGTTACAGATTTGTAATCTTCCGTGCCCTTGAATAGCCACAGTTGAAAGGCCAAATCTCAGTCATCGACAGTTCGTCGGTCGCCGGTTTTCTGACCCGTCCCCCGTTGGATGCCGGATGCTAGCGGTAGCCTCATTCCCCTCTCCGGGCTACCGCTTTGAGTGTAGTGACATGGCCGTTGCGGTACCCCCTCACCGTAACGGCCAATTCATTTTATCGAGGCTCTTCTTTCTTCCAAACCGGGTTTCATCCTGACGACGCTGGTTGTAGTGTGCCGCCAGTTTACGTTACGACTCGTCAGGAAATTTCCATGTCCCAGCAATCGTCTGCGCAATCGCTCGACAAAGTACTCAGCCACCTCGACGCCAATCTCGATCAGAGCCTCGATCGCCTGTTCGATCTTTTGCGGATCAAGTCGATTTCGACCGACCCGGCCTACAAGGCCGATTGCCGCAAGGCTGCGGAATGGCTCGTCGAAGATTTGAAGACAATCGGTTTCGATGCCAGTGTGCGCGACACGCCCGGCCACCCGATGGTGGTTGCCCATCATGAAGGCGCGACACCGGATGCGCCGCACGTGCTGTTCTATGGTCACTATGACGTGCAGCCGGTCGATCCGCTAAATCTTTGGGAAAACGATCCTTTCGATCCGGCTATCAAGGACGTGGGTAATGGCCGCAAGATACTGACCGGTCGCGGCACGTCCGACGACAAGGGCCAGCTCATGACCTTTGTGGAAGCCTGCCGCGCCTACAAGGCGATCAATGGCAATCTGCCAGTCAAGGTGACACTCCTGTTTGAAGGTGAAGAGGAATCCGGCTCGCCATCGCTGAAGCCGTTCCTCGACGCCAACAAGCAAGAGCTGAAGGCCGATGTGGCACTCGTCTGCGACACGGCCATGTGGGACGCAGAAACACCTGCCATCAGCGTGGGCTTGCGCGGTCTCGTCGGCGAGGAGATCGTCATCAAGGCAGCCGATCGCGATCTCCATTCCGGCTTCTTCGGCGGTGCTGCGGCAAACCCGATCCACGTCCTGACAAAAATTCTGGCCGACCTGCACGACGAAACCGGGCGCGTGACAGTTCCCGATTTCTATGAGGGCGTCGAAGAAACACCGACGCAGATTCTGAAGTCATGGGAAAGCCTTGGCCGCACGGCTGAAAACTTCCTCGGTCCGATCGGTCTGTCCATTCCATCCGGCGAAAAAGGCCGCAGCGTTCTGGAACTGACATGGGCGCGCCCGACCGCTGAAGTCAACGGCATCACCGGCGGCTATACCGGCGAAGGTTTCAAGACCGTCATTGCAGCGGAAGCTTCCGCCAAGGTTTCGTTCCGTCTTGTCCACAAGCAGGACCCGGTCAAAATCCGCGAAGCCTTCCGCACATTCGTCAAGGAACGTCTGCCAGCCGATTGTTCGGTCGAGTTCCATCCGCATGGTGGCTCGCCAGCCATCCAGCTACCCTACGATTCACCGCTTGTTTCCAAGGCCAAGAATGCGCTTTCCGACGAATGGCCGAAGCCAGCCGTGTTGATCGCCATGGGCGGCTCGATCCCGATTGTCGGCGACTTCGACAAATTCCTCGGCATGGAATCGCTGCTCGTGGGCTTTGGCCTCGAAGATGACCGCATCCATTCGCCCAATGAAAAATACGAGCTGAACTCCTTCCACAAGGGACAACGCTCTTGGGCACGTATTATGGCGGCAATCGCCGCGAAGTAAGGATAACTGAATGACCATCCGTTTTCACAAGAACGATCTGCCGAACCTCGACAACTATCAGGTCGATGCGGTCGCCATCGACACCGAAACGCTGGGCCTGAACCCGCATCGCGACCGGCTTTGCGTGGTGCAAATTTCGCCCGGTGACGGCACGGCAGACGTGATTCAGATTGAAGCCGGTCAGAAGAAGGCCCCCAATCTGGTCAAGCTTCTGAAGGATCGCTCGATCACCAAGATCTTTCATTTTGGCCGCTTCGATCTGGCCGTGCTGGCGCAGGCTTTCGGCACCATGCCGCAACCTGTGTTCTGCACCAAGATCGCATCGAAGCTGACCCGTACCTATACGGACCGCCATGGCCTGAAAGAGCTTTGCAACGAGCTTCTCGACGTTTCGATTTCCAAACAGCAGCAATCATCGGACTGGGCCGCGGAAACACTGTCGGCTGCGCAGCTCGAATATGCGGCTTCCGACGTGCTCTATCTGCACCGTCTGAAAGCCGTGCTCGAACAGCGGCTGGAACGCGATGGCCGTGCGAAACAGGCCGAAGCCTGCTTCAAGTTCCTGCCAACGCGCTCGGAACTCGATCTGATGGGCTGGCCCGAGGACGACATTTTCGCCCATTCGTGATGAGATCAAACGGCGGCGGTAGCCGCCGTTTTCTTTTGCGGCACCTGATCGATATAGGCCCAGCCGGGACGGCGGAACAGAAACTGTCCGTAACCGCTCCACTGGATAAGGCCATAAAGAATGACCGGACCGATGACACCGCTGGCTGTCGTCAGGAGCGAGACTGTACCGATATCGCCAATGCCAAGTTTCAGCAGCGCTGTGCGGGCAATGGCCATCGGCAGGAAGAAAGCCAGATAGACGACAATCGAATGCGCACCGAGCCAGCTCAAGCCTCGATGCAGCCAGTTTCTGGCCGACAGCAGGCTGAGGAGCGAAGATATGGAAATGATTGCCAGCGCACCCACCAGACCCAGGAGAAGTGAAACGACCGGCAGATCGCTGATTGCGCCCCGCCCATCCAGAAGGTCGCTTGCGGGTGATATCAGCGCGGCAAGGCTTTCCGGCACTGGCATGAAGACGAGCTTGTATTCGATCAGGCCCCAGACCAGCAGTCCGGCAACACCGATGAGCGGGCGCTGTCGAAGCCAGTCCGCAGCCCGGAAGATGGCGGGAGCAAAAGCATAGCCCGCATAGAAATAGACGAAACGTGAGCAGAATTCGTCGACCATAATCCAACCCGTATGAATCGGCAGGATTTCGAGAAATGCCAGCGCCGTAAAGGTCACGCCTACCGGCACGCGCTTCAAAAGCCGTGTCGCGATGAAGAAAACAGGCAGGATATAGATGAACCAGAGCGTTCCGAACGGTTCGATGAACGCCATCAGATAGGCGTTCGCCACACCGGAAACTCCGGCTTCGCTGGCAATGCCCGGCGCCTTGAACGCAAACTGGATCGTCAGCCACAGAATATAGAAATAGAGAAAATGCACGACCTTGCGGTCAAGATAGCGCCGCCATGGCCGGTCGATCACAAGACTGAGAAACAAGCCTGATATCATAAAGAAATCCGGCATACGGAAGGGTTTGGCAAAGGCGACCACATAGTGCATCCAGCCCTGGGCGCCGGCTGCTTTCTCCACGCCCAGCGTCGAATGCATCATGACCACGAAGATGATGCAGATACCCTTGGCAATATCGACCCAGTCGACCCGCCCATTCATGCCCTTCGCGTCATGCATTTCCGTTTCCCCCGCAAGTTCTGTCGCTTTCTATAACGCGACAACGGCGGAATTACATCCGGTATAACTTGCGCGTGTCTGCGCCATATTGCGCCTGACGACATCAAGACTCCTCACAGGGTGCTCACGCTAACGTGTACCGCTCTGGCGACATTCCCCTTGATGTGTCTCGTTTGCTACAGACTTTTGACAGCAATCGCTTATATTAGGGACAAATATTGGTTCTGAGACTTTCCTTCAGGAGGTTTATCATGAAGCTCAAGGCCCTTCTTCTTGCATCGACTGTTGCCCTTGTGGCCGCTACAGGCGCAAAGGCTGCCGACGCTGTCATCGAGCAGGAACCAGTTCCGGTTGTGGTTGCACCAACCTTTACCTGGAGCGGTGCTTACATCGGTGGCCAGATCGGCTACGGCTGGGGCAAGTCCGATTTCAGCGGCGACGTCTATAGCTTTGGCAACGTCAAGCCGGATGGCTTCCTCGGCGGCATCTATGCCGGTTACAACTTCGATCTCGGCAACAGCATCGTTCTCGGTATCGACGGCGATGTGACCTACAACGATGTTTCCAAGGACATCGATGTCTACAGCGGTGACCTCGCAGTTGGCGATTTCGAAACCAAGCTTCGCTGGTCCGGTGCCGTTCGGGCACGTGTCGGTTATGCGGTTGATCGCTTCATGCCCTACCTCGCCGGCGGTGTTGCATTCGGCAACATCAAAAACAGCGGCAGCATTGACGGTATCGGCAGCTTCTCCGAAAGCAAGACGCTTACCGGCTGGACTGCAGGCGCCGGCGTTGACTATGCCGCAACCGACAACCTGATCGTTCGCCTCGAATATCGCTACACCGACTATGGCGATAAGGACATTGAGTTTGGCGGCCTGAATGTCAATCAGGACTTCAAGACCAACGAAGTTCGCCTCGGCGTCGCATACAAGTTCTAATTCTGGTTGAATACATATCTGAAAAGGCTCCGCATCGCGGGGCCTTTTTTTCGTTGGCATAGGCCTGAATTTATTTGGATAAATTTTATTGATAACTAAAATACATAGAACGAAAAACATTCGGAGTTTGCTTTTTAGTAAAGCAAAAATTGAATAATAACAAATTGTATATTAAGTTATTTCTAAACTATATTTATGTTGCCATAATGCTACATACATCATGACATAGAAATACTATCTAAAAATCCATATCGAACATATTTTATAGGAGTTTTCGATGAAGTTCAGAATTCTACTTGGCGCTTCCCTGCTCGCAGTCGTCGCCAGCACCGGTGCTTATGCAGCCGACGCAATCGTTTCGCAGGAACCTGCCCCAATGGCAGCTCCCGCCTTCTCATGGGGCGGCGCTTATATCGGTGGTGAGATTGGCTGGGGCTGGGGCCGCGCCAAGCTTGACGACAAGTCCACGGATCAGTCCAACGAGTTCAAGCCGAACGGCTTCATCGGTGGCGTCTATGCTGGCTATAACTTCGACATGGGCAACAATGTCATTCTCGGCGTTGACGGCAACTTCGACTACAACGACCTGAAGAAGTCGCACGACTATATTTCGAACAGCAACGCTGTTCAGACTTCAGCTGAAACGAAGCTGCAGTGGTCGGGCGCTGTTCGCGCACGCGCTGGTTATGCCGTTGACCGCTTCATGCCCTACATCGCCGGTGGCGTTGCTTTCGGCGGCGTGAAGAACTCGCTCAATGTCGGCGGCAGCGACTATAACAACGACAAGACCCTGACCGGCTGGACTGTTGGTACCGGCGTTGACTACGCTGCGACCGACAATGTCCTTCTGCGCCTCGAATATCGCTATACCGATTTCGGCAACAAGGATTTCGACCTTGGCAACACCGCAACACGCGGCTCGTTCAAGACCAACGATATCCGCCTCGGTGTTGCTTACAAATTCTAAGCACATAATCGGGCTTATAACTGAGAAAAGGCTCCGCCCCCGCGGAGCCTTTTTTGTGTGTGAACGATTTACGTCCCTTTAAACTGCCGCATTTACCCTGCACCGGATTAGGCCCTTATTTGCTTTTGCGGCACAAAATCCCGTAAAGCACGCAGACATTATTCAGAATGACCGGTCCACATCACGATTGGACCGGCAAACGGGTGGGCGGATCCAGGCTGACATGACATCGCGTGACGATAAAAACCGGCGCATCGAACCTTCCTTCGGTGGCGAAGAGAAAAAAGATGACGAGGTTTTTCGCGTCGACGAGGAGGATCGCATGGCACGCTCACAGCAGCGCCGACGCAGGCAATCAGAAGAACCGGAACCACGCGCTTCACGACGTGGCAAGAAGAAGCCGCATGGCTTTTTCGGCTTTCTGCGCCGCTCGATCTACTGGTGCCTCGTGCTCGGCCTCTGGGGCGGTATCGCCTTTGCAGGCATGCTGGTCTATTTCGCCGCCAAGATGCCGCCGACGACGGATTGGGCCATTCCTGATCGTCCACCGAATGTGCGTATCGTTGACGTCAACGGAAACCTGATCGCCAATCGCGGGACTACCGGCGGCGAGGCCGTGGGCTTACATGAAATGTCGCCCTTTATCCCGAAGGCCGTCATCGCTATCGAGGATCGCCGCTTCTATTCGCATTTCGGCATTGACCCCATCGGCCTTGCCCGCGCAGTAGTAACCAATGTTGTTTCAGGCCGCGCTGTTCAGGGCGGATCAACGCTGACCCAGCAGCTTGCCAAGAACCTCTTTCTTTCTCCCGACCGCACACTTGAGCGCAAGGTGCAGGAAGTCATGCTCGCGCTCTGGCTTGAGCACAAATACACCAAGGACCAGATTCTTGAGATGTATCTGAACCGGGTTTATCTCGGTTCCGGCGCTTTCGGTGTTGATGCAGCCTCCCGGCGTTATTTCAGCAAGCCCGCCAAGGATGTGAACCTGATGGAAGCGGCAACCCTTGCCGGTCTTCTGAAGGCACCGTCGCGCCTGTCGCCTGCCCGCGATCCGGAAGCCGCCGCTGCACGTGCCAAGCTGGTGCTGGGCGCCATGCGCGAGGAAGGCATGATCGACGACAGCCAGATGGCCATCGCCGAAAGCGAACCGATGACGCGCGCTCCATCCTACTGGCAGGGCTCGGAAAACTATGTTGCCGACAAGGTTGTGGCGGAACTACCCGAGCTGATCGGTGAAGCAAAGGAAGACATCACCGTCCAGACCACCATTGATCTGAACCTGCAGCGCGCAGGCGAAGAGGCGATCAAGGACCAGATTTCCCAAAACGGGAAAAAGATGAATGCCAGCCAGAGCGCGCTCGTTTCCATCGACAGTACCGGCGCAGTGCGCGCCATGGTCGGCGGGGTCGATTACGCCACAAGCCAGTTCGACCGTGTCACCGATGCTCACCGCCAACCTGCATCATCCTTCAAGCCCTTCGTCTATCTGACGGCGCTCGAACAGGGGCGGACACCGGACTCGGTACGCAACGATGCTCCGGTTCGTATCGGCAAATGGACGCCGAGCAACGATAACGGCAAATATATGGGACAGGTGACGCTGGCTACCGCCCTTTCTCATTCACTGAATTCCGTTGCCGCGCAGCTCGTGATGGAAGTCGGCCCACAGACCGTGATCGACACGGCCCATCGGCTCGGCGTTCAGTCCAAACTCGAAGCCAATGCCTCGCTGGCACTCGGCACGTCGGAAGTGACCCTGTTGGAACTGACCGATGCCTATGTGCCTTTTGCCAATGGCGGCTATCGCGCACCTGTCTATTTCATCACCAAGGTGACGGATTCGGACGGTAAGGTGCTTTACCAGAAAGAGGACGGCGTCGGTCCGCGTGTCATCGATGAGCGCAATGTCGGCATGATGAATGCAATGCTGCGGCGAACCGTCGAGGACGGAACGGCAAAGCGCGCCGCTTTCGGGTGGCCTGCCGCTGGCAAAACCGGTACCAGCCAGAATTTCCGCGATGCATGGTTTATCGGCTATACGGCTAATCTCACGACCGGCGTGTGGTTCGGCAATGACGATGGCAAGGGCATGAAGCGCGTGTTCGGTTCGACCCTTCCCGTGGCAGCCTGGAAAAACTTCATGAAGGAAGCGCATAAGGGTGTGCCTATCGCCGAGCTTCCCGGACATTACGATATCCAGAACGTTGTCCCCGGCGGCAGCGATGGCATCGACCCGAATGCGCCGTACGATCCCGGCATGATGCCGCAGGATTCCTATGGCAATCAGCCAATGGCGAGCACTGGCGACGATGGTTACTGGCCACCTGCGCCGGATTCCCCGGTTCGCAGCGGTATCCAGCAGTCGGGCCAGACGGGACGCCCGCTCACCGAACAGCCCGGTGCCGCGACATATCCTGCCAATGCCAATGAAAACTACCGCCCGATGCCGCCCGGCGATGTGGGTGCCGGGCAGCAGCCACAGTCAGGAAAATCCACGACATTGCTCGATATCATCATGGGTAATTCACAGTAACATCAGTAAGGGCCGCCGGTGGCGGCCTTTACTCGCGCCCAAGTGAAGCAGCTTCAATGCAAGCTTGTTGAAGCGCTTTTCGATCTGATTGAATCAGCTCGGCCCTTTTACTAATTTCGTTAGAGTGCATCACGAAAACCGTTTCACACTTTTCGTGATGCGCTTTAATTCCCCTCGAAATCTTGAGCGGCTTGGTCTATTCAAGATTGGAGAGCGAGGTTTCTATGTCCCAAGTTACCAAATCAGACGTTGCCGGTTCCGATGCTCCCAAGGCGGATGCCGAACGTAAAACGCTGGTCCTGACCGGCGCCAGCCGCGGCATCGGCCACGCGACCGTAAAACGTTTTTCGCGGGCCGGGTGGCGCGTCATCACCTGCTCGCGACAGGATTTTTCCGACAATTGCCCCTGGCCTGCCGGTCCGGAAGATCACATCAAGGTCGACCTCGCCGATCAGGAAGACGTCGGCAAGGCAATCGCCGAGATCCGCCGCCGTCTCGAAGCCGATGGTAGCAAGCTTCATGCACTGGTCAACAATGCAGGCATTTCGCCGAAGGCGGAGGGCGGACGCCGCATGAATTCCATCGAAACGCCCATGGCGGTCTGGCGCGATGTATTTCAGGTCAACTTCCTTGCCTCGATCATGCTGGCACGTGGCCTGTTCAAGGAACTCGAGGCTGCACATGGCTCGGTGGTCAATGTGACCTCGATCGCGGGGAGCCGCGTGCACCCCTTTGCCGGAACCGCCTATGCTACATCGAAGGCCGCACTTGCTGCCCTGACCCGCGAAATGGCCTCCGACTTCGGCCCTTACGGTATCCGCGTCAATGCCATTGCACCGGGAGAAATCGATACGGCGATCCTTTCACCGGGAACCGACAAGCTGGTGGAACAGCTTCCGATGCGCCGCCTCGGCAAGACATCGGAAGTGGCGGAAACCATCTACTTCCTCTGCTCCGAGGCCTCATCCTATGTGACGGGTTCGGAAATTCATATCAATGGCGGCCAGCACGTCTGACATCTTAACAAAGCGCGGAGATTGAAATTCTTCGCGCTTTTGTGGTTATGTCTGTTTCAATCGATTTAACAACTGAGTTGTGCCTTCATGATCCTTTGCTGCGGTGAATCCCTGATCGACATGCTGCCACGCGAAACCGCAACGGGGGAAACCGCGTTCCAGCCTTTCGCAGGTGGCTCCGTCTTCAACACGGCCATCGCACTTGGACGCCTTGAGGTCCCAACCGGTTTCTTTTCAGGCATTTCCTCCGATTTTTTCGGCGAGGTGCTGCGCGATAATCTGGCGCGATCCAATGTCGATTATTCTTTTGCCGCAATCTCGGACCGCCCAACGACACTGGCTTTCGTGCGTCTGGTCGATGGGCAGGCGCGTTACGCCTTCTATGATGAAAATACTGCTGGCCGCATGCTGGCCGAGAGCGACATGCCCTATGTCGATGATGCCATCGACGCCATGCTGTTCGGCTGCATCAGCCTGATTTCCGAACCGTGCGGCAGCGTCTATGAAGCGCTGATGACGCGTGAGGCACCAAGGCGGGTCATGTTCCTCGACCCGAATATCCGTGCTGGCTTCATCACCGACCGCGAAAAACATCTGGCGCGCATGAAGCGCATGATCGCGCTCGCCGATATCGTGAAACTTTCAGACGAAGATCTCGCCTGGTTTGGCGAAAAGGGCAGCCACGACGAAATCGCAGCCGAATGGCTGAAGCTCGGACCGAAACTGGTGGTCATTACCAAGGGCGCGCATGGCGCTGACGCCTATACGACCAAGGCAACCGTGCGCGTGCCGGGTGTGAAAGTGGACGTGATTGACACCGTTGGCGCCGGCGACACGGTCAATGCGGGCATTCTCGCCAGCCTTCACAATCAGGGCCTTCTCGACAAGGACGCGCTTGCCGAACTGACTGAAGACCAGATTCATTCCGCTGTCGCGCTCGGGGTCCGGGCTGCTGCCGTCACCGTCTCGCGTGCAGGTGCAAACCCGCCATGGGCGCATGAGATGAAGGATTGACGCAAGGCAAAGCCGTGACATGATGCGTCCGGCCTGCGTCGACCTTTTCCGACAAGGTCCGAACAGGAGTCCAGAACATCATGAGCATCGAATTTCTGCTGACATCCTTCATCATTGTCGCCTCCCCCGGCACTGGCGTGCTGGTAACGCTTGCGGCAGGGCTGTCCCGTGGCGCACGGGCCTCGGTCATTGCCGCGCTCGGCTGCACGCTCGGCATCGTGCCGCATATGCTGGCTGCCGTGACAGGGCTGGCAGCTCTGCTCCATACCAGCGCACTTGCTTTCGAGGTCATCAAATATGCAGGCGTTGCCTATCTGCTCTATATGGCGTGGATGACGCTCAAGGAGCATGGCACACTGAAGATCGAAACCAACGACGCACCGCGTTCGGACCGTGAGGTCATCTGGTCGGCAATTCTGGTCAATCTGCTGAACCCCAAACTGTCGATATTCTTCTTTGCCTTCCTGCCGCAATTCGTAAATACGCAGCAGGGCGGGACGGTTGCCCGCATGGTGGAACTGTCTCTCGTCTTCATGGCGATGACATTCGTGGTGTTTGCGTTCTACGGTGTGTTCGCAGCCGCCGTCCGTAACCAGATCATCTCGCGCCCCGCTGTGCTTGCATGGATGCGCCGCAGCTTTGCTGCCGCCTTCGTCGCGCTCGGGGCAAAACTCGCACTGACCGAACGATAGACCATGGCCCAGAATATTTATGATCGCGACGACTTCTTCGCCGCTTACAGCCAGTTGCCACGTTCCGTGCATGGGCTGGAAGGCGCGCCTGAATGGCCACTTGTCCGTTCGCTTTTGCCTGATCTGACCGGCCGTGACGTTGCCGATCTCGGCTGCGGCTTCGGCTGGTTTTGCCGCTTTGCCCGCGAACAGGGTGCTGCATCCCTCACCGGCTACGATCTTTCGGAGAACATGCTCGAACGCGCACGCCGCGACACACAGGATGACGCCGTTCGCTACATTCAGGCCGACATGGAAGGGCTGGAACTTCCAGAAGCAAGCTTCGATCTCGTCTACAGTTCTTTGGCCTTTCACTATATCCGCGACTTCCCGCGTCTTTTGAAAGCGATCCATGCAGCTTTGCGGCCAGAAGGTCGCTTTGTTTTCACGATTGAACATCCGATCTTCATGGCACCGCTTACGCCTAGCTGGATCGAGGAAGGCAACGGCCAGAAGCGCTGGCCGGTCGATCATTATGCAGTGGAAGGTGAAAGGCGAACCGATTGGCTGGCAGAGGGTGTCATTAAATATCACCGCCGCCTCAGCACCTCCGTCAATGCGCTGATTGAGGCCGGATTTGCCATCAACCGGCTGGAGGAATGGCATCCATCGCCAGAGCAGATCGCGGCATGGCCAGCACTGTCGGAGGAGATGGAACGACCTATGCTGTTGATAGTTTCCGCTAGCCGACAGACTGCTTGACCAGCCACATTTCACGCCTTTTATAGGGGTGGGCGGGACACGAATCAGACTGGCGAGGAGAAACCATGGACGTGTTGCGCATTGCTGCCTTTTCGCAAGGCAATCAGGGCGGCAATCCCGCTGGAGTGTTGATCGCCGATCGCCTCCCCTCCCCGCAAGATATGCAGAAAATTGCAAAGGATGTGGGCTTTTCCGAAACCGCCTTTGCTGCACCGGAGGACGATAGCTGGCGCGTTCGCTATTTTGCACCGGAAATGGAAGTGCCGTTCTGCGGTCACGCTACCATTGCTCTCGGCGCCGCGTTGGCCATGCGCATGGGCGATGGACGTTTCGCACTCAAGCTCAACAATGGCGATATCAGCGTCGAAGGCCGCAAGGAAGGCGAGCTGTTTGCGGCCAGCCTGCAATCGCCGCCGACGCGCCAGCGTGCCGCCAATGATGCGGAAGTGGAACAGGCGCTGGCACTGTTCAGTTTCGAACAGGATGATCTGGCACCCGGTCTGGCACCCGCCCTGATCCATGCCGGGGCGGATCATATCGTGCTTCCGCTTCGTTCACGCGAAAAGCTGGCTTCGATGCATTACGACATGGCGCGCGGGCGCATCCTGATGAAGCGGCAAGGCTGGACGACGATCCTGCTCATCTATTCCGAGACGCCGAAGCGCTTCCACAGCCGCAACCCGTTTGCCTCCGGCGGAGTTTATGAAGACCCGGCGACTGGCGCGGCCACGGCGGCCTTTGCCGCCTATCTGCGTGATAGCGGCTGGCCGCATGGCGGCGAGATCGAAGTCTTTCAGGGCGAGGATATGGGCAGTCCGTCACATCTGCGCGCCCTGATCGGCAATGAGCGCGGCGGCTCTATCCGCGTTTCCGGCACCGCACGGTTGATGGAATAGAGCGCATCCCGAAAAGTGTGAAACGGTTTTCGGATAAGATGTGCGTCAAAACAAAAGATTAGGGCGCCGATCTGATCCAGTCAGATCGAAACGCGCTTTAATCGCTCGTTGCAGCTCGTCACACGCGGACGAGCTGCTCCACCCGCTCCTCATTTCCAAAGAACTTGAGATAACGCGCCACTTCCTTGGGATCGCCGGTCGCCTTTTGCGGATTGTCGGAAAGCTTGACCGCCGGATGGCCGTTGGCATCCGTCACCTTGCAGACCAGCGAGATGGCATTCAGCCCTTCGATTTCCTTCGGGGCGCAACCTGCAAAATCATTGGTGAGATTGGTGCCCCAGCCGAAGCTCATGCGCACACGCCCTTCGAAATGACGGTAAGTCTCCTCGATCGTGTCCACATCAAGCGCGTCGGAAAAAATCAGCAGCTTTTCGCGCGGATCCTTGCCGCGGGACTTCCACCATTCGATGATGCGCTCGCCGCCTTCGATGGGCGGGGCGCTGTCGGGGCGGAAGCCGGTCCAGTCGGCAACCCAGTCCGGCGCATTGCGCAGGAAGGCAGCCGTGCCGAAAGCATCGGGCAGAACGATCAGAAGATTGCCGCCGTAGTAGCGGTTCCAGTCCTGCAGCACGCGATAGGGGGCTGAGCGCAGTTCCTCGTCATTCTTGGCGAGTGCTGCCAGCACCATCGGCAATTCATGCGCATTGGTGCCGAGCGCTTCCACGTCGGTATCCATAGCCAGAAGCACATTGCTGGTGCCGGTAAAGGCATCGCCGATGCCTTCCTTCAGCGCTTCGACGCACCAGCGCTGCCACAGGAAGGAATGGCGGCGGCGCGTGCCGAAGTCGGAAATCTTCAGCCCCGGCAACTGGCGCAGGCGTTCAACCTTGCTCCACATCTTCGCCTTGGCGCGCGCATAAAGCACGTCGAGCGAAAACGGTCCGAGGTTCTTCATCGCCGCGCGCGAACGCAGCTCGTTGATGATGGCAAGTGCGGGAATTTCCCACATGGTCGTGTGCGACCACGGTCCATGGAAATGCAGCTCGTACTGGCCGTCCTTGCGGCGCAGATCATATTCCGGAAGCTGGAAATCGTGCAGCCAGCTCAGGAACTCGGGCTGGAAAATCTGCTTGCGGCCATAGAAACTGTTACCCGCCAGCCAGATCATTTCCTTCTTGGAGAAGCGCAGCGTGCGGGCATGGTCGAGCTGCGCACGCAATTCGCCCTCATCGATCTCATCGGCAAGGCGTACCGAGGTCGTGCGGTTGATGAGCGAGAAGGTTGCGTCCACCTTGGGGTAAAGGCCCCAAATCATCTGCAGCATCAGAAGCTTGTAGAAGTCCGTATCCAGAAGGCTGCGGACGATGGGATCGAGCTTCCATGCGTGATTGTAGACGCGGCGCGCAATATCAGTCTTGGCCATGACGGCCTCCAGAAAAAGCATGTTTCCGATAGCACAAACATCCGGCTTTACTTCGCCGAGTCGTGCAAAAGGCGGGTTTTCACCCGCCTTTTTAATCGGTTCACTTCTGTTTGGGAAGCTCTACGACGATTTCGTGTTCTCCGTCCGGCTTGATCGGCACACCCTCTTCCGGCTTGCCGACCTTGCGACCGTTGAGCTTCACCACCTTGTCCTTGGCACTGGGGGCACCTACCACGACCTTCACGCGGTAGAGCGCTTCGCCGAAGCGGAGCTCGGCTTCATAGCCATCCCATTCCGGTGGCAAGGCCGGGTCGAGATGCAGGCGGTCGCCGCGTTTTGTGACGCCGAGGATACCCTCCGTCGCAACGCGGTAGAACCAGCCGGCGGAACCGGTGTACCAGGTCCAGCCACCCTGCCCGCGACGCGGCTCGACGGAATAGATGTCGGCTGCGATCACATAAGGCTCGACGCGGTATATGTCCGGGTTGCGGCCATGGCTGACCGGGCTGATGAGCGAGAACAGACGCCATGCTTCAGCCGTCTTGCCCATGCGGGCGAGCGCCATGATGGCCCAGGTCGCGCCATGGGTGTACTGGCCGCCATTCTCACGAACGCCCGGCGGATAGCCCTTGATGTAGCCCGGCTCCTGAATGGTGACGTCGAAAGGCGGCGTAAAGAGACGCAGCAATTCGCCTTCGTCATCCAGCAGGTACTTTTCGAGCGAAGCCATCGCCTGTTCGGCACGTTTCGGATCGGCAACGCCGGACAACACGCTCCACGACTGTGCGATGGCATCGATCTGGCATTCGTCACTGTCCTTCGAGCCAAGCGGTGCGCCGTTGTCGTAGAAACCACGGCGATACCACTGGCCATCCCAACCATCGCGGTCGAGCGCTTCGGTCAGGCTTTCCAGATGTGCTTTCCAGATATCGACGCGCTTCTTGTCCTTGCGCGCTTCAGCAATCGGGATGAATTTACCGAGCGTATAGGCGAGGAACCAGCCAAGCCAAACGCTCTCGCCCTCTCCCTTCACGCCGACGAGATTCATGCCGTCGTTCCAGTCGCCGCCAAGGATCAGCGGCAGGCCGTGCTTGCCGGTGCGCTCCACAGCAAGGTCGAGCGCCAGGGCGCAATGCTCATAGAGGCTTGCCGTCTGCTCGGAGATTTCCGGCTGATAGAAGGCATCGTGTTCGCCCTCCTCCAGCTTGCGCCCTTCGAGGAACGGCAGCTTTTCATCGAGGATCGAGCGGTCGCCCGTCGTCTCGACATAAAGCGAAGCGCCATAGCCGAGCCAGACAACATCGTCCGAGATCAGCGTGCGGACGCCCGCCCCGGTCGCTGGCAGCCACCAATGCTGCACATCGCCTTCCGGGAACTGGCGCGATGCCGCATTGAGTATCTGCGCGCGGGCAAGCGTCGGATCGATCAGAAGCAGCGACAGCGTGTCCTGCAACTGATCACGGAAGCCGAACGCACCACTTGCCTGATAGAAGGCAGCGCGGGCCCATATACGGCAGGCAATCGCCTGATAGGGCAGCCAGCCGTTGACCAGAAGGTCGAAAGCCGGGTCCGGCGTCTTCACCTGAACGCGGTCGAACAGACCTTCCCACTGCTGTCTGGCAGCAGCAAGCTTGTCACCGAACGACACCTTGCGGGTTTCGGCGATCAGCGCCTTCGCCTGTCTCTGATCGGCGGCATTGCCGAGCAGGAAGACGATCTCGCGTGCTTCACCCGGCCCCACTTCGATATCAAGAGCGAGCGCCGCACATGGATCGCGGCCTGCTTCGACCGTACCCGAAAGCGCCTTGCCAGCCAGCACGACTTCCGGCTTGTCCACCGAACCGGTGGTGCCGATGAACTCGCTGCGGTCGGCAGTGACGGATTGCGGCTTTTCGGTTGCTGCAAAGAAAGCGATCTGCCCGGACTTGTCCGGATGATACGGATTGCCTGCAAAGAGTGCGCCCAATTCCTCGTCCTGCGAAGGTACAATGAAAGGCACGTTCTTGGAGCGGGCATTGCCCAGCACCCATTCCACATAGCCATAGACGCGCAGCTTGCGCTTGGAACGCCCGTTATTGGTGACGGTCAGGCGTGACAGGCGCACCGGCTTGTCCGCATCCACGATGTGGGTGAGGTCGAGTGCCAATTCGCCATGCTGTGCCCCGAAGCTCGAATAGCCGTGGCCATGACGCGCTTCATAGGTCACGGCCTCATCGCGCAGCACACTTGCCGTCGGCGCAAAGGTGCGGCCCGTTTCGCGGTCGAGGATATAGATCGCCTCGCCCGGACGGTTCGTGACCGGATCGTTCGCCCATGGGGTGAGCTGATAATCGCGGCTGTTGCCTGCCCAGGTGAAGGCCGAACCTTCCGCCGAGACATGGAACCCGAAATTCGGATTGGCGATCACATTGATCCACGGATGCGGCGTGTTGGTGCGGTTGTTGACGCGCACCACATAGCTGCCGTCCTCGGCAAAGCCACCATAACCATTCCAGAAACGAAGATCGTCCCCGAACGGCGCAGGACGGTTTACTACAGGCTTGACCACAGGACGGCGTTCTTCCGTCCCGCGTTCGATGGCGACAGGCGCAAGCCCCGCAGCACCCAGCCCCTGAGCGGACATCTGAGCCGAAGCCTGACCGCCAATGGAAGTCTTGGCATCGCGCGCCGCCAGATCGACGGTGATTTCCTCGCTGCGACGAAGCTGCTCGGCCAGCGAGCCGTTCTGCGCATGCATGACGATGCGCGCCGAGGCGAGCAGCGTGTTGTAGCTTTCGTCGCTCATCTGGTCGCGGCGCACCGCGAAGATGTGCGGCTGGCCACCGCCACGGGCGCGGAAACCTTCCACGATCCAGTCGATGGCGCGCTGCGTGTCCTGCGCATAGGAGAAGGCACGCTCGTTGACCGCCACGACATCGACGGTTAGGCCCTTCGAGCGCCAGTATTCCTGCGCGCGCAGCACGCCGCGCAACACGTCGAGATCAGCTTCGTTGTCGATGCGCAGCGCGAAGATCGGATAGTCGCCGGAAATCGACATTGGCCAAAGGTCGGACTGCTTGCCGAGGCCGCTGGCGATGGTTTCCGGTGGCTGGCGCAGGGTCCGCTCCGGATAGAGCAGATAGGCAGCGACCTTCTGATAATCGGCAGCTTCGGCAGGCTTGATGCCGATATGGTAGAGCTGCACCTGCGAGCTGGTCCATGACAGCGAATATTCGCGGGCGAAGGTTTCTGGATGCCGATGCAGCGCCACGGCGTGTTCTACCGCATCGCGGCTGCCGCCTGCGAAGGTCCAGAAAACGAGGCTCACCTTTTTATGCGCCGGAACGCGGACACGTGTACGCACCGAAGCGATCGGGTCGAGCACGCAACCCTGGCTGCCGTTGAACTTGGCACCCTGATCGAAGGCAGCCGCATCGCGCAAGCTGCGGCCACGACCGACAAAGGCACGGCGGTCAGTTTCGACTTCCGTTTCGCGGATCGAGCCGGAAAGATCGGTCACGAAATGCGCGACGTGGATATCCGGATCGGACGGCGCGCGCTTGCGGCGCTTGGCATAGATGGTCGAACCGTTATCGGAGATTTCGGTCTCTACGAACATCTTGGCAAAGGCCGGATGGGCGGCATCGCTGTCGCTGTCGGTCAGCACCAGTTCCGCATAGGAGGTGACCTCGATCATGCGGTCGCGGGCGGACGTGTTGATGATGTCGAGCCTGCGGCCTTCGCCGTCCGATTCCGACGACACGATCACTTCCATGACGGTCTTGATGTCACCGGCGGTCTTGTAGAATTCCGCCTTGTCTTCGGTGAAGACCGTCTTGGTTTCCTCTTCCGGGTTGCGAACCGGTTCGCCGGTTGCCGACCACCAGTATCCGCTTTCCATGTCGCGCAGGAACAGGAACGTGCCCTGAAGGTCTTCCGACGCATCGGCGTGGAAGCGGGTAATGTCCCAATTGTGCCAACGACTGTAGCCCGAGCCGTTTGCCGTCACCATCAGAGCATATTGCCCGTTCGACATCATATGCGTGGTACGCGGCGCCTTGAATGGCTTGTCGACAATCCGCATCGGCGCATCGTCGAAGCCGCCGGAATCCACGCGCATCGGATTTTCCGTCTTGGCGTAGATCATCGGGATTTCGCGTGGCGCCTTTTCCTGCAGGAGCAGTTCGGCAGCCTCGATCACCGGATCGGAGTGGAAACGCTCGCGCATCCGGCCTTCAAAGATCACGTTGTTGACCGCGATGATCGCCATGCCATGGTGATGGGCGTAGTAGTTCTTCACCACAGCACAGAGTTCGCCTTCGCGAACACGTGACGGCGTGAAGTCCACCGAATCGTGGAAGCCATAGCGTCCGAGCGCGCCAAGCTTGGCAAGGCGCTTCAGGTTCGCGACAGCGGCAGCAGGCTGATACTGCGCGGCGAGCAGGCTCGCATAGGGCGCAATGACCGCATTGCGCGACAGGCCGCGCTGCAAACCAAGATTGGGCACGCCGAAGTTGGAATACTGGTAGTTCATATGCGCGTCGCGCGCATTGAACGCTGCTTCCGAAATACCCCATGGCAGGCCGCGCGAGGTCGCATAGTCGATCTGGCGCTGCACCACGAGCTTGTTGGTCTGATCGAGAAGCGAACCGAGTGGCTCCGACATGACCAGCGGCGGCATCAGATATTCGAACATCGAGCCGGACCAGGAGAGCAGAGCGCCCTTCCAGCCCACCGGCACCAGAAGACGGCCAAGCTTGAACCAATGTTCGACCGGAACGTCGCCCTTGGCGATGGCGAACAGGCTTGCCAGACGCGCTTCGGACGCCAGAAGATCGTAGCAGCTTTCGTCCAGTTCGTTTTCCTGCACACGGAAACCGATGGAGAGAAGGCGGCGTTCCTTCCGTTCAAGGAAACCGAACTGCATATCGAATGCGAGCTGGCGCGAACGGGTAGCAAGATAGCGCAAACGCTCACGCAGCGCGTCCGTATCGTGCTCGCCGATGGAATCCTCGGTATGCGCCTTGCAGGTATCGACGAGAATGCGCGCCCATTCCACGGCTTCAGCGCTTGCCGGGGTTTCGATTTCGCCATCGAGTTCGTCCATCAGGCGAACGATGTCGGTTGCAAACAGCGACAGGTTGATGGTGCGGAAGGAGGCCGTTTCCGGCTCATCCTTGATGGAAATCACGGCGCGGCGGAAATTGGCAATCCGCTCTTCCAGACGGCGGCGCAGCGGACGCAGAATCCGGCGATCATCCGGGATTTTCGCGATTGTCTCTTCAAGGATGTCGTTGACATCAAGGATACCGTCGAGATCGCCCTGCATGTAGACGGATGGTGCTTCCGCCCATTCTTCCAGCGCCGACGACAGCGTGACCAGATGCCCGGCAAGGTTGCCGCTATCCACCGCAGAGACATAAAGCGGGCGCATCGGCGTCAGCGTGTTGGTCTCGTACCAGTTGTAGAGATGGCCCTGATACTTCTCCATCTTCTCAAGCGTATCGACAGTGGCTTGAACGCGGTCCAGCGTTTCACCGAAGCCGATCCAGCCGAAATCGCGCGCGGCGACGACGGACAGGAGATAGACGCCGATATTGGTCGGCGACGTGCGCTGCGCGACAATCGGCGCCGGATCTTCCTGGAAGTTGTCCGGCGGCAGATGGTGGTTTTCCTCGTTTGCGAACTCGGCGAAATAACGCCAGGTCCGGCGTGCATAGCGGCGCAGGTCCGACTTGTCGGAAGAAAGCACTTCCAGCGTGTCCTGCGGCTTTGCCGAACGGCTGACCAGCCATGCAATCAGCGGCGAGGCAAACCAGATGACGGCAAACGGCGCCGCGATCATTGCCGCATGACTTTGGGCAGCAAGCGGGATGAAGATCGCCAGACCCGCAATGGCTATGGCCGGCCACATCAGCTGGAAATAAAACAGCAGCGTATCGGGCGAGGTTCTCGCCTGCGCAGCCGTGCGCCATTCCAGAAGATTGCGATGCGAGACGAACAGGCGATAGACGGTACGCACAATCGCATCCGCCATCAGGAACGCCGAATGGGCGATGAAGGTGGTGCGCAGCGCCACATCGGCCGTGCCGAGCGCGATGTCAGTCAGCACCGACTGCGCATGACCTTTCAGCGAATAGTCCATGTTCGATGGAATGAGATTGGTCACAATGCCGAATGTCGGCGCAACGAACATGGAGAGAATGAGGAAGCCCTGCCAGACGGCAGCAGGCCCGATTGGCAGCACGCTCCAGCCGACGACGGCTGCGATCAGCCACAGGATCGGATTGAGCGAGCGGCGCAGGTTGTCGACCATCTTCCAGCGCGTGATGTGGCTGACGCCACGGCTTGTCGAAAACAGCCAGGGGAGAAGCTGCCAGTCGCCACGCGCCCAGCGATGATGACGCGATACGTCGACATTGTAGCCGGTCGGATAATCCTCGACCACTTCGACATCGCTGACCAGAGCCGCGCGGGCATAGCCGCCTTCGAGAAGATCGTGGCTGAGCAGCGTGTTCTCAGGCACGCGGCCCTTCAGCGCTGCCTCGAAGGCATCGATGTCGTAAAGTCCCTTGCCGGTGAAGGTACCTTCACCGAGCAGGTCCTGATAGGTGTCGGACACGGCGAAGACATAAGGGTCGATACCGCGATTGACCGAGAAGACGCGCTGCAGGAACGATGCCTCGTCACCGGTGGTGAGCGAGGGCGTGACGCGCGGCTGGAGGATGCCGTAACCGCGCACGACCTTGCCGGTCTTTTCGTCGATGATCGGACGGTTCAGAGGATGGCTGAGCTTGCCGGCCAGATGCGTGACGGATTCCGGCGTCAGACGCGTGTCGGCGTCCAGCGTCATCACATATTTGATTTCCTTCGGCAAACGTTCGTCCGGCGGGAAAAAGCTCGTATCCTGATCACCGCGCAGCAGCAGGTTCAGCTCGTGCAGCTTGCCGCGCTTGCGCTCCCAGCCCATCCAGCAATTCTGCTTCTCATTGAAGAGGCGACGGCGATGCATGAGGAAAAAGCGTGGCTGGTCGTCGCCGGTATAATGCTCGTTGAGCTTGGCGATTTCCTCGCGCGCATATTCATAGATTTCCATATCCGCAGGGGTGATTTCCTGCTTCGCATCGGTCCAGTCACTGACCAGTGCAAAGTAGATTTCACCACGCGGATTGGTGAGATAATGAACTTCCAGATTGCGAATCTGCTCGTCGATGGAATCACGCGAGGTGATGAAGGTCGGCACCGCGACCAGCGTGCGCGCCTCCTCCGGCAAGCCTTCCTTATATTCGAAACCGATGAGCCGCGTCGGCTGGACAAACCACGGCACCAGCGCATTGAACAGCGAATAGGACGCGTCCATTGCCGGGAAGATCGCCAGAAGCGTGAACAGCGTGCGCAGATCAGTCGAAAGACCGGCGCGGATCATGCAGTAATTGACGAGCAGAAGGATCAGGATCGTGAAGATCGCCGTCGGGATGAACAGCCCCCAAAGACCGAGACCACGATAGAAGCGCAGCGCCTTGACGCCGAACGGCGCCTTGTAGCCACAGACCTTTTCCAGCTCCTTGCGCCCTTCGCCGGACAGGTAATAGGCGATTGCGCCCTTGCCCTCGGCTTCCTGATGACCGGCCTTTTCCGCACGATGTCCGTCTTCGGCCAGTTTCAGCGCAGCCCATGTGATGTCGATTTCGCTCATGTCCGAATAGCGGGCGAGCTTTTCGATGGTCACGCGATAGGCATTGCGGGAACGGAAATCCAGAAGTTCGAAATCGCTGTGGTCACGCAGGATCGCATCAACCTCGTTGACGGTTTCGAACCAGGTCTCCCAGTCCACGTCATCGATGGATTTCAGGCTGCGGATGACATTGCCCATCGTGACGCCGCCGGTAGACTGGCGGGCATGTTCCTCAACGATGGCGTCTTCCGGATTGCTGCCTTCCTGCTCCAGAATCCGTTCCAGCCAGCTGGCAGCAGCCGTGGTGTCGGTCGATGAGGAACGCAAGCGATAAAGAAGGTGGGTCGCGAAAGTGCTGTCGCGGGCGGCATCGGCATATTGCGCCAGAACCGAATCCAGTTCGGCACCGTCGGTGGCAACCACGATGCGGTCGGCGGCCGTATTGGCGAGATTGCGCATGATGCGCGCGCGATCGACGCGCAGCGCCAGACGGCGTGCATTCTCGATCAGGAAATAGCGCACCGCAGAAGGCAGCGCCCACAACTCACCGATCTTCAGGGGCTCCACGGTCTGGAAACCCTTGACGATGGCCGTCAGCGTCTTCAGTGAGAAATTGCTGTCCGTATGGGCGACATAAAGCCAGGCCAGCGCGAAAATGCGCGGCATGCCTTCATATTTCTCAACCGGCGCCTTGTAGAGCGGCAGCTGACGGATGAAGCGGCGTGGCAGGTCGCGGCGGGCCTGCTGCACGTTCTTGTCGATCTGGTAATGATTGTCGAGCAGCCATTGCGCGGCTGGCGTGATGGTCTCGCCCGCACGCGATGCGGCATCGGAGGCGCGATAGGCATGCAGGATCAGCTTGCCGTTTTCGGAAAGGCGCTGATCGAACGGGAAGGCGATATAGCCCGGCAGCGGAATGTCTTCGCCCCGCGCCACGGCAGCGGCAAGCGCGCCAAGCTCTTCCTCGGTTTTATACAAGGCCCGGATGGGGGATGGTTGTTCGGGCGGAATCCGGCCCGATGCATCGGGCTCGCTGGATTTGGGTTCCATCGAAGGTTTCTGCATCGGCGATTTATTCTCGGTAGAGGTTGAATTGGAGAGCGAAGAAGACAATTCCGGCATCTGCCTTAACAGCCTTTCCGAAGGAAATGAGTTATCTGCGGCGGGTGGATACTGACATTATTCCGAATTTTCATTTCAGGGAAACGGCAGTATCCGTGATCGGTTCCCTGAATGTCGACCGCATTTGGCCAAAATGCGACGGCGCAATGTGCTGATATTCAAACCGTTTGAATCGCAACGCACAATTCTTTCCGCCCATTAATGTTGCGTTATGGAACACCCCGTTTCCTGCAACCCTAACATATTGAAAATAAAAATAATACTACCGCAGGTAACGTGTCAGAAAATTTCAGCGCGGCCCCACCACGCCCGTCGATAGAGAAAAGCCCGACAGGTCTGCGGGAATCACCGCGCATCTGCCGGGCCTCATATTTCACTTCACCGGAAAGTGACGATCAGGAACCTGTTCCGGAACCGGTTTCACTGGCAGGAAAAAGCTTCCAGTAACGCGGTCGGAAGGCGATGCGACTCTTTTCCGCGGCCGGATGTTCGGCTGGAATTTCGATCTCCACCCGCTCACGTGCGCCGCCTACTTCCAGTTCGACACGCCGCTTGCCGCCCGAGCGACGGCTCGCCACCACCGTGCCTGCGATACAGCCGCCGCAACCGTCCAGCAATTCAACATCGTGCGGACGGAAGAAGAGCTGCGCGTCACCATCCGCCACATCCTGGGCTGTCAGGCCGATATTGCGATCCACCAGCCAGATCTCGCCCTTTTCGACCCGCACCGGAAGCGTGCTGGACTCGCCGATGAAGCCATAGACGCCCGGGGAATTCGGATTGTCATAGACTTCGTCGGGCGTACCGACCTGCTCGATACGCCCCTGGCTCATCACCACCACGCGGTCGGCGAGCTCCAGCGCCTCGTCCTGATCGTGGGTCACGAAAACGGTCGTATGGCCGGTCTTGTCGTGAATCTCGCGCAGCCAACGGCGCAGTTCCTTGCGCACCAGCGCATCAAGCGCGCCAAACGGTTCATCAAGAAGCAGGACTTTCGGTTCAATCGCCATGGCGCGGGCAAGCGCCACGCGCTGGCGCTGACCACCGGAAAGCTGCGCCGGATAGCGCTTCTCCAGTCCCTGTAGCTGGACGAGATCGAGCAATTCCAGCGCGCGGTTGCGAATATCGTCACTCGACGGACGTGTCGCGCTTGGACGCACCTTCAGACCGAAGCCGATATTGTCCGCCACCGTCATATGACGGAACAACGCATAATGCTGAAAGACGAAGCCGACATTGCGCTCCTGAACGCTCTTCTGCGAGGCGTCTTCGTCGCCGAAGAAGATGGTACCTTCGGTCGGCGTTTCCAGCCCGGCAATCAGGCGCAAAAGCGTGGTCTTGCCCGAACCGGAAGGCCCCAGCAAAGCGATCAGCTCGCCGGAACGAATATCCAGCGAGACATTATGCAACGCCGGGAAGCGAGCGAACTCCTTACGCACACCGGCAACACGAACTTCCATTCCCAATCCTTTCATCTGCCATAGCAGGACTATGCTTTATTTCTGCCGCCGAGCGGCTAATTGCCAGTTTGGGTGTCAGTGCCCGTTTCCACTGCCAGCCAGTTCATCGCCATAGCGCAGTTCCAGCGCCGTCTTGATTGCAAGCGTCAACAACGCCAGGAAAGCCAGCAGCGACGCCACCGCAAATGCACCGACGAAGTTATATTCGTTGTAGAGGATTTCCACATGCAGCGGCATCGTATTGGTGAGGCCGCGAATATGTCCAGAGACAACGGAAACAGCGCCGAACTCGCCCATTGCACGGGCATTGCAGAGCAGCACACCGTAAAGCAGCCCCCATTTGATATTGGGCAGCGTCACATAGCGGAAAGTCTGCCAGCCATTGGCGCCCAGCGAAATTGCCGCCTCTTCATCGCCGGTTCCCTGTTCCTGCATCAGCGGGATCAGTTCGCGCGCGACAAAGGGAAACGTGACGAACACCGTCGCCAGCACGATGCCCGGAACGGCGAACAATATCTCGATGCCGTGCCGTGACAGCCACGGCCCAAGCAGGCTGTGACTTGAGAAAAGCAGTACGAAAACAAGACCGGAAATGACCGGCGACACGGAAAACGGCAGATCGATCAGCGTCGTCAGCAGCGCCTTGCCCTTGAACTCGAACTTCGCGATTGCCCATGCAGCTGCAATGCCGAAGACCAGATTGAGCGGCACGGCAATGGCCGCCACCATGAGGGTGAGCCTTATCGCAGCCCAGGCATCCGGCTCGACCAGTGCCGCCAGATATTCGCCTGCCCCCTTGCGGAAGGCTTCCACGAAAACCGCTATCACTGGCAGGATGAGGAACAGGGCCAGAAATGCCAGCGCCAGAGCGATCAGCGTGATGCGCGTCGCCGGGCTTTCCGTGACAGCGCTTCGGCTGTTGCGAGGAGCGGCAGAGACAGGTTCATTCGCCATGACCATATTTCCTCCGTGTCCACGACTGGATGAGATTGATGAAAAGCAACATCGCAAAGGAAAGCGCCAGCATCACCGTGGCGAGCGCCGTCGCCCCGGCATAATCATATTCCTCCAGCTTGATCACGATCAGAAGCGGCGCGATTTCCGAGACATAAGGCGTATTGCCCGCAATGAAGATCACCGAGCCATATTCGCCGACGCCGCGTGCGAAGGCGAGCGCGAAGCCGGTCAGGATGGCGGGTTGCAGGCTCGGCAGCAGCACCCGCCAGATGGTCTGAAACCGGGATGCGCCAAGCGTTGCCGCCGCCTCTTCGACCTCGCGGCTGATTTCCTCCATGATCGGCTGGACCGTGCGCACCACGAACGGCAGACCGATGAAGATCAGCGCAATGATAATGCCCGCCCGCGAAAAGGCGATGCGAATGCCGAACGGAGCCAGCAGGCTGCCGATCCAGCCATTCGGCGCATAGATCGCGGCCAGCGCAATACCGGCCACTGCCGTCGGCAGCGCAAAGGGAATATCGACGATGGCATCAACGAAGCGGCGCCCCGGAAAGCGATAACGCACCAGAACCCAGGCGAGGATGACGCCGAAGACCACATTGACCAGCGCCGCGATGAAGGCGGTGCCGAAGCTCGTTTCAAGCGCTTTCAATGTGCGCTCGTCGGTGACGAGGCGCCAGAAGCCGTAAAACCCGACTTCGGTGGAACGCAGCACCAATGCCGCAAGCGGAATGAGAATGAGAAGGGTCAGATAGGCAACACTGAAGCCGAACGTCAGCCCGAAACCGGGAATGACGCTCGGCTTTCTGAAGTGCGACCCTGCTCTGGCCCGTGCAGGGAGCGAAGACATGCGTTGGTTTGTTCCCTCTTCAGTACTTATTGCTACTGATTGCTCTCGAACTCCGGATTATTTTCCCGGCTTGTAGAGCTGGTCGAACGTTCCTCCATCGCCAAAATGATAGGGCTGTGCCTTGGCCCATCCACCGAAAATCGGATCATCGATCGTCACCAGCGTCAAGTCCGGAAACTTGCGCTGCTTGTCGGCAGGGATGATGTCAGGCTTCGACGGACGGTAGAAATGTTTGGCGGCAAGCGCCTGACCTTCCGGCGAATACAGATATTCAAGATAGGCCTGCGCCAGCTTGGTGGTGCCGTTTTCCTCGGCATTCTTGTCCACCACCGCGACTGGCGGTTCAGCCAGAATGGATTGCGGCGGAACAACGATGTCGAATGCATCCTCGCCAAATTCAGCCACCGAGAGATAGGCTTCGTTTTCCCAGGCAAGCAACACATCGCCGAGCTGACGTTGCACGAAAGTGGTTGTCGAGCCGCGCGCACCAGTATCGAGCACTGGCACATGGCGGAACAGTTCGCCGATGTAATCCTTGATCTTCTGCTCGTCGCCACCGTATTGCTTGTAGGCCCAGGCCCATGCGGCGAGATAGTTCCAGCGGGCACCGCCGGAGGTCTTCGGGTTCGGCGTGATGACCTCGACGCCGTCCTTCACCAGATCGCCCCAGTCCTTGATGCCCTTCGGATTGCCCTTGCGCACAAGGAAGACGATGGTTGACGTATAGGGAGCCGAATTGTTGGGCAGGCGCTTGCGCCAGTCCTTGTCGATCTTGCCTGAAAGTGCGGCAATCGCATCGATATCGCTTTCAAGCGCCAGCGTCACCACATCGGCCTTGATGCCATCGATCACCGAGCGCGCCTGCTTGCCCGACCCGCCATGGGAAGCGCGAATGGTGACGGTTTCGCCGGTTTCTGCCTTCCAGTGGGCGGCAAAAGCGGCGTTGTAATCCTTGTAAAGTTCACGCGTCGGATCGTAGGACACGTTCAGAAGTGTCTGATCGGCAAAGCTTGCCTGAACCGTTCCGGTCAGCGAAGCCGCAGCCACCAATGCTGCCAAAGTGAGCGAGAATCTCGATATCTTCATGACCGCCTCCATGTTTCACTGGCCAAGACAGTATCAGAGCTCTTTGAAGACAGGATGCCACAAGCCGGTCGTTATTTGAAACGACTTCGAAAAATCTACTCATTTTGTTGGAGAATTCGGAGATAATTTTTCCACCGGCATGTCGAAACACGCCGATGATAGTATCATTAACTCATTGAGCCGACACCGGTCCGGCAGCCGGTGAAGTTTGGGTGGGGAGGCTGCTCGTGGCCTGCCCCAGTTGGAGCGGAGGCTGCTTCGGCTCATTCCAGCCCATGAAGTTGTAGAGCGTATAGCGCCAGACTCCGATCTCCTCGTGAAGCGCCAGATCGGTCATGAGGAAATACAGGCCCGGCGAAGACATGTTGGTATGCGATCCGGTCAGATAACCGGCCGCAACCGGCTCAGGCTTCACACCAAAATGTGCCAGATAAAGAAGATCGCGCTTCATCATCGGCGCAGCCTGTAGCAGAACAACTTTCGCCGGTCTGATCTCGCGCAGGATTGCTGCCACGTTCCTGGAGTTCTGCCAGCTGTTGCGGCTTTTCTCGTCAAGCAGGACGGAAGCCGGATCGACACCGGCCTTTTCCAGCTGCGTGGCGATTGATGCGGCTTCGGAAGCACCCGTTCCGGCTACATCGGCGCCGCTGGCGATGAACTTGCAGCGAAAACCCTTCTCGACACATTGTCGGTTCATGGCGACCGCCGCCAAAATCGGCCCGTAGGAGAAGGCAAGTGGTTCGACCACCTTCTGACCGTCGCCATCGACTGTCTGGGTTCCCATGCCGAAGACGACGAAGGCAGTATTGTCTTCAAGCTGCGTCTGCAATTGCGATGAATAGGCCGATTGCAGGCGGCTCATCAGCGTGTCGGGAAGAATTGCCGAAGCAATTGCACCGTAAAAGATGGCCGCAAGGCCGATCAGAACGATTCCGGTCTTACGCCAATTGAAAAAATGAAGGAGCAATCCGGTAACAACAAAAGCCACGATCAGATTAAGCGTCATATGGGATCACCAGGCTTCAGTATAAATTTCTAAATCAAGCTCACCCGATATAAGTGCCTGCTATGAGTACGAACAATCCCAATAATTTCAGATACAATCTTTCCAACCTCGGAAGTGAGGCCCGGACTGGGGTTGCGGGGGGCAAGTATTCATCCGGGCCTCCGCCAATCTCGCGACCGGCAGGCTGATAACGGGCGAAACCTGTTTCGGTTGCAGGAAATCGGTCGCAGGCTGATTATTTTTGCTGTCGGGTTACAACTTTACCGCGCCATATGATCGCTCTTGAACCGGGCCGCCGAAGAGTTATTTTCCCTGTATCGATTGGCTGACCAGAGGATTTTTCACCATGGCATATGGCAAGCGTTCCAATTGCACCCTTTTCGCGGTTATAGCAGGCCCGGCAATGCTCTTCGCGCCTTCTGTTTCGGCGCAGGCTCAGGATGCAAACCCCATCGAGCGGGTCGATTACATCTGCGAACGTGGGGTCGTCGTGCCTGTCACCTATATCCGCAATGGTAGTGCGCCCGGCTTTGCGGTTCTCGATGCGGAAGGCAAGATGATCGCGCTGCAATGGCATGACAGTCTCAAGAAATATGTCGCCATCGATGAGCAGGACAGCTACCGCTGGAGCGACAAGGACGGTCAGGCTGTGCTGAGCCATCTCGAAGCCGATCACACCGCCAAGGAAGTGACGCTGCTGTCAGCCTGCCGTTCGGACGACTCGGAAGAATAGACGGCCCTGTTATGGGACGAGGTAGTGCTTGTCCCACTGGTTCTGAGGCACTTCATCGCCGATATCGTAGCGAAACGAAACGATATTGATATGTTCCTCATCCGTCTTGCAGACAAAGGACAGCTTGTACCAGTGCTCGCGGCTGCGGAAGGCAGCGCCATCGGCCTCGATCGAATTCTTCGTGGTCACGGGATCGGAGAAGGCATAGGCCAGAACCTTGTCGACCGAAAACTTTTGTTCCCGCGTGATGCGTTCCATTGCTTCCACGTCGCAACGTTGCTCAAGGCGGGTTGCCGGATCGAGCTTCTCGAGCTGGGCCTTTTCTGAAGCATTCATTGCAAAAGACGGGGAAACCGCCGGGCCGAACGAGAGGAGACCAACAACAGCGGACACAGGCAACACAAGGGATTTGAATTTCATCGGACTTTCGGGAACTCCTCGGTACTCACATTATCGGCGGCGATAATAAGCATGATTTGCGGCAATGTGCGGATCATCACCGGAAAGTTATCGAAGGCCACCCGTAAAAACCGCCATCCCCAAAATTCGTCCGCTCTGTGAACTATCCGTCGCTGTTCGGGTTCAACCCTTCCACATAGGTGCGGTTGCGTCCTTCTTTCTTGGCGGCGTAGAGGATTTTGTCGGCCTTATCGACCGCCTGCCAGAAATCACCCTGCTCCGGCAGACGGACACAGCCTATGCTGCATGTGACGCTGGCTTCCTTTGCGAGGCGCTGGAACCGGTGCCTCTCGATGTTCTGCCGCACGCCTTCCATAAGCTGGAAGACATTATCGGCATGCATGTCGTCGACACAGATCACGAACTCCTCGCCGCCAGTACGCGCAATCAGTGGCCGTTCGCCGATGAGCTTGCGCAGGATTCCAGCGAATTCCTTCAAAACCGCGTCGCCCGCCGCATGGCCATAGGCATCATTCAGCGCCTTGAAGTAATCGATATCGCAAACGGCAACCCAGCCGGGCACGCCCTTTTTCGTCTGTGAAAGCGCATCGTAGCGCATTTCCAGTCCGCGCCGGTTGAGGAGCCCGGTCAAGGGATCGCTGTCACGTTCATGCGACAGTTCGCCGATACGGTCGTAACCGGCAGCGGCCAGCAAGGCGAAGCCGGTGACAACCGCTGCGATAGCGGTAGAAAACACCGTCCATTGCCAGAAAACAGTCGCTGCGAAATCGTCGCCATCGACATCGCCGAGCAGGGAGCGGGCGGTCAGAAGCGTGCGCGGCACGAATTGCAATGCCACCAGAACGAGCATGACCAGCAGCAGCTTGTCCACCAGCGGCCCCTTGAACAGCCGCCGCGCCTGCCATGCGAAAGAAAGGATCAACGTGGCCATGCCCAGATTGAGCACATAGACCCGCGACAGAAGATCGGGCTCAATATAGCAATAATACCAGACACCGCCGACGATGAGGGCAAAGCTCAATATGTAGAAGGCAGATGTAAGCCGCAGCCCGCTTCGCTGCAAAATGCCATAGCCGCCAACCAGCGTGCCTCCGACATAAAATGCGGCGGAAAGCACCGTGTTCAGATTGTCGTCCGAAGGGAAATCACCAAGCTGGACCAGCATTGCGAGGCCGATCAGCAGGAAACAAGCGCCGCAGGACACCAGAAACTGGCGACCGCGATCGGAAAGCCACGCCGAGAAAAAGGCGAACGCGAACAGCAGCAAAACGGCGGGAAGTACAAATTTCATATAAATCGGACGCGCAAATTACAATTTCTGGGAGAAGTCTTATTGCGCCCTCTCAAGAAAATTACAATTGAGTAAATTAAAACCTCCGCGTGAACCAGCCATGCGTGGAGGACAAACCTGCTGCGCCAAACATCGCCATCCGCTATGCTTTCGCTCTTGATTTCGGCGGGCTGTCCGTGTTTGTAACCTGCAAACACTGCTGTGATATCCGCCACGCAGTCCCGTCGCGAAAGGAAGAGACATGAAGCCCGTTTTCCTGCAACTGCAGTGCGCCCCCGGCAAGACCTACGAAGTTGCCGATACGCTCTTTCAGCGCGAAATCGTCTCCGAGCTTTATTCCACCAGCGGCGAATTCGACCTTCTGGCCAAGATCTACATTGCCGAGGATCAGGATATCGGCAAGTTCATCAACGAGAATGTTCTCAACATTCCCAACATCATTCGTTCACTGACGACGCTGACCTTCACCGCCTTCTGACATCGCGGCCTCCAAAACCGGTAAAGGTTTGATTCACCATTAACGAATTATCATGCCGGCGAAGGGAACCTCTGCTTGCGCTCGCGCATTTCTTGCGTGAAGGGCTTACCTCAAAAAGGGAGGCAGCGAGACAAGTGATGAACGATCTTGGACAGCGGCGGGTATTGGTGGTGGAAGACGAGATTTTCGTCGCCCTCGATGTCGCCGCGACTGTCGAGGATGCGAACGGAACCGTTCTCGGTCCGGTCGGCACCGTCCGGCAAGCAATAGATATCATCAATCGCAATGAAGTTGATGCCGCCATTCTCGATGTGAACCTCGCCGATGGCGATGTGGAAGCCGTGCTGGACCGGTTGAAGAGCCGTGATATCTTCGTGGTCATCCATACCGGCGGTGGCCTTCCAGCGCGCCTTGCGGCACGTTATCCCGGAATACCGGTCTTTCAGAAGCCTGTGCTGCCATCCCGGCTGACGCGCGCTCTGGCTTCCGCCTTTTCGTCGCATAGGGTGCAGCAAGCCTGATGCTGCGGAACCGCCCGGATTTCGCAACGGTTCTGAAGGAAGTCGAGGCTGACGCAAGCCCCGAGGAAAACACCCGCCCGCCGCAATTCGGGTTTGCTTCCGCCGTCTTTTCCGTGGGTTTCGGCGATACGCCAGCAACACCCCGCCAGCCGGACAATCTTGAAAGCCTGTTCGATATTGAGAGCGTGCCGGAGGCTGCGCCCGAGCCTGAACAGGAAAGACAGGCGATAGAAGCGCGGATGCAGAAGCAGTCGCCGGATGCAATCCGCCAGGAGCTGGACCTGCATTCCGGCCTGAAACGCTCCGAACTGCAACGGCGGCGGCGCAGCTTTGCCGCCAGCAATCATCCGGACCGCCTGCCGGAAGAGTTTCGCCTTGCCGCGGAACAGCGGATGAAAACGGCGAATGCCCTGCTGGATGCCGCCATGGCTGACGCACCATCTTAAGGCTGAGCAACTTCCTTACGTTTTCAGAGCAATATCTTTTGCATTATAACAATAACGTGCTAGATTGCCGTGTCTGTGCCTGCGAAAGCTGTCGCACGCCGGAACCCTTTCCGTTGTCCGCAAGTCTGCGAATGGTTCAGCCCCGATAGTATGGGGCAATTTGCGCTTTGCTCAGCGGGAACGGTTCTGTCATATCGACGTTACACATTGGAATAGTTCCTAAAAGGTTTGAAAATGCCTCCTTATCGTTCGCGTACAACCACCCACGGTCGCAACATGGCCGGCGCGCGCGGCCTATGGCGCGCCACCGGAATGAAGGATGAGGATTTCGGCAAGCCGATTATTGCCGTGGTGAACTCGTTCACCCAGTTCGTGCCCGGCCACGTGCACCTGAAGGACCTCGGCCAGCTCGTTGCGCGCGAAATTGAAAGCGCTGGCGGCGTGGCAAAAGAATTCAACACCATTGCGGTCGATGACGGCATAGCCATGGGTCACGACGGCATGCTCTATTCGCTGCCGTCGCGTGAACTCATCGCCGACTCGGTCGAATATATGGTCAATGCCCATTGCGCCGATGCGATGGTCTGCATTTCCAATTGCGACAAGATCACTCCCGGTATGCTGATGGCCGCTCTGCGCCTCAATATCCCGGTCGTGTTCGTTTCCGGCGGTCCGATGGAAGCAGGCAAGGTCGTCTGGGACGATCAGGTCAAGAAGCTCGACCTCGTCGATGCGATGGTTGCAGCCGCCGACGACAGCTACACCGACGATCAGGTCAAGGCGATTGAGCGCTCCGCCTGTCCGACTTGCGGCTCGTGCTCTGGCATGTTCACCGCAAACTCGATGAACTGTCTGACCGAAGCGCTCGGCCTGTCGCTGCCGGGCAATGGCTCGACGCTCGCAACCCATGCCGACCGCAAGCGCCTCTTCGTGGAAGCCGGTCATCTGGTTGTCGATCTCGCCCGCCGTTATTACGAGCAGGACGACGAAAGCGTGCTGCCACGCTCGATTGCGAGCTTCCCGGCTTTTGAAAACGCCATGACGCTCGACATTGCCATGGGCGGTTCGACCAATACGGTTCTGCATCTGCTTGCAGCCGCACAGGAAGCCGAGATCGACTTCACCATGGCCGATATCGACCGCCTGTCGCGTCGCGTGCCGGTGCTCTGCAAGGTTGCACCTGCCAACAACACGGTTCACATGGAAGACGTGCACCGCGCAGGCGGTATCATGGGTATTCTCGGTCAGCTCGATAAGGCAGGCCTGATCAATACCGATCTGCCGACCGTGCACAGCGAAACGGTTGCAAAGGCGCTCGATCATTGGGACGTGACCCGCACCAACAGCGACATGGTGCACAAGTTCTATTCGGCTGCGCCCGGTGGCGTGCCGACGCAGGTTGCCTTCAGCCAGGAACGCCGTTTCGACAGCGTCGATGCCGACCGTGAAAAGGGCGTCATCCGTTCGAAGGAACACGCCTTCAGTCAGGATGGCGGTCTGGCCGTACTTTACGGTAATCTGGCCGAAGACGGCTGCATCGTGAAGACGGCAGGCGTGGACGATTCCATCCTGAAATTCTCCGGTCCTGCCCGCATCTTCGAAAGCCAGGATTCGGCTGTGCTCGGCATTTTGAACGGCAAGATCAAGGCTGGCGACATTGTGCTGATCCGCTATGAAGGCCCGCGCGGCGGCCCCGGCATGCAGGAAATGCTCTACCCGACCAGCTATCTGAAGTCGAAGGGCCTCGGCAAAGCCTGTGCGCTGATCACCGACGGACGTTTCTCGGGAGGTTCATCGGGTCTTTCGATTGGTCACGTTTCGCCGGAAGCAGCCGAAGGCGGCACCATTGGTCTGGTGCGCGAAGGCGATATCATCGATATCGATATTCCGAACCGCAAGATTCATCTGGCCGTTGATGATGCAACGCTGGCCGAACGCCGCGCCGAGCAGGATGCGACCGGCTGGAAGCCAGCGGAGACACGCAAGCGCAAGATTTCCACCGCGCTGAAAGCTTATGCCTCCATGGCAACCAGCGCCGCCAAGGGCGCGGTACGGAAGTTGCCGGATTGATGTCAATTAGAAAGAGAAGTAGTTTATTAACTACTTCTCTTTTTACATTAGCGCACACAAATATAAACGGTATTTTTCTATAAAACACTTGAAACAGAACACAATAAGCGGAACGCTATCCTCTTAAGTGAGGAGCGATTCGTGCAGAGCGTATTTTTTTCATATTCGCATGTCGATGAGGCATTGCGAGACGAACTCGAAAAACATTTGGCTGTACTAAAACGACAAGGCGTAATTGACACTTGGCATGACCGTCGAATTGGGGCAGGTCAAGAGATCGATCAATCGATAAACGACCGCATTAATACAGACGATATAATTCTACTGTTAATTAGCTCAGATTTCCTTGCATCGGATTACTGTTATGATCGTGAGATGACTCGCGCTCTTGAAAGGCATAATGCTGGCGAGGCTGTCGTTATACCGGTAATTCTGCGGCCTTGCGATTGGCATACCAGTCCTTTCGGTAAGCTAAACGCTACACCACCGGACGGCAAGCCAATTACAAAATGGCCCAATCGCGATGATGCTTTTTTGGAAGTCACAAAAGCCATCCGAGAAGTTCTAACAAAACGCCCTACTCGTCGAAATGCAGTCGAGAACAGCACTCTAGCTGTCAAAGGTGCGACGGAACGTCCGCTACCTCTTCAAGTTCGCTCATCCAATCTACGAGTTGCAAAAAGCTTTAGTGAACGAGATAAGGATAAGTTTAAATACGAAGCATTCGAATACATTGCTCATTTTTTTGAAAACTCTCTAGCTGAATTGGAAAGCCGAAATCCAGATATAGAAACACACTTTCGGCGTATCGATGGTGCTCGGTTCTTTGCTGGCATTTACCAGAACGGCAATACAAGATCAAAATGTACTATATTTATTGGTGATAGCTTTGGAAACGGAATTTGCTACGTAGATGGTGAAACGACCCAAAATAACACCATGAATGAGTCCCTACATGTAGAAGCGGATGAAAATTCAATGTTCTTTCGTAGCATGGGAATGTTTTCTAGACAGAGAGAGAATAAGCTCACATTTGATGGAGCTGCGGAACTCTACTGGGCAAATCTAATAGAACCTATTCAACGTAATTGGTAGAGAAAATAATGCTGTCACCTCATGAGTTCGAAGTCGGTTCATTAAACGACGCGAAGCCAAATTCAATACTCTTGAGGGCTGAAGATCCACGTGACAAAATATTAGTTGTCGGCAACGAAGGTGCGCGATTTGCTATCTTTATTGAAAGAAATTTTGAGTATTTTGATTATAAAGAAAATAATTATTATAGAGGCCTGATAATCCAAGACGTCAAATTCGAAGTAGACGAAACGAGCATTGGTGGCCTGAATACAGCTAGTGAGCCACTTGGCGCAATTATCGCATCACGAACGATGCTCAAGATTCGAGCTGTACAAGCAGAGCGCTTTAGATCACAATCTTCAATTCCGATATATGGGAAGGAAGATAATAATTACTCTGTTGACAGAATATTCTTCAAAAGATGGAGTATTTACATCAATTCCGACGGCGAGAAAAAAATAATTCACTCAGTGAATACAGACGAAATTTAAAAAATTACTGATCTGAAACCTGCTTTTCCACCGCAGGCATCAGGTCGTTCTTCACCGAATCCGGCGTAAACGGCCCGACGTGCTTGTAGACGATTTTGCCATTCTGATCGACGAGGAAGGTTTCTGGCACGCCGTAGACGCCCCATTCGATGGCTGAACGCCCGGCGCGGTCGGCACCGACTGCGGCAAAGGGATTACCGAGATCGCCGAGAAAACGGCGCGCATTTTCCGGCTGGTCCTTGTAATTGAGGCCAACCACGCGGATGCGCTCGTCCTTGGCGATTTCCATCAGGAGCGGATGTTCCTGACGGCAGGGAACGCACCACGATCCCCAGACATTCACTAGTGTCAGCTTGCCCTTAAACTCTTCGCTGTTGAGGCCGGGAACAGGCACGCCATCACGCACCAGCCCCTCGACGGGCGGCAGGTTCGTCTGCGGTGCCTGCTTGCCGATCAAAGCGGAAGGGATCGTCGTATTGTCCTTGCCCGACAGAAGCTGGACCGCAAACACCGCCGCCAGTCCGACGAAAATCGCCAGCGGCAGCAGGGCAACCCATGTGGAGCGCTTTTTCGGCGCGGCTGGCTTCTCGCTCGTTTCGGTCATTGTGCTTTACCGGGGGCTTTTGCAGAACGGCGGCGCACGCCCTGCGCCTCAAGCTGCTTCAGTTCGTTTTTCTGGATACGCTGATCGATCAATATCCAGCCGATGGTGACGGCGAGTGCCGCGACCGTGATGCTATAGGATGCGAGAACATAGCCAAGATGGTTCATACTGCACCCTCCTGTGCTTTGCGATTACGGTCGGCATTCCGTGCGGCAAGCTTCTTCATCGACGCCACGCGGCGGCGCCAGATTTCATTGCGCATGACCATCATATGCAGGGTGAAAAACAGAAGCGAGAAGCCGATAGCCATCACGAAAAGCGGGCGCAACATGGAGCCGTCGATGGTCGGGCCATCCATGCGGAACACCGAGGCTGGCTGGTGCAGCGTGTTCCACCAGTCGACCGAGAATTTGATGATCGGAATATTGATGAATCCGACCAGCGTGAGCACGGCCACAGGTTTGGCGCTTTTCGCCGGATCGTCCATGGCGCGCGACAGCGCGATAATGCCGAGATACATCAGGAACAGCACGAAAACCGAAGTCAGTCGCGCATCCCACACCCACCACGTGCCCCACATCGGCTTGCCCCAGAGCGAACCGGTGGCGAGCGCAAGCGCGGTGAAGACGGCACCGAGCGGAGCGGCTGCGCGGATCGAGACATCGGCCAGCGGATGTCGCCAGACCAGCGTGCCCAGCGCCGAAACAGCCATGATCGAATAGCACATCATGGAAAGCCATGCGAAAGGCACATGGATATACATGATGCGAACCGTCATGCCCTGCTGGTAGTCTTCCGGCGACAGGAAAAAGACCATATAGAGACCAGCCGCCAGAAACAGCGCCGAAAGCACGGCCAGCCATGGCAACACCTTGCCTGCAAAGGCAAGGAACCGCGTGGGATTGGCCAGATCGAGCCAGCTCGTGGTTTTAACGGCGTCTTTGGTCATGTCTTTTTCCATGGCCTATACTTACCTTCCACCCCCGTGCCGTTCAATTGACCGTAATCAACTGCGTCAATCCGCCGAACTTGATCGATTCTGATCGTAGCGGGATCAGAAAACAGTCCAGTGGACTGTTTTCCCCGCGAAGGCGGTTCCCACTTTTCGGGATCATGTTCAATCCGCCGAACTTTTCAGTGCCGCGCTCGCGGCCAGAGGCCCGAGGACGGCAAAGAACAGGGTGAGTGCTGCAAGAATAAGGAATGGCGCCAGAAAGGGCGCGTTGTCTACTGTCGCTCCATGCGAAGCTGATACACCGAAAATGAGCACCGGAATGGTGAGCGGCAAAACGATCACCGACACCAGCAACCCGCCACGCGGCAGCGCCACGGCAAGGGCTGCACCCACAGCGCCAATGAAGGCGATGGCGGGCGTTCCCACCAGAAGCGTCAGCGATGTTGCGCCGATTGCCGATGCATCCATGTTCATGAACAGGCCGAGCATTGGCGATGCGATTACCAGCGGCAGCACACTTGCCACCCAATGGGCCACGCATTTCACAAAAACCGTGAAGGCCAGCATGTGACTGTCCGCGCCGATCAGCAGCAGGTCGAGCGAACCATCCTCCCGGTCAGCCTGAAACAGCCGATCGAGCCCCAGTAGCGTTGCCAGCAACGCGCCGACCCACAGCATGGCAGGGCCGATGCGTGCTAGAAGATTGAGATCAGGCCCGACGCCGAAGGGCATCACCGAAATCACGGCCAGAAAGAATAGGATTCCGATCAGCGCGCCACCACCAGCGCGGAAACTGAGGCGCAAATCTCTCAGGAAAAGCGCCAGCATCAGGCAGCCTCGACTGAACAGGCGGCCATGTCGAGTGCGCTGACACCTTCAAGGCCAAGAGGAATATGCGTTGCAGCGACGATCATGCCGCCGTCCCGCATATGTCCGCGCATCAGCTCGGCGAAGCGGGCTTCGGACGCCTTGTCGAGACCGGCGGTCGGTTCATCGACGATCCAGAGCGGACGATGACTGACCAGAAGCTTGGCGATGGAAACACGGCGCTTCTGCCCCGTCGACAGATAGCCGAAAGGCAGGTGCCCCACGCCGGGCAGATCGACGGCTTCCAGCGCCTCATCGATCTCCGTTTGTGCAGCACCATTGAACTTCTGCCAGAAGGACAGGTTTTCACGCACACTGAGCGCCGGTTTCATCGCGTTCTGATGGCCGAGATAATGGCAGGCGGCGCGCACCGGAAGAACTGTGCCATCCTCGCGAAGTTCCACCTTTCCTGCTTCTGGCAGAAGCAGGCCGCAGATGATTCGCAGCAGCGTGGACTTGCCCGAGCCATTCGGGCCGGTCACCACCAGCGCCTCGCCTTCACTGAGAGCAAAAGACAGGCCAGCGAAAATCGTTTCCCCGCCTCTCTCGCCCGCCAGATTTTCGGCTTCAAGCCGCATTTTATACCCTCTAAGCCCCGATAGATAATTGCCAGACCAATAGAACCGGAACCCCGGAAGATCTATGGAAAGGCATCGCAACATTTCGCCGCAAGGGGCCGAATTTACGATATTCTGTCTGGAATCGTTTTAGAAAACTCTCTATATGAGGGCTACCACGCCAGCGGTCGGCGTGGAAACCATTTTTGGCCGATCTCAACCTGTTGCCCTCAAGGACGCAGGCATCGGGACGGACAGCGGAAATGACTGCACCCGCACCTTGGCGCGTCCTTGAAACGCAGCAGAGGCGTTCGTCCTGGTTTTCCGGCCAGTAGCATGAAGGACGAACGCAGTGTCGCACATCGACAGCTTTAAATGCCGCAAAACCCTTACCGTAGGTGGTAAGGATTATGTTTATTACAGCCTGACCGAAGCCGAAAAGAACGGTCTCGAAGGCGTTTCCAAGCTTCCATTCTCCATGAAGGTTCTGCTCGAGAACCTGCTCCGCTTCGAGGACGACCGCTCCGTCAAGAAGTCGGACATCGAAGCTGTTGCCAAGTGGCTGAACGACCGCGGTTCCGCAGGCGCAGAAATCGCCTACCGCCCGGCCCGTGTGCTGATGCAGGACTTCACCGGCGTTCCTGCCGTCGTTGACCTTGCAGCCATGCGCGACGGCCTCAAGGCTCTCGGCGGCGATCCGGAAAAGATCAACCCGCTCGTTCCCGTCGATCTCGTCATCGACCACTCGGTCATCGTCGACGAATTCGGCAATCCAAGCGCATTCAAGGCCAATGTGGACCTCGAATATCAGCGCAATGGCGAACGCTACCGCTTCCTCAAGTGGGGCCAGCAGGCATTCAAGAACTTCCGCGTCGTTCCTCCGGGCACCGGCATCTGCCATCAGGTGAACCTCGAATATCTGGCCCAGGCTGTCTGGACCAAGGAAGAAGACGGCGAAGCGATAGCCTATCCCGACACCTGCGTCGGCACCGACAGCCACACCACCATGGTCAACGGCCTTGGCGTTCTGGGTTGGGGCGTTGGCGGCATCGAAGCTGAAGCGGCCATGCTCGGCCAGCCGGTTTCCATGCTTCTGCCGGAAGTCGTCGGCTTCCGCCTGACCGGCAAAATCAAGGAAGGCGTGACCGCGACCGACCTCGTTCTCACCGTCACGCAGATGCTGCGCAAGAAGGGCGTTGTCGGCAAGTTCGTCGAGTTCTTCGGCGAAGGACTCGAAAACATGACGCTGGCCGACCGCGCAACCATCGCCAATATGGGTCCGGAATATGGCGCGACCTGCGGTTTCTTCCCGGTTGACCGCGAAACGCTCAACTACATGAACACCACCGGCCGCGACGAGCATCGCATCGAACTCGTCGAAGCTTATTGCCGTGCACAGGGCATGTGGCGTGACAAGGGTGCTGCCGATCCGGTCTTCACCGACATTCTCGAACTCGACATGAGCGACGTCGTTCCGTCGATGGCCGGTCCGAAGCGTCCGGAAGGCCGCATCGCGCTGGAAAACATCGGTTCCGGTTTCGCAACCTCGCTCGAAAGCGAGTACAAGAAGACCACCGGCCAGACCGCGCGTTATGCCGTTGAAGGCGAAGACTATGACCTCGGCCATGGCGATGTGGCGATTGCCGCCATCACGTCGTGCACCAACACCTCGAACCCGAGCGTGCTGATCGCTGCCGGCCTTCTGGCCCGCAACGCAGTTGCCAAGGGTCTCAAGACCAAGCCTTGGGTCAAGACGTCGCTGGCACCCGGCTCTCAGGTCGTTGCCGCCTATCTCGAATCCGCTGGTCTCCAGAAGGATCTCGATGCGCTCGGCTTCAACCTCGTCGGTTTCGGCTGCACGACCTGCATCGGCAATTCCGGTCCGCTGCCTGCACCGATCTCCAAGACGATCAACGAAAAGGGCCTGATCGCGGCTGCCGTTCTTTCCGGCAACCGTAACTTCGAAGGCCGCGTTTCGCCGGACGTTCAGGCCAACTATCTGGCTTCGCCGCCGCTCGTCGTCGCCCACGCTCTTGCCGGTACGGTCACAAAGGATCTGACCAAGGAGCCGCTCGGAGAAGACAAGGACGGAAACCCGGTATTCCTGCGCGACATCTGGCCTTCCTCTCAGGAAATCCAGGAGTTCATCGCCAAGAACGTGACCCGCAAGATCTTCTCGGAAAAGTATGCGGACGTCTTCAAGGGCGACGAAAACTGGCAGGCCGTTCAGGTGCCCGCAGGCCAGACCTATGCATGGGACGACAACTCGACCTATGTGCAGAACCCGCCTTACTTCGTTGGCATGGGCAAATCGGCCGGTACGATCGGCGACGTCAAGGGTGCCCGCATTCTGGGTCTCTTCGGCGACAAGATCACGACCGACCACATTTCGCCTGCCGGTTCGATCAAGGCACAGTCGCCAGCTGGCAAGTACCTCATCGACCATGGTGTCGGCGTTGCAGACTTCAACCAGTACGGCACGCGTCGCGGCAACCATGAAGTGATGATGCGCGGCACCTTCGCCAACATCCGTATCCGCAACCACATGCTGGGCGAAAACGGACGTGAAGGTGGCTACACCATCCACTATCCGTCGAAGGAAGAAACCTCGATCTATGATGCTGCCATGCAGTACAAGGCCGAGGGCGTGCCGCTCGTCGTCTTCGCAGGCGTCGAATACGGCAACGGTTCTTCGCGTGACTGGGCTGCCAAGGGCACCAACCTGCTCGGCGTCAAGGCCGTGATCGCGCAGTCCTTCGAGCGTATCCACCGCTCCAACCTCGTCGGCATGGGCATTGTGCCTTTCGTCTTTGAGGAAGGCACCAGCTGGCAGACACTGGGCCTCAAGGGCGACGAAATGGTCACCATCGAAGGTCTTGCAGATGTACGTCCGCGCCAGAAGGTCGACGCTTCGATCACTTTTGCCGATGGCACGGTGAAGAAGGTTCCGCTCATCTGCCGCATCGATACGCTGGACGAGCTCGACTACATGAAGAACGGCGGCATTTTGCAGACCGTTCTGCGCGATCTCGCTGCTTAATCAGCACGCGCTTGAAATTCAGAAGCCGCCGGAGAAATCCGGCGGCTTTTTTATTTTAAGATTAGACATGGAGCCTATCGGCCTGATCGGATCATTTCTCTGATTTTTACCGCTTTTTCAAAGTGATCGAGGGTATGGGTCTTGATCCACCACTCGGCAGCTTCCATGAGCAATTCAGGCTCCGTGTTCTTGTTGGCAAAGAACGCATAGAACGAGATACCGACCGTATCGCCCTTTTTCGCTATCTTCTCATCGCAAATGGCGATGGCTTTTTCTCTCAAGCTCGATCTCATGTTCAGCCAGTCTCGTTCTCGCACAATCTGTTGTGGGCTATTTTGGTGATATTCGCCCTTAAGGGTGAGATATGGGAATCGTAACGCCTGCGAATCTCACCGCAACGTGAATTCCTATTGATTGCAGGACTTCTTACATAATAGATGTCAGCGACAATTATTGCAGGATGAAACGAAGTGATACTCCACGCCCCCTTCTATGGGACAGGTTCATGGCTTACCGGCGAGCATTTGCCCGGCTGGCGTAGCATCTGTGCCGTTCTGGGGCTGGCATTCACCGGCTGCATCTCCATGCAGGGGCCGGCCAAGGCACAAGACAGTGGCAAGAAGACCGCCGTTCTGGAGCTCTACACCAGCCAGGGCTGCAAGTCCTGCCCCAAGGCTGACCAGAATTTCGCGAAATATGCCGACGATCCCAATGTTCTGGCGCTGTCGTTCCATGTCAATTACTGGGATTATATGGGATGGCGCGACACGCTTGCCACCCAGGAAAACACCGACCGGCAGAACGCCTATCGCAACTCCTTCAATGCGCGCATGATCTATACGCCGCAAGCCATCATCAATGGTACGACGGAAGTGAACGGTCGCGACAGTGAAGCCGTTCAGGCGCAGATTGCGGCCAACAAGCTGGATGTGCCGGTTTCGATCACACAGCTTGATGATGGGCGCCTGTCCATCGATATCGGTGCAGGCAAGAAGCCGGAAGCGCCGGTGCATGTCGTGCTGTTCTATTTCCGCGATTCCGTGACCATTCCGATCACCGAAGGTGAAAATGCCGGTGAGGCTGTCACCTATCGCAACACTGTCCGCGATACCAATACGATCGGCATGTGGGACGGCAAGCCGCTGAAGATCGAAATCCCGGCGTCGGAACTGAAACGCAAGGATGTTTCAGGCTGTGCGGTGGTGCTGCAGGAAACGCGCGATGACAATTCGCTCGGCCCTATCCATGGCGCGGCCATGTTCAAGCAGAAGAAGCCGATCGGCCTTTGAGCTTTCTGCGATCCTCATCGCTCTTGCGCGATTTACAGCAAGAAATGCGTTTCGATCAGATCGAACAGATTCTCATTTTGGGCTGATGTAGCGTCGGGCATCTGGGTGCGTGTTGCAACTTGGTTCAGCGGGGCTGGAAAAGGTTGGTTCGGCTCGGGCAGTCCTTTGGGCGGGGGGCTTGGGGTCGGACATACCCGAACCGAACCGTCTCAGGCAACGTGTAGATGCTGAAGCCATAATCAGGCTGGAATGCGAAGCTGACAAGGCGAAAATGTGGCCGACAATCACCATTCCAAACAGGCATTCTCTTTTCGTGAATAACTAATATAGAGCCCATAATCCCTATTTATTGGGGCTTTCCCCGCCAGATAATTGGCGATGAAAACCGGCCTGCAAAAGCCTCCCCTTGAAATTGCTTCACAAAAGCATCACCCTGTTGTCATGCGCCGGTTCGGTTCGCTTCGTCGCCATTGCCGAATATCCAAACCGGTTGCGCGCAGTTTGTTCTTGATCCCGCCCGGTCTTCGGTCCGGCTCTGCAAAAGGCTGAAAGGAACGACATGAATACGTCAAGCGTGGCGAATGAGGATTTGTCATCCCCTTCTCCCTCGTCTGCTTCGCCAAAGGTCGTTCCTATCGACCGTGTGCGACCGGCTCCCATCAGTTTCAACCGGCATGAACTTGCCAAAATCCTGAACATTTATGGCCGCATGGTTGCCTCCGGCACGTGGCGTGATTACGCCATTGATCATCTGGCTGACCGTGCGGTGTTTTCCATCTTTCGCCGCGCAAGCGAAGTACCGCTCTTCCGCATTGAGAAGAATCCGAAGCTGGCGCAGAAACAGGGCGCTTACTCGGTCATCGCTGCAAGCGGGCTTATCATGAAGCGCGGCCATGAGCTGGAACGCGTGCTGCGCGTGTTCGACAAGAGCCTCAAGCTCGTCGAAAGCTGATTTCGGCAGCGACTACAGGATCATGAAAGCGGCGGCGTCCCCGGCTCGATTGAACGCCCGCCGTTGAGCGGTAACTGCATCAACACCGTATCCAGCCAGCGTCCATGCTTGAAGCCGGAGCCCTCGATACGTCCGCAATGGGTGAAGCCAAGGCTCTCATGCAGCTTGACCGAACCGATATTGTGTTCGCCATCGCCGATGACCGCCAGCAATTGCCGGAACCCCAATGCAGCAATACGGTCGATGAGTTCCCGCAGCAAAAGCTTGCCGATACCCTTTCCCTTCGCATCCGGGGCGATATAGATCGAATCCTCCGCAAGCCAGCGGTAGGCTGGTCTGACGCGGAAATAACTCGCATAGGCATAGCCCAGAACCCGGCCATCCTCCTCCGCGACGAGGATCGGAAAGCCCTGCTCCACGAATGCCTCAAAACGCTTCACCATTTCGTCCATTGTCGGCGGCTCGATCTCATAGGAGCCCGCGCCGGTCAGTACGGTTTCCGTATAGATGGTGGTAATCGTTTCAATATCGGCAGGCTGGAAATCACGAATGACGGGCATGGGAGGAACCGGAGTAAAGTGTTTTGATAAGGCTTCTACCATGCATCAGTAATCATATGGACAAAAGCAAAAAGGGCAGCGTTTCCGCTGCCCTTTTGTTCAATCACTCTTCAGTCGACTATTCGCGGTTGCCCATGAACTGCAGCAGGAAGGTGAACATGTTGATGAAGTCGAGATAGAGACGCAGCGCGCCCATTACGACCTTGCGGCCATGCGCATCCGAAGAATCGCCTTCGTAGTACATTTCCTTGATCGACTGCGTGTCGTAGGCGGTGAGGCCTGCGAAGATCAGAACGCCGATCACCGAGATCGCGAACTGCAGCGCGGTGGAGCCGAGGAAGATGTTGACGACCGATGCCAGGATCAGGCCGAACAGGCCCATGATCAGGAACGAGCCCATGGCGGACAGGTCGCGCTTGGTCGTGTAACCGTAGAGCGACAGCGCGCCAAAGGAAGCAGCCGTCACGAAGAAGGTGCGAACGATGCTCTGGCCGGTGAAGACCAGGAAGATCGACGACAGCGACAGACCGACGAGAGCTGCATAGCCCCAGAAGACGGCGTTAGCGGTCGAGACCGAAAGACGTTCGATGCGGAAGCTCAGGAAGAACACTGCCGCAAGCGGCGCAAGCATCACGACCCAGCGAAGCGGAGACGTGTAGAGCGCTACACCGAGACCGGTGAGCATCTTGCCGTTGGCGAGCTGGGCGACGGCTGCGGACGGGTCCGTGGTCGTTGCGAGTGCTGCAACGGCAAATGCGGCAAGGCCGGTAACGGCCAAGCCGATAGCCATCATGTTATAGACGCCAAGCATATAGCTGCGCAGGCCCTGATCGATGCCTGCATCAGCGCGAGCGCCGCCTACCGGCCTCTGCTGCGCCTGAATATTGCGAAAGTCAGCCATGACTTAAATCCTCTTGCCATGTCCCGTCCGGTGTCGGGGGCGCTCAAAAGGTCGAGCCGCCGCCAGGCGCCGCTGGCGGGACCCCAGCATGCCTGCCTGACATTATGGGGATTTCGGCCTTCGCGTACAAGTACCACCTGTAAAAAAACGTGATGCAGCAGCCTGGAAGTGTAAACGCTTTCTCCATACGATCCAATGACTTACGTTTTTCTGCCCGTGACGATTACAAATCGTTCATATCGTCCTGAGTACCTGGGCAGGCTTTTGGCCGAGAACGCGCCATGTCCCGGCCAAGCCGAAACCGACAGTCAGCACCAGCGCGATGGCAACGGTCATCAGCGCGACATCAGGCAGGAAGCTCGCTTTCAGCTTCATGATTTCCACCACGACATACCAGCCAGCCACGCTGCCGGCGACAAGCGCAAAGAGCGCCGTTGCAAGTCCGAGCAGCATATATTCAAGCACATAGGCCGTGATCAGCGTGCCGCGCGTGGCGCCCAGCGTCTTCAGCACCACGGCATCGTGGACACGGGCGCGGTTGCCCGCAGCCAGCGCTCCGCCCAGCACCAGAACGGATGCAGCCAGCGCGATGGAAGCCGCAGCGCGAATGGCGGTTGCAAGCTGGCTGATCAGATCATTGGCGACATTGAGCGCATCGGTCACGCTGACCGTCGTAACGGCGGGCCATGTCTTGGTGACCTGCCGCAGCACATCAGGCGCAAGGTTCTTCTGGCTATCGGGAATGGTGAGCGTCGCCAGCCAAGTCGCAGGCGCACCGGCAAAGGTATTGGGCGAAAACACCATGACGAAATTCATCGCAAGCGTTTCCCACTGAACCTGACGGAAGCTTGCAATCTTCGCGGTGATGTTGCGGCCCAGCACATTGACCGTCACCGTGTCGCCGAGCTTCAGGCCCAGTTCCTTGCCCTCGCGCTCCGCGAAGGACACCAGTGGTTCGCCACTATAGTCGTTCGGCCACCATTCGCCTTCCGTCAGTGTCGAGTTTTCGGGGACCGTATCGGAAAAGGTAATGCCACGGTCGCCGCGCAGCACCCAGGCTGCTTCCGGCGGGATGGTCATGTCGCGCACATTGGTGCCGTTGAAGGCAACGATACGCCCGCGCAGCATCGGACCGGAGGTCAGCTTGCCATCGGGCACGATGCCGCTGACCAGCTTGGTGAAATCGCCGATATCGCGGTTCTGGATATCGACGAAGAAAAAGTCAGGCGCCTGCGCCGGAATGTTTTCCGTTACCTGGCGGCGCAGATTGCCATCGATCAGCGCGATTGCCACCATCAGCGTCAGGCCAAGGCCCAGTGAAAGCACCACAGAAGGCGTGAGCGCGCCGGGTCGATGGATGTTGCCCACTGCGAGCCGGAGCGACGTCGAGCGCACGCGCGGAACCCGGCGGGCAAGCCAGCGGATGCCGTCGGCGACTAGCCGCAGCACGCCGAAGGCAGCGATTGCCGAGACAATGAAGATTGCAGCGATACGCCGGTCATAAGCAACGTAGAGCGCCAGACCGGCGAGTGCAGCAATCAGCAGAACCGCAAGGGTGAGATAGAGGAACGGTGGCAGGCCGCGCTGTTCAAAACCTTGTTCGCGGAAAAGCGCCGTCGCCGGAATATCGCGTGCGCGGCCCAGCGGAATAATCGCGAAGGCAAGCGTGGTGATGAGGCCGAAGACAGCGGCAAGCGCCAACGCATCGGGAAAGAAACCGCCACCACCGGCGACCGGCAGATAATTGGCAAGCGCCATCGCGGCAGCAAACGGGATAATCGCCGCCAGTATCAGCCCGAGAACAATGCCTATGAAGCCGATCACCATAATCTGCACGAGATAAACCAACACCGCGAAGCGCGCTGGCGCGCCGAGCGACTTGAAGGTGGCGATCACGCCGCGCTTGCCGTCAAGATAGGCGCGCACCGCATTGGCGACGCCGACACCGCCGACGATCAGGGCTGTCAGGCCCACCAGTGTCAGGAATTGCGAGAAGCGCTCGATATTGGCGCTCAGCGCCGGAGCGGCATTGGTGCGGGAACGGATGTTCCAGCCTGCATCGGGGAAATCGGCAGCGGCCTGCCGCCTGACTTCGGCAATTGCTGCATCCGGCGCGCCGTCCGGAAGGGCAACCTTGTAGATATGATCGACAAGGCTTCCGGGCTGAATGAGACCGGAAGCACGCAGGCCATCCAGCGAAACCAGAAAGCGCGGCGCAAAATTGAAGCCGGACGACAAGAGGTCCGGTTCGCTCTCGATCAGGCCACGCAATTCAAACATTTGCGAGCCGAGCAGCACTTTTGCGCCAAGCGACAAGTCCATGCGGTTGAGAAAATCCTGGCTGACGGCAGCACCATAGGTGCCATCTTTCTCACCGGTCATATCGGCCAAAGATTGCTGCGGCTGGACTTTCAGTTGACCATAAAGCGGATAGGCAGCGTCGACAGCCTTCACCTCGACCAGCGACTGGTCGGAACCATCGGGCATGCGCGCCATGGAGCGCATGGTGGCGCTTTCCGCCATTCTGCCCTGTTTTGCGATGAAGGCGCGTTCTTCCGCCGTTGCTTCCCGCTGATTGAGCGCGAAGCTGACATCACCGCCCAGAATGCTCTGGCCTTCCGACGCAATGCCGGTGCTGACCGAGCGCGCCACCGAGTTGACGCCGCCGATAGCGGCAACGCCAAGCGCGATACAGGCGAGGAAAATATAGAAACCGGACAGGCCACCGCGCATTTCACGCAGCGCAAAGCGGAGAGCAAGCGAGAACGATTTTGCCGCACTCATGCGCCAGCTGCCAGAGATTCGAGAACGGAGCCGCCCTGTGCAGGCTCTTCGATCCGGCCCGAGCGCACCGGAATTTCGATGTCACAGCGCGCCGCAAGCGCCGGGTCATGCGTGACGAGCACCATGGTGAGGCCGTTTTCGCGCTGCTTGGCGAACAGAAGATCAGCGATCTGGCGCCCCGTCGTGGTATCGAGATTGCCGGTCGGCTCATCCGCGATCAGAATTTTCGGGCTTGGCGCAAGTGCGCGCGCAATCGCAACGCGCTGCTGTTCACCGCCGGAAAGCTCCGATGGATAATGGGTGAGGCGCTCGCCAAGGCCGACAGCGCGCAATTCGCGTTCCGCCACCTCGAAAGCATCGCGACGCCCGGCCAGTTCCAATGGCACGGCGACATTTTCAAGCGCGGTCATGTTGGGAATCAGGTGGAAAGACTGGAACACGATGCCGATATTGGCGCCGCGGAAAGCGGCGGCCTGATCTTCGCTCATCTGGCTGATCGTCTCACCGGCAATCTTCACAGTTCCGTTATCGACATGCTCCAGACCGGCCAGAACCATCAGCAGCGTGGACTTGCCGGAACCGGACGGACCAACGATGCCAACCGACTGTCCTTGCGATATATGAAGGGAAACGCCCTTCAGCACATGCACCAATGAGGCGGCGTGACCAAGGGTTAGATGAACGTTCTCAAGTTCGATAATCGGGCCAACAACCTGTTCCGTCACGCGGTTTTTATCCTATATGAATCTTTAGAACCAAACAGCGCGCCACAAATTTGAACTTATGTTGCGCCAATTATTGAAGAGAAGTCCGGCGGGCCATTTGCCCACAGCCCCTCAAATATGGGTTTTCGACGATGCGTTTCAAACTCTCAATTCCGGCATGGCTCCCGATTTTTGCGATGATGGCGTCTTTTATGGCGGCAAGTCCCATCACTACGGCGCAGGCGCAGGAAGATCCGACCGGCCTCGAAGACGCACTGCCGACCGAGCAATTGTCGCAGGTGAGAATTGTCGGTTTCGGCGACAGCCTCATGGCAGGCTATCTGCTGCCGGCCAATGCCGCCTTTCCGCAGCAGCTTGAAAAGGCACTCAACGACAAGGGTGTCGAGGTTTCGATCGAGAATGCGGGCGTGTCGGGCGACACGACCACGGGCGGGCTTTCGCGCATCGACTGGTCCGTTCCCGATGGCACCGATCTGGTCATCCTTGAACTGGGTGCGAATGACGCGCTGCGCGGCATCGAACCCGACATTACCGAAAAGAACCTCGACGAGATGCTGGCGCGCCTGAAGCAGCGCGGCATTTCGGTCATTCTTGCCGGCATGATGGCCCCGCCCAACATGGGCAAGGACTATGCCGCCAAGTTCAACCCGATCTATCCGAAGCTGGCACAGAAATATGGCGTGCCGCTCTACCCGTTTTTCCTCGACGGCGTAGCAACCAAGAAGGACTTTCTGCTCGAGGACGGAATGCACCCCAATGAAAAGGGCGTCGAAACGATGGTGTCTAACTTTATGCCCACTATCGAAAAGAGCCTGACGAACATGCAAAATAAGGGGACATCGGGAGGCTGACGCCGGTCGGGAGCATAAACAGCTTGCTCCCGGACTCAAACTTTGATTCGCTGCAGTTGCATCAACTTAACCGAATCAATTCGGCAGGTACGGTGCACTGACTCTCTAGGCTAGAGTGTCCTTTATGCATCCTTTGGATGCCCGGCGCTCTGGCATGGAACGCTTCGAGGAGGATGCCTTATGCCGCGTCTTTTCACTGCCCTCGAAATCCCGCGCGACGCCGCGCTTTCGCTCTCGTTGTTGCGAGGCGGTCTTCCCGGCGCACGCTGGATTGATGTCGAAAACTACCACATAACGCTGCGTTTTATCGGAGATGTGGAAGGCCACGTGGCCGACGAGGTTGCCAATGCGCTTGATCGCGTGCGGCGGCCGGAATTCATGCTCAACCTGTCGGGTGTCAATGCTTTCGGTTCCAAAAAGCCGCACAGCATCTATGCGGGTGTATCCCCCTCGCCTGAGCTCAACGCATTGCAGGCGGAAATCGAACGGATCTGCCGGCGACTTCACATTCCCGCCGACCCGCGCAAGTTCACGCCCCATGTGACACTGGCGCGGCTGAGAAATCCCCGCATCGAGGATGTGGTGCGCTATCTCTCCTCACGTGGCAACTTCGCGACGCTGCCCTTCAAGGTGGGACGGTTCGTGCTGATGTCGTCACGCGATTCCGTTGGTGGCGGACCTTATATCGTGGAGGAAGCCTGGCCTTTGGTTGCCCGTTCCGGCCAGAACTGGTCGGCAAGCGCGATGGAGGCTGCCAGAACCATCCGGTAGACCTTTTCGAAGTCCCCGGTCCCGCCATAATAGGGATCGGGGATTTCAACTGCCCGCCCTTCTGCAATCTCCGTGAAAAGCCCGATATGCGCGCTTGCAATTGCAGGCCTGCGCTCAGCGATCATCCGCATATTGTAACGGTCCATCCCAAGGATCAGGTCAAAACGGCTGAAATCACCGGCGATGAGCTGTCGGCAGCGCTGTGCAGAAATATCGAGACCATGATGCGCTGCAACGCTGATGGAGCGCTCGTCCGGCTCCTCGCCGGTATGATAGCCATTGGTTCCAGCAGAATCGACCAGCACATGGCGGATGCCGCGCTTTTCCAGCACATGCCCCATCACGCCTTCGGCAAGCGGAGAACGGCAGATATTGCCTGCGCAAACGAAAAGAATGCTGGTCGGGGCTTGTGCGGCTACGGATACGATCACGGAACTCTCGCGCTCATGATAAGTTAGTTCAGGAACCGCAACATAGGCGAAAGACGATGGCACGCAACCGGCTGACAGAAAATGAACTGAACGAAGCGCTCACTGAACTGGATGGCTGGCGGAAGGTCGACGGACGCGAGGCGATTGCCAAGAGCTTCAAGTTCAAGGATTTCAATGCCGCCTTCGGTTTCATGACGCGCGCAGCGCTCCATGCGGAAAAGCTCGACCATCACCCCGAATGGTTCAATGTCTACAACCGCGTCGATGTCACGCTTGCTACCCATAGCGAGAACGGCATTACAGAACTCGACATCAAGCTTGCGCGCAAGATGAATGCGATAGCCTGAATTTAGAGCTTTGAAATATAGACGTAAATCTTCCGGCGATCATAATTGAAGCTGCCATCTGGATTGCGGCTGGAATAGGGTAGAACGCGGGTAAGATTGATGCGATCCTGCCAGTTCTGCCCGAGTTTGCCGCCATGGACACCCCGGATATGAACATCGCCGAGCGAAATTGCGGCATGGAAAATGTGCCCCGCCTGCACGTCATAAAAGCCGATTGCCTGACCGAAGGGTAGAGCCGAATAACCGTTCCATTGTTCGCCCGCCCTGAAATTCAGGATCGGTATCCAGTTCTGGCTGGATGTGCCGCGCAAAGTGTTGAGCGAAATTCCGGCTCCGAAGAGAAACCGCAGATAGACGGCGGCATCGTAGCATCCCGCCTCCGACAGATCGACGGTGATGTAATTATCTTCGCTTCCAGCAGCCAGTAGCTGGTTGCCGCGAAACAGCCGTGTTGAACGGTCGCTGCGGATGAAATTTTCCCCATAGCCGGTCAAATGCATCAAAACCTCCATTCGTTCGGCATCGCTCCAGCGCGGTCCAAGCCGTTTGGTGAGCAATCCGGTCGAATCTGTATTTTGGGGATTTGACGGGGGCGTTGTAGCTGATGGTTCTTGCAGGATAGGACTACGGGGAAATCGAACTGGCCTTGCAAGAGCGATACAAACTCCCCATTTTTTACCGGTCAGAACCCGCATTCGACGATTGGAATCGGGACGACAGGAGTTGAACGAGAATGGATGACGTCAGAATCGGTGAAATCCTCGAACCCGGCAGCGAGAGCGAATTCAAGAAGCGCAGCGAACGGGTGAAGAACGGATTCTGGAAGGCCGCGCGCCGCGCCGGTCGCATGGTGCCATTCATGGATGAGGTGGTGGCAGCCTATTACTGCGCGCTCGACCAGAGGACCCCAACCCGTGTGCGCATGACCCTGATGGCGGCGCTCGCCTATTTCGTCCTGCCCTTCGACGCCATTCCCGATATTCTGGCCGGTATCGGCTTCACCGATGACGTTGCCGTGCTGATGGCAGCGCTGACAGCCGTTCGTGCCCATATCACACCGGCGCACCGGCTGGCCGCGCGACAGGCACTTGAGGATGAGGGAGCAAGGGAATAGCGGCGGCTGATCACAGCTATGTGATTCTGGCTACTTTGCTTCAATTGCCCCCCGCTTTTTTCCTTATTTCCCTAGTTCCGACATCCTATCCCCCTTCAACATATTGCCTTAATCCCCTGCTGCCTTATTGCCTTATCCCCACGAACACACTCTCGCCGCTTTCTTTTAATTCAAGTGGAGCCAAGGGATGGCGGGGCGACTTAGCTGCTCATTCAAGTTTTCTTTCGAAACTTCACCGTTTGGTAACCCAGATTAAGGCAATTTAATCGGCAACTGAGCGGGACGGCGTGATGAACGGCGGCATCCCGATATTCAAGTTTGAAGCAAACGAAAGAGAACCGGTAAAAACCAATGCTTGGAAAATCGATCGTCGCGGCTTCTGTGTTCATGATTGGGATGGCGGGTTCGGCACTCGCCCAGACCCCGAGCCAGATCAGCCAGTTCAATGCCTGGGGCGCCTACAGCTATCAGTCGGGCAACGGCAAGGTCTGCTATGTCCTCTCCGTACCGACCCAGAAGGCTCCGGCCAATGTCGATCACGGTGACAACTTCTTCCTCGTGAGCCAGAAGCCCGGCCAGAACATCTCGTTCGAACCGCAATTCATGGCCGGTTACGACCTCAATACCAATGCCAAGGTCGTCGTCTCCATCGGCAACCGCAACTTCAACATGTTCGTCAACGGTAAGTCCGGCTGGATGGAAAATGCAGCGGAAGAGCCGCAGCTCATCGCAGCCATGCGCGGCGGTTCGGAAATGAAGGTGCAGGCACAGTCGAAGCGCGGCACCAAGACCAACTATACCTATTCGCTGAAGGGTATTTCGGATGCGCTGAAAGCCATCCAGAAGTGCAAGTAATCCTCACGATTGGACAACTTTCAAAGCCGGGCTTGCGCCCGGCTTTTTCTTTTGCAGCCTTGCTCCCGGCCGTCACGCATAGCGACCGGATTTCATGTGGCCGGATTTCATGTGGGATGACGAATGCGATATTGTGTGCTAAGAGCGCGCGCAACAGGGTAGCAAAGCCAAGTGCCGGACCCTATTTATCCATGAATTCGGGCCAGATTATCTGGCGAAGCTTATCGACGCGCTTCAGCCGTCGTCTCCAACAGTTGAAAACAGATGTCCATTTCGTTCGACCTTACCATTGATGATACGCGCGACCAGCTTGCCCGCCATGCGCGCGCCAGCCTGGAGGCAAAGCCGTCGCTCATCGGCATGTCGCGCGAGGAAATGGCCGACGCGCTGATCAAGGCCGGCGTGCCCGAGCGTCAGGTGAAGATGCGTATCAGCCAGCTCTGGCATTGGCTCTATGTGCGCGGCGTTTCCGATTTTGCCGACATGCGCAATATTTCCAAGGATTTGCGCGCTATGCTGGCGCAGCATTTCACCATTGCGCGGCCTGAAGTGGTCGAAGAACAGATTTCGCAGGACGGCACCCGCAAATGGCTGTTCCGTTTTCCGCCGCGGGGTGCCGGCCGTCCGGTCGAAATCGAAAGCGTCTACATTCCCGAAGAAGGCCGTGGCACGCTCTGCGTTTCCTCTCAGGTCGGCTGCACGCTCACCTGCTCGTTTTGCCATACCGGCACGCAGAAGCTGGTGCGCAATCTGACCTCTGAAGAAATTCTGGCGCAGCTTTTGACCGCCCGCGACCGGCTCGGCGATTTCCCGGACAAGGACACGCCCGACGGTGCCATGGTTCCCGCCGAAGGTCGCAAGATCACCAATATCGTGATGATGGGCATGGGCGAGCCGCTCTATAATTTCGAGGAAGTGAAGAAGGCTCTGCTAATCGCCTCCGATGGCGACGGCCTGTCTCTCTCCAAGCGCCGCATCACGCTTTCGACCTCCGGCGTCGTTCCGGAAATCTATCGCACCGGTGACGAGATCGGCGTCATGCTCGCCATTTCGCTGCACGCCGTGCGCGACGAGCTGCGCGACATTCTGGTGCCGATCAACAAGAAGTATCCGCTGGAACAGCTCATCAAGGCTTGCCGCGAATATCCGGGCCTGTCCAATGCAAAGCGCATCACCTTCGAATATGTGATGCTCAAGGACATCAATGACAGCCTTGAGGATGCCAAGCTGCTGGTAAAGCTTTTGCAGGGCATTCCGGCCAAGATCAACCTGATCCCGTTCAACCCATGGCCCGGCACCAATTACCAGTGCTCGGAATGGGAGCAGATCGAGCGTTTCGCCGATTATGTGAACGCGGCAGGCTATGCATCGCCGATCCGCACCCCGCGCGGTCGCGACATTCTCGCCGCCTGCGGCCAGCTTAAGTCGGAATCGGAGCGCATGCGCAAGAGCGAGCGCCTTGCTCTCGAAGCCATGATGATTGCTGGACACGGTGAATAACGGGGTGAATAAACCGATGGGTGAGCGTGCTTGAACGATACTTTCGACTACATAACGCGCTTCGCCATCGTGGTATTCGGCTATTGCTGCGGTGTATTGACGGCAGGCTGGTTTCTCGCCGCTATCCTTTTCCGCACCCTCGGGATCGATTCCTTCATGAATGATTTCGTCATGATGGCAAGCGATGCGGATGCCGGTTCGCTCTTTGCAGCCACCAGCTTTTGGAGCGCCGTCTTCGTTGGCGGTTTTGCCATTGCAGCCATGGCTGGCGGGTTCAGCTTTGTGCCCGCCCTCATCCTCATCATTCTGGCTGAAGCGCGCGGTTACAAATCATCCCTGTTCTATTGCGTTGCGGGCGCCCTGATCGGGCTTGCCGCCGCAGGCGCATCGCTTCCGTTCAGCGATGGCCGGAGCGTGCCGGAAAGCTCGCTCTGGATTGCAACCATTGCAGGCGCCGGTGTCGTCGGCAGCTTCGTCTACTGGCTGCTGGCAGGGCGCAATGCCGGGCGGCTTTTATCCCGCCCGGTTGAATAAAATCCATCTTCTTTTTCGCATTGTCCTACGCATCGAAGCGGGATCAGAAATCAGTCCAGTGGACTGATTTCCCCGCGGAGACGCTTCGCACTTTTGCTGGAAATGCTCTATTTCGCCTGTGCGGTGATGATCTTCAGCGCGAAGGCTGAGAATACGCCCGCAAACATCCAGTCCACGATGCGCGTCACTGTCGGGTTCTTTTTCAGGAGCCCGGCGAAACGATCTGCCGCCACGACCATCGGAATGGTGAAGGGCAGCGCCATCGGAATGAACGACAGGCCGAGGAAGAACAATTTACCCATGGCGTGGGGATCGTCCACCGACACGAACTGCGGCAGGAAGGTCATGTTGAACAGGATGATCTTCGGGTTCAGAAGGTTGATGCCGAGACCCGTCAGCCAGTTCTGGAACAGCGTATGCTTCTTGCCGCCATTCTTTTCCGGCGAGAAGGCCGATCCCTTGCGGATCGCCTGTACGGCCAGCCAGACCAGATAGCCCGCTCCCACCACTTTCAGTGCCGTAAAGGCTGCAGGAGACGCCAGAATGAGCGCCGAAAGGCCGAGCGCCACCATGGTGGTATGAATGACGATGCCGGTGCTGGCGCCAGCCATACAGGCAAAGCCTGCGGCCTTGCCTTCGGACAGGGCACGCCCGACGAAAAGCGTCATGTCGGGACCGGGCGTGATGGAAAGGATCGCGGTTGCTATCGCGAACTGGACAAAAATCGTCCATTCGGGAATGAAGGTCAGGTTTGTCAGAAAAGACATCGAAATGTGCTCCAAGAGATGGCGCACGCTAGAATAATTTCCATGCAAATGGAACCGTGGAATGGAGGCCGAAATGCTGCTGATCGTAGGGACTGTCCGCCTGCCGCCGGAAAATCTTGACCGGGCGCGCGAGGCCATGCAGCGCATGATCTTGGCCAGCCGGGCGGAGGATGGCTGTGTGGACTATGGCTATGCTGCAGATATTCTCGAACCGGGGCTCATCCATGTGAAGGAGATGTGGCGCGACCGTGCTTCGCTCGACCGGCATTTCGCGTCCGCCCATATTGCCGAATGGCGTGCGGCCTGGCCTGAACTTGGTATCGGCGACCGCAATCTCGTTGTTTATGAAGTTGGCGAACCACAGATCACGTAATCCGCATGAGTTTTCGCGATAAGTCGCAGCCCTTCGGCTTGCACGCTGCTTGGCAACTGCTAAAAGAACTACGGACAAATTTTGGGCGCCGCTCTGGAGCGCCTGATGAGACGGAAGTTTATTATGAGCAAGTGGAAAGACGTTAAGAAAGTCGTTCTCGCCTATTCGGGCGGCCTCGACACCTCGATCATCCTGAAGTGGCTTCAGACAGAACTCGGCGCGGAAGTTGTGACCTTCACTGCCGATCTCGGTCAGGGCGAAGAACTTGAGCCAGCCCGCAAGAAAGCGGAAATGCTGGGCATCAAGGAAATCTTCATCGAGGACGTGCGCGAAGAATTCGTGCGCGATTTCGTTTTCCCGATGTTCCGCGCCAATGCCGTCTATGAAGGCGTCTATCTGCTCGGCACCTCGATTGCCCGCCCGCTGATCTCCAAGCACCTGATCGAAATCGCCAGGAAGACCGGCGCCGACGCAATCGCACACGGCGCGACCGGCAAGGGCAACGACCAGGTTCGTTTCGAGCTTTCGGCCTATGCGCTGAACCCGGACATCAAGATCATCGCCCCATGGCGCGACTGGTCGTTCAAGAGCCGCACGCATCTGCTCGAATTCGCCGAACAGCACCAGATCCCGGTTGCCAAGGACAAGAAGGGCGAAGCGCCGTTCTCCGTCGACGCGAACCTGCTGCACTCTTCGTCCGAGGGCAAGGTTCTGGAAGATCCGGCTGTCGAGGCACCGGAATATGTGCATATGCGCACCATTTCACCGGAAACCGCGCCCGACAAGGCAACGATCATCAAGATCGGCTTTGAAAAAGGTGATGCCGTTTCGATCAATGGCGAACGTCTGTCGCCTGCGACGCTTCTTGCCAAGCTCAACGACTATGGCCGCGACAACGGCATCGGTCGTCTCGACCTCGTGGAAAACCGCTTCGTCGGCATGAAGTCGCGCGGCGTCTACGAAACGCCAGGCGGCACGATCTTGCTGGCAGCTCACCGCGCCATCGAATCGATCACGCTTGACCGTGGCGCTGCTCACCTCAAGGACGAGCTGATGCCGCGCTACGCCGAGCTGATCTATTACGGCTTCTGGTTCTCGCCGGAACGCGAAATGCTGCAGGCCGCCATTGATCACAGCCAGCGCCATGTTGAAGGCGAAGTCACGCTCAAGCTCTACAAGGGCAACGTGATGGTGATCGGTCGCGAATCGGACAAGTCGCTCTATTCCGACAAGCTCGTCACCTTCGAAGACGATCAGGGTGCTTACGACCAGAAGGACGCCGCAGGCTTCATCAAGCTCAATGCACTGCGTCTGCGTACGCTTGCTGCGCGTGATCGCAAATAAGCATATCCAATCCAGACAAAAGCCCGCCTTCCCGGCGGGCTTTTTGTTTTTAGAGCAGGACGTGAATTTTGTCTTTCTATCTGGCCCTGCCTGCCTGCATTCTGCTTGGCATTTATCTGCTGGTGCGCTGCATTGCCATCCTGTGGAAAGTGATCGTGCCGGATGTCCGCCACCAATTTGCGGGCAGCGACCGGCCACATAGCTTTCCTTTGCCAAGAGCCGGGCGATACGCGATCAGCATCGTATTTCCGCCATTTACCGTTCTCACAGGAACAGCCTATTTCTCAACGCAATTTGCCATCAAGGCGCGCGCGACCGGCGCCCCGATTGCCTATCATTCCATAAGCCGTTTTCTGTTGAGTGTCCGGCGGACGGACATGCGCGGCTATGCCTCTCACGTCTTGGGATATTTCGACTGCACGACACCCGGCGATTACGAAATTACCTGCCTGACCCCTGAAAAGATCAGGGCGAATTTCCGGCTGGAAATAACGCCCCATGTTTCGGTCCTGAAACTCGTGCCCGTCATCGCAGGGACTATTCTTGCCGCTGGAATGAGTGTGGGCGGGACGATTGTCTTTGTGCTCTGGATGGCGGGCAGAATCGCATGAGATCAAGCGGCGTGTTTTATACCCGTCAGCATCTTTTCTTCACCGGGACGCAAGGTCAGCACCCGCACGCCATTCGCGGTGACTGCAACCGTATGCTCGAACTGCGCTGACAGTTTTCCGTCACGCGTCACCACCGTCCAGCCGTCCTTTTCGGTCTTCACCTTGGCCGTTCCCTGATTGAGCATCGGCTCGATGGTGAACACCATGCCTTCGCGCAGACGAACGCCGGTGCCGGGCTTGCCGAAATGCAAGACCTGCGGCTCCTCGTGCATCTCGCGACCGATACCGTGGCCGCAATATTCCCGCACGATGCTGTAATCATGCCGCTTGGCGTGACGCTCGATGGCATGGCCGATATCGCCCAACGTCGCGCCGGGTCGCACGGCAGCAATCCCTTTCCACAAGGCCTCATAGGTCACGCGGACCAGCCGCGAGGCAAAGGGAGCAACGTCACCGACCATGTAGGTCTTGCTGGAATCAGCGATATAGCCATCCTTTTCCAGCGTGATATCGAAGTTGATGATCTCGCCGTTTTCAATGATCTGGTCATTCGACGGCATGCCGTGGCAGACGACTTCATTCTTCGAGCTGTTCAGCACATAGGGATAGTCATATTGCCCCTTGCTGGCAGGCCGCGCCTGCAATTCGCGGGTAATATAATCCTCGACCAGATCGTTGACCTGCATCGTGGTCATGCCCGCCAGCGGCGTGCGGTCGAGAAGTGTAAAAACGGAGGCGAGCAGCGCGCCGGATGCCGCCATTTTCTCCACTTCGGCAGGTGTCTTGGTCATGACGATTGCACCGCCAGAACCGACAGCTCGACCTGTGCGGCGCGCAACTGCATCTGCACGATCTCGTTGAACGACAGGTCGGGATAAGCCTGCGCCAGCATGCCGATCTTCATCCAGTATTCAGCCTGCGCATTGATCGAACGGCACATGACGTCACTCGCCTTGCGCAGTTCCTCATGCAGTTCGTCAGCGATTTTCACGATACCCATATCATTGTCCAGACCATACGGTTCATATATGGATCATATATAAACCGCATATATCCATCGATCAAGCTCCCCTGATTTTCATTCGCATGTTCAAATCCGCTTGCATTTAATACGGCACCTTACTATCAGGTACCGTATGGAGATAATCGAACAAAAGCATCGCGCCCTTCTGGGTGAAATGGAACGCCGGCACAGCCCGTCCACCGACGCGCTGAAAACCTGCTTTGAAGTTTTGTCGCTTGCTGCGGCCATTGACCGGGATTGCGCCAGCCGGCTGGCACCGCACAAGCTTTCGGAGGGCAAGTTCGTCCTGCTGTTTCTGCTGCACAATGCGCCCGGCGGCCTCTCGCCGCACGAGCTTTCAGAACGCGCAGGTGTCACGCGCGCCACCATCACCGGCCTGCTGGACGGGCTGGAGCGCGATGGTTTCCTCAAGCGTCACGCGGATAGCGAGGACCGCCGCAAACTGACTGTCCGGCTGACATCCGAAGGGGCGCTGCTGGCGCAACAGCTTTTCGAACAACATACCGCATGGATTGCAAGCCTGATGAGCGATCTCTCGTCAGGCGAACAGCAGCTTCTCAGCACCTTGCTGCGCCGTATCTGGAGCCGCACCGATGCCGGTCGCTCTTTCAAGATCAATGAAACCCTAAGGGATATGACATGACCTATTACCTCGCCGAGCTTTATTCCCCGAAATCGAGCTGGCACGCGCTCGATGCTGAAGGCAGGCAGGCCTTCTTTGAGAAAGTCGGCGCGGGTATGGGCGGGCTTGGCGCGCTCGGTATCGAGGCCTTGGCATTAGGTCCCGTCGACGCGACAAAGTCTTTTGCGCCCAGCCAGAGTTTCTTCGCCATCTGGCGTTTCCCGGATGAAGCAGCTCTCGACATGCTGATTGCCGGAATCACCGCCACCGGCTGGCATGATTATTTCGACACGATCAATGCGGCGGGTGCAGGCACCGACCTTCCCGGCCATCTGGCGCAACTGGCAGGCGTGCCTTTCAGGGACGCCGCCTAATCCAAAACCACTATCGCGATGATAGAGCGTATCCCGAAAAGTGTGAAACGCCTACGCAAGGAAATCAGTCCACTGGACTGATTTCTGATCCCGCTTGACTCTTGCCTCGCTCGATTCAATACTAGAACATATAGAGAACAAAAAGATGGAATCTAGACGTGAGCGGCATCGACATCGCGGCGCTGCGGCGCATGGTTACGACCATTGAAGGCAACGATCCGCAAGGCAGTTTTGCAAATCAGGGGCAAACGGGCTTCGGGCGGGCGCGCAGTTTCACGCTCGGCCTTGCCGGAGCGGATGCTGCCTTTCCGCATGGTCTGGCAGGCGACGCGCTGCATGAGGTTTTTGCCGAAAACCCCGGCGCGCATATGGCTGCGACCGGCTTTGCGCTCGCCTTTGCCGCCCGTGCGGCAGAACGCGCCATAGAGCCTCGTCGCCCGATTATCTGGATCGAGGAAGAAAGTGCTGCAAGTGAATATGGCGGGCTTTATCCGCCGGGACTTCATGCCTTCGGGATCGATCCGTCGCGACTTCTGATCGTGCGCTGCCCCACGGCACAGGATGTCCTGAAGGCGGCAAATGATGCGCTGGAAGCCGGAACCGGCGGCAAGGCTTCGCATCTTGTTTCCGGCGTCGTCGCCTCGGTGACAGGCCAGCCGAAATGCCTCGACCTGACCGCTTCGCGTCGTCTGCTTCTGGCAACAGAAACCGCGCAGCTGCCCGTCATCCTGCTCCGGAGCCACCGGACGGCTGTGCAAAGCGCTGCCGTCAGCCGCTGGCGGGTGGCGCCCGCGCCGTCCCGTTCAAGTGGAGCGAACGCACCCGGCAAGCCTGTCTTTTCGGCGGTTCTGGAACGCAATCGCCACGGCACATGCGGGCAATGGATCATGGAATGGAACAATGAAACCCAGGAATTTGGTGCTAACGAACGGGATGGCAGAACGTCTGTTTCTCGCCCTCTGGTTTCCGTTTCTGCCGACCGACCGGCTTCGCAACAGCGCTCCGCCTGACGGCAAACCGCGCCTGCCTTTGGTTGTGACCGAACGCACGGCCAATGCGCTGCGCCTGACAGCAGTGGATGCCGGAGCGGCAAAGCTCGGCCTTTTTCCCGGTATGGCACTGACGGATGCGCGCGCCCGCGTGGAACGGCTTGAAGTGGCAACGGCAGCACCGGAACATGATGCGGCATTGCTCAAGCGTCTTGCCCATTGGTGCGAGCGCTACACGCCGCTTGTCGCCTTCGATGAGCCGCATGGGCTGATGCTCGACATAACCGGCTGTGCGCATCTTTTTGGCGGGCTCGACGCCATGCGTGCCGATGCAATCCGGCGTCTGGAACGGGCCGGGCTTGGCGTACAGGCGGCGATTGCCGATAACAGTTTTGCCGCGCGACTTCTGGCACGGGGAACGAAGGGCAGTGTCTTCAGCAGAGCAGAGGCCGACCGGCTGCTTCCCCGCCTGCCGCTCTCCGCGCTTGAACTGACGCAAGCTGCGGAAACCGGCCTTAAACGCGCCGGATTGAAACGCATCGGCGATGTGATGGGGCTTCCGCGCGCCGCACTCACCGCCCGCTTCGGCACCGATCTTGCGACCCGGCTCGACCGGCTGGCGCGGCAGGAGCGCGCGCCGATTTCCCCCATGCGCATCATGCCGCTCAGTACCGTCGAGCGCCGCCTGTCAGAGCCGGTTACCGCAATGGAACTGGTCGAACGCATCTTGCAGGAACTGGCGCAGGAGCTTTTTGCGCAGCTTGAACCGGAGGGCAAAGGCGCGCTTCTGATTGAGGCCTCCTTCTTCCGTGTCGACGGCGAAATGCGTCATATCCACATCGAGACCGGCCAGCCCTTGCGCAGCGACAAGGTTTTCCTGCGCCTTGCGCGTGAAAGGCTCAACGCCTTGACCGACCCGCTCGATGCAGGTTTCGGCTTCGACATGATCCGGCTGGCAGCGCTGCGCAGCGCGCCAATCGCCCAGCGCCAGACGGGGCTCGACCAGCATGAGGAAGATGAAGCGGGGTTTAGCCAGCTTGTCGACCGGCTTTCGGCGCGGCTTGGACAGAACCGCGTTCTCGTCTCCTTTTCGCGCAACACGCATATTCCTGAACGGGCTTTCGGCCTGCGCCCTGCTCTGCACACGGACAGCAAGGGCGAAGCCGATTACGAAAACACAGCAGCACTTCCCCCAGCACTTCCCAACGACCCGCCTCTGCGTCCCATAAAACTGTTTCGCCCGCCGCAGTTGATTGAAAGCGTGGCGGAAGTGCCCGACAGTCCGCCTTCGTTTTTCCTGTGGCGGCGGGTGCGCCATCATGTGCGCCTTGCCGAAGGACCGGAAAGGATCGAACCGGAATGGTGGCTCGCAATCGGTCACACGGTTCCGGAACTGCGCGATTATTACCGGGTGGAAGACGAGAACGGCCAGCGCTTCTGGATTTTCCGCGAAGGCCTTTATGACGGTGCCAATCATCCGCGCTGGTTTTTACACGGACTGTTTGCGTGATGGCTCCTTATTTCGAAATGGCTGCTGCCAGCAATTTCTCCTTCCTGTGCGGTGCGTCGCATCCGCAGGAACTGGTAGCGCGTGCGCATGAGCTTGGTCTGTCCGGTATCGGCATTGCCGACCGCAACACGCTGGCCGGTGTGGTGCGGGCACATGCGGCATGGAAGGATTTTCGCGACAAGAGCGATTTCCGGCTTTTCATCGGCTGTCGCCTGTCCTTCACCGACGGCACGCCGGATATGGTCGTCTATCCGCGTGATCGCGCTGCCTATGGGCAATTGTGCCGCCTGCTGACGGAGGGCAAGGCACGCGCTGCCATCAAGGGCGAATGCCATCTCGAATGGAGCGACCTGCTGTTTCGCGCCCGGCAGTTCCAGATCGCGGTTTTTCCGCCTGAAGACGACAGACCGGATTTTGCCGCGCGCCTGACCGAGATTGCGCAAGCTGCCCCCGGCTCGGTCTGGTTGGCGCTCGCCATGCCGCATCAGGGCCATGACGGACGCCGGGCCGAACGCATCGCCCGTTTTGCAGCCGAAGCCAATGTGCCGCTGCTCGCCACCAATGACGTGCTCTATCATCATCCCGACCGCCGCGCGCTTCAGGATGTGCTGACGGCAACCCGCCACCACACGACTGTTTTCGCAGCCGGGCAGCTTCTCGAAAAGAACGCCGAACGCCACCTGAAACCACCAAAGGAAATGCTGCGGCTGTTCCGCGACTACGCTGAAGCAGTCGAGGCTACCGCCGATTTCGTCGCGCCCATCACCTTCCAGCTTGATGAGCTGAAATATGATTATCCCGACGAGCCGGTGCCGCCCGGCAAGACGCCGCAACAGCATCTGCATGATCTCACCTGGGAAGGTGCTGCCCGTCATTACGGCGCTAACAGCATCCCGCCGAAGGTGCAGACGCTGATCCACAAGGAACTGGCGCTGATCGAAAGGCTGCAATATGCGGCCTATTTCCTCACCGTCTATGACATTGTGCAGTTTGCAATTTCCAAGAAAATTCTGTGTCAGGGGCGCGGTTCGGCGGCCAATTCCGTTGTCTGCTTCTGCCTTGGCGTCACCGGTGTGGACCCGACACAGGTTGACCTCCTGTTCGAGCGCTTTCTTTCGGTCGAGCGAAAGGAACCGCCGGATATCGACGTCGATTTCGAGCATGAGCGACGCGAAGAGGTGATGCAATATGTCTATGACCGCTACACCAGAGATCGCGCGGCCATTGTCGCAACCGTCATCAGCTATCGGTCCCGCAGTGCGATCCGTGATGTCGGCAAGGCGCTGGGGCTGACTGAGGATGTGACGGCAGCACTCGCCAATACGGTCTGGGGCATATCCGGCGGCGGCATCGACAAGCAGCATATCAGACAGGCGGGTCTCGACCCCGACAATCCCATCATCCGACGCGCGGTGGAACTGGCCATCACGCTGATCGGCTTTCCGCGCCACCTGTCGCAGCATGTCGGCGGCTTCGTGCTCACCCGCGACCGTCTGGACGAGACCGTGCCCATCGGCCCGGCAGCAATGGAAGACCGCTCCTTCATCGAATGGGACAAGGACGATATCGATGAGGTGGGGCTGATGAAGGTCGATGTGCTGTCGCTCGGCATGCTCACCTGCATCCGCAAGGCTTTCGACCTCATTCACCAGCACAAGCCGCAGCTTTATGGCGGCGAAAAGCTGACGCTGGCCAATCTGCCGCGCGAAGACGAAGCCGTGTACGACATGCTGTGCAAGGGGGATTCGCTCGGCGTGTTTCAGGTGGAAAGCCGCGCCCAGATGAACATGCTGCCGCGCCTGCGCCCGCGTGAGTTCTATGATCTCGTCATCGAGGTCGCCATCGTGCGGCCCGGTCCCATTCAGGGTGACATGGTGCATCCCTATCTGCGGCGGCGAAACAATGAGGAACCCTGCACCTTGCCATCGCCAGCGCCGGAATATGGGCCGCCCGACGAGTTGCTACAAATTCTCGGCAAGACCAAGGGCGTGCCGCTGTTTCAGGAACAGGCGATGCGTATTGCCATGGAGGCTGCAAAATTCACACCGGATGAGGCCAACCAGTTGCGCCGCGCCATGGCCACTTTCCGCAAGATGGGCACCATCCATACGATGGAGACAAAGATGATCGAAGGCATGGTCAATCGTGGCTACGACCGGACCTTTGCCGAAAACTGCTTCAACCAGATCAAGGGTTTCGGCGAATATGGCTTTCCCGAAAGTCATGCGGCAAGCTTTGCGCATCTGGTCTATATTTCTGCGTGGATCAAGTGCCACCATCCGGAAGTGTTCGCCGCCGCACTTCTGAATTCCCAGCCCATGGGTTTTTATGCGCCCGCCCAGATTGTGCGCGATGCCCGCGAACATGGTGTGACGGTGCTGCCCGTCGATGTGAACTTCAGTCACTGGGATAATATTCTGGAGGATACGCTCGATATTCGACCGGCGCTCCGGCTCGGCTTCCGCCAGATCGACGGCTTTTCCAAACGGGACACCGAACTCCTGATTGCCGACCGGCAGGAGCCTTACCGCACCATCGAGGACATGCATCGGCGGCTCCGGCTCGACCGGCGCGCCTTCACGCTTCTGGCTGATGCCGATGCCTTCGGCTCGCTTGACATCGACCGCCGCGCAGCACTTTGGGCCGTGCGCCGTCTGCCCAATGATGAAACCCTGCCGCTGTTCCGCGCCGCCGCAACCAGCGAACTGGCGGAGGAACCGCGCACAAAACTTCCTGAAATGGCCGCGTCCGAACATGTGATTGCCGATTACGAGACGACGCGGCTCTCGCTGAAAGGGCATCCGCTGCAATATCTGCGCGAGGGTCTGGCGGCGGAAGGCGTTTCAACCTGTCGTGCTGTGCAGGAAGGTGCCGACGGACGCCGCATGAAAGTGGCGGGCGTCGTCACAGTGCGCCAGCGCCCCGGCAGTGCCAAGGGCGTGGTGTTTCTCACCATCGAGGATGAAACCGGCATCGCCAATATTGTCGTCTGGCCGAAGATTATGAAAGCGTTTCGCCGCGAAGTGATGGGCGCGCGGCTGATCCATATCGAAGGTCGCCTCCAGCGCAGCCCCGAAGGGGTCGTGCATCTGGTGGCGTCAAAGCTGCAGGACCGTTCGGCAGCATTGATCGAAATGAGCGGACGCGAAGCGCAGCGCCTCGTCGCTCCATCCCAGATGGCGCATCATCCGCGGAATGTAAAAATCATGCCGAACTCGCGAGACTTTCATTGAGCAATCACGCGCTCCGAAGCCCGTTCGCTATTTTGGCTATGACGCGACGAAAATGGTGCAATTCGAGAACCGGAGCGGAGTGTACTTTAAAGTGTGTCGCATTTTATCGTAGTCATACGACACGCTTTAAGTTTTTGTTTTCCTGCATGTCTTTATCCCAAAACCGGTTCCCACTTTTGGGAGACATGCATTAGGTACATGAGCACCGGAAGCGCAGAAGTGCGCCATTTGCAGACCGTCAGAGCCGAAATAGAGCGGGCTTCAGTTCCATGCGCCAACGAAAAACACAGCACAATAATGCAGTGCCGCGCCCACCACGACAAAGCCGTGCCAGATGGCATTCTGAAACCGCAGGCGCTCCCAGACATGGAAGATCACCCCCAACGAATAGACCATGCCACCGGCTGCAATCAGCCAGAAAACGGCTGGCGGCAGCGATTGCACCATGGTGTCGTAGACCATGACGCCGCTCCAGCCGAGCGCCAGATAAAGCAGGATCGACAGCCGGTCGAAACGTCCCGGCATGAACAGTTTCAGCATGATGCCGACGAAAGCCACGCTCCAGACGAAGAGAAGCAGCGGCAGAGCGCGGTCGCCCATATGCATGGCAAAAGGCGTGTAGGTTCCGGCGATCAGCAGATAGATCGCCGAATGGTCGAAACGGCGCAGGAACCATTTGGTCGGGGAAACCGGCCAGATATTGTAGACGGCCGAAATGCCGAGCGCCGCCAGAAGGCTCGCGAGATAGACCCCCGACGAAATCGAGGTCGCCGCAGGCATGTTCGGCAGGAAATAGATCAGCATGGCAATGGCGCCCGCAAGCGCCAGCCCGACACCCAGAACATGGATGACGCCATCGGCCCACAATTCGGCCCGGTCATATTTCCATTTGACTGGATGAGGCAGTCTTACATTCATGAAATTTCCCTGTCGTCGGTTCCAGAGCGCGTTTCGATCTGATTGGGTCAGATCGGCGCTCTAGTCCTTTGTTTTAACGCGCATCTTTTCCGAAAACCGTTTCACATTTTTCGGGATGCGCTCTCAACAGGAAACTGCCATCGCTTTGCAGCGTCAAGATGACAGTTGGTTGATAGGAAGTTTATTGCGCTGCCGGTGCGTAGGAAGCCTGAATGGGAGCGACGCCGGGGAGCGGTGCTGTCCCACCTTCCGGCAAGGATGCCGGCTGGATGGAAGCGGCTGCGTCACGGGTCGGTCCGTTGCGCTTCCAGCTTCCGTCGAGGCCGGTTTCCTGCAACAGTCCCTTGCGCTTGGCATCGTAATAATAGCCCCGCGCATAATAGCGGACTGCCTGGCTTTCATCACCGCCCGCGACCTTATAGGCGCCGGACAGATAGCGAACCGCATATTTCAGATTGGTTTCCGCATCGAGCAGACCCTTGGCCGCGCCCGTATAACCCATGCCGCGCGCAGTCGGATGGCTGATCTGCATCAGGCCCCAATAAGGTCCGTTGCGGGCGCCCGGATTGAACCGGCTTTCGCGATGCACGACCCGGCGCACAAGGCGTTCCGGCACGTCATAGGCGACGGAATATTTGGTGATCAGCGCATCGAGTTCTTCCGGCGCATGATCCGGTGTCTCAAACGCCATATTGGCGGCAACGGATGCCGGCGAAGCGGCAGCCTGCGCACCGGCATAGGCCATCATCGGTTCGGACTGGCCACGAATGCCGGGAATGGGAACAACGGCAGGCAGGACCGGATCGGAAGGATCGGTCACGGCTGCGACGGTCTGCGTTCCGGCAGCAGCGCCCGCATCGGCAGTCGCCGTGCCTGCGGCATTGGCCGTGGCACTGGCAGCGCTGCCTGCTGCGGAAGCGGTCTGGCTGGAGGTATCGGTCTGCGTGATCAGCGCCGTTTTCACGGGCTTGCCGTCATTGGTGGTGTTGCAGGCGCTGAGCGCCACGGCACAACCAAGAAGCATGAGGCCCTTGCGGACCAGACCAGCGGAGGAAGAAGAGGAAAGCGCGTAACGCATGACCGGATCCGTTCTCAGGAATCGAAATCTTTTTCGATGCGTTTTTCAAGCTCGACCAGATCTTCAGGCAGAGGCAAACCACTGGCCCGCAGCGTATTGAGCTTCTCGCGAACCGTTTCACGGATTTCATGAGCGTCTTGCGGCTGATTCACCATTTGCTCGAAAAGCAGCGCAATTTCCGCCTTGATGTCCTCGAATGCCATCCAGATCCTCTTGGCTTTACAGGCATCGGAAAGCGCCCGTTTCAGTCAATATTCTTTCGGTCGATGAGGATCATGTACCATGCAAAAGACGGCAAACGGAAGCGCTAAACGTCGGGGCTCGGCCAAAATGAATATTTCAAATGGTAACAAAAAGATTAACGCACTCACAAAATGCGCGGTGACACTGCATCTACCACATTGAAATCAAAAGCAAAAATACCGAGATCATCGAAGTCTAGACCGCCGTTTGGATCGAAGAGATAAATGCTCATCCAGACGAGCGCGATCACGAGCACAATTGCCAGAATCATGAGAATCAAAAGGCGTCGCCCGAGCGCGGTCTTGCGACCCGCTCCTTCCGGCGGCTGTTTGGCCATAGTCAATTGCTGCCTTGTTCAATCGTCATTGGTCGCGTTCAGTTCATCCGGCGGTGTGCCGTGTTCGGGCTCCGCCGACAGATAGCCCTCGCGCACCAGCCATTTGCGCAGGATAAGCGTCATCGCCTCGGTCTGGTTGAGACCAGGATGCTTTTCGGCGATGAAGCGCTCCAGAGCGTCGTGCACGTCATCAGGAAGATAGATGCTCATTCATGCTCCTCCACGTGAAGAGAATCAGACTACGGTAACGGTGAGGGTTGCCACGCCGTCGACCTTGCCTTCCAGACGGTCGCCGCGCTTCACCGGTCCGACGCCCGCAGGCGTACCCGTAAAGATAAGATCGCCGGGTTGCAGCTCAAAGAGCGAAGACAGGTAGGAAATGGTTTCCGCCACCTTCCAGATCATCTGATTGAGGTCGCCCGACTGGCGGGTTTCGCCATTGATGGCGAGCGAAATCGCAGCCTTTTCCGGGTGGCCGATTTCCGACACCGGCACGATGGCCGAACAGGGTGCGGAGTGTTCGAAAGCTTTCGCGACTTCCCACGGGCGCCCGGCCTTCTTGGCCACGGCCTGCAGGTCGCGGCGCGTCATGTCGATGCCAACGGCGTAGCCATAAACATGGTCCAGCGCCTTTTCGACAGCAATGTCGGTGCCCCCGGCCTTCAGCGCCACCACAAGTTCGATCTCGTGATGCACGTCCTCGGTCTTCGGCGGATAAGGGAAATCACCGCCTTCGATCACGAGGCTGTCCGGGTTCTTCTGGAAGAAGAAAGGCGGGTTGCGAGTCGGATCACCGCCCATTTCGATGGCGTGATCGGCGTAGTTCTGGCCGACGCAATAGATGCGATGCACGGGAAAGCGCGCGTCCGTTCCCTTCACAGGCAAAAAAGGCTGCGGGGGCGGCGCAAAAACATAAGTCGTCATGGGGAACTATTCCGGTCGGAAACTGATGAAGCGATTTTCCCATCATGCAGACGCAAGCGCATCGCCGCAACCCTTGAAAGGTGCAATTCCCTGTTATCGCCCGTCCGAGACCACGACAAAATCCGCCTTGCGCGACTGCGCTACCACGAGTTCGGCATTGGGAATGTCGTTGGAAAGGGCGCGGTTTCGGGCGGTTTCGGCATCGAAGCCGAAGCTGAGCCAGCGTTCGATCAGGCGACGCTCCAGCTCTGCAAAGGGCACATCCAGATAGAGCGTCATGTCGAAAAAGGGAGCAAGCTGCGTCCATGGTTGCTGATCGAGCAGCAGATAATTGCCTTCGACCAGAAGCACGCGATGCTCCGGGCCGACCACGGATGCCGCAGCGCGGGACAGCTCCAGAGAACGGTCGAAAACCGGAATGAAGATTTCGCCCTCTGCCTGTTTCAGTCGCTGCAGCAACACCGCAAATCCGGCGCAGTCGAAAGTGGGCGGCGAGCCCTTGCGGCTCAGCAATCCACGCTGATCGAGAATCCCGTCATCAAGATGGAACCCGTCCATGGGCACGACGATGGACGGCGTTTCGTCGCCCTTGTTGATGGCATGGAGCAGATAGTCGGAAATGGTGGATTTTCCGGCTCCCGGCGGGCCTGCGATGGCCACGATCAGGCGCTTGTCGGTTTCCGCCAGCCGCGCAAGAATTTCCGAAGGCAGGGCTTCGCGCTCAATAGGCGTCATGTCCGGTTTCCGTGATTCGTCCTGTCACCGTGTTAAAGGCGCAGCAACCCTGTTCAAGCGCAAGTGGTCAAGCCGCTTCCTTCGGTCTCATCGCCCCGGTCATCAGCGCCACGGCATCAGACATGGAATATTCCTTCGGGTCGATGACCGTCAGGCGGCGTCCGAGCCGGTGAATGTGGATGCGGTCGGCAACCTCGAACACATGCGGCATGTTGTGCGAGATGAGCACGATGGGCATGCCGCGCCGCTTCACGTCTTGAATAAGCTCCAGTACGCGGCGCGATTCTTTGACGCCAAGCGCCGCCGTCGGCTCGTCCATGATGACCACCTTGGAGCCGAAGGCGGCGGCACGCGCCACCGCAACGCCTTGACGCTGGCCGCCCGAAAGGGTTTCCACCGCCTGGCCGATGTTCTGGATCGTCATCAGGCCCAGTTCGGACAGTTTTTCGCGCGCGATCTTTTCCATCGCACCGCGATCCAGCATGCGAAACAGCGAGCCAAGCGGCCCCTTGCGGCGGATTTCGCGGCCCAGAAACAGATTGTCGGCGATGGAGAGCGCGGGCGACAAGGCAAGGTTCTGATAGACCGTCTCGATGCCCGCCTGTCGCGCTTCCATTGGTGAATGAAAGCTGACCGGCTTGCCGTCGAGAAGGATTTCCCCTTCATCCGGCTTGATCGCGCCGGACAGCGCCTTGATGAGCGAGGACTTGCCGGCGCCATTGTCACCGATGACCGCGAGGATTTCGCCGGGATAGAGATCGAAGTCGGCATGATCGAGTGCGGTGACGCGACCATAACGCTTGACCAGACTTCTGCCAGACAGAACAGGCGTGGTGTTCGTTTTCATGCGGCAGCCTTTCTGATCCACTGGTCGATGGCGACGGCGGCAATGATAAGAACGCCGATCAGGAGATAGGTCCATTGCGGATCGGTGCCCCACAGGCGCAGCCCCAGCGAAAACACGCCGACGATCAGCGCACCGAACATGGTGCCCAGAATGGAACCGCGTCCGCCGAAGAGCGAAATGCCGCCGATCACCACTGCGGTGATGGATTCGATATTGGCGAACTGGCCTGCGGTCGGCGACACAGAACCGAGACGACCGATCATCGCCCAGCCTGCAAGCGCGCAGATGATACCGGCCAGCACATAGACCGACATGAGGATCGGCTTGACCGAGACGCCGGAAAGCTGTGCCGCTTCGGGATCGTCACCGATGGCATAGACGTGCCGTCCCCAGGCAGTGTGGTTCAGCACATACCAGAACAGCAGAACCAGAAGCACCATCGCAATGACGCCATAGGTAAAGACCGCGCCACCAAAGCGGATGCTCTCGCCGAAGAATTGCAGGATCGGCGCTTCCGCCGTGATTTCCTGCGCGCGGATCGTCTCGTTGGCGGAATAGAGGAAGTTTGTGGCGAGGATCACCTGCCACATGCCGAGCGTTACGATGAAGGGCGGAAGGCGGACATAGGCCACCAGAAAGCCGTTGATGAAGCCGCATAGCGCGCCGGTAGCAAAGCCGCACAGAACGGAAAGTTCGGCGGGAAGCCCATAGCGGAAGGTGAACTGGCCCATCACCACCGATGACAGGACCATGATGGCACCGACCGAAAGATCGATACCTGCGGTCAGGATCACAAGCGTCTGCGCCACGGCAATGATGCCGGTGATGGCGACCTGTTGCAGAATGAGGGTCAGTGCGAAGGCGGAGAAGAACTTGCCGCCAAGCGTGATGCCGAACACCAGCAGCGACAGGACGAGCACGATCAGCGGCACGGCAGCGGGATTGTGATGCAGGAAATTCCGCATCCGATAAAGCAGCGACTGGTCGCCCGCATCGAAAGAGGCGACATCAGCCGCGCTCTGCGCCAGCGTCTTTTCATAGTCCTGCATAGACGGTTTTTGTGCAGCGGAAGCCGCCTGTGGCTCACTCATGTCTGTCTCCTGCCTTCACCTGCAGAAAGGTTCGGCAAATCCTACGACCTGCCGAACCAGAACCCAAAGAGCCTATCAGCCCCAGCACTTGTCGAGTGCGGTCTTCGTGTCGATGGACGGAACGCCCTCCACCGGCTTGTCGGTGACAAGCGACACGCCGGTATCGACGAAGTCCTTGCCTTCGGTCGGCTTCGGCTTTTCACCCGTATCGGCAAACTTCTTGATCGCCTCGATGCCGAGTGCCGCCATCTGCAGCGGATATTGCTGCGAGGTCGCGCCGATCACACCGGCCTCGACATTCTTCACGCCGGGGCAGCCGCCATCGATGGAAACGATCAGCACGTCTTTTTCGCGACCGACGGCCTTCAGCGCCTCATAGGCACCGGCGGCGGCAGGTTCGTTGATGGTGTGGACGACATTGATGTTCGGATCCTTCTGGAGAAGGTTTTCCATCGCGCGACGTCCGCCTTCTTCGTTGCCATCGGTCAGGTCGCGACCGGCAATGCGCGGATCATCCTCGTCACCGAGTTTGGTCTTGTCTTTCGGGTCGATGCCGAAACCGGTGGCAAAACCCTGATCGCGCAGAACGTCGACGCTCGGCTGCGATGCGGTGAGGTTGAGAAAGGCAACCCGCGCATCCTTGGCCTTGTCACCGAGTGTTGCCGCTGCCCATTTGCCGACCAGTTCACCGGCCAGGAAATTGTCGGTTGCAAAGGTTGCGTCCGCCGCATCGGCAGGCTCAAGCGGCGTATCGAGCGCGATGATGAGCAGGCCCGCATCGCGTGCCTTCTGCAGCGACGGCACGATGCCCTTGGTGTCGGAAGCCGTGATGAGAATGCCCTTGGCGCCGTCGGCCATGCAGGTTTCGATGGCCGCAACCTGGCTTTCGGAATCGCCGTCGATCTTGCCCGCATAGGTCTTGAGATTGACGCCCAGCTCCTTCGCCTTGGCGATAGCGCCTTCCTTCATCTTGACGAAGAACGGATTGGTATCGGTCTTTGTGATGAGGCACGCGCCGACATCGGCAGCATTGGCCGAACTCAGTGGAATGGCGGCAGCGCCAAGCGTGAAGGCAGCAAAGGCTGCCGACAGAACTGTCTTCTTCATGGACTCCTCCCAGATTGAAACCGGTCCTCTTCCCCCGGCAGAAGAGAAGCAAAACACGGCTTCAAAACAGAGTCAATTAATAAATCCACTTGATTTATTAATATGCTGTGTCACTCTGGAAGACGGAGGAGAGAGGATCGGCAAAGCGAACGGCAGGCTGGTCGTTTCATTACGTGGTCCATCTTAAGCGTTTGTTTTTATTTTATATCCCTCACAATGAGGGCTTTTTCTCCTCCGATGGTTGGTTTAGGAATTCCGGCATTCCATGGCTGCATTTCGAGATTGCATTCCATGGCACGGAATCTGGGAGAGGCTATGGTCAGGCATAAAGTTGAAGGCGAACCAGACAGCGGGTCTGCCGATACGCTTTCCAGCACCCTTTCTGGCACCCTTTCCGGCACTCCGGGTCCTGCCATGCTGCAATTCGCCGGGCCGGGCGCGAGCGTCAATCGCGGTTCAAACCAGATCGGCGTGCGCGCCTATAATGAGCGGCTGGTTCTGGCGCTCGTGCGCCGGCATGGCGCTTTGGCCCGCGCCGAAATTGCGCGCCTGACCGGACTTTCGGCACAAACGGTTTCCGTCATCATTCGTGCGCTGGAAAAAGACGGCCTCATTACGCAGGGCGAACGGGTGCGCGGTCGTGTAGGCCAACCTTCCATGCCGATGCGCCTTGCCGCCGACGGGGTTTTCTCCTTCGGTCTCAAGATCGGGCGGCGCAGCGCGGAAATCATCCTGATGGATTTTCTGGGAGCGATCCGCGAACGGCGGCACATTACCTATCGCTGGCCTGTACCGGGTGAAATCCGTCGCTTCGCCGTCGAGAGCGTCGCCGCTTTCACGGCAGCCCTCGAACCGGCCAAGCGCGACCGCATTGCAGGGCTCGGCATCGCATTACCCTTCGAATTGTGGAACTGGGTCGAGGAAGTGGGTGCACCTGCCGAAGATCTGGATGCATGGCTCGGCGCCGATCTCGTCGGCGATTTCGCCAAGGCGTTTTCGTTTCCGGTCTTCGTGCAGAATGACGGAACGGCAGCTTGTGGTGCGGAACTGACCTTTGGTCGCGGGCCAGAATTCACCGACTTCGTCTATTTCTTCATCGGCTCGTTCATCGGCGGCGGCGTGGTGCTGAACAACACGCTCTATCCGGGCCGCACGGGCAATGCGGGCGCGCTCGGCTCCATGCCGATGCGGATGCGCGGCACGTGGGAGCGCGGCGAAACCTTGCAGCTCATCGATACGGCTTCGCTGTTCGTCCTCGAACGCATGTTGCAGGAGCGGCACCTGCCCTCCGACGATCTGTGGCTTTCACCGGAAAACTGGCGCAACTTTGGTACGCCGCTCGACGAATGGGTAGCGCTTGCCGCACGCGGGCTGGCCCATGCAACGGTAGCTGCCGCCTCCGTGATCGACTTTCCCGCCGCCGTCATCGATGGCTGGTTGCCGGGTAATGTGCGTCACCGCATCGTGGAAGCGACCCGCGTGGAGCTTTCATGCCTCGACTTGCAGGGCCTGCGCGCGCCGAAGATCATCGAGGGCAAGGTTGGTGTGCATGCCAAGGCGATGGGCGCGGCAAGCCTGCCGCTTTCCAACCGCTATCTGTTCGACCAGAGCGTCCTGTTCAAGGATGCAGGTTAGTTCCCTTGATCGCCTTGTCGATATCTTTCTTTGGGCCGTAAAGCGCAAGGCCGACCAGATCGGGTGCGTCGGCATTTTCCGCCTTGAATACAGCGCGGTTGGCGACGTCATACCCGGTCTCGAACATGGCGCGCACATAGGGCGCACGGATAAGATCGCGCTGGATCGATTGCTGCCATGCCCGTTGCAGAACGTCCGGTGTTGCCGAGAAGATCAGCATCGGCTGGCCGAGCAGACGCGTATGCTTGCGGCCTGCCGCATCCTCATAAGGATCGCCCATGGCGTGCGGCACAGCGCCGGATATGCCGGTCGCGATAAAGGCAGTCACGTTCAGCTTCTGCCAGACAGGCAGATCATGCAGGACAAGAATGGCTACTTTTGTATCGAAAATCATAAGCTTTTCCTCTTTTCGAGGACAGGGCTAACGGCTTTTCGCTGCAATTTCTGGAACGTTTGTGCGTCCCTTGCGATAAGCAGCAGGCGTCATGCCATAGGCGCGGCGGAACCAGCGCCCCATATGGCTCTGGTCGGCAAATCCGCTGAGCGCGGCTGCTTCTGCTGGCGCCACTTTTTCGCGCAACAGGCGCCGTGCTTCAGCAAGGCGCAACTGCACCAGACAGGCATGTGGCGAGGTGCCGTATTCACGCCGGAACCCGCGTGAAAGCTGGAAACGGTCGGCGGCCCCAACCGCTTCCGCCAGTTCATCGAGGCCGAACTCCTCGTCGAAGCGCGCCCGCAGATAGTCCATCGCGCGTGCTGCGACCGGATGCGGAGCCGACCCTTTTTCTGTCACGTCCTGCCCAAGATGTCGGGCAAGATGGTTCGTCACCTGATCGCGGCAGTCTTCAATCATCAGGCGCGGCGCTTCGAGGAAGATTGCCTCGCAGGTGCGGGCGACCGCATGAAACAACTGTCCGTCATCGGCCAGCGTCTCGCGAAAACCGATATGCGCATCATTGCCACCCATCGCGCTTCTGACCAGCGATTGCGGCATATAAAGCATGTTATAGGCAAAACCGTCCGCGGCGACCGCCTGCCCGTCGTGGCGTTCGCCCGGCTCGATGAGAATCACTCGCCCCGGCGTGCTCTGCCGCCGCTTGCCCCGGCAGAAAAAATCCTGCACGCCCGCATGGGTCACGCCGACGAGCCATTCGTCATGAAAATGCATGTCATAGGCATGGCTGTGAAAACGGGCGGCCACGGCTTCCAGGCCGGTGGTATCGTCGCGTTTCAGCCGCATCACATCGCGCGGGCCATTGATGGGGCGAGCATTGTCGGTCATGGCAGAATTTGTAGCATGGCCAGCGACAACCACACAGTTTGTTATTTTCAATCAATAAGTTTGATCTATGTTGTCTTGCAATGACCGCAAATGCCAACACATTGACTGCTTAATTCATTTAATCGAACGGGAAAGATATGACCGTCAAGACAATCGCCACCACGCCATACCAGGACCAGCAGCCGGGCACTTCAGGCCTGCGCAAGAAGGTTCCGGTTTTCCAGCAGCCCAATTACGCTGAAAACTTCATCCAGTCGGTTTTCGATGTGCTGGAAGGTTTTGCCGGCAAGACGCTCGTGGTCGGCGGCGACGGACGCTATTATAACCGCGAAGTGATCCAGAAGCTCATCAAGATGGCCGCCGCCAATGGCTTCGGGCGCATCATGGTGGGGCAGGGCGGCATTCTTTCGACGCCTGCCGCCTCTAACATGATCCGCAAATACAAGGCTTTCGGCGGCATGATACTTTCGGCAAGCCACAATCCCGGCGGCCCGAATGAAGATTTCGGCATCAAATACAATATCGGCAACGGCGGACCGGCACCGGAAAAGATCACCGAGGCGATCTTCGCCCGCTCGAAAGTGATCGACCAGTACAAGATTGCCAATGTGGCCGATATTGATATCGACACGATCGGCACGAGCCGGATCGGCGACACCGAAGTCGTCATCTTCGATCCTGTCGCCGATTATGCCGAGCTGATGGAAAGCCTGTTCGATTTCGACGCAATCCGCGCCATGATCAAGGGCGGTTTCGGTCTCAAATTCGATGCCATGCATGCGGTGACCGGGCCTTATGCCAAGGAAATCTTCGAGCACCGTCTCGGCGCGCCGGAAGGCAGCGTGATGAACTTCGTGCCCCTGCCGGATTTCGGCGGCCACCATCCGGATCCGAATCTCGTCTACGCAAAAGATCTCTATGATCTGCTCATGTCCGACCACGCGCCGGATTTCGGCGCCGCCTCCGATGGCGACGGTGATCGCAATCTCATCATCGGGCGCGGCATCTTCGTCACGCCATCCGATTCGCTTGCCATGCTGGCCGCCAATGCGCATCTGGCGCCGGGCTACAAGGACGGCATCAAGGGCATTGCCCGTTCCATGCCGACAAGTGCTGCCGCCGACCGCGTGGCTGACAAGCTCGGCATCGGCATGTTTGAAACGCCGACGGGCTGGAAGTTCTTCGGCAATCTGCTCGACAATGGCAAGGTCACGATTTGCGGCGAGGAAAGCTCCGGCACCGGGTCCGACCATGTGCGCGAGAAGGATGGCCTGTGGGCCGTACTGCTCTGGCTCAATATTCTGGCGGTGCGCAAGGAAAGCGTGAAAGACATCGTCGAGGAACATTGGGCGCGTTTCGGGCGCAATTATTACACCCGCCACGACTATGAAGCTGTCGATTCCGATATCGCCAAACAACTGGTGGCCGATCTTCGCGGCAAGCTTGCAAGCCTGCCCGGCACGACCGTCAATGGCCTCACAATCGAGAAGGCCGACGACTTCGCCTATCACGATCCGGTCGACGGCTCGATCAGCGAACATCAGGGCATCCGCATCTATTTCCCGGATGGCGGTCGTGTGGTGCTGCGCCTGTCCGGCACCGGTACGTCAGGTGCTACCATCCGCATCTATGTCGAGCGCTATGAAGCGGATACCACCAGGCACAATCTCGACACGCAGGAAACGCTGGCCCCATTCATCGACGCGGCAGAACAGATCGCCGAGGTGAAAAAGCGCAGCGGGCGGACAGAGCCGAGCGTTATCACCTGACAAAAGAAAAAGGGCCGTTTCCGGCCCTTTTTTCATTCGAAGACAATCGCCGGCGCGGGCTTTCCAGCCCACTTGCCGCCCTTCATGTTGTCCCAGACCTTGCGGGCGATCTCGCGATAGATTTTCGCGTGTTCGCTGTCCGGTTCATGGACGGTGATCGGCGTGCCCGCATCCGAATAGGCGCGCACATCCATATGCAGCGGCACTTCGCCCAGGAACGGCACCTCGAGACGCTCCGCCTCCCTGCGCGCGCCGCCATTGCCGAAAATATCGTAGCGCGCACCGGTGTCGGGCGCGATGAAGTAGCTCATGTTTTCGACGATGCCCAGAAGCGGGACATCCACCTTGCGGAACATGTTCAAGCCCTTGCGCGCGTCGATCAACGCCAGGTCCTGTGGTGTCGAAACGACCACGGCACCCGCCAGCGGCACCTGCTGCGCCATGGTGAGCTGTGCGTCACCGGTGCCCGGCGGCATGTCGACCACCAGAACGTCCAGTTCGCCCCAGGCCACTTCGCGCAGCATCTGCGTCAGCGCCGACATGACCATCGGCCCGCGCCAGATCATCGGCGTTTCCTCATCGACCATGAAGCCCATCGACATGACCTTGATGCCGTAATTTTCCATCGGCTTCAGGATGCGGCCCTCGACCGTTTCCGGACGGCCGGAAAGGCCGAGCAGGCGCGGCATGGATGGTCCGTAAATATCGGCATCGAGAATGCCGACCTTCAGCCCGTTGGCGGCAAGACCGAGCGCAAGATTGACCGCGGTGGTGGACTTGCCGACGCCGCCCTTGCCCGATGCAACAGCGATAATCGCGCCAACGCCCGGAATGCCGGGCTTCGTCGCTGCGCGCTGCGGCTGTGGCGGGTGGCGATGCTGAACCGGAGCGGCTGCAGGTCTGGCCTGCGGCTTTGGTGGTGGGGGCGCATCGTCGCTGGTACGTCCGCCTTTCTTTTCGGCGGTGAGCGTGACCAGCGCGCCAGTGACGCCCGGAATTTCCTTCACGGCCTTTTCAGCGGCAAGCCGCATCGGCTCCAGCGCATCGGCGCGCGCTGCCGGAACCGTGATGGAGAAGAAAACCTTGCCGTCGGCAATAAAGATATCCGACACCAGTCCGAGCGACACAACATCGCTTTCGAAATCCGGTCCCGTCACGGTCTTCAGCCGTTCCTGAACCTGTTCGCGTGTTACGCTTGTCATTTCGATTCCTTTAATGAAGGCAGCAAGGGAATACCGGAGTAAGGAAGTATGTCCGATGTAAGAACATATTGCCCTACTCCCTATTCCCTTTTCATCAAAAGGCCAATGCCCGTTTCAGGCCTCTGTCAGGCTGCCTCCTCGCAGACGGCAGCCTCGGGACGATGACCCATGAGATAGAGCGCGCAGGTGGTGCGCAGCATGGAGGCAAAATTCGGGATCGCGCCATTGGCCTCCAGCGCTTCGTCGTAAAGCGTCGATATGAAGCGGGGCGTGGTCAGGTTCTGGCTGGCCGCGATCTCATCCAGCAGGCGCCAGAAGGTGGCCTCCAGCTGAATGCTGGTGGAATGGCCGCCTATGCGCACGGAGCGATTGATCTGCCGGTAGCCTTCCGGGTCCTGCTCGGCGAAAACCTTGCACATGGGTTCCTCCCTTCATTAAGAGCACGAACTTGGCTGTGGTAGCCGATTGCCACCACGCCGTCGCTTTTTCTTTCATAATCGACAACCAGCAAGACAATCGCAAGCCGCTTTTGAGGAAGCGGCAAAAGAAACAGGAGTAGCTTGTGGCTAAAGCCATTCATTCGATGATCCGTGTTCTCGACGAGGAAAAATCCGTTTCCTTCTATAATCAGGCTTTTGGCCTCGATATTGCCGAGCGCATTGATTTCGAAACCTTCACGCTGATCTATCTGCGCAATGCCGAAGCCGATTTCGAAGTCGAGCTGACGGTCAACAAGGGCCGTACCGAGCCTTACAATCTGGGCGACGGCTATGGTCATCTCGCCGTGGCGGTCGATGACGTCGATGCCGAACATGCCCGTTTCACGGAACTTGGCTTCAAGGTCGGCAAGCTTGTCGATTTCAAGAATAACGGCGTGCAGCTTGCCCGCTTCTTCTTCGCGGAAGATCCGGACGGCTACAAGATCGAAGTTCTGCAACGGGGTGGCCGCTACCAGTAAGCCGCTCCCTATCGTCTTTTCTGGCCGGGAGGAGCGGCCATGGAAGACGGGAAAGCCAGCATTCCCGGTGGTGAGAATCTCCGGGAACGCATAGCCAGCCCGCCCATTCCGGACGGGCAAGCAAAGGAGGAGAACCGAATGACTACCGTTTTTGACGGTCTTTCCACCCGAGAGAAAAAGACACTGTCCCGCCGCGATATTCTCAAGCGCGGCGCAGGCCTCAGCCTCGGCGCCATGCTCGTTGTCAGCGGCAATGCCGTTATCTGCCCGCAATTCGCATGGGCGCTTGAAACCACCACGCTCAAGCCCGAAACCATGGCGACCCTGATCCAGCTTGCGCGCGACATCTATCCGCATGACAAGCTTCCCGACCGTTTCTATGCCATTGCCGTCAAACCTTATGACGCGGATTCCGCCAAGGACGAGACGCTCAAAAAGCTGATCGAGGACGGTGTTGCCGATTTGAACAAGCGGGCTGGAGCCGGAGGCTATCTGGGGCTTGGCTGGGAGGAAGAGCGCGTCGCGATCCTGCGCGAGATCGAGAAAAGCCCCTTCTTCCAGAAGGTGCGCAGCGGGCTTGTGACCGGCCTTTATAACCAGAAGGATATCTGGCCGCTCTTCGGCTACGAGGGCGAAGCCTATTCCAAGGGCGGTTACATCCAGCGCGGCTTCGACGATATCGAATGGCTCTAGGCGCCCCCGGCGCAGAACATACCAATTTCAAAGCGGCACCACCGTCCTGCAAGCGCCTTGCGTTTTGCGGAAACGGGAAAGCATTGGGAGGAAACAATGGCTGCTCCATACAATCTCAAGGACGACAAGGTCGTCGTTATCATCGGCTCGGGCGCTGGCGGCGGCACGCTCGGCAACGAACTGGCCCAGAAAGGCATCGACGTCGTCATTCTCGAAGCCGGAAAACGCCACGAGTTCGAAGATTTTATCAATGATGAATGGGATAGTTTTGCCCAGCTCGCCTGGCTCGACAAGCGCACGACATCGGGCAGCTGGCGCGTGGCGAACGATTTCCCGAACCTGCCCGCATGGATCGTGAAGGCTGTCGGCGGCACCACCACCCACTGGGCTGGTGCATCCTTGCGTTTTCAGGATTACGAGTTCGAGACCCTGACCCATTACGGCAAGATCGAAGGGGCAAATCTGCTCGACTGGCCGATCACGCTGGCCGATCTGGAGCCTTACTACGCCAAGGCCGAGGACAAGATGGGGGTCACCCGCACCAACGGCATTGAGGGTCTGCCCGGCAACAATAATTTCAAGGTTATGAAAGCCGGTGCCGACAAGCTCGGCTACAAGGAATGCCATACGGGTCGCATGGCTATCAATTCCGCCCCGCGCGACGACCGCATGGCCTGCCAGCAGACCGGCTTCTGCTTTCAGGGCTGCAAATGGGGCGCAAAATGGTCGACGCTCTATACGGAAATTCCCAAGGGCGAGGAAACCGGCAGGCTGGAAGTTCGCCCGGAATGCACGGCGCTCAAGATCGAGCACAATGCGGCAGGCAAGGTGACGGGCGTGCTCTATGCCGACAAGGATGGCAAGCAGCACTTGCAGAAGGCGCGCGTCGTCTGCGTGGCAGGCAATTCGATTGAAAGCCCGCGCCTTCTGCTCAATTCGGCTTCGTCGAAATTCCCGGACGGCCTCGCCAATTCGTCAGGGCAGGTCGGGCGCAACTATATGCGCCACACCACCGGTTCGGTCTATGCCTCGTTTGAAAAGCCGGTTCATATGTATCGCGGCACCACCATGGCAGGCATCATCCGCGATGAGGCTGCGCATAATCCGAAACGAGGCTTCGTCGGCGGCTATGAGATGGAAACCGTTTCGCTTGGCCTGCCCTTCATGGCTGCCTTCCTCAATCCGGGCGGTTGGGGGCGCAGCTTCACCTCGGCACTCGACGATTATGTCAACATGGCCGGTCTCTGGATCGTCGGCGAAGACATGCCGCAGGAGAAAAACCGCATCACGCTGAGCAAGGACGTGAAGGACGAACACGGCTTGCCGGTTCCCGACGTCTATTACGACGATCACCCGAACGATATCGCCATGCGCGATCATGCCTATGCGCAGGGCAAGGCGCTTTATGAGGCCGTTGGTGCCGTCCGTACCTTCCCGACCCCACCCTATCCGTCAACGCATAATCTGGGCACCAACCGGATAAGCGAAAAGCCGCAGGATGGCGTCGTGAACAAGCACGGACAGACGCATGACATCAAGAATCTGTTCGTTTCCGATGGCAGCCAGTTCACAACCGGCGGCGCGGAAAACCCGACCCTGACCATCGTAGCTCTCGCTATCCGTCAGGCTGATTATATCGCGGAACAGATGAAGAAGCGGGCGATCTGACCTCGATATCTATTCTCCCGACCGCTGAAAAACAGAAACGGCGCGACCAATTCGCGCCGTTTCTGTTTGATGCTTGGCAAAGACAGCTCCTTTAGGCTAGGTAAATTCGGCTTGAATGGAGAAGCTTTGAGTTGAAGACAAGCATCGGCCAATATCGGATATCCTTGGCTATACGCGTCCTTAGCGTATTCGCCCTGATGTTCGTCGCCTTTGCGCACAAGCCCATCGACCTCAATGCGCCCGACAGCTACCTGCTTGCCCAATACCAGTTGCCTGATGGAACCTACCCGGTGCTCTGCATCGGCGATCATGGTTCCGATCCCAACCATCAGGGTCACGACAAGCATCTGAGCAACAATAGTTGCGAAGCCTGCCGGATTTCATCGGCCTTCCTGTGCCCTGCGCCTACGGGTTCAACCGGTGCAGCCCCGCATATCGCCATGGCGGATGGCATCGTGCCGCCGCAACCGATCCTGCAGCACAACACCTATCCGCCATCGGCACCGCCGCAAGCGCCGCCGCTCGCCTGAATAATATCGTTTGAGCGAATGCGCTCCCCGGATCGCATTCGGGAATGAAACGCGCCTGAACCCTGTTCCCCCGAACTTGGTACCGGCGTGCCTTCCAATGATTATTCAGGTTTGACACAATGAAGAACTATCGTCTTTTCGCCTCCGCCATCTCGATTGCCGCACTGTGCGCCTCTGCTGGCCTGGCCCAAGCCCACTCCTCCCTCGACCAGAGCGAAGCCAAGGCAGGCGGCTTCTACAAGGCAACCTTCCGCGTACCGCATGGCTGCGACGGCAAGGCCACGACTGAAGTGAAGGTCGAGCTGCCTGAAGGCTTCATTTCGGCCCAGCCGCAGGTCAAGGCGGGCTGGAAGATCGAGACCGTCAAGGGTGACTATGCCCAGAGCTACAAGGTGCACGGCAAGGATGTGACTTCCGGCGTCCGCGAAGTCCGCTTCACCGATGGCAACCTGCCCGGTGATTTCTACGACGAGTTCACCGTTGTCGGCCAGCTCGCCAAGTTCGACAAGGACACCACCCTCTCCTTTCCCGTGACGCAGGTCTGCGGAAGCGACGCTTCGGTTGCGTGGACGGAAGTGCCCAAGGATGGCCAGAACCCGCACGATCTGGCGCATCCGGCACCGCAGCTGCTCGTGAAGGCCGCGGGCGCTGACGATGGGCACGGCGGCCATGGTGGGCACGACAAGATGGGCCAGATGGATGGGGCCTCCATGCAGGCAGCAATGCCGACGAAGCTTGGCGAACTGGAAATCACGGCACCTTCGGTGCGCGCCATGGTTCCCGGTGCCAAGGTTGCAGGCGGGTTCATGACCATCGCCAATGACGGCAAGGATGCCGACAAGCTGGTCTCCGTCACCACCGGCGGTGTCAAGCGCGTCGAAATCCATGAGATGTCGATGCAGAACGACGTGATGAAGATGCGCCAGCTTGAAGGCGGTCTGGATATTCCGGCAGGCGAGAAGGTCGAGCTGAAGTCCGGTGGTTATCACCTCATGTTCATCCAACCGGAAAAGCCATACAAGGAAGGCGAGACCGTTCCTGTCACGTTGGAATTCGAAAAGGCCGGCAAGGTCACAATCGATTTCCCCGTCACCGCGCAAAGCGGTCAAAAGGGCGGCCAGAAAGATGGGGAGCATTCGGGTCACTAGAGCGCGTTTCGATCTGACTGAATCAGATCAGCGCGTCTCGGCTTTTTGTTCTAAAGCGCATCCTGAAAACCGTTTCATACTTTGCGGGATGCGCTCCAGCACCACAGTTGCAAATTCGTCAGACCGTGGCGAGAAGAGTGATTTTCGAGTACCGGAGCGGAGCGTGCTTCCAGGCATAGTCCCGAAAAGTTGCGGACTTTTCGGATAAGGCTAAGCGCCAGAGAAAGCTACGTGAGCACCGGAACGGGGAAGATTGCTCTTTGCAACCCGGCATCACGAAGAATGCGACTGTGGTGTTAGCAAAGGGGCGAATGATCCGCGTCCTCTCTCCTTCGCGCATTATGCGCCCGTTTGCCGCAACCGCTGCTCCCCCACAGCGGTTGCGTTCCTTCTCGAATGCTGTAAACATGAGTATTAAAGTCTAGAATAATTCCAAACAATTGAAATCTAATAAGATTTTAAACTTGAGTAATTGACTCCAGATGGATTTTCTGGCTTTTATGCATGGTGCAAATTCACAACCTTTGATGTCTGGGCCTTGAACCCTTTCGATTGGAGGACCCTATGATTGGTCTCGGCGAATGCCGGTCCGCAAATGTCGACGGCCTGCCTTGGCAGCTCAGTCTCTTGCCGACCGGATATTGCAATGTGCGGGGGGAAACCGAACGTCCCTCTGTAAAAATGCAGGGTTCACGCCCCGCATGCATCTCTTCATTCCGTAGCTTCTACGGGAGGCGGACATGAATATGCGCATATCCCAACTGAACGGCGCCAACACTGCGGGCTATTTCGATCGCCTGCCGGAAAAGCTGGTGCTGGAAGGTTATCGCCGCTGGACTGCGGGTTTCGAGACAGGCTCGATCATCCCGTGGGAAATGACCTGGGGCCTCTATTCGGAAGTGCTTGGGCCTTCGGAAGCAAAACGCGCGGTGGGCGAGCTGTCGCATTTCATCCGCGTGCTGCGCCATTGCGCCAGCTGCCAGTTGCGTGCTTTCCCTTTCGACTCGCACCATGTCTGCCGTGAGGAATGCCTGACGCTGGGGCTGATTTCCGGCATCCAGAATCAGGACGCGCTGCTGCTTGATACCTGCCTTGAAGCCATTGCCTGCCATCGCCGCTGCGACGATGTGGCAGGGGCTGCCCGCAATTTTGCCGACACGCTGGCTGATTTCGGCCAGACTTTGTTGCCAATACCGATCCATGCCATCGACAGCGCTTTGAATTTTACGCCGCGCGCGACTTTTCACTGATTGACCCAAGATCGACCCCAGATCGATCCTTGGCCGGAAAGTCCCAGCGTTTTGCGAATGAATGTGATTCCAGATTTCAAGTCGCCGTCACCCGGCGCAAGGAGATAGAAATGCAGGCCAGAACCGAACGACGCCTCGGCATTGCCGCCGCCCTCGTCCTGACCGCAGGAGCGTTTGTCATGCCGGGCGTATCCACCCAGATCGTGCAGAACGATGTGGTGCCGCAGAGCCAGATTCATATGGCTTCGGCAGAAAATCTGCGCGCCGGGCTGCGCCATTTCGTCAATCTCGGCGAAGCCATGCCGAAGTCGGTGCGCTACGAGTAATCGTATCGAACCTGATACAAAAAGGCCGCGCCAGATCTGGCGTGGCCTTTTTATTTGCAGCAGAAACGCTTCAATTTCCAACAGACGCTGATGCACCGTGCGGACCGTTGAGATTTCGGTTATGACGAGCCGAAAATGGTGGGGTGCGACCACCGGAGCGGAGTGTACTTTAGGTACATGAGCACCGGAAGCGCAGCACAACGCCATTTGCAGGCCGTCAGAGCCGGAATTCCTCCGGTCCGGCTATCCGACGATGATCGGAGCCTTGCCCTGTACGCGGTTATAGAGATCGATGATGTCCTGGTTCATCAGGCGGATACAGCCAGATGACATGGACTGGCCGATCGACCACCATTCCGGCGAGCCGTGGATGCGATAGCCGGTGTCCCGCCCGTTCTGGAAAATATAGAGCGCGCGCGCACCCAGCGGGTTTTGCGGGCCGGGCTCCTGACCGTTGCGATATTTCGCCAGTTCCGGCTTGCGCTGGATCATTTCCGGCGGCGGCGTCCAGACCGGCCATTGTTTCTTGTACTGGACATTGGCCGTGCCCGACCATTCGAATCCGGCCTTGCCAATACCGATACCGTAACGCAGCGCTTCTCCACCCGGCAGAACGTAGTAGAGAAGATGATCCTTGAGGCTGACGACAATCGTTCCCGGCGCCTGCCCTGTCGGGTCCGGCACGATCTGACGGCGGAATTGCTTCGGCACCTTCTCGTATGGAATTGCGGGCAGTGAATACGGCCCTTCCTGCACGGCGGCGTACATGACATCCGGCGTCGTGATATCGCGGTCGACGCTGATCTGCGGACGCATCGGCGTAATCCCGCCCGTCGACATCGGATCGACATTCATCTGGAAGGCCGACATATCCATCGTTTGGTTACAACCGGCAGCACCGGTGAGGAGGACGGCACCGGTGCCGAAAAGGAAGCGGCGGCGGCTCAGATCGTCAATGAACTTGGTCATGCAAATTACCCGGACAGAAGGGTTGAAACACAGCCGTCAAGCGACCGCCATACTCAACAGCAATTTGCGTTCTTATGGTTGAAGAACGGTTAAACAACTCGCGCAAACGTGTCTGAAAATTCCGTTTGAAAGCATAAATTGCAGTGAATGTAAAAATTCAATCGATTTAAGTTTCATGGCAAATGCGACGAACGTATGTATCTCATGGCTATTTGATGGCGAAAATGTGGCTTTGCCTCAAAACCGCTATTCTGAATTGTAGCCGGATAGCAAAAGGCCGGGTCATGAAACCCGGCCTTGATTACCTTCAATATTTTGCGGCGATCAATAATCTTTTTCGTAGAAGATACCGCCGCTGGAATCGCCTTCCGCTCCCAGTGAACCCTTGGCTTTCAGGTTACGGGTGATGTCGAGATTGACGGTGCCCTTGGTTGAGCCGCCTGAACCCGCTTCCACGCCCAGATAGATATTGTCGCGGATATAGCGACCGGCACGAACTGCTGTCTGGCCCTTGTCATCCGTCACGACATCAAGATCGTCGAGACCTGTCCCGGCGCGCAGCTTGTTCATGAGCGAGTTGTTGGAGCCGCCCGCAAGTTCGGCGGCGGCAGCGGCAAGCTGTGCGATCTGGAAGGCCGACAACTCGCCGATTGAGCGCTTGAAGATCAACTGCGCCAGCACTTCATCCTGCGGCAATTCCGGCGTCGACGAGAATTTTATGTCGAGATTATCAACCGTACCCGTCACCGTCACGATTGCAGTGATTTCATTGCCTTCCGAACGGGCGACGAAGTTGAGCTGCGGATTAAGATCGCCCACCAGCGTGACATTGCCTTCATCGAAGGTAATGCGCTGCCCGAGAATACCGATGCGGCCGCGGATCATGTCGAACGCGCCGACCGGCTTGATATCGGTCACAGGCCCGGTCAGGCGAAGACGTCCGCCCAGCTCCGTATCGAGGCCGCGACCGCGCACGAAAATCTGGTTGGGCGCATTGATGACAACGTCGAGGCGCGGCACGGTCGGACGCGCTGTCGGCGTCGGCACTTTGCTGCGACGCGTTTCGACCTTGGCGCGATCAAGCGTCACCTGAACGTTCTTAGGCGTGTTCTTGTGGCGAACCGGAACATAGGCTGCGCCGCCGCCCAGATTTTCCGGCACCGAGATTTCTGCCCTGTCGACATCGATGCGGCCTGAAATCAAAGGATCTCGCATCAGCGGCCCGCTGATCGTGATCCCGCCGTCGACGGTCGCCACAACCAGCTTGCCGTCGGCATAGCGGGCACGATTGAGCTTGATCTCGATATTGGCCGGGAAACTCGCTTCGGCATTGGTCGAGATCGTACCGCTGGCAGAAACCGATCCGCCGCTGCCGAGCGCGGCATTGACCTGACGCAGCGTGACGGTTTCGCCATCCAGGCTGCCCATGACATTGATATTGTTCAGGCGAACATTGGTGTCCGGATCGACAAAGGTTGCGCCATTGGTGGAGAACATGCCGCGCAACTGCGGACGGTTGAAGCCGCCCGAAACGCTGGCCGTCAGCGTCAGCGTACCGTTTACCTGCGCACCGCGATCGGCCAGGAAGCGGTTGGCGAGCGCCAGCGGAATGCTACCATTGACATTGACTCCAAGCCCCTGCCCCGAGAACGGAACCTTGCCATTGGCGGTGACATTGAGGCCGCGCGGACCGTCGACGGTCAGCGACGAGAAGTCGATAGCCATGGCCGCATAGCTGCCTGCAGCTTGCAGGGTGAGCGGCGCAAGTCCGTTATCGCGCAGCGGCTTGGCCGCAAGACCTGTACCGCGCAGATTGAAGGTTGCCGCAGGATTGGTGAGAGGGCCCGTGACACGCGCCGTTCCGGTCACATTGCCCGCGAGATCCTGTCCCTTGACCGCACCGTTCAATGCCGTCAGCGGAAGATTGGCGAGATTGACGTCAATGGCAAGATCGCCCTTACTGAGCGGCACGCCGCCATTGGCGCGGACATCGATGCCGCCGCCTCCGGTTACATGCGCATCGACATTGAGCCGATTATTGGCCGAGGTGCCCTTGGCATCGGCATTGAGAGCCGCAATGCCCTGCTTTTTGAGCTCTGCTGCTGTCACGCCTCGCGCCGCCATGTCGAAAGCGACATTGGGCGCTTCTTTCGTGCCGGTGATGCGGGCTGTGCCGTTGACCGTGCCGCCAAGCCCTAGTTCCGGCTTGAACGTATTGGCGAGAGCCAGCGGCAGATTGGAAAGGGCGACCGAAAGATCGAGACGACCATCGACCACGCCATTCACCTTGACCTGCCCCGCGCTGGCATCTGCGCCCGTATTGATGATGATATCCCCGAAGGAGATTTCCTCGCCCTTCATGGAAATGGTGGCGGGCGCGGCCAGATTGGCGCTGAGTGTGCCCTGCTTCACGTGGGCCGAAGCCAGTCCCAGTTCAAAACCGCCATTTTTCGGCTCAAGCGAACCGGCAGCGCTGGCGACTGTGCCGATTTTCAACTTGGTATTGGCAGTAAAATCGGTTTTCGACCCGGTCGCATTGGCCTTGGCATCGAAGCTGTCGATGCCGAAAGTGCCGACCATTATGTCGCGCGCCGCAGCATTGCCGTCCACCACCGGCACGCCGAACAGGTCCTTTGCCGTCAGGGCAATATCAGCCGAGGTGATACGATTGCCATTGACCTTGATGTCCTTGGCATTGGCAGTGACCGATGCATTCTGGCGACCGTCATAGGCGTCGAGCGTGATATCAGCATTGGCCGCACCGGTCGCCTCTGCCAGCGCCAGGGCTGCTGCCGTGGAAATATCCGGCGCATCGAGCTTCAGCGCGCCGGTCAGGAGACCTTTCGCGGTCTGGGTGACATTGCCCGAAAGATGCGCACCGCCTGCATTGAAAACGAGATCGGTCAGACGCTTCTCGTCATTGACGATGTCGATAAGCGTTCCAAGATCAACACGCTGGCCATTAAGGAATGCACTGCCAGCAAGTTTGCCGGAAAGGGCAGCACCTGTCTTTGCATTTCCATCGAGCATGGCATTGAAATCGAGGCCGCCTTCGGAAAGCTTGCGACCGGCCAGAGTGCCCTCCGGCGCATCGGCGCGCAGCGCCAGCGCGATCAGCTTGTCGTCGCCGCGCGCACTGCCCTTGACGGTCATCCGCCCCGATGCCTGATCGGAAAGAAGCTTCAGATCGGACAGCATGACGCCGAAGTCGAAACTTGCCTTGTCGGATGCAAAGGAACCATTGGCAGTGATTTCGCTCAGCTCATTGCCGATACGGAAATCACGCGCCGAAAACCCTTCGCTGCTGCGGCCAAGCGCGCCGCTGAGATTGACGGCACCATCGAGAATGCGGTCGACTGCTTCCGTGCCGGTGCGCATGTTCTGTGCTGTGCCGTTAAGGTCGAGCTGGAATGCACCGCTGACCGGGCGAACAATGCCCTTGGCGTTGACATCGATGCTGCCTGCAAGGTCACGGTCAGCCAGAGCGCCGAACGGCGCAAGGCTTGTAATCTTGGCGGCGATATCGCCATTGAAGGCAAAGTCGTCGATATTGCCCTTGAGATCGAGGCTGAGACCGTTACCGGCAATATTGGCTTGCGCCAGCTCGACCGGCGAACCGGCGCGCCATGCGCCGTCGATGGCGAGCGCAATCTTGCTGCCAAGCGCCTCGGCAATTTCCGCCCGTTCTGCCGAAATGCCATCCATCCCGCCATTGACCTTGAAGGTGATATGGCGATTGGCGGCATCGCTCAGGTTCTCGGCAACGCCGCCCATATCGAGCGCGATGCTGTCGGCGGAAATCGTTGCGTTCTTGAGACCGGCAATGGCAAGCGTTCCCGTCCAGTCATTGGTCGGGCGATCACCGTAAGCGACCTGGAACTTTGCATTGTCGATATAGGTTTCAGCGCCCTTGACCGGCAGGAGGACGCGGCCCTTGCTCTCATCGGCAATGGAGGCATCAATGCGCAGCTTGTTCAGGAAGCGGTCATTGCCGGTTTCGGCAGAAGCCTTCAGTTTCAAGGCAGCGCTGTTCAGCGCCAGATCATCAAGGCGGAAGCCGCCTGCATCCTTCAGGAAGCCATCCGCCGACAGTACGGTTTCGGCACCGAAGAAATCGCGGAATACAGGCGGTACAAGAACCGCGATCGGACCGTTGAAACGGGCAGAGAAAACACGTCCGCCATCGGGCGCCTGACCTTGCCGGTTGAGCGCGAATTCGCCTGTCAACGTGCGGCTACCGTTGGTGTCGAGCGCAAGATCGACCCTCAACTCGTCAAGCGGACCGGCGCCTTTCAAAGTAAGATCGACCGGAGGACGGCCATCGATGTTCAACAGGTTGGCGACGATGCCGTTAGCCGGTTCCGAGACTTTCAGGTCGAGATCGACCTTCTGGTCAGAATTGGCATAGGCCGCGCGAAGGGCAAAATTTCCGCCGGGACCGTCGAGACGCTTGATGTCGAAATTTGAATCGAGCGAACCATCGGCAAGCGACAGGCTGCCATTGGCAGAAACTTCCGATTCAAGACCGAAAATGTCAGGCCCGAAATGCAGGCGCGCAATGGCGAGCTGGTCGAGGCTGATTGAAATCGGCAGTTCCGGCAGGCTGAACGTGGACGATTCCGGCGACGGCAGGCTGTTGTCAGGCAACGGCTTGCGAATGATATCGATACGCTCGGCAGCAAGCGACTGGATGCTGAGACGACCAACAAGAAGTGCGGTACGGCTCCAGTTCAGCTTGGCATTCTCGATGCGCAGCCAGACGCCTTCGCGGTCAGCAATGGTGATTGAGCCGACGGTTGCTTCCGAAGACAGAACCCCGCTGATACCGGAAATGGAAATACGGCGGTTCGGCGCGGAAAGCTGGCTTTCCACGAAGGACAGGAAATAGGATTTCTCTTCTTCTGCTGGTGCTTCTGCCTGTTCCTGTCCAGAGGCCTGATCTTGAGCCTGAGCGGGAACTTGAGCTTGAGCCTGCAACTGTTTCTGCTGTTCCGGCCAGCCGAAGATGACTGCCGTGACGGCGAAAGCGACGAAGGCGATGATTGCGAGAAATCTGGTCAAAACGCCTGTCCTATACCTACGTACAAGCCATAGCTCGGGTCACCCGAGCGGCGGTTGAGCGGAACGGCGACATCAAGGCGGATCGGTCCAAGACCGGTCAGATAGCGCAGACCGCCACCGACGCCGACACGCATCTGTTCCGAGAAATCGGGAAAAGACTTTTCACCGACATAACCGGCATCGACAAATGCCACCGCGCCAATGGAGTCGGTGATGCGGGTGCGCACTTCGCCATTGGCCTCGACAAGCGAGCGCCCGCCGATGATCTCGCCATTGCCTGCGCTGACGCCGATGTTGCGATAGCCATAGCCGCGAACCGAGCCGCCGCCACCTGCCAGGAAGAGCTGGCTCGGCGGCAGGTCCTCGATGGACGCGCCGACAATCGAACCGAACTTGAGACGGCCTGCGAGGATCACGCGATCCTTTTCGCCAAAGCCGTAATAGGTGCGGCCTTCGGCGGTGAAACGGGTGGCGAAATTGCCGTACTGGAATTCGTAGAAGGGCTGGATATTGCCTTCCAGATAGAAGCCCGAACTCGGATCCGGCTTGTTGTTGCGGCTGTCATAAAGAAGATTGCCCTCAAGACCCGCCGTCGTGAAGCTGCGCGAGCCGAAGACGTCATCGTCGAAATGACCCTGGCTCGCCTTGGCATAGAGCGCGCCTGACAGCTCGTCGCTGAATATCTGCGTGAAGCCGGTCTTCGCATTGACCGATGTTTCGGTATAAGCATCCAGCACTTCGCGCTTGGCATCAAGCGAGGCGACAAAATCCGTATCCGGTGTATAGACGCCCGGCTTCGTGAAGCTCGTACCCAGAAGATAGGTAAAGTTCTTCGGATCGAAGGAATTGTCCTGCGTGCCGCCGATACCGCTGACCTTGGCATCGAAACGCAGGCGCTCGCCGCGTCCGAACAGGTTGCGGTGCATCCAGTAGCCGGTCAGGCCGAAACCATCGATGGTCGAATATTCGGCACCGAAGCCGAAGCGGCGCGGCTTGCGCTCCTGTACGTTGAGCGTCATCGGCAGGCTGCCGTCCGGCTCGATCTTTTCGGCTTCCTCAAAGCTCATGGCGCGGAACACTTCCATACGACCGAGACGCTTTTTGGCTTTCTCGATATCGTCGGGATCGTATTCCTGGCCTTCTTTCAGCCCGGTCATCCAGGCCACGAATTGCGGGTCCATGCGCGCGGTTCCGACGACGCTGACCGGGCCATAATGCGCCTTCTGGCCGGGATCGAGCGAAACATCGGCGGAAACCCGGTTGTCGGCATGGTCCGCGACGATATCCTCATCGGTAACCCGCGCCTTGGCATAGCCTTGCTGGCGCCACGCCTCAACGGCAAGGCGCTCCGCCTTGATGACCGTACCCGAACGCGCCACCTGCCCCGGCGCGAAGCCCGCATCTTCGGGCGACTGCACGTGATCGCGCTTGTCGACCGGCGGTGGCGCAATATTGGAAATGGCCGTGCGCGAGAACAGAAATTGCGGGCCGGGGTCAACCGAAATCGCGACCTTCGCATCATTGGGGATTTCCGCGTCGGGCGGAATGTCGTTCGCCTCGCGACCATCGACTTGAATAGAAATCGTACCGCCATAGCGGCCTTCGCCATAGAGTGCGGCCAGAATGCGGCGATAATCGCCGCGCGCCTTGGCCAGCAGTCCGGCGGAGCCCGAAGCTGGTCTCTCGGCATCCGAAACGAGGCCTGAAGCGCCTTCAATGGTGGATTTCAGATCGGCTTCCGTGCCGTCCGCATTCTTGCGGTCGCCCGTGGTCGTGACCTCGACGGAGTAGGTCTTCGGGTCGATGATGTCAGGATCTTCCTTCTTGTCCTCGCCCCACAGACGAACACCAAAGATCTCGAACGCCAAAGCAGGCGACACGATGAAAGAGGAAAATTGAGCCGCCAGCAAAAGCACGGCGATGCCCCTTCCCTGTATCGTCCTGTTACTCCAAGTCATACGCGCTACTGTCCGGTTCCTGTCTATGCGGTCGCCTGGCGGCGTCCCGTTCATTACCCCCAAGCCCAGGACGATTCAGGGATTACCATAGGGAGAACGGAAGTCCAAGCAACAACGCTAGATATGGACCATTTCAGTCAATGGAGTATTAACGTTACCACACCATTGCAACTTCCCGCGCAGATTGAAGCGCTTTGTGCTCGCATTCCGCATTGATTGCAGGGCGCGATCAGAAAATTGTAACAGCTCGCCGGCGGGGTGCTGCCGGCGAGCTGTCCATCAGGCCATTGGGAGGAGGGAGAACGACCTGATCAAAATAAGTTCTGGCACAAACACACCGGATGCCGTCAGCGGCCAGCGTGCATCGGGCGCATATTTCCGAAATGGAAACCGCCGCCGCCCATACCACCGCCGCCAAAGCCGCGGTTGAAACCACCAAAGCGGGTCGGAGACATCACCGGACCGGGACCCCAGTTGCGACGTATCTGGCCCTGCGGCCATCCACGGCCGCCCCAGTTGCCGCCGCCGTTCCAGCGCGGGCCATGGCCCCAGCGCGGATTCCAGCCGCCGCGATTGGACTGGCAATTGCGGCCAATGCAGCCATTGACGTAGTTCGGTCCGCCGCGCCAGCCTGGACCCCAACCACCGCCCCAGCCGGGACCCCAATAGCCGCCGGTCGCCCAGCCGATACCAAGTCCGAGGCCGAAGCCGTCATCGTAACCGTCATTATTGACGATCACCGTAGTGCTGGACGGTGCGGCATAGGCGGGGCCGCTATAGGCGCCGAAACGCACATAACGCGCCGAGACCCAGCCGACACGGCTCCCGTTATAGATCTGGCACCAGCCATTGCGGCAGGAACCGGCATTGACCGTCGCACCGGCGGGGAGCGCGGCAAGCCGTCCGTAATTGGAACCGGGGCCCGAACGGACATTGACCGAAGCCGAGACATAGGCTGTTGCAGCGGAAGCAATAACGGGCGTGAACAGGGTTGCGGCAATAACAGCCGCACCAAGAATACGATTATTAGTAAGCATTCCCTTAAATAAAGACATCGCATCTTCTCCAGATTAGCGATCGAACAGAGACCAAATAAGTATCAAACACGAGCTAATCTATGTTGATATAGTACACTATGCAAACAACATGCGCAATAATGGTAAATTTAGGGCGTATATTATTATTTTCTACACTTAGATATTGATTGCAATCATCTTTATTTTACAAAATACAACGTCGCACTTACAGCAAGTTGATTAAAATTTTACAGGAAATGTTACTCTCACCTCTTTGACAGACAGTCAAAAAGAAAGGCGCCCCGGAGGGAACCGGGACGCCACGCGGCTTTGGGGGGAGAGAGGGAGGATAAAGCCGCGATCACGGGCCGTCAGGCCAGTTGTTTTGCGAGGCTCACAGATGCATTCCCTGCAGCGTTGTGGTGCAGGGAATGTGTTTGACGAGCCTTTTATAGCAGGGCGCTAAGATGCTAGCGCTATCCGCGTCCTGAAAATGCTCTATCGCCGCACGGGCTTAACAAGTCTCGATGAGTCAAACTCAACGAGACCTGATATTATGGCAGATTGCGCACGTCTTCCGGCGACATGTACATCGGCATCATATTGGTATCGAGGTGATGCATGACCCAGATGGAGCCGGCAAGAACGATAGCCAGAATGATGACCGTGAAGATGAGTGCCAGAATATTCCAGCCGCCTTCCGACTTCGGATCGAGGTGCAGGAAGTAAACCAGATGCACCAAAATCTGGACGACGGCGATACCGAGCACAATGGCTGCGGTGGTTCCCGGCGTGAAGTAGCCGTTCATGGCCAGCATGAATGGAACGACGGTGAGAACAACTGCCAGCACGAAGCCGATCAGATAGGTCTTCAGGCTGCCGTGGCTCGCGCCGTGGTCATGTGTTTCGTGTGCAGAGCTCATCACAGTACACCCAACAGATAGACAAGGGTAAAGACGCCGATCCAGATAATATCCAGGAAGTGCCAGAAGAGGCTGAGGCACATCACGCGCGTCTGGTTCTTTTCCGTCAGACCGTCACGCAGAAGCTGGGCCGAAAGCACCAGAATCCAGATCAGGCCCGACGTGATGTGAAGACCGTGGGTTCCCACCAGCGCAAAGAAGGCCGAGAGGAACGCGCTGCGGCCCGGACCCGCACCCTCATGGATCAGGTGATTGAACTCATAGACTTCCATCGCGAGGAAGGCAGCGCCCAGCAGGAAGGTCACACCCAGCCAGAACAGAAGGCCGGCACGGTTCTTCTTGAACATCGACAGCGTGGCCAGACCATAGGTCAGCGACGACACCAGCAGGAGCATGGTTTCGATCAGAACAAAGTTCAGATCGAACAGTTCACGGCCGGTCGGACCGCCCGCAAACTGATGCGCCAGAACGGCATAGGTTGCAAACAGGCCCGAAAAGAGGACGCAGTCGCTCATCAGGTAGATCCAGAAGCCGACCAGCGTGGTCGACCCTGCATCGTGATGGTCCTCATGAGCGGGGTGCTCGTTCCCGCCCGTGAACGGAGCGGTGGTTGAAATGCTTGCGCTCATCGGAATCAGGCCTCCTGAGCAGTCAGTTGCCGGGTACGGAGGTCTTCGACTTCCTGCACCTCTTCGGCCGAGACGTAAAAGTCTCTGTCATTATTGAAGGAGTGAGCGATGGCAACGGCCAGCACAGCGACGGCGGAGGCGATTGCCAGCCACCAGATGTGCCACACCAGGGCAAAGCCGAGCGGAATGTTCAGAATGCCGATGATGAAGCCGGTGCCGGTGTTCTTCGGCATGTGGATGCGCGCGAACTTTTCGGTGCGGCGCACATAGCCGTTCTGCTTCATGTCCCACCAGCCGTCATGATCGCGCACATGCGGAACTTCGGCGAAGTTGTAGAAGGCAGGCGGCGAAGCCAGCGACCATTCCAGCGTACGGCCCGTACCCCAGCTGTCGCCATTGTTGTCGCGCAGCTTTTCGCGGTCGCGGATCGAAACTGCGATCTGCAGAACCTGGAACACGATACCGCAAAGGATGATCGCAACGCCGATGGCGGCAATGATGAGGTAGATGTGCCATGCCGGGTTTTCGGTGTGGTTCAGACGACGGGTCATGCCCATCAGGCCGAGCACGTAGAGCGGCATGAAGGCCAGGATGAAGCCGACGAGCCAGCACCAGAATGCGTTCTTGCCCAGACGTTCGTTCAGCTTGAAGCCGAAAGCCTTCGGCCACCAGTAGACGAGACCGGCAAAGCAGCCGAACAGCACGCCCGAGATGATCACATTGTGGAAGTGGGCGATCAGGAACACCGAGTTGTGCAGCACGAAATCCGCAGGCGGAACTGCGAGCAGAACGCCCGTCATGCCGCCGATAACGAAGGTGCACATGAAGCCGATGGTCCACATGACCGGCGTTTCCATGCGAACGCGGCCCTTATACATGGTGAAGAGCCAGTTGAAGACCTTCGCCCCTGTCGGGATCGAAATGATCATGGTTGCCACGCCGAAGAAGGCGTTGACGTTGGCACCGCCACCCATGGTGAAGAAGTGGTGGACCCAGACCAGGAACGACAGAACCGTGATGGCCACAGTGGCGTAAACCATCGACTTGTAGCCGAACAGGCGCTTGCCGGAGAAGGTTGCCACGATTTCCGAGAAGATGCCGAAGCACGGCAGAACCAGAATGTAGACTTCCGGGTGACCCCAGATCCAGATGAGGTTCACATACATCATCGGATTGCCACCGGCATCATTGGTGAAGAAGTGGAAATCCAGATAGCGGTCCAGCGAAAGCAGGGCCAGCGTGACGGTGAGGATCGGGAAGGCTGCGACGATCAGCACGTTCGAGCAGAGCGCGGTCCAGGTGAAGACCGGAACCTGCATCATGCCCATGCCGGGCGCGCGCATCTTGATGATGGTGGTGATGAGGTTCACGCCCGAAAGCAGCGTGCCCATACCGGAAATCTGCAAGGCCCAGATATAATAATCCACCCCGACATCCGGGCTGAACTCCTTGCCGGAAAGCGGCGGATAGGCCAGCCAGCCGGTCTTGGCGAATTCGCCGACACCGAGCGAGATGTTGATGAGGATCGCACCGGCAACCGTCAACCAGAAGCTGAGCGAGTTGAGGTACGGGAAAGCCACGTCGCGCGCGCCGATCTGAAGCGGCACGGCGAAGTTCATCAGGCCGACGATGAAGGGCATCGCCACGAAGAAGATCATGATCACGCCATGGGCGGTGAAGATCTGGTCGTAGTGGTGCGGCGGCAGGAAGCCTTCATTGGCGCCGGAGGCGATTGCCTGCTGGGCGCGCATCATGACCGCATCCGAGAAGCCGCGGAACAGCATCACGAGTGCCAGAATGATATACATCACGCCAATGCGCTTGTGGTCGACGGACGTCAGCCAGTCGTTCCAGAGCGGAGCCCATTTGCGGTAGTAGGTAATGGCTGCAAGAATAGCGAGCGCCCCGCCAGCCACCGCGGCCAAAGTGACCATGATGATTGGCTCGTGATAGGGTATCGCTTCGAGCGTAAGTTTTCCGAACATTTTTTATCACGCTTCGATTTTAGCAATTCCGGGACGGCGCAAGACGGCCATCTTTCCGGAACCGCGTGAAACAAAGGATTGAATGCGGATGGCCGTGACCTCCTGCGAGATCACGGGCCGATCGGCACATCAGTTTTCGAGCTGCGAGAGCCGCTGCGGCTGGACTGCGCAGATGATGTCGCTCGCCCACTGGCTGAAATCGACAGGCGAAGACTTGCGCAGATTGGCGCGCGCTTCGCGGATCATCTGTTGACGATGCATTTCATCGTCGAGGCAGACGGACTTGCCGTCCCAGCAGCGGTTCACGATGTTGTGGAACAGCGCCTGGTCATTATAGGTGAAGAACTGCGGCGGAACCTTCTCGCTCGGCTGAACCAGCGAGGCGTAACGGTCGCGGCTCAGCTCTTCGCCATTCGCCTTGGCCTTCACATCGGCAACCCACTTGTCGAAGTCGGCCTGATTGTAGGCATGCGCCTTGAAGCGCATCTGGGCAAAACCCTGACCGCTATAGTTGGCGGAGATACCGTCGAACTCGCCAGCATGATTGGCAATCAGATGCAGCTTCGTCTGCATGCTCGGCATGGTGTAGACCTGGCTGCCGAGCTGCGGGATGAAGAAGGAATTCATGATGTTGCTGGAGGTCAACTTGAAGTTGACCGGCACATCGACCGGCATTGCCATTTCATTGACGGTGGCGATGCCCTGGTCCGGATAGATGAAAAGCCATTTCCAGTCGAGCGCAACAACTTCGACATTGATCGGCTTTGCATTCGATTCCAGCGGGCGATACGGATCGAGCTTGTGGGTGGCGACCCAGGTCACGGAGCCCAGAACGACGATGATCGCCAACGGGATGAGCCAGACGGCAAGCTCGATCTTGGTCGAGTGGTGCCAGTCGGGCTGGTAATCCGCCTTCTCATTCGAGGCGCGGTACTTCCATGCGAAGTAAAGCGTCATGAAGATGACGGGAAGCACGACGAGCAGCATGATGCCGGTCGCAAAAAGCATGAGATCGCGTTCTGCCATGCCGATTTCCCCTTTCGGGGAAAGCAGGACCTGGTTCTCGCAGCCTGCGAGAAACGCCGTGAGGGCCAAGACGGCGAACGAAACGATCGTCCGGGGGGTGCCGTGTTTCATTTGTCTTTCCATCCTGCGCGCGGAGTGTCATCTCCGGCGCATGCGTCATTTCCTAGTTTTCGGTAAATTCTGAAATTTCCAAAAGTACCGTTATAACGAATAATCCCGTTTGTCACGTGCCTGACGAAAATTGTGCTGGATCGTAATGTCGCGCCCAAAAGCGGGCATTTTGTCTGAACAATCCGGCCAGATCGCTGATGCGGGCCATGTTTTGGGCAATGCATAAATGCAATAAATCCATCGGCCCTCTCAAGGGATCGATGTCCTGACCGGCGGTCTGAATGGGTCACCAGTTGTCAGGTGCGGCGGAGCGAATAGGCCCAAAGGAAAGGGTTTGCAAGATGAAAACCGCCATCTACCCCATGAATAAACGGGATCGTGATGGGAATTTACCGAATTTGACGCGAATTGCGCGCATCCCGGAAAGTGTTAAACGGTTTTCGGACAGCCGCTCCGATCCATGTCCGACGTTTTGTGGCGGCACGATCTTCGGCAAAATAACCCCGGGGCGCAGAGACGGTTTATCTTCCGAGCTGTGTATGCTTATTGAAAATGTGCGAGGGAATTGGGGATAGAAATGATATTTGCCGAAATGCCGCTTGATGAAGCCGAAGGTGCAATTCTCGGCTATGCTATGACGGCAGGTGCGCTCACTTTACGCAAAGGCACAGTTCTCGATGCCCTCAATCTTGCCCTGTTGCGGGAAGCAGGTATCAGCTCGGTTCTGGCTGCGCGCCTGGAAAAGGGCGATATCGGCGAGGATGAGGCCGCACTCGCCATCGGGCGTATGCTTATTTCCGGCGAAGTGGAGATCGGCAGCCCCACAACTGGACGGGTCAATCTGCACGCCCGGAAGAATGGCGTATTTTTGGTAGATGCCGACCGTATTGATGTGGTCAATGCGCATGATGCGCGCATTTCCATCGCGACGCTGCGCAATCATGTGCGGGTGGAAGCCGGACAGATGGTCGCCACAGTCAAGATCATTCCTTTTGCTGTACCGGGGACCCTTTTGCGGGACATCGGCCTCGATGCACGGCCTGCGCTGCGCGTCCATCCCTTCAACGGCGCGCGGATCGGGCTGATCCAGTCGCGCCTTCCCTCGATACGCGAAACGGTTCTTGAGAAGACCCGCGAACTGATGGGAAAGCGGACTACTCGAAATGGCGGAACGCTTGTTTGCGAAAAGCGCGTCGCGCACGATCAGGTTGCGCTGGCGGCGGCAATCGCGGAAGTGAGCCGGGCCTGCGATATTATCGTGATTTTCAGCGCATCGGCGGTTGCCGACGAAGCGGATATCGTACCGCAGTCGATCCGCATGTCAGGCGGTGAAATCCTGCGCATCGGCATGCCGGTCGATCCGGGCAATCTGCTGGTCCTGGGCCGGCATGACGGCAAATATATTGTCGCCGCCCCCGGATCGGCCCGCAGCGCCCGCGAAAACAGCCTCGACTGGGTGCTGGATCGCCTGATGGCGGGGATCACACTTTCCGCCGACGATCTTTCCCGCATGGGGGTTGGTGGACTGGTTCTCTAGAACGCGTAGTCGAAAACCAATATGCCCTCGATGCCACCTTCAGCGGCTTCGACGAGGCTTTTGCCGACCTTCGTGTGTTCGGGATGCGGAAGATAGGCATCCCGCGCCGCGCTATCCGTGAAATCAACAACAAAACCGTGCCGGAAACCCTTTTCGAGATTTTCCGGACTGTTGTTTTCGCCAGCCGTAATGGACAGGATGCCACCGATCATGCCCTTGAGGGTCACAACGGCCTGCAGTTTCTCTTCGATCTGCGCGGCTCCGAGTTCGGACCTGAATTTGACGAGAACGATATGGCGTATCATGAATGGTTTCCGTGATTGAAAATGAGATCGCGCGGCCTCCAGAAATGGCAGCAGGCAACCTCTTTCATACGGTATTTATCGAGCGGTGAAAATGCTTCCTGTCAGGCGTCGCTGAAACGGAACCGCACCGAAAGCCATTTCGCAATTCCATGCGGCCTTGATTGGAACTCGCCTGACGGCAGCACTCAACGGTTCCAGTTAAAAACGGAGTCGCTGAACCGCTGCAAGTATTTGTTTCGTCGCATTATTCAACGCATCGAAGCGAGATGAGAAACCAATCCCGTGGACCGGTTCCCGGCACGGACACGTCATTCTTTCTTTCCGGAAAATACGCCAAAAACGAAAAAGGCCGGGTTGAACCCGACCTTCCGCTTTCACCTGAGTTGCGCCAGTACATCCGTGGTCACGATCCCAAGTGAATTCCCGATACGCATATGGATATAACCCGTCTGCGTTTCAGGAATATGACATTGCGGGCAGTAGCCAGATTGCTCCAAAACCGGTTCAACCCAGCCCTGCCCCGACAGTTTCGACCCACAAACCGTTGCCTGAAACTGCCGTATTCTTGCGTGGGCGCCTGATCACGCCCCATGTAGTCCGCGTTCATCCCGCTTCCGCAGATCGACGCTTGTAATATCCGTTTCCGACGTCTGAAGCTTTGCGCCCAAAGGGCTGCAGAACCTGTCGTCAGGCCGCCATCGGCGTTTCCGCCACATCGGGGTGGTTGTAATTCCACACCTCGATCAGGCATTGCCGCATCAAGTCGAGATCGACCGGACCAATCCGGCTCAGTACAAGATCGAGTTCGTCGGGCTCTACGCCCCTGTTGAGCAACTCAACAATCGCCTCGATCAGAATTCTCTTATCGTCAAATCTGTAGCGCTGCATAAACCTGCTCCGCTATCTGCCCCAGCACATGGTCATAGATTAAACAGTCATGGTTAACCGAAGCTTAAGCCACGAAAAACCAACGCGATTTACTGACACCACAAACTGACGCAGACGCTTGCTCCAAAAATTTTCCGCAAGAACCTGCGGAATGCATTTCAAAAATAACTTAAACAGAAAATTGAAAACCTTGTTTTTCGGACAAGATTAAGTCCAAATCCTAGTATATTTCCCGCGAAAACCAAGAAGAAATTTTCAACTCGCTATATTTTATTATTTGCTTTCGTTCGGATGAGGCCCCTATGTCGTTCTTTCGGAAATACGTCGATTGGTCCTTTACTTACGCCCGGATGGCCGGGCTGGGACTGCTCGTCGGCTCAAGCGTCATGGGCGGTTATCTGTACACGCTGCAATATAAGGGCAACGTCCACACCATCATCGACGGACAGGCCTATCGCTCGAACCAGCCTGATCCTGCGCGCATCGCATCCTTGCAGAAGCTTTATGGCATCAAAACCATCATCAATCTGCGCGGCCCGGAGCCGGGCTCGAAATGGTATGATGAAGAGATCGCAACAGCGAAAACGCTCGGCATCAAGCATGCCGATTTCGAAATGTCGTCAAGGCGGGAGCTGTCCCCGGCACAGACCAGACAGCTAATCGCCCTGATGCAGAATGCAGAAAAGCCGGTGCTCATCCATTGCAAATCCGGCGCCGACCGCACCGGTCTCGCTGCAGCGCTCTATGTGGCAGCCGTCGCGAAGGGTAGCGAAGGCAAGGCCGAGCGGCAGATGTCCATCGCCTACGGACATTTCGGTTTTCCGCTCAGCCCGACCTACGCGATGGAAAAGACCTTCGAAGCCATCGAGGCGGAACTCGGCTATACCGGTTCCTGACGGTTTTCAGCTCCACAAATGCAAAACGCCGGGGATAACCCCGGCGTTCTTTATTCTAACCACGACAATCTTATTCGAGGCCGACGATCTTGCCATCATCCCACTTGAAGATGTCGAAGCTTGGCGAGCTAAGGTCGCCGTTTGCGCCATAGGTCAGCGTGCCAATAGCGGTTTCGATAGGCTTGCCATCATGCAGAGCCTTGGCGACGGCAGCAGAATCATCGGTCGAATCGGCGCGTTCGATGCCGGCCTTGATGACTTCCACAGCGGCATAGGCGTTCATGGTGAAGGCTTCAGCCGGGATACCCTTGGCCTTGAGCGCTTCGATAGCATCCTTGGAAGCCGGGTTCTTGGTGGCGTCCTTGGCGTTGGTGAAGAGCGTGCCCTGTGCGTTGGTGCCGCCGATTGCCCAATATTCGGTGTTGGACAGACCTTCGCCGCCGAGCACCAGTGCCTGCATGCCAGCGTCATGCAGCTGACGGGACAGGAGGCCGCCTTCGGCATGGTAGCCGCCGAAATAGACGACGTCAGTGCCAGCAGACTTGAGCTTGGTGACGAGCGCGCTGAAATCCTTGTCGCCCGGCGTGACCGAATCGTAATGGACTTCCGTGATGCCGCCCTTGTTGATCGCCGCCTTGAAAGCGTCGGCCAGACCCTTGCCATAGGCACCCTTGTCATGGATCACGGCGACCTTCTTGTCCTTGAAGTTCTTCAGGACATAATCGGCCATGACTTCAGCCTGCTGGTCGTCGCGACCGCAGGTGCGGAACACGTTTTCCAGATTGCGCGCGGTCAGATCCGGGCCGGTGGCGGTCGGGGTGACCATCAGTACACCGTTTTCCGAGAAGACGTCGGAAACAGGGATGGCGACGCCGGTCGTGACCGGGCCGACGACGAACTTGATGCCGTCGCCAACGATCTGGTTGGCGGCGGAAACGCCCTGCTTCGGTTCACCGGCATCGTCGGCAAACTTCAGAACGACTTTCTCGCCCTTGATGCCGCCAGCCTTGTTGATGACTTCAACGGCGGTTTCCGCGCCCTTCTTCACCTGGTCACCGAAAGCAGCGACAGGGCCCGTCAGCGGTGCAACGACGCCGATGGTGATGTCTGCATAAGCGGCGCTGGCAAAGCCGAGTGTAGCTGCGAAAGCCACGCTGGACAGAAGTTTCAGGTTCATTCTTTTTCTCCTTTGTAGGGCAGCGTCCTCCGACGGCCCCGAGACAACCCTTGCCGGTCAAATCTCAGCGCATCTGCGCTGCCGAATTGCCGGGCCCTCCCTTTTGTTCATCACATGATCTCAAAGGGTCAATCCAAAAGCACGCCGCACCGCCGCCTCGAAGAGGTCAGAGCCATAATATTATCCGAAATTGCATCTGCCCTTTCGGAATCATGCTCCGGAACGGGAGCGAGCTTTCATGATGTAATAAGAATGCATTTCCGGCTTCCGATTGCAAGGGGCCAAGTGCCCGCAACTACAACGAAAATCGGCTCCTCCCAAATGTTCAGTTCCCTCCCTTCCATGATGGTGATTTCTTCGCAAAAAAGGCCGCGATTCCCTCCGCGGCCTCTGGCGTTTCCCATGTATCGGCAAGACGGGTCAGCGTCATTTCGATGACGGTTTCGTCTATCGGCGCGCCCAGCGCATGAACCAGCCTCTTGGAGGCGGCAACCGCTGCAGGCGCGGTGGCAAAATAGGGTTTGATCTCCGCCTCCACCGCCGCATCGAGACGTTCCGCCTCGACCACGTCATGCACCAGCCCGATCCGCCGTGCTTCCTCGGCATCGAACAGTCGCGCCGAAGTGAATGTGCGCAGCGCATTCGCCTGACCGATGCGCGCTACCACATAAGGGCTGATGGTGGCCGGTATCAGGCCGAGCTTCGTCTCCGTCAGCCCGAAGCGCGCGCCGGAAACGCTGATCGCAGCATCGCAGACGCTGATGAGGCCGACACCGCCGCCATAGGCCTGCCCGTTGATGCGCCCGATCAGCGGTTTTGGCAAATCGCGCAATGCTTTCAGCATGAGGGCGAGCTTGCGCGCTTCTTCAATGCGCTGCGCGCGTGTGGCTTTCACCTGCTCCTGCATCCATCCCAGATCACCGCCTGCACAAAAACTGGTGCCATTGCCGGTCAGGACCACGAGGCGCACGGCGTCATCATCCGCCAGATGCAGCGTCGCCGTCAGAAGCTCATCGATCATCCGACCGGATAGCGCATTATGCTGCTCTGGACGGTTGAGCGTCAGTGTCGCAACGCCGCGTTGGTCTATCGCAATCTGGATGGTGTCAAACGCCTTCATGCGGCTTTGTCCTGACGCAGCGCCTGCGCGAACAAGGCCGCCGACTTTAGCTTGTCCAGATTGAGGCCGGTTTCAAAACCCAATCCATGCAGCATTTCGACGACGGAAACCGTATCGACATTGCCCTTGGCGCCCGGCGCGAAAGGACAGCCGCCGAGCCCACCAACCGAAGCATCGAATACGCGCAAGCCCTTCTCCAGACTGACGCGGATATTGTCGAGGGCCCGCCCGCCCGTGTCGTGATAGTGGCCGGCAAGGCTGTGCGCAGGCGCAATGGCCAGAACGGCATCCAGCATGGCTGCCACCTTGTCCGGCGTGCCACGCCCGATCGTATCGCCGAGGCTTACTTCGTGACAGCCGAGCGAGAAGAGCTGTTCGGTCACATCGGCAACCGCTTGCGGGGCCACCGGCCCGTCATAGGGGCATTCCACGACGCAGCTCACATAGCCGCGAATGGCCAGACCATCATTGATCGCAGCACCGATGACCGGCGACAGCCGCTCGATGCTTTCAGCGATCGTGCAATTGATATTGGCTTTCGAAAAGCCTTCCGAGGCGGAAATGAAAACCGCAATCTCGTCAACATTTGCAGCGGCGGCAGCTTCATAGCCCTTCATGTTGGGCACCAGCACCGAATAGCGCACGCCATCAGCACGGCGAATCCCGGCCATAACCTCTGCGGCATCCGCCAGTTGCGGCACCCATTTCGGGCTAACGAAACTCGTTGCCTCGATGCGGGCATAGCCGCAATCGGACAGGCGGTCGATCAGCGCGATCTTGTCCGCTGTCGGCACAAACCGCTTTTCATTTTGCAGGCCATCACGCGCAGCCATTTCAACGATTTCTACGTGTTCAGCCATGTTCTTCCTCCAGTTCTACAAGAAGGATGCCTTCATTGACCTGATCGCCCGCTACAACAGTTACGGACGCAACCTTGCCGTCGCGCGGCGCGGTCAGTGACAGTTCCATCTTCATCGCTTCCATCGTTACCAGCGGATCGCCCTTGGCGACGCTCGCCCCCTCCACGACGGAAACCAGTCGTACCAGTCCCGGCATCGGTGACAGGATGCGGCTTTCGCTCGAAGCATCCTCTTCCGCGCCAACAGACTGCACATGATGAAATATGGTGTCGCGACCTTCGAGTTGCACCGTCACATCGTGTCCGATGCGCACGACGGACGCCTCCGACACGCAGCCATCAACAGCAAAGCGAACCAGCCCGTTTTCATGGAAACGGATTTCGATAGTGCCGAAAGCAAAGCCGAAATGCCTGTCACCCATGGTCGTGAAGCTGACCGTGTGGCGCTCGCCATGATGATCGATAAGGGCCGAGCGCGATGCCTCACCCCAAAGCCGGAACCCGCGCAGGCTCGACCATGGATCATCCTTTGCTGGCGCATCCAGAAGATCGAGCGCGCCGAGTGCAGCCAGCGCAAATGCGATATCCGAAGGCTGCTTATCGGCAAACAGTGTCGCCGTCTCGCGTGCGATCAGGCCGGTATCGACATCACCTGTACGGAAAGCTTTAAGATTGCAGAGCGCCGACAGGAACTGGCGATTGGTGACGAGGCCTGCAATGCGGGTCTTGTTTAGTGCCGCATCAAGTCGGTTCAGTGCCTCATCGCGCGTTGCGCCATGGGCGATGATCTTGGCGATCATCGGATCGTAGAACGGCGTGATCGTATCGCCGGTTCGCACACCGGAATCGACACGGGCATTCTCAGGCGGTGCAAATAGAGCAAGCTTGCCGGTTGCAGGCAGAAAATCCCGCGCCGGATCTTCCGCATAAAGCCTCGCCTCGAAAGCCCAGCCATCTATGGAAAGTTCATCCTGTCGTTTCGGCAAGACTTCGCCGGAAGCTACGCGCAATTGCCATTCGACCAGATCGAGGCCGGTAATCGCTTCCGTCACCGGATGCTCCACTTGCAGGCGGGTGTTCATTTCCATGAAGAAGAAGCGGTCCGGCCGCAGCCCTTCAGAAACATCGGCGATGAACTCCACCGTGCCCGCGCCGGAATAGCCAATGGCCAATGCGGCCTTCACCGCGGCCTCGCCCATGGCGGCGCGCATTTGCGGCGTCATGCCGGGCGCAGGTGCTTCCTCGATAACCTTCTGGTGGCGGCGCTGCAGCGAACAATCGCGCTCGAAGAGATGCACCGCATTGCCATGACTGTCGCCAAAGACCTGCACCTCGATATGGCGCGGCTTGGTCATGTATTTTTCGACCAGCACGGCACCATCGCCGAAAGAGGCTTCCGCCTCGCGGCGCGCGCTGTCCAGCGCCACTGCGAAATCCGCCGACTGATCGACGCGGCGCATGCCCTTGCCGCCACCACCTGCCCGCGCCTTGATGAGCACAGGATAGCCGATCCGGTCCGCTTCGCTTTTGAGGAAGGCTCCATTCTGATTGTCGCCGTGATAGCCCGGAACGACAGGTACACCTGCCTTTTCCATCAGTGCCTTGGCGGCATCCTTCAGCCCCATGGCGCGAATGGCTTTGGCCGATGGGCCGATGAATACAAGCCCGGCGGCTTCAACCGCATCCACGAAACCGGCATTTTCGGAGAGAAACCCATAACCTGGATGGATAGCCTCTGCGCCAGTTTCCTTCGCAGCCTCTATGATCGAACCGGCATTCAGATAGCTTTGCGCAGAAATGGCAGGGCCGACGCGCACCGCCTCGTCGGCCATCTCCACATGCAGCGCTTCGGCGTCGGCATCGGAATAGATCGCGACGGTGGCAATGCCAAGCTTGCGCGCCGTGCGAATGACCCGGCAGGCAATTTCTCCGCGATTGGCAATCAGTATTTTTTTAAACATCTGACGGCCCTTTTACATTCTAAACAAGCCGAAACGCGTCGGCTCGATGGGTGCGTTCAGCGTGGCGGAAAGCGACAGGCCAAGCACTTCGCGGCTCTTGCGCGGATCGACGATGCCGTCATCCCAAAGCCGGGCAGAGGCATAAAGCGGATGGCTCTGGCGCTCGAACATTTCGAGTGTGGGACGCTTGAACTCTGTTTCCTCGTCCGCCGACCACGTGCCGCCGGTGCGCTCGATCCCGTCGCGCTTGACGGTTGCCAGCACGCCTGCCGCCTGTTCGCCGCCCATCACCGCAATGCGGCTGTTCGGCCAGGTCCACAGGAAGCGCGGCGAATAGGCCCGCCCCGCCATGCCGTAGTTACCCGCACCATAGGAAGCGCCAATCAGCATGGTGATCTTGGGTACATTGGCCGTCGCCACCGCCGTCACCAGTTTGGCGCCATGTTTCGCAATGCCCTCGGCTTCATATTTGCGCCCGACCATGAAGCCGGTGATGTTCTGCAGAAACACCAGTGGAATGTTGCGCTGGCAGCAAAGCTCGATGAAATGCGCGCCCTTCAAGGCCGCTTCGGAGAACAGCACGCCGTTATTGGCGATAATCCCCACCGGCATGCCATAGACGCTGGCAAAACCGCAGACCAAAGTGGTGCCGTAGCGTGCCTTGAACTCATCGAAATCCGAACCATCGACCAGCCGCGTGATAACCTCGTGCACATCATAGGGAATGCGCGTATCGGCGGAAACGACGCCCAGAATTTCCTCCGGGTCATAAAGCGGTGCAGCACTATCGCCGCGCGGGATAAACTCACGCTTCTTACTGTTGAGATTGGCGGTAATGGCGCGCGCAATCTGCAATGCATGGGCGTCGTCATTGGCCAGATGGTCGGCCACGCCGGAAAGCCTTGTGTGCACGTCACCACCGCCGAGATCTTCCGCCGTCACCACTTCGCCGGTTGCAGCCTTCACCAGCGGCGGACCGGCCAGAAAGATCGTGCCCTGATTGCGCACGATCACCGTCTCGTCGCTCATGGCAGGCACGTAAGCACCGCCTGCCGTGCACGACCCCATGACCACGGCGACCTGCGGAATGCCTGCCGCCGACATCTGCGCCTGATTGTAGAAGATGCGCCCGAAATGGTCGCGGTCCGGGAACACCTCATCCTGATTGGGCAGATTGGCCCCGCCGGAATCGACCAGATAGATGCAGGGCAGACGGTTCTCGCCCGCGATTTCCTGCGCGCGCAGATGCTTCTTGACCGTGACCGGATAATAGGTGCCGCCCTTCACCGTCGCATCATTGCAGACGATCATGCAGTCCCGGCCCGATACGCGCCCGATGCCGGTGATGATGCCACCCGAAGGGGCCGCCCCGCCATACATGCCATGCGCTGCCGTCAGCCCCACTTCCAGAAAGGGCGCCCCCGGATCGAGCAATTGCGCCACGCGCTCGCGAGGAAGCAGTTTTCCACGCGAAACATGGCGTTCGCGCGCTTTCTCACCACCGCCATCAATCGCAATCCGCGAGGCTTCGCCCACCACGTCGATTGCCGCCAGCATGGCCTTGCGGTTAGCCACGAAGCTGGCGCTGCGCGTCGAGATTTCCGATTTCAGGACCGCCATCAACGGGTCTCCTGAAAGAGTTCCCGTCCGATCAGCATGCGCCGGATTTCCGACGTGCCCGCACCGATCTCATAGAGCTTCGCATCGCGCAAAAGACGGCCCGTCGGATAATCATTGATGTAGCCATTGCCGCCGAGAGACTGGATCGCCTGCAGTGCCATCTGCGTGGCATTTTCAGCCGTATAGAGAATGCAGCCCGCCGCATCCTTGCGCGATGTCTCACCCCGGTCGCAGGCCGCCGCCACGGCATAAGTGTAGGCGCGCGAGGCATTGAAGGTCACATACATGTCGGCAAGCTTGCCCTGCATCAACTGGAACTCGCCAATCGGTTGGTCGAACTGCTTGCGCTCATGGACATAGGGCACCACGACATCGAGACAGGCCGCCATGATGCCGAGCGGACCACCCGCCAGCACCACGCGCTCATAGTCGAGACCGGACATCAGCACATTGACGCCCTTGCCTTCCGTCCCGAGCAGGTTTTCGGTTGGCACTTCACAATCCTGAAACACCAGTTCGCAGGTGTTGGAACCGCGCATACCGAGCTTGTCGAGTTTCTGCGCGGTCGAGAACCCCTTGAAACCTTTTTCAACGATGAAGGCGCTGATGCCACGCGGCCCTGCTGCCGGATCGGTCTTGGCATAAACCACCAGCACATCGGCATCCGGGCCGTTGGTGATCCACATCTTGTTGCCGTTGAGAACGTAACGGTCGCCGCGTTTCTCGGCGGCAAGTTTCATCGAAACGACATCGGACCCCGCGCCCGGCTCGGACATGGCGAGCGCGCCGACATGCTCGCCGGAAATAAGTTTTGGCAGATATTTCGCGCGCTGCTCGGGAGAACCGTTTCGCTTGATCTGGTTGACGCAGAGATTGGAATGCGCGCCATAGCTGAGGCCGATGGAAGCGGAAGCGCGGCTGATTTCTTCCATCGCAATACAATGGGCGAGATAGCCCATGCCAGCGCCGCCATATTCTTCTGGCGCCGTAATGCCGAGTACGCCAAGCTCACCCAGTTCACGCCAGAGATGCATGGGAAATGCATTGTTGCGGTCGGTTTCAGCGGCCAGCGGCGCAATGCGGCTTTCCGCAAAACGGCGCACCGTATCGCGAAGGGCTTCGATCTCCTCGCCAAGACCGAAATTGATGCCCGATGCAAACATACTCGTCCTCCACAAGTTCTGCCCGGTATCCATCTTTTGCAAGACGGCTATGTTCCGGCCAGAGTGTCCCGTGGCGGCCAATTAGGCAATGGCTTTGCGTGGCGTTCTGTGGCTATTTATTACCGGATAACGAAATTTTGTTGCGCCCGTTACCCGGCAACTCCAAGCAATTGGAGGGTGATCAAATCAATCCTCATGAAGCACGGCAATGTCGCGATAAAGCTCCAGCGCTTCCGGGTTTGCCAGCGCCTCGCGATTCTTCACATCGCGCCCATGCACGATATCGCGCACGGCGAGCTCCACGATCTTTCCCGACTTGGTGCGCGGAATATCCGCAACCCCAACGATTTTCGCCGGAACGTGACGCGGCGTGGCACCAGTACGAATCTTGGTCTTGATGCGTGCCTTGAGATCGTCGTCCAGCGCCACACCTTCGGCGAGCCGCACGAACAGCACCACCCGCACGTCATTATCCCAATCCTGCCCGATGCAGAGCGCCTCGGCGATCTCCGGCATCTGTTCGACCTGATTGTAAATCTCCGCCGTACCGATACGCACGCCGCCGGGATTGAGCGTCGCATCCGAACGACCATGGATGACAATGCCATCATGCTCGGTCCATTCGGCAAAATCGCCATGGCACCAGATATTGTCGAAGCGCTCGAAATAGGCGGCCTGATATTTCGCGCCTTCAGGATCGTTCCAGAATTGCAGCGGCATGCAAGGGAATGCCCTGGTGCAGACCAACTCGCCTTTCTCACGGCGCACCGGCTTGCCGTCATCGTTCCAGACGTCGACGGCCATGCCAAGGCCCGCGCCCTGAATTTCGCCCAGCCAGACCGGCTCCGTCGGAACGCCCAGTACGAAGCAGGACACGATATCCGTACCGCCGGAAATGGACGCGAGATGCACGTCCGGCTTGATCGCTTCATAGACGAAGGCAAAGCCTTCCGGCGACAGCGGCGAGCCGGTCGAGGAGACAGTGCGCAGTGCCGAAAGATTATGTGTCTCGCCGGGCTTCAGACCGGCTTTCAACACCGCGTCGATGAATTTCGCCGAAGTGCCGAAATAGGTCATGCCCTCGGCGGCAGCATAGTCGAACAGCACATTGCCGTCGGGATAGAAGGGCGAACCGTCATAGAGCAGAAGTGTGGCGCCGGAGGCGATACCGGAAGCCAGCCAGTTCCACATCATCCACCCGCAGGTGGTGAAATAGAAGAAGCGATCACCGTCGCGAATATCCGCATGCAGGCGGTGTTCTTTCAGGTGCTGCAACAGCACACCGCCCGCGCGATGCACAATGCATTTCGGAATGCCCGTCGTGCCGGACGAAAACAGGATACAAAGCGGATGATCGAAGGGGAGCCGCGTGAACTCGACGTCTTTGGCCTTGAACGGTTCCAGAGCCGCATCAAGCGCAATGCCCTTTTCAGCGCGGTCAGCAACGGCTTCCGCTTCGCCGAGATAGGTGACAATGACCGCACGTTTCAGCCCCGGCAGCTTTGCCGTCACCTCAGCAACCTTGTCGGCAACTTCGATGCGCTTGCCATTGTACCAGTAGCCATCGCAGGCGAAGAAAAGCTTTGGTTCGATCTGGCCGAAGCGGTCGAGCACGCCCTGTATGCCAAAATCCGGCGAGCAGGACGACCAGACGGCACCGATGGACGAAGCGGCCAGCATCAAAGCCACTGCCTCCGGCATATTGGGCATCATGCCCGCCACGCGGTCGCCCGGCTGAACCCCTTCCGCCAGCATGAATTGCTGGAGTTTCGAGACCAGCGCGTGAAGATCATCCCAGCTCAGGCGGCGCTCGGTCTTGTCCTCACCGCGAAAGACGATGGCTTCCTCGCCCCCCTCATGGCGCAGCAGGTTTTCAGCGAAATTGAGCCGTGCCTCGGGGAAGAATTTTGCGTCACGCATATGGCCTTTATCGATAAGGGCCGTGCTGCCACGCTCGCCGATAACCTCGCAGAAATCCCACACAAGCTGCCAGAATCCGGCGCGATCCTCGACCGACCAGCGATGCAGCGCGGCATAATCCGGCAGGCTCAAGCCCGTGCGCTGTTCTGCGCGAATACGGAATTGCTCCAGATTGCTGGCGGCGATGCGCCCCGCATCCGGTTGCCATAGCGGATGGTCATGCGAAAACTGCGTGGGGACTGCGTTGGTGCTCATCATTCCTCCCAGAACCATGTGGAATTAGACCCTCTCCCGATCAACTCCGACACGAGTTTCTAAAAGAGAGTTTCCGATACGTCCATGCTTTTCCCGTGACTTGGCTATCAAAGGCTCATCCCTTGTGTTGCCCTGCACTCAATTGTGATTGCCGGACAGGCAGGCAGAACCTAGCCTGCACCTTGCTTTATGGGAAAGCGTAACATAACTACAGCCCGCGCCGCAGTGCATCCTGATGTCCTTCGGTGCAAACGAAATATCCAGTTCTCAGGGCGGGGCGAAACTCCCCACCGGCGGTAACGGACCAAGTGTCCGAAGCCCGCGAGCGCCTGACACGGCAGACGTGTCAGGGTCAGCAGATTCGGTGCAATTCCGAAGCCGACGGTCATAGTCCGGATGAGAGAGAACGAGGTTGGAATCATGCTCGGCTGGACGGCTTGCCGTCTTCGTCCTGCAGTCTTTCTTCCCGTACCCTGAGGTAACAGGCTTGCCAGAGCAAGTTCCGCCTGAAGCGGAACGCTCTGTCCATTTGTTTTGCCGCATTTATGCGACGTCAAATGTTTCCATTTGGCTGCAAAATGCTCCGAAGGAAGAAACCGTTGAGCCAACTTGCCTCTTCGCCAACTTTGAAACCGACCATACGCGGAGCAGCGCTGATGGTCGCGGCCTGTTCGGCCTATGCCGCCGTCAATGTCGCCACCCAATGGGCGGGAACGCGTACCGGTATTCCCTCCGTCATCATCGCCTTCTGGCAATATGTGATCGCGCTGGTGCTGACCTTGCCCCTGCTCATTCGCGACGGCACGAGAGCCTTGCGTACCAGGCATTTCGGTCTTCACGTCATGCGCGTCGCGCTGGCTGCCGCTGGCGTACAGGTCTGGATTTATGCGCTGACCCATGTGCCGATCTGGCAGGTGGTCGCGCTGTCCATGACATCGCCATTCTTCGTCATCCTGTGCGCACGGCTCTTTCTGCAGGAAAAGGTCACGCCGGCACGGCTGCTGACCACATTCACCGGATTTATTGGCGCGCTGATCATCATCGCACCCTGGTCGGATTCCTATACGGTCTATTCGCTCCTGCCGATTCTGGCCGCGGCGTTGTGGGCCGGCTATTCGGTGATGACCAAATATCTGACCCGTTTCGAAAAGCCCGCCAGCATTTCGGCCTATATGCTGGTACTGCTCACACCCATCAACGCGGCACTCTGGCTGGCATCCGGCTTAAGCATGTCCGCAATCACCGCGCCGGACGTCGAAATCTGGTCCATATTGATCGTCATCGGCGCATTCACAGCTCTCGCCCAATATTTCCAGACGGCAGCTTATTCGATAGCGGATGCGGTCTATCTGCAACCGTTCGATGACCTGAGACTGCCGATCAACGTGATCTTCGGCTGGATCGTGTTTGCAGCAGCGCCAAGCATCAACTTCTGGCCGGGAGCGGCCCTGATCATCGGCGCATCGCTCTATCTGATGCGGCAGGACAGCGGTACGTCGCGCACCGCCTGATCGATCCGGTGAGGATGCCTGCCTATCGGGAGACGGGCAGGCCGTCGCGCGTGGAACCAGAAAACCCGCTTGAGTCTTCCGATCTGTGACCCATGCGTCAATTCTTTTCACCAGCCAGCGGTGAACGGGATTTTCGAACAGGTGGTAAGAGGCAATGGCAGTCAACACGCTTGCAAGAACACCTGCAACGATGAGCAGGACCGCGCCTGCCGTCGCCTCGCCCCATCGTTCCGGAGCAGCTTTGAAGAAAACCATTCCGACCGCAGGATGGAGAATGAAGATGCCGAAGCTGTAACGGGAAAGCCTTGTGAATCCGCGCCATTGCAGCGGTGTATAAATGCCCCGAGTGGATGCGGCATAAAGCACATAGACACCCGCATAGAGGAAGGCCAGCCGCCAGGGGCCTTCAAGCGTGTGCGGTTCGTCCGGCCCGTTTGCCGGGTGATAGAACAGAAAGACAATCAGGCAAGTGGCAAGCAATGCCTTGATTGCCGATGCCGGCATCGGTGGATGTTCCCGGCGAGCAAGCCACATTCCAAAGACAAACGAAGGCAAGGCTCGCAAGACCCCGGCATCGGACAATTGAATGCGTGTGAGTGACAATACGCCAAGCTGTTGCGCCAGATAATCACCGCCCACGGCTGCAGCCATCACACCGACGAGAACCCAGCTCCCGAAACGACGGCACAACATATCGAACAGCGGAAAAGCGAGATACATGGCAAAAAGGGCACTCAACGACCAGCTGACATAATTGTAGGACAAGGTGCGCCCCAAACCCCAATTATGAATCAGCAGTAACTGGGTCAGCCCGTCTCGCCAGCTCATGCTGGGTTCGACCAGAGGATGCAGAATTCCCGCTGCTGTCAGGACAGAAAGAAGCGCGAAACAGGAGAAGGTCACCACGTGCAGCGGATAAATCCGCGCGAGCCGCTTCCCAACGAAAGCTACATAACGCGGCCAGCTCCAGAGATAATTTTGTCCTCTTGCCAGAAACAATCCAGAAACAATAAAAAAGACATCGGTAAAATAAGCAAATGTTAATATAAAAGAATTCAGAATCTCATCATTTACCGGAACCCGGAAAGAAAAATGGAAAATTGCGATTCCTATACATAATAAAAACCGCAACCCATCAAAATCTTGGAGTCTTTTCATTTGAAAACACTGGAACTACTTCACACAATTTCTGTTTAGCAATTTTTTAGGAATTGTCGAGTGCAACTTGAGCGTGAAATAGCGCCATCATGCTAATTTCAATAAGAGCGTCAGTCCGCTGCAGCAAAATGTTCCATCTGGTCGGTAAAGGCTTTCTGGAATGCGGGCCGTGCCGTCGCGCGCCCGACATAGGCCCGGCAGACCGGATGCTGCGCCAGACCGTCGAAATGGTCAACCAGACGCAACACGTCTGCCATCAGAATATCGGCAACCGAAAACTGATCCGTCAGCCATTCGCGGCCTGACAGCGCCTGCTCCATGTGCGCCAGCCGACCGGCAAGGAAGCTGTCCATGAGCTGACGCCCCGGTGTCTGCTCCTCATCACCGGTGAATTTATAAAGGGCGAGCGGCAAGGCGGCCATTTCGACAGAGTTCAACGCCGCAAACAGCCATTGTATGACCTCGTTGCGTGCCCTCGGATCGGGCGGCAACAGCGCATCGCTCTTCTCGGCGATATGAAGCAGGATGGCGCCGCTTTCGAAGACCGACATATCACCGTCGATCAGCCATGGCACTTGCCCGAAAGGCTGATGGGTGAAGTGTTTCGGCCCGCGATTCTTGAATGGAACGCCTTCGACACGATAGGGCAATCCGGCTTCTTCCAGCGCCCAGCGCACGCGAAGATCGCGGACGAAGCCACGCGGCATTTTGGGAACCCAGTCGAATGTCGCCAAAATCATCTCTGTCATGGGAAATGACATAGCGCTCGGACAGGCTTTGTCCACCGACAGCCATTGTGCCGACCGATGGCGGTGTCCGTTCTGGTTACTTGAGAAGAAACATTTGGTGGAGCCAAGCGGGATCGAACCGCTGACCTCCTGCATGCCATGCAGGCGCTCTCCCAGCTGAGCTATGGCCCCATCAGACCTCTTTCGAGGCGCATCAGGCAGGACTTGCTGCCCGGTGTGGCGGCTTATTAAATGGCGTTTGTCAGAAGATCAAGAGCTAAATCGCAACTCTTTTCACATCTGCCGAAAATAATTCACAGATCACGCCGAAGCCTCATCCGGGATATGCTCCAAACGCAGCGAGGCGACCCGAAGGTCGCCTCGCAAAAGCATCCGGTCTTGACCTGTGTAACAGATCAGCCTTCCTCGTCTTCACCGCCGACGCCGCCGCCGAGAATGCCCGACATGTCGTCGTCCTCGTCTTCCTCTTCTTCGAGGAAGGTGTCTTCATCGTCGTCGCCGAGATCGACGTCGTCGTCGTCCATATCCGGCAGATCGTCGCCGCTGCCCTTGGTTTCGTCGTCGGCATCCTCGAGAGAGACGAATTCCGGCTTTTCGAGTGCCGTATCCAGTTCTTCCTCTTCGGTTTCCTCTTCGACAACGCGGCTTTCAAGCGTGGAGTCGAAATAGGAACGCGGATAGGAAATGCCGGTGTAAGGCGAAACGATCGGGTCGCGATTGAGATCGTAAAATTTTTTGCCCGTTTCCGGGTCGATACGCTTGGTACCAAGTTCAGCTTTTGCCACGTCTAGCCTCGTTAATTCGCACGGGGACACAAATTCATAAAATCGCGCCGGAATGCCTGCCTTGAAGCATATAGCCCTTCACCATGCTGTTCATGGAGCCATATGGCAAGGGGCAAGTCTTAAGCACGTTTATATTGTTGTCCGGTGCATAAACGCAATTTGGCGCGTTTGTCAAAGCGAAACGCAAAGGGATGCGCAGACTCTTGGCTCTCCCTCCTGATTATGGGTGTCGCCCGCACCGCGTATTCGCGGATGACCGCACAATATTACTATGCTAGGGAAGCCCGGCTTATCTCTCAATCCCGGCGCGTGTCCGCGCCAAAAATGTGACTGTGAAAAATCCATGTCCCATTCTGCATCCCCGAAACCAGCAACCGCCCGCCGCTCGGAGGCACTTACGGGCGAAATTCGCATTCCGGGTGACAAATCCATCTCGCATCGTTCCTTCATGTTCGGCGGCCTTGCATCGGGTGAAACCCGCATCACCGGCCTTCTGGAAGGCGAAGACGTCATCAATACCGGTCGCGCCATGCAGGCCATGGGCGCGAAAATCCGCAAGGATGGCGATGTCTGGATCATCAATGGCGTCGGCAACGGTTGCCTGTTGCAGCCCGAAGCAGCGCTTGATTTCGGCAATGCCGGAACCGGTGCGCGCCTCACCATGGGCCTTGTCGGCACCTATGACATGAAAACCTCCTTTATCGGCGACGCCTCGCTTTCCAAGCGCCCGATGGGGCGCGTGCTGAACCCGTTGCGTGAAATGGGCGTTCAGGTGGAAGCAGCCGAAGGCGACCGCATGCCGCTGACGCTGATCGGCCCCAAGACGGCCAATCCGATCACCTATCGCGTGCCGATGGCATCCGCACAGGTAAAATCCGCCGTGCTGCTCGCCGGTCTCAACACGCCGGGCGTCACCACCGTCATCGAGCCGGTCATGACCCGCGACCACACCGAAAAGATGCTGCAGGGCTTTGGCGCCGATCTTTCGGTAGAAACCGACAAGGACGGCGTGCGCCATATCCGCATCACCGGCCAGGGCAAGCTTATCGGCCAGACCATCGACGTACCGGGTGATCCATCGTCAACGGCTTTCCCGCTCGTTGCCGCCCTTCTGGTCGAAGGTTCGGATGTTACCATCCGCAACGTGCTGATGAACCCGACCCGTACCGGCCTGATCCTGACGTTGCAGGAAATGGGCGCCGATATCGAAGTGCTCAATGCCCGTCTTGCCGGCGGCGAGGATGTCGCCGATCTGCGCGTGAAGGCCTCGAAGCTGAAGGGCGTTGTCGTTCCGCCGGAACGCGCTCCGTCGATGATCGATGAATATCCGGTTCTGGCCATCGCCGCGTCCTTCGCGGAAGGCGAAACTGTGATGGACGGTCTCGACGAACTGCGCGTCAAGGAATCGGATCGTCTGGCAGCGGTTGCGCGCGGTCTTGAAGCCAATGGCGTCGATTGTACCGAAGGCGAGATGTCGCTGACGGTCCGCGGTCGTCCCGACGGCAAGGGACTGGGCGGTGGCACCGTCGCAACCCATCTCGATCACCGCATCGCGATGAGCTTCCTCGTCATGGGCCTTGCATCGGAAAAGCCGGTGACGATTGACGACAGCACCATGATCGCTACGTCTTTCCCCGAATTCATGGACATGATGCCGGGACTGGGCGCCAAGATCGAACTGAGCGACGCGCGATGACGCCGTTCATCGTCGCTATCGACGGACCGGCCGCCTCGGGCAAGGGAACCCTTGCCCGGCGCATTGCCATTCACTACGGCATGCCGCATCTGGATACAGGGCTGACCTATCGCGCTGTGGCCAAGGCGCTGATCGACAAGGGGCTGCCGCTCGATGATGAAGCGGTGGCGGCTGACGCCGCGCTCAATCTCGATCTGCGCGAGATGGACAAGGCGGTCCTTTCCGCTCATGCGATCGGCGAAGCGGCGTCGAAGGTCGCGGTCATGCCGAAGGTCAGACGTGCGCTTGTCGAAGCGCAGCGCAATTTCGCCAATGCCCTGCCCTCAAGCGTGCTTGACGGACGCGATATCGGCACTGTCGTCTGTCCCGATGCAGCCATAAAGCTCTTCGTCACGGCGTCGCCGGAAGTGCGCGCTGAGCGTCGCTTTGAAGAAATCGTGGCACGCGGCGAGAAGGCAGATTTCGCGGAAATCCTGGCGGACCTCAGGAAACGCGACGAACGCGACACGAACCGCATCGATTCTCCGCTGAGGCCCGCTGAAGACGCGCACTTGCTAGATACGAGCGAAATGAGTATAGAAGCGGCATTTCTGGCCGCAAAAAAGCTGATCGATCATGCTTTGGCGCAGCATCGGGGATGAAACCGACAAGTTTTTAGACTTTTTGGATCTCATTATGCCCCGAAAAGCTGGATTATCTTGAGTTCGGACCTATATAGGCTGCACTCATACTGAAAAGCCTGACTTCGCGTTCCACGCGCCGGTTGTCTGCAAAGACGGGGCCGAGGTCGGGCATAACGCAACACTAACCCCCGGCGCCGCATCCGATGAATTTTCCGGATGCACCAGGAGTATTCATGTCAGAATTCAATCCATCCCTCGCAGACTTCGAGTCGCTGCTGGCGGAATCCTTTGCAACGAACGACCTTGCTGAAGGTTATGTCGTCAAGGGCCGCATCGTAGCCATTGAAAAGGACATGGCGATCATCGACGCCGGTCTGAAGGTCGAAGGCCGCGTGCCGCTGAAGGAATTCGGCGCAAAGGGCAAAGACGGCACGCTGAAGCCGGGCGACGAAGTGGAAGTTTACGTCGAGCGCATCGAAAACGCTCTGGGCGAAGCTGTCCTGTCGCGCGAAAAAGCACGCCGTGAAGAAAGCTGGGTCAAGCTCGAGCAGAAGTTCGCCAATGGCGAGCGCGTCGATGGCGTCATCTTCAATCAGGTCAAGGGCGGTTTCACCGTCGACCTCGACGGCGCTGTTGCCTTCCTGCCGCGTTCGCAGGTCGACATTCGTCCGATCCGCGACGTCACCCCGCTCATGCACGTCCCGCAACCGTTCGAAATCCTCAAGATGGACAAGCGTCGCGGCAACATCGTTGTCTCGCGTCGTACCGTTCTTGAAGAAAGCCGTGCGGAACAGCGTTCGGAAATCGTCCAGAACCTTGAAGAAGGTCAGGTCGTTGAAGGCGTCGTCAAGAACATCACCGATTACGGTGCGTTCGTTGACCTCGGCGGCATCGACGGTCTCCTGCACGTGACCGACATGGCATGGCGCCGCGTCAACCATCCGTCGGAAATCCTCACCATCGGCCAGACGGTCAAGGTGCAGATCATCCGCATCAACCAGGAAACCCATCGTATCTCGCTCGGCATGAAGCAGCTCGAGAGCGATCCTTGGGATGGCATCGGCGCGAAGTACCCGATCGGCAAAAAGATCACCGGCACCGTCACGAACATCACCGACTACGGTGCGTTCGTTGAAATCGAGCCGGGCATCGAAGGCCTCATCCACGTTTCCGAAATGTCGTGGACCAAGAAGAATGTCCATCCGGGCAAGATTCTTTCCACCACGCAGGAAGTCGAAGTCGTTGTGCTCGAAGTTGATCCGGTCAAGCGCCGTATCTCGCTGGGCCTCAAGCAGACCCTCGACAATCCGTGGACGACCTTTGCCCAGAAGTACCCTGTCGGTACCGTTGTTGAAGGTGAAGTCAAGAACAAGACCGAATTCGGCCTGTTCATTGGCCTCGACGGCGACGTTGACGGCATGGTTCACCTCTCCGACCTCGACTGGAACCGTCCGGGCGAACAGGTCATCGAAGAGTACAACAAGGGTGAAGTCGTCAAGGCTGTCGTTCTCGACGTCGATATCGACAAGGAACGCATCTCGCTCGGCATCAAGCAGCTTTCCGGCGACAAGGTCGGCGAAGCAGCAGCTTCCGGCGAACTGCGCAAGAACGCCGTTGTGACCTGCGAAGTGACCGCCGTTACCGACGGTGGCCTCGAAGTCCGTCTCGTCGACCACGATCTCGAAAGCTTCATCAAGCGTTCGGATCTGTCGCGTGACCGCGACGAGCAGCGTCCGGAACGCTTCACGGTCGGTCAGAAGCTTGACGCTCGCGTCATCGCTTTCGACAAGAAGACCCGCAAGCTGCAGGTCTCGATCAAGGCGCTCGAAATCGCTGAAGAAAAAGAAGCTGTCGCTCAGTACGGTTCGTCCGACTCCGGCGCTTCGCTCGGCGACATCCTCGGTGCCGCTCTGAAGAAGCAGGAAAAGAACTAATCTTTTCTTCTTCGATCGAACATGAGAAAGCCCGCCTCCTGGCGGGCTTTTTCTTTATCAAATAAATTTATGGTGATTCCTCCGCCACGAAATGGTCACGAACCGGCACAATTTTACGTACTCTACCAATATTGATTCATTATATTCTTTTCCAATTCGGCAGGTGAGCGACTAATAAAGCTTTCTCTGCATTAATCGTGGAGGATAAAAGCTTCCAAGCCGCCTACTCATAGCAAAATATCTATACAGAATTACTTTTGAACGGATTGCATAAGATGATTTCCAGAACCACCACCCTGACCGCAATGCTGCTTTCAACTGCGCTGCTGAGCGCTTCCTTTGCCGTGCCAAGCTTCGCCGAAAGTGCAGCAAAGCCGAATGCCCCGGCGACCGAGAGCACGAAAGCTGCACAACAGGACGCCATCAAGAAGCTGGATGCCATTTCCGGCGATGGCCTCGCAGCGGTGCGCGGCGTTACACTGGCGCGACTGGCCATTTTTCAGGGAACACCCGACCAGGCCAAGGTCATTCTGTCGACGGTCAAGGATGATCTGGACAAGGCGCAGAAAGACACTCCATCCCTGCTCGACAAGATGAAAGCGGCTGGCGCTCCAGCCGACGAAGTCGCCGAAGTTCAGTCGGGCACATTGCCGGTCGATATGGAAGTCGGTGTGGTCGATGACTACAAGCTGACGCCTGAAAAGGCTGCCCACCTGAAAAAGGCCAATGAACATATCCAGCATGGCCGCAAGAAAGAGGCTCAGGATGAGCTGAAACTCGCGGATGTTGATCTGGTGATAACCGAAACGACAGCCAATCTGCCTGCCATCGACAAGGATGTCGATCTGGCACTGGAACAGCTCGGCAACGGCAAATATTACGATGCCAACCTGACCCTCATTAAGGCGGAACATATGGTGACGATCCGCTCCAACATGTCCGTTGATGACAAGAAGGACGCCAGCAAGACAGCCAATGCACCAGCCGACGCAAAGCCGACTGATGCGGCCAAGAAAAGCTGACCATCGCTTGTGAGAATAAAGGCCGGAATGTGAACCATCCCGGCCTTTTTATGCAACGCTGAGCATATGGATCAGGCCAAGGCTGATTGCGCAGAGCGCAACGAGCGAAAGCACTGCGGTCAGTGTCACCCGGCCACCTGCAGACGCGACCGAACGGATATCGACGCCAAGGCCAAGGGCCGCCATCGAAATGATGGTGAGTATGGTCGAGGCATATTGAATGCCAGGCAGAATCGTTTCCGGTATCAGATGCAGCGAATGCAGCGCCATCATGCCAAGGAAGCCGAGGATGAACCATGGCACCAGCTGGAAGAAGCCCGGCTTGGCATTCGCATCCTTGTTACCGGCGAGAAGCGCCAGCGCAAGAATAACCGGTCCCAGCATCAGAACGCGCACGAGCTTCACCAGCGTGCCGAGCTGGACACTGATCGTCGCGACCGGCGCAGTGGCCGCCAGAACCTGTGGCACTGCATAAACGGTCAGGCCCGCCAGCACGCCATATTGCGTGTGCGACAGCCCCAGAAACGGCACCAGCAGTGGCAGAAGCAGCACGACGACCACGCCGAGAATAGCGGTAAAGGCGATCGAAGCCGCCACGTCCTCGCTTCCCGCGCCGATAACCGGTGCGGTTGCGGCAATAGCGGAATTGCCGCAAATGGAATTGCCGCAGGCGACCAGCACGGCCATCCGATGCGGAAGCTTCAGCAGACGCCCGATTCCGTAGCTGAGTGTAATAGCCAGCACCACAACGCCTGCGATACCGAAAATAAGCCCCGAACCCGCAGCCACCACCGCGCTGGCGCTGATCGACGCGCCAAGCAATACCACTGCAATTTCCAGAAGAAGCTTGGCGGAAAAGCCGATGCCCTTGTTGAAATGCTTGCCGGGACGCAGGAACGTCCGCACGACCGTGCCAAGGAGGATGGCGATCACCAGCGCTTCGAGCCAGGCCCGTCCTGCATAATGTTCCTCGACTTTTTCGAGTCCGATTGCAGCGATAGCAACGGCGACGCTCAAGCCAAGTCCCGGGAGGATGTTCTGGATTTTGGAGTAGGTCATTTTCAGCATTTCAAATCTGACTGTCTGCATTTTTCGCATTGTCCTGCGCAAAACCGCTTCGCACTTTTGCTGGAAATGCTGTTTTCATTCGCATTGCCCTGCGCAAAACCGCTTCGCACTTTTGCTGGAAATGCTCGTATGAGAATTATTTTCTGATTAGATGCCTGTTTTTCCCTGTTCAATCCATTTCATTATATGGCATATTTCATTTGATAAAATCGAACGATCATCGCTATGACACTGGAACAGCTACGAATTTTCATTGAAGTCGCCGAGCGTGAGCACCTCACGCGAGCCTCGGAAGCCCTGCATCTGACCCCTTCGGCGGTCAGTTCGGCCATCCGCACCATGGAAGATCGCTACGGAGCGACGCTCTTCAACCGCATCGGGCGGCGGATCGAGCTGACCGGTGACGGGCGCATGTTTCTGGACGAGGCACGCGCAACGTTTGCGCGCGCCCGCTCTGCCGAGCGGATGCTATCGGAACTCGGTGGCGGCAAACGGGGCATTCTCGCCATTCATGCCAGCCAGACCATCGCCAGCTATTGGCTGCCGTCCTTTCTGGCACGGTTTCACGCCGCCTACCCCTTGATCGACGTGCGACTGACGCTTGGCAATACGGAAAGCGTTACCGAGGCGACACAGGAAGGCGTCGCCGATATTGGCCTCGTCGAAGGTGCTGTGCAGGCGCCGTCGCTATCAATCAGCAAGGTTGCAAGCGACCAGCTTATTCTGGTGGCGCGCCCCGATCATGACTGGGGTACGGGCGGCAAGCTCACCTGGGATCGGCTTTTCGAGGGAAAATGGATCTTGCGTGAACAGGGATCGGGAACGCGCAGCGTTTTCGAGGATGCGATGCGCGCTTCCGGTTATAATCCGGCGCGACTGCATGTGGCGCTGGAACTGCCATCGAACGAAGCCATCTGTTCGGCGGTGCGCTCCGGTGATTACGTGACGGCCATATCGGAACTTGTCGCCGCCCCGCATCTTGCTGCCGGAACGCTGGTAAAGGCGGATTTTGCTCTGCCGCAGCGCCAGTTTCTCATGCTGCAGCACAACGACCGCTACAGGACGAAAGCGCTGCAGTCTTTCGCCAACTTGCTGAGTGGCGGGGATCAGCGGATCTGACGTAATAGCTCCGGCTGCGGGAAGCAGGTTGACGCCATGCCGTTTTTCGCCTGCCACAGGCCGATGGAGCGGCGAGTCTTGAAGCCAGGCAGACCATCAGGTTTGCCAACATCATAACCCAGCGCCTGCATGCGTTTCTGCATTGCGCCGATATCAGAGCGATACATGGAGCCGACGTCGCCCCATCCACGGCTGAAATCGCCCGCACCATAGGCGATACGATCACCGACGTGACCGATGAAGAGCGCATAGAGATCGCTCATATTATAGTCTTTGAGCACGTAGAAATTCGGACTCACGACAAAGGCCGGACCGTAGCGACCGGCAGGCATGAGCAGAAAGCCCTCGCCCTTCATTTCATTGGCCGGAAACGGTTTGCCATTCACCCGCGTAATGCCGAGCTTTGCCCATTCAGCAAAGGTCTTGCCCTGATCGGGGCCTTCCAGCGAACAGGAAACGTTCTGCGGAACGCTCACTTCAAAGCCCCAGTCACGCCCCTTCTGCCAGCCGTGCAGCTTCAGATAATTGGCGATGGAGGCGAGCGTATCCGGCACCGAGTTCCAGATGTCGCGCTTGCCGTCACCGTCGAAATCGACAGCATGTTTCAGATAGGAAGTCGGCATGAATTGCGGCTGGCCGAGTGCACCCGCCCATGAGCTTTTCATAGCGGCTTCGTTGATATAGCCCTTGGAAGCGATTTCGAGCGCAGCAATCAGTTCCTTCCGGAACATATCCTTGCGGGTGGCCATAAAAGCCTTGGTGCCCAGAACCTCATAAGCATTGTAGGGAATCTTCACCGTACCGAAGCCGGATTCGCGGCCCCATACGGCAAGCAGGATCGGCCCCGGAACGCCGTATTTCTGTTCGATGCGCTTCAGGAGATTGGCATATTGGCCATAGCGCGCCTTGCCGCCGCTTGTGACCGCGCCCATCGTCTTTGCATTGAAATATTTGCCGGGTGCACCGAATTCCGCCTGTTTCTGCTCTTTCGGTGTCGAGGGCTTTTCGCCGGGGATGACAAGGTCTGGCAGCTTCCAGTTGATCGAGACACCGGCAAAAGCCTGATCGAACACGGCGCGCGATACGCCTGCTGCCTTCGCTTCCGGCCAAAGGTCCTTTTCGAGCCAGTTGCGATACTGGCTTTCAATCTGCGCCTTGGACGGCGCGGCAATGGCGGGAGAAATGGCAAGGCTGGCAACCAGTGCGAGACCAATCTTCAGGCTATGCTTCCAATTTCCCGCTGCCATGCCTTCTCCATTAGTTCTAAAGGGTAGTTCTTGCCCGCAAGGCGGCAGCCAGCGTGCCTTCATCCAGATAATCAAGTTCGCCGCCGACCGGGACGCCATGAGCGAGCCGCGTGACACGAACGTCGAAGCTCGACAGCTGGTCGGTGATGTAATGCGCCGTGGTCTGACCTTCGACGGTAGCGTTGACCGCGAGAATCACTTCCTTGATCTCACCCGTGGAAACCCGTTCCACCAGTCCTTTAATGTTGAGATCGTCCGGGCCGATGCCATCGAGCGGTGACAGGCGACCGCCGAGAACATGATAGCGCACATTCATCGTGCCTGCCCGCTCCAACGCCCAGAGATCGGAAACGTCTTCCACGACAATAAGAGTGGTGGGATCACGACGTTCATCGGTGCAGATCGTGCATGGATCGGACGTATCGACATTGCCGCAGCAAGAGCAGATGCGTACCTTTTCGGCAGCTTCCTGCATGGCGCCACCAAGCGGCACCAGAAGCGCTTCTTTCTTCTTGATGAGATGCAGCGCCGCACGACGGGCCGAACGCGGCCCAAGCCCCGGCACGCGGGCCAGGAGCTGGATAAGACGTTCGATTTCGGGACCGGCTATTCGTTTGGACATCTTTTAAGGCAATACGGCAATAGGGCGGTAAGACAATAAGGAAAGCAGAGGCAGCAACGTTTCGGGCAACTAAAACATACTGCCCTAATGCCTTACTGCCCTACTCACTTAAAACGGCAGCTTGAACCCCGGAGGGATCGGCAGACCAGCGGTGAGCGACTGCGTCTTCTCGGCCATGGCCGCTTCAAGCTTGGCCTTGGCGTCGTTATGCGCCGCGATGATCAGGTCTTCGAGGATTTCCACCTCTTCTTCCTTCATCAGCGACGGATCGATTTTCAGCGCCGACAGGGTGCCCTTGCCGGAAAGCGTGATCGTCACCAGCCCGCCGCCCGATGAGGCCGAGGCTTCCATGGTGGCGATCTCGTCCTGCATGGCCTTCATCTTGGCCTGCAATTCCTTCGCCTGCTTCATCATGCCCATCATGTCACGCATGGGTTCACTCCATCATTCCGTAAATCAGTCGTCTTCAGACGGTGCGCCCGGTGTTTCCACCACGGCATCGAGGTCAATGTCCTCGTCGTCATTCTGTTCCGGTACGGCAATGCGCACGTCGGTGATTTTTGCCCCCGGAAAGGCCGCGAGAATAGCGGCGACATCGGGATCGGCGCGGGCATCGGTCACCAGATTGTCGCGTCGCTCGGTTTCCGCCTCCGAAATGGTCTGCCCGGCCACGTCACGCGCGACCGTCACCACCCAGCGAATGCCGGTCCAGTTCAGGAGGCGTTGCGAAATATCGCTCGGCAGAGATTTCGGCGCATCGTCGGTCAGGCCGATTTCGAGCCGCCCGGGTGCAATGGATGCAAGGCGCACGCAACCCTTGACCAGAATCTTGAACTGCATGTCGCGGTGCTTGTCGGCAAGTGCGACGACATCATGCAAGCTGTTGACCGGCACCGAAGGCTGCGGCGTGTTCTCGACAAACTGCTGCGGTGCGGCTGACGGCTGAACCGGCTGTGGTGGTGTTTCCACGATACGCATGGCCGTTGCCGGTCCACCGGAAGCTGGAGCCATCGAAGACGATCCAACCGCATCGGCGGCAAAACGCGCTTCCGGCGCACCACCGCCGCCATTCGGCCGCGGATTGCCCGGCTGCGGACGCGGCGCCGAAACGGAGCCATTGTCGAGACCGCGAATCGCCTCGTCCAGCGTCGGCAGATCTGCGGCATGGGCAAGCCGGATCAAAAGCATTTCTGCGGCCTGAACCGGTCTCGTCGCCGTATCGACTTCCGCAATGCCCTTGAGCAGCATTTGCCAGGTGCGCGACAGCACACGGACGGAAAGTTTCTGCGCGAATTCACGACCGCGCACGCGCTCGTCTTCCGACAGGGACACGTCTTCTGCCACATCCGGCGTGAAACGCAGGCGTGTCACCAGATGATTGAAATCGGCAAGGTCGGTCAGCACAACCGACGGGTCGGCGCCGACATCATATTGCGCGCGAAATTCCGTCAGTGCGCCAGCCACATCGCCACGCATCAGCATCTCGAAGAGGTCGATGATACGGGCACGGTCGGCAAGGCCCAGCATGGAGCGCACGGCTTCCGCCGTGACGGTGCCTGCGCCATGCGCGATGGCCTGATCGAAGATCGACAGCGAATCGCGTGCCGAGCCTTCGCCTGCGCGTGCGATCATGGCGAGCGACGTGTCATCCACCGCGATCTGTTCCGCTTCCGCGATGCGGCGCAGATGCTGCGCCAGCGTGCCCGATTCGATGCGGCGCAGATCGAAGCGCTGGCAGCGCGACAGAACCGTGATCGGAACCTTTCGGATTTCGGTGGTGGCAAAGATGAATTTGACGTGCGGCGGCGGCTCTTCCAGCGTCTTCAACAGGCCGTTGAAAGCCTGATTGGAGAGCATGTGCACTTCGTCGATGATATAGACTTTATAACGCGCCGAAACCGGGCGGTAGCGCACCTGCTCGATGATCTCGCGGATGTCATCGATGCCCGTATGCGAGGCGGCGTCCATCTCGATCACATCGACATGACGGCCTTCCATGATCGCCTGGCAGTTTTCGCCCTGCACGGAAAGATCGATAGTCGGCTGGTCGATGGTATCTGTCTTGTAATTGAGCGCACGCGCCAGAATGCGCGCCGTGGTCGTCTTACCGACCCCACGAACGCCGGTGAGCATCCAGGCTTGCGCAATGCGGCCCGTCTCGAACGCGTTCTTGAGCGTGCGAACCATCGGCTCCTGGCCGATAAGGTCGTTGAAATTCTGGGGGCGATATTTGCGGGCGAGAACGCGATAGGCGCCATCGGCGGATTTTGTGTCCATAGCGACCCTTCCGTTCTTCCTGTTCCGCTTTTTTCTCAGTCGCCAGTTTGGACCGGACGCATGAGCGGCGTCAACCAAAGAGGCAACCCATCAACAGTCGTCGGCGTCGTGAGAAAGGGTGGGAGGCTGGCACGATGACCCGTGCCGTGGCTCGTTAGGGCTGCTTCCTTCCGGACCTGACCCGGTTGGCGAGTGGCTCGTCCACCACCAACCTCCCACGCTGCATATCGTCAATTGTGAAGCAAAAAGCAAGGAGGGCGCCACGCAAAAAGCAAGCACTGGACGAAAAAAACTGGTAAATGTCGGCCTATGGAACAATTCGAACTCGATAAACGGCTTCATGCCGATACTTTTTCTGTCGCCAAGCTCGGCCTGTGCGAGCTTCGGTTGATGAATGACCGGCGTTGGCCATGGCTGATCCTGGTACCGCGCCGTCCTGGCCTAGCTGAAATCCATGACATGACGCCGCTCGACCAGACCATGCTGACCTTCGAGACTGGCATCGTTGCGCAGGCGCTCAAGACCGTGACCGGCTGTGAGAAGATCAATACGGGTGCGCTCGGCAATATTGTTCGGCAGCTGCATCTGCATGTTATCGCCCGCAACGAAGGCGACGCGGGCTGGCCCGGCCCTGTCTGGGGTTTCGGAACCCGCGAAACCTATGACGAAAAAGACGCACAGCAGTTGATCACCGACATTCGCGCGGCGCTTTAATTTGCTTTCACGCGCATCTTTTCCGAAAACCGTTTCACACTTTTCGGGATGCGCTTTAGCCCCCCCAACAATTCCGAGATAGATATGACTTTCCGTCTCTATGACCTGCCGGAAATCGAACCGAGCCGATCTGTCGGATTTTCCGGCAACCGGATCGACCGCCAATCCGAAAAGCGGCAGGATGACTCTGCCTTCACGGCGCTGGAACTTCCCGAAACGCGAATCATGTTGCTTGGCGGTAACCGGCTGCTTCTCGACTACGCCGATGAAAAAGCGCCACGCGCATTGTTCCGCCTCGGTGAGGCGAAGGACTTTGCGCCCGATCTTCACGAGCCGATTTTTCTCGGTCTTCAGGACGGCGCGCCGCTTGTCGCTTTGACGACACCGCTCGACCCCGAGACGATGGAAACGCCTTTCCGTCTACAGGATTATCGCAGCATTTATACCGAAGGGCTGGTATCCGCCGACCTGCTCGGCGCGCTGGCGCAAGCCGCAGCACTGACCGCATGGCATGCCAATCACCGTTTCTGCGGACGCTGCGGTGCAAAAACCGACATGCGCGCTGGCGGTGCCAAGCGGCAATGCCCGAACTGTGGTGCGGAACATTTCCCGCGTACCGACCCGGTAGCGATCATGCTGCCGGTGCGCGACGAAAAATGCATTCTGGCACGCAGCCCGCATTTCGCGCCCGGTTCCTATTCCTGCCTCGCAGGCTTTATCGAGCACGGCGAAACAATCGAGGCCGCCGTGCGCCGCGAAAGTGTCGAGGAAATGGGGCTCTCCATCGGTCGCGTTGCCTATCATGCGAGCCAGCCCTGGCCGTTTCCCTATTCGCTGATGATCGGCTGTCATGCCGAGGTTTTGAGCGACGACTTCACTATCGACCGTTCGGAGCTGGAAGACGGTCGCTGGTTCTCGAAGGGCGAAGTGCGGACAATGCTGGAAGGCACACATGAAAATGGGTTGCGGGTGCCACCGTCCGGCGCCATCGCAACCCATCTGATAAAGGCCTGGGCCTATGATGCAGGCTGATTATTCTGCTGCAAGCAGATGTGTATCGCGGATATCGCTGCCTTTGTAGACGCCGAGAATCCGCACTTCCTTGGTAAAGAAGCGCAATTCTTCCAGCGCGAACTGCAGATTGGCGTCTTCCGGGTGTCCTTCGACATCGGCATAGAACTGCGTGGCGATGAAACGCCCGCCGATCTGATAGCTTTCGAGCTTCGTCATGTTGATGCCATTGGTGGCAAAGCCGCCCAGCGCCTTGTAGAGCGCAGCCGGGACGTTGCGCACGCGGAAGACAAAAGTCGTCACGATGCGTTCGCCATTTTCGGGACGCTGTGCCCATTGCTTGTTCTTGGACAGAACAACGAAGCGGGTCACGTTATCTTCCGAATCCTCGACATTTTCTTCCAGAATATCGAGACCATAGAGCTCAGCGGCAAGGCTTGGTGCCAAGGCCGCCATGGAACGATCTTTCATATCGGCGACGAGGCGAGCGGCTCCCGCCGTATCGCCTGCGATGACACCCTTCCAGCCATTCTGGCGGATGACGTTGCGGCACTGGCCAAGCGCATGGACATGGCTGTGCACCGTCTTGATTTCCTCGCGCTTGACGCCCGGAAGCACCATCAGCTGGAAATGGATCGGCAGGAAATATTCGCCAATGATATGCATGTCGGCGAGCGGCAGCAGATAATGAATATCGGCGACGCGGCCGGCCAGAGTGTTCTCGATCGGGATCATGGCGAGGTCGGCAGCGCCGGTTTCAACCGCATTGAAGGCATCCTCGAAAGTCGGGCACGGCAAAGGCTCCATATCGGGAAACATGTTGCGGCACGCCGTATCGGAATTCGCGCCCGCTTCACCCTGAAAGGAAATCCTGTTGGTTTTCATCGTACCATGCTTTCTTAAATGCCACTCATCGGTGGACCGTTAGATACCCTGTGCTACAAGAATGCGCGCGCGGTCAAGATCGGCCTGCGTATCAACGCCGAGCGGCACCGTCCTCACAAGTTCCACATCAATACGCATTCCGGCTTCAAGAGCCCTCAATTGCTCGAGTTTTTCGCGCTTCTCCAAGGGAGACGGCCCAAGCTTCACAAAGCGTTCAAGCGCTGAGCGGCGATAGGCGTAAAGGCCGATATGGTGATAAAGCGGGCCTTCACCGTAGGGCGCGGTTGCGCGGGTGAAATAAAGTGCGCGCAGGCGGCTGTTGCCGGCAAGCGGGGAGCCGACGATCTTCACCACACTCGGATTGGTCTTCTCCGACTCTTCCTCGATTTCGACGCCGAGCGTTGCAATGTCGGCAGGTCCGTCTTCCAACGGCAGAAGCGCACGGCGGATGATATCGGGATCGATGGTCGGCAGGTCGCCCTGAACGTTCACCACGGCATCAAACTCGCCCGCCGGATCGACTTTCATCAATGCTTCATAGATGCGGTCGGAGCCGGATTCGTGATCCTCACGCGTCATGATGGCTTCATGGCCATGCGCGGTAACGATTGCAAAAATCTCTTCGCTGTCGGTTGCAACCACCGTCCGGCCCAGCTTTGCAGCCGCTGCACGATCGGCCACATGCACGATCATCGGCTTGCCGCAAATATCGGCGAGCGGCTTGTTCGGCAGCCGCGTGGACGCCATGCGTGCCGGGATAAGAGTGAGTGTCTTTAATGTCTGAAGCATCATCGCCTCTTGAGATCGATAAGGTCGCGGACGTCTTTTAAACCGCTTTCGAGGCGCTGGAAATGCATCAAAAGTGTCAAAAAGTCACGGGTCTAGTTACCGTTATAGGTGTTGCATCGCCCTGGTAAAAGACCTAGTTTCCGCCCGATGCCGGGGAGAGAATTGCGACCTTTATTGAAGGTTTGCATGCCGGCTAGGAGAGCGTTCTCGGGGAGAGCGTTTTGGTAGAGGGAGCGCTGACCGGCGATGAATTCAACCCGGACTAACAAGTTTATCATGGCTTTTCTGGCAACGGTTTTCGTTGTCATGACGACGGGCATCCTGTCCGATTCGCTGTTTCACTCGCCTGCGCCCGAAAAGCCGGGCTTTATCATCGAAGCGGCGGAAGCCTCGACCGGTGAAGGGGGCGCTGCACCGGCCAAGGAAGAAGTTTCCATTGCGACGTTGCTGCAGTCTGCTGATCCGGCGCGCGGTGAAACCGTCTTCAAGCGTTGCGCTGCATGCCATACCGGTGAAAAGGGTGGCGCCAACAAGGTCGGTCCGCATCTGTGGGATGTCGTGAACCGTCCGGCTGCCTCTGTTGAAGGTTTCGGCTATTCAGCTCCCATGAAGGAGTTCGGTGCTGCGGGCAACAAGTGGGATTTTGAACATCTCAACAAGTTCCTGACCTCGCCGAAGGGTTTCATCAAGGGCACCGCCATGGGCTTTGCTGGCGACAAGAAGGACAATGAACGCGCTGATCTGATCGCTTATCTGCGCACACTGTCCGACAATCCGGCTCCGCTGCCGACCGCTGATGCGGCACCTGCCGCTGGTGGCGATGCAAAGCCGGCTGAGGGCGGCGAAGCCAAGCCAGCCGAAGGCGAAAAGCCTGCGGAAGGCGGCGAACAGAAGCCTGCGGAACCGGCACCCGCCAATTAAGCCTGCAGGATAGAAACATGATCAAAGCCCGGTTCGCCGGGCTTTTTTCGTGCCCGCATTAAATTTCTTGCCCGCATGCCTTTCTTCCTCCGCAAAAACCCATAAAACTCGTTCGAATATATCCGAAACAGGAACGGAGAGGCTGGATGAGAGCTTTTTGGGCGGGTGCGTTTGCGGTGGCCATGCTTGCGAGCACGGTTTCAATTGGTCGCGCAAATGACGCGGAACCCCAATGGCGATATTCCTCCAGCCTGCTTGGCGAGCCCAAATATCCTGCTGGTTTCAAACATTATGACTATGTGAACCCCGATGCGCCGAAAGGCGGCACGCTGAATATGGTCGCCGTCGGCACCTTCGACAGTCTCAATCCGTTTGTGGTGCAGGGGGTCGCAGCCGCTGGCCTGTCCGATTTCGGCGGCGGTCTTCTCTACGACACGCTGATGACGGATTCGCTCGATCAGGGATCGACGCAATACCCGCTCATTGCCGAAGCCCTGCAATATCCCGATGATTTCTCCTGGGTTAAGTTCAAGCTCAATCCAAAAGCGAAATGGCACGATGGCCAGCCGATCACCGTCGATGACGTGATCTGGTCGTTCGATGTGCTGAAGAAGCAGTCGCCGATGTACAACAAATATTATGGCGACGTGGAGAAGGCGGAAAAGACTGGCGAACATGAGGTGAAATTCACCTTCAGCCAAAAGGGCAATCGCGAATTGCCGCAGATTCTGGGACAGCTTGCCGTTCTGCCCAAGCACTGGTGGGAAGGCAAGGATGCACAGGGCAAGCAGCGCGACATTACCCGTCCGACGCTTGAAATCCCGCTCGGCTCTTCCGCCTACAAGATCGACAGCATGACGCCCGGACGCTCCATCACCTGGGCGCGCGTCGATGACTATTGGGGCAAGGATTTGGGCGTCAATGTCGGGCGCAATAATTTCGACCGCCTGCGCTACGAGTACTATTTCAACGAGGATGCAACCTGGGAAGCCTTCAAGAAGGGCGGACAGTACGATTATCGCAACGAGAATCGTGCCCAGCGCTGGGCTGAACAGTATAATTTCCCAGCCGTGCAGCGCGGCGATGTCGTGAAGGCTTCGTTTCCCTTCCATGCCGCCGGACGTATGCAGGGCTATTTCCTGAACACGCGCCGCGACAAGTTCAAAGACCCGAAAGTGCGTCAGGCGCTGACCTACGCCTTCGACTTCGAATCGATGAACCGCCTGCTGTTCTTCAACCAGTACAAGCGCATCAACAGCTATTTCGCAGGCAATGAACTGGAATTGAGCGGCCCGCCGACGCCCGAGGAACAGGCCATTCTGGAAACGGTGAAGGATTCGCTTCCTGCTGATGCACTGACGAAGGAATTCAAGCTGCCGGTCTATGACACACCGCAGGCCACCCGCGAAAACCTGCGCACCGCGCTGAAACTCTTTTCGGAAGCCGGCTGGACAGTGCAGGGCAACAAGCTCGTCGATGCCAAGGGCAATCCGTTCACCATCGAATTTCTCGGCAAGGATCCGACGGACGAGCGTATTTACAATCCGTTCGCAGCAAGCCTGCGCAAGATCGGCATCAACGCGACCGTGCGTATCGTCGACACGGCGCAATATCAGGCCCGCGTCAATGATTTCGACTATGATGTGGTCACCTCAGTCATCCCGCAGAGCAGTTCACCCGGCAATGAGCAGCGCGACATGTGGGGTTCCAAGGCCGCCGACTTCAAAGGCAGCCGCAACTATGCCGGTATCAAGAACCCGGCCATCGACAAGCTGATCGACCATGTCATCTATGCCAAGGATCGTGAGGAGCTGGTCGCCTCGACCCATGCGCTCGACCGGGCACTTTTGTGGAACTATTACGTCATCCCGCAATGGTACTCAGACCACATCAATGTGGCCTATTGGAATAAATTCGGAATGCCTGAAAAGCAGCCGGACTATCTTGGGATTGACCCGTTCTCCTGGTGGATAGACCCTGCGAAGGAAGCCAAGCTCAAAACCGGCAGTGAATGAGGGCGGAGCGAGAATGACAATCCTTCGCATGAACCGCCGCCATTTTCTGGGGCTTTCGGGAAGTGCCGCCGTTGCAGCCTTCCTGCCGCCAAGGGCCTTTGCCGACATCCCGACAGGCAAAGCGCTGCATGGGCTTTCGGCTTTCGGTGACCTGAAATACGGTCCCGATTTTCCACATTTCGACTATGCCAGCCCCGAAGCACCGAAGGGCGGCACGTTCAATTTCGCGCCGTCGAGCTGGGTCTGGAACCAGAATACCGACACGTTCAACACGCTCAATACCTTCACGTTCAAGGGTGATGCGCCGCCGCGCATGGAACTGACCTTTGATACGCTGATGGCTTCGGCGCTGGACGAGCCGGATTCTGTCTACGGCCTGATCGCGGAAAGTGCGACGCTTTCGAAAGATCGCCGCAGTTGCACGTTCAAGCTTCGCAAGGAGGCGCGTTTTCACGACGGCTCGCCTATTGAGGCGAAAGACGTGCTGTTCACCTATGCGACCATCAAGCAGAAAGGCCATCCAACGCTGCGCCAGTATCTGGCAGGCGTCGAAAAGGTGGAGGCAACCGGCAACAGAGAAGTGCGCATGCGCTTCGTCGAAGGGCGCGGACCGAACGCTATCCTTGATTCCGTGGCCGTGCCGATCCTGTCGGAAAGCTGGTTCAAGGATCGCGATTTCGAAGCCACGACCATGGAGCCGGTGCTGGGTTCAGGCGCTTACAAGGTCGGCAATTTCGCCGCCGGTCAGTTCATCGAGTATGAGCGCGTCGAGGATTATTGGGCGAAAGATTTGCCGGTGCAGAAGGGCTTCAATCATTTCGACCGCATCCGTATCGAGTTTTTCCGCGACCGCCAGCCGCAATTCGAAGCCTTCAAGAAAGGCAGTATCGACTACCGCGAGGAGACCGTCTCCAAGAACTGGGCGACGGCCTATGACTTCCCGGCCATCCAGCAGGGAAAGGTCATCAAGCGTACTTTTCCGAAAGAGAAACGCCCGCTGATGCAGGCATGGGCGCTGAACCAGCGCCGCGAACGGTTCCGCGATCCGCGCGTGCGCGAAGCAATTGCGCTCTGCTTCGACTTCGAATGGACGAATGAGAACCTTTTCTACAAGGTCTATGCCCGCTCGCAGTCGTGCTTCAACGGATCGGATTTTCAGGCGAGCGGCATACCGACGCCTGATGAACTTAAAGTTCTTGAACGTTATCGCGGAAAACTGCCGGATGCGGTTTTCAGTGAAGCCGTGCTTATGCCCGTATCGGACGGTACGGGCCGCGACCGCGCGCAGTTCGCGCAGGCCATCAAACTGTTGGAGGCTGCCGGTTTCGAGCGCAAGAACGGCCAGTTCCACGACAGGGACGGATCAAAGTTCGCGCTGGAGATACTCTCCAATTCCGAAGCCTTCACCCGGGTCTACAATCCGTTCGTGCAGAAACTGCGCGCCATCGGCATTGACGCCAGCCTGCGGTTTGTCGATGCAAGCCAGTATCAGGTACGGATGCAGGACTTCCAGTTCGACATGGTGGGTATGGCGTTGCAGTTCAGCCCCACGCCGACGCAGGAATCGCTTGCCGGGATGTTTGGTTCCGAATCGGCCAAGGTGCCGGGCAGCTATAATCTTCCCGGTACGGAAGACCCGTTGATCGATGCGCTGATTGCAGATATCGGCAAGGTTTCGACGCGCGAAGAACTCGTCGCCACGATGCGGGTGCTCGATCGGTACTTGCGTATCCGGCGCGACTGGATTCCAAATTGGACGACAGCGAATCATCTCGCGGCCTATTGGGACCGGTTCGGTTTCAAGGAGCCGAAGCCCGATTACGGCTTTCCCGTCGAGACGCTGTGGTGGATCAAGGCGTGATTTCGCGAAACCGAAACCGGTTTTCGACATCACGCTCTATAATGAAAAGGCAGAAGCTGTTGGCAAGCCATAAGATAAACCTGAACCTGCGGAGAAAACCGGGCTGATGGGCGCATATATTCTCCGCCGTCTGCTTCTGATGATTCCGACGATACTCGGCATCATGGCTATTTCCTTCGCTGTGGTTCAGTTCGCCCCCGGCGGTCCGGTCGAGCGCGTGATTGCGCAGCTTTCAGGCCAGGGCGGCGACGCTCTCGACCGCCTTTCCGGCGGTGGTGGCGATTTCGGGCAAAGTGCCGTCGACAGCGGCTCGGTCAATTCCAAATATCGCGGCGCGCAGGGGCTCGACCCGCAATTCATTGCCGATCTGGAAAAGCAGTTCGGTTTCGACAAGCCGCCGCTGGAACGGTTCGGCCAGATGCTGTGGAACTATCTGCGCTTCGATTTCGGCCGCAGCTATTTTCGCGATATCAGCGTGATCGACCTCATCAAGGAAAAGATGCCGGTTTCAATCTCGCTCGGCCTGTGGCTGACTTTTCTGTCCTACATGATCTCGATTCCGCTCGGCATTCGCAAGGCGATCAAGGATGGTTCGCGCTTCGACACCTGGACCAGCGCCGTCATCATCGTCGGTTACGCCATCCCAAGCTTCCTGTTTGCGATCCTGCTGATCGTGCTGTTTGCGGGCGGCTCGTTCTTCGACTGGTTCCCGCTGCGCGGCCTCACCTCACCCGATTTCGCGCAGATGTCGTTCTGGGGCAAGATCGGCGACTATCTGTGGCATATGGTGCTGCCGGTGACTGCACTCGTGCTTTCCGCCTTCGCCACAACGACGTTGCTGACCAAGAATTCGTTTCTGGAAGAAATCCGCAAGCAATATGTAACCACAGCGCGCGCCAAGGGGCTGACCGAGAATCAGGTTCTCTATCGGCACGTCTTCCGCAATGCGATGCTGATCGTGATCGCCGGTTTTCCGGGTGCCTTCATCTCGGCCTTCTTCACCGGTTCGCTTTTGATCGAAACCATCTTCTCGCTCGACGGACTTGGCCTGCTGGGCTACCAGTCGGTCATCAACCGCGATTATCCCGTGGTCTTCGCCAATCTCTTCATCTTCTCGCTGATCGGCCTTCTGGTCGGCCTTTTGTCCGACCTCACCTATACGTGGATCGATCCGCGCATCGACTTTGACCGGAGGGACGTGTGATGACTGACACCACCCTCACCCCAACCGCAAAGCCGGTAAAACGTCCGTTTCTGTCGCCACTCAACAAGCGCCGCTGGCAGAACTTCAAGGCCAACAAGCGCGGTTACTGGTCGCTGTGGATTTTCCTGTTCCTGCTCATCGCAGCGCTTTGTTCCGAGTTCATCGCAAATGACCGGCCCATCCTCGTTTCCTACAAGGGCGAGCTGCTAATGCCGGTTTTCGTGGATTATCCGGAAGAAAAATTCGGCGGCTTTTATGCCGTCACCGACTATCGCGACCCGGTGATACAGGATGAAATCAACAACAATGGCTGGGCCATCTGGCCGCCAATCCGCTATTCCTACAACACCGTGAACAACGAGATACCGGAAGCAGCGCCTTCGAAACCGTTCTGGCTCTATTCGGCGGAAGAGCGCTGCCAGCGCTATCCGCAAGGCGTGAGCGATCCCAATTGTCGCTTCGGCAATTTCAATCTGCTCGGCACCGACGATCAGGCGCGCGATGTATTCGCACGCGCACTCTACGGCTTCCGTATTTCGGTACTGTTCGGTCTGATTCTCACCTTCTTCTCGGCAATAATCGGTGTGACGGCAGGTGCGGTTCAGGGCTATTTCGGCGGCTGGGTCGATCTTCTGTTCCAGCGCTTCATCGAAATCTGGTCCTCGATCCCGGTTCTCTACCTGTTGCTGATTATCGCGGCGATATTGCCGCCCGGCTTCTGGGTGCTTCTGGGCATCATGTTGTTGTTTTCATGGGTGGCTTTCGTCGGCGTCGTGCGCGCGGAATTTCTGCGGGCGCGAAACTTCGAATATGTGAACGCGGCGCGTGCGCTCGGCGTGAAGAACGGCACCATCATGTGGCGGCATCTCCTGCCCAACGCCATGGTCGCGACACTGACCTTCCTGCCTTTCATCCTGAACGGCTCGATCACCACCCTCACCTCGCTCGACTTCCTTGGTTTCGGCCTGCCGCCCGGTTCAGCTTCGCTGGGCGAACTGCTCGCACAAGGCAAGAATAACCTGCAAGCACCCTGGCTCGGCATTACCGGCTTTGTGGTCATCTCGCTGATGCTGTCACTTCTGATCTTCATCGGTGAGGCAACACGCGACGCCTTCGATCCGCGAAAGGCATTTCAATGAGTGGGCCAATGAGCGGGTCTATGATCGAATCAGGGAACAAAATCCTGCTGTCCGTCCGCGATCTGTCGGTCGCATTCCGCCAGAATGGCGAGGAACGCATTTCCGTCGACCGCGTATCCTTCGACATTGCCGAAGGCGAAACGGTCGCCCTTGTCGGCGAATCGGGATCAGGCAAATCCGTCTCGGCCTTGTCCATCCTGAAGCTGCTGCCTTATCCGTCTGCCAGCCATCCTTCCGGAGAAATTCTTTTCAATGGCAAGGATTTGATGAAGGCTTCGGAGCCGGAACTGCGCCGTGTGCGCGGCAACGACATCACCATGATCTTTCAGGAGCCGATGACATCGCTCAATCCGCTGCACAGTGTGGAGCGGCAGATCGGTGAAATCCTGAAAATGCATCAAGGCATGGGGGAGCAGGCCGCACGGGCGCGGACGCTGGAACTTCTGAACGAAGTCGGCATTCGCGAACCGGAAAAGCGCCTGTCGGCCTTTCCGCACCAGCTTTCCGGCGGCCAGCGCCAGCGCGTCATGATCGCCATGGCGCTTGCCAACAAGCCGAAGCTGCTGATTGCCGACGAGCCGACCACAGCGCTCGATGTCACCGTGCAGGCCCAAATCTTGAAGCTGCTGGCCGAGCTTAAAGCCGCACAGGGCATGTCGATGCTCTTCATCACCCACGACCTCGGCATTGTGCGCAAGATCGCCGACAAGGTCTGCGTGATGAGCAAGGGCAAGATCGTCGAGGCCGGGCCGACCAAAGAGATTTTCGAAAACCCGCAGCATCCTTACACCAAGCACCTGCTTGCGGCTGAACCGAAGGGCGAGCCGCCTGCCGCCGATCCAGCAGCAAAAACGGTGATGGAAGGCAAGGATATCCGTGTCTGGTTCCCGATCAAGAAGGGGTTCATGCGCAAGACCGTCGACCATGTGAAGGCGGTGGACGGCATCGACGTAAACTTACGCGCCGGACAGACGCTCGGCGTCGTCGGCGAATCGGGCTCCGGCAAGACGACGCTTGGCCTCGCACTGTCGCGCATGATTTCATCCAAGGGCGAGATCAGGTTCGACGGCCGCGATATTGCGAAATTCAGTTTCAGTGATATGCGCCCGCTGCGCCGCGAGATGCAAATCGTGTTTCAAGACCCATTCGGCTCGCTCTCACCGCGCATGACCATCGCGGACATCATCGCCGAAGGGCTTCTGGTGCATGAGCCTAAACTGTCGGCAGACGAACGCGATGCGCGTGTCGTTGCCGCGCTCAACGAAGTCAATCTCGATCCGGAAACCCGCTTCCGCTATCCGCACGAATTTTCAGGTGGCCAGCGCCAGCGCGTCGCCATTGCACGTGCCATGGTGCTGAACCCGAAATTCGTTATGCTGGACGAACCGACCTCCGCACTCGATATGAGCGTGCAGGCGCAGGTGGTCGATCTGTTACGCGCATTGCAGAAGAAGCATGATCTCGCCTATCTTTTTATCAGCCACGATCTGAAAGTGGTGCGGGCGCTGGCAAATGACGTGCTGGTGATGCGCAACGGCAAGGCGGTCGAATATGGCGCGGCGAAGGATGTTTTCGCCAACCCGCAGACCGATTATACCAAGGCGTTGATGGCGGCGGCCTTCCGGATGGAGGCAACAGAGGGAGGAGCAAGACAATGAGCGAAACCAAGGGCAACATCCTTTTGGCGATCACCGACTGGGACCCTGAAATCTGGCTGAAGACGTTTCGGGATCACGCGCCGGATCGTCCGGTGGTGACGGATCGCACGGAAAAAGATCCGTCCGTCAAATATGCGCTCGTCTGGAAGCAGAAGCCGGGCTCGCTTGAGAACCTGCCCAATCTGAAGGTGATCTTCTCGCTGGGCGCAGGCGTCGATCACGTCTTCCGCGATGACCGGATTCCCGATGTACCACTGGTGCGCATCATCTCCGACGATCTCACTATGCGCATGACGGAATATGTCGTCTGGCAGGTGCTGGATCATCACCGCCTCGGACAGCGCTATCGCAAGCAACAGCAGAATCATGTCTGGCATGAGGATCGCCGCCAACCAGCCGCACACGAGGTGACGGTCGGCATCATGGGCCTCGGTGTGCTCGGGCGCGATGCGGCTGAAAAGCTGAAGTTGCTCGGCTTCAATGTCACCGGCTGGAGCCGACGCCCGCAAGAGATCGATGGCGTGCAGACCTATCACGGCAAGGACGGCTTTGGGAAATTCCTCAAGACTACCGACATCTTCGTCTGTCTGCTGCCGCTGACGCCCGACACCAAGGGTATCCTCTCCATGTCGATGTTCGCGCAACTGAAGAGCGACGGGCCGCTCGGCGCGCCGGTGCTGATCAATGCCGGACGCGGCGGTCTGCAGAACGAGGCCGATATTCTGGCCGCACTCGACCGCGGGCTTCTTTCGGCAGCTTCGCTTGACGTGTTCACGCAGGAACCGTTGCCGACCAGCAGTCCTCTCTGGGATCATCCGCGCGTGACGATCACGCCGCACGCGGCAGCAAGCTCATCTGCAACCGCCCTTGTGCCGCAGATCATCCGGCAGATCGAAGCCTTCGAGCGGGACGGGACGCTGGAGCATATTGTAGATCGCAGCACGCAATATTAGGCAGCAATCCCAATTGCTCCATCCTCGCCGACCGTCACCCGATGGCCGGCGAGTTGCTTTTGCGCCTCGCGGTCAAGTTCAATTGCGATAGGCACGTCATGCCCCATTTCATGGGCCACGATGAGGCCAAGGAGCAGGATCGCATCCGGTTCGTGCAGGACAATGGCCGCAGGCGCATGACCGCTATGGACCAGTTCCAGAAGAACGGCTGCTGCGGATGACGAGCCGATGGTTCCGGGCAGGCACAACACACGCCCGGCGATGCTCCGCCCATGTTCCGGATGGCGCACATCGGCAATCCGCCCGCTCTTCGGATCGACACCGCCCCAGAAGCTAATCGGCGCGGAGAGAACCAGCGCCTCAGCATCTGCCCCTTTTCCTGCAACGAGTACAGTGCTTTCCCCGATGCTCATGCCGCCTGCCTCCCGAAAACCGGCCTGCCCGCAACCGCGCTTTCCACGCATTCTTCCAACGAACCGTAAAGCACGCCATAGCCGGTGTTGCCAGGTGCATAATGCGCGAACTTGCCGGAATTCGTCATAAGGATGGCATCATCCTTAGCTGGCAAAATTGGTGTAACAACCACGCATGTGTCGGCGACAATCACGACGCCTGCTTTTTCAAGCGCCTGCCTGCGTCCGTCTTTCTCCAGCTCAACCAGTGCATGACGGCCCGTGCAGGCATAAAGCGGCACCGCGAGCTTGCGTTCCGCTATGGCGCGCTCCAGACGGTCGAATTCGGTTCTCGAAAGATGCGGACTGCCAATGGCAACCGCATCGATATGATCGACCTGCTCGACTGTCGAAAGACGCTTGCGCGTCGCCTCGATCATTTCTCGTGTGACGCGGATGACGCCTTCCGGCTTCTGGTGCTGCAAAGCCGTTTCAAGATCGGGCGCTTCGGGCGTGACACCAGCAACATGGAATAGACCGACTGCTCCAACCGATGCCGATGCCGCGCCGAAAGCTTTGAGATCGTCTTCATCGGGATGGACGGGACTGCCTGCAACGACACCGATATTCGTGCCAACACTGCGACCAAACAGATTGCCGAGAATGGGCCAGGCCACTTCCGAAGACAGGAACGCCGGGTCCAGCCCTGAAATATCGATCACCACCGTAGCGCGACGGTTTTCGCTGCGATGCAGACCATAATCGGGCGCGCGGCCAGCAATAGCACAGGCAATATCGAGGAAATCGCCATAACGATTGGTACGCGCACCCAGAACTGAATTACAGAACACGACTGCATTGGATTCACCCCAGGCGACATCTGTGCCCTTTGCTGGCCTGTGTCCCGCCTGATACGGAGCGCAGGTCCAGGTCGGCTCGCAGCCAAGCTTGATATAGGCGCGCATCATGCGCTTGGCCATATCGGCTTCGTGAGCCGGCAAAAGATTACGCGAGCAGCCGGTCAGATCGATAGAACCGACATTGAGCGTCGAGCGGACTTTGACCTTTGCACCACCCTCAACCAGCTTTTCTGCGAAAAGCGTTCCGCTATCGCCGTGATAAAGCGCACCGTCAATATGTGCCGATGCAACTGGAATAAGACGCGGCGCACCCATCAGCCTTGCTGTTTCGGCCACAATGCGCATTGCCATAGCAGCGCCCTCCCCCAGATCGCCTGCGGCTATCGACCGTTCTTCATGCGTTAATGTCAGTGCCACGCGTGATCTCCTTGCGCATGGTTATGGATGTGGGGCGGCTATAGCCTGGATGCGCGGTCTCCGCGATCTTGCGATATCCAAGCTTTTCAAACACCGCCCGATTGCGCGTAAGCTCGATACGCACCTGCAACTCAATTGATGGTTTGTCTTTTGCAACCGCAACATCTTCCGCCTTTTGCATTAGCAATCGCCCAATGCCTCGTCCCTCAAAGGCGGGTGCGACGGCAAGTTTGCCGAGATAAAAGCCCTCGGCCTTTTCCCGTATGAAGACACAGCCGACAAGTCTGTCATCCAGAAAGGCCGCAAAACCGGTTTCTTCCTGTGCCTTCTGCCGCAAATTTTCCGCCGTCAGCAAACCTGCCGATGAGGGCGGATCGATCACGCCGTCCATATAGGCGAAGCTGTCGCGGATCATGCCGAGCAGTTCTTCCCACTGCCCGAAATTCTCGCCAATAGCCTCGACACGCAGAGCCGTCATTTCGGTTTGCGTGCCTTATAACGAATGGTTTCGAAGCGGACATTCAAGGCATTGTAGAGCAGCAGACGGCCCACCAAGGGTTCGCCGATACCGGTGATGAGCTTGATGACTTCCATTGCCTGCAGGCTGCCGATCACACCCGGCAGGACGCCAAGCACACCGGCTTCGGCACAGGTTGGCACCGTTCCGGGTGGCGGCGCTTCTGGAAAGAGATCGCGATAAGATGGGTTCTGCGTGCCATCCGGCCCGGTCGTATAGGGCATCAGCACGGTGACCGTGCCATCGAAACGGCCCATGGCACCCGTCACGAGCGGTCTTCCCGCCCTGGCAGCAGCATCGGCCAGAATATAGCGCGTGGTGAAATTGTCCGAGCCATCCACCAGAACGTCATAATTGCCGATCAACGCTTCTACGTTACCGGCATCGAGGCGAAGCTGGTGTCCTTCGACCATCACATGCGGATTGATGCGGGCAATGGTGGCAAGCGCACTTTCCACCTTTGGCTGGCCCACACTTTGCGTATCGTGAATGACCTGTCGCTGCAGGTTCGATAGCGATACAGTGTCGTCATCGACGATGCCGAGCGTGCCGACACCGGCAGCTGCCAGATATTGCAGCACAGGCGCGCCAAGCCCGCCTGCGCCGACGATCAGCACACGCGCGGCCTTCAGCTTCTGCTGGCCCGGACCGCCGATTTCCGGCAGCACGATATGGCGCGCATAGCGTTCAAGTTCTTCGGACGAAAATGGTCTGGATGGTGCATTCATACCCCCGAACATATGCCTCTCCCAAGGCGCTGTCAGCGGATATTTTGCCTCACGGCACGATCCCCAAAATGGAACCGGTTCGGATCAGGTGTCAGACAGCCTGGTGAGATGACCGGCAGAGACATTGAAGAATTGCGCTTCCCCTTCAAGCGCTTCAAAAAGCGCGCGATCCGTGCCCGTCATGAAGGCCTGTCCGCCAAGCTCATCAAGGATGCCAAAGAGCGCGGCGCGGCGACCTGTATCGAGATGCGCGGCGATTTCATCGAGCAGGAGAATCGGAGCCATACCGGAAAGCTCTGCCGTCAGTCGGGCATGGGCAAGCACGAGACCGATCAAAAGCGCCTTTTGTTCGCCCGTGGAACAGAGCGCGGCTGGCATGGATTTGGGTCTGTGCTGGACGATCAGATCGGTACGATGCGGGCCTTCAAGCGTGCGGCCTGCCGCCCGGTCTCTCGCGCGGCCATCGCGCAGGGTACGGCGAAAGTCTTCTTCGAGATCAAGCGCCGCCTCGACATTGATTCTCTGCTCCAATGTCCCTTCCAGAAAGCAATCGGCCTTTGGAAACGGTCCTTCGACAGGCAGCCGTTCGATCATCGCCGCAATCAGGCGCATGGCTTCGGCGCGCGCAGCAGCAATGGCCGTGCCTAGCTCCGCCATCTGGCTTTCGATCGCATCCAGCCATTGGTCGTCATTACTGCCATCGTTCAGCAAGCGGTTGCGGCTGCGCATCGCTTTTTCGTAATCGAGCACGCGCTTGCCGTGAGCGGTATCGATAGCAAGCACCATGCGGTCGAGGAAACGCCGGCGATCAGAAGCGCCTCCGGTGAAAAGCCCATCCATCGACGGCACCACCCAAAGGATGCGCGCATAGTCGAGCATGTCGTCGCCGGAACCCGCAATCCCGTTGATACGTACCTTGCGCCCCCCCTCGCCGCCGCCTGCTGTGCCGGTGCCGATTTCAGCTTCGCCATAGATCATACAGTCAAGCGCGGCATGAATGGCAAAGCCATCAAGCGAATTTGCGCGGGCAACATCGTCATAAGCAGCACGGCGCAGGCCGCGTCCCGGCGACAGAAAGGAAATTGCTTCGATCAGATTGGTCTTGCCGGAACCATTTTCGCCAGTCAGCACGACATGGCCGGGCCCAAGCGGCAGTGATAGTTCCGCATAATTGCGGAAATTCACAAGCTTGAGCCGCCGGATCGAAACACGTTCCGGGCGGCTTTGATTAGGCTCAGGCGTATTCACTTTTCTGTTCTTTAAACACGCATAGGCATCAGGACGTACAATACGTCTTCATCGCCGGTGTCGCGCACCAGCGTCGGCGAACCTGCATCGGCCAGCATGAAGACCGCGTCCGAACCCGAAAGCTGGCTCGTAATGTCGAGCAGGTATTTCGAGTTGAACCCGATATCGATCGGATCGGCGTCATAGTCCGCCGCAAGCTCGTCAGTTGCACTGCCGGAATCGGGATTGTTGACGGTGAGCGTCAGTTGGCCATCGGCGATTGAAAGCTTCACCGCGCGGCCACGTTCGCTCGAAATGGTCGAGACACGATCCACGGAGGCCGCAAATTCCTGGCGTCCGATGGTGAGCTTCTTGTCGTTGCCAGACGGAATCACGCGCTGGTAATCCGGGAAGGTTCCGTCGATCAGCTTCGAGGTGAGGACCACCGATCCAACCGTGAAGCGAATCTTGGCGTCCGACAGTTCAACAGTAACGACCACATCCGGCACATCGACCAGCTTCTGCAGTTCGGCAACCGTTTTGCGCGGGATGATGATGCCCGGCATGCCTTCCGTGCCGGACGGTGCTTCCAGCTCGGCGCGCGCCAGACGGTGACCGTCGGTCGCGACAGCGCGCAGCTTCAGGGCACCCTCGCTTTCGATGGCGTGAAAGAAAATGCCATTGAGGTAATAGCGGGTTTCTTCCGTCGAAATCGCAAACTGCGTGCGGTCAATGAGACGCTTCAGAGCCTGCGCCTCGATCCGGAAGGAATGGGTAAATGCCCCAGCGGTCAGTTCCGGGAAATCGGACTGCGGCAGGCACTGGAGGCGGAAAGACGACTTGCCGGAAATGACCGAAATGGAACCACCATCCGGATTGGTCGACAGCATGACTTCAGCGCCATCCGGCAGCTTGCGGACGATGTCATAGAGAAGATGTGCCGGAACCGTCGTAGCGCCTGCCTGTTCCACCATGGCGGCTGTCGCTTCGTTGACCTCAAGATCAAGGTCGGTCGCCTTGAGTGCGAGACTTGCGCCCTCAGCCTGCAAAAGCACGTTCGACAAAATCGGTATCGTGTTGCGACGCTCCACGACGCGATGGACGTGGTTGAGAGATTTGAGAAGGTTCGATCGCTCTAGGGTAACACGCATGTTCAAACGCACTCGCTCGCTGGGACAGGACAACTGCATCTGACGGGCAGGCAGGCGGCCCCTGTCGATAAGGCGCCAGGGGCGCCAGAAGGTCCGTTAAAGTGGCAGATTTTTAAGGAGAAAAGCAAGCCCGCGCCATGTCGGAAAGCGACAGGGCCCGGGCTTTTTGTTGATAACCGCGATTGATAGCGGGGAAGCTACTGTAATCAGGCCGCCTGATCGTTGATGAGGCGCTTCAGAAGCTCCAGTTCCTGCGCCAGCTTGGTGTCGGCGCCAACCAGATCTTCGATCTTGCGCACGGCGTGCAGCACGGTCGTATGATCGCGTCCGCCGAAGCGGCGGCCGATTTCCGGCAGAGAACGCGGCGTCATCATCTTGGCGAGATACATTGCCACCTGACGCGGCTTGACGATGGTGCGCGTGCGGCGGTTCGACAGCAGGTCCTGCTTCGAGACATTGTAGTGACGCGCCACGATGCGCTGGATTTCCTCGATGCGGATACGCTTCGGTTCGCCAACGCGGGTCAGATGACCGAGCAGCTCATCGACGCGGTCGATGGAGATGTTCGGCTCGAAGGACTGACGGAACAGAAGCTGGTTGAAAGCACCTTCCAGTTCGCGGCCCGATCCGGTGACCGTGCGGGCAACGTGGGAGAGAATCTCTTCACCAATGTTCAGGCTCGAATCTTCTGCCTGCGCGACGGCGAGACGACGGCGCAGCATCTCGACACGCATGTCATAATCAGGGGCCGCCACTTCGAGCGCAACGCCACCCTGAAGTCGCGAACGAACGCGCACATCGAGCGATTCCAGTTCGGAAGGCGCACGGTCGGCAGCGACAACGACCTGCTTGGCGCTGTCGAGCAGTGTATTCAGGAGATGGCAGAACTCATGCTGGATCGACTTGCCCTGCAGGAATTGCATGTCGTCGATGACGAGAAGATCGATATCGCGCAGCTGTTCCTTGAAGGACAGCGCATTGTTGTCGCGGATCGCGGTGGCAAAGCGCCACATGAAATACTCAGCTGTCAGATAGACAACGCGGGCCTTTTCCTGCCGCTGGAGCGCGGCGGCGGCGATTGCCTGCAGAAGGTGCGTCTTGCCCAGACCGACGGAAGCATGGATGAAAAGCGGATTGAAACGCACCGCGCTGGAACCGGCTTCAGCAATGGTGCGAGCAGCGGCAAGGGCCACGCGATTCGATGCGCCATCGACAAAGCTGTCGAACGTATAGCGCGGGTCGAGCGGTGAACCCAGAACGGAACCCGATGCCGATTCTGCAACGACCGCAGAACCGCGCTTCTCGCCGAGCGACTGTCCAACGGGAAACACCATCTTTTCGCGCGGAGCCACAGCAGGCTTGGTTTCAACTGCTTCGCAGGCTTCCACTGGAGCTGCGCTGCGCACCACGCGGCTTACACCGCGAACCACGACTTCAACTTTCAGGATTTGCGGGTTTTCTTCCTGCCACAGCTCGGTCAGCAGTTCAGAATAGTGATTGTTGATCCAGGAGCGCAAAAATGCTGTCGGAACCGACAGGCGGACAATGCTCTTGGAGATATCGTCGAGCTTCAGACGACCGAACCAGCTGGAATAAATCTCGGTGCCGACGCGGGCTTTCAGCTTTGCCGTAAGGCGCTCGAAAACCTCGTCACCTGCATTGCCGCTCAACTCGACCAGGCTCTTTTCATTTCCGGTAGCAGAAGATCCATGGATACGGTTCGCATGTGCATCATCACCCATCGTTGCCGTCGATTTGCCGGTCATCAT